>NZ_PHSO01000001.1 GCF_002870965.1 Tsuneonella flava
CAAGCAGCACGGCGTCGGCTCCCCTGCTTTGGCGCAATCCAAACGTTGCAAAGGACCGGGGCCGATGTCGCAGCAGTAGGTGCGTGGTGGGGGGAGGGGCAGCAGCAGCGCCAACTCAGCCAAACTCGGCTTTACCGCTCGTGAGTGTGGAACGCTGCCACCCCTCCCCCCCCCCCTTACAGGGGTGCCGATCGTCGATATCGCTTCACCCGGCTGGCGATGATCCCGCCTGCAACGGCCAGCATCGGCACCGGATACAGGGCAAAAAGGTGCAGCACGCCAACCGTGGTCGCAACCGCCAGCAATTCCCGCGGTCTGGTCAAAACAGCAACGATTGCAGCCAGAATGATCGCCAGGGCAATCAGCTTCGCCACAGCAGCGAGAACGGCCAGCGCCAGACCGATCGTTAAAAAGGTACGCATCACGCCACCCTCCCCGCGTGTTCGATATACAGCAGGTCCCCGATCCAATCCCGGCGGACAGGATCAACGCCAGAGGCAAACCGGGAGAACCCCGCTGCATCGATAACATCGCGCTCGCTATCGTCTGGTTCGACGACAAGCACATGCGGCAGATCGTGCAGAAGATTATTGATGGTGGACAGGTTCATCATGGCAAATTCCTTTCAGACATAAAAAAAGCGCCCTTCGGTGAGGACGCTGTCGGGTTTGTCGGGCGCGAGGTTTCAGCCGTGCGGGACGGCATGTCCCCTGCAGATGGCTAGCAACTCTGGATCACATTCCGTGCTGTCGGGAATGAGCACGACGTGGCCGTGGCCATAGTCGTCTAGGACGAACACCGCTTCGTACCAGCCACCATCGGCAACAATGAACTCCCACTGTTCGAAAGGGCAACCGCGTGCTGTGTCCAGATCCTGCCTGCGGTCACCCGGCTGAAGGACGTAGAGGACAGCAAGCTGCTCCTCCTCCATCAGCGGCTGGTAACGTTTGAGGATAGATGACAAGCCGGGATCGCAGCCTGCCCTGAGAACGTGTGCAAGGCTCGCAGCCGTTGCGATAGTCAGCATCTCGTTTCTCCAAAAAAAGAAGCCCCCGGAAATCTTCCGAGGGCTTGGTGTAGGATTGGTGGCCGGGTCAGGCGCGTGGATCTGGTCCGTAGTCGTTATCGCCAGTGTCGCCCTGTACCAGCATGAAGCCAAGCACGATCAAGGCACCAAGGTAGGGTATGAGATTGATAGCTGCGAACCAGCCGGACTTGTTCTGATCGTGAAACCGCCGAACCAGCAGCGCGATGTATGGCACAAAAGCACCCAGCACGCCGATCACCAGCACCAAAACGGCCACCTTGCCCAGCATACCCAGCTGACCCAAATAGTCGGTATCGATGAACGCGATGGTCAACAGCCCAGCGAACACGACATTGATGGCCAGCAGGAACATCCAGAACTCCTTGCGGGTCGAGCGGCCATCGAACTGCGCGTACCGTTTGAGCGGTAGCAGCGCCCAGCCCAGATAGTCCTCTTCTGCGGGAAGCCCTGTGCCTGCCGCCCGCATCGTCATCGGCAACGCCTGGGGGCGTTTTGGCTGACCTTTCAACAGCCGTTCCTTGGCGGCAGCGAAATCCTCGGCAGTGATTACGCCTTCTTCTTTCAGCTTGTGCAGCTTCTCCAGATTACGGAGGGATTCATCGTCTATCATGGTGTGTCCTTTTGCATGGAAACAGGACCGCACCCGACCATCGGGCACGGCCGAACAGGCAGCGAGACACGCCGCTAAGGCTCTGGTCTGTGCATTGGCTTCCCCCCATTCGCTGAGGGGCAGACACTGGCTTCAACCCTTGCGCCGCCCCTATGTACCTCTCGGGAGCGACGGCCAAAGCCGGATGTTGGAAACCTGGCATACACACAGGCGCGCACACCTTTACCGTTACCGGCTGGACATACGTGTACGCCACCCGGCCCCAGAAATCTGGCGACCGAGTCGTGTATGCAGGGGTTTCCACGCCCCACCTTCTGGCTTTCACAGAAGGCTGGGCGACTTTGCCGTGGGATCAGTGCTTTCGCAAGGGACCTCGGGCCTGTTCATATAAGATGGCCCGTTTTGCGTGACTACAATGACGCTTGCGGCAAGCGACAGATCAGCAGTTTATAACAGGGCGAATGGGCCACGGATCGGCGCTAACTCGCAGACGGGTCACTTTCGCCCAAAACGATTTACCGCGCTATATCAACGGGATGCATCCCGAAATCGCGGGGTAGAGTGTGCTGGATATCCGCTTCTCTTTCGCGCACCCCGCTCCGGTGATTGCGACCGCCCGTGCAATGCCGGTCTACAGCCCCTCGATCGCATGGAGCTGGCTGCGGGCCTCCACGCCAGACGGGGTTCGCAGCGGATCGGATTTGATTAGAGGATTCCGGCCCACATCAGTCAGCGATTACAATGGCTTATATGCCATCCGAGTCAGTTTCGGGTCACACATCAGATTTGATTGAGAAGCTGCCACACCCCAAAATCACGCTTTTCCCTCACAACATCAACACCTTGCACCTGCGAAGCTTCGCGTACGGTGTGCCGATAAGTCACCCGTTTTCGGGTCGCGATCAGGTGAAGGGGCCTGAACGGGATTGGAGGACTTGCAGCGCCAGTCCAGCAGGTACCACCATGGCACCGTTTCCACGCCCATAGTGCCATCGGTGACGGGCGCAAAAACGATGTGCAGACAAACGATTATCGCACCCCAACCAACAGCAGGGTGCCATGACTTCTATCTTGCTTTATCGCCGTTTCCAGAAAGGAATCGGCGTTCGAACCAGTTAAGGAACCACCACATCAGGAAGCCATCGACGAGGGCAAATGGCAGAGAGATCAGGCCCGCGCGCAACTCCGGGAAATTGATTACCGCAATCGCGATTATATGTATCAGCGCGAGACCGGCAATAACCGACCAAAATCGCCAATCCGCTAAACTTTCTTTTCTAGTTTCCGATTTAGTCTGAATAATCGTCAGAAAAACGCCTAAAACTACAGCAGAAGCCAAAGCCTTCTCAGCATTAGAGACTAGATAGACAAAAATAAAAGCCGCTAAAACTGCCAATATGCCGATAAAGTTCCCTCTAAGAGACGACGCGCCTTTTCTACTCTTCGCCATGTCAGTTTCCTGACCTGCACTGATTGTAAGAATTAGCCGTCTTTGCAATATCATAAGCCGTTGAAGCTGTGAGTGCATACACTCCGATTCGACCAGCAATTGCGGAACCAGTCCCCCGCAAAAGTCCATTGGCTACAGCAGCTTGCTTGCCGGTGTAAGCAATAGTGCCCGACACCACAGCGTCGCCAGACCCACTGTTATCTATGGTAGCCCCTGCGATACCCGCAATACCCAGCGACGAGCCAACAACAGCCGAGGCAACTGAAGCTTCGGGTAAGAGCGCATTTGCGATCCAACCGGCAGTATCCAGCGCCAAACCAGTCTTGTTGTCCCATATCGCCGACCCTAGGCAACTAAGCCTTGATTTCGGCTGTTCCTTTTGCGGCTTTTCTTTAACTGTCAGCCGCAGACCGTTTCCGCCATAAATGCCCGACCCATTTACCAGAATACCACGAATAGAGCCAATAAATCCGCTAGGAACATACACGGTTAGTCTTTTTCCGCTTACAACAATAGGCGGGCCATCATCAGAGTTACACTCATCCCCACCCGAACCACCACCATCAGCAGCGGAAGTCGTGCTTGGGGTGTCCTCGCACGCCAGCCCCGTCGGATCGACAGCATTGACGGGATCGCCACCGACATAGTTGTACCAGTTCATGCCATCGGCATATCCGATGGGGTCGGTCTGCATGAACCGTCCGAGGGTGGGCGAGTACATGCGGGCCTTATAGTAGTACATGCCCAGTTCGGGAACCCATGCCTGCCCGGTGTACTGGAACCGCCCGGTGTTACCGCTGCCGGGGATGCCGTATTCGTCGTAGGTGTTGATCGCGATGCTGGCCCCCACATTGGTGTCGAGGGGGAGCTTGGTTGTTCACTGAAAGTCCTGCTGGATTAAGGCGACCCATAAAAGATGCCCAGATTTGCGCGTCAGCTATGCGCCCCACCTCAATCGTTCGGCGACCTCGTCGATGATCCCAAAAGCGGACTTTGTTATGTTGCCGACTGAAGGAAATTGTTGTTGGACATTCCAGCCGCGACGATTTCATCGGGAATTTGAGAAACTCCCAAGAGACAGTTTCCAGCTGTGTTACTAAGGCAGTCGCTAATGCGAGGATTGCTTGGGTGCCAGCGAAGAGTAACTTCCTCCGATGCCGTGGAACGAGATCCAAAGGCCCTGAGGAATTGGGGCGCGGCCCACGATCACCATCGTGAAGCCAGCCAAGGTATGGGTAGATTGGTCGACAATTTCCGAGATGCTCCGAATATCAGCTTGCGAAGGATGTGGCACGTTCTCGGGATGCGTGTGCCAATCTCCAACATAGTGTAGCCCGTCCTGAAAGAGGCGGTTGATTTCTGCACGTTCGACCTGACGATTGGCCCGAAATCCAAATCGGGATCGAAAATCAGTCGGCCGTGGCCCCGTGGCCAAAGTTATATTCCAGCGATCTCCGTCAATTCTTGCAAATAGTTGCCCGCCTGCTTCGCGGTCCCACCATCTGCGTTGGACGTTCGATGAAAAATGCTTGAGCACCGAAGCATCAATCCGAAGATTGATTTTTTGGGGGGCTATAAATTCCAACGATTGCTCAATGACATTCACAGAGCGCCCTCCCAGACCAAGTTCCAGCCATCAGCCTGCCTCCCATCCCAGGATCACCAACGTTGGCACAAAACCGGTCGGACCAGAAGCCGCCCGCTCCCTCCAGGGTGCCCGTCAAGCTAGTCCAAATACGCCATACCGGCGGAGAAGCCAGCCGTGCACCAATATCTATAGCCAGGGAGGCAACTAGGTTTTGACCAGCGGCGAGGTCCAACGCGCCGTAGGGAGAAGTTGGCCCAGCGCAGCGGGGATCGTTATCCTCTTCCCACCAATTTGCTGCGACTATATCTGGCTCGCCAGTGTTTCCGAAGCCACAGCGGAGGCACGGAGTTTTGCCCTGCAAGGCCAACGCATGAGCAGCTACAGCATTCCGTTCAAGCCAGCCATGGACGACCGGGCATCTCACAAGGCCTCGGCACTGCAAATCACTAAGTGCGGCTTCACTAGCCCAATCGCCCGTGACGCTAACGACTACATCAACCTGTTCGAATAGCTCAGGCTTCTTTTGGACCAACGTTCTCCAATCCTCGCCTAGGCCGACAACGCTTTCCAGATGCGGAAGCTGCATCAAAAGCTGAGATGCAAGAGCTTTCGCTTTGTTTTGCCCAACGCGCTGTGCACCTAGTTCATGCCGACCGATATTTTCCCAGCCCAAGAAATCTGGGTCGATTAACGTCAAATTGCTCACCCCTTGCTGAGCGAGAAGTCGTGCAACGCCGCTCCCGAGAGAGCCGCAGCCGATGATTGCAACTCTTAGATCGCGAGTGGAGGCTTGTTGAACCGTGGGAAGTCTGCTTTCAGCAGCACTTACTTGTGTTGTCATGACGCGATCTAGGGATATTCCGGCACCGACGATGGCGGGCGGTGCTCGGCCGGGTCGAAACCCTTTGACCACTTTTAAAGCGCTTGGCGTTCGCAGATGAAACGCTGCGGAGCCAGCCTTACCGGGAGCCGTTGGTCCAGCGATCATTATCACGCTGTTCCCGCCGGGAGGAGGCAGCAACTGATCCAGGTCTACTTCGGGCGACCTCAGATTTAGGAACTTTCTCAGCTGAGCGACCGTGGCTGGGTATTCCGATGGTACCGGAAGCGGGTCCAACCAAACCAGCAGCGAGGGTGCTGTTACCCCATTGAATGGCTTGCCCAGGAAATTCGAGATCCATCGTTCCAACTCCTCAGCGCCATCGGCCACAATCAATTGCGAGTTATAATAGGCCTGCGCCAGCGGTCGGGTTGGAGGCTCCAACTGAACGATAGTTTGTACGCGCAACTTCGACGTGCTGGATCTATGCCAATATGCTTGAAAATCGATCCGGAAGTCTTCGAGAAGCTCTCCTGCTCTAATGGCTGAAATCAAGTTCAACGCATCTTCAATGAAATACCGCACGACGCCCACTGGATCCAGATGATCAGTGGTGGTCCCAGAGCCCGCAACACAAAGACGCAGGTTCCGCTCAACATGCGGAGCATCCTTCGGCGCATCGGGTCCGAAGATAGCCGTTTTTGGCCGCGAATACGGAAATAGCCCATCGACGGCGATCAAAAGTGAGACGCCCTCACTGACCGGCAATTGCCACCCCGTACCTTCAAACTCGTGCTGCGCAATTTGCCACTGTTTCGCTCTCTCGGAAGCTGGGTATTGTTCCTTTATCCAAAGGTCGACAGCGGCGACTGCCGCATCGTGAGTGTCCGCGAAGGCTGCCACGTTATTTTGCGTAGGTGCCCCCGCCACTCTTGTTCACAGGCGATGCTGGCTCACCGCCTTTCCCGCCCTGTTCAGGAGGCTGTTGCGAAAACCAATCTGTATAGAAAACCTTGTCCCACGCGCTCATAGCCTGCTCGTGAGTACAACTGGCATCATCAAGTACCGCGAGGGTATTTACAGCTTCATCCAAGCGATCCTTGAAATGGTTCGAGCGAGGATCATCAGCCGATACCAAAAGCTCGTCCACGACCGGATGGGCGATCTCTTTTTTTGCAGCTAAACGGTTGGCAATCGCCTGCATTGTATCGCGAAGAGCCTCATCATCACGATTGAGTTTGGCGACAAAACATTCCTCAGCAAGTTTTGTGATTGCGAAGCCGCTCGGATTTTTGGATTTCCAAGACGCTCTGCTCTTACTAAACTTTTTTAGATAGCGGACGGTGCGTCGAAATTGGCCTTCGCCAAGATCAGGGCTGAGTTCCTTGTTCACCTTACGAAACCAGGTCGTAACGTTCTTGGCATCCGAGATGCGCCAATCAGGTCCCGCGAGTTCGTACGAATAGGTAACTTTCCCATCCCACGCACTCGTCGTCTCAATTCGGCGGTATGCAGGGACGTCTACATGATACCCAGCATCGTAATACACTCTAACGCAATTTTTTCGAACTTCCGGCTGCTTCTTAAACTTGTCGTCGGTGAGTGCATCACACACCATCTTGCGTACAGCTAAAGCCGACATTGGGGCGCCTTGAGCCCCCACAAGGTCCGTGGCCTTGAAGTAGGCTCCGTCATCGATATCGTAGTCAAGGTCCGGATCCTGAACCATCGTATGCATGGCATAGGACCCTTGAGTATGACAACCAATCGGCTGGGGATTTTCGTTCTTGGCGAGGCCTTTTTTAAGCCGATCCCGATTTGAATTACGGCGATTTTTCATCTCTGTGCGAGCTTTGCCCAGAATAGCGATCTGGTCACCGTGAAAGGCGAGCATTTGCTTTGATGAATTGAACATCTTTTCTATTCCCCCATAGCAGGCATTTGTTCAAACAAGGCTCTTATGAGTTTTCCGCTAGGATCGTTTGCAGCGTCGCACGCGCTTTTGGCTAGATTGACGTCCGCCCTGGCCTGATTGATTAACGCGGTCATGGCGGATTCGGACGTGTTATCTAGTTCTAGATACGGCACCATGTCGGGCTTTAGATCGCCCTTGGGAAAGCGAACTAAATCCACTTGCCGTCCCATTTTTGAGAATTCAGCTGCGAACATGCGGGCCATGTTATCAAACGCAAATTCTTGCGCGGCGATACTCAGTGAAGCCGCCTTTGCGCCAAGCTGCCAATCCACGTATCCTCTGTCCAAATCTGCCTTCTCGATATTTTCCCCATCCGGCCGGGGGTATGTGCCTAGGGCGAAGATTTCGAGAGGTCGATTTCCGTCCATCTTAATTGCGTCCAGCAAACCGACCAGGATCGGGTTGTTTGCCCAAAGACCGCCGTCTGCGAAAACGCGATAACCGCCCAATCCACCATTATCGTCAACCGCAGCTAACGAACGGAAAATGGGAGCTGCACTTGTGGCTAAGCAGGCGTCGACGAGAGTTGTGTCATCATCGCGAGTGCCGCCCCAATGCCCCGTTTTGAACACCCACGAGCGCTGTTGGCTCATTTCCACCGCCGGAATTGACAGAGCGATTCTTCGATCCTGATGGACGTCGCGAAAGGTCTTTTTGCCAAGAACCCCTTCAAGCGCCTCTTTCAGTGCAGTAGCTCCCGCTCGATTAATACCTGATCGTCGGGGAATCTGGAGCAGTATTGCGGCTTTACGTGCGGGAACTCGCTTCGGGAATATTTTAGGACCGTGCTCTCGATAAAGCTTCACGACTTCGGCCATAGGTTCGCCAATCGCCAACGCACAGCCAACAATGGCACCCGTGCTTGTTCCGACAATTAGGTCGAAGCCTTTGCCTAAGTCCAGGCTCGCGCATTTACGCTCTTTGGCGAAAAGATGCCCCAGTTCGTGCAGAAATGCCGCGGAGTAAATTCCCCGCATCCCGCCGCCGTCGATAGTTAGAACTCGAAGTGGCTTTTCCATGCGCCATCCCCCGCGACTAAATAAGGATCAATTTGGACGATTCAATTAGCCGCTACCTAGTCACTTCGCAAATGGACCCAAATAGCAGTCGTTCTTGTTTCCGCAGCCCCGCAGAACGAAAGGATTTCAGAAAAATCTTGGCAATGGCGCCGACCTATGTCGGGCTCGAGCGCGCCATTCGTTACTCCTTGCTGCGTTTCGCGCTAGCTAGGGGCTTGATAACTGAATGAAGGGCGGTTCGTATCCGTCCGTGGCTTTGGCGGCCGAGCAATTGGTTCGACTGAAGGTCTGCTCTTATGATTATCGCGCCCGATAGCGGACAGTCCGCTCCCGGCCCAGTTATGGCCCTTCATCTCACAGCTGGTCGCCCGTCAAAGCTGTAGTGGGATTGAGTTGGGTCCGAGCAATTTTCTTGCCCAAAGCGACCCAAACAGGACCCAAAGTGCATGACCAGCCCAACAGCCGTTCCGCTTAATTCACTCGATTTGCCTGCTGGAAGTGGTGGTGCCGCTTACGTGACTCGAACACGTGACCCCATCATTACGAATGATGTGCTCTACCAACTGAGCTAAAGCGGCACAGGGTCCGCCCCATAGTAGGGAGGAATATGCGCTGCAACGGAATTTGCCGTTACAGGAAATGGAGGCCCGAGCCGGAATCGAACCGGCGTATACGGATTTGCAGTCCGCTGCGTCACCACTCCGCCATCGGGCCTCGCGCCCCTTGCTCTCGCAGGGGAAGCGGCCCCCTAGCGCCTCATGCGCTGCAAGGCAATCGCTTGTCTGCACTTCCTGCTCTTCGGACTGGCGCTTTATCTCAGATTCAGTATTGAATCGAAACTATGAGCTTCAAGAATCTGATAGACGCCATCGCTGTCGATCACTCCGTCGTTATTCTCCCGGACGCCGATCAGTGGATGCAGGGCAGAACGTTGTTTGGCGGCGCATCGGCTGCACTCGCGCTGGCTGCAGCGCGGAAGGCGTTGCCAGATTTGCCGCCATTTCGCGCCGCGCAAGTCGGGTTTGTAGCGCCAGTCGGTGCAGAGATGTCATTTCAGGTAGAAATCGTACGCGCCGGGCGAAATGTCACACAGGTTCGCAGCGATATTTTGTGTTCAGGGTCGCTGGCGTTCACATCACTGATGCTGTTCGGTGAGGAACGGGATGCCAACGCCTTGCATCCCGCACGCAGAGCAGAACCCTGGCCTGGCCCACCGGAAGAGGCAGAGCCGCTCGTCAATTCCGTAGGGCCAGCGTTTTTTGTCAACAATCTGGAGATTCGCCGCGCGCAGGATCAACGCGGACCGGGCGAACCAATCGTGCGGCGCTGGGTCCGGCTGAAGGATCGCAGCGGGCTTGATGCAGTTACGGAGGCAATCGTTCTTGGCGATGCACTGCCTCCCGGTTCGATGAGAGCGATGCAGCGTCAGGGCCCGCTCAGCTCAATCAACTGGAGCTTCAACCTGCTCAATCCCGCAGCGACAACCCGCGATGGCTGGTATCTTGCGGAAACAGCAAGCGATCATGCCGATCACGGTTATTCGAGTGAGCGGTTGCGCCTGTGGAATGCCGATGGCGAACAGATACTTGCGGGGATGCAGGCGGCAGCGATCTTCGGATAAAAGCGCGCCTGCCCGATCAGATGGGAACTGGGCATGGCGCTACCCCTCAAACGTCTTCGTAGCTGGCGCGCCTCTTCTCCATTCCCGCCATAACTGCCTCGATCTGATTTTTGGAACGCATCAATGGGTGTTGTTCGAGGCTTTCGTCCATCAGCAGGCTGTCTGTCGATTTGTCCGGCATGGCATTGGCAATTCGCTTCGCCGCACGGATCGCATGGGGGCTGCGATCGGCAATTGTGCGCGCGATGGCGAATGCACGCGCCAGCGGGTCGGTGTCGATATGCGTGGCCAGCCCCAGTTCCAACGCCTCCGCACCGGTAAACTCGCAATTGGTATAAATCAGTTCGCGCAGCACATCGTCGCGCACCAGACCGCGCCACAGGGCATATCCGGCCATATCCGGCACCAGACCCCATTTCATCTCCATAATCGCCATCCGGGTGTCTGGCGCGACGATGCGGATGTCGGCCCCACTGGCAATCTGCAATCCGCCACCGAAGCAAACGCCATGCACTGCCGCGACAACCGGTACGGCAAGTTTGCGCCACTGCATGGCAACCTGCTGAAACTTGTTGGCATTGCCAAACGTGCGTTCGGTCAGCGGCGGTTCGCCTGTACGAGAGTGGGAAAAGCTGGTGAGATCGAGCCCCGCGCAGAACGCGCGCCCTTCCCCGGATAAAACAACCGCGCGCAATCCCTTAGCATCATGCAGCGCACTACCGGCAGCGATGATCTGTTCGAACATATCTGGATCGAGCGCATTCATCTTGTCCGCGCGGATCAGCCGAACATGCGCCACGCCATCGGCATCCAGAGTAACCGCTACCCGGTCGTTTTCACGAAATTGCATGACGGTCATCCTGTGCTGCGCCTTGCCAGTTCGGAGGAACCTCGCGCATGGCGGCAGCCAAGTCCAGTAGCAAACTGCAATTGGTCAGATACACCCCGCCAAACGCATACTCAAAACGCGCGTTCTGGTGACAATCAAATGGTCGATCAGCGTTATTTCAAGAGGTTGGCACACAGCCTCCAGTCGCCGGGTTTCCACGATATCGACTTCGCTTGGATAGCATTCGCCTGACGGATGATTATGGGCCAGCAACAGACCGGATGCCTCCAAAGCGAGTGCACGGGCGATCAGCGGCCGGGTTCGGGCAACGATCTGGCCCCTGCTCCCCTCTGCAATCAGCGCATCCCCCAGATATCCTTGCTGATGATCGCAGAATACCACGAACAGCCGCTCGTCCGTCTGGCCACCGATGCTTGCCCGCAAATGCTGGTGCAGCACAGGGTCGGCCGCATCGATCCTGCTCG
This sequence comes from Tsuneonella flava, assembly GCF_002870965.1. Taxonomy (GTDB): domain Bacteria; phylum Pseudomonadota; class Alphaproteobacteria; order Sphingomonadales; family Sphingomonadaceae; genus Tsuneonella; species Tsuneonella flava. The sequence continues at coordinate 11,446 of NZ_PHSO01000001.1, forward strand.
ATATCAGACGCTCTCGATATGCACTGTCGACCAGTTGTCGGGCGGCGGCAATCGCCCGACATGCCTCATCGTAGCCACCCGCCACTTCACGTAGCTGAGACGAACTGGCCGATAGAATCCGCTCCAGCGAACCGAAGCCCGCAATCAGCCGTTCGGCCAGTTGGATGGAATCGTCGCCCGCAAACGGCTCGAAGAGTTCCGCCACGCGCGATATGTCCCGTATTTGCGAACGCGGCGGTGATGGTTCCATATGCCCAGAGCCAGAATGACGATCTGACAATATGATGGCCCCACATAGAGCACCACATAAGCCAGTGCGGCCGTCCCCTGCGCCAGATCTTTCGCCAGGTGAGCAGTTGCTGCCAGCACCTGAAACGCCGCAAACCACAGCGGATACACCCGATTGGCCGTCAGAGCGACCGCCACCGAAACGATCAGCGCGACCCCATCGAGTATCGCATTGGCCGTATCGAGTTGAGAAAGATCGCTCCACTGACCAAGAAACCAGTTCGCTATCGGGAATGCGATTGAAAACCAGAGCAGGACTCCGGCCAACACGCGTTCAGGCCCGCCTCCATATCGCCACGCCGCAATGGCGAGAATGGCGAACAGGCCGAACTGGAACCAATATCTGAATTCACCGGAAGCAAACCACACCTCTCCTCACTATATCGAGTCAGGATGCAACGGAAGCGCGGATGTCAGTGGCGATCGCATGGGCTTCGATCGGGGTATCAAGGCTGCCATCGCTACCCATCTTCTCCCGCGCGACTTTGCTCAGTTCATCGTGGACCCGTAGGAGATTGGTCGACAGCGACAGAGCCTGCTGTTCGGCATGGATCAAACGCATCAGTGCGCGCTGCCCGGTATCGACCTCGGTATCGGAACGAAGCCGGGCGAGAATCATGGCCTGCTTGAGGCGAGCACAGGCAACCATCGCTTCATCGCTGACGGCTTCCGCTTCGCGCATCAGTTTGCGGATATTAAGCGCCTCATCATGCGTTTTGTCAGTCATTTATAACTCCAGCGGAAAGCATCCGCTGAAGCTCAGTCAGCCGATGCCGAAACTTTCGACGGAGTGACCACAATCCCCTTCAACGCCTCGCTCAAAGAGAGAGTTGCCGTCACCATCAAGACCACTGCGGCGACGATACCGAATGCGATTCCGATGATGACGGCGAGGCGTATCAAGACAGCATTGTCGCCATCCAGCACCCCGGGCACTACCTGCGGTTCCTCATACTTCTTCCACGGCGCCTCGATCGCAATTGGCGCTGCATCGGAAAGAACGAATTCCCCAGGTGCGACCCGGCTTCCTTGATCGAGTCCATCATCGCTTTTCGGAACCTGAGAATTTCTCCATGCAGAATTTCTGCAGGGTTGATCCGACAGCAAATTCGTTTGATTGCTGGCACTTACGGCTGTGCGCGAAGCCTCACCCCGCCATGCTTCCACCAGTTCGCCAAGGCTGGCGACACCGTAGATTTCCTTCAATGCGCGGACATGCTGGTTAACCCGCGATTCGGAAATCCCCAGCTCAGCCGCCACCGCCTTGAGCGGCAGGCGCCGATCAATGCCTTCCAGAACAGCGATCTGCCGTTCGGTCAGTTGGGGTTTATCCTCGTCAGCCATCATACTTCGCATCGTCACCGAGGCCCAGTATAGGTGTCGAGCACGCACACGGCAAACGTCCCGCAAATCGCTTCACGGAACGTTGCCCTGCACATTACGCAGCCGAGCTGTTGATCCCAAGCGACTGGAAATACCGCTTCACATTGCGCGCCGCCTGGCGGAGCCGCTGTTCGTTCTCGACCATCGCGATGCGAACATAGCCCTCGCCATCTTCGCCATACCCGACACCGGGGGCCACCGCGACTTCGGCATGGGTCAGCAACTGTTTGGAAAACTCCAGGCTTCCCATGTCTTTAACGGCAGGCGGCAGAGGTGCCCACGCGAACATGCTGGCGGGCGGCGGCGGGATATCCCACCCTGCCCGGCCGAACGCCTCCACCATGACATCGCGCCGTTTATGATAGAGCTGGCGGTTCTTCTCCACGATGTCCTGCGGGCCGTTGAGAGCGGCACAGGCCGCTGCCTGAATCGGCGTGAAGGCACCGTAATCCAAGTAAGATTTCACCCGCGTCATCGCGGCGATCAGATTGCGATTGCCAACGGCGAAACCCATGCGCCAGCCCGCCATCGAATAGGTTTTGGAGAGCGAAGTGAACTCCACCGCGACATCCTTCGCCCCTTTGACCTGCATGATCGAAGGGGTTGGATTCCCATCATAATATAGCTCGGAATAGGCGAGGTCCGACAGGATCCAGACCTTGTTTTCCTTCGCCCAGGCAACCAGCCGTTCGTAAAAAGCAAGGTCGACTACCTCGGCTGTCGGATTGGAGGGATAGTTCACCACCAGCACGCTGGGCCGCGGCACGGTGAAGTGCATCGCCTTGTCCAGACTGCGCCAATAGTGTTCGTCGGGCGTCGTCGGGACCGAGCGGATCGTCGCGCCTGCGATAATAAACCCAAATGTATGAATGGGATAGCTTGGGTTCGGCGCCAGCACCACATCGCCCGGTGCGGTGATCGCGGTGGCGAGGCTGGCCAGCCCTTCCTTCGACCCCATCGTCACCACGACTTCGGTTTCGGAGTCGAGTTCGACGCCGAAACGATTGCCGTAATAATTGGCCTGAGCGCGGCGGAGGCCGGGTATTCCCTTCGACTGGGAATAGCCGTGCGCGTCGGGCTTTTTCGCCACTTCGCACAGTTTATCAATCACATGCTGGGGCGGCGGCAAGTCGGGATTGCCCATGCCGAGGTCGATAATATCCTTGCCCGCCGCTCGCGCGGCCGCTCGCATCCCGTTCACTTCGGCGATGACATAAGGCGGCAGTCGCTTGATGCGGTAGAATTCGTCGTCCATCTTTCCCTGGCTTGGTTCGAGGCCGTGGCACTGCGCCACCGGCTGTTTAAGGCCTTAGGGGATATTTCGTTTCCGCGAAACAGCAGATCATGCCAAGATTGTTGCGCCCGATGCAGGCCAAAGTGCAGGAGCGAGAGAGACGATGCCGGAAGACACCCCCAGCCCCAGCGCCCAGTTCGCCGCTCTGATGGACGCGCAAGGCGAAGCGATGCGTGAGTTCTGGAGCCAGTTTGACACCATCTTTGACACTAAAAGTGCGCCGCAACCCATTCAAAACTGGAATGAAATGTCCGAGTGGACCGACAATGCCCGGCATATTCACGCAATGTGGCTGGAATTTATAGCGGAGAAGACGGACAACACCGGTGCTTTCACCTCTCCGCTCGATCCGGCGCAGTTCATGATGCTTTCGCAAGGCTGGACCAAGGCCGCGCCGTTCGATTCCAGGGCCGCGCAAAAGTTCGCGGAAGACAGCCTGAAGCTGTGGCAAAGTGTGCTGGGTCTGAATGCCACCGATGATGCAGAGGCCAGCGCGGCGGAGCTTCCGCGCAAGGATCGCCGGTTTAACGATCCGGCATGGCGCAACCATCCGGCCTATGCCCTGCTGCACCAGACCTATCTGATGCTGTCGGACTATTTCGTGTCGACCGCCGAGCATGTCGAAGGGGTCGATGCGGAAAAGCAGGAGCAACTGGCCTTCGCGACGAAGGCGCTGGCCGATGCGATGAGCCCGGACAATTTCCTGCTGACCAATCCCGTGGTTCTGCAACGCACGATCGAATCGAAGGGGGAGAACCTCGTTCGCGGGATGCGCCATCTGATCGACGATCTGAAGCGCGGCCAGCTGACTCACACCGATTCAAACGCGTTTCGACTGGGCGAGAATATAGCCACCACTCCGGGCAAAGTGGTGTTCGAAACACCGATGTACCAGTTGATCCAGTACACCCCCACGACGGACACTGTGCTGGATGTGCCGCTGGTGATTTTCCCGCCGTGGATCAACCGGTTCTATATCCTCGACCTGACTCCGAAGAAGAGCTTCATCAAATGGGCGCTGGATCAGGGGATCAGTGTTTTCGTGGTCAGCTGGAAATCGGCCGATGCATCGATGAAAGATGTGGTGTGGGACGATTACATCCGCAGCCAGATCGAAGCGATCGACCATATTCGCCAAAGGCTGGATGTGCCCGCTGTCCACGCAATCGGCTATTGCGTTGCCGGCACCACGCTGGCGGCGACGCTGGCGATCCTCGCCCGCCGCGGCGAAGCGGACAAAGTGAAGAGCGCCACGTTCTTCACCGCACAGGTCGATTTCGAAAAGGCGGGCGAACTGAAAAGCTTTATCGACGACAGCCAGCTCGAAATGATCGGCCAGCTATCGCCTGAGGGGTATCTCGACGGGCGCTATCTGGCGGCGACGTTCAACCTGCTGCGCGGCCGCGATCTGATCTGGAACTATGTCGTCAACAATTACCTGCTGGGCGAGGAATATCCGGCATTCGACCTGCTCCACTGGAATGGCGACGTCACCAATCTGCCGGCCCGGTGGCACCACGAATATCTGCGCGATCTCTATCGCGACAACAAGATGGTGGTGCCCGATGCGCTGGAGGCGGATGGCACCCCGATCGATCTGACCCGCATCGAAACCCCGGTCTATATTCAGGCCGGTCGCGAAGACCACATCGCCCCGGCGGAAAGCGTCTGGCGCATAACCCGCCATGTGAAGGGCGATGCGGTGTTCCTGCTCGCCGGGTCGGGCCATATCGCCGGGGTGGTCAACCCGCCCGCCGCTAACAAGTACCAGTACTGGATCGGCGACAGCGCGGCCCCGACCCTCGAAAAATTTATCGAAGGGGCGCAGGAACATCCGGGGAGCTGGTGGCCGCACTGGCTGGGGTGGTTGCAGGAACAGGATGCCACGCAAGTGGCCGCCAAAGGAAAGCGCATCCCCGGCAAAACCAAAAAAGACCCCGTGATCGAAGACGCCCCCGGCCGCTACGTCAAAACACGCTGATACCGGCCGCATATAACTGGCCCCATATAGCCCGTGCGACGAGGCGTTCTCCGCTCATGTTGCACTGCACAAATATTCCTTGACTTCGCGCTTGCGAAGCCTATTTTGTGCAGTGCAACATAGGAGCGTAAACCGATGGCCGATGCCAGCGATCCGAAAACTGTAGAGCTGAAAGCCGACGCATCTGCCGAGAAGGCATATGCAGAAGCAACCAGTGGCACCGCAACCGCGAAGGCAGCGCCGCCTGAGGTAGTAGCACCTAAGGCAGCGGCAAAACCGGCACCGGTGAAGGCAGCACCTGCCAAGGCTCCGGCGAAAAAGCCGGTCGCCCGCAAAGCGGCGGCCAAACGCCCGGAAAAGGTTGCCGCGAAGAAGGCCGCCCCTGCCAAGCCAGCCCCGGCTCAAAAGGTTGCAGCGCCGAAGAAGGCCGCAGCTCCGAAAAATACCAAGACCGCCACCGCACCAGAATTCAAGGATACCATCATGACCAAGACCGCAGATTTCACCAAGACCATCAAAAACGCCGCCAGCGACCTGCAGGAAAAGGCCAAGACCGCCTTTGAAAAGAGCAAGTCCTATGCCGGCGAAATGACCGAATTCAGCAAGGGCAATGTCGAAGCTGCCGTCGAATCGGGCAAGATCCTGAGCAGCGGCATGCAGGACATGGCGCGCGGCGAAATCGAAGCGGCCAAGGGCGCTTTCGAAACCGCCACTGCCGACATGAAGGAATTCGCCGCGGTGAAGAGCCCGACCGACCTGTTCAAGCTGCAAGGCGAACTGGCCCGTCGCAACTTCGACGCGATGGTTGCTCACATGTCGAAGAACGCCGAAGCTTCGATGAAGCTGGCCAACGAAGCCTTCGCGCCGATTTCGAGCCGGATGAGCATCGCTGCCGAAAAGTTCACCAAGGCAGCCTGACACGAATTCTCCCGCCGCCGACTCTCTCCTCTCCAGTAAAAGCGGCAGGATCATCGCGGGCCGGACGGTACATCACCGTCCGGCCCGTTTCGTTTCAGCACCAGTCGCCATTCAGCCCTGACGGCCTGCAAATTGCGATTGGTCCTGGCTGCGCGTTTTATCCGCGTTGTTTTAGCTGGCGCGTGTTTGGATGGATTTAACCGTTTCGCGGCATCTTTCCGGCATGACGGAGTTCCCGTATTGAGAGTCTCGTCTTGCCCTCCGCCAATCGCATACGATATTGCAGCCATGATGATTGCTTCGCACTACTCTGCCCTGCCCCAACCTGTCCGCGCAGCGGAAGATGACGACGCACACGATGGCGAAGGCCAGATCGGCATCGCCACCAAGGCCAGGGCCAAACCCAAAAAGCCGAGCCAGTACAAAGTGCTGATGCTCAATGACGATTACACCCCGATGGAATTCGTGGTGATCGTGCTGAAACGGTTTTTCAAAATGGATCTGGAACAGGCGACGCGGATAATGCTCCACGTTCACCAGCGCGGCGTGGGCGTGTGCGGGGTTTTCCCGTATGAAGTGGCGGAAACCAAGGTCAATCAGGTGATGGATTTCGCACGGGAAAATCAGCACCCGCTGCAATGTACGCTGGAAAAGGCCTGATCGCCCGATCCCCGTTCGGAAGGGGGCTGCTGTTTTGGGGGCATGACCTGCCGCAAATTTCCCGCTAGGGCAGCTTGCATCTGACAACCGGACCCCTGATCGCTTGCTCAAGTTTCTTCCTGCTATCGACCGTTATATCCTGCGGCTCACGCTTGTGCCGATGCTCGGCGTGTTCGTGCTGGCGGCATCGCTGCTGACGCTCGATCAGATGCTGAGCCTGTTCGATTTCGTCGGTGCCCAGGGCGGCCCGGTGGGGATCGTCTTCAAAATGCTGGCTGCGCTGCTGCCCGAATATGCCAGTCTGGCGATACCGCTGGGCCTGCTGCTCGGCGTGTTGCTGGCGTTCCGTAAGCTGGCCACCACCAGCGAACTGGACGTGATGCGCGCGGTCGGCCTCAGCTATGGCCGGTTGCTGCGGGTGCCCTATGCCATTGCCGTGCTGCTGGTGGGGGTCAACACCGCGCTGGTGTTCTATATCCAGCCGATGAGCCAGTATTACTATGCCCGGCTCGACTACGAACTGCGCTCCGGCGCGCTGGGCGCATCGATCAAGGTCGGTGAATTCACTACGCTGAAAGATCGCATGGCGCTCCGCATCGAAAAGAGCGAGGACGACGGGCGCCGTCTGGTGGGAATCTTCGCGCGCATCGCCGATGGCAAGGGCGAAGTGCTGTCGATCTCCGCCCGCGAAGGGCGCTTTCTGGCGACGAGCGACAATCCCAACACGATCATCCTGCGGCTGACCGATGGCACCATCGTGCAGGACAGCGCCGGCAAACCGGGCCGCGTGCTCAGCTTCACCAAACAGGATTTGCCGATCGACCTTCCTGCAGTGGAAGCGTTCCGCAAACGCGGAGAGGGGGAGAGCGAATATATCCTGCCCGAACTGCTGCGGATCGGGTGGAACGGCGCCACGCCCGAACCGGCGCGCGATGCCAGTCAGGCCAGTTTCAATTATCGCATGGTCGAAGTGGTCATGATGATGCTGATGCCCTTACTGGCGGTCGCGCTGGCGATTCCACCCAAGCGATCGAGCAGCGCGCTGGGCGTGTTCGTGTCCATCGTGATGGTCGTCGCCTATCACAAGATCAACCAGTACGGGCACGATTTCGCGACAATGGGGCGGGTCGATCCGATACTGGCATTGTGGGGACCATTCGTGCTGTTCGGCGCGCTGATCGTGTGGATGTATTACCGCGTGGCCTATGTGCCCGGCGGGCAGGCGATCGGGGCGCTGGAAACCGTGTTCGCCAAACTGTCGAAGCGCCTTGGCAAACTGTTCAGCAGGCGGCGCAAACTGGCCGGACACCTGCAAGCGACTCCGGCGGAATAACGCGATGCAACTCGATTTCTTCCCCAGCAGAACGCTGACCGGCTATCTGGCCAAGATGTTCATCGTGCGGATCATCGCCGTGCTGGTAATGCTGGTGATGGTGCTGCTGATGCTCGACCTGCTGTCGAACAGCGGCAAAGTGCTGGCTGCACCCGGCAACGGGCAGGCCGAAGTGCTGACGTATGTCAGCTTGCGCGCGCCGCAACTGATCGCGCGGTTCCTGCCCTACTCCGTCCTGCTGGCGTCGATCCTGACACTGGCGACGCTCAACCAGAACAGCGAAGTGATCGCGATGAAGGCCGCAGGTCTTTCCGCGCATCAGGTGCTGGCGCCGCTGCTGCTGACTGCGCTGGTGACATCGGGGCTCAGCTTCGCATTCAACGAACGGGTGCTGACCCGCGCCAACGCCACGCTGTCGGCCTGGCAAGCCAACGATTACGCCAAAATGCCCACTGCATCGGGGGCGAAGGCCAATGTTTACGTCACCGATGGCACCAATATCCTCTATGCCGCGAATGCCAGCGGCACCGGCGCGGCCATGCGGCTGGAAGGCGTGACCTATTACCAGCGCGCGCCCAGCGGGGCGATTGCCACAGAGACACGGGCCGCCAGCGCCACATACGCCAGCCCCGGCTGGAAGCTGACCGATGCCACCCGTTTCGAAGTGGCCACCGCCGAAACCACCCGTCAGCCCTCTGTCGTACTGGGGCAGGATCTGACACCCGAACAGATCGAGCTGGGCAGCGTGAACCCCGACGGGCAATCGCTGATGGAACTGTCCCGCTCGATCGCCGATTACCGCGAAGCCGGGCGCCGCACTGCCGAGCTGGAGGCGAAGTGGTGGCACAAGATTTCCGGCCCGCTGTCCGCTGCGCTGATGCCCTTGCTGGGCGCGGTCGCCGCATTCGGGCTGGCGCGGTCGGGCCAGCTTTTCCTGCGCGCGATCATCGGCATGGCGCTGGGCTTCGCCTATTTCGTGGTCGACAATGCCGCGCTGGCGATGGGCAATTTCGGCGGATACCCGCCATTCCTGGCTGCGTGGGCACCGTTCATGCTGTTCCTGCTGATCGGTGAAACAGTGCTGATCCGTACAGAGGAATAGCCCGCGCGCTCCATAGCGAGCGGCGCGCCTCAGGCGGGGCAGCACAGCCAGACAGGCAGAGGTGCAGCGGCCTGATCTTGTACTCGCCTGCGTTGTCTCCTCGGCAGAGCTAAGCTGAGCTGAACTCGGCACGGCCTGCCCGGCCCGCTCTCTTCCGGCAATACCGTGCCTGCGGGCGGCTGGCGGCGACAGCCCTTGCCGCGCAGCCAGTTATTCCGCCGACTTAGCCCGGCTATGGCGCCGCTATGGCGCGCGGCTTACGCGGACTTGTCGGTGTTCCGCGCGCGCATCGTGCTCGCGGCGATCCGCCCGACCAGCGGGATCATCCCGGTATAGTTCGCCTGAAGATACGTCGAATCCGCGCCCAGATGCGCCGACAGCCGCCGATGCGCCTCGCCCAGCGAGTGATAGGGCATCGATGGCAGCAGGTGGTGCAGCGCGTGAAACCGCAGCCCCACCGGCGCCCACATCGCCGCGGCAATGCCCGGCGGCGGCACGTTGACCGAATCGAGATACTGCGCGGTCACCGTCATCGGCTCGCCCTGATTCTCCCACAAATGCGCCACCAGCGTGCGAAGCTGGTTGAGCACCGCGACCACGGAAAACACCGCCAATGCCACCAGCAAGGGCCGCCAGCCAAGCAGCGGAATGCTGGCGAACAGCGCCAGTGCCCAGATCGACGCGCCTGTTTCCAGCAGGATATACCAGCGCCGCTTCGATTCCGCAGGCGGGCGGCGGCGATAATCGGGGTTGATCGCCAACGTCGAAAACCGTTCCCAGTTCATCTTGCGGATCGCCGGGAAAATCAGCCCCAGCGGCGCGAGAATCCCGAACCGGATCATCAGCGCAGGCGGTGCCAGCAAGGCGATCAGCAGGAACACCGGCAGGCTCCACGGTTTCATCAGCGCCAGCGGCAGATATTCCGGGTCTTCCGGGGTGCCATATTTGGTCCGCGAATGGTGGATGGTGTGCCCGTCTTCATACATGAACGACGGGGTCAGCATCGGAATGCCGACCAGCAGATTCCACACAGAGCGGAAACCGGGCAGCGCATCGCGATGCATGTGTGAGATTTCGTGAATGAACAGCAGCGCGCGATACAGTGCCTGCACCGCCACCAGCCCCAGCAGAATCGCCAGCCATGTCTTGTCGGTCAGGATCGCCCCGGCCAGCGCGGCATAGCCGATCAACGCAGAACCGAGCATGTCGGGCCAGTAGATCCCCGGCTTGGCTGTATGCAGGTCGCGCGTCAGATCGACTGCGGCGCGCAACAGCACCTTGTCGTCCGGGAGGCGCGTGCGGTCAATCGCCGCATCTGTTGCGGTTTGAGCTTCCTGCCCGGAGTAGGCGGTGGAGTGACTGGCGGGTTGAGTGGCGTTCATTATCTGCTTTTCCGAAACGATGACACGCCTTACTGCGCCCCTTTCGGGGTGGCGCGCTATGGCATAGGTCAAATCGCAGCTACCCCGCAGCTATGGAACACACAATGAACGAGGCTGCTGCTGTGTCTGACCGACAGATAGAAGTGATCCCTGTCACGAACAAGCGCGAGCGCACGGATTTTGTCGATCTCAGTTATCGGATTCATGCCGACGATCCGCATTGGGTGCCCCCGCTGCGGATGGAAGCGATGGAGCTGGTCACCCCCGGCAAGAACCCGTTTTTCGACCACGCCGATGTGCAGCATTTTCTGGCGAAAGAAGGCGGCCGCACGGTCGGGCGCATTTCCGCGCATATCGATCATCTGGCGATCGCTCAGCCGCCGGAACAGGGCATGGGGCCGGGCGTCGGCAACTGGGGCCTGTTCGAAGCGGAAGACGAAACAATCGCCGCCCGCCTGATCGCGACGGCAGAAAAATGGCTGCGCGACAAGGGGATGAACCGCGTTCTTGCTCCGCTGTCGATGTCCGTATGGGAAGAACCGGGGCAACTGGTGGTCGGCCACGATCACTCGCCCACGGTGATGATGGGGCACCAGCCCGCCCGCTATCGCGACTGGTTCGAAGCGCTTGGCTATACCAGGGCCAAATCGCTTTATACTTACGAACTGGATATTACGCAGGAATTCCCCCCGCTGATCCAGCGCATCGTTTCTTCGGGCGAGAAGAATGCGAAAATCCGCATCCGTAACGTCGATAAATCGAAATTCGACGAAGAAGCGCGCCTGATCCTCGATATTCTCAACGATGCATGGTCGGATAACTGGGGCTTCGTGCCGTTCACCGACGCCGAAATCGCCTATGCCGGCAAGAAATTCAAACCCATCGTCCGCGAAGACCTCATCATGGTCGCCGAATACGAAGGGGAGCCGGTGGCATTCATGATGACGCTGCCCGATCTCAACGAAGTGCTGAAACCGATGAAGGGCAAACTGTTCCCCTTCAACTGGATCAAGTTGCTGACATGGCTACGCAAGCCGCAGGTCCGCACGATGCGGGTGCCGCTGATGGGGGTCCGCAAGCGCCTGCAATCCTCCCGCCTTGCCAGCCAGCTGGCGTTTATGATGATCGAATATATCCGCCGCAACGCGATTGAAAAATATGGCTCGACACGCGGGGAAATCGGCTGGATCCTCGACGATAATCAGGGAATGGTCGCTATTGCCGAAGCGATCGACAGCCATGTGAATCGGGAATACGTGATCTATCAGAAAGGGCTGTAAGCGCGATTGCTTCAGGGCGGTGACGCAACGAAGGGCGCGCACATTATCAGCCCCACCGTCACCCCGGCCCCAGAGCCGGGGTCCAGCTTCTGCTGGCTCCACGCCGGAAGAATAGCCGGGCCGCCGGATAAAGTCGGGGGCGACGTGGGTGATTGGCGCCCCCACCTCTCGTCATTGCGAGAAGCCGCAGGCGATCTGGCAATCCATAGACCATCCCTCGCCCCCTCACAGCCGCCGCGATGGGCGGGAACGTGGGGTGGAAGATGGTCACACGAAGGCGCGAAGGCACGAAGTGGGTTTGGTTCTTGGGTGGGGTCGCACTGCCAATGGTTGGCCGTTACTATCGCACATCAACCATCCCTCGTCATTGCGAGGAGCGTAAGCGACGAGGCAATCCATGGAACGCACGTTGCCTCAGCTTAAACCGATGCTGTGGACGGAGACGTCAGGCCATGGATTGCTTCACTGCGTTCTCAATGACGAGCAGGAAGGTGGACGCTGGAGAGATCCGGTATGAAAGCCCCACCGTCACCCCGGCCCCAGAGCCGGGGTGCAGCTTCTGCTGGCTCCACGCCGGAAGAATAGCGCGCCCCCCGGATCAAATCCGCCGCCCCCTCGTCATTGCGAGGAGCCGCAGGCGACGCGGCAATCCATGACCCTACCTCACCATTATTACAACCGGCGCGAAGGGCGGATCGCGGCGAACCGACAATCGCCACTCACATTGCCCACTAAGCGCCTCTATTCGTGGTATTTGTGCCACGCGGCGACGCAATTCTGCGGGACGCGGGAACGGTGTTCTGCCACCTGTCGTTCGCTTCATATGATCGCCCCGGCTTTTCCGTCCGGTGGCGCGATGAGGAAAACGCGCAGGTGGCAACCCAAGGGGTGAAATCTTATAATCGGTCCAAAGCGGCTGCCGCGCCGCCAATCGGTATCGTGCTGGTGGTGGAAGACGACGCTATTCTGGCGCTGAATATCGAGGAAACCCTGCTCGGCGCAGGCGCGACACGGGTTATTCAATGCAATTCGTCTGACGATGCGCTGGCAGCATTACGCACGCATCGACCGGACGCCATGATACTGGATGTGCATCTGTCGGATCGCGACGATGGCTGGGCGCTGGCCGAACTCGTCAGTTCGGTCGGGCCGAAACCGCCGCGGATCGTATTTTCCACTGGTGCCCCGCAAGATATCCCGGCCAACATCGCCGAACTGGGACCGGTGCTGGAAAAACCCTATGCGCCCGAGGATTTGCTCGCCGCGATCCAAACGCGCCCCGGTGCAACCGGGCTGTTCTCCCGCTTGAAAAGCGTATTGCGCTAAAGCGAATTCGCGCTGGCCCCGCTCCCGCAGCGCGCACTGCCCGCTACACCGCTCTTTGTCTCCGAAACTTCGCCAAACCCACCCGTTTCGCCGGGCCATAAAAAAGGCCTCCGCTCGCATTCGAGCGGAGGCCCTTCGGGATCGTATCACCAGCCGCTTGGACGGGAGGGGGGGTCTCGGCGGTGACATAAGGGAAATGCACCGACCGAAAACCGGTTCCCCGCAGAATCGCATTTTTCAGATTTTTTTGATTCACCGCAATTCGGCGGCGCAATGGGAGGTGTGCGGGGGCCTTCGCGGGATGCCCTCTCAACCCCTTCAAATAAAGGGCCGCATTTGCATTCGGCGCCCTTCGAACTGCGCGAAGTCGCTGGTGCGTTCCATATCGGGCACGGCGATCCGGCCATTGCGCCAGTCGACCAGTTTTTCGCTCCGCAGCCATTGCAGCGTGCGGTTCACATGCACCAGCGACAGGCCGAGCATTTCTGCCACTTGCGTCTGCGTGATCGGCAGTTCGAGGCTGTTGTCCCGCCGGGCGATTCCGCTCGCCTGTGCGCGGTCCACCATCCACACCGCCAGATTGGCGATCCGTTCGCGGGCGTTACGCTGGCCGAGCGAGACGATGTGTTCTTCCAGCTCGGTTTCTTCCTTCGCCGCCATCCACACGATGTCGTATCCCAGCCGCGGATGCGAGCGGATCAGCGTGGGGAAATCGACGCGATGGAATTCGCACAGCCGCGCCGGCAGGATCGCTTCCACCGAATGGCTGCGCGGATCGTCGAACGCACCCTGCAGTCCGACCAGATCGCCGGGGAACATCAGGTTGACGATTTGCCGCCGTCCATCGTCCAGCGTGCGGACCCGCATCAGCACCCCTTCCAGCACCGTGAACAACTCGCTCCCGTCGCTACCCTGTTCGAACACTGTATCGCCGCGCTCGACCATGCGTTCGCCGCGTTTGATCGACTGCATGGTTTCGACTTGTTCGGGGCTGAGCGCACGGAGACATTGTGCCAGTTGCAGCGGGCATTCGCTACACCGCGTCTGTTGAGACGATCCCACCCTTAACCCCCATTGCAAAAAGCAGAAAATGCCACCACTTCACGTGCGGTGGCAGCGGTCTGTCCTCTCGCTGCCAGCTTGTCAATTCGCAGGCGGAACCTTCGCTGTCCTGCAACGTTACCCCGCTATCTCAAACGGGAAGGGTTTACATGTCGCTTGGAGATCAAGTCGCTTCCAATCTGCCGTATTTGCGCCGCTATGCCCGCGCACTGACCGGCTCTCAATCGACCGGTGATACATTCGTGCGCGCTACGCTGGAGGCCGCACTGGCCGACGACGAGCTGAAAAAATCGCTCGAGGCCGGTCGTGTCCCGCTCTACCGCGCATTTAACAAAGTGTGGTCGAGCGCCTATCTCGAAGTGGCCGACGATGGCCGCACGACCGATGGGACCGGCGAACACGAAAGTGCCGCCCGCGATCGGCTGAAAGTCATCACCCCGCTTAATCGGCAGGCTTTGCTGCTGACCACGCTGGAAGATTTCTCCATCCCCGAAACCGCGGAAATCATGGAGCTGGATTCAGCCGAGGTCGAATCGCTGGTCAAGGAAGCTGTCGAGGAGATCGACCGCGAATCCACCACCAGCGTTCTGATTATCGAAGACGAGCCGCTGATTTCGATGCAGCTCGAAGATCTCGTTCGTTCGCTGGGTCACGATATCTGCGGCACAGCCGCTACGCGCACGCAAGCGCAGGAAGTCGTTGCCGAAAAGACACCCGGCCTTGTGCTGGCGGATATTCAGCTGGCCGATGGGTCTTCCGGTCTCGATGCAGTGGACGATATTCTGGAAATCGGTTCGGTGCCGGTGATCTTCATCACCGCCTATCCCGAACGCCTGCTGACCGGCGACCGGCCAGAACCGACCTATCTGGTCACCAAGCCGTTTCAGGAATCGACCGTTCGCGCCGCTATCAGTCAGGCGCTGTTCTTCGGATCGAGCCGTCCGCTGGCCTGACACCGCGCATCATCGCATATCGACCCGGCGAGACAGGCAACTGTCTCGCCGGGTTTTTTAAATCTCACACCATTGAACACACAGCACGGACAGAGACACAGCGATCGGCTGTGATGTCAGAGCTGCGCCAGCAGCAAGCCGCTGGCGCTGCACTCACCGCCTGCCTTTGGCCTGCCGACGCTCTGCCCGCTTACGCGCACGGATTTCGAATTCGCTGGGGCGGCGTACCGGCACCAGCAATCGGCACCGCACACCTTCGCGGGCAAATTCCAGCCGCACCGGATGGCGCAGTTCGTGGGCCACGATCTTTTCGATCAGATCGGTGCCGAACCCGCGCGAACGCCGATCGGGCACAGGCGGACCGCCGCTTTCCACCCATTCGATACTGGCCAGATTGTCGCTTTCCAGCGCCCAGGTCAGGCACACTTTGCCCTCGGGCGTGCTCAGCGCGCCGTATTTTGCGGCATTGGTCGCCAGTTCATGGACCGCCAGACCCAGCGACAATGCGTCGTTGGGTGCCAGTTCGACATGCGGCCCCTTCAGCTCTATCGACGCTTCGCTGCGGGCATAGGGCGCCAGTTCGGCCTGCATCACCGCGCCCAGTGGCGTCGTGCTCCAATCCGACGATGTCAGCAAATCGTGCGTGGCCGACAGCGCACGGATGCGGCCGTCCAGCCCGTCGGCAAAATCGTCTATATCGGTCGCCCGCCGCCGGGTGAGATTGACGATCGACAGCACATTGGCCAGCGTGTTTTTGACACGGTGGTTCAGTTCGCGGGTCAGTGTGTCGCGGATCGAATTCTGTTCTTCCAGCCATTCGAGCGAAGCCTGATCTTCCGCCGCCTGTTGCGTCAGCAACCGCACCACCACCATCAGCAGGCTGGCCACCAGCAGCCCGAACAGCAGCGTCAGCATCGATAGTGTGGATAGCCCCGCCCCGCGCGCGGATTCCACTTCCAGCACCATCGGGTGATTGGCGATGCTTACCTGACTACGCACGACGCGCCCGGTGCGCTGCGCCGGGGCGAGTTCGGCCAGCAGGTTATCCTTGCCCGGCGCACCGTCATACAGGCGCACACCCATGTCGCCCGGCGTTTCCAGCTCCATCGCGGAAATCAGGAAATCCTGCGCGTTGAACGGGCTATAGACAAATCCGCGCAACTTCCGTCCGCGGACCCCGCCTTCAAACACTGGCATATAGATCAGAAAACCCGGCTCTGGCTTGCGGCCTTCCTGTGCCAGCACGACTTTGCCGCTGGCGGTGGGGCGCACCGAATGGATCGCTTCCTCCATCGCCTCCCGCCGGACAGGCTCGGAATACATGTCGAACCCGATGGCGCGGCGATTGCGTTCGGTATCGGGCTGCAAAAACGTGACGGGCACCACCAGTTTTGCATTGGCGGGCGGTTTGGGATGCACCGTACGACGGCTGGCAGTCAGTTCACTAAGCGCTGCTTCATACCGGGAGACATCGCCCGGTTTCAGCGCAATTGCCCAGCCGATACCTTCCGCTCCGCGATAATCGGAATCAAGCCGCAATTCACTGATAAAGCGCCGGAAAAGCGGGCCTGGCACAGCATCGACCGTACCGAACAGAGCCGCGCCAGCACGCAGATAGGCCGAAGAGGTATTGCCGCGCCGTTCCAAAGCCGAACTGACTGCCTGCGCTGTTTCGCTCAGCCCGGCCTGTTCGCGCTGCCACTCGCCCCGCTCTATCGCGAAGATCGACAGAGCGGTAATCGCTGCAATCAAAAGAAAAATCGCCAGCGGCGCGGCGCGCGGATATTGGACCAGCAATTGCCGTGCCCGGCGATTCTGCACGTCCGAATTACTCAACCCAGTACCCCCAACCGGCTTGCTGACCCAACCGACCGCAAACCATTGTCTGCCAATACATACCCGGCAATATCAAGGGAACCATGCGCGCCCGGCTTCGTTCCCAACTTGACAGAACAGCCATTCCGAAGAGTAGGCACTCAACGACCGGCCGTTTACTGCGGACGCATTTTGTATCGATACATTATTGTTTGGGACGTTCATGACAGCGGACAAGAACGACACGAAAGATTCTGCATCACAGGGGGGCGAAAAGGATCGCAACACAGTGAACAGACAAAAAAAAGATGCACAGCCGGGGTGGGCCAATGGCCTGCGCCAGCTCTATGATTCTGTCGTGGAAGAAGAACTGCCGGATAGTTTCAAGGATCTGCTTTCCAAGCTGGACGGCAAGAACTGATGAGCGAGACCGAGCGAACGGCCAGCGAGAAGGCCGATTTCAAGCGAGAGCTGACCGAAGTGGTTCCGCATCTGCGCGCATTTGCGCGTGGCTTGTGCGGCCGCCCCGACATGGCAGACGATCTGGTGCAGGAAACCATGCTGAAGGCATGGGCCGCGCAGGATCGATTCCAGCCCGGCACATCGATGCGCGCATGGACGTTCGTAATCCTGCGTAACGCCTATCTTACCGATATGCGCCGCAATCGTTTCCGTGGCGATTTCGATGAAAACGTGGCCGAACGAATCCTGACCGCGCCTGCCGGGCAGGAAGAACCGATCCATCTGTCCGACATGCGCCGCGCGCTGCTGACTTTGCCGCCCGAACGGCGCGAAGCTTTGCTGCTGGTGGGCGCGGGCGGTTTCTCTTACGAAGAAGCGGCCAATATCTGCGGCTGTGCCGTGGGTACGATCAAAAGCCGCGTGGGCCGCGCCCGCGCTGCTCTGTCGGCAATGCTGGAAGATGGCACGATTCCCAAGCGCACCGCCGACGACGAAAGCGCCCACCGCGCCTTGCTGGAAGAGCTGGACGAAGTGGCCGCGGGCAACGGTGTCAGCCTGCCGACCCGCTGATCGCGATCTGCTTGAACAGGCTCCACGCTTGCGGCAATATCGCAGGTTCCGATTGTCATAAGGCTCCTGAGTGATGAGCGCCCACGATTCCCGCGATGCGGCTCAGCCTGCGCCAGATGGCGGCGAACCCGCGCGCGTATCGGACAGCTCCACACAAATGACATTCGCCGCGCAGGAATTGCGGCTGATGTCGGCGCTGGTGGTCATTCTGGGTCTGGGACTGTTTCTGGCGCTGCCGTTTGTGCTGTCGATCGGGTCGGTGGTATTCCTGCCGCTGGTTACAGCCCTGATCCTGACGATAGTGCTGTCGCCACTGGCCGATAAACTCGCCAGTTGGGGCCTGCCCAATGTGCTGGCATCGTTCCTGTCGCTGCTGCTGCTGTGCGCGATCGTGATGCTGGCGCTGGGGCTGATCCTGCAACCGGCAGTCGCCCTGTTCGATCAATTGCCGCAAGTGGTCGATCAGGTCAGCAAGCGGTTCAGCGAACTGCGTGCGAACTTCCACTGGATTGCATCGGCCAACGAGCAAATCGCACAGATTACCGGACATACCGGGCGCGAAGTCGTGCTGGCCAGCCCGTCGGTGATCGAACAACTTGCTTTCGCGACGCCCAGCGTCGTGCTGGAAACCCTGCTGACGTTCCTGATGACTTTCTTCATGGTGGAAGCGCGCGTCAGGTTGCGCCGCCACCTTCTGCTCGACCGCAGCGATTTCGGCAGCAGCATCAAGGCCGCCCGCGTCATCCGCGAAGTGCAGGATCGGGTCGCTGCCTATATTCTGACAGTTACTTTCATCAATGCAGGCGTGGGCGTGATCGTGGCGCTGGGCGCATGGGCGCTGGGTGTCGATGCGCCGGTGATGTGGGGCGGACTGGCCGCACTGCTCAATTTCCTGCCCTATATCGGCCCCCTGGCGATGACAGGGGTGCTGGCGCTTTATGGCGTAGGCACAGCGGAAACTGCCCTGCTCGGCATTATCCCGGCGGCGGCATATCTCGGACTGCATACAGTGGAATCGAACGTGGTCACGCCTTCGATCCTCGGCGCGCGGTTCACGATGAACCCGGTGGTAATCCTGATCGCGCTCAGTTACTTCAGCTGGATCTGGGGCGTGTTCGGCGCGCTTTTGTCAGTACCCATTCTGCTGACGCTGACGGCTTTCTTCGACCATGTCGGGCGGCCTAACCTGATCGGTTTCATTTTTGGGGAGCCATTGTTCATCGGCAACCCGATGAGCGCGGAACCGACCGAAGGAAGCTGATACGAAAAACCCGCCCCGGATGACCGGAGCGGGTTTTCTTTATTCGCTGTCGCGCAGGGATCAGCCCGGATATTTCCAGGTGGTGCCACGTGCGAGGTTGTCCGATGCGAAGCTCCAGTTCAGCTTGGTGTCGATCACTGCGTCCAGATAGGCCGGGCGCGCATTCTGGTGATCGAGGTAATAGGCGTGTTCCCACACATCGACGGTCAGCAGCGGATTGCCATCCTGATCGGCCAGTGTGTCGCCATCGTGGGTTTCCGCGATTTCGAGCTTGCCGCCCTTCTCGACCAGCCAGACCCAGCCGCTGGCGAAGTGGCCTGCGCCACGCGCCTTCAGCTCGTCCTTCAGCTTGTCGAGCGAGCCGAATGCGTCGTCGATCATCGAAGCGAGTTCATCCGACGGGTTGCCGGTGTCAGCCGCCAGCGAATGCCAGTAGAACCCGTGGTTCCAGCTCTGCGCGGCGTTGTTAAACAGGCCCTGATTCTTGCCACGAACGGCGGCGATCACTTCTTCCAGCGACTTGTCGGCCAGTTCGCCACCTTCGATGGCGGCGTTGGTCTTGTCGATGTACGCCTTGTGGTGCTTGCCATAGTGGTACGACAGCGTTTCAGCGGAAATGGCCGGTGCCAGCGCCGTATCGGCATAAGGCAGCGGGATAAGATCGAAAGCCATTTGGTTTCTCCCGTATTCGGATTGGAGTGGTAGAAAGGGTTCTCTTCTCCAATGCGCGAGAGACGGCAAGGTTGCAACAGAGTCTGATTAATCCTTGCTTGTCCGGTCGACAGCAGTGGTAACAGCTACGTCGAGTGTCACATTGCCCACTGTCCGCATGATATCGGGCAGCATCTCGACAGCGACCAGCAGAGCCAGCGGGCCGACGGGCACTCCCATCGCCAATGCGATCGGACCGATGGATACGACAAAGCTGATCGAACCGGGCAAGCTAACCGACCCGACCGAAATCACCAGCGCCACCGCTATACCGGCAGCCAGCGACAGCGGAGTCAGCGTAACCCCCGCCAGATGCGCGACATAGATCGCCACCGCCAGATTCATCGCCGGGCTGGTCGAACGGAAAATCGCCACCGCCAGCGGCAGGACAAATTCCGCTGTGGTTTCGCGCACACCCAGTCGCTGCGCCGCGACCAGCATCGCGGGCAAGCTGGCCAGCGAACTTTGCGTGGATAGCGCGACAGCCTGCGCCGGGAACATCGCGCGGGTGAACCGCAGCGGATTGATCCCTCCAGCGACCCACGCCAGTACATATCCGCCCAGCATGACGATGAAGCCCATCGCTGCCACTACCAGAATATAATGCGCCAGCGTCGCGAATGCCGCGCCCCCGCTTTGTGCGGCAACGCCCATTGCCAGCGCAAACACGCCCACCGGGGCCAGCCACAAGACCCATCCGATAATCAGCAGCATCGTGTTGGCCAGCGCGCGGAAGAACTGGATCATCGTGTCGCGCTGCCCCGCCGGCAGCCGCACCAGTGCCAGCGCGAACACGGCAAAGAACAGAGTCAGCGGCAACATCGAAGTGTTGGCAGCCGCTTCCACAATATTGGGGGCAACCAGCGATTCGACGAATGCGCCGATCCCCGGCACTTCCTGCGCCGGGCCAGTGCTGGCCGAAAGGATGCCTGCGGCGGAAGCGGGCGGCGGAAATACAGATAGCAACACCGGCAACACAAATGCCGAAACCAGCCCGCCGAAAATCAGCACTACAGCTATCCAGCTCAGCATTTTGCGAGCCACGGCCCCGGCGCGCGCGGCTTGCGCCATTTGCGTGATACCCAGCACCAGCAGCGCCGCGACCAGTGGCACGATGGTGACTTGCAATGCCCTGAGCCACAGCGAACCGACCGGCTTCGTCACCGTCAGTATCGGATCGATCACTGTGCTTCCCGCCAGCGCCCAGCCCAGCAGCAGCCCCGCAATCAACCCTGTCAGTGTCCACCCCGCCGGCAGCCGCACGTTGACGAGCTGATGTTCCGCCGATTGCGCGCGTGCAGCGCGATCCCCTGTATCGTCCATTACCCCAGAATAACGCAATTCTCGTTTCGCGCTAGGTACTGACTAAAGGGTGACATTTTCACCGGTTCACGGCATGGCGGCTGCTATTGACGAGACGAGAGATTGAGAGACAGATGGGACGCAGGTTCTTCGGCACCGACGGCATTCGCGGCCGTACCAATCAGGGGGTGATGACCGCCGCCACAGCAATGAAAGTCGGCCAGGCCGCCGGTCGGCATTTTCTGCGGGGCGACCACCGCCACCGGGTCGTTATCGGTAAGGATACCCGCCTTTCCGGCTATATGATGGAAAGTGCGCTGGTCGCCGGTTTCACCAGTGTGGGCATGGATGTGATCATGACCGGGCCTCTGCCGACCCCGGCGATTGCCCTACTCACCCGTGAAATGCGGGCCGATCTGGGGGTGATGATTTCCGCCAGCCATAACCCATTCGAAGATAACGGCATAAAACTGTTCGGCCCCAACGGCTTCAAGCTGTCCGATGCAGACGAACTGGCAATAGAGGCAATGCTCGATCAGGAATTGCCCTTGGCAGAGGCCAGCCAGATCGGTCGCGCCCGTCGGATAGACGATGCGCGGGGTCGCTATATCCACGCAATCAAGCAGACGGTGTCGAACGAAATTCGCTTCGACGGCCTGAAGGTCGTGGTCGATTGCGCCAACGGAGCGGCCTATCAGGTGGCCCCATCGGCGATCTGGGAACTGGGCGCGAAAGTAATCCCCATCGGGGTCGAACCCAACGGCACAAACATCAACCGCGAGGTCGGATCGACTTCGCTCGATGCCATCAAAGCCAAAGTTATCGAAACCGGTGCCGATATCGGCATCGCGCTGGACGGCGATGCGGATCGCCTGATCGTAGTCGATGAAAAGGGCGAAACGGTCGATGGCGATCAGATCATGGCGCTCATCGCACTGCGTCTGCATGACAAGGGCGCGCTGAAGGGCGGCGGTATCGTGGCCACGGTGATGTCGAACCTCGGCCTTGAACGCTGCCTGCAAGGGCATGGGCTGACGCTCGAACGCGCCAAAGTCGGTGACCGCTACGTGCTTGAAAAAATGCGCGCAGGCGGGTTCAATGTCGGCGGGGAGCAGTCGGGGCACATGATCCTGCTCGATCATGCGACCACTGGCGATGGCACGATTGCGGCCATGCGCGTGCTGGCCAGCCTCGTGCGTTCGGGCAAGCGAGCGAGCGAGATGCTCCGCCAGTTCGATCCTGTACCGCAATTGCTGAAAAACGTGCGCTACGATGGTGGCACCCCGCTCGACGATGCTCAGGTCAAACAAGCGATTGCCGATGCCGAGAGCGAACTGACCGGGCGCGGGCGACTGGTTATCCGCCCGTCGGGCACCGAACCGGTGATCCGGGTGATGGCCGAAGGCGACGACGAAGGGCAAGTCGAACGCGTAGTCGATTCGATCTGCGATGCCGTGCGGGCAGCCACCTGATGCTGGACATGCGGCCCGATTGCGAACGGTGCGGCACCGACCTGCCGGCTGAGGCACCCGGTGCCTTCATCTGTAGTCTGGAATGCACATTCTGCGCCGAATGCGCCGACGATCTGGATGATCGCTGCCCCAATTGCGGCGGTGAACTGATGGATCGGCCCACGCGGGCGAAGTCGCTCCACGCCAAATTCCCGCCATCCACACAGCGGAAGCACTTGGCATGATCGACCGCCCCCCTCCCCGCATATTGTCCATCGCCGGTTCCGATTCATCGGGCGGCGCGGGAATTCAGGCCGATATCAAGACGATCACGATGCTCGGCGGATATGCGATGACAGCGATCACTGCGATCACCGCGCAAAACACCACCGCAGTTCAGGCGATTGCCCCGCTTTCCGCTGACATGGTTTCGGCGCAGATAGATTCGTGCATCAGCGATATCGGGGTGGATGCGATCAAGATCGGAATGCTGCACGATATCGCGATTGTCGATGCGCTCGACAGTGCGCTGGCGGGTCTGGACGCGGCAGTGCCGGTCATCCTCGACCCGGTGATGGTTTCCACCAGCGGCGCGACTCTGATCGCGCAGGATGCCATCGCGGCGATCCGCGAAAAGCTGTTCGCCCGCTCCATGCTGGTCACGCCCAACTTGCCCGAACTGGCGCACCTCGCGGGGCGCACACTGGAAGATACCAATCAAGTGATCGACGCCGCGGCGGAACTGGCAGACCGACACGGCTGCTGCGTTCTGGCCAAGGGTGGCCATACCGAAGATGCGCGAGTGATCGACATTCTGATCCAGCCGGGCGGTCGCTGGGTCCAGTTCGATCACGCGCGGATCGACACCCGCCACACCCACGGGACCGGCTGCACTCTGTCATCAGCCATCGCCACGCTGATCGGTCACGGGCAGGCGCTGGACCACGCGGTGCGGCTGGCGCGGCAATTCGTGCTGGCGGCAATCAATGCCGCACCGGGCTTTGGCGCAGGTAACGGCCCGCTGGGGCAGCAGGCCGTCCGCAATCTCAATTAATGCACCCCACCCCGTTCGCCGGGGCCGGTCCTGTTAATGCGAAGGGGCGCTGCTGCCGAACAGCCGCGCCCCCGCTCTTCCCGCCGATACGCGGGCAATGTCCCTCCCTGTCAGCAGGGAGCTTTGGCGGTTGCATCGTCCAGTTTGTAAAACCCGGCGATGTGGCCCCACGCCTCGTCCGCGGTTTCGCACCAGCGGAACAGGTTGAGGTCATCCTTGTTGATCGTCCCTTCTTCGGCCAGCGCCTCGAAATCGATCACGCGGTTCCAGAAATCCTTGCCGAACAGCAGGATCGGAATCGGCTTCATCTTGCCCGTCTGGATCAGAGTCAGAAGTTCGAAGAACTCATCGAACGTACCGAACCCGCCGGGGAATACCGCCACTGCCTTCGCCCGCAGCAGGAAGTGCATTTTGCGGAGCGCGAAATAGTGGAACTGGAAGCTGAGATAGGGCGTCACATACTTGTTGGGCGCCTGTTCGTGCGGCAACACGATGTTGAGGCCGATCGATTCCGCCCCTGCATCGCTCGCGCCGCGATTGGCCGCTTCCATGATCGACGGACCACCGCCCGAACAGATCACGAACTGGCGCCTTCCGTCTTCGACAATGGACTTTTCGCTGACCATCTTCGCCAGCTTGTGCGCTTCGGTGTAATACTTCGCCTTTTCCACCAGCCGTTCGACCACCGTGCGGTTCGCATCGGTGGCGGAAGCAAGCATTTCCTCGACTTTATCGGGCGAAGGAATGCGGGCCGAACCATACATCACCAGCGTGGAGCCTACGCCCGCTTCATCCAACAGCATTTCGGGCTTGAGCAGTTCAAGCTGGAACCGAACCGGGCGCAATTCCTCGCGAACCAGGAAATCGGTGTCGCGAAAAGCCAGGCGATAGGCCGGGTGCCGCGTTTGCGGAGTATCCGGCGTTCCCTTGTCGGTGAATTCGGCTTCCTGTTCGGCGCGGTAAAACTTGCGATCCTTCAGATCGCGTTCCTGTCTCTTGTTATCATCAGTCATCACCGCCCGATAGGCCGCGGCAGAGCGGTGGGCAAGATACAGAAGCGCGCGAAGAAGCTGCGGCATTAGGTAGCAAGCGCAGAAAGCCTGCTTCGAGTGCCGCTTCTCCAAGCATCGGCTCGACTCCACTTTGGCCTCAAGGTGAGGCAGGAAGCGAGCATGATAAAGTTCATCCGACTTGTGGCGCTGCCGGTATGGGCTCTCGTGGTGGGGCTCGCGGTCTTCACCACCGAAACCGTGGCGGACGAACTGGGCTGGACCTCAAAGGTTCGCGAGTTCGTAAGGGCGGGGCCTGCCGCCATGTTTGATTCAAGCTACGATACCACCATCGTCGCTATGGCATGGTTTCTCAGCGGGGTTCTTGCCATATCTTGGGGAGAGTGGGCCTTCCGTAAGTGGGAAGCCAAGCGAAAGGTCGGCAACTGGCAGCACTTCACAGTTAATTGGAAGGACGGCCAGCCCTTGGCTCAGAAACATGTGGGTGTGGCTGGCCTAACGATGCTGGACGGGCAGGTCATGGGGAACGTGAACCATTCAGACCCGAAGGTGTCGCGCAATGCAATTGCGCTGATAATCCAGTTCGACCGCGAGATTGCCGATCCATGCCCATACGTGTTCTCTGATCGGAAGGTAATTTGGCGCGAGGTCGAAAGTGGCGACCACTTCTTGGTGATGGAAGTTGATCTACGCACCAAGGATGATGCGGCCTTTGGCGTCATTGTTCGACCGAAGGCGTGGTCAAATGGCGAGAAGTTTGACGCCGCTATGCGCTGGCATGACGCTCACGAAATCCCGCACGAGAAGGTGCTGGAAGCACCTAAATCCGAACGTCACTGGCCCCAATGGCTGCCAGACATTGCAGGAAGAAAGCGGCACTAAAGCCGCCCCGGCTGATCTTGTTGTTGAGGTTCCTGTCGTTCTCGGCAACGCCAATTTCGGCCAGCTTCTCGGCCAGTTGCGCATATGTGATCCCCCGCCGCTTCAATTCGCCCTTTAGCAGGCTCTTTGCGCGAGTCTCATATTCAACGGTGACAGGATCATTCTTGGCCATCAGGCACTCCGAACATCATCATTTTTGATGATATAAACCATTGACTACGACGATGTAAACCATCATATTCGGTGAGTAACATCACTGGATATGATGATGAAGAGCAAAGGACAGCACTTTCTACTCTCCGCGAAGGCTCGCACCATCTCGCTCAAGCAGGTTTACACCATGGGCGAGGACAAGGCCTATGCGCTGTTTCGTTCCCTGCGCTGGCCGGAAACGGAAGGGGCGGCTGTTTGCCCGCGCTGCGGCTGCTGCGATGCCTACGACATTCCCTCGCGCCGCAAGTTCCAGTGCAAGGCCTGCAAGCACCAGTTCAGCGTCACCAGCGGCACAATCTTTGCCGCCCGCAAGCTGTCGTTCACCGATCTACTGGCCGCTATCGTACTGTTCGTGAACGGTGCGAAGGGTGTCTCTGCGCTCCAGATCAGCCGCGATCTCGATGTGCAGTACAAGACCGCCTATGTGCTCTGCCACAAGCTGCGCGAAGCCATAGCAAAGGGACAGGCTGGCATTCGCTTGGATGGTATCGTGGAAATTGACGGGGCCTATTTCGGCGGTCACATTCGCCCGGAAAACCGCAAGGAGGATCGCCGGGATCGTCGCCTTGCGAAGCACCAGACCGGCAAGCGGCAGTGCGTCGTCATCATGCGTGAGCGCAAGGGCCGGTCGCTTCCCTTCGTGGTGCGCCATGAAGGCGATGCCGTGCCTATCGTCCGCGATCGCGTCGGCACTCTCGCGACCATCCACGCAGATGAGGCTTCGAGCTGGGATGACCTGCACTCCGGTTGGCAGACTTGGCGCATCAATCACTCGCTGGCCTATTCGCAAGACGGGGCCTGCACCAATCAGGCCGAAAGCTACTTCTCGCGCCTGCGCCGGATGGAAGTCGGCACCCATCACCATATCGCAGGGCCGTATCTCCACGCCTATGCTGGTGAGGCAAGCTGGCGCGAGGATAACCGTCGCACCAGCAACGGCGGACAGGCGATGATGGTTGTGGGAGCCGGTCTTGCTAGTCGCCAGAGCCGCAACTGGACCGGCTATTGGCAGCGCGCCGCCTAAGATGCAGACTGCCTACCGAGGGAATCGGAGGTGGCGGTATGACAAGAAGTTACTTGGTGGTGGGCATCCATGAAATCCACCTCGACGATAGCGGAGGGTTCATCGCCCTTCGCTTTCAAGCCAACGATGGAAAGCCTGTTGGCATTGGTCTTCATCCTGAAATGGCACATGACCTTGCGCTTGGTCTACTGGGAACTGTGGCCGATGGCACCAGTCGCGGAATCTTGCCTGCACAACTTCTCCCCACGATGAGCCCGACGACCAATCTCTCTGCAAACGAGTCTGGCCTTGAGGTCGAGTATGATCTTTCGGATGGCCTTCGCATCGCGTCTGAAATGCCGTGGCCTGTGGCGCGCGAACTTGCTGAGAAGATGCTTCGCCTGTGTGACGAAAACGACGCTGCACCTTCGATGCCGAATTAGCCATTTTCAGTTCTCCTATTGGTGCCGCCTAATAATAGTCAGGCGGGTGCTGCAAAAGGGTGATGCAATGCATGATGATCTAGTTGCCGAAATCCGCGATGTTGCTGCGCGACTTCGCAATGATGGAAGCCCTGCGAACGCAGTGGTTCGATCCTATCTCGCGGAGCGAGTCCGCAAGCTGGAAGAAATCGCTGAAGAACTGGAACGTCGAACACCCATCCCGTTCATCCCTACGCCTTAGGGATCAAACTCAATCTCCGACCTAGCCGCGCTGCGCCACTGCGCCGGATACTTGTCAGAGGATTCCACGCCGCGCCCACGACGGGAACGCAGCGATGAATCCACTGCGTTCTGTGCCTTCTGCAGCGTGGCGCGGTCAGGCTCGACCTCTCCGACCTGCCTAAGCACTTCCAGCGTGATCTCGCGCACGGTCATGGCTCTGTCAGCGGTTCGCAGAACCTCTAAGGCCCGCCTACCGCATGTTCCGAACGGAATGGGCAGGCTATGGGTCCATGGTCGAACAGGCGGGCTGTCCTGCGGCTCCCACTGGTCGCTGTCCTCTTGCAGCAGCATGGCCGCGCTTTTCACCAGAGCGTCCAGCTTGGCGGCGCGGGCCTCCAATTCGGGCAGCAAGGCTTGCTCCTGCCGGATGCGCCCTATGCGCTCCAGCAACAGGTCACGCTCGCCGGTGAGTGCGGAATATTTCTTGCGCAATGCATGCTGATAGTTGGTCAGGCCCATGGCCCAAGAGTAGGCGCTTGGCCCACCGCTGGGTAGATAGCAATCTTCTGCCGTTGCTACCTAATGCCGAGAAGCTGGATGCCCCGTGAGGATTCGAACCTCAATTGACGGAGTCAGAGTCCGTAGTCTTACCATTAGACGACGGGGCATCGGGTGCGCGGCGGGAAGCCCTGCCAACGCGAGAGAGGGCGCACTTAGTTTCCATGCCCCGCTAGGTCAAGGGGATGCGTGACCGATCTCTTGCCCCGCAATCAAACCAGCGCTAGCATTGCAGGCAGGTGCCCGTGCGCGAACGGTTTTATGCGGCGCGGGTGGATTATTGAGAAAGAGTACAATGGCGGACGTGTCTCCGCCGGACACAAACAGGAGAGCTGGCAGGAAAGGGGGCAAAAAGTCCGGCAAAGTAGCCGATTTTCGCTACAAGGGCCCCCCTCAGCTCAACGATCGTCGCCCCGGCCAGTCGCCGGACAATCGCGGCGAACCCAAGGCTTCCGAGCCACAGCGCGGCGCGTCGAACCGGCGCAAAGGGCGGCGCAGGAGGCATGGCGGCAAACCTGCACAGTCTCAATCACCTCAGGCCCAGTCGCCACAGGTGCAGTCATCTCAGGTGCTGGCCCAGCCCGAAACCCGGCCCAATTCAGCCGCCGACAAACCACGCCACCCACGCGGCACCCCGCATCCGCGGCAGGCCTATGCTGCGCTCGACCTTGGCACTAACAACTGCCGCCTGTTGATCGCGCGCCCTTCGGGAGAAAATTTCACAGTGATCGATGCATTCAGCCGGGTTGTCCGCCTGGGCGAAGGGCTGGCCGCCAGCGGGCAATTGAGCGAAGCGGCTATGGATCGCGCCTTGGGCGCATTGCAGGTCTGCTCCGACAAATTGCGCCGCCGAAACGTGTTTCTCGCCCGCTCGGTAGCGACCGAAGCCTGCCGCCGCGCATCCAACGGGGAAGAGTTCATTGAGCGGGTTCGCCGCGAAACCGGCATCGTGCTCGATATTATTTCCGCTCAGGAAGAGGCACGGCTGGCTGTGCTCGGTTGCCACGTATTGCTGGAACAGGGCACTGGCCCGGCGGTGATTTTCGACATTGGCGGTGGGTCAACCGAACTCGTACTGATAGAGCCAACCGATACTGTTCCGCGCATACTCGACTGGGTCAGTGTGCCGTGGGGCGTGGTGTCGCTGACCGACACGGTCGGCCGTTCAGAAGGGGATGCGGAAACCCGGCTGGCCCGTTACGCCGAAATGCGCCGCACGGTGTTCGACAGCTTCACCGATTTCGCGAAGCGCGTCGCCCCTGCTGCCAGCGACGCGGAGGATGTGCGTCTGCTGGGCACAAGCGGGACAGTGACCACACTTGCCAGCCTGCATCTGGGACTGCCGCAATACGACAGACGAGCGGTCGATGGGTTGATCGTTCCGTCGCAATCGATGCGTGGGATTGCCGATCGGCTGTCGGCAATGTCGCCCGATGAAAGGCGCACGCTGCCCTGCATCGGCAACGACAGGGCCGATCTGGTTGTCGCCGGTTGTGCGATCCTCGAATCGATTCTCGATATCTGGCCAGCCAACCGGCTGGGCGTGGCCGACCGGGGGATTCGCGAAGGCATCCTCCGCTCGCTGATGGCAGGTGCGGCATGAGCCGGTCGGGACGCAACCCGGACAAACGCCTGAGAACTGCGCGCGGGCGCACTGCATCGTCGAATCGCTGGCTCGAACGCCAGCTCAACGATCCTTACGTAAAACAAGCCAAGGCGGAGGGGTATCGCAGCCGCGCGGCCTATAAGCTGACGGAGCTGGACGATAAGTATCGCCTGTTGAAGGGGGCGCAGCGCGTGGTGGATCTCGGCATCGCTCCCGGTGGATGGAGTCAGGTGGTCCGCAAACGCGCGCCTCATGCCGCCGTGGTCGGCATCGATCTGCTGGAAACCGAGCCAATCGAGGGCGTTACGATTCTTCAGATGGATTTCATGGCGGATGAAGCGCCGCCCGCGCTCGAATCGGCGCTGGGCGGTCCTGCGGATCTGGTGCTGTCCGACATGGCGGCCAACACGGTGGGCCATAAGCAGACCGATCACTTGCGAACGATGGGGCTGGTCGAAACCGCCGCGTGGTTCGCGATTGAGAACCTGACGACGGGTGGAGCGTTCGTGGCCAAAGTGCTGGCGGGCGGGACCGATACCGATCTGCTCGCTTTGCTGAAGAAGCACTTCAAGACCGTCAAACATGCCAAACCACCCGCCAGCCGCAAGGGATCGAGCGAATGGTATGTGATCGCACAAGGATTCAAGGGCGCCGAATAGGGGCGCCCTTGCAAATCTTATCAACGATTTAGATCGGAGGCTGAAGCCCCGCCTAAGCTTACTTGGCGGGGGCGGCTTCTGCCGCTGCCGCTTCTGCAGCTTTGGCATCTTCGCCTGCCGGAGCATCCGATGCGGCATCAGCCGGCGCGGCTTCGTCACCTTCAGCAGGCTTGGCTTCGGGCGTTGGCAGTTCGGGTCCGCCGCCCAGCGAGCGCAGATAGAGGATGATATTGGCGCGATCTTCGCCCTTCGACAGACCGGCGAAGCTCATCTTCGTACCTGCGGCAAACGCCTTCGGGCTGGTCAACCACGCGTCGAGGTTTTCATAGCTCCACTTGCCGCCATGATCGGCCAGCGCAGACGAAAAAGCGAACCCACGCTTGCCGTGGCCGATATCCTCGCCAACGGTGCCGTAGAGATTCGGGCCGGTGCCGTTTGCCCCGCCCTGATCGAAAGTGTGACAAGTGCCGCAGCGGGCCTTGGCAGCCTTTTCACCCTTGGCGACATCGCCAGAGGCAAGCAGTTCAGCCAGGCTCGGTCCCTTGTTGGCGTCGCCACCTTCATCCGCCGCGCCTTCGACGGGATAACCCATCTCGTGCGGAGCGTGGTGTTTGTCGGCCATAAAATACTTGGCGCTCAGGCTAGACAGGCCAAGTGCGACGATCCCCGAAAACAGGACCCATCCGGCAGCGGTGTTGAAACGGTCGTCCATGCGTGCAGCTATCCCGCGAATTCTCAAAAGTGGCAAAGGAAAGGCAAAGTCCCCTTGCGGGCCGCTCTAATTGCACGATTGCTTGCGCGCAAGAGCGGAAACCCTTGCCGCCCGATTGACGCACAGCTACGCGCGCATTCGCCCATGAACAGCTTTCCTGCCCCCGCCCGCGCTATGGTTGCCCAGATGGCCGAAGCAGCCGCCGCCGATCCGGCGCGCGCTATCGCCTATCAGGGCTCGCCCGGGGCCAATTCCCACCGTGCGGCGGTGGAAATGGTCCCCGGCTGCCTGCCACTGCCGTGTTTTTCTTTTGCCGACGCAATCGAAGCGGTGAAGGACGGGCGTGCGGGTGCGGCTGCGATACCTATCGAAAACAGCCAGCATGGGCGCGTGGCCGATATCCATTTCCTGTTGCCGGAAAGCGGGCTGTCCATCGTTGCCGAACATTTTTTGCGAATCAATCACGCGCTGATGGCTGCGCCCACCGCCGATGGACAGCACGGCCCATTCGAATATGCGCTGAGCCATCCGCAAGCTCTGGGGCAGAGCCGCCACTACCTGCAGAAACGCGGGATCAAGCCGCAGGCACATTCGGATACTGCCGGTGCGGCCGCCTATGTCGCGGAAATGTGCGATCCCACTCTGGCCGCCATTGCCCCGCCGATGGCGGCAGACCTCTATGGGCTCGATATTGTGGAAAACGATGTCGAAGATGCCGCAGACAACACCACGCGCTTCCTGCTGCTCGCCCGCGAACCGCTGCCCCCTGAAACGGTCGCAGGCCGACCTGCCATCACTACGTTCGTGTTCGAAGTGAAGAATATCCCCGCTGCGCTTTATAAGGCGTTGGGCGGGTTCGCGACCAACGGCGTGAATATGACCAAGCTGGAAAGTTACCAGATCGGCGCGCGGTTTGCTGCTTCGATGTTCTATTCGGATATTCTCGGTGCACCGGGCGATCCGGCTGTCGACCGGGCGCTGGACGAACTGGCGTACCACAGCAAGGAACTCCGCATTCTGGGCACTTACCCCCAGGCACGCGAGCGCGGCTGATCTCTGCGCTTGCGATGGCGCGCCGGGCGTGTCACCACCTTTTCCTGTGACGACAAGTACGGGGGAATTGCAGCCAGCAGGCGAAGCGTGGGATGCCGTCCGCGCGGATTCTTCCATTCAATATGCGCCGATTCCCCAACCCAAGACTGCTCAGCCGCCTGCGTGGCTGGAGACCGTGTTCAAATGGTTGGCGGAAGTGCTGGGCCCGGTAGGGCGCTGGCTGGTTAATGCATGGCCAGTGCTGAAATGGGCTTTGCTGGCACTGGCAATCGCCGCCCTGCTGTATCTGTTATGGAAACTGATCGGCCCCGCGCTTGGCTGGCGCCCACAAAAGCACAGCGATTCCGATCGCGAAGACGAATGGCAACCCACCCATGCCGCTGCGCTAGCTTTGCTCGAAGATGCAGACCGGCTCGCGGCAGAGGGGCGCTTCGATGAAGCGACACACCTGTTGCTCCAGCGCAGTGTAACCCAGATTGCCGATGCCCGCCCCGATCTGGTCGATCCGTCCAGCACTGCGCGCGAACTGGCGGCATTGCCTGCCCTGCCCGATGCCGCACGTGCGGCCTTCGGTACGATAGCGACCCGTGTGGAACGCAGCCTGTTCGCGCTCCGCACACTCGGTGCAGACGACTGGCTGATCGCCCGCGATGCATATGCTGCGTTCGCTCTGGAACGGATCGCTCGATGAGTGGTACGGGCACCTCTGCCTTCAACCCGCGCGTGATGCTGGGGTTGGTGCTCTTCGGGGTACTGGCATTTCTTGTTACCCTGTATTTCATCGGCAGTGGGCAAACCGGTAAGAACGGTGTGGCCGAAGCCGACGTGACCAATCGCGGGCTTAACGGGTACGCTGCGCTGTATCGAATGCTGGAGCGGCAGGGACACGATGTCTCCCAGTCGCGCAGCCGCAAGCAATATCTGACCGATGGCCTGCTGATCCTGACACCATCCGCCAATGCCGAAGCTGACGACATTCGCAAGGTTATCGAAGATCGCCGCTATATCGGCCCCACTCTGCTGATTATCCCCAAATGGGTCGCAATCGACGCCCCACGCACAACCCCCGGCCGTAAACCCGATTGGGTCATACTGGGCGGCAGTTTTACCCCCGAATGGATTTCCGATCTGGGAGATGACTTGTCGCTGAAAGCAAAGATCGAGCCGGCCGAAACACGGTCTTCACAGTGGAGCGGGCTAGGCAAATCAGGCACTTTTCCCAGCCCGAAATATGTGCAGGCTTTCACGCAAGGGCGGATCGTCGGTCTGGCAGAAGATGCTCAGGGGCGGAATCTTGTCGGCTATATGGACGATGGCGGTTGCTATCCGGTCCTCGACCAGGCCGCGGGGCTGACCGCCATCCCGCCCGACGATTGTACCGAGGATCAATGGAACGTCATGGTCGTGGCCGAGCCGGACCTGATGAACAATTATGGGCTGGCCGATCGCAACCGTGCGCTGCTTGCCACGCAAGTGGTGAACCTTGCGCGTGAAGGGATGGATCTGCCGATCGTGTTCGATACGACGCTATCTGGTGCAGGTGGCACGCAGAACCTGCTGACTCTGGCATTCACGCCGCCATTCCTTGCCGCAACATTGTGCCTGCTGATCGCTATGCTGATCGTGGGCTGGCGCGCGTTTCGCCGTTTTGGCCCGCCAATGGCGGAAGGGCACGCGATTGCATTCGGCAAGCGGCAACTGGTCGCCAATACCGCCGGGTTCACGATCCGCAGCCGCCGCCTGCATTTGCTGACGGCGCCTTATGCCGCGCTTGTCGCCCGGCGGTTGGCGGCAGCGCTGGGGCTACGTTCGGCAGACGCGGCTGCGATCGATGCCGCCGTTGCTCGGCGGGCACCTGACGCACCGGTTTACTCTCAACTCGCCGCTCGTCTGTCGCAAGCGCGCGGCCCATCCGAAATCCTGCGTGCCGCGCACGCGCTCAAGTCGCTGGAAAGGACTATCGCCCCATGACCATGACCCTCCCCGAGGTTCGCACCCTTGCCGATGCGATCCGCGCCGAAGTGGCCAAGGCCGTTGTCGGGCAGGATGAAACCGTCGAACACCTGCTGGTCGCGCTGCTGGCCGAAGGGCACGTGTTGCTGGAAGGGCCGCCCGGAACGGCGAAGACATTTCTGGCGCAATGTTTCGCCACTGCATTGGGCCTCGATTTCGGGCGTATTCAGTTCACGCCTGATTTGCTGCCGGGCGACATTCTCGGTTCCAACCTGTTCAATTTTCAGACCAGCCAGTTCACTTTGACGCGTGGGCCGATCTTCTGCGATCTGCTGCTGGCCGACGAAATCAACCGCACCCCGCCCAAAACCCAGGCCGCTTTGCTGGAAGCGATGCAGGAACGCCGCGTGACGCTGGACGGCGAAACCCATGCTTTGCCCGAACATTTCATGGTCGTCGCCACCCAGAACCCGATTGAAAATCAGGGCGTCTATCCTCTGCCCGAAGCACAGCTCGACCGGTTCCTGTTCAAGCTGCTGGTGCCCTATCCCTCCTCAGAGGAAGAGGCCGCGATTGTTGCGCGCTTCGGTCAGCGGCAAGGGCCGCAACGCCCAGCGGACTTCGGCATCGCTGCCGTCGCCAATGGCGAAACAATCGGACAAGCGACCGCAGCGCTCGATCAGGTGACAGTGGCCGGGGAAATCGTCGATTATGTCGTGCGGCTGGTTCGCGCCACGCGTGATAATGCCGATCTCAGTAGCGGGGCCTCGCCGCGCGCGGCTGTGCAACTGGCAAATGCCGCGCGTGCACGCGCTGCGCTGGAAGGGCGCGATTATGTGATCCCCGACGATGTAAAAGCGCTGGCCGTGGCTGTGCTGCGCCACCGCCTCGTGCTCAGTCCTGCTGCCGAAATCGAGGGGCGCGAAGTCGAAACGCTGGTGGCCGAAATGGTCGAATCGACCGAGGCTCCGCGCTGAGGTGAAGCTGCCGCTTGTCCCAACTGCCCGTGCGGCCTGGATTGCCGCGCTCTCCGCGCCGGTGGCCCTGTTGATCGCAGCCGCGGCGCCCGCTGCATGGGTGGTCGCGCCCGCAGCAGGTGTAGCATTACTGGTGGTGATCGTGCTCGATGCGCTGGTGGCCGGTCGGCTCAACGATTGGCGCGTGATCGCTCCGCACGATTGCGAAGTGGGGGAGCCGCTGCACGTGCAGGTGTTGGCCGACCTGTCCGCCCGCGCTGGCGGCGGCGCCGTCGAGGCCGCGCTGGAATTCGATTCTCGTCTGGCAGACAGTGGCCGGGCATTTGTGGCCCTGCAGCCCGATCAAGGGAACGATACCTGGCAAGGCGACATCGCGCTCACCCCCAACCGACGCGGCACTGCCACGCTCGGCCGGATCTGGCTGCGCTGGAATGGCCCACTGGGTCTGGGGTCGCGGCAGATGCAGCACGACCTGGATGACGCTATCCGCATCTGGCCCGATCTGTCGCCAGTCCGCAGCCCGGCGCTGCAACATTTCCTGCGCGACGCCCAGTTCGGCCTGATCGCCCGCCGTATTCGAGGCGAAGGCACACAATTCGAAGCGCTGAGCGAATACGAACCCGGCATGGATCGCCGCCGGATCGACTGGAAGGCCAGCGCGCGCCACACCCGCCTCTATGCCCGCGAAAACGAAAGCGAGCGCAACAACCAGATCGTGTTCGCGTTCGATTGCGGTCAGGCTATGTGCGAGCCGGTCGATGGCCTGCCGCGTATCGACCGCGCCGTTTCTGCTGCGCTGACCGCTGCTTATGTCGCGCTGAAAGGCGGTGACCGCGTGTCGCTGTTCGGATTTACCGCCCGCCCGCAAATCGCCACTCCGTTTTACGGCGAAACCCGTCAGTTCCACCGTTTGCAAGCCGCCGCTGCCGCGCTGGATTATCACAGCGAAGAGCCCAATTTCACACTGGCGCTGGCGACACTGTCCAGCCGATTGCAGCGGCGTAGCATGGTAGTGGTGTTTTCCGATTTCACCGACCCGACCGGGGCAGAAATCATGATCGAAAGCCTTGGTCGACTGGTCGATCACCATCTGGTGCTGTTCGTCACCATTGCCGACAGCGAGCTGTCCGATATGGAAGGCGCCGAACCCGATACGCTCGATAATCTGGCGAAGGCAGTCACCGCCGATACCCTGTCGCGCCAGCGCGCTCTGGTACTGCAACGCCTGCGCCAGATGGGGATCGATGTGATCGAGGCACCGTGGGATCGGATCGGCTACCGCCTGATCGATGCTTATCTGGCCGTCAAACGCAGTGGAGCAATCGGATGAAGGCCCCTACCCTCAGCGGCCTGTTCGGCCGAAAACAGGATGCCAGCCCGCCACCCGATATCGAAGCGGCCGCACTGCGTTCGGACAGGTTCCGGCTGGCGCGCGAAAGCGAATGGCAGCGGCTCGACACAATCATTACTGCAATGGAAAAGGGGCGCCTGCGCAGCCTGTCCGACGATGACGTGCTGGCCTTGCCTGCGCTGTATCGTACCGCTGCATCCAGCCTGGCGGTGGCGCGCGAAACTTCGCTCGATTCCGCGACAATCGCCTATCTCGAATCGCTTGTGCAGCGGGCGTGGTTTCAGGTCTATGGCCCACGACAGGGCTTTGTACGATGGCTCGCCGGATTTCTCGGCGGTGGGCTGAGCAGAGCGATACGTGAAATCTGGCCGGAAATTCTGGTTGCGCTGGCCGTGATGGTCGCCGGGGTAGCGACCGGGTGGCTGTTGGTCAGCGGCGATCAGGATTGGTATTTCTCCCTCGTCCCCAGCCAGTTCGCCGACACCCGCATACCGGGCGCATCGCGCGAAGTATTGATGGAATCGCTATCCACCACCGATAGCGCGGGCGGCTTGTCAGGCTTTGCCGCCTATCTGTTCCAGAACAACGCCAGCGTATCGATCCTCGCATTCGCGCTGGGATTTGCATTTGGCATACCGACGTTGATGATCCTTCTGAAAGAAATGGCCACACTCGGCGCGATGCTGTGGCTGTTTTCCACGCGAGGGCTGACACTGGATTTCGCCGCATGGCTTTCGGTTCACGGAACGACTGAGCTGTTTGCCATCCTGCTGGCCGGAGCTGCTGGCCTGCACGTGGGGCGTTCGATGGCGTTTCCCGGCGGCCGCTCGGTCATGGCGGCTGCGGCGGAAAGCGGGCGGCGCGCGGCCATCGTGATGGCAGGGGTGGTGATGATGCTGATCGTCGCTGCCCTGCTGGAAGGGTTTGCCCGGCAACTGGTGGGCGATACGCTGGAACGCCTTGCGATTGGCGGCTCGATGCTGGTGATCTGGTGCGCCTATTTCTTCGCATTCCGCCGCGTTCCGCCGAGTGCAGAGCGATGAACGTGCGCGACCGGCAGTCTGCGTTTATTGCCAAGCGGCAACGCACTGTACTGACGCCCGAAGGATTGGCGCTGCCCTTTATCGTCGGATCACGGTCGGCCCGGATCGGTGCGCTGATATTAGACTATCTGATCCTTTTGGTTGGCACCATCGCAGTAACAATAGCGATGGCTTACATCGGCCTGCCCTTGCGCGAGATGGAAGGTGGCGACGGCGCCGGCGAGTTTTTGGCGGTGTTGTGGACCATATTCTGGTTCATCGCGTGGAACGGATATTTCATGGCGTTCGAACTGGGCCCGCGCGGGGCAACCCCCGGCAAACGGATCGTCGGTATCCGCGTTGCCGCTCGCCCCAACGCCGCAGGCAGCGCGGGTCGGTTGACGCCGGAAGCAGTGATCGCCCGCAATCTGCTGCGCGATATCGAACTGTTTATGCCGCTGATCCTCGTGCTGATGGCGCCTACCGGTGCGGGCGGCCCTGCGGCGATGGCCGCAACGGCGTGGTTCCTTATTTTCGCGCTGTTCCCGTTCTTCAACCGCGATGCGTTGCGCGCTGGCGATCTGATTGCCGGAACATGGGTAGTTGAAGCGCCCCGCACAAAACTGGCACGCGCGCTTTCGGTGGAAGGGGGCGCGCACGGCGCCAGCGAAGTGACCGGGGCAACATACCGCTTCGGGGATGAGGAATTGTCGATCTACGGCGAATACGAATTGCAGACATTGGAACGGGTGCTGCGCGACAATCAGGCCGAAGCGATGGAAGCGGTGCACGCGGCGATCTGTCGCAAAATCGGCTGGACCCCCGGCGCAGGCGATGAACGCGCCTTTCTGGAGGCATTCTATGCTCAGCTACGCGCCCGGCTTGAAAATGACATGCGTTTCGGCAGGCGCAAGGCGGACAAGTTCAGTTAGCGAGGGGCGGAAACGAAATTCACCATAGCATTCGTTGCCCCTCGGTTCCCGGCCAAAATAAGGCAGACAGGACCAACGATTCTCATTCAGCCTCCCCTTCCCCGCGTCATTGCGAGGAGCGCAGCGACGTGGCAATCCACGGACCGCACCTCGCCGCCACTGCATGCCAGCCCTCGCGTCGCAGGTCGCCTGCTGTGTTCGCACAATCGCGAATAGATAAGTAAGCACAGGAAATGCTCCTCGAACCGGAGCTGAGGCACTAACCGAAAAGGCACACACCAGCCGAGAAAAACCACTAACTACGCGTCCACACTCCCCAGAATCGACCACAAAGATCAACACACAATGCCCCGTTATTCCATTCATCCCGATCCGCTTTGCGATCAGGCCGTGCTCGACCTGCTGCAACTGCATCTGAACGAGATGCATCAGTGGTCGCCAGCCTGCAAAGTGCATGCGATGCCTGCCGAACGTCTGCGGGCCGACGATGTGGCATTTTATTCGGCATGGGATGGCGACATGCTGGCCGCCGTTGGCGCACTGAAGGATCTCGGCGGTGGCAGGGGGGAATTGAAATCGATGCGCGCCGCCCCCGCCTATCGCGGCAAAGGTGCGGGGCGCGCCATGCTCGACCACCTGATTGCCGAAGCGCGGCATCGCGGGATGGGATGGCTGGGTCTGGAAACCGGAAATGCTGCTCCGTTCGACGCTGCGCGGGCACTATACGCCCGCAACGGGTTTGCCCAA
This sequence comes from Tsuneonella flava, assembly GCF_002870965.1. Lineage (GTDB taxonomy): Bacteria > Pseudomonadota > Alphaproteobacteria > Sphingomonadales > Sphingomonadaceae > Tsuneonella > Tsuneonella flava. The sequence goes on from NZ_PHSO01000001.1 coordinate 50,377, forward strand.
TGCCCCGCATTCGGCGACTATGTTTCCGACGATTTTAGTATCTGCATGGAACGCACCTTATGAAGTTCAATCGCCGCACCACTCTCGCCGGGGCTGGCGCGCTCATCGCTGGTGCCTGCGTTCCGTTGCAACAGGACACATCCGGCAGGCTGACGGCAAAGCTACGCCTGATCGAAGTGGGTAGCGGCGGCACACTGGGGGTGATGCTGCTGAATACAGCGGATGGCCAGGCCATCGGCCACAATTCCGGCGAACGTTTCGCCATGTGCTCCACCTTCAAAGCAAGCCTTGCCGCGCTCGCGCTCGATCGCGCAGCAAAGGGTGCGCTCGATCTCGATAAAGTTTTGCATTGGCGGGAAAGCGATCTGCAATCCTACGCGCCGTTCGCGAAAGAACGGCTGGCCACCGGTGCGACGATCCGCGAACTTGCCCGCGCAGCGCAGGTTCTGTCGGACAACACAGCTGCCAATCTCGTGCTCGGCGCTGTCGGCGGCCCGTCGGTGCTGACGCAATTCTGGCGCAGTCTGGGGGACGATGTCTCGCGGCTGGATAACATCGAGCCGCTGCTCAATGTTGTGCTGCCCGGCAGATTGGAAAATACCACTACGCCCGATGCAATGGCGCGCACTCTGGCCAAAATCCTGTTCGGCGGCGGCGTGGCTCCGCAAGCAGCGCAGACTTTGCAACAATGGATGCGCGAAACGCAGACCGGCACCAAGAAAGTGCGAGCCGGGTTACCAGCCGAATGGGTCGCAGGCGACAAGACCGGCTTTTCCGGCTCGCCACCCGGAATGCAGGGAGTCTCTGCCGATATTGGATTCGCGATACCGAGCGATGGCGCGCCGATTGTGTTCGCCACATATCACCGCGCCACCACGGTCGGCCCGCCTAGCCCGATGGCCGACGCTGCGATGTCGCAGGTCGGCGGTGTCATCAGGCAATTTGCGGGGGATTAAGTGTCAGAAATACGAGGCTACTTGGTGGTATAACCGCCATTGACGAGTATCGTCTGACCGGTCATCCACCAACCCTCTGTAATCAAAAAGCGAATCCACGGAACGATATCCTCGATGTCGGTCAGGCCCGTCTTCGAAAATGGTGAAAGCGCCGCCGCACTCTTGTGATAGGCCTGCGCCTCCGATGATTCCTGCCCATAAAAGAACGGCGTATCCATCGGGCCCGGACCAATGGCGGTCACAGAAATTCCGCGTTCGCCAAACTCTTTCGATGCTGCACGCGTGAAATGCGCAACCGGAGCCTTGCTGCCGGCATAGGTCGCGTAAAACGGCGTGTACGCGCCCAGCAGAGAGGTCACCAAAGTGCAGATTTTCCCATTATCGCTGACATGCTTTCCTGCCTCTTTCAGGAAGAAAAACGCGGACTTGGCATTGACTGCGCTCATGCTGTCATAATCGTCTTCGGTTGTTTCGAGCATCGGCTTTTTCAGCACTTTACCGACTGTGTTCACAGCGACATCGATGCGGCCCATCGCCGCAACGGCATCGGCAAACAATTGCTCCATCGCACCGGCCGTCGTCAGATCAGCTTGAAAGGTATGTGCTTTTGCACCTGCCTCTTCGATCGCCGCGGCTGTTTCTTCGGCTGCCGCCTTTGCCGGATCGCTGTTATAATGAATAGCAACAGAGCTCGCCCCCCGCTCCGCCAGATCTCGGGCGAGCAATCCGCCCAGATTTTTGGCGCCGCCTGCAATGAGCACGGTCTTCCCGTTGATTGAATGATCGGCCATTCTGAATGTCTCCTGTTATGTACTGACATCCGTTTCGCTGTTTATCATTGCTGGATAAATGAGCTTTCTTGACTTCATATGTTGTATATTTGGAACAATGAGCGATGGACCGGATAGAATTGCTCAATGTGTTCTGCCACGTCGTGGAATGTGGCAGCTTCACGCGTGCCGCAGATCGGCTGACTATGCCGCGATCGTCGGTTTCTTTGGCAATTCAAGAACTTGAACGGATCGTCGGAACGCGCCTGCTTCATCGCACGACGCGCAAGGTTTCCCCAACGCAGGATGGGCTTGAATGCTACGAACGATGCCAGCCGCTGATCGAAGAATTCGACGATCTCAGCAATATGTTCACCGCCGCGCAACGCGGCCTGAGCGGTCGCATCCGGGTCGATCTGCCCGGTCGGGTCGGTCGACTGATCGTAGCCCCGGCCATTGGCGAATTTCTCGCCCAACATCCTGAAATCGATGTAATAATGGGTATCACCGATCGCTCTACCGATCTGATTGAGGAAGGTGTCGATTGCGTCTTGCGCGTAGGTACTCCTGAAAACAGCTTCCTCGTCGCGCGCCAAATCGGCGAGGTGAAACTGATCAATGTTGCCAGCCCGGACTATCTGGCGCGTCACGGAACCCCATGCATCCCGGCTGATTTGTCGGATCACAGCATGGTGTTGTTTGCTTCGCCCAACACCGGGCGGGTCGAACACTTTGAATGGGTTGCCAGCGGTCAGCTATATACACAGCCCGTTCGCGGGCGGCTGACGGTGAACAATGCCGAGGCCATGATCGCCGCCTGCCATGCTGGTTTAGGCATAATCCAAATCCCGGCATATGACGTACAGGACTCGATCGCCCGAGGTAACCTCGTTGAAATCATGCCTGAATTTCGCGCAGAGTCCATGCCCATGAACCTCCTCTTTCCCCGCCGTCGCGAGAGGACCAGACGGGTGCTGATATTTGCCGATTGGCTGGAATCGCTCGTCCGTCGCGAGATTCTAAGCACACAATGAAATGATAGAGCACGTCGCAGAACACGCTCAGTCTCGGCACCAGGACATTGAAATATAGTATTTTCCCCAGCCCCGCTTTGTATCCAAATTTAGACCAATCCTCATACGCTCATCCACACGTCGCAAAAAACAGTGATCCGATGAGCAGAAATGCCAACAGAGCTCCACGAAAAGCCGCTTTCATCAAGGCGAAGATTCGTCGCAACAATGACTGGGCCGATGCATCGATCGCCAATGTATCGACATCGGGTTTGATGATCAAAACGCAGTCTCCACCCGAAGTCGGCTCGATCGTTGAGCTTCGGCATCGAGGATGGAATATGCAAGGCGAAGTGGTCTGGAACAGCCGGTCGCGCGCTGGCATTCGCGCTTTCGAGCCAATCGATATAGCTGAACTAACAGGCAATTCCGGTCTTGGCCAAAGTGTGCGGAGTGACACATCGCGGCCGATGCCCAAGGGCATATGGCATTGGGCCCGGGCGCGCTAAATCGCACGCGCCCGGCACCCGTAATTTCAATCGCTTCCAGCCGGTTTGCTTTGTAATTGCACGTAATTCTGCAAGCCCATCCGCTCGATCATGTCGAACTGAGTTTCGAGAAAGTCGACGTGATCTTCCTCGCTTTCCAGAATTCGTTCAAATATCTCACGACTGGTATAATCGCGCACGGTTTCGCAATGGGCGATCGCATCCTTGAGCAGAGGAATCGCTTCCATCTCCACAGCCAGATCGGCCCGCAGGATTTCCTCTACCGTTTCACCGACCTTCAGCCTGTGGATCGCCTGAAAATTCGGCAGGCCCTGCAGAAACAGGATACGCTCGGCCAGAACATCGGCGTGTTTCATTTCGTCGATGGATTCGTGGCGTTCGTATTCTGCGAGCTTCGTCACGCCCCAATCGGCCAGCACACGATAGTGCAGCCAGTACTGATTGATTGCGGTCAGTTCGTTTGTCAGTGCCTTGTTGAGGAACTCGATGACTTTTTCGTCACCCTTCATCGCTGTCTCCTGTGCTGCGTTGTCGACAGCTTAGACGTCAGGAGGCGGAGCGGGCAAGCTGCGACTGTCCCGTAGCGTAGCCGGAAGACATCGCGCCCAGAGTCGGGGCACGCTCTTCGAACAGGATTTCCTCGGCCTCGTCCAGGCAATGGCCGCACTGGGGCCGCTTGCCCAATTCGGCATAGACCTGTTCGGCATCGCCGCCACACCGGCGCGCGGCGCGGCGCAAGTCGCATTCACGGATGGCGTTGCAGATGCAGGTGTACACGAAGTTCTCCCATGTGACGACTCGCAAGCTAATGCGAGTAAATCGCAATAGCAAGCCCTAGTGTCGTCTCAGTGGAAATCCGTGGCCATAGGTCATGCATCGCCAGGCCCATTCGAGAGGTCCGTAGTTAAAGCGCGCGAGCCACCATTTCGACCACGCGAGCATAGCCCCGCACCCAAACAACACGACTACGTACAGTTCCACGCGGTTCAGCTGACCGAACAGTCGCAGGCCCGGCGGCTGGAACACGAACAGCATCGCCAGCGATGTGCCGATATAATTGGAGAACGCCATCCGCCCCGCCGCGATAGTCCGCCGCCCCAATCGGCCATGCACGTGCTGCCCGGCCACCGCCAGCAGAGCGGCCAGCCCAACCACCACCGGCAGACGGGTGAATGCCGAGGGGCCGAGGAACGCAAACAGCGATCCGCTATAGCTCAACCCGTCGCGCATCACCCACAGGCCCAGCGCAGCAGTTGCAAGCGAGCCTGTCGCCACGCCGATCCATCCCCAGCGTAGCTGGGTGCGTCGCGCGACAGAGCCATCGAACAGACCGAAACGGTAGAGCGCCATTCCAATCAGCATCAGCGGCAGCGTTTCCAGCCACACTTGCGCGATCATCAGCAACCATTCGCTCGCATGGGCGTGCACGGCATGTTCGACATATTCGAAATAGCTGCCATTGCGTGCGATCAGCAGTTCGGCGGCACCGTCGGCACGCTCCTGCGCCAGCAATTCTTCCAGCTCGGCACTGAGCGATACCCCGCCCGGCGCCCAATCTGCCCACAGCGCGCCAAATTGCGCGCTATAGACCAGCGCACCGGCGAAATACCCGATCAGCCCGACAGCCAGTAGCGCCTCTGCCCTCAAGCGGAGGAACAGCAGCGCAACAATCCCGCAAGCCGCATAGGCGGTGAGGATATCTCCGCGCCACAACAGGAAATAGTGCGCCAGACCGAACAGCATCAGGCCCGTCAGACGGCGCACCTGCCGCCATCCGCTGTCACCGCGCCGCTCGGCATGGTCCATGAACAGCACCAGACCGGCCCCGAAAAGCAGAGTGAACAGCCCGCGCATTTTCCCGTCGATCAGCACGAACTGGGCCAGCCATAGCCAGTTGTCATAGGCATGGAGCGGTGTCGCGAAACCGCCAGGCCAGGTATAAGCCAGAAACGGCTGACCGAACCCGACGATATTGGCCGCAAGGATACCCATCACCGCGACCCCACGGGTGAAGTCGAGGCTTTCCAGACGTGAATAGCCGATGGGTTGTTGCGCGCTGGATGCTGGAAGCGGAGTATCCGCTGCGGAAATATCGTCTGCCATACTCTCTCCGCGCCTCAGCGCTGCACGTATCAGGTTATCGCGCGGAGAAAATACCTCTGATCGATATCAGCGGGTGACAATACATCCCTGCCCTGCCGCCTTCAGCGCGTTACACGCCGATTGCGCGGCAGCTCTTGTCGGCCAGCCACCGGCCAATAACCGTGTCAAACGGCCAGCGGGCGCAGTGATTTTGGTTTTGCCGGACAGCACCCCACGGTCACCGATGCGCGACCACAGCTTGTCCGCATTGGCAGCGACGGAGAATGCCCCAAGCTGCACTTTCCAGGGGCCATTCTGCTGCACAGCCGGTGCCGGTTTCGGGGCCGGTTTCGGGGCCGGGGCAGATGGCGGTGCGGCTTCCGCTGGTCTGGGTATCGCCCGCGCCACCGGTTTCGGCGCGGCTGCCGGGGTATGCATAGCGAAGTCAGCTCCGGCATGCGCCGGGCTTTCCGTGCCAGTGGCGCGCATCGCTTCAGCGACAGCCGCCTGAGCTTGTGTCACCGCGGGCATCTCAGGCCGCGATGGCGGCACAGCAACGCTCTCCACCGGTTGAGGCGGGCGTTGGTTTGGCAGCACCGAGGGCACCGCACTGGCGACCTGTGTTTCGGCAGGGACGTCGGCAGCCAGATCGGCGGCTGCCATCTGGCTGGCGCGGGTCGCGTCGGCGTCTTGCCGCATCTTGATGGCCAGCGATTGCGCCGCCTGTCGTTGCGCCAGCGGGACATATTCGTCCATTTGCTGCAACGCTGGCCTGGCCTGCGGCAACCCCGCACCGTTAGCCAGCGTTAGCAAGGCATAGGCACGCTCCCAGTCCTTGGGGACAAGATCGCCGTTGAAGTGCGCGATGCCCAGCAGGTATTGCGCCCGCGGATCGCCGCGACCGGCAGCGGCTTCGATATACGGTATGGCTTCCCGACGCTTGCCATCCTGAAACAGCAGCAGCCCATAGTTATCGGCAGCCTTCAGATGCCCTTTGGCAGCGGCTTGCGCGTACAGCGCCTGTGCCTTTTTAAGATCGACCGCCACTCCGCGCCCAAGGCGATAGGCCTGCGCCATATTGAACAATGCATCGGGATCGCCTTTGGCGGCAGGCTCGCGCCATTCCGCGACAGCCCGTGCATAGTCACCCGCAGACCAGGCATCGACCCCGGCCTTAACATCGGCCAGCGCAGGCTGAGCGGCAAACAGAGACAGCCCGGCTGCGGCGAAAATTGTGTAGTGCCAGATCGGCTTCATTGCGGATGCGCCCCCTCTGATGCGCGTTGCCCGGTCATTCGAGAGACTGGCATAGTGAACAGCGCGTTAGCAAAAGGTTTCTGCCACGCATAATTTTCCCACTTGGGCTGGGAATCCCCTCGTAACGGGCAGGCCCCCGCTGAGGCGGCGTTAACTCAATATTAGGGCTGAAGTGCGATTTCCCTCTGTGGAAGGCGTGCAGTGCGCCTTGGCAAATGGCAATTCAGGGGGAACAGCCTTGCGCGTTCTGGCATTGGCTTCGCAAAAAGGGGGATCGGGCAAGACCACCCTGTCGGGACACCTGGCGGTGCAGGCGCAACGCGCCGGTGCAGGCCCGGTCGTGCTCATCGATATCGATCCGCAAGGTTCGCTGGCCGACTGGTGGAACGAACGGGAGGCGGAATACCCGGCCTTTGCCCAGACAACCGTGGCACGCCTCGCGTCGGATCTGCAGATTCTGCGCCAGCAAGGCTTCAAACTGGCGGTAATCGATACCCCGCCCGCGATCACAATGGCAATTCAGTCGGTGATTTCGGTTGCCGAACTGATCGTCGTGCCCACGCGCCCCAGCCCCCACGATCTGCGTGCTGTCGGTGCCACAGTCGATTTGTGCGAACGTGCTGGCAAGCCTCTTGTCTTCGTAGTCAACGCTGCGACGCCGAAAGCCCGGATCACATCCGAAGCTGCGGTTGCGCTCAGCCAGCATGGCACAGTCGCGCCGGTCACATTGCACCATCGCACCGATTTCGCCGCATCCATGATCGATGGGCGCACCGTGATGGAAGTCGATCCCGAAGGGCGCTCCGCCGCAGAGGTTGCCGCCTTGTGGAATTATGTCTCCGACAGGCTGGAAAAGAACTTCCGCCGTACAGTCTTCGCCGCACCCAATTCGCTGTCAGCCATTCCAGGCATCAATCGCGCGCAAGGTGGCTTCGGCCGCCGCGTTGCCCAGTAACGCGCGCGGGAAGGATCGCCAAATATGGTCGACGCTAACTTCGCCTCGCTCAGTCCCTCGCTGCTCGCTCGCAAGGGCGGTGCGAAACCAGCTATGCGGCCGCAGCACGCGATGATGGCGTCGATGCCGCACGTCGCACCGTCCACATTCTCCGGTAATGAAGAAACGCTGGAAGATCTTGGCTGGAACGACATGGGTGAGGAATCTGCACCCGCGCCCGCGCCCGCCGAACCGATCTATCTCACCCCGGCCCCGCACAATCCAGATGCGGAAGCCGAAGCACAGGCCAACGATCGCGCCGCCGAACGCCAGCTCAACGATCCTGCCAGCGACGTGCGTCGTCCGTTTGTGGTGGAACAGCAGGCCGAACTGGCCCGCGTTGTTGCTGGCATTCGCCATACCGACACCAAGGGAAACAAGCCGGGCAAACGCGTCGCCTTCACTTTGCGACTGGATGCCGAACGCCATCTGAAACTGAAGCTGGCGAGCACGATCAACAATTGCAGCGCCCAGCAGCTTGTGACCGAAGCACTCGATGCACTGATCGCTAAAATGCCCGAAATCGAAACACTCGCTGCTCAAGTCAAGCATCGCTGACAGGATTACCCAAGGGGATAATACCATGATCCGCACCAACCGCACTTCTCGCACGATGGCTCTTGTCGCCGGAACCGCGCTCGCCTCAATGGCGCTCGCCGGCTGCACGACGAAAGCCGCGCCGCGCGCCGATCTGTCGGCCAGTCAGGCCGAACTCGCGCTGAAGAAAGGCAAGGCTGACAAAGCAATCGAACACGCCGAGGCCGCTGTTCTGGCCGATGGGCGCAATCCCACATATCGGGCCACGCTTGGCTCTGCCTATCTCGAAGCGGGTCGCTTCGCTTCGGCGATGACCAGTTTCGACGATGCGATGAAGCTGGGCGATACCAGCCCGCGCACCGCGCTCAGCTATGCCCTCGCCGCCTCTGCCGCCGGGCAACAGCAAAGCGCGCGCGCCGTGCTGATCGACTGGCGCGACAGTATTCCCGCCGCCGATCTGGGCCTGGCGATGGCGCTGGCAGGCGATCCTAATCAGGGGGTTCAGATCCTCGCCAATGCAATCCGTTCTGGCGACAACACCCCGAAAACCCGCCAGAACCTCGCCTATGCCTATGCGCTGGCCGGTAACTGGCAGGCCGCGCGCCTGATGGCGGGGCAGGATGTTCCCGGCGATCAGCTAAACGCCCGGATGACCAAGTGGGCCGCTATGGCGCGCCCGGAAGATGCCAATACACGGGTGGCCACTCTGCTCGGCACCAAAGCCAACGCGGCCGATCCGGGGCAGCCGGTACAGCTGGCATTGGGCAATCACCCGAATGCCGAACAGCTCGCAGCGGAAGCCGCCGCCTATGCCGCGCCCGAGACACAGATGGCGTCCGCGAACGATGCCGTTCCAGTTCAGGCCAGAGCTCCGGTTTCTGAAACCGTGATGGCGCACGGCGGCGGTGAACTTCCCGCACTCAATCGGAGCGCCGCGACGCCCCGCCCGGCACAGGTTGCTAGCGCAGCTCCGGCAGAACCCGCTCCGGCACTCGCAATCGCAGAGCCTCAACCGGCACACCCGCGCACGTTCGAAACGGCTTTCTCAGCCAAAGCACCCGTTGGGGCCAGCGCACCGCAGATGATGGAAGCCGCCGTCGCATTTGCGTCGAAACCGGTTGTCCAGCGGACCCCCGCCCGCTTCGGAGCGGTCGCTCCGAAATCGCAGCAAGATCGCATCGCCAGCCGGAAAGCCCAACTGGGCAACGGCGACCATCTGATCCAGCTCGGCTCGTTCCTCAGCGAACAGGGCGCGCGCCGTGCATGGGGCGTCTATGCCAAACGCTATCCCGAACTGGCGAACTACGACATGGTCATCACCGAAGCGAATATCCGGGGCAAGCACTACTACCGCGTATCGGCAGGCGGCTTTGCCAGCGCAGGCGCCAACAGCCTGTGCTCCACCATGAAAGCGCGCGGTCAGGGTTGCTTCAAATGGGCCCAGGGCAAGCCGTTGCCCGGCGCAGTGAACAACGGCATCCGCATGGCCAGCCGCTAAACCCACCATTCAACAGACCACCGAAGATCGGCCCTTCCCGCTAATCGACCGGGAGGGGCCGATTTCGTTTCAGCCGACTGCGACGCCGCCTTTGTAAAGCGCGGTGACCCGGCCTTGCGTCGGTTGCCCGTCGAACGGGGTGTTGCCAGCACTGGCGGCCATTTTGCGGCGGTCGATAATCCACGGGCGTTCGGGATCGACCAGCGCAACGTCGGCTTCGTACCCGGTAGCAAGACTACCGGCATTGACGCCAAGGATGCGCGCCGGGTTGGTCGCCAGCAATTCGACCGCGCGCGGCAGATCGACGATCCCGTCCCGCACCAGCGTCAATGTCATCGCCAGCAGCGTTTCAGCTCCGGCCATCCCCGGTTCGGCATCGGCAAACGGCAGGCGTTTATCTTCCGGGCCGCGCGGATCGTGGCCGCTGGAAATGACATCTATCGTACCATCAGCCAGCGCCTCTCGCACAGCATGGCGATCATCCTCGCAGCGGAGCGGAGGCGACAGGCGGGCAAAGGTGCGGAAATCCATCGTCGCGAGATCAGACAGCATGAAATGCGCCGGCGTCACACCCGCTGTTACCGCAACCCCGCGCGCCTTCGCAGCGCGCACCAGATCGAGGGCAGCACGTGTCGTCACCTGGCGGATATGGAGCCGCGCCCCGGCCAGTTCGGCCAGCGCGATATCGCGCGCCACCGCCAGCGCTTCGGCCTGCGAGGGCGCAGAAGGCAGTCCCAGCCGCGTGGCGATTTCGCCCGCGGTAGCCACGGCCTTACCCGTCAGACCGGCATCTTCCGCATGGCTGACCACCACCATATCCAGCATCGCGGCATATTGCAGCAGCCGCAGCATCACGCCCGAATCCGCGATCCATCGCCGCCCGGTTGCCACCGCGACTGCGCCCGCTTCGCGCATCAACGCTATTTCAGCCAGTTCCGTGCCCGCCAGCCCGGCAGTCGCCGCTGCAAGGGGATGGACCCACAGGTCCGGTTTCCCGCTTTTGGCGATGAAGTTGACCCGCGCCGGATAATCGAGCGGCGGGTTCTGATCGGGCATCAGCGCCGCACGGGTGATCCCGCCGAAATGGAATGCCTCCTTGTCGATAGCGAAAACGCCCAGATCGACCAGACCGGGGATGACCAGCGCCCCTTTGGCATCGACAATCTCGTCGCCATCGTGCGGACCTTCGAACCCGGCGATGATCCCATCCGCCAGTCGCAGCGCGCCATCGCGCACGCCATCGGCAGTGACCAGCCTGCCGCCGGTAATCGCGAGGGGTCGCGCCTGTTTCATGCCGCGTCTCCCCATCCTGCCAGCCCGCGTCGGCGGCGGGTCAGCACGTCGAGACAGGCCATACGGATCGCCACGCCCATTTCCACCTGCCGGGTAATGATCGAAAGTTCGGCCATGTCGGCTACGTCGCTATCGATTTCGATCCCGCGGTTCATGGGGCCGGGATGCATCACCAGCGCATCGGGCGCTGCCAGTTCCAGCCGCGCTTTGCTCAGCCCATAAAGGTGCCGGTATTCGCGCGGGCTGGGTATGAACTGGCCGCTCATCCTTTCGTTTTGCAACCTGAGCATCATCACCACGTCCGCCCCGGCCAATGCCGCGTCGAAATCGTGGAATATCTCCACCCCCATCGCGTCGACATCGGCAGGCATCAGCGACGGCGGCGCGCAGACACGCACGCTGGCGCCCATCGCCTGCAAGGACAGCATGTTCGACCGCGCCACCCGGCTGTGCAGCACATCGCCACAGATCGTTACCGAAAGGCCCGTGAAATCGTCGGCCGTGTGCCCTCGCTCGCGGAGAGCGTGGCGCAACGCCAGCGCATCGAGCAGCGCCTGCGTCGGGTGTTCATGCTGCCCATCCCCGGCATTGAGCACCGGGCAATCGACCTGTTCGGCAATCAGTTCGACCGCACCCGAACTGCCGTGACGGATCACGATCGCATCGGCCCGCATGGCATTCAGCGTGATCGCGGTATCGATCAGCGTTTCGCCCTTCTTCACGCTCGACTGCGCGGCATGCATGTTCACGACATCCGCCCCCAGCCGCTTGCCCGCAATCTCGAAACTCAACAGCGTGCGGGTGGAATTTTCGAAGAAGGCATTGATGACAGTAAGCCCGGCCAGCAGATCGGTGTGCTTGTCAGCACCACGGTTCATCGCCACCCACTGTTCCGCTTCGTCCAGCAGATAGAGGATTTCATGCCGTTCCAACCGCCCGATCGCCACGAGGTCGCGATGCGGGAACGCCAGTGCGCCCGCCGGGTAACGGCCCGCTGGAACGCCAGCTACCGGATATTTTTCCGCCGATGTCATTGAAGTCATGCCCTTGATCGAGTGAGGTCAGCCGGTCAAGCGGTTTCACACTGGCGCCCACGTCATCGAACCGATAGGCTGGGCGCCAGCTTATCGGAATCAGGGGAATAATCCGCATATGTCGTTTGCCCGCAAGGTCTGGCACCTGCTCGTCGCTATCAAGGACGGGCTTTCGCTGGTCTTCCTCCTGCTGTTTTTCACCGCTCTCTATATGGTCCTGACTGCGCGGCCCAACCCCGGCCATGTCCGCGAAGGGGCGCTGCTGCTCGATCTCGACGGTTCTATTGTTGAGGAAAAAACGGCCATCAATCCTTTATCCGTCCTGCTTTCAGGCGAAGCGCCTGCAGGCGAATTCGATGTGCAGGATCTGGTCCATGCACTCGATACCGCGGCTGACGACGATCGGATCAAGGCGGTGGTGATCGATATGTCGCGCTTCATGGGCGGCGGTCAGGTCGCGATGGAAACCGTTGGCGCCGCACTCGACCGGGTGCGCGCTGCGAAGAAACCTGTGCTGACTTTCGCCACGGTCTATACCGACGACGGCGTGATGCTGGCCGCCCATGCCAGCGAGGTATGGGCCGATCCGATGGGCGGCGCTGTTGTCGCCGGACCGGGCGGCAAGCATCTGTATTACGGCGACCTTCTCAAACGGTTCAAAGTCGATCCGCACGTCTTCAAGGTCGGTACGTATAAAAGCGCGGTCGAACCTTATCTGCGGTCCGACATGTCGGAACCGGCGCGCGAGAACTACACCCAGTTGTACGGATCGCTGTGGAGCGAATGGAAGGCCGATGTCGCCAAGGCCCGTCCCAAGGCGAAGATCGACCAGATTGCCAAAGATCCGGCGGCGTGGGTTCAGGCGGCCAACGGCGATTTCGCTAAGGCCGCGCTCAATGCCGGGCTGGTCGACAAGCTGGGCGACCGGGTCGAATTCGGCAAACGCGTTGCCAAGATCGTGGGCGAAGATCCGTGGAACAAGGATCCGGGTGCATTTGCCAGTGTCGATCTCGATCCCTGGCTGGCCGATAATGAACCCGAAACGCCGGGCAAGCCGATTGGCGTCATCACCATCGCCGGTGAAATCGTCGATGGCGATGCCGGACCGGGCGTTGCCGGGGGTGATCGAATTGCCGGCCTGCTGAACGATGCGCTCGACGACGATCTGGCCGGGCTGGTGGTACGGGTCGATTCGCCCGGCGGTTCGGTTATGGCCAGCGAAGAAATCCGCCGTGCCATCCTGCGTCTGAAGGCTCAGGGAATTCCGGTCGCGGTATCGATGGGCAACCTCGCCGCCAGCGGGGGATACTGGGTTTCGACACCGGGCGACCGGATATTTGCCGAACCCACTACGATCACCGGATCGATCGGCATTTTCGCAGTCGTTCCGACATTCGAAAAGACACTGGCAGATTATGGCGTCTATTCCGATGGCGTGCAGACCACTGCGCTCAGCGGGCAACCCGACCTGATCGGCGGGTTCAATCCCGAAATCGAAGCGATCATGCAATCGGGCATCGAAAACGGATACCGCCAGTTCCTCACCCGCGTCGCACAGTCACGCAAGATGTCGACAGAGGCGGTCGACAAGATCGCGCAGGGGCGCGTGTGGGATGGCGGCACCGCGCGCCAGATCGGCCTGGTCGATCAGTTCGGCGGTCTGCCCGATGCACTCGAATGGGTCGCCAAACAGGCAAAGCTGAAGGATGGCGACTGGCACGCACAATATCTCGGCAAGGAACAGACCCGTTACGACACGATCATCAAGCGGATCGTTCAGGGTGGCGATTCCCACGGCCGCGCAGCCGTTGCGACCGGCCCGGACATGGTCGCCGTGATGGCAGGCCGCCAGCAAGCACAGCTGGCGCAAGTCAGCAGCGATCTGGAACGGCTGATGCGCGCACAGGGAATGCAGGCCTATTGCCTCGAATGCGCGCCCGCCGTGCAACCGCGCAAATCGCGCCCGACGGCACGCTGGCTGGCAACGCTGGCCGCATTGATAGATTGAGACAGACCGAACGCGGATAGCCTCTTGCCATCACCGCAGGGTGATGGCAAAGGCGCCGCTTCGCGAACGCGATGGGCGCGTAGCTCAGTGGTAGAGCACACCCTTCACACGGGTGGGGTCGCAAGTTCAATCCTTGCCGCGCCCACCATCTCTTCAATGACTTAGAAGATATGGTGCGCCATCCCGCGCAGAGCTATTTTCAGGGTAGTGAAAAGCGCTCTTTCGCTACGACAAATGCGGGCGAATTTCTCCCAGTTCTGCTTGATAGCCGCTTTGAGTAAGCCGGTATCCTAAGCCACTGTCGCCGTGGATCAGCTTGGCAGTGCACATTTCTCCTAGCCGATTTCGTACTGAGCCCCCGGTCGTTGTGAATATGAAGTCGCCGCCGTTCCACTTGGGTAGGGCCTCGACCAATGTCCACGCCGGGGCGGAGAGCGGGAACACGTGCGGTCGCTTCGTCATGTAGCTGACGGCCGGTATCTCGACCGCGCGCTGCACCTCGTGGATCCATCCACGATCGAGCCCGGCGACCTCCGACCGGCGCTGGCTGGTCAGTATCAGGAGCCGGACCATGTCCTCGAACGGATAGGCGCGTCCGTCGCGGCCGGAGTGTCAGGCGCTTGTGAATCCGGCCCTTGGAACTGCGGCCCAGGTGCTGTCCTTGCGGAAGAATCGACGCATGCCGTTCAGGCGATACCAGAGGTTGATCTGGCGATATCCGAAGTTCTCGACCACCGCCGCCATGCCGATCCTCAGCAGGTCCCTGGCCGACGGTGTGCGTTTGAGTTGCTGTTCCTCCAACACGAGTGTGCCAACACTGAGGACGCACCCGAAAACGACCGACACGAAGAAGAAGGCGACTGCCATCATCGGGTCGAGCAGGCCCAGCAATGCAGCAGCGGGCAAGACGAGGTAGCCAAGAAGTTCGGCTGGGGGGCCCAAAATGTCCTCAAGCACGATCTGCGGCAAGGCGAGCAAGCCGATGCGTCCGTATCGCGGATTGCCGATCATTCCGCGATGGTGCTGCAGCGTCTCCAGCGCACCCTGCTGCCACCGCGCGCGCTGGTTATCGAGGCCCTGCAGCGCAGCGGGCGCTTCTGTCCAGCAGACGATATCCGGCACGAAGGCGATGCGATATTCGCGTCTGTTATCGCGCATGAAGCGGTGCATCCGCACGACGAGCTCGAGATCTTCACCGACCGTGTCGTGCCGATAACCGCCCATCTCGACCAGCGTCGAGCGACGGAACAGGCCGAACGCGCCCGAAATCAGCGTCAACGTGTTGGTATGGGCATTGGCGACACGGTTCATCAGAAACGCGCGCAGGTATTCGACGATCTGGAAGCGGGGCACCATTTCCTTGGCGATTCCGATCTTCTGGAGCGATCCGTCTTTGATCGTACAACCATTGGCGATGCGGATCGCGCCACCCACCGCGATAAGGCGATCATCATACATGAAGGGCTCGGCCGCACGCAGTAACCCGTCGGGCTCAATGATCGAGTCTGCATCGATGATGCAGACGAGCGGAGTCCGCGCGAACCCGATCCCCGCATTGGCTGCATCGGCTTTGCGCCCGTTCTCCTTGTCCACGACCAACAGGTTCGGATAGCGGCGCGAGCGATAGGTCCCGAGGATTTTGGTGTGTTGTAATGCGGCGATCTGCGTTGCCTGCGCCTCGTACATGTCGAATGAGCGGAGCAGTTCGCCAAGCGTATCGTCTTTCGAGCCGTCGTTGACCACGATGATTTCGTGTTCGGGATACTCCAATGCCAGCAGCGCCTTCACGCTCTGCACGATCGATAGCTGTTCGTTGAAGGCGGGCGCAATCACGGAAATGGGTAACGCGAGGTCGGCATACCGGTGCCAGAGATCGCGCGCGCCGTCGCCCGGCTTCACTCGCGTCAGGAACACCCACGCCGCAATCAGCAATTGAGCCAATGCAACGAGGTTACGAAGCGCAACCACAACAAAACACGTGAATGCAATCCAGACGATACCGGTGGAAAGAGCGTATATGGTTCCAGCCCAGCTCATGCGACAGGAGCCGCCTGAGGTGTAACATCATCGACGGGTTCAAGTTGTTCCAGCGCCTGCTCGGCGCGCAAGCGGACCCATAGTTCGGGGTCGTGGCGCAGCTGGGCGATGGCGGGCACCGCCTTGCGCAGCCCCAGGCGAACGCTCGCCCCGATTGCCTGCAGGCGAACCGCGGGCACAGGGTCCGTAAGGCCTATCATAATCCAGCGCCTTGCCGCAGGATGCCCAAGCCGAGCGGACGCGCGCATCACCGCACAACGAATTTCGGGATCGGGATCGTTGGACGCCTTATCGAGCGTGTCGATTGCCCCCATGTTATCCGACCAACCGAGCGCGTCGATGATCTGCACTCGCCATGCGTCTTGTAGCTCGTCCTCAAGCAGCAATAGCATTTGCTCGGGATAGAGAGGGGCCGCCGATCGCAGCAGAGCGATATCGAGCCGGGTTGGCTGTCGGCACAGCGCATTTAAAAGACGCAGCGTCTCTCGCGGGGGCGGCAGCGCACCATTGGCACCTAGTGCAAATGCGGCTTCCAGCCGGACTCGCGGGCTGCGGTCGCTGGCCATCATTTCCCGCAATCGACCGATACAGGCCTCGCTACCAAACTGCTGCATCGACTGGATCGCGTTGATGCGGCTGGATCGATAGAGGCTGTGCGAAATGCGAAGTGTCTCCCTGAGCACGCCGTCGAGTTCTGCGATTTGCAACAGGCGCGTCCGCTCGCCTCCTCTGAGCAGAGGAAGAATCCGCGATATTGCTTTCAGACGGGCCCGACGGGGCCAGGTGTCGGCTTCCGAAACCTTGTGGCCCGCGACCCGCTGCAGGTAGCTGCGGGTAATCGCCGCATCACGCTCGTCCCGGCGCGCACGGTTTCTTTCCGAGAGGTAACGACGCAGGACAAGAGCGAGAAAGACAATCGTGATCGCGCCGGCGCACAGCGCGGTCGTCACGACAATGTCCTGATAAAAGCTCACTGTGGCTTGAACCGGTACGTCAGCGTCAACATGCCTGCATAGCGGCGATAGCTGTTGGCGCGGTTTTCATAGCTTCCGGCGCCGCTGAGCACGAGGGTATCGCTGACAGGAAGGCGAACGCCCGCCGCCAGACTTCGCAGCTGCCGCAAGCCGTCGGCCTCCGCCTCGGGATAGCTCGCAGCGATCAGGAAGATGGAGGTATCGCGCTCACGTCCGTAATCGAGCCTCACTGACCCGCCCAGGCGATAACCATCGTCGCCGCCGAAAATGTTGATCGCCCGGCCGCTGAGGGTGAAGTCCCGATCGAGCGCAATGCTCAGGCCAGGCTGGAGTGCGGCAATAGTGCCGGTGTCATAGTCGGCGACACGAACATCGGCCAGCACCGCCACGCCGTCACTTACACGTAACTCGCCCCCCGCGCCGACACTCCACCGCTCCAGGAAGTCGGGCGACGGGACCGCTGTTGCAGCGACATATACGACGCCATCGGCGATCTGGTGATCGGTGCGCACACTGATGCGCGTGTCGATTGCAGCGCGCTCTTCTCGCATCACGCCGAACGTGATCGTGTCACCGCGAGATATATCGAGTGCAGCGGCCAGACTCTGGGTGTTCCACGTCTGGCTGAAACCGGCTGCCGTCTTGATATCGGAAATGCCGGCGCTCACCGATATCGCCCTCATGCGAAAGCCTTCAGCCGCTTCTTGCTGTGTAAGGAGCGCGGTCAGCCGGTCAAGTTCGGGATAATCGGGATTGCGGGCCGCAATGGCAGCGGTGGCGCGCTGCGCTGCCGAAATGTCCCCACGCCAATACAGGATATAGGCGCGGGCGAGCGCAACATCGAGATCGTCCGGTGCGAGCCGTGTGGCCTCGTCGATCCGATCCAGCGCCAGATCGAGCTGCCCGGCGCCAGCCTCCACCATCGCGAGCCGCCGCAAGAGATCGGGATCGTCAGGCGACGCGGCAAGCATGGGCAACAGGATTTGCCGTGCGCGCTCGAAGTTGCCTTCGTCACGCGCCTCAGCCGCAGTATTGAGCCTTTCAGCGCGCGAAGTGTCGGGCTCTTGCCCCGCAAGGGGCGCGCTGAGAATGCCGATGAGGAGTGCGAAAATTCGACAGTCGCACTTCATTGTGTGGCTTCGACAAGTCCGGATATGCGAACCAGCAGCTCCTGAGGGATGAAAGGTTTCGTGAGGTATTCTGCGGCCCCGCTCTTCAAACCGGCAACGATGTCCGCTTCTCCATTGCGCGCAGTAAGCATGACAACGGGAATATCCTTCAGGTCGGGGTCCGCTTTCAACGCCGTCAAAACCGCCGGTCCCGACATGATCGGCATCATGGAATCCAGCACGATCAGGTCTGGGCGAATCTCCTTTGCGGTTTCCAACGCCTGTGCGCCGTCGCTCGCCGCAACCACCGAATAGCCAGCCCCTTCAAGACGGAACTTAAGGATCTCGACCAGGATCGGATCGTCGTCAGCAATGAGAATATCAGCCATAATTCGCTCCGGTTTGCGAAACTTATAGCGGGACGAGGTTAAGGCCATCTAAAGCAATGCCTTTTGTATGTCGCCAAGCGCCGACGAAAGCACGAAATCGGTTCATCCCAAGGGCGCAGACGGCATCAGCCGCCCGCGAATGTTTTTCAGCAAGGTGATGACCTGCGCTTCTTCACTTGTTGCGTTCAGTTCGTGCTGGCTGGTGCGACAGTCATCACCGAGTTCCTCCTGCCCGAAATAGGCAGCTACTCCCGCGATCTGGTGTAAAAGGCCCGCGATTTCGCCCTTTTCTTCATCGCTCACCGAACCCTGCCCGATGGCGACTTCGATCGCATGGAGCGCAGCCGCTTTCCTGTCCTCGAACATTGCGCGCAGGCGCAGATCTGTCTCCTCCTCGAAAGGCTCGTCGGCGGGCTGATCCTCGCTGGCCAGGCGTGTGGACCATGTGCCGATCGCGGAAGAAAGTGCATTCATCCGAAGCGGCTTCGCCAGATGTGCCTGCATCCCTGCATCCACACATTTCTGGATGTCGTCGGAATAGGCGTTCGCAGTTACGGCGATGATGGGGAGCGTTCCCTCACTTATACCAGCCGCGCGAATTGCGCGGCTCGCCTGAAGGCCGTCCATCTTCGGCATTTGCATGTCCATCAGCACCATGTCGAAAGGCTTCCCCTCTCGACTGGCTTGCATAACTGCGTCGAAGGCTTCCT
Organism: Tsuneonella flava; assembly: GCF_002870965.1. Taxonomy (GTDB): domain Bacteria; phylum Pseudomonadota; class Alphaproteobacteria; order Sphingomonadales; family Sphingomonadaceae; genus Tsuneonella; species Tsuneonella flava. Next base: position 69,547 of record NZ_PHSO01000001.1, read on the forward strand.
GCCCGTCCCGCGCGAGACTACAGTCATGACCACACTTCTCGACCATGGCCATCGTAAGTTCCTGGTTCACTGGATTGTCTTCAGCTACAAGGATCTTCAGCCGGGCCGTGTGGCTGCAATTCTGGACCGGAGGCGACATTGGAACGGACGCGATTTCCCCTTCGCTCTCCTGAAGAGGCAGGCTGAGAATAAAGGTTGAGCCTTTGCCCAGCTCGCTTTCGGCGCGAAGTTCTCCGCCCATCAATTCGGCAAGTTCGGCACTGATTGGAAGGCCAAGGCCGGTACCACCATACCGCCGCGCGATCGTGTCATCAGCTTGGGTAAACTTGTCGAAAATGCTATCCAGACGATCTTTGGGAATACCTATTCCGGTATCGCGGACGGCGATGAAAATCCTGTCCGTATGATCGGCTGGCCGATGGCGGACCGACGCCGAAATCTTGACCTCGCCTTCCTCGGTGAATTTGAGAGCATTGCCAACCAGGTTCAGGACGATCTGCTGCAGACGCATCTTGTCTATCATCACGCGGGCTGGGATCGCCGGGTCGATTTCGAGGGTCAGCTTTAGGGCCTGCCTGTCCGCGACGGGCTCCATCAGCCGCTGGCAGCTTCGAAGCATGTGCCGAAGGTCTGTCGGTTCGCTGGCAATCGCCATCTGCTTGGCTTCGATCTTCGCGAAATCCAGCAGATCGTTCAGAAGCCTGAGCATCGCATTGCCCGAGTCCGCGATCATCTGAAGTCGCCGCTTCTGCTCCGGTACCTGTTCCTCTTCCAGCGCCAGTTCGGTGAAGCCGATGACCCCGTTCATCGGCGTGCGGATCTCATGGCTCATGTTCGCAAGGAAGCTCGATTTCGCTTTATCGGCGGCACGAGCTTCCTCGATCGTTTCGGTCAGCCGCTCGCGCATCAGTGTTTCATCGGTGCGGTCGATGATGACGCCAATGACTGCGGTCAGCTCGCCGCTCTCGTCCGCTTCGATCCGCCCGCGCACCTCGACGTGGCGCAGCTCGCCTTCCGTGGTCAGGAGTCGCGCCTTGAAACTGTACGGCTCACGCGTGGTCATCGCCGTCTCCAGAGATTCCTCAACCAGACCGCGGTCATCGGGATGATAAAAGTCGATGGCCTTCTCAAGATCAGGCGTGTCGCCCGGCTCCAGTCCATGCAGGCGATGGACTTCGTCGGACCAGCGGACCTGATCGGTTACTAGGTCGAGATGCCAGTGGCCGATATGCGCGGTCGCTTCAGCCAGTTCGAGCATGCGGTTATGTTCCGCCAACTCCGCCGTCGCCCGGTTGACCTCTCGCACGACGTGACCTTCACGCCGGAGGAAGATCGCAAGGAGGATGCCGAGTAGCACGGTGATGCTGAGCCCGCTGAAAAGGGCAAGCGCAGGTGCATCGGAAAAGGACCGCTTTTCGAAAGCGCGGAGGCTCGTCCAGCGAAGGGTGAACGGTTGCCCCGCCAAACTGATGGTTTCCGTGAATTCAAATTTAGGGTTATCGGCTACCTCATCGGTCGCGTAGAGGAGCGCACTCGGATCGGTCTTGTCGCCATGGAATACCTTAAGCGCGAAATCCTTGCCCTGTTGCGGGGTCAAATCGGCCAGGAGTTCTTTTGCTACTAGTGGCGAATAAACCCACCTGCCAGTTGGCTGACCGGCTTCATCAAGGATGGGGCTCACCAGCAGAAAGCCTGCCCCCTTGTGCTCATCCTGCACCAGCACGATCGGGCGTGTCAGAACCGGATCACGCCGGGTAGTCGAAAGTGCAATCGCTTCGCGCCGTCCCTCTTCGAAGGCAAGATTCAGACCAAGTGCGGCCAGGTTCTTGGATAACGGTTCGATCCGGTTAATGATGAAATGCTGCTTGCGCTCGACCCGCGGATGCACGTCGAACCTGTCTCCAAACTCACGCGCGAACCGTTTCTTGAAAGCCGGCAGATCATCATCCGCAACCTCCTCAAACAGGCCGAAACCACGCATCCCGGGATAAGCACGCTCCATATCCAGCCGGGCGGTGTATTCGCGCCATTGCGATGGCGTGGCACCGCCATTGACGGTCACGAAAGCGGCACCGCCCTCTAAAGCGCGCTGATAGATTTGCAGACGATGGCGCAAGGCCTTGTCCGTGTTTGCTGCCATCGTCGCCAGGTTGGCTTCGGCTTGATCGTACTCGCGCTCGTAGAGGAATTGCCAAACATAGAAGGTCAGCAGCAAGGTGGCGGCGAGGCTGATCGCGACGAGTGCGCTTGCCCCTTGCAGTGACCGCGCTTGCCAACGCACATCCACCGGCGACCGGTTGGACAGTAGCAGGATGGGCAATACCAGAATCACGCCAAGCAGATCGCCGAAATACCAGGTCAGCCAGTTTCCCAGAACCATCGACGAATCGATCGCGCCGACAATGGCGAGTGTGGAGACCCCCATAGTCGGCGCAATGACGCATGGGAGGATGACGACCAGCAGCAGAGTGATCGCAAGACGTTGAAAATTAGAAAGTTCGATGCCATCTGCGAACCGTCGGGCCATCGACAATCCGGCCAAAGCCTGCAAGCTGGCTCCGACCCCCAACACCGAGGCAATCGCAAACACCCGCCAGTTGTCTCCAAGCGCGGTCGAGCTATCGAAGCCATTCGTGGCATTCAGCAGGAAAGAGCCGAGCCAGATACCGGGCCACAGCCAGCGCCCGCGCATGAGCAAAGCGCAAAGGGCTATGCCCGAAGCGGGCCAGACAATTGTCGCGTAGCCCGGTGGTACAGCCAGCGAGATGCCAATATATCCTCCGACGAAATAGGCGATGGCCAAGATCGCGATATCGCGAAAGAGCTTTAGATGGAGACCATCCTGCCAAGTGGGCGGGTGCTTATCTGTTTGTATCTCAACCATACTATCCCAGACATGAGCGATATCTCTCGATGTGTCACGTATACCGAAGGGAGGTTAAGAAGTGCGAAGGAAGGTTGATCGACATTCCGCACGCATTGACTGGCGAAGCTAGCCAGAGACGACGTGATCGCAAGCGCTGCCTCGCTTCTGAATCGGTAGGGGTTGCTCATCATCATCTGGCCTCATCGCCCGAGCCTGTCGGTGTTCGAAGGCCTCCTCATCTCACGTTCGGCTTGGGTGCTGTGTGCGAGAGCTGCCACATCCTGCCCCAAGGCGTGCCGCACAGGCCCGTAAACCTGAGGTCTAGATATAGTCGCGTTCGGCCTTGGACGGACCGCCGATAAGGTGCGTATCGCTACTGTGCGGCTTTGCCGAACTGCCGTCTCGTGGGATCATGCAGTATTTCCATTGCCCAAATGATCAACAGCCCGTCACTTGTGGCATCATGTAATACAGCGCGATCTACTGAGTATTTGCCTCCATTCTCAGCCAATTGATCTCGCAACAATCAAGACACAGTGATTTTCCATTGAGATCGCGCCAAATCGATCAACTGGTTCCAGAGGCTTTTGCATCGAAGTCGATATCGCCTTTGTAAAGGCGGCGCAGTGTTGCAACCATAGCTTCGAACGATTTGTCCAATGCGATATTGGTATTGTCTGTCGGGGAAATATAGATCGATTTCCCCCTGGGCTCGCGCATCAGAAAGCCGCTTTCCACCAGATGGCCGACTTTCCGATGAAGTGTGCTGATGGGAAGACCGAGGACTTCGGAAAGGGCGGAAAGGTCATATAATTTCCCCTGCAACCTTCCTTGAACCACCGTGCGTATAATCAGGCAATCGACTGGGTTGCCCCACATCCCGGTTTCCATCGCGTAAAAACGATTGAGGCATTCTATGATTTGCGCCTGCACTTCAGCCCGTATGGCTGCGGCTTGTTGCTTGCCTACATCCCGATCACTAACCAATTCTCTGCGCTCCTTTTGGATGTCTGCGCCACCCTGAGTTTCCAGTTTGGAAAGGTCGGTGATTGGAAGCAGAGAGCATTTAGTCACAAACTATCACGGAGTTCAAACACAGCTGAAGGAAGCGCCTGGCGCCTTCCAATTGGCGTCTGGGAATAGGAAGCGGGGCATCATGCCAAAACATATACTCGTGGTAGGCGGCGGCATTGGCGGAACAATGACGGCAAACGGCATTGTTAGCAAATTGTATCCGGAGGTTGCGTCCGGAAAGGTCAAGGTGACCCTGCTGTCGGACAGCCCATGGCACTACTACAAACCGGCATTCATGTATGTCGCCTTCGATATGTTTTTTGAGGGCGAACTGCGCCGTAAACAGCAGGGGTTGTTGCGTCCGGAAATCACCTTCCAGGTCGATAAGGTGATGTCCTTTGATTTTGCCAATTCGAGCGTGAAGACTGCGAGCGGCAAGACGATCGGATACGACTATATCGTGGTTTCGACCGGATGTGTGCCCGCGCCGGAGCGGATTGAGGGGCTCAAAGAAGCCGGTGACTACTTCTACCAATATGACCCCGCGCGCCAGCTTTCGGAAAAGCTGCGTACGCTGGAAAAGGGGCGTGTGTTCATTACCGTAAACTTCCCCGAAACACCCAACGTGCCGCACCAATGTGGGATTGCGCCGATGGAAACCACCCTGATGCTCGACGAGTATTTGCGCCGCAAGGGTGTGCGCGATCAGGTGGAAATCGTCTATACCTATCCGACGGTGTCGCAGCTGTTACGCAATTGCCTGTTCCTTCAGGAAGAAGTCTGCAACGTTCTGCCGCCCATCTTTGAAGAGCGCGGGATCAAATATGAACGTGGCTTTACTCTGGCCAAGGTGGACGCTGAACGAAAGGTCGCGATCTCAGCAGAAGGTGAGGAGCAGGATTTCGATATCCTTATGTCCACTCCACCGATCCGCGCTGTGGATGCCGTGTTGCAGAGCGGCGTCTCGCAAGCACCCAACAACGAGGGGTGGTTGCCAACGAACCGTGATACTCTTCAGCTTGAAGGATATCCTAACGCATATGTCATGGGTGATACGGTCGACCTTCCGATCTCCAAGGCCGGCGGATCGTGCCACAATCAATCTCCGGTTATCGCGAACAACATTGCAGGCGACATCCGACTGGGGAGGACCATCGACGTCTATGACGGCAAGGTTCAGGCGATCGCTCAGATGGGCCTGAATGCGGGTATGCCGCTTTGGTACGACTATGATGAGGACGTACACCCTACGCCTCCGACAAAGGTCGGCGGTCTTATGCGCAAGGCCTTTAACCGCGGGATATATTGGTCTGTCGCGCGCGGTATCGTCTAAAACCCCAAAACTTCAAAAGGGAGGCCAGAATGGCAAATCCTACCAACACCGCAGCGGGCGGACCGCTGATCGAACGGCTTAACCAAGAGAGTGCATTTGCCGATAAGGCGACGGAAGCGGGGTTGATTGACCTTGCAAACAAAGTGGCGCCCCTCATTCAGGGCCGTCGCTTCCACAACGTTGTCGATTTGCTCTCACTTGTTGCCGACGGTGTCGATATGGCCGATGATGCCATGATCCAAAAGATGATGTCTGGCTATGAGGACCTGGTTAGCAACGCGTGGATGCTTTCCAATGCGGTCCGCTATGCGACCAACGAGGCTGGGCAGCAGCCGGTGCCATCCCGCATGGGGTTGCTACGTGCAGCAGGGGATGAGGATGTACGTCGAGGGTTGCATTTCATGATCCAATTCCTGGCCGTGCTTGGGCGACAGACCGCACATGGTGCAGTAGAAGACTGAATATGCCCTCCGCTTCCGGGGCTCTCGCCAGACTCTATCAGCCGCGCATCCGGGAGCATGCCGCCCGGGTGCGGGGGGATAAGCGGCTCGAACGCCCCGATGTGACCGTGACCTGCCGCAGCCCTGTTTGCGGCAGCGCGATCACATTGGACTTGCTCATCCATGATGGGGCCTTGACCGCAATCGGTTGGAAGGGGCGAGCTTGCACCCTCGGAATGGCATCGTTGGGGATCGTTGTCCGCTCGGCCAGCGGACAAACAAAATGTCAGATTGCAGAGGTGGGGCGCAGGCTTTCAGGCCTGTTAAGGGGAGAAGAAACAGAGTTTCCTGAGGCTTGGGCCGAGCTATCGATCTTCTGCGCGGCACGAGAATATCCGACGCGATTTGGCTCTATCGTGCTTCCATTCGACGCGATCGCAGAAGGCTTTGCAAAGGCCAGATAGTTGTAGGCTCAGGACCCATTACTGGCGTCAGTGGTGATCCTGAAGAATCGCGAGACGATAGTCCCCTTTCAACATTTAGGAACCTGAAACCAGACAGTCTTCTGCCTGCCCAAAAGCCGACGGGTGACAACTGTTGAAAGCTGCAATTGTGCCTTTGGAGGAGGAGCCCGGAGCGAAACCAGGCCCCACCCGTGATCGACCAACCGGTACTAGAATTCTCCGATCACTCCAACACGCGCAGTGGTGCTCTTGCCGCCTGCGTAGGAGACTCCGGCGGTAAACGCGAAGGGCTCTTCGGTGTTGGCCCTTGCCGCGATCGAGGCGCCGAAGGCCGCCTGGCCGCGATAGATCGAAGTGTTCGCGGTATAGCTGACCCGGCCCGGTGCCGAGGGCATGGGCGCCGCCGTCAGCGCGGCCGAAGCAGCGATCCCGCGATTGGTCGCGGTCCGCTCGCTCGCTGCCATTTCGTACAGATCGAAGACACTGCCCTCGAGCGAGGACAGGCGCGTATCCATCCCGTCGAACCTGCTGAGGTCGAGGGTGGTCGTGCCCAGATTGCCCTGTGCATCGGTGGTGACGAGCGAGACCGGGCCGGACTGGCGGGCATTGCTTTCGGCGGACGCAATCCCGGCGAAGGTGTAGGTGCTCTCGCCAGAACCGATCGCGACCTGCCCCGCCTGTGTTGCGACCGCCCCGTTGCCGATAGCCACCGCGCCGGTGCCGGTCGCGCTGGCACCGTTGCCGAGCGCGATGGCGCTTTCGCCGATGGCCGAGCTTTCATTGCCCAGCGCCACTGCCCCGGTGCCAGTCGCGGTGTTGTTCGCGCCGAGCGCCACCGCGCCGGTGCCGGTGGCAACATTGGGATCGCCGATTGCGACCGCACCGTCTCCAGAAGCGATATTGCCCGCGCCGATAGACACGGCCTGGCCGTCCTGCGCTTGCGCCTGGTAACCGATCGCGACCGAGCGTTCGCCGCTGGCACTGGCACCCGATCCCATGGCGAGCGCATCCTTGCCCGTGGCAGTGGCGCCGGGGCCGGTGGAGTTGCTTTCGAAGAAGGCGAGCTCGGCGGCATTTGCGTCGGCCATCTTCTGTGCAGCCTGAGCCTCGTTGCGGGCCAGATCGGCGGCGCTCTGTGCCTTCACCGCTTTCTCGAATGCTGCGTCGGCGGCGTCCTGCGCCTCGGCCACGCCGACCGTGGCGTTGTCGGCCGCAAGCTGAGCGGCGCGCGCTTCCTCCCGGGCAGCATCCGCCGTGCTCTGCGCATTGGCAGCGTTCTGAAACGCCTCGTCGGCGCGGGTCTGCGCGGCATTCGCTTCGGTGCGCGCGAGATCGGCTGTGCTCTGCGCAGCGGCGGCAGCATTGGCGTTCGCGGCAATCTGCGTGTCCTGCACGTCGTTCTCTGCCAGCGCCTGATCGGCACTGTCGTGCGCGCTTTGTGCATTGGCGAGGGCCGTGTTGGCCGTGCCTTGCGCCGCATCGGCAGCCTCCTGCGCGTTTGCAGCGGCGGTGGCGTTGTCCGCGATCTGCGTGTCCTGCGCGTCGTTTTCGGCCAGCGCCTGATCAGCACTGTCCTGCGCGTTCGCGGCGTTGGTGAGGGCCGTGTCCGCCGCGTCCTGCGCGGCCTCGGCGGTAGTTTGCGCGGTCCCGGCACTTGTGAGCGCTTGGTCCGCCGTGTCCTGCGCCGCTTCGGCCGTTTCCTGTGCCGTCGCGGCGTCGGAAAGCGCCTGGTCCGCCGTATCCTGAGCGGCATTCGCAGATGACTGCGCCGTCGCAGCAGCGGTGGCCACGGTATTCAGCTGGCCCACGGTCACGGCGTCGCTGGCGTTTACGCCGTCTGCCAGATTAACGATCCGGCGGGTGATCGCGGCATCGTCGGCATCGATATCGCCGTCTCCATCGGTGTCTACCGTGCCCGCTCTCGCGCCCAGCGAGATAGTGTCGTTCTCAGTCGCTAGCGAACGGAAGCCGAGCGCCACAGCGCCGGTGACGTTTTCCTGCACCTCTGAAAACGTGCCCAGAGCGACGGAACCGGAAGCGCCGTCGGCGGCGTAGGCTTCATGACCGAGCGCTACGCTATACATGGCGTCTGCATAGCTGTGTTGACCTGTGGCGGTACTGTAATCGCCGCGTGCTCTGCTGAGCTGGCCTGTCGCGGTGCTGTAATCACCGAATGCCCAGGTGTTCCGGCCCGTGGCGGTGCTGTATGCCCCCCTTGCGTCGGCCCATTGACCCAAGGCGGTGCTGTAATCACCGGTTGCTCCAGCGCTTTCGCCTAAGGCGGTGCTGTCAAGCCCACTTGCCTCGCTCCGGTCGCCTATGGCGGTGCTGTCACGCCCACTTGCCTCGCTGTCCACACCGCATTCAGTCGACCCCGGTCCCGAGCCAATGTTGCACTCTGGGGTAGTATCGGCAGATGCGGGGGCGGCGATGATCGCCAGAATCGTCACGCTGGTGCCGGCAAGGAGGGTGCGGGAGAGTTTCTGGAAGGTGTTCGACATGGGTTTTCTCCGGATGGTACAAAGCAGGTAAGCAGTCGCGCGGTCAGGACGGCCGAAGGTGCGTATCGATGCGCAGAGGACCGTTGCTGCCGCCGGTGACGGGCAGCCGATGGAGATGCGCGACGGTTTCGAACCCCGGCACCTTGGCCGCGGCGATCGCGCGCTCTTCCATCAGGATGTGGGTGGGTTCGGCGGACAGGCTGGGGAAATGGAGGCTCGCCACGGCGGTCGCGTTGCGCTCCGCCATGCCGAGACCGGGGGCCTTGCCGGGCCAGCGCGTCGAGAAGTCCGTGCCTACCAGCAGGATCGCGCCGTCGAGAATGAAGGCCGGTACCAGCGCGTTCGCGCATACGGGCAGCGTGATCGCAGCAGCCAACGACAACAGGCGCGCACCAGAGCACAGGTTTGAAGCAATCACGGCGCGCCCCGAACGTCTTACCCAATCAGATCTGGAGGCATTCGGAAACTTGGTTTCAAGCCGCCCGAATTCCGCTCCCCGGAGCCATTTCGGCCCCTGTTCGGACTGAGACTGCAAAGCCGCTGCGCGTCGCGCAACAAGCGGCTGCCGAGTTGCAACAGCGGATGCTGAACTGCAGAATTAAGCGAATTCTAACGCGGTAAACGCAGTGGTCGGGACATTGGCGGCGCGAAGGTGCTTCCCATCGGCGCGCCAGATTTTACAAGATGGATTTCGCAATCTTTCGTTCCATCCGAATTCGCAGGCAAGATTGATGGGTTTCGAACATCGCTATCCGAAAGTGGAAATGCACGCCGAAGCGCATCCGCGGCTCGGCGGTGGGGTCGCTGTGTGGAAATTCGATGCCCTTCCCGACATGCTCGGCCCCGATTGCTGGGCGGTGGTGGCGGCCCGCCTGCTCCTGTCGCAGCCGTTCGAGCCGGGTCTTGCCGCGGTCCTTGAATTCATCGGGCGCTCGGCGCGCGCCGACAGGGCCTGGGTGCTCCGTTTCAACCAGGATCTCACTACGATGCGAAACACCAACGAATGGTGCGCCAGCGGGATCACTTCGCATGTCGAGGATCTGCAGGACGTGCCCGTCACCATGATCGGCGACATGCTGCTGCCACTCAGGGAGGGGCAGACCTTGGCGATCAACGATGTCGAATTGCTCGGGCGCGGGATGCGCTCGATGCAGCGCGAGTTCCGCTTGCAGGGCATTCGCAGCACGCTGACGGTGCCGGTGATGGCGGAAGAAGGGCTGGTCGCCTGCATCGGTCTCGACTGCAATCGTCAGCAACGCGACTGGACGGAAAGCGAAGTGCACGCCCTCACCCAGATTGCGGCGCTGATCGGCGTCAGCCGGATCGAAGGGGCACCGCTTACGCGCGAGCGAACCGCCCCGGCAAGCAGTGCCTCCGCGCGGCTTTACCTGCGCAGCGGACATTCGGCGCGCGGCGTGGATCCCGAGGAAATCTGCGCGGTCGAGGCCGACGGCAGCGGGACGACAATCCTGCTGGCGAGCGGGGAGACCGTGCCAGACGATCGTCCGTTACGCTGGTGGCATTCGGTTCTGCCCGAACAGATGTTCCTGCGGACCCATCGCTCCGCGATTGCCAATCTGCGCAAGGTGGAGCGTTTTCAGCGTCGTTCCCGGGGGCAAGACCCCGAGCTGATCCTCAAAGGGAGCGAACGGCCCACGCCCGTCGCGCGCAGTCAGGTGCCCGAAGTTCGTCGCCGACTGGGAATGTAGAGATCATCGAGGATGGAAGTAGACTCAGGGCCAATTCAGCAGAAGCAGTTGGTGAAGCTGCATCGGCAGTCAGTATCGTGTACTGCGAACCGCATAACGAAGTTAGCGAACCGCGCCTTTAGGCGAAGGCTGATCTCGCACCAGAGCATCATCGACTACGTCAAACATGGCCTCTCGCAGTCTCGGTGACCTTCGCAACAACGACACCGAGCAAGCCTCAAATGCAGCAGCACTTTCGAGCACGCGGTGGCGCGTGATGCTCAAGGATCAAGGAAATGGCCTGAGCAAGCAGCCCCACCCGGACCAGATCGGTAAGCACGCTATGCCGCAAAGTGTAGAAGGACGTTGTCGAAGGTAGCTCCGCCGCATCGACGGCTCGCTTGATCGGGTACTTCCACGCATCCTTGTTCCATGCCTGACTCAGCCAGTTCCGCCCAAGCCTGTGCGTCCTTTCGTGCGGCAGCGAAAACCTTGTGACCGGTCAGGTCGCCATAGTTATCTATAGGCCCGCGGGTATATCCAACCTTATCCGTGTCATAGACTAGAGCAAAGCCGATGCCCCTTGCACCCCGCCCCGCTCATCGGCGCGTTGAGAGCGGATAAGAGCGCTCCTTCGGGGGGTCGTCGATCAGCCCGGATTGGCTTCTACCCGAGCGGAAATGCTACCAATCCCCTCAAAGTGAGCATCCGTAACACTGCCGGATGCGATTTCATGAACACCGGTAATCGCCCCGCTGGAAACCCACCAGCCAGCCTGCGGTTCGATCTGACGTTCGGCAAGATTTTTCAGCAGAAACCGCACAGCACCAAACGGACCATCCAGCATCGTCGCCGTCGTGGCCTCGCCCACTCTCCGGCCATCGATATCAAGCGAAACGACGACTTGGTCGAGGTCCGCCCAGCGATCCCTTTCCACCCGTTTGCCGATCAGCAATCCGGCATTGTTTCCATGATCGGAAACCGTGACGCACGGACCATCCGCATTTATCTTTGCATAAGGGGACGCGGCCACTTCGATCCCGATGCGGACCTCGTCCACCCAGTCCATCGCTTCGATGCGATCTCTGGGCAGCGGGCCGCCCTTTGGGGCCAGTCGAAGCATGAACTCCGCTTCCACGGCAGCGAAACCGCCATCGAAAATACGAAATACATTGCCATCAGTCCGCTCGGACTGGATAGCATCTTCGAATGCCGGCCCGATCAGTCGATTTGCACCGAGGCTTTCGCTGAGCGGCGGACCGATCTTACCCACCTTCCAGCCGCCGATCGCACGATCCCAAATCGAAATTGCTTCGTCCTGTATCCGATAAGCCGTGGAGAGATCAGCCGGACGCACGCCAGGGTAGGAAGCGATGGGCGTCCATGACCGGCGGGCGTCAACAAACGCATGTGCAATATCGCCCGCTGCGGAATTCATTCGTGTCCCCTGTGGAAGTTTATTCGATAGCTCGACTTTGACGAAAAAGGAAACCGGTGTCAAAACGATTCTGAATTCGTGCTTGCGGATATAATCCGGCGGTGCACTCCACTTCGGCAATGGGTAGCCTATAGGTTGAGTGCAACGATCGAGAAGGATTTGAAAGAATGTCTAAGTCCGGTTCGGCACCGACTATCAATGACGTTGCACGCATTGCCGGCGTGTCGAAGAAAACTGTCAGCAGAGTCATCAATCGATCGCCTCTGCTGAAAGACGCAACACGACAAAAGGTCGAGAAGGTCATTGCCGAGATTGGCTATATCCCAAACCCGCAGGCACGAGCCCTCGCCCTACGCCGCAATTTCCTTCTTGGCCTGCTGCATGACAACCCCAACGCACAAACCGTTCTGAATTTTCAGGAAGGCGTGCTCGACGCAATCCGCGACACGGAATTCGCCCTTGTCGTGCGCCCGGTCGATCGCCACTCGCCGGACATGCTGGAGGATATTCGCAGCTTTCTCGAACTGCAGAGGCTTTACGGTGTGCTTCTGTTGCCACCGATTTCCGAGAACGACGAGCTGGCGCAACTTTGCCGCGAAATGGGTTGCGGCTATGTTCGCATGGGATCGGCCGCACTGGATGAGGCCGAACATCTTGTTCAGTCCAACGACCGGGAAATGGTCGAATCGGTGATCGATTACCTCGTCGAACTGGGACATCGGCGGATCGGGCTGATCGAGGGGCCGACAGGTTTTCGCTCTGCCGCCGAACGCCGGGAAGGCTTCCTGTCGGCAATGAAACGCCACGGTCTCGATGTACCGGACAGTGCGACCGCACAGGGGACATACCGTTTCAATTCGGGCGTCGAGGCCACCAACAAATTGCTGAAAGCCGAGCCGCGGATAACAGCCCTCTTCGCCAGCAACGACGAAATGGCGGCCGGCGCCTATCACGCAGCGAGAGAAAGGGGGATCGAAGTCCCCGGGCAGCTCTCCATCCTCGGGTTCGACAATTCTCCCATTGCCGCACACATCTGGCCACCTATGACAACCGTCGGATGGCCAATCCGCGAAATGGCCAAGGCCGCTGCGTTGAAACTGGTCGATCCGGGATCTGACGGTGCATCGCCGTCCTGCTTCCCCGCGCGCCTTGTCACCCGCGACTCGGTCGCCCCTCCTCCAAAAGAAGGCTAAAACACGAGGTTGAAATGCAGCCCCGTTTCAGTCTAGACAGATTAATGACACCGGTTTCCTAATACTGCGAATCGGAGATAACCGGAACTGTGACAACGCTCAGGCGAGCAAGGAGACTCTTATGAAGATCGCCCTCATTACCGAAAACAGTCAGGCCGCCAAGAACGGTATCATCCACGATGCGCTGACAACCGTAGCCGAGCCGTTCGGCCATCAGGTTTTCAACTACGGCATGTACAGCGCCGACGATGAAGCATCGCTGACTTACGTCATGAACGGCCTTCTCACCGGCATCCTGCTCAATTCCAGGGCAGCCGATTTCGTGGTTACCGGATGCGGCACCGGCATGGGCTCCATGCTGGCATGCAACTCGATGCCCGGCGTGTTCTGCGGCCTTGTCATCGATCCCACCGATGCGTTTCTATTCAGCCAGATCAACGCGGGCAACGCCATCTCCATGCCATATGCCAAGGGCTTCGGCTGGGCAGCGGAACTCAACCTTCAGGATTGCTATCGCAAGCTGTTCGAAAACGAGCCGGGCCTTGGATACCCGAAGGAGCGGGCCGAAGTGATGAAGAAGAACCGAGGAATCCTGACCGATCTCAAGCAGGCATCCTGCCACGACATGCTGACTGTCCTCAAAAACGTAGATCAGAACCTGCTGCGGGCTGCAATCGCCGGAGAGCGTTTTGCCGAGTATTTTTATCCCAATTCGCAGGACGATGCGATCAGCGAGTACCTTCGCAACCTGTAAGTACATGACGTAACGTGGCTGAATATTCGCTCGAAAATTGAGCGCAGCAAGAGAGGGAGAGAAATGTCGACCACCGCCTTCGATTTGACGGGACGGACAGCTGTTGTGACCGGTGCCAACACAGGTATCGGACAGGGCATTGCTGTCGCATTGGCTGAGGCGGGCGCAGATATTGCCGCGGTAGGCCGCAGCGAAGCGACTGAGACCGCCAATAAGGTGCGCGCTCTTGGTCGCCGCTGCGAGCTTATCTCTGCCGACTTATCGTCGATTGCCCCCGTCACGGAGGTGATCGAGAGCGTGGTCGACAAGTTCGGCAGGCTGGACATTCTGGTCAACAATGCCGGGATCATCCGGCGGGAAGACGCGCTTGATTTCTCGGAAGAGGATTGGGATGCAGTGGTGGATACCAATCTCAAGTCGCTCTTCTTCCTCAGTCAGGCGGCGGCCCGCCATATGGTCAGCTGGGCATCGCAAGATGGCGAAAGAGGGAAGATCATCAACATCGCCTCGATGCTGACCTTTCAGGGCGGAATTCGCGTGCCGAGCTATACCGCCAGCAAAAGCGGTGTTGGCGGCCTGACAAAGCTCATGGCCAACGAATGGGCGCCCCGCGGGATCAACGCGAATGCCATCGCGCCCGGCTACATCGCGACCAACAATACCGCCGCATTGCAGGCCGATGAGACCCGCAATCGGCAGATTCTGGAACGTATTCCCGAACAACGCTGGGGCAATCCCGCCGATATCGGCGGAGCGGCGGTGTTTCTAGCCAGCAGAGCAGCGGATTATGTGCAGGGGCATATTCTTGCAGTCGACGGCGGATGGCTCGCCCGATGAACCCATCGTCGAAACTGGGCCATGTCGTGTGCTTCGGTGAACTTCTCCTGCGCCTCTCGCCAGCGCCGGGCACGCCGTTGACGCGGACAAACCACCTCGATCTGCAGGTGGGCGGTGCCGAGGCGAATGTCGCCATCGCATTGGCGAGCCTTGGCGTTCCGGTGGAAATGCTCGGTGTTGTGGCCACCAACCCGCTTGGCCTCCGTGCGGTCGCGGCGCTGGGCGAAGGCGGAGTGGGCCGAAACTTCCTCCGCCACAGCGAAGGGCGCATGGGGCTCTATTTCTTCGAGCCTCCCAGCGGCCCGATCGGAGGCCGGGTAACATATGACCGCGCCGACAGTGCATTCGCGCGTGCCACGCCTAAAGACATCGATTTCGACGGTGCTCTCGAAGGAGCAAGTCTGCTGCACCTTTCCGGCATCACCCCTGCCCTCGGACCCGGTGGAATGGAACTTGCCAAAGCTGCGGTTGAGGCCGCCACCCGATGCGGGGTGCCGATCTGCTTCGATGGCAACTACCGGTCCTCTCTCTGGGAATCATGGGATAGCGACCCACGCACAATGCTATCCGAACTGATCGGCGCTGCCACCATTCTGATCGGTAACCACCGTGACATCTCGTTGCTTCTGGGCCGGACTTTCTCCGGCGATGGCCCCGACAGACGGCGCGAAGCTGCCGAAGCGGCATTTGCAGAGTATCCGGGGCTGGAAGTCATCGCTTCCACTGCCCGCCACGTCGAAAGCACTACGACAAACGGACTGGCTGCCCGCGTCGATCTGCGAGAAAGCCACTGGCAAACCGATGAAGTTCGTATCTCGCCCATCGTTGATCGTATCGGCACGGGCGACGCATTCGCTGCGGGCGTGCTGCTGCGGTGGATCGAAGGTGGAACGGCGCAAGAAATGGCAAAGACGGGCCTTTCGCTGGCGGTAATGAAACATGGTGTTCCGGGTGACACGATTTCCGTTTCCCGGTCAGAGCTGGAATCGTTCAATCCAGCCGGTGCCGATGTCAGCCGGTAAGGGCATAAGCCGGCGCGGTGCCATTGGCGGTGCGTTGGCCGGTGCTGCATTGTTCAATGCCCCTGCCATCGGTGCCGCGACAGGAAGACCCGATCCGCGAACGCTGAATTATCGCGGCTTCATCGACCGCGGCGTATCCGCCTTTCGGGGCATTCGCTATGCCCGCGCGAAACGGTTCGACAAGCCGACACGCGAGCCTCTTCCCAGCAGCGAATTCGTTGCGACCGAATTCGGTCCGCTATGCCCGCAACGCAATCCCATGACCCCGGAGATGAGCGAAGACTGCCTCTTCCTCAATATCTGGTCACCCGATCCGCGCCCACAGGCCCGGCGCCCGGTAATGGTCTATTTTCACGGCGGGGCATACAATTGGGGCTCTGTCACCGATCCCTTGACACAAGGTCCGCATCTTGCCGCCAAGGGCGATGTGGTGGTGGTGAGCGTCAATCACCGGATCAACGTGTTTGGCTACGGATGGCTCTACCCCTTCGGCGAAAAGTTTCGCCACAGCGGCAATGCGGGGCAGCTCGACCTTATTTGCGCGCTGGAATGGATACGCGAGCATATCTCAGCATTCGGCGGCGACCCAAACCGGATGATGGTGTTCGGTCAGTCCGGCGGAGGCGCCAAGATCGCCACCCTTATGGCAATGCCCGAAGCAAGCGGGTTATTCCATTCTGCCGCGACGATGAGCGGGCAACAAGTCATCGGGCAAGGTCCGGCAAATGCCTTGAAGCGAACCCGTGCTTTTATGAGAGAGCTGGGCCTTGGCGACAGCGATGTGGCTACACTCACGACTCTGCCTTACGATCGCCTTGTGGAAGGGCTGGCCGCTACCGACCCGGTGATTGGCGGAGGAATCTACTTCGGCCCGGTCCTCGATATGATTCACCTGCACCGCCATCCCTTTTGGCCGGATGCCGCACCGCAATCGCTCAATATTCCGATGATCCTGGGGAATACACGCGATGAAACGCGCGCATTCATCCGGGCAGATGGCCCTGTTGTGCATGGGCTGGACTGGTCCAACATCGCTGAACGGCTTGCCCCGCAGATAAAAATCGACTTGCGATCGGACTGGGTCGTTTCACAGTATCGCGCCAAATTCCCTGACTGGTCGGCAGAGAAAGTTTTTTACGCCGCCACTACGGCCGGACGGAGCTGGCCCGGACAAGTGATAGAAGCTGACCGACGCGCCGAAGCAGGGGCGAAGGCGACGTGGGTGTATCAGCTCGACCGCGAAAGCCCGCTCGATCCCAAGCGCGGCGCTGCTCATACCGATGATCTTCCCTATGTGTTCGGCACCCTCGCCGCACCTGGCAGCTATTCAGGTACCGACAAGCGCGCGCATGAAATCAGCGACGCGATGATCGCCGCCTTCGCAGGATTGGCGCGTAACGGCGTTCCGGGCCTGAAGGACTGGACACCGTATTCTCTGCCAGACCGCGATACACTGGTGATCGGGCAAGATCGGATCATGGTGCAAAGCGATCCCAGACAATGGGAGCGTGAACTTTGGGCCACCGGTCAGTATATTCAACCGGGAGGGTGATAGGTGAAGCGGTTTTCCCTTGTATTGGCAGGATTCGCGGCAATGGCTCTGCCGGGCCTTGCTTCGGCCCGGTCCGAACCGGCTAAGGCGCAATCTGGCACCATCGAAAGTGTCAATAAGATTATCCTTGTTGGCGATTCAACCACTGCCACAGGAAATGGTTGGGGGCCGATGTTCTGCGCCCACCACACCACCCACCCGACAGCGTGCCTTAATCTCGCCCGCAATGGTCGCAGCAGCGGCTCTTACCGGGCGGAAGGGTTATGGGACGTGGCTCTGCGCGAAATGCAGGTGGAAGGTTATGGCAAAGTCTTCGTCATTATCGGCTTCGGGCACAACGATCAGCCGGGCAAGCCCGGTCGCTCGACCGATCTCGCAGCAGAATTTCCGGCAAATATGCGTCGCTATGTGGAAGATATCCGCTCGGCAGGGGCAATTCCCATCCTGTTCACACCGCTGACGCGCCGCCTTTTCGACGGGGGGGAAGTGGTCCGCGATCTGGACCCGTGGGCCACCACCATTCGCCAGATCGCAACGAAAACCGGCACGCCTCTGATCGATCTGAACGAGCAGAGCCGCGAGATAGTGCAGGCGCTCGGCCCATCAGTTCAGAACATGCTGGCCGAACGTCCGGCCAGCCCCGAAGTCGCTGCTGCGGCTGCTATCGATGGCAAGACCTTACCGGCAGAGACAGGACATCCCGCTTCGCCTAACGTCCCTGCGGACCTCCGCATCGCCAAGATGAATTCACGGTTCGATTACACCCATCTGGGCGAATATGGTGCCAAGCTGTTTGCATCGGTCGTTGCTGCCCAAGTGATAAAGGCAGAACCAGATATCAGGCCGCTCATTCGCCCCTGAGGTCGCTAGTTCTTCTGATCGACCGGATAGGCGATGATGATCGACAACGGCTCATCCCCTATCTGCCTGATGCCCACGACCGCACCTTCATACAGATAGGCGGCCGTGCCAGCGCCAATCGTTTCCGCCACACCATCGGAGACAACAACGCCCCTTCCCGATGTGACGTAGTACACTTCATCGTGCGAAATGGGATGTTCGCCGATCGCTGCCCCCACATCCAGAACGCGGCGCCGGAACTCCATTTTGTGCGGCTGCGGTGCAGCATCGCTGATCCGATATGCCGTCGACATTCCGATCGCACCGTGCGGCGGCGCTTCGCGCACTTTCACATCGTGTTCGGCAATAACCACCATCGGTGGCGCACGGGATACAGCCAGCTCATCATTCGCTGTGCAGCCCGCTAGGGGGGCGAATACAAGGAAGAAAGCGAACCGTCGCTTCACGGATTGGACCGCCTCATTTCGCGATCTCTCGGCGAAAGATGTTCCTGCGCCCCAGCTTTTTGACCGGGCATAACCCCGGACTTGGTTGTCAGGTTGGAGAGATCCCATTCACTTTCGACAAACGATGCGCGAGTCGATTCGAATTTGGGGTAGCCTCCCACTTGTTCCTCCGAATCGATAACCTCTCCCCGCCCCTCAGCGATATAGAACAGGACGCGAATTTCCATTTCGCTCCTGTCCCACGGGCGCGCACCAGCGGTGGCAAGCACGTGGGTTTCAACCTCTGAGGAGGGCAGGATCGAAAATCCCGAAAGGTCATGAAGAGGCTTATCCTGCTCCTTTATTTCGGCGGACGTAACGCCATACCGGCCAAACATCGGCAGCGCGTTGCCATGCCGGTCCACAGCCACGTTATCACGCCCGTAATAAAGGAGGTCACCGACACCGCCGATCATCAGAAAGGGAAGCCCCGGATCGGTGCTGTTGCCTCCGCGCATAACGTTACCAACCGCTGTAAGCCTGCCATCGACCGGCTTATGACCGGCCCATTCGAGGTCCATGAGGTTGTAGTGAACTGCACGATATTGCGGATCGTAGATCAGGTTGTTGATCAAAAGCGCTTCGACACCGCCCTTCAGCAGCGGGGAACGTTCAACATTATGTGCCCATATATTGCCTTCAAAGACGATATCTGTCGCGTTGTCGTGAATCAGCGATCCCTTTGAATGCTCGCCCTTCGGGTGAGTCGAATCGGCGAGCCCCTCGGCAGCGAGATTCGAGCGAAATACGATGTTCCGGCTTGTTCCCTCACGCCATTCTTCCACCGTATCTCCGGTAAAGCGAGGTCCGGAGGCGGACATGTTTTCATCAACTGCCCAGAAAAAGCTGTTGTTTTCAATCAGAACATTGTGCGCGGATCGGGTCGACAACGCGTCCGCTTCCCAGCCCTGTCGTTTGGGAAGGCCGTC
The DNA here is from genome assembly GCF_002870965.1 of Tsuneonella flava. Lineage (GTDB taxonomy): Bacteria > Pseudomonadota > Alphaproteobacteria > Sphingomonadales > Sphingomonadaceae > Tsuneonella > Tsuneonella flava. Next base: position 88,924 of record NZ_PHSO01000001.1, read on the forward strand.
ACTTCCAACCACTACACGCAGATGCTGAATGATCACGTCATTGGCATTCACATCGATGCCGCCTCGCATAATCGTGATGCCGGGTGACGGGGCAGTCTGCCCGGCAATCGTCACATGCGGTTCACTGACTGTGAGCGTTGAGCGTTCGAGGTCGATCGCCCCGCCCACTTCAAAAACGATGATCCTGGGCCCTTTGGCTGAAATCGCCTCTGCCAGGCTGCCGGGACCGTCTTTGGCCAGAGTCGTGACACGAATGATTTTGCCGCCCGCGCCCCCATCGGTCGGATTGCCGGATTGCGCGATTGCGGAGCTCGCGAACAATGCAAGACATAATGCCAGCAAGCAATTTCCGATAAATTTCATTGTGATTTCCTCTCCTCACATTGCCTTCTTGACAGCAAGGCAGGTATTGAGCAAGAAGAATTGACACCGGTTACCAAAAACCGGATTTAGGGAATTCAGGTGCTTTGGGAGGAGGTGTGGCTATAGCCGCAGCCCATTTCTCCCCCAAAAAGACACCGGTGCCATTTGGAGGAGGATGCAATGAAATTTCTGGTTCCCGGATGGAGCGCAAAGGCCGCACTGCTGGCTGGTAGCGCTCTCGCTTTTTCGACCCCTGCGTTCGCACAGAACGCTGGCAATCTCGAAGGCGATCAAGTTAACGATGCCGCATCCAGTGCATCAGACGAAATCTCGCAAGATGATGATGTTATCGTCGTTTCCGGTTTCCGCCAGTCACTGAAGGCAGCAATCACCGCCAAGCGCGAAGCAGCTGGTCAGGTAGATGTCATCGTCGCCGAAGATATCGCCAAGTTCCCTGACACCAACCTTGCTGAGTCCCTTCAGCGCATCCCTGGCGTTGCAATCGAGCGTGACGCTGGTGAAGGCCGTCAGATCACTGTCCGCGGTCTGGGCGCACAATTCACCCGCGTTCGGGTCAACGGGATGGAGACTATCGCCACCTCAGTCGACGGTGCATCTTTTAACCGCGACCGTGCATTTGACTTCAACGTCTTTGCATCGGAGCTCTTCAACTCGATCGTCGTGAACAAGACCGCGTCGGCGGCGCTCGACGAGGGATCGCTGGGCGCCGTAATCGATCTGAGCACAGGCGATCCGCTATCCTACGGGGCCGGGGTCAAACTCGTGGGATCGGCACAGGCGCGCTACAACGACCTGAGCGAACAGGTCGCTCCACGGCTTGCTGGTCTGTTTGCATGGAATAATGCCGACGAAACCTTTGGGGTTTCGGCATCGGTAGCATGGACCAAGTACGATACGCCCGAATTTGGCAACAACTCCGTTCGCTGGGCTAACAACGCGACTTTCCGCTCTGTAGACGGTGTTAATTGTGCAGCTAACCCAAGCGATTCGGGATGCTCCGAGGTACGTGATGCCTTCCACCCGCGCATCCCCCGCTATGGTTTGGTGAACCACGAACGCGAGCGTCTGGGCGCCACGGCAGCGATCCAGTTCCGCCCCAGCGACCGCACTGATATTCAGATCAATGCGCTCTATTCCAACTTCAAGGAAAATCGCGACGAATATTGGGGCGAAGTGCTGCTGCGTTCCAACGAAAGCAAGATCGATCTCTCAAATTACGTGATCGATGATAACAACAACGTTGTCAGCGCCGATCTCGAAAACGCATGGATCCGGAACGAACGTTATCGCCGCGAAAGCGAGACAGATTTCTACCAGATTTCCGGTAAGATCAAACAGAGCTTCGGTGACAACTTCACAGCTTCGTTGCTGGGTGGATTTTCGAAATCGGATGCGACGATTCCCGTCGAAACGACCATTGTGTTCGATGATCGCGACGGTGTTTTCAGTTACGACTATTCCGACATGAAGTCACCGTTGCTTGTGTACGGAACCGATGTGACCGACCCAAGCAATTTCCAGCTGGCTGAATTCCGCGACCGCCCCAGTTCAGTCGAAAACAAGTTCAAGACCGTCGCACTCGATCTTGAATGGAAGCCGGTTGACGGGCTGACCCTCTCGGCCGGGCCGTTCTACCGTCAGTTCGATTACTTCACCACAAGCGCACGCCGCGACTCTCAGTACTGCTCAGCATTCACCTGCGCTCCCGGAACGTATGGGGCACCGGTAACTGGCGATCTGGCCGAGCTGTTCCAGCTGGGCAAGGCAGGGCAGCCTGCGGGCAATACCAATTCCTGGGTCGTACCGGACCTCGATGCCACTGTCGCATTCCTTGACCTTTACAACATTCCCGCAATCACCCGCGAAGGCGATGTAAGGAGCGTGCAGGAGAAGGTTACCGGAGGTTACTTCCAGACTGGCTTCGAGATCGACAGCGGCGTGCGCCTCACGGGTAACTTCGGTGTGCGTTATGCCCGCACCGAACAATCATCGCAGGGCTTCAACAACGGCCAGTATGTGATGGTCGAACGCACATATGACGACTTCCTGCCCGCGGTTAACCTCAATGTTTTCCCGGTCGACAACTTCGTTCTTCGCGGTGCGATCGCTCAGGTAATTACCCGCCCTTCGCTTGGCTCGCTGACTCCGGGCGGTTCGGTTGATGAGTTCAACTTCCGCATCACAACCGGCAACCCTTTCATCAACCCATACAGAGCATGGAACTACGATCTTTCCGCGGAATGGTATTTCGCACCCGGCGCGATCCTTTCGCTGGCGGGATTCATCAAGGAAATCGAAAGCTTCCCAGTCTCGAACTCGCTGCAGATTACTTATGCACAAAGCGGGCTTCCGCTCTCGCTCCTGACCTCAGGCACACCGGCCTACGATGCAGTCGTCAATGGCACGAACCCGAATCGCGAGTTTGAATTCCGCACCACCACCAATGGCGAAGGCGCGACGATCAAAGGCGTCGAACTCGGACTTCACCTCCCGTTCTCGGTTTTCTCGTCAGGCTTCCTGTCCAGCGTCGGTGTCTTGGGCAACGTGACGTATGTCGACAGCAATCGAGATGTGGAATTCGGTGGGCAGGTTTATGAAACCGCCTTCCCCGGCGTATCGAAATACTCTGCCAATGGGACGCTCTATTACGACAACGGACGATTGTCGGTGCGTGTATCGGGCGCCTATCGCAGCGATTACAACACCGGGGATAGTGGCAATGGTAACTTCCTCGAAGGGTTCGATTCTTCGTTCAATCTCGATGCGGCAGTCCGCTACAAGGTCAACGACTTCCTCGAACTCACGCTTGACGGAAATAACCTGACCGACGCCTATCGTTATCGCTGGGCCGACGACGTCGCTCGCCGCAATTACGAAAACAATCACTTCGGGCGCACCATCATGGCTGGTGTTCGGATTGAATACTAAGCGGTAACAATGGGACATAGGGGCCGCGTATGAGAAGCGATCGCAGGTCACTCCTTTGCGCGGGCCTTGTTCTGTCCGGCACCCTTGCAGGGCGGGCGGTAGCGCAAACCGCGCCACCCTCCGCCAGCGGGGCCCTGCCACCAGGGCTCCCGCAACCCATCGAAACAATTGATCTTTGGCCACATGGCGCCCCAGGTATGCCTGCAACGCCACCGCAAGAAGTGACGACCGAACGATCTTCCGACCGCCTCATCACCGATCGGGCGGTCTCAGGAATTTCGATACCCCGCATGGCGGTTTTCCGTCCCGACCGTCCGAATGGTGCGGCAGTCCTGATTTGTCCCGGAGGCGGGTATCGCCATGTCGTCGTCGACAAGGAAGGATACGAGATGGGGCGCTGGCTATCCGCTCGCGGCTTCACGGCCTTCGTTCTGTTTTACCGATTACCGGGCGATGGATGGGCTGCTGGTCCATCGGTTTCCCTGTCTGACGCGCAGAGAGCCTTGCGCCTGATCCGCCACCGATCCTCAGAATTTGCCATCGATCCCGAACGCGTGGCGGTGATGGGATTTTCCGCTGGCGGGCATTTGTGTGCAGACCTCGCAACGCGTTTCGCGGACACCGTTTACGAAGCGCAGGACGAAGCCGACAGCCTGTCGGCCAAACCGTTCTGCGCGGCACCGATCTACCCCGTAATCAGCATGGTGGACGGAGTGGCTCACCCCGGCTCAAAGGAACTCCTCTTGGGCAGCAACCCCTCGCAAGCGCTTGTCGAAGCGCACTCCCCCGATATGAATGTGCCAGACGATGCGCCCCCCTTCTTCCTGCTCCACGCCGAGGACGACGACGTAGTACCGGTCGAGAACAGCTTGCGGCTCCGCGCATCGCTCAAGGCGCGGGGTGTGGCGGTCGAAACCCACCTGTTCGAATACGGCGGGCACGGCTTCGGCCTCCGCAGGGCAATCGGCAAGCCAGTCGGCATATGGCCTGACTTATGGCTCTCGTGGGCCAAAACCAAAGGTTTCGCATGATGATCGCGCGCAGGGGATTGCTCGCTGGATTAGGCGGCGTTGGGGCTGCAGGCATCCTGCCGTTCCATTCATCCAAAGCGCATGCCAGCGCGGTCGGGACAGGGGGCGATAGCCCCGCCCGGTATCGCCGCGGTTTCGACAACCAGCGCATTCCCGACCTTGGCAATGGCACCTTTCTCAATCCAGTGGTTTCAGGTGACCGGCCCGATCCCTCAATTCTTAAGGATGGGAAGGACTACTACATGACCTTCTCGACCTTCGACGCCTACCCCGGCCTTACCATCTGGCATTCCCGCGACCTTGTGAATTGGCGCCCGCTCGCCCCTGCACTTACGCGCAATATCGGGTCCGTCTGGGCGCCCAGCCTGCATAAGGACGGTGGCCGTTACTTCCTGTACATCCCGGTCAAAGCATCCAAAGGTAACGACATTTTCGTTTCCTGGGCCGACCGGATTACCGGCCCATGGAGCGCCCCCATCTCCCTTGGCCTCCCCGATCATATCGACCCGTGCCACGCCGTTGCCGAAGACGGCAGCCGCTGGTTGTTTCTATCGGGAGGGGACCGGGTAAAGCTGTCGCCGGACAACCTCTCTCTCGCTGGCGAAGTCGAACATGTTTACGATCCTTGGCGTTACCCGTCCGATTGGATCGTGGAAAGTTTTTCACCCGAGGGCCCCAAGATTCACTTTATCAACGGTTGGTACTATATGATCACAGCCGTCGGGGGCACCGCAGGGCCGCCAACCGGCCATATGGTCATCGCCGCGAGATCGCGATCGCTTCACGGGCCATGGGAACACCATCCCGCGAACCCTCTGGTACGCACTTCCAGTATCGACGAAGCATGGTGGTCGCGCGGCCACGCCTCGCTGGTCGAGGCTCCTGATGGCAGTTGGTGGTCTGTCTATCACGGATACGAAAACGGCTTCTGGACTCTGGGTCGCCAATGCCTGCTCGATCCAGTCGAATTCACACCGGACGGCTGGTTCCATATGACAGGCGGCGATCTCTCCTCCCCTATTTCGAAGCCAGCCGGAGGGACCGCAGTTCAACATGGTATGGCTCTGTCCGACGACTTTACCGGCCCTCTTGCACTGGGAAGCAAGTGGTCTTTCTTCAAGCCGGACGCAAATGAAGCGGGCAGAGTGAAAGGCGGTGGAGGGGTATTGCGTCTGGCCGGTAAGGGAGAGGCTCCTTCCAGCGGCTCACCACTCCTGTTAACGGCAGGCGACCGCTCGTACCGGTTCGAATGCGACATCGAACTGGCCCCTGAAGGGCGCGCTGGTCTGATTCTGTTTTATGACGCGAAGCTTTATTGCGGCCTCGGTTTCGACAAGGATCGCTTCGTAACCCATCAATATGGCCGCGAACGCGCGCGCCCTGCCAACCCACATGGCGCCAGCATGCGGTTGCGGGTTACGAACAAACATCATATCATAATATATGATACAAGTGGCGACGGGGGCCAGACATGGCACCGCTTCGATAGGGGGATGGAGGTTTCAGGATATCACCATAACGTGCGAGGCGGCTTCCTGATGTTGCGCCCCGGTCTTTACGCTGCCGGACCGGGCGAGGCGAAATTCCGCAATTTTAAATTCACAGCTTTGGATGACTGAACGGACCATGGGGAAGAGGCCAAATCTGACCAAGACACCCGCGCTGGTGTCACGCAGATCCGTTCTGGCCGGATCACTGGTGCTGGGGGCAGGCGCGATGCTTCCCGCATGTAAACCGATAATGTCGGGCCTGCTGACAGGAGCTGATGCGCATCCTGGCGATTATCCAACCGTTCGCGCTGTCGAATTCATGGGTCGCTATATCGCGAAAAGGACAGGTGGCCGACTTGGCATCAAGGTTTTCGCAGGCGGTCAGCTGGGGAATGAAACCGATACTCTTGAGATTACCAGCTTTGGCGGGATCGATCTCAATCGAGTAAATTTCGCCCCGCTCAACAGCTTCGAACCGATGACACTGCCGTTCTCGCTGCCGTTCATTTTCGATTCCGTTTCCCACATGCGTCGCGTCGTCGACAGCGAAGTCGGTGACGCGGTGTTGGCCTCGCTGGAACCGCACAAACTGATCGGTCTGTGCATCTACGATTCCGGGGCACGCAGCTTCTACAATGCGCGCCACCCGATCACTGTTCCGGCGGATATGAAAGGCCTCAAGATCCGCGTTCCCGCGTCCGATCTTTATATCGCGATGGTCAATGCGCTGGGAGCGAACGCCGTACCCATCCCCTTCAGTGAAATCTATCAATCGCTGGCGCAGGGTGTGATTGATGGCGCGGAGAATAACTGGCCGACCTTCGTAAGCGAGCGCCATTATGAGGTCGCCAAATACCTCAGCCTTACGCAACACCTTCTGACGCCGGAGACGCTCGTAATGAGCAAGGATAGCTGGGATCGCCTGCAACCCGCAGATCAGGCGCTGATGCGCGAAGCGGCAAAAGCCTCAGTGATCGAAATGAGGCGTTTATGGGATATCCGCGTCGCCGAAGCGAAGGCTACCGTGGCCGCATCCCGCGTTGAAGTGAACGAAGTCGAAACACAGCCCTTCGCCGAGCTTATGCGCCCCGTCTGGGACCAATTCATCACTACTCCTGCCCAGAAACGCGTCGTCCAACGCATTCTCGAAATGAAAGAAGGGTAATATGGCTGCGTTCATTTCGCGCATGTTGATTGCGTTCGGCTCGATCGGGCTGCTCGCGATGACAGCTATCATCGGATGGCAGGTTTTCGGGCGCTTTGTGCTTAACTCCAGTCCATCGTGGACCGAACAGGCATCGCTGATCATGATGATCTGGTATGTCATGTTTGCATCTGCTGCCGGCGTGTACGAAGGTTTTCATATCCGTATCGCTCTTTTGGAAGAAAAGTTTGGCGAGCGGGCGCGGCCCCTTCTCCGGTTTGTGGCAATCATCATCGCGGTGATCGGCCTCGTTTTGCTTGTCTACGGCACACAACTTTGCTGGGCAGTCCGCTCGAATGCGGTGCCGTCGCTCGGGATAAGCCGGGCCATCGCTTATATCCCGTTGCCCGTCTCGGGCCTGCTTATGGCGCTGTTCGCGCTCCCGCAGATACTTACCGGACGCCATTCGGGTGACGACACACTTCACGTTGGGGGCGAATAATGGAACTTCTCGTCCTTTTCGGCGTCCTGTTTCTTCTGCTCATCGCCGGAGTACCGGTTGCTTTCTCGCTGCTAGCTGCTTCTATCGCGTGCTTTCTGGCGATGGATATCCCGCCGATCGTGGCTGTGCAGAGAGTGGCCTCGGGGATTAGCGTGTTCACGCTCCTGGCAATCCCATTTTTCATCTTTGCTGGCGATCTCATGTATCGGGCGGGAATTGCTGAACGGCTAGTGCGGGTCGCAGATGCAGCGGTTGGTCGGGTAAGAGGCGGCCTAGGCATCGTCGATGTGGGTGCATCGATGATGTTCGGTGCGGTATCGGGATCGGCAATCGCAAGTGCATCGGCGATCGGGTCGACCATGGTCCCGCTGATGAAGGACAAGGGTTATCCCAGCGACTACGCGGTCAATGTCACTGCAACTTCGGCCATTGTGGGATTGCTGATCCCCCCTTCCCACAACATGATCATATATTCCGCCGCGTCGGGCATCGGAGTCTCGATTGGCGATCTGTTTCTGGCCGGTGTCATCCCTGGCATACTAACCGGGATCATGCTGATGGTGGTTGCCTGGCTCGTGGCGCACAAACGCGATCTGCCGACCGGTCGTTTTCCGGGCTGGAGAGAATTCATCCGTGCCACCGCCTACGCGATACCCGGACTTATGACCGCTATCATCATTATGGGCGGTATTCTCAGCGGTTTCTTCACCCCGACTGAGAGTTCGGCAATTGCAGTAATCTACACGATGCTGATCGGCACTTTCGTTTATCGCAGCCTCGGTTGGAAAGGCACGTGGGAGGCGGCCGGGAAATCGGTCCGCACCGCATCGATGGTGCTGTTCATCATTGCCGCCGCCACGGCTTTCGGCTTCGCACTTGCACTGCTGGAGGTGCCCGCTGCGCTTGCCGCTCTCATTGGCGTGATGACCGACAATCCGATCCTGACCCTTCTTATCATCAACCTGATGCTGCTGGCATTAGGCACCTTCATGGACATGGCACCGCTTATCGTGATCACCACACCGATTTTCCTGCCGGTGGCAATGGGCGTAGGCGTCGATCCGGTTCATTTCGGCATCATCATGATGCTGAACCTAGGCATTGGTCTGGTCACGCCCCCGGTCGGATCGGTCCTGTTTGTCGGCTCCGCCGTCGGCAAGATACCGGTGACTGCACTCGTGAAGACGATCTGGCCATTTTACCTCAGCCTGATCGCAGCACTGGTTCTTGTCACCTTTGTGCCGTCGCTGTCGCTCTGGCTGCCTGCTATGCTCGCGGAATAATCAGAGCGTTACGCCGCGTTTCCAAATGGAAATCACCCGCTGACCGCTTCGCTCGGCTTGGGTGGGTTGCCCCCCCGCAACGGCATTCAGAAAGTCTGCAAAGGCCTTATCGACCGCGGCCTTACCGTCGGCCAGTACACGCCCTGCATCAAAATCGATCCAGCCGGGTTTCGCCCCCGCCAGATGCGAATTCGAAGACACTTTAATAGTGGGAACCGGGAAGCCCAAGGGCGTGCCCCGACCGGTCGTGAACAGTATCAGCGTCGCACCTGCGGCCGCCAGCGCGGTCGAGGAAACGGCATCGTTTCCTGGTGCTTCGAGCAGAGTGAGTCCCGCCCGTTCGGCCACGCCGCCGTAATCGACAACATCGACCAGTGGGGCGCTACCGCCCTTCTGCACCGCGCCCAGCGACTTCTCTTCAAGCGTGGTGATTCCGCCGGCGATATTTCCCGGCGATGGGTTTTCTGAAACGGGCTGGCCCTGTTCGAGGAAGTAACGTTTAAACCGGTTCACCAATTCGCCCGCCGCGCCAAAAATTTCAGCGGACGAGGAGCGCGCGATGAGAGCATATTCCGCGCCGAACACTTCAGGAATCTCAGTCAGAATAAGCTTACCGCCCGACGCGGCCAGACTGTCGCTGAAACGGCCGAGCAACGGATTGGCAGTCAGGCCCGAAAGCGCATCCGATCCGCCGCATTTCAAGCCAACCGTAAGGGCAGAGGCTGGCGCGATCTCGCGTTCCATCGGAGCCAGTTCTTCCACCAGCTCCGCTATGGTCGAAAGCAATTTTTCCCGTTCATCACCAACCGTTTGTGCACGCATGGTACGCACTTTGCCCCGGCTTCTGGCTGGCACCAGTTCGATCAGCTCGTCGAGTTGATTGCTTTCACACCCCAGGCCGACCAGCACGACCCCGCCTGCATTGGGATTATCGCACAGTGCGGCGAGAATAGCCCGCGTTCCGGACAGGTCGTCACCAAGTTGAGAGCAACCGTGCGGATGACCAAATCCGACGATACCATCCAGCCTGCCCCGGTGAAGATCGGCGGCCTCCCTCGCCACCATCTCAACCAATGGGGCGACACAGCCGACCGTCGGAAGAAGCCAGATTTCATTTCGGGTGGCAAATCGGCCATCATTGCGCCGGTATCCGCGCCAGTCACCCAGCGCGACAGCATCGATCTGGCGCTCAGGTGCAGGGGAGAAACTTCCGTAATCCAGTTCACCGGATAATGCCGTCGACAGGTTGTGCGAATGGACATGTTCGCCAGCAAGAATCGCCTGGCTGGCGCGTCCTATACGTTCTCCATAACGGATCACCGGATCGCCATCGGCGTGGTCCTTCAATGCGAACTTGTGCCCTGCGGGAATGTCATCGGTCAGTTTCACCATCACGCCCGCAAGGGGAACGCCCTCACCTGCGCCAAGATCGCGCATCGCAATTCCCACGCTGTCACGCTGATGACAGTGCCAGGCAGCGGGGGCCATCGTATCGTTTCCGATTGGCTGTGCGTTCCTATTCATGTGTAACAAGGCTCTTCAGGCAAGGGTTGAGAGTTGATTTTGATAGGAGGAAAGGTCAGACACCAAAATCTGACACCGGTTACCACGATCGATCGATATTCCGCAATCGCCAACTGATTATCGGCGGGGCCAGAAAAAGTTGAGGATGATAGTAAATGAGCAAGCCGCTGCAATTGCATGAAGACCGACTGTTTCCGGCGGACGCAGGCATACGATCGATTGCGCGCGCATTGTATGCCGAAGTTGCGGAGCTTCCGATTATCAGCCCGCATGGCCACACCGATCCCGAATGGTTTGCCGCGAACGCGCCATTCGGAAACGCGACCGAGTTGCTGCTTCATCCCGATCACTACCTTTTCCGCATGCTTTATTCGCAGGGCATTGCATTGGAAGACCTTGGTATTTCAGGAAGCGATGCAGACCCTCGTGCTTCGTGGCGTCTGCTGGCGGAAAACTACCACCTGTTCCGGGGAACACCTTCGCGCATGTGGCTCGACTGGGTATTCTCAAAGGCGTTCGGTATCGATGTCAGCCTCGATTCCTCGACATCGGATTTCTATTTCGACACAATCACGGAAAAGTTGCAGCAGGACGAATTCCGCCCGCGAGCACTTTTCGATCGCTATGGCCTCGAAGTTCTCGCGACCACCGAAAGTCCGCTCGACACGCTCGATCATCATAAGGCCATCGGAGAAAGCGGCTGGGATGGCAGAGTCATTACCGCCTACCGTCCCGATCCGGTCGTCGACCCTGAATTCGAAGGTTTCGCCGACAATCTCGTCCGTTTGGGAGAACTCAGCGGTGAAGACACGTTGACATGGTCCGGGTATCTCGCCGCCCATCGCAATCGCCGGGAATTTTTCGCTCAGTTCGGCGCGACTTCGACCGATCATGGCCATCCGACCGCAACGACCGCGAACCTTTCCGCCGCAGAGGCTGAAGCTCTGTTCGACCGTGTCAAATTCGGCGGGGCGTCCGCAGCGGACGCCGAACTGTTTCGTGGCCAGATGCTGACGGAGATGGCTGCGATGAGCATCGACGATGGGCTGGTCATGCAGATCCACCCCGGCAGCTTCCGCAATCACAATCTCAAACTTTTCGAGAAATTCGGTCGTGACAAGGGCGCGGATATCCCGACCCGTACGGATTATGTCCATGCTCTGAAGCCCCTGCTGGATCGCTTCGGCAACCGGGCCGATCTCTCGATTATCCTATTTACGCTGGATGAAAGTAGCTATGCCCGCGAACTGGCGCCATTGGCGGGGCATTACCCTTGCCTGAAGCTGGGGCCCGCGTGGTGGTTTCATGACAGCCCCGAGGGGATGCGCCGCTTCAGGTTGATGACCTCCGAAACCGCCGGTTTCTACAATACCGTCGGCTTCAATGACGACACACGGGCGTTTCTTTCCATCCCGGCGAGACACGATGTGGCTCGGCGGATCGATTGCGGCTTTCTCGCGCAATTGGTCGCAGAACATCGCATCGAAGACTGGGAAGCCGCAGAGCTCGCCCGCGACCTCGCCTATAATCTGGCCAAGAAGGCGTATCGACTGTGAGGCTCAGTCCGGAAATCGTCCCGAATATCAAGGACGACATCGATCGGTTCTCTTACGACCGGGATGCTCAGAAAATCGGCATCGTCCATTTCGGCATAGGCGCTTTCCATCGTGCCCATCAGGCATGGTACACCGATCTGGCAATGAGCGCCGGAGACCGGGACTGGGCGATTTGCGGCGTATCAATGCGGTCGCCTGCAGTTGCCGAACAGCTCAACCCACAGTCTGGCCTTTATACCCTGACCGAACGAGCAGGCGAAAGCGCCAGGACACGCGTGATCGGTGCAGTTCGCGAAGTGCTCTTCGCACCCCGGCAGTTCGAACAGGTGGTCGCCCGGCTAGCCGATCCGGCCTGCCAGATCGCTAGTCTGACTGTGACGGAAAAGGGGTACGGTCGCGGCGAAGGCGGTGATCTCGATCTGAAACTGGCGAGCCAGAGCTTTTATCCGATGCTGGGCGAAGCGCTTCGACAAAGGCGCGCGTCTGGCCTTGGCGGGCTTACCATCCTCTCGTGCGACAACCTGGCCGACAACGGTCGTGTGCTTGACCGGTTGATGCGGCAATGGTTGCAGGCCGAACTGCCCGACCTACTAGATTGGTACGAAGCCGAGTGCCGCGTACCGTCCACGATGATCGACCGGATCGTACCGCGAACACGGCCCGAAGACGTGGAATCGCTAGAACGCAGGATCGGCGCTGTCGATGAAGGCGCGGTCTTCACCGAACAATTCAGCCAATGGGTGATTGAAGACGACTTCGCTGGCGGGCGCCCGCACTGGGAAGATCATGGCGTCGAACTGGTGGAGGACGTTGCCCCTTTCGAAACAGCGAAACTTCGCATGCTCAACGGGGCTCACTCGCTGTTGGCCTATTGCGGCCTGCAGGCAGGATATCAATTTGTGCACGAGGCGGTTGCCGACCCGGTTCTGCGCGACCTTGCCGAGCGACTGATGCGGGACGAAGCAATTCCGACGATCGATGCCACACCGGATCAGGATCTCCACGAATACGCCAACCATTTGATGAAACGCTTTGCCGACCCGGCATTGATGCATCGCCTCGATCAGATTGCGATGGACGGGACGCAGAAGATTCCGCAGCGGTGGCTGGATACTGCCAAAAGTGCGCTTCAGCTGGGGCTGCCCATCGAAGCCATACGGTCTGCGTTCGACGCATGGATCTGGCATCTGGCCGACGGTCGGTGGGTCGATGATCCGCATGGCGATGAACTGAAGCGACTTGCCGAACATCGCACCGCAGTGATTGAATATTGCTTGCTCGCGGGGAAAGACGGAGGCCCACTGTGGCCAGGCTATGAAAGTTTGGCTGAGGTGTTTGCCAGTCCGCTTAGCCGATAGGGGCGATTGATACGGTGCCTGGGCCGATGCCATAATCCTGTTGGTTCGCGATAATTCTGCGCTCGAGAACCTAGGTTATCCGCGCTTTTCAACCTTATCCATTCAACTGTGAAATGACCTAACGAAGCATCTTGCAACCCCGAGATGAACTTCTGGCGCACGCGTTCTGCAACTCTCGCGGACGAGTAGTCGCAGATTTGGGGTCACAGTCGCTTTTCAATTCTGTTGATTTGCCTGATCAGGTCGATGCCCAAAGCCTTTCGACTTCGTTTCGCGACCAACCGCCGGGAACGCGCGATAAACCCAGACTGCCGGACAACCTGGCATGGACGGCATCATTCCTCACGCCGAGCCGAAACCCGATCTCGGACGCGGCAATCATGCATTCAGCATATCGCAGGACGGCAGACGTGCGTGTCGCCAGCCCTTTTCCACGCCGCTCGAACCTGAGTATCCCCTCACTGCTTAGAGGTCTAATTTGCAACGGATCGAGATTAAGGATGTCGCACGCATCGGATTGGCTGACATACGGACAGAGTTCCAGCAAGGAAGCGGCATTTCGGTCATCCGAAATGCATGCTCCGATCCGCTCATCAGCCCGGACCAAGATGCGGCTGGATAGGGGAGCGTCTTGGTTTTCGATCATCCGGAAGGCGATGAGACCGTTATGAAGATCTAAGAGAACCCCTCCCCAATCCTTGAATCCGCCACCGTGACGACGCATCGCTGATCGGAGCGTGATGGTTCTCCCTAGGTCGCCGAAGTCCTGCTTGCTTGTAAGCCCTTCCATCCAACCGGCCCATTGCTCACCTTCTATGCGGGGTAGAGGATCCAGGAATGTCACTCCCGCATTCTGTTCACGCGTCAATTCTCGCAGGATCAGAAGTTGGTGCGCCGCATAGTGCGGGGCCCCCAGACTTCTTGCGATCGTGGGAATTGAAATTGAAGAGCGCCAAGCCTTGATGAATGCAACCGCAGCGTCTTCTTCGAACTGCGCACCCCGGCGTGGTCCATCCGAGGTGAAGGAATGCGGTAGCACCTTATGGTCCCTCAGCAGCGCGACCTCAGCCATCGAGACACCTGCCTTCTTCGCGATCTCACTGGCCAGAAGGATGCCACCCGATAGAGCCCCTAGCATTCGACGGCTGCCCAGCCGGGTCTCGGGCAGAGCATTCAGTATCGTAGCAGAGACGGCGGCAGGCACTGACCGGCAATCTGTCAGCCGCTTGAGGGCGGAAATCAACTCCCGTTCGCGACCTTCTTGGAGAAGGGCGTCACGGCGGTCCATCACCGCATGCTGCAGGGAGGATGGCCAGTTCCGCAGAAGTTCATAGCCTCGCGCCGAAACGGTAGCGCGCTCGTAAGGGTCCAGAGTTGCGATTCTTCTGCGACCGGGCGCTTCCGGCGTTTCGGCCGTTACGAGTCCGATGCCCATAATGAGATCGAGAAGATGCGGTTGCGGGAGCGCAGCGAGGGCCGGTGCAAGCACGGCGCGGGCGCGTTCGCGAATTTCCTTATCGATCGACATCAAGTCTGCGAACCCCCGGTAACTGGCAGCGAGGCGCTTCGAGAGGCGCGGTCGCGAGGCTGGACTCACGGGCGTCCCGCAGTGCTCGCAGGTTCCGAGGCCGCGTGCCGTGTTCCAGCGGAGGATAGCGGAACACTCCGCGCACCTATCGACCAGGAGTTCGCGCGTGCTGGAATCGAACGGCAGGTGTCTGCACGACCAAGCACTACGATGGTGTTCGGATCGACAAAGCGCCCCAGGCGCGATCCGACGTCGATCGAGGATCAGATCACTGCGCCGCATAGTGCCATTCCCCCAGCGCACTATGGTCTTGTCATCGTCCACATACGGATGAGTTCGGTCGATGATCGCTTCAGGATCACAGCCCAGGTGATGCGCTAGCCTGGTCTCTTTACCGCTCATGTATTGTCCAATGGTGCCAGGGTGTGCGAGCTCGAGATCGATTTCACCCAAGATCACCTTGGTTCGGCCGAGAGAATTGGCATAGCTTGCTGAAAAGATGAGCCCCGCGAGGCTCTCGCATGCGCGGGGCTTGATTTGAACGACGAGCCGGCGCTCGATCTCGAGCGGATCTGCAGCGAAGCCAACAGTCATCCTCGGCTGCCACGCATCGGGTTGCGGGACACATAGCCGCCCGGGATGGCGAAATTATCGATCGCATATGAGACGTCGTAGGGTTCGACCCGGCTGGCCTGACGCAGCGCCGCATGTTCGACAGCCGACTCGACGATGCGGAATACCCTGCCAATGTGACCTCCCGATGCGAATAGCAGCGCGTTCAGCATTTCGCTGTCCAGAAACCCGGACTGTTCGTTCATCACTCCAGTGGTCATGAGTTCATCGTCGAGGTCCCCGCAGAATCGCTTGAAGTTCGATAGTTGACCACCATCGTGCGCATCGACCGGAGTCAGCTCCAACGGTGCGCCGAGGCGGCTCGCCAGCTGCTGATTGCGTTCGAAGAAAGGCTTTGAATCCTCGTTTCCGGCGAATACGACGGGACAGATGCCCATATCGAGGAAGCGTTTCAGTTCGTCCGTGACGTCCACCTTGTCCCGGCTCTCACGCGCGAGGTGCTGAACCTCATCTACCATGAGTAGTTCGACGCCCCGCTCGCGCATGAGAATATCCGTGCGCCGCTTGACCTCCTCGATGTTTCCCTGTTCCGCATGTGGATCACCGAGCATTCTGAGCAGCTGGACGAAAAGGATCTTGGCGGTGATCCTGACCTCGAGATTGATATAGAGGACCTGGAAGGGATTGGCCTCACCACTTGCGAGGATTGTCGTCTTCATGATGCGTCGGCGGACGGTCTCGAGCGTCTTGGTCTTGCCGGCCTGGGAGACCTGGCTGAGACGTAGCCCTTGTAAAGGCCGTCCGATCCTTCCGAGCGAGCGAGCGTGGAGCACGCCGATGCGCCCGGCGATTGCGAGCTGCGGCCCGTAGGGGATCACGATGTCCGACATGGTGGAGAGAGCCGATCCGGCCCTCTCCACGCTTTTGGCGTCATATTGCGGGTGCAGGTTTCCGGTCTGCGGCTGAAGGCTGATCATGCCGCTTCTCCTTCATCCGCATCATCCCAGTCGTTGTCGTGATCCATTGAGACATCGTCCCAATCGATGGCACTGGCTTCGGGATCGAACTGAAAGCCGCCGTATCCTGTGGGCCGCTTGGGGGGCTTGCCTTTGGCCAGTGCACGCACTCCTGCGTCCGCCCTGCACTGCTCGGCAGCCTCCTGTCTGGCGAGCGCCTCTTCGGAAAGACTGGCCGGGATCGCGAACTTTCTACCGACAAGCTTTTCGACCTGCTGTGACTGGTAGAGGATCGCCATCTGGCGGCGCTGCTGGAACGCGAGCGCGGGCGCCTTTTGATCGATCACGCGCATGGTGCGGACCTTGGATTCCAATCGCTGCTTTTCCGAGCTGAAGGGCTCGTTACGCTTCGCGGCGCAACGGGTGAATTCCTGGTGCTCCCATTCGCTGAGGTTGGCGGTGTAGCGGGGCTGTGTCGAAGGTAGCGTGATCCACTCGTCGGCGAGAGCATCATAGATCTGGATGCTGTCGAGGTTGCCTGGAGAAATGCGTGCCTTGACTTCGAATGTAACGGAATTGTCCTTGCGTTGCCCCCTCTTGGCCTGAGTATGCCCCATATCGTCCAGCAGCCGCGTCACGAGGTCGCGGTCACGGTAGCGAATGCGGTTGTGTTCGACCCCGTCACGGGTCAGCAGGACAGTTACCGTGCGGCCGAGTATCCGCCGGGCCCGGTCGGTATCCTCGAAGATCGGGGTGGCGCGCACATTTGACAGCCGCTGCCAGACGAGCGCGGGTGACTGGCCATCTAGACCCTTCGAGGGCGAGATATTGTGCTGGGTTATTACAGAGCCAACGATTTCCCGCAGCTGCGGCAGGGTGATGCACGGATCCACCAGGTTGTAGCCGGTCTCCCTGGCGCGTTTTGGGTCGACAATGGTGCCGGGAATCTGGGCGAGTGCTTGCTTGAGGAAGCGGAAGAACCGTTCCAGGACCGCCTTGGCCGTCGGCATCTCGATCGGTGGAAGCAGCACGTCGATACCGAGTTCGTTGAAACTATCGATGGTGCTCGGCGCGATCAGGGCTTTCTCGTTGTCTGGAAGGATGCCGCGCGGCTTGCCGAACATCCAACCGAGGGCGGGCATCGACTTCAGCGAATCCTCGTCGATTACGGGCGGCATCAGGCAATCAAGAACGGCCTCGATCGACGTTTCACCGCGATTGGGTCCGGCGTATACGTGCCAGCCGATGATACCATGCGAACGCGCGCACATCAGCGCGACGATCCGAACCTTGCATGCGGGCAGCTTCCAGTCCTCGTCGAAGACGATCGTCTGCTCGAGCGTGGTGGCATCCATCAGCACCACATCAAGCAGATCGTTGACGACCAGGTTCTCGCCCGAGCCTCGATAGCGCCGCTCGGCTTCCTTCTCCCCATGCTTGGCTTTGACAGTGTCATAGCAACGCAGGGCATCCACCCTCTTGTAGAGGGTCTGCTTGCTGGGACACTGATGAGTCGATCCATCCTTTTTGAGCGGCAGGCGGTCAATCTGATCGCTAAGCCAGGAATAGGCGTCCATCACTTGTGCACGCGGGCGGGTCCAGAAATAGAGCGCTGCTTCATGGACGAGCCCATCCACGAAGGGATCGAGCTGCGACCGTCCCTTGGGACGTCCGGCCAGCGATGCCAGGACAGAGGCGTCCTTCCGGCTTTTCACGAGCTTGCTCATCCAGCGGCGCAGGGTGGAAGGGGACGGCTTGGGATAATCGAAGTCACCCTGCTCGGTCCCGTAGTGGTCCTCGAGGAAATCACGGCATTCTCTGTCGGTGCGCTTGACTCCCGATTGCAGCGCACGCTGAGCGAGGTTGGCTTTCCAGCGCGCTTTGGGATTGCGATCGATGATGGCGTGGGGATCCATCGTGGCGAACCGCCCCTGACGCTCCGCGGCGTTTTCGGGTTCGCTGCTGAAACTCGCCTTCCCGATCGCGTAGAGGTCGCGGAGTATGGCGAGAGTGAACGGTTGCTTCTCGCCTGTCTCGGGGTCACGATACTGGAGCGGGCGACGGGTCTGTTCATCGACCAGTTCGATGAACAGATTGCTCTCGTCCCCGCCGCCTTCGATAGGACGGGTCGCAGTGATGCAGGCGCCGCGCCCTTCGATTCTACAACGGCTTCCCACCAGGGTAAGCGGGTGAGAGTTCACCGAGAGGTAGCCGCTCGGGCTCGCCATGGTGCTCGTCCCCGCGGTGGCCATCGTCGAGTTGTCATTATCGTGTTCTGTCATGAGATTCTCGCTTCGTATCTGCGAGGCCGTCCCGGTGCCCGGCCTCTTGGGTTAGGGGCCGGGATCAGTTGTCGTTTTCGTGGCGCAGAAGGCGGATGTCCGGAACCGTGACAGGATTCACGGTCGAAGAGACTGCTGTCTCGCGATCAATCACACCGCGCAGCGGGATTGAGACTACCCTCTGACAGACGAGCGCGTGCGTCTTGGCTCGCGCCACGAGCGGATCGGCATCAAGCACTTCCTCGATGTCGCCGAGAGCCAGCGTAGTTCCGTCGCGCAGCATCTCTTCTACGCGGCACTTTGCGGCTGGATCGATCTGGGTGAACCGGTCTCCGAAAGCCCGATCGACATTGAGCCGATAGCGGTCCGATCCCCTCAGTTGGAAGCCCGTATGCCGTTCTAAGGCCACGCACGCCGATTCGAAGCCGACCTTCGCGTGCCGCATGACCGCTTCGTATTCGGGTGCGTCATAGTAGGATCTATCCGCCTTCAGTTCCCAAGCGTAGATTTGACCGGCATCGTCCACGGCGATGACGTCGGCGAGGTAGGAGGCTTGCTCGTCCTCTGCTTGCCAGGCGACGCGGGCGGTCTGCATGTCGAAATCGACCCAGCGCGGATTCGTCTCCAGTTCCTTCCAGGCGGCGAATTCGTTCGGCCCCGTCCCCGAGACCATGCGGCGCGTCTTCATGCTCAAGCCTGCGAACCGGAAATGCTTCCGGTTCACAAAGGCCATGCAGGGGCTCTGCTGCGTCTCGACGGAGAACGATGTGAAAGGATGCACGGCTTCGGACCGCCCCAGGTCGATCTCCACTGCGCACGAAGCATGGCTTGGATGGGATCGCCGCTCCTCATGAATCAACCGCCGCCTGTCGCCGCAGCCGAGGGGGTCGGGAATGGAGAGCGTGAACTCACCATAGTCGCCTAAGTCATTGTCATTTGCCGGCTTGCCGATCTTGATACGCATACGCACCTCCTTTGTGCGTTGGCATTTAGAAACTGCGTTTCAGAAAGGCAAGAAGATTCGCATTGGCATGTAGAATTTTTCTGTTACCCGAGGGTTATGAATGCTGGACTGGTGTTGAAGTCGCCTTGGGGAAAACACTCTGGCGTGCGAGGGAAAATGGAATGAATCCCGAACCGTCGGCCTTGATGCCTTCAGCTCTACCCGACGCTGACGAAGAAGACTGGAAGCTCCTTTCCCCTCAGCGACGCGACTTGGCGCGGCGACGTATCGATGCGATCGAACGTTGGCGCGCAGGTGAACTCGGTATCGACGAGGCATGTCGATGCGCCGAGGTCAGCGTCAGTCGATTCTACAGGCTCGCGGCTGCTTGGCGCGATCATCCATCCCTCGGATCGCTCGCCGTGCGCCGCGGCTCAGGTGCCGCGGCACGGGCCAGACCATCCAAGGGAGATGTAGTGAATGCTCTCCAAGCCGTGGTCGCCAAGGTCTATCGTGCACATGCTGACGCATCGGTCTCGCAACTGACACGTCTTATGGTAGAGGCCGCTGGTGTGGAGCCGGGGTCGGCGCCGAGCCCGATGGTTCTCCGGCGGATCGTCGAAACTGAAATGCGACGCGTCAAAGCTACTGGAGAAGCCGGTCATGCTCTGCGGTTTGACTGTTCGGCTGTCAGCGCTCCGCAGGCGAATGGACGTCCTTGGATCGTGTTCGCGGTGCTCGATGTCGGAACCAGGATGATCCTGGGATGGCATGTGGCAGAGAACGCCGAGGCTATTCACGGCTACCGTAAAGCAGCGCAGGATGCCCTTGCGAAACTCGGCGACCTTTCTCCCCCGGCCTGGGCGAGGCGATTGACCGAAGTCGAGATCAAGTCTGGCCTCGACAAGAAAGAGACTGCCAAGCTCGTTGAGCGCCTAGACGCCGCTATATCCGGCAACGTGCAGCACGCAGACAGCGATTCTCGCTTCGGTCGCTATTTCAAGAAGCTGGTGGGCGGCAAGCTCGGGCTTCTCACCCTGACACCGGCTCGCACCCTCAGCGGAGACGCCCTGCCTCCGAACGGCGATATGACTCCATGGTCGCGATCGGAGTTGGAAGCGCATCTCGCCCTCAAGGCGTGTGAACACAACGATGAAGTGCTACGGGATAAGAAGGCGATGACCTTAGATGGCCCCGGAGACATCCCAGCCGATGTTCTAACAATCCTGAGGATGGCCTCTGAACCGCAATAATCATATCGGAAGTCAGGCACTTTCCGACACTGGCTCACCCCGCTGAAAGATCGAAACCAGACTGACTGCACCCGCTGCGCTGATTATGATCGCTGATGGCCTCGTTGATGGTATCGAGCGCGAAGCTTTCGCTGATTGCTTCGTCCTGACGCGAAAGGTTGGCCACCGATGACGTCAAAGCGCTTCGGATCTGGAACACGACGCGGAGATCTGAAAGCATCCCACCGAAGGTCTCCGACATGACACGCTGAAGGGAACGTGGATGGCTCTTCAGATCCTGGAGACCATGCCTGCCAAGCGACGGGCGAGCTGCCTTAACATCGTTTGGGCTCAGAAGGAGCGGCCTTGGCTCCGCACCGGCCGAACGCGCGCGAAACAGATCGTCGACCAAGTCTATTACCGACGGAGGCTGCTCGTGATCGAAGGATACCCGATGAGCCAGAATGGCCTTTTCCGGCAACGCGACTGCAACGAGGAGAAGCGGAAAGGTGTCAGGGTGCCCTTTCACTACCAATCGCGGCCACATGCGGCCAACGATGATCCGAGGAGCGCCGTATGCGTCTAACTCTTCAGAGTGCCGCTGGCGTATCCAATTGTAGATCGTAGCGCGCGATGGTGGCTTGATCCCAGCCTCATCACAGCGCTTTTCGATGATCGGTGCTACCTTGGTAAGTTGGGCAGGAAAGCCACCGGCCTCGATGGCTTCATCCGCGATCGCCTTGGCGCGTGGGTCGATCCCGTAATCCCGGCTCGCCTTTCCCCGCTTAGCCACCACGAGCATTTTCGCGTCCCTGTGCTCGCACCATGCGTTCACAAGCCGCTGGAACTGGTAGCGCGTGAGTCCGATTGAGCGGGCGAGACGGATGGCGTCGCTGCCGCTTGGCGTCGGTAGGCTCAGATATGCTTCTATAGCGCCTATTCTGCGCTTGACCTCGGGCACGCGCGCCGGATCGATACCGGCGAAGTCTGGTTCGGGCATTTTTCCACTCCTTGCTTTTGAAATTGCAGTCTCCCGTTCCGTTGGGTTTTCACCTCCCGTTGGGCGGCAGGCTTTCCCGTGCTTCGCGCGAGCGAGGGCGTTGAACGATGAGACGGGTGCGGTAAGAAGTTCGAATGTCGGCACTTCTTCTCCTCGCGGCCGCGGTCGTGCCGGCCGGCGAGTCTTTCATCTGCACCCCAGAAGCCGTGTGGGACGGCGACGGGCCTGTATGGTGTGAAGAAGGCCCACGCATCCGGCTTGCTGGCATTGCTGCGCGCGAGCTCGACGGCTCCTGTTCCGCTGGTCACCCGTGCCCCGCAGCCGATGCGATGGTAGCGCGAAATGCTTTGGTCGAGTTGATCGGCCGACCCACCGGCGCCGGGCGCTACGGTCATGTCCTCGTGGCAGGTCCAGCGATGCGATGTGTTTCGACCGGTTCTGCGGGAGGCGACCGGACAGGCGCGTGGTGCACCTCGCCGAAGTCCGGTGACTTATCTTGCGCTATGGTCCGCGGAGGTTGGGCCGCGCGGTGGGACCGGTATTGGGGGCTGCACGAATGTCGCTAAGGGAATGGAATGATCGGCAAAGCGAAGAGCGCGGTTGGTTGATTAGGCTGGAGTTCGGGTTGGTCGCGACGCTTGTATTGGGATCATTGGTGATTGCAGTTGTGTCTCTCATCTGGGCGGCCTCTGCTTCGGCCCATCCCGGAGGTCTCGCGGCTGACGGTTGTCATAACGATCGCAAGAACGGAGGACGGCATTGCCATCGGGCCGCCGCAACGCGGACCGAGCCGCGTCAGGCGACGAGGGGTGAGGTCTATTACGCCAATTGCACGGCGGCACGCGCTGCAGGGGCCGCTCCTGTGCGGAGGGGGGATCCGGGCTACGCCCGCCATCTCGATCGCGATGGCGATGGAATTGGCTGTGAATAACGCGGGATCGGCATGATAAAGATGAGGGCGGCCTCAATGGAGATGGGCATGATGCGCCAGCCGCCATCGAACGGAAGGGCTTGGCAATGATCGAACCTGATACGCGGCTTGCGTTCTCGGTGGTTGAGAATCCCGGTGTCTACGCATTGCTCATCGGCTCGGGTGTTTCTCGGTCGGCTCAGATACCCACGGGCTGGGATATCACTCTCGACCTCGTGCGCAGGCTCGCCGCAGCCGAAGGCGTAACGGACGAACGGGATTGGGCCGCATGGTATAGATCGAGATTCAAGGCCGACCCTGGATACTCGTCCCTGCTCGATTCACTATCCCTGACAGCAGCGGAACGTCGGTCCGTGCTCCACCACTATATTGAGCCCACCGCCGAGGATCTGAAGGAAGAACGACGCGTCCCCACCCCTGCGCACCATGCAATCGCGAGACTGGTTCGCGATGGCTTCATACGCGTTCTGATCACGACGAACTTCGACCGTCTGATCGAGGGGGCACTGGTGGCGGTAGGCGTCGAGCCGGTGGTGATCTCGTCTGTCGATGATCTTGCCGGTGCCAGCCCCCTTACGCATAACCGCTGCACGCTGATCAAGCTGCACGGCGACTATCTCGACAATCGGATCCGCAACATCGATGACGAGCTCGGTTCGTATCCTGCTGAGTTCGATGCCCTGCTCGATCGAATCTTCGACGAACATGGGCTGGTCGTGGCAGGTTGGTCGGGTGAATGGGACCCTGCTCTACGGGCTGCGTTAACTCGGGCTCCAAACAGGCGCTATCCGCTTTGGTGGGCCATGCATGGCGAACCTTCGTCGGCGACGTCCGATGTGGTTGCGCTCAAGGCCGCCGGCACGATACCGATCGAGGATGCCGACCGGTTCTTCGTCAATCTCGCGGCTGCCGTCGAGACGCTAGCCGCGGCCCGCAGGCCATCTCCGGATACCATCGAACTCTTGCTCGCTACGACGAAGCGCAATCTTTCCGGCCCACAATACAGGATCGCTTTGGCCGATACGATAACTGATCAGACCCAGCGCGTTGTCGCGCACCTTGTCGATGGGGAATTGGCCACCATCGATGGGCAGCCGACATGGGATCGACTCATGGAACGATGGCGGACCATGGAGAGTATGGGGGAACCCCTTGCCCGCGTGGCGGGCCTGGCGGGTCGCTGGGGATCCGGCTCGGAATTTCCGTTGCTCGAGGACGCATTACGCGAACTCATGGCGCGGGCTCCGCAGACTGGAAACTCCGCATTGGTAGGAGTCTCGACCTACCCTGCCTATCTGATCTTGCTGAGCTACGCATTGGGACTGGCTAAGGCTGGAAGGTGGGAAGAACTGCATCGCTGGTTGGACCTTAAGATCGCCCGCCGCGATCGCGAACCGCGGGATGCGATGTTCTCGCTCTTCATGTCATATTGGGACGGTGTCGAAGCCGAATGGTGGAAGCATTGGCCTGGCATGGAGCGGAGAAAGACGGCGTGGGCGGATCATCTCGTAGAAGTGGTCGTCCCATGGCAGCGGGATTTCGGGTTGATGGAGACGGCAGCGCTGGAAAATTACCATATGGTCGAACTGCTGGGCGGTTTTGTGGCGCTGGAAGGCCAATCCGCCGAGGACCTCGCCAAGCTGAGCGAGTTTACATGGATGCCTTTTGGTCAGACGATGTGGAACGGCTCTGCTAGGGAACGCACGCTGGCGAAGCTCGAAGCGCCCGGCCTTTTCGACGATCTGCTTGCCGCAGGGTTCAGCAATGGCTCCAAAGATCATTGGAACGGGGTAAAACGGAACATCGACCTGCTGGCTCGCCGTGTAGGGTTCTGACGAGGCGAACACAGGACTAGGTGCGAGCGCATCTGTGAATGCTCGGCTAGGCGGCTTCCCTGCTTCTACGCTCGACCTCTGTGTAATGGGCCTTGATCTTGCCGGGCGTATGCTTTGAAATGGTGATGCCTCGGGTGACCCGCAGGAAATCCTGACCGTTCAGGTCCTCCCGCGGCACCAGCACGCGTTCCTCGACCCGTATGCGCAGGAGATCATGGCGTCCCAGTGCCGCGTGCCGATAGGCCACGTAGGAGGGGTGATGGACCGTGGAATGGGCACCGGCCCATAACTCGCATGTGCGGTCGTAGAAATCATTCCGGATCGAGCAGATCGGGACCAGCAATTGGCGCCCCTCTTCGTCGGGATCCGTGCAGATGATGTGGAGGTGTTTGCGCCAAGGATCGTTGGCAGGACCTGACGGCATTAGGAGGGTGCCACGCCTGAAGAGATTGGCTGCCATCAGTCGCCTCCGAGGATGTCGGCGAGCGAGCGGCGTTGTTCAATCTCAACGGCTGACCGGTCGGGCTCCGCCATTCCAACTTCCCGCATGATTCGGGCCAGGGGGATCGGCCGGCTGCTGTTCTTTGGATCGTGCCATTCGGGCACGTTGCCGTCCTTGTGGGTCCACATGCTCAGCGCCATGGGTTCCATGAAGCCGACCTTGTCCCAGACGCCTGCGAGCGCTTCGATGTCCGCCTCGCTAAGCTCGTCCAGATCCTCTACGCTCACGCCTTCGCGAAGCCTCAGGGTGTTTTCGTGGCGGCTTTCGAGGAACGCCGACCATCCCTCTGGATCTTCACGCTCACCCTTCGCATAGGCGTAAGTGAGGTCGTTGACCGGTCCGAGCGGCAGCGCAACGCGAGGTTCGAGCAGGATCGGTTCGCCCCAGCGAGCGATGCTTTCGCGATCGCCGAGGTAGACCAGCTTGATCGCTTTGATGAGATCGATGCTGCGCTTGCCGGTCCTGAGGGCGAAGTAGGCGATAACCTGCGCCGCCTTTCGCGGATTGTAATTCTTTGCCCCCATGTCGCTCCCCGATCCGTAGGCCATGGTCAGTCGGCTAGACCCGAAGCGTAAACAAAGCATTAGACGGGCCGGCGACGCATGGCGCATGGCATTGAGCTCGCGGGCGATCACCTTGTATTTTTCCATCACGTTCACTCCTTCAGGTTTCTACCCCTTCGGAGGAAGCGCGATGCGGAGCTGATTGAAATTCACGCTGGCGTGAGAAACGATCTATGGTCAGGCACGCATTTGGTCAGGTTCATGTGCAGGCCGTCTTTCAACATCGGAACGGCGCGTTTCGCACCAAAAATATCATCCATGATGGGCTCACCGGTCGGACCGGTGGGAGCAACGTCGAATGGGGCGAATCCGTCAGCGACGACCAACACCTCGTCGGTTTGTAGGCGAAGTAGCGACGACAGCGGGTGAACGCGATTGCGAGTGAGCCGAAGCGTCTCGCGTCAGGTGTCGATTACGCGGGAAATAGTGCCGGCTGAGCCTGAACTACTCTGCGCAGATTGTCCTCGACGAGTTTGCCCAATTGAATCCGATCGATACCCCGGACACTTTCCAGCCCTGCGAGGCAGTCGTAAGCCTGCCATGGCATGAGCGGATCATCGCCAACGCGCGTGAATGGTGCGTCGGTTTCCGTGAGGACCCGGTCCAGGGGCATCGCCGAAGCGAGCTCTCGTCCTCTTCCGGATCGAAGCATGGCCGGACCGATGGAGAACCAGCATCCCAGGCTAACGGCACGTTCCAATTCCCGCGTCGTCCCGCTGAACCAGTGCAGTATGGGGGTCCCGGCTCCCGGGTGCAGATCCAGCGCATCCAGCACCCTTGAAGCGGCCCCTCGCGAATGGATGCTCATCAAGCGGCCGCCGAGGCGTGAGCACTCGGAAAGGATCCTTTCGAACACCTTGACCTGCAGCTCTAGCGATTGCCGGTGCGCCGGGCTTCCGTCGAGCCCGATCTCGCCGACATATCGCGTTTCCGGTAGCAGGCCACAGAGGAGCGCTACTTCCTGATGGCGTTGTGCGACGACCTCGGGGTGGAGCCCGAGCGCGACCCGCACCCGCTTGCGATCACCGACGAGCTTCGTGGTGCCACGCCAAGCCTTGGGAGTGGTCGTTACGGCAAGCACATAGGTGCCTCTGGCATCGATGCCATCGAGCACTGCACTAGGGTCGGGATAGAGGTCGAGATGGCAGTGGAAATCGATCATGGAACACGTAGGCTCGCGTGCAGCGCTGCGAGTTCGGCGATACCACGGTCGACAACGTCGCGATAGGGCTGGACCTTGCCGACCAGTTGACTGTTCATGGCGCCCCCGATGAATTCGTTGATGCCGCTGGCGCGCACCGTCTCGATCGCGATGGCCACCGAGCGCACGTCGTCGAAGCGTGCATGCTTGCTATCGTTCAGGCTCAAGTCGTCGTATTTGTAACCGTCCGTCGTATCATCGGGATGACCCCAGGCGAGGTAGGCTCCTCGCCTCACCTGGCATGGCACGCAGCGTCCGCAATGCCGGAACCCGGTCCGCGAATAGCGTCCGCAGCTCGTGGAGGCCCCGGCCAGACCGGAAAGAAGACTCTGGTCTGCGCAACCGACGAGCATCTCGCCTTTCGTTGTGGTCTCGTAGGGATTGTTGAGATTGATGCGCAGGCCTACTTCGTCGAGGGTATCCTGAATCAAGCGCAGGAAATACGGATGCGTGGTCCTCGTGCTGAGGGATCCGGTGCGCATGGGCGTCAGAGGCACGTTCTGGCTGATGAAACCGTTCTCGGGGATTCGCAGTTCGACAGGGCTGCCGTCGCGGTGCTTCGCGAGACAGGTGGCGGCCAGAACGCCGAAGCCTAGGAATGCCAGCGAACGCGCTCTTTGCGATCTCTCCGACCGGCCGGGAGGCCGGGCGTGGTGGTTCACCTGAAGGTGGAGGCCCGTCGGCGATATAGAATGCGCGAACCGCTTCTGGGTGTCGGAGTCGCCCTTGGCGATCTGACTGACGAACAGCGGCGTGCGACCCTCCTTCACGACATCGATCGCACCCACCAGGCTGTCCATGCCGCCGGACAATAGGCAGACGAGATCTTCGGAGCGCACCCGTTCCTTGCCGCGACCAGGCGGAACGATGCCGTGCCCTACGAACTCGAGCGACCAGATGTCACCCGACAGGAACCGGAGTGCTTCGGTCAGGCGCCCGCGCTGCGTTTTCCAGAGGTCGGGATTCGTTACCGCCAGGGTGAGCTCGATCTCGCGCGTCCAGCCGTCGGGGCTGCGTTCGCGCGATACCGCTTCGTCGGCAGCGACTGCGGAAAGCGCGAAGGAGGTGAAATCCCAGGCCGCCTCCGATGGACGCAGGCCCTGTCGTCGCAGGGGGCCTGGCACCAGGTCTCCGACGCGCCCTCTCGAGCCGATACGGGAATTGGAATAGAGGTCGAACCGCACATCCGAACCGGGCAGGTCGGCCATGTCCTCGGGAAGGCAAGAGATGGTTGTCATAGGTCGGCATCGTCCTCGAAAACCTCGAAGGTCTGCTGGATGGCATTGTTCGAGATGCGCTCGATGGCTGCCCTACCGACCGTTCCCGCCTTGGCACGCTCGGTCGCATATTCGGCTGCGACGACTTCGCGCACGTAATCCTTCATCTCCTGTAACCTCTCCAGGCCTTCTCCCTTGGTGGGGGCCTTGTCGATGACCGCCTTGCCGACGTCGAGCTCGATCCTGTGCGCGACGTCATGACCGAGGAGCGAAGCCGTCACCTGGTCGATCTGTGCAGGTGTGAGGCTCGTGAGGTCCGGGTTCTGTGTCAGGACCTCCGATAGAGCGCGCGCCGCGGAATCCCGCGTGGCCTCCGCGTCCTGAGTCCCATCGATTGGCCTGATCGCATCAATCAGCGCATCGACCGCCTGATCCGGCGGCAGGCCGGCGAGTGTTTGTGCGTCGATGCCCAGATCTGGCGGGAGAGGAGCGCCGGAGGAAAGCGAAGTCAGTGCGGAATGGAGGCTGCTGGCCGTCCGGGATGACCCACCGAGGCGCCGTGCCGCGTTCCGGCTTCCGCCCATCCCGCCTCTCGAATAGTGACCTAGGCCACGCTTCAGATGGCGTTCCCGATCCGCCCCTCCGCCGGCGAATTTACCGAGCGAAGTTCGAGTCCCGCGCCAACGACCGGGTGGTGATGGATCTGGTGGAGGCGGCTGTTGCTGAGGACTCTGAGGCGGGTTCGGGTTCCCCTGCCCGGGAGGCGTGCCCGGGCCGCCCGGCGGGGACTGGGGATTGGGCTGCGCGTTCGGAGGTGTCTGTTGGGGCGCTGGCCTCGGGGGATCATCCACCCAAGGCGGCACGATGGGGATATCGGGCCCCGAACCAGGCCCCTTGCTTGATGCAGACGTTCCCATCAGCGCTCTCCCTTCATCGCTGCCTGGATCGCCTTGTGCGCAGCGCCTCTCATGTCTTCACGGGCGTTGAGCGAGGTAAGCACTTGCTTTCCCCATTCGGTGTTCGCCAGACGTGGGACCAGCGCTGGCTTGACCTGGCTGGTTGGCACCTCGGCGAAGAACGCGACGACAAGGGATGCGGAAGCCGAGGATTTGTCGGCGAGTGTCTGCATGGCATTGAGGATGTTCGGCGTTCCCCACGAAGTTTCCTGGCGGGCCTTGAGGAGGACCGCATCGGTGACATGCGCTATTTCCTGCGTGGATAGATTGGCGACCTCCTCGTTCACGGTCGTGCTGGCCGAATTCATCTTGAGGAGCATGTCGAGCACGCTCTTGGCATCCGATGACAGCTCGTCTGCTCGCGATATGATCGGATGCGTTTCCCTACTGACGTAAAGGGCACCGCGCAGATCGCGGTCGGCAAGGGTTGGATCGAGGGCGAGCCAGTTGGAATGGAAGGGGTCGTTCCAGGGCTTCTCCAGGGGCGCATCGCCCTCGCCCCGAACATTCTTCTCCTTGTCGGCAAGCAAGGTTGGGTGTCCGTCTTCCGCTTCGTTCACGGCCCTCAGCACCTCGGCGTATGCGTCCTTGTCACCGCACCGTTCGAACAGGAGCAGCTTGACCAGGACCTCTTCGTCGACGTTCACTTCCTGTATCCGCGCCATAGCCATCCGCATCGAGAGCGTGTTGAGGAACCGCTTGATCAGCCTGGGATTGCCTTGGATCTTGGGTGACGTCGTGAGGATCGGTGCGATACGCTCGGCGAGGGCAAGCCTGTTGAGCAGACTTGGTGGGCATTCCCCGATCTGTTCGAGCATGAACGCCTTGTCGACGCGCTTCCCCTCCCACGAGCGTCCCAGTCGTTTGCAGACCGCTTCTCGCATTTCCTCCTTTCTGTTGTCGTCGAGGTCCACTTCGTTCTCGACGAACAGCATCATCAGATATGCCCGCACTTCCTGCGTTCCCAAGGGAGGAACGCGGATGGGGAGTTGAATCAGCTTGTCGAAGTAGTTTGTGACAAGGTCATCGTCGAGTTCGGCCCCATCGAAATGCGAGCGCACGGCCTGACGGATCATGCCCTCGTCGGCTGCTATCACGAAAGCGGTGTGCTTGAGGAACAGGAACAGCCGCATGGCTTCGAGCGTCGCGATGGCGGTCTTGGGCAGGCAGCGGTCGAGATCGTCGATGAGAACGACCAGTGTGATGCCAAGCTCTTCGAGGGTCGCTTCAAGATCATCCCGAAACGCCTGAATGGCCTTTCGAGGTGTTTCTTCGGCTGGTTCGGTCCCCTCCCCGTCTTTCTCCTCGTCGATGAGAGATTCCCCGCCCGAGATGCCCTCTACAACGAAATCCTTCGCTCCCTTGACGTCCTCTCCGGTGACGCTGCCGTCCGTCAGGCCGCTCAATGCTGCCATACCGCCGGCTACGAGGGGGGTCATCGTCCCCATAGTAAAGTAGTCAACTGCTGCTGAGCCCGCGAGGCCTAGCAGTCGCAATTTTTTCACCCGCCTGAGCAGGCCTTTCGCCTTTTCAAGAACAGGCTTGGCTAGAGTGTCCTCCTTCTCGATCGCCTGTTCGACCACCGTTGCGGTAATGGCTTCCATAAGAGCAGCACGGGCATCGTCGTAGTTTTGATAGAGCCATGCATTGAACTCGACGAACCGGACATCGACTTCGTCGCGCCCTTCAAGTGAATTCCGCAGTAACTTCATCATCGAGGATTTGCCGACCCCCCAATCGCCGGAGATACCCATCGACAATGGCTCTCCGCGAGCGCCTACGATCCGCTCAGCGGCGATCTCCGCGACCTGCGAGAAGTTCACTAGGTCGCGAACTGTTTCATTGTCTGACCACATTTTTGGAAACGTCTCCCCTCGGGAGCTACGTTCATACTACCTTAGTTCAACGTCAAGTCGATGACTCAGATATCCCCTGACGATGCCAATGCACCCAAGGGCTTACCAACGCCGAACGGGGACGATCCGTATCGCTACAGAAGCGAACGTGAGCCTTCCTGACACGACCGGATCGCCCTCTACGTAAGCGGGCACGCAGTCTTTAGGATTCGCCACTCGCTTATGGGGTTAGCTTTTCTGATCGCAGCATGGGTCGCGACTCTAACTACTCACAGCTGATCAAGGGGCCGTGTTCAGGCGGCCCGCAATCGGGGATGCACGCCTGCGCAAGTATGCACCTCGACTGTCACGTGGGCATATTCTTCGTGGACGGCCAGTCGTCCAGCATACTCCTCTGGTGCGAGAGGGCGAT
Organism: Tsuneonella flava; assembly: GCF_002870965.1. Lineage (GTDB taxonomy): Bacteria > Pseudomonadota > Alphaproteobacteria > Sphingomonadales > Sphingomonadaceae > Tsuneonella > Tsuneonella flava. The sequence continues at coordinate 120,111 of NZ_PHSO01000001.1, forward strand.
CGGCGACCAGCGAGACGATAACGGCATAATACCCGGGGCCGACCCGCCAAACGTGGAGATCGTTCACCACCGCATCCCCATCCTCGATCGCTTCGCGAACTTCCGCAAGGCGATCCGGGCCGGCTTCCGCATCGATGAGGACGCTCGCCGTATCGCGCATCAACGACCAGGACCACCGAGCGATAACGAACGCGCCGACGAGACCCATGGCAGCGTCCATCCAGGCCCATCCCAAATAGCGGCCGGCGAGTAGCGCGACGATCGCCATGACGGAGGTCAATGCATCGGCGAGAACGTGGAGGTAAGCGGAACGAAGATTGTTGTCGGTATGCGAGTGCGCGTGGCCGTGATCGTGCGAATGATCATGACCATGATGATGGTGATGATGATCTCCGCCTAGCAGCCATGCGCTGGCCAAGTTGACCAGCAAACCGAGGACAGCCACCCAGATCGCCTCGGAATAGGCGATATTGGCCGGTTCTAGCAGACGCTGAAAGGATTCGAACGCAATACCGATCGCGAAGACCGCGAGAAGCAAGGCGCTCGCGAACCCGGCGAGGTCGCCGACCTTCCCTGTTCCGAAGGTGAAGCGGGGATTGCCGACATGCCGTTTCGCGAACCAGTAGGCGAAGGCTGCCACACCCAGAGCGCCCGCGTGCGTCGCCATGTGGATGCCGTCCGCCAACAGGGCCATTGAGCCGGTCCACAGCCCTGCGGCGATCTCGAGGACCATCATAGCTGCGGTTAGCGCAACGACCCAACGTGTCCGGCGCGCGTGACTGTCGTGGGAAGATCCGAGGAAATCGTGCCGGTGGACAGAGGCATGTGTTCGATCGTGATGCATGGCACTTGTCTACTTGTCGGCTGCATCCTTGGTCAATGGGGCCACTTACCGAGATGTCGGGAGATGCTTCCACAAGGCGCAATGCAGTCGGACAGGTCGAAGGTCAGAACCAGAACCGCACACCGACGACGTAATTGGTCACGCTCGGATCCTCTCCTTCGGCGCGGGCGTAATCCGCGCTTTGCCCGACCCGCCATTCCTGATCGATACCGATGTAGGGGGCGAACTCGCGCGCGAAATGGTATCGCAGGCGCACTCCGGCTTCGATGCTGTCCAGACCCGCACCGATGCCGAGCTTGGGCACGTCCTGCGCGGAGAACGACGCCTCTACCCTTGGCTGGATGACCAGCCGCTGCGTGATGCGCTGGTCGAGTTCCGCCTCCACGCGTGCAGTCAGGTCGCCCTGGTCGGACAGGAATGCAGCTGCATCGATCTCGAAAAGGTAGGGTGCAAGACCCTGGATACCCACGACAGCATAGGTGCGGTCCATCGGGGCAAAGTCCTGCCGGATACCGGCCTGGAGATCGAAGAAGGGAGCGATGGCGCGGCTGTATAGCGCCTGCATTTCGGCGCCTTCGATGTCTTCGCCGAAGCTTCCCTCGCCTTCCGACTTGAACCAGAACTTGTCGAGGTCGCCGCCGTAATATCCCTGCAGGTCGAAGAGATAGCCATCCGAACCCTCGCGGGCACGATATTCAACGCGGTCGCCCTGGAACCAGAAATACTGCTGCCCCCCCTGCTCATGGCGCAGGAGTTCGCGGGCTTCGTCCATCGCCTCGGCGCCCCAGTAGGCATCAGCGGCGTTCGCCGGACCCGAGCCGGCCGAGGCAGGAGGCGGTCCTGAGGGAACTTCCATCGACATGTCGTCATGCCCCATGGTCGAATGGTCCACCTGTTCGCCGGTTGCCTGCCCGTCCGAACCCGGTTCGTGGCTCATGCTCGAGTGGTCCATCGACGAATGGTCCATGGTCGAGTGGTCCATCTGGGAGCGGTCCGTGCCGCTATGGTCATCGGATTGCTGCTCGCTCGGCGCGCAGGCACCTTCGGGAACGGCGTGGCCCATCGCGCGGTGCCGTTCCGCTTCCGCTTCGCACGCGCTCTGTTCCTGTGTCGCGGGGGACGTGGTCTCCCGGCCATGTGCGGAGTGGCCTTGGTGCTGCGCGAAAGCCGGCGACGCCGACCCGGCGAGCAGGATTGCGATCAGATACCTCATCCGCTTTCTCCCACGCGCTGGACGTCCGGTTGGTCGCCCCGCTGCGCCACGGTCACGATCTGGAACATGCCAGCGTGCATGTGATAGAGAAGGTGGCAGTGAAACGCCCAGTCGCCGGGTTCATCGGCGGTCAGGTCGAACTGGGCGGAGCCGCCCGGCTGCACGATGACGGTGTGCTTCTGCGGCTGCCGGTCGGCGGGTGCACCGTTGACCAGCTCGAAGAAGTGGCCGTGCAAATGGATCGGGTGCGCCATCATGGTGTTGTTCACCAGCTTCACGCGCACGCGCTCGTTGTAGGCGAAGCGGATCGGCTGATCGCTGACGGCCGAGAACTTCTTGCCATCGAACGACCACATGTATCGTTCCATGTTGCCGGTCAGGTGGATCTCCATCTGTCTGGACGGCGTCCGCAGATCGTCGTTGGGCTCGAGCGCGACGAGGTCGCGGTAGTTGAGCACCTTGTGCGGCATATCGGCGAGGCCGACGCCGGGATCGCCCATGCGGTCCTGCGGGTTCATCGCCACCATGTCGATGCCCGGTCCGATATTCACGTCGGATGGCAGGCGGGACGTGTCCCGCATGTTCATTCCCCTCATCGACATTCCTGCCATCGCCGCGTCGCTGGACGATGCCTCGCCGCCCATTTCCATGCCACCTGAAGAAGGAGCATCATGACCCATCGCGCTGTGGTCCATGCCGTCCATGCTCCCGCCGGTGCCGCCGCCATGCGAGCCGTGATCCATTCCACCCATACCCATTTCGGCCATGGTCAACAGCGGTGGATCCCGCAGTGCCGGGACCGGTGCACGCGCACCGGATTGGCTGGCGAGCGTCGCCACCGCCATGCCCGAACGGTCCATGCTCTCGGCGACGATCGTGTGCGCTTCGCCGGTCGGTTCGACGACGATGTCGTAGGTCTCGGCCGTGCCGATCTGAAACTCCTCGACCTCGACCGGCCGAACGTTGAGTCCATCGGCGGCCACTACCCAGAACTTCATGCCCGGGATCCGCACGTTGAAGAAGCTCATCGCGCTGCCGTTGATGACGCGGATGCGCACGCGCTGGCCCCGCGAGAACAGGTATTCCAGGCCTTCCTGGGGACCATGTCCATTGGCGAGATAGGTGTATGTCGACCCCGTCACGTCGAGAATGTCGGTCGGCATCATCCGCATCTCCGCCCACATGCGCCGTTCCTCGCCGGTCAGTGGGTAGTCGTCGGTGAGCGTGCGCTGCTGGTAGTTGAAGTAGCCCTCGCCCTTCTTCAGCTTCGACATGATCGTGTGCGGATGCATCGGCGTGAATTCGCTGAGCAGCAGCACGTAGTCGGCGTCGGCCTGCACTGGATCGGGCCCGGCCGGATCGACGATGATCGGTCCGTAGTGGCCCGCCTGCTCCTGCAGGCCCGAGTGGCTGTGCCACCAGTAGGTGCCCGCCTGACGAAGCGCGGGCACCTCGTAGGTGAACGTCTGGCCTGGCTTGATACCGGGGAAGCTCACGCCGGGCACGCCGTCGAACTGAAACGGGACCAGGAGACCGTGCCAGTGGATCGAGCTGTCCTCGTCGAGCGAGTTGGTGACGTTGAGATTCGCCGGCTCGCCTTCCTTCAGCCGCACGAGGGGGCCTGGAACGCTCCCGTTCACCGCGACACCCATCCCATGGCGGCCTTGCACGGAGGATTGACCACGCGCGATGGTGAGATCGATGCTGCGGCCCGACACCTCGTCGAAACCCTGACGGATAGCGGGACCGCTCATGTTGGCTCCGCGGGCCCAGGCCGGCATCGCCAGCGCTCCGGCTCCAAGCACGCCAGCGCTCAACAGCCCCCGGCGTGAAACATTCAGTTCAGACATAGGTCTTGCAACTCCTTCGCCATCGGACATATATACCCCCGCAAGGTATTGCAAGATACCCTGACAGGGTATGAACCCGAAAGGATGATATGTGACCAAGCCCGATATTTCCCGCATCGTGAATCGCCTGCGCCGGATCGAAGGTCAGGTCCGCGGCGTTGCGCAGATGGTCGAGGATGATCGGTATTGCATCGATATCTTGACGCAGGTCCAGGCGGTGAAGGCCGCGCTAGGGCGTGCAGAGAGTGAAATCCTCAAGCGGCATGCGGGCTGCTGTGTGGCTGAGGCCATCGCGAGCGGCGACGCCGAGGAGCAGAAGCAGAAGTTCAGTGAGTTGATCGACCTGTTCGAGAAGGCCAAACGGTGAGCCCAGGGCTACGCTTTCTTGTCTCGCTTATCCTGCTGACGATTGCCCAGCCTGTTTTCGCTCATGGCCCGGAGCAACACGAGAAGGACAAGGCTACGCCCGCCGCCGCGACTGCGAACGCGAATGTGTCTCACGAGGTCTCACCAGCCGTTGGCGCGAAAGATGAGCAAGGGCATCCAACACGATCTGCAGATCATCACGAGGCTCAAGCGGCATCGATCTGGACGAGACTGCACCCGGCCACGGTGCATTTCCCGATCGCCTTGCTTCTGATGGCCGCGCTTACCGAACTTCTGTCGATCTTCAGCCCGGCGCCAGGCTTACGAAGCGCGGTGCGGGTGATGGCCGTGGGCGGTGCCGTCGGTGCCGTAGTCGCGGCGTTCTTCGGGTGGATTCACACCGGACTCTGGTTTGGGGGTGATGCGACGATGCAGTGGCATCGCTGGACCGGCACGGGATTGGCGATAGCGGCCCCGCTCGCGGCGCTACTGTCTCATCGTGCGGACCGCCTTCCTTTTCGGGGTCTGCTGTTCCTGATCGCGATCATCGTGCTCGCTCAAGGGTATTGGGGCGGCGAACTCGCTCATGGATCCAACCATCTGGGATTATGAAAATGCCTATTAGTCGTTACGCTCTTATCTCCATCGGAACCCTCGCGCTCGCAGCCTGCGGAGCCGACGCTGTCCCCGAGGCGGACGAGACTGACCGCGCCGGAGCTACATCATCGATGACGGATGCGGCACCGCGATCATTGGATGTCGTGGACACTGCGGCTGACGGCGCCTCGGCTCCGGCTGCCTCGCAAACGGTCGCTGCGACCACGCCGGATTCCGCACCCCGGACATCTGCCCGAAATTCGGACGATCGTTCATCCACGGCACCGGAACCCGCGCCGAGGCCGGCGGTGCCAAGTCCCACATCCACTATCCCGTCGCCCGATTCTCACGCCGGGCACGATATGTCCGATATGTCGGAACACGAAATGGAAGGAATGCATCAATGAATCCTCGTTCGACCAGGACCGTCCGCCGCTCGCTCGCCTCCTTCGCGACCATCCTCGTCGCGGCGTGTGCCGGCGTCGCCCAAGCGGCCACCTTCACCATGTATCGAGATCCCAATTGCGGCTGCTGCCTCGAATGGGCCGAACATATGGCACAGGGCGAGAAGCACGAGGTGAACTCGGTCGACCATCCCGACATGGGCGTGGTCAAGACCCAGCATGGCGTTCCCGATGACCTGCGCTCCTGCCATACCATGATCGCCGATGGCTACGTGATCGAAGGCCATGTGCCCGCTGCCGACGTCGAGCGGTTGCTCGCGGAGCGCCCGGATGGTGTAACCGGCCTCGCCGTGGCAGGCATGCCGATGGGCTCCCCCGGGATGGAGCATGGCGATCATCGCCAGCCCTATCAGGTCATCGCCTTCGGGCCTGAAGGACGTAGTGTCTGGGCGAGCTATCCAGGGAATATGTGATGAGTGACCGGAAACCCACCAGCGCGTCCGAAAAAGCCGCCACCGTCTACCGGATGGTGATGCCGGACCATGTGTGTCCCTACGGCCTTAAGACGATCGACCTGCTGAAACGTGAAGGTTTCGAGATCGAGGACCATCACCTCGAAACGCGCGAGGAGACCGACGCGTTCAAGGAAAAGCACGGCGTCAGGACCACGCCCCAGACTTTCATCGGCGGCCAGCGGATCGGGGGCTACGACGATCTGCGGGGGCATCTCGGCAAGTCCGTCCAGAGAGAGGACGAGACTAGCTACCAACCGGTGATCGCCATCTTCGGTGTCGCCTTCCTGCTCGGTCTCGGGATCAGCTGGTATGTCTTCGGCAGCATCTTCACCGTGCAGGCGATCGAATGGTTCGTCAGCCTATCGATGGCGCTCCTCGCTGTTCAGAAGCTACAGGACGTGCGCAGTTTCTCGACCATGTTCTTGAACTACGACCTGCTGGCGCGCCGGTGGGTCCGATACGGGTTCGTCTATCCCTTTGGAGAAGCGCTGGCGGGTATCCTGATGGTGGCGCACGCGTTGCCGATCATCTCGGTCCCGGTATCGCTGTTCATCGGCACGGTCGGCGCGGTCAGCGTGTTCAAGGCGGTCTATGTCGACAAGCGCGAGCTGAAATGCGCTTGCGTGGGAGGTAGCAGCAACGTGCCACTCGGCTTCGTGTCCCTGACCGAGAACCTGTTCATGATCGGCATGGGACTGTGGATGGGCGCAAAGGCGCTCGGCTGGATCACGCTATAATCTCCCGGAGTTTTCCATGAGTTCAACCAATCAAACCAGATCGAACGATGGCGCCGGCAATTACTGGCGCTTCATGGCGATGGTCTCGACATCGACCGTCATCATGTTCTTCCTCATGTATGCCAACACGTATGACGCTGATCACATATTCTGGAGCGAGACGCGCTTCTGGATGATGTTCGTGATGGGCGCGATGATGATGGTCGTCATGCTGCTTTTCATGTGGGGTATGTATAAGGACAGGACCAAAAACTTCATCGTCCTCGGCATGGCAGTGGTCGTCTTCGCGCTCGCGCTCTGGCTGGTTCGCAGCCAGACGACCATCGACGACGAGGAATACATGGCAGCGATGATTCCGCACCACTCGATCGCGATCATGACCAGCGAGCGGGCCAGCATCAAGGATCCGCGGGTGCGCAAGCTCGCGCATGACATTATCCTCGCTCAGCGCCGCGAGATCGCGCAGATGAAGTATCTGATCTCCGACATCGAGGAGAACGGCGTGCGGAATGAAAGGCGCCTGCCGGTCGGACTCGAAAGGTCGGGTGGCGTCACGCCGCGAACGGACCCCGCATCCGACAAAACACCTGACGAAGGAGCCGCGCAATGAAGACGGGCCTTTTCCTCATCGTTGGGCTCACTGCGACCCTGGCTGCGTGCAACCAAAATACTGCGATCGGCAACGATCGTGAAGCGCGTCTCGATCCGCCAGCAGGAGCCTCGCCGATCGAACCCGCTTCCAGCGCGCTGCAGAATGTCGCGACCGCATTGGTGAAGCCCGAAACCATGACCGATGCCGACATCGCTGCCATTGGAGGTAAGCAGGGACGCTGCGTGTTCCGGCTCACCGAGGTCGGGTTCCCGACCTTTGTCTACGAACCCGGTGGTCTAGGTTTCATCAAGTTGAACGGAAAGCTCATTCCGGTCGAGCCTGCTGGCTCCGATCGTTTCAATAGCGGCGAACTCTTGGTGACGACGCGGATGCTGGACGGGGAAGGAAATGCGGGATTGTCAGCGCAGCAGCTGATCGTGGTTCCGCCCGGAGCGGGGGACGAGCTCGGTTACAGCGGCTATGTCGACTGCGACCGGTGAAGGCCTTCCGTGCAGCTTATGGCTGAAGGGATCCCCGCCCAATGCCTGAAGTTCTCGGTATCTGAGGGATAAGGCTGTTAATGTGGATCGTGCCCCCGCTTCTCTCGCTCTGGCGGCACGAAGCATTGGCTCCAACCGCGATGGTCATGCCACAATGTCCCTTGCGATGAAGGAGGCAAATGTCACTCCCAGCAGATCGTCCTACTGCGATCGTCTTCGAGACAGGCTTTCTACGATCCGGCAGTCCTTGATCAAATCTCCCTCGCAGGACCGCATCATCTCTTCTAGTTCCTCATGAAGGGATTTAAGATCGGCGATCTTCTGCTGGACGTCTTGCATTTGATGCCTGACAAGGCGGTCGATGTCCGCGCACGGCTTCTCCTTGTGCTCTGAGAACGCAAGTAACTGGCGCACCTGCGCCATGCTGAATCCCAGGCCCCTGGCCCTGCGCACGAAAGTCAGTGTCGCCAGATGGCTGTCGGAATAGTCGCGGTAATTGCTGTCTGTGCGATCCGCAGCAGGCAAGATGCCTTCTCGTTCATAATAGCGGATCGTCTCCGCCTTTGTGCCGGTGGCTTTCGCGAGTTCTCCGATACGCATCGCTTGACCTTGTAGTTGCTACAAGGTGCATATGTTCTTGCGACTCGAACGTTGCAAGGAGAGTGGCATGGCGAAGTCCTGTTGCCAGACGCCGGAACCTGACACCGCCGCGCACAACGATCCGCGCTGGCGCCGCGTCCTGTGGATCGCACTCATCGCTAATGCCGCCATGTTCGTGGTGGAGATGGTGGCTGGTGTCGCTGCTGATTCCCGTTCGCTCCAAGCCGATGCGCTCGATTTCTTCGGCGATGCCGCGAACTACGCGATCAGTCTTGGCGTTGCCGGGATGGCGCTCGCATGGCGGGCCAGAGCTGCCTTGGTAAAGGCAGCGACCATGCTCGCGTTCGGTATCTGGGTGATCGGCTATGCCATCTATGGATTGATGGCGGGTGCCGATCCGGAGCCGGTAACGATGGGAATGGTCGGCACGCTGGCTCTGGCGACGAACGTGATCGTCGCGCTCATGCTCTTTCGGTTCCGAGATGGCGATGCGAACATGCGGTCGGTATGGATCTGCTCGCGCAACGACGCGATCGGAAACATTGCGGTTCTCGGCGCCGCCCTTGGGGTATTCGGAACGGGCCAAGCGTGGCCCGACCTGCTGGTCGCCTCGATCATGGCCGCACTAGCCCTCTGGGGCAGCGTGGAGGTGTTCGGGCATGCGCGTCAGGAACTGGGTCATGGATAGCGGCGCTATTCCCAGCAAGGATGCATTCCTAGCAGAAGAATACCGACGCGCAGCAAAGGCTTCGGACGAGCAGAATTTCGACGGAGCTTGGCACCATCTTGAGCGGGCCCACGTGGTTGCCCAAGATCGCTTGGGACCGCACTGCGCCTCGCATTTGCGTATGCTGAAGCTTGCGTGGAGGACGCGTGATTGGCGCGAACTTCCCGGTCAGATATTCCGACTTTCCCTTGCCCCCATCGGCAACATCACCGGAAGACTTCCAACCGGAAACAGTGGTCGTTCGAATGTAAGCGCATTCGCCCGGATGGAAATAGAGCCGGAAATCAGGCGTGTGCTTGGTCAATCGCCGTGTGGTGATGATCGCACGCCGAAGAAAACCGATGCGTAAATCGATGGTATTGTTATGAAATCACATGCCACCTGGCGAGATAGTTCTTTCGCAGCCGAACCTCCGCTGCTACCGGACACGCGATGACCCGGCTCTTCGCCCGCTCCCTCTTGCTTCAGCTGATCACGCTGTGCACTGCATTCGGTGTGCTGTGGGCTCCGGTGGCGGAAGCGGCCGAATGCGCGGGAGAGCCTCCGGTAGCATCTCAGCTCGAGCAGCACGACGAGCCCGGTGATGATGACCGTGGCCCGGAGAAGCACAGCGTCTGTGCGCATGGCCATTGCCATCATGTTTCGCAGGCCATCGGGCGATCGTCTGACGCCTATACCTCGGGCGCGGTCATGGGTGCCCTGCGCGCTGGCGACCAGCCCTCGTTCGCGTCCAATCTGACCGAACTGGCAACGCCCCCTCCTCGCGGCTGACGTTCGCCGCGCGTCGGACCTGTTTTCCGATGCCGAACTGAACGTCAGCAGAGGAATACCCATCCATGTTCGCTATATCGTGGCGAGCAGCCCCCGTCTGGGGGCTGATACTCGCCCTGTCCACGGGACCGGCCAGCGCGCAGGACCCGCGTGTCGTCACGCTCGACGACGCCCTTGAACTCAGCGGGGTCGCCGCTGAGGCCGATACCGCCACCACCAACCCCCGCCTCGTGGGGCCCCGCGCTGAAACAGACGCGGCGGTCGCGCTTGTCGATCAAGCCCGTCTCCGGCCTAATCCCGAAGTGTCCTTCGAGGTCGAGAACGTCGCTGGCAGCGGGGCATTCTCGGGTCTCCAGTCTACCGAATATACGCTCTCCGTCGGCCAGCGTCTCGAACTCGGCGGCAAGCGATCTGCGCGGATCGGTGTGGCCGAATCCCAGGCCGAACTGGCATCTCTCAGGGCCGACCTTACCACGGTCGAACTGGGACAGCTGGTGCGCGAGCGATATTTCGCAGCTGCTGCCGCAGCCGCCCGGGTCGAACTCGCGCAGGACGTGGTCGCGCGAAATGAAGAGCTTGCCCGAATTGCCGGTGTCCTTGTGGAGGTCGGCCGCGAGCCGCCTTTGCGCGCATTGAGGGCGGATGCGGCCCTTGCCGAAGCGCGCGCGCGCCTGGTTGAGGCGGAGGCGGAGAGCCTGTCGGCTCGGACTGCGCTCGCTGCTCTATGGGCCGGCAGGGAAGCGCCATTCGTCTCGGCGCAATTTCCGGTTATCCTTCCGCCCGCTTCCCTTTTGACCCAAGCAGCGGAAAGCCTCACCTATAGGGTCGCGCGAGCCGAGAGCACCGCTGCAGCGGCGGAGATCGAGCGGCAGCGGAGCCTGCGTATTCCCGATCCCACGGTCTCCGCAGGCGTGCGGCGCTTCGAAAAAAACGGCGATAATGCGTTCGTCGTTGGCGTTTCGATCCCGCTTCCTTTTCGCGATCGAAACCAGGGCAACATCGCTGCTGCCGAAGCTCGGCTGCGCGCAGCGAACGCTCGCGAAGCCGTGGCCCTCGCGGATTACGAGCAGGCGGTCGCCACGGCCCGGGCCAGGTATCTTGGTGCCGAAGCGCGCGTCGAGACCCTTTCGCAGACATCGCTCCCGCAGGCGGAGGAGGCACTGCGCCTCGTTCGCATCGGATATCGCAACGGACGTTTTCCCCTGATCGAAGTTCTCGCGGCCGCAGAGGCACGCGACACGATCCGCGAGGCGCTCATCGCCGCCCGCGAGCAGAGGGGCCTGGCCGCAGCCGAACTGATCGGGCTGGCCGCACAGTGAAGGATATATCAATGACACGCAGAAAGCTGGCGATCCTCGTCGGTATCGTGATCGCAATCGGCGCTATGGCGTTGATATTCTGGCCAACCTCCGAGGTCGACGACCATGCAGGTGAAGATGACCATGCGCAGGAAGAAGCTGCGACCGAGACACCTGAAGGGGTGATCACGCTTAGCGAAGAGCAGATCAGCGAGGCCGGGATACAGCTGGCCTCCGTCCGGTCTGGAGCCGCTGTCGAGCTTGTCTTTCCGGCGACTGTCGCGGCGAACCCCACTTCCACCGCCCGCATCGACGCCCGCGCTTCGGGTGTCGTCCGCTCGGTGGGCAAGACGCTGGGCGACTACGTTGCACGCGGCGAGACCGTAGCGCGCATCGAGAGCGCGGATGCCGCCGCGCTTGCCTCGCAACTCAGCACGGCACGGGCCCGGGTGACCGAGCTGTCTTCCGCCTACGAACGCGAACGGCGTTTGTTCGAGGAGAATGTCACGGCCCGCCAGGATCTGGAAGGCGCGCAGGCCAATCTCAGCGTAGCCCGCTCGGAATTGCAGCGGGCGCAGGCCGCGGTAGCGGCAGCTGGGGTCAGCGGCGACGGGCGTTCGCTGGCAGTCACCTCTCCCCTGGCTGGCAGGATCACCGCGGCACCGATTGTGCTCGGGGCCTTCGTGGAAGCCGGCGAGGAACTCTACCGCGTGGTCGATCCCAATGGACTCCAGATCGAGGTGGCATTGCCTTCGGCCGAAGCCTCTCGCATCCAACCTGGTGACGAGGCGGTGCTGCTGGTCGGCGACGGTCGGGAAATCGGCGCCCGGGTTCGTTCGGTCACGCCTTCGCTCGATCCGGAGAGCCGCAGTGCGACTGCGGTCCTGTCGTTATCACGCGGCGTTCCGGGGCTTCAGCCGGGTGCCTTCCTTCAGGCACGGATCAGGCCTTCGGGCGAAATCGACCGCGACCGCATCGCAGTGCCGGAAGACGCTATCCAGGTGGTCGAAGGACGCGACGTGGTCTTCGTCCGGACGAAGACCGGCTTCCAGGCTCGCGACGTGGAGCTCGGGACACGATCCGCTGGTCAAGTGACGATCCTTTCCGGTCTTCAGGAGGGATGGCGGATCGCTGTCACCAATGCCTTCCTGCTCAAGGCCGAACTCGGGAAGGAGGGCGCGACCCATGGTCACTGAGACTCACAACGAGCCCGCCGTGGCAACCCATGCAGATACGGGCAGTCATCGCCACGGTTTGATCGGGGCCATCCTCGACATTGCCGTGCGGTTCCGCTGGGCTGTGATCGTCCTCACCGTCTTCGCAGCCATCTACGGCGCCATGAACCTTTTGCGCCTTCCGATTGATGCGGTGCCGGACATCACCAACACGCAGGTGCAGATCAACACCAGCGCGCCTGCCCTCTCTCCCTCGCAGGTGGAGACGCAGGTGACCTTCCCCATCGAGACCGGGCTTGCCGGGATCGAAGGGCTGGAGATGACCCGCTCGATCTCGCGTAACGGCTTCAGCCAGGTCACCGCGATCTTCGAAGAAGGCACCGACATCTACTTCGCACGGCAACAAGTGAACGAACGGCTGGCCCCGATTGGTGCGTCGCTGCCGGAAGGAGCGGAGCCCACGATGGGACCGATCTCGACCGGCCTGGGCGAGGTGCTCATGTATACGATCGAATACGAGTATCCGGGAGGTCGCGATGCGCCCAAGGGTGGTCGAACAGGCTGGCAGTCGGACGGGAGCTTCATCACCGAACGCGGTGATCGCCTCAACACCGAGGTCGCCAAGGCAGCCTATCTTCGCACGGTGCAGGACTGGGTCGTTGCTCCGCTCATGCGCTCAATTGACGGCGTTGCCGGGGTGGATTCGATCGGCGGCTATGAGAAGCAGTTCCTCGTCCAGCCCGATCCTGCCCGTCTTACGGGCTATGGCCTATCGTTCGACTCCCTGATCGAGGCCTTGGAAGCGGCAAACCTCGCTGAAGGCGCCAACTTTGTCGATCGTGCCGGAGAGGCTCTGCTCGTCCGCGTCGATGCGCGTCTTGGGGGCACTCAGGACATCGAACAGGCGGTGGTCGCGACCCGCGAGGGCGTTCCGATCCGGATCGGGGATGTCGCCTCGGTTCGCATCGGCGGCGACCTCAGAACCGGCGCTGCCTCGCTCAATGGCGAGGAAGCGGTCGTTGGAACGGTCCTGATGCGCAGCGGCGAGAACAGCCGCACCGTGGCTGCCGCCTCGGCCGAGCGACTGGAAGAAGTCCGCGCCTCGCTCCCTGCCGGAGTGGTCGCCGAGATCGTCTACAACCGCTCGTCGCTCGTCGATGCGACCATCGCCACGGTCGAGAAGAACCTTGTCGAGGGCGCGCTTCTGGTGATCGCAGTCCTGTTCCTGATGCTCGGCAATATCCGGGCAGCGATCATCGCCGCATTGGTCATTCCGATATCCATGTTGATGGCAGCGGTGGGAATGAACAGGCTTGGTGTCTCGGGCAATTTGATGAGCCTCGGGGCACTGGACTTCGGCCTTATCGTCGATGGCGCAGTTATCATCGTCGAGAACAGCGTCGCGCGGCTCGCCGCCAGGCAGCACCGCGAAGGTCGATTGCTCCGCCTCGGCGAACGGCTGACGGAGACACGGCTGGCTGCACAGGAGATGATCAAGCCGACCGTCTACGGTCAAGCGATCATCCTCTTGGTCTATGCGCCGCTTCTCACCTTCACGGGGGTCGAGGGCAAGACGTTCTCACCCATGGCCATCACGGTCATGCTGGCACTCGCCTCCGCCTTCGTGCTGTCCCTGACCTTCGTGCCGGCGATGATCGCGGTGCTCCTCAGTCGCAAGCTGACCGAGAAGGAGGTCAAGCCCGTTCGGATGGCGAAGGAACGCTATGGCCCGGCGGTGCGCCGCGCCATCGCACGTCCCTGGCCGGTGATCGGTGCGGGCGCCGGGCTCTTCGCCGTAGCGGCTTTCGTGTTCACCTTCCTCGGCAGCGAGTTCACACCGCAGCTGGATGAACGCGACATCGCGGTTCAGTCGCTGCGGATACCGTCGACCTCGCTCGAACGATCGCTCGCCATGCAGAGACAGGTGGAGGACAGGCTCGAGACCTTCCCGCAAGTCGAGCTGGTTTTCTCGCGCACCGGCACGGCCGAGGTCGCGAGCGATCCGATGCCGCCGAACGCGTCCGACGCCTACGTGATCTTGAAGCCGCGCGAAGAGTGGCCCGATCCCGACCTGTCGAAAGATGAACTCGTCGCACAGATGGAGGAGTCGCTCAGCGGTCTGGTGGGCAACCTCTACGAATTCAGCCAACCCATCGAACTGCGCTTCAACGAGCTGATCGCGGGTGTTCGCGGCGACGTGGCGGTCAAGCTCTACGGAGACGACCTTACCGCGCTGACCCGGTCAGCCGGAGAGGTGGCCGAGGTGTTGCGCGGCGTCGAGGGTGCTGCCGACGTCAAGGTCCAGCAGGTCACTGGCTTTCCTACGCTGGACATTGCCTTCGATCGCCCGACGATCGCCCGATACGGTCTGACCGTGGAGGAGGTCGCACAATCAGTGGCTATCGCGCTGGGTGGTCGTCCGGCGGGACTGGTATTCGAGGGGGACCGCCGCTTCGATGTCGTCGTGCGGCTCGAGGATGCGACCCGGGACGATTTCGATCAGCTCGGCGCTCTGCCCGTAGTCCTCGAAAACGGGGTAACGGTCCCGCTTCGCACGCTGGCGGATTTCCAGGTGGTAGATGGTCTCGCCGAGGTTCGCCGGGAGCAGGGTCGCCGATTGGTGATCGTGTCGGCGAACGTGCGCGAACGCGATCTCGGCTCTTTTGTTGAGGAGGCCCGCGCAGGTGTCTCCGAAAGCGTCGAATTGCCGGCCGCATCCTTCATCGAATGGGGCGGGCAATACCAGAACCTCCAGGCCGCGCAGGCGAGGCTCGCCCTCGTCGTTCCGGTCTGCTTCGCGCTGGTGCTGCTGCTCCTGTTCATGGCGCTCGGCGGGTGGGTTCCGGCACTCGCGGTCTTCAGCGCGATTCCGATGGCGCTGGCAGGCGGGGTCTTCGCGCTTGCCTTACGGGGGATGCCGTTCTCGGTGTCCGCCGCAGTGGGCTTCATCGCCCTATCGGGCGTCGCGGTATTGAACGGCCTCGTGATGATGACCGCGATACGCCAGCGCCTCGATAAGGGAATGCCTCTCGATGAGGCGATCTCCGATGGCGCATTGGCGAGGTTGCGACCGGTGCTGATGACAGCGTTGGTGGCTTCGCTCGGCTTCGTGCCTATGGCCCTTGCAACCGGCACTGGCGCGGAAGTCCAGCGTCCGCTGGCCACTGTCGTGATCGGCGGATTGATTACCGCGACCGCGCTTACGCTCTTCGTCCTGCCCGCGATCGCGCGGCTCGTGCTCAATCGATCGGATGATGAGCGCAGCTGGCGCGAGAAGTGGTGGGATCGCCTGCGTCGAAACGTGACCAGCGACGAGCAGCGCGAACTGACGGACATCGTATGATGGTCCAAGAAAGGAGAATACGATGTTGAAGATAGACGAAGAGAACGGACTGCTGCGGATACGCGCCAGCGGCCAACTCGAAAGCTCGGACTACGATGACTTCGTGCCTCGGTTCGAGCAGCTTGTTGGGCGAAAGCCCGGCAAGCTGCCGATGGTAATCGAACTCGCGTCCGATTTTGCAGGCTGGGATCGGCCCGGACTATGGCGCGACCTCAAGTTCGACGCGAATCATCAGGACAGCTTCGGCAGGATCGCCATCGTCGGCGATGCGAAATGGGAGGAATGGGGCACCAGGCTCTCCGATCCTCTCATCCGCGCCGAAATGAAGTTCTTCGAGCCCTCCCAGCACCAGGTTGCCGAGAACTGGGCCCGATCCGGGGAGGATACGGCATGAGTGGCGACCATGATATCGATCTCGGTTCGGCCGGGAAGCGCCGGACGCTGTGGATCGTGCTCTGGCTGAACCTCGCTATCGCGATCGGGTTTTTCGTCGTCGGCTACTTCGCGGATTCGAACGCACTCTTGGCGAACGGGCTCGACAACTCGTCCGACGCGATAGTCTATGCGCTTAGCCTGCTCGCGCTGGCTCGCTCGCGCGTCTGGCAGCGTGGTGCGGCGCGGTTCTCCGGGGTGATGCTCCTGGTATTCGCGGCAGGTGTCATTGCCGATGCCGTGCGTCGATTCCTGGAAGGCTCGGAGCCAGGTGGATTCATGATGCTCGCGATGGCGGCAGTCGCAGCCGTGGTGAATCTGATCTGCCTGCGGATGCTCCAGCGGACGGAGGACAAGGATGTCAGCATGCGCGCAGCGACGACCTTCAGCTTCAATGATTTTATTGCCAATGGCGGGATCATCATCGCGGGCATCGTCGTGATGCTCACCGGCGCTAATTGGCCCGACCTGGTCGTAGGCGTCGCTGTGGCATGCATTGCCCTTTATGGCGGCATCCAGATCCTGCGCGATGCCCACATGGACATCCATGACGAGGAAGGGAGCGAGCATCGGAAGGGGGATCAGTTCCGGACATGAGCAATCAACACACACATGGTGGGCATGGCGGCCACAGTCACGGCGAGGAGAACCTGAGTGATCGCCAGCTGATCTTCGCGGTCGCGATCAACCTCTTGCTCACGCTCGCGCAGATCGTCGGCGGGATAGTCTCGGGTTCGCTGGCTCTCATTGCCGACGCCCTTCACAACTTCAGTGACGCCGCCTCGCTCGGCCTCGCGTGGTTCGCCCGAAGGACCGGCAGGCGTCCCGCCGACAGACGGATGACGTTCGGTTATGCGCAGGGCGAGGTCGTCGCTGCGCTCATCAACCTGACGACGCTGCTCATCATCGGCTTCTATCTGCTCGTGGAAGCGATCAACCGCTTCGCCGATCCGCAACCCATCGAAGGATGGACGGTGATCGCCGTTGCGGGCGTGGCATTGGTGATCGATCTGGTTACCGCTTTCATCACCCACCGCGGCGCCAAGGACAGCATCAACATGAAGGCGGCGTTCCTTCACAATGTGTCCGATGCCATGGCCTCGGTCGGGGTGATCGTCGCCGGGGTCCTGATCCTGCTATACGATCTCTACGTGGCCGATCTGGTCATCACCGTCATCATCGCCGCCTATGTGATCTGGCAGGGGCTATCGTTGATGCCGCGCACGGTCCGCCTGCTGATGGGTGCGGTGCCCGACGACGTCGAACTGCGAGAAATCATGGACGAACTCGAGGCGATCGATGGCGTCGAGAGCATCCACCATCTACACGTCTGGAATTTGGGAGAGCACCGCCGCGCCCTCGAGGTCCACATCGTGCCATCCCGCCCGTCACTCGAGCGGTTCGAAGAGCTGAAGCGAACGGTGCGGCTGCGCCTCTCCTCCCGGTTCGGTATCGAACACACGACGCTGGAAGCCTGCCTCGCGACGGACTGCGACGAGAGACTGATAGCCCAAGCCGGGCATTCCGGACGCGTATCCGTGGATTGAACTCGCACGTGAAAAGCACGGGCGGCCGGAACCTATCTTTTCGATGCGGTATTACTTGGCGGCTTCGGAGAGGAAGGTCGCCAGCCTCTGCACGGCTCCTCGCTCTGCCCTGTAGGTGACTGAGCGCCCTTCTTTCGTCGAAGAGACGAGCCCCGCGTTCCGCAACACCGACAGGTGAACAGAGGTGTTGTTGGGCATGGTGTCGGTCTGTTCAGCAACCTCGCTGGACGTGATGCCGTTCGCCGCTCGCGCTATGGCCAGAAATATCTCCAGCCGGGTCGGCTGGGCCAAGGCACTGAGTTTCGCGACGGCATCCATCTTTTCCATTCTCCTGCTGATAGCGTCAGCGATCCCTACCGACAAGTTAATTCAATACTTCATTACCTATTGAAGTATTTTCTGTTCATGCTATGTGCCGTGTCACGAGGCGCTGGTAGGTCCAGTGCGGAACGTGGGGAGCGGTGCGATGAGCGATACCGCAGAATTCGAAATCGACCCTTATTTCGAGCAGGCTCCGGTGGACTGGGCGCTCGATCCTCTCGAGGACAGGAGTGGAGGCATGTTGGCTGTTCACCGTGTCGCGCTCGTCCGGATCGCATGCGTGGCTGCAGAAACCGGCGCCCGAATGCAGCGGGACGGCTTGGCGAATGATCCCGTCGGCTGGATGGTCTCGCCGCGCGAGCTCTTCGAAGGCCGCGCGCCGATCGAAGCCTGCATGGAGCGCAGCGCCTGTTCGAAGGCGATCCTTCTTCATGGCTTGGGTTTCGGCCTCGACGCCGATCCGGCAGTCATCGATCGATTGCTCTTCGACCATTCGGCATCCTTGGAGACCGGACGTGGTTGAACCGGCGCAGTCCGACATCCGGCAGCTCCGCCGTGTCGATCTTCACGTAGGTGAAACAGGCTTCGGGGATCCGGACGATCCTCAACGCGTGGCGGCCGTTCTGGATGTGGAGACCACCGGGCTCGACCCTGAAAGCGACAGGGTCATCGAACTGGCGGTAAGACGCTTCAGGTATGATCCCGGCGGGCACATTACCGAGATCGGTCGGGCATGGTGCTGGCGCGAGGACCCTGGCGTCCCCCTGCCCGAAGACATCATCCGGATCACCGGCATCACGGATCAGGACCTGATCGGTCGGCGGATAGACGACCGGGTCGCGACCGATATCATATCGTCGGCCGATGTCGTCATTGCGCACAACGCTGCCTTCGACCGTCCCATGGTGGAGAAGCGCCTCACCGACCTGCCGATCAAGCAGTGGGCTTGCTCCTGCGTGGAGATCGACTGGGCCGCCGCTGGCTTCGAAGGCAGGTCGCTCGGCTGGCTCTGCGCGCAAGCAGGATGGTTCTATGATGCGCACCGAGCGCAGGGGGATGTCGACGCGCTCATTCAGCTTCTGCGCCATGAGCGGACCGATGGTCGTCCGCTGCTCTACGAGCTCGATGGCAGCTCTTCATGCGATAGTTTCGTTATCGAAGCGGTCGGCTCGGCCTTCTCGACCAAGGATGCTCTGCGGATGCGCGGCTACCGCTGGAATCCGAAGACGCAGGTCTGGTGGCGTGAGGTCATGGAATTCCGCCTTCTCGAGGAACAGGCGTGGTTGGCCAGCGAGGTCTACGCGAGCGGAAAGGGTGCCCGAGCCCTCGGCCCCCGTCTCACGCGCCGAGACGCATACAGCCGCTATCGCCTCGATGGTGCGGACTGATCGATACCCCAATAAATTAGCTCAGGAGAACCGAACATGGCGAGGAAACCGACACAGCGAAAAGTTGCCGGCAAGCAGGTCGCGCAAGCGACGCTGCCGGACGGCCTGATGAACGCCGCACCGGTTCCCTACCCGGTGGCGGACACCAGCATCACCGCACTGCAGGTGTATCACAATCCTGATCGCCGACCGTCGGGCGACGGTCCTTGGAACAACGAGGCGGATAAGGTCTCCTGGATCGACAACGAGACCGGCCTCGGCTGCATCATGCTTCGCCAGAAGAACGGGACGATCTCCGGATATGTGGGGGTGAGCCCAGACCATCCGCTCTTCGGCTTCGAAGCGGACGCCGTGCCGGTCGGCGTCTCCAACACGGTCCACGGCGGCGTGACCTACGGCAAGGCATGCGAGGTCAACCGGTTCGCTCGCGTAGCATGGGGTGAGCCGCGTCAGGAACGCTACACGGTATGCCACACGACTTGGGTCAGGACGGTGCAGGACTATCGCACGGTGCAGACCACAGAGGACGAGTTCCACGAGGATCTGTGGTGGTTGGGTTTCGACACCGATCATCCGGGCGACCTCGTTCCCAACGGTCGATATGGCGAAGGTCGCAAGGGTGACGTCTATCGCGATCAGTCCTTCGTCTACGCGAACTGCATCGAACTGGCGCGAAAGTTGAAGTCGATGATCGAGAAGGGTTCGAACAGGGATAATCCGATACGCGAGCCGCTCGGCCTTCCGGCCCCCTCCGAACGCCACGGTGAGTAATGGTCAGCTCGTTTCGCCCTTTCGGTGCCAGTAAGGAACGCTACGGCGATGATCGGCATCCCGATCTACCTTGGGGATACTGGATGGTTTCGAGCGGATCGGTGCCGGGAGAACCGCCGTTGGTCGATGAGGACGGCCGTGAGTGGGGATCGGTGCGCGAAGCATTCTGGATTGATCGCCTGGGGCTGCCTTCCATCCATTCCGGTTGGATGAACGCGATCATGGAGTTCATGGGGAGCTACCTCGCTATTGCCGACGGTCGCTTCGTGGCACCAGAAGAGCGGGTCCGTGATATCTTTCTTGGTGACGGTCACCTCGATCAGTTCTTCCGAGCCTACCTACTCGCAGCTGGGCTAGTGAGCGACACGGACGGAAGGCCGACGCCTGAAGGGCGCTCTGTGCTGCTGATGCTAATTGCTACGCGCACGCGAGAGGATGCCGAGGAAGAGATCGGTCTGGACTGGATTACTGCGAACCGGACAAACTCGGGTAATTCCGATCGGAGGGAAGCCGCCGAACAGGTGGAAAGGCGTGAGCGGGTCGCTGCGCGCATGGCGCATCGCTTCGTGACCGATACGATCGGAAATGAGCCGGCCGTGAAACTGATCGGCCTGCGGATCACCCGGGAGATCCCGGTGCGCAGCACCCTGTGGACGATGACTTGGCCTGATGGCGACCGTCTCGCGCGCGACCAGTTCTACCTCTGGCTGCTCGAACGCATCGATCGCTGGGATGACTGGAGCGAGCTGGTGACGCGCCACGGTGCGCGCGCCTTGACCGAACACTTCATGAAGCTAGCTTTCTGCGATCGTCTTCCCGCAACCTCATTTTGAACGACAGCCAAGCCGGTTGTGCATTAAATCCTGTCGCTATTGTTCCTGATTTGATCCCGGCCTATCTAGCAGGGATGGGCAAGAATATTCTCATATTCTCAGATGGAACTGGGCAGTTCGGGGGTCTTAGGCCGGACCAGCGTCTGTCCAACATCTACAAGCTGTATCGTGCAGCGCGCCCTGGCGTGGATACTGACATAGACCCAGCGACGCAGGTCGCCTACTACGATGCTGGTCTCGGCACCGGCGAGGCAGGCGCGAGTTGGCCCCAAAAGATCTCGCGTGTCTTCGGAGCAGCGTTTGGGACCGGTATCAGCGACAACATTGCTGACTGCTATGAGGCGATCATCAAGGCGTATGAGCCTGGCGACCGCGTCTATCTGTTTGGTTTCAGTCGGGGCGCATACACGGCACGATGCGTGGCTAATGTCATGAACTTGTGCGGCGTCCCGTCGCGCATGCCTGATGGATCACTAGTTCCCCGTGGCGGCCACGCTCTTCGAGAACTGGCTACGGAGGCCGTGTTCGAAGTCTATGAGCACGGCTCTGGTCACCCCCGCGAGAAATACGAGAAAGAGCGGGAGGAGAAGGCGCGACGCTTCCGGGCGAAGTATGACTGCACGGGCTTTGGGCAGGACGGCGAAGAGCAGGGCAACGTGGCGCCTTACTTCGTCGGCGTTTTCGACACCGTTGCCTCGTTGGGCGCAGGTCGTGCGCTGAGTATCATCATGGTGAGCCTGGTCCTCTTCTTAGCGCTCACGGTCCTCGCCGTGCTAGTCTGGGAGTCCGTGTTGCTGACTGCGGCGTTCGGCATCCCGGTCCTTTGGATCGGATACAAGCTGCTGACTACCCGCCTGCGCCAGCGCAAGGTCATTTGCGACTGGCCGAACCCGGGGGACAAGAAGGTCCACTATGCCGTCTGGCGGATGAAGAATTACGACCGTTTTCTCGATACCAACGTGAAATATGCTCGCCATGCCCGCGCCATCGATGAGAACCGGAAGCACTTCCCGGTTGCAGGTTGGGCCTATTCGCATGATGTTCAGCGAATGGAAGGTCTGGATCCGCCGTGGTTGCGTCAGGTCTGGTTCGCCGGAAATCACTCGGACATCGGCGGCAGCCATCCGGAGGATGAGTCCCGCTTATCTGACATCGCGCTCGGTTGGATGGTCGAGCAACTCGATGAACTCGAGCATCCGATCCAGCTCGATCGGAACCGACTGAGGCTCTGGCCCGATCCCTTCGGCATGCAGCACGACGAAAGGAAAGCGCTCGCGGAAGCAGCCTGGCAGCGATGGCTGCCCAAGAAATTCAGGATCACCTGGCCAGAAAGCCTAAGACAGGTCCATCCTCAAGCGGACCTCCATCCGACAGTGCTAGAGCGGCTAGCCGGCGGCCTCGTCACGGAACACGATATGCCTCGAAGCTACCGCCCTTTGCAGTTGCGCGACCATCATCTGGCGAAGAAGCATTTTTCACCGCCCGCGCCTGAGGCCCGTTGAGAACCTCCAAGGATGATAGCCCCTCAGGTTCACTGGAGGCAGGGTAAGGTTGAACCAACAAATCCGGCATCCGAAATGGCGCGCCCGGCAGGATTCGAACCTGCAACTCCAAGCTTAGAAGGCTCGTGCTCTATCCAGTTGAACTACGGGCGCGCGCTGCGGAGGCGCATAGCGTGCTTTTCGCGCAGCGCAAATCGGCATAGAGCGCGAACATGGCAGAATATCTCACCCGCGTCGAAGGCGATGCTGTGGCACCGCGGCATTTTCGCTATTACGATTTCATCATGGCGGCTTTCGTCGCGATACTTTTGCTGTCCAACATCATCGGTGCGGCGAAGCCCAGTTTCGTGACTCTGCCAGACGGCACAGAGTGGTCGTTTGGCGCGGGCGTGTTGTTCTTCCCGTTGAGCTACATAATCGGTGACGTGTTGACCGAGGTATACGGCTTCGCCCGCGCGCGCCGGGTGATCTGGACAGGGTTTGCCGCACTGGCCTTCATGGCCTTCATGGCATGGGTGGTGGTCGCCTTGCCCCCGGCCAAAGACTGGCCCGGACAAGAGGCTTACGAATTTGTATTCGGCAACTCGTGGCGCATCGTGCTGGCATCGATGGCTGCGTTCTGGGCGGGCGAATTCGCCAATTCGATCGTGCTCGCCAAAATGAAAGTGTGGACCGGCGGGAAAAAGCTGTGGAGCCGCACCATCGGTTCGACCATCGTGGGCCAAGGGTTGGACAGCCTGATCTTCTACCCCCTCGCGTTCTACGGGCTGGCCGGATGGCCGCCGGAACAGCTTATGCAGGTCGTTGTATCGCAGTGGGTTATCAAAACTATGTGGGAAGTCTTGCTGACCCCGGTGACTTATCTGGTGATCGGCACTCTGAAGCGGCGCGAAGGGGTGGATGTATATGACACCACCACCGACTTTTCCCCATTCGGCAAATCCAAAGGCTGATTGCAGCTCACCGACATACACGGCATGCGGATAAAGAAAGGCCGGACCTTGCGGCCCGGCCTCTCCCCTCTCCAACTGGAAATTCCGCTTTAGAAGTTGAACCCGATCCCGATGCCATAACGGCGCGGATCGAGGGTAAAGATGTTGGTGAAGTTACCCGACGATGCATCGGTGACATACAGGCCGGTGACCGAGCTGTCGTCAAAGATGTTCTGGATATACCCACGCACGTACCAGCGTTTGTCCGGCCCGTTGAGCTGGATCTGTGCGTTCGCCTGAACGAACGGTGCGATCCGGTTCACGTTGCCGTTGAACACGTTGCCGTACTGCGTACCCGTCATCGCGATGTCGAAGCGGGGAACCAGCGTGACACCGCCACCGAACTCGGCGGTGTACTGTACACCTGCCGAAGCCTTGAACTCAGGCGCCTGCGGCAGTGCATTGCCCTTCAGATTGACTTCGACACCGGGGCTGAGCACCTGGATGCCACTACCCGTCGGGATATTCGCCTGGAGCGCCGAGCAGACGCTGAATGCCCCCAGCGAAGCGAGGCCCGAATTCGGCCCGAACGATGTCGGCCCCTGCAGCCCGAGATTGGAGTTGAACCCGGTGACGTATGCCGCAGCCAGTCCGGCTGTAGGCGCTGTTACCGCGCACAGCGACGCATTGGTGAGGTCCTTGATAATCACAGCATTCGGATCGCCGCCGCCCGGATCACGCGGATTCGAGAAGTACTGATCGCCAGCCACTTCGGTATGAAGATAGCTGAAGCCGAGATTGATCATCCAGTTCCGATCGGGCCGGATGACCGATTCAAGCTCAAGCCCCCAGATATTGGCATCGATATTGTCGTTGACCGAAGTCCGCGCAACGATGCGGCTGAGCTGAAGGTTCTTGTATTTGTAGTAGAACGCCGTTGCGTTGAGCTGCAACGCTCCATTGGCGAAGGTGTTTTTGCTGCCGATTTCGAAAGCATCGATGTTTTCCGGCGAAAAACTCTCTGGCACAGCGAAGACCGGCGCAAGCGGTGGGTTGATACCGCCCGATTTATAGCCACGCGAATACGATGCATAGAGCAGGTTGTTCGGCGTGATCTGGAAATCGAGCACCGCACGTCCGGTGATCTCGTTGAACGACACGTTCCGCTGTTGCACGAGTTGCTGACCCGGAGTCCCCGCGTCGGCATCGTACAATCCACTCGGCCCGGTCAGAGGCACAATCGGTGAATCAAACGGATCGCCATCGTTGGAGAACGGGTTAAAGAAGTTGAAGAAAGTCGTGCGCGCAGTGACTGATTTCTTGTCACTGTTATAACGCAGGCCGCCGGTCAGCTTCAGCCGATCGCTGATATCGTAATAGACTTCACCGAAGATACCATAGCTATCCAGTTTGAAGTCCATCGTGTTGTTACGATAATACGAAGGCCCAAAATACGAAGGCGGCAGACCTGCCCCCGCGGCCGATACCGTGCCGACGACACCCGAAGCCCAATCCAGCCCGAACGCATTTACGAAGTAGCTGTTTTCTTCCACCGTCGTGGTCGCATAGATACCGCCGAGCAGGAAGTTGAGCGGCCCGTCGAAGTCACTCGACAGGATCGCTTCACCCGACCACGAGGTCTGCAACTGGTTTGAGCGGTCATATGCCAGCGGTACACTGCTGCAGTTAGCAAAACCTTCGTATGCACCGCGACCATCGGTGCGCGGCTCAGAGGTGCACAGCTCGCCAGTCGGGCCGTTCGGAGTCAGCGCATCATAAATCGGCTGAAAGTATGCTCCTAACGTCGGCGACTGGGTGAGCGCCGCCAGGGTTGCAAGGCCGGTGGCGAAGCCCGTGCGGTCCTGAACGCCAAGGTTGTAATCCTGCGAGGAATCGACGTTGGTATCCTGATAGATACCTGTCAGCGACAGGTTCATCGCGCCGAAGTTCTGCGACAGATGCGCCTGAATCTGCAGTTCGTCGGCGTAATATTTCGGGGTGTAGGCAGTGTAGACCTGCCGCACATCCGAAGGTTCGACCGAATTGGCATACACGTCGTTGACGTCATAAACGCTACCGAGTGCAAGCCCCTGAAGTGCAGCAGGAATACCTGCAATGCGGAAGAATTCAGTGGATGACAAAATCGACGCGAGGGTCGAATTGCCGTTGGTCTTCTCAAATGCGCGCTTGGCGTTCAGACAGCCGAGCACCCCGGTGGGATCGCGCTGACACATCTGTTTCTGAATCCGCATACGATCATCGTCTTCGCGGAAGTAATATCCCATCAGATCGAATGTCGTATCCGCGCTGGGTTCCCAGCGGAACGATCCGCGCACCGCGTACATGTCGCGACCGTCGATCCGGGTATTGTCATACAAGTTGTCGGTATAACCATCGCGGTTGAGGTAAAAGCCTGCTACGCGAACACCCATCGTATCGCCGATGGGCAGGTTGATCATGCCCTTCGCCTTGATCGAATCGTAATTCCCGTATTCGGCATCGCCCGAAACATGGAAACCCGACAGATCCGGCTTCGCCGTCACGACGTTGACCACGCCCGATGTCGCATTGCGACCGAACAGCGTGCCCTGCGGCCCACGCAGAACTTCGACACGTTCAAGATCGAAATACTCGGTTTCGAAAATACGTGTTCCGAACAACGGCGAACCATTGGTGTGGATCGCTGTTGCACTGTCGCAGGTCACGCCCACGCAAAGATCGCCAATGCCGCGGATCGTGAAGCTGGCAGAGGTAAAGTTACCTTTGGAGAACGAAACGTTCGGCAGAGTCAGCTGCAGATCGCTGGCATTGTCGATCTGCTGCGCTTCCAGTGCTTCGCTGCTGAATGCGCTGACGGCGATCGGTACGTTTTGCAGCGCTTCTGAGCGACGCTGCGCCGTGACCACGATAGTCTCCCCCAGCGACGCAGCAGGCTGTTGCCTGGCTGTATCGTTAGACTGCTCGGTGGTCTGGTCGGAAGTGGTATCCTGAGCTGCGGCAGGAAATGCTGCGACAGACGCGCAGATTCCTGCAAGCAGGGCAAACTTTACCCGCATAGTTCCTCTCCATGTTGGCGGGCCACTTTTTATGGCCTCATTCCCAAGATGGAAGCTACGTCAATTTCACACGAAAGTGCAAGCGAAGGTTTATTGTTTCGAACAAACGGTACGCAAGATTTCGGATATTTCGCAGCCTGCCGGCGGAAACGCTATCGAGTTGACGTTACGGAAAGCGGGTATTCCCTCGAACGTGGCTGGTTTACCACATTAACATATCAAATTGTGGAATGCCTTTTTCGGCAGTCCGGTCAGGCGATATCGGCGCTGTTCGCTATCTGGGTAATGCCGCGTTTGCCGGTGGAATCACGGCCCAGTTGCACAATCACATCGATCACCGATGCGGCATAAGCGATCGTGTCGGAGCGGGTCAGCCCAATCCCGGTTTGCATCACCATCAGCGAAAGCTGTTCCAGAGCCCCGGCCAGACTGTTGGCGTGAATCGTGGAAAAGCTGCCGGGGTGCCCGGTATTGATCGCCCGCAGGAAGCTGACGCTTTCCGCCCCGCGCAATTCACCCAGCACAATGCGGTCCGGGCGAAGGCGCAACGCAGCCTGCAATAGTTCGTTGGCGGTCACTTTCGCTTCGCCCAGTTCGCCCTTCACCGCTACCAGACCGACGCCATTTTCGCCTGGCATCCGCAATTCGGGCGTATCCTCCACCAGCACGACGCGCTGATCGCGTGGAATCTCGCCTAGCATGGCGTTGAGGAAGGTCGTCTTGCCGGTGCTGGTGCCACCGGAAATCAGGATCGTTCTACGCTGACGTATGGCTTCGCGAAGATAGGCGATCGGTTGCTGGCGGGGATCGGGCATTTCAGCCTGTTCGGCGGCCAGAAGCGGTCCGGTATCGTATGCGTCGAGCGGAAGGTCGAGCCGACGATGCCGCCGGATCGCCATGACCCAGTGCTTGCGCGCGGCAGGTGGGCCACAGAATTGCACACGCGCACCATCGGGCAATGTTGCCCCCAGCAACGGGTGCTCGCGGTTGATGCCCTGATGGCTGACGCGGGCGACCTGTTCGGCCAGCCGCTGTACCAGACGGTCATCGATCTCTGGCGCTTCGATCCGCTGCATTCCGGGGTACGCAGCATCTTCCACCCACACTTCGCCAGGCCGGTTCACCATGATTTCCGTCACCGTATCCCGTTCGAGCCACTGGCGAAACGGCGCGAGATAGGCGTCGAGATAGACGCTACGTTCGCTTGCGGTACCCGCTGGCAAAGGATGAACGTCTGCCGCCATCGATTTACCTGACCGCAGCAACCTGACTGAAGTCGAGATCGCGGGCCGTGAACACGCGGATCGGTTCGCCCTGTCGCACGCGGACAGTCGGGCTGATCTGGCCATCCTGCTGCAAGGCGGTGCTGGCGGCGCTGGCTCCACCGCCCAGAACGACCGAGGCACCACCGGTGGCCAGTCCCCCGATCACCGACAACAGGATCGAAGACCCGAACCGCTTGAAGAAATGGCTGTTCACTTTGCCCGGCAGACCGGCCGTCCCATCGAAACCGACCGCAGGGGATGCCAGACTAACGGAAGCGCCGTCGGGTCGGATCAACCGCGTCCAGATGACATAGGCCCGGCGTTGCCCACCTTGCAGGCCAGACTGGTATTGCCCGATCAGGCGGCTTGAACGCGGCACCAGCACACGGGTGCCGTCGAAACTACGCACGTCCTGGCTCACCACCGCGCGGACATAGCCGGGGACATCGGTATTGATGGCGGTTTCCAGCACCGCCGGGATCAGTGTGCCTTGCGTCACTGTGGTTTGCGGGTTGACCATCGCCTTGGCCTGAGCAGGCGCGCCGCCGACACCGCCGATCTTGCTGGCAAAGTCAGATGCATTGCCGCCACCAGTTGCACCGCCCGCCACCGGGCTTTCCGGCTTCGCGTTCAGCATGGGCGATGTCAGGTTGCTGGCGTCGAATACCAGCGTCGGCGATGAATAGGGATTGGCCTGACTTTCCGGCATCGGCTGCGCTGCCAGCACCGGCTGTGGTGCGGGGTCGTTGCGCGGCATGTTCATCGGCTGCGCCTCTGGCTGAGGCGCTGGCGTGATCGCTTGCGGTGGAACGGCCGGTGCCGGGGCGGCTTGCTGTTGCGCCGCCGGTGCCTGCTGTGCGGCAGTCTGTTCCTTATCCGTGCGCGCAGCATTCATGCCCCACAGTGTCACCGCACCGAGCAAACCGACCAGCGCCACGCCCGCGGCAAGGCCCAGCCCGTCGGACTTCCCCTTGCGCTGAGTGACCGCGGGAAAGGCATTGCGGCTGGCGAGATCGATAATCTCGGCCGATTCCCGTTCACGCGGATCGGTGTCCGGTGCATCGGCGGCGGAGCTTTTCGATGGCAAACGCATGGCAAAGCGCATCAGTTGTTCTCCCCGGCAGGCAGGTTCTCGCTTCGGGCCAATGCGGCCTCGTTACGCAAAGGTCTGGGCGTTCGCTCCGGCCCGCTGTTGACCAGCGTGGCGCTGTCTTCGCCCGAACGCAGGATGATTTCGCGTGGCACCCCTTCGACCACGATCACATCGCCCCGCACAGTGAAGTTCACCGGGCCTTCAACCCCCTTGTAATCCGTCACCAGAATGGCTGGCACGGGTTCCCCGCTATGCCATTGCAGGAATGTCGCGTTGCCATCGTCATAGGTGCGCGCGGGCAGCAAGGCGCGGTCGCCCGTCCCCGCCCATGCGAAATTCAACTCTGCCGGATCGACCACAGCATAAGGATCGCTAGCCGCGGCGGTTTCGACAGCGTTCGGCGCTTGCGGAGTAACGGCTGCCTGACGTGCAGGCTGTTCGCCCTCCGGTTCCTTAGGATACGTGAACCGCAGGACATAGAGCGGATTGGCGCGCGGGCTGGCGACGAGATCGAACAGGTAAGTGTGCCGATCGGTCACGACAGTCATATTGGTCCGCGCCGTGGGGCTGAGCGGTTTGACGAACAGCAGGTTGGCGCGCTTGTTCGGCGTGACCTGCCATGCAGTCGAATCCCCGATGGCGACGTTTTCGATATGCTCGTCTTCGGCAAAAGCGATAGTCGCCTGCACCTTGGTGCGCCCTTCGATGCGGACAACTTTGGCCGGATCGTAGAGCCGTTCCACCAGACGCGGGTCGCTGGCCAGCGCAGGGGCCGATACAGCGGCGAGCGCAATGGTCGAAGCAAGCGCGGAAATCAGCGCGCGGTTCATTTCACATTCTCCGTCTTGCGCGGCGCAGGGGCACGGAAACGACTGCCAATGCCGCGCGCGCGCGAAATGGATGAGGGTTCGCCCCGTTGCTGTCCGCTTGCCGAGGCCGGTGCCTGATTGATAACGACTGTGTCGCGTCGCCCGACGCCGCC
This sequence comes from Tsuneonella flava, assembly GCF_002870965.1. Classification (GTDB taxonomy): domain Bacteria; phylum Pseudomonadota; class Alphaproteobacteria; order Sphingomonadales; family Sphingomonadaceae; genus Tsuneonella; species Tsuneonella flava. Next base: position 149,765 of record NZ_PHSO01000001.1, read on the forward strand.
TGCCGAGGGGCTGTCGTTCGCAGCCGGTGCTGTGGCGAACGCGGAAACGGGGATGCGTCGTTCTGCTGCACCCGATGTCGCCTGTGCCGCAGTTGCTTGTACGGGAGCGGCAGTGGCGGGAACATGCGACACCGGGGCGGCATATCCGTTGCGCCCATCGGCGCCCTTTTCCGGCACCAGCCCGAACACGCGCCAGCCGGAAACCATCGTTCCGGCCACTTTCAGTACCATTATCATCAGCGCGACATGCACCGCGCCGACCAGGAAAAACGCCATTGCCGCTTGCGGATCGATCTGCCCCGATGTCGCCACCAGCGCAGCCAGAACCGGCACTGCCAGTTCCAGCATAACACTGCCCGCCAGCACCGCGAACAGCGGCGTAATCGCCAGCATCACCACGCCTTTCAGCCATCCGGTGAACAGTCCGCGTGTGCCATCGAACAGTGCCATCACTACGAAAATCGGTCCGAGTGCGACCAGCACCGCCAGCGCGATCCGGGCTGTGACCAGCACACCTACAGTTCCCAGCAGGAACAACATCGCGCCAAGCCACATCATCCCTTCGGGTGAAAAGGCAGATACCTCGGCCTTGCCGCCCTGCCCTGCCTGCTGGATTGCCGCGAACACGACATCGATTTTCTGCGCGAAGACTTGCGTGGCGGAACCTTGCGCGCCGGTGATGATCGTGGCCAGTTCATCCGGCCCGCCAATGGCAAGGTTCCACACCACCCGACTGTAGGCGACCCAACTGGTCACGAATGTCAGCACCAGCCCCAGCAGGATCATGCGCGGGGTCAGCGAACGGACGCCCAGCCCGCTACGCCCCAGCAGCAGCGAAATCGCGAAGAACGCGACATACAGCGTCAGCAGGATGGTCAGCACAGTCAGCAGCGCACCGCCGGGGGCGAACATGCGGCCGAACGCCTGCGCGGTGGTTTCGCCCGCGATGCAATCGACCGCGCGCAGCGCCGCCGCGACGCCGCCTGCCGCGTTACCGGCGGCCTGATCGCAGGCCACGCTCATTCGGCAGCCTGACGGAACGGAACATCGTCCGCCCCGCCCTCCGTCTCTGCAATAGATGCACCGCCGGGCCATGCATGGCCGGTCAGCGCAGGGAACCAGTCTGCGGGCGCGTCGCCCACTGCATCGCGCAGCAAGTCGAGCCGCCGCACAGTGCTTTCACGGCCCGACAGGATCGTCAGCACTTCGGGCGCACCCGACAAGTCGAGCCGCACAACAACGCTGGCATCGGGCTGGCGGATCAGGAAGCAGCGGCTGTACGCGGGCAAGCTACGGATCAGTGCCAGTTCGTGACTGGTCAGCCCGAACCCGTCGCAGTAATCTTCCGCCCGCGCGCGGCTGTTGGGCATGAACACCATCGTCGCGGTCTGTTCGACCAGCGCAGTGGAAATCCGGCTCTCCAGGGCATCGCGCGCCGACTGTGTGGCAAACCCGACCAGCGCGTTGCGCTTACGCAAAGTCTTCAGCCAGTCGCGAATGCGGGCGGCGAACACTTCATCGTCGAGCGCCTTCCACCCTTCGTCGATCAGGATCATCGTCGGCTTGCCATCCAGCCGTTCGTCGATCCGGTGGAACAGGTACATCATCGTCGGCGTCCGCAAGCGCGGATTTTCCAGCAGCGCCGTCATGTCGAAGCCGAGTGTGCGGACATCGAGATCGAGCTTGTCGTCGGCATTATCGAACAGCCAGCCGTGTTCCCCGCTGCCGATCCACGCCCCCAACCGATCTGCCAGATCGCCCGGTTCGGGTCGGCGTGTACCCGACAGCAATTCGCGGAAATGGCGCAGGCGCCGCAGCGAAGGATCGTTGGCATAAGCCGCATCGACGGCAGCCGTGATAGTCGAAAACTCTTCCGGCCCGTCCGCCTTCAGCAAGACTGCCAGCCAGTCGCGCAGGAACGCCCGGTTGGTGGGCGTATCGGGCAAAGCCAGCGGGTTGAACCCGGTTGGCTCTCCGCTGGCAATCCGATCGTACCGCCCGCCGATGCCGCGAATAAACAGCTCCGCTCCGCGATCCTTATCGAACAGGATCGTTCGCGGATTGAATTTCTGCGCCTGCGCGGCGAGGAAATTCATCACCACCGTCTTGCCCGAACCGCTTGGCCCGATGACTGAAAAGTTGCCCAGATCGCCGTTGTGAAAATTGAAGAAAAACGGGGTACTGCTAGTCGTCTGCAAAAGAGTGACCGCTTCGCCCCAGTGATTGCCCTCGGCCTGCCCCAGCGCCATGCCGTGCAAACTGCCGAAGCTGGCCATATTCGCGCTGGAGATCATCGCCCGACGCACCAGATAGCTTTCGTTGCCGGGGAATTGCCCCCAGAACGCCGGTTCCAGATTGGTATCTTCGCGCACGACGATCGCACCGGTATCGGCCAGCGATGCGGCGCAGGCGGCAGTTGCTTCATCCAGTGCAGGCAGACTCTTTTCGCGGACCAGCACTGTCAGGTGATGATCGCCGAAGCCGACTGCTCCATTGCCCAGCGCATCGCGCGCAGCCATCATGTCGGCCCGCTCCGCCATTGCTTCCTCGTCGGCGGATTTGAGACGACGGATCGCCAGATCCATCCGCTCGCGCGCGGTAGTCCGTTCTTGTGGAGCGTAGCTTTCCGAAACGATCATTTCAAACGGCTGGCGCAACAGCGCATCGAGCAGGCCGGGGCTGGTCGCGTCGGGATAATCCTTCAGGCTGAGGATCGCTGCGAAATCGGGATCGCCCGACCCGCGCAGCTCCATCGCGTCCAGCCCGAAACTGGCCCGGCGATAGGGCAACATCTGACCAATGTCGGTCTGATCCGCCGGACGCCTTACCGGACGCATTTCGCCATTGTAGAGCGCGCTGAGCAGTTCGAGCAGTTCGTTGTTGGTCGCTCCGCTCGGCCCTTCGTAATCGCCCAGAACCGCCGCGCCATACGCTTGCAGCGATGCGGCCAAGCCGGTCACAGCAGCTTTCAGAGCGCGCACATCTTTGGGATCGGCCTCGACATCGTCCTGCCCGCGGCGGTTCCACAATTTGCCCATACGCTCGGCCAGACCGGCCTTGCCCCGCGCAGGGCGGCGGATAATCGTGACGAACTGATCGTTGACGAACAACGAACCGCCCGCCAGCCGTTCCTTCCACCGCCGGTCGATATGCGCGGCCAGCGGATCGGCAAATTCGCTCTCCAGCTCGATCTCCACCCGGCGGCGGATCACATGGTGATACATCACGAACCGCGCATCGAGCGTGGACCGCAACATCACTTCGCGAGTGGTCGCGTGGGCGTTCAGCGCTTCGCTGTCTTCGGTTTCGAACAGCAGGCCGGGCACCTGCAGCGCAGTCATCACGCTGCCATCGCGCAACAGCACGGTGTTGCCATCGATCAGCCGCGCATAGGGTAACCGGTCGCCGGCGCGGGCTTCCTTCGCGCTCCAGGCGGCAGCTCCGATCCACTTGCTCATCGACCCACGATCCCTTCCGGCCTGGTCATGCCGCGTAGCTGTTGCAGCCCCAGCGCTTCCAATTCCTGACGCGCGGGCATTTGCTGACCTTCGTCAGCCACAAATCGAAGAAGCGCGGTTCGCGCATACAGGCGAAATAACCGAACGTGTGAAACACCAGCGCGGCGGGCAGCGCCCACCAGCTGCCGGTGATGAGAAACAGTTCGGTCGTCAGCGCGAAATTGATGATAAAATAATTGTACGTCACGCCAGCGAACATCTGCGGGCGAGTCAGCGCGCGATGGACGGGGTGGCGGACGAGTTCCATCGGATCAGCCCCCGGCCGCGCCCTGAATGCCGGCAACGATCGTGCCCGCACCGAACAGGATGAATACGCCGATAATCACCGTTGCGCCAAAGCGCCAGTTGAGCCGCCCGGTCAGCATCATGAAACCGACCGCCGCCACAGCCATCACCGCAACGGCTGTGGCAACGTTGCCCAGCAATGTCCCCTGCAACCAGCCGAGCGCAGCGACAATCGGGCCAGACCCCTGCGGATCGGCACCTTGCGCGAATGCAGCGGTAGGGCTTGCCAGAAGAGCCAGCGGGATCAAACGGGTAACGACACGCTTCATATTCTATTGGCCCCCTCGGGAATGGTTCGACAGTCGCCCCATGATCGCGGCGACATATTGTTGGGTTTCACGAATACGCGGGATACCATTGGCGGCAGTCACCCGCCCCGGCCCCGCATTGTAAGCGGCCAGCGCCTTTTCCAGATCGCCACCGAACCGGTCGAGCTGTTCGCGCAAGTATCGCGCCCCGCCTTCCAGATTGGCAAACGGATCATGCGGGTTCACGCCCATCTCGCGGGCAGTACCTGGCATCAGTTGCGCCAGACCGCGCGCACCGACAGGCGATACCGCGTCTGGACGCCAGCGGCTTTCCTGCCACACCAGCGCTTCTATCAACGCAGGGCTGAGATCGAAGCGGCGCGAAAGTTCCGCCACTTTCGCAGCATAAGTCTGCGGCACAGCGCCCGCCTGCCGTGCAGCGTCGGCCACTGCCTGATCGGGCACAGTGAAATCGGCAGAAAGTTCGACGATATCGGGGACATGGCCGCTCGCCACATCGGCAACAGCCCCATTGGCAAGCGCGCCGGAAACCCAGCGTGCACCGTCACCATCGATCTGCATGACGTCCGCTTTCGCCGGAATGGCGCAAAATGCCAGAACCACAGCGAAAGTGAGGCGTCCCGCATGTGCGAGAATCATCGTACCCTCCAGCCCGCTCAATGCTCACTGTAAATGACACTGCGGTGACAGCAAGCTGATTACGAAGACAGATTTCGGTCATGAAACGCAAAGGGCACCCCGAAGATATTCGGAGTGCCCTGTTTTAGTCAGTTTTCAGCCTGTCTGGCATTCGCGGTCCGCTATCCGCTGTCCGCTCGTCAGTCTTCAACCGCCGATATCCAGCCGCGAGTTCTGCCAGGCAGCCATGCGACGAATGCGATCAGCGGCTGGCTGTACGATGCACCGTTTCGAACGTACCCGCATCGAGTGCGGCCAGCGCCTTGCGCGCCAGAACGCCCGCCTCGACCCACTGACCATGCGATGTTTCGAGCATATAGGCACTGTCCCGAGACAACACGCGCTGGAACATAGTGCGCGCGGTGGTCTTGTCCCCCTGCCGCGCGTAGGCAACGCCCAGGTTGATAAGGCGTGCCGGATCGCTCGCGTCCAGCGCATCGTTGCTTTCAATTCTTGCGATGGCAGCGGCGCTGCGCCCTGCCGCCATCGCGTCATATGCCACATCGACCTGCTCCATCGTAGCGACAGCACCCTGCGCCATCATCGTCAGGCCGATAATCGTTCCAACAGCCACTTTCCTTCTCCCAATTATTCACATTGTGAGAGGAAATTGCGCGTCCCGGCGATAAACTGCAACATAAATGAAACAATGTCATTGAATTGCAATATTCAGTGACGGACCGCGCCAAATTGACCCGCCAAAGGCAATGATTACGCCAATCGCGCACTGGTTGGACGGGGCCATTCAGAGCCTCTCTTCAATTGTCATATTTGTCATTTATCGCAGTTCTTTACGCAAATATTTCAATCGGTCACATTTGCAAACAAACTGTCACCCAGCCCCCGTAGCTCGCGAGTCGCGACAATCGATCGCATCAATCGATTCTGTGATTTTCCGGTTTTTGAGGGGACCGTTTACCGTGACCAACTTCCAGCGCACACTTCTGCTCGGCTGTGGCCTTGCCGCTCTTTCCGGCTGCGGGCCCGATGGCGTCGCTTCGCCCGGCACATCGGGCAACGTCAACGTCGATATCACGAACCCGGCACCTACGCCTGCTCCGTCGCCGACACCTACGGCCACCGTCAAACCCGCCGGCGCCTGCCCCACACTGACCAACGACGGCAGTGTCGAACTGAAGGATCAGGGCACGATCACCGGCCCGACCGGTGAATACCGGATTTGCGAACTGCCCAGCCTGATCAAGAAGAGCGTCACGCTGCCGAAGGTGACGGGCCTGCTTTACGCGATGAACGGCCGTGTCGACGTGGGCTGCGACGGTGGTTTCAAGGCGCCGACCGCTGGCGCGCCTTACACTTCCACCACGGTCGGCTGCTCCACTCCGCTGGAGGCCGATACCAACGTAACGCTGTCGATCGATCCGGGCGTCATTCTCTATGCCCGCACCGGCCAGTCGTGGATCGCGGTCAACCGCGGCAACAAGATCAACGCCGTCGGCACCGCCAGCGCACCGATCATCTTCACCAGCCAGGACAACGTCGCGGGGATCAACACTGACTCCTCCATCGGTCAGTGGGGCGGCGTGGTGCTGCTGGGCCGTGGCAAGATCACCGATTGCGATGTCGGCACGACCGCAGCGGGCACTTGCGAACGCGACACCGAAGGCGCGGTGAACCTCGCCCGATTCGGCGGCAACGACGACACCTACAACGCCGGTACGATGAAGTACTTCCAGATCCGCTATTCCGGGTTCGTGCTCAGCGCGAACAAGGAACTGCAGGCGCTGACGCCGGAAGGCATCGGCTCCGGCACGGTGATCGAACACTTCCAGTCGCACAATAGCTCCGACGACGGGATGGAACTGTTCGGCGGTGTCGTGAACATCAAGGGCTACGTCGCAACCGGTGCGGATGACGACAGCCTTGACGTCGACACCGGCTCACGCGCCAGTCTGCAGAACGTGCTGCTGATCCAGCGTCCGGGTCAGGGCGACGCGCTGATGGAAATCGATTCCAACGGCAAGGAAACCGAAACTCCGCGCACGAACCTGAAAGTGGTCAACTTCCTTGGCCTGCAACTTTCGACCAGCCCCAGCAACGAAGGTGCCGATAAGGCGGCCACGCTGTTCCGCGGCAATGCCGATGTCACGCTGTACAACGGTGCGATCATCACACCGCAAAACGAATGCATCCGCATGACATCGAACACCGACAGCGCCAACCGTGCGACGCTGACGGCGCGTTCGGTCGTGCTTCAGTGCAACAGCACCAAGTATATCGGCGACGGCAGCGGTTCTGCTCCGTTCACCGCCGATCAGGTGAAGACCGCTTTCGGTGCCGGTGCGAACAACAACAGCGACACCTTCACCAACACCCTGACGATGACTTTCGTCAACGGCGCGAACGAAGACGCGATCGTCACCACCGACCCCAGCACGCTGTCGAGCTTCTTCGCAGCGGCGCCGTCGCCGTATCACATCGGTGCGGCATGGTCGGGCAACACCGCCTGGTACAAGGGCTGGACCTGCGACAGCTCCTACGCCGATTTCGGCAGCGGTTCTGCCTGCACTTCGCTGCCGACCACCTGATCGGCTGCAACCCGAGCACAGGGGGGCGGCCGCCGCAACGGCTGCCCCCTTTTTCGATGATCGCGATTTTTAGGGGGAACCAGATGTCCACCACCCTGCGGCTGGCCGGAGCGCTCCTGCTCACCAGCGCGCTGACTGCGCCGGGCCTTGCCCACGCGCAGACCGCGCCCGAACAAACCGACCCGAGTGCAACCCAGCCGGGCGACACAACGGCAAGCGATACGCCTGCCGATCCCGGTGCGACCAGCGCCGACAGCGCCCCGCCGCAGGACGATCTGGAAGTTTCGATCCCCGGCGGCAGCGAAATCGTCGTCACCGGACGGCGGTTCCAGAATATCGAGCGTAGCTCAAATCAGGTCGTCTCCGTCCTGTCGAGCGCCGAAATCGCGCGTACCGGCGAAGGCAATATTGCGGGCGCACTGGCGCACGTCCCCGGTCTCAGTCTGGTCGGCAGCGGGTTCGTCTATGTCCGCGGGCTGGGCGATCGTTACTCGCTGGCCCTGCTCAACGGCCTGCCCCTGCCCAGCCCCGAACCGCTGAAACGCGTGGTGCCGCTGGATCTGTTCCCGACCGGCGTGATCGCATCGTCGCTGGTGCAGAAAAGCTATTCAGTGAACTATCCGGGTGAATTCGGTGGCGGGGTCATCAACCTGACCACCAAGGCGACACCCAATCAGCCGTTCCTGAAGATTTCCGCCGGGATTTCGGGCGATACCTTCACCACCGGCAATCTGGGCTACACCTATTACGGCAGCAAGTCCGACTGGTTGGGGTATGACGACGGTTCGCGCAATCCGCCCCCGGCGTTGCAAGACTATTTCGATAAAGGCCTGCTGATCGGCACGGACGATGTCAATTCGACCGCTATCGCCCGCGAACTGGTGGGCTGGCGCAACGCCGTGATCCAGCAATACGATCACACCCCGGTCAATGTGTCGGGCAGCATTTCAGCGGGCAAGACCTTCCCGCTGGGCGATCTCGACCTCGGTGTGATCGCAGCGGCCGGATATTCGAACAAGTACCTCACCCGCGAAATCCGCCAGCAATTGTCGCAAAGCGCCGACCTCAACTCGCTGGAAAAGGATTTCCGCCAGGTCAGCACCGATCAGCGCACTACTGTCAATGGCTTGCTCGGCTTCGGTCTGGAAGGCAACGGCAACAAACTGCGCTGGACCACGCTGTATATCCACGACACGCTGAAGAAAGCATCGCTCGCATTCGGGCAGCGGCCCGCGCAGAACGGCGACACCGACTTCATCGATCAACGCACTGCGTTTTACGAACGCCAGTTGTTCGACACGCAAGCGGTGGCGGAGCTGGAGCTGACGCCCGAACTGCACCTCGATGCACGCATGTCCTATGCCAACAGCAAGCGTAAGGCGCCGGGCGAGCTGACATTCGAATATGTCCGCACCAATTCGGATGCGGACCCGTTCGGCCAGTATTTCGTGAACCGGCTGAACAACGGCAACGGCGGCGATGCCGGGATCACCTTCTCCGACCTGAACGAAGATCTCTATGCCGCCGGGCTTGACCTCAGCTATCGCGCGACACCGTCGCTCTCGCTGACTGGCGGACTGGCCTATTCGGATACCAAGCGTACCAGTTCGCGGCGCGATTTCCTGTTCCTGGCTCCGAACGAATGGCTGGGCAGCCCGTACACCGTAACCGCCATCGGCATGTTGCGGCCCGATCTGCTGCTGTCGCCCAGCGTGATCGATGCATTGGGCATCACGATGATCGAAACCGATCCGGGTACGCCCAAATTCGGCGCAGGTCTGACCACCAAGGCCGGGTATCTCAAGGGCAACTGGCAGGTGACCGACAGCATCGCGATCGATGCCGGTGTGCGCTACGAAGACGGTTCGCAGTTCACCAAACCGATCCCGGTATTCGTATCGGTGCCGCCATCGGTGCCCGAAGCGACGTTGAAACGCAGTTACTGGCTGCCTGCCGCCACGCTGACGTTCGATCTGCAAAACTCCATGCAGATCCGCCTCAACGCATCGAAGACGATTGCCCGCCCGCAGTTCCGCGAACTGATCGCGCAACCGTATTACGACCCGGAATCGAACCGCCCCTATCGCGGCAACCCGTTGCTGGTCGATAGCGAGCTGTTCAACGCCGAAGCGCGATACGAATGGTATTTCGCCCCCGAACAGCGCATATCGCTGGCCGGGTTCTACAAACATATCGACAAACCGATCGAAGCGTTCGTAACCGGTATCGATCTGCTGACCAGCTATGCCAACGCGCCCAAGGCCGATCTTTATGGCGGCGAACTGGAAGTGGCAAAATACTGGCCGCTTCAGAACATGGGCGGGGATTTCTTCGATGGCCGCCGGGTCGTGACGATCCTCAACTACACCTATACCAAGTCGAAACTGAAAGTCGGCGCCGACGATACCGTGTCCGTATATGGCGCGGCATCGACTATCGCGACCGACTATTTCCGCGACGGTGCGCCATTGACGGGCCAGTCGGACCATATCGTCAACCTCCAGCTCGGTCTGGAAGATACCGACCGGCTGTCGCAACAGACGTTCCTGCTATCCTACGCCAGCGACCGTGTGGTCAGCCGCGGGCTCAACGGCAGCCCGCCGCAACCCGACGTGATCGAGCGGCCCGGTGTAAAACTCGATTTCGTATGGCGCGAAGGGTTCACGTTGTTCGGTGCCGGGATGGAAGCCAAGTTCGAAGCCCGCAATATCTTCGGGCAAGGTCATCAGGAATTCCAGCAAGCAGGCGACAACCGGATCGATATCAATACCTACGACGTGGGCACGACACTGGCGTTCACGCTGGGTATCGATCTGTAACACCGGCTATATTTCGGAACCTCCCAAACTTCGGGCCGCCTTTCGGGGCGGCCCGTTTTTTTGGATGGGCACCAGCGATGGCGTGGGCAACTTCTGGAGAAGAGCCCGCTTCCGAAGGCTCCGATCCGCTAGAGAGCCAGACCCCGGTCCAGGGGCCGCCCTTGCCCCCACCACAACCGCCGCGATAGGCAGAGAACCGTCAGTCTATGGATTGCTTCACTGCGTTCGCAATGACGAGGGGGAGACGTGTGACCACCTCACACCGTCGTCCCGGACTTGATCCGGCCCCCCCCCCCCCCCCTTTTTCTTCCAGCGCAGTGCAGGGGAAAGCTGGCCCCCGGCTCGATGGCCGGGGTGACGGCGCAATGGAAGCGGCCGATTGGCGGACCGCCATGCCCTGCCGCTCCCTCCACGTCATTGCGAGGAGCCGCAGGCGACGTGGCAATCCATGGACCTTACCTCACTCCCTCACAGCCGCCGCGATGGGCGGGAACGTCGGGTGGAAGCTTGTCACACGAAGGCGCGAAGGCACGAAGTGGTTTTGGTTCAGGGTGGGTTTGGTTCAGGGGTAGGCTAGCGCTGTCGATGGTTGGCTAATACTATCGCACACGCCCGCCCTTCGTCATTGCGAGGAGCGTAAGCGACGCGGCAATCCATGGACCAAACCTCGTCTCCTCCACAACCGCTGCAATGGGCACCACCGCCCCACCTTGGATTGCTTCGCTGCGTCCACAATGACGAAAGAGTGGATGGCGCACCGGATCAGATCCGCGGCGCCGAATAATCGGGCGAACCTCACCCTCTATGGCGCGTCGAAAACGTAACCGAGCGAGCGCACTGTGCGTAGCGGGTTGCCTGCCCCGGCGGTCTTCAGCGCGCGGCGCAAGCGCCCGATCCATACGTCGACCGTGCGCGCATCGATGGCCGGTTCCTGCTTGCCCAGCCCGGCAATAATCTCTTCTCGCCCCATTACCCGGTTCGCGTTTTCCGCGAAGAACCGCAGCAGGCGGAATTCGTTTGGCCGCAACACAATCGGTTCGCCCAGCCAACGGGCCTGCAATGCAGTCATGTCGATGGTCAGATCGCCAATCTCGAACCGCTGTGCCGCGTGCCGCATCTGGCGATGGGTCTGCACCGCCAGCACCCGGTCCAGTATTGCTGTGCGGTCCACCGGGCCGACGATATAGTCGTCTGCCCCGGCCCGCAGCGCACGGCGGCGATCTTCGGGGTCGTCTTCTTCCAGCACCATTGTCACGTGCGCTTCTGTCAGGCGGGGATCGGCGCGCAGGCGGCGGCACATTTCGAGGCCCGCCAGATCGTCCATCACCCAATCGACGAAGGCCCGCACCGGCCCTTCGACCAGCCGTTTCGGCCCGTCGGGATCGAGCCGGTCGAACGTGTATCGGGTGCCGTCGTGGACGAAATCGTCCATCGTTTCGACAGCGTTTCCAGTCACGAAAATATTGACCACATCCATGTCGTGTGAGTCCCCTTGGTCCCACACCGATTGCCGCGCCGATGTGACGCGTTCGTGACTATTGTTACGCGCTCTCCTCTGCTTTCCCGCTCCCCCGCAACTGGCGGGAATAGAACCAGCCGATGCCAATCAGGCTGAAGCCCAGCGCCATGAACGAAGCGATCCGCGCCAGCCCGCCCAGCCCGGCGGTATCGACCAGGAATACTTTGGCCACAGCCAGCACCATCAGCACCAGCGAACCGATCCGCCAGCTGCGCTGCTGCGAGCGGGCACCCCACCACAGGAACCCGACCGCCAGCACAATGCCGAGCAGCGAACGCAGCAGGTCTTCGCTCTGCCCCATCGTGCCCGCCACCGGCAGCGATCCTGCGAACAGATGGCGCAGCTCGCTCAACGCATAAAGCGCGATTACCGCCATCGCCGCGGCATCGGCGATCCAGCGCAGAAATGCGGGGGACTGCGGCAGATGGCGGCGCACAAACAGGATCGTTAGCAGGCCGACGGCATAGGCAGGCAGCAATGCATCGATCACCGGCAGAGTGCCCACCGCCTGTTCCGCCCACAGCGGATTGTGCAGCATCAGTGTGAACCAGCCGAAATGCGCCAGCCCCGCCAATGCCAGCGACAGCGCAGTGCGATGCCAGCTTTGCCGTGTGGCCAGCCATGCCGCGCCCAGCAGTATCGCTTCCCACACTGTGCGCTGCATCATCCCGGTGGCCACGAAGTCCGCCCCCGCGACTGCCGCGAAGGCATGGCGATAGGCGGTGTGGAGCGCGACTGTGCCGGCAACCCCCAGCGCCATCATGGCAGCGCGGCGCGCAGCCCCATCGTTTCGCAGCGCCGTGGCCAGTGCCACTGCCAGCGCAACGACCAGCGGCACGATATGCAGCGCCACGGTCTTCAGCGCAGGCAGGTCGCCCGATTGCAGCGGGATGCCGACCAGCGCCTCCACCCCGCCATCCAGCCAGTGGATCAGCGCCGGTATCGCCCACAGCGCCGCAATGCCCAACAGAGCCGCCAGCGCACCCGGCCTCGGCAAACGCCATGCAATCAGTGAGGCGACCAGAGCGACACTCCACGCCAGTGCATCGGGCGGCAGCACTTGCGCCACGGCGATATATCCCGCCAGCGCCGCAAGCGCTTCGCTTGCCAGCCGCCAGCGACCGGGGCTTCCGCGCCATGCCAGAACAGCAAACGCCGCCGTCACCGCCAGCCAGCGGAGCAGGTCTGGCCAACCCGCCTCTGCGTTCATGCCGATGGCGCGCTCGATCTCGTTGACCATTTCCGGGAATGGTTGCGGCAGGAACAGTGCCAGCAGCAGGCCGACAATCGCCGCACCGCGGGCAATCGCCAGCCAGCCACTTTCCAGCCGCCGCAAGCCGAGCACCCCGGCGACCAGCACCGGCGCGACCACCGGGGCCGCCCATGCAGGCAGCACCATCAGCCCCGCCACTCCCGCCAGCGCAGTGGCCGATGCACCTGCACCCACAACTCGGCGCGTGTGCGGCGCAGGGTTCCACCCCAGCCACACCGCCATTGCCGGGATCAGTGCAAGCGCAAAGCTCGCCAGCGCCAGCAGCGGCTCGCTCTCCCCACGCAGGAAATGGCCGAACTGCCAATACGATGCAGCCGACAGGCCCAGCGCCACGCCGCTCGCCTGTGCGAAATCGATAGTGCGGCCATGCCCGCGCCAGATCTGCGCCAACGGCACCGCAGCGAACAGGATCGCCAGCACAGCCGCAACAGAGGCAAAACCGGTCGCCGCCGGATCGGGCCACATGCTCAGCAGAGCAACGCCCACTGCCGCGGCGACGGCATTGCCTTCGCGCATCGCCGGACTGCGCCAGCCAAACCACGCCAGCGCCGCGCCCAACAACAGGTACAGACCCCATTCCAGCACGCCATAGCCGCCCTGATGGACCAGTGCGGCCAGTTGCAGCGCGGCAATCGCCGCCGCGCCCACGCGCACCAGCCAGTGCAGCCGCCCGCTCCCGCCGGTCAGCGTCGGCAGGATCCCGCCTAGCAGCACGAGATAGATCCCCAGCACCACCAGATCGCCACCCCGTGGCGCCGCGCCCAGCAACAACAGAGCGCCCCAGCCCAGCCCTCCTGCCAGCGATGCCATGCCCAGCCACACACGGTCCTGCTGCTTGCCCGTCAGAGTCAGCCCGGCGGTCACCAGCCCGAGGTACAGCGTCAGCAGCGGCAGGTTCGCCTCTTCCCCGCCGACCAGCGCGGGCGCGGCAAATCCGCCGACCAGCCCCAGCACCGCGCAAGGCAAGCCAAAGCGGTACGACAGCGCAATCGCCGCTGCCGTCACCAGCGCCAGCCCCACGAACGCCAGCGTCGATCCGATCAGCCCGTATTGCGATCCGGCCAGGTAGAACGCGGCATAGAGCGTCGCCAGCCCGGCCCCGGCCAGCGCCTGCGCCACACGCGGATCGGCCACCCGGTCGCGCCAGCGATTGGCCACTTCCGCCCCGGCGATCAGCGCCAGACCGAACAGCCCGGCCAGCACCACCCGCACCGGTGGCGTGAGCAACCCGGCATCGATCGACCAGCGCACAAGGAAGAACCCCGCCACCGCCAGCGTGACTCCGCCCGCCCAGATCGGCAGCAGGCGCCCGAACAAATCCTCGAAATCGAACGAAGGCCGCCAGTTGAGCACGTTGCGGAGCAGGCTGTCAGCGACCGGTTCATAAGACGCGGAGGCCTTATTCGTCTGCTCCGACGCAGCAGAGGCGGTGACAACGGGCGCCGCATCGCGCGCCACACGCGGTATTGCCGAAGGGGCCGGCTGCGCGGGCTGCACAGGTGGCACCGCCGGTTGAGCCAGTTCCGCTCCCTCACGCGTTTCTTCCGCCGCATCTGCCAACGGAGCGGCCGCAGCCCCCCGCCCCCACGCCACACGCTCGGCCTGCAAACGGGCAACCGTCAGCTCAAGCGCATCGACGCGCCGCCACAGCCACGCAATCGCACCGGCCAGCAGGGCAAGCAGCAAAATATCCATAAACCGCAACAATCTCCGTTTGCGCCCATCATTAGCTACAAACGCCGGGTTGGAAAGCGTTGTGGCGCGGGTCGCCCTCGGAGAAAGTTTTATTTTACAATAAAAAGATTCATGGTAGTAATAAATAACATTTGTTAAAATTAATCAATTAACTATCGGTATATTTACCCATAATATATTTATTTATAGCAGCATCAGCTGCAACTGCAGCGATGCCAACTAAAGCAGAACCAACGGTAGATCCGTCAAGCTGGGTTATGGCGAGCGATTTTCCGCCCATAAATCAGGCAATATCGAACATTACTTATGAATTGACGGTAAACCGGCAGGGCAAACCTGATCGCTGCACGATTGTTTTCAGCAGCCGTTCGACTGAACTCGACGCCGCAGTGTGTGGGGGCGCCATGAAACGGGCGCGTTTCCGTCCGGCAAAAGACCGCAACGGTGCTCCTGCGTTCTTTGTCCGACGGGAACGGATCAATTTTGTTGCCGACAAAACCCAGGCAGGTGAATACAAGAACGAAGATGCGGACATCGTCATATCGCTGCCCGATGTCCCTCAAAACAACAGCTATATGACCGAAGTACTGTTGACGATGGCAGGCGATGGCACACTGAGTGATTGCGCCATCCGACAAAGCAACGCCGCCCCTGCGCTCGACAAACTGGCATGCGAAGTGGCCAGCAGCCCGCAGATTGCGGCGCCGATACGCGACGGCAATGGCAACACGGTTCCGGGCATCCGCAACTATTACGTCGGGTACAGCAACGCCCCGACAGTGGGCGCAATCAGCCGGTAAAGCAGCTCAGGCACAACCGGCGCGGCGCACTTGCCATCGCCAGAAAACGGGGGAGGCATCGGCGCGCGCCTCCCTTCCAATCGGCGCCACCGACACCGGCCCAATAACCGGATCGGGGCGCAATAGCGCGTACACTATATCGCCAAAAATACACACCATTTACCATCTATCAACTCATATCCACTAAGTAAGCTGAGTGCTTACGTGGATAATACTTGCGATTTTGGCAGTAAATGCCGCAACTTTCGTCAGTTTCTGGCGCGACAAAGTCTATGCAATCAACGGCACACGACGTATTCCAGAAGCCGACCTGCTGAAACTGGCCCTGATCGGCGGCACCCCCGGCGCATTCCTCGCCCGCCACATGTTCCGCCACAAGACCCGCAAGGAACCGTTCTCAACCTACCTGCAACTGATCGCGGTTATCCAGCTTGGCGGACTGATCGGTTTCTGGTTGATTTGATTTTTTGGGTGTAGGTGGATTTACGTTTTGCCTTCCAGTTCTGCCAAAAACGAACCCATAAACGCCCACCATTTCTGCGGACAATTGCTGACTCATGCTAAATAGCGATCTGACCATCCGATAAAACTGGACTTGCTGCAAAGGCCCTTAGCACGATCTGGGATCAAACATCGATTCCTACGTCAATGGAAACCGGACCTCGATCAATCTACAAAGAAATCTTCGTCGACGCGTTTCACTTGGACAGCTCGACTCACCCTCACTCCGATGCCGAATTCGATCATTAATTCGGCCAGTAGATCACCGTCGATTAAAATTACACGCTGCGGGAGATTCTCAACATATTCGAGGGCCTGCTTGCTGAATGTACACGTTGCAACAAAAACACCCTTAGTCGCTCCAAAACCAATCAGACTGCCAACGAAACCTTGGACGGCAGGCCGCCCGATCGTCTGATCGGGACTATAGCGTTTTGCCTGAACATAAATTCGATCCAGACCGAGACGGTCTTCATCGATAATCCCGTCAATACCGCCATCACCTGATTTACCGAGGCGGCGGGCTGCGTTATCGTGCGAGCCACCGTAACCCATCCCGACGAGCAATTCGACAATCAGGTACTCAAAGAACGTAGGGGTCTGATCCTGAATGCGGGCGAGGAGGTCCGCCTTGAGCGCTTTGATCAATATGGAACTGGCGGCATCGATTTGTTCTTCAGGTGTAACGTCAGAAGCCGCCGACTGTTCTTCGGCGAAAACTTGGACTCCACCTTTGCTCGAATTACTCTTGTTGTAAAATTCGAGGAACTGAGGAAATGTCTTGAGCAAGTCCACATCGATCCGCTCTGGTTTTTTCGCCAACAATGCCTTGCCGGCATTAGAAGCGACAAAAACACCTCGTGATGGGCTGTCAATCAAGCCCGCCTTGGCCATGTAAAATTTTGCCCAATGCAGCCGATTGTGAAGAAGCATCTGCTTTCCGCTAGGCAATAGCTCCTCTCGTTCGTCTTCGGTTAGGCCGAATTGATCGGCGATTTTTTCCGAAGCGATTGGAATTCTTGTCTCACCTTGTGCGGCGACTTGTAAGACGGGCAACATCAGTGTCTGGTAATCAGGAATGGCCATACCAACTGATTAGCGAATTGATGGGGATCGGCAATGCCCCTAACCTCGTCAATGATAAAAGCGATAGCCAATTGTGTCCCCAAACACCCCCTACCCATGCGCCCCGAACTGGTGCGCGATGGCGGCGCCGATGCGTAAATTCAGCGCGTGGGCGGTTTCTATCGGGTCGATATAATCGCGGTGGATCGCGGCGTATCCTTCGTTGTCGCCATCGGGGTAATCGCCCGGTTCGGCCACGGCATAATCGGCCAGCGTGGCCACCTGCGCGGGATAGGCACGGCGTAACTGTTGCAGCGCGTCTTCGATCCGCAGAGTGAACACCATTTCCAGCACATCGTCGCGGCTGATGTCGTTGGCGCGGGCGAATACCGGGATACTCACCGCTTTCAGGAACATATGCTGCAACAGCGCCAGCCGCAGAGCCTGTAGCACGCCGATTTCGCGGCGCACGTGCTCGCGCCCTTCCATCGGGGCTTCGTCCGGCACATGCGACAGCAGGCGGTGCAGCTTCAGCGCATCGACCCGCAGGCGCGATGTCAGGCGGCGGAAGACGCCCGCGCGATCATCCTTGGTCAGGTATCCGGCCAGCGCCTCGCACGCGGGGGCCAGCGCCTCTTCGGTGCCGCGATAGGTGCGGCTGGCCCAATAGGCCGAATTGAACAGTTCGCCATACGCCGCCACGGTCTTGATGCTGGCCAGCGCATTGGCCGCCCGCACCAGCCGCACCATTTGCCGCCCGCGCGCGCTGGATGCCAGCAGCGCGCCGAGATCTTCGTAATTTCCTTCCGCTGCGCTGCCGAAACCGGAAATGACGTTCACCGGATAGCCGAGCTGTTGCAGGATCGCGTTATGCGGGATCGCGCGGATCTGGCGCAGGCTCATATCGCGGTCGGCCGACAGGTCCGACTGGCGGCGGCTTTTCCGGCTGCCGGTTTCGTTGAGCATTCCCAGCCCGAACGCAGTGATCGCGCGACTGTATGTCTTGCTTTCCAGATGATCGCGCTGATCCTCTTTAATCGCACGATAGAAATCGAGCGAGAGGTCGGTGCGGCGATAGAACGGATCGATCGCGGCATCGACATCGGTCTGCGCCGGGCGCAGTTCGGCAATCCTGGTCAGCGTGGCCAGCGCGAGTTCAGGCGTAGCGAAAAACAGATATCCGTCGCCCCCCTGAAAGCTGACCTCCGGTTCCAGCCGGATGCCTGCGCGCACGAACCGTCGCCGCGCCCACGGGCTGAGCGGCCATTCGAGCCGGTCGGCCATGCTGGTCGGGTGCGCGCCGCGCCCCATGCTCTCGCCGTGGGTATTGAAAATCAGCGCGGCGGTGTCGGTCAGGCCGTTTGCCTCCATCGCATTGGCCAGCCGCCCCTGCAACCGCTCGATCGCCAGGCTTGCGGGAATTTGCCCAACAAAGCGCCCGGCATCGGAAAACCCGGTCTGAATGCACACGCGCCCGCGCTGGCGGGCGTAATCGGTATAGGCCTCCTCCCGCATCAGCGCGTCGAGGAAGCGGCCGCCATGTTCCAGCGCGCTTTCGGTTTCGAACAGTGGCGAAACATCGACCTTGTCCGCGATGCCGAACAGCCGCGCGAAATAGAGTGCGGCCAGCACAGTGGCAGGCTGTTCGCATTCGGCGATCAACATGCGGATCGGAGTATCGGCATCGATGTGATGCAGAATCTGGGCCATCGCCAGAAACTGGCGAATGGCGGAAGAGCTTTCGATGGCCAGCGCCGCGAAGTTGGATCGCAGCGGGCGCACCTCCGCCAGCATCTGCCGCAAAGTGGCCAGCGCGCCGCGGCTCGCCACGTCGATCTGCTGCCCTTCCGGCAGACGGCTGCGGATCGCGTTGTGGAGCTGGCTCGAATTCACGCGGAAATGGATCCACCCCATTCCCAGCCCATCGGCCCGCATCGATGCCGCCAAAGTCCGCAGGGCAACCGCGCGCTCCCCACCGGCATCGCGCGCCTCGTTTTCCAGCGCATCGATGATCGGGGTGAGCGAGAGCAGCTTGTTGGGATCGTCGGCCGTCAACCGGTCTGCCGCAGCGGAAAGATCGGCCGGATCGACCAGTTCCCGCGCAAAATCGGCGCAACGGGCCTGTGTGTAGTGGATTGCCCCGTGTAATGTGGCTAATAACGGGTGCTGTTCGTCTATTTTTTTCAGATTTTCTGCAAAGCGTTCTAATCGCTTGGCTTTTTCTTGCAATCTGAAGGTGATAGAGGTGTGCCACTTGATGTCGGTGCGGCCATCCATATCGTACCCGACCCAGGTGGCGAGGCGAAACGGCAAGGCATCGAATTCGTGCCATTTATCAGGCCATTGCTGCTGTGCATGGCTCAGCAAACGATGCACAATTGTGTCCCGCGCATCTTGAGCATTGGCCATCGCGCGCAATGCGCGGTCGTGTTCGTAAGAAAGCGTGATCTCCGGCCTGTCGTTGCCTGGAACGCACACGCTCGGTCCGATTTCCCCTTCCTGCCCAGCAGCTTGCGCGACGGCGTCGGACTGGGCCGGGGTCATCAGGAAGGTCGGATGCGCGGTGAAAACAGCGTGGAGCTGAGGGTTCTGCCAGCGGTCAGAAAACTCAGCGAAATCCGTATCTTGCGTCACCATAGCAGCCAATGCGACCGGTGCCGACATCGGCTCCACCAATCGCCGCAGCCGTGCCGCCCGGCTCTGCAAAGCATCGCACTCCAGCTCCGCCACCAGCCCGGCGACATCATTCAGCGTCAGCTCGCCCGCCTCAATTTGTCGTGAAATATCAAGCGAAAGCTGGAACACCGGATTGAACATCGGCGTCTGCGCGGTGCGTTCATGCGCCGCCTGTAGCCGTTCAACGAGATCGGCCACCCGGGTCATCGACCAAGGCTCGCTGCTTCGTGAGCCAGCGCCTGTATCATCGCCGGATCGGGCGCCCCCTTGGGAGAAACCCAACTTCCTCCGACACATAGCACCGGATCGAAAGCCAGCCATTGCGGCGCGGTGTCGAGCCCGATGCCCCCGGTTGGGCAGAACTTGCACTGCCCGAACGGTGCGGCCAGCGCCTTCAGCGCGGGCAGTCCACCCGAGGCCATTGCCGGGAAAAACTTGAAATGATTCAGCCCCAGATCGAGCCCGCGCATAATGTCTCCCGCGTTGGCGATACCCGGCAGGAACGGCACACCCGACGCCACCGCAGCCTTACCAAGCGGTTCGGTCAGGCCGGGGCTGACGATAAATTCGCTTCCCGCATCAATGGCTTGCTGCAACTGTGTGGAGTTGGTTACCGTTCCCGCACCGACAATCGCCCCATCAACCGACTTCATCGCCTTGATCGCATCGAGCGCAGCGGGGGTGCGGAGTGTAACTTCCAGAACTTTAAGGCCGCCAGCAACCAGAGCACGGGCCAGCGGCACTGCATGGTCGATATCGTCGACGACGATCACCGGGATCACCGGGGCGGTACGCATGATGGTTTCGATATCGCTCATAATTTCGGGCATCCATGCTGGCGGACAAAGGCGGCAGCCGCGCCAAAAAGGCCGGGCTGCGGGTGAGTTATCAACTTGACCGGGATCGTCCCCATCAGGCTGTCGAAGCGCCCCTTGGCGCGGAACCGTTCGGCAAAACCGGACTGTGGCAGCAGGTCGCGCAGGCGGTAACCGAGCCCGCCGGCGATCACCACGCCGCCAAACCCGCCCTGCGCCAGCGCGATGTCGCCCGCGACGCTGCCCAGCGACAGGCAAAAACGATCGACCGCCGCAGCGGCAAGGCTATCCTCGCCCTTCATCCCGGCGGTCCAGATCGAAACATCGTCCATATCGGCAACGGCGCGCTTCTCCAACGCAGCAAGTGCCTGATAGATATCGACAATACCTGGCCCCGAGACAACTCGCTCAACTGAGACACGACGGTGCCGCTTGCGTAAGCGAGCGAGGATCGTGTCTTCGATATTGTCGAGCGGAGCGAATTCGATA
This sequence comes from Tsuneonella flava, assembly GCF_002870965.1. Classification (GTDB taxonomy): domain Bacteria; phylum Pseudomonadota; class Alphaproteobacteria; order Sphingomonadales; family Sphingomonadaceae; genus Tsuneonella; species Tsuneonella flava. The sequence continues at coordinate 170,713 of NZ_PHSO01000001.1, forward strand.
TGGCCGCCTTCGGTCGCCTGTACGCGGTATTCGTCGCCTGATCGCCACAGATGCGCCACTCCCAGTCCGGTTCCGGGTCCGAGCACCGAAATCGTCCCATCGCTGGTCAGCGGTTCATCCGGCCCGGCAACGTACATGAACTGGTCTTCCGGCGCTCGTGCAACCGCGTGCGCCACCGCTTCGAAATCGTTGACGACGGTATAGCGCGGGCAACCGAGTTTTTCCGGGATCAGTTTGGGACGGATCAACCACGGGTTATTGGTGAACCGGATCACCTCGCCGCCGACCGGACCAGCAATGGCCATAGCCACTGCATCGGGCAACGTGCCCCCCATCCGCTGGCGAAAATCCTGCCAGGCCGTCTGAAAACTGGCGTGATCTTCGGTATGGAGCGTTTCCGGTTCGCCCAGTGTTATCGTGCCATCTTTGGCCACTTTGGCGATGGCGAAACGGGCATGGGTTCCGCCGATATCGACTGTGACGATCTCGCTCATCGCGCCATTTTCTCCTTACAATCCGGCCAGCGCGAGCATCGAGCTGGCACCCTTCTCCGCCGAATCCGCGTTGGCGCGGAACATTGCAAAGAACTCGCGGCCCATGCCATTCTCGTCCTCGGTAACGACAACCGGTTCACGCACGTCGAGGTCCGCCGTGGTCGAGAGCTCTCCGGTTCGCGCGCACAGCCGAACAATGTCGCCATCGCGCAGGCGTGCCAGCGGGCCACCGCCCAATGCCTCTGGCGTGCAGTGGATCGCTGCGGGCACTTTGCCGCTGGCCCCGCTCATCCGTCCATCGGTGACGAGCGCAACGCGATATCCGCGATCCTGCAACACGCCCAGAGGCGGTGTCAATTTGTGCAATTCGGGCATTCCGTTGGCACGCGGCCCCTGAAAACGCACCACGACCACGACATCGCGATCCAGTTCGCCCTTGCTGAAGGCATCGGCAACCGCCGCCTGCGTTTCGAACACGCGGCACGGCGCCTCCACGGTCCAGCGTTCGGGCTCGACCGCACTTGTCTTGAAACAGGCACGACCAAGATTGCCTTCGACCAGTCGCATCCCGCCATCGGCCTGAAACGGATCGCTGGCCGGACGCAGCATTTCGGGATCGCCGCTTTCCCCGACATCGCGCCATTCCAGCACATCGCCGTCCAGCCAGGGCTCCTGCGCGTAGATCGACAGATCGTCGCCCCCGACAGTCACGATGTCGCGATGCGCCAGCCCTTCGCTCAGCAGAGTGCCGATGACATAACCCATGCCGCCCGCGTCCTGAAAATGGTTCACGTCACCCGAACCATTGGGATAGACTCGGGTTACCAGCGGAACCACGCCCGACAGTTCGGCCAGATCGTTCCAATCGAACGCAATTCCCGCTGCCCGTGCCATAGCAGGCAAGTGAATGGCATGATTGGTCGATCCGCCGGTTGCGAGCAGACCGACTGCCGCATTCACAATGGCCTTTTCATCGATGCACCGGGCAAAGCTGTGCGCCGGATCATCGGCGATCTGCGCCAGACGGTGCACCGCAGCACGGGTGAGCGCCTGCCGCAAAGGCGTGCCGGGCTGAACGAAAGCCGAGCCAGGAATGTGCAGCCCCATCATCTCCATCATCATCTGATTGGAATTCGCTGTGCCATAGAACGTGCAAGTGCCCGGCGAATGATAACTGGCGCTCTCGCTATCCAGCAATTCGGCGCGGGTCGCCTTACCTTCTGCGTAGAGCTGGCGAACCTTCTGCTTTTGCTTGTTGGCGATCCCGGTGGGCATCGGGCCACTCGGAATGAAGATCGCGGGCAGATGGCCGAACCGTGCCGCGCCCATGAACAGGCCGGGCACGATCTTGTCGCAAATGCCGAGCAGGAACATGCCATCGTACATCGCATGGCTCATCGCCACGGTCGTGCTCAGCGCGATTACATCGCGGCTGAACAGCGATAGTTCCATCCCATCCTGACCTTGCGTAACGCCATCGCACATCGCCGGCGTTCCGCCCGCCACTTGGGCCGTCGCGCCGACCTCCCGCGCCCAGACCTTCATCTGCGGCGGATAAGTACCATAGGGCTGGTGCGCCGAGAGCATGTCGTTGTAAGCTGTGACGATGGCGAGGTTCGGGCCGCGATTGGTCTTGATCGCCTGCTGATCTTCCAACGCCGCGGCGAAACCGTGCGCGAGATTGGAACATGACAGCGAATTGCGATCCGGCTGCCGGTCCCGCTCGCGATCCATCAGATCGAGATAGCGCCGTCGGCTGTCGCGGCTGTTAGCGACAATGCGCTGGGTTACGCGGTGAACGGTGTCGTTGATATTGCTCATGATCGGTTACTCATCATGCCAGGTCACGCCGTCGCGCTCGGCCAGAGCGATGGCGGCGCTGGGGCCCCATGTTCCGGCGGCATAGGTTTTGGGGGTCTGCGCTTCCGCAGTCCATTCGGCGCGGATGCCGTCGATCCATTCCCACTGCGCCTCCACCTCGTCGCGCCGCACGAACAGCGTCTGATCTCCGACGATGAGATCGAGCAGGAGTCGTTCGTAAGCGATCCGCTTGACCGCACCGGCGAATGCATCGGGCATCGAAATGTCGAGCGGCACAGGGCGCAAGCGGATACCTTCGCGATCCAGACCGGGTACTTTGGCCATCAGCGACAAGTGCACGTTTTCTTCCGGCTGAATGCCGATAACCAGCCTGTTGGGTTGTGTCTTGGCCCCCTTGCCTTCGAAGATCGAAAACGGGATCGGGCGGAACTGGATCACCACTTCGGTCACGCGTTCGGGCAGACGTTTGCCGGTACGCAGGTAAAACGGCACCCCGTTCCAGCGCCAGTTATCGACGTGCGCCTTGATCGCGACGAACGTTTCGGTATCGGAATCTTTACCCAGTTCCTCGTCATATCCGGGCACCGACTTTCCACCGATGGCCCCGGCACGATACTGGCCGGTCACGGTTTCGCCGTCCTTCACCGGACGCAATGCGCGCAGAACCTTCACCTTCTCATCGCGCACGGCAGTGGAATCGAAGCTGGTCGGCGGCTCCATCGCGACCAGCGCAAGCAACTGGAGCATGTGGTTCTGCACCATATCGCGCAGCGCCCCGGAATCGTCGTAATACGCAACGCGCGATTCCAGCCCGACCGTTTCCGCCACGGTGATCTGGACATGCTCGATATAGTTCGAATTCCAGATCGGTTCGAACATGATATTGGCAAACCGCAGTGCGAGCAGGTTCTGCACCGTCTCCTTGCCGAGATAGTGATCGATCCGGAAAATCCGGTCTTCGCTGAATGCGGATGCGACGGCGTCGTTTATTTCCTCGCTCGTCTCCAGCGACGTGCCGAGCGGCTTTTCCAGCCCGATCCGCACGTTGGCGCCAGCCAGCCCCGCCGATTGCAAACCGGCAATGGTCGGCTCAAAAAGGCTGGGCGCGGTGGAAAGGAAAATGGCCAGCCCTTTCTGTGGCTTGCCAACCTTCTTTGCCAGCTCGTCAAAACCCTCAATCGTGGTCGCATCGAGCGCCTGATAGCTCAACCGATTGAGGAAATCGGCCATGCCGCCACGGCGGCCTGCGGGCAAATATTTCTCAAGCGCCGCACGCGCGAAGTTTCTGAACTCCGCATCGCTCATATCCGAACGCGCCGTCCCAACGATTTTCAGTTCAGGGTCGAGCAATCCATCGTGATCGAGCGCACATAACGACGGCAGCAGCATACGCTGGGCAAGATCGCCGGTGGCGCCGAACAGCAGCAGACGATCTGCGGTAAAGTTCATAATATCTGGCCTTGGGTCATGACACTCCGGCAGTAAGAGTAATCTTGTTGCGCTGCAGCATCATGGGTAGCAATCATTCGCCATGTGGCAAAGGGCAGCGGATATGTATTCATAACGCAGGAGCCGCCGACACGGTCCCTGCGCCCATGCTATTCCCCAATCGCTGTCAGCACCACTTCGCGCTGATGCGATTGCCCGCGAAATTCGGCGAGATAGATCGCCTGCCATGTACCAAGCAGCAGGCGACCGGCGGCAAAGGGAACTGTCAGCGCATCTCCCGTCACCACCGATTTAATATGGGCGGGCATATCGTCGGGCCCCTCGCAATCGTGTTCGTAGCGATCACCTTGCGGCACGCTCCGATCCAGCCACAGCAGCAGGTCGCGCTGAACAGAAGGGTCGGCATTCTCGCTAATCAGCAGCCCCGCGCTGGTATGGCGGCAAAACAGCGAGAGGGTGCCAGTGGCGATCCTGGTTTGATCCAGCCATCGCTGCACGTCACCCGAAACGTCCGTCAGGCTCTCTCCCGACGTTCTGATATGCAATCGTCCGTGCGCGATTCCGACGCTCAATCCGCCAGCCCCAATGTGCGGCGGGCCGCTTTCAGATGGGGAATATCGACCATTTTGCCATCGATCCCCACTGTTCCCAGATCGGGGTTGGCGGCAAACGCATCGACAATCCGCTGAGCAAAGGCGACCTCTTCATCGCTGGGCGTAAAGCTTTCATTGATCGGCGCGACTTGCGCGGGATGGATAGCCAGTCGCCCGGAAAAACCCTCTGCCCGCGCCGCGCGGCTGCTGGCGCGCAAACCATCCTCATCGCGGAAATCGGCGTGAAGTGTCTCTATCGCCGGCACCCCGGCAGCATGGGCCGCCATCAGCGTCAATGAACGGACAAGCTTGTAGGTAAAGCCCCATTCGCCATTCGTATCGCGGTTGCCAGTCGCGCCCAGCGCAGCGGCAAGGTCTTCCGCCCCCCAGGTCAGCCCGGCAAGGCGCGCCAGATCGGCAGTGGCATATTCGCTCAGACGGAATGGTGCGATGGCGGTTTCTGTTGCAACGGGAATGATACGGATCGATCCCGGCGCAATACTGTGCGCCAGCTCCATATGATCAAGCAAGCCGGAAAGCTTCGCGACACAGTCTGACCCATTCGTTTTGGGTTGAACAATACCATGCGGCGCACCCGGCACCACCGCCGCCAGATCGCCTTCCGTCATTCCCGTATCGAATGGGTTGACCCTGACCCAGAGCTGCGGAGCACCCGGCGCATCGCGGTCAAAATCGCGGAGGAATGCTGCAACCAGCTTCCGTGCGGCATCTTTTGCCGAAGGTGCCACGGCATCTTCCAGGTCGAGGATGACCGCATCGGCCCCGCATCCCGCCACTTTGGCCAGCTTCTTTTCGCTATCGCCGGGAATGAACAGAAACGATCTCAACAGCTTCATCAGGAATCCTCTCGATATATGTCAGGTCACGGCCGCGCGGACACGATATTCCGAACGATCCCATGCGCCAGTTTCCATCACATCTGCCAGTATCGCAACAGCGCCTGCGATATCGGCGTGACTGAGATAGAGCGGCGTCAGGCCAAAGCGCATGACATCGGGATCGCGGAAGTCGCCGATCACTCCACGCGCCTTCAACGCCTGCATGATCGCGTAACCCTCTCTGTGGCGATATGAGATATGGCTACCGCGCTTTTCAGGGGCGTCGGGCCCGGTCGCCGCAAAGCCGAACCGTTGAACCAGCGGCCCCATGCGATCCTCGAAGACTTCGGCCAGCGACAGGGACTTGGCGCGAATATGCGACAGGTCCGCCTGTTCCATCAGGTCCACCCCGACCTCCAGCCCGGCAAGCCCGATTACCGACGGCGTCCCAGTCAGAAAGCGCTCTATCCCCGGCGCCGCCTCGTATTCGTCCAGGAATGCAAATGGCGCGGAGTGGCCGAACCATCCCGATAATGCGGGCAGCGCATCCGCCTGATGCCGCCCGGCCACGAAGATGAAAGCCGGTGCACCCGGCCCGCCGTTCAGAAACTTATAACCGCAGCCAACTGCGAAGTCGGCATCAGCATCGGTGAGATGCAGTGGCATCGCACCGGCACTGTGACTCAGATCCCAGATAGCCAGCGCACCCTTTGCATGGATCGCCGCAGTGGTGGCCGCCATGTCGCGCATCGCACCGGTTTTGTAATGGACGTGAGTCAGCAGAACGGCGGCCGTATCCGCATCGATCGCATCGATCACTGCCTCCGGCTCAACCGCCTTCGCAACGATGCGACCACCGCTCAAACGGTCGAGGCCCTGCATCATATACAGATCGGTGGGAAAATTGCCGGTTTCACTCAGGATCGTCTGCCGCCCGGAATTGAGAGAAAGAGCCGCCGCCAAAGCCTTAAAGATATTGATCGAAGTGGAATCGCAGGCGACCACTTCGCCAGTCCGGGCACCGATCAGGCGCGCGATCTTGTCACCGATCCGCCGCGGCGCACTCACCCATTCGGCATCGTTCCACGATGCGATCAGCCCGTCACCCCACTCGCGCTCCACCACTTGCGCGATCCGCAATGGTGCAGCCTTGGGCAAAGCGCCCAGCGAATTGCCGTCGAGGTAGATAACCCCGGCGGGAAGCGCAAACTGCTCGCGAAAATGCGCCAGTGGATCGGCGGCATCACGGGCAGCCAGGTCGATCACTGGCGTATGCGCCACTGCAAGGTTTCACCTGCATGAAACGGAACCAGTTGCGTATCGCCAACATCGATAGTGTCGGGCACCTCCAGTTCGGCCCGTTCAAGGGTGATCGTGCCTTCGTTCACTGGCAAATCATAAAACGCCGGACCGTGAAGCGAAGCGAACCCTTCGAACTGCTCGAAAGCATCTTCTTCGGCGAATACCTGAAGATAGCTTTCAAGAGCATACGGCGCGTTGAAGATGCCTGCACAGCCACACGCGCTTTCCTTTACTTCGCGGGTATGGGGCGCGCTGTCGGTTCCCAGGAAGAATCGCGACGATCCCGATGTCGCCGCTTTCCGCAAAGCCAGACGGTGCGTCTCCCGCTTGGCAACCGGCAGGCAATAGGCATGGGGCCGGATGCCGCCGACCAGCATCGCATTGCGGTTGATATGCAAGTGCTGCGGCGTGATCGTAGCAGCCACGTTCGGGCCAGCACTCTCGACGAACTGCACCGCATCCTGCGTAGTGATATGTTCGAACACGATCTTGAGTTCGGGAAAATGGCGCAGGATCCGGCTCAGATGCCGTTCGATAAAAACAGCTTCCCGGTCGAACACATCGACATCGCTGTCAGTCACTTCGCCATGGATGCAAAGCACCATGCCGATGTCCTGCATCCGGCTGAGCACAGGGGCGAGCCGGGCAATATCGCTTACCCCATGAGCAGAGTTGGTCGTGGCATTGGCGGGATACAGCTTTGCTGCCGTCAATACTCCACGCGCAAACCCGTCTGCCAGATCATCGGGATCGGTCGCATCGGTGAGGTACGCCGTCATCAGCGGCGTGAAATGCGTCCCCGGCTCGATCGCGCAGAGTATGCGTTCGCGATAGGCATCGGCCAATGCGGTCGTCGTTACCGGCGGAGACAGATTGGGCATTACGATAGCGCGGGCGAACTGGCGGGCGGTGTATTGGGCCACCCCTTCCAGCATCGCGCCATCACGTAAATGAACATGCCAATCGTCGGGGCGGCGGATGGTGATGGAATCGGGAACGATGCTCATGGGGCTTCCCTTAGTCCGCCCAGCGCCTATCTGTCACCCATGCCCGCTACTCACCTCGCCCGCCGCGCCATAGTCCGTGTCTCCCCACAGGCAGCGGAGGAAGACGCCACAGCCTTTCTGCAAGGTCTGCTTACCAACGATGTGACTGGCGCTGGCCCCACTTATGCTGCCTTGCTGAGCGCGCAAGGCAAGACGATGTTTGACCTTATCGTGTGGCATGATGGAGCCGACGTCCTGATGGATTGCGAAGCCAACGTGGCCGACGATCTGGTCAAACGCCTTTCGCTTTATCGCCTGCGCCGCAAGCTTGATATTGCGGTCGATCCGGCCATCGCGGTCCATTGGCAACTGACCGGAAAAACAGGGCAGCCCGATCCCCGCCTGCCTGCGCTTGGCCACCGCTGGCTGGCCAGTGCGGGCCCAAGCAACCCGCCGGAGTTAGCGGCGGACGAACAATGGCTGGCCCATCGCCTGTCATGCGGAGTGGCCGAAGGGCGCGCAGAACTGGGCGATATTCTCTGGCTGGAAACCAATGCTGCGGAACTCAATGGCGTAAGCTTTAGCAAAGGCTGCTACATCGGGCAGGAAAACACGGCACGCATGAACTGGCGGCAAAAGGTCAACCGTCGCCTGATCGTGGTTCCTCTCAATCGATCTGACGAGAAGAGACAGGTCATCGCCTACCCTGAATTGGGCAAGGCAGTGGATCATTTACGGATCGAGGCAATTTCCCCTGACTGGGTTCCCCCATGGATGGACTTGACGCCACAAGCCAACTGACAGCTATCCGGCAGCGCGGGTTTGCTCAGGCACGCCATCAGGATCGAGAAGCTCCAGAGCTTTTTCGATCACGCGCGCCGAGGATGCAGGTTTCGGGACGAGTTCGGCCTGCAACTGCCGGATACGTTCATCCTGCCGATCCAGATCGCCTGAATGAAGCAGGTACGGGACACCCAGACGGCGCAACTCGGTTGCAATCGGCACACACGTATTCCCGGCCTGCAGCGTAACGTCCAGCACAGCGACGTCGGGCAAGCCATCGCCGCCCAATGCCGCAAAAGCCTGCTCCACGCAGGTCGTGGCGAGGCAGGCACAGCCCCTGTCCTCTGCAGCCATTTCCAGATCCATCAGGATCAGAGGTTCATCTTCCAGCAGAAGAATCAACGGACGATGGCTCATACACCAGCCCCCGGTATCGATGGCATATGCAGAGTGACATCAAGCCCATCGGCACACCAATCGCGTTTGATCGAACCACCTGCGGTACGTAGCAGGCGATCCATTATGGCATAGCCGGTGCCTGGACTTGCTGCGGCCCCAGCAGCCACGGATCCGCCGCGTTCACGCCAGGTAATCTCCAACGCATCATCGCGCCAATACCAGTCGAGATCGACAAACCCATCGGGCGTGGTCCATGCTCCGTGGCGATTGGCATTGTCGGCCAGTTCGAACAGAACCAATCCAACGGTCGAAACAGTCTGGAAGGGCACCTGCAATCCGTTACCTTTGAATCTGATCGTCCGCCCTTCGGCTACATATGGGTCCAGTATCGCACGGATCGCCTGCCCCAGTTCGATGCTACCGCTTGACGCTTCGTCCAGAGTAGTTTCGTAAGCACGACCCAGAGCCTGTATCCGCCCGTTGATTTCACCGGCAACGCTCTCGGCACCGCGCGCGCGACCGGTAATATTGACGATGCCCGAAATCACGGAAAACATGTTTTTGGTACGATGGGAAAGTTCACGCGCCATTTCGCGCGCATGACGTTCTGCCGACTGAGCACCAGACAGCATGTCGCCGTTGTTCATAATTCCGGAAGCGGTGCTGCCAGTTCCACCGGCATGAGCGACATCACGCTGTGTCACGAAACTCAAAACCTCGTCAGTTTTTCCCTTGATGTGATTTGCGCTTAACGCCGAAACTTACGAATGGTTCCTATCATTTATACAGCGGAAGAATGACAGCGGCTTGCGTTGTCAGACCAGCCTGATGCCCTATATCCATGCGATGGATCAGACCCGCTCGAAACTCGTCATTCGCAACGCCCACCCTAAAGACGCCCGCGCCGTCGCGGCCCTCTCCGCAAAGGTTTACGGCAAACACGAAGCATATAGCGCCGCGATGATCCGCGGGCAGATCAACAATTTTCCCGAAGGGCAATTTATCGCGGAATATGAAGGCAAAGCTGTCGGCTATTGCGGGACGATGATTATCGCGCAGGAAGTCGCGTTTGCGCCGCACACCTGGAACGAAATCACCGGGCAGGGTTATGCCAGTCGCCACGATCCCGATGGCGATGTACTCTATGGCGTCGAAGTCTGCGTCGATCCCGAATATCGCCGCCTGCGGATAGGGCAGCGGTTTTACAGGAAGCGGCAGGACCTGTGCCGTGACTGGGAACTGAAGGGAATCGCATTCGGGGGGCGAATGCCTGGCTTCTCGCGCCGTCGGAAAACCTATCGCAAGCCGGAAGAATACCTTGCGGCTGTGCTGGACAAGCAGGTGTCCGATACGGTCATCAACTTTCAGCTCAATCAGGGGTTCGAGCCGAAGAAGGTCTTGCGCGGCTATCACCCGGAAGACCGCGATAGCGGGGGCAATGCCGTGCTGATGTTCTGGCCCGATCCACTGGCACCGGAAGGCAATATCCACCGCACCCGCTCTCTCGCGGATCGTTTGCCCGAAAGCGTCCGGGTGGCGACAGTGCAATTCATGATGCGCCGGATTACGAGCATCGATGAGTTCGAACAGCAGGTGGAATACTGGGTCGATGTCGCCAGCGATTATGGCGCAGACTTCGTGATTTTCCCTGAGCTGTTTACCCTGGAATTGTTGTCGATCCCGGAAAAGCCATTACCCCCGGCCGAAGCGATCGAGGAGATTGCGAACTATACCGACCGCTTCAAGGAATTCATGGAACGGCTCGCTGTCAGTTATAACATCAACATCGTGGGGGGATCGCATCCGACCCGTGTTCCCAACGGCGAGGTCCGCAACATCGCATACGTCTTCCTGCGCGATGGGGCGGTGTATGAACAGCAGAAGCTGCACCCCACACCTTCCGAGCGCAAATGGTGGAACATCAAGGGGGGCTTTGGCGCCGAAGCCATCCCGACCGATTGCGGCCCCATCGGAGTGATGATCTGCTACGACAGCGAATTCCCCGAACTCGCACGCCATCTGGTGGATCAGGGCGCGCTGATGCTGTTCGTGCCGTTCTGTACCGACGAACGACGCGGATTTCTGCGTGTGCGGTACTGTTGCCATGCGCGCGCGGTGGAGAACCAGTGCTATGTCATCACCAGTGGCGTAGTGGGCAATATTCCGAACGTCGAGAATATGGATATTCACTATGCGGAAAGTGGCGTCCTGACTCCATCCGACTTCCCTTTCTCGCGAGACGGAGTGGCTGCCGATACTGCACCCAACACCGAAACCATCGCCATCGCAGACCTTTCGCTGTCGGCATTGCTCACCGCGCGACAATCAGGCGCCGTTCAAAACCTCAAGGATCGTCGCTTCGACCTGTATCGCACCCGCTGGATCGAACACGATGCCGATCACGAGCCAGGCCCGCCAGCCCATAATGCACCGGTGACATCGTCCACCGGTGGATAACGGCCAGTATCAGGGATTTTCAGGCCCGCTAAACGGCTTCTTCTCGGTCCATGCACAGCCGCTGCGCTGCTCACCTGCAATCTGCAGCGTTGCCACGAACGGATAGGTGCGGTCGCTCATTCCATCGGAGCATTTTCCCGGCGTTACTGCCAGCACCAACGGTGCCCCGCCATACATTCCACTCCACGACACGCCACCCCGCCCGGCAAAGCGTTCGACACCGATCGCTTCACCTTCGGTGCTTTCAGGCGTGGAATAGATCAGAGTCTGCCCCGCCACACTGCCGCCCCAGAACGGCTCAGTACCAGTAAAGCTTACCGTCTCGCTCTCACCGATTCCGGCGTAAGGGCTCCAGTCTTCGGCATCGCCAGGCATATTGCCTTTGCCGCCTGAGGCCGAGCATCCCGCAAGCGAAAGCAGAGAAAGCGAAAGGATCAGAGGAACGATGCGCTGCATAGGCGGTGTTGTCGCCTCAAGCGCAGCTTTTCGCAAGCCCACATCGGCCCGAGCGGAACGCTTATGGCTGGTCGTGCATTATCTCCGGCAACTACAGGGTGCGGAACAGGAGCAGGAAAATGCGGCAATTGCCGTGGGTTATTGGGGCAATCGCAGCCACAGTCGCCGGCGTGGTTTGTGGCATCACCATAAACACAAGTCCGCTTTCCCGATGGGACGGGCAAACGCTGGGAGAGTTCGCCAGCCATCAACCTCCTGCGATTTCGCCTGACCGATACCGCGAAATGCAAGGTCCACAGGATCGCTATGCGATGACAACGCCGGACGGGGTAGTACCGGTGGAACAGCTTTCAGACCGAGGCCTTTATGCCAACGATCGCTTCGCGCGCACCTGGTACGCCAATGAGCCTGAGTTCGCAGACAGCAACACACAACGGCCACAGGACAGAGCAGCAAGTGCCTCAGTCAGCGACAGTTCGACCGCATCCAAACTGACGAACAAGGTTCACGCTATGGCGAGCGGAACCAAGCCGCTCAAGCTGGCTCATCCGATTCAGATTGCCGATGCTCGCCCAATTCCGACCAGTGATGGCAATAGTGCAGATGGCCCGAAGGTCGTGGACATGAATGCCAACGTGGCCTCGCAACCTGCTGCACGGACAATCCAATAACACAATCCAATAACAAAGGGACATTCAAAGGCTTATCGGCCTTTGAATGTCCCTCTCATCCCCCAATGCGCTAGCCATTGAAGGATCCGGCGCGCGCCGTAATCGGGCGCGCGCACCAATCCCGCGCCGAAGCCCGCCAAAGCAGGCCCCGGCGCATCGCATCAGTCAGCAGAGGAAAGGTTTACAGCACTTTCCTTGCCATTACGGCCCTGCTCAACATCATAGTTGAGGCGCTGCTCTTTATCGAGCGTGTTCATACCGGCTGCCTGAACAGCGGTGATGTGCACGAAGCTGTCGGCCGAGCCATCGTCGGGCTGAATGAAGCCATAGCCTTTGTCGGCATTGAAGAATTTTACGGTGCCAGTCTTGGCCATTGGATGTTCCTTTCAATAGAACAGATAATCGCACGCGAAATTGCGTGCAGGTCGTGCGTCAAATCGTCCAAGGAAAGGAAGTCGTCGTCTGGTTTGCGCCGGGGCTGCGAGGCAGCAAGCGGCGGTCGGCAAATTCGAAGTCCATCGCAATATTCGATGTCAGCGTGAGCATGATAGCATAGATAGAGCGGTTCTCCTAATCTTACTCGCGTCAGGCTCGCGTCAGGCGCATCCTTCGCTGTAAGTGAGCTGCGGCATCAGCCCGACATGTATCGCATCGACTGTGCGGTCCGCGCCGATTTCGAACCGCATGCGCGGATCGTTACCCGGTTGAGTCAGATACTTGGCCGGTGCTTCGACATATTCGTGCGGGCTCGCCTTGAAGCCCGGAAAATCGCGCAACACTTTCGCTTCGCTATCACCCGGCCCGATGCCTTCGACCAGCTTGACCTTCGACCCGCGTGAGATTGTGATCCGGCGCACCTGCCCGTCCTCCACAATCGCATAGGCATCGGGATATTCGGGCGAGGTGTAGATCAGGCAGGTATCGCTAGCCTGTGCCCCTCGCATCGCGAAATCGCTGCCTTTGGGCACAGGCTTGCCGATAGTGAGATCGCCCAACCCCTCAAGCCTGAGCGTGTTGGTTGCCACCGGCATCGCCGTGGCAGGCTGAGTCTCCGATTGAGCCGCAGCCTCCGACGCTGTCGGCAATGCTTCGCTGGCCGCAGCGGCGGGGGCAGAGCTGGCACTGGCACCAGCCCCTTCGCTCGATGCGGCGCTCTGGTCCGACTGGGAACATCCAGCCAGCAATGCCAGCGAAGCGAATGGGGCGATCAGGGTGCTCGTTTTCATAGCGATCTCACAAATTCGAAGCGGGGTTCAACGCGTGCGGTTGGCTTTGCCGAAATGCCTCTCCAGCAACGCGGTCAGTTTGCTGGCGGCATCGCGCGCGGCATTGTCCACGGTGTCGGAATGGGCGGTCGCACTCACCGGATCGCCGCCACGCGGACGCGCTTCGATCATGCAGCGTTTGTCGTCCCCGCCACCCTTGCGCGCGTTTTCATCTCCGACATGAACTTCCAGCCGCGTGAGCCGGTCGGAGAAGCGGTTCAGCTTGTGGCGGACCTGCTCCTCAATCCGCTCGGCCACGTTTTCCGTGCCCATTACGCTGCTGTCGGAGTTGAACTGGAATTCCATCCTTCGATCCTCTTCATATCATGATTCTGTGCCCCTGATATCAATGCCCCGGCATGGCGCCGGTTCCCCTTTTTCGGATGCGCGCTGGCTATACCGCGCGCGCCCTGCCAAAGGGCTGATAGAAAGGGGAACAGACACATGGCCAATGATGACGAAGAGTACGTTTACGACGAGGAAAGCGGCGAATGGATGCCCGCATCCGAACTGGCGGCAAAGCAAGCCGCAGCCGACACAGTGGAAGTGCGCGACGCAGTCGGCAATCTGCTGGCCGATGGCGATCAGGTGACTTTGATCAAGGATCTGGAAGTCAAAGGGGCCGGCCAGACTCTGAAGCAGGGCACGCTGATCAAATCGATCCGCCTGACCGGCGATGCACAGGAAATCGACTGCAAATATCCCGGCATCAAGGGGCTGGTTCTGCGCGCCGAATTCGTCAAAAAACGCTGATCCTACAGGTTCAGTGTTTTCAACGCGTTGGGTGAGACATGGACCACATGTTACACTGTCCTGAAGAAGAAAAGTCCACCACCCGCAGGACAACCCCGAAACGCGGGTTTCGAGGCCCGTTGGGATAGCGGAAACAGATATGGCCAGACCTCGGTGCATAGCCGGGATCTGGCCATATTTGCGCGATGTAGGAAAGGGGCTATCGGGCGGTAAGCCTGTTGCGAACTCGGTTCGAAGTTACAGGTCGAGGTAATCCGGGAGCGGGAAGAGCATTTCTGCAACTGCCGGATCGGGTTGCGGGCGATCATACACGTGGCTGTAAATGTCCCCGATCCAATCGCCCAATTGCGCCTTGCCGATTGTATCGGACGCGTAGTTGGTCAGCATCAGGCGCATCGGCGGCGGCAATTCCGCCCGCAGTTGCGGCATTCTATAGCAAAGCTGCGGCACCATGCGGCAGCCAAGCCTGCGGTAGAATTCGACGCGGCGCGCCTCGATGGAATTCGCCCCTTCTCCCGGCGCTTCCACTTCCAGCACCATTGGGGCCGGACAATGTCGGGCGGTCTCGCAAAACAGCTTCCCACCGACACCATGCCCGCGCAGCCGCTCGTTCACCGCCATGTATTCCAGCAGGCCAAAGCCAGCATTCGATACATAGAGCACGGAAAACCCGGCGACATCCTCCCCGATGCTTGCTGCAAGCAAGACATAATCGGAACGTGCCACAACATCGTTGAGAAATGCCGCAGGCTTGCGTTCGGATGCCGGAAAGGCCCGCTGGTACAGATCCGCTATCGGCGCAAAACGCCAGTCACCCCCATCGGTGATGGGGGTGACCTGAAAATCGGCGTCGGACATTGGAGAAACAGGCTCCCTATGCCGGACCAGTATATGCCGGATCAGTCATCGGCACTGACGTACAGATCGCCGCCATCGCGATACTTTGCGGCCATTTCGCCCATCCCTTCTTCCGCATCCTCCACCGGGGCGGTTGCGGCCAGATAGCTGTCGCTGTTCTGCTTCGCGGCGAAATCGCGCACTTCCTGCGTGATCTTCATGCTGCAGAACTTCGGGCCGCACATCGAACAGAAATGCGCGGTCTTGGCGCCTTCTGCGGGCAAAGTCTGGTCGTGGTATTGCTCTGCCGTGTCGGGATCGAGGCTGAGGTTGAACTGGTCGCGCCAGCGGAATTCGAAGCGCGCCTTGCTCAGCGCATCGTCGCGCACTTTCGCTGCCGGGTGCCCTTTCGCCAGATCGGCGGCATGGGCGGCGAGCTTGTAAGTCACGACACCCACTTTCACATCGTCGCGGTCGGGCAGGCCGAGGTGTTCCTTCGGCGTGACGTAACACAGCATCGCGGTGCCGTACCAACCGATCTGCGCCGCACCGATGCCGCTGGTGATATGGTCGTATCCCGGCGCGATATCGGTGACGAGCGGCCCGAGGGTGTAGAACGGCGCTTCGCCGCATGCCTCAAGCTGTTTGTCCATGTTTTCCTTGATCTTGTGCATCGGGACATGGCCCGGCCCTTCGATCATCACCTGCACGTCCTGTTCCCAGGCACGTTTAGTCAGTTCGCCCAGCGTGTACAGCTCGGCAAATTGCGCTTCGTCGTTGGCATCGGCGATGGAGCCGGGGCGCAGGCCATCGCCCAGCGAATAGGCGATGTCGTAAGCCTTCATGATCTCGGTGATTTCATCGAACCGTTCGTAGAGGAACGATTCCTTGTGATGGGCGAGGCACCATTTGGCCATGATGCTGCCCCCGCGGCTGACAATCCCGGTCACGCGCTTGGCGGTCATCGGGATATAAGGCAGCCGCACACCGGCGTGGATCGTGAAGTAATCGACCCCCTGTTCTGCCTGTTCGATCAGCGTGTCGCGGAAGATTTCCCACGTCAGATCTTCGGCAATGCCGCCGACCTTTTCCAGCGCCTGATAAATCGGCACGGTGCCGATTGGCACGGGGCTGTTGCGGATGATCCATTCGCGGGTGTCATGGATATTGCGCCCGGTCGAAAGGTCCATCACCGTGTCCGCGCCCCAGCGGATCGACCAGACCATCTTGTCCACTTCGCTGGCGACATCGCTGGCGACAGCGGAGTTGCCGATGTTGGCGTTGATCTTGACGAGGAAGTTGCGGCCGATTGCCATCGGCTCCGCTTCCGGGTGGTTCACGTTGCTGGGGATGATCGCCCGTCCGCGCGCCAGTTCGTCGCGAACGAATTCAGGGGTGACATATTCTGGAATTTCCGCGCCCCACGAATTGCCATCGAGTTCGCGCGCAATACGTTCGCGGCCGAGGTTTTCGCGTTCCGCCACATATTCCATTTCGGGCGTGATGATGCCGCGCTTGGCATAGTGCATCTGGCTGATATTGCCGCCCGGCTTGGCGCGCAGCACCGTCTTGCGGACATTGGGGAACGCAGGCACCCCACCGCTACGGTCGGGGCCGAGCTGGCCATTGTCTTCCGGCTTCACTTCGCGGGCGGTGTATTCTTCGACATCGCCGCGCGCGATCTGCCATGCGCGACGCAGTTGCGGCAGACCTTTACGAATATCGATCTGCGCGTCGCTGTCGGTGTACGGGCCGGAGGTGTCATATACCCGCACCGGCGCTTCGCCGCCTTCCAGCGCGATTTCGCGCATGGCGACGCCCAGCGGACCGACATGAACTTTCTTCGATCCGCGGATCGGGCCAGTGGTGACTCCGATATCGAATTTGCTGTTGATGTCGGCCATGCGATTCACTCTCCTCACAGGCGAAGGGTGCATGTCGGGTGCCGCATGCCACTCCCTCCGCCGATGTTAATCGGTTCAGGTTCAACGGGTCGGGCAGCGTGACCTGCCCCTCTCAGCCATCACTGGCTCCCCGGGGGTCCGACGGTTGTAGGCGTTAATTCCGCTGAGCGAAAGGGGCGATCAGTAATCGCCTTTGTTGAACGGGCCTTCCCGGCATTCATACGCAGTGCGCCCGTCGCGTTTCTCGATAATGCTCACCAGTCCGAAATAATCGCCGGGTCCGAAACCGGCGTTCTTATGGACCACTTTGGCCCCGCCACCCTCGGCCACCGGGAAGCCCAGACCGCCGAGAACCGAGGCGACCTTTGCCGGATCGTCTTGCAGATAGAGCGTCGTGCTTTCGGGCAGATCCGACCCCGGATTGAAGTCGTACCCCATGCCAACGACCTGCAAGCCATTCCATTGGCCATCGAATTCGTAGCGCACGCCATAGCGCCCATCGTTCTGCGCGGGTTGCAGAACCGTTGGCGCGATCTTGCGACCGAGACCGGGAATATCCCGTGGGCCGGATGCGCGATAGCCGCCCTTGCCATCCGAAATCGCAGAGGCGCTATAGAGCAGCACCCGGCCATCCATCGTAAACGGTCGGCAGATCGCCTTGTCCTTCGTTCCCAGCAGGGCACTCAGTTCCGGGCCGCGCAACGGGGCCGGTGTCGCTTGTGCAGGTTCAGCCGCCGCCACGGCCGCATTGGCGCTGGCCGCATCGCTGGCTGATGGCACCGCGGCTTTGGCGGTAGGGTCCGTGGTTTCGGAATTACCGCAACCAGCGACCATGCCGATGGCGGCAATCGCCAGAATATGTCGATACTTCAAAGCAACCCCCTCGTTGATCCATCCCCGTCAGAACAACATTCTGTCCGGACGGTGTCAACCGTCGGGTGGCAAGCGACACAGGCGGCAGGCAGGACAGCGAACGCCCCACCCGCCACATGCGATCAGTCCGCCTTGGTCGCGGCGATCCAGTCGTCGATCTTCTTTTCCAGAACCGGCAATGGCAACGCGCCGGTGTCGAGCACCTGTTCGTGGAAGGCGCGGATGTCGAACTTATCGCCCAGCACCTTCTCGGCTTTCTTACGAAGGCCCTGAATCGTCAGAGCGCCAACCTTGTAGGCCAAAGCCTGACTGGGAATGGCGATATAGCGTTCGACTTCCGCCGTGGCATCGGTGCGGCCCATGCCCGAATTGGTCAGCATGTATTCGATGGCCTGATCGCGGGTCCAGCCTTTGGCGTGGAGGCCGGTGTCGACCACCAGCCGCATCGCGCGCAACATCTCGTCATCCAGCGTGCCGAACCGCTGGTAGGGATCTTTGTAGAACCCCATCGGATAGCCCAGCGTTTCGGCGTAGAGCGCCCAGCCTTCGACATAAGCGGTATTGCCACCGAACCGCATGAAGGCGGGCAGCGCATCGTTTTCCTGTGCCAGACTGATCTGGAAGTGATGCCCCGGCGCCCCTTCGTGCAGGTACAGCGTGGTTTCGCCCGGCGTCGTCCGGCTCGGCAAATCATAGGCGTTGAAATAGAATACGCCCGGACGCGATCCATCGGGAGTGCCCGATTCATACGAACCGCCCGCTTCAAATTTTTCGCGGAATTCCTCGTAAGGCCGGATTTCCAGCGCGGTCTTGGGCACTTTCGAGAAGAACTTCGGCACCTGCTGATCGACTTCCTTGCCGATGGCGTAATACCGCTGCGTCAGGTCTTCCCGGCTCTTGGGCTTGAACTGCGGATCGGTGCGAATGAATTCGAAGAATTCACCCAGCGTTCCTTTGAAGCCGACCTCATTCTTGACCTCTTCCATTCCCTGCTTGATCCGCGCCACTTCGCTCAGGCCCAGATTGTGCAGGTAATCGGCGGTGAGCGGCAGTGTAGTGGTCTGCTCGATCATCGATTGATAGAGCGCCGCCCCACCCTTCATCTGGCTCAGGCCGACACTGTCGCGCGCGACCGGCAGATAATCGTCTTTCAGGAAATCGCGGAGCCGTGCGTTGGCGGCGTACACATCTTCGATCGATGCGTGATAGGCATCGGTCAGCCGCGCCTTCTCGGCATCGCTGAAATCGTCGGGCATCGCTTCGATCGGGCCCCAGTAGGGCGATTTCTCAATCGGCATTTCCAACTGGGTGTCGAGCTGCTGGATCACATTGTTGATCGTCAGCTTGGTTTCGACGACGCCGGACTTCATTCCTTCGCGAAATTTGCCAATCGACCGGTCGATAAGCTGGACATAATTGGCATTGCGCGACAGCCCGTTCTCATAATCCTTCACGGTCTTGTAAGGAGCCGCGCCCTTCCCGCTGGAGAAGGTGGGATAGAACGTGTGGAAACCATAGAAATGGTTGATCGGGCGTACTTCGGTCAGCGCCAGATATTCGGGTGTCAGCGTCTTCAGCGTCTCGCCCTGCGAATAGGCGAACACGTCGTAGGCGATCTTGTCTGTCGGGTTCAGCTTGGTCCGATCGATAGTCTTGAGTGCAGCAAGGCTGCTTTCAGCCTGCGCTTTCACTGCTGCGTTGTATTCCGGCGTCAGGAAATCGCCAATCTTGTCGGCATAGCGCGTATCGCCGCGAAAAATCGCCATGATCGGGCTGAGCTTGAGGCTCGCCTCGTCGTCCGCCTTGAAAATGGCAAACAGCTTGTCATGCTCAACCTGTTCTACGGATAACCCAACGGGCTTTACCGCCTCGGCAGGGTCGGCCGCATTTGCAGCAGTCGAAACCGCCAACGGCAGAGCAGCGGCGAGCAGTAGAATCGAACGCAATTTCATCGATAGTCCCCCGTAAACAATTGCAGGGAGATAGGACTATCACCCGGCATGTGTCGAGCGCCCGCCGCTCGACCAGCGACATATGCTATCGACGGGCGCATGCAACCATGCCTGCCGTCATGCAGTTTCGACGGACTTTTCGGATCGTTCGAACGCGCGCGTTCCGTCGTACACAAATTCGCGCCCCGCGCAGTCGATTACGGGAATTTCCTCCCGCTCTGCCCAATAGTCCTGATTGTGCCGCCACTCTGGTTTGTCGCCGCGCCGCGGCAACTGGTCCAGACCGCGCATCAGGTATCCGGGGTTGAAATTGTCGGCGTCGATCCAGGGATGCAGTTCCATTTCTTCGTCTTCCGGACGGAGCGCGACCTCCACCCGCTTCGCTCCGATTTCTACCATATGGTTCAGCAGACTGCAGATGAAATCGCCCATCATATCCACCCGCAGCGTCCAGCTCGCGCGGAAATACCCCATGACCCACGCCATATTGGGCACGCCGGTAAACATCATCCCGCGATAGGTGACGGTATCGTGCCAGTTCACCGGCTCTCCATCGACTTCGAACGGGATGTCGCCCATCACCGAAAGGCGAAAACCCGTGGCAGCCACGATCAGCTCCGCTTCGATTTCCTCACCCGATGCCGTGCGAACGCCCTTTTCAGTGAAACGGTCGATGGTGTCGGTCACAACAGTCAGCTTGCCTGCCTTGGCAGCACGGAAAATGTCGCCTTCCGGGCAGAACGCCAGCCTCTGCTGCCACACGCGATATTTGGGTGTGAAGTGCGGTTCGAAGGGAAAATCGGGATCGCCGGTGAATGCTCTCACCAGTTCCTTCAGATCTTCAAACACCGCCTCAGGCTCTGTCTGGCAGCGTTTGGTCAGTTGATCCTGATCGTACATGATCTGCTGGCGCACAACACGGTGCACGGTCGGTTCGTCCACCCCCACTTCGCGCAGACGATCCGCCAGTTCGTTCCTGTTTTCCGAACAATAGAAATAGGTGGGCGACCGCTGCAGCATCGTCACATGCGCGGCCTTCTCAGCAAATTGGGGAATAACCGTCGCCGCGGTGGCCCCCGATCCAATCACCAGAATGCGCTTGCCGCTGTAATCGTATTCCGGATCCCACAATTGGGCGTGGACGAAGTCGCCCCTGTAATCGTTCAAACCCGGCCAGTTGGGAATGTATGGCTTTTCGTGGTCGTAATACCCCTGGCACATCCACAGGAAGTTGCAGGTGAAAATCACCGTTTCATCGGTGGCGGTCTTGCGGGCTTCGACCGTCCATAAATCGGTATCGCGCGAATAGCTGCACTTCTCGATCCGGTGGCCATAGCGGATATGATCGTCGATGCCGTTCTCCGCGATCACCTCTCCCATATAATCGAGGATCGCCTGTCCGCTGGCGATCGGCGCACCGACCCACGGTTTGAAGCGATAACCGAAAGTATAAAGGTCGGAATCCGACCGGACACCGGGGTATTTGTGCGTTTCCCACGTTCCACCGAACGTGTCCTTCATCTCAAGGATCGCATATGTCCGCTCGGGACATTGCTGCTGCAGGTGATAAGCCGAACCGATGCCGGAAATCCCCGCTCCGGCTATCAACACATCGAAATGACTGGCGCTGCTTTCGTGAACCATAGTTGCAATTCCTCTCCATTATAGGTTCGGTTTTGCCACTTATGTTGAGCGTAATCCTTGATCCGGATCAAACGCCATTCGATCGGTTTGTCGAGCGCCTTCCCAACACCCCTCTGACCCAGCCCCGGTGACGACCACTTCGCAGAGGCAGCGTCAAAAGGAGGATCGGAGTATGGGGACGCTCAGAACGTGTAGCCGATTCCCACGCCGCCAAGCCATTGGTCGGCGCTACCGCGCATGGAGGTGTACGGCGTGTCTTTCGCATCGCCCAGCATGTGCGAATATCCGCCGATGAAGAGCAGGCCGAGGCCACCGTTCGTCAGGTCGCCATCGAGATCCACACCAACAATCAGATTGGCCCCTGCTTTGGTCCAGCCCGATCCGGCCGTATAAGTCGGCAAACCGCTGGCGGCGCTCTGCGTCGGGCTAACAGAATAATAGTAATCCATGAATTTACGGTCGCCATGCTCAGCGGATACCGAGAGCATTGCGATCATCCCGCGACTGAGCGGTGTAAAATAGCTGATGCCGGGGGAGATGGCAGTGCCACCGTGGGCACCATTGATGTCGTGCGTGACATCGACGCTGAAACTCAGCCGGTCGTATGGGTTGAGAACACCGGGCATAGAGACACCCGCGTTACCGCCGATCTCAATCGCTGTCTCAAGCTTCCCTGCGCTTGCTACAACCGGGTCTTCGATCTGGCGGGCACGATCGGACCGCAGGCGTACAACAGGGCCGAGTGAGAAGCCCACGCCATCTTTCGCATCGGGAATGAAATCGAGCGCCACGCCAGCCGGTCGCGGGCGTATCGACACCCCGCCAAGACTGCCCTGAATAAGCGGCACGGGGAACAGGACATAATCGTCCGAACCGGAATAGCTGGGACTGTATCCCACCCCTGCGCCAATCGAAACCCAATCTCCATCGAACACAGTGCCCGCTTCCGGATCGGCAGGGCGCTGTGTAGCGGGATCGGCTGCACTGTCATCGGCCAATGCCGGCCATGCAGCAAAAGCGGCGCCAGCGGCTAAGAGCGCTGGTATTACTCGAAATTTCATGGTGTGACGTTCCCCTGTCATTCGGTGTCTAAACGGCCCATACCTCCGACTGGTTCCTGCATCTCGTCGCAGCGCTTCACTTCATCGCGCAATCCATTGCGATCGTTCGGGTAATGCCAGAACTATGTTCAAGGTCGTTGCCCACTGCACAAATGCCGCCTAGGTCGGAGCGAATGACAGCGCGCAGGATCGATTTGGCAATTGCCGGAGGGGGGCTGGCCGGTGGCCTGATCGCGCTCGCCCTGCATCGCACCCGCCCGGAACTTCGCGTTGTGCTGGTCGAACAGGGGCAAGCCATCGGTGGCAATCATCGCTGGTCATGGTTCGCCAGCGATCTCGATGCCGATAGCGTTGCTCTTCTCAGTGGATTTCGCACCGCTTCGTGGGGCAGATATGATGTGCGCTTTCCGGGCTATCGGCGCGATCTGGGCACCGCCTATCACTCGCTGGCCTCAGTCGATTTCGATGCGGCGCTGCGCCGCGAACTGAACGAAGGAATGCTGGTTGCCGGCCGTTCGGTCTGCTCGCTCGATGCACGGGGGATCGATCTCGATAACGGCGAACGGATCGAAGCACGGACCGTCATCGACTGCCGCGGGATCGACAGCGCAGCGCAACTCACCGGTGGGTGGCAGGTATTCATGGGCCGTCACCTGCGAACCCCCCGCCCCCACGGTGTCACACAGCCGACGATCATGGACGCCGATCTAGAACAGCACGGGGCCTATCGTTTCGTTTATACCCTTCCCCTTAGCGCGCAGGATCTGTTCGTCGAAGACACGTATTATGCCGAGACTCCGCAACTCGACCGCAATGCCCTGTCAGGCAGAATCGACCGCTATTGCCAGCGTGCAGGCTGGCAGGGAAATCCCGTGGGCTTCGAAACCGGGGTGCTGCCCGTGATAACCGGCGGCAACTTCTCCGCTTTCCAGTCGGCCCACCGGATCGACGGAGTCGCCGTGGCGGGGACGCGCGGCGGGTTCATGCACCCGCTTACCAGTTATTCACTGCCATTCGCAGTCGAAACCGCACTCGCCATTGCCCGCGATGCCGATTTACCCGGCGTCCAGCTTGCCGCGATGCTGGAGGCGCGCGCACGGCAACATTGGTCGCGCACCCGATTCTATCGCCAGTTGGGTCGGATGTTATTCAGGGCCGGTACGGCAGACGAACGCTGGCGGATATTCGCGCGCTTCTATCGCCTGCCCCGCCTGCTGATCGAGCGATTTTATGCGGCACAGACCACGCGCCTCGATAGGGCACGGGTTCTGTGTGGAAAGCCTCCTGTGCCGGTAATGGGTGCACTCGCTGCATTGGTCGGGCAAGGGCGCGCGTTGGAAAGGGATGCGGCATGAGTACGGAAGGAAAAACCGCTTGCGTGATCGGTGCCGGGTTCGGCGGGCTGGCACTGGCCATCCGCTTGCAGGCGGCAGGTATTCGGACCACTGTCGTGGAAGCGCGCGACAAGCCCGGCGGGCGGGCTTATGTGTGGGAACGCGAAGGCTTCACTTTCGACGCAGGCCCCACAGTCGTTACCGACCCCGCCTGTCTGGAAGAGCTGTGGGCGCTGACCGGGCACGAAATGTCGGCGAATATCGAACTGATGCCGGTCATGCCGTTCTATCGCCTTAACTGGCCCGATGGCACGACGTTCGATTATTCGAACGACGAAGCGCAATTGCGCGAGGCCATCCTGCGTATCGCCCCGGCGGACCTTGCCGGATACGACGCATTCGCCCGCTATTCGGAAGGGGTTTTCGAAGAAGGTTATCGCAAGCTCGGTTCTGTCCCGTTTCTCGATTTCGCAAGCATGGTCAAGGCCGCGCCAGCATTGGCCAAACATCAGGCGTGGCGCTCCGTATTCTCGATCGTCAGCAAATATGTGAAGAGCGAATATCTGCGTCAGACGTTGAGTTTTCACACTCTGCTTGTGGGGGGCAACCCGTTCACTACCAGCTCGATATACGCTCTGATCCACAAGCTGGAAAAGGATGGCGGCGTGTGGTGGGCGCGGGGCGGCACCAACCGCCTGATCGCCGCTATGGTGCGCCATTTCGAACGGTTGGGCGGCACCATCCGCCTGAGTGATCCGGTGGTGCAAATTCATACGGTCGGAACTCGCGCAACCGATGTCGAATGCGCTTCCGGCTGGAAAGAACGCTTCGATGCCGTGGCCAGCAATGGCGACGTGGTGCACACTTATCGCGACCTTCTGAAAGGTACGAAGCGCGGGGACAAGGAAACCAAACGGCTGACTGCAAAACGGTTCAGCCCCAGTCTGTTCGTAGTGCACTTCGGGCTGGAAGGCGGCTGGCCGGGCATTCCGCACCACACGATCCTGTTCGGCCCGCGCTATCGCGGGTTGCTGGAAGATATCTACGACACGGGTGTATTGCCGCAGGATTTCTCGATCTATCTGCACCACCCGACAGTAACCGATCCGAGCATGGCACCGCCGGGCAAAAGCACGTTTTATGCGCTGGTGCCTGTGGCGCATATGGGCAAGCTGACGGTGGACTGGGAACAGGTCGGCCCCATTCTGGAACAGCGCGTTCTGGCGGAAGTCGGCCGCCGCCTGATCCCCGATATCGACGATCGGATTGTGACCAAATTCCATTATACGCCGCGCGATTTCTCCAGCGATCTGAGCGCGCATCTGGGCAGCGCGTTCAGCCTCGAACCGATCCTGACGCAAAGTGCCTATTTCCGTGCCCACAATCGCGACGATGAAATATCCAACGTTTATCTCGTCGGTGCCGGAACCCACCCCGGCGCTGGCATTCCCGGTGTTGTCGGCAGCGCAAAAGCGACTGCCAGATTGATGATAAAGGACCTTACCGAATGAACCGTCTCGCCATTTACTGTGGCTCTGCCACGCCTGCCGATCCGCGCTACATGGAACTGGCGCGCGAAGTGGGGCAGACATTGGCCGAACGCGGGATCGGAGTGGTGTATGGCGGCGGGCGGCTCGGGCTGATGGGTGCTGTAGCCACCGGCGCATTGGCAGCAGGTGGAGAGGTTATCGGCGTGATCCCAGATGCGCTGGCCGGATCGGAAGTCGCCAATACCGATTGCACCGAACTCTATACCGTTTCGGGAATGCACGAACGCAAACAGCGGTTCACCGATCTCAGCGACGGTTTCATCACGATCCCCGGCGGAGTCGGCACGATGGACGAATTGTGGGAAGCGATGAGCTGGGCCCAGTTGGGATATCACAGCAAGCCGGTAGGATTGCTCAATGCGTTCGGCTTCTATGACGATCTGATCGCATTCAACCGCCGGATGGCCGAGGTCGGCTTTGTCCGCCCCGCGCACCAGACCATCCTGATCGCAGACGAAGCCCTGCCCTCTCTACTAACAAAAATGGAAAGTTATCAGCCGCATACACCCATATTTTCGATGAAGGCAGACGACCTGTGAGTCCTCCGCGGCGCATATCGCCGCGGATGCTGGCGCCTTCGCGGATCATCCGCAGCACTCCGGCACAAGCTGGTGGCGGACGCGACCGTCGCGCTTTGGTAGAGAAAGCCCACCGCGCCATCGAACAGGGATCGCGTAGCTTTGCCGCGGCTAGCCAGCTGTTCGACCGCCACACGCGCGAACGAGTGTGGCTCCTCTATGCATGGTGTCGACGATGCGATGACATCGCCGATGGGCAGGACATGGGCGGCGAGCTTTCGACCGATGGCGATCCGGCCAAACGCATCCGCGCGATCCGCTTGCTGACGCAGCGCGCTCTGGATGGTTTACCCACTGCCGATCCGGCGTTCGATGCTTTCGGGCTGGTCGCGCGGGAATGCGGCCTCACCCGCGAAATGGCGGAAGATGTCATCGAAGGCTTCGCGCTCGATGCCGCCGGATGGCGCCCGCGCACCGAAATGGATCTGGCGCGCTATTGCTATCACGTGGCCGGTGCCGTCGGCGTGATGATGGCGGTCGTGATGGGCGTGCGGAAGGACGACAGCGAGTTGCTGGATCGCGCCTGCGATCTGGGCATTGCCTTCCAACTCGCCAATATCGCCCGCGATATCAACGAGGACGACAAGGCGGATCGCTGTTACCTTCCAGTGGAATGGCTGGTTCAGGAAGATATCGAGCCAGGCCAGCATATGAAGCCCCATCATCGGCAGGAACTGGCCGACATAACCGCCCGACTGATCCGGCGGATGGAACGGCACGAGGCGATGGCCCGCTTCGGCGCCGCGCATCTGCCATTCCGCAGCCGCTGGGCCGTGCTTTCCGCGGCCCGTATCTATGGCGCAATCGGACGCGAAGTCGTCGCGCGGGGCAAGGCAGCATGGGATCACCGCGTCGTGATCGGCTCTGCGGCAAAGGTGCGCCATGTCGCGGCGGCATTCTGGGAAGCTTTGCTCAACCGCCCTACCATTCCCACAGAGCCGCCCGAATGGACGCGCGGCGATATCCTGATCGAAGTGCGTATGGCTGGCCCCATTGCCCAGCCGTCGTTTGAGCCATTGCCAGACGAATTTGACGGATAAACACGCCGAAGCGACACATAGCAGGTTCAAGCCCATCGGGCTGCGAGCACTCGCCAATGATGCAAACTTTGGCTAACCCTCGACCATGATTTCTAAACTCCTCATTGCCAATCGCGGCGAAATCGCCTGCCGTATTATCCGTACTGCACGGGCTATGGGTATCCGCACCGTGGCGGTCTATTCGGACGCCGACGCAAAGGCGCTGCATGTGCGTCAGGCAGACGAAGCCGTGCATATCGGCCCCTCTCCCGCTGCCGAATCCTATCTGATCGGCGAGCGGATCATTGCAGCCGCGAAAGAAACCGGGGCAGAGGCTATTCATCCCGGCTACGGATTTCTGTCGGAAAACGCCGATTTCGCGCAGGCAGTGATCGATGCCGGTCTGATATGGGTCGGGCCTAAGCCGGACAGTATCCGCGCAATGGGCCTCAAAGATGCCGCCAAGGAACGGATGATCGCCGCCGGTGTGCCGGTGACTCCCGGCTATCTGGGGGCGGACCAGTCTGTCGAACGGCTGACTGCGGAAGCGGACAAGATCGGTTACCCGGTTCTTATCAAAGCGGTCGCCGGGGGCGGCGGTAAAGGTATGCGTAAGGTGGACGCCGCCGCCGATTTCGCGGCTGCGCTCGAATCCTGCCAGCGCGAAGCACGCGCCAGTTTCGGCAACGATGAAGTGCTGCTGGAAAAGTGGATCACTTCCCCCCGCCATATCGAAGTGCAGGTGTTCGGGGACAGTCATGGCAACGTCGTCCACCTGTTCGAACGTGATTGCTCGCTCCAGCGGCGCCATCAGAAAGTGATCGAAGAAGCCCCCGCCCCCGGCATGGACGAGACGACGCGCGAAGAGATCTGCGCCGCTGCCGTGCGGGCCGCCAAAGCCGTGGACTACGAAGGCGCAGGCACGATCGAATTCATTGCCGACGCCAGCCAAGGCCTGCGCGCCGATCGCATTTTCTTCATGGAAATGAACACCCGCCTGCAGGTCGAACATCCGGTGACCGAGGAAATTACCGGCGTCGATCTGGTCGAATGGCAACTGCGCGTGGCCAGCGGCGAAGCAATCCCATTGAAGCAGGAAGACCTCAGCATCAATGGCCACGCCATCGAAGCGCGGCTCTATGCCGAAGATCCGGCGAAGGGTTTTCTGCCCAGCACCGGGCGGCTCGACCATCTGATTTTCGGCAATGCCAACCGGATCGAAACCGGAGTGGAAGAAGGCGGCACCGTCTCTCCATTCTACGACCCGATGATTGCCAAGGTCATCTGCCATGCACCGACCCGCACCGCTGCTATCGACGATCTGGCGCTGGCGCTGGCAGAAACCGAAGTGTGGCCGGTGCGGACCAATGCCGGGTTTCTTGTCCGCGCTCTGGAATCGGATCGTTTCCGCGCTGCCGATCTCGACACCGGATTTATTGGCGATGCAGGCGATGCCCTGATCCCGATGGGCGAGCCGAACGACGACGAATGGTATGTCGCCGCGCAAATTGCGGCCAGCGAATTCGCCGGGCTTCCGATGTCCGGGTTCCGTCTCAATGCCGCACCGCGCCGGTCAGTCGCTCTGGCCAGCGGAGAGAACAGGCGCATCGTCGATCTGCCCACGGCAGAGGCCGCCACTCTATCGGCGGGAGCAGAAGAACCCGCATTCTATGCGGCAGATAGCACGACGATCTCCGGCTATCGCGCAAGCGATCAGGTAGTCGTATTCGCTAATGGAGTCGGTCACGCTTTCAACACCGCGATGCGCGGCACCGGGCACGCCTCCGCCGCCGATGGAGCGATCCTGGCTCCGATGCCAGGCAAAGTGATCGCTGTCGATGTGGCCAAAGGTGACATCGTCACCGCCGGGCAGCGCCTGATGGTGCTGGAAGCGATGAAGATGGAACATGCCCTCACCGCTCCGTTCGACGGCACCATCAGCGAACTGAACGCCAGCGAAGGTGGTCAAGTTCAGGTCGATGCGGTTCTGGCGGTGGTGGAGCCGGTGGAGGCGTAGCGCCATCATTCTGGCGCTTGTCGAAGCGCCAACCCCGCGATAGCGTCGCCTGAAACAATCGGGACACGGCATCGCGCGGCCCGCCCGGATGGAGAGCGATATGAGCTGGAGGCAGCAGAGGATCCCGCTGCCGAACTGGCAGAGGTCAGCGCGCGGCTGATCTGGGGTCAGCAATGCTGCGGCGCTGGCCCTTCCCGTTCAGTGCACCTCGTGCATCGCCAGATACTTGCGCGCGTCGTGCGGGCGACGGAACAGCCGCCACCGTTCGCTGAACAGCACCAGCCCCAACGACAAAATACTACACACCAGCAAGGCATGGGCCATCGGCCGGGCGCTGTCGTCATATGCCTGCCCGATCATGATGCCGACCCCGGCACCGATCAGCATACGCACGAATGACTGGACCGAGCTGGCCGCGCCGGCTGTATGTTCGAAAGGCTGCATTGCGATCGAACCGAAATTCGCGCCCATAAAGCCCAGCAGGCACAGATTGGCTGACATCAACGGCACGAACAGCATCAGCGAATGCGGCTGATAATGCGCGGCCCATACCTGCACCGCCGAAATCAGGATAAATGCACAGAGCGCGCTGTGCGACACGCGCCGGGCACCGAACCGCTCCACAATCCGTGAATTGGTGAAACTCGACACCGCCAGCGTCGATGCAGTGGCGCCAAAGATGACAGGGAACGCTTCGTTCGCGCCGAAATGATCGCCAATCAATTGCTGGGCACTGTTGATATAGCCAAACAGCGCGCCAAAGGTCAGCCCGCTGCCAATCACATACCCAACCGCCGTTCGCGTCCGCAAAGTCAGCGGCAGATTGTGCAGAACCGATTTGAACTCCATCGGCTGCACATCTTCGGGATGAAGCGTTTCGGGCAATCGCAGCGCGGTCCACAGCGCCACCAGCGCAGCCAGCGCAGCCATTGCCACGAACACCCAGTGCCAGCTCCCCACTTTCAGCACCGCATCGCCCATGCTGGGCGCGAGGACAGGCACGACCATGAACACGATGAAGATCGTAGATAGCAATTTGGCCATCTGATCGCCTTCGTAACGGTCGCGAATAATGGCTGCGGGCAACACACTCAGCCCGGCGGACCCGAAGCCCTGCAAACACCGCAATGCCAACAGCGCCCCAAACGAAGGGGCAACCGCGCATAACAAGGCAGTCGTGACATAGATACCCAGCGTCACAAGCAATACCGGGCGGCGGCCAAACCGATCGGCAAATGTGCCGGGCACCAGACACCCGACCCCGCTGGCCAGCAGATACAGGCCGACGACCAGTTGCCGCTGGTTCGGATCGGTCACACCCAATGACCGGGCGATTTCGTCCAGTGCCGGAAGCATCCCGTCGATTGCGAGAGCGCCAAGGCTCATCAGCGCAGCCATCATCGCCACGAATTCCCACTGAGGGACCGTGCGACCACTGCCATCGCTGGCTATTATTGCTTCCTTCATCACCGCCCATTGCCCAAGCCAGGCGCGGAAAGGAAGAGAGTAAGCGCGGCAATCTTCCTTAGCTCGGCACAAACGCGTAGATTACCGGCATGAGCACCGCCACCGACGACGATGATGGAGACGACCGCGACGACAGCGGCGGGCTACGCAAAATCATCCATGTCGATATGGATGCGTTCTTCGCCAGCGTCGAACAGCGCGACGATCCATCGCTGCGCGGCAAACCGGTGGCCGTGGGCGGCTCATCCGGGCGCGGAGTGGTCGCTGCGGCCAGTTACGAAGCCCGCAAGTTCGGGGTCCGCAGTGCGATGCCATCGGTCACGGCCAAGCGGCTGTGCCCCGATCTGATTTTCTGCAAACATCGGTTCGATGTCTATCGCGCGGTGTCCCAGCAAATCCGGGCCATCTTCCGCGATTACACCCCGCATGTCGAACCACTCAGTCTGGACGAAGCTTATCTCGATGTAACCGCCGACCTGAAGGGGATTGGCAGCGGCACTTTGATTGCGGAAGACATCCGCCGCCGCATCCGCGCCGACACCGGGCTGACCGCCAGCGCCGGGGTCAGTTACAACAAATTCCTCGCCAAGATCGCCAGCGATCAGAACAAGCCCGACGGTATCTGTGTGATCCGTCCGGGCGAAGGCGCGGCGTTCGTCGCCGGTTTACCGGTGCGCCGGTTTCACGGCGTCGGGCCGAAAAGTGCCGAGAAGATGGCAAAGCTGGGCATCGCCACCGGCGCGGACCTTGCGGGGAAGGATATCGCTTTTCTCCGCCAGCATTTTGGCAGCTTTGCCGAATACCTGTTTCGGGCTGCGCGGGGGATCGACCTGCGCCCCGTCCGGGCCAACCGCATCCGCAAATCGGTGGGCGGAGAGCGGACCTTTGCCGAAGATATCTCCAGCGGTGCGGCGCTTCGCAACACACTGGAAGATATCATCGATATCGTGTGGGACAGCATCGAAAGGGCAGAGGCACGCGGCCGCACCGTAACCCTGAAGATGAAGTACACCGATTTCCAGAATACCTCCCGCTCGCGCTCTGTCGCGCAGGCTGTGAGCGATAAGGATACCTTTAGTGCAATCGCACGGAGTTTGCTGGACGAAGCTCTGCCTTTGCCTCTGCCAATCCGATTGATGGGCCTGACCCTCAGTAATCTGGAAAAAGAGGGAGACGAACAGCCGCCATCGGATGAAGCACAATTGTCTCTGCTATAGTGACAGGCTCGCCTTCTGACGTAGTGACGACATCACTCCGTTTCAGCGTACATCATCTTCCCATACGGCGATCCGCTTGCGTGCCAATGGCGATATCGGTTCGGGCCATTCACCGCTCCCGAAAAACCGCGCTTCAATCACTTCACGCCCGTCAGGGCGAAGCTCTCCCACCGCCTGTGCCGCCACGAGATAAGCGGTATGCGGAGCACCGGAAATCGTCTCTTCCAGCTTTTCGATCAGTCGCATGTCCGCCAGATCGATGCCAAGCTCTTCCGCCATTTCCCGCCGGGCGGCATCGAGCGGATCTTCGTCATGCGACATACCGCCTCCGGGCAGCGACCATGCACCTGAACCGTAGCTATGCCGCACCAGCAGCAAGCCCCCCGTTCCGTCACCGACAAACACGCTCACTCCGGCAATCGCAGGACGGAACAGCAGGCGATAGCGATGGCGCACCCGGTGCGCGACCCGCAGAGCAAGCCGGTGGAGCCCACGCGGCAGCAATCGTTCGATCAGGTGAAGCACGTAACCGGCTGTGTCGCCGCGCCCAGCAGGCGAGCAATCGGCAGATCGCTTTCCCCAGCAACCGCCGCATCGAATACCGCGCGCTTATCCGCACCACGGATCACGAACATCATCGCCTCGCTATTCAACAACGAAGGAATAGTCAGCGTAATCCGGTCGAAGGGCGCTTCGGGTGGAAGCGGGTCGGGTGTCAGGCGGCGGATCGGTTCGCCATCGTTCACTTGCGGATCGGTGTTTGGAAACAGAGATGCAATATGCCCATCCGCCCCCATACCGAGCCACACCAAGGCGAAGTGTGGCACCTGCTCCATCGTAGTGAGCGTAACCACTTCCGCCCCCACCGGTTCGAACAGAGCGCGGA
This sequence comes from Tsuneonella flava, assembly GCF_002870965.1. GTDB lineage: Bacteria > Pseudomonadota > Alphaproteobacteria > Sphingomonadales > Sphingomonadaceae > Tsuneonella > Tsuneonella flava. The sequence continues at coordinate 203,320 of NZ_PHSO01000001.1, forward strand.
TGCGACCGGTATTCGATGCCGTATGATCTTCGGGCACAATCCGGTCATCCCCCGGCCAAACGACAATCCGGCTCCAATCAAGGGGGGCCATCACCAGTTTTTCCAGAATGGGAAACGGAGTCGAACCGCCCGGCACCGCGATTTCGACCGGGCCGTCCCCTTCCGCCAGGGCAGCGATCAGGCGCGCTTCAATCCATGCAGCGATTTCCTCATCGGCGGCGTTTTCGATAACTTGCAAGTTTTCCATCCTGCTCACATATCACAAAGCCCGCCGCGGCACAGGCCGGGCGGGCATTGTGGATACGTTTTCGCGACGTGGTTATTGCAGCGTCTCGGTCAGGAACCAGACCCGCTGTTCAGCCTGATCGATCCACTCATCGACCATGCCATTGGTGGCATAATCGTCCGCCTGATCGCTCGTTTCCTTCACTTCTTTCAAGCGTTCGAGAAGTTTGACGTTATCGTCGCGCAATTCCTTGACCATCGCATCAGCTGAAAGTCCGGCATCGTCCTGATCCGAGATCCGGGTTGCCTGACCGACCGATGCGATCGAAGTCAGGGTCTTGCCGCCCTGCTTACGCACACGTTCAGCAATCAGATCGACGTTGCCAAACAATTCGGCGGCCTGTTCATCGAACAACAAGTGCAGGTTGCGGAAACGCGGCCCCGATACATGCCAGTGGAAGTTCTTGGTTTTAAGATAAAGCGCAAGATGATCTGCGAGCGCACCATTCAGCGCTTCGATCAAAGCTTTATGCGAGTTGTCGCCTGTTTTGGGCATTGAGTGGTCTCCTTCGTCCAACTGGATTACACACTATATACGCACAAACCGCTGATCGGTTCATTGAATTCAATCGATACCAATTATCGAACTAATCGATAATCCCGCGCACTCGCAGTCCGATCACGATGGCACCGATCAGCAAGATTACAGCAATAACAATGCGTACCGCGCGTAATGGCAAGCGTGCCTCGATATCGGCGCCTGCCAATATTGCCATAGCGACCGCGGCCATCCCGCCCAGCGCACCGCCCACCCCGGCCACTACGACCGATCCACTGGCGGCAAATGCAAAAACCAGAAATCGCGCCGCATCGCCAACCTGCCGTGCAATCAGCACGATCAGGATCGGGAGGAAAGAACGCGTTGGTTCCTGCGGCAAACGTTCTTTGCGTGGCCACGCCAGCTCCGCAGCCGCAACCAACAGCGCAATAGCAACCAGCATCGTCTGCGCCGGTCCGGGCATCAGGTTGGCGATCAACGAGCCGGAAAAAGCCATTGCCGCCGCCGACACGACAGACGCGGCAACTCCTGCCACTATCAACGCGGTCGTGTTGCCGAGCCGCTGCGAAAGCCGTGCCGCCAGTTGCCAGTCACGTCCACCGGTCGAGACGACCAGCACGGCAACGAAAGCGAACAGCAAAGTGGACAAATTCGCCCTCTCAGCCGCGCCAGGGGCCGGTTATCGCGATTGTCTTTGCCGGGCTGTAAGCGTTCACAAACAATGTCTTGCCATCTGGAGAGAAGCACGCGCCCGCCCATTCGGTCTGCTCGCGCAGCAATGCCAGAGGATAAGCGACACCTTGCGGTGTGATCCCACGCAAATGGTTTTCGACTGTATCTGTGTACTGGTCCTCGCACACCACCAGATCGCCAAATGGGGCAACCGTCAGATTATCCCCGTAATTGAATTCATCCTTGCTGTGGGACTCGAAGAACAGTTGCAGTCGATCAGGTGCTCCCGCCCTTCCCGGGACAAGGCGGAATATCTGCCCCAAAGTCGCAGCACCCCCGCTGGTACAGGCAAAATAGAGTTCGCCATCGCCCATATGAATGCCTTCGCCACGGGCGAATAACGCAGCCCCGGCCGCAGCGCCGCGCTGTCGCAAGTCATCGTTTGGCGCTTCGACATCGTCGAGATCGACCCAGTCCACCGGATTCCAGCTACCCGGCTCCACCGTCATGCCATCCCAGTTGCGCGTATCGGCAATGCCTTCGCGCAGGACCAGCGCCTGCAACTTGCCGCCTTTGGCCAGTTGTCCGGGCACGTCGGGGATGAAGCGATACAGCAGCCCATCCTTGCGATCTTCGGTCTGGTACACGATGCCGGTTGCCGGATCGACGCAGGCCGCTTCGTGATTGAAACGCCCCATTGCCTTCAACGGAACGGGATCGACCAGCCCGGCTCCATTAGCAGGCACTTCGAACACATATCCGTGATCGCGGTTTATCTTGCCATTGGCCCGGTCGACATTTTCTTCGCAACTCAGCCATGTGCCCCACGGGGTGACGCCACCGGCGCAATTGCGGATCGTGCCTGCCAGCGAGCGATATTGCCTCTCCACCGTCAGCGTCGCGGCATCCAGCACCAGAGTAGTCGTCCCACCCGGCAGCGGGACAAGGCTGCGCGCCACAGTATCGTAAGCCGGACCAGCAACACCGCCACCATCCTGACGCGGTTTCAGTTCGTGATTGCGGACCAGTGCAATCTTGCCACCGCCCAGATCGAAGCATCCCATGCCGTCCGCTGCATCGGGAACAGTGAAGCCATCGCTCATCTTGTCGCCAAGCTGAGAAATCACGCGATAGGAAAACCCGCGCGGCAAATCGATGAAGCCCGCCGGATCGGCCACCAACGGGCCATAGCCGGCCGCCGCGCCGAGGGGCGTGCTGGCAAGGCGAGTCGAACATCCACTGGCGGCAAGCGCAGCAAATGCGCTGCCCGTCGCGGCAAGAAAGTGTCGGCGGTTGATCGGCATGTGAGTCATACAATTCCATTTCTGGCAGGTTCGATGCCCGCCTGCGATAGCGGAATGACGATGCGATGACAGTCGAATTGAAAAGTAAACGGGAATATCCGGTGCACCCGATGCACCAGTTCCACAACACCGACGCAAAAGTCGCATAACCACCAACCGACCGGGTCGAAGCGATGACCGAGAGCAGCGCCAAGCGTTGAATCCGCGTTGGGCGGCACTACCTGTTCCCCGCTGCCCCGCTTAATCGGAGATTTTCATGCTCAACTGGGAAGATGTCGTTACCCGCGCCGCCGGTGGCAATCCAACTCCGCCACGACGGGTAAACAAAACCGAAGCCGAATGGCGTGACCAGTTGAGCGAAGAGCAGTTCTACGTCACCCGGCAGAAAGGCACCGAGCGGCCGTTCAGCAACGATATGTGCAGCCTGTTTCAGCCGGGCCGCTATGCATGCGCCTGTTGCGGGACAGAGCTGTTCGATTCCGCCACCAAGTTCGAAAGTGGAACCGGCTGGCCCAGCTTTACTGAGCCGCTCGATGAGACTGCGGTCGCCTATCACGGCGACAACAGCCACGGGATGATTCGCATAGAGGCGCTGTGCAATGTATGCGACGCCCATCTTGGCCATGTCTTCCCCGATGGCCCTCCACCCAGCGGCCTGCGATTCTGCATCAATGCGTTGTCGCTTGAAAAGGTCGGCACCTGATCGTGTCGTCCCATACTGGCCTGCATACCGGTTGGCATTTCGACAACAGTTATGCCCGCGATCTGGATGGGTTTTACGCTCCGTGGCAGATCGATCCGGCAGCAGCGCCGAAGTTATTGCAGTATAATTCCGAGTTGTCGGATCGCCTCGGCCTCTCGAACGAAGGCCTCAACGATAGTGCGCTGGCGCAGATACTCGGCGGGAGTGCCCTTCCCCAAGGGGCCGAGCCGATTGCGCTGGCCTATGCCGGGCATCAATTCGGCCATTTCAATCCGCAACTGGGCGATGGGCGCGCTTTGTTGCTGGGTGAACTGATCGCCCCCGATGGCGCGCGTTTCGATCTGCAGTTGAAGGGATCGGGGCGCACCCCGTTTTCCCGCAATGGCGATGGTCGCAGCGCTATCGGCCCGGCACTGCGCGAATATCTCGTATCCGAAGCGATGGCCGCACTCGGGGTGCCTACCACACGCGCTCTATCCGTTGTGGCAACAGGCGAGAAAGTGCAGCGCGAACGGACCCATCCGGGAGCCGTGCTGGCCAGAGTGGCAGCAAGCCATATCCGCATCGGCACCTTTCAGTTTTTTGCCACGCATTTCGGCCCCGACCACGTTCGGCAACTTGCCGACTACACCATCGAACGACATTATCCCGCAGCGGCAAATGCAGATCATCGGTATTTCGCGCTGTTCGAAGCAATTATGGACGCCCAGGTCGCGTTGGTCGCAAAATGGACCAATCTGGGTTTCGTCCATGGCGTGATGAACACCGATAACGTCGCCATCAGTGGCGAAACCATCGATTATGGCCCTTGCGCTTTCATCGATAGCTATGCCCCCGATGCGGTATTCAGTTCGATAGACCGACAGGGCCGCTATGCATTCGGAAACCAGCCCTTCATCGCACGCTGGAACATGGCGCAACTGGCACGCGCAATGCTGCCTGTTCTGGTGGACGAAGACCCGGATGCTGTCGACAAGGTCAACGCACTGATCGGCACTTTCCCCGAACGATACATCGCCGCCTGGCTGGACGGAATGCGCGCCAAACTGGGGCTATCCAGCGTGGAAGAGGGCGATGTCGATCTCGCCAGTCGCCTGTTCAAAGCGATGGAAGGGCAAAACGTCGATTTCACGCTGTTCTTCCGTCAACTCGCGCGCGTCCCCGATGAAGGAGCGGCGGTTGTCAGCCGCCTGTTTTCCGATCCTCAGGCTGCCGATCCCTGGCTGGCCGAATGGTTGACCCGGATCGATCGCGATCCGCTTTCCGCAGCGGATCGGCGGGCTGCGATGAATGCAGTGAACCCGCTATATATTCCCCGCAATCACATGGTGGAACACGCGCTCGACGCAGCGGAAGAGGATAGCGATCTTGCACCTTTCGAACGGCTGTTGGATGCTGTCCGCAATCCATACGCAGAACGCCCGGACCTGAACGACTACGCCCAGCCCGCACCACCCGAATTCGGCAAATATGTAACGTTCTGCGGCACCTGAAGCCGCAATTCCCGAAATCGCCCTATCCCACCTGATTCGCTTAGCGAGGCTGAGCGTGGTTCACGGCGCCAGCTGAGCGCCCCTGCGCCCGACGAATGCCGCACTGCTCCGAACGCGAAACGCATTTCGCGAGCAGCCGTGCGCCCCATCACATCGGCTTTCACCGCGGCGAAGATAAAGCCTTCAGTTCGCCATCCTCCGCGCCTCCCCCTTCGATATTCCCCAGCCATCGCAGCCTGCGGGTTGACGGACGGCGATACCGATGCGAGTAGATGGCTATTGCTAATCAATCTCATTATCAAAAAGGGGTGGGAATGAAGTTCCCTGCATCAGATAAAAGTGTCCGGCCAAGCCGCTGTTCTTTCCTGACGAAGTCGTCAGAGGGAGGCGTCCACCGTTATGCGCGCCCCGCTTGTGCCTCATTGGCCCTCGCGTTCGCGATGCTCACCACACCTGCACAGGCACAGGATAACGACGGCTATTTCTGGCTCAGCCGCATGAACCAGATTGTCGTCACGGCGACACGCACACCGGTCGAGATCGAAAATCTTCCGCTCACGGTATCGGTCACCACCGACGAGCAGATGGCGGACGAAATGGTGACGGACATCAAAGACCTTGTCCGTTTCGAACCTGGCGTCAGCGTCCAACGCCAGCCGGCACGATTTGGCGCCGCATTCGGCTCCACCGGGCGGGCTGGTAACGACGGCTTCAACATACGCGGCATCGGCGGAAATCGTGTATTGATTCAAGTCGATGGGGTGCGGGTGCCCGATGGTTTCTCCTTTGGCGCACAAAGCGTCGGGCGCGGCGACTATGTCGATCTCGGCCTGATCAAATCGGTCGAAATCCTGCGCGGCCCGTCGTCGGCGCTTTATGGCAGCGACGGTCTGGCAGGGGCCGTCAGCTTTATCACAGCAGACCCCACCGACTTCATCAGGAACGGCAACTCAGTTGGTGGACTGGTTCGGGGCGCTTATTCCAGTGCAGACAACGAATTCAGCGAAACCGCTATTCTCGCAGCGCGCAGCGGCGACTGGTCGGGCATGGTCGCCTATACCCGGCGCGATTACAACGAACTGGATAACATGGGCACTGTCGGCGGCACCGGGAGCAGCCGCACCGAACCGAACCCGCAAGATGGGCGCTCCAATGCTGTGCTCGGCCGGATCGTCTATGATCCCGCCAACGGCCACAAGCTGCGCCTGACGGCGGAATCTCTCGATACGCACCTGTTCACCGATGGTCTGGTCGGCCTCAGTTCCACAGTCGATCTGTTGCAGGCAGTCGATACCGGCAAGCGGCGCCGGGTCGGCCTCGACTGGAGCTGGGAAGGCGAAGGCGCGATCAACTTCGCACGGGCAGCGGTATATTGGCAGGATGCCGAAGATCGCCAGTTTACCGACGAAGACCGTACACCGGCTGCCGATCGTGAACGGCTCAACACATTCGAAAACCGGGTCTATGGATTCTCCGCAGACGCACGCTCCGACTTCGTCACCGGTCCGGCAAGTCATCGGCTCGTTTTCGGAGGCGATATCAGCAAGACCCGGCAACGCGGAGTGCGCGACGGGGTAGAGCCTCCCTATGGTGAAGTATTTCCGACGCGCGCCTTCCCGACCACCGACTTCACCCGCGCCGGACTGTTCGCAGGCGACGAGATCGCTGTCGGGCCTCTGACGCTGTATCCCGCCATTCGGTTCGACTGGTACGACCTGTCACCGCGTGACGACGCATTGCTCTCAAGTTTTGTCGGCAAAGAGCAGGATGGCTCGCGCCTGTCGCCCAAATTGGGTGCTGTGCTGAAAATCGACGATGGCGTTCGGCTGTTCGCCAACTACGCCACCGGGTTCAAGGCCCCGGAACCGACACAGGTCAACCAGTTCTTCGAAAATCTGGCCTATGGCTACACATCGCAGCCAAACCCCGACCTTGGCCCCGAACGCAGCGAGAGCTTCGAAGGCGGTCTGCGCTTTACCGGCAGCCATGTTAGTCTGGACATCACCGGCTTCACATCGCGTTATCGCGATTTCATCAGTCAGGAAGTTGTCAGTGGCAGCTTCACCCCCAGCGACCCCGCTGTGTACCAGTTTATCAATCTGGATCACGTGCAGGTGAAAGGGGCAGAAGCTCGCCTGGAAGGGCGCGCGGACAATGGCCTTAACGGTCGGCTCTCCCTGTCTTACGCGACCGGCGATGTGACGCGCCCCGGCGGCGCAACCACGCCGCTTTCATCGATCGATCCACTCAAACTGGTCGTCGGGCTGGGCTACCGCGATCCGCAGGGGCGCTTTGGCGGGCAGCTTATTGCGACACACAGCGCGCGCAAGGAACTGGATCGGACCACCGGACTCTGCACACCCGAATGCTATCGCCCCGGCGCCTTCACCATACTCGATGCCACGGCGAATGCCCGGCTGTGGGACGGGCTGACCCTGCGTGTGGGTGTCTTCAATATCTTCGACGAAAAATATGCGTGGTGGAGCGATGTGCGCGGCCTCGCGTCCACTTCAACCGTGACCGATGCCTACACCCAGCCAGGTCGCAATGCGAGCGCATCGCTCACGTATCGCTTCTGAAACACAACAGGGGAACGACTATGATCAATCTGAAGACAATTCTGGGCGCCAGCTTGCTAGCACTGGCCTGCACATCGTGTCCGGCACTGGCTCACCCACCAATCGATGCGAAGCAGGCAGCAGCGCACTTCGATCAGGACCGGGCCGATATTCTGGCGATGGCGGGCAATTATAAGGTTCGCTTCGATATGCAGGAATCGACTCGCTGGGATCCCGCCTACACCCCGATCGACAAGAAGACCTCCGGCGGGCACGAAGTCGTTCGTGTGATCGAAGATACCGGTCGCAAGATCGTGCTCCAGCACATCCTCGTCGTGAAGCACGACGGTCAGGATATGGTCATCAAACACTGGCGGCAGGATTGGGAATACGAACCGGCACGCGTGCTCGTCTATGCCGATACCGACACCTGGAAATGGGAAGACGTGCCAGAAAAGATGCGAACCGGTCGCTGGTCGCAAACCGTCTGGCAAGTCGATGATAGCCCGCGATACGGCGGATGGGGCCAGTTCGAAACGCAGGGCGGTATCCGTCGCTGGCGATCAAACTGGACCTGGCGTCCACTCGCTCGCCGCGATGCCGTGCGCCATCCCGTCTATGATCGGTATCTGGCAATCAACCGTCACCAGAACACGCCTGACGGGTGGATCCACTGGCAGGACAACACCAAGATGGGTTCCAAAGACGGCAAGCTGGTGCCGATCGTGCAGGAATACGTCCTCAACACCTACACGAAATTCGACGGCTACAACGTCCAGGCAGCCGACGATTACTGGGCTGCAACCCGCGATTACTGGGCCGCTGTCCGTGCTGAATGGGACGATGTCGCCCAAAAGAAAGGTGGCATTGGCATCAAGGAACAGGCCGACACCGGCACTGTCATCAGTGCAGAACTGATGCAGCTGGCAAACGACATTCAAAACAAGACGACCACCACGGCGAAAGCAATCGCCAAAGCCCGCAAGCTGATCGCCTACAATACCCGCCAGCTCTGATCTGCAAACCACCGAGGAAAGCGCCCGCTATGTATGATTTCATCGACCGTCCCGTCACCGATCTCGACAATGGCGGGCGCTTTATTGTCTGGGCCGCGCGAAGCTGGGTGAAGGCCGTGGGCGAACGGCGCTGCCCCGCGCACGGCATCGCCCCTGCCTTTGCCAAATGGAATATGTTGAGCGGGCTGCAACCGTTCCTTGGGATGATGGCGCTGTTAAATCGTCATGGATTGCAGAACTTCGAGTTTTGCGGGCTTCAGTGCAACCACGTGTCCGAACACGAAGCGATCATCGTAAGCCTGTTGTGCGGACTTCAGGAAGATGACCCGGTAAGTGTCCGCCATACGCTAGAATTGCTGATTTCGGATGATGCGATCGGGGATTTACTACTGGCGCTCAACATGCTCGACAAGGCAATGTACGCAGCAGGCATTCGCCCCGGCAGAGAAACCGCAGATACCCCTCCGGTCGATACCGCCGCAAAGAAACCCCGTCGCTGACTGGGCCAGTACGTCGTAACTGAATGAAGCGGGCAAGGCTGGACCGCATCGACGATAGCCATTTACCTAGCCACGACCCGGCGAACACCCACCGCAGATGTTATAATACCTCCGAATATCAGTAACATGCCGGTTATATGATAACTGTGCAGCGCCTCGCCCAGCAACGCCGCAGCCAGCAAGGCACCGAATAGTGGCATCAGCGTGATCATCTGACCTGCCGGAGCCGCCCCCAGCTTCGCCACCGCGGCATTGTAGAGCACATAAGCGACCAGCGAGGGGAATATGGCCACATAGACAAACGCCCCTATGACATCGGCACGCAGCGGAATCGTCGCCCCCGCGCGCATCTCGAATGCAGCAAACGGGAGCATGGCAATTGCTCCGATGGCAAACGTCACCACTAAAAAGCTCAGCGGATGGCAATCGGGCCGCAGTCGCAGAAACGCAGTATAAAGCGCCCAGCACACTACGCCGCACAAAATCAGGAAGTCCCCGAAGTTAAGCTGTAGATGGGCAAGCTCTGCCAAATGACCGCGCAATACGATGACAACCACGCCCAGCATCGACAAAGCAACACCGATGATTTGCAGCAAAGACGCCCGATCGCGAAAAAACAAACGATTGAATACCAGCACAAGTGCCGGGATCGCTGCCTGCAGCAACAGCCCATTGCTAGCTGTCGTGAAGCGAAGCCCTGAATAAACAAAGGCGTTGAACGCTGCCACGCCTGTTATTCCCAAGGCCAGAACCGTTCTCCAGCGCTCGATCAGAATGGCTTTGTCCGCAACCAGATGCCTCCAGGCAAATGGCAGCACCGCCAGCAATGCTCCGGTCCAGCGCACGAATGCCAGCGTAAATGGCGGAATCACTCCGTTCACCGCCCGCCCGACGATAAAGTTACCGGACCAGAACAGGATCACAATGCACAGCGTGGCATAAGGCCACAATGCCGCCGCCTTCCCATCGCCAGAAACCGAAGCACCTGCCCTCACCGACCATATCCTTTCAAACACACCCGCCTAAGCGCAGCGAAATCCGAATGAGCGACGGATGAGGGATTTCAGCCGTCGTTTCTCAGATCGCCACTATACGGCAACCGGTGAGCTAAAAAGTGCCACCACGAAGATACAGGCCATTATCAAGCCGATCAGAAGACTGCGCCGGTCTTTGATCGCAAAAGCAACCGGATCGCCTTCGACCTCACCGCGCCGTGCCATCATCCACATGCGATTCATCCAGTAGATGAGCGGGAGGCAGAGCAGCCAGAGTAAATCGGGGTTGCCGTAATGGACAGCGGTTTCCGGGTCGTGTGCGAACAACGCCAGCACAAGGATCGCGACCATGCCCGCTGAAACCCCTGACATCATTACTACATCGAGATCGCCACCAACATAACCGCGCCCCTTCAACAGGCGATCTGGATCGACTGCGTCTCGCATCTCAATATAGCGCTTAAGATAAGCAAGGCTCAGGAACAGAAAGACCGAAAACAGCAACAACCAAAAACTCAGCGTCACGCCGATCACGATGCCGCCTATCCACAAGCGAATGGTATATAACGCCGCAAGAACAAGGGCATCTCCGACCATCACCTCTTTAAGACGCAAAGAATACGCGGTTGTGATCGCCATATAGGCCAGCAGCCAGAGAGTCAGTGCAGGTCCACCGAGCAACCAGCCGCCAATCAGGCCGACACTGCCCAACATCAGCGATATGCCAAGCGCTGCAGGAATGGAAAGGTCGCCATGCGCGAGTGGCCGCGCCCACTTGGTCGCATGTGCACGGTCGGAATCCATGTCCAGCAAATCATTCAACAGATAAATGGACGAAGCGATAAGCGACATCAGCAGCGCTGCTGCCACGGCCGTCAATAACACCATAGGTTTGACGAACTGGCCGGAGGTGAATGCAGGCAGGATTACTAGTGCATTCTTCGCCCACTGGTGCGGTCGCATGGCCTTTACCACCGATCGGGAAAAACCAACTGGTGGGTTACCGAGGCGTTCGACTGTCGATTGCGGTGGAATATGACCGACCGACCAGCTTCGCCGCGCTTCGCACCACAGACAGTTGTCGGCACGACTGTCTCCGACATAATCGAAGGCGGTATCGGGGCCAATGCGATCGCGTATGGCAGCCAGTTTGGCCCGGCCCTTAAGGTTGGCTCGCCCATGTGTCGCAATCACCGGTTCGGAGAGGCCAAGGTGCGTCGCGATTGCGCGAATATGCCTCCAATGACTTGCACTTGCCAATATCACCGCGCGACCATCCGCCTGCGCCGCTTCGATCAGGTCCAGTACTTCGTGTCTGTAAGGGAGCCGTGCAGGATCGATACGATCCCGCCGTGCCGCCATGGTCTTGGCTACGGCACGTCCAGTAACCAACCATAGCAGCAGTGTAACACACGCAACCACGCCCGACCGCGCGATCCGCACGAAGCTTTCGAGCGATATGTCCGCGCGCGTTAGCGTACCATCGACATCGACGAAAAGAGGAACATGGTCCTGCGCAATGGTGGCATTCTCAGGCGGCATGTCGCGTTATCCGGCGCAAAATGAATTGCTCAAGCCACTTCGCAACCGGAATAACGGCTAATACGATCAGCAACGGCATCACCGGATCGCGATAGCGAGTGATGATATATGCTGCAGCATGGACCAGCCAGAAGCCGACGATCATCGCTGCGAATATCCACTTGGCATCGCTGGCGATCAGTCGCGAACGCAAGGCTGCCAAACCGAAAACAACTATCAGCCCATATTGAATGACCTCGACCAGTCTGATCAAAACAAAGGCTTTTGATGCCCCAACATCCTCAGCATCCATAAGATTGGGCTGCCAGAAATAGACAAGTTTGCACGCAGCCAACTCTGCCGCTCTGGCTGGATTTTCGCGAATCCAACGCATTGCTTCAGCTTGCAAACGATCGGCATTGCCAACCTCGCCAAGCTTCAATCGGGTCGCCTCCCAGTTTCTCCCCATCGGCGTATCGGCAATGCTCACGAATTTGCCTGTCGCCGCAGGATTATTGCCAAGATAAAGATTGAATGCTGCATTTGTGGTCAGAACCGGGCGGCCCACCATCTGGTCCGTCGCATAGAGCCATGGGGCGAGCATCACCGCAGCACCGACAAGAAAACCCAGCCCTCCTACCAGTGCGGGGGCGAAGAAACCTTGGGCTCGCCACAGCACCAGCAGAGCGATTGCTATTCCAGCGCAAAGCAGCAGGGCCGAGCCACCTGTCACCAGTGCTGCCCCCCAAAGCAACCCGCCAACCATCGCAGCGCGGATCGGACGCTTGTTACGCGCTACATCGATGGCACACAGGGCAATCGCAAGCAGCAATGGCGTCGATAGATTCTCCTTAGCGAGCATCGTCGCATTCCAGATTCCGGGAAGCCAGACTGCATAGGCAGCGGCGGCGAGCGCCCCCGCAAAGCGATTGCTGGAGATAGTGAGCGCAAGCCTGTAAATCAGCCACGTACCGATTACGCAGAGCACAGCATTGACGCCCAGCGCGACGCCAATCGAACTCCCAAAAATCGCAAAGAATGGGCTGAGGAACAGCGGGTATCCTGCGCTGAAAAAGACGTGCTGCCCATATATGTCGACCAGTTCCCCGCGCTCCGCCAGGCTCTGTGCCATGGTGAAATAGGAAAGAGAGTCGCTCTCAAGCGGTTGAGCCAAAACCCAGGCCGCAGCCAGTCGCATGACCACGGCACACAGGATAATCAAGGCGAGTATAAGCCGCCACCGCTCGTTTGACACGAAGACTGTACTTTTCATGCGGGTGCCATAACTGGCGCAGTATCAACCATTGGAGCAGCCGTTCATTTCAAGCTGATCGCGCGACCAGCACACAGCCAACAGCGATCAAAAGGGTGCCGGCAACACGGGCAAACGTAAGATTTTCATTCAGGAAAAAGGCCCCGGCAAGCATCGTCAGAATGAAACCGATCCCGACGAATGGATACGCCAGCGATAATGGTGCGCGCCCAAGAACGAATAGCCAGAGAATTGCTCCGATGCCGTAGAGGCCGAGGCCGACAAACACCATCGGGGAGTGCAAAAGCCCGCCCATTTCCCCCCCAACCCCGCTAGATCGGGCACTGGCAGCAGCAGTCGTGCCAACTTTGAGCGCCAATTGCGCCAAAGCAGACAGACTGACACTCACAAAAATCAGGAGAAACAGACGCACCGTCATCAAAAACGCCTTCATCCAACCAACAAGCGCCATCTATGCGAAGCGGGATCAAGATAAGGTTAAAGCAAGCGAAAGGAGTAGTCGCACGCACCGACAAATGACAGCGCACGGTCGCCCGAAACCTCTTTAACTTAAGCACCAGCAATTCCACCAAAACAGGCCCGCGCAGCAACAACCAATTTGCCTCATTGTCAGCGGTGCAGTTAACAGACGCGCGCCAATGGCTATGATAGGTGGCATGTCAGGATTTCTCGCCTTATCTCTCGGCACCGCGCTTAGCATGGCCGTGCCGGACCATGGACAGCCAGAGTTGTTCACCAACCCGGAAAGCACCACACGTGCGGCGGCAGAGCAGTTGCAGGGAGAGGCCAGGCAGGACGCTCTGGCGTTAAGTCGCTTCCCTTCTGCAACCTGGTTTGCGGGCGGAACACCCGCTGAGGTCGAGCGACAGGTCACCAGACTGGTAGACCATGCCGCTGCTGAACAGAGCGTGCCGGTACTGGTCGCCTACAACATTCCAGAACGCGATTGCTCCCTATACTCTTCAGGTGGCACCAATGAGACCGAAAGTTATCTTGCTTGGATGAGAGGTTTCGCGACAGGAATCGGCGACAGACCAGCAATTGTTGTTCTGGAACCAGACAGCCTGGGCATAATTCCGTGGTACTCCTCTCTCGACGGCAGCATGGGACAATGTCGACCGCCAGACGGTGACCCGGATGAAGCAGCCAGCAATCGCTTCATTCAATTGAGCGCGGCAGTCGATATCCTTGCCGCGCTACCAAATGTACGTGTCTATCTGGATGGCACGGGAAGTAGCTGGCTCGCGCCAGGCGAAGCAGCGGACCGGCTTATAAAGGCGAACGTCGCGAAGGCGGATGGATACTTCCTCAACGTGTCGAATTTCGAAAGTGATGCCCGCGTCACCGCTTACGCGCGGTGGATCAGCGATTGCCTGGCCCTCGTCATGGCCCGCGACGTCGATCCTCGTGAATGTCCAAGCCAATATGGCCCGGCAACGTTTGAAGACGTGGCAACATGGGGTGCAACCGACGTCGCCTACGATGTCCTGTTTGGCAAAGAGGGACTCGTCCGCGATCCCACGTCACAGAAGCGAGCCATCATCGATACCAGCCGCAATGGTGTCGGATCGTGGACACCGCCGGATTCCCGGTATTCTGACCCAGAAATCTGGTGCAACCCGCCTGATCGAGGGCTTGGTCGCAGGCCTATTTTGAATACCAACCATCCCTATGTGGATGCGTTTCTCTGGATCAAGATTCCTGGCGAGTCCGATGGCCAGTGCTATCGGGGTACTTCTGGCCCGGCAGATCCGGAGCGTGGCATTGAAGCGCCGCCTGCTGGCAGCTGGTTTCCAGATCAGGCCCGCGAACTAATCCGCTATGCAGTTCCGCCGCTGACCGGCAGTTAGCGCGGCGCGGCAGTGGACGCTCGCACGATCAACTCATAAGGATGATCGCCACGCAATGGAGGCGAAGCCTGCTCGCCGCTATTTGCATCGAGCATGGCAATCAACCGGTCCACCGCGTCCCATGCCATCTCATTTACCGGTTGGCGTACTGTCGTTAATTGCGGCCAGGTTGTTCGCGAGACTTCCGAATTGTCGAACCCTGCGACAGACACGTCCCCAGGCACCGACAGACCCAGATCACGGACGGCCGCCATCGCGGCCACTGCCATATCGTCGTTCTGAGCCAAAATCGCTGTCGGGCGTGGGGACTGGTGCAGCAATTTCGCGGCGGAGGCATAGCCTACATCATAGGTGAAGTCGCCAGATGCGATAAGTTCGTCGTTCAATTCAGCATCGAAATCGGCAAACGCCAATCGATATCCCTTCATCCGCGCAGCACTTGCTGCGTGGGAAGGATCACCCATTACGATGCCGATACGCCTGTGGCCAAGCTCAAGAAGATGTCTGGCAATTGCCCGGCCGGCCTCGATGTCGTCGATCACCGTTACGATGCCGCGATCCATCTCGCGATGCGGAGTAATCCGTGCGTATGGTAGCTTCTGCCGGTCGAGCATCGACAAGAGTTCATGCTGATCGCAGGCAGGAGGCGCGAGAATCACCCCGTCCAGTCCAGCGCGGAGCAGCAAACTACCGAGTTCTGTCGGTCGATTTGCCACGTCGCGGAAGGGCAATACCACCAGACGGTAACGGGAATTTTCCAGCCGGGCGAGTGCTCCATTCTGCAATTCGACGACATAACTCGGACTCGGTCGTTCGTAAGTCAGGCCGATCAGATAGCTGCGGCGGGCTATCAGGCTCTGCGCGGCGATATTGGGATGGTAATCGAGCGCTGCGGCGGCATCCTTGATCCGCTTGCGGGTTTCCGCGTTGACATGCGGCGCATCGTTTAACGCGCGAGATACCGTCTTGATGGATACACCGGCAAGGTCGGCAACGTCGATTATCGTAGATCGCTTCGAGATGGCAGCCCTCCGCGAGATGCTCCGTTACCCCAGTCGCCGGCATGACCGACATGCTTGATTAGCGTCTCTCTTGACTCTTGTCGATGCCCGGCGGTAAACGTTGTCATAGGAACGGTAAACGTTGTCATATGTGAGGGAGGAGATTCTGGTGCGGCCCCGCCGAGCTAAATTCATGTTTGAAGCAATCGCGGTGACGCTATGCTCCGGAATAGCGACAGCACCGCTGTTCGCGCAGCCGATCCCACAGGCGATCGCAAATCCGAATGCATGGCCCGCACAGGCTGCTCCGATCAAACCCGATCCGGCAATGGAGCGGCGAATCGACGCACTGATCGCGAGGATGTCTCTGGAACAGAAGGTCGGCCAGGTTATCCAGGCTGATGTCGGCAGCGTCACTCCTCAGGATGTCCGTCGATATCACCTTGGCTCCGTTCTCAACGGAGGTAATTCGACACCGACTGGCAAGTATAATGCTCCGGCCGAAGAGTGGCTGAAAGCCGCCGATGCATTCTATGCCGCTTCGATGGCGCCGGATGGCAATTTGCCGCGCATCCCGATTATCTGGGGCAGCGACGCAGTGCATGGTCACAACAACATTGTTGGCGCCACGCTATTCCCACACAACATCGGTCTGGGTGCCGCGCGCGATCCGGAACTGATGCGTCGCATAGGCGAAGTAACCGCAATTGAGATGCGGACGACCGGGCTCGACTGGACATTCGCCCCTACACTGGCGATCGTAAGGGATGATCGCTGGGGCCGAACTTACGAAGGTTTCGGCGAAACACCCGAAATCGCCACTTCGTATGCCGCACCTCTGATTGAAGGGCTGCAAGGTCGGATCGGAGACAAGGACTGGCTGCGCGGCCCGCACATCATTGCGACGGCCAAGCATTTCCTTGGCGATGGCGGAACCACAGGGGGCAAGGATCAGGGTGATACGCGGATCGCGGAAAATGGGCTTCGCGATTTATTCAGCCCACCATATCTCCCTGCGATCAAAGCCGGTGTGCAATCCATCATGGTCAGCTTTTCCAGCTGGAACGGCGCCAAGATGCACGGCAACGGATCGCTGTTAAACGGCGTCGTAAAGGGGCGCTGGAACTTCGACGGCTTTCTCGTCGGTGACTGGAACGGCCACGGGCAGGTTGAAGGTTGCACGGTGACGAATTGTGTACCGTCGATAGTCGCAGGACTCGACATGTATATGGCGCCCGACAGCTGGAAGGGCCTGTATAAATCGACACTGGCAGCTGCGCGCGATGGCAAGTTACCGATGGATCGGCTCGAAGATGCTGTGCGCCGAATACTACGGGTCAAGATGAGAGCCGGGTTGTTCGAAGCGGGCAAGCCCTCCTCTCGCCCCTATGCTGGCGAGTTCCAGCAACTGGGAAGCCCCGAGCACCGGGCAATCGCGCGCGAGGCGGTCCGGAAGTCTTTGGTGCTGCTCAAAAATGCAGACCGGATTCTGCCACTCGATCCCCGGGCAAATATCCTCGTGGCTGGTGACGGTGCCGATAGCATGACGAAACAGACTGGCGGGTGGACTCTCAGCTGGCAGGGCACCGGCACAAAGCGATCGGATTTTCCCAACGCGCAGACCATCTGGGAAGGAATCGCCCAGGAAGTCGACGCGTCAGGCGGTCACGCAACATTGTCGCCCGATGGAAGCTATTCCACAAAGCCAGATGTCGCGATTGTCGTGTTCGGCGAGAATCCCTATGCGGAGTTTCAGGGTGATCGCGCCGACGTAGGTTACGACGATGAACGCAGCCTCAAATTACTGCGCTCATTGCAAGCGGACGGAATACCCACAGTTTCGGTCTTTCTCTCAGGCCGACCGATGTGGGCAAACCCATTCCTCAACGCCTCCAGAGCTTTTGTCGCTGCCTGGCTCCCCGGATCGGAAGGAGGCGGCGTTGCAGACCTCCTTTTCGGCAAGGCCCAGTTCACAGGCAAGCTTCCGTACAGCTGGCCAAAAGCGAGCGACCAAACTGCTCTGAACATCGGTGACAAGGGTTATGATCCGCTGTTTGCTTATGGCTTTGGACTGACGACGAACGAGCCCGGCGATCTCGCCACCTTACCCGAAGATCGTGCTTCCCCTGCACAGGCAGACGACAATATCCTGTTTGGCAGCGGTCGGTTCGGCAACGGACGTCAACTGCTGATCGGTGCGCCAGGCGCACTGGCCACCAATCCGGGACCAACTTTGATCACGGTCGAAAGGACCGATCGCAACGCTCAGGAAGATTCACTTCGCCTGCGTTGGACGGGCACAGCGCGCGCAGCAGCGGCAATTGTGCAGGAAGAGTCTCGGGATCTCACGCGGCAGGCAAACGGCGATCTGGCGCTGGAACTGGATCTGAAAGTGAATGCCGTCCCAACGGCAGCCGTCAGCCTGTCCATGAATTGCGGTGAACAATGCACGAATGGTGTTCCGCTGCAAACTGCGCTCACAGCCATAAAAAAGACGGATCAGTGGACCCGCATTGCCATTCCGCTTTCCTGCTTCGCAGAAGCAGGCGTCGACCTCAGCCGTGTCGACCAACCGTTGATGCTGACCACTAACGGGCAGCTCGACATTTCCCTCTCGTCGGTGCGGATCGCGCCACCGTCGGGAACACAACTTTCATGTCACTGAATACTATCCGCAAAAGGCGGGCGCAGGGGAGGATATTATGACCAAGATGAAATTTACCAAAGCATTTGGCGCAATGTTGCTATGCTCGATTGCTACCGTTCCGGCTTACGCGCAAACCACGCCGGACAGCGATCCGGCAGCCGCCAAGAACCAGGCGACAAAAGACGAGGGCGACGACTCTATCGTCGTCACCGCCAACCGTCGGGCTGAGAATCTGCAGGACGTTTCGAGCGTCGTGCAGGCTTTTGACTCAGAACAGCTCAGACGAGACGGAATCTCTGAGCTACGCCAGCTTCAGGTCGCCGTACCCGGATTGAATATTGCCAATCAGGAAGGCAACGTTGAAATCTTCATCCGAGGTGTAGGTTCGGCCAACAATACCGAACTGGGCGATCCCGGTGCCGCGCCTCACCTGAACGGAACCTACATTCCCCGCCCGCGCGGGTTGGGATTGATGTTCTATGACCTCGAAAGAGTTGAGGTGAATAAGGGCCCGCAGGGAACCCTTTATGGCCGCAATGCGCTGGCCGGGACGTTGAACATCATCACTGCAAAGCCACGTTTGGGCGAGCTTGGCGGATATGTTCAGGCAGAAATCGGCAATCGCTCGTCATATGGTGCGGAAGGGGCGCTCAATATCCCGCTGGGCGACACCATGGCCGTGCGAGCCGCAGGATATTACATCAACCGCGATGCCGGTTTTCACAATGCGTCGACCGGGGCACAGGCACGAAACCTTAAACCTGCCGGGCTGGAAGAAAACTACGCCGGGCGCCTCTCGCTATTGTGGGAGCCAAGTGACCGGCTGACAGTCTCCATTATTGGCGACTACGGAAAAGAAACCGGCACCGGCTATCCAGGCGCAAACATCTATGGCGCTGTCATGGCCACTGGTCTCAGACCTGAAGACCTCGATATGCGAGAAGTCGTGTATCGTGGGATGCAGGGAGACATGGAAAACGAACTCTGGGGAATTCAGGGCAAGATAAATTACGATTTCGGCAAATTCGGTGCAGAGCTGACAGGCAGCTACCGCTCCGTCGACTTTTATCAGGCGAATGCCAGCAGCGACGGGATCAACTATCCTGGCCGCGACCTTGACGGCTTCCAATACGACAATTTCTCGAACAATTTCTGGCAAACGGAATCGCAAAGTCAGGTCTATGAACTCCGTTTGTTCGCCAATGAAAGCGAACGGTTCCGCTGGAACGTGGGTGGCTTCTATTTCAATGAAGATCAGGCCGTCGGCTACCTCGCCCTGGCGGATCGCGGATACTGCTGCTATTCTGCGACAGAGTTCACGATGCCGGACGTCAATGGCGAAAGCTATGCGTTCTACGCGGACGGCACCTACGATGTCACCGATAGACTCCGTTTCCTGGGGGGCATTCGCTACACCGAAGAGCAGAAATCTCGGTACGGTATTGGTGGCAACTGGGCACTGTCACTGGGCGGAGAAGAGCTGACGCTGGGCGGAGAAGACTACTCCTGCTGCTTCGCCACCCGAGTTGGCACTGAAGGCTTCAGACCCAACCTTCTCGACCGCCCGAATTTCGATGTAACGGGAATTGATACCTTACAAGGTCGGGCGCAATTCCTGATCGAAGGGATCAAAACTGCTGGCCTGCGCGATACACTGATCGATCAGATTGGCGCTATCGCCAATGGCACCAATCCAAATGGCACATGCACTAGTCGACCGGATATCGACAACGGTTTCATGCAATGCCCGACAGGATTTGATGGCGGCTTCAGCTTCGTGAATCTTACGATTCCCGATCAGCAGGTTGGCCACTCGAAATTCAATTTCGTAGACTGGCGCGTGGGCATGGAATTCGATCTGAGCCCGGACAACATGCTCTATGCCAAGGTTTCGACCGGCCACAAGTCGGGGGGCTTCAACGACAGTTTCAACGGATCGACAATCCCCGAAGCCTACAGCCCGGAAAAGCTGGTCGTTTACGAAATCGGCAGCCGCAACTCGTTTGATGCTTTTGGACGCCGGGCCATTTTCAACCTGACCGGCTTCTACTACGAATATTCCAATCAGGTTTTCCAGGATCTCACCTGCATTAATCTCGATGACACACAGACGCCGCCGGTGTGCAATGGGTATTCGCTAGTCAATCGCAATATCGGCGCTTCGCGGATCTATGGCGCAGAGGCAGAACTGCGTCTTAAACTCCCGGCGCACTTCGCGCTGGATCTCAACGCGGCTTACCTCGACACCAAGGTTACCGAGGGTGTCGTTGCTGACGCGCGGGCACAGGATTTCGACGCAGGAGGCGAGTCCCCTCTGGTCAGCCTGGTGGGCAATCGCCTCCCGCTGGCGTCCGAGTTCAACCTGAGCGCACGTTTGTCGCAATCGTTCGATGTCGGTTCAGGCAGGTTCGACTGGCAGGCGTTGCTCAACTATCGCTCCTCGTTCTTCCTTAGCCAGTTCAACGAGACCGATATTGTCTTTCTGGACGGCACACGACAGACCGCGCTTGAGGCAGGCTTTCCCGATCGTCAGAAAGGCTTTGCTACGCTCAATCTCGGGGTAGGTTATTCAATCGAGAACCTGCGTCTGGAAGCGTGGGCAAGCAATGTCCTGAACTCAGAAGCTTCACAAAAAGCTCTGGTCGGTTCTGCGCTCAACATCCGCTTTCTTAACGATGCGCGCACTTATGGTTTGCGCGCGCGCATCAGCTTCTGAATGTGAGAATATAAAGCGATGTGGGCCTGCTTGTCCCTGCCTCAAGTGGTTTAAGCAGGCCCACACAATCGATCGGTTGTGGAGCACCAGCACATAGATAATGGCATCCTCGCGTGGGCAACATCATGGGGCCTATATACGTGTGTGATCCGGCAGGGCGTCGGCCGAGGTTTTCATCTCGCCTTCGGGCTGCACAGACAGCACCAGCAGTGCGTATTTCCAGAGGTCCTTTGCCAGCTCCTGTCACCGAGTCTGGATGGCGAAAGTGCCCTGCTCCATCGCGCGGAGTCAGCGCGACCCCAGTAGCTGAAGAAGCTGCCGTTCCCCTGTAGCAGCTGGCATGCGATATCAGCCAATCGTTCGCCCTGACCGTTCGCGCTGGTGATCACTGCGTAGACGCACTTAAGCCTTTTCAAACGTAATGCCGGTACATCTCTTCCTATGCGGCTCGCTACGATCACCAACTGGGCTTACGGGACGACTGTCGTCCTGACGCTGGTTTCCGGCGCAACGATGATCCTTGCATCCAACGCGCAGGAACAGGAGCGAGCCCAGGTCGCTCAGCGATATAGGCTCGACCGGGCGACCGAGCGCCTGAGCGAAGAACTCTACGTCCTTACCGGTCAGACACGGCAGTATGTGATCACAGGCGACGAGACCCACATCAGCGTATATCAACGTGAAGCCCGTGCTCTTGCCGATATTAATGGTCGATTGTCCAAAGTGAGTGATGCCGGTGCGTTGCCTTCGGAGCTCAATGCCCTCCGCGATGCGCTGAAATGGGCCGAAACCCTGCATGACAAACAGCTTGCCGCGATCGCGGCGTCGAAGGCCGGCCAGGAAGACAAGGCCCGACAGATCATCTTTGGCGCTGAGTATGAGCGCGAGCTCGATCGAGCAGAGGCGTTTCTGGACAAGTTCCAGTATCAGGTCGATCAGCGGATCGCAGCCAATATCGACGATGCGACCGCGATTGCCAGGGCCTGGCGCACGATCTCCGAGATTCTGCTCGGATCTACGGCGTTCCTTTTCCTGTGTGTGCTTTACTTCGTTTTCAAACAGCGCGTCTTGCGGCCTGTCGTGCGCCTGAGCGATGTGATCAGCAGGCTCGCAGCGCAGGACTACGAAGTGGAGACGCCCGCCTATGATCAGATCGATGAGATCGGCGACATGGCGCAAGCAATCCGCATCTTCCGCGAAAACGGTCTCCAACGGCAACGGCTGGAAGAAGAGCGGGATCGCGATAGAGCCGTGCGCGACACGCTCTCGCGTATGACACAGCGTATGCAAGGTTGTGATACGCCGAGAGAAATCGGGGGAGTTGCCGAGCGGTTCATCCCCGTCATCGCACCGAGGTTCGCAGGTGCTCTCTATCTGCTCGATCAATCGCGCAACGTGATGACCCGGCTGTCTTCCTGGTCAGAGCCTACCCATTCCCTGGCAGAATTTCCAACGATTTCGTGTTGGGCACTGAGGCGCGGTACTTTTCATCGCCCGAGCGGAACTGCACTCGATATACCCTGCAATCACGTCATCCAGGGCGACACCTCAGTCGATACCATCTGCATACCCCTGACCGCACAAGATGAAACGCTCGGCCTTCTATATTTCGAGGCGATCGACAGCCTCAAGGTCGAGCAGAAGGCGCGTGATGTCTACCTGAACATGCTGGCGGAAAACATTGCTCTTGCGCTTGCCAATCTGCACTTGCGCGATGCGCTTCGAGCTAGCGCGCTGACTGATCCGCTGACTGGTTTGGGTAATCGTCGGTCGCTTGACAAAGTGCTTGAGCAGGTTGCTGCCAACACACTTAAAGCGGGCCATCCCCTCAGTTGTCTGATGCTCGATGTCGATAACTTCAAACGGTTCAATGACAGCCACGGCCATGATGCGGGAGATGCGATCTTGCGCCAGGTTGGGGCCTCCCTTCGGGACTTCACGCGCGATGGAGCTCTTGCGTTTCGCTACGGCGGTGAGGAGTTCGTGTTGCTGCTTCCCGACGTCGATCTGCGCACTGCTGTAGAGAGGGCCGAGGAGATCCGCACTCATATTGCGTCGGTAAGAATCAGTTTTTCTGGCCGGGAGGTTGGACCGGTCACTGTGTCCATCGGGGTAGCGACATCTCCCGACCTCGAAACCTGGACCGACCTTATCGCGACCGCCGACAGTGCGCTGCTGCGCGCCAAGCAAGCAGGACGCAATCGGGTCGTCGTTGCCAATCGTCGAACGGGCGAGGCCCCGGCCGGATAGGTTTGGGCGAGCTGATTGCCCCCTAGGCTCAGGACTCACTGATCAGAGCCAGAAGAGCACGGTAGCCGCCAGTGCAGGTGCGGGAAGCAAGCCGTTTGGTATCGGTCATATCGCGTTGGAGTACAGCGTCAGTCCTTGAGACGGCCAAACATGATCGCGATGCGGCGACACCGACTGCATCGCCGTTTTCCTTGGTTATACAATGCCTTGTACGGCCCGCATTCTCTCAGTGCATCGCGTCAGCGCGGCCGTTCCGGTTGATGGAGACGATCCCGCTCAGGATCCGCCGATCACCAACCCGCAGCCTACCATGACTCTTGAAAAAACATGACGATAGCCGGGCAGCTTGTTGAGACGAAGCAGAGGCCCGCCTCCCCGTCTCGCTGACACTGATATAAGCCGCACAACCGCAGCCAGCAGGACTGCAACGCTGAACTTTGGAGTTATCGCACCTCTTCACCATAACTTTCAAAGTGTAATCTCACGTTAGTATTTTGTCACAGCGAGTGATTGTGAACAGCATCGACAAGCGCACAGAGTGCTGACGCGGGGACGAACTACGCTGAGAGAATCGGTGAGCCTCGCCGGGCCGTAACCGGCCTGCAAACGGAGGGGGAGAAACTGACATGGCTCGACGGGTGAGTCTTGGCGTATCAACAGTTATCATCGGCTATTTGTGCTGTGGTTCCACAGCACAAGCCCAGGAAAAAAATCCGGAAGCGCAGACCGCCGATTCCGAGATCGTTGTCACTGCTCTGAAGCGATCGGAATCAGCGCAGCGCATTCCGGCGTCCATCTCAGCAGTGTCGGGCGAGGCCCTGGAACAACAGGGTATCCTCGATGTACGCGACATCGCAAAGATCATCCCCAACCTAAATTGGGGCGAGCATCTCGGTACGACACTGATAACGATCCGCGGCGTCGGTTCCAATGTCGAAAGCGGAGTGACGGAACCTACTGTCGCGATGTACGTCGATGGAACCTTTCTGCCTCGTTCGACCATGGCGACCTTGCGTGCCATAGATCTCGATCGGGTCGAAGTCCTCCGTGGCCCCCAAGGAACACTCTATGGACGCAACGCAACCGGCGGGGCTATCAACTTCATATCGGCCAAACCCACTCGCACACTGTCGGGGCGAGTGGAACTGTCTGCGGGTGGGCGCAACGAACGCGGGATCAGCGGTTTCGTATCGGGCCCGATCACGGACGGGGTTTATTTTCGCCTGAGCGGCGGGAGGGAAAAGCAGGACGGATTCATCAAAGTTCTCAACACCGGACAGACCATCGGCGGGGTCGACGCGACTTATTTCCGTGCTGCAGCAAGACTGGAACCGCTCCCCAACCTGACCATCGATTTATCCTACCGCTTTGACCGAAACACAGCGCCCGTCGCGATCCAGCAACTTATTGATCCCTCGCCGCTCGCGCCCCCGAGTGGCCAGACCACAGAGCCCAACAGGATCGTCGCCGATGGCCCTTTCCGGGGCTACTCGCGCACTTCCATCGCTTCGGGCACAATCAACTGGGAGGCGTCAGATCATCTGACTATACGCTCTATCACGAGCCACGTTTCGCACCTCAGCGATCTCGATCTGGATGGCGACGCCACCTCCACGCCGTTCTACGACGTCATCAATTTCAACCGTCCATCCAAATCGTTCTCGCAGGAGCTCAGCCTTGTCGGTGAAAGCGGCCGCCTGAGTTTCATCCTCGGCGGGTTCTACTTTCACGAGGATGCACAGGCTACCCTGCCGCTCGTTTTCGGCGCTGTTGGCGGACCGGCGTCAAGCCTTCCCGCCGGAGCAGTGCTGAGTCAGGGTGTCGTTTCAGAGACCAGCAATCTGGCGGCCTTTGT
Organism: Tsuneonella flava; assembly: GCF_002870965.1. Classification (GTDB taxonomy): domain Bacteria; phylum Pseudomonadota; class Alphaproteobacteria; order Sphingomonadales; family Sphingomonadaceae; genus Tsuneonella; species Tsuneonella flava. The sequence continues at coordinate 228,458 of NZ_PHSO01000001.1, forward strand.
AGACGCCACCTATAAAATCACCGACGCGTTTCGGCTAAACCTGGGGCTTCGATACAACCACGAGAACAACGACTACACACAGCGCCTCAGCATCGATCCGGTCCTGCCGTTGACCTCGGTGGACCTGCATACGAGCACCAACAAGCTCCTCCCGAAAGTGGCCTTGCAGTTCGACCTCGCACCCGATGTAAGTTCGTATTTGCAGTGGTCGCGCGGCTTCAAGTCGGGCGGTGCAAACTGGCCGGGATCGGGTGGAGAGCTGTTCGGCCCGACATTGGGGCTGTACCAGCCAGAGCAACTCGATGCTTACGAGCTTGGCTTCAAGTCCAGGCTTCTCGGCCGCAGGCTGACGGCCAATTTCGCTGCTTTCTATTACGACTATCAGGGTCTGCAGATCACGCAGGTCGTCCCGCCCAACACCACGCTGATCTCCAATGCTAACGCGCGTATCTATGGCCTCGAAGCAGACCTGCAATTCCAGGTAACCGACGCTTTCCGCCTGCAGCTTGCGCCTACTTTCATGCACGCACGGTATAAGGACTTCGTCTCAATCGACCCCGTGTACAACTACACAGCCAATCTGGACGGATCGCCTCTGACCCGGGCGCCGGATTTCACCCTGAATGGAAGCGCCACATATCGCGTGGAACTTGGCGGAGAGCTGCTGTCCGCGCTGATCCTGAACGGCAGCGTCTACCATTCAAGTCGCACCGTGCTGCGCTACTACAACAATCCGGGCGAGAGCCAGGCCCCTTATACGACCGCAAACCTGTCTGCCACGCTCGAAGACGCCTCAGGCAAGACGCGTCTATCGCTGTTCGTGCACAATCTCTTCGACGAGACCTATCTGCAGAACATCATCAACTTCGGTCTTGGGCGGTTCGGCAACTACGCTCCCCCGCGCACTTGGGGTGTCCGACTGGTGCGTGACTTCTGATGGCGGAGATCACACGCTGGACGAAGACGATGCCAGGCGGCTTCCCATGCGGTTTCGCAAGGCGCCAATCTCGGACTGGCCGATCCCCGCCTCTGCGAAATAGTCCGCTACAGACCCGCTGCGAGCACTCACCGCATCGAACATGGCGACGATATAATCTGGAGAGACGGTCAACATCGCCGTGACCTCGGCCAAGGTCACGGTTTCGCCGGTCATTTTCTCCAACTGTTCACGCATGCTCTCGGTGAATTCCGGCGTCACGATACGAGTGGACTTGAGATAATCCTCGACTATCAAACTGCGGTCCACGCCCAGCAGGCTCAGGATCAAGGCAACCAGGATGCCCGTTCGGTCCTTCCCGGCCGTGCAGTGGACAAGAACCGGGCCTTCGCTTGCTGCGATGGCGCCGACCGCTTCAGCGAACAAAGGTCGATAGAGCGGGTCAAATGGAATCTCGCGGTAGAAGGACAGATTGACCGCGTCGATCCCGTGCGCCTCTGCGCGAGCGGCCATGAACATTTCAAGATGGGGTGCATCGCGGGAAGAGCCGCCGCCAACGTTCAACAATCGATAACGGGTCTCGTTCGGCCAGGGCGATGGATCGCGTCTGCATTCGTCAGGGTAACGTAAGTCAATGACATGCGACCAGGGTCGGGCCAGAAGATCACGTTTCGCCTCGTCATGAAGGCGGGCGAGATGCCCGCAGCGGAATAGTTGTCCGGCTGCGATTGCGGGATGTGAAGGATCGAGGCTCTCCCCTACATCCCTGAAATTACGTAATCCGTGCATTGCCAGATCCTTCCATCATTGTCCGTCCCGGTGAGGCAAAGCCCTGCCATCGGTAGTGCACTGCCCATGCAGGCACACCGGGCACGGGGCAATGACCCAATCGCGGGGCGATCGTGAGATATCAGCTCCGGCCATCGCCATCTCGACCTTGACGCCGGTTCGCACCGGCCTCCTGACGGAGCCCCGGCGTCGAATATCCTCGGCATTTCGCGATTTTTTGACCACTCGCTTGCCAATTGTAAAGCGAATAATGTAGTCGATTAATTAACTAGAGAATCGACGGGCCTACAGCACGCTTACACGACCGCTAAGCTACGTCGGAGTGGATGTTAAGGGGACCGGGATGAGCCTGAAAGAGCAAATTGTCGCACTGTACGAACGCGATCGGCGAGACCATCCCAAGGCGCTGACCGTCAGCGACATACCGATCGACTATGAAGCGATCACGACAAAGTGGCTGACCGCGATCTTATGCGAGGACGTACCCGGCGCAGCGGTGGAGAGCTTTACGCTTGGGGCGCCGGATGACGGAACGGCAAACCGAAGGCGCATACACCTCACCTATAGTGCCGCCGGCCGCCAGGCCGGACTGCCGGCATCGGTGTTTTGCAAGGCGTCGCATGATCTGCAGCATCGCCTGACGCTCGGCATCACAGGCGGGGCGCATTCAGAGGTGAAGTTCTATCACAATGTCCGGCCCGCCCTCGCCATCGATATCCCACAGGCTCATCATGCTGCCTATGATCCGCAGTCCTTTTGCTCGATCATCGTGCTGGAAGACATTGGCGATCGGGTGACCTTCTGCGGCCACAATGAGCCAATCGATCTGGATCGGGCGCGCGGGCAGATTGCGCTGCTCGCCGGGTTGCACAGTCGCTTCCACGGCCGCGCGGATTTAACGGCTCGGCTGGAACTCAACACCTGGCCGGACTTCTTCGCCAACGCTGTGAGTCTGGGGCAGGAGCATAGCACCAACCAGGGTTTTCAGGCCGCAGAACAGCAGATACCGGCGCGGCTGTTCGCGCGATACGACGATATCTGGCCCGCTACGGTAGCAAGCGTCGAATGCCACAAGAGCCTGCCCGGCACAGTGCTGCATGGCGATTGCCACCTGAAGCAATGGTATGTCGCTCATGATGGCCGGATGGGTCTGACCGACTGGCAATGTGCATCGATCGGCAACTGGTCGCGCGACCTCTCCTACGCTCTGGCAAGTTCGCTCACGATAGAGCATCGCCGCCTGTGGGAGCGGGATCTGCTGGCGGAATATCTGGAGCTGATCGCCGAACAAGGTGTCGCCGTTCCTGCATTCGAGGATGCTTTCGAGCTCTATCGCATGAACATGATGTCGGCACTCAACTGGTGGACGGGCACTCTCACCCCTGCCCCCGATATGCCCGAAATGCAGCCCACCGAATCCAGCCTCGTATTCATCGAGCGGCTTGCACATGCGGCCGATGATCTCGATGCGGTGGATGCCTGCCTGCGATATTAAGCAAGCGCAAACGGCAGTTCAGCTTTCGGGTACCGTTTCCAACATCGTGCCAGACTGCAACAGCGCATCGATGCCGGCCAGCGCGATGTCGCTGTCGCGCACCTGGCGTGCGAAGGCCAGCCTCTCGGCTGCCACCGCTTCGCTCAACGTGTCGCCAATCGTGTCGGCAATCAGCGACTTGATGGCTCTGATCGCCTGCGGATCGCGACTGGCGAGCCGTTCGCCCAGTGCGAGCGCGAAAGCGACGGCATCATCCGCAATATCGCCCACGATACCAAGGCAGTAGGCGCGCTCTGCATCGAAAGTACGGCCGCGCAGGATGATATCCGTTGCTGCCGACAGACCTATCAACCGGGTCAGCCGGGCAACTCCGCCACCGCCGGGGAGAATGTCGATACGCGCCTCCGGCAGACCGATATGCTGTACGTCGCGCTGAACGATACGCACGTCGCACGCCAACGCCAGTTCGAACCCTCCACCCATGCAGATGCCGTTGATCGCGGCGATAACCGGCACCGGCGCCTGCGCGATACAATCGATGAGGACCGCAAAGTCCCCCGACTGGAAAGCAACCTCGTCGATCAGCCCTTCGCGGATCGCCTTCGCGGCGCGCTGGATCGATCGCAGGTCGTAATGGCGAATGAAGACCCCGGGATCGCTGCCGCAAATGACGATGGCGCGCGTTTCACTGTCTGCCAACGTATCGCGAAAGGCCGACAGCAGCTTTGTGGCGCCACGCGCGCTCAAAATGCCGTGAGGCGGATTGCCGAAGCGGATCAGCCTGACCGCGCCGAGCTTTTCGACTGGCGGCAAGACCTCACTCATCGCCAGCCCCTCACAATCCCGCGATCACAGGTCGCCGAACTCACGCGGCCTTCGGCACGAAGATCGTCTTGGCTTGCGTGAACTCCAGCAGGCCCACTTGCCCGTTCTCCACCCCAAGGCCAGACTGTTTGGCACCGGAGAAGGGAATGTGCGGGGCGGACTGAAGGTTCTGGTTGATCCAGACAGTGCCGGTTTCCATCCGCGCGGCAATCGCCTTCGCCTGCGCGATGTCTTTCGACCAGACCGCCCCGGCAAGACCATACTCGCTGTCATTGGCGCGGCTCATCAGTTCGTCGATGTCGCTGAAGCGCAGCAGTGGCAAAACCGGACCAAAGGCTTCCTCGGTCACAACCGCTGCCGTATCGGGTGGATTGTCGACCAGAGTGATCGGCACGAAGTAGCCTTCGCCTTCCGGCACGTCGCTGCCGCGCAACAATGTCAGGCCATCGGCCTCGGCCTGCTCGATCAGCCCCATGACCCGCTTATATTGCGGCGCATTCTGCACAGGACCGAAAACCACTCCCTCCTCCGTGCCGTCGCCGACTTTCATCATCTGGGCGATAGCGTGCAGGCGGTCGCGCAAGGCGTCGTAGATGTCCTCGTGGATGTAGAGGCGCTTGGTCGCGATGCAGACCTGAGCGCTGTTGTAAAATGCCCCCATGAATATCTGCTCGGCAACGACATCGAGATCGACATCGGGCATGATGATCGCCGCGTCATTGCCACCCAGTTCCAGCGTCACACGCTTCAGATCCTTCGCAGCGGACTCCATCACCCGCTTGCCTGTAGCGGTCGATCCGGTGAAACTGATCTTCGCAAAGCCGGGATGCGCCGTCATCAACGGACCCAGCGCATCGCCGCCGCTCAGCACGTTGAACACGCCGTCCGGCAGAATGCCACGCGAAAGCTCGCCTAGCTTCAGGGCACACAGCGGCGTGAAGGGCGAGGGTTTGAGCACCATCGTGTTACCCGCGAGCAGTGCAGGCGCAATTTTCCAGATCGCCAGCAGGAACGGGAAGTTCCAGGGGACGATCGCGCAGACCACGCCCAAAGGCACATGATGAACCTCGACCGTGCGAGCCTCGCTATCTTCGACGATCTCGACCGGGATATCCTGTGCAGCAGCGGCGCGAAGCCACTGTATGCCCAGAGCGATCTCGGCCGCAGCGAAGCTCAAGGGACGCCCCTGTTCACGTGTGAACAACGCGGTAAACGCCTCGCTGTTCGCTTCTATCGCATCGGCGAGTTGCAGGAGAGCGGCGCGGCGTTGCTCTATGCCCAGCGCCCGCCAGCCGGGCAGAGCGAGGGTCGCCGCATCGACGGCGCTGTCGAGCTGCCCTGCGCCGGCATCGGGTGCCGATGCAAAAGCCTTGCCGGTCGCCGGGTTGATCACGTCCAGATGATCGTTGCTACCGCAAGCGCTGCCACCGATCGTGCCTTCGTACCCGGTGGTGAAATCAATGCTCATTGTGCTCACTCCATCGACCGCCTGCGGGGGTCATAATTGCGGTTGCTATCGACTATTCGAGACCGGAAAGGTCGCCCAGGGATGTAAAGTGCACTATCCGCGTGCCGCATTCGGGGATGCCCGACATCTACTTTCACCTCGCCGTCAGAATGCTGGCATTCAGCGGCTTGCGTTCGTCCGGCACCCCTTCGGTCCCGTGTGCAGCACGGGAGCAGATCGCCAGATCTGCCCCCGCTTCTGCATCGGGCCGCGCAAAACCACCGCCGATGCCCTTGCTGACACCTGTGATGATCGGACGCTTGCCCACCACGGCCTATTCGGCTGCCTCAGCTGCGAGCATCATCTGATCGACCAATGCGCCCATGTCGGGCAGGATCTTGCCCGGCCGCGCGTCATTGGGCACGCCGTCGACGAAGGTGATTTCACCGTTCACGATGATCATGTGATAGCCGCTCGTCACGAAGTAGCGGCGCCAATCGCCCTGCGGCTGGTCGAACCGCATCTCGTAGCTCTCGCCGCTGGCGTCGATATCGTCGATCGCATAGATCAGCAGGTCGGCAGCCATCCCTTCCAGCACCGCGCCGCGATCGCGAAGACCCATTACGCGGGCGGGCTGGTACGAGAAGTGATAGTGCAGTTCCTCCAGCGACATGAAGCCACCGTCGCGACCCAGGGTGCAGAGCAGTTCGGTCGCCCAATGGCCCCCGCAATAGAACTTCGAGTGAGCACCGCCGTCGGAACTGCCCGCCAGCACGAACGGACTGCTCATGATATCGGCCGCTTCGCAAACATCGGCGCCGGAATTGACTGTGGTCTGGAAATTGGCCCATCCATTGGTCGCAATCGACGTGTCGAACAGCACGTCCAGCGCATGGACACCGCGTTCTTCCGCAATGTCACCCAGACGCCGGCCGACCAGCGGTTCCAGCTCGGGCACATCGCCGCTGGCCGTCAGGACAATATCCTCGATCGCGCCGCTTCCGGTCATCAGCTGCGTGGGATCGTACTTGGCACGCATGGTAGCGCGATGGTTCTCGTCTGCGATCAGCGCCAGCTTCTCTTCGACAGTCGGCAGCTTGGAGATTGCGCGCCATTCGGGAATGCCGTCGTTGAGATTGAGGTCAATCAGATTGAACTCGTTCCACGAACGCTGGACGAAGGACTGAACGAAGATCTGGCGCCCCTGCTTCCACTGTTCGTCGACCCAATCGAGCAGTGGGCGATAGCATTCCTTCATCACTGCCGTCGAAAGGGCGACGTTCAGGATTACCGGCCGTTGCGTCGCGTCGAAGAAATCCGCCGCGAGCTGCTTCATGTCGCACAGGCCCGGAACGTAAGACAGGACCTGGATCGTGCCACGCCCGATTTCGCCGAGCGTGCGGCACAGTTCGATGGCGTCTTGCTGATCCATCGTGTCCGTCGGCATCGGCGTACCGTCGTAATCCGTGTGGCCGTTCTTGTCCTGCAGATGCGACAGACCGATACCTGCGGCGCCAGCATCCATCGCTTCGCGGATCAATTGCTTCATCTGCGAAAGTTCATCCGGAGTGGCCGACCGGCTCTTGGCCGCATCGATGCCCATGACATAGACCATCAGCGGGTTGAGCGGGATATACATCATGAAGTTGACGCCCTTGGGGAGCGAACGGAGATGCTCCAGCCATTCGGGGAAGCTCTCCCACGTCCAGGGCAATTCGGCCTTCATCTGTTCGTAGGGAACCTGCTCGGTATTCTCCATCATCAGCATCGCGCGTTCGCGATCCTGAGGGCGGCAGGGCGCAAACCCGAAGCCGCAATTGCCCGCCACCACAGTCGTCACACCGTTTTCGCCCGAGTTCGAGCAATAGGGGTCCCAATGGATCTGCGCGTCATAATGGGTGTGGCAGTCGACATGGCCGGGGGCGACAACCTTCCCGGTGGCATCGATGACCTTTTGCGCTTCCGACGGCTCGATCCGGCCGATTTTCTCGATCACACCGTTACGGATGCCAATGTCCGCCTGATAGCGGGGGAAGGTGGTACCGTCGATGATGGTGCCTGATTTGATAAGCAAGTCAAACATGGTTCTCTCTCCTCGACTTCGCGTTCTTGCGAGCGACAATTGTAATACGCGGGGTTAAATGGCGTAGCTGGCCGAAGGCGACAGCCCGAGGTCAACGGCCACGATGTCGGTGTCCGACTGGTCGGGCATGTGCGTTCCGCGAGCCGGATTGTTGTTGTGAATGGAATCGCAGAAACCGGTCTTCCCAGCGTAATCGACTTCGGAAATCGTATCGACGAGGAAGCCATTGTTGGCCGGAAACCTCGTCAGGTAGGCCTGAACCGGGCGATAGGGCAGCGTGAGTTTTTCACCCGACTGCAGAGTAATGACCGCCGTACCGCCCATCGACGTCAATCCATCTGCATCGATGGTGACGAGCACGCGCAGGTCGGCGATATCCTCATCCACGCCGTCACGCACGACGAACCCGGAGACGGTGCGGCCATTGGCGGTGTCGCACACGAAGGTGGCAAAGCTCAGTTCCGGGCCCACCGTGCCGGAAAACATCCGGAAGCGGCGGTAGTCGAAATGGGCAAAGTCGCGGAAGCCCCAGGATCTGTCACGATGCGCCAGCGCATCGATCGTATAGTCCCGGTCGCCAATCCGGATCTGCCCCTTGATACGGCCCGACACTTCGAGGTGCCCACCTGGGTTCATCGCTTCCATGAACTTGGCTTCGTGGCTCGATTTCGACCAGCCGCGCGGGGTGTGGAAGCTCTCGTAGAACTCGATATCCGCGCTGCTGCCGGGCTCGTCCCAGCGGAAGCGCATCCTGCCATCGCCCAGCGCATCGGCGCGATGGGATTCGACCTGATGGCCATCTTCCCAGCGATCCTTCGCGCCGATCGGGCGATCGCGCTCGAAAGCGTCGTTGACGGTGTAACGCTCTCCGTTCTTGTCGAACACGAACAGGGTGACCTGCCCGGTCCCGGCATTCGGCTTCTGGCCGATCCGCTGATAACCGCCGACGCCGGTATTGGCATCATAGAACCAGTAGCAATCGCTTTCCTGCCAGCCCAATTCCTCACCAGGCTGATGCGGCCGGTCCCAGGTTTCATCGTATGTCATGGTCAATCCTCGATCAGGCTTGCTGGCTGGAAGCAGAAGCGGCCTTCGCTTCCGCAAGATTTTCGGTGACGATCTTATCGACGATCGCCCACATCTCTTCGGGGTTAGGAAGCGCATTGGCCGCGAAAATCTGGCCGACCAGATAGCGGTAGGCCATGCAGAGCTTGAAATAGGCCCAGTGCTCTACTTTCTCGCCGCTTTCGGCTTCGTAGCGCGCGATATATTCCTCTTCCGTCGGCGTATCGTCGACGACGATGTCGGTCAGCTTCAGGATTTCGGTGGTCAGAACCATCATCACGATGTCAGTTTCGGCATAGCCGAGATGGGCAAGCTCCCAGTCGAGGACACCGGCCGGAACACCGTTGCGGAAGATGGTGTTGCAATGCTGGGCATCGCCGTGGATCAGAGTGGCTTCACGCACTGGCGGCTGGTTGGCCAGAAGCCAGTCATGCACCGACTTCACGCGCAGGAAACGCGGATCGTCCGGCTCCGTAATAAGCTGCGCCTCTTTGAGCCACCAGCTCAGCTCGCGCTCCAGCGGGGTCGCGCCTTCGCCGCGCTTGAGCAGATGAGGCACCCGGTCTGCGCCGATCGCTGCCTTACGCAACCGTCCGTGGAAGCCCGCCGGTTCGAGCATCATGCGATGGCGGTCTTCGTTCGAGAGCTTAGCGAACGGCCCGCGCGAATACATCGCCGAAGCGGGTATCTCGCCCACCACGCGCTCCATGACAAAACCCGGAGCGCCAATGCCCTCACCATCGGCATCCAGCCACATCACCGCCGGCACGGTAAGCCCTGCAGCATGGACCGCCTGCATCGTGAGAAACTCGTCTTCGAAGCTCTTCTGCTGCAGCAACGACACGCCAGGTGCATAGCGCAGCACCAGCGATTCACGTTGCGGGCCCTCTCCCCGGTCGATCACCGCGGTGAAGAAGGCAATGCCATTGCTCATGCCCGAACCGTCGGTCAGGGTATCGAAGTCTTCGATCGACACCGGACCGTGAACATCGGACTGAGCACTGATGAAAGCCGCCAACCGCTCCGGATCGATATGCGTAAAGCGTGCACGCGCTGTACGGATAGCATCATCCCATACGTTCGCGGGGGCCGGCGTAGTAAGTTCCATCGTCCAAACATCCTCCATAAAGGTCTGCTTACCGACTGGAAGAAAGACAGCGACACGTTGCCCGTCACTCGCAACCGCCACTTCTCCTCTCCAGCGGTGCAAGCTGCAACCGCACACGCCTGATCGGCGTTGTTATCGAGGAGAAATTACCCCCGCAGCACTCCGCCAACAATGACGATGCCTGACAAGAAATATACATGAGGAAGCATACTGCAGCAGTCGCACCCTCTGCTCGCAAGCGCCGGGGGCCACGGCAAGACCATATACCTTAGTTTTTGATATTACATATTTTATATCAATTTTTGGCCTTGAAAATGGCCCGTAATATGTCTGGCGAAGCGGAGGCAATGCCGTAACGCAATGGCATTTCAAGGCCCATCTGCGCTGCAAGCGGCGACTCGTCGGCTAATGCCCCAGGCAGACAAACAGTCAGGCAGCCAGGCTTGACCTGGATGCGACATCCGGCTTGCAGATTACCTCGACCTTTTCGGAGCTATCCCTTCAGATAGTCGCGCTTTATTTTCTTCGCGAGGCTCCATTTGTGCACTTCGGTCGGGCCATCGTAGATGCGAAATGCACGAATTTCCCTGAACAGCTGTTCGACAATGGTATCGCCGGTGACACCGTCGCCCCCCATAACCTGAACGCAATTATCGGCGATCTTCATCAGTGCTTCGCTCACCGACACCTTGGTCATCGAACTTTCGGCCGTTCCGAGCGAACCGCTGTCGAGCACTCCGGCGCACCAATCGATCATCAGTTCGCATTGCTGCAACAGAATCATATTCTCGGCCAGCATGAACCCGACGCCTTCATGGTCGATCAGCAGCTTGCCGAACGCCTCTCGCTGGCAGGCATAAGCGGTCGCAATCTCGTGCGCGCGACGGCAGCCGCCCAACCAGCGCATGCAGTGTGATAACCGGGCAGGACTGAGCCGGATTTGGGCATATTTGAAGCCTTCGCCACTCTGCCCCAGCATCTGATCGGCCGGTACGCGCAGATTGTCGATCCGCAACGCGGCATGGCCGCCTGGCATCGAACTGTCGATCGTGTCGAGTATAGTTTCGACAGTGATTGCAGGGGCCGGAAGGTCGACGAGGAACATGCATGCGCCATCGTCGGACTTTGCCATTACGATCCCCACCGCCGCCCCCTGATAGCCGGTGATGAAGCGCTTGCGGCCATTGATGATCCAGTGATTGCCGTCCAGGCGACACGTGGTCATCATCATCGACGGGTCCGAACCGGCCCCGCCTTCCGCCGCTGGCTCCGTCATCAGAAATGCCGAACGCGCGCCGCCCTGGATCAATGGCGTGAGGAAACGCGCCTTCTGCTCGTCGGTAGCCACATGGCCCAGCAGATACATATTGCCCTCGTCCGGGGCCATGGTGTTGACGGCCAGTGGCCCGAGCGGACTAAGCCCGGAAGCAATAAGCACGGTCGCTGTCTCGCGTTGGCTCAGGTGGCTCCCATCCGCCAATATGTGCGGCGTCAAAACGCCTGCGAGCTTCGCCTTTTCACGCATTTCCGCAACCAGCTCATCGGACGGCCCGTGGCCGCTTCGCGCGCGCGCATCCTTCTCGTATGGGATGACGACGGTCCGCACGAAAGCTTCCACGTCAGCGGCAATTGATGACGCCCGATCGGTCACAGATCTCTCCTTTGGTGCATGAATATCTTACGAATTTTAGAAGCAGTGGTGCAGTTCATAACACCCCCGCAGGCTTTATCGGGTTCCACCGTCTGTCAGCCTTGTTCTGCGGTGTGCCGTGCGATTGCGGCAAAATCATCCATGTGTCTTACCAGGTCAGCCGCCTCAGCGGACGAGGCAGTGCCGCGCAACATGCGCCCCTTTATGCCGTGGACAATCGCGGCGAACCGGAACAGGTTGAAAGCGATGTAGACATTCAGGTCAGCGATGTCGGCACGGTCAGTGCGGCGGCAATAGGCCGCGATATAGTCTTCTTCGCCAGGGATTCCGAGCGCGGGCAGATCGCGGCCAGCTAAGCCCCACCTGATGGAAGAGGGAACGCGATAAGCCATAAGATGATAGGTGAAGTCGACAATCGGATGACCCAGAGTTGAAAGTTCCCAGTCCAACACAGCGATCACGCGCGGTTCGGTGGGATGAAAAATCACATTGTCCACGCGATAATCTCCGTGGACGACACACGTCTCTTCAAGCTGCGGTGCATGATTGGGAAGCCACTCGACAAGGAAATCCATATCGGGCGAACGACCCGCCATTTCGTCCTCCTGATACTGGCGAGACCAACGCTCGATCTGGCGCTGCAAATAGCGCCCCGGACGTCCGAAATCCGCCAGCCCTGATGCAGTGGGCTCGAAACTATGCAGCTGCGCCAAGGTGGCGCCCATCGCATCGTAATACGCGCTACGCTCTTCGGCTGGAACAGCTGGGAGATCCCCGTCCCAGAAAATGCGACCTTCGACCATGTCCATGACATAGAACCACGATCCGATGACAGAATCGTCGGTGCAGAGTCCATATATGTGAGGGACGGGAAAGCCCTGCTGCGCCAGAGCCTTCATCACCCGCGCCTCGCGATCGACGGCATGGGCGCCTTTCAGCAATTCCCCTGCCGGCTTGCGCCGCATTACATATTGCCCGCTGGCAGCCGTCAGCTTGAAGGTCGGATTGGACTGTCCGCCGCTAAACTTCTCGACGTCCAGCGGACCGCGAAAACCAGTTACGTTCGCATCCATCCATCGTTCGAGCGCAGCGATGTCGAAACGGGTATTTGCGTCCATTACCACCAATTCATCTCTGTTTATGAACGTCTTTGAGGCACGGTCAGAGCATCGGCGGACGAGTCGCCCAGCAACAGCCCTCCATCGACTTCCAGAACGACCCCGGTGATGTAGCGGGCATTGTCGCTCGACAGGAACAGCGCGGCGTCGGCAATGTCCCGCTTCGCACCATAATCGCGCAACGGCAGGCGCCGCTTGATGGCGTTGGTCGCTTCATCGGTTGGCGCGAGCCGGGCCATGCCTTCGGTATCGCCGATCGGGCCGGGTGAAATGGCATTGACGCGAATGCCCGCAGGCCCCCACTCCATTGCCAGAGTTTCCGTGAGATTGTTGATCCCTGCCTTCGCAGCGCTGGCATGCGCCTGAAACATGATCGGTCGCTTGGCCTGTCCTGCGGTAATGGAAATAAGGCTGGCGCCCGGTTTACGCAGATGGTCGAACGAAGCGCGCATAACGTTGAACGTGCCCAGCAGATCAATCTCCACCACAGTGCGAAAGGCGTTTGCAGACAGCCCCACCGCCGGAGACAGGAAATTGCCTGCCGCCCCAGATATCACGACATCGATCGGACCCCACCGCTCCGATGTCTGTGCAAAGGCACGTGAAACGGCATCGAAGTCGCGAACGTCCGCTGCCAGGCCAATACAGTCCGCGCCAGTTGCCTTCACCTCCTCGGCCGCCGCTGCGACCCGCTCTTCGCTACGGCTTATCAGCGCGACATTGGCCCCCATTTCACCGAAGCGATGAGCGATGCCCAGATTGATCCCGGAAGATCCCCCGGCCACGAAAACTGTGCGACCCTTGAACGCACCGGCGCAAAACATGTCCATACTCAATCGTTCCTTACTTGTAGGCCGGCTCGTCCCACCAGGGGAAATAGTCCGGCATGTCGGTTGAAACTTTGTCGACAAAGCGCGCGGGCCGCTTCTCCAGAAAGGCACTGAGGCCTTCTGCAACATCCCGGCTCTGGCCGCGCGAGAGGATACCGCGGCTGTCGATTCTGTGCGCTTCCATAGGGTTGCTCATGCCCAGACCACGCCAGATCATCTGGCGCATCAACGCCACTGAAACGGGCGCAGTGTTGTCCGCGATCTCGCGAGCCAGCGCCCGCGCCGCGGTCAGGAGGTCGTCAGGCGCGTGGAGCGATCGAACGAGCCCCGCCGCCCTGGCCTCATTCGCGTCGAACACCCGGCCCGTTGTGCACCATTCGAGCGCCTGCGAGACACCTACGACACGCGGAAGGAACCAGGCCGAAGCTGCCTCACTGACGATGCCGCGCCGGGCGAAGACGAAGCCAATTCTGGCGCTGCCGCTCGCCAGACGAATGTCCATCGGCAAGGTCATTGTGGCCCCAATCCCCACAGCCGGACCATTGATCGCCGCAATGATCGGCTTAAGGCACCGGAATATCCGCAGCGCCACTCGCCCGCCGCTATCGCGCGCGGCATCGGAGCTGTAATTCAGCGAGCCATCGGCATTCACAAGATCGTCTTTCGGGACGAAAGTCTCCGGCCCGTCTGACAAGTCCGCGCCCGCACAAAAGGCTCGCCCGGCGCCGGTAAAGATAGCCACGCGCACATTGTCATCGGCATCGATGCGATTCAGCGCATCGATCAATTCCTCCATCATCCCATTCGTGAAGGCATTCAGCCTGTCCGGCCTGTCCAGCGTGACGGTGGCGATCCCTTCTTCGACGTCATAGCGAATAGTTTCATAGGTCATGCGCCACTCTTCCTGCTCTGAAGCGCCATTTCTTCAATCCTCCAGTGTGCGTGCGATCAGCAGCTTCATGACCTCGGTCGTGCCGCCGTAGATGCGCTTGACGCGCACATCCTTGTACATCTGGGCAATCGGATATTCGGACATGTAGCCATAGCCACCAAAGAACTGCTGGCAGCGATCAACAATGGCCTGCGCTCGTTCGGAAACCCAGTATTTCGCCATGCTGGCGGTCGCGGCGTCCAGTTCCCCCGCCAGATATTTCCCGATACAATCGTCGACGAAGAGGCGAGCGATGACAGCTTCGGTCTTGCATTCGGCGAGAGTGAATTGGGTGTTCTGGAAATCCAGCACCCGTTTGCCGAACGCCTTGCGCTCGCGCACGTAGGCGAGCGTGTCGTTCAGCGCCCGTTCGATGATCGCCAGGCATTCGATCGCGATGATGAGCCGCTCTTTCGGCAGCTCCTTCATCAGCTGATACATGCCCTGCCCCTCGACTCCGCCGAGCAGATTTTCGGCTGGCACGAAGACATCCTCGAAATAGAGTTCGGAGGTGTCGCCCATCTCCAGCCCGACCTTGTCGAGATTGCGGCCCCTCGCGAAGCCGGCTGCATCCTCGGTCTCGACCACCAGCAGCGAAATTCCCCGGCTGCCTTCCTGCGGGTTGGTCTTGGCCACCACGATGATCAGGTTGGCGCTCTGCCCGTTGGTGATGAAGGTCTTCTGGCCGTTGATGGCATAGCCATTGCCGCTGGCGCTGGCCGTCGTGCGAATACCCTGAAGATCGGAGCCTGCCCCTGGTTCGGTCATGGCGATGGCGGTGATATACTGGCCCGACACGATCCCCGGCAACCAGCGCTGCTGCTGTTCCGGAGTGCCGTAGTGCTGAATATAGTGGCCGCAGATGGCGTTATGCAGGGGGATGCCCCAGCCCTCTGCTCCGGCCAGACCGAGGTGCCGGATCAAGGTCGCTTCATGGCGCAGGTCGCCGCCCGCCCCGCCGAATTCCGGATCGATCGACAGGCCGAGCAGTCCCGCCTGCCCCACCTCGTCCCAGGCGCTGCGCTCAACGATCCCGTCGTCCCGCCAACGCTGCAACCGGGCGGGCGTAACCTTGTCGGCGAGAAAGCGCGACACGCTGTCATCGAACATCTGGATCTCGTCGTCGACCCAGCGAGATGGACTGTCGAATATCCCCGTCATGCTTAGCGGGGCGCCATCCGAATGCCACCGTCCAGACGGACATCCTCGCCATTGAAATAGCCGTTCTCGATCATCGAGAGCGCGAGCGCGGCATATTCGGAAGGATCGCCGAGACGCTTTGGGAACGGCACACTCGCCGACAATGAATCGATCACCTTTTGCCCCGCCCCCAGCATCAATGGTGTCATGAAGATGCCCGGCAGGATCGTGTTGACCCGAATGCCCTCGCCCATCAGGTCGCGCGCGACAGGCAAGGTGAGACTGGTGACGCCGCCCTTGGATGCGGAGTAGGCGGCCTGTCCGATCTGGCCGTCTTCAGCGGCCACGGATGCAGTCATGATGATCACGCCGCGATCATTGTCGCTCGTCAATGGGTCCAGCGTCAGCATACCAGCCGCCGACTTCGCAACACAGCGGAACGTGCCCACCAGGTTTATCTTGATCAGCCTGTCGAATTCCGCGACCGGGAAATGCCGGATCGAGCCGTCCTCCCGCGAGCGACTGGCGGTCTTGATCGCGCTGCCGGTGCCGGCACAGCAGACCATAATCCGCTCCTGCCCGTGCGCCTCGCGAGCTTTGGCGAAACCGGCCTCGACGCTGGCATCGTCAGTGACGTCGACCTTGCAGAAAATGCCCCCGATGGAGTGCGCGACCGCCTCGCCCTTCTCCTCGTTGAGGTCGAAGATCGCAACTTTGGCGCCTTTCGTAGCAAGCGCGCGCGCCGTTGCTTCACCCAGGCCCGATGCGCCGCCCGTAACAGCCGCGGCAATATCGTCGTTCAGTTCCATCGCAATGCCCCTCCCCGGAAAATCGTCTAGCCGTCGATCCGCTCAACGATGATAGCTGGCGCCATTCCTCCGGCAGCGCACATGGTGACGAGTCCATAACGCCCCCCCGTTCGCTCCAGCTCGTCGACCACCGTTCCGATCAGAATGGCTCCGGTTGCTCCAATCGGATGGCCAAGGGCAATCGAGCCGCCATTGACGTTCACTTTCGACCGATCGAGATTGAGGTCGCGAACGAATTTCTCGACCACCACCGCAAAGGCTTCGTTGATCTCCCACAGATCGATTTCGTCAATCGCGAGGCCTGCCTTCGCCAGAACCTTCTTCGCGGCGGGCACCGGCGCGTTGAGCATCAGCGTGGGATCGTCACCCATGTTGACCGCCGCCACGATCCGCGCCCGCGCCTTGAGCCCGTACTCTTTGGCATATGCGGGCGAGGCAATCAGGACCGCTGCCGCACCATCGACCACGCCGGAGCTGTTACCGGCATGATGGACATGCTCGATTTCCAGATCGGGATAACGGCGGTTGATCTGCTTGCGGAAGGTCGAACCCTTCTCGTCATAGGGATAATCCGCCAGCGCCACGAAGGCGGGCTTCAATTGCGCGAGCCCTTCCGCCGTAGTTTCCGGGCGGGGATATTCATCCTTCGCCAGCACGACATTGCCATCGTCGTCCTTCACCGGAACGAGTGACTTGTCGAAACGCCCTTCGGCAATCGCGACAGCCGCCTTACGCTGACTTTCAAGGCCAAGCGCGTCGAGCGCTTCGCGGCTGATCCCTTCCATCGACGCGATTGCATCGCCGCACACGCCCTGATGAGATTGCGGGTGCAGGACATCGAGATGGTCGTTCTGCGATCCCATCAGCGGTGCCCCCAGACCCGCAGCCACCTCATCTGCCGTGAGCGCATTGGCATAGCTCATCATTTCGGTGCCACCGGCGACGACCAGATCCTCCATGCCGCTCATCACCTGAGCCGCCGCCAGGCTGACGGCCGAAATGCCGCCGCCGCAGAAACGGTCGAGAGTGACGCCGCTGGCCGCGACATCGTAACCCGCGTCCAGTGCGGCCATCCGCCCCAGATCGCCGCCCTGCTTGCCCCTCTGCGAGGAGGTCGACCAGATAATGTCGCCTACGTCGGCAGTATCCAGATCGTTACGCTCGGCAATGGCTCGGAGGACAGTCGCGGCGAGATGCTGGGGGTGGAGATGGGCGAGAGAGCCCTTGCCCACCTTACCGATCCCTCGGGGCGTGCGAACTGCATCGATGATAAGCGCTTCGGTCATATGAATCCCACTCGGTTGGTTTGCACTTTAATTAATCGTTCGATTAACTCTGTCAAGCGCGACCCTGCTCAGACGGGGCAATGGTGTCCTCGATCGCCTTCCATTCGCGGGGATCAACCCCCTCGATGACGCCTGTTTCTTCCAACCGGGAGATCGTTTCGGCAGGAAGCCCGAGCCATTCGGCGATCACTTCGCTGCTGTGCTCGCCCGCCAGGGGAGCGGGCCGTGTCTCCGCATCGACCGTGGCTCGTCCAGTGACGTGGCGCCGTTCGACGAGGAAGTCCTCGGGCAGATAAGGGTGGCTCTCGGTGCGATAGAAATTGCGGTCGCGGTAATAGGCAAAGTCAGGCAGGTCTGCGAGCCGGAGCATCGGCGCCGCAGCGACCCCGTGCGTCTGCAATGCGGTCGCGGCCTCCAGGGGTGTCCGGCTGGCTAGCCAGGCAGTCAGCGCCGCGTCGATTCCTTCGCGCGCAGCAAGGCGTGCGGCGGGTGTCGTCAGGCCCTCTCCAGCGGAAAAGCCGATAGCCTCGCAAAAACCGCGCCAGCTCTGGTCCCCGTCCACGACCACGACGCACCATTCGTCATCACCGGCGGCAGGATAGACCCCATAGGGATGATCGGATGGAGTACCCGTAGGCAGACCAAGCGACACGCGCGCGACGTCGGCGGCGAAGTGACTCAGCATCACTTCAGACTGCGCTACGCTCGCAGTGCCCCCGCGCCCCGTCCGCAGGCGGCGGATCAGCAGAGCCACCGCCCCCATCGCCCCGACACGCCCGGCAACATGGTCCGGATAGATGGTAACGCTGTCGCAAAAGCCCTCGGGATCGTCGGGATAGCGCCAGGCCAATGCCAGCCCGGTAGCCGCGCGAACGAGCGGACCATAGCCCATGCGCCCGCTCCACGGCCCCGTTGCGCCGAATGCGGAGCTGTCGACCATGACGATCCGCGGGTTGATGGCACTGACCGTCTCGTAATCGAGGCCAAGGCTTTCCATGGTGCCGGGCTTGAAATTGGAAAGAATGACATCGGCCTGAGCAGCCAGTTCCAGAAACAACTTCCGCCCCTCCGGATCGCGCAAATTGATGCCCAGGCTGCGTTTGTTGCGGTGTCCGGCCGCGAAACTGACCGACATGCCATATTTGAGGTAGGACTGGCGGTTACCGTCAGGATAGGCGCGCGATTCCACCTTGAGGACATCGGCTCCCTGATCGCCGAGCAGTCGCCCCTGCTCCGCTCCGACGACGATCACGCCCAGATCGAGGACTTTCAGGCCCTCGAACGGCTGGCCGCTATCGCTTGAACGCTCTGGGGGCCTGAAAGCCTGCGCCTCTCCCTCCGCGCCCAATCCAGTGCGTAAACCGTCGATGCACAGCATTCCATTCGGCACTTTCGCAACACGGCCATCGGGGGTGCCAAGCGACGTAATGGCGTTCCGGTCGCGCACGTGATCGGTGTCGATGCTCTCTTCGAAGGTCAGTATCGCGGATACGGGGACGCCAAACTTCTGCCCTCCCGCCTCGATCTCTTCGCGGGTCATGTCCGCGAAAAAGGCGCCGATGGCAGGCAGCAACTCGGGCGACTTGTACCGCACGATCATCTTGTCGAATTCCGGCGATGCAAACGCCGCAGGTTCGCCCATCCAGCGGAACATCCCGCGCCATTGCCGCTTGGCCAGCAGGCACAGGCGCACATGGCCGTCGGCGCATTTCAGGACGGGGTACTGGAACCCTGCCGCCGGTCGTGCGCGGGCCAGCAGATTGGCAGGCTTTCCCATCGTCGCGCTGCCGTTCACGCCGTAACCGGGGTCGAGCGCCTGCACCGCGCCATCCAGCGCGGAGAAATCAAAATGATCGCCAACGCCGGTCTTCAACGCCCGGTACAGGCCGGTAACCAGAGTATATGCCGCCTGAGAGGCAGCGCACTGATAGGCAAGATCTCCGGGCGGCAGCAAAGGCTCTCGCCCGCGAATTCCCGACCGCGACAATTCCCCGGAAAGCGCATGCAGGACCGGCCCACTACCCTTCCAGTTCGTCATCGCCGTGTTACAGCCAAAATCGCTGACCGTCATCGTCACCAGCTCAGGCCGTTCGCGCTGGAGAGCCGCCAGATCAATCGGCTGATCGCTGTCGGCCACGATGATATGCGCGTTGTCGATCAGCGTCTGGGCCGCGGCGGACATGAGATCGATCCGGTGATGTTGCTTGCCCACGTTAGCGACAAGCGCCTCCACTGCGTCCATCGCACTTCCGGGTTCATCGATCCGGTCAACTCTCGCTCCCAATTCCGCGAGATAGCGTGTGATGGACGCCATAGGCCCTCTCACCAGATCCACGACGGAAATGCCGGAGAGTGGATAGTCCAGGCCATGAGTCATATGCTGATCCTAAATTTAGTCTCTTCGAAGATGCACAAACCTCTGTTTTTCGGCGCAGACTGATCTGGACATGAGCTGATGGCCGTCAGCGTCACCGCGATAATCCCAGCAGCCAGGCCAGAATCTTGGTAAGAATCCTGGGTCGAATCTCATCCACCATACGGCTCAACGCCCCTTCCATTGGGGCTTGCGCTTCTGCGCGAAGGCCAGCGGCCCCTCGCGCACGTCTGACGACCTGAACAATGCCGCCACGGCCGGCGAACGTTTCTGCTCTCCAAGAGCATCCTCCAACGAGGCAACGGCAAGTCCGCGCTGCACCACGTCCTTGGAAGCGCGGATCGACATCGGGCTGCATTCAAGGATAAGGTCCGCCCACCGCCGCGCGCTCGCCATCAGGTCCGCAGCGGGCACCACTTCGTTGACGAAGCCCAGCACCTGCCCTTCGTGTGCGGGAACGTGGCGACCGGTGAGTATCATACCCATCGCCTGCTTGAGCCCGATCTGACGCGGGAGGCGCAACAGCCCTCCTTCAAGCGCGGCTAAGCCGACTTTTGGCTCGGGTAAGGCGAAAACGGCGTTTTCGGATGCGATGATCAGATCGCAGGCGAGAGCAATTTCGAACCCTCCACCCATAGCCACGCCGTTCACTGCGGCAATCACGGGCTTGTCGAGATCATAGCGCGCGGTGAGGCCTGCAAAGCCCTTTACCGGCGATTCAAGCGGCGCGCCTCGGGCCATTGCGATGGAGGTCGCCTTGAGGTCGTTTCCGGCCGAGAACGCCTTGTCGCCCGCGCCAGTCAGGATGGCCACCCATTGTTCCGGGTCGGCAGCAAAGCCATCGAAGATTTCGGCCAGTTCGGCATTGGCCTCCGGCGTCAACGCGTTCATCGCCTCCGGGCGGTTGATCGTGACGATAGTGAGCGGACCATCGCGCTCTACCGCGCAATAGCGATATTCCCGCGCCGCCGTGTCGCCGATCGACCATGACGGCTTGCCGAACGCATCGACGCGCGCATGCCCCTCGGTTCCGATGATCGAGCAGTCGGTCGTCTGAAGAAGGGCGATAGTTTCCGCATCGTCCGCGCGGACACGCGCCATCGTGCGCTTGCCCTCAGGCGTACGCAGAATGACCATACCTTCTATCGGATTTCCGTCACGCCCATAGGTGATCGTGTAGGTTTCGATGGTTGCCGGGCCGACATAGTCTTCGACCAGTTCGGGAACCGCCGCGCGCGCCGCTTCCGCCTTCTCCTGCACCGAATAGTCGAGCGCCAGCGGCTCTTCAGGGGGCATGGCGCTGATGACCAGCGCGTGATGCTTGTTCACGTAACCGCCCTGCCCGTAAAGCAGCCCGACCTGCCCGGAATGCGTCCGCAGCCGCCGCACCATCGCGCACACCGCATGGCTCATATAATTATTGAGCGGCCCGCCGAAAAACGTCAGCCCGCCCGTTACCGTTGGAACCTTGTCGCCTTGCTTCAGCCCAAGAGTGTGCATCGCCATCTTGGGCACAACCGGGAAGCAACTGTAGAGCTCCATCGCGTCGAACCGGTCGACGTCCCCACCGACGAGGTCGAGCGCCCCTTCCAATGCGGCAGCCTGCGCCGTGCTGTGGTCATAGCGATCGCGCAGCAGATAATCGCCCGGCTCCTCAGCCGCAGCTCCACCCCAAATATGAATGAGCTGTTCCTCGGGCACGCCCGCCTCGCGCGCTGCAGCCAGGCTGGTGACGATGATCGCGGCGGACTGGTTCACACCCGGATTCGCCACCATCAATTTCGGATAGGGCCAGTTTATCAACCTGTTATCAGCCCCGACATCAGCGATAGCCTCCGCGTCGGGTGCACTGCGAATCCAGGCAGAGGGGTTATCGGCGGCAACGCGGGCATAGTCCGCCCATAGCTCCGCCGAAAGACGTTGCGCCTCCGCAGGCACGATGCCCCACGCATGCTGCGTCGCCATCTCGTAGAACGGATAAATTTGTGCAGGATCGAGCACCCGCAGCTTTTTCGCCACCGGACTGGCGGGGTAGCGCGATGAGGGGAATTTCACGGTATTTTCAGGGGATGCCAGAGGCGTCCAGTTTAATTGTGTCTTGGTCTTTCTGGCCTGATTGCGCGCATGGCTCGCCTCCCCGCCAACGATTGCGGCAGTCTGCAGTTCGCCCCGCGCGATGCGTACCGCCGCCTCGTGGATCAACCTGACTGGAGTTTCGCCGCCCATGCTGGCGTTGACCTGGCGGGTCGGCGCAATGCCCAGCCTTTCGCATAACAGCCCAACCGGATCTTCATAGCGCCAGCTTATCAGGCCGATGAGGTCGATCGATTCGATCTTCTGCAACCATCCGCCTCTGCCATCCACCTCGGCAGACCGAAGCGCCTCTTCCATCAGCGCGACTGGCTCCAATGCGTCATCAGGGGCAGCGGGACGATCGATCTTTTCACCGATAGCGACGATGACGGGAATATGCTCCGGTCCGCGAGTCATTTTCATCCAATCCCTGTCCGTTCGCGCTGGCACTATCCCTGCCCGCACGCCGCGGCAATACTAATCGTTCGATTAGTTGAATTCTGTACTCATACGATCATTTGCGCGAGATAATTTGACGGTAAATGACATCCCTCTAATCCCCATGCCCCGTTATGGAGGCCCTGAGATCACTCAAGCAGAGGGAATCGCGTTTCCATTACGCTAATTCGCCGTCATCATCGGTTGCGGAATGCCCAAATTATAATGGATAAAAATCAGCCGGTTGAGCGATTTGATAACAGCACAATTGCGAGCCAGCCCATAAGGCAGAATGCCGGAAGTAATACTCAGATCAGCAAGAAGCGACCCACTGAACTTGAAGCATGTTTAGGTTTTCAGGATGCCACCAAAGACCATATCGAGTAAGGTTCTTGTATACTCCCGCCGGACTGCATCATCGATAGCGTCCACACCAAATGCGAGCTTCATGATGTGCCGGCCAAAGAACAGATGGTCACATGCCCCCAGTATGATGAAGTAAAACATCATGGGATCAACCGGCTTGAATTCGCCCGCTTTGGCCCCCTGTTCAAGAAGGACGCGCTGTGCCTCTACAAGAGGCTTAGAGATTTTCTCCGCGACGACCTTGCTTGTTTCGGGATCCGTGGACAGATGATGGATCAACTGGTTTATAAAGGGATACCGGAAATATATGGTGATGATCGCCTGAATATGGAGCTTTAGCTTTTCTGTCGCACTGACATCCATCACTACAAGTTCATTCATGCGAATAAGGCTACGCCCAATCACATCTTCGGCAAGAGCTAGCATCATACCTTGCTTATCGCCGAAATAATATTTGACCATTGCTGAATTCAAACCAGAATGGCGCGCGATATCGCTAAGAGAAATATCGACAGTGCTGCGTTCCGTCATAAGCTCGCCTGCCGCCTTCAGCAGAATTTCACGAGACGAGAGCTTCGGCTCTTTTGCCGCAGACACACTATTTCCGACTTTCGAAGCCATGTAGAAAGCGCCCCCAGATCTAATTGGCCAATTGAGTACAATGCGCCTCGCGAGGCGTTGGCCAAATGTCAAGCTTGTTGCATCAGGGCACCGTCGTCATCGTTCAAAGTTGGTAACGACGTCTGCGACCTCGCTTGCCTGTCTTTACGTGCACCGGAAACGTCGATCGTCCCTACAACGATTGACCATCGTCGATCGTGAAAATCGAACCAGTTACCTGTGCACTCGCGTCGGAACACAGATACAGAATGGCGGGATCAAGCACGTCAATATCCATGATCCGCTTGCGTACAAAACCATCGATCAGCGATTGCCCCTTTTTATCGTCAAGATACTCTTCGTTGAGTTCCGTGCGAATATAGCCGGGGCATACGATATTGACGTTGATGCCTTTGTTTGCCCAATCGTGAGCCATGGTGCGCCCCATCTGAACCACGCCAGCTTTCGTCGAACTGTAAGAGACCTGACCGCCGTCAATAAAACTGGCAGTGATCGAGGACATCAACACGATCCGGCCGTGATGCCGCTCTGCAGAACCAGCTTTGATCATTCGCCGAGCCGCTTCTCGTGCGGTTAAGAACACGCCGCGCAGATTGACGGCAACAACCTGGTCGAATTGCTCCATTGGCATGCCCAGAGCGCTGCCGCCAATCGCCACTCCAGCGTTGGCGACGACGCTATCGACGGAGCCAAACACCGCTTCTACTGCATCGAACGCTGCTATGGTCGAAGCTTCATCGGTAACATCCATCGCCACTGCCAGCGCTTCGCCGCCGGCGGCCTCGATCTCCGCTTTCACATCGTCCAGCATGGCCGTTCGTCTGGCCGCGAGTGCGACCTTTGCCCCGCTTTCCCCGCAGCGCCGCGCCAAATGCTTGCCGATTCCTGACGATGCACCCGTAATCAT
Source organism: Tsuneonella flava (assembly GCF_002870965.1). Classification (GTDB taxonomy): domain Bacteria; phylum Pseudomonadota; class Alphaproteobacteria; order Sphingomonadales; family Sphingomonadaceae; genus Tsuneonella; species Tsuneonella flava. The sequence goes on from NZ_PHSO01000001.1 coordinate 252,751, forward strand.
CACCACACGGTTTGAAAGGTCGAAACTGTAGCCAGCCATAATCGATCAATTCCCCTTTAACCCACCTTTGCTCTTACGAAGAAATGCACAGATTCGATCTGCTGCATCAGCGGCGCGCCTCGCAAGCGGCCGCGTCCTGCAATCCTGTGCAATGCTTTGCCCACTCCGCATCGACCGCATACCCCCGCAATGGCGAGACTGCGTGACGCCATAAGCACTGGACGGCCGCCCCTCCCTCTCAAGCTCGAGATATCCGATTGCCATTCTGTTCAACCTCTCAACGGCAATCAGGAGTGCGGTGCAAATACCATTTAAACGATTAATTGCAAACTTTGATAATGGGATTTTGCAGACCACGGTACGGTCGCACCTGACAGTTACAGTTCTCGACAGAGAGTCTACCAGCCGAGGAGGTTCGCAAATATCACCCGTCATCGCAGCTCCGCAGAAAAACCGCTGCCCGCCAACACAAGTGTCGACGCTTTATCCGCGAGCAATCGATACCACTCCAGCCCGCACTGTGAGAACATCCGCAGTTTCAGCCTGAAACTCACGCGCCCGGTATAAGAACAGCCTTGATACAGCGACCTTCATGCTGATCGCGTATTGCGTCTTCGATTTTCGATAGCGGATACGTCTTGATCATACGATCGAACGGTAGCCTCCCCGCGCGATGGTGAGCCATCAATTCGGGAATGAAAACCGAAGGATCGCTATCTCCCTCGATGATACCCATCACGCGATGTCCGGACGCGGTCATCTTATTCACCTCTGCCGGCAGCGTGGTCCCTGATTTGGCCACCCCGACCATCCCAAGGAGGCCGCGCGGCGCAAGCGACGCAATCAGAGCAACAAGCGTATCGGTCCGCCCCGTTGTGTCGAACGCGAAATTTGCGCCCGTCGGCAAGATATCTCTTATACAGGACGCCAAGTCAGTCTCTTGGATTGGATTAATGACATGAGTCGCGCCGAATTCCAGAGCAAGCTGGCGGCGCTCAGCATGTGGTTCGATGACGACGATTTGCGCGCATTTCCGGATTGCCGCCCCCATCACCGCGCTTAGCCCGACAGCGCCACCACCGGCGATCACCAGGCTTGAACCTGCCGTACACGCCATCGAACGCATGACAGCCCCGGCGCCAGTCTGCACACCGCACCCCAAGGGCCCCATCAGTTCCAGCGGCAAGTCATCGGGAACCTTGACCAGATTCCTGGCGTAAGTGAGGGCGTGGGTTGCAAACGATGACTGGCCGAAGAAATTGGAGTGCACATCGCAGTCTCCGCTCCGCAGCGCCATAGACCCATCCGGGCGACACCCTGCAAAATTAAGCTGCGGCATAAGCTGGCAGTACGAAGGATAGCCATCTTCACACTGCGCGCACACACCACAGGATCGAAAGCTGATCGCAACACGATCCCCTGCCCTGAACTCTGAAATCCCATCTCCGACCGCTTCGACAATGCCGGAGCCTTCGTGGCCGAATACCGCAGGTCCGGTGTGGCCGAATACGCCATGTTGAGCGACGATATCGGTATGACAGAGGCCTACTCCCGCAATTCGCACCAAGACTTCGTCGTTGCGCGGCTCCTCCAATTGCAGCTTGTGCATCTCGAAAGGCTTCCCTGGCCCAGGCACAACTGCCGCCTCGATAATTTTCGCACCGGTCATTTACAGAGTTCCTGCAGATAGGGCGCACGTTGGCCCTGGCCTCTCCCAAGCGCAGCGGCGCATTTGCCGTCGGCGCACTATACAACATCTAGCACCATATTCACCGCCGACCGGCAATGACTGCCAAACGCAAAAATCTGACTTGAAGTTACACTCGGCTCTGTAGATACTGTGTCAGACTATCGCTAAGCACGGCAGCTTGCACATAAGCGGGGCGCTGAAAGGCGTATTGATCTGGAGGAATTCACTCGAAACTCCAAATGAATACGATAAATAATTACCTCGCTTTCAGGAATTGCATATTATCAAAATAATGTATGACATAAATGAATGATCTTACCACACCAGATTACGCAATAGGCGATCACGACGATCGATTTGATCCTCAGCCTGATCCACTATTGCGAGTGCCGGTTGATTATCCACGATATGCTATCAGCCGTGCACCAGACTTTGACGTAGATCCCAATCGCATTTTGCAGATAGCGGGGATTGATCCGGAATTATTAAAAGACGACGCCTCAACTTTCACGCCCCAGCAATTCTCTCGTGTGATGTTGACGGCTATCATGGTCATGCGCGACGAAATGCAAGGACACGGCCCTTCGCGCGTACCACCTGGCACCTGGTATATAATGTGCCATTCTATCATTCATTGCGATAACTTGGGCGATGCCCTGCGGCGCTTCTGCAAATTCTTCTCTTTGTTCGAAAATGGCATCCATCCCCGCCTCACTCTGGACGGAGAGAGCGTCAGCCTGTCATTCTACATGCCAGCTTCGAAGCCAGACTATAAACCGGAATTCTACGCGCTGGAGGCGCTGATATTTCCTATTCACAGGCTGATAAACTGGCTCATATCCGAATATATCCCTTTAAATACATTATCATACTCCCTTCCCGCCCCGACGTACCATCATCGGCTCAGGGAATATTTCCTCACAACACTTTTGCAGTTTGATGCGCCCGTCACCAGTTTGACATTTGATCGCCGTTTTCTTCAGCGTGGAATTCAGCAGAACAAATCGGATCTCAATCGTTTTCTGCGGACTGGGTATCTGGAGCTGTTCACGGCACGCTATGCGCCGGTAGGCTGGTCATCGCGCTTGAAAGCAGTGATCGGAAGCAACCTCGCCGAAGTACCCGCTTTCGAGGAAGTTGCGGCACGTTTTGCAATTCATCCACAAACTCTCCGACGCCGCTTAGCTGAGGAAAACACCACGTTTCGCCAATTGAAAGTCGATGTCAGGCGCGAAGCTGCCATGCTGCTCCTGCGATCCACATCGCTCAGCATCGAAGATATTGCAGCCAGGATCGGATTTTCACAAGCAAGCGCCTTCACGCGAGCATTCAAGGAATGGGCCGGCAGCCCACCCTATACCTTCCGCGCCAATCACTACGGCTAGCTCAGGATCTATTACTGGCACCGTTGAGGTTTGAAGCAAAGTGGCTCAACGCAAGGGTAAAGGGCGCTGGAATATGTTAATATTTCAAAGCCTTCTGATGCCGCAATGGGCCATTTTGGTCAAATTCCTGCGGGACGTCCAAATGGGTCCTGAGCCTAGAGTCGCGGAAGCCTACTTGCCAGGAACGATCTCACGCATGAGATCGGCATTCTCCCCACGATAGGCATCCTGCAATAAGCGCTTCATCAGCTTACCGGTCGGCAGGCGAGGAAGTTCGTACATGAAGTCGATGCGTTTGGGGGACTTTACGCGACTGAGATTACTCCGAAGATAGGTATGCAACTCCTCGGCAAACCCCTGGTTGGCGGCACCGCGATCGCTTGGCTGAATAACTGCAACAACCTTCTCTCCCAAATCGGGGTCTGGTGCGCCAAAAACCGCCGCATCTGCCACTCCGGCGTGGGTCAGCAATAGATTTTCGATTTCCTGAGGATAGACATTAACCCCGCCGGAAATGATCATAAAGCTTTTCCGGTCGGTCAAATACAGGAAGCCTTCCTCGTCAAGCCACCCGATATCGCCCATTGTCGTCCAGCCTCGGGCGTTATGCGCCGCGACGGTCTTTTCAGGGTCGTTATGATATTCGAAAGAGGGGCCGTTCGCGAAATAGACCGCCCCTTCGGTTCGAGGTGGCACTTCCTCTCCGTGTTCATCGCAAATATGCACTTCGCAACCAAATGCGCGTCCGACCGTCCCCTTGTGCGTCAGCCATTCCTCCGGCGACGCAACAGTAATGCCATTGCTCTCGCTGCCTGCATAATACTCATGAATGATCGGCCCCCACCAGGCCATCATCTGTTCCTTCACCTGTACCGGACACGGTGCCGCCGCGTGAATGGCCGCGCGGAGAGATGACAGATCATAACGTTCACGAACATGCTCCGGCAGTGTGAGCATCCTCACAAAATGGGTCGGTACGAACTGCGCGTGCGTAACACGTTGCGCCTCGATAAGGCGCAGCGCTTCCTCAGCGTCGAACTTTTCCATAACGATAACAGTCCCGCCCAGCGCCTGAACCGTCATGGCCCATCGCAGAGGTGCCGCATGATAGAGCGGTGCCGGTGACAGGTAGATCGTCTCTTCGTCCATTCCATAACGCACATTGGCGTGCGTCATCATCCGCGTCGGCTCTTCGACCTGCCCTTCGGGCAATGGGAGCTTGATCCCCTTGGGTCGCCCCGTGGTGCCGGAAGAATAGAGCATCACACTGCCCGGGGATCGATCTGCGACGGGCGTGTCAGGCATGGCATCACGCGCTTGTGCATATTCACCGATGTCAGAATCCGCATCCACAGCAAACAGTGCCACGTCCACCAGCTGCTCTGCTGCTTTTTGCGCTACATCGGTGAGCGATGCGGAGTGGAACAACATGCGCGCACCGCAGTCGGTGAGAATATATGCCACCTCGTCAGCGACGAGGCGGGCAGAAATTGGCACGGCATAGACACCCGCACGCTGACATCCCCACATTATCTCGAAATAAGCGGAAACATTTTCCAGCATCAATGCAACCGTATCGCCCCGCGTGACACCGTGGCTGCGTAACAGTTGTGCAACACGATTGGCGCGCGACTCCAGCTTCCCAAAGCTCATCCGGTATCCCGAACCAGCCATGATGAATGCTGGCTTTTCGGGATTGTTCAACGCGTGGATGCTTGGATGCATGGATCAGGCTGCAACGCTGAAACGCAGAGGAAAACGCTTGAGGCCGCCGACGAAATTCGACGCCAGCCACTGCGGCTCGCCGTCTAGTTCGAAGCCATCCACGCGTGACAACAATTCCTCGAAGAAAATCCGAATTTCCATTTTCGCAAGGTGCTGACCCAGGCACACATGCGGACCGTATCCAAACGAGATATGCTTGTTAGGAGAGCGCGTTATGTCAAAGCGGAACGGATCTTCGAACACATCTTCATCGCGATTGGCCGACGGGTAGCACATCATCAGGCTGTCGCCGGCACGTATACGCTTGCCGCGCAGCTCATAATCCTCAGTTGCTGTGCGGAAGAAATGCGTGACCGGCGTCACCCATCTGAGCATTTCTTCGATAGCAGCGGGCAACCGCTCCGGCTCCGCCTTAAGCAGCGCGAGTTGGTCGGGATTTTCGACAAGTGCCAACATGCCGCCCGCCGTAGTTGAACTGGTGGTATCATGCCCCGCAGTTGCCACCAGAATATAATAGGATAGCGCTTCCAGATCGCCGATCGGCTCACCGTCTATTTCCGCCTGAGCAATGACAGTGGCCACGTCGTCAGTCGGGTTTTTCCGGCGATCTTCCGTCAAGACCCGGAAGTAATCGAAAAACGTGTTTACGGTTGCGATAATGTCCGCATTCTTCTCGGTCTTGATATCCGGATCGTCGGGTCCGAAAATCTGCTGCGTCAACTGGAGCATCTTGGGTTCGTCCTCGGCGGGCACCCCCAAAATTCGCATGATTACGCGCAGCGGATACCAACTCGCTACGTCGCGGATGAAGTCACATTGCCCGTCCATCGCCACCATGCGATCGACATAGACCTTTGCAAGCTGCCTCAGGTCCGCTTCCAAAGCCTGCAAACGCGAGGGCATGAACCAGGACTGCGTCAGACGCCGCAGTTTGCTATGCTCCACCCCGTCGAGATTGGTGAGGTTGCGCATAAGGAACGGGCGGCCGCCGGTGACTTTCTTGATCTGCTCGTCAACCGCAATGCTGCGTAGCAATATCCGCGGCGCATTGATGAAGACGTCCTTCGTCCGCTCGACTTCCTGAATATCTGCATGCTTGGTCACAGCCCAGAAGGGGGCGAATCCGTCGGGCTCCACGAAAGCGACCGGGTCTGTCTGGCGCAAGTGCGTGAACAACCGGTCGTAAGCACCACGTTCGGTATATGTGGAAGTTGCGGTAATCGCGTTACCTATTTCCCGGGCCGTGCGTGGAAGCGCTTCGTTCTGGGCGAGCATCGTTCAGTCCTTCGCTCAAGTTGGTCTCAAACAGCGATAGCGGCATGGCCAAAGCCACGCCGCTATCCGATCATCAAAAGCGGAATTGCAACTCCGCACCATAAGTCGCAGGCTGCCCGTACAGTTGAGCGATACTCACTGCATTGGCCAGTACGCTGGAAAGGTAGGTCTGGTCGGTGATGTTCCGCCCATATACCGCGATGGTCCACGCCTCGCTCGGCGCAGTCCAGGCCGCCCTCAAGTCGACCAGCGCATATCCATTTTGCTTGGTGTCCTCGAAGAAATCGAAGTAAATCTTCGACTGGTACGTCACGCTCCCCGACAGCTCCAGATTGCCGTCTGCCAACGGAGTATCGTAGGTCAGCATCGCGTTGCCGCTGAATTTAGGGGTACGCTGCATCACATTGCCCGACGCATCGCCAGCACTGACCACTACCCCGGTTGTAGGCCCATATGTATAGCGGGTAGCCTTTTCGAAATTGCGGTACTGGCCGTCCACATAGGCTGCCCCAAGGTCAATGCGGAAATGATCGTTCAAAGCGCCGGATGCATGCGCCTCGAAACCATAAATTCGCGCATTGGCCGCGTTGAGAACCCGAGTTGCCGTTCCCACGAAGGATGCAACCTGAAGATCCTTGTAATCGTAATAGAAGCCAGCCGTTTCGAAGTTCCATGAACCGGATGCAGTTTTGAAGCCAAGCTCATATGCGGTGATGTTCTCTGGCTTGACTACGTTTTTGTCCTGGCCATTGGCGTTGAACACCGCTGCCTTGTTGCCCTGACTGACTGAGAAATAAACATTGGTACGGGGCGCGAATTCATAGCGAAGTACGCCACGCGGCTTGAAAGCGTCCCGCTCGTCAGTGGCACCGTCCTCCGTGAAGCTGGGAGCCGTGCCAAACGCTTCGCGGATATAGTCATGCGAATAGCGTCCACCGATAGTCAGGTAGAGATTGGGCAGCACCGGATAAGTCGCGTCAGCGAAAAACGCCAGGGAGTGGGTATAAACGCGCGAGAAGAACGTCGGAATCAGTCCGCTACCCCCGGTAGCGATGGCAAAATTGGGATTGTCGGATTTGTTATAGAAATAGTTTGCGCCGACAACCCATTGTAGTTTGCTCGACGGATCGGAATTCAGATTGAATTCCTGAGTGAAAACATCGTCGTTCTGATTCCAGAAAGCAGCAAGCACCGGCGCCGACGAAGCGTCGATATCATAGTTTTCACGGGCCCGATCCCGACGCCAGCCAGTCAACGATGTCAACGAAACTCCGCCCAGATCAAACTCACTCTTCAACCCGAGAAACTGCGAATGTACGCGGTTTACTCCGGGCACATCGTTGGAAATTTCACCGCGTCGGGTGGCGATGATGGTGTCAGGGAAAAGAACACCGGTCGTCTCTCCTTGATACGCCGACATCGAATAGGCCGACGGATCGTCGATCTCTTCCACTTTACCGATAAGGGTGAACTTCGTCGTGTCGGTCGGCGTGAAAACCAACTTCGCGCGCGCTGTGAAACGGTCGGACTTGCTGTCCTTGTTCCCCGTCACCAGGTTCGTGACGAACCCATCGTCATGTCGATAGTTCATGCCAAGGCTGGCGGTAAGGTTATCGCTCAACCCACCGGATACGAGCAATCCCGCACGCGCCTGGTTGAACCTGCCATAGCTGAAGTTCCCCTTGAGGCTAAAGTCCTGGCTAGGTTCCTCTGTCGTGATGACAATCGCGCCGCCCGTGGCATTCCGACCGAACAGAGTGCCTTGCGGCCCCTTGAGCACCTGGATGGAGGTCACATCCATCAGGTCGCTGTTGTTCGAAATCGGGTTCGCCTGATAGAAACCGTCAATATAGGTTGCGACGTTCGGACTGAGGCCAGGCCCGGCCAGGGCACTGCCCACACCGCGGATAGTCGGCTGGGAATAAGGCCCGGAGTTATCGAAACGTACTGCGGGCACCAGCTTGGTGATACCCGTTATGTTCGCGACACCGGCAGTCTCCAACGCCTTACCGCTCACAACGTTGATACTGATGGGAACATCTTGAAGCGATTCACTACGCTTCTGTGCTGTTACAACGATTTCTTGTGACGGTTTATCCTGGCTCGCAGTATCGGGTGTAGCCTGAGCCCAGCAAACGGTTGGCAATGTCAACGCCGTCACCGCTGTAAGCGAACGAACATACCTTCGCACTATTTCATCCTCCCTCAAAATCCGCCGCTATTGATCGACGTTTTGCTGCGGCCTTTGATTGCTCATGTAAGCAATTTCTCTCTGTCAAACCGCTGAGCACGGGATAAATCAGCTAATTTCTGATGCAAGTTATATCGTTCAAATGTACGATTAAATTCATAAAATGTACTGTAGATTACTTCCGATTCAGACAAAAATCACGGAAGGGGCGGGAGATCTGGCGTGCATCGGTGATCCGCGACGCGAATCTGTATGCAAACAGCGGGTCAATTGCCGCCTCGATGGCGGGCACATCAATGATCGGTCCGGACACGGGCGGGACCGACCGTTCAGATTTTCTCCTCAACCGTAGAAAACGCCTCGCCAGACCGAGGCAGAACGGATCAACCGGAAGCAGGAGTGCGAGATACGATCCGTTTGCCCGCGAGAATCACGAATACCGCAGCCAGGGCCAGCAGTATCCCGGCCGCACCTCTGACCTCATAGAGCGAAGCTCCCATCTGGTTGAGCGGAACAAAGGTATGCAAGCCCGCCGTCGACGGTATCAACCAAGCAATGGCGGCGACGAAGCGCGGCATCTGATCGAGCGGCCAGGCGGCGCCGGTCAGAAAGAAGAACGGCACCGATGCAGGCGCCAAGATGGCCATTGCTCGCTCGAACCGATCGAAAAAGCTGCCAACTCCCAGGCCCAGAGCGGCAACGCAGACTACGAACAAAGGCGTGATGGCGATCATCCCGCCAATATTTCCGCCCACCGGAACCCCCTGAACCCAGAACATCAATCCAAATAGAAACAGACAGGTCAAGGCGCCCGCCGAACTGAAGGCTGTTAGCACCCCCAAATACTCTCTGAGCCCCATCCGCCAGTTTCGCTCGCGGCGTCGTCCTGCCATGTAGCTAGCGGCACCCAGCAGTAACGTCTGCTGGATGATGACGACAGCAACTGCCGGAAATACATAGTTTTTATAACCACCCGTCCGGTTAAACAGCGGCTCGCTAACGATCGCGATCGGAGGGCCGACGCGCGTCACCTGGCCAACCGGCGGCAGATGCTCCTCAATCAGATTTTGTATGACGGCGGTAACCGCATCGCGGATCGCGCTCGCACGAACAAGGTAGGTGGCATTCACCCAGATACCGACCCCCGATCCGGGAGAGCCCGTGCGTAGCTGTCGCTCAAGCCCGTCCGAAATCAGGATCACGCCATCTGCCTCACCTGCGTTCATGGTGGCTCGAGCAGCCAGCATATTCGCCTCGACAGACACCACACGTATCGCGCGCGTTGCATCGAGTTCGCGCACCATGGCGCGGCTCAGCGCGCTATCGTCCTGATCAACGACGACAAGTGGCAGCTCCTGCGACGTTTGCTGCGCGTAAGGCGCAGGATAATAGAAGGAGTATAGCAACACTGCGAGTAAGGTTGTCGCGAGCAGTTCCCGCGATCTGAAGATAGCCCGCCACGTCGCCAGAAATGCTTCACCAATGGTCATAAGCGGCGCGCCACTACAGCGATGAGCGCTACCGCACCGCCGCCAGCTATGACGAGATAGGCGGCAAGTGCTGTCGTCGGTATGATAGCGCCTGCCATCGTGATGGTCCGGTCAGTCACCTGCCCCATCTGAAGATCAAGGTAGTGAGGCAATGGCAGCACATTGCTCCAGACGCGAGCGAAGATGCTGCCACCATTAAGCGGAAGCGTTGCACCGGAATAGGCGAGTGCCGAACCCGCATAAACGATACTGGCCGATAACGTCGCTGCGGTAACGCGCGTGATGGCGATCAGGAGCGCGGAAATCGCCGCTGTTGCCGCGTATAGTAGCACCTGAGCAAAGGCAACGAGGGCTATGCTTCCTTCAAATCGCCAACCGCACGCCAAAGTCAGCCACAGCATCCAGGCGACGCCCCACAGGCTGACGACTGTGACATAGGGCAACATCTTGCCCGCCAGAGCCGACGCGATCCCGCCGGTGGATCGAGCCCAAACGCCCAGTGATCCGTCGCGAAGCTCCCGCCCCAAAGCCATCGCGGTCGCGCACGCGGCAACCAGATGCAGCACCGATGGATAAATCAGCAGCCCGAGGAACCACTCATAGCTGCCCGATGCGTTGCCCACGGCAGTCGCCTCTACCGCCAGCCTGCGAGTGCGTGAGGACAACAAGGTGTGGTTCGCTAGCTCGTCGGCAAGAATCTGAACTGCGGCCGTCTGCATAGCGGCTTCCGCGGCGCTTGAAATCTGGCGACCAGTCGACAGGAAGCTGGCGTTGTAGAGGATGCGGACCACTGGCTCGCGATCGCGGGCGAGCCCCTCGCCGAGCCCGGGCGGCAGATGGACGAGAGCCATTGCCTCGCCGCTTCGCATCGCGCGCACGGCGTCGATCTCGCTTGGGTAGGAGCCTTCGATCCGGATCATCGGTGAAGCATCCAGCGCACGGATCATCGTCCGGCTCGCACTGGTGCCATCGCTGTCGACGATTGCCAGCGGAAGCTTGTGCATCGTCCCTTGCCACAACATTCCGGCCATCAGCGCTAGCAGGATGCCGGGTACGACGAACAGTCCAATCAAATCCCACCGATCGTGGCGCAGGTGACGCAGTTCAAGCGTCAGCGCCCGCCCGAACGCACTCATTGCGGCCAGTCGAAAAGAACACTCATCCCCGGACGAAGCCTGGCAATCCGTTTTACCGGTCGCAGCCGGACCTCGAACGTGCGGACGTCGTACCCCGATGCCTCGCGTGTCGCCCGCCACGTCGCGAAATCGCCGCGCGGTGAGATGAAATAAACCCGAAAGTCAGCATCGCGATCAAGCGCGGAAATGTGGCCGCGAACAACCTTACCCATCGAAAGGCTGCGATATTGATCCTCGCGCAGATTGAGCGAGACCCAGGGATGGTCGATGTCAATCACCTGGTAGGCGGGGATGACCGGGCTGACGACTTCACCGGGCTGAACGAGCTTGCGCGCAACCTCTCCTGCAATGGGCGAAACAAGGCGGGTTTCACGTTCCATTGCATTGGCAGTCTGCGCGCCTGCTTGTGCGATCCGGACCTGCGCGTTGGCGGCGGCCTTACTTTGGCGACGGGCCCCCGCCAGAGCTTTCTGATATTGCTGGCGCGCAGCCTCAGCAGTGCGTGCGCTGCTATCGCGTGCCGCCGCAGCCTCATCGCGGCGCTGTGCCGCAACGACGCCCTCAGCATAAAGACTGTCGGTACGGCGGCTTGTCACAGCCGCCAGATCGGCGGCTGCCTGGGCCGCCTGCCAGGCGGATCGTAACGTCGCGATATCCTCTTCCCGTGGGCCCTCTTCCGTCGCGGACGCGATCGCGCGCGCCGCATCCAGCGCCCCCTGAGCTTGCGCCTGAGCGCCGGCGATCTCCGGGCTCGATAGCGTGGCGAGCACAGCCCCCGCCTCCACCCGCTCACCTTCTTCGGCCATCAGACGTTCGACCCGCGCCAATGCCTTGGTCGCGACATTCACTTCTTCGGCGTCCACCATTCCCTGAAGCTGCTGGGAAGCTGGTCTGCTTGCAAGCCAAAGACCGACTATCACCACGGCGAGAACAATAGCGATGCCTGCGATTACGATGATGCGTTTACGGCGCGATGCCGGTGCAGCCGAAACGTCGTTCACTTGTATTCCTCCAAGCGTCGGTCGGCTTGCGCCAGAAAAGTGCTGAAGTCGCCGACCCGGTGACTGGCGGCGAGCAGGCCCGCCAGCGCCAGATCATACTCGTAAGCCGCGGCGATCCTCTGCGTCTTCGTTGTCGCCAGGACAGCTTCGGCATCGACCAGTGCAGATGATGGCGCCTCGCCTGCCGCAAAGGACAGTCGCTGCACACGCAGGTTCTCGTGTGCAGCAGCGAGATTGCTGTCGAGCAGCAGGAAGGATCGCCTTGCGGTTTCGACAAGGTTCCAGGCGCGAACGATCTGTCCAGTGACATCCTTGCGAGCCTGGGCGGCAGTGTCGGCCGCGGCAAGCTCGCGCTCCTGAGCCGCTTCGAGCGTTTTGCGCCGGTCGAAATTGGACATCAGTGTAAAGCGCAAAGTGACGCCCGCAATCCAGTCCGGATCGACCGGCAACGCGTTGTCGCGATTGGCGTTGTAACTGCCGAAGGCGAACGCCTGCGGCCGGTAGCGGGATTTCGCCAGGTCGACGCCGGCGCTGGCGATACCATAGGCCGCATCACTGCCGCGAACCATGGGTGTGGAATCGACGCTGGCGAGAAAAGTTTCAACAGGCGGAAGCGGTGTGGACCTGACGAACAGCGGTGTAACAGCAGAAATGTCGCCGGGGTGGTCGAGCAATCGTGCCAGCGCATCGGTCGCGGAGGCTTCCTCGAGCCGGGCACGCTCGTACGCCCGCTGCGCCGCATCATGTGCCACCTGTACCTGCAGCACCCGAGCGCGCGGAATAAACCCATTTTGTTCGAGCTTGATCGCATCGGACAGGTGGCGATCGAAACTCTGCAGCGTCTCGCGCGTCGAGCGGGTTAACTGCACGGCCACCTGTTGACCGAAATAAGTGCGAATGAGATTGACCCGCGACAGATCTCGCCCGCCAGCCTGCTTGGCGCGAGCAGCGCCGACCGCGGCATCTGCGCCATCCTGAATTGCGCCGATCGCACCGCCGGTGTAGATCGGCATTGCTGCTGTGAGCGTTGGGCGAAACACAGTATCGCGCGTCTGGAATTGGAACGTGTCGGGAATCTTGCCGAAAATCCCCGGCAGAGCCGCGCCAATGCGCTGAGTCACCTCCCCAACGATCTGCTGGAGACCTGACGGAAACTGGCCGGGCAATTCGGTCAGGAATTCGGTCGCGGCATTCTCGGCATTGCCGCGCGCGCCGCTAAGGTCGACCCCCAGCGTCTTCTGATATGTAATGAAACTGGCCGAAGCAGTCACTGTCGGCCGCCGCAGAGTGCGGGTCGCATCGGCGATCAGCTCGCTCGCGCGTACCGAGTGATCCCCTGCGGCCAGGTCAGGCGATGTCGCATCAAGCCGCGAAAGTGCGGCATTGAAGGTTATCTCCTGCGGGTTCTCTTGCGGGGCAGACATGTCCTGCGCCTTTGCGCCCAGAGGCAAAGCCGCAATCAGAAGAATCGCAGCGTCGAGCCAGTGCTTAACGCCAGATCGGTTCACGGAACGAGACACTGCTCTCCAACGCCGAAAGCGCAAATGGGAGGGTGGGTAAACTTACAATCCTCGTACATCACCCAAAGCCATCAGCATCATTGACAATAGGGCGTTCCTATCTCCTATTGCAATCAATGACAATAGCGTTCGATTCGACGCGCCGACGACGCCGCCAGCCGGATGAGGTCCGGACCGAAGCGATCGCAGCGGCCCGCCAACTGCTCGTTGCAGGTGGTCCGGATGCGGTCACCTTGCAAAGTGTGGCAGCGGCGCTGAACATGGCGCATGGCAACATCGCCCATCATTTCGGATCGGCGGCTAACCTCCAGGCCGCGCTCGCCGATACACTGATTGCCGACATGCTAACCGCCGTGCGCGAAGGGACGAACAGGTTGCGCGCCGGTGTCATCACCGAAGGCGACCTGGTCGATCTGGTATTCGATAGATTCGAAAGCCAGGGCATCGGTCGGCTAATTGGCTGGCTTGCCGCACAAGGCAACGATCAGCTGGAAACGATGTATGAGCGTCTCGGCAAAGTGCCTGCCGAACTCAGCGAGACTACGGCCGCAGGGAGCCTCCTTACACCTGAGGCACTGCCAAAAGTCATTGCGATTATCGTGATGGCCGGACTGAGCGCATCGCTGATCGGGCGGGGAATGTTGTCTGCGCTGGACTTGCCTGCGAATTTCTCGCGGGAGCGCGCAACCGAGTACCTGATATGCTGGCGACATTCGGACGGCACCGCGGATCATCCAATCGAGAGCTGACCTATTCAAGGTTCGGCACGGTCTCATCTTGCCCATCATGCGGCGCTGAATTGTTACCGAGCAGAGGGCCGAGCGTCGCGATCACATTCAAACGATTTTAGTCCCAAAGAGATGGCACCTGCGCTTCAGCAGCATACTCCCGGACCAGCTACTTCGCAGCGCGGAAGAAAGAACCACGGACTGTTTAAGAAGGAGATGAACTTGGCCCCTCGGAAACCTGCCATGTTGGCGTGAGCCGACACGCGCCAGACGGCAGCAGTCGCCAATGCCGATTCCATCTGGAGGCGAAATAGTCGGAGCGCGTTTCACAAGAATGCGTGTGTAGTTGTCGGAAAAGGCCCCAAAATTTGGGGAGACTAACCGGGCAAATGCAGGACTACGCGTAGCCCGAAACCATCGTGTTTACGAGGCCTTAGCGGCATTTTCGGGATATTTTGAGAAGGCGGCGGTGGAGCGGGTGAAGGGAATCGAACCCTCGTCGTCAGCTTGGGAAGCTGCTGCTCTACCATTGAGCTACACCCGCACAGCTTGCGAAATCGGTTGGCGCTCTTTCCACACCCCCGTCGCAACGCGGGCGCCGCTTTCTACGATATGCTGTGATTGGTCAATACGAGTTCGATGGCATCATGCGATCTTTTCGACGCCGACGTTGCTTACGCTCCTGCGAATGCTAAGAGCGCATTGGGCTGACATTGGCAGAATTTGTACTTTCTACCTCTGCAGACAAATATCGCATGAACGGGCGCAAAGAAACCACCATAAGTATGGCTGGTAGGAAAGGTCTGCCTATTAGGGCATTAATGGCTCAATCGATCACAATACCGAGAGCTCCATGCGCTATTTGCCAACTATCACGATCCTGTTGCTAACCCTCGCGGCCTGTGGTCGAAGCGAACCGAACCAAGGCAATACCGGCAACGAAAAGAGCCCTACAGGCAGCTTGTCCGGTTCGTCTGCTACGCCCACCCCCTCGGCAAGCCTCCCTCACTCCCAGCAAGGGATCCCCGAACAAGGAATTCCCGTCTCGATGCGTGGTCGCTGGGGGCTGGTGCCTGCCGATTGCAAAAAGGGGCGAAGCGATGCCAAAGGGCTCATGATCGTTTCGCCGACCACGATTACATTTTATGAATCCGTCGGACAGATTTCAGATATCAATTCATCATCAGACGACAAACTTGACGCGCAGTTTGCATTCTCGGGTGAAGGTATGAACTGGAACCGGGACGTTACATTTCAGCTTCGCGATGGCGGAGAAACTCTGCTCCGCACCGACGCTGACGAATCCGCCAGCAGCCGATTCACATATAAACGCTGTTCAAATTAGGGAGATCGATCATGCTGAAGTTGGCCGGGATTTGCAGTGGTGCTGCCTCTGCGATGCTGCTGGGCGGCTGCGCGACGACCTACACAACGGATGACACCACCCCTGCTGCAACCGCCGAAAGGTGCGATGCCAGCAGTGTGCAATCGAACGTGGGCGCAAAGGCGACTGCTAAACTCGCTGCGCGTTTAATCGAGCAGACCGGTTCACGCACGCTGCGATGGCTGCCCCCGCGGACAGCCATGACAATGGATTACCAGCAGGATCGGCTCAACATCGGGTATGACGACAACTACGTTATCGAACGGATCATGTGCGGCTGATCGTCACTCGGAAGCGGTCGGGCTGGCGCTATCCGCTTCTGCCTCTGTTGCACCAGCCGCCTGCCGCGCCTGTTCTTTCGCTGCTTTCTTTTCGCCGCGCCACATCAGCAGCAATGAGATTTCGAACAGGCCGAGCAAAGGAATGCCAAGCATCAATTGGCTGATGATATCTGGCGGAGTAATGACCGCAGCGACAATTGCGATGCCGACGATGACATAACGCCGCGCTTTCGACAGTTGCTGGCGCGTGACAATACCTGCCCGATTGAGCAACATAAGCAAGACCGGCAACAGAAAACTCGCCCCGAAGGCAAAGATGAATTGCATCACCAGGCTGAGGTAGTCACCCATCGCGGGAAGAGCTTCCTGCTTCAGTCCGCCACTCATTCCTTGAAAGCCGAGAAACCAGCGGAACGCCATCGGCATGACCACGAAATAGGCGAGGCTTGCCCCCATCGTGAACAGGATCGGAGTCGCAATCAGGAACGGCAGAAATGCCTTCTTTTCCTTCGCATACAAACCCGGCGCGACGAAAGCCCACATCTGGTTGGCGATAATTGGGAAGGCGAGGAAAAACGCCGCGAACAGCGCTACTTTGATTTCAGTAAAAAACGCTTCGTAGAGCTTGGTATAGACCAGCCTGCCTTGTCCTGCTGGGAACGCCTCCGTCAGCGGTCGAACGAGGAAGCCAAAGATATCGTCGGCAAAGTAAAAACAGATGGCGAAAGCCACCAGCAACGCAGCAATCGACCGCAAAAGCCGGGTGCGCAACTCGACCAGATGATCGAGCAGCGGGCTCTGTGTGTCATCGATATCGCTGATTTTGAAGGCCATCGTGCAATCAGCCCAGCGGCAATTCGGGCTCGTTACCCGATTTCTTTTCCGGCAACAGGTTTTCCGGCTTGTCGGATGCTGTCGGTTTGGGTTTACCTTCTGCGGCGCTGGCCAGATTTTCCGGCCCAAGCTCTTCCGCCTTCTGGTCGGGCAGCGATGTCATCTCATGCTCACCAAGATCGGCATTGGGGTGTTCGGCCATGATGCGGGCATTCTGTTCAGCCCATTTCTTTTCCATTTCTTCCATCTCTGCTTCGCGGATCATCGCATCCACTCCAGCACGAAAATGGTTGGAAACACGGCGCATCTGCCCGATCCACCGACCCGCTGTACGCAGAGCGGCTGGCAGTTCCCTGGGACCGATGACGACCACCGCCACGATCACAATCAACAATATCTCGGACCAGCCGATATCGAACATAATGGGCGACCTGCCCTTTTATCGCAGTCTCAGGAGTCGGATTTTTCTGCGGGCTTGGGATCGGCGGCGGCTTGCGATGCAGGTTTTGCTTCGTGTTGCGGCCCCTCCAGCTTGTGCGTTTCGCCCTTTCCGCCTTTTTCACCCTCGCTCATACCCTGCTTGAAGCTGTTGATACCTTTACCGAAATCCCCCATCATTTCGGAAATGCGCCCGCGCCCGAACAGCACGAGAATAACGAGAGCGATAATTACGAGTTGCCAGACACCGACTTGCATGGGTCAATTCTTCCGTTTGAGGATTTGTGAGGGCGATATAGGCGGTTTCGAGGGTCAGTGCCAGTCAGGCTTTGTTATCATCGGTTTCTGGCGAATTGCCCCCGCCTTCATCCTCTTCGACACGGTCTTCACCATCCCCCATCAGCGCATCGAAAGCATCGTCCACCGGGTCCAGCAATCCCGCCGCTTTCAATTCATCGATACCCGGCAGATCACGCCGCGAACTCAAACCGAAGTGAGCAAGAAACTCGGCTGTCGTGGCATAGATTACCGGGCGGCCCGGCACTTCGCGCCTGCCCGCCACACGGACCCAGCCCGCCTCCATCAACACATCGAGCGTACCGGACGAAGTCTGCACCCCGCGAATCGATTCGATTTCCGCACGGCTGACCGGTTCGTGATACGCAACGATAGCCAGCACTTCGGTCGCTGCGCGTGATAAGCGCCGAACTTGCTCCCGTTCGCGGCGCAGAAGATGAGCGAGATCGGGCGCAGTCTGGAAATGCCAGCGTCGGTCGCGTTCCACCAGATGCACCCCGTGCCCTTGGTAGCGTGCGGCCAGTGCCTTCAACGCCTGCCGCACATCGGGCACCGCCAGATCGCCCAGATGCCCGGCGAGCGATTCGGGCGTCATCGGTTCTTCCGCAGCGAACAAAGTCGCTTCGATAGCGCGCTCAAGGTCGGCAGGCCGCTCGCTCATGCCGTCGCGGGCCTGCGAAGACGCAAAGGACCGAAGGTCTCATCCTGCGCCAGTTCGGCCCGCCCCAGTCGCGCCAGTTCCAGCGCGGCGACAAAGCTGCTGGCAAGCGCCGATTTGCGTAGTCGCGGTTCGGCATGAGGTGGAAGGAACTGGCGCAATTCGACCCATTCAAGCGTTACACCGAGCATCGCCGAAACCCGCTCCAGCGCCGAATCGAGCGTCATCACCGGTCGTTCGCGCACCATGTGCACCACCGGTGCGGTACGGGCGTTGACCACGCCATAAGCGCGGACCAGCGCGAACCAGTCGCACTGCCACGTCGTTTTGCGATCGGTCCGCAAACCTTCAGGTGCACCACGCAGGAATACATCGCGCCCAAGCCGGTCGCGAGCCATCAGCCGCGCCGCTGCTTCACGCATAGCGCCCAGTCGCTGAAGCCGTAATTGCAAGCGAAGCGCGAGTTCTTCCGGGCTTGGGTCTTCCTGCTCTTCCTTGGGCAGCAACAAAGCCGATTTCAGATAAGCGAGCCAGGCTGCCATCACCAGATAATCGGCCGCCAGTTCCAGCCGCAATGCCTCCGCCCGGTCGATATAGCCAAGGTACTGATCGACCAGTGCAAGAATCGAGATTTGGCGCAGATCGACTTTCTGACGCCGGGCAAGATCGAGCAACAGATCGAGCGGCCCTTCCCACCCGTCGAGTTCAAGATAGAGCGCGGTGTCTTCGCCTTGCGTTGCCGCCGGGCCGCCCCATTCGGCCGCATCACCTTCAACCGGGTCGAGAGGAAGGCGTGCCTCGTTCACACAGAGACCTCGGCCAGAGCCAGCAGTTCGTCCCGCGTGGCGAGCAACGCGCTCTTATCCGCCGCCTGCGCCTGCCCCACCCCTGCCAGTGCACGATCAAGTCGCTCTGCTGCAAGAGAGGTTATTTCCGGCAGGCACTCCGCAATCCCGACCATCTCATCCATTCTGGCCCAACAATTGAGCACCAGATCGCAACCGGCAACAATCGCGCGAGCGGACCGATCGGGGATCGATCCGTCGAGCGCTTCCATATCGATATCATCGGTGAGCAACAGGCCATCGAAGCCGATCCTGCCGCGGATAATCCGCTCAATCACAGTGGACGAAAGCGTTGCCGGATTTTCCGCGTCCCATGCGGTGAACAGCAGATGCCCGGTCATCCCCATCGGCGCCCAGTTGAGCGCCCGGAAGGGGGCGATGTCGGTTTCCAACTCTGCCTCACTGGCCGTAATCGTTGGCATTTCCTTGTGCGTATCGCACTGGCTACGGCCGTGCCCGGGCATATGTTTGATACAGCCCGCGACTCCGGCGTCGGCCAGCCCTTCCAGAATGGCGCGGCCCAATGCAGCAACGCGCATCGGCTCGCTGCCTAGCGCGCGATCACCGATCACGTCATGCGCGCCGGGTTGCCGCACATCAAGCGGTGGGTGGAAGTCCACGGTGATTCCCGCCTCGGCCAGTTCTATGCCCAACGCCTGCGCGTTGGCGCGGGCGGCAGCGATGGCCGATGATGGGGCGATTTCGTACAGCGCATCGAAAGCCGCGCCGGCAGGAAAGGGCGACCATTCCGGCGGACGCATTCGGGCCACCCGGCCCCCTTCCTGATCGATCCCGATAAACAGCTTTTCCCGCCCGTGGATGGCGCGCAATTCGTCTGTCAGCGCGCGAAGCTGGGATGGGTTTTGAACGTTGCGCCCGAACAGGACATATCCCGCCGGATCGGCCTGCGTGAAAAAGGCGCGCTCGTCAGCAGTCAGGGTGAGGCCGGATATCCCGAAAATCGCGGGTGTCATAAGAGCAAGCGTTGCAGGAAGAGGCGATTAAGGCAAGCGCCCGATTCACTGCAGTGTGGGAAACCCCCTCCTGCACAGGCGGGAGGGGGCACTACTGTTTCAGCGCTTCACCTGGCAGGCCACACCATCGGCTTTCAGCGCGGCGCACAAGGCGTTGGCCGCGGCAAGATCGCCCGGCACCGCCTGCAGGCGATAGATAGTGCCGATGTCGACTTTTCCTTCGATCACGCGGTGACGCACGCCGTTCAGTTTATCGGTCTGACGCATCAGGCTTGCCCAGCCCTCCTCTGCCAATGCCTTGCTGGAATAGGCACCCACCTGAACGCCGGGTCCGCTGACAGGCGCCGCTGCCGCTTCGCCGCCAGCCTTGCCATCTTCCTTCGCGCCAGCGGCCGATTTCACTGAATCATCGGTGGCGATGCGGCCTTCGGTTTTCTTCCCTTCACCCACCGACGGAGCGATGTCGCCAGTCCCTTCAAAAGTCTGGCCGCCGGGGTTCGCAGGCTTGACCTTGTAGTCACCTTCAGGTGCCTCGATAGTGGAACCATCGGGGACCAGTTCGGGATCGGGGCCGCGTTTGCCGAGCCACCAGATCAGACCGACCAGTACAGCCAACGCCAACAGCGCCAGCAGGGCAAAGCCGACGATACGGCCGGTATCGACCCCACCTTCCTCCTCGTAATCCTCATCCGATTCGAGCCAGGGCAACCGTTCATTATCGTCTGCGAAGGCCAGCTCTTCAGGTTTCCCGACAACGCTGCCTTCGTCGGGACCGATCGGCCGTTCTTCGTTATCGCCCCCCGCCATCATCACATCTCCTCAACCGCCTGCACACCAAGCAGTGCCAAGCCATTGTGCACTACTTGCCCGATCTGGCGCGCAAGGAAAAGCCTCGCGCCAGTAAGAGCCGGATCGTGTGCCACGATGAAGCGCTTTTCCGGCTCGTCATTGCCGAGGTTCCAGAAGGCGTGGAGCGCAGCCGCCAGATCGTAGAGATAGAACGCAATCCGGTGCGGCTCACGCGCGCTGGCCGCCGCCTCCACGATCCGCGGAAATTGCGCCGCCAGACGGACGAGAGCGATTTCCTCGCCCCCCAACCGGTCGAGTGCCGCAGGATCGGGTTTCAGTCCTTCGCCCGCAGCCTTGCGTAGCGTGGAGCTGATGCGGGCGTGGGCATACTGGACATAGAAAACAGGGTTGTCCTTGCTCGCTTCCACCACCTTGGCGAAATCGAATTCCATCTGGGCCTCAGGTTTGCGGGTCAGCATCGTGAAGCGGACTACGTCTTTGCCAACCTCTCGCACAACGTCGGCCAGGGTGACGAACGTGCCGGAGCGTTTGCTCATTTTCACCGGTTCGCCGCCGCGCATGAGCTGAACCATTTGTACCAGCTTGACATCAAAGGGAATTTCTTTCCCTTCGCCCTGTGCGAGAGCGGCGACGGCAGCCTTGATCCGCTTGACGGTGCCGGCGTGGTCCGCGCCCCAGATGTCGATCAGGGCATCGGCGGTTTCCGCCTTCTGCATGTGGTAAGCGAGATCGGCTCCGAAGTAGGTCCATTTGCCGTCGGATTTCCTGATCGGGCGATCCTGATCGTCGCCAAACCGGGTTGCGCGGAACAGTGGCAGTTCGACCGGTTCCCAGTCGTCGATCGTCTTGCCCTTGGGGGCTTCCAGCTGGCCATCGTAGACCAGATCGTGCGCGCGCAGCCATTTTTCTGCTTCTTCCGGCTTGCCTGCCGCCTGCAGCTCCGCTTCCGACGAGAACACATCGTGTTCGATGCCGAGCAGCACCAGATCGGCGCGGATCATATCCATCATCGCATGGACCGCGCGTTTGCGGAACAGTTCCAGCCATTCACTTTCGGGAGCGGCAGCAAACCGATCACCATATTCGGCGGCCAGCACTTTGCCGATTTCGACCAGATAGTCGCCGGGATAGAGCCCTTCGGGGATCGCACCGATATCTTCGCCCAGCGCTTCCCGGTAACGCAGATGAACCGACCGCGCGAGCACATCGACCTGCCCGCCTGCGTCGTTGACGTAATATTCGCGGATCACATCGTGCCCGGCGTATTCCAGCAATGCAGCCAGCGCATCGCCCACCACCGCACCGCGGCAATGGCCCATGTGCATCGGGCCAGTGGGGTTGGCCGAAACGTATTCGACGTTGACCCGCGTACCCTGCCCCATTTTCGAGCGACCGTAATCGGGACCAAGCGCTGCAATCGCCGTCAACTCGTCACGCCAGACCGAATCGGCCAGCCGCAGGTTGATGAAACCCGGCCCGGCAATCTCCGCACTTTCGACCGAAGGTTCGCGATTGAGATGTTCAACGATCTTTTCCGCCAGCGCGCGCGGATTGGTTGCGGCCTGTTTCGCCAGAACCATCGCGGCGTTGGTCGCCAGATCGCCATGCGATGGATCGCGCGGCGGTTCGACCGTGACATTCGCGGTAGAAACACCCGCTGGCAACGCACCCTCCATTTCGAGGGCGGACAGGACAGCAGCGATACGCGCGGCGAATGCGGCGTGGAGTGTGTGGACTTCGGACATGGTCGCGCGACTAGCCGAAATGACCGAAAGAGCAAGGTTCGCCTTGCCCGACCCAGCAAAACCGCCGCCGCCCTATCCCCTTGTCCTTACGCAAAAGGGATAGTCGGCAGACCTGAATTTTCAGTCGATCAGCGGCGCACGTTGTATGCGAGCTGTTCCGGCGTGAGCTGGAAACCGACCAGCAATTCGAACGTCGCCCGTTCGACTGCCGCCTTCACCGAAGGGGTGGACAGCGGATCGACTGCGGCATCGGGATCGCCCGCCTTACGCGGCTTGACGATTTCCTTGCGAATTTCGGCAGGCAATGTAGCGGCTGCACGATCGACAAAGGCCCCGGCCTGCGCTGTCGCCTGAGTGCGGGCCTGTCCATCGGCAAAATTGAGCGTGACTTCCCCGACTCGCTTGCTGACGACCGAATTGCCGCCACGAGTCACGACAGAGAAGAAGGGCAAAGTCACTTGCCGTGCACCCCGCGTATCGGTGCGGCTGGCAACCACCTGAAACGTGGCATTGGAATAAATCTTTTCCCCGGCGGTCGCTTCGTCGCAAGTGGACCGGACATCGGTGATCGCAGCGCTGACATCGATATTGTTCGCCGTTTGCGCGCCTGCACTACGGAATGTCGTGATATCGCCTGTGTAATCAGGCACGCCCACTGCCGGGCATGGGGTACGGATGGCCGTGATCCCGACACCGTCGGACAACACGAGGTCCCCTCCGCGCTTGCAGCCGGCGAGCGCGGCCCCCATCATGAGAATGGTCAGGAGGCGATAGCGAGCGATCATGTCTGTTACGTTCCCAATTCAATCTGTCGTAACACGCCCTAGCGGCGCATACGCCGAAGCGCTAGGGGCCAGAGGATGAACGCGCCATTGCAAAATCCGCCCGCCGATCAAATGCGCCAGCCGCTGACCGTGCTGATTGCCGCACCGCGCGGCTTCTGCGCCGGGGTGGATCGGGCGATCGAGATCGTCGAACGGGCGATCGATCGTTATGGCGCGCCGGTCTATGTCCGCCACGAAATCGTCCACAACCGATTTGTCGTCGATGCTCTGAAAGCGAAAGGCGCGATCTTCGTCGAAGAACTGGACGAAGTGCCGGACGACGCGCCCGTGGTGTTCAGCGCCCACGGCGTGCCCAAAGCGGTCCCGTTGGAAGCAACCCGGCGGGGGCTCGAATGGCTCGACGCGACTTGTCCCCTGGTTAGCAAAGTGCACCGTCAGGCCGAACGCCAGATCGAATCCGGCCGCCATATCGTGTTTATCGGCCATGTCGGCCACCCTGAAGTGATCGGCACGATGGGTCAGGTTCCCGATGGTTCGATCACGCTGGTCGAAACGGTGGAAGATGTGGCAGACTTGCCGTTCCCGCAGGATATGGCGCTTGCGTTTCTGACGCAGACCACCCTGTCGGTCGACGATACGGCCAAAGTGGTGGCAGCGCTGAAGGAACGCTATCCGCATATCGTTGGGCCGAAGGCGGAAGATATCTGCTACGCCACATCCAATCGGCAGGCCGCGGTCAAACAGATCGCACCGGGCAGCGATCTGGTTCTGGTGATCGGTGCACCCAATTCATCCAACTCGCTTCGCCTGGTCGAAGTGGCGAAGCGATGCGGAACCGACGCCCACCTGATCCAGCGAGCAACCGACATCCGACCCGAATGGCTCGATGGCGTGGGCACAGTTGGCCTTACAGCGGGCGCTTCGGCACCCGAAACGCTGGTACGCGAAGTGGTGGACCGGCTGGCCGAATGGCGCGAAGTGGAAGAACACACCCTCGTTTCCGCCGAGGAAAAGATGGTTTTCAAGCTGCCCCGCCAGCTCGTCGGCTAACCGGGCAAGACTTTCATGGCTGTTTACACCCATCTGGGCGCAGAAGATCTCGCCTCTCTGATCGCCACTTACGATGTGGGCGAACTTGTTTCCGCGAAAGGTATCGCGGAAGGAGTCTCGAACTCCAACTGGCTGATCGAAACGACCGGAGCCGACGGTACGGGCGCACGATTTATTCTGACGATGTACGAACGACGGATCGAACTGGACGATCTGCCTTTCTTCCTCGGCCTGCTCGATCATCTGTCTGCCCACGGCGCGCCTGTGCCGCGCACAATTCACTGTCGCGACGGTGATGCCTATCAGTTGATCGATGGCAAGGCGGTGGCGCTGATCGAATTCCTGCCGGGCGTATCGGTGGATCAGCCCACACCCGCACAGGCACGGGCCGTGGGTGCCGCGCTGGCTGAAATGCACCGCGCCGCGCACGATTTTCCAATGGAACGCCCCAACACACTCGACATCGGGGAAAGCCTGCGTGTGTTGCAACATTGCGGCGGCAATGCGCTGGCGACAGTCGATCCTGCATTGCCCGAGATGATCGACCATGCCGCACGACTGAGCGCTGCCTGGCCGCAAGGCTTGCCACAGGCGGTGTGCCATACCGATCTGTTCCCGGACAACGTGTTGATGCGTGGCAGCAGCGTAACCGGCATGATCGATTTCTATTTCGCCTGCACCGATGCAATGGCTTACGACATTGCAGTCACACACGCGGCGTGGAGCTTCGATAAAAGTGGTGGCCGGTTCGATCCGGCCATCGGGCGCGCCTTGCTTGCCGGATATGAGTCGGTTCGCTCTCTCGACCCGGTGGAACGGCGGAGCTTGCCGGTACTGGCGCAAGGGGCATGTCTGCGCTTCGTCGCCAGTCGGGCGGAAGACTGGCTGGAAACGCCCGTCGATGCACTGGTGACGCGCAAAGATCCGATGGATTACGTTCGTCGGCTCCACTTCTACGCCGAAGCGGGCGATAACCCCTTCCATCCGGCAGCAGATTGAGCCACGCCGAGCCGACTATGAAACACGTTGAAATATTCACCGATGGCGCGTGCAAAGGCAATCCCGGCCCGGGCGGCTGGGGCGCTTTGTTGCGAATGGGGCCTCATGAGAAGGAACTGTCGGGCGGAGAGGCCGATACGACCAACAACCGCATGGAAATGACCGCCGTAATCCGCGCGCTGGAAGCGTTGATCGAACCGTGCGAGATTTCACTCTATTCCGACAGCAAATATGTGATCGACGGGATCACCAAATGGGTCGATGGCTGGCAGAAGCGCGGCTGGATCAATGCCAGCAAGCAGCCCGTCCGTAATAAGGATTTGTGGCACGAACTGATTGCCGCGACCAAATCGCACCAGATCGAATGGAACTGGATCCGCGGGCATTCGGGCCACCCCGAAAATGAACGCGTGGATCAACTAGCTGTTATCGCGGCGGAAAAGGCCGCAGCAGGCGAATAAAAAACCCTCTCCCACAAACGGGGGAGAGGGTTTGAAATCGGGGATTTGCGGAGACGGAACAGTGCCCGCCACTCAGCCCGCAAGGTAGCACGCGACCGGCCCCCTCTCTCCCTTTAATGGAAGAGAGCGCCGATCAGCTTTCGTCTACGGTTTCTGCATCCGGGCCATTTTTCTTGATCGATTCGATGGCGTTCTTGGCATTCGCCTTCGAGCTGTAGCCTTCGGTCCAGAAAATCGGCTCGGCATTGTACATGAAGTAAGCTACGAATTCGCCAGCCTTATTCTTCTTAATCTTAAAATGATGCGCCATCTGGCCACCTCCTTTACAGGTTAAGTTCAATCGGCAGCCTAGCTTCTGGTTAACGAGAGTCCAGTACGAACCGCGCCGGATCGTATAACGCCGCGTCGATCGCCTGAGTCAGTTCGTCCCGCTCAGCACCCAGCAACAGTTGCGCGCCCAGCCGGGCCGCTGCCGGTGCCGTCTGGATGCCAAATCCCCCCTGCCCCGCGAACCAGAAAAAACCCGGCATTGTGGGATCGAAGCCATAGACCGGGGCGCGATCGGGAGCAAAACTGCGTAAGCCCGCCCATTTGCGATCCACCCCCAGCACCCGCCAGTCAACCACGTGTTCGAACCGGTCGATGGCCTGCGCCACCGCCAGTTCTTCCGGGGCGGCATCGCATGGGGGCGACGGTTCTTCGTCATGCGGGCTCAGCCACAAACGGCCGCTTTCGGGCTTGAAATAGAACTGGCCGGAAATGTCGAGCACCAGCGGCAGATCGACCGGCAGAAGCGGGTCTGTGCGAAGCTGTACCACAGTGCGCCGCAATGGCTGGATATCCAATGCGGCGGCACCGGCCATCCGGGCCACATTATCCGCCCACGCCCCGGCGGCATTCACCAGAATGCGCGCGCGCAATGTATCGCCGTGCTCGGTGGTAATGTGCCACAAGTCGCTGACCCTCTGTGCTTGCGAAACGCGGGCGCGGTTACGCTGCTCCACTCCGCCCTGTCGGGCTGCGGCGAGGTAATGCTGATGCACCCCCGCCACGTCGATATCGGCGCATGCTTCTTCCCACAAAGCCATGCACCATTCGGGGCGCAAGCCGGGCAGGTGCCGCTCGATGCTCGCACGGTCGAGACGTTCGATAGAAACGCCACTGTTGGCAAAGCGCGCCACGAATGCATCCATCGCCGCGCTGTCTTCCGCTCTGCCAATATAGAGCGCACCGCGCGGCGTCAGAAACCCGTGTTCGCGCAACCATGTGCCCGATGGCAGAGTGAGTGGCACGATCTCGGGCCCGCCATAGCATTCTTCCCAGAATGCCGCCGAACGGCCCGTGGTGTGATAACCCGGACGATCCTCCGCCTCCAGCATCACAATCGCCCCGCCACCGAGTTGCGCCAGTTCCGCCGCGATGCTGGCCCCGGCCATTCCGGCCCCGACCACTGCGATATCGTAGATGTCTTCGTTCACTGCCCTGTTGCGATCCCGTCGAGAAATGAGTCGATTGCGCCAAGCGCTCTGTCGCGCACAGGGTCGGCTTCACGCAATAGTTCGTGGCTTGCCTCGTCGCCAAACACGACCAGCTGACAGTGCGGCATTCGTGCGGCGGCAGTTTCGATTGCTCCAAAATCGACCAGCTTGTCTGCTGTCGTCGCCACAACGATAGTCGAAGTGGTCACGCTTTCCAGCACGCCGGGCGCATACAACCGCCGCATGGAGGCATATCCCCGCTCGACCCAACCCCAGCTACCCGGTCCCATCACCAGTTCGGGCCGCTGTTCACGCCACCATATTTCATCGGCATAGCGTTCGCGGTCGTGAGTCAGCAGCAGTTCGCGCCCTTGCGGCACTTCGCCGGGCTTCTCGCTCCATTTCCATGCAGGCCGCCGTGCATCGCCCAGCGATTTCATCAGGCGGGCCGCAACATGCATTACACCGACTGGCAACGGCCCGATGAAACCCAGCATCGGTGCCGACAGCACCAGCCCATCGGGCGCCACCCGCTTGTCCGCCACCGCGCGCAAGACCAAATGCCCACCCATCGAATGCCCGGCCAGCAGATGCGGCCCCGGCGTTTCCGCACACCAGCGATCCCACAGCACCCCAAGATCAGCAATCCATGTGCCGAAATCGTCGATATGGCCAGTGACCGCATCTTTGCCTAACCGACCGGAACCCGCTTGCCCGCGCCAGTCCGAAGCAGTGACGTGCCAGCCCATGTCATGCCAGTGAGCCAGCGTTTCGAGGTACTTTTCGTAAAAGTCGCCCCGCCCCGGCATGAACAGGATGGAACCGCGCGGAGCGGCATCGCCTGTGCCGGGCTGCGCCCAGTCGATCCGCCGAACCGCGTGGCCATCGGCAGTATGCCACACGCTTTCCTTCGCGTCCGCGGGGATCGCACGGCGATCAAACGCTTTACCGGCACCGGAGCGGCCCGATCGTGCTTTATCGAACTGGCTAATCGCATCCCTCCGATCTTGGTTACTATTTGGTAAGCACTCGCCTGTAGCAACGACCCTCGACGGGGAACCTTGGGGGCTTCGATGCTTACGGAATACATTCACTACGGACTGCTGGCAGCATTGGCAATCGCACTGCTGATTGCTGCGTTCACCGATTGGCGCAGCCGCAAAATCGGCAACTGGCTGAACGCCACGATTGCGCTGGGCGCGCCATTATTCTGGTGGGCCGGCGGCCTGACGCTATGGCCCGAAGTCGCCACGCAGATTGGCATCGCGATCGCCACATTTGCCGTTCTTTCTGTGCTGTTTGCGCTGAAATGGATGGGCGGCGGCGATGTGAAATTGCTGACCGCGCTGGCGCTGTGGATCGAGCCGACGTGGTTCCTCAAACTGCTTATCATGATGGCGCTGCTTGGCGGAGCTCTCACGCTGGCAATGGGTGCTTGGCATATCGCGCGCCGCCAGCGGGATCGGCTGGCCATTCCATATGGTGTCGCGATTTCCGCTGCGGGCCTGTGGGTGCTCAGCGCTCACTACCTGCCGATCGCCCAATCTGCCCTGGCAAGTTGAACCTGATTTTAACCATTCGAGTCTTAATGATCGAAAATATACCCGCCCACATTTCAGGGCGTTGGTCATGAGGGGGCTATAATAGCCATGGACAGTAAAAAGCTGGTTTTGCTCGTTGGTGCTCTGGTGATCGCGATTGCGACCGCTCTGATGGCGCGCAGCATGTTCGCGGGGGCACCTGCACCGCAGGCAGAGGCCGCCGCCAAAACACCGACCGGGCCGAAGGTGCTCGTCGCGCAGCGTGTGCTGCCCACGGGCACGATCGTCACTGCAGATGCCATCGGTTTCCAGCAATGGCCGAAGGAACTCGTCAAGGATGCCTATTTCATCGATGGCGAATCCGACGTTTCCAAACTGCTCGGCACTGTCGTCCGGTTCCCGATCACCGCTGGTGAGCCCGTCACACAGGGTTCGCTGGTAAAACCCGGCGACCGTGGTTTTCTCGCTGCCGCACTTGGGCCGGGAATGCGGGCCGTCACTGTCCCGGTATCCGACAATACCGGCGTCGCAGGCTTCGTATTCCCCGGTGACCGGGTCGATCTGGTGCTCACACAGACAGTCAAAGGTGACGGTGAAGGCAGCAGCCTGAAGGCATCGGAAACCATTTTGCGTAACCTGCGCGTGCTGGCCACCGACCAGTCGACCACGCAAGACACTGTCGATGGGAAAACACAGGTCAAAGGGTTTCGCACCGTCACGCTGGAAGTAACGCCCAAGATCGCGGAAAAGGTCGCCGTCGCGCAGACCATCGGCACAATCAGCCTGTCTCTGCGCTCGATCGCTGACAATCAGTCTGAACTCGACTCGGCAATCGCGTCGGGCAAAGTCAAAATTCCGGACAACGCCACGCCGCAGGAAGAAGAACGTCTGCTGGCGAAAGCAGCCAGCTCGCCCAGCGATGGCCCGTCGACGTATCAGACCGGCGGTGACGTGTCGCGCTTCCAGCGCCGCACGATGCCCGCCGCAAGGCCCGATCCGAACCAGATGATGGTGCAGAATGGGAACGGCACAACCACCACCGTGGTGCAGCGCCCATCGGGACCGTCAGTCCGGGTTACTCGCGGCAAGAATACTTCGAGCGTGACGATCTCGCGCAGCACCGGTCAGGTGATCGATACTCAGGCCGAAGCCATGGGCAACGGCGGGCAGGCAGTCGCCGGCACGCTGGGCGCCTATCCATAAGGATTGCACGATGAACGCCACGCATTCCATTCCCGGTTTCGGATTTCACACGAGGGGCAAAGCTATGAAACGCCGCCTTATTTCTTCTCTGCTGATTGCCGGTGCCGCCGCGCTCCCGCTGGTGGGCCTGCCCGCTGCACCTGCCGAGGCACAGAGCACTGTATCGCCCAGCCGCAGCATCAACCTGTCGATCGGACGGGGGGAACTGATCAATATTCCGGGCACTATGTCCGATGTATTTGTCGCGAACGACAGCATTGCGGACGTACAGATCAAATCCGCCCGCCAGCTGTACCTGTTCGGCAAATCCGGCGGTGTGACCACTGTATATGCCAGCAACAAAGCAGGCGATGTGATCTGGTCTGCCGACATACGGGTAGGATCGAACATCGACAGCGTCGATCAGATGCTGGCGCTGGCCATGCCAGAGGCCAAGATTTCGGTTGCCACTATGGGGACGGAAACATTTCTGCTGACCGGCACAGTCGCCGCACCCGAAGATGCAGCGGAGGCCGAACGGCTGGTGCAGGCATTCGTCGGCGATAAAGCCAATGTCATCAGCCGCCTGAAAACCGCAACGCCGTTGCAGGTCAACCTGCAGGTCAAGTTCGCAGAAGTCAGCCGCTCGCTGGTGCGCGAACTGGGCGTGAACCTGAAGACCATCGACAGCACCGACGGTTTCCAGTTCGGTATCGGTCGCGGGCGTGAAGGCTTCTCCCCCAATCAATATGCCGGCCCCGGTCAGACGCTGGGCAT
This sequence comes from Tsuneonella flava, assembly GCF_002870965.1. GTDB lineage: Bacteria > Pseudomonadota > Alphaproteobacteria > Sphingomonadales > Sphingomonadaceae > Tsuneonella > Tsuneonella flava. The sequence goes on from NZ_PHSO01000001.1 coordinate 283,431, forward strand.
GGGCCAATCGGTCAAGATAACCGTTCCCGATCCGACCGATCCGACCAAGATGATCCAAGTGGACGGTTCCTCGATCAAGCCGATCACAGGCGGATCAACGCTGGGTGCCGCAGGCCGCCTGTTCGGTCTCGACATTATCGGGGCGCTCGATCTGGCAGAGCGAGTCGGTCTGGTCACCACGCTATCGCAGCCTAACCTGACCGCACTGTCGGGTGAAACCGCGGACTTCCTGGCCGGTGGCGAATTCCCGATCCCGATCAGTCAGGGTCTGGGTTCGACATCGGTCGAATATCGTAAATACGGCGTCAGCCTTGCTTACACACCAACGGTTCTCGCCAACGGACGCATTTCGCTGCGGGTTCGCCCTGAAGTGTCGGAACTGTCGAGCCAGGGCGCTGTGACATTGGGCGGGTTCCAGATCCCGGCGCTGACCGTGCGCCGCGCCGAAACCACCATTGAACTGGGTTCGGGCCAAAGCTTCATGATCGCTGGCCTGATGAGCACTAACGCACAGAACTCTCTCGAAAAGGCACCGGGTCTGGGCGATGTGCCGATCCTTGGCAATCTGTTCCGTTCGACCTCGTTCCGTAACGGCGAGACAGAGCTGGTGATTATCGTCACCCCCTATCTCGTCAATCCGGTGAACGGCAACGAAATCAAGCTGCCAACCGATGGATATCAGTCCGCCAACGAACTGCAACGCTACCTCGGGATGCAGGATAATGACGGCAAATCCGGCGCCGCCGGTCAGCGCCCGGGCCCCACGCTCGGCAATGGCAGCGGGCAGACACCTGACGCGGAAATCTCGCAACTGGAAGCAATGCTGCCGACGCTGAGAGCTGCCGAACAGGCTCAGACACGCGGCAAGCAAGCCAAAAGCGACCGCAAGAAGAGCAAGCGCGACAAGCAACGCACCGCCAATGCCGGCGATGTGAAGCCTGGCTTCAGCTTCTAAGGAAAAGGTGAGACCGATGACCAACACCCTGAACCGCAAACTTGCCGGTGCCGTCGCCCTCACTCTGGGCCTTTCGCTCGCTGCCTGCGGCGGTATGCCGCAGAACCGCTCGCTTTATTCGACGAAACAACCAGTGGTTGAGCGGACGAATTTCACCTTCGATGTCGCTACCGGATACGATGGCCTCTCGATCCCCGAACAACAGCGGCTCGCCGGTTGGTTCGATGCGATGGAACTGCGCTACGGCGACCGTGTTTCGATCGACGATCCGCAGGCCAACGGCGCCACGCGCGATGCCATCGGGCAACTCGCGGCGCGCCACGGCATCCTGCTGAGCAACGGTGCACCGGTCACGACCGGCGCTGTGCCGATGGGCACCGCACGGGTAGTGATCACCCGTTCCACCGCACACGTTCCCGGCTGCCCCGACTGGTCTGCCAAGAGCGACGCGAACTACAACAACGCCACGTCGCCCAATTATGGCTGTGCAACCAACAGCAATCTCGCCGCGATGGTCGCCAACCCGGAAGACCTGATCAGCGGTCAGGCCAGCACGGGCGACACGACCATTATGAGCTCGAACAAGGCAATCGACACCTATCGCAAGAAAGCGCCGACCGGCGCAGGCGACCTCAAATCGAGTGGCACAGGCGGTAGCGGCGGAGGGAGCAACTGACATGAACGCACCATGGAAACCCAATGCAGGCGGACGCGATCCTTTTGCCGCGTTCATATGCGACGACTCTGCACTCGATACGTTGCGCCCGGTCGTGATCGAAATGGGCTGGCAGCCGGAAAAATGCGCCAAAGGCGGCTTGCGTAATGCCGTCCAGTCGTTGTCGGTATCGGCCAGCCCTAACATTCTGATGGTCGATCTGTCCGAAAGCGGCGATCCGCTGAACGATATCAACGCCCTTGCCGAGGTTTGCGAGCCCGGCACAGTCGTGATCGCAGTCGGTCAGGTGAACGATGTCCGCCTCTATCGCGACCTGCTTTCCAGCGGGATCCACGATTACCTGCTCAAACCTCTTTCGACCGGGCAGATTCGCGATTCGCTGACGCAGGCACAGGCCGTCTTCTCGGCTCCGAAGACTACTGACGGGGATGTTGCCAAGCGGCATATTTCCACGGCAATCGTCGGCACCCGCGGCGGGGTCGGGTCATCGACGCTGGCAACATCGCTGGCATGGCTGTTTTCGACCGATCACAAATTGCCGACCGCGCTGCTCGACCTCGACGTGCACTTCGGGACCGGCGCGCTGGCACTCGATCTCGAACCGGGTCGCGGGCTGACCGATGCGATCGACAACCCCAGCCGGATCGACGGGCTGTTCATCGAACGCGCAATGATCCGCGCAAACGACAATCTCGCGATCCTTTCGGCGGAAGCACCGATCAATGCCCCGCTGATGACCGATGGCAGCGCATTTCTTCAGCTGGAGGAGGAATTCCGCCAGGCATTCGAAATGACAGTCATCGATCTGCCGCGGAACATGCTGATCAACTTCCCGCACTTGCTGGCAGACGTGAATGTCGTGGTTCTGGCTACCGAACTGACGCTGGCCAGCGCACGCGATGCGATCCGCATTCTGAGCTGGTTGAAGACCAATGCCGCCCACGCACAGCCGCTGATCGTGACCAACAAAGTTCAGCCGGGCATGGCCGAAATCAGCAAGGCCGACTTCGAAGCGTCTATCGAATGCCCGATCGACTTTATGATCCCTTTCGACAGCAAGGCCGCCGCGAACGCCGCGAAACTGGGGCAGACTTTTGTCGAAGCCAATCGCAACAGCAAGGCCACAGCAGCAATCCGGCAGTTGGCGGAACGCGTGATCGGCAGCGGCGACACAGAGGCCGCAGAGGGAACTGGCGTTTCCAAAAAGTCGCTGCTCGGCAGCCTCGATCTCAAAGGGCTGCTGGCGAAGAAAGCGAAACCGGCAAAGGTCGACGCATGAGGCATCGCGGCGCACCGGTCCTGTCCGTTGCGCCGCGGGCCCGGCGAACACAATCGGTCAGCAATAAGCGAGAATACCGATGAATGTAGTGCAGCTTCTGATGTTGGCAGTCGGCCTCATGGCAACCTTTGGGCTTGCCTATGCCGCGTTCTCCGGGCCCTCCCCGGCGAAAGAAGGCACTCGCCGTCTGGAAGCCGTCCGCTATCGCCATTCCGAAAGTACGGACGCAAAGGTCGAATCGCAGCTTAAGAAAGCCATCGCTGCGCGTAAGCCCAAGATGCACAAGGTCGCTGGCTCCGGCTCAAAAATCGAAGCACTCGCGGTGCGGCTCGACCGGACCGGCAAGAAATGGACCATCTCGCAGTATCTCTATGCATCGCTGGGCATTGCCCTTGCGTTTGCCGTTATCATGTATCTGCGAACCGGCGCGCTGATGCTGTCGCTGGCTATCGGTATGTGCATCGGTGCCGGTATCCCGCATCTGGTGGTGAACTTCCTCATCAAACGACGGACCAATGCGTTTAATGCCAAGTTTCCCGATGCCATCGAACTGCTGGTTCGCGGCTTGCGATCCGGCCTGCCGGTCACTGAAACGCTGACTGTCGTCGCACAGGAAGTGCCCGGCCCTGTCGGCATCGAATTCAAGGGCATCGTGGAACGCATTCGCATTGGCCGAACGATGGAGGAATCGCTTCAGGAAACAGCCGACAGGCTGGGCATTCCCGAATTCAATTTCTTCTGCATCACTCTGGCGATTCAACGCGAGACCGGGGGCAATCTGGCGGAAACGCTGTCGAACCTTGCCGACGTGTTGCGGAAACGGGCGCAGATGAAGCTGAAGATCCGGGCGATGAGCTCTGAATCGAAGGCCTCGGCATATATCGTGGGTGCCCTGCCGTTCCTGGTTTTCGTGATGATCTGGTGGATCAACCCGGAATATGTTGGCGGCTTTTTCACCGAAGATCGCCTGATCGTGGCCGGCCTTGGCGGGCTGATCTGGATGTCGATCGGGGTGTTCATCATGGCCAAGATGGTCAGCTTCGAGATCTGAGGACGCGGTAATGATCAACAATGCACCCGGTCCGACCCTTCTCGGCGTCGATGTCATGTTCGTCGGCACAATCCTTGCCGGGGTTGCCGCCATGATGGTGATGCTGGCGATTTATGCCGCGATCACAGTCAAAGACCCGATGACAAAGCGCGTGAAGGCTCTCAACGAGCGGCGCGACGAGCTGAAATCGGGCATCGTTACCGCGAACGCCCGCAAGCGGCAGAGCCTCGTCCGCAAGACCAACCAGACCGAGAAGGTCAAGGAAACGCTGTCGAGCATGAAAGTGCTGCAGCAAAGCCAGATCGAAGTGATCCAGCAGAAACTGGCATGGGCCGGATACCGTAACAAGGAACTGGCCGTGTTCGTGATTTTCGCGCGCATGGTCATTCCCATTACGCTGGGCGTACTTGCATTTCTGGTGTTCTACGTTTCCAGCATGTTCCCCGAATGGGGCAGCATGAAGCGTCTGCTGGCGCTGACCGCTGCGGTGGGCCTTGGGTACAAGCTGCCCGAACTGTTTCTGCAGAACAAGGCGACCAAACGCACCGACGCGATCCGCAAGGGGTTGCCCGATGCGCTCGACCTGCTGGTGATCTGCGCCGAAGCCGGTCTGACGGTCGATGCGGCGTTCAACCGTGTCGCTAAGGAACTGGGCCGCGCCTATCCCGAACTGGGTGACGAATTTGCCCTGACCGCCATCGAACTGTCGTTCCTCAACGAACGCAAGCAGGCGTTCAACAACCTTGCCTATCGCGTGAACCTCGAAGCGGTCAAAGGCGTGGTGACGACAATGGTGCAGACCGAACGATACGGCACTCCGCTGGCGTCGGCTCTGCGTGTGCTATCGGCGGAATTCCGCAATGAACGGATGATGCGCGCCGAGGAGAAGGCAGCACGTCTGCCGGCGATCATGACTGTGCCGCTGATTTTGTTCATCCTGCCGGTACTGTTCATCGTCATTCTTGGCCCGGCGGCCTGCTCGATCGGCGATGCCTTCGCCGCGAACAGCGCCCAGTAATCAACTGCATGGCGGGGCTGGCTCTGGGCCGGCCCCGTTCGTGGGGGCAGCATCCGATCAGGTGGGATCTTCCATCGTGTCGGGCATCGTATCGGGATCGAGTTCGCCCGCCGCTTCACGCACACGGGCGAGCAGATGGCGGAAGCTTTCCTGCTCCGCATCGGTAAAGCTGGCGAACAGCTTCCCCTCCATCTCCAGCGCCAGCGGCATGATGCGCCCGTGCATTTCGCGCCCGGCATCGGTCAGCGCCAGATGGTGCGATCTGCCATCGGCCGCATTGGCGCGGCGCAGCACCAGTTTGCGGTCTTCCAGTTCGCGGCATGCGCGGTTGACGGCAACCTTGTCCATCAATGTGGCCGAAGTCAGTTCGCGCTGAGTCATGTCGCCTGCATCGCCCAGCACGGCCATCACCCGCCATTCGGCGATACGCAGACCGAAACGCGCGCGATACACTTCCGCCACACGCGTGCTGACGGCATTGGATGACACCGACAGAAGGTACGGCAGAAAATCCGCCAGGCGGGTGTTGGCTGCTTCAGATTCTCCCATGATTTTCGTTACTAGGGAAACCAACGCGCTTGGCAAGTGGGCGCTCAGCGCAATACACGTTTAGCTATCGCGTCGAGCTGCGTAATAATCTTCCATTCGCGGGCATCCGGGGCTGTAGCCAGCGCTCCGTCCAGTGCCGTATCGGCAGGCACCGGCGCGCGATCTTCCGGCAGACGGCCTGCAAGCGCCACCATCGCCGCGCGCGCAGTGGCTGCATTGGCTTTCATCGTGGCGAACACATCGGCCGCTTCGACTCCAGCCGCTTCGTCCCGCCAGGCATCGTAATCGGTCACCATGCCCAGCACAGCGTATGGCAGTTCCGCTTCGCGTGCCAGCCGCGCTTCGGGCATGGCAGTCATGCCGATCACATCGGCACCCCACTGGCGGTAAAGGCGGCTTTCTGCCCGAGTGGAGAACTGCGGCCCTTCAATCGCGATATAGCACCCGCCACGATGGACCTCTGCCCCCGCCGCCTGCGCCGCATCGGCCGCCAGTGCAGACAGCCGGGCACAGACCGGGTCGGCCAGCGACACATGCGCCACCATGCCGGCCCCGAAGAAGCTGCGTTCACGCCCCTCGGTGCGGTCGATGAACTGGTCGACTGCCACGAAATGCCCCGGCGCCATCTCTTCGCGCAACGAGCCGATGGCCGATAGAGAGACGACATCGGTCACACCGCACCGTTTCAGCACATCGATATTGGCGCGGTAATTCACCGAGGAGGGGGAGAACCGATGCCCTGCCCCATGCCGCGACAGAAAGGTGAAGCGCACCCCGCCCAGCTTGCCGGTCGTAACCGGGCCGGACGGTTCACCGAAAGAGGAGGACACGGCAATCTCCTGCCCATCCTCCAGATCGAGGCCGTCGTACAGGCCCGATCCGCCGATCACTCCGATATGCCATGCGTCCATTTGCGATATGTCCTATTCGTAACCCGGTTCTTCCCACCACGGGTAGAAGTCCGGCATATGACTGCTGACCGTGTCGGGATAGACCGGACTGCGTTTTTCGAGGAAGCTGGCCACGCCTTCCTTCGCATCGTCGCTGCGGCTGAGGCGATAGATTGCCCGGCTATCGATCCGGTGGGCCATCATCGGATGGTCCAGAGCCGAAAGTCGCCACAACATCGCCCGCGTCATAGCCACCGATACGGCAGAGGTATTGTCGGCAATCTCTTGCGCCAATGCCCGCGCCGCGCCAATCAGTTCGCCCTGCGGGTGAACCGATCGCACCAGCCCGGCGGCCAGCGCTTCCTTCGCGCCGAAGATGCGCCCGGTCATGCACCATTCCAGCGCGGTCTGCATCCCGACCAGCCGGGGGAGGAACCAGCTCGAACAGGCTTCCGGCGTGATGCCGCGCCGGGCAAACACGAAGCCGAACCGCGCATTCTCACTCGCGAGCCGGATATCGAACGGCAACTGCATCGTCGCGCCGACACCTACCGCCACTCCATTACACGCGCCGATCAGCGGTTTCTGCGAATTGAACAGGCGCAGGGTCAGCCGCCCACCACCATCGCGCACCCGCTCGTCCGACAGGTCTTCGACCGGATTGGGATCGGAGAACACATGGCCGCCACCTTCCGGAGTGAGATCAGCACCGGCGCAGAAAGCCTTCTCCCCGCTGCCGGTCACGATCACCGCCCGCACGCTGTCGTCGGCGTCGGTGACATCGAGCGCATCGGTCATCTCTGCCATCATCGTGCGGGTATAGGCGTTCATCTTTTCGGGGCGATGGAGCGTGATGGTGGCGATCCCATCCGCGATGTCGAGCTTGATCTGGGTGTAGCCTTTCATGGCCCTCTCTTTTCAATGCCTTGGCCGAGACATGGACCACATGGACCACTGTCCTGGCGCAAAAAAGAAAGCGCCCCGTTCCGTGCCGGAAATGGCAGGCGGAACGGGGCGCTCTGAATGGTCATGGCGGGCAGGTTATCCCCTGCCTCGCCAGTAGGAAACCTGCATCAACGCGGTGCCATGCGGATCGCGCCGTCGATGCGCACATCCTCGCCATTGAAGTATCCGTTTTCGATCATGCACAGCGCCAGCTTGGCATATTCTTCCGGGTTGCCGAGCCGCTTGGGGAACGGGACGCTGGCGGCCAGCGCTTCCTTCACCTGCGGCGGAGCAGCATTCATCAGCGGTGTGTTGAAAATGCCCGGCAGGATCGTGTTCACGCGGATGCCTTCGCTCATCAGGTCGCGCGCGATAGGCAGTGTCATCCCGATCACGCCGCCCTTCGATGCCGAATACGCCGCCTGACCGATCTGGCCGTCTTCACCGGCGACCGAAGCGGTGTTGACGATGGCCCCGCGCGAACCGTCTTCGTCCAGCGGATCGACCGACATCATCCCGGCGGCCGATTTGGCGATGCAGCGGAAAGTGCCGACAAGGTTGATCTGAATGATGAAGTTGAATGCATCGAGCGGGAATTGCTTGATTTCGCCCGTGTTGCGGTCGCGGCTGGCGGTCTTGATCGCGTTGCCCGTGCCGGCGCAGTTGACCAGAATACGTTCCTGCCCGTGCGCTTCGCGTGCCTTGGCGAAACCGGCATCGACGCTGGCATCGTCTGTCACGTTCACTTCGCAGAACACGCCACCGATTTCCTCGGCAACTTTCTTGCCCTTGTCTTCCTGCAGGTCGAAGATAGCGACCTTTACGCCTTTGGCAGCCAGCGCGCGGGCAGTGGCTTCACCGAGACCCGATGCACCACCTGTGACAACTGCGGGGGTATTGGCACCAATTTCCATAACTTTCTCCTAAGACTGAAATTCACACATTCGTTTGATATTGCCGGTATGCGCGGGCCATCCCGAACCGCTTTCGCACGGTTCGCAAATGATGGCCCGCGGGCGCCGGTCAGGCGCCGATCACACCGCTTCGATAATCGTTACGTTCGCGACACCGCCACCTTCGCACATTGTCTGCAAGCCATATTTTTTGCCCCGTGCGTGAAGCGCGTTGAGCAGTGTGCTCATCAGTTTGGTCCCGCTGGCGCCCAGCGGGTGACCCAGAGCAATCGCGCCACCGTTGACGTTCAGCTTTTCAGGATCAGCGCCGGTGTGCTTGAGCCATGCCAGTGGCACCGTCGCAAAGGCCTCGTTGACTTCGTAGAGATCGATATCCTCGATCTTCAGACCGGCGCGCGCCAGCGCCTTGTCTGTCGCAAACAACGGTTCTTCCAGCATGATGACCGGATCGCCTGCTGTCACCGTCAGCGTGTGGATGCGGGCACGCGGTGTGAGCCCGTAATCCTTCAGCGCCTGTTCGGATACGATCAGCGCCGCACTCGAACCATCGCAAATCTGGCTGGAGCTGGCAGCAGTCAGAACGCCGCCTTCCTGCAACAGTTTTACCCCGGCGATGCTTTCCAGCGAGGCATCGAAACGGATGCCTTCATCGACGGTATGCAGCGCCTCGCCCTCAGGCGTTTCGATGCGGATCGGCACAATTTCACGCTCGAACGCACCGGCTTCGGTGGCGGCGATCGCCTTCTTGTGGCTGGCCAGCGCGAACCGGTCGCAATCGTCTTTACTCAGGCCGTGTTTCTGCGCGATCATTTCTGCGCCTACGAACTGCGACCACATGATACCGGGATACTTTTCTTCCAGACCTGGCGATTTGTAGTGCCCCATGCCCTCTTTCATATGGAAGCTGGCGCTTGAGCCCATCGGCACCCGGCTCATGCTTTCGATTCCGGCAGCAATCACGGCATCCTGCGTGCCGCTCATCACCGCCTGCGCGGCGAACTGGATCGCCTGCTGGCTCGATCCGCACTGACGGTCGATGGTTACCGCAGGGGTCGTTTCGGGCAACAGCTTGCTGGCCAGCACGGCATTGCGCCCCACCTGCATCGCCTGTTCGCCTGCCTGCGTGACGCAGCCCATGATGACATCGTCGATCCTGGTCGGATCCATCCCCGTCCGCTCAAGCACGGCGTCGAGCGATGCGGCCGCCAGATCGACCGGATGAACCCCCGCCAATCGCCCGCCCCGGCGCCCCCCTGCAGTACGAACGGCATCGACGATGTAAGCAGTGGGCATAGCAATTAGTCCTCTCTTGAAACTGTTTGGCGCTGGGTAAGTGGGGGTTACGTTAAGGTCAACCTTTCAGACCGCCAAAGGAACTTGGTGATTGTCGATCCGCCGCTTGCCCGAAAGCATTGTCGATTCCGCTTTATTATTACTACTGGGCCATATGTAAATTCCCATACACAACAATGCTTTGCGAGTGCGCGACCGTCCTGGTCATGGCACTGTTGCAATGATGACACATGGGCCACCCAAACTCCCCCTACTCTTGGGATACGGATTGCTCTCAAACACTATCTCTCTCATCCCATGAAGTAGCAATTCTAACGCAAGTAATAAAAGAGCGTTGGCTTCTGCTCTCACAATGGGGATTCGCCTTTAGGCGAACCAAAATGGGGACACACAAACTCATGAAGAAATCATCCATCCTGAAGCTGGGTGCTGCTCCGATTGCTATCGGATTGGTTCTAGGCAGCGCTCCGGCAATGGCTCAAGATACTGTCGATCAGGACAGCGGTGCAGATTCGGCACCCAGTAGCGAAGCGATTGTTGTAACCGGCTCGCGCATCGTTCGCCCGAATATGGAAGCGAACAGCCCGATTGCTGTCGTGACGGGCGAAGACACCGTCAAGAACAGCGATATCACGCTCGACACCTACCTGAACACTTTGCCTCAGGTTAACCCGGCTGGCACGACAACGTCGAACAACCCCGGAAACGGCGGTCAGTCGAACATCAACCTTCGTGGGCTCGGTTCTAACCGCAACCTCGTATTGATCGACGGACGTCGCCCGATGGTTTCGTCGTCGAATCAGGACGTCGACCTCAACACCATTCCGCAAGGTCTGATAGATCGCATCGAAGTGGTCACCGGCGGTGCTGGCGCCGCCTATGGTGCTGACGCGATAGCAGGCGTCGTCAACATTCGTATGAAGGACGATTTTGAAGGCGTCGACATGCGGTATTCTTATGCCAATACAGGCGATATGGATGCCGAGGAATGGCAGGTTAGTGGCACAATCGGCGGCAACTTTGCTGACGGGCGCGGCAACATCGCCATTTCGGCGGAACACTCCGAGCGCCAGTCTCTCATTAAGTCGCAGCGCGCATTTGCTGAGCAGGCAACCTCGACCACCCGGACTTTCCCGACAGGTCGTCTGGTTGAAGGCTCAAATCCGATTCCTCAGTCTGCAATCGACGCAGTCTTCGCTCAATATGGTGTCGCGGCTGGTGCGGCACCGTCGTCCGGCGCCAGCAACATCGGGTTTAACAACGATGGTACACTGTTCGGCACGGGTATCTTCAACAATCCGGAAAGTGTAACCAACTTCCGCTATCAGCCAGGGCAGGGAGCGAACCCCAACACGAACTTCTTCCCTGACTTCTATTCGTACAATTTCGATGCCATCAACCTGCTGGTGCTTCCGCTCGAACGTGACTCGGTATTCGGTCGTGGGCATTACGAAGTATCTCCCGAACTGGAGTTCTTCGCACAAGGTTCGTGGACGAAGTACACATCCTCGACTGCGCTGGCGCCTACTCCTGTAAGCACCTCGATCAACAATCCTGCAACTCAGACTTCCGTACGGAACGCGGTTTCCGGGTTGGTAGAACCTGGCAAGCGTGCGACTGCGTTTGTTGTCCCGGTTACGAACCCGTTCATTCCAGCTGACCTCGCAGCTCTGCTTGCCGCACGTATCGATGATAACACCAACTTCGTCGGCAGCGGCGCAACGGAACCGTTTCAGATTTCCAAGCGTTTCCTTGATGCTGGCCTTCGTCTGGACAAGACTGATACCGAAGTCATGCAGGGCCTTCTCGGCGTTCGTGGCGATCTCGGCTCGAAATGGCATTATGAAGCATATGTCTCGACCGGAAAGACCACCATTCGGGACGATTTACAAGGAAACGTCGACGTTCAGAAGGTTCAAACCCTTCTGGAAGCACCCGATGGTGGCGCGTCGATCTGCGCAGGTGGATTCAATCCCTTCGGTGTTCAGCCGTTGTCTCAGGCATGCCTCGATTATGTGAAGTCGCCAGCCTCAACTACCACGACTTTCACGCAGCAGATTTACCAAGCTTTCATCACGGGCGACCTTTTCGAATTGCCCGCTGGCGCGCTATCAATCGTGCTCGGTGGCGAACATCGGAAATTCAAATATCAGTATGATGCTGGCAGCCTGAATGGTCCGATCGCCGGTTTCAACACTGGCACCGATGACTATGGCACGAACACCTTTACCGACATTTTCGGTGAAGTGTACGTTCCACTGATCCGGAACGGCTTCGTTCAGTCCGCGGACCTGACGTTGCAGGCCCGTCACTCGACAAGCGATTTCAATGATATTGAAAATGGCATTGACGGCGAGAAGCAAAACAGCTGGGCATACGGCGCATTGTTCAGCGTTCAGCCGATTGACGCGCTTCGCTTGCGCTTTGGTTATCAGCACTCGGTACGCGCTCCGAACTTCGGTGAGCTCTTCTCAGGTGGCGGTTCTTTCCCGCAGTATTTCGATCCCTGCTCGTCAACGACAAACTATCGCACCTCTGGGGGCACGGAAGCCCGACAGATGTGCATTGATACTGGTATTTCATCGAATACTGTGGACATCTATCAGCAAACTCCTGGCAGCCAAGTCTACCTGGGTATCGTTGGCAATACTGACCTGAAGCCGGAAAAGGGCGATACAATCACTGCGGGTGCCGTGTTCCAGTTCGCCGGGTTCACCGGTTCTCTGGATTATTATAACATTCGGATTTCCGACCCGATCCTTGCTCCAGATCCTAACCTGGTCATTGCTGCCTGCTATGGCTACCACGGCTTTAACTCTTCGAATGATGCGTCCAATCCTTATTGCACAGGCCTCTACCGTACGCCGGATATCAGCTTCATTTCGGTTCCGGCCGAGCTGGGCGGTGACGCATCGGGTTACTTCCAGTCGGTGAACGGCGGTAAGATCAAGACCTCTGGGATCGACTTCCAGCTGGGCTATCAAGTTCCGACCGAATTCATGGGACCGGATTCGAGCATCCAGTTCAATCTGAACATGAACTACCTGATCGATTACAAGGTTGAAGAACTTGCCGGTCTCACGCTGGATTATGCGGGCACCGTCACCTACTTCGGTGAAGGTCTTGGCACGAGCCAGCCGCGTTGGAAGGGCACACTGAATACACGCGTTAACTTCACCAGCGATCTCGCTCTCGATACACGCGTGCGATACATCGATAAGATGAAGAACCGGGCATCGGTGCAGTTCCCAGGTGAAACCTTCCAAGGAGTCGGTGCGGCGGCCTATGTCGACCTGGCTCTTCAGGCGAAGGTAGCAGAGAAGTTCACATTCCGGGTTGGTGTGAACAACCTGTTCGATCGCGGACCTGAGCTTTATGCTCCGAACGTTCAATCGGGCACCGATCCGTCGCTCTATGACGTCATCGGTCGTCGTTATTACGTAACGATGGGCCTCAAGCTCTAAGTCCGGTTTAATACGAATATTGAAAGGGCGGGGCCATGGCCTCGCCCTTTCTGTTTAATCACCACGTTAGGTATATAGCGCCCTGCAACACCGATTTTCTCTGATTTTCCATGAACTTGCCTGTTTCTCAATATTGAGCAAGAAAGACATACCGCATCCTTGCAATCACGCAGGATGTCCTTCACATCGAAGTCGAAAGTCTCCGGCTGAACGGCTCGCAAAATGAATAAACTCAATTCAATGATGGCGCAGGCCACTCGCGCATTCCAAAGTGGTAATTATGTTGCCGCACGCGACATCGCCACACGCGCCGCCAAAACCCAGCTTAACAATCCGCAGGTTCTCCAGTTTCTTGGTATTGCACAGGCGAAAGCTGGCGATCCCAGCGAGGGGTTTCGGACACTTAAACGTGCCATGGCCTTGGCGCCTTCCGACCCGAAATTGCGTTTAAATGCCGCCCGGGCCGCCATAGACGCCGGCGCCCATACAGAAGTTGGCACGATCTGCTACCCGCTTGGCAATAATCCCGCTGCCCAGCAATTACTCGCCGAGGCAGCGCGAATCGCAGGACAATCCAATGTCGCCGCAGAACATCTCGCGAAGCTTGCCAGACAAAATCCCGAGAACGCGCAATACCTGAACAATTACGGCAACGCCCTTCTCGACATGGGCGACGTTCAGCAAGCCGTAGATTTTCTAACCCGCGCAACTGTGCTGGCGCCGGGTGAAGCCAAAATATGGCTTAACCACGGTCGCGCCCTAATGCACATGCAAGATATTGAAAATGCAAGATTATCCTTCTCTAGAGCACTCAAGTTAGCGCCAGCTGATCCGGAAGTAAATCTGGAACTCGGCAAAGCCCTTTTGCGCAACGGAATCTACGAAGAGGCACTCTCACGCTTTGCGGAGGCTGCGAGAAATGGCATCCAAAATGTCGACGTATTTCTCCATATCGGCCTTTGTTTCCTGTCTCTAGAACGGCGCTCCGACGCCGAGCAGGCCTACCGCATGGCATTGCACGTCGATCCGCAATCGACCCGCGCCACGCTCAATCTCGCAGTACTTCTGGAACAGGAAAACCGAATTGATGAATTAGAAGCACTCACTATGTCCGCGACCGATTCTGGTATGTCGGGATCGGATATCGACTACTGCCGAGCCCTCGTTCTTCGGAGGGAAGGTCGCTTGAGTGAAGCTTTGGCGCTGGCGGAAAAGGCTGAGCCGGATTCTCTTGACGAAGTTATCCATGCTCAGTTCATCGGTCAGGTTGCCGATCGTCTCGGAGATTCCGATAAGGCATTCGCAGCCTTTCGATCCATGAATGCTGCAATGAGCCAAAAGCCAGAGGCACTCCTTTTCGACGGGACAGAGCATTGTGCTTTTATCGGGGAACGCACTAGAGCCATTACCTCTGATTGGTTTAAGGATTGGACCATCCACACCGCAGACGATGGTCAAATATCTCCAGTATTTCTAGGCGGTTTTTTGCGTTCGGGTACTACGTTGCTTGATACGGTACTGATGGCCCATCCCGACACCCACGTGCGCGAAGAGGAGGCCATGTTGGCGCGCCTTGAAGAAGCTGCACCGCCAATTGCGGACCTGCCGACACTCTCTTCAAAGCGAATTGAAACCATGCGAGCGGCGTATTTCGCCGAACTTCGCAATGGTGGAGAATTACCGCGCAACAAAATGCTGATCGACAAATATCCGCTTATGCCGGTACGGGCGGCATTTATTCATCGCGTATTTCCCGATGCGAAATTTTTATTCGCACTGCGGCATCCCTGTGACGTGGTATTAAGCTGCTACATGCAGAATTTCCGGGTTACGCGGGCAATGGCAAGTTTTCTAAGTTTGGAAAACGCGGCCCGACTATATGCAGCTACAATGACCCACTGGCAGCAGGCCCGCCGTGTTATGCCGCTTAACGTTCACACCATCCGCTATGAAGATCTGGTTCAGGATTTCGAAGGTCAGATTAGGGCGGTAATTGAATTTCTCGGGCTTAAATGGACTGATTCGCTGCTTGATTATCAAACAACAGCAGTAGAGCGCGGATATATTCGAACGCCGAGTTACTCGCAGGTTACTGAAAAAGTCTATACTCGGTCCAGTGGTCGCTGGCTCAAATATCGCGCTCACCTCGAACCAATTCTTCCGATCCTCTCTCCATGGATCGAACAATTCGGATACGAACCGCTTTAGCTGCCCTGTCAATCACTCCTCTCGACTTTGGCTAAAGTGCGCGTGGGATCACAGTTCTAAGGGATCTGGGTCCGAAGCCAGCCAGTCACTGAGATTCGTCGCTCGTCTACCCACGGCGCCACATAGCTAACGTGGTGTGCACATGGCACGCTAAATATGCGTAATGAATTGAAATCTGGAACAAAGCCGGAGAACTCATTTCCGTCCTCCATAACGAGTAATCCACCCCAGTCTGGTTGCCAGCGCGTGGTAAGGCTGTAGACGTAGGCTGCAACGCGATCTTTGCCCTCAACCCCGTCGTCATGAGTGGTGAGGAAATCGCCTGCTCTAAAATCCGTCGCTTGCGCGTCAACAAACCTCACGTCCGGCCGATCCACCAATTTGCGAAAAAAGCCGAGGATTTCCGGAGAGTTCATGAACTCCGCGAATTTATCAAGTACGCGACCTCGCCGCACACGAACAGCGGCATCGTCTGAGACACGGATCGCACGATAGCGATATTGCAATCCATCACGCGCTGCGTCTTCCACTTTGTTGCGCAAGATCGTTCGCTGAGCTCCATTGAGGGCAAGGTATGTAGAGTGCGGCATTTCGTAAACTTGCTCGCCAGCACGAAAAATTTCCAGCCAGTCAGCAGCTGATCCCAGTTCGTCCGACAAACGCTGAGCCATAGCGACTGACAAGAACTCGGGAATCGACACCATTCCCCTCACTCCAAACTCGGAAGTGAGTGTGTCGATGTCATCACGGGGTATCGAGACAAAGCGCATTTGAAGCCGATAGCGTTCAGCAGTGGAGGATACGAGAAATATGTGATAGATATTCCGATCCACGCGAGCTAGCGTCGCTCAGCGTTCACATCCACCGTGTGTTGCAGAAGAGTGACACAGGTTGCAGTTCCCGTAACCACGGACGGATTACAATTGCGACATCGCGGTCAATCTCCCATTAATGCCGCAGTAGTCCGACCATTGGCGACAAAGGTCGACAACACCGAACTCTGGCTTTGAGAGTCGGCTTCTTGCCGACATGACTTGGGGACACATTTACATGAACAACTCGCGTATTTCTGCCTGGAGCAGAAAGGGCCACCTATTTGCAGGTGCCGGTATCGCAGCGCTGATGCTGGTTTCCAGCCCGGCAGTCGCACAGGACGCCAGTGACGATTCGAACAGCGGCACCGCCGCGCAGGATAGCGCCGCTCGGGACAACGGATCCGCAATCGTCGTTACCGGTTCGCGTATTCAGCGCCCTGAACTCGTCGGACTTGAGCCCACTGTATCAATCGGTGAGACCTACCTCACTGACCGCAACCTCACCAATATCGCTGACGCGCTCAACGAACTTCCGCAGTTTCGGGGTAGCGTGACACCGAATGGTGCACAGTCAGGCTACGGCAGCGGCGTCAACTTCATCAACACGTATGGCCTTGGCTCGAACCGCACACTTACCTTGATCGACGGTAAGCGAGCTGTATCATCGAACCTTCCATCGCTCTTTGGACCTGGCTCGCCTGGCACACAGGTCGACCTGAACATTATTCCGTCGATCCTGATCAAGCGCATCGATTCAGTGACCATCGGTGGGGCACCTGTTTATGGCTCCGACGCTATCGCAGGAACAGTGAACATCATTCTTGATGACAACTATTCCGGCTTCAAGGCTCAAGCCACCAGTGGTCTTTCCGATCGAGGTGACAATTTCCGCTATAACGTCTCTGCCCTGGGCGGTATGGATTTCCTTGATGGGCGCGGACACCTGACCCTGGCAGCTTCATATGACAGCGTGAAAGGTGTGCGCGGCGTTGATCGCAAGCACATTCGGGACAACCTTGGCTATCTCAACAATTGCACGAGCGGGACCCCTGATCCCGATGATGGCCGGGTAAATCCCAATATTGGCTGTAATACAAGCACTTCCGACGGGATCCCGGCACGAGTTCTGTCGAAGAATCTGACTTCGCCTTACCTCTCATCTGGCGGGGTGGTTTTTGACGCCACTGGTGGAGGACTGGGTGCAACCGGCCTTCAGTTCGACAGTAACGGCAACCTTATTCCAGTGGCTCCGGGATCGCGTCTTACTGGTTTCTTCCAGTCTGGCGGTAACACGTATCAGACCTCTGATCAGACTCAGGTTACCAGCGATGTGCGGCGCTTTAGCGCATATGCAGCAAGCACGTACGAACTGTCTTCAGCGGCGACAATTTATGCGAATGGCCTGTATTATAATGCAGAAACGCATGAGCAAGGCAGCAATCCCACGTTCAACACTTGGGTGTTTGATCCTGACACAAGCGGCGGTTTGACATTTGATGTCGCCACGACACCTTTTCTCAACGACAGTGCACGCGCCGAACTTCTTGGCTTAGGCGTCGAAACACTCAATCTATCTCGCTCGAATGAAGACCTCTTCGACAACGGCGCTTTGACAAAAACCGAACTCAAGCGCGGTGTTGTGGGCGTACGCGGTGACTTAGGCCGCGGCTTGAACTACGATGTGAGTTTCAACTACGGAACCGTTGAAATTCAGAATATCTCTCAGGAGATTAACCAACAGCGCTTTATTAACGCAGTTAGTGTGGAGCAGGGGCCAAACGGAGCTGTCTGTACAGTAAATCCAACTGTACCTGTGGCACCGGATCAGCCGGTTCAGCCTACCGCTGATCCAAACTGCCAGCCACTTAACCTGCTTGGCTATGGTGTAGCCAGTGCCGCAGGGCTCAACTACATTCGCGAAACCGTTAACAATCCGGCATCGCTTGATCAGTGGGTTGTCAATGCCAACGTTGGTGGCAACTTGTTTGATACTTGGGCCGGCCCGATTGGTTTCAATGTGGGTTATGAGCACCGCAATGAGAAAGCCGCCTTTAATACGTCCAGCTTCACACAGAATGGCGGCGGGCGCAGCTCGGCGGTCGCGCCAACTGCAGGTAGCTACAATTTGGATGAAGTGTTCGGCGAAGTTCTTGTCCCACTTGTCTCGCCTGCTAACGATTTTCCCGTTATCTCCTCGGCGGAGGTTTTCGGTCGCGTGCGGTATGTTGACAACACTGTAAACGGTGGTTTCACAGCATTCGCTGCTGGAGGCAAGGTCGGACTATTCGATACACTTCAGTTCCGTGGTAACTTTACCCGCTCTTTCAGAGCGCCCTCGATTACCGAGTTGTATCTCCCACAGAGCCCGACCTTCGAGCGTCCGTCGGACTTGTGCACCGCGTCGGCGATCAATGCCGGTCCTTCGCCGGATATTCGCAAGCGCAATTGCACTGCGTTCCTCCAAGCAACGAACAACGATCCGGCAACATACACATTGCTCGCCTCTCAGGCTTCGGTGGCTGGCATCAGTGGCGGCAATCCAAGTCTGGCCAACGAACAAGCTGATAGCTACACCTTTGGCGTAGTCTTCCAGCCGAAGTTCATTCCTGGCCTGACAGCAACAGCTGATTATGTGAATATCAAGATTAAGGATCCAATTGCCAATCTGACAACTGCGCAGATTGCGAGCGGCTGCTTTGACAATCCTGATTTTGATACAAGCAATCCGATCCAGGGGAACAACTTCTGTAAGCAACTGGGCTTCGGATCGGATGGTCAGATTCCAAACACCCCGACCGACCCCGCTGTTCGTTCTGGCTTCGTTAATGGTCAGAGCACAGAATTTGAAGGCATTACCGGTGTTCTTGACTACCGTACTCGCCTGTTCAACTTGCCCGGTGTTTTCGGGCTTGGTGCTAACGCCCTGTATGTGATGTATCGTTTGGTCGATAATACGGGTATTGCGCCAATTCGCAGCGATGGCCTGCTTGGTGATCCCAAGTTCTCTGCCCAAGGGAAGGTATCATATGACTCGGACAGCTGGGGCTTTGCCACTTTTGTGAATTTCACAGGTAAGCAACTGGCTTCACAGACCAACCGTGGGCCTAGCCCGAACGACACTCGCGAATTCGATTCATATTCGGCATTTGCGACCTTCGATGCGAATATTTACTTCAAGACCGCAGATAACTTCCGGTTTAACGTGTCGGTAACCAACATCGGAGACCGTATCGGACAGAGCTACTATGGATATATCATCCCGGCTTCTGTATCGGACGATATCGGACGTCGCATCAGCGTAGGAATCACGAAAGAATTCTGATTTAGAATCCGATTGCTACATAAAAGAAAGGGCCCCGGGAAACCGGGGCCCTTTTGTATTAGGTATGCTGTGCGGCAAGTGGTGTCGGTCCCCCCCTCACTCCACCGTCATCTTCAACTCGCCATCGCCTTCGTCGATCCGCACGGTGCTGCCGTCTGGCACATCGCCGCTGAGGATTTTCTCGGCCAGGGGGTCCTGGACATAGCGTTGCACGGCGCGTTTTAGCGGGCGGGCGCCATAGACCGGATCGTAGCCGACACGGCCCAGCCATTTGCGGGCCGCTTCGGTCAGGTCGAGGGTGATCTTGCGATCTTTCAGCAGCTTCTGAACCCGTGCGACCTGTATTTCGACGATCGGCGCCATGTGCTCCGTGCCCAGCCGGTGGAACAGGATGATCTCGTCCAGCCGGTTGAGGAATTCGGGGCGGAAATGGGCGCGGACCACGTCCATCACCTGCGGTTCGACATCTTCCACCTTCTGATCGTCGGTCATGTTCGACAGGTACTGGCTGCCCAGGTTGCTGGTCAGGATGATCAGCGTGTTGGAGAAGTCCACCACCCGGCCCTGCCCATCGGTCAGCCGCCCGTCATCGAGCACCTGTAGCAACACGTTGAACACATCGGTGTGTGCCTTCTCGACTTCGTCGAACAGCACGACCTGATAGGGGCGACGGCGCACGGCTTCGGTCAGCACCCCGCCCTCTTCATAACCGACATAGCCCGGAGGGGCACCGATCAGGCGGGCGACGGCGTGCTTCTCCATGAATTCGCTCATGTCGATCCGCACCATCGCGCTGTCGTCGTCGAACAGGAACCCGGCCAATGCCTTGGTCAGTTCGGTCTTGCCGACCCCGGTCGGGCCAAGGAACAGAAAGCTGCCCAGTGGCCGGTTCGGATCTTGCAGACCAGCCCGTGCCCGTCGAACGGCCTTGGACACAGCCGCGACCGCCTGCTCCTGACCGATCACGCGCGTACCGATCAGCTCTTCCATCTTGAGGAGCTTATCGCGTTCGCCTTCCATCATCTTATCCACTGGCACACCGGTCCAGCGGCTGACGACCGAGGCGATATCGTCTTCGGTGACTTCTTCGCGCAGCAAAGCGTTCTGCGCCTGACCTTGCGCGGCCGCGAGTGCCTTCTCCAGTTCGGGAATGCGACCGTAGGATAGCTGCCCCGCCCTGGCGAGATCGCCTTCGCGCTGCGCCTGCTCCAGTTCGATGCGGGCCTGATCCAGCTCTTCCTTGATCTTGCTTTCCGCAGCGATCTTGTCACGTTCGTTCTGCCAGCGGGTCGTCAATTCGCTCGACTGCTGTTCCAGATTGGCCAGTTCCTCGCGCAGATAGGCGAGGCGGTCCTTCGACGCCTGATCGCTTTCCTTGCTGAGGGCCTGTTCCTCGATTTTGAGCTGGATGATCCGCCGGTCGAGGTTTTCGATTTCTTCCGGCTTGCTTTCCACTTCCATGCGGATGCGGCTTGCCGCTTCGTCCATCAGGTCGATTGCCTTGTCGGGCAGGAAACGGTCGGTGATATAGCGGTTGGAAAGCGTCGCGGCGGCAACGATCGCACCGTCGGTGATCCGCACACCGTGGTGCAGTTCGTAACGATCCTTCAATCCGCGCAGAATGCTGATGGTATCTTCCACCGTCGGCTCGCCCACGAACACCGGCTGGAACCGGCGCTGCAGAGCGGCGTCCTTTTCGACGTATTTCTGATATTCGTCGAGCGTGGTGGCACCGATACAGTGCAGTTCGCCACGTGCGAGAGCAGGCTTGAGCAGGTTGCCTGCATCCATGCTGCCTTCGCTGGCACCTGCCCCGATCAGGGTGTGCATCTCGTCGATGAACAGGATGATTTCACCGTTCGCGCCTTTGACTTCGTCGAGCACGGCCTTGAGCCGTTCTTCGAATTCGCCGCGATATTTTGCGCCCGCAATCAGCGAACCCATGTCGAGCGCCATCAGCTTGCGATCTTTCAGGCTATCGGGCACGTCGCCATTGGCGATACGCAGCGCCAGTCCTTCGGCAATCGCGGTTTTACCGACGCCGGGTTCACCGATCAGCACAGGATTGTTCTTCGTCCGCCGAGCGAGAATCTGCACCGTGCGGCGGATTTCCTCGTCACGGCCGATCACAGGGTCGAGCTTGCCCGAACGCGCCGCTTCGGTCAGATCGCGCGCATATTTGCTCATCGCATCATAGGCATCTTCCGCCCCGGCGGAATGCGCCTGACGGCCGCCGCGCAGTTCGGTAATCGCTGCCTCAAGAGCCTGCGGGGTAACATTGGCCGCCTTCAGCGCCTGCCCCGCATTGCTGGTCGTCGCCAGCGTCAGCGCCAGCAGCAGGCGTTCGACAGTCACATAGCTGTCGCCGCTCTTGGTCGCTGCCTGTTCGGCCTGATCGAGCACGCGCACACTGTCGTTATCGAGGCCGGGAGTCGATTGGGCGCCGGAACCGGACACTGCAGCGATCTTGCCCAGTGCCTTGTCCACTTCCTGCACCGCGATGGCCGGATTGCCCCCGGCGCGGGTTATGAGGCCTGCCGCCATACCTTCGCTGTCTTCCAGCAACGCCTTCAGCAGGTGATCGGGGGTAATCCGCTGATGGTTCATGCGGATGGCTACGGTCTGCGCGCTCTGGATAAAGCCCTTGGCGCGATCGGTGAATTTTTCGAGGTTCATTGTCTGTCCCTGTTCCTTTCAGACCACAGATAGTGTTGCGTAATGGCAACACAAGGCCGCCGCCGCGGTATTTTTCGGTAGCGGTGTGTTGTTTGACTAGGTGGGTGATCTGGCATGAGCGCGCAAGGGCCGACACGCTACGACCTCACCAAACCGGCGATGCGCGGATCATGGTGTTATCTCACGACGCCTGCACTCTGCCGTATGCCGTTCGTCGAAAAGGCGTGACGGGCCGCCTATGGCGAGATAGTTTCACACGCAGCTATATTCACAAGCTAAGAGGACTATTCATGAAGCTCCGCATCGCCCGCAAATGGGCTGCGACCAGTATGGTCGCGCTATCGCTCGCAACTCTTTCGGCAATCCCGGCACAGGCCGCACCTGCCTCTCAACAGTCTGCGATGGCCAGCGCGCCCGCTCCGGCCCCGGTGTCGGAACTGATCGATGCGGTGTCGATCCCCTATGAGCAATTCAAGCTCGATAACGGATTGACCGTACTGGTTCACACCGACCGCTCTGCCCCGGTGGTCGCGGTATCGGTGTGGTATGGCGTCGGCTCCAAGAACGAGCCGAAGGGCAAGACGGGCTTCGCGCACTTGTTCGAACACCTGATGTTCAACGGCAGCGAGCATTCGCCGGGCGATTTCTTCGAACCGCTGCAACAGGTCGGCGCGACAGATTTCAACGGCACCACCTGGTTCGATCGTACCAACTATTTCGAAACTGTGCCGTCCGCCGCGCTTGATACGGCGCTGTTTCTGGAAAGCGATCGCATGGGCTACCTGCTCGGCGCGGTTACGCAGGAAAAGCTCGATAACCAGATCGGCGTGGTCCAGAACGAGAAGCGGCAGGGCGATAACCAGCCATACGGACTGGTCGAATACGAACAGCTCGAAAACCTCTATCCGGTTGGCCATCCCTACCACCATTCGACCATTGGTTCGATGAAGGATCTGTCGGGCGCCACGCTTGACGATGTGAAGAACTGGTTCACCGATCACTATGGCCCGAACAACGCCATTCTCGTGCTGGCGGGCGATATCGACCTCGCCACTGCGAAGCAGAAAGTGACCAAATGGTTCGGCGCCATCCCCGCCGGGCCTAAAGTCGCTCCGGTCAGCGCCCCGGTTCCGACCCTGCCCGCACCGCTGACCAAGACAATTTACGACAAAGTCGCCACGCCGCGCGTCTATCGCATGTGGGCGGTGCCGGGGCTTGATAACCCCGACTACATCCCGCTGGCGATGGGCGCGACCGTGCTGGGCGGCCTCGCCAGTTCGCGGCTGGATAACGCGCTCGTCCGTCAGCAGAAAGTCGCTGTAAGCGTTTCGGCCAGCGCCGATATCTTCGCGCAGGCCGGGCAATTCGTGATCTTTGCCGATGCCAAACCGGGTGTAAGCGAAGAAGAACTAGGCAAAGCGCTCGACGCGGAAATCGCCAAATTCGTTGCCGAAGGGCCGACAGCAGACGAACTGCAACGCGCCAGCACTGTCTATGCCGCAGGACAGATCCGCGGACTGGATTCGCTGGGTGGCTTCAACGGCAAGGCGCCGACACTGGCTCAGGGCCTGCTCTACAACGGCGATCCGAAGCACTACAAAGCCGAGCTGGAAACGGCCGCTGCGATGACACCGGCGAAGGTTAAGGCAGTGACCGCCGAATATCTCTCGCGCCCTGCGTTCCAGCTCACCGTTACACCGGGCGAACGCAAGGAAGGCGGCGAAGATCGTGGCGGATGGGGTGCTGCCCCGATAGCGGCTGCGACCGATGGCACTGTGGGCGGCAAAGGCGCGCCAGCGCGCCATCCTGCCTACTACATGGCCCCCGGCAGCGAAGCAGGTGCCACGTTCGCCACTGCCGCGGACCGTGCGAAAGTGCCCGAAATCGGCACGATCAAGCCGCTTAAATTCCCGAAGATCGAACGCGCAAAGCTGGCTAACGGGATGGAAGTCTATTTCGCGCGGCGCGATTCCGTGCCCACCGTTAGCGTGAAGATCGATTTCGATGCGGGGTATGCCGCCGATCCACGCAATAAGCTGGGCCTGCAATCGCTGATGCTGCGGACCATGAACGAAGGCACAACCGATCTCGATTCGCAGGAACTGGCCATTGCCAAGGAACGGCTGGGCGCATCGCTCGGCGGTTATGCCAGCCTCGATGAAACCAGCTTCGGGCTGGACGCACTGGTGCCGAATTTCGCTGCGTCGCTCGACCTGATGTCGGATTATATTCGCCACCCGGCATTCGATAACGATGCACTGGAACGGGCACGCACACAGCAGCTTACCCGTATCAAGAACGAGATGAACAACCCCGGCGCCATCGCGCAGCGGGCGCTGTTCCCCACGCTGTTCGGCAGCCACCCGTATGGCATCGCGCCCAGCGGCACCGGCGACGCAGACGTTGTCGCCAAGCTGACCAGGGCCGATCTGGAGCAGTTCCACGATACATGGCTGCGCCCCGACCGCGCCAAAGTGTTTGTCGTGGGCGATACGACGCTGGCTGAAGTAACCAAGCTGCTCGATGCCAGCTTCGGCGACTGGAAAAACCCCGCCGGTCCCGCACCGAAGAAGGATTTTTCCGCTGCCATCCCGACCCAGCAGAGCCGCGTGATTCTGATCGATCGCCCGTCTTCGCCGCAGTCGGTGATCTATGCCGGTCGGGTTCTGCCGCATAAGGGTAGCGACGATCTGATCGTGCTCGAATCCGCCAACGAAGTGTTCGGTGGCAGCTTCCTCAGCCGGATCAACATGAACCTGCGCGAGACGAAGGGCTGGTCCTATGGGGTCCGTAGCTCGATCGTGGAACCGGATGATCGGACCACTTTCACCATCTACGCCCCGGTTCAGGCGGACAAGACCGGCGATTCTATCGTCGAACTGCGTAAAGACCTCGATGCCTACACCACAGGCGGTAAAGGCGTGACGCAGGAAGAGCTGGTTCGTCTGGTGAACGGCAACGTTCGCGAACTGCCTGGCCGTTTCGCCACATCGGGCGGCGTGTTGAACGGAATGGTCAACATCGTCGAGAACAAGCGCCCCGACAACTATTACGAAACGCTCGGCGCGAAATACACCGCACTCACCGCAGACCAGCTCGACAAGGCCGCTCTGGCCGATCTGAAGGGTAGCGATCTGGTGTTCGTCGTGGTTGGCGATGCCAAAGTTGTCGAACCGCAGCTCAAGCAGATTGGCCTGCCGGTTGAAGTACGAAAGGCAGATAGCGAGTAAGCTAGTGTTGACAGCAGTGTCAGTAACGGCAATTGATTGTCCCACTGACACTGCTGCACTCAAGAGGAGAAGAAATATGTCCGTAGGCGGAGCTTACGATTGCGTGACCAAGACCCCGATGGGCGATCAGAAGAGCGTGTTCACTGTCGTGCCGAGCGACGATGGCACCACCTTCACCGGCCAGAACGCCGGCGCGATGGGTACGATGGACGTTCAGGACGGTAAGATCGACGGTAACACGTTGACCTGGACCATGAACATGACCGTGCCGATGCCGATGAAGCTTGAAGCCACCGCGACTGTGGATGGCGACGCACTGACCGGCGAAGTGAAGGCCGGGGCGTTCGGTTCGATGGCCATGACTGGCCAGCGCCAGGGCTGATCGCAGACGCGAAATCACCGAAGGGGGCGTCGGGAGCGATCCCGGCGCCCTTTTTTCGTGTCATGTGTATTTCGTGTCAGGCACTGGTGGATGGGCGGGTCTGCATCCGCCGCGCCAGCACTGTGCCCCAGTCCCGCGCCGGATGTTCGATCCAGCGATAAGTCGCCAGCGCGATCAGATAAGTGCCGCCCACAGTGGCCAGCGTGATGGCCATTGCTTTGCCCCACCCGTCGATGCCGAGCGCCGCACAGGCCGCTGCTGTGACATACAGCGGGATCATGTGGATGAGGTACGTCGAATAGGAAATTTCCCCCTGATGCACCAGCGCGCGCGATCCCAGCAGTTGCGCCAGCAGTCGCAGCGGCCCACGATCCGATAGCGCAGCGATCAGCACGATTGCGATCATCGCCAGCGGCAGGATAATCCACACGCCGCCCTGCCAGACAGCGCAGCCCGCAGCGAGCGTCGCCGCTGCCAGCCAGCGAAGGCTGCCGCCCTGCCCCGTTGCCTTTGCGGCAAATATGCCCACTGCGAACAGGAACAGTTTGTTGCCGATAAAGGCGCTGCCGAATTGCGGCCCCAGCGCGAGCAGCAAAACGCATATTGTCAGCAGCAGGGCCAGCCTGTCCCACCGCCGCAGCGCCCACATCGCCAGCGGCGCGATCAGATAGAATTGCATTTCCAGCGAAATGCTCCACGCCTGCCCCAGTATCGTGAACGCCGCCTGTGGCAGCACACGATTGGGCACGATCCCTTGCGCCAGCGGCAGATGAACTGCCAGATGCGCTGGCAGGTTATCGAGCGCCAACCGCACCAACTCAATCCGGCCCGCATTGCGCGCGGTGTCTGGCAGCGTCTCCCACGCGAACTGCTGCACCGGCAACAGCGCGGCGGAAATCAGCAAGACAACCAGATAGAGCGGCGCCAGCCGAAACACGCGCCGGGTAATATACGGCGCAAATGGCTCGCTACGCCGGTCGATCAGCCCCGCGATCACAAAGCCCGACAGCACGATAAACACGTCGACCGCCAGCCCGTTGCGGTCGATCACCGGCAGGTTCCACCCCATCGCCAGCGACAGGTGCCCCAGCACCACCCACCACGCCATCACCCCCCGCAACCCTTCGAGCGGGAGGATTTTGGTGTGGGAGGTATGTGCAGCGCTCACGGGCGATCTGTCAGACGCTGCAAGCGCGTCAGCCCAGCTTGTCCTTCAAAATCTGATTGACCACTGCCGGATTGCCCTTGCCCTGCAGCGCCTTCATCGTCTGGCCAACGAAGAAGCCGAACAGCTTGTCCTTACCGCCGCGGTATTCCTCAACCTTGTCGGCATTGTTAGCCAAAACTTCGTCGATCACGCTTTCGATCGCGCCGGTATCGCTGAGCTGCTTCAGCCCTTCGGTTTCGGCAATCTCGGTCGGTTCGCGACCGGTTTTGAGTACGATTTCGTAGATTTCCTTGGCCTGCCCGCCGCTGATTTCGCCTGCATCCTGCATTTTCAGGATCGCGGCACTGGCGGCGGCGGTGTTGTTCTCAACCTTCGCCTCATCACCCAGAGCGTTGAGCACGCCCGGCGCGACCGAAAGCGTCCAGTTGGCAACCTGCGTCGCAACGTCCTTGTCACCTTTGCCCAGCGCGCTGGCGGTGGCGGAAAGCACGTCTTCGAACCGGCGAAACCCTTCCACTTCGGCGGTGAGCTGCGTGGCGTTGTATTCGCTCAGCCCCAGCTCTTCGACATAACGGCGCTTCTTCGCGTCGGGCAGTTCGGGCAGGCTTTCGCGGCATTCGACCAGAAAATCGTCGTCCAGGTCCAGCGGCAGCAGATCGGGATCGGGGAAGTAGCGGTAATCGTGCGCGTCTTCCTTGCTCCGCATCGACCGGGTTTCGTTGCGGTCCGGGTCGTAGAGGCGCGTTTCCTGCACCACTTTCCCGCCATCTTCGATCAGATCGACCTGACGGCGCGCCTCCTGCTCGATCACCGCCATCACGAAGCGGACCGAGTTGACGTTCTTGGTTTCGGTGCGGGTGCCGAATTCATCGCCCGGCTTGCGGACCGATACGTTCACGTCGGCGCGCATCGAACCCTGTTCCATGTTGCCGTCGCACGAACCGACATAGCGCAGGATCGAACGCAGCTTGCGGACATAGGCACCTGCCTCGGCCGGGGAGCGCATGTCGGGCTTGGAAACGATTTCCATCAGCGCCACGCCGCTGCGGTTGAGATCGACGTAGGACATGGTCGGGTGCTGATCGTGCATCAGCTTGCCTGCATCCTGTTCCACATGGATACGCTCGATCCCGATGCGCTTGTCCGCCGGGATACCCGCCTTCTCGTCCGCTTCGATCAGCAGCGAGCCTTCGCCTACCAGCGGATGATAGAGTTGGCTGATCTGATAACCCTGCGGCAAATCGGCGTAGAAGTAGTTCTTGCGGTCGAACCGGCTCCACTTGTTGATCTGCGCTTCGATGGCCATCCCGGTACGCACTGCCTGACGGATGCATTCGCGGTTGGGCACCGGCAGCATTCCCGGCATCGCCGCATCGACAAGGCTGACCTGCGCGTTCGGTTCCGCCCCGAATTCGGTGCTGGCGCCGGAAAACAGCTTGGCGTTGGAAGTAACCTGCGCGTGAACTTCCAGGCCGATCACGACCTCCCATTCGCCGGTTACACCCTGAATGCGGTAGCTACTCATCGTCGATCAACTTTCCATTCTTGTCGAAGCGCGCTTCGCCATGCGCCACCCGGCGGGCCAGAACGGCCGGCACCAGATAGAGCGTAATCATCACCGCAATGCCTGCGATTACCTCGATTAGACCGATGTTCACCACCACTTCTCCGGCCGAGCGGTGAACCCGGCGCGCTGTTCGATAGCGAGACCTGCGTTGAGCACGCCTTGTTCGTCAAACGCCTTGCCGATCAATTGCAGGCCGAGCGGCAGACCATCCTTGTTCAGCCCGGCGGGAACGCTCATCGCAGGCAGGCCCGCGAGCGAAGCGGGCACTGCGAACACATCGTTGAGGTACATCGCCAGCGGATCGTCGGACTTATCCCCCAGCGGGAAGCTGGCAGTGGGCGTCGTGGGTGCAAGGATCACGTCGCAGTGCTCGAACGCCGCCTTGAAATCCTGCGAGATCAGTGTGCGAACGCGCTGCGCCTGATTGTAATAGGCATCGTAGAACCCGGCGCTGAGTACATATGTGCCGATCATGATCCGCCGTTTGACTTCGTCGCCAAATCCGGCCGCGCGGGTGGCGGCATACATTTCCTGCAAATTGGCCCCTTCGGGCAAATCGCGCAGGCCGTAACGCACCCCGTCGTACCGCGCGAGATTGCTCGATGCCTCGGCAGGCGCGACGATGTAATAGGCAGGCAGCGCGTATTTGGTGTGCGGCAGGCTCACCTCAACGATTTCCGCCCCCGCGTCGCGCAACCAGGCAATGCCGTTGTCCCACGATTCCAGAATATCGGGGTCGGTCCCTTCCATCCGGTATTCCTTGGGAATGCCCACCCGGTGCCCGCTCATGTCCGCATCCAGACCATCGGTCCATTCGGGCACTGTCAGGTTCAGCGAAGTCGAATCCTTCGGATCGAACCCGGCCATCGCCTCCAGCATGATCGCACAATCGGTGACATCGCGTGCCATCGGCCCCGCCTGATCCAGACTGCTGGCGAAGGCCACGATGCCCCAGCGGCTGCAACGGCCATAGGTCGGCTTGATCCCGGTGATCCCGGTGAAGGCAGCGGGCTGGCGGATCGAGCCGCCGGTATCGGTGCCGGTCGCCGCCGGACAAAGGCGCGCGGCCACTGCCGCCGAACTGCCGCCCGATGAACCGCCCGGCGCCAGCCCGGCATTGCTACCCTGCTTGCGCCAGGGTGAGATCACATTGCCGAAATAGCTGGTTTCATTGCTCGACCCCATCGCGAACTGATCGAGGTTGAGCTTGCCCAGCATCCCCGCCCCGGCCTTCCATAAATTGGCCGAAACGGTGCTTTCATACTGAGGAATGAACCCTTCGAGGATATGGCTGGCAGCGGTGGTCTGCACACCTTGCGTGGCGAACAGATCCTTCATCCCGATCGGAACACCGGCCATCTTGCCCAGCGTTTCACCCTTGGCGCGGGCAGCGTCCACTGCCTCCGCCGCCTCCAGCGCCTTTTCCGGGGTGGCGACGATGAATGCGTTCAGCGCATCCTGCGCGGCGGCGACATTGGCGTTGAACGCCTCTGCCACTTCGCGGGCGGAAAACGTACCGGCAGCAACCCCATCGCGGATCGCCTTTACGCCAAGATCAGTCAGGTCGGTCATACTGTAAATGTCCCTGCGAAGAAGAGCGCGGAATGCCGCGCGGGCTTCGCCAGATTGATTGCGATCCCCGCCCGTGCGGAGAAAAGCGAACGGTTGCCCCGGCGGTTCATTCGATGACCTTGGGCACCCCGAAGAACCCGTGCTCAGCAGCGGGCGCATTGGCCAGCACTTTATCCCGAATGCCGCCACCGGTCAGCGGATCGGCATCGACGACATCGTCACGCAACCGTTGATGATTGGGGATGACCGCGGTCATCGGTTCGACACCGCTGGTATCGACTTCCCCCAATTGCTCCACCCAGGCGAGGATGCCGTTGAATTCGGGGACCATACGGTCAAGCGCAGCGTCATCCATCTGGATGCGCGCGAGGCTGGCGATCTTCGCCACGGTTTCTCTGTCGACGGACATGACTCTGCCGTTAGCCGCGAGCGCGCGGCGCTTCAAGCGGGTCAGTCGTCATCCAGTGGGCGATCGAGCGGTTTTCCGTCGACGAAAATGTAACGCTTCTCGATTGTGCGAATTTCAACCTTGCTGTCCGGCCCGCTGACCGATGGGTATTCCTTCGCCAATGCATCGCTCGGCGTGTCCGCTTCGGGCAAGGTAACTTCCGCAAATGACCTACCTTGCACGATGGCGACATGGCGTTTCCCGTCGCGTGGTGCGCGGGTTTCAATCGCAATGCAGGCTTCGTTACATACCCACCGGTTATCTCTGATATACTCGCGAACAAGCTTTTCCAGTTTTGGATCAGATGGTTGCAATCTAATGAGGAAATCGGTCACTTCCGCCGGTGTCATCGTGCGATAGGGGCGCGTTTTCTGCGCCTGCGCCTCTTTGGCGAATTTGGCGGTATCGCCTTCGCCCTGCGCCAGCCTGGCCAGAGCGCGGCGCCCGGCGTCGCCAAAATCCCACCGCAGCGCGGCATAGTCGAACCTGTCAGGGCTGACTTTGCCGCTTTCCAGCCGGGCGATCTGGCTGCGCGCGGAAATCGCCCCGAAATCGAGAATCGGCAAAGCAAGAAACAGCGCAACCACGCAGATCGCCGCCGCCAGATGAATGTTCGATTCGCGGATGCGCGCCATCCAGCCGCCTGACTGCGCTTTGCCGCGCCACCCGCGCAGCACCGCGACCAGCCATGCAAGGCCGTAAGCACAGGCCACGCCAATCGCCACCAGCCCCCACAGCCGCTCTGGACTGAGGCCATATTGCGCCACCCGCGTGCCCAGCGATACCGCTGCGAACACCGTCAGCGGCAGGATACTGAGCGCCAGCACCAGCCCGGCAATCCGCAGCACGCGATTGTGGCTGGCATCGACATCCGAATCGCGCACGATGGCATTGGCCAGCACCCATGCCCCGGCGGCGCAAGTCAGCAGGATCGGCGTAGCGCTACGTGTCGCTTCCCACAGCACATCCGGCCCCGAAACGATCATCGCCAGCAGGAACAGCGCCAGCCCCAGTGCCATCGGCACCGCGAGGATCGACAGCACGACCATCACCACCCGCTGCAACGTGCCGAGGATTTTCAATTCGTTCCGCAGAACACCCAGCGCCGCGCCGAACGCAGCGCCGCTCCATATCCAGCCGAACCAGTCCTTGTTCATCAGATCGCGCAGGAAATCGATTTTCAGCAGATGGAACAGCGCCGCCATCAGCGCCAGCATCAGCCATGCGGCACCCATGAACGCCAGCGCGCCCGCACCGCTGATCGCGTCGCTCCATGCCGACTCGTGCAGTGTGCGATAAGGCGTGGCAAAGCGGGTGCGGTGGAACCCCGCCTGATACATCGGCAGAGCCAGACCGGTGGCGATCACCCCGGCGAAGAAGCCATATTCGGGATCCGCAATACTATCGCCGCCGCCGACCGCCCGCCATGCAAGCCCCGCCATCACTACGCCTGCGCCCAGCGCAAATGCCAGCGCGCCTTTCCACCGGTCACGCTCGACCAGAAAAGCGAACGAGATCGACCCGAAGAACAGGAACGCGGCCAGCGCCGCGCGCCAGCCCACTTTCACATACGGCCCAGCCCCTCCGCCGGAAAAATGGATCGCCAGCCCGGCAGCGGCGAGCACGGCACCGAGCAACCACGGGCGCAAGGTCCATTCGCTGTGCGATTCGTCAGAGGTATCGTTCGGTTGCCGTGCCGTTTCGTGATCGTTCATATGCCTCTCCGCCCCTGCAATACTCTCGCATTATTGTTGAGGAGTAGCACGATCTGACGCGGCGCACCTGAAGAAAAGCGGGGCGCCGGATCAAGTCCGGCGTGACGATTTGGGGAAGCGGAAGTGAAGCAGGCATCTGCCTCACTCTCCCCGTCACCCCGGCCCCTGAGCCGGGGTCCAGCCACCTCCGTTGCAACCGTTCCCGCAACTTCGCCAGACACACGAAAGGGCAGCGTTCGCAATCGCCGTTCGCGACCCAAACGCTGCCCTTACGGCAATCTCAGAAAGGCTGGATTATTGCGGGCCGCCAGCACCCGGTGCAGCGCCGCCCTGACCCTGCATCTGCATTTGCATCATCTGCTGGATCGCCTGAACACGGCGTTCGAAATCGGCGCGGGCCATGATTTCGCTGACCTTGATATCGAATACCAGATCGGCGTTGGGCGGGATCGGCGCGCCGGGGGGCGGCGTGGCGCCATATGCCTTGTCAGCAGGAATATGCAGCACATAGTGGCCGCCCTTCTGCATTTTCATCAGCCCTTCGCGGAAACCGGGGATTGTTTCCCCTTCGCCCAGAGTCATCGGGGTGCCTTCAGGGAAAATGCCTTTCGCCACCGGCGGCAGGGGCTGCGACCGGTCGAATTCCTTACCATCGGCCAGCTTGCCGACATATTCGACGAACACGACATCTTCCGCAGTGGGGGTCGGCCCGCTGCCCGCTGTCAGCGTGTCAATCGAAACACCCTTGGGCGTGGCGAGCCAGGCAATGCCTGCCGCGATCAGCACGACAACGATCACACCCAGCCAGAGCTTGGTGAGCGAACCCTTGGCAATGGGTTGCAGCGGAACGCGGGTGATTTCAGTCATGGCAGACGTATTCCTGATACTGTGTGCCGGGAATCCGGCCTGATGCGAAACCCCACACGTCGATGCCGAACGGATAAAACCGAGCGAATACGACAAGGGGCGCAGATTGCTCCGCGCCCCGATGCCTTATCGTTGCCGTGGGTTCAAGACAATTGGGCCGCTGGCCCGCGTTGTCTTACTTGATCCCGTCGCGTTCCATCCGCTTGCGCTCCATCTTGCGGGCGCGGCGGACAGCGGCAGCCTTTTCACGGGCGCGCTTTTCGCTAGGCTTTTCGTAGTGGCGACGCAGCTTCATTTCGCGATACACACCTTCCCGCTGCAGCTTCTTCTTGAGCGCGCGGAGAGCCTGGTCGACATTGTTATCGCGAACGATGATCTGCATAAATCGAATACACCTCACAGCAAATGACGTGGAACCCGCGAACGGCGCGGGCAAACGCCTTTGAATTTCAACGAAAAACGCCCCGCATCCGTTCCCGGAGCGGTTCGAACAGGGGCGCCTGTAGCGAGAGATTCGCCATTTTGCAAGCTGCGAGGGGAGTTTGCACGCGCGCCGCAGGGCGCTAAGGGCGCGGTACATGGCTATTCCATCTCCCCTTACCGCCACGGCGTTCGTCTTTGCAGGCGGCGGCATTGGCGCAGTGCTGCGTTACCAGCTCGGCCGGTTCATGACCCACGTGCTTGGCCCCAATGTCGTGACCGCGTTCCCGTGGGCGACGCTGGCGGCCAACGTGATCGGCGGCCTGTCGATGGGGCTGCTCGCCGGATGGCTGGCCCGCCACGGCAGCCACGGGGAAACCTGGCGGCTGTTCATCGGCGTAGGGCTGCTAGGCGGCTTCACGACATTTTCCAGCTTCAGCCTTGAAACGATGCTGCTGATCGAACGCGGTCAGGCCACGACCGCAGCGATTTACGCCATCGTTTCGGTGCTGGCAGCACTCACCGGCCTGTATATCGGCCTGATTACGATGCGAGTCGCCGGATGAGCAAACCACAAAACCCAACCGACTCCAGCCCAACCGACTCCAGCGAAGTGCGCCAGTTCACTGTCGCGCCGGACGATGACGGTGTCCGGCTCGACCGCTGGTTCAAGCGGCATTTGCCCCAAATCGGCTTCGGCACGGTCAGCCGCTGGGCCCGTACGGGTCAGGTGCGGGTCGATGGCAAGCGGGCCAAACCGGAGGACCGCCTGAGCGCGGGGCAGGTGCTGCGCGTGCCGCCGGGCGGCGATACTCCGCATCGCACCGCCAAACCGCTCAAGGAACTGACACCCGATCAGGTGGCAGAGGCCGAAGCGATGGTCATCAAGCAGACCCGCGCGGCCATCGTGCTCAACAAACCGCCCGGCCTTGCCACGCAGGGCGGCACGAAGACTCACAACCATGTCGATGGCTTGCTCGATGCCTTTGCCGGCGATGGGGAGCCGCGTCCGCGACTGGTTCACCGGCTGGACAAGGATACCAGCGGCGTCTTGCTGGTCGCCCGTACTCCGGGCAGCGCGGCGTTCTTTTCCAAGCGGTTTTCCGGGCGCAGTGCCAAGAAAGTCTATTGGGCGCTGGTCGTCGGGCGGCCTGAACTGAGCGAAGGCATGATCGACGCACCTCTCGCCAAACAGCCGGGCACCGGCGGCGAGAAAATGCATGTCGACGAGGAAAACGGGCAACCGGCCAAGACCCGCTATCGCGTGGTCGAGCGCGCAGGGAACACAGCCGCATGGGTCGAGCTGGAACCGTTGACCGGGCGCACCCACCAGTTGCGCGCGCATATGGCGGCCATCGGCCACCCCATCGTGGGCGATGGAAAATATGGCGGGCAAAACGCATTCCTGACCGGCAGCGTCAGTCGCAAGATGCACCTTCACGCGCGCCGACTGATTATCGACCATCCCGATGGCGGCAAGCTGGACGTGACCGCCGACTTGCCCGAACATTTCGCCGCAACGATGGAACAGATGGGTTTCGACCTGTCGCTGTCCGACGCGGCACCGACACAAGGGCCGCCCCCGCCGGGCAAGACAGAGAAGAAGCAGGCCGCGCGCCAACATGCCAAGCAGGTTCGCAAATCGCGCCCGTCCCGCCGTGGCCGTGGCGCTGCGAACAAAGTCGCCAAGGGTGATCCGGGCAAAGGGGCTGGCCGGGGCAAACGCCCGTGATCGCGCCTGTCGTCATCGCCAGCCATCGCGCCGGGGCTAACCGATAGATGCACCCTAACGCCCTGTTCCGCAGCGAAGATCGCGCTCTGTTCGAAACGCTGATCGATGAAATCGGCTTCGGCATGGTGTTCACGACCACGCCCGATGGCCCGCGCGTGGCGCATACCCCGCTGCTTTCGACCGGGGACGGCGCGGTGCAGTTCCACATCGCGCGCGGCAACGCGCTGACCCGGTATCTCGATGGCGGCACCGTGCTGGTGACGATCAACGGGCCGGATGCCTATGTCTCCCCCCGCTGGTATGCCGACCGGGGAACTGTGCCGACATGGAACTACGTCTCGCTCGAACTCGAAGGGCGGGTGCGGCGGATGGGATCGGAAGGGCTGGAGGGGCTGCTCCACGCGCTGATCCTGCGTCACGAAGGGCGCGCAGGCGGCGAACAGTGGAAGGCCGAGGAAACCCCGCCCGACATGTGGCGTAAACTGCTGGGCGCCATCGTCGGCTTCGAACTGGAAGTGCTGGCGTGGCGGCCCACGTTCAAGCTATCGCAGAACAAGTCCGCTGCCGAGCGCGCCGCGATTGCCAGCGGGCTGGAACAACACGGCAGCCCCGCGCTGGCCCACCTGATGCGGACTCTCAGCGAATGACCCGGCTGGCAGTGTTCGATTGCGACGGCACGCTGGTCGATGGACAGGCGGCGGTGTGCGATGCGATGGATGCGGCCTTTGCCGCTGCGGGCCTGACACTGCCCGATCGCAATCGGGTGCGCCGCATCGTCGGGCTGAGCCTGCCGCAAGCGGTGCGCGTGCTCGCCCCGGATGCGGAGGCAGACCGGCAGACAGCGGCGGTCGACGCATACAAGGCATCGTTCCGCGCCACTCGCGAACAGGGACGTCTGGAAGAACCTCTGTTCGAAGGGATCGCCGCCTTGCTTCACGCGCTGCGTGACAATGGCTGGCAACTGGCAGTGGCCACGGGCAAATCCGACCGAGGGCTGGCCGCCTGCCTTGCTGCACATGGGATCGCAGACTTGTTCATATCGCTCCAGACTGCGGATCGACACCCCTCGAAACCACACCCCGCGATGCTGGAAGCTGCCCTGTTCGAAGCGGCGGCACAGCCGGGCGATGCCGTGATGATCGGCGACACCACCTTCGATATCGATATGGCCCGCGCCGCCGGAGTGCGCGCCATCGGCGTTGCGTGGGGATACCATGCCCCCGCCGAACTGATCGCAGCAGGTGCCGAAGCGGTCGCCGCGACCTGTGCCGAACTGGAAGGATTGCTGCAATGATCGGCGGAAACGACGGTGGCAACGAAGACAAAGCGCGCGGACGCTACATCATCATAAATGCTCTGCGCTTGTCGGGCGTAGCGATCATAATTCTCGGCCTGCTGATTCACGAGGGGCTATTCGACCTGCCGCAATGGATAAGCTGGCCCTTGCTGGCGATCGGCTTGATCGAAGTGTTCGTGACTCCGCAGATCCTGGCTCGCATGTGGAGGACACCGCCCGAATGAAGCGGTTTTGGAAAGAGGTGTCGGTGATCGCTGCGGAGAGTGTCTGGCAGATCGCTCTCGACGGGCGCGCGATCAAAACACAGGGCGGCAAGGCACAGATCCTGCCGACCCGCGCGCTGGCTGAGATGCTGGCCGGGGAATGGCGCGCGCAGGGCGATGACGTCGATCCCGCAACCTTCCCGCTGCGCGATATGGCAGACTATGCCATCGATCAGGTCGCCGCCGATCCAGCGGGCGCTGCTGCCAAGCTGCTGGCCTATGCCGAAACCGACACGCTGTGCTATCGCGCCGATCCCGACGAACCGCTCCATGCGCGGCAGCAGGAAGTGTGGGAGCCGATTGTCACTGCATTCGAAGCGCGCGAAGGGGTGCGGCTGGCGCGGGTCAGCGGCATTGTCCACCATCTGCAACCCGATGCGACAATGGATGCCTTGCGCGCGCGACTGGCCCGGCTCGATCCGTTTATTCTCGCTCCGCTGGAAGTGATGACCGCGCTGTCCGCATCGCTGTGCGTCGCATTGTCCGCTCTGGAGCCGGACGCCGATCATGCCGCTCTGTGGGCCGCCTCCGAACTGGAAGAGCACTGGCAGGCCGAATTATGGGGCCGCGACGAAGAGGCCAAGGCCCGCCACGATACCCGCACCAAAGCATTTATGCTGGCGGCCGATTTCGCGCGGGCGGCAACGGACAACAACGGCGAGGCGTGAAGGGGGGAATCCCCCCTCGTACCCGCTGGCCCTTCCCGCCCTCGTCATTGCGAGGAGCCATAGGCGACGTGGCAATCCATCGACCATACCTCGCCTCCATCGCAACCGATGCGATGAGAGGGGGCGTCGGGTGGAAGCTTGTCACACGAAGGCGCGAAGGCACGGAGAAGGTTTGGTTCTGGGGGAGAGGACGCACTGCCGATGGTTGGTCAATGCTATTACGCGTATCCCCTCCACTCGTCATTGCGAGGAGCCGAAGGCGACGTGGCAATCCATCGACCATACCTCGCCTCCATCGCAACCGCCGCGATAGGAGGGGGTGTCGGGACATGGATTGCTTCACTGCGTTCGCAATGACGAGCGGGGAGGCAGGCGCAGGAACCGAGCCCCGATACGGGCCGGGGTAACGAGAGGAAAACGCGCCTGAGAAGTGGGTGTCGGAATAGAACGATACGAACTTCAGTTCGCCGCTTACCCCACCCACTCCGCGACATCGCTGGCCACTTTGTTGGCCGCTTCGTTCAGCGCAGCACTTACCGGACCTGCTTCGGGTGCGGTCGCAGGAACTTGCGCTGAAAAGCGCCGGGTTTTCACTTTCTGTCCGCTGACGTCGAGCACCGCATCATACGTGACCACCGCCTGCATCGAACGGGCATCGTATCCGAATTCGGTGAGGGTTCCGCGCAACTGGCGTTTGGGCGTCAGCGCGGTTTCGTCGTTGTCGATCACCAGTTTGCCGGTCTTGGCGCGGATCGTTTCGCCCAGCAGATTGCGGAACAGCTTGGCCGGGGCATCAACCCATTGGGCATCCTTGAGATAGGCGACGCTGGTCGCATCGACCTGCACCGGCACCCGCGTGGTCGACAGTTTGGCCGCCGCCTCCGGCTCCGTCACAGCCAGCGCACCGGCAGCATCGCCAGAGATCGTCGTTCCCGCGGACACCGTGGCATCGGGGGTCAGCGTCAGCAAACTGTCGGGCACTTTGCCGCCGAGGCTGACGCAACCGGACAGCAGAACGGCAGGAACCAGCAGAGCGGCATAGCGGATAGGACGGATCATCACGGAAAGGTTCCTCGTCACGGGCTTATTTCGGATCGTAATCGGGCAGCTTTTTGCCCCCGATCAGACTACCGGCACCCTGGTTCTTGAGCTGGTCTGTCATTTCGCGCAGCGCCTTGCTGGTACGCCGCAGGTCCTGCATCGTCGCATCGACCGCCGGCAGTGTGCTTTCGCTCAGTTCGCGCGCAGCAGGCCGGGCATCGTTGAGCGTGGCGGTCAGCGCCTTGCCCGCCTGATCGGCGGATTTCAGCGTCTGGCGCATCTGTTCGGCCAGATTCTGGCCATCCTTGTTCACCAGATCGTTGGTCGAATTCATCACCTTCTCGAACGAATCGAGCGCTTCGCTGCCCTGCCGCAACGTAACCTGCAATTCAGCCAGCGTCCGCTTCACTTCGGGCGTCGCGCTCGAAAGATCCGCCGTCATCTTGTTGGTATTGGCCAGAATTCCCGCAATCGAATCCTGATTGCGGTCCGACAGCAGTTGCGTCAGCCGTTCGGTCAATGTGGCCAGTCGTTCCAGCAACAGTGGCGCATTGGCCAGCAATTCGTTGAAACCGCCCGCCTTGGGCGGAATCACCGGCACATCTTCCGGGCAGGCAGTGGTTTCACATGTGATCGGCGGCGCACCATTGCGCGCACCGTCGAGCATAATAGTCGAAACGCCGGTGAAGGAGCCCTGAATCGTAGCGGTCGTGCCAACCAGAATCGGCACGTTTTCGTCAATCTTCACTCTCACACGAACGAACTGGGGGTCTTTCTCCCACAACTGGATTTCGCTGACCTGCCCCGAGGGGACACCGGCGAAGCTGACTACCGACCCTTTCGCCAGGCCGGAAACCGACTGGTTGAAAAATATGTCGTAATCTTTCTGACTGCCTTTGTTCAGCCCGGCCAGCCAGACGAAAAACACCGCCAGCGCAGCGAGCAGGAGGAGCGTGACCGCCCCGACCCAGATGTGATTGGCCCGTGTTTCCATTGCGTTCTTCCTATGCCCCCTTGTCCGGGGCGCTGTCTATCGCTTTGCTATCGGCCCTGGCGCGCTGGTGGCTGTCTTTCGCCGCCCGGCCGCGCGGGCCGTTGAAATATTCGTCGATCCACGGATGGTCGCTTTCCAGCAATTCGGGGATCGTGCCGATAGCGATCACTTTCTTGTCCGCCAGCACCGCTACCCGGTCGCAGATTTCGTATAGCGTATCGAGATCGTGGGTAATCAGGAACACCGTCAGCCCCAGCGTATCGGCCAGTTCGCGTGTCAACCGGTCGAACGCCGCCGCGCCGATCGGATCGAGCCCCGCCGTCGGTTCATCCAGAAACAGCAGTTCGGGGTCGAGCGCCAGCGCTCGGGCGAGCCCGGCGCGCTTCTTCATACCGCCGGACAGTTCGGATGGATACTTCGCCGCCGCTTCCGCGGACAGCCCCGTCAGCACGACCTTGAACCGGGCGATTTCGTCGAGCAGCTCGGGCCCTATTTCTGGGTAGAACTGCTTAAGCGGCACCTGCACGTTCTCGCCCACTGTCAAAGTGGAAAACAGGGCCCCGCCCTGAAACAACACGCCCCACCGGTTACGCACGCCCAGCGTCTCGTCCGGATCGGCATCGGTGATCGAGCGTCCGAAGACCTCTATATGCCCTTCCTGCGGCACTTGAAGGCCGATAATCGAGCGCATCAGCACCGATTTGCCGGTGCCCGAACCGCCGACCACGCCGAGGATTTCGCCGCGCCGCACCTTGAGCGACAAATCCTCGTGGACCACCTGATCGCCAA
The DNA here is from genome assembly GCF_002870965.1 of Tsuneonella flava. Lineage (GTDB taxonomy): Bacteria > Pseudomonadota > Alphaproteobacteria > Sphingomonadales > Sphingomonadaceae > Tsuneonella > Tsuneonella flava. The sequence goes on from NZ_PHSO01000001.1 coordinate 323,639, forward strand.
ACCGGTTGGTCAGGCCTTCCACCACGATAGGGTATTCGCCGGTATAGCGCTGCTCGCTGCCCGTCTGCTGGCTATTGTCCGGCTGTTCGTCCTGGGTGTCGATGGCGTCGGCCTCAGTCATCAGTCCCACCCGATCGACGTGAAGAACACCGCGAAAAACGCATCGAGCACGATGACAGAGAAGATACCGAGCACCACCGCCTTCGTCGTCCGCAGGCCGACATCTTCGGAATTACCCTGCACCTGCATCCCCTGATAACAGCCGGTCAGGCCGACGATCAGGCCGAATACCGGCGCCTTTATCATCCCGACATAGAAATCGGTCAGCGGAACCACTTCTTTGATTCGCAAAAGAAATGTTCCAAATGGAATGCCCAGCGAGAAACCTGAGACCGTCGCCCCGCCAATGATCGCCATGACCGAAGCATAGAAACCAAGCAGCACCATCATGAATGTCACCGCCAGCACGCGCGGCACGACCAGCGCTTCCATCGGGGAAATCCCGATTGTCCGCATCGCATCGATTTCTTCGGTCAGCTTCATCGTACCGAGTTGTGCAGCGAAGGCAGAGCCGGAGCGGCCCGCAACCATAATCGCGGTCATCAACACACCCAGTTCGCGCATAGTGATGCGGCCAACCAGATTCACAGTCAGCATTTCCGCGCCAAACTGAGCGAGCTGAACGGCACCCTGTTGCGCGATGACGATCCCGATCAGAAAACTCATCAAGCCGATGATGCCCAGCGCAGCCACGCCCACCAGTTCGAACTGACGGACAAGCGCTGTCATGCGGAAGCGGCGCGGATGGCGTATCAGACTGAAAATGGAAGCGATGAAGGCGCCGAAGAAGCCCAGCGCATAGAGCCCACCGCGACCCATCGCGAAAACCTGATCGCCCACCCCGCCGAACACACGCTGTGCGAATGGCAGGCGTTGGGGCGACACATCGATATCGTCGTCGATATCCCCGACAGCGCCCAGCAACCGTTTTGCCCGATCGCTTGCCCCGGTAACCGCTGCCCCGGTCTCGCGCGCCAGAGTGCACGCGATCCACGCGCCCACCGTATCGATTTCCGTAACTTCGGAAATATCGATTTCGGCAAACGGCCCGGTCAGTGCGCGCAAGTCGCTATCGACCGCGCCGACAGTGGATATCAGGTAGGGCCCGCGCAGCACCAGCCGCTGGCCCCCGCCGGTATCCTCGATGGAAAATTCTGCCCCTTCGCTCATGCCCTGTTGCCTATGCGGGTAAATCGTCCCGACGACAAGCGCGGGATTTCGCTTGCACATGGGCGTTGCGCCTCGCGCGCAGCGCTGGCAAAGCGCCCGGCATCATGACCAGCGAGCTCGCCAAGACATTCGACCCGGCCCCGATTGAGGCACGGTGGTACCAGCACTGGGAAAGCACGGGCGCCTTCCGGCCCGAGCGCCCCGACGCGCAACCTTTCACAATCGTCAACCCACCGCCGAACGTTACGGGCTCGCTTCACATAGGCCATGCCCTCGATAACACTCTTCAGGACATTGTGATCCGGTACGAGCGTTTGCGCGGTAAAGATGCCCTGTGGGTCGTGGGTGTCGATCATGCCGGAATCGCCACACAAATGGTGGTCGAACGCCAGCTGGAGGCGCGGCAGGACAAGCGCACCAATTACACCCGCGAACAGTTCGTGGACAAAGTGTGGGAATGGAAAGAGGAAAGCGGCGGCCAGATCACTGGCCAGCTCCGCCGCCTCGGCTGTTCGATGGACTGGAGCCGCGAACAGTTCACGATGGACCCGCATTTCACCAGGGCGGTGATCAAGGTGTTCGTCGATCTTCATGCCAAGGGCCTGATTTATCGCGACAAGCGGCTGGTGAACTGGGATCCGAAACTGAAGACCGCGATTTCCGACCTCGAAGTCGAAACGCGCGAAGTCAAAGGCAGCTTCTGGCACTTCAAATATCCGCTGGCCGATGGCGTCACCACCGCCGATGGCAAGGATTATCTGGAAGTCGCGACCACGCGCCCCGAAACCATGCTGGCCGATATGGCCGTGGCGGTGAACCCGGCGGACGAACGTTTCGCCAGCGTCGTCGGCAAGGACATCGTCCTGCCGATCACTGGCCGACGTATCCCCGTGGTGGCAGACGAACACGCCGATCCTGAGCTGGGATCGGGCTGCGTCAAGATCACACCCGGCCACGATTTCAACGACTTCGAAGTAGGCCGCCGCGCCGGTTTCGCTGCGGCGGACATGCTCAACATGCTCGATGCCGAAGCCAACGTTTGCCAGACGGCAGACGGGTTGGTGCCCGCCGAGTTCATCGGCCTGCATCGCTTCCGCCGCGATGGCGAGGATGGCGCGCGCGAACTGGTCGTCGCGCGGATGAAGGAACTCGGCTGCCTGATCCCGCATGTCACCACCGACAAGGAAGGCAACGCAGTCGAACACGATGCCGAACCGCGCACGATCCAGACCCCGTTCGGGGATCGCGGCGGGGTAGTGATCGAACCCTGGCTGACCGATCAGTGGTATGTCGATGCCGAAAAGCTGGCCGGCCCGCCGATGCAGGCAGTGCGCGACGGCAAGATCGAAATCGTCCCCAAAAGCTGGGAAAAAACGTTCTTCAACTGGATGGAGAATATCCAGCCGTGGTGTGTCAGCCGCCAGTTGTGGTGGGGGCATCAGATCCCTGTGTGGTATGGCCCGGCTAGAAATGGCGAGGAACCTGACGAACACGCAGTTCGGCCAGTACCATTTGTGGCAACAAGTGAAGAAGATCTGCTTCGGCAGGCAAGCGATTATTACAATAAGGAGATTGGCGAATTCTTGGTTTTCAATGGAACCGAGGATTATCTCCGCGATGGCCCGTCCCTCGATAGGATGTTGAAAACAGAGCTAGTTAGAGACGACGACGTCCTCGACACATGGTTCTCCTCTGCATTGTGGCCGTTCGCCACGCTGGGCTGGCCCGACGACACCGAGCTGCTCAGGAAGCACTACCCCAACGATCTGCTGATTTCCGGCTTCGACATCCTGTTCTTCTGGGATGCGCGCATGGCGATGCAGGGCATCGAATTCATGGGCGAAGTGCCGTGGAAGCGGCTGTACCTCCACGGCCTCGTCCGGGCGGACGACGGCAGCAAGATGTCGAAATCGAAAGGCAACGTGGTCGATCCGCTGGGCCTGATCGATGAATACGGCGCCGATGCGCTGCGGTTCTTCATGGCGGCGATGGAAAGCCAGGGCCGCGACATCAAGATGGATAAGAGCCGGGTCGAGGGATACCGCAACTTCGCGACGAAGCTGTGGAACGCGACCCGTTATTGCCAGTCCAACGGCATCGGTGCGAGCGACACGCTGGCCGCGCCCGAAAGCCGCCTCGCCGTCAACACATGGATCATCGGCGAAGTCACCGAATGCCTTGAGAAGCTGGATGCGGCAATGGCCGATCTGCGCTTCGATGCGGCGGCGAACACCGTCTATCACTTTGTATGGGACCGGTTCTGCGACTGGTATCTGGAGCTTATCAAGCCGGTGCTGGGCGCGGAGGAGGATTCCCCCGCCGCCACCGAAACCCGCGCCGTGGCCGGGTGGGTACTCGATCAGATTCTGGTGATGCTGCACCCGTTCATGCCGTTCATCACCGAGGAACTGTGGCACGCACAGGGCGAACGCGCTTACGATCTGATCGTCGCCAAATGGCCCGATCCGCGCGCCAGTGTCGATCCGGCGGCAAAGGCGGCCATCGACTGGGTAATCGACCTGACCACCGCCACCCGCGCAGCGAAGAACGAACTCGGCATCGCGCCGGGGGCCAAGCTGGAAGCATGGGTCGCCAATCCCTCCGACGTGGCGACGCGCACGATCGAACGCAGCGCGGCAGCGATCGAACGCCTCGCTCGCCTGACTCCGCTGCACGTGGGCGAAGCACCTGCCGGGGCCGCGATGCAAGTGACCGCGGGTGACGACGTGTTTGTGATCCCGCTGGAAGGCGTGGTCGATATCACCGCGGAAAAGGCCCGGCTGGAAAAGGCGCTGGCCACTTCGGAGAAAGAGGCGAAGTCGCTCGAAGGGCGGCTGTCCAACCCCAACTTTGTCGAACGCGCCAAGCCCGAAGCGGTGGAGAAAGCCCGCGCCGACCACGCCGCCCATTCGGCAGAGGCGGAACGGCTGAAGGCAGCGCTGGCCCGACTGGGGTAACTGTTCAGCCCCCGCCACGACAGTTGCGATGGGTGGGGGCGTCGGGCGATAGTTTGTCACACGAAGGCACGGAGTGGGTTTGGTTCGGGGGTAGGGGGCCGCACTGCCGGTGGCTGGCCAATACTGTTGCGCGCCCCTCGTCATTGCGAGGAGCGCAGCGACGTGGCAATCCATCGCCTGCCCTCGCCCCCGCCACAACCGCTGCGATGGGCGAAACCTTCCCGCAATCGATTGCTTCGCTACGCTCGCAATGACGAAGGGTGGGTTGGTGTGTAACGGGTGGAGTACTGAACGGGCGCCAGCCTGAGGGCACTGCGCCTCCAAGCAGAACACGCCACCCCGCACCCTTGCTTCCTCCCACATCCGCAAACCATTTTCCTAATCCCGCGCGCTGTGCGATGGGGCGGGGATGACCACCTTCGCCCGCCGCTATCGCCACAATGGACCGGGACCATCCGCACCATACGGCCCGGGGCAGGTTTTTCTTCTTCAGGACAGTGTAACATGTGTAACACTCGTTCAGCCTCACCCTGCAAAGGCTGAACGATGAAGCTGGTACTGGCGACACAGGCACCGGGCGAAGCGGAGATATTCGCTTCGCTGCAGGGCGAAGGGCCAAGCATGGGGCAGCCGAGCACTTTCGTGCGGCTGAGCCGCTGCAACCTCGCCTGCCAGTGGTGCGACACCGCCTACACCTGGCGGTTCGCAGGCGACAATCGCCCGCACCGCGATGCTGTCGATTTCGACCGCAAAGCCAACCAGTTATCGCTGGAGGTGGCAGATGTGGCCGAACGGATCGCCGCGCTGGCCCCGCGCCGCCTCGTCATCACCGGGGGAGAACCGCTGTTGCAGGCGGGCGCGCTGGCCGAACTGGCCGGCTTGCTGCCCGATCACCGGGTCGAGATCGAAACCAACGGCACAGTCGCCCCGCCCGCACGGCTCGATATCCATGTCGATCAGTACAACGTCAGCCCCAAGCTGGCGCACAGCGGCAATCCCGCCGATCTGGCGCTGGTGCCCGAACGGCTGCACCACTGGGCAGGCGAACCGCGCGCGTTCTTCAAGTTCGTGATCGCCACGCCCGACGATGTGGACGAAGCGACAGCGCTGGTCCGCGCATACCATATCCCACCCGCCCGCGTGTTCCTGATGCCGGAAGGGACCGACAGCGCCACTTTGCGGGAACGCGAACGCTGGCTCGCGGCTTTGTGCCTGCAACACGGATATCGCATCAGCGACCGGCTCCACATCCACCTCTATGGGGATACCCGCGGCACATGACCGACACGGTGCAATCCACTCCGCCGCGCAAAGGCGGTCCGCGCGATCTGACCAGCGGGCCGGTGCTGAAAACGCTGATCGCGTTCAGCTTGCCGACGCTGGCGGCCAACCTGCTGCAATCGCTGAACGGGACAGTCAATTCGATCTGGGTCGGGCGGCTGATCGGCAATGCCGCGCTGGCGGCAACCGCCAATGCCAATATCGTGATGTTCCTTGCCTTTGCCGCGATCTTCGGGCTGGGCATGGCTGCTACGGTCAAGATGGGGCAGGCGTTCGGCGCGCGGCAAGTCGATGCCGCACGGCGCACGTTCGGCACGGCAGTCGGGCTGTGTCTTGCACTGGCGCTGATGGTCGCAGTGCTCGGCTGGATTTTGGCACCTGCTCTGCTCGATCTGCTCGGCACACCGGGCGATGCCTACGATCTGACGCTGACGTATCTCAGGATCATCTTCGTTGCGATCCCCGGCGGGATGCTGTCGGTGATGATCGCAATGGGCCTGCGCGGAGCGGGCGATGCGAAAACGCCGTTCCTGTTCATGGGCCTGTCGGTAGTGCTCGACATCGCACTCAACCCGCTGCTGATCGCAGGGGTCGGTCCGATCCCGGCGATGGGCATTGCCGGTTCCGCCACGGCAACGGCAATTGCCGGCTACGTCTCGCTGTTCGCGCTTATCGCATGGCTATATGCGAAAGACCTGCCGCTGCGGCTGCGCGGGGCAGAGCTGGTGTATCTCATCCCGCGCCGGGAAGAGCTTGGCTATATCGTCACCAAAGGGGTGCCGATGGGGGCGCAGATGCTGCTCATCTCATCGGCAGGCATTGTCATGGTCGGGCTGGTCAACCGCGAAGGGCTGATCGCCACAGCTGCCTATGGCGCGTCGCTGCAATTGTGGACTTATCTCCAGATGCCCGCGATGGCGATCAGCGCCGCAGCCAGCGCGATGGCAGCGCAAGCCATTGGCGCAGGGCTGACAGAAGTGCGGCTGGATCAGATCAGCCGCGCGGGGATCGTCACCAATCTGGTGCTGACCGGGGTGCTGACTGCGCTGCTGCTGCAGTTCGACCGGGCCGCACTTGTGCTGTTCCTCGGGCCGGATAGCCCTGCGGTGCCGCTGGCCCGCCATATCCAGTTCCTCGCCAGCTGGAGCTTCATCCTGTTCGGAGTAACGATCGTGCTGTTCGGCACGATGCGCGCAGGCGGCGTGGTATGGACGCCGCTGGTGATCCTTGGTCTGGCGATGTTCCCGGTGCGGCTGGGCTTTATCGAGATCATGCGGCCCACGCTGGGGCAGGATGCGATCTGGATCGCCTTCCCGGTCGGATCGCTGGTGACGGTGCTGCTGGCCGCACTCGCCTACACCCGCCCCGGCTGGCGCAGCAAAGCCCGCGCGATCAGCCCGCAGGAAGCAGCCGAAGAAGTGCAGGCCGATGGCGAACCGGTGGGGCGCTTTGTCCCCGACATCTGACGGCTGCGCGGCTTAGGCTCAGGACCCATCACTGGTGCCATTGAGGTTTGAAGCAAAATGGCTCAGCGCAAGGAGAAAGGGCGCAGGAATATGTCAATATTTCAAGACCTTTCGACGCAGCGATGGGCCATTTTGGTCAAATCCCTGCGGGATGTCCAGATGGCTTCCATCTCAGGCCAAACCGCCCTTGGAAAGGCATATAGCCTTCCCGGCAGGCTGTTTGGCGCGATATGTTCGCCATTTGGACGCCTCAACGGCGCCAGTGATGGGTCCTGAGCCTAGCCGCCCTGCGAACGCCAGCGCTGGACGATACGGTGAACCCGCTCCTCCTCGCCGCCGGACTGGCGCCACAGATCGACGAAACTGGGGTCTTCCGACGCGGGGCGCTTGGCCTCTTCCAGATTGTCGAACGACACGCGAACTGGGATCGCCACACCTTCGCCGCACACAATGCATTCGCGGTTCCGCAGCGCCGGGATCGAATCGAGAAAACCGCGCGCCCCTTCGGGCATCGCCGCCTTCACGAACGACTGGTCGCGCTCGTTGTTCAGGCGCATCGCGATGATCGTGCCGCACTGCGACAGCACCCCTTCGGCAAGGTCGCTTGGCCGCTGCGTGATAAGGCCCAGGCTGATGCCGTATTTGCGCCCTTCCTTGGCAATGCGGCTGAGAATGCGGCCGACACTGGAATCGTCGGCATGTTTCTCGCTCGGCACGTATCGGTGGGCCTCTTCGCAAACCAGCAGGATCGGGCGCGTCTTCTCATCCCGGCCCCAGATGGCAAAGTCGAACACCAGACGGCTCAACACCGCAACCACAGTGCTGGTGATGTCGGACGGAACGCCCGACACGTCGATGATCGAAATCGGCCTGCCGTCGCCCGGCATACGGAAGATGCGGCACAGGAAATCGGCCATCGTATCGCCCACCAGCATGCCGGAGAACATGAACTGGTAACGCGGATCGGCCTTCAGCTCGTCGAGCTTGGTCTTCAGCCGCATATAGGGTGCGGTGTTGGTCGATTTGTCGAGCTTGCCCATCTCGTTCTGGATCTCGTTCGAGAGGTCCGAGAGGAGATAGGGGATCGGGCTGTCGACCGTGATCTTGCCCATGCTTTCCGCCAGCCGGTTCTTCGACCGGGCGCGCAGCAGGCATTTGGCGAGAATATCGGCATCGACCTGCCGGTCATTGCCCGTGCGGGTCAGCAGAACTTCGCAGTGCTCTTCGAAGTTCATCAGCCAGTACGGCATCTGCAGGTTGCTGACGTCGAGAACCATCCCGTTGTTTCTGAACGCAGCGGCATATTCGCCGTGAGGGTCCACCATTACGATATGCCCTTCCGGCGCCGCTTCGCAAATACGGTGCAAAATCAGCGCGGCGCTGGTCGATTTGCCGGTGCCGGTCGAACCGAGCAGCGCGAAATGCTTGCCCAGCATGGCATCGACATACAGCCCGGCGCGGATATCGCGGGTGGGATAAACAGTGCCGATCGGGATCGAAGTGCGACCGTCCGACGCGTAAATCTGGCGCAAGTCGGCAGTCGTTGTCGGATAGACGTATGCACCCGATATCGGGTAGCGGGTAACGCCGCGGCGGAATGCGTGAATCCGCCCCGTCAGCTTCTCTTCCAGCCCTTCGCCCAGAAAATCGACATCGGCGATGATCCCGCCGTTCTGCCGCCGATCCTGCTTCTGATTGCGAACGCTGGCGAGCAGCCATGCATTGCCGACCCGAATCTTGACCTGATTGCCGACTTGTCCGGCCAATGCCACCGAAGGATCTTCATCCTTCATGCATTCGTTCAAACGCTGGAGATCGAGCGCGATCTGCGACCCGGCCCCCGCAACGTCCAGCAAAACGCCAATCGGCTGCGAGGCATTGTCTTCGCCATCGCCCAGAAGATGATCGGTAGAGGCCGCCTGTTCGCGAAGCCCCGGTGCACTCATGTCGGTCATTCTCGAACCTGTCCCCAATTGGTTCCCCCGACGCGTATCTAGAGGAGACAGGGTTAAGATGCGGTCAACGCCGGTCAGGCTGCCGCTGAGGCGGCATCAGCCCATCGCGAACAACCGGCCTGCGATCCAGCCCATCGCGGTGGAGAGAGCAACCGCCAGCAGCCCGTACCAGAACGACCATATCTGGGCGAACACCTCGATAAACCGTTCGAAGCCCACTTTCCGCACATCGACTTTCGCGATAGCGGACGAGACGACACGACCATCGGAAATAGCAAAGGTTTCTGCGGTATATGTCCCGGTTTGCACGCTGGAAGGCAGCGCGATGCGCGCCTGATACAGCACCCCTCCGCTCAGCTTCACACCGTGCATGTCTTCCTTGTAGAGACCCTTACGACGCTTCAGATCGACCAGACCGCTGGTGAAGCGAACCTGCTCTTCCGGGTTGATCGTACCCGATGGGGATAGCTGGATGTAATCGTTACCAAGCTCGTAAATCGCTGCGGTACGATCATCGACGATATCCTTCACCGGGCGGGAGGCAGCGACCGCGAAGAACGACGGGGCAGAGCGGAAATCGGTGCTGTCGGCGTTGACCCAGATGCCGCCGATCCGGCTCTTCTCGCGAATACGCACCGCTTCGGTCGGCCCCTTGAGCACCACGACGATATCGTATCCCCGTGCCGCCCGTGTCCCTGCCGGGTCGAGCACTGCGCCGAACAGCAGCAGATTGGTGCCGGTGAACCCCTGCTGCACCTGAATTTCGTGCTGGCTCACTTCCGGCACCAGTATCGGTTCGCGTGCCGCAGTCAGCATCAGCAATGCCGCGAACAGGAAGCCGATGCGGATCACAGCGGGATCACCGTGAATATCTCATCCGGTCGCACGCTCAGACCATAGAGCATTCGCAAGGCGATCAGCAGCACGATGGCGGCGAGGATGAAACGCAGCGATTCAGGCTTGGCCTTCTGCGCCAGCATCGAGCCGAGTTGAGCGCCCGACACCGAACCAAGCAACAGCAGGGCGGCAAGTACGATATCGACCGCCTTCGTCGTCAACGCGTGCATCATGGTCGATACCATCGTCACGAACATGACGTTGAACAGGCTGGTGCCGACCACAACACCCGCGCTCATCCCCAGAATGTAGAGCATCGCCGGCACGAGGATGAAGCCGCCGCCCACCCCCATCAGCATCGTCAGAATGCCGACGAACATGCCCAGCAGCAACGGCGCCAGCGGCGAGATATACAGACCCGAGCGATAGAACCGCCAGCGCAGTGGCAAGCTGGCAACCAGTGGGTGATGCCGCCGCTTGGCCGCGCGCGGACGCCCTTCGCCAGAGCGGTTGGCCTTGATTGCGCCCCATGATTCCTTGGCCATCAGCGTGCCGATCGTGCCCAGCAGGACGACATAGAGAATATTGATCGCAGTATCGATCTGGCCAACGGATTCGAGGAAGTTGAACAGCAAGGCCCCCAGCCCGGTGCCAAGGACACCGCCAACCACGGTGACACCGCCCATCTGGTAATCGACACCGCCCCGGCGGCTATGCGCGATAACCCCCGAAACGCTGGCCCCGGTCACCTGTGTCGTAGCGGAAGCGGCCGCGACAGTGGGGGGAATGCCGTAGAAGATCATCAGCGGCGTCGTCAGGAAACCGCCGCCCACTCCGAACAGGCCCGACAGAACGCCCGTAAGCGCGCCGAGCAGGACGATAACCAGCCCGTTGACCGACAGGTTCGCGATCGGGAGGTATACGTCCATAGCGAATCCCTAGTCGCATGGTGCGACGGTTGGAAGTGCCGTGTGATCAGAAACCCGCAGAAAGCGTTACGGCAACGCCATCTGGCGGGTCTGCGTCACCTGCCAGTTTAAAACGGTAGTCCAATGCCAGACGCAAGGGAACCGGCCCGGTATCCCAGTTCACAGCCACCGATGGACCGATATCGAGCCGCCCCGCACCGCGCTGCACCCCGCCCGATACACCGCCCCCAACGAACAGGCGCGCAGTGGATGTAGTGATCGCTTCGCGTTCGGCCCGCAAATGGCCATCGATAAACGCCGTGGCGTACCCTCCCCCTACGTAGCCCGACTGGAGATAGCCCGTTGCCGTTCCGCCGAGCGGAAGTTGTGTCGCGGGCAATTCCGCAACAACGGCGAGAGCCGGGCGTACCTCGGTTTGGCCGCCCTGATCGAATACGCGCATTTCGGCCTGTATCTGCAAGGGCACGTCGGGCAGCGGCTTCCCCCCGATGCCGATCGCCAGCTCGCTCTGGCGCGGCTGATCGGGGGTGGCGGTCAGCCGGGTATAGAGAAATGGCCGATGGTCGTCGCGCGATAGCGCACGGCGCAGCACGATCCCGACCTGGCTGCCTCCATACGTCGACGGACGGTTGCCGCCGGACGCGAACCGTCGCGACGACGCGGTCGGGCGATAGAAAACCCAGCTATCGATTCGCCAGAGCGGCACTTGCGCCGCTCGGTGCGCGGGCTGCGTTGCATGAGAGGTCCGGGCCGCTGGTGAAACACGCTGCTGCTGCCGCAAAGTCGCCGCGCGCTGCTGGCGATGTGGAGAACAGGCCGGACATAAGGCCGGTGCAGTGCCGACAGCGACGGGGGGCGTATCGGGCGCAATGCGCCCCCGCACCGCCATCGGTCTTGTGGTTGCCCGCCATTTCGATCCGATGGCCACGCGCCTGTTCGGTGGCGCCATTCTCTCAGGGCTGCCGACAGGACTGCCAATCGGGGATACCATCACGAAGGGGATGTCATCTGGCACGCGGGGGATTGGCGGCTGGGCATATGGCACCGATCCGGCGGGCAGATGTGCTTCATCGGTCGGCCAGTTCCACACGACAAGACGAATGGAGATCCACACCGCCAGCAACCCGGCAAAGGCGACGATCGGCCTGCCGCGTCGCTGCGGCACGCGCCGCGATCCCGTCATGCCGTGGCCCTGGCATCGGGCATATCCGGGTGAACCCGATGGCTGGTCTTGTCCCAGCGCGGCGCATGTCCGCGTAAAGTCCGCAGATAGCTCCACAGAGCGCGTCGCCCGGCCATAATGGCGATAATGTTCGCCACCGGGATACGCAGCAATGCGCGCCCCCCTTCTGCCAGACCATATTCATGTGCAGTGAAGCCGAAGCGGAAAATGGCCCGCCAGATCACCCCGAACAGCATCAGCCAGAGGAACGCGCGCATCGCTGGAGAAGGCAACGTGGCTTCCGGCGGCCAGTTCACACCCACCAGCCCAAGAGCCAGCACCACTCCGTTCCATACGATTGTCAGATAGGCCAGTACCAGCGCCAGCGCCGCCAGCGGCCCGCGCCGGTCACGCATCCGCATCCACATATCCAGCATGGTCCGGCCCCAACCAAGCCGATCCCACGACTGGAAGGATATCCCCTGAATCCAGCGGGCCTTCTGGCGCACGGCCATGTCCAGACAGCTGGGAAAGGCAGCACGTGTCGCCACCAGTCGGCCATCCGGCGTACGGCACCGCAAAAACCGGCTACGCCCGCCCAGAGCGGCAATTTCGAGGCCAAGTGCATAGTCTTCGGTAAGGCTATCATCATCGAACGGACCATCCATTCCGCGCCGGGCAGAAAGCCTGCCCAGCATTGGCCGGGCGATGGCACAGCCGACCCCCGCCGTTGGAATGCCTGCCCCGATCGCATCGCGCACCAACATCGTCTTGGTATGCGCTTCGGCAAATTCCTCGCAGTAATGCGAACCGATCCAGCGTGAATCGGGCAGTGCAGCGGGGATCACCGGCAATTGCACCAGCGTGCATGTATCCATCGCCCGATCGAACACGCCCATAGCGGCCCGATCCACCATATCTTCGGCATCGTGGACCACCACCATGCGGAACGACACGCCCGATCGCCGTTCGTCGTCGCACAGCGCACGATAGAGGCGATTAAGGCAATCGGCCTTTGTCGTGGGCCCGGTATGATCGGTCATCACCAGCCGGATACGCGGATCACACGCTGCAACCTGCATCACTGCATCGATAGTGGCCGGATCGTTCGGGTAACATCCGACATAAATAGTCAGTGCATCGTGGCCCCATTGTTGCGTCATATGGCGCAAGGTGGGCCCGATTACCCGGCTTTCCCGCCATGCAGCAACGAATACTGCGGCCTTTCCCGACAAACTCTCATCGAACCGATCGGATACCCTTATTGCGCGGGATTGCCCTCGCCTCTTCATAACAAGACGAAACCATATTAAATCTATTATGAGTTCGTCAATAAAACCCAAAACAAATATTATAATGGACAACACTGATAATTCATATATAAAAAAGCATACAACAGAAATTAATGAATTAAACATTTCTTATTTATCATTTAGGCGAATCATTACTTATCCATCTAAAGGCGCAAGCTTCCGCTTGCAACGAATGATACAGTTCTCCAAAGACAGCATTCATGTCCAAACATCGCAGCCCGCTCGCCGCCGTTGTCGCCCCGGTAAAGGCCATCACCGTTGCCCCGGTGAAAGCCCTGTTTGTGTCCGATGCTCGCGAAGGCATCCTGCTGATTTTGGTGGCAATTGCCGCGATAATCATCGCCAATTCGCCGCTGGCCCATGCCTATCACGCGCTGTTCCATGCGACGCTGCCATTCACGCCGGTGCCCAAGCTGGATAATTTGCACCTGTGGATCAACGACGGTCTGATGGCGGTGTTCTTCTTCGTCGTCGGGCTGGAGGTGAAGCGCGAGCTGGTCGAAGGCGATCTGTCGAATCCAATGGCCCGCCGCCTGCCCGTGCTGGCCGCTGCAGCCGGCATGGCAATCCCGGCCCTGATTTACATACTCGTCGCCGGTGATGATCCCGTTCTCGCGCGGGGCTGGGCCATCCCGGCGGCAACGGATATCGCGTTCGCGATGGGCATCGTCGGCCTGCTGGGCAACAGAGTGCCGCAATCGCTGCGCCTGTTCCTGCTCACGGTCGCGATTGTCGACGATATCGGCGCAGTGGCCATCATCGCCTTGTTCTACACCGCACAGGTCAAGACCATGTGGCTGATTGCTTCGGTCGCTGTCGTGGCGATCCTGGCGGTGATGAACATGCGCCGGGTCGATAACCTGATGGTATATGCGCTGGCAGCGATCGTGCTGTGGGTCTGTGTGCTCAATTCCGGCGTCCACGCCACCATCGCCGGGGTTGTTGCCGCACTGATGATCCCGATGCGTAATCGCAAAGGCAACCCGCTGCTGGTCAAGGCCGAACATGGGCTGGCCCCTTGGAACGCCTATCTCGTGGTTCCCCTGTTCGGTTTCGCGAACGCCGGGGTCGATCTGCGCGGAATTGGGCTGGACGGCTTCTTCGCGCCGCTGCCGCTGGCCATTGCCGGCGGGCTGGTTCTGGGCAAGCAGGCCGGTATCCTTAGCGCGATACTCGGCGCCAAGTGGCTCGGCATTGCCAAGCCACCGGCGGGTGGAACATGGATGCACATCTGGGGTGTGGCCGCATTATGCGGGATCGGCTTCACGATGAGCCTGTTTATCGGCACGATGGCATTCGCCAACAACAACGAATTGTTCGAGCAGGCGAAACTGGGCGTGCTGACGGGCACGTTGATATCGGTCGCAATTGGTTACACCCTCCTGCGTCTGGCGCCACAGGTCGATGCCAATGAGGGCGCGAGCAAAGACTGACCGCCTCGGCGGGTTCTCCCTCCACCCTGAGGCCCGCCCCTGAGTGCTCGCCCCTGAGTGCTCGCCCCTGACCTCAGGGCCCTGAGTGCCCTGCTGTCCTACACGGCGGGCAACTGGCATGACGGGGCATGGTCAGCGCACATGATATCGGGGCAATTGCATCCAACTACGATCGGCTTACGCACTCATGCAAAGGCCTGACTTTTTCCGCTCAGGACAGTGTAACATGTGGTCCATGTCTCACTCCGCAGCGAGGAGCGGCGGGCTATCCGGCCATCACCTATTCAGCCGGAAACGGCACCGGCGATGCCATCGCCGGTTCAGCCTCCGGCCACTCTCACCAGCGCCTCGGTTTCCAGCAGATAGATGCTCGCCCCGGCAAGATAGCCAAGAATTGCCAGGGGGCTGAACTTGCGGAGATACCACAGGAAATCGATCTTCTCGATGCCCATTGCGGCAACACCCGCAGCAGAACCGATAATCAGAATCGAACCACCCGTACCAGCGCAATAGGCCATGAATTCCCACAGGAAGCTGTCCTGCGGGTAAAGGTCCATCGGGTACATACCCATCGCCGCAGCCACCATCGGCACGTTATCGACGATGGCGCTAACTGCGCCGAACACCATCACGATCACATCCAGCCTGCCGATCTCTGTATCGAGCCACTGAGCCACACTGGCCAGCACCCCGGCATGCTCCAGTGTCGCCACCGCCAGCAGAATACCGACGAAGAAGGTAATGGCGCTCATGTCGATCCGCGCCAGCGCGTTGACGATTGTCACCTGCTGCCGTTCTTCCCACGGTTTGTCGCGGTGCATCAGATCGCCCACCGCCCACACCAGCCCCAATCCGAACAGGATGCCAAGGAACGGCGGCAGATGGGTAATCCCCTTGAACACCGGCACCGCCAGCAATGTGCCCAGCCCCAGCGCGAACATCACATTGCGTTCGAGAGCAGGGGTTTGGTAAATCGGTTCATCACCGGCGCCCACTGTCACGGGATCGGGTGCGACGACCTTCCGCCCGCGCAGCCAGTAACTGACGATCATCAGCGGGACGAGCATGTTGATAAGGCTCGGCAGGATCAGCTTGCTGGTAATCGCAGCGGTGGTCACTTCGCCGTTGATCCACAGCATCGTGGTGGTCACGTCGCCAATCGGGGACCACGCACCGCCTGCATTGGCGGCGATCACCACCATGCCGGTCACCAACAGGCGGTCCTCCCGCTCTTTCAGCAGCTTGCGGACCAGCGAGACGATCACGATCGTCGTCGTCAGGTTATCGAGCGCGGCCGAAAGGAAGAACGTGACGAACGAGATGAACCACACCAATGTGGCCATTGTCTGCGCTCGCATACGGGATGTGATGACGGCGAAGCCATCATGGGCATCGACCACCTCGACCACTGTCATCGCACCCAGCAGGAAGAACGCGATCTGCGCGGTATTGACCAGCGATTCGGACAGGTTCTCGTCAACGACATCCGGGCTTGCCGAAGCAAGGGCGTAAACGGTCCACAACAGACCTGCCCCGATCAGAGCAGCCGCGGATTTGTTGACGCCGGTGGGTTCTTCCAGCGCGATGAATATGTAGGCGACAATGAAGATCAGGACGAGCGTGGTTACCATAGCCGCGCCCTTCGCAAATTCGCCGCGCTAAAGCCAGCGCAAGCGGCCCGTTTGCGACCAAAGTCGCCCGCGAGCCGCCTCCCCCGGATTACCAGGTGCCGGTGTTTTCCATGCTTGCCCAAGGCTCTTGCGGAGGGAGATGGCCATCCTGCAACAGCTCCACTGAAATACCGTCGGGCGATTTCACGAATGCCATATGCCCGTCGCGCGGCGGACGGTGAACCGTATGCCCAGCATCCATGATCCGCTGACAGGTCGCATAGATGTCATCGACGCGGTAAGCGAGATGGCCGAAATTGCGACCGTTATCATACATTTCAGGGGCGGAACCGTCTTCGGGCGGCCAGTTGTACGTCAGCTCAACCTCGGCAACGCCCTCTTCCCCCGGCGCGGCAAGGAAGATCAGAGTAAAGCGCGCGGCTTCGACGTCGAAGCGGCGGACTTCTTCCAGACCGATCAGATTGAAGAACGCAATCGTTGCATCCGGATCGGTCACACGAATCATAGTGTGCAGGAACTTTGTCATGGGGATACCTCCATTTCACCGCCCCCATCGCAGCCAACACCCCTGCCAGACAAGCCCCATGCGAATGAGGCATCAATAAAAACGGGGGGCACAATGGCCCCCCGTTCCCCCCTTAAACGCTGTCAGTCGGGATCAGAAGCTGACGCCCAGCGTGCCGACAATCGTGCCATCGGTGAAACCGTCGTCCACACCCAGCGCCTTCGCCTGGGGTGCTTCGACGCCGATGTACGACACACCGATTTCCAGCTTGTCGAGTACAGTCATGCTCGCCCCGATGGACCAGTCCCACGCTGTCTTGTCGGTGCTGAGCCCGGCGGTGTAATCCGGTGCGAGCGCCCCGCTGGTGTATCCGAGGTGGGCCGAAAGCGACACGGGCGTATTGGGAATGCCGACGCCCAGTTCGCCATGCAGATAGAGGTTGTCGTTTCCGCCCAGCGAGTCCTGCTTCCAGGCATAGTTGATGCCCAGGCTTGCCTCGACCGGCCCCAGCGTGGTGCTGACGGTGGCATAGGGTTCCCAGTAATCGACCGGGTCGAAAGCACCGTCGTTGGTCGGATAGACGAAATAGACCATGCCGATGTCGAACGTGACGCCATCGGAGACATCGCCGCTCCACCCGGCAATCAGATCGAGCTCCATATTGCCGTAAGACGCGCCGCCTGCAAGTGACGAAGCCCATGTGCCGACATACACGCCGCTGTCGTGGGTGACTGTGATGCCGCCCTGAATCGCCGGATCGCCCGCCGAAAGCGATGCGCCGCGGAAGCGGTAATCGGTCACCAGCGTTACGCTGCCCGATACGGTAAGGCCGGTTTCGCCCGCCTTGTTGCTGTCTTCGACCGGCTGGCTGGTGCGGATAACCGCACCCGATGTTTCAAGCGATGCAGCGGTATCGACGGAAGACAACGCATCGCTGTCGAAAGAAATGGCGCCGATAGCGCCGGTCGCAGCCGGAGTGGCATTCAGCGACACAGAATCGAGCGACGACACATCGACCGATGTATCGACAATCGCTCCACCGTTGTCGGACGCCAAAGCGGGCGCTGCGATGAGGGCGGACGAACTGAGAATCGTTGCAGCGGCAAGGCTGCGAATGGACGTGAGCATGGCAAACTCCTTTAAGTTTGTGCCTTCGTCCCTACCTGCGTATCCACCCGTTCCCATCTTTGATTGCGGAAATCTGCGGTAAATGCACAATAAATGTGCATGGACATGCTGCACCGCACAAGAAAAATGTCGCTACCTTTCGTAAATCACCTGCATAGTGTTGATTTTAGGCATCAGGGGGTGGTTCATTCCTGCGTCAGCCATTGCCCGCCATCGGGCTCTCGCCTATGTGGCGCCTGCGTGCTGCGCGCGCAAAGCACTTCCGGCCCAATCGTTATGCTATCATCTCTCCGTCGCCTCTTTCGTCCTGATACTCCTGCCTCGGCGATGACCGCCGTTCCGGCGGGCACACGCTATTATGCGGTGGGCGATATCCACGGGCAACGCGCGCTGTTCGATGCGTTGCTGGACGCGATCGCTCAGGACGATGCCGCCCGTGCGCCTGCCGATACACGCATTGTGCTGCTGGGCGATCTGGTGGACCGCGGGCCGGATAGCGCCGGGGTCATCGCCCGCGCCCGCCAGCTACAGGCGGAACGCCCCACCACTCTGCTGGCCGGCAATCACGAGGAAATGTTCCTCTCCGCATTCGAGGATACTGGAATGCTGCGCCATTTCCTGCGCCACGGTGGCCGGGAAACGGTGATGAGTTATGGTGTGAAGCGCAAGGAATACGACAACGCCACGCTCGATGAATTGCAGGACATCATGCACAAGGTCATCCCGGAGGAAGACCGCGCCTTTGTTGCCGCATTCGACACGCACCATCTGGCTGGCGATTATCTGTTCGTCCATGCCGGGATCGCGCCCGGCGTTCCTCTGGAACAGCAGAAGCGCCATCACCTGATGTGGATCCGCGAAGAATTCATCACCTATGATGCGCCGCACGAACACATGATCGTGCATGGCCATACGATCAGTGCCGAGGTCGACGCGCGCGCCAACCGGATCGGCATCGATACCGGTGCCTATAACACCGGCCGCCTGACAGCTCTGGCGCTGGAGGGGACATCGCGCCGCACGATTCAGGCAGTCAAAGGCGAAGACGGCGCGATCACGATCGAAACGGAATCCCTCTGCGCCTGATACTTACTGGCGTAGCCGGTTAATATGCAGATGTGAAATGCAGGCACAGGTGTCAGGGGGCCTGTAAGCCGGGTTCTGTACCGCCGACGGTATCCGAACATGCCGGACCGTATCGGCAGTGGCAGCCATTCATCTGGGCGACGGATTGCTCCGTGCGCTCAAGCAGCCAACCCGGGCGGGCGGGTCCGAAACAGACCTGCCCCGCTTTCGCGAAGGCGCGCCGCCCCTATTCGGCCTTGCTCCGGGTGGGGTTTGCCATGCGGGCCCTGTCACCAGCGCCCCGGTGCGCCTTTACCGCACCCTTTCACCCTTGCCTGTGAGGTTTCCCTCCATCGGCGGTATACTCTCTGTGGCACTTTCCCTCGGCTTGCGCCGGGCGGGCGTTACCCGCCACCCTTGCTTCGTGGAGCCCGGACTTTCCTCGACACGGGTTACCCCGCACGCGGCTGCCCGGCCCCCTGACGGAGCGGCATATAGTGGCACACGTGCCTGCAGGGAAGAGCGTCTGGCGCTACTCTGCCGCCTTGTCGGCATACTGATCGTATGCTTCGAGCGCCTGAGCCGCATACATCGCGCTCGGCCCGGCGCCCATATACACCGCCAGCCCCATAGTTTCGGCAATCTCTTCACGTGACGCGCCATGCTTCCGCGCACCTTCGACATGGAACGTAATGCAGGGATCGCACCGTGTCGCCACTGCAATGGCCACGGCCAGCAATTCCTTGGTCTTGGCATCAAGAGCGCCGCCTTCGTGTGCCGCAGCCCCCATGTCGCGAAACGCCTTCATCACGCCCGGCGCACCCTTGTGCAGTTCGCGTATCGCGGGAACGAGATTGGCGGCCATCGCGGGCCAGTCCTTGAATTCGGTATGTGCCATCTTTCACTCCTTCACATCTGTTGTTGCGTAATGTCTCACCGGACGCACGCGAGAACATTGATTTGAATCAAGAATGTTCAGCGCGAAAGGCCGCGATCGCGGTCGAGCAACAACTGGAAAAGGATCGCGCGCACCTGACCATCGATCTGGCCGTCGATCCGCTCTGGCCGCCAGCGGCGCTGGAACGCCTCCACCACTTTGTGCCCGTCGGTGATGTCGTACCCGAACCGTTCGAGCGCGAGATAGAACGCCGCATCGTTATCGAACGGATCGCCCCGCTCCAGCTTTTCCGGCTTGGGCAGGCAAAGGCCATATTCCGCCAGCCGGTCCCACGGAAACAGCTCCCCCGGATCGACCTTGCGCGCGGGGGCCACATCCGAATGCGCCACTACGTTGGCGCGCGGGATATCGTAGTGTTTCACGATCCGCGCCAGCAACGGCACAAGCGCGTCGATCTGAACATCGCTGAACGGACGATAGCCAAGCGCGTGGCCCGGATGGTCCAGTTCAATCCCGATACTGGCCGAATTCACATCGCGATGCCCACGCCAATACGATTGCCCGGCGTGCCATGCGCGCTGTTCTTCCGGCACCAGACGGATGACTTCGCCCGCCTCGCTGATCAGGTAATGCGCGCTGACTTCAGCCGCCGGATCGCATAGCCGGTCGAGCGCGACCTCCGCATTTTCCATTTCGGTATAATGCAGCACGACCATCGAGATCGGCAGCTTACGCTCGTTGCAATTGGGCGACAGCCGTTCGCGATGGACAAGCTCGTCGGCCATCAACCCTCCGGCAACACTGCGCCGAGCACGAGCGCATCGTCATGCAACGCATATTGCAGCCCGCCACCAGCTCGCTCCGCCAGCAGGGCCAGCATATGGGCCGCCGCAGTGCGACTGGTTATCTGGCTACCATCGAGATTCCCCTCCAGCGCCTCGCCAATGGATTCGTCGAAGGCGATTTTCGGGCCGGCCGCGCGCACAACGATTTCGCTGGTGCCGTCGCGCAGTTCCGCGCCGATATCCAGTGTCCCGCCCCGCACCAGCGCATCCAGCCCGATTTGCGCCAGATTGAGCAGCACTTTGACCGCCGACTTGGGTAAGCGATCAGCGGAAAGCGCCCAGTGCACTTCGACGCGTTTGGCCGACGCGACCAGCGATTCGATCACCGATTTCGCTTCGTCCACCGGCACGGCTTCCCCGAAACCGCCAGCGGCCCCGAATGCGAGACGAAAGAACTTGAGTTTATCGGCAGTCGTCCTCGCGCTTTGTTCGAGCAGTTCCATACATCGCTGGCGCATTTCCGGATCGCGCTCGTCAGCCAGCAATTCCAGCCCGTTGTTAAGCGCACCCACAGGCGACAGCATATCGTGGCACAGGCGAGAGCACAGCAAGCTGGCGAGATCGAGAGCGTCGGTATCGTTCATTTGAAGTCGTCGTCTCCTGACGATTGGAGCATTTGGTGAACAATCCTTAAACGAACTTTCGCGTCGTTCCACCCGCAGTTTCTGTTCGATGCGACATCGCGCCCCGCTTGCATGTAGAAATTCTTGGTTGCGGGCCGCTCGTCTCCCGGCAACTACTCCTCCTCATGGACAATTCGTGCGAAGACAAATCATATATTCTGGCCCTCTCGTGCAAGGATCAGGTCGGCATTGTCGCCGCGGTCAGCGCGCACCTGGCCGCCCACGATGGATTTATCCTCGATAGCCAGCAATATGCCGACCTTGCTCTCGGCAGCTTTTTCATGCGGGTCGAATTTGCCGGAGCGGGGCCGGCATTTCCCGACAGGATAGAACAATTGCGCGACGGATTCGCCCCTGTTGCCGCGCAGTACGGGATGCGTTGGGAACTCGTCGCCGCGGCAGAGCGTCCGCGCGTGCTGGTCGCTGTATCGAAGGGCAGCCATTGCCTCAACGATCTGCTGCACCGCTGGCGCACGGGCAACCTGCCGGTGGACATCGTCGGGGTCGTATCCAACCACCCGGATCTGCGCGATCTGACCGAATGGCACGGAATCGCGTTTCATCATCTGCCGATCGGCCCCGATGGCAAGGATGCACAGGAGCAGAAAATCCTCGCCCTGCATGAAGAACTGCGGGCCGATTATCTGGTGCTTGCGCGCTATATGCAGGTGCTGTCCTCCACCACCGTCGACAGGCTGGCGGGCAAATGCATCAACATTCACCACAGCTTCCTGCCCAGTTTCAAAGGCGCGCGGCCCTATCATCAGGCCCATAGCCAAGGCGTGAAGCTGATCGGCGCGACCGCGCACTTCGTGACCAGCGATCTGGATGAAGGGCCGATCATCGAACAGGATGTCGAACGGGTGGATCACCGCGCCACGCAAGACGATCTGGTGCGGATCGGTCGCGATATCGAAGCGCGGGTGCTGGCCCGCGCTGTTCGCTGGGTGGCGGAACGGCGGGTGTTCCTCAACGGAGTGCGAACTGTCGTGTTCCGGTAGGCGTCGGCTCTACCCGATACGGCAATCGACGGCAGCGAAACCATCTGGCAGATCGCGCCACCAGCGCACTTTCCCCTGCCCGAAAATCGCCCACACCCGCCCGTCGCCCGATGCCATCGCTGCATCGGTGGCGGATGGTGCAGGTGGCCCATGCGGGTGGGAATGGAAGTATCCCACCACGTCCGGCCCGCCCGCGCGCGCGGCACGGTGCGCGTCGATCAGCGCCTGCGGATCGATCTCGAAATGCGTCGCGGGCGAAAGGTGGACATTGGCGGTAGCGACTATGGTGTGAACATGCGCGCCTTCGCCTAGCAGCAGGCCGCAGGCTTCGTTCGGATGCGCTTCGGCTGCCAGACGGATCATCCGGTCGTACAGGTCGCCACTCGCAGTTATACCCATCGCCGCTTGTCGCTCAACTCTCTGCACGTATCCGGCGACGTGCCCGCGTGGCCATCACGCTGCGAACGAATACCGCCAGCACACTCAACACTGCCATACTTTCCAGCGCAGCAGGCATCAGCGCGCCTGCAATCAGCACCAGCACAGCGAATACAGGAAGAACCGCGCGGGCACCGCCGTCAAGCACGAACCGGTCGCGCACGAACCACAGCCCGGCCATGTAAAGCGCCAGTGGCAGAGCCACTGCGATATCGCCCGCCCGCAACGGGATGTGAGCATGGCCGGTGACGATATCGACCAGCACCCCAAAGCCTGCACCGACAGCGGCGGTCGCCGCGAAGGGAATCAGGTGGCCATAACCCCACTGGAAATGCAGACCTTCATGCTCGGTATGAACGCGCAAGTGATCGTCGCGCGAAAAATAGAGCCACCACATCGCAAACGCGATCACCAGCGATGCCAGCGCCACATGCAACAATGGCGATGTCAGCCCAATCTCCTCGCCCCCTTTGGCCAGCGATGCCGATCCTGCCAGCAGGATTTCCCCCAACAGGATAATCATCAGCAGGCCATACCGTTCGACGATATGATCGTCATGCCAGGGGGTCATGCCGGCCCTCTCGGCATAAACCGGAACCATCAGTTCGGTGACAGCGGCTAGCGCCAGTACCGCAAAAAACACCGCCGTCCCCGGCACCAGCAACCATGCAAGCGCCACCCACAGCACCTGCGCGACAGCGATACCGGCAGCGTAGCGATGAGCGGTCGTCGCATGCGACGGGTCGTTGCGCGCCGCGATCAGCCACAGAGCGATCATTCCGATCCGCATCACGACATATGCCATAACCGGCAAAGTAATATCCAGCCCATCGAAGAAACGCGGAACCGACGCGGCCAGCCACAGAAACCCGAACATGATCCAGAACGTCAGCAGTCGATAGATCGGGCCATCGTTGTCATAGGCCGAGGCAAACCAGGTGTAGTTCATCCATGCCCACCAGATCCCGAAAAACGCCACCATGAAAACGGGCAACGCCTGCATGGTGTGCCCTTCCGCTATTCCGTGGTGCAGGCCCACAGCGGCAGACGCTATCGCAATCACAGTCACCAGATCGAAAAACAGCTCCAGCGGTGTTGCTGCACGATGCGTTTCATGCGGGTCGCGCGGACCGAAAGGCCTGTAATCGAACAGTCGCCCCTTCACTTCGCTCATGCCATTCCTTCCTGCGGCATCAATGATCCCACTGAATGGCGTAGCGCAGGGCAGAGCGCACGCAAACCCACATCTCCCCCCTCCCGCTTGTCGAAGGGCATTGCTTCACCTAGGTCACTGCGCGTGACCCAGCCCGAAATCCTGACCGGCTCTCTCGCCAGCGATGGCAGGATCGACAAAGCCTTGTCGGAGGCGACCGGCCTCTCGCGCGAGCGGGTCAAGGCGCTGATCGCGGAAGGGGCGGTAACAGTCGGTGGCGCGGCGGCGAACAGCGCCTCTGCAAAAGTGTCCTCCGGCCTCGCGTATAGCGTTGCCCTGCCTCCTCCCGTTCCACTGGCGGCGGAACCGCAGGATATCCCACTGTCGGTCGTATTCGAAGATGAGCATCTGATCGTCGTGGACAAACCTGCCGGGCTGGTCGTTCATCCGGCAGCGGGCAATCCCGACGGAACGCTGGTGAATGCTCTGCTACACCACTGTGCCGGGCACCTTTCCGGCATAGGTGGTGTTGCGCGCCCCGGAATCGTCCATCGGATCGACAAAGATACCTCCGGCCTGCTGGTCGTCGCCAAAAGCGATGCGGCGCACGAAGGGCTGGCGAAACAATTTGCCGATCATTCGATCCACCGCCGCTATCTTTCCGTCACCGGTGGCCAGCCCAATCCACCCGAAGGGACGATCTCCGGGCGTCTGGGCCGGTCGGATGCCAACCGAAAGAAAATGGCAGTGCTGCCCGCCGCATCGTCGCGTGGGAAGCACGCTATCACGCATTACCGCACTATCCGTCGGCTCAATCATGCTGCGCTGGTCGAATGCAGACTGGAAACCGGGCGAACACACCAGGTACGGGTTCACCTTGCGTCAATAGGTCATGCGCTATTGGGTGACCCTGTTTATGGCCGCACACCCGCACCGTTACGCCCCATTCTCAAGGAGTTGGGATTCGCCCGTCAGGCGCTCCATGCCGCGACTCTCGGCTTCGTCCATCCTGTCACTGGCGCGGATTGCAGGTTCGAGAGCGACCTGCCGTGCGACATGGCGGAACTTATCGATAAACTCGCTCGTTAAAATCGACGAAATGCGCTGCAAAATTGCGCGCAAATCCCTATATACGGTGGTGTGTGCCCCATCCGGAGGATGCCCAGAAGGGGTCCGCCAAGCGAGGGCGACACTAGAAAGGTAAGGGTAATAGTGAGCAATTCCAAGCCAATGTCGGTCCCCGCGCTGGGCGGCGAGCAAAGCCTCAACCGCTACCTGTCGGAGATCAAGAAATATCCGATTCTCACCGCCGAGCAGGAATACATGCTCGCCAAGCGGTACGAGGAGCACGAAGATCCCGAAGCTGCCGCGCAGCTCGTCACCAGCCACCTACGGCTCGTGGCGAAGATTGCGATGGGCTATCGCGGATATGGCCTGCCCGTCAGCGACCTGATTTCCGAAGGGAATGTCGGGCTGATGCAAGGCGTCAAGAAATTCGAGCCCGATCGCGGTTTCCGTCTCGCCACCTATGCCATGTGGTGGATCAAGGCGAGCATTCAGGAATACATCCTGCGGAGCTGGTCGCTGGTTAAAATGGGCACCACCGCCGCGCAGAAAAAGCTGTTCTTCAACCTTCGCCGGATGAAGAAAAACCTCGACGCTTACGAGGACAGCGATCTGCACCCGGACGACGTGCGTAAGATCGCCACCGACCTCGGCGTGCCGGAACAGGAAGTGGTGAACATGAATCGCCGCATGATGATGGGCGGCGACGGTTCGCTCAACGTCTCCATGCGGAACGGCGAAGAAGGGTCGGGCGAATGGCTCGACTGGCTGCAGGACGAACGCCCGCTGCAGGACGAAACCACCGCCGAAGCAGAAGAAGCCCACGTGCGCCACGAAATGCTGGTGGAAGCGATGGATAGCCTCAACGACCGGGAAAAGCATATCCTGGCCGAGCGGCGCCTGACCGATAATCCGCAAACGCTGGAAGAATTGTCGCAGGTTTACGACGTCAGCCGCGAACGTATCCGCCAGATCGAAGTGCGCGCGTTCGAAAAACTGCAGAAGGCGATGCAGCGGATCGCGAGCGAGCGGCTGCTGCCTGCACCAGAGGCCGCATAAGCCAACGGCACACCGAATAGCCTGAAACGGGCCGCGATCCCCACGGGTCGCGGCCCGTTTTGCGTCCGGTCAATGTCAGCAAGTGTCGAACCTGCGACTACCGCCACAAGAAGGGGACAACAGGAGACTGACCGATGAACCGGTTTATGTCGGTGCTTGTTCGCCAGACCTTCGCCCCGCTCACTATCGCAATTTTCGGCAGCGCTGTCGCCTGGGCCGCGCCCTCTCCCCCGCCCGCTGCCCAGTCCACCGGCGACCGCGCCGCGCTGCAAACCGCGCTGGACGATGAATACAGGGCAGAAGCGACCTACCGTGCCGTGCTCGATCAATTTGGCGACGTGCGCCCGTTTTCGAATATCATTCGGGCAGAGCAGCGCCATGCCGAGATGGTAACTGCACAGATGGTCCGTCTGGGCATGACGGTTCCGCCCAATCGTTATATCGGCACGATTGCGGCCCCGAAGACCCTCCTCGACGCCTGCCAGACAGGGGTCGAGGCAGAGAAAGCCAATATTGCGCTATACGACCGGTTATTGCCGCAAGTGCGCGATCCGCAAGTGAAGGCAACACTGCAACTGTTGCAATCGGCCTCGCGCGAAAACCATCTGCCAGCATTCGAACGCTGTGTCGCGCGCGGCGGAATGATGGGTCGCGGCTGGTAACGGCATCCTGAGCGAAATCGGTCCGGCGCAGTTCTGTCAATCGCCGCAGGAGCCGGGCCGATAAGCGCTTCGTGCGAAACTCAGCAGTGAAGGCAAAAGCGCCATTTTCTTTTGCCTCTGCGACCGTTACCCCTTCGGCATGACCCGTGTCGCGATGCTTCTTGCCAAAATAGTTGTTGGCTTCATCCTGTTCAGCCTGCTGTGGGTGGTGCTGTACCGGTTCGTGCCAGTCCCTGTCACAGCCACGATGCTGATGGACCCCAATGGCATAACCAAAGATTGGGAATCGCTATCCAACATCGATCGCAACATGGTCGATGCAGCAATCGCCGGTGAAGACGGCAAATTCTGTTCGCACAACGGATTCGATCAGGAAGCGATTGAGAAAGCAATTGAGCACAATGCCCGTGGCGGGCGTATCCGCGGCGGCTCCACGATCAGCCAGCAGACCGCCAAGAACGTGTTCCTGTGGCAAGGCGGCGGCTATTTCCGCAAAGGACTGGAAGCGTGGTTCACTTTCCTGATCGAGCACCTGTGGGGCAAGCGGCGGATCATGGAAGTCTATCTCAACGTCGCGGAAACCGGGATCGGTACGTATGGCGTGGAAGCGGGCGCTCAGCGCTATTTCAAACGTTCCGCCGCCCGGCTAACTCCGCTGGAGGCGGCCCGGATCGCGGCGGTCCTTCCGCTGCCGAAGGAACGTGCGGCGATCAGCCCCAGTGGCTTTACCCGCCGCCACGGTAACACCATAGCCCGCCGCATCGGCATTGTCCGACGTGACGGGCTCGATTCCTGCGTTTACGAGTGAGCGATATGGGCGCAACAGATTCACATAGCGGCGGACACGATCACGCCGAACAAGGCCACCACCATGCACACGGTCATGGAGGCCATTCGCACGCCCCGGCCAGTTTCGGACGCGCCTTCGCCATCGGAATCGTGCTCAACACCGTGTTTGTCGGGATTGAGGCCGCATACGGTTTTATGGCCGGATCGATGGCACTGGTTGCCGATGCCGGGCACAACCTGTCGGATGTGCTCGCGCTGGCGCTGGCATGGATCGCCAGCGTTCTGGCTCAGCGCTCCCCCGGCGGACGGTTCACCTATGGCTACAAAAGCTCTACTATTCTGGCAGCGCTGGCCAATGCGGCGCTGCTGCTGATCGCCATCGGCGGGATCGCCTATGAAACCGTGCATCGCATCTCCTCTCCACCGGAAGTGGAAGGGTGGACGATGATCGTGGTCGCTGGCATCGGGATCGTCATCAACACTTTCACTGCCCTGCTGTTCATGCGCGGCAGCAAGCACGATTTGAATGTGCGCGGCGCGTTCCTTCACATGGCAGCCGATGCATTGGTCAGTCTGGGCGTGGTGATCGCAGGGGTCATGATCCTGTTGACGGGCGCGAACTGGGTCGATCCGGTGACCAGCCTGCTGATCGTTATCGTGATCGCATGGGGCACCTGGGGCCTGTTAAAAGACAGCGTCAAACTGGGCCTCAACGCCGTGCCGGAAGGGATTTCGGTGGTCGCGGTGCGCGAATACCTCGTCACTCTACCCGGAGTGGCTGCCGTGCACGATTTGCATATATGGCCGATGAGCACCACCGAGACCGCGATGACCGCGCATCTCACGATGCCCGGCGGCCACCCCGGCGACATATTCCTGCGCGAAGTGGCGGAAGAACTGGCCCACCATCACGGCATCGGCCACACTACGCTTCAGGTGGAAATCACGCGAGGATGCGATACCGGGTGCTGACCGGCAGATAGCAGCCCTCGCCCCCCAAAAACCGCCTTCCCAAAAACGAAACCCCGGCCTGCAAGCCGGGGTCACGCAATTTTCAGGTCGATAGAGTATCAGCTCGCCTGCGGCACGTGCGTGGCCGAGACAGCAAGAAGCGCCTAAAGCTTACGCTGCCTCTTCCTTATCCGTCTTGCCACCAACTACGCGGACTGGTTCCTTGCGCCCTTCGACAACGTCCTTGTCGATAACGATTTCGGTCACGTCTTCCATGTCGGGCAGGTCGAACATCGTATCGAGCAGGATACCTTCCACGATCGAGCGCAGGCCGCGCGCGCCGGTCTTACGGGCAATCGCTTTCTCCGCGATGGCGCGGAGCGCGTCATCGTTGAAAGTCAGTTCGACATCTTCCAGTTCGAACAGCTTGCAATACTGCTTCACCAGCGCATTCTTCGGCTCGGTAAGGATTTGCACCAGCGCTTCGACATCGAGATCGTTGAGCGTCGCGATCACCGGCAGACGACCAACGAACTCAGGGATCAGGCCGAATTTCAGCAGATCTTCCGGCTCGCACTTCTGCAGCAGTTCGCCCACGCGGCGCTTGTCCGGGTCGGCCACATGTGCGCCGAAACCGATGCTGCGCTTCTGCAGGCGGTCCGCGATAATCTTGTCCAGCCCCGCGAACGCACCACCACAGATGAACAGGATATTGGTGGTGTCGACCTGCAGGAATTCCTGCTGCGGATGCTTGCGCCCACCTTGCGGCGGGACGGAGGCAGTGGTGCCTTCCATCAGCTTGAGCAAAGCCTGCTGTACCCCTTCGCCCGAAACGTCGCGGGTGATGCTGGGATTTTCGGCCTTACGGGTAATCTTGTCGATTTCGTCGATATAGACGATGCCATGCTGTGCCTTGTCGACATTATAGTCGCTGGCCTGCAACAGCTTGAGGATGATGTTCTCGACATCTTCACCGACATAGCCAGCCTCTGTCAGAGTAGTGGCATCGGCCATCGTGAACGGCACATCGAACGTGCGCGCCAGCGTCTGCGCCAACAGGGTCTTGCCCGAACCGGTGGGGCCGACGAGCAGGATATTCGACTTGGCCAGTTCGACCTCGCCCGCTTTGCCCGAATGCTTGAGCCGCTTGTAATGGTTGTGCACCGCGACCGAGAGCACCCGCTTGGCGCGATCCTGCCCGATCACGTAATCGTTCAGCGTGCTGAAGATTTCGTGCGGGGTCGGCACGTCGCCTTCCTTGCGCCCGGCAAGGCCTGCCTTCGCTTCTTCGCGGATAATGTCGTTACACAGTTCGACGCATTCGTCGCAGATGAACACCGTCGGGCCGGCGATCAGCTTGCGTACTTCGTGCTGCGATTTGCCGCAGAAGCTGCAGTAAAGGGTGCTTTTCGAATCCGTTCCGGTCAATTTGGTCATTTCCTGCTCATCCCGAATCCCAGCCTACAACACAGGGATTCGCCGACCTTACGGCCAGTGATAATATAATCCAACAGCTTGTACCTATCATATGCGCCTTGCGGCAAGCTGAAGGTACAAGGTTGCCTATTTCCTGCTACCCGTGCCCTGAGATGGCACAACGGGCAGCCCAATGGTTACGGTCGTCGCCCTTTTATTCGGGCGCGCCACCCGACCCTTCGGCTTCGGGCGTTGCATCGTTTTCGGGGCGGGTTTCGAACACTTTATCGACCAGCCCAAATTTCATCGCCTCGTCGGCTTCGAGGAAGGTGTCACGGTCCATCGCTTTCTCGATCTCGTCCAACGTGCGGCCGGTGTATTTGACATAGAGATCGTTCATCCGGGCCTTGATACGCAGAATTTCCTTGGCCTGAATCTCGATATCGCTGGCCATGCCGCGGGCACCGCCGCTGGGCTGGTGGACCATAATCCGCGCATTGGGCAGTGCGATCC
This sequence comes from Tsuneonella flava, assembly GCF_002870965.1. Taxonomy (GTDB): domain Bacteria; phylum Pseudomonadota; class Alphaproteobacteria; order Sphingomonadales; family Sphingomonadaceae; genus Tsuneonella; species Tsuneonella flava. The sequence continues at coordinate 353,944 of NZ_PHSO01000001.1, forward strand.
GCATTCCCGGCTCGCCCGCAGCCAGCAGGAAGCTGCCCATCGATGCGGCCTGCCCCATGCACACCGTCGACACGCGCGGCTTGATATATTGCATAGTGTCGTGGATAGCCATCCCGGCCGTCACCACGCCACCGGGCGAATTGATGTACATGCTGATCGGCTTGCTGGGGTTCTCGCTTTCGAGGAACAGCAGCTGCGCGGTAATCAGCGAAGCCATCCCGTCTTCCACCTGACCGGTGACGAACACGATGCGTTCGCGTAACAGGCGGCTGAAGATATCGAAGCTGCGTTCGCCGCGGCTGGTCTGTTCGACCACAACCGGCACCAGCGCCCCGGTAACGGGATCGCGCGTGAACTGGCCCTGTGTGCCGTAAGTTTCGCCGGAGTTGCCGAGCAGGTCGATCATTGTGGATGTGCCTTCATATTGGGTCGATTGCGAGCGCCTATGTCGCGAGTACCGGCGCGATGTTCAAGGGGCTTAACCGCAATCCCCACTGCCACAACAGGAAGCGGAACGATTACAAATGTCATTGAACGGCACGTAAGCGCCGTTGATCGAGTGCGCCCTGTTCCCTTCTCCCCAACGCCAATAGCACCATTCCCAGGACTATCGGGAGAGGGACTTCATGCGTTATTTCAATGGGATGCTGATGGCCTCCGCCGCTATCGCGGCACTTGGCACAACGCCTGCGCGCGCTGTCGACAAGCCAGCAGCTGTTGCTGCCGACTCCGCCGCAACCGCCCCTGACACCTCCCACATTCAGGGCACTTACCCGGCAGACTTCTTTACCGCATTCTCCCCCAAAAGCGCGCTGGACATGCTCCGAAATGTGCCGGGTTTCCAGATCCGCGAAGGAGATTCCAGCACGCGCGGGTTAGGTAAGGCGACCGAAAACGTGCTGGTGAACGGGCAGCGATTGTCGGGCAAATCCGATGGGCTTTACGATCAACTGGGCCGCATTCCCGCCAGCAATGTCGTCCGCATCGAAATCATCGACGGAGCGCGCTTGTCGATACCTGGTCTGTCGGGGCAGGTTGCCAATATCGTCACCGGTGGCAACAGCTTCTCCGGCCAGTTCGGATGGAACGGAGAGGTCCGGCCGCATTTCTCCCACCCCGGATATCTGGGAGGGGAGATTTCAGTGACTGGCAAACGGGGCCGGGTGGAATATACGCTGGGTCTGTCGAACGACGAAGGACGCGGCGCATATGGCGGCCCCTACTCCATTCGCGATGCCAACGGTTCCGAGATCGAGGCCCGCGATGGTCGGCTATGGTCCGACAGCGACGAAGCAAAGGTCAGCGCGGGACTGAAATACGATGGCCCCGGATCGACGGTGGGCAACCTCAACCTGTCATATCAGCGGGAGTATTCAACCTTTGCGGAGAATGAAGTCCGCCTGCCAGTGGACGATATCGCTCGCGACTGGCTCCTGACCGGGCGCTACCGCGCCTATAACTACGAAATCAGCGGCGATTATGAATTTCCGCTGGCAGGCGGGCGGCTCAAACTGATCGGGCTGGAGCGATATAAACTCGCCCATCGCGACGAACGCGCAGTCATCGGCTTTGCCGATGCAAGCGATCCTGTCGGCGGTCGTTTTCAGCAGGACCTGTCCAGCGGGGAGCGCATCGCACGCGCCGAATATGGCTGGAAATGGGGGCAGGCCGACTGGCAGATCGCACTGGAAGGCGCGTTCAACCGACTGGATCAACAGGGCGCGCTTTTCGACCTGTCGCCAACGGGCGAGTTCGTGACAGTGCCATTTCCGGGAGGGACCGGCGGCGTGCGGGAAAGCCGGTATGAGGGATCGCTTAGCTACGGTCGCCCGCTGAGTAGCAAAATTACTCTGCAACTGCTTGCAGCGGCGGAATCCTCGACCATTTCGCAGACCGGGGCCAATTCGCTATCGCGCACGTTCTTCCGCCCAAAAGGCACTGCCAGTCTGGCGTGGGCACCGGAAAAAGGGCTGGATATATCGCTCAAAGTCGAACGCGCAGTCGGCCAGCTCGATTTTGACGACTTTCTGGCCCGTGTATTTCTCGATCTGGGCAATCAGAACGACAACAACGCCGATCTCGTCCCGTCCCAGCAATGGAACTTCGATCTGGAAGGGAAGAAAGAACTGGGCCGCTGGGGATCGACCAACCTGCTGCTTTTTGCCCGACTGTACGACGATTATATCGACGTAGTGCCGTTACCTGACGGCGGCGAAGGGCGTGGCAATATTCCCAGCGCGCACCGTTATGGCCTGCAATGGACCAGCACCTTCAACCTTGACCCGATCGGTTTTCATGGTGCCAAGATCGATTCCGATATTGTCTTGCAGACATCGTCGCTGATCGACCCGGTGACACAAAAGAAACGGCAGATCAGCTATCTGGCAACGCGCGTCGTGAACGTGGCGCTGCGCCACGATATTCCACACAGCGACTGGGCGTGGGGCGCGGCCATCGAATCGCAGGAAGTCACTGACTATTACCGTGTGGGCGAGTTCGGGTACGACAACGAAGGCCCGGTGTTCGACATCTGGTTTCTGGAAAACAAAGACGTGCTGGGAATGACCGTGAAATTTCAGGTCATCAACCTCTTCAATGCGCGCCATCGGTTGTACCGCACGGTGTACGACGGCCCGCGCGACGTTGCACCGATACTGTTGCAGGAAGATCGCGCGCAGTTGATCGGACCGATGTTCCGATTGAGTGTGAAGGGAACGTTCTAGCCCGCCTTGGAGTGCCTTCGCCGGACCGGACTGACTTGCCGCTCCAGTACCGCAATCGAGGGGAGCAGTTCGACGCTCCCCCGGATTTTCAACGGACTACTTCGCAGCCAGTTGGATTGAAGCGCCTTCACCAGCACCGTTGCCCTTGGCAACATGGATTGGGCCGGTGTCGAGATCCTCGCTGCCGGGCGCTTCGGCATAAATGAAACCGAAGGTCGGATTCACCCGCGTACCGAGCCCGCCGATCGGCGCATACCATACGCGCACCGCGCTCCAGTCACCGGCGTCGGATACATCGACCGCCATCGCCGCGCGTTCGATCCGGCCCGGCCCCGACCAGTTCGCATGATCGAGCAGGATGTGCCGTTCATCGACGATTTTCGCGACGGTCGCGACATGGCCATACGGCATCGCGCCAGTGCTCTTGAATGCCAGCACAGCGCCGATTTTCGGCTGCTTGCCACGGGCATAAGTGCCTTCGGCCTGCCCCCACCATGTGCGGGCATTACCGTGGATCGAGATGCCCGATACCTGCCGCGCATAAGGGACGCATTGCAATGCCTTGGCCTGAACCGCCACTGGTGTGGCGACAGCGGCCATTGCGGCCAGCAGCGTAGCGATCATCGGCGATTTGCGGAAAAACGTGCGGAACATGCCGCGCGCGAATTGCGATCCCATTGTACTCGTGACCCCGCACGTATTCTTTAACCCGTCGGGAAGGGTATTAGCGGGGACTTAAATCGGCGGACACCCCACTGCCAAAGCGCCATCCTGTCTGTCGCACGACTCGTCGCAATACATGGAACGGCCGGACAGCAAGCCCTCCATTCGCCCCAAACGAAACGGGCGTAGCTGTCGCCAGCTACGCCCGTTTCATCACCACACCTGCGGCGTGGCAGCGTGTCGAATACACTTATTTCTTGGCCGGAGCTTTCTTGGCTGCGGGCTTCTTCGCCGGAGCCTTCTTCGCTGCAGGCTTGGCTTCCGCCTTATCGTCTGCCTTGGTAGCAGCCTTCTTGGCGGGCGCCTTTTTGGCCGGGGCCTTCTTTGCCGCGGGCTTCGCTTCTGCCTTGTCATCCGCCTCGGCATCGTCAGCCTTGGCTGCTGCCTTCTTGGCCGGAGCCTTTTTCGCCGGAGCTTTCTTCTTGGCAGCGGGCTTAGCCGCTTCGTCTTCGTCCGCTTCGATCGCGGCCTGCAGTTCCTCGCGCGTTACTTCGCGGTCGGTAATTTCAGCCTTCTCGAACAGGAAGTCGACGACCTTGTCTTCGTACAGCGGGGCACGAAGCTGAGCGGCAGCCATATCGTTGGTGCGGATCAGTTCCATGAACCGGTCGCGATCTTCGGGGCGATACTGCTGTGCCGCCTGCTGCATCAGCATCGACATTTCCTGCTGGGTGATCTGCACGCCATTGGCCTGCCCGATTTCGGACAGCAACAGGCCCAGACGCACACGGCGTTCAGCGATCTTGCGGTAATCGTCCTTCTCGGATTCGATTTCTTCCATCGCAGCCTTCGGGTCTTCTTCCCGTGCAGCTTCCTGCATAAGCTGCTGCCAGATCTGTTCGAATTCGGCATCGACCATCGACGGCGGCACGGGGAAATCGTGCCCTGCGGCCAGCTGATCGAGCAACTGACGCTTCATCGCAGTGCGGGTCAGGCCGTTCAGTTCCTGCTCCACCTGCCCCTTGAGCAGACCGCGCAGCTGTTCGAGGCTTTCAAGGCCGAGCGACTTGGCGAAATCTTCGTCGATCTTGGTTTCGTCTTCGACCTGAACCTTGTGCACCTTCACATCGAAGGTGGTTTCCTTGCCCGCGAGGTGTTCCGCCGGATAATCTTCGGGGAACGTCACGGTAATGGTCTTCTCGTCACCCGCCTTCGCGCCGGTGAGCTGTTCTTCGAAGCCGGGAATGAACTGGCCCGAACCGATCACCAGCGGCGCTTCTTCAGCCTTACCACCTTCGAATTCGACACCGTCGAGCTTGCCGACGAAGTCGATGATCAGCTGGTCGCCATCGGCCGCCTTCTTGGTCTTGGCGGCATCTTTCCAGCTCTTCTGCTGGCTGGCGATTTTTTCGAGCGATTCGTCCACTTCCGAATCGGCCACCGGCACAGTCAGGCGTTCGAGTTTGATGCCATCGGTAGCGGGCGCTTCGAGATCGGGCAGCACTTCGAGGCTGACCGACAGTTCGGCATCCTTGCCCTGATCGTATCCTTCGCCCAGTTCGATCTGCGGCTGCATCGCGGGGCGCAGTTTCTTGTCGCGCATCAGCGAATCGACTGCATCCTTGATCGTGTCGTTCACCACCTGCGCGTGAATCGAATCGCCGTGCATCTTACGCACGAGATTGGCGGGCACTTTGCCGGGGCGGAAGCCGGGCATCCGCACCTGCGGCGCGATCTTCTTGATTTCGGCAGTGATCGCAGCTTCGATCTCCGATGCCGGAATGGTGACGGAATAGGCGCGCTTGAGCCCGTCGTTGGTGGTTTCGTTGATCTGCATCTGAGCGAAAAGCCTTCTTGAGAAATCCGGTGTGTCTGTCCGGGCGCCCGTGCGCGGCGGTATGGTGCGGGCGAAGGGACTCGAACCCCCACATCTTTCGATACTGGTACCTAAAACCAGCGCGTCTACCAATTCCGCCACGCCCGCAAACCCGAACGAAGCCGCGCGAATGGCCGGGGCCATCCACGAACAAGGGAGCGCCGTTAGCCCGCCCGGCACGAAAGGGCAAGCCACGAGGCCACCGGAACAGACATGCTTTTCCATTCGTTGTGATTTTGCGACTTCAGGAGAGCCCGAAAATGACCCATCCGACCGCAGGCGAGCCCGCCCCTGCACCCGACAAAATCGAACCGGCCGCCCCGCCGGAGGCACCGCCCGCCCCGACACCAGATGAACAGCCGGTGCGCCAGCCCGACGAAATCGCTCCGCCTCAGCCCGATACAGTGCAGCCGGGCGAACATCCCGGCGAAATCCCCGCCCCCTGATATGCGCGATATCTTGCGGCCCGCCCCTCCTCGCACTAGGGGGCGCGCATGAGCGACGATAAAGCCCAGACCCCGCCCAATCGCCTCGCGGTCAATCCGCGCAGCGAATTCTTCGATGCCGACGCGCTGCAACGCGGCGTGGGCATCCGGTTTAAAGACCGGGTGCGGACCGATATCGAGGAATATTGCATCTCCGAAGGCTGGGTGCGGGTTCAGGCAGGCAAATCGATGGACCGCAAGGGGCAGCCGCTGACCATCAAGCTGACCGGCCCGGTCGAAGCATGGTTCGAAGATCTGGGCGAAGACGCACCCATCGCCAAGGCGTGATTCGGGAGGCACCTGTCGTGCTGACGGTGCCTACCATCCCGTTCCTCATTGTGTACGCAGTGAAGTGTTTGACCGGTCGACGGTCCTGCCCATCGCATCGTAAAAGACAGAGGTAACGCGCGCGCTATGGATTGCCACGTCGCCTGCCGCTCCTCGCAATGACGAGGGTGGGGATACGCGCAATAGTATGGTCCGGCCATCGGCAGTGCGCCCCCCCTATCCCCGAACCAAACCCACTTCGTGCCTTCGCGTCTTCATGTGAATACTCTCCCTATCGGTCGTATCGCGCCAGTGCAGCGGAAATCGGATCGTTGGATGCCGCCTGAGTGCGCGTTTCGCGGCGCGGAGCCGGTGCCGCCATCGCCATCCGCGCAGTTGCCGATGCAACGGTACGGCGCGTAAGGGACTGGCGTGGCACGGATGAGGCTTTCGGCGCGCCGATATCGGCAAAGGCAGACAGAAATTCCCGCGATGGCGCGCGAGCCGGACGCGGCGTGCTGGCAACCGGCACAACAGCGGGCGCAGGCGTGGCGGCGGCAATTGTCGTGCGCGGCGCGAAGTCAGCATTACCGCTATCGTCCCTATCGGGATAAATAAACCCGGCCACCGGCCACTCAGTGCGGCCGAGATCCTGAATCGGATCGTACCACACGCGCACTTCGCTCCAGTCGTTGGCGGGCGACACGTCCACTGCCTTCACCCCGCGTTCGATCTGCCCGCGCCGCCCGTTGATGGGCGACCAGTTGGCATGGTCGAGTAGAACAGTGCGACTATCGATCACTTTGGCGACCGCTGCGACATGGCCCAGTTGCATGTTGCGATAGGGGGTGAACGCCATCACCGCCCCTTTTTTGGGCCGGTTGCCACGTTTATAACGGCCCGCTGCCTTGTCCCACCAGGTCAGCGCGTCGCCATAGATCCGCACCCCCGTCCTTTCGCGGGCATAGGGCACGCATTGCAGATAAGGCGGCAGTTCGACCCCGGAGTTGCCCGACGCATCGGTGGAAACATCGAAATCGGCCGAATCGGCCAGCACGGGCGGCGTAGCGACGAGTGCGATGGCGAGCGCGAAGATGCTTGTGGTTACCCTCATATTCATCACGTTGCCGCAAGGTGGTTAGAGGGAGGCTTCGCACTGTGGTAAATTTGCCTTTAACCATATGTATGACAACGGCGCTTGCCATTCGCGCGCCAACAGGCCACCTGCGCGATGAAGTCATGAAACCGCAGGTCATCATTATCGGGCGCCCCAATGTGGGCAAGTCCACGCTGTTCAACCGGCTCGTCGGCAAAAGGCTGGCTCTGGTGGACGATCAGCCCGGCGTCACGCGTGACCGGCGCATGGGCGATGCGACGATTGCCGGGATGGAATTCACTATCGTCGACACCGCCGGGTGGGAAGACGATGACGCGGAAACCCTGCCGGGCCGGATGCGGAAACAGACCGAAGTCAGCCTGGAAGGCGCGGATGCCGCGCTGTTCGTGGTCGATGCCCGCGCTGGCCTGACTCCGCTCGACAACGAAATCGCCCGCTGGCTGCATAGTCAGAAAGTGCCGGTGGTGGCCGTGGCGAACAAGGCGGAAGGGCGAACCGGCGAAGCAGGCGTGCTGGAGGCGTATTCGCTCGGCTTTGGCGATCCCGTGGCACTCAGCGCCGAACACGGCGAAGGCGTGGCCGACCTGTTCGACGCCCTGTGGCCGATCATCGGTGAGAAGACCGAAGGCGAAGCCGCCGAAACGAACAGCGAGCCGACTGAAGAAGAACTGCTGGCGCAACCGCTCAAGCTGGCTATCGTCGGGCGGCCCAACGCGGGCAAATCGACGCTTATCAATCGCCTGCTGGACGAAGACCGGCTGCTGACCGGGCCGGAAGCGGGGATCACGCGCGATTCGATCGCTATCGATTGGGAATGGACCGATCCGCAAACCGGCGAGACGCGGGAAATCCGCCTGATCGACACCGCCGGAATGCGGAAACGCGCGCAAGTGGTGGAAAAGCTGGAGAGGCTATCCGTTGCCGATGCGCGCCGGGCGATCGATTTCGCGGAAGTCGTGGTCCTGCTGCTCGATGCGACACGCGGGCTGGAACATCAGGATCTGAAGATCGCCAGCCACGTGCTCGAAGAAGGGCGCGCCCTGATGATCGCGATCAACAAGTGGGACATCGCGGAAGATGCCAGCAAGTTGTTCAACGGCATCCGCGCCGCGCTGGACGAAGGGCTGGCGCAAGTTCGCGGGCTGCCGTTGTTCGCTGTCTCCGCGCGCACGGGCAAGGGGCTCGACACGATGCTCCATGCTGCGTTCGAAATTCGCGCTGCATGGTCGAAACGCGTGTCGACATCCGCGCTCAACCGCTGGTTCGACGATGCACTGGAAGCCAACCCGCCGCCCGCGCCCAAGGGCAAGCGGATCAAGCTGCGCTATATCACGCAGGCAAGCACGCGCCCGCCCCGCTTCGTGGTGTTCGGCACCCGGCTGGATATGCTGCCCAAAAGCTACGAACGCTATCTGGTGAACGGCATCCGCAAGGAACTCGGTTTCGATGCCGTGCCGGTGCGGGTCGTGCTGAAAACGCCGAAGAACCCGTTTTCGAAATAGGCGGTGCGGTCTGGCCGGTCGGGTGCGCTCGGATCAGGCGTGCTGATCACTGACGCAACAGATGCTCGCGGTGTTTCTGGCCAGCGGGTTTAGCCCTACCAGCCAGCTACAAAACCAGCCATTAGTCAGAGCCACCCATCACCCGCAGGCACCCTCCCCCCGTTGTCATGGCGAGCATAGCGAAGCAATCCACGGTGCTAGGATTGCGGCAATCTCCTCCCTCGCCCGGCGCTGCATGGTCGGTCGATGGATTGCCGCGTCGCTTGCGCTCCTCGCAATGACGAGCGGGCTCGGGGTGGCGCTGGTTTAGCCTCGCTCCGGTACGTATCGACTGGTGCATGGAAAGAACAGCGACCCCGTTGCCTCCTCGCCCCATCGTCATGCCGGACTTGATCCGGCATCCCGCTCCTCTGTCCCGCGACCGGCCGACACCCCGTACCCACTCCGCCAGAACATTTTCCTACATCGCTTCCGCCCGGCATGGTTGCGCGATGTGTGGAACCCCATCTTCGCAGCGGACCAACCGAACGAGCGGTGTAGTGTGTTCGGTTTTATGCAAGTCCACACAGCACCCTGTTGCAAGCGGTATCAACCACCTGTTCCAGTGGGATAATTCGCAGAAAGTCACAGTTTTCAAAACTTCAAGGAGCGGTCCATGTCTGGCGCTCGCAGTCATGGAAAAGGGCCGGCCCCGCGAAGGACCGGCCCTTTGCCAATTGCGCTGCCAAGGCGGGGATCACTCGTCTTCGTCTGCGAAGATGGCGACTTCGTTGGTGCCGCTGCTGGTCGCCCGGCCGCGATACATGCCGGGGGTGTTCATGCTGAACACTGCGTCGCCATCTTTCGACACCACGATCACCCCGCCATCGCCGCCCATCGTAGCGACTTCGCCGATCACCTTGTCGGCGGCAGTCTGCGCGTCTTCCCCGGCGAGCAGCATACGGTCGCAGATCTCGTGCGCCACGCCCACGCGAATGAAGTATTCGCCCCAGCCGGTGCCCGACACGGCGCAGGCGCGATCGTCGGCCCAGGTGCCCGCGCCGATCACGGGAGAATCGCCGATCCGGCCCCACCGCTTGCCCGTCATCCCCCCGGTAGAGGTGCCCGCGGCCAGATGCCCGTGTTCGTCCAGCGCCACCGCGCCGACAGTGCCAAACTTGAACTCGACATCGAGTGCAGTGAGGTTCTTCGCCTTCATCTGTTCCAGTTGCCGTTTGCGATCATCGGTCGCGAACCATTCGGGGCCGACGATTTCCAGCCCCTGTTGCGCGGCGAACTGTTCGGCGCCTTTGCCCGAAAGGAACACGTGCGGGCTGTGTTCCATCACTGCCCGCGCCAGCAGGATCGGATGCCGCACAGTGCCGACCCCGGCGACCGCGCCCGCCGCGCGGGTTTCGCCCAGCATGATCGAGGCGTCCATCTCGTTAGTCCCGTCCCACGTGAACACCGCACCGCGCCCGGCATTGAACTTCGGATCGTCTTCCAGCCGGGTAATCACGGCGGTGACTGCATCCGCCGCAGTGCCGCCGCCTTTCAGCACAGCCGAACCGGCATCGAGCGCAACCTGCAATGCCGCGCGATAGGCAGCTTCCTTCTCCGGCGTCATCCGCTCGCGGGTCAGCGTGCCCGCTCCGCCATGGATAGCGATCGACCATTTGGCAGTGGGCACAGGTTCCTCCGCATGAAGAGTGGTGCTGGCGGCAAGTGCCGCGAAACAGGCAATGGCTTTCCAGACAAACGACATTTCGGTCCCTCCAATGTCCGGGCAATGCGCGCCCGCACCGCGATAGGCAAGCCTGCCATAGCGATGCTTCCCAGCCGCGCTGCCGGTGTTTAGGATAAGAGCCATGCTGTTACGCCCCGCCTCCACCACCGACATCCACGCCCTCGTGGAGCTGAGCCGCGCGAGCTTCTCCGACGCGTTCGGCCACCTGTACGCGCCGGAGGATTTGCAGAACTTCCTCGATAACGAACGGTCGCCTGAAAAGCTGGGCGCGGCGATCCGTGATCCCGATACCGAAGTGATGCTGGCAGAAGATAGCGCAGGCCTGATCGGCTATTGCATCATGTACTTCGACGCGAGTTTCCCCGAACGACCTGCTCCGCAGCCCGCACGGGTCGCTATCCTGAGCCAGCTCTACTGCGCCCCGCAGGCCATCGGGCGCGGTGTGGGCGCAGCGCTGATCGAATGGGCGATTGGCGAAGCACGCATTCGCAGGCGTGAGGCGATTCAGCTATCGGTCTATAGCGAGAACTTCGGTGCTCAGCGGTTTTACCAGCGATACGGATTCGCCAAAGTGGCCGATATCGCGTTCTGGGTGGGCAGCCATCGCGACGATGAGTTCCTCTACGAACTCACGCTGTAGGCATTCATAAGATGCCGTTGCACCTGCCCGGTTTCCTAATCGCATGCAGCTTGGTATTGTCGCCGCGATGAACCACCGCCATCAATTCGGTCGCAATCGTGCAACGGTGCCCCCATATGCCCCCCTATATGGCGATGCGTCCGGTGCCCGCGCGGCAGTGGACTTTTTTGGTTCAGGACAGTGTAACATGTGGTCCACGCATTCAGGGTACAGGCAAACAGTATGAACGCGATACGTCCGTGGCGCACAATCGAACGGCGCAAATGTCGCCAGATCATGGTCGGTTCGGTGCCAGTCGGCGGCGATGCGCCGATCACCGTGCAGACGATGACCAACACGCCTACGTCCGATGCGAAGGCGACGATCAACCAGATTCGCCGCTGCGAAGATGCCGGGGTGGACATCATCCGCGTGTCGTGCCCCGATGAAGCGAGCACTGCCGCTCTGCCGGAAATCGTCCGTGCGGCGCAGGTGCCGATCGTGGCCGATATCCATTTCCACTACAAACGCGCACTGGAAGCTGCTGATGCGGGCGCTGCCTGCCTGCGGATCAACCCCGGCAATATCGGATCGAGCGACCGCGTGGCCGAAGTCGTCCGCGCGGCGAAGGCCAACGGCTGCGCGATCCGCATCGGCGTGAACGCGGGCAGTCTTGAGAAAGACCTGCTGGAAAAATACGGCGAACCCTGCCCGGAAGCTCTTGTCGAAAGCGCGCTCGACCATATCAAGCTGCTGCAGGATCACGACTTTCACGAATACAAGGTGGCAGTGAAGGCGAGCGAAGTGTTCCTCGCCGTGGCCGCCTATCAGGGGCTGGCCGACGCGGTCGATTGCCCACTGCACCTTGGCATTACCGAGGCCGGCGGGCTGATCGGCGGCACGGTCAAATCGAGCATCGGCATCGGCAATCTGCTGTGGGCGGGGATTGGCGACACGATCCGCGTCTCACTGTCGGCAGAGCCGGAACAGGAAGTGCGCGTCGGCTTCGAAATCCTCAAAAGCCTCGGTCTGCGGACGCGCGGTGTGCGCGTTGTGTCGTGCCCCAGTTGTGCGCGGCAGGGCTTTGACGTGATCCGCACCGTTCAGGCACTGGAAGACCGGTTGCAGCATATCAAGGTGCCGCTGTCGCTCTCCGTCCTCGGCTGCGTGGTCAACGGACCGGGCGAAGCGCGCGAAACCGATATCGGCATCACCGGCGGCGGTGCGGGCAAGCACATGGTCTATCTGTCGGGCGTGACCGATCATCACGTGCAAAGCGCCGACATGCTCGATCACATCGTCAGTCTGGTAGAAAAGAAAGCTGCCGAAATCGAAGATGAAATGAGCGACGCAGGAGAAGCGGACAGCGTGGTGGAAGCCGCCGAATGATCGGCGCATTCTTCCAGCGGTTTTGGGAGGCGGTGCGCGATGGTGTGCGCCTGTGGTGGCTCGCCCCGATCATCCCGCTGATCGCTGCGCTGCCCGAAATGGTGCAGCATGTGGCGGAAGTGAAGATGGGCATGTTCGCCAGCAAAGAAGCATTCCAGACACTGGCGATGGATCCCACCCGCTGGGCGTTCGGATATGGCAAGATTGCAGGCCTGTTCATCGCAATCGTCGCCGCACTGTTGTTCTGGGCCAATCGCGAGCGCGGGGCGCGCTGGTGGAACTTGCGCGGTATCCTGTGGGGCGCGGTGCTTGGCAGTGTCGCGCTTCAGGTCATCGTTGGACTGGCTGGCGAGAAAATCACGAAAGCGGTGCCGGGGCTTGCGGGTCAGGCAGCCAATCTCGCTCTGTCGCTGGCAACGCTGCCGTTGATCGTATGGTTTATCGGCGGTGTAGTGGGTGACCGGGCGATGACACTGGCTGCATCCTATCGCCGCGGCTGGTTGCCGTTGCTGCGGATCGTCGTCTTCCTTGGCCTGCCCTACCTTCTGCTCATGGGCATCCACATGGGCGATCACTACCTCGCATTCGGTCAGTCCCCGGCTGTAGTCTGGGCGCTGATGATCTGGGATTCGCTGATCGTGGGCACTATGGCCGCGCTGATGGGCACGGCGTTGCACCACGGATACCGCCCGCTCGGCAGCGGTGGGCATTCAGGCCCGGTTAGCCAGCCCGATGCGATGGGTGCGATATGAAACGTCGCGATCTGCTGAAAGGTACGCTGGCAATGGGGGCCGCCGGACTGGCTGTGCCAACCGCGCTCCGTGCCGCCCCCATCCCGGCGCAGCCGATGTCGCTCAATCCGCGCGACCGCAAATTGTTCGCCATCGCGCACGAACAATTGCAAAAGCATGGCCACCGTATGTGGCTGACCGATATCGTCGGGATTGCCGATTATGGCCTGCGGTCCAGCGAACCGCGGTTCCATTTCTGCAATTTCGAAACCGGGCTGGTCGAGTCCTTTCTGGTATCGCATGGCTCTGGCTCTGACCCTGAGCATGACGGGTGGCTCGACTGGTTTTCAGACGTTCCTGAGTCGAACTGTTCGAGCAAGGGCGCGTTCATGACTTTCGGCTGGTACACTGGCCGTTACGGCACCTCGATCCGGCTCGAAGGGCTGGATTCGACCAACGCCAATGCGCTCAGCCGCGCCATCGTGATGCACCGTGCATCCTATGCCGAACCGTCGTTTCTCGCCCGATGGGGCCGCCTTGGGCGCTCCAACGGATGCTTTGCAATGGGTGACGCCGATTTCAAACTGGCGCTGTTGCATCTGGCGGGCGGGCGGCTGCTCTATTCGGACAAGCTGGGGATCGGCCCCGACGGGCAGCACGTGGAAAAGCCTGTCGCCCCGCCGCCCGAACCAGTCACACCGCAGACTCCGCAGCAGGCGCCACAGCAAGGGTCGCAATCGCAAATGGACCTGCGCCCCCTGATGCCCGAAGGCGATCCGAAGGCGCAGCTCAATCCGGGGGTTTACTGATCCCGATCAGGTTTGCAGATCGTCAATGATCTCAACCACTTTCTCATCAGTCTTGCGGGCACGATTGGCCACGCGCGGCTTGTCGAAACTGGCCAGGACCGGGGCATCGCGGCCATAGATGTCACTGAACGCGCGCAGCTTGCCGTTGATGTCCACACCCATCGTAAAATAGGTAATGTAAACAGGCACCTGCTTCTCAATTGGCACGCGGGTGTACTTGCCTGAGGTGCTGATCGCGACCGCCTCGTCCGCCGCAGCCTTGCGGGTTTCCGGGGTATTGGCGAGATTACCGAGGATGGCGAGCGTGATGGCCAGCTCCTGCGCCCGCTCGGTGCGGATGCAACCATGACTCAACGCACGCTGATCGCGGTTGAACAGATTGCGCGAGGGCGTGTCGTGCAGGAAGATCGCATGCGGGTTCGGCATATCCAGCTTCATCAGGCCGAGCGAGTTGTTCGCCCCCGGCTGCTGAACCACGGTGACGAACCCGGTCTTGGGGTCTTTCCACCCCTTGTACCCGGCGGCCTTGGCCCAGCCCGGATTGTTCAGCACTTTGGCGCCCAGCCCTTCGCCCTTCACGATCGATTGCGGCACCGTCCAGGTCGGGTTGAAGATCACCCCTTCCACCGTCTCCGCCAGCTGCGGAGTGGCGGTCCGCCCCGGCTTGCCGACGATAGTCTTGTAGGTCGAGATGATCTTGTTGTTGACCGTCAGACGCAGTTGATATTCCGGCACATTGGTCAGCAGATATTGTTGCCCCAGATCGCGCGGCAGCCAGCGCCACCGGTCCATATTGGCCATGATCAGCTTGCGCCGTGCCGGGTCGGTCGTTTCCGCCAGCGCATCGCGCAGCCGGGCATAATCGGGCTTCGTCGGGTTCAGCGCCTTGAGCGCGCCGGCGATGTTGTGGCTCGCCAATGCATCGGCCATAATCTCGCCGGTGGGGTAAAGATCGGGATCCGGGTCGACGACGAACCACTGCTTGCGGTCGTCCATCGGGGTACGTCCGTCGCGCAGATCTTCCACCAGCCATTGAAATGCCTGACTGGCTGTCTGATTAAGCGTGTCGCCCGGCCCGGCTGCAATCGCCGCACTCAGGGCATCGGGGTTGTAATCCTTGGGATTCAGCCCTTCGCTGCCGATGCTGGCGATCACGCCGAGAAGCGCCTTCGCATCGCCAACCGACCACACCTGCACCAGCGGCGCGACCTGTTGCACCACAGGAGTCGCTTCCATAACCGGGGGAGGCGTAGTGGCTTGCTTCGGTGCAGTAACGTCATCGGCACCGCCCCGAACCGGTTGAGACGCCACGACGGGCGCTTCGGGCGGCAACAGATTTTCGGGCGCCTTGTCCTGCGCGAACGCGAACACCGGATAAGTCAGGGCAGTCGCCCCTGCCAGCAATGTACGCGTGTAACCCTTGATCACGGTCGTTCTTCCTCAAATGATGCGGTTGCCCCGAAACGGCGCAATCCGCCCTTCCGGGCCGGTTATATGCCGATGCACCCCCGCCAATCAATGAGCGCGCCTGACTGTGGCCTGAATCCCTGCTTAGCGAGTTGCCTTAGCGCACCACACGGTTATGCCGCATCATATGGGAAAATCGGAACACCCGTTGCTGCCGGTTCTTATCGCGGCATTGGCCATCGGGCTGCTGTCACTGATGGACGCATTCATGAAAAGCGCGGCGCTGGCCGTGGGCGCCTACAGCGCACTGCTGCTGCGCGCGCCGATTGGAATAGCGATCGCCGCGCCGATCTGGAAAGCAAGGGGCGGCACATGGCCCGCGCCACATGTGCTGCGCCTGCATGTGATTCGAGGCATCGTCATCACCGGCATGGGCTTCACGTTCTTCTTCTCGCTCACACGTCTTCCCCTGGCGCAGGCGATCGCCATCAGCTTCATCGCGCCACTGATCGCAATGTTCCTGGCGGGGATCGTACTGAAGGAAAAGGTAGAGCGACGGGCGTTTATTGGGGCTGCGCTCGGACTTACCGGGGTACTGGCAATCCTCGCCAGCAAGATCGTGCGCGAAACGATGGACGGTGGTGCCCCATTGGGCATCGCCGCAGTGCTGCTGTCCGCTGTGCTCTATGCATGGAATCTGGTGCTTCAACGGCAGCAGGCTCTGGTGGCTGGCCCATTGGAGGTCGCCACATTCCAAAATGGCATCGTGTTCCTGACTCTGCTCGGATTCGCTCCGTTCTTTGTCCAGTGGCCCGAAATTCCTGCATGGGGCGATATCGCGGTCAGCGCCGTTTTATCGACCATTGGCGCGATGCTGTTCGCATGGGCATATGCCCGCGCCGAAACCCAGCGACTGGCTCCCATAGAGTACACCGGGTTCCTGTCGGCTTCGCTATTCGGGTGGTTGTTTTTCGCTGAACCCGTAACGTCAGGGACACTCGTCGGCACCGTTCTGATTGTTGCCGGATGCTGGATCGCAACCCGCCGTCGGCCCGATATTCAGGTGCCCGAACAAGTCGTCGCCTGACAGGTCTTATCATGGAGCGGGCAAAGTAATCCTTCGCATCTGCACCATCGTCTTACTTGACGTTGCGCCGGGATACGCGCAGGTGCCCGGGCACATATCCCATACCCGCCGCAGGGGCCATCTAAGGCTGCCCGCGGCCTCACGTTTGAAGCCACAGGCGAAAGGATTGACGCGCGCATGACCCAGGTCGGTAAGGACACGCTCGGAACCCGCAGCACACTCAAGGTAGGCGATAAGGAATATGCCTACTACTCGCTGAACAAGGCGGCCGAAAAGATCGGCGACGTATCGAAACTGCCGTTCAGCATGAAAGTGCTGCTGGAAAACATGCTGCGCTTCGAAGATGACGGTTTCACCGTCGGGCGCGAACATGTGCAGGCCATCGCGGACTGGCAGAAAAATCCCGTGACCGGCGAGGAAATCCAGTATCGCCCGGCCCGTGTGCTGTTGCAGGATTTCACCGGCGTCCCCTGCGTGGTCGATCTGGCTGCCATGCGCGACGCCATTGCCAAGCTGGGTGGCGACACTGCCAAGATCAATCCGCAGGTGCCCGTGAACCTCGTGATCGACCACTCGGTAATGGTCGATGAATTCGGCACCCCCAAGGCGTTCGCTCAGAACGTCGAGCTGGAATATCAGCGCAACGCTGAGCGGTACGACTTCCTGAAATGGGGCTCCAAGAGCTTCCAGAATTTCTCCGCCGTGCCTCCCGGCACCGGCATCTGCCATCAGGTGAACCTCGAATATATCGGTCAGGGCGTGTGGTCGACCGAAGATGCCGATGGCAAACTGGTCGCCTATCCCGATACCTGCGTCGGTACTGACAGCCACACCACGATGATCAACGGCCTCGGCGTGCTGGGCTGGGGCGTCGGCGGGATCGAAGCCGAGGCCGCAATGCTTGGCCAGCCTGTTTCGATGCTGATCCCCGAAGTGGTGGGCTTCAAGCTGACCGGCGAACTGGCCGAAGGCGTGACCGCAACCGATCTGGTGCTGACCTGTGTGCAGATGCTGCGCGGAGTGGGCGTTGTGGGCCGCTTCGTCGAATTTTACGGTCCGGGGGTTTCGAACCTCAGCCTGGCAGACCGTGCGACCATCGCCAACATGGCGCCCGAATACGGCGCGACCTGCGGATTCTTCGGTATCGACCAGAAGACGCTGGATTACATGCACCTCACCGGCCGCAGCGAAGAAACCATCGCACTGGTCGAAGCGTATGCCAAGGAACAGGGCCTGTGGTTCACACCGGAAAACGAACCGGTGTTCACCAACACGCTTTCGCTCGACATCGGTAGCGTGGTGACCTCACTCGCCGGGCCGAAGCGTCCGCAAGACAAAGTCATCCTCCCCGAGGTTGACGAACTGTTCAATACCGACCTCAAGAAACTGTATGGCAAGGATGCGCCCGCGCGCGTCGATGTCGATGGCAGGGATCACGATATCGGTGATGGCGACGTTGTGATCGCCGCAATTACCAGTTGCACCAACACCTCCAACCCCGACGTGCTGATTGCTGCAGGTCTGGTGGCAAAGAAGGCCAACGAACTGGGCATGCAGCCCAAGCCGTGGGTCAAGACCAGCCTCGCACCCGGATCTCAGGTCGTGACCGATTATCTGGTGAAAGCGGGTCTGCAGGAACACCTCGACGCAATCGGTTTCGATCTCGTCGGCTATGGCTGCACCACCTGCATCGGCAACTCAGGCCCGCTGGCCGAACCGATCAGCAAGGCGATCAACGGCAACGATATCGTGGCCGCCAGTGTGCTGTCGGGTAACCGCAACTTCGAAGGTCGCGTGTCGCCCGATGTACGCGCCAACTTCCTCGCCAGCCCGCCGCTGGTTGTGGCCTATGCGCTGAAAGGCACCGTCACCACCGATATGGTCGACACGCCGATCGGGCAGGACAAGAACGGCAACGATGTGTACCTGAAGGATATCTGGCCGACCAACGCCGAAGTCGCGGAAATCCGCGCCGGCGCAATCGACCGCCAGATGTTCGAAAGCCGCTATGCCGATGTCTACAAGGGCGACGAGCACTGGCAGGCGATCGAAGTCGTCGGATCGGACACCTATCAGTGGCGCGCCGGTTCGACCTATGTCGCCAACCCGCCTTATTTCGACGGGATGGAAATGACCCCTGCGCCGATCACCGACATCGTCGATGCCAAACCGCTGGCAGTACTGGGCGACTCGGTCACCACCGACCACATCAGTCCGGCAGGTTCGATCAAGGCCGACAGCCCCGGAGGCGAATATCTGCTGGGCCATCAGGTCGCCAAGCAGGACTTCAACTCTTACGGCAGCCGCCGCGGCAACCATGAAGTGATGATGCGCGGCACTTTCGCCAATATCCGCATCCGCAACGAAATGGTCCCCGGCATCGAAGGCGGAATGACGCGCTATAACGGCGAAGTCATGCCGATCTACGACGCCGCGATGAAGCACAAGGCGGACGGCACCCCGCTGGTCGTGGTCGCCGGCAAGGAATACGGCACCGGTTCCAGCCGCGACTGGGCGGCCAAGGGCACTCTGTTGCTGGGTGTACGCGCTGTGATTGTCGAAAGTTTCGAACGTATCCACCGTTCGAACCTCGTCGGCATGGGCGTGCTACCGCTGCAGTTCACTGGCGGCGACACGCGCGAATCGCTGGGGCTTACCGGCGATGACAGCTTCACCATTCATGGCCTGGCCGATCTGACACCGGGGCAGGATGTTGAGGTGTCGGTCACCCGTGCAGACGGCACCAGTTTCACCTTCACGGCGAAGTGCCGCATCGATACCGCGAACGAGATGGAATATTACCGCAATGGCGGCATCCTGCAGTACGTTCTGCGGAAGCTCGCCGCCTGAGATCGGTAAATCGGCAATCGCCGGGCTGGCCTCAGATCAGCTCGGCGATGCTATCCATCGCGGATCGGTCATTCAGCGAAATACGATACCCGCCCGCTGATTAGCTGACCGCCGGAACGGTTGTTAGTTAAGCGCGCATAATGAAAGGGGCGGCCTCCTCTCGGAAGCCGCCCCTTTCGTATACAGCCGACCGGGGGGTCAGGCTGCTTGCTTAGTCTTGAACTTGCGCCGCGCCAGAACGGCCGCTGCCGCCGCTCCGAACAGAATGGTCATCGGCGGTGCCGGAACAGGCGTACCGCTGCTACCGCTCGAGGAAGAGCCGGAAGAGCTGCTGCTCGACGACGATGACGACGAACTGCTGCTCGACGAAGAGCTGGAACTCGTCGAACTCGTCATGTTGCCTGTGCTCGAACCAATCCCACTGCTGCTTGACGAGGAGGAGGAGGAGGAGGAGGAGGACGAACTGCTGGAACTCGACGAACTGCTGCCTCCCGAGCTGGTCCAGCCCGACGATGAACCGTGATGGCCGCTCGATCCGTGGTGTCCGCTGGAGCCATGATGCCCACTGGAGCCGTTACCCCCCGACGAGCTGCTGCTCGAAGAGCTGCTACTGGACGATGAGCTCGAAGAACTGCTTGAGGAACTGCTGGATGACGAGCTGGATACGTTACCGGACGAGCTCGAAACATTGCCAGAGGAACTGGAAACGTTGCCCGATGAGCTGGTGACGCCACCAGAAGAACTGGAGACGTTGCCCGAAGAAGACGAGACGTCACCAGAGGAACTGGAAACATTGCCCGAAGAAGACGAGACGTCACCGGAGGAACTGGACACGTTGCCCGAGGACGAGCTGATGGCCCCTGAACTCGACGAGGTCGAACTGGTCACTCCACCCGTCGTAGTCGAGCTGATCACGACGCTGCCGCCGCCGCTGGAACCACCGCCGAAAAAGCCACCAAAGAAGCCGCCACCAAATCCGCCGCCGAAACCGCCGCTACCGCCAATCACGGTTACACCGCTGCTGCCACCGCCCGACATCGGGGGGGCTGCGGGCAGCGGCATCGGCGCAGGGACCATCGCCATACGATAGACTGGCGGGCACTCTTCTGCACCTGCTCCGACCTGACGCGACGTGCCGCCTGTGAACATGCCACCGGCATAGCCGGATGCCGCACCGTCGATGGGCTCACAGCTCACTTCGCGGCGCACGATACGGCGCTTGCGCTGCACGGTTTCGGGCACCTTGCGTTTCGCAACGTGACGCACTTTCTTGACGTAGTGCTTGGGCGCCGCCTTGACCGATTTAATATTGGTCTGGTTCGCGATCGGTTTTTCGGCAACGTGCACTGCGCCACCTGCCAGCAGAGCGGTTCCTGCTGCGGTGGCGGACAGTTTCGCCAGGGCCATTTTTACCGACATGGGCACACACTCTCATTTCCAAACGGGGAATCCGGCCGACGATTCCGGCCCGGTTACTCCCCTGTGCTGTCAGGAAACGGCAGAGAGTCCTCACCGGCAATTAAATTAACCACGAAAAGTCGCGCCCGATGCGAATTTTCTGGGTCAAATGGGGCTTCGGTAACAGTCTGTCCCAAAGTGACACCACTTAGCTGATCGCGATTAACGAAATTTAACTCCAACCTACCAATCCTCACGATCTCTCGCGAATCATTTTCCGCTATCGAACAGGCCCCCCGTGGCCGGACGGGGAGGCTTCATATCGAGATGAGCCCACCCCGCATCGTTGAGGCAACGCCCACGTGCGGTGCGGGCAATCAGCCCCAATTGAATCAAATAAGGTTCGATCACTTCTTCGATAGTATCGCGGGGTTCGGAAAGACCCGCAGCGAGCGTTTCTACACCGACCGGCCCGCCTTTGTATGTGCCCGCGATCATCATCAAATACCGCCGGTCCATCGCGTCCAGACCAAGACGGTCGACTTCCAGACGGGTAAGTGCGGCATCGGCCATCGCAGCGGTAACAGTGCCGTTGCCTGCCACATGAGCAAAATCGCGCACCCGCCGCATCAGCCGACCGGCCACTCGTGGCGTACCTCGGCTGCGCCGGGCGATTTCGCGCGCACCGCCAGCATCGATTGGCAGATCGAGCAGTCGCGCGCCGCGCGTGACGACGTGTTCCAATTCTTCGACGGTATAGAAATTGAGCCGCACCGGGATACCGAACCGATCGCGCAGCGGAGTAGTCAGCAATCCCTGACGTGTGGTTGCCCCAACGAGCGTAAACGGCGGCAGATCGATACGGACAGAACGCGCCGATGGCCCCTCCCCGATAATGATATCGAGCGCCCGATCTTCCATCGCGGGATAGAGCACTTCCTCCACAACGGGATTAAGTCGATGTATCTCATCGATAAACAGAACATCGTTCGGTTCGAGATTGGTCAGCAGCGCGGCAAGGTCGCCTGCCTTGGCGATCACCGGCCCGCTCGTGGCGCGAAAGCCCACACCCAGTTCTCTGGCGATGATCTGCGCCAGTGTCGTCTTCCCCAGACCGGGAGGTCCAAAAAACAGGACATGGTCCATCGCCTCCCCTCGCCCGCGCGCAGCTTCGATGAATACCCGGAGGTTATCCCGCGCAGCTTCCTGCCCCACAAATTCGGTGAGCGATTTGGGGCGCAGTGCCGCATCGGGATCGTCCGGTTGGCGACTGGCCGTAAGGTTAGGATTATCGGTCATCAGAACGGATTTTCGCTGTAGCCTTCGTTTGCCAGCAGCGCATGTGCGGTCATCGCGGAAAGAGCCAGCTCCACTCCCGGTTCGAGATCGCCTTTCTCTATTCCCATTCGCGCCGCACTCTGCCCACACAGGATGATCCGTACACCTTGGTCGAGCAGTGCGCGGATGAGTGGCTGGTTGGGGTTTGCAGTTCCGCCATGTGTCTTGCTCCATCCGGGATTGGATAGAAGATCGGGCCCGGCCGTGCCGTGCACCACCACAGCCACATGGATCGCATCCCGAGGCATTCCGGCAGCAACATTCATGTTGATGAACCGCGCCACGCGGTCAAAAGTCTTGTTCAGCGCACCGTCTTCCGCGCCGATTGAACTGTCGAACGCGACCTTGAACTCAGTGCCCGGTGGTATCGGCATATCGGACTCAACGGAGGCATGCGGGCCAAATTCCGCAAAGACCGGGCCTTTGACAAACGTACCGGTGTCCGCCGCCTGTGCCGAAACAGCAAAGGAAAGTGCCACGAGTGTCATGACTATCCGCATCGAAGGTTCCTCAACTGATCCTGCACCAATGGCATATCTGCGGTGTATTCCGCATCATCCCGCCGCTTTTTTCAACGCGACACGAATCAGGTCGCTCTCGCCCGCTCCATCACCCAGTTCGCCAAGTGCAGCGGTCACGGCACGCGCCGCTACCGCTGGCTTAAATCCAAGGTTTTCCAACGCACTGACGGCATCGGCGCTGGCCCCGCCTTTGGGAGCCAGGGTCTGCGCTGCCACACCGCCGCTTATGGCGGGAAGAGCGCCCGCCTTATCCTTCAATTCATTGACGATGCGTCCAGCCAGTTTGGGCCCGACACCTTGCGCCCGCGCGACCATCGCCGCGTCGCCACCGGCACAGGCCGCCTGCACTTCTTCGGGTGACAGCGCAGACAAAATCGCCAGCGCCACCTTGCTGCCCACCCCCTGCACCTGAGTCAGCAAACGAAACCAGTCGCGCTCTGCCGCTGAGGCAAAGCCTAGCAGGCGCATGTCATTTTCGCTCACCTGCAGATCGGTGAATACCGTGCATCCCTCCCCCACTTCGCCGAGAGCAGCGAGCGTTTTGGTGGAACAGTGAACCAGATAGCCGACGCCGGAAACATCGATCACCGCCCAGTCGGTGCCGGTTTCGTCGAGCAGGCCCTTGAGCTTTGCAATCATGGTTTGTTCTTGCCTTCTTCGGCCGCGGATTGGAAGAGAGGAAGACAAACCTTTTCCCGACAAGCCAGCCGCACTTGCCGGACATGGCGATTGCAATCGACACTCCGCAAACCTAAAATTCAATTGTGACTGGCTCTTTTCCTCGCATGACCCAATGGTTCGCTGCGCTACTGCTGGCGATCATCGGCCTTCAGGCGATGCCACCCAGTCCGGTGCCCGTGCGCGTCGAACATGGCTCTGCCTTCAGTGCAAGCACGGTCGAAGTTGCGTTACCGATCCGGCGCGAGGCGACAAGCGAGACTCGGGAAATTGCCAAGGCACCTGCTTTGGTTCCACAAACGCCCGGCCCGCGCCTTGTCTGGAGCGTTCCGGTTGTTCAGGCCCATTGGCCTGCAAACCGGCAGACAGCGCCTCCGCAGCCCTTGCGCCCGCTGAAATCGCCACCGGCCCCCAGAGCACCACCTGTCGCGACCTGATCGTTCATCCGCGCACCGCGCGGACCAGCTTACGATTCAAGGACGCACAATTATGCATAATGCCGATTCCGGCATCGCCACCGGCGATGTCGACCGCTTCGATCAGGTCGAAACTTTGCTGGGACGCTATCCTGCGATTTCAGAGGACGAATTAAACGATCTCAAACATTGGTTTCGCAAGGAAAGCAGCGCATTCGAGGTAGCCAGCCTGGCCAGTAAGGAAGCAATCACCTCTGGTTATGCCGCGTTCCGGCGGGACCATATCGATGTCTTCTCTTTCAGTGACATCGGGAAAGGGCTCATCGCAGTAGCTGCGCTGATCGCCGTTGTCGGCGGCCTCTGGTTACTCGGCGTATAGAGCCATTCATGGGGAGCGGGGCCATCTCCGCTCCCCATTCACGCCTGAACCGGCCCCAAAAGACCCGCTTGCCGGTTAAGAAGTATCGGGCAAGTGGACTTGTCGGATGCTTTCGGCAAAAAGCGTCGCCATGAGCTGGAACACATTCGGTCGCGTTTTGCGCTTTACCACCTGGGGCGAAAGCCATGGCCCTGCCCTTGGCGCAGTAGTCGACGGCTGCCCGCCGGGTTTGATGCTAAGCGAGAGCGACATTCAGCCGTACCTCGATGCGCGCAGACCGGGGCAGAGCAAGTTCACTACGCAGCGTCAGGAACCGGACGCCGTCCGTATTCTGTCCGGTGTATTCGAAGGGCGTACGACTGGAACTCCAATCAGCCTGATGATCGAAAATGTCGATCAGCGGAGCAAGGATTACTCCGAAGTCGCGAAGGCATATCGCCCCGGACACGCCGATTATGCTTACGACGCCAAATATGGATTTCGTGATTATCGTGGCGGTGGACGTTCGTCAGCGCGGGAAACCGCAGCGCGTGTGGCTGCAGGCGCAGTCGCACGGATGGCCATTCCCGAGGTTTCTATCGTCGCCTATGTCAGCGAAATCGGCGGCGATGCCATCGATCGCAGCAATATCGATCTGAGCGAAATCGACCGTAACCCGTTCTTCTGCCCCGATCCTGCCGCCGCCGACCGTTGGGAAAATCTGGTGGATAGTGCCCGCAAAGCCGGTTCGTCACTCGGTGCAGTCGTAGAATGCATCGCCACCGGCGTACCTGCCGGTTGGGGCGCACCGATCTATGCCAAGCTCGATGCCGATCTTGCCGCCGCGATGATGGGGATCAACGCCGTAAAAGGGGTCGAAATCGGCGATGGATTCGAAGTGGCGAAACTGACTGGCGAAACCAACGCCGATCCGATGCGGCCGGGTGAAGATGGCCCGCAATTCACCGCCAATCATGCTGGCGGCATTGCTGGCGGAATCTCGACCGGGCAGCCAGTGGTCATGCGGGTCGCGTTCAAGCCGACCAGTTCGATTCTCACACCGGTCGAAACAATCGACCGCGATGGTAACGCCGCCGAGATTCGCACCAAAGGCCGACACGACCCTTGTGTTGGCATTCGCGGGGTGCCGGTCGTCGCGGCAATGATGGCTCTTGTGCTGGCCGATCATAAGTTGCTTCACCGGGCACAGTGCGGTTGAATTCAGCCACTTGCTTGATTAGCGAGCCAGTCGTTCACCTCTGATCGATAAAATCGATTGCTGCAATCGCACAAATCTACTTTTCCGCGTCGCAGCAATGACTAACTGATGGAGCGAGTTTCAAACCCTCCAGAGGAGAAAAGATCATGGGTATCATCGGCAGCAGCATCAAGCCGTTCAAGGCAACCGCTTTCCAGGCCGGCAAGGACTTCTTCGACGTGACCGAAGAAGATGTGAAAGGCAAATGGGCGGTATTCTTCTTCTATCCGGCTGACTTCACGTTCGTCTGCCCCACAGAACTCGAAGATCTCGGCAAGCAGTACGACGCACTGCAGGGCATGGGCGTGGAAGTATACGCAGTGTCGACCGACACGCAGTTCAGCCACAAGGCATGGCACGACACCAGCGAGAAGATCGGCAAGCTCAAGTATCCGTTCCTTGGTGACCAGCTTCACACGCTAAGCAACAACTTCGGTGTGCTGCGCGAAGAAATGGGTCTGGCCGACCGCGCGACTTTCGTCGTCGATCCCGATGGCGTGATTCAGGTCATGGAAATCACCTGCGAAGGCGTCGGCCGCAACGCGGAAGAACTGGTTCGCAAGATCAAGGCTGCACAGTACGTTCGCAACAACCCCGGCCAGGTCTGCCCGGCTGCGTGGGAAGAAGGCAGCGAAACGCTCTCGCCTTCGCTCGACCTCGTCGGCAAGCTCTGATCGCTTAACGCGACACAGGCTGAGCCTATTCACGGGGAGGCGGGCGGACACGTCTGCCTCCCCGTTTTCATGAAATCTGCACTTACAGACATTGCATAACCGGAAAGGGGCCCGCCGTGCTCGACGCCAACCTGACACAGCAGCTCAAAAGCTATCTTGAGAATTTGCGCGAACCGATCGAACTGATTGCCTCGCTCGACGATAGCGAAAAGTCGGCGCAGACGCGCGAACTGCTCACAGAGATCGCTGGTTTGCATCCCAAAGTGACGGCCAGTTTCGATGGCAACAACGAGCGCAAACCCAGTTTTGAAATTCGCAATGCGAACAATCCTCAGCGTTCGGTGCGCTTTGCCGGGCTGCCGATGGGGCACGAATTCACCTCGCTGGTTCTTACCTTGCTGTGGGCTGGCGGTCACCCGCCAAAGGTCGATTCCGAACTGCTGGAGCAGGTACGGGGCCTGACCGGACCGCTCGATTTCGAGATGTATTTCTCGCTCTCCTGCCACAACTGCCCCGATGTCGTGCAGGCATTGGCACTGATGGCGCTGGAAAACCCCAACGTAACGGCGACGCTTATCGAAGGCGGCGCCTATCAGAATGAAATCGACGCGCGTCAGGTGATGGGGGTGCCCGCGACCTTCCTCAACGGTGAACCGTTTTACAACGGCAAAATGGAACTGGCCGAAATCGTCGCGCGCCTCGACAGCGGAGCGAGTGAGAAGGCCGCTGCCAGGCTGACCGCACAGGAACCGTTCGAAGTGCTGATTATCGGTGGCGGCCCCGCCGGGGTGGCCAGCGCAATCTATACTGCGCGCAAAGGGTTCCGTACCGGGATCGCCGCCGAACGGTTCGGCGGCCAGTTGAACGATACGCTCGGCATCGAAAACCTGCCCGGCACCGAATATACCGAAGGTCCGCGCCTCGTCACCGACCTCAAGACTCAGGTCGATGCCAATGCCATCGAACTGATGAATCTCGCCTTTGCCGAACGTCTCGAACCGGCGACGCAGAAAGGGGCGCTGCACACCGTACATTTCGCCGGTGGCGGCACCTTGAAAGCACGCGCGTTGATTCTGGCCACTGGCGCCCGCTGGCGCAATCTCGGCGTGCCGGGCGAAACAGAGTATCGCAACAAGGGCGTGGCATATTGCCCGCACTGCGACGGGCCGCTGTTCAAGGGCAAACGCATTGCCGTGGTTGGTGGCGGCAACTCAGGCGTCGAGGCGGCGATCGATCTGGCTCAGATTGTAGGCCATGTCACACTGATCGAATTCGATCACCAGTTAAGGGCTGACAAGGTATTGCAGGACAAACTGCGCTCGATGGCCAACGTGGATGTCCTCGTTTCCGCTCAGACGACAGAAATCACCGGTGCCGATGGCAAGGTCAACGCGCTGAAGTGGAAAGACCGCAATTCGGGCGAAGAGCATACGCTCGCGTTGGAGGGTGTATTCATCCAGATCGGCCTCGTGCCCAACAGCGAATGGCTGAAAGATAGCGGGATCGAACTGTCTCAGCATGGCGAAATCGTCACCGATGCGCGCGGCGCAACCAACCTCCCCGGCGTGTTCGGAGCAGGCGATACGACCACTGTGCCGTATAAGCAGATCGTGATCGCAATGGGGCAGGGCTCGACGGCAGCGCTTTCCGCCTTCGATTACCTGATCCGCAACACCGCTATCGATGGTGAAGTTCAGCCCGCCAATGCGGCCGCGTGATCGTCTAAATCGATCATAATTACACATCTAATCTGTTGGACCGATAATAAGGAAACTCTCATACAGTGCGGCATTGGTCAGATGGCCACCCAATTTTTGACGCACTAGGAGAGTTTCCGATGAATGCAGAAGCAGGTTCGATGTCTGGCGGCGGTTGTCCGTTCCACGGCGGAAATGATGGCGGCGTGCGAAGCCTTCTGGGTCGCACCAACCGCGACTGGTGGCCCGATGCGCTCCAGCTCGACATTCTCCATCAGGGAACGAGCAACCCCGACCCGATGGGGGACGATTTCGATTACGCGGAGGCATTCAACGCCCTCGATTACAATGCACTGAAAGCCGACCTGAAAGCATTGATGACCGATAGTCAGCCGTGGTGGCCGGCTGACTACGGCCACTACGGCCCATTCTTCATCCGCATGGCCTGGCATGCAGCAGGCACTTACCGCACTGCCGACGGGCGCGGTGGAGCCAACAGCGGGCAGCAACGCTTCGCCCCCCTCAACTCCTGGCCAGACAACGCCAATCTCGACAAGGCACGCCGCCTCCTGTGGCCGATCAAACAGAAATACGGCAAGCATATCAGTTGGGCCGATCTGCTGGTGCTGACCGGGAATGTCGCCATCGAAAGCATGGGCGGCCCGGTCTTCGGGTTTGGCGGTGGACGGAAGGATGTGTTCGAGCCGGAAACCGATGTATACTGGGGCACGGAAGAACAGTGGGTCGGCGAAGGTGCGGAAACGCGCATTCAGCCCGACAAGGATCTGGATATCGAAAACCCGCTGGCCGCAATTCAGATGGGCCTGATTTATGTCAATCCGGAAGGGCCCGGCGGCAATCCCGATCCTTTGGCCTCCGCCCGCGACATCCGCGAAACATTCGATCGTATGGCGATGAACGACGAGGAAACCGTCGCTTTGACAGCCGGTGGCCACACGTTCGGCAAATGCCATGGCGCAGGCGATGCCTCGTTGGTCGGCGCAAGCCCGGAAGGCGCAGACATCGCATTTCAGGGCCTTGGCTGGACCAGCGGTTATAATAGCGGGATGGGTGGCGACACCATCACCTCTGGCCTCGAAGGATCGTGGACCAACACACCCATCGAATGGACGCAGAACTACTTCCGCCTCCTGCTCGATTACGAATACGAAATCGTAGAGAGTCCGGCAGGCGCAAAGCAGTGGCAGCCGATCGATCAGCGGGAAGAGGATATGGCCCCCGCTGCACATGATCCTTCCAAACGGGTGCCGACGATGATGACCACAGCCGATATGGCGCTGAAGGTGGACCCGGAATACCGCAAGATATCCGAAAAATTCCGCGCCGATCCAAAGGCTTTCGAAGACGCATTCGCTCGCGCATGGTTCAAGCTGACCCATCGCGACATGGGGCCCAAGGCCCGCTATCTAGGGCCGGAGGTTCCGGCGGAAGATCTGATCTGGCAGGATCCGGTGCCCGCCGGCAATGCCCCCGCCGATGCGGATGTGGCTGCTTTCAAACAGGCGATCCTCAACAGTGGTCTTTCAATCGGCCAGTTGGTCAAAACCGCATGGGCATCGGCTGCGACCTATCGCAAGTCGGATCATCGCGGCGGTGCAAACGGAGCACGTATCCGCCTTTCTCCGCAAAAGGACTGGGCAGTGAACGAACCGGCTGAACTTCAGACTGTTCTCGGCAAGATCGACGAACTGCGTGGCTCGCTCTCAATGGCCGATGCCATTGTGCTGGCAGGCTCCGCAGCGGTTGAAAAAGCAGCCAGCGACGCGGGTTACGCAGTCTCTGTGCCATTCACTGGCGGACGGGGCGATGCCAGTCAGGAACAGACCGACGCATATAGCTTCGAACCACTCGAACCGCAGGCTGACGGTTTCCGTAACTATCTGAAAACAAAACTGAGCGTGAAGACCGAGGATATGCTGGTCGACCGCGCTCAATTGCTCGGGCTTTCCGCACCGGAAATGACTGTGCTAATCGGCGGGCTGCGCGTACTCGGCGCCAATCAAGGCGATCGTCCCCACGGGGTTTTCACCGAACGCAAAGGGCAACTGACGACCGACTTTTTCACCAACCTGCTCGACATGAGCACCGCATGGAAAGCAGTGGATAACAGTGGGGACGAGGAATTCGTCGGCTCCGACCGGGCGACGGGCAAGGAGAAATGGCGCGCCACGCGCACCGACCTGATCTTTGGATCGAACAGCCAGTTGCGCGCCATTGCGGAAGTCTATGCCGAAAACGGCAATGAAGAGAAATTCGTCAAAGATTTCGTCAAGGCCTGGACCAAAGTGATGAACGCCGACCGCTTCGACCTGGCATAGGTTTTCCGCATAAGAGCCTCTCGACAGCAATGTCGGGGGGCTCTTTCTTTCCGGAGAACGCGGTTCACGCTATGGAGCCGCCATGCCTGTTACCGAGTCTTCCTCCGCTGCGCCTGTCCGCGTCGCAGCACTTTATCGTTTTACCCGATTTGCCGATCATACGGCTCTGCGTGAGCCGCTGCTCGCTGTATGTAAAGCAAATGATATTCGCGGCACGTTGTTGCTCGCGTCCGAAGGTGTAAACGGCACAATCGCCGGTTCACCGGACGGAATCGACGCAGTACTGGCCCATATCCGCGCGCTGCCGGATTGCGCCGACGTCGACGTGAAGTTTTCCGCTGCATCGTCGATGCCGTTTCATCGCATGAAAGTTCGGCTGAAGCGCGAAATCGTAACGATGGGGCAGCCCGGCATCGACCCACGCCACACCGTAGGCACTTATGTCGATCCAGCGGAGTGGAATGCCCTGATCGCCGATCCCGAAACAATCGTGATCGACACCCGCAACGATTATGAAGTGGCGGTTGGTACGTTCGAACGAGCAATCGACCCCAAAACCGCCACCTTCCGCGATTTTCCAGACTGGTTTCGGGCGCAGCGTGATCAGCTGTTAGGTGAAGGCAAAGCGCCCAAAGTGGCCATGTTCTGCACCGGCGGCATTCGCTGTGAAAAGTCGACAGCTTTCCTGAAACAGGAGGGGATCGACGAGGTATTTCACCTTAAAGGCGGTATTCTCAAGTACCTCGAAACGGTGCCGGAAGAAGAGAGCCTGTGGCGCGGCGAATGCTTCGTCTTCGATCAGCGCGTCACGGTTGGACATGGACTGGCCGAGGGGAGTTACGGCCTATGCCATGCATGCCGCCGCCCGGTGAGCGATGCCGACCGAGACTCTCCCCTATTCGAAGAAGGCGTCAGTTGCCCCGCCTGCCATGCGGAGCGAACCGACGTACAGCGCGAATCCTACCGCGAACGCCAGAGGCAGGAATGGCGCGCCGCTCGGCAGGGATTCGCTCACGTCGGCGCTGTGTTTGCCGACGGACATGATGACGAATAGCGCCGCGCCGGTTCTCTACAGCTTCCGTCGCTGCCCCTATGCGATGCGGGCGCGCCTAGCGCTGATGGTAAGTGAAACACGCTGCGAGTTGCGTGAAGTAAAGCTGTCGGCAAAGCCGGCCGCGTTGATCGCCGCTTCGGCCAAGGCCACGGTGCCTGTCCTGGTTTTGCCCGATGGGACAGTGATCGACGAGAGCATCGATGTGATGCGCTGGGCACTTGGTCGCAACGATCCCGAAGGCTGGTTGAAGCGCGACGATCCTGCGCTGATTGCCGCAAACGACCGGGGCTTCAAACACGCCCTCGACCGATACAAGTATCCGGATCGCCATCGGTCAGAACCATTGGAGCATCGCGAAAGCGGGCTGGAATTCCTGCGTGATCTCGACGCACGTCTGGCCACTGCCGGTCAGTTATGCGGCGCTGACAGAGGGCTGGCGGATATGGCTATCCTTCCCTTTGTCCGTCAGTTCGCCGCAGTCGACCGGGAATGGTTCGATACCCTGCCGCTGTCGCATTTGCAGCGATGGCTGGCGGGGCACCTCACGTCCAACCTGTTTGCAGCAATTATGATACGGCCCAAACCGTGGGCAGAGGGCGATGCTCCGATCTGGTTTGCCGATTGAGCGATGGCTGCAAGATATGCTCAGCCGCGTGGACGTCTGAGAACGAGATAGAGCGCGCCCTCGCCCCCATGGCGGCGATGCGCTTTGCGGATGGCTGCGATGACACTGCCATGTGGCCCGGCCGCCAGCCAGTCGAGTAATTTGGAGCGAATGGCTCCGCGACTGTCCCCCCGGTCTGCCGCCGGTGCGCCCCTATCCTTCCCTGCGATCAACAGCACCACCCGCGCGTCCATTGCCCGCGCCTGCGCCAGCCCTGCATCGAGACGCGCGTGGGCGGCCTCCAGTGTATGCCCATGCAGGTCGAGCGTGAAATCAGGCTCTATCGCGCCTCGCCCGAAGCGCCGGTCCCAGTGCGAATCCAGCCCTCGTCCGGTTGGAGCGACAGGTGGTGGTGGCGCAGCGCGAGGGGGACTGACCGGAGAGGGCTTCGGCTTGACGGGCCGGGTAAATACGGGGGGCGCCTTGCCCGCGGGCGGTATGGTCGCACCCTGTTCCGCGCTCGGCATGGTGCGCCCCGCGATCGGCGTCACGGTAGCGGCGACTTTCGCCCAGATCGCCGCTTCCTCCGCAGTCAGTCCGCGTGGAGGCTTCACTGGCTCCGCAGGCGCGCGAGCGTCCCCTTGGGCACGAATATCAGGGCATTGCCCCGCGTACTCATCCCGCCTGCAATTCGGCGCGCGTCTTCGCCGGCACCCCAGAAGGTATCGAAACGGTTGGAGCCCTTGATGGCCCCGCCGGTATCCTGCGCGACCCACAAACCATTCGCTTCCGGGCGATCCATCGCCAGCCACACCGGCGCGCCCAGCGGGGTGAACGCGGGATCGGCGGCGACAGAGCTTTCCCGGCGAACCGGCACCCCAAGCGCGCCCAACGGTCCATCGCCGGTCAGCTCGCGAAAGAAGATCCAGCTCTTGTTGAGGTTCATCAACGCCCTGCCATCTTCCGGGTTTTCACGCATATAGGCCATCAGGCCCTGCATCGAACCGGGGTATTGGCCGGGCCCGTCGCCGAGCAATCCGCGCTGGCGCATCACGGAGCCGATGCCGACGTATTCGCGGCCATTCTGCCCGGCATAGCCGATCCGCATTACCGTGCCATCGGGGGCGATCAGACGGCCAGATCCCTGTATTTGCAGGAAAAAGAACTCTACCGGGTCAGCCACCCAGGCAATTTCAAGGCCCCGCCCGGCGAGAGCACCGGCTTCGATCTCCGCGCGTTCGTAATAGGGGACGAAAGCACCGCTTTCATCGTATCGCCCCAGCGGAGCGCGCCCTGTCCGCTCGCTATCCGGCGTGGAAGCAGGCCAGGCGCGCACCAGATCGTCTGGCAGCGCATAGATCGGCACATCGTATCCGGGGATATGGGTGCGGCTGCCGTGAATCTCCGGTTCGTAGTAGCCGGTCGCGAATGCCGTGCCGTTTCCGACCCGCACAGTTTCGAAATAGCGCGCGAAAAATGCCTGTGCATCATTGGGCTGCCAAGCGGACGCCGCCGCACAGGCGGGCTGCCAGTCGGCGCTGATCGTCAGCCCCGAAGCATCGCTGCGGGTCAGCAATTTGGGGCAGCTTTCCCGGAAAGACGACAGCGCATCGAGCGCGTCGCGCGCGCCGATACCCAGCGTTTCGATCGCCGGACCCGGCGCGATTCCCGACTCTATAGCGTTGGCCGCAGTGGGCGGTTTAACCGCTTCCGTACGGGGTGATGACACACACGATGCCAGCAACATGGCACCCGCCAGCGCACCGGCAAGTCTGAAACGACCGGTCATCGCCCCCCGCATGATCGATGTCAGGCTTCGTCGGTTTCGTCGAGCACCCACTGCGGGCTGCTATCGCGAACGTCCCGACGGAAAGTCCACAGGTCGCGCGCTTCAATCGCATCGTCGAGCGATCCGGCCACGACATTGCCATCCTTATCGCGCGTTACCGCTGCAATATCGGCACAAAAGGCCACGCGGATGCGCGCAGTCTGGCCGACAAGTTCGGCCATATCGATTTTCGCGTCTTCGATCCGAACCAGGCGATTTTCCAGTGTCTCACCTGCCTGCTCGCGCGCGGTAATCGCCGCATCGAACCCGGCATAGACATCGCTATCGGTCAGCTCTTTCAACGTGTCGCGATCACCCTGCCAGAACGCCTCCAGTATCATCGCATAGGCACCTTTGGCCCCTTCGAGGAAGCCGGTGATATCGAAATTGCGATCGGCACCGGCGATGGCTTGCACTCCGCGTTCAACCGCCATCGGAGCTCCTTCCAGCGCAGCAGGGCGCAATTGCTGCACCGGGCGCTGCGCCGGAGCAAGCGTTGTCGGGTGAGCCGAATCACTGGAATCAAAGCGATTGGGAATCGATTCTTCCTCGTGCTCAGCACGTCGCCCAAGGACCGAATAGAGACGGAGCCCGAGAAACGCCGCGATCATGGCGAGGATGACGATCTGGAGTATCACTTGATTACCTGTCTTTCCCTGCGGGGTTTCCGGAACGGCTGAAAACCGACCCATATCCGCAAAATGTCACTACATAACTTGCCCGACATAAGAGCAAATTACAAATGAACAACGCATGAGGGGCATAAACGGGTCTGCCGTTGCGGTGGCGTGTCCACAGTGCTAACCGGCGGCCCTATTTCGGCACCGAACCGTGTCGTTCCAGCAAGATACAGGATAAATAGCAAGATGGCCGACGAAGGCGACGTTCTCACCGATCTCAACATGGACCCGGCTGCAGGCGCCAATGGTGCCGACAATCAGCCTGTTGCGGGAATTATCCAGCAATATGTCAAAGATCTCTCGGTCGAAAACCCCAACGCGCCCGCTTGTTTCCAGTGGCAATCGCAACCCGAAGTGGACATTCAGTTCAATATCGCGGCGCAGCAGATCGATGGCGAAGTCCACGAAGTGGAACTGAAGATCAACGTCACTTCCAAGGCGAAGGAAGGCACGATTTATCTCGTCGAGCTGTCCTATGCCGCATTGGTCGGGATGCGGAACCTGCCCGACGAACAGGCGCACCACTTCCTTTATGCAGAGGCACCGCGCCTTCTGTTCCCGTTCGCCCGGCGAGTCGTTGCCGACGCAACCCGCGATACCGGGTTCCAGCCGATGCAGATCGAGCCGATCGATTTCAACGGGCTGTACATGCAGCAGCTTCAGCGCCGTGCCGAAGAACAGGCCGCTGCCGGTGGCGACATGCCGCCCGCTGGCGAAGCCTGATTTTCGCCATCGCGTGAAAGCACCGGGGGCGTGAGTTCGCTCGTCCGCAGTGTCGGCACCATAGGGAGCCTGACTGCACTTAGCCGTGTTTTCGGTTTCGTACGCGACATGCTGCTTGCCCGTGTGCTCGGCGCCGGGCTGGCGGCAGACGCGTGGCAACTGGCGTTCACGCTGCCCAACACGTTCCGCCGCCTGTTCGCGGAAGGGGCGTTCAGCGTCGCGTTCGTGCCGATGTACACCCGGCGGCTGGCGGGCGATGGCGGGGAACAGGCGGCCGACGAATTCGCGGGCGATGTCCTGTCGATTTTCGTCTGGGTCTTACTTGGCTTTTCAGCCCTGTGCATGATCGCAATGCCCGGCATCGTATGGTTGCTGGCCCGCGATTATCAAAGCGTTGCGGGCAAGTTCGACTTGTCCGTCATGCTCAGCCGCGTGACATTCCCCTATCTGGCGCTGGTCAGCCTGGTGGCCATGTTGTCGGGCGTGCTGAATGCGCGATCGCGATTTGGGCCGGGCGCATTTGTACCGGTTCTGCTCAATATCGTGATGATCGCCGGTATCATCGCCGGGTATTATCTGCGGGGCGATAGTGGGGACGATACCATCGTCGCCGGCGCACTGGCGATATCGCTGTCGCTGGCCGGTGTGGCACAGCTGGCGTACATGTGGCGGGCCACCCGCAAGGCCGGAGTGAAACTGAAAATCACCGCGCCGAAGATAACGCCCGATGTCAAACGACTGGGGATGCTGATCCTGCCTGCGACATTCGGGGCGGGAATTTATCAGATCAGCCAGCTCGTCGATACATTCTTCGCCACCAGCCTGCCGCAAGGTTCGCTTTCGCTGCTCAAATTCGCAGATCGACTAAACCAGATGCCGCTGGGCATATTCGGCATCGCACTGGGCACAGCCATCCTGCCGATGCTGGCGCGCCATATCCAGTCGGGCGACAAGCGCGAAGCGCAGCGGTTGCAAACCAATGCAGTCGAAATCGCCATGCTGCTGTGCCTGCCGTGTGCCGTCGCGCTGTCGATCTGTTCCGAAGCGTTCACCTCGGGGATATTCCAGGGCGGCAAGATGACCGCGAACGATACCGCGATCATGGGCAATATCGTGATGGCGCTGGTTGCCGGATTGCCCGCATATGTGTTGGTGAAAGTGTTTCAGCCCGCCTTTTTCAGCCGGGAAGACACCCGCACCCCTGTGTTAGTTGCCGCAGGTGCGCTGATTGTGAACATCGGGCTGAATTTCTGGGTCGTGCCGCGTTACGGCATCGTCGGCCTCGCTGCGGCGACTGCGACAACGGCGACACTGAACGTGCTGACGCTTTATACTATCCTGCAAATTCGTGGCTGGTTTTCGATGAGCTGGAAACTGGCAGGGCGGATTGGCCGCCAGATCGTGGCGACAGCGGCAATGGGTGCAGTCCTCTGGTGGCTGACGCCTGCACTGCAACCGTATTGGAGCGGGCACGCCTTCGCGCGGATATGGTCGCTATCCGCACTGGTTGCGGTGGGTGCGATCGTGTTCTTCGTCACCGCCTACTTCGTTGGTGCGCTGGACAAGGATCTGATCGCACAGATTCGCCGTCGCCGCCCTGCTGCCAGTGGCAAATCCTCCGGTAGCTCCTCCGAATAGCTGAGGCAGCATAGTAGGTTCAGGACCCATTACTGGCACCGTTGAGGCGTCCAAATGGCGAACATATCGGGCCAAACTGCCCGCCGGGAAGGCTATATGCCTTTCCAAGGGCGGTTTGGGTTGAGATGGAAGCCATTTGAACGTCCCCCCATGAGGTCAGGTTGGGGGATTTGAGCAAAATTGCCCATCGCTGCGTCAAAAGGTCTTGAAATATTGATATATTCCTGCGCCCTTTCT
>NZ_PHSO01000010.1 GCF_002870965.1 Tsuneonella flava
CCGCCTTTCCAAGGGTGGTTTGACTTGAGATGGAAGCCATTTGGACGTCCCGAAGGGATTTGACCAAAATGGCCCATCGCGGCGTCAAAAGGACTTGAAATATTGACATATTCCTGCGCCCTTTTTTCTTGCGCTGAGCCATTTTGCTTCAAACCTCAATGGTGCCGGTAATGGGTCCTGAGCCTAAGCTGCGTCGGGCCATGAAGCCTCCGATGGTACAACGCCGAAAGCCTGCCTTCGCCCGCGTATCCGCATCTATGGCGGCGCTGCTGCCGCTCGCGCTGGCATCGGCTCCGGCGGCAGCGCAAAG
The DNA here is from genome assembly GCF_002870965.1 of Tsuneonella flava. Classification (GTDB taxonomy): domain Bacteria; phylum Pseudomonadota; class Alphaproteobacteria; order Sphingomonadales; family Sphingomonadaceae; genus Tsuneonella; species Tsuneonella flava. Next base: position 311 of record NZ_PHSO01000010.1, read on the forward strand.
CCACGCTGTGGTTCAGCCATTGCCCCCGGCGGCGACCGGCGACCTGACCGACGCGCTCGCCCGGCTGGCGCGTAATGGCAGCGATTTCAACGCGCTGATAGATGCGGGCAATGCATCGCTGGAACTGGACGATATCGACGCGGCGGTCGGTTTCTTCGGCCGGGCCGATGAATTGCGTCCCGGCGATGCGCGGGTGAAGGCGGGGCTGGCGACAGCCGCTCTTCGTTCGGACCGCCCGCTCGATGCGATTACCCAGTTCGATCAGGCGGTTTCCGCCGGGGTCGATCCCGTTTCGGTGGCGAGCGACCGTGGACTGGCTTACGATCTGGTGGGCGATAACGCCTCGGCGCAGGCGCAGTATCGTTTGGCTCTCTCGCGCCGGGCCGACGATGACACGATCCGCCGCCTTGCGCTGAGCCTGGCCATATCGGGCGATAAGGACGGGTTCGAGAAAACCCTGCTGCCCTTGCTGCAAAAGCGCGATTTCGGGGCCTATCGCGTGCGCGCGATGGGTCTGGCGATCCTTGGTCGGAAGGACGAGGCGACTTCGATTGCAGAGGCGGTGATGCCGCGCGATCTGGCGGCGCAAATGCTGCCCTATCTCGATTATATGCCACGCCTCACGCGGGCGCAGCAGGCAGCGGCCGCCAATCTGGGCAAGTTTCCCCGAGCGGCGCAGATCGGTCGCGACGATCCGCGCTTCGCGCAGTATTCGCCCCCGGCCAGCCAGCCGAAAGTGGCAAGTGCAGGTTCGGTTGATTCGCGGCTAACACCCACCGGGCAGCCGTTGGGTCCGCGCAGCAAGACGGACCAGCCGGCCAGCAAGGCAGTGCAGCCGAGCAAACCAACTCCGGCAGAGGCGCGGCGTCTGGCGCGGGAACAGGACCGTGGCATTCGCCGGTCCCGACCATCGCTGGAGGGGGCAACGATGAAACGCGCGGCTCCTCCGCCACCGACATCAACCCCGCCGTCACCGCCACCAGCCTCGACGCCTCAGGCTTCGGGTTCGGTGGAGCTGCCGCCGGTATCGGGCAACCCGAAGCCGGGCTTCGATCTGGCGACAGTGGCAAGCCAGCCTGCCAGCCAGCTCGATAACGTGCGACAGGCGCAAGCGCAGACTCCGTCGCCCGCCCCGGTCACGATCACACCTGCGCCGCGCAATGCGACCCCGGTGTCGGACGCTCCGGCAGTACAGCCTTTCACTGCCTCGACTCCGCCACCGCCTCCGTCGCCGCCATTGGCGCTGCCGCAGGAATCGCGCCCGATCGTGCAGCCTACTCCGCCACCACCGCCCCCACCGCCGCCATCCGTGGCCGATGCATTTGCGGAACTGACTTTGCCGCAGGCGCCCTCGCAGGCGGCAGCGGGCGCGGTCGATATCACGGCGATCAAGATCAAACGTGAACTGCCACCGCCTCCGCCACCGCCCCCCGCGCCGCCACCTCCACCGCCGCCTCCACCAGAGCCGAGCCGCATCTGGGTGCAGGTCGCGACTGGCAAGGACTTGAAAGCATTGGCATTCGACTGGCGCCGGTTTGGCAAGAAAGCGCCCAAGGTTTTGGCCAAACGCGATGCCTTTACTGTGGAGTGGGGACAATCGCGGCGCCTGGTCACCGGCCCGTTTTCTTCGAACAAAGAGGCCGATGCGGCCATTGCCGATCTCAAGGCTTTGGGGATCGACAGTTTCCGCTTCACCAGCGAAAAGGGCGAGAAGGTTTCTCCGCTCAAGTAGCTGCGATCGGACTCTTCCACCGGTTTTGCACAAGCTATGAACAGGGTTGTCGAGTTCTCCCCAGCATCCGCATCGGTCGCGATTGCGGGAAATGGGGCGGATCGGCCACCTATGGCGTCATGAAGTCGCCAAGAAAAATCATACGATGAGAGCCGTCCGGGAAACCTTCCGTGCAGATGATGACGCGGCACCGATCGATATGCTCGCTGCATTGTTCGATGCCCGCCAATGGCCGCACGAAATCATCTCCCCCGATGAAATTTCGGGCGAAATTCAGGGAAGCTGGGCCAATTATCAGGTGCGCGCGATCTGGCGCACGGCAGATAACGTACTGCAATTGCTGTGCCTGCCCGATATCCGCGTGGCGGAAGGGAAGCGTAAACCGGCGTATGAATTGCTGGCGCTGGTCAACGAACAGCTCTGGTTGGGGCACTTCGATGTCTGGTCGCAAGGCGGGATGCTGGTCTATCGTCACGGGCTGTTGCTGGGCGACGAAGGACTGCTGAGCCTGAGCCAGGCGCAGGGCCTGATCGAAAACGCTGTCGACGAATGCGACCGGTTCTATCCGGCATTCCAGTTCGTGCTGTGGGGCGACAAGTCGCCGCGCGATGCGCTCGACAGCGCGATGGTCGATGCTGCCGGAGAGGCGTGAACCGGCCTGCTGAGCAGGTGAGATCGGGCTGGCGGGGGTAGCCGTGGGGGCGCGCGGCTCCTACATGGCCGCCATGACTCACTTCCAAAACATTCTCATCGTCGGGTTCGGTAACATGGCCGGGGCGATGGTCGAAGGCTGGCTGGCCGCAGGTGTGCCCGCCGCGACTTTCACGATCTATCACCCCACGCGCACCGAAGCGCCCGCGGGGATGGCGATCATCAACGACTGGCCCGATGGCGAGCCGTTCGATGCCGTGATCGTGGGTGTAAAGCCGCAGAAACTGGGCGATGTCGCGGATGGTCTGGAACGGGTTGTCGGGCCGGGCACTGTGGTCATTTCGATTCTGGCGGGGGTCGAGCTGGACAGTCTGGCGCGCCGGTTCCCGCGTGCGGGCGGCGTTGTGCGCCTGATGCCGAACCTCGCGGTGGCGCTGCGTAAATCGCCCAATGCGCTGATCGCTCAGGGTCTGGACGATGCCGCGCGCCAAACGGTGACGGACATGGCTGCCATGCTGGGCAGTGCCGAATGGCTGACGGAAGAGGCGCAGTTCGATCTGGTGACGGCACTGGCCGGATCGGGGCCGGGGTTCGTCTATCGGTTCATCGATGCGCTGGCGGCGGGGGCGACGCGCCTCGGCCTCGAACACGAACAGGCGCAGCGGCTGGCGGTACAGATGGTCGAAGGGGCCGCGGCGCTCGCCGCGCAATCGCCCGATTCGCCAGCGGACCTTGCGCGGCGTGTCGCCAGCCCCGGCGGGATGACGCAAAAGGGGCTCGACGTGCTCGACGAAGACGATGCGCTGGCCCGGCTGTTAACCGAAACGCTCCGCGCCGCGCGCGACAGAGGGCGGGAGATGGCGGCGGCCGCCCGCGACGAAGGTTAATGCGGGTTTGTCGATTCTCGACCGGTTTTCCTTGAAAAATGCACGCCAACCATCGATATTTGCCTTGAAGCCCGTTCATCTGTGCGACGGGCCAGAGGAGATGGTTTAAAATGGCCAATTGGAATGAACCTCGCACGACGCAGTCGGGCTTCGGCTCGGTCCCGCGCGCCGGTGGCGCGGTCGTTTTCGACGAGGGCCTTCGTCGGCATATGCTGTCGATCTACAACTATATGACTTCGGGCGTGCTGCTGACCGGTATCGTCGCGTTGCTGACGGCGAATTCGGGCCTTGCCCTGACTTTCGCAACCGGCCCTATGCGCTGGATCGTGGCGCTGGCGCCGCTGGCCATCGTGTTTGCGATGAGCTTTGGCGCGAACAAGTTCAGCAAGACTACGCTTCAGGCGATGTACTGGGGCTTTGCGTTCCTGATGGGGCTGTCGCTGTCGACGATCTTCCTGATCTACACAGGCGGGTCGATCGCTGTCACATTCTTCGCGACCGCAGCAGCCTTCGCAGGGCTTAGCCTGTGGGGTTACACGACCGACAAGGATCTGAGCGCGATGGGCAAATTCCTGCTCATGGGCGTGATCGGCCTGGTCGTGGCGAGTGTGATCAACATGTTCGTCGGCTCTGCCCCGCTGATGTATGCCATCAGCTTCATCGGTGTGCTGATTTTCGCAGGCCTCACGGCTTACGATACGCAGAAGCTGAAGGAGCAGTATGCACAGCTTCGCGGCACCGAATGGGCTGGCAAGGCGATCGTTCTCGGCGCGTTGACGCTGTACCTCGACTTCATCAACATGTTCCTGTTCCTGCTCCGTTTCATGGGCAACAGCCGGAGCTGAGGCGGACTCGTTTCGCCGCAAAGATGATTCGATTCATCGTGCCCGGGGCGCTCACTGCGCCTCGGGCATTTTAATTGTGGCGATTGAAGGTTACAGTTACCGCTTAATCCACCCGCAATGCTGCGGGTGCTATAGATTTGATGCGGGCAGAGGAGGGCCGCGCCGCATGTTTCAGTTTTCCACTTCACGCATTCGCATGATGGCAGTGGCCACGGGGCTTGCTGTTCTCGGGGCTTGTGCGACACCGCCGCCTCCGCCGCCGCCGCCACCCCCGCCACCGCCACCGCCGCCCAAGGTTATTCCGCCGCGCCCGACGCCTCCGCTCGGTGCCAGCTTGAATATGACCATTCCGCCGGTTGGTTTCGACGGGAAGCGGCGCACGGTAAATTATGGGATCAGTACAGCGCAGACGGTGTGGAATATGCGCTCCGCCCTTAACGTTGCGGCGTTGAACTGCCTCGAACCGGAATACCAGCCTGTGCTGGACGCCTACAAGGCGCTGCTCTCCACCGACAGTCGCGTGCTGCGGAAGACCAACGATGCGCTGATGAAGGAATATCGCGAGAAGTTCGGCAAGGAATATCGCGGCCATTTCGACACATATATGACGCAGGTCTATAACTTCTATTCGATGCCGCCTGCGCGCAAGAATTTCTGCGATGCGGCGCTGGCCGTATCGGCAGAGGCGATGACGGTCAGTTCAGCCGATCTGGAGGCATTTTCGCTAAGAACATTGCCGTTGCTCAATTCGGTGTTCGAAGATTTCTTCCGGTCTTACGAAGATTATCGCACCAATCTGGCCGCCTGGGATTCCGAATACGGTGTGCAGCCCGCGACCAGCACTCTGCTTGCGACCTATGGCAATGGCGCTGCGATCGATAATCCGATGAACGCCGGTATGACGAATGCTGCAACCGACACTGCCCAGGTTCCCGGCGTAGCCGCGTCTGAGACGGCTGCCCTCGCAACGCCGGTCACGCCTGCGCCGGTACCGGGCGCTGCGGCTGACGCAGAGGTGGCGACTTCGGCAAATGCTTCGGAAGAGACTGCCCTGCCGACGATCACGCTTCCGCCCGCGACGAATACGACCGCCACTCCGGTGCCGACGATCACGTTGCCGCAGACAACCCCGCCGGGGAACAGTTCGGGCGCGGAGGGCTGAGCGAGCGGATTTGACCTTTGCAGGGCGCGCCGCTTTCGCTAAGGGGCGCGCTCTTCGGCATAGACCCGATGCATCCGTCGGGCGCTGTGTGACAGAGGAACTGGAACGGGGCCGTAGCTCAGATGGGAGAGCGCGTCGTTCGCAATGACGAGGTCAGGGGTTCGATCCCCCTCGGCTCCACCAGTTCGTCTTTGCTTTCCGTACACGCAATTGAGTATGCGATTTCCTCGCACCTTCGGTGCTAAGGGCCGCGTTTGCTGTCCATTGATGCGCCATCCGGTGTTTGAGGCTATAGACCAACCATGCATTTTCTCGATCAGGCCAAGATTTATCTCCGATCCGGCGCGGGTGGGCCGGGTGCGGTCAGTTTCCGGCGCGAAAAGTACATCGAATATGGCGGGCCGGATGGCGGCAACGGCGGGCGCGGCGGCGATGTCGTGTTCGAAGCGGTCGCGGGGCTGAACACGCTGATCGATTTCCGTTATTCGCAGCATTTCAAGGCGCAGCGCGGCGCCCACGGTATGGGTAAGGACCGCACCGGCGCCAGCGCGCCCGATCTGGTGATACAGGTGCCGGTCGGTACGCAGGTTCTGTCCGAAGACCGCGAAGACGTGATCGCTGACTTTACCGAAGTGGGCCAGCGCCTCGTCATCCTCGAAGGCGGGATGGGCGGGCGTGGCAACGCCAGTTACAAGACCAGCACCAACCGTGCCCCGCGTCAGCATCAGCCGGGGGAACCGGCGCAGGAAATGTGGGTCTGGCTGCGGCTGAAGCTGCTGGCCGATGTCGGACTGGTCGGTCTGCCCAATGCAGGCAAGAGCACGTTCATCAATCAGGTGTCGAACGCGCAGGCGAAGGTCGGCCATTATGCGTTCACCACGCTGGTGCCGAAGCTGGGCGTGGTGCGGCACAAGGGGCGCGAATTCGTGCTGGCGGACATCCCCGGCCTGATCGAAGGGGCTGCGGATGGAGCGGGGATCGGCGACCGGTTTCTTGGCCATATCGAGCGCTGCCGCGCGTTGATCCATCTGGTTGATATCTCTGGCGAAGACCCGGCAGAAGCGATGCAGACCGTCGTCGCGGAACTGGAGGCATATGGCGAAGGGCTGGAGGATAAGCCGCGCCTGATCGTGCTGAACAAGGTCGATCTGGCCGATGCCGAACTGGTGGAAGGTTTCGCCGCCGAACTGCGCGCCGCCGGGGCGGACAAGGTGTTTGCGATCTCCGGCGCCACCGGTCAGGGCGTGAGCGAACTGATGGATGCGTTGCTGGCCTATCTCCCCGAACGCACCGCGACCGAGACCAAAGGTGTCGAGCTCGAACGGAACGACGATGAGGAGGGCGACGGCCTGCCAGATTGGTCCCCAATCTGAGGTACTTCGTCTGACCGGGTGACGCGCGCGCGATCCTTCGCTACATGCCCGCGCATGACTGTTTCCACTCTTTCCGATCTGTTCGATCCCGTCGCCTGCCCCCGTCTCGTCATCAAGGTGGGGTCCGCCCTGCTTGTCGGCAAAGACGGTTCGGTGCGACGCGAATGGCTGGAGAGCCTCGTGGAGGAAATCGCCACGGCCCGCTCCAATGGGCAGCAGGTGGCTGTCGTCAGCTCCGGCGCGATTGCGCTGGGCGCGGCGCGGCTGGGTCTGGAAAAGGGTGGCCGCGCCAGTCTGGCCGACGCGCAGGCGGCGGCTGCGGTGGGCCAGATCGAGCTTTCCGGCCTGTGGGCCGAACTGCTGGGGCAGAACGACATTGCCGCGGCCCAGATGCTGGTTACGCTGGACGATCTGGAGGATCGGCGGCGGTATCTCAACGCTTCGGCAACGCTGGTCCACCTGCTCGAATGCGGCGCAGTGCCAGTGGTGAACGAGAACGACTCGGTGGCCACATGGGGCATTCGTTTCGGGGATAACGACCGTCTCGGCGCGCGTGTGGCACAGGCGGCGCAGGCCGATGCCATCGTGTTGCTGAGCGATGTGGACGGCTTGTACGACCGTAATCCCAAGGAAGAGGGGGCGCAGCTTATCCCTCTGATCCAGAAGGTCGATGCGCGCATCCGGGCGATGGCCGATGGCGGTTCGGCATCGGGCATGGGCTCTGGCGGGATGACCTCGAAGATCCAGGCGGCAGAGATTGCCACTCGCGCCGGGATCGCGCTGGCCATCATCAACGGCCTGCACGAACAGCCGCTGTCGTGCGCGCTCCATTCGGATCGCGCCAGCGTGTTCGCGCCCCGCCGCAACGATGCCGGGCGCAAGGCGTGGCTGGGTGGCCGTATCGCGATCAAGGGCACGCTGACGGTGGACGATGGGGCGAAGGCCGCGCTGGGCAAAGGCGCCAGCTTGCTGGCCGCCGGGGTCACCAATGTCGATGGCGCGTTCAAGCGGGGTGACGTGGTCACGATCGCCTCCGCCGATGGAGTGCCTGTCGCGCAGGGTCTGGCCGAATACGATGCCGACGAATCGCGCAAGATCGCGGGCCACAAGGGTGCAGAGCAGGCCGAGCTGCTCGGCTATACCCCCCGCGCGGCGGTGGTTCACCGCGATCACATGGTTCTGCTGTGACCCAGCCGCCGCTCGTCGCGCTGACTGGCGGGACTGGCTTTGTCGGACAGGCGACACGCGAAGCCCTCGCTGCCAGAGGGGTGCGGGTCCGCGCGCTGGCGCGCTCGATCCCGGCGGAACGGGGCGATATCGAATGGGTGCAGGGCGGGCTGAGCGACAATGAGGCGCTGGCGCGGCTGGTCGCGGGGGTCGATGCGGTGGTCCATGTCGCCGGGCTGACCAATGCGCCCGATACCGCCGCGTTCGAGGTGGCCAATGTCGATGGCACACGCAACTTGCTGGCGGCAGCGGAGCAAGCCGGGGTGGCGCGCTTCGTCTGCGTATCGTCGCTGTCTGCGCGCGAGCCGCAGCTCTCGGCATACGGCGCATCGAAGGAGCGCGCCGAACGGCTGGTGATGGAAAGCGACCGCGACTGGACCGTCGTGCGCCCCCCGGCGGTGTATGGCCCGCGCGATCGCGACATGTTCGAACTGTTCCGTATGGCGAAGCTGGGCATCGTCCCGGTGCCGCCGCCGGGGCACGTTTCGCTGATCCATGTGGACGATCTCGCGGCATTGCTGGCGGCGCTGATCCCCGGCGGCGAAGCAGTGAGCGGCAAGCTGTTCGAACCCGACGATGGGCATCCGGGCGGGCTGACGCATGTGGAAATGGCGCTGCTGATCGGTGAAGCAGTGGGCAAGCGGCCGCTGGTGCTGTCGTTGCCGAAAGCGATCCTGTTGCTCGGTGCGCGGATCGACCGGCTGGTGCGCGGCACGGGTGCGCGGCTGACGCCTGACAGGGTAGGGTATATGACACACCCCGACTGGGTGGCGCGGCCCGCGTTCCATGTCCCCCCATCGGTGTGGCGACCGCATATCCCGACTGCCGACGGACTGGCGGCGACCGCCCGCTGGTATCGCGCGCAAGGCTGGCTCTGACAGACTGAAAGCCTGCCTTTTTCGCGGCACTGCCCGGCGAGACATGGACCACATGTTACACTGTCCTGATCCAAAAAAGTCCTCTGCCGGATTGCGAGGAAAATCGCCCGTGTTTCAGAGGTATGGTTGGCAGGAAAGCGTCGCATTGGCCGTGAAATGCCCGATCGCACCGATGTAGGACTGCGGCAATCGCGGGGAGGGCGATCGCGCACCTTATCCGCCCGCCAGTGCGGACCCAACCGCATCGTCACCCCGGCCTCAGCGCCGGGGGCCAGCTTCCTGTGGCGCGGGGCGAGGAGAGCAGCGGGGCCCCGGATCAGGTCCGGGGCGACGGTGCATGGGGTTGCGGGTGTATGGCGCTGTCATCGTGGAGTGGTGCGGAGGCATGGCGTGCAGTGCTCGTGGGGCAGGTGGGTGCGGAGCTACCCGCTCGCCAGATCGCCGCACCTCATCCGCCTGTCAGAGCGCGCCAAGTTGCATCGTCACCCCGGCCCCTGAGCAGGGGGCCAGCTTCCTGTGGCGCGGGGCGAGGAGAACAGCGGGGCCCCGGATCAAGTCCGGGGCGACGGTGTGGTTTGTTGCGGGCGTGTGGTGCTGTGGAGGCGGATTGTCACGGTCGCGCGGGACGGCGGTTGGTGGTGGCGTGGCAGGTGGGTGCGGCGAAGCGAAGCGCACTCGCCAGATCGCCGTGTCTTATCCGCCTGCCAGAACCGACCAACCCCCACCGTCACCCCGGCCCCCGAGCCGGGGTCCAGCTTCCTGTGGCACAGCACGAAAAGAACAGCGCTTCCCCCCAACACACGGACGACAGGCGGTAACTACCCCGCGCGCAGTTCTTCCGCCAGCAATCGGAATTCGTCCCCGCGCGGAGAGTTCTTGCGCCAGATCAGTGCGATTTCGCGGCCCGGTGTCTTGCCCTTCAGCGGGCGGGCGACGACTTCGGTGTCGCGCAGGATGCCCGCGTCGATGGCCATTTCGGGCAACATCGTCAGGCCGAGCCCGTTATCGACCATTTGCACCAGAGTATGCAGGCTGGTGCCGATCATCGTCGCGCTGGCGCGCAATTCGGGGCGGTTGCAGGCGGCCAGCGCGTGGTCTTTCAGGCAGTGCCCATCCTCCAGCATCAGCAGGCGGCCTTCGTCGATCATCGATGGCGGCACCTGATCGGGCGGATCGCGCGGATCGTTTTTGGGGAAGGCCACGAACAGTCGGTCGGTGGCGATATGCGCGCTTTCGATTTCGCCGGTGGCGAAGGGGAGGGCCATCAGCACGCAATCGGCGCGCCCGTGATGCAGGCTTTCCAGCGCATGATCGGTGGTCTCTTCACGCAGGAACAGCTTGAGACCGGGGCGATCCTTCCGCAGGCGCGGCAGGATGCGCGGCAGCATGAACGGCGCAATCGTGGGGATCACGCTTATGCGGAGTTCGCCCGATAACGGCTTGCCACTGGCCAGCACCAGATCGCTCAGCTCCTCCGCTTCGCGCAGCAGGCGGTGCGCCTTGGCCACAACCCGTTCGCCCAGCGGCGTGAACCGAACCACGCGCCGACTGCGCTCGACCAAAGTGACACCCAGCAACGATTCCAGCTCGCGAATCCCGGCGGACAGAGTCGATTGCGAAACGAAGCTGGCCTCCGCCGCGTGGCCGAAATGGCCATGTTCGTGCAGCGCGACGAGGTACTGAAGCTGCTTGATCGTAGGGAGGTATGTGGACATCGCTCCCTCTCTACCCTGTCACCCTGCGTTGGCCAACCGGCATACGGTGAAGGGTGAGGAGGGGCGGATTATTCTGCCGCCAGTGCCTCGTCACCCGCTGCGTCACCCGCTGCATCATCCACGTCGCTGGCGGTTTCGGTGCTGTCGGTCTCGCTGGTCCGATCGCCCGGTTCCACATCGTCGATATGGGTCATCTTGAGACGCCCGTTCTCTACTGCGAACGCCAGCTTGCCTTCGACCAGATCGAGCGCATCGCGCCCGAACACTTCGTATCGCCAGCCTTTCAGGATCGGCAGATCGCGGATACCGGCGGCGAGGGCCTCCATCTCGTCGCTGCGGGTCAGCAGGCGGCTGGCCACGTCGATTTCGCGGCTGCGGATCTTGAGTAGCAGCTTGAGCAGGTCGGCCACCAGCGCGCCTTCCTTGCCCAGCGGGGCGCCGCGCTTGGGCTTGTCGGGCATCTCGTCTTTGCCGAGCGGTTCGGCCGCTTCGAGCACTTTCATCAGGCGTTTGCCTATATCGTTGTCTTTCCACGCATTTGACAGGCCGCGCACTTTGACGAGATCGGCCTGTTTCTTGGGCGGATGGCTGGCGAGATCGGCCAGCGTTTCATCGCGCATGATCCGCCCGCGCGGGATATTCTTGTGCTGCGCCTCCCCTTCGCGCCAGGCGGCGAGATCTTTCAGACGGCCAAGCACGGCGGCATTACGGCTGGGCGCGCGAATGCGTTGCCATGCCTTGCCGGGATCGTTGGCGTAGTTCGACGGATCGGCCAGTTTGTCCATTTCCGCGTCGAGCCACGATCCGCGCTCTGTTTTTATAAGTTTTTTCAGTATCTTGGGGAATATTTTTGAAAGATGTGTCACGTCCCCGATGGCATATTCGATCTGCCGTTCGGTCAACGGGCGGCGGCTCCAGTCGGTGAAGCGCGCGCCCTTGTCGATAGTGAGGCCAAGCCATGCTTCCACCAGATTGGCATAGCCGATCTGTTCGGACTGGCTGATCGCCATCATCGCGATCTGGGTATCGAAAATCGGGTGCGGGGTCTTGCCGGTGAGGTTGTAGATGATTTCCACATCCTGCCCCCCGGCGTGGAAGATCTTCAGCACGTCTTCGTTGTCGCACATCAGATCGAGCAGCGGTTGCAGATCGATCCCTTCGGCCAGCGGATCGATCGCCGCTGCCTCTTCGGTATTGGCGATCTGCACCAGGCACAGTTCGGGCCAATAGGTGTTCTCGCGCATGAATTCGGTATCGACGGTAACGAAATCGCTTTGCGCCAGCCTTTCGCACAGATCGGCGAGGGCTTCGGTAGTGGTAATCAGGTCATGTATTTTCATCTGTCTTCATTTCATGGTTCGGGCGGAGTGCCACCCACCGGACAGAGTGTGCCTTGACAAAAGCCCGCCCTTGCCCTGTTAGCGCGCGCGTTTCCTGCTAAAGGAGCGCGAACCCGCGCAATACGCGCGAGGCACCTAGCGCCATAGCCCCGAAATTGGAAAGTTTTTAGATGCACGCCTATCGTACCCACAACTGCGCGGCCCTGTCGAAGGGCAATGTTGGCGAAACCGTCCGCCTTTCGGGCTGGGTCCATCGCAAGCGCGATCATGGCGGGGTGCTGTTCGTGGACCTGCGCGATCACTATGGCCTGACGCAGATCGTTGCCGACGAAGACAGCCCCGCGCTGCCGATTCTCGACGGGCTGCGGCTGGAATCGGTCGTCACTATCGATGGCGAAGTGAAGGCGCGCGCCGAAGGTACGGTCAATCCCAACCTGCCGACCGGCGAAATCGAAGTGTTCGCCCGCGCCGTAACGGTGCAGAGCACGGCAGACGAACTGCCGCTGATCGTCAATTCGGCGGAAGATTATCCCGAAGAAACCCGTCTGAAATACCGTTTCGTCGATCTGCGGCGCGAACGGGTGCACAACAACATCGTGCTGCGTTCCAACGTGATCGCCAGCTTGCGCCGCCGGATGATCGATCAGGGCTTCACCGAATTCCAGACCCCGATCCTCGCGGCCTCCAGCCCCGAAGGCGCGCGCGACTATATCGTGCCCAGCCGCCTGCATCCCGGCACGTTCTACGCGCTGCCGCAGGCGCCGCAGATGTTCAAACAGTTGCTGATGGTGGCCGGGTTCGACCGCTATTTCCAGATCGCCCCCTGTTTCCGCGACGAAGACCTGCGTGCCGACCGCAGCCCGGAATTCTACCAGCTCGATTTCGAAATGAGCTTCGTCACCCAGGAAGACGTGTTCAATGCCATTGAACCGGTGCTGGCCGGGGTGTTCGAGGAATTTTCGGGCGGCAAGAGCGTGACGCCGGCAGGCAGCTTCCCGCGTATCCCCTATGCCGAAGCGATGCTGAAATATGGCAGCGACAAGCCCGATCTGCGTAACCCGCTGATTATTTCGGACGTATCCGATCACTTCCAGCAGTCGGGCTTTGGCCTGTTCGAGAAGATTGTCGGCACCGGCGGCGTGGTCCGCGCGATCCCGGCGCCGGGCACGCACGAGAAGAGCCGTAAGTTCTTCGACGATATGAATGACTGGGCGCGCAAGGAAGGGTTCGCGGGCCTCGGCTATGTCACGCGCAAGGGTGGCGAATTCGGCGGCCCGATTGCCAAGAACCACGGACCCGACAACATGGCGAAGATCTACGCCGAGCTGGGGCTGGGCGAGAACGACGGCCTGTTCTTCGCCGCTGGCAAGCAGGGCGACGCGGTCAAGCTGGCCGGTGCCGCGCGCACCCGTGTGGGCGAAGAACTGGGCTTGATCCCCGACGATCGCTTCGAATTCTGCTGGATCGTCGATTTCCCGATGTTCGAATACGACGAAGAGGCGAAGAAGATCGATTTTAGCCACAACCCGTTCTCGATGCCGCAGGGCGAGATGGAGGCGCTGGAAACGCAGGATCCGCTCGATATCAAGGCGTGGCAGTACGACATCGTCTGCAACGGATATGAACTGTCGAGCGGGGCGATCCGTAACCACCGCCCGGATATCATGTACAAGGCGTTCGAACTGGCCGGGTACACCCGCGAAGATGTGGACAGCAATTTCTCCGGCATGATCGAAGCGTTCAAGCTCGGCGCACCGCCGCACGGTGGCTCCGCACCGGGGATCGACCGGATCGTGATGCTGCTGGCCGACGAGCCGAATATCCGCGAAGTCATCGCCTTCCCGCTCAACCAGCGGGCGCAGGATCTGATGATGGGCGCGCCCAGCGCGGTATCCGCTCGCCAGTTGCGCGATGTGCATATCCGCACGATCGAACCGCCGAAGCAGGAAAAGCCAGCCACAGAGGATTGATTACCCACCTCCCGTACGGGGGTTATCTGTCCGGTTTGACTTATTCCGTCGCATCATTATTTGCGGCACGGGATCTTTAAATACCGGCAGGTGATATGGATCCTTTCATTCGATTTGGCATGGCGCTTTCCATTGGTGTTGCAGCCCCCGCTGCAGCGGAGACTTTGACTGTGCCTGTGGGCCGTCCGGCTGTCAGCGACGCGGTTGCTGCGCTCGATACGATTTCTATCCAGCAGTTCGGCGGCCGCGACGGTGCCGCAGCGGCTGTCGCGATTGAAGATGCGTTACGCGCGGCGGGGCCAGATGGGCGGCCCTGGTTGCGCGTTGTGCCCGCGGGGGTGAAAGCGGACGTGAAAGGTGGGCTTTACGGTTCGGTCGAAAGCGACATCAAGATCAGTTCGAGATATCAGAAAACGAAAGAGGAATGCCGCGACAGAGATAAGGACGGCAATTGCACGGCGAAAGAAACGCGCAAAATCGATTGCAAGTATGAGCAGTTGACGTTGCGCCCGACACTTCGCCTGACCGATGCAGCCGGCGCGTTGCTCTATTCCGACGAAAAGGCGATGACGGACACCCGGCAATCCTGCGCCGACGGTGTTCAGCCCGATTGGTCGCGCGTCCGGCGTAAGCTGGTTGCCGAGCTGGTAGAGCGCACTGTCGCAGCACTTACTCCGGCCCTGATGCGGCAGAATATCCGTGTGATGGAAAACCGCCGGGGTCTGGATAAAACCGCCGCAACGGCGTTCAAGGATGCCCTGCGCCTGACCAAGCGCGATCAGGAGGGGGCATGCCGTGTCTGGCGCACGATGGGGGCCGATTCCGGCAATCAGCCGTCTGTCGCGTTCAACATCGGTCTGTGTGCCGAACACGATGGCGATCTGGAGACCGCCCGCAGACAGTATGAACGAGTGGCAAATATGACGGCGGGGCGCGGTGAAGCCAACGAAGGTCTGCGGCGTATCGACGATACGATTCGGGCGAACCGGCAATTCGCCGCCCGCACAGGGGGATGACCGCTGGTGCAATAACTACAATTTGGCAGTGGAATGAATACCTACGCGGCACTTGCCAGCCCGCCGCCCGTTGATTAGGGCGAAACCCAACCATACACCCCAAGTTCGAAGAGGGACCATTATGAGCGATACCGCCGACCGCGTGCAGAAAATTGTCGTCGAACATCTCGGCGTCGAAGCCGACAAGGTCACCCAGGACGCCAGCTTCATTGACGATCTCGGTGCCGACAGCCTCGACATCGTTGAACTGGTCATGGCTTTCGAAGAAGAATTCGGGGTCGAAATCCCTGATGACGCTGCCGAAAAGATCACGACCGTCGGCGACGCGACCAAGTACATTGAAGAGCACAAGGGCTAAGGCCCTGCCCGCCGTGCTCGCCTGACGGCAAGTCGGCGGGGCATAAACAGGCTCGTCCCCGCCGCGGGGCCGGGCCTGTTGTATATATTGGAGAGCAGTATGCGTCGTGTCGTCGTTACCGGACTCGGCCTCGTCACCCCGCTGGGGGCGGACGTGGAAACTTCGTGGAAAAACCTCATCGCCGGGAAAAGCGGTGCAGGTACGATTACCCGGTTCGATACCGAAGGGCAGAAATGCACCATCGCGTGCGAAGTGAAGCCCAAGGATCACGAATTCGGCTTCGATCCTGACAAGCGCGTGGATCACAAGATCCAGCGTCAGGTCGATCCGTTCATCGTATACGGCATCGATGCCGCCGGTCAGGCGCTCGAAGATGCCGGGCTCACCGATATGGACGACGATCTGAAAACCCGCGCCGGTTGTTCGATCGGTTCCGGGATCGGCGGCCTGCCGGGGATCGAGATCGAATCGGTCAACCTGCACGAACGCGGCCCCGGCCGGGTCAGCCCGCATTTCGTGCATGGGCGTCTCATCAACCTGATCAGCGGGCAGGTTTCGATCAAATACGGCCTGATGGGGCCGAACCATGCGGTCGTCACCGCCTGCTCTACCGGCGCGCACTCGATTGGCGATGCCGCGCGGATGATCAAGGATGGCGATGCCGACGTAATGCTGGCGGGCGGTGCGGAAAGCACGATCAACCCGCTGGGTGTGGCCGGTTTCGCTCAGGCACGCGCGCTGAATACGAGCATGAACGATCGCCCGACAGAGGCCAGTCGCCCCTATGATAAGGGCCGCGATGGCTTTGTGATGGGCGAAGGTGCCGGCGTTGTCGTTCTGGAAGAATACGAACACGCCAAGGCGCGTGGTGCGAAGATCTATGCCGAAGTGGTCGGCTATGGTCTGTCGGGCGATGCCTATCACGTCACTGCACCGCATCCCGAAGGGAAGGGTGCCGAACTCGCCATGCGGATGGCACTCCGCAAGGCCGGAATGGAACCGGGCGACATCGATTACGTCAACGCGCACGGCACCAGCACGATGGCCGACACCATCGAACTGGCTGCAGTGAAGCGCGTTCTGGGCGACGATCTGAGCGGTGCATCGATGAGCAGCACGAAATCGGCCATCGGCCACCTGCTCGGCGGTGCCGGTGCGGTGGAGGCGGTGTTCTGCATCCTCGCCATGCGCGATCAGATCGTGCCGCCAACGCTGAACCTTGACGATCCCGACGAAGGGACCGAAGGCGTCGACCTGGTGCCTCACGTCGCGAAGAAGCGCGAAGTGAAGGCGGTGCTCAACAACAGCTTCGGGTTCGGCGGGACCAATGCCTCGCTGATCATGAAGAAGGTCGACTGACGTGAAGAAGCTGGTGCTGGCGGCGGCGCTCGTCGCGGCGCTGGCTTTCGCGTGGTTCGCCCACGGGTGGTACGGCGCAGCGAATGTGCCGAAAGACACTTCGTTCATCGTGCCCGATGGCGCCACGCTGACCAAAGTCGCACGCAAGCTGGAAGATAAAGGCCTGATCGCATCGGCCGACAGCTTCCTGCTGCGCGCCAAGGTGTTCGGCGGCAGCGATCCGGTGCAGGCGGGCGAATTCCTCGTTCCGGCCGGATCGAGCCCGTCGCAAATCCTCGACCAGTTTCAGCATGGCGAGGTGATTCAGCGGTTCGTCACTATCCCCGAAGGGATGCCCTCGGTTATGGTGTACGAACGCCTGATGGCCGAACCGCTGCTGACCGGCCCGATCCCGGTGCCGGAAGAGGGATCGGTCCTCCCCGATACTTATAACTTCGAACGCGGCGAACCGCGTACACGGGTGTTGGCGCGCATGCAGACCGCGATGAACGCGTTTCTGGCCGAAGCATGGTCGAAACGGGGCAAGAATATCGTTGTCAAAACGCCAGAAGAGGCGGTGACGCTCGCTGCAATCGTCGAAAAGGAAACCGGCGTCGCCAGCGAGCGCAAGCAAGTTGCCGGGCTATATTCCAACCGCGTGCGGGAAGGGATGCCGCTGCAAGCCGACCCGACGATTATCTATCCCATCACCAAGGGCAAGCCGCTGGGCCGCCGCATCCGCCAGAGCGAGATCGCAGCGGTCAACGGATACAACACCTATACCATGCGCGGGCTGCCCGTAGGGCCGATCACCAACCCCGGAAGGGAGAGCATCGAGGCAGTGCTCCACCCGGCGGACACCAGGGCGCTCTACATGGTTGCCAACGGCAAAGGCGGGCACTGGTTCGCGCAGACGCTGGCTGAGCATAACGCCAATGTACACAAGTGGTTCGCCATTCGCCGCGAGCGCGGGGAGATGGACTGATCGCGCCAAGGGGCAGCGACAGGGGCGGCGCGGCGATGTCGTTCGACCCGTCCGCGCCGGCTCCGCTGATCGTGACCGCGCAATTGCCGCAATGGCTGCAATCGCGGGCCGATCGGCTCCGCACCGCGCATTTCCCGCCGGAACGTAACCAGCTCAACGCCCACGTCACGCTGTTCCACGCGCTGCCGCCCAGTCTGGAAAGCGAACTGCGCGACGCCTTGGCGCAGGAGGCGAAGGCGGCCCCGCTCGCCGCACGCCTCGATGGATTGATGAACCTGGGGCGAGGCACCGCTCTGCGGCTGGAAAGCGCGGCGCTGCTGGCGCTGAGGGAAAGGCTGGCGGATCGCTTTTATGGCCTGCTGACGCCGCAGGACATGGCCGTGCCACGCCTGCACATCACCATCCAGAACAAGGTCAGCCCGCATCGTGCGCGGGCTTTGCAGGCCGAACTGGCGGGGGCGATAGAGCCGCGCCCATTCGCATTTACCGGGTTGGCGCTGCACCGATATCGGGGCGGACCGTGGGAGTTTGTAAAACAGTGGTCATTCCGCGGTTGACCGCGCGCGATCCCCGCCCTAAATGCGCCGCCTGCACGGCGCCAACAGACGCCGCAGTGCCCGATTGGGGCGGAGTAGCTCAGCCGGTTAGAGCAACGGAATCATAATCCGCGTGTCGGGGGTTCGAGTCCCTCCTCCGCTACCATTTCGCGAATCATCTCAAACCTCGCAAAATGGCGGTTTTCCGCCGCATTGAGGTGTTGGAGATGATCGCAATCGTCCTCATGCATGCGTCCTTGAGTTGGACAGACCTGGTCAGCTTTCGACCGGTTTGGACGCCTGTTGTGCTATGATTTGTGCTATTGTTTTCTCGCCTCGTGTTGATCGAGGTAGCCATGGGAAAAGCCCAGAATTTCAATCCTTCGAGCCTTGATATGCTCTGTTCTGGCAGGCGTTCCGATCCGTTGGTGGCCGGGCTTTGTGTGATTGTTAGCGCCGCCGGTAAGAAGACTTGGACGTACCGGAGGCGCATCGCGAAGTCGGGGGTGATCGTGCAGCTCACGCTTGGCACCTATCCAGCTCACACTATTCCGGATGCGCGTGAGTGGGCCAGCAGGTTGAATTCCGCTGTAGAGCGAGGGGAGGATCCCCGAGTTGCCATGCGAATCGAGGAGGCAAGGAAGACCCTGACGGTCGCGAAAGCTCATGCGATCTATATGGAAGCGATGAGGCGTGGTGACCGAAGGGTGCTCAAGCCTCGCACACTCTACGACAAGGACGTAATCTTCACGAGGGACATCGATCCACGTCTGGGGAAGAGGTCGCTCATAGAGCTCACCGAGAACGAGTGCTGGGATGCCGTCTACGACAAGGCAAAGGCGTCGAAGGTTCGCGCAAACAAAATGGCCGGAGAATTGAGCTGCTTCCTGCGTTGGTGTTCGGGGCGGGAGGGCCGGATGGCGGGAATCGAGTTGGCGGCTCATCCCGCACCGACGTTGAACTCGAATTGGTTTTGCACGGGGCCGAAGGCGAATAAGCGCTTTTTGAATGAGGATGAACTGGGTTGGCTGTTCCAGGCGCTCGTCGATGAGGAGCTTCGCTATCGCCGAGGCTTCATTTTGCTCTTGTTGACTGCCGCAAGGCGCAACGAATTGTTCGGAGCCCGTTCGAGTGAAATTGCAGATGGTGTTTGGACGTTGCCGCCCGAGCGATCGAAGAATGGTGAAGCGAACCATGTGACATTAGGGCCATGGGGACGCAGTCTGGCGCAGGCTAACCAAGAATGGCTTTTCGCATCTCCTCGCATAGACGGGCCGCACCTGTTCGGGTGGTTCAAGGCCCGGGACAGGGTTCACAGCCGGATGGAGCGGTTGGCCGGGATGGAAGTGCCCCGGTGGCATTTCCATGACCTACGTCGCACGTTTCGATCACATGCCCGACGAATTGGTATCGATCGGGATATCGCAGAATTGATGCTCAACCATAAACGTAAAGGTCTCGAGGGCATCTACGACAGGAACATGGAGTTCGGACTGAGAGCGAAAGGGTTTGCCGCTTGGGAGGAATTTTTGGTTGCCATCGCAGTGAAGGCAGGGGCTGCTTCCGCACTGGATGTACCTCTTTGAGGAAGCGGCCACGTCGTCACCCGAATTGGGAGGTGGCCGTCCGTTCTTTCCTATCGGGCGCGCATCTTCAACAGCGAACTGCTGATTAAGAGTCCAGCAAAAATATTATAAATCAATCACCTGTCCGTATTCCTTCGCGTAGATTATTAAGAAAAGTCCCCAGCAAGTCTTATGTTTGCACAATGGGGCATAACACAAAAGCGGTCACATGTTTTTAACGGTCTGCGACGTAGTGCGTCGCCGTTCAATGTCGGGAACGTTGGACAAACCGGAAGGTCACCCGCCCGCAGTCATGCCATGCTCCGCGCACCATAGCAGTCTTCAATGGATGCCAGATGTCCATTGAAACCCTGGCGCGGATAGATTATGTGTAATCTGATGTTAAAGGATACACATCATGCGCACCAACATTGTTATCGATGATGACCTCATGGCCAAGGCGCTTCGGGCTTCCGGCCTCAAAACCAAGCGGGAAGCGGTGGAAGCCGGCTTACGGGCGCTCTTGAAACTTCGCTCGCAAGCGCAAATCCGTAATGCCCGTGGCAAACTTGCTTGGGAAGGGGATCTGGACGCCATGCGATCCGACATATGATTCTAGTCGATTCAAGCGTCTGGATCGATTTTTTCAGAGGCGCAGTATCTCCGGAAGCCGATCGGCTGGATGCCCTGCTAGGCAACGAGCCCGTACTGATCGGCGATCTCATCCTGACCGAAGTGTTGCAGGGTTTTACGAGCGAGCGGGATTTCAACCAGGCGCACCGATTGCTCGGATCGCTCGATCTGATTGAGATTGGCGGCCGTGAAATCGCCATACAGGCAGCACGGAACTTCCGGATTCTCAGGTCATTGGGCGTCACCGTGCGCAAGACGATCGACACGTTGATCGCGACGCGCTGCATCGAGTCCGGAGTTGCCTTACTGCACTCTGATCGAGACTTTGATCCTTTCAAAGAGCATCTCGGTCTCCAGACCGTATGATGATTGTTTCACCACATTCTTGTTCCAAGTTGCCCGAATTGAATTTTGTTAGAATTGCAAATACGAAAGTGACTTGCCACCCCGACCATGCACTGCAATTGCTCTGAAGGGGCTCGGGACGTGCGGACTGAAATGCTCCGAGGATTGCCGGAGATCACAATTCATGAATGGTGAGGATGGTACTGCCACTAGATTGCCTAGCATTATTGGGAGCCAATGAAACTTCAATAGCTGCCCTTCCGACCATACGACAACAAGCCTGCCATCAAGGTGACGATCAGACCACCCAGCGTCGGCAGCAGGAAAGTGGCGGCAGCTACAGGGGGGAGATGCGATACCCAGGTGTCATCCATGCCTCCGATCCAGCCAGTCAAAAAAGCTGAAAAGCCAAGTGCTGTCTTGTTGGTGAAAGTGAAAAGCGCAAAGCCAGCAACGGCTATAGACGGTATTGTTTCTTCTGACGATAAAGTATCAGGCACTATGCTCCATATGGAGTTGAAAACACCACCATAGCCAGCACCAATCAAGCTCACGATCAGAAGGGCTGTCGAGGAAACGGAATCTTCGGTCGCGCTGATGAAGGCCAGCGAACATGCAAATGAAAAGAGCATGGAGCTGATTAGCAGGATTGTTTGTTTCCCCATTCTGCTCGATGCAAAGGCCCAGAAAATTGCGCTTCCTGCCTGCGCTGCGGTGAATACGGTGAGAAGCAATCTAGGAGATGTGACCTCGCTATTCTCCGCGAGAACAAGGGGAAGCCCCTGGACCAAGGCGGGGAAGGCGGAGTGCGCAATAAAGCTTGTAAACAAGACCATGACAAACTGCGGATGTGCGAAAATTTCTCTTAAGCTCTTAAGCGAGACATTATCAGGCTTGGCCATGGCTAGCGTTTGCTGCTCGCGTACCTTAATCACGGGGAAGAAGCTCAGCAGAGATACACAGCTCATCACGGCAAGAATTGTGACGTCGATTGCAACCATCCTTGCGTCACCACCATCCGTAACAATCGATCCTACAAGCAAGACCGAGATGACGATACGTCCTGCCGAACCGAAGATGTTTCGTTGTGCAACCAGGTAGCTTCTTTCGGATGGGGAGGCCGATAGTGTCGCCAGCATTGAATTGTGCGGAAGGTCCAGCAATGCATAAGCTGTCCGAAATAAAAAGATCAGCGATACAACCCAGATCAGGTCCGGCCTGTTGTTAGTCCACATGCCGAGAGCGAAAAGTGCCCCGAAACTAATGCAGCTGAGGACGCCACCAGCCAGCATGAGGACGGACAAACTCCGCGCTTTCTTTCGCATGGCAAGCAACATGGAAAGAATGGGATCAGCAAGCGCGGAATAAACGAGGGATGCAAAGATCACAGCACCGGCAAGCTTCGGCGGCAAACCGAGAATGATCACAAGATAGGCAAGGAGGAAATATTCCGATCCACCCCATAGCAGACTCTTGCTGAAACTGACCCCGCTGAACGATACTTGTTCCCAAAATCGCATTCTGGATCACCGCAAGCTCTGCGCTGAAAAATCTTCCAGCGCCTGCACCGAGAAGCCGGAACGGTTATATTGTACTAGCGAGAGGATCTGGTTGGTTAGGCGCGCGCGTCGGTTAACCTTCAGGCATGCGATGTGAACCGGTATCAGCTCTCTTGTATCAGTGATCTGCCGGACCATTTTGATCCCCTGCTCGGCTATTCCAGTATAGCCCATGACACCGACGCCAAAGCCGACCCGAACCATCTCGATGATCATCTTCGGTTCATCGACTTCCTGCACGATATTGAGAGCAAAACCACGCTGGCGCGCCAGTTCGTCGATAATCAGCCGCGTTTGTGCAGCGCTTGAACCAGCGACAATCGGTTCATCGGCCAGGTCCAGGATCGAGACTTCGTCCTTTTCCAAAAGTGGATGCCATGGTGGGAAAATGGCTAAGAGTGGATATCGTCCAATCTCCACAGTTTCCAAAGCGTCGTGTTCGCCAGAAAGAGTCAGAATGCCGATATCACATTTCTCTTCGAGTAGCAGGCTTCGGACATATTCGCTGGGGCCCATGGAGATCGCGACTTTCGCATCGGGTGCGGATGTCTTCAGAAGATCGATGACTTTGGAGGTAGCGATAGTGGTCACCGTGCCAATGCGGAGATTGGTCGTTGCATATTGTTTGAGGAAGGTCTCAGCTTGATTCACATTTTCGAAGACCTTGCGCACGATTGGCAGGAGCAGCTCCCCTTCCGGAGTCAGAGTCTTCGTACGCGATTGGCGATTGATGAGGACGATCCTGTAGCCTTCCTCCAACTCCTTGATCTGACGCGTGAGGGTTGGTTGCCCGACGCCTAGGAAACGAGCCGCCGGGGCGAAACCGCCGCAAGTCGCGACAGCCCAGAAAGTGCGCAGATGAGTGAGGTTGATCGCCACGGCGTTCTCGAAATTGCATAAAAGGCATAGTAGATAGCCCCTCTACCCAGAGCTTTGTGACATACCGGTGACGCTATTGCCTGACAGGCATAGTGCTAGCGCCGCTAAGCATTTCAACTCGACGCGTAAAAGGGACAGATGGCGCCCCGTATCGGCAGGGGGATTTGTGACCGCGGCATGGGTCGTCGCAGGCCAATCCTGACGAAACTGCCTGGTGCAACGGATCAGATTTAGCGGGGTAACCGAGATGAACTTCAAGCACTTAATGGTGACGGTGAGTGCCGTCGCACTCTGCCCGTCCCTAGCCTATGCGCAGGACGCGACCGAAGAGAATGATGCGACCGCCAAAGTCGATTTCCAGGCGGACGCTATTGTCGTCACCGGAACACGCGGCTCTCTGAAAACAGCCTTGGGCATCAAGCGTGATGCGACTGGCGTGGTCGATGCCATTGTCGCAGAGGATATCGTCCAGTTTCCCGATCAGAATGTGGCAGAGGCGCTGCAACGCATACCGGGCATCACTATCGAGCGTGATCAGGGCCAGGGCAGCGAAATCATCGTGCGCGGCTTCACCTCCCAATATACGCGTACCGAAGTGAACGGTCTGACGGCACTGACATCGAAGGACAATCGCGGTTTTGATTTCAAGCTTCTCGCCTCCGAACTCTTTTCGAAAGCGGAAGTGTACAAGACCGCATCGGCAAGCCGGACGGAAGGCGGCACGGCCAGCATTGTGAATTTGGTCACACCGAAACCACTCGATAAAGACGGCTTTACAATTGCCAGCTCAGCCAATGGCACCTATGCCGAAGTGGCCGATGAATTTTTGCCGCGTGCGGCATTGCTGATCAGTCAGAATTGGAATGATCGTTTCGGTATCGCCGCATCACTGGCTTATTCGGAAAACTCAATCAATCAGGACGCTTATGAAGTTGGCGGATCTTGGGCCGATCTGGCGTTCCGCAGCTCAGGCTCACCGACTGGTGTCACTGAAGAGGAACTGGAAGCGTGGTATGCGCCGGTGCCCATGCGGACAAAGCAGGCCGAAGACCTGAAGCGGCTTGGTGCGACCCTGGACATTCAGTTTGCACCTAATGAAACCAGCCTTATCACGGCCAGCGCCATCTACGGCCGCCTGGAACGGGATGGCTATTCCCTCCGCCAGGATATCTTTGGCGGCAAGAATTCCGAATATTACGACCTGACGATCGAAGATGGGATTGCCGTCGCTGGTTCAGCTTATGGCGGCGGCAATCCGCGGGTCTATTCTAAGGAGCGCCCGCGAACCGACACGCTTCAACAATACAGCCTGACAGGCGATTTTGACTTCGCGGATCGCTGGAATATTTTGGCGCAGATTGGCTATACCAAGGGGGAAGGCAAGGAAGATCTTTACGAAACCGGCTTTGGCCTGGATCAGGGTGCTATCGAATGGGCCTTGGAGGGCGACTTCATCGTTGGCAGCGTGATTCCTGACCACGACGGTGACGGTGTTTACGAAAATAACGGTGAAGCCATAGATCCGATGGATCCGGCTTCCTATCCAAAGCTGCGCTTCCTTTCCGACAAATTCTACACCCAGATCAACGACGAGTTTTCGGTCAAATTTGATGTGGGACGCGAATTTGACGGTTTTCTGCAAGAGGTCCGCATTGGTGGACGATATTCGGATACAGTGCAGGACTTCACCCGCGAGCAACAGGACTGGAATCACACATCTGTGCCCAACAGCATTGATGTGGCGAGTTCTCTCGCCGCTCCAGGTGTCGCGGGCTATTTGCCCTGGCACGTTCCCGGTGCGCCGTCTTCCTATCCCAGCACGATCTTTTTTGTCGATTACGATGCACTCGCCGGATTTGTTTCTGAAACCTATGGCACTGAGCAAGCGGATCGGGTCATGCGCGAAGCGAACAGCTTCAGGATCAGTGAGGAGACTTATGCCGGTTTCCTTGAGGCGAAGTTCGGCACAGATCGTCTGTCGGGCAATGCTGGTGTTCGGTTTGTGAAGACCGAAGTTACGTCTTCGGGGCACCGGGTTGTAGGGGGGCTTGCCAACAACACTGGCTGGCTTGTGGACGAAGAAACGATCCCTGTCGAATTTGTCCGGGACTACAGCGAATGGCTGCCAAGCCTGAACTTGAAATATCGCCTGCGCGACGATTTCTACCTGCGCGCCAGCGCGGGCCGGACGATCACCCGCCCACTCTTGACGGATATGTCACCCGAAGCGTCCTTCAATATCAATACGTTGACCGGCAGCGCGAAGAACCCGGGCCTTGATCCACTAACGGCCTGGAACTTCGACGTCTCGGCGGAATGGTACTTCAGCAACGAAGGGCTCGTCAGCCTGGCATTCTTCCACAAGAAGATGGATTCGCTCGTCGAAGTCCGGCGTGAGATGGTCGACGTTGAGGTGGAGAATCCTGATGGAACAACCTCCGTTGCCGAAGTCAGCATGGCCATTCCTGTGAATGGCGATACAGCCACGGTCACCGGTCTGGAATTCAACATCCAGACACCATTCAGTTTCCTGCCGTCTCCGCTTGATGGATTTGGCGGTCAGTTCAACTTCACTTACGCGGACAGCAACGCCGAATTTTCCTTCGCGGAAGATCAGTATTCCGTCACCCTGCCGGGCCTGTCGAAGAGTAGCTTTAACGCGATCCTTTATTACCAGAAAGGCAAGGTCGATACACGTCTGGCTTATAACTGGCGCTCAGAATATTTGCGTCAGCTCAACCCCTGGGGCGGTCATCCCGTTTATCGGGATGCCTATGGTCAGCTGGACTATTCCTTCAACTATCACGTCAACGACAATATCAGCCTCCGCTTCAAGGCCATCAATCTGCTTCAGGAAACGAAGTATGAATATACGGAGGAGCGCAAGGATTTGCCGACCAATGTGCGGCTTGACGAAAGGTCTTTCACTTTCGGTGTGAGCTTCAAATACTGATGATCAAGGGAAAGCGCTGCGGTCGCTAAGCGGTCGCAGCGCCCCTGTTTTGACGAAAGTGCCTCCATGAAGAAGATCGTGCGTCTGTCGTTTGCCGTGTGTGCGCTGCTGTTTTCCGGTCTCGCTACAGCTCACGAAGTGCCCGCGAGAATTGACCGCGGAAATGATACGGAGAGTTTCCTTGCTTGTGGGTGGGGCAATGTCTCGATTTTTACATATGATCCTCAGGTAAAAACGCTTGAAGAGAGCTGGTTTTGGAAGCCCGAGGACTATTCGGGAATCGCCGATCTGGACCGGTTCTTCGAGCTTTTTCATCACATTGATGAATGTAAATCCGTTGATGGTGGAGACACCATCCTGATAACCGCGTCAACCGACGGAGTGGGGCTGATTGACCGGAAGGGCAAACGTTTCCTCCAGCTTGGCGTGAGTCGGAATGCCCATTCGGCAGACTTCCTTCCAGGAGGCCGCATTGCCGTCGCCAATTCTCACGGAGGTGACACACTCCAGATATTCGATGGTCGGGAGATGGGGAAACTACTTATCGAGAAACCCCTGTCAGCTGGGCACGGTGTCCATTGGGATAGCAAGTCCAAACGGCTCTACGCGCTCGCGAGCGAGGAGATCGACATATATGAGCTGGTCAATTGGGATAGTGAAAGCCCTGATCTTAATCTGGTGCGGCGTATCACCCTGCCGGAAGGAGAAGGACACAACCTTTCTCAAATACCTTGCTCGGATCAATTCCACATATCGACTGCGTCGCAGACTTGGCTTTTCGATGAGTCGGACGAGTCGGTGGTGGCGCATCCTCAACTTTCTGGGCAAAGACAGGTCAAATCCGTGTCAACGAACAGAAATTCTGGTGCCATTGTCTGGCTCAAGGCGGATTCGGGCAGCTGGTGGTCATACAATCTGCGCCTCATCCACGATGACGTGGATATGATCTTTCCGGTCAACAAGAGATATTACAAGGTTCGCTGGATCGGCGGAGAATAGCCTGAAGCGTCCCGGGTTTTTCGGAGGCTATTCGGCTTGACTTAGGCAGCCATATCGAGAGTCTCGAGGGCTGCATAGTAATTGGCTTCGGCCTCGGCGGGCGGGCGATGCAGGCCCGCGTCTGGGACAAGGTCGATGCTCAGCACCTGCTGGTGAAGTCACCGCCGGCATCAGGCAAATCGCGCGCGGCCATGTTCGTGGGGCTTGAGAAATTGCGGACATCGGAAGTGAAGAAAGTTCTGGTCGCTGTGCCTGAGCGTTCGATAGGCGCTTCGTTCCGCGACACGGAACTGAAAAAGCACGGTTTCCATTCGGACTGGAAGCTCGATCTCGACCTATGTACCGTCGGATCCGAGACCGGGCGTGGTCTGAGCCCGAAGTTTCTACCAGCTACGAGTAGAGCCTTGGGCCGTTTCGATGCCCATGTTTGGGCGTGATGGCAACAACCGTATCGGGGGCATGCCCCCGATACGGTTTGCCGCTTAATCCTGCCCCTATCTCCGCCGGGGTTCGGTTCCCGAGGCTGGAGTGGGGTCGGAAGTGGTTGTAGTCGTATCGCCAGGCTTTCAGTTCCTGGCGGGCATGGGCGAGGCTGGTGAAGATCGTCTCGTTCAAGAACTCATCCCTGAGCCTGGCGTTGAAGCTCTCGATGAACCCGTTCTGGTAGGGCTTGCCGGGCGCGATGTAATGCCACTCGACATTGCGTTCCTTCGACCAGCGCAGGATCGCCATACTGGTCAGTTCGGTACCATTGTCGCTGACGATCATGTGGGGCCGCGCCATCCTCTCGAAGACCGCTGCATCGAGCTCCCGCCCGACCCTGGCGCCGGAGATCGATGTGTCGGCGATCAGTCGGACGCACTCTCGGCTATAATCATCAACCACGGCGAAGATCCGGAACCTGCGTCCGCAAGCGAAGGCGTCAGACACGAAGTCGAGGCTCCAGCGCTGATTGGGGCCGTGCGGGACCATCATCGGCGCCCGCGTGCCCAAGGCCCGCTTGCGACCACCGCGACGGCGCACCTGCAACCGCTCCTCGCGATAGAGCCGTCGGAACTTCTTGTGGTTCATCGCCCATCCTTCCCGGCACAGCAGCCAGTGCAGTCGCCGATAGCCGAACCGACGGCGCTGGCAGGCTAGCTCACGGATGCGCTCGCGCGCCTTTGCATCGTCGGGCCGACGACTGACATAGCGCACCATGGTCCGGTCCACGCCCAGCACACCGCAGGCACGACGCTGGCTCACCTCGAACACCTCCTGGAGATGAGCCACCGCCTGCCGCTTGGCACCGGGCGCTAGAATTTTTTTGCGCTGATCTCCTTGAGCATGGCGTTGTCGAGCATCGAGTCCGCCAGCAGCTTCTTCAGCCGCTCGTTCTCCTGCTCCAACTGGCGTAGCCGCCGGGCATCGGACACCTCCAGGCCGCCATACTTCGACTTCCATTTGTAAAAGGTCGCCGAGCTGACACCGTAACGGCGGCACACATCCGCCGTCGCCATCCCAGCCTCCTGCTCCTTCAAAACAGCGATGATCTGCTCCTCGCTGAACCTGCTCCGCTTCATTCGTCCGTCTCCTTGTGAGGGCCGGACTCTCCTTATCTCTGGACGAAATCTAGGGGCTCAGACCACCCGAACTGGCGCTTCCAGGCATAGAGCGAGTGTGGGCTTACTCCGAGCCGCTCGGATACCTCCGCCACCCGATAGCCACGCTCGGTGATTTGAGCCACCGCATCACGCTTGAAATCATAACTGAAATTGGGCTTCCCCATCGTCGTCTCCTGTCCTCAAAATTAGGATAGAAGGCGTCCAGAAATCTAGGTGTTTAGTCCCGGCATGTGATGGTTGGGTTCGACGATAAAGACATCTGGCTTTGATTTCCAGAGTTCCTCGATGGCTTCGTATGGTGTCCTGAACTTGAGCGCCTTGAGCTGCTTGGCGAAGTTGTAGGCGATCAGCCAGTCGCTCACGTGTCTGCGCAGTTCCTGGATCGAGGCATAGTGGAAGGATTTAACGGTTGCCTCTTTGATCGTGCGGACCATGCGTTCGGCCTGCCCGTTGGTCCACGGGTGATATGGCTTGGTCAGCCGGTGCTCGATCTCGTTCTCCAGGCACACACGACCGAAGATATGCGGGAAGGTCAGACCCTTTGCGCCACGTTCGCGCTGGATGAACTGGACGCCGTTGTCGGTCAGGATGGTGTGGATCTTGTAAGGCACCCACCGGATCAGCGCCTTCAGGAAGCCGGCGGCAATCAGCTTGGTGGCACGACGATAGATGCGCGCAAAGACCAGCTTGGATGTGCGATCGACGGCGACATAGATGAAGGCTTTGCCGCCCTCGTAACGCAGTTCGGCGATATCGATGTGGAAGTAGCCGATCTCGTAATCCTTGAACTTCTTCGGCTTCTCTCGGTCGGCCTTGGGCAGGCGACTGATCCCGTGCCTTTGCAGGCAGCGATGCAGGGAAGAGCGTGTCAGGTGCGGGATCGCGTCCTTGAGCGCGATGTAGACATCGTCGAGCGGGAGTCGCGCTTGCACCCGCAGCGCCACGATAGCGGCTTCTTCCATGGGCGAAAGAACCGTGCTGCGCCGCTCCTTCGGTCCCATTGGCATGTCTTCGACCGACTGCCGGTGGCGCCACTTCAAAACGGTCTTCTCATTGATCCCGTATCGCTTCGCGAGGCTCGCGACCGAAGCTTGCGATCGCTGTAGCTCACTTCGAATGGCGTGCGTGGTCTTGGCGCACCCGTGTAGAATCTGTCCCATAGAAACCTCCGCTGCGATGGTGATAAACTTACACCATCACATGCTGGGACTAAACACCTAGGGGTTATTCAGTTGACAGCTCCGTTCCCGTTCGGCGCAGCCAAAAAAATTTGATGCGGGTTTGGCTGGCTCCAACGTCCTTGAGGCTGAGTAACTTTCTAACTGATTTTCGGCTGGTGCCATGAAAGCCTGCGAGGGGTGAATGAATTTATTTTGTCACGTGCAACTGGCACGACGCAGGTCATGTGTAATGGGTCGGATAATTGAATCCCATGTCGCTCTTCAGAAAATTCGCACCGCGATTAAGTGCTCTTTTGAAGAAACGCGGGATTTCAGATTCCGACGCAGAAGAGCTGGTTCAGGAAGCTTTCCTTCGTCTTTTGCAATATCGCAAGGACAATGAAGTCGGCCGAGAGGAGGGGTTCTTGGTGCGCACTGCCGTCAATCTCTCGATTGATGCCAATCGGCGCGCGAGGCGTTTCGATGTGGTGTCGGAGCCGGTCGATGACCTTCTGCTTGTCGATGAGACACCAGATCCTGAACGAGTTGCAATCGGCAGGAGCCGGCTGGAGCATCTGGTTGCAGGCTTTGAGCGGCTGGATCCCAAGACCCGTGCGATGGTTAAAGCGAGGCGCATCGAGGGTTTGTCGATGAGGGAAATCGCCTTGCGGGATGGCGTGAGTGTCAGCGCGGTTGAAAAGCGCATTGCCAAGGCAATGCTGTTCCTTTCGGTCTGGATGCGGAACTATTGATGGAGCCTGGAAGCTTTTGACCGGGAAAGCGGAAGCTGAAGCGGCGGCATGGTTTGCTCGTCTGGGCGATGGTGCATGTGCGCCGGAAACGCACGCGGGGCTCTCCCAATGGCGTGCCGAAAGACCTGCCAATGCTACCGCATTGGCGGAGATGGACGTGCTTTGGTCGGATTTGGGTGAGGTTGCGGCCTTATCATTCTATGATGATGGGAAGAAGGCAACGTCAGGCTCGCAGGCCGCTAATGATGAGCCAGGAAATTCTGCTTCTAGTGGTGCAAGGTCACGCCTGTGGTGGCCTGCATGGGTTGCGGCGGCGGTCGCTGCATTGATCTTTATTTTTGTCGGATTGAATCCGTTCGACAATCCGCTGACTTTCGAAACGTCGGTCGGCGGGCGACAGATTGCATCCCTTCCCGATCACTCGCGTGTGATCCTCAACACAAATTCCAAGGTGGCGGCACGTTACACCGACGACAAGCGTCTGATCACGCTGGATCGTGGCGAGGCCTTGTTCGAGGTGAGTAAGGATCCAAGGCGTCCCTTTGTTGTGCGGACACATCTCGGCACAGTGACCGCGCTGGGAACAAAGTTCGTTGTTCGAGATCGTGGCAATGCAATGGAGGTCACCCTGCTTTCCGGCAAGGTTGTTGTCGATCCCGAGCGGGAGGGAAGGGCGAGCTTCATTATGACGCCGGGGCAGCGGGTCCGTATCGGGACTACCGGTTCCACGGCCGTGGATAAGCCATCGCTCAGCGCCGTAACGGCGTGGCGTGATGGAAGGCTTGTCCTCCAGGATGCATCCGCCGTTGGAGCCATCGGCGAGATGAACCGCTATGGTCAAAAGACGATTGCGTTTGGTCCTTCTGCCAATGTCGCAAAATGTCGCGTTAGCGGTGTGTTCCGCGTCGCTGATACGGAGCGTTTCGCTCACATTCTGGCTAGGATATGTGGGTTGCGCCTTGAACGCCACGATGATCGGTATTTGATTACCCCCTGACCGGTTCGTTTAGCAAAGTTGATAGCCTCCCTCTTGTCTTCGGCCTGAAGGTGGGGGCGGGGACTCGTGTCGGCTGCTTGAGGCCAGTGCAACGGGCCGGCACCTTTTTGTTGCCTGTCTAGCCGCTCAAATTTTGACAATCAAAAAATCTGATGCGGGTTTGAAGCTTCCTAGCGTCCTTGAGGGTGTAGGGGTTGGCAGTGACCCTTCATTAATATTTTAATGAAAAAGACAGACGTGTAATAAAAATAACGTCTCCAAGATAAAATCTTGGAGCGCATGTTTTGTTTTAAAATAAATATAATCACGATCTATATTTATTTCTATTAAATTTATTAGAGTCCTGAATCTGTAATATTAAAAAATTAGACGGCCCATGTGCAGGGTGTGGTTCTAATTATTTGATTTGGCCTTCCTTGAAAAATTGAATTTTGGCCGCGGTTAGTGGTGTCGCCTCTCTTCCTGATTGGAAGAGGGGGCTCTGCCAGCGTTTGTGGCTGAGGTTCCGCGTGCGTCGTTCATGTGAACGGTGAGCGTGCTTGTCGTTTGGATCGGTCGGGTGGCGGGTCTTTATCCATTCCTCAAATCTGGAGCGGGGGAAATGAAACGAGTGTTGGTCGCGTTAAGCGCGATACTGTTGGCTGTGCCTGGAGCGGCATCGGCGCAAGACTGGTGGAATGATGACTGGGGGTATCGGCAGGAGATTGCCGTCAATCCTGACGGTGTGGTCTCCGGGGAAGTTGATAACGTTCCAGTTTTGGTCCGTTTGCATGCGGGGAATGTTGATTTCACGCGTCTGAAGGATGACGGTAGCGATCTGCGCTTTACGACATCCAGCGGGACGCCTCTGGAATTCCATCTCGAAAGCTTCGACAGGCAGGCTGAAATCGCGCTTGCCTGGGTGAAACTGCCTGAGGTCTCGTCCGAGCGTCAGAAAATCTATGCCTATTATGGCAATGGCGAAGCTTCAGGCGCCCTGTCCTCTGCCGATACCTATGATGGTGAGCAGTCCCTGGTGGTCCACTTCGCCAACGGTGCGAGCCCGCGTGATGAAACCGCCAATGCCAACACAATCGGCAATTTTTCTGCTCAACCGATAGCCGAGGGGCTTGTAGCAGGTGGCGCTCGCTTCGGCGCCGACAGCCGGATGGAGGTGAGCCCCAGCCAGTCTCTTACCATTGCCGCTGGTGGAGCGATGAGTGTTTCGGTGTGGATCAAGCCGGGTAATGAACTACCGGCCGAGGCCTCCGTCTACACCAAATTGGGGGATGGTTCTTCTCGTTTGATGATCGGACTGCGCGGCGCGGTGCCCTATGTCAGCGTGAATGGTGCTGAAGCCTCAGGGCAAGCTCCACTCGCCTCGGGGAGTTGGGCTCATCTGGCGGTTACAGCGGGCGATGGCATCGTGCGCCTTTATGTCAATGGCAGCGAAGCCGCGCAGCTGAAGGCGGATCTTCCCGCTTTGGATGGTGCGGAGATTGTCGGGGCCAATGGTACTTTCCCTGGCTTTATGGGGGATGTCGACGAAGTATGGCGCGCCAATTCCTCGCGCTCCGCCGATTTCATTGCTTTGGCGGCCAAATCGCAAGGACGTGACGCCACCGTGGTGCAGCTGACCGGCGAAGCGCAGGCGGCCGGTGAGAGCGGCGGCCACAATTATCTGGGTATTCTGTTTGGCGCGCTGACGCTCGACGCATGGGTCGTGATCGCGATTCTTGCGGTGATGTTGGTGATCGCCATTGCCGTGATGATCAGCAAGGGCATGCTGCTGTCCCGGATCGAACGGGCCAACACTGCGTTTCGCGATCGTTTCAGCCGCGCGAATGCCGATGCCGGTATGCATGACGGGCTGGTCAAGAATGATCACCTGACATGGGAAGAAGGCTCTACCCTTGGCCGCCTGTTCCAAACGGGGCGCGACGAAGCGCGACTGCGCCTTGTCGAAGGCCGTCGGTCGAAGGAAGCTTTCGCTTTGGCGCCGCAATCGGTGGCGGCCATTCGCGCGGCGATGGATGCCCAGCTTGCCCGGGAAGGGCAGAAGCTGAATGCGAAGCTGGTATTGCTGACCATTGCAATTTCCGGTGGGCCGTTTCTTGGGCTGCTCGGCACAGTCATCGGCGTGATGATCACTTTCGCCGGCGTGGCCGCAGCTGGGGACGTCAATATCAACGCAATCGCGCCGGGTATTGCCGCAGCACTGCTCGCGACGGTCGCCGGTCTCGCGGTCGCGATACCCTCGCTGTTCGGTTACAACTGGCTGCTTTCTCGCGTCGAGAAGGTTGAGACCGACAATCAGGTCTTTGTCGACGAACTCGAGAAGCGGCTGGCCGAAACCTATCGTCCTGGCCCGGTTGCAGTCGCATCCGCCTGACCCTTCGCACATACGAGGAGACTGGCGATGCAGGTCCAGAAAAAGCGCAAGCCCTATGACGAGATCAACGTCACGCCGATGGTCGATCTCACCCTGGTGCTGCTGATCATCTTCATTCTGCTGACAACGGCAGCGGTGCAGGGGATCAAGGTCAATGTGCCCAAGGCAAGCTCCTCGGTGAGCCTTGCCAAGCCGACGACCAAGGCGATCACGATCGACGATCAGGGGCAGATCTATCTCGATACCTTTGCGGTAACGCTCGATGAGCTGGAATCCCAATTGCGGACCTTCAAGGCGACGACCGAGGAATTCCCGGTCGTCGTCAAGGGAGACCGCGTCACACAATATGGCCGCATCATGGAGGTGCTGGATGTGTGCAACCGGGTCGGCATCAGCCAGCTTGGGTTGGTCAGCGAGAAGGCCCGGCCGTCATGAGCGAGCTTGCTCCCATCCCCAAAAAGGCTGGGCGGCTTGGAGGTGCCGGTCAGGTTGCAGCGGTGGTGGTGCCGCTTGCACTGATCGCGGTGCTGGCCTGGCTGCTCTGGCCTGATGCTGATCTTCCTGTCCGCCAGGAACGGGTCGTGACGAGGATTGACATGCTTCAACCTCCGCCACCACCCGAGCCCGAGCTGGAAGATCCGATCATGGAAGATGAAGAGGAGATCGTTGAGCCAAACGAGCAGCCTCCCAGCGAAACACCGAATGAACAGCCGAATGAAAACCCCTCCGACGCTCCGAGCGATACGGCATCGAACCAGTTGGCGGGCCTTGATCGTCCGGCGGATGCCGGGTCGGACAACTTCCGCTTGGCGGCCGGTGGCGGTGGCGGAATGTTCGGACGGGGTACGGGAGGAGGCGGTGGCGGCCAGTGGGGCGCTTATGTCGAAGGACATATTCGCCGGGCGTTGATGCGGGATCCCAGGACCCGGGTTGCCAAGGGATCGGTCAATGTGACGGTCGTCATCTCTGATGCCGGGAAGTTCACTCAGGCCAGCTTGCGCAACTCTACCGGTGATAGGGAACTTGATGCGGCTATCCGTGAAGTCTTGCGCAACTTGCCGCCGCTCTCCGTTCCACGTCCGGCCGATCGCTCCGCCACGACCCATGCGACGATCGACATGAGGCGAAGTTGATCAGTCAGTTCCCCTTTCAGGCAGGTTTGCGACCTATGCCGGTTCACGCCGCACGTGTCCTGCCGAGACAAGTCTTACGGAGTATTCCGATGATATTTCGCATGGCGGGCTGTGTAAGTGCCCTGGCCTTTAGTTCAGTCTTTGCTCCGGCGCTTCACGCTCAGGAAGCGACAAGGGACGCCCCGTCCACATCCACGCCAGAGACCGAGCGGCTGGTCGATATCCTGAACTATCAGGTTGAAGGGAACAGCGTCCTGTCGGCCAGGGAAATCGAACAGGCTCTCATGCCCTGGCTTGGACCGCAAAGGCCGCTTTCCGACGTTGATCAGGCGCGCAAGGCGCTGATGGAGGCCTATCACGCAAAGGGCTTTGAAACAGTCAATGTCATTATTCCCGCTCAGGAAGTGAAGGACGGAAATATCCGCCTCAAGGTTGCAGAGATGCGGATTGGGCGCCTCAGGGTTGATGGCGCAACCTATTACTCGCCGGAAGATATCAAGAAACGGGTTCCCTCCCTCAAGGAAGGCGAGGTTCCCAACTATAATGAATTGTCGCGCGACCTAGCTGCGGTGAACAGGTCGCAAGACCGTGTGATAGCTCCTACCTTGCGCGCTGGCCTGGAGCCCGGCACCGTTGATATCGACCTTACGGTCGAAGATAAGGTGCCTTTGCATGGCACGCTGGAGCTTAATGACCGGGCAAGTTCTAGTACGAAGCGCCTGAAGCTCTCCGGCTCGCTGACCTACAATAACCTTTTCCAGCTCGATCATAGTCTGAGTCTGCAGGGCCAGATCAGTCCGCAGGATCCAAGCCAGTCCTGGGCGGTCTCGGCATCCTATGCCGCCCCCGTTCCGGGCACCGACCTGACGCTGGTCGGCTATGGCATCCACACCGACAGCGACGTGGCCGCGCTGAGCGGGATCAATGTGCTCGGCAAGGGTGACATTCTCGGTCTGCGGGCGATTTATTCGAAGATTTCCGGCGACCCTACAAGGCCAACGGTCCACCAGTTCACTGCCGGGTTGGACTACAAGAACTTTAAGGAAAACCTCCTTTCCGAGGACGAGGAAGGAGCCGCCTACACGCCTATCGATTACATGCCTCTGATGCTCCGCTATGCCTTATCGAAGCGGACGCAGGCCTATGATCTCGATTTCGGGATCGGCGCTGCCTTTGGCCTTCGCGGACTTGCCGCTGATGATCTCGAGTTCCGGTACAAGCGCTACAACGCCAACGCCAATTGGTCAGCTCTGCGCGGAGATTTCGGTTACACCCGCAAGCTGCGGAGTGGCTGGCGGATCGGCGGGTCAGTGCAATGGCAATATGCTGGTGAACCGCTGATTTCCAACGAGCAGTTTTCGCTCGGGGGCTATGATAGCGTTCGCGGCTATTATGAGAGCATGAATCTGGGCGATGACGGCGTTTCCGGCCAGTTTCAGATCGACACGCCTTCCCTGCTGAATTCCGGCCTCGTCAAGCAATTGCGCGTCTTTGGCTTCGTCGATGGCGGCTACGCGCGAATTTACGACCCGCTCAGCGTGCAAGACGAACATATGAAGCTGCTGAGCGTCGGCGGTGGTTTGAGGCTTCAACTCGACCATGGCCTCAATGCAGCCGTGAACCTCTCCAGACCTTTGGTCAGCGAAGAGTCGACGCTCTCGGACTTCGACAACTTCCGTATCCAGTTCCGTATCTGGGAAGAGTTCTGATGCCCGGAAAGTCGGGCTCTCTCGCAGGTTAAGTCATTAGTTTCAGGCGGTGGCCGGAGCGGCTGTGCGCCACATCGAATGAGGATCGAAATGTTCAAGACAAAAGCACTTCTGGGTAATTCAGCGATGGCGCTGATCATGCTTCTCCCGTCACCTGCCATGGCGCAGGCTACGGACGAAGTGGGTGTCGAAATTCTCCAGCTTCTGGTCGATGAAGGGGTTATTCCTTTCGACAAGGCTCAGGCCATTCTCGACAAGGCCCGGCAGAACGCAGCTTTGCGTGCCGAAGCTGATGCTGCGGCCAAGGCTGAGGATGTCGTCAATGTCCCTTATGTCCCGGAAACCGTCCGGGATGAGATCAGGGAGGCCGTTCGCGACGATGTGGTGAAGACGGCAAAATCCGAAGGGTGGGTTTCGCCGAACACGCTTCCCGATTGGGTGAAGGCGGTACGGATTTCAGGCGATCTTCGGGTGCGTGGTCAGTTCGACAATTTCAGC
Organism: Tsuneonella flava; assembly: GCF_002870965.1. Lineage (GTDB taxonomy): Bacteria > Pseudomonadota > Alphaproteobacteria > Sphingomonadales > Sphingomonadaceae > Tsuneonella > Tsuneonella flava. The sequence continues at coordinate 37,481 of NZ_PHSO01000010.1, forward strand.
GATAATAACTTTCCGTCCTTTCCCGATGGTAATGCCATCAATCAGGCGGGCGGCGTATCCAATTCAAACTTCCCGCTGCTCAATTCCACTTTTGATCGCAAGCGTGTGAATTATCGTGCACGCATCGGCATCGATGCGCGGGTAGCAGATGGCATTCAGGTCGGTTTGCGCCTGGCTTCTGGCGACGAACCTGGTGCCATTTCGACAAATTCCACTTTCGGCAATTACTTTGATCGCAACACGCTCTGGGTCGATCGTGCCTTTGTCGACATCGAGCCAATTCAGGGCGCACATATCGTCGCAGGCCGCATGCCTAATCCTTTCTATTCCACCAGCCTGGTGTGGGATGAAGACATTAATCCGGAAGGTGTCGCGCTGAGTGTCGATCGCGAGATCGGCGGAGGACTTGGCGTCTTTGCAACGGGCGGGTTCTTTCCCTTGCAGGAACGCGAAATTTATGACGACACCAACCTCTATGCAGGCCAGATTGGCATTCATTATGGCTCGAAGGATTCCTTCTTCGCCAAGCTTGGCGCGGGGTATTATTACTATGAGAATATTCAGAGCCTGAAGAACCCGGCAGACGGCTCGCGCATCAATGACTGGAGCGCGCCAGCCTATGTTTCAAAGGGCAACTCCAACTTCAACATGCGCACCGATGGCCTGACCACTCTGGTCGGTCTGGCCTCGGAATATGAGTTGCTGTCGGGTACGGCGGAGGTCGGTTACCGGTCCGGCCCGCTGACGTTCAAATTGTCCGGCGAGGTCGTGAAGAATCTGGCGCTCGATAGAGCGACGATCAACGCGCTGCGCGGTGGTGAGCAAGGCGTCAAACCCGGTGATCTTGGTTGGTTGACGCGCCTTGAAGTCGGCTACCCTGTTATCTCGGAATTCGGGCAATGGCAGGTAGCTGCTGGATATCGTCACGTCGAAACGGATGCCGTGCTCGACATCTTCACGGATTCAGATTTTGGCCTCGGGGGCACCGATGTCGAAGGCTATCAACTGGAAGCCTATTTCGGCGTTCACAAGAACACCTCTCTCGGAGTGCGTTGGCTGTCGTCGGACTCGATCGAACGAGCGCCCTTTTCGGTCGATGTGGTTCAGGTCGAACTGAACACGCGGTTTTGAGGAGGCGGGCATGAAAAAGACACTCTTCATGGTTCTCGTGCTTTTTGCTTCCCCTGCCTTCGCCGAGACGCCTGGGGCCGTTTCGGAAAAGGTGGCGACACCAATCTCCCTTGATCCAGCGGAGCAGCTGGAGCGCAAGGAAGAAGAACTGCGCCGCATGACCCGGATCGCCGACAATGCACGAAAAGAGGTTGAGCGTTTGCGCGCGGACATCGCGCTCAAGGACGAGCTGATCGCGCTCGGGATCGAGCGTAACGCCGAGCTGTTCGCCATTACCCGCGAAGTGATCGACCAAGGGTTGAGCAAGCGGTCTGTCGAGCCTTTCCTGCAGACCCAACGGGTGAAGATGGAAAATCTTCAGCAGGACTATGTCGATCGCGCGCATGCCGCTCGAATTTACCCCGAGACGCTTCCCCCCAGTGTTCAACAGAAATTGGACCAAGAGGCCGCAGGGTCGAACTGATCGACCTCCATTCCCTCCTGGATGACAAGCATTTTAAACAGGAATCTGTTCATGTCCGTCACTATCGCCACCATTCGCAAGCGCCGTATCTCCGGTAAGCGTTTCAAACTTGGTACGAGCCTCGTTGCCCTTGCGGCCATGAACATGCTCGCACCGGTTTCCGCCAGAGCTGAGCAGCCTTTCGGCACACTGGTTGGGATGCAGGCGGGCCGTACCATAGGGGCGGACGGTCAGGTTTCCGTCTGGCAAGGCGCGAACCTTCCGGTTCTCTCGAAGGAGGGCGACCGGGATCTGATGACAATCGTGCAGACCCAGAAAAAGGCCATTCTCGACTGGGAAGATTTCCGCCTCCAAACTCAGGAAATCCTCGAGTTCCAGCAGCAGGCATCCGACTGGTTCGTCATCAATCGCGTGCATGGCAGTCAGGCTGCGGAAATTCACGGTGAAATCCGTGCGATCGGTTCGGTCTACGTCTTCAATGACAATGGCGTGCTGATTGGCGACGATGCGCTGATCAATACGCGGCAGCTTGTTGTCGGCTCGGGTATTTCGGACGTCGATATCGATGGCGATACGACGACATTCGTGCAGAGCCGGGCGAAAGCAGCGCTCGACTGGCAGAAATTCGAAGTGGCCACCGATCAGGTTCTGAAGTTCGAGCAGCAGGCCAAGGACTGGCTGGTCATCAATCGTGACCTGACCGAACCTGCGAATACCGGCAACGCTGCTGCTCTCGCCCAGGGTGATCTGACGCTTCACGGCACGATCGAAGCCAAGGGCATCGTCGTGCTTGAAGACAAGACCGGCTTCGATATCGGCGAAGACGCACAGATCAATGCCGAACGCTATTTTCTGACCCAGAACATCGCCGATGTGAACGTCGCGGGCAATGGCTTTGAATTCACCCAGGGTGATGAGCGGGCCATCATCAACTGGAGCGACATGAATCTGGCGGAAGGCCAGAGCATTACCATCCATCAGAATGGTGATGACTGGATGGCGCTCAATCGCAGTATTGCGGGTGGTGTCGTTGCGCTCGACGGTACGATCAAGGCGGACGAAGGTCTGCTTCTGGTCGCGCGGGACGGCTTGGTGATCAACGGTGCTATCGAAGCCGGACAAGTCGTAGCGTCCGCTCTGGAAATCCGCGACACGGCTTTTCTGGGTTTCCATAATAAAGGAGGCGGGCTGTTTTCCTTCTCGGAAAACGATCAGAATAGTGCGCTACGGCTGGACCCTACCTTCAGTAACAGTTGGATTTATCCAGAGCTGGGCCAGGGTAGTGCCGGCCAGACGGTGGAAGCCCGAACCGATCGCTATCTCAATCTGCTGAATGACGAGCCGATAGTCGTCGATCCGAATGATGCACAGCATTATGCGGTCACGGTGGGTGCGGCGGGAAGCATCAGTACCGATGCAAAGGGCAAGATCATGCTCTTTGGTCCCAATGTCTACAATAAGGGGGTGCTGAGTGTTCGGGATGAAGGCCAGGTCATCCTGGCTGCCGGTGAGAACATCTTCATAGACAGCCAGGATGGTGTCAATCTGGATGTCTACACCAGCGGTTATAACCCATTGGACGTGACCAACAGTCAGGTTTCATTGAACTATCTGGCACCAGCCTTCCTTAATGTTCAGTATGACCGGAGCACCCGGCGCTATTATGCGCAGGACAGCGTCATTCCGACGGAGTGGGTCGATTTCGTCAACACCATGACCGGAGGCTCGTATCAGGCGGGTGACCTGCTGCCGGGCACGGTCGGCGATACTCTGGTCGGCCTTAACGGTTCGTCGGAAAATCTTGTTTCCGACTATGTCGATGCCCTGCGCGCCGCGCGCGTGCGGGATATCGGTTTTACCGCCGTCAATGAAGGCATCATCACCGGCACAGGTGGCAGCGATGTCACTATGCGCGGCTGGGATGTCGAGCAGAACGGTGCGATCACGCTGACATCCACCGCCAATTTCCGCGCTCTGATCGACCTCCAGGCCGTGATGCAGGATCAGGCGGTCACAAATGGTACGCTCGAAAATAACCTCGCGGGCAATGGCACGGTAGTTTTTGGCAAAGGCAGCCTGACCCAGATAACGCCAGATCTTGATGCGGACGATACTTTACCGCTGACCCAGGGAAATCAGTCGGTCGGCAATTTGTTCGTTGCCGGCCAATATGTGCACCTTCAGGATGACTCGCTGATTTACATGCCTTCGGGCACTGCGGAATTCTATGTGGACGCCGACGCCACGGTGCTTGATCCCTTGGGGGCGAGCGGTAACGCCAACAGCCAGGATGGATCGCGCTTCCTGATGGAAGGCGGCGCGACCATCGACCTGTCGGGTTGGGATGTCACCCGCGAGATGGGCTATCATCAGGTGACAGGTACGGTTTATGTCGCCCAGCTCGCGGATTCGCCTGTGCAGGATGGTGGGCCGTTGTATCGTAAGGAAATTTCGGTCGACCGGCGTTACGGTACGGAGATTGTCGACTGGGAAACCTTCGACAATCTCAACCAGCTAACCCTTGATCAGATGATCGTCGATGGTGGCACGCTGAAAATCGCCGTTGGTGACGATTTCATCATGAAATCAGGCGCGGTCATTGACGTGTCGGGCGGGTCGATCACTTATGACGAAGGCTATGTCTATACCACGCTGTTGCGCCGGCTTGATGGCAGCATCATCGACATTCGCGAGGCTGATCCCGACGAAATCTACATGGGGCTTGCCAATGAGTGGGTCGTTTACGACCCTAAATGGGGGAAGCAGGAAACCTACTATGTCCCGCTTATGTCATCGTCGAGCGGGCAGTGGGAGGATAGCTATGTCGAAGGCGGTAACGCCGGTACGGTGAATGTCTGGGCACCCGACGGTGTCTATCAGGGCACGTTCCTGGGCGATGTAACCGTTGGTAAATACCAGAAAATCAACCAGCCTGACGCTGGCGCGCTGATTATCAACGCTTATGGCGAATATGACGAGGACTATCTCAGCCAGCGATTGCTGATTGCCAACGCGATGGCGCAGCTGGACGGAGACTTCGGTTTATATGACAGCCTGACGTCGGTTTATGGCGATCTGTTCGGCGAGGAAGAGGAACGCACGGGTTCCTATGATGCCGAAGGAAATCTGACTTTGCTATCGGCTGACCTGTTCGAGCGTTCGACAATGGGGCGCTATGAGTTGACCCAATATTTCTTGGGAGAGGGGCAGAGCTTTGCCGGTAAGGGTGAGGGCGCATACGGCAACTATTACAGCGTGGTCGAGGATGGGGTTGACCTGAATTTCGCGAACGGAGCGACCTTCGATCTGATCGGGACCGGAGCAATGTATTTCGGTGGTTCTCTCACCACCAACGGTGGCGATGTCGCGCTGCGCGGGCAGGGGATCACCTTTGCCGCAGACAGTTTCATCGATACCAGTGCGGCCTGGTACAGCGAATTCGAACTCTATGATTATGTTCCGCTGGCCGATCGACCGATCGTCGATGGCGGCGACATCATGATCATGGGCTTTTATAACGACCAGATCGTGAATGAGGCGGATGCCGACTATGCCTTCGTCATTCCCGAGACGGTTGGTTTGAGCGCCAATGGGGGCGGATATCTGGACCGCGAGGGCAATCTGACCGCGGGCAAGGGTGGCGATATCTATATCCGCAACTTCATGGCGCTGGGCGATAGCGTCGACCTGTCCGGCGCGTTCAACGCCCAATCCTATGGTCTTGGCGGCAACGGCCAGTTCACGCTTGAAACAAGCGGCGAAATCTATGTTGGCGATGAATTGCCGGAGGATTTGGAAAACCGGCATATCACCGCGCTGATTGCACCGGATTTCTATGAAAACATGCCGTTTTCGGGCGTCTATCTGAGCGCGCCGAAAGTCACAATCGCGCCGGGCATGAACATTTCCGCTACAAAGGCGACGATGCAGCTCGATCCGGCGACATTGCTGGACGGCGTCCCATCCGCCTGGTTGGCGGAACCGGGCGCGGATATTCTGGACGTAACCACTATCGGCTATGTTGAGCCAGGTTATCGCGATGCGGCCTTGCAGGACGGGGCCGACCTAGCCTTTACACCTTATATTTTCTCCGATGACTATACGCAGATCAGCCTGATCCATCTGAATACCTTTGGGGAGGATGGAGATGTACGGGATGGAGCCCTCCTGCCTGAGGATTCGTCCATCACGGTCAATCCCGGCGGCAGCATCCTCTACTACGGCAATGTTGCGGGGACGCTCGAGGCGCCAGCTGGCACGATTTCGCTTGGTGGCGTGCTTTCAAGCACAGCGCGCATATTGGCACCGGGAGCGGTGCGGATCACCGATCGTACGCTTGACAGCAATGGAAATGAACTCGTTAGCGGCATCGTTCTCGATGGCGGCGTCGTCAATTCCGGCGGAAGCGCCATGTATTCGCTGATCGCGGAAGACGGCGCAATTATCGATGTTTCCGGGACAAGCGCGGAACTGAACATTGCGAAAGGTGTGGGCGGCAGTGTCGTTCGCGAACTGACAACGATCGCTTCTGATGGCGGTTCGGTCAATTTCAGCGGTTCCTCGCTGGATGTGAACAACATCACCTTCCTGGCATCGGGCGGCGGTGAGGGCGCACGAGGTGGGACCTTCACATTGCAATGGATTTCGGGCGATTATGAAGCGGTTGCCACCAACACCGGGGCACGCCTGAAGAGCGCATTGTCCGGCACGTATCGGCTCAAGGGCGGTGGCTGGCAATATGGTCTGGCCGGCGTCGATCTTTCCACGATCGATTGGGGATATACCGGCAACGGAGGCGATTATTTCGTCAGTGACAGCCTCGATTTTGCGGAAGGAACCTATCTTCCCGAACTCACTTCTATTCAGGCGGATTACGATGCTTGGTACAATGCTCAGGCCAGTGCGCCTGCCCCCATTTTCTACATTGGTGAAGGGGAGTTGCCGGCGTTGCCGGATTATGCGGGATTGCCGCAAATCGATCCGGCGTTCCTGACGCTTTACGAAGCACTTGGCTATGGCCTGCCGACCTTGAGCACTGAGCAGACATCGATGTCGCTTTCGCCGCAGAACATCGCGGCGGGCGGCTTCAGCAGTGTGCAGATCGCTGCAAGCAGTGCGATGGTGGTTTCCGGGAAATCTCAGCTTGGAGGGCTGGCAGACGATGGCAGTTATCTGATCGATGAAGTCGTTTTGTCGGCTTCCAACATCTACGGTCAGGCCGATGCCGATTTCACCATATTGGCCAATACGGTGCGGCTGCTGGATAGCGGCACGCTGAACGAAAATGGCGGCAATCTCCCGACGGATGTCGACGAAGCGCGTTTTGCGGCGGCAATTGAGGCGCTGGGAGTGTCCGCGGACAATGTTGACACATCGTTTGCTGTCGAGGCGGGGAGGCTGATCGATATCACTTCTGCCGATTTCCTTGGTTTCGAGGATGTGACGCTCAACAGCGGGGGCGATATTCGCTTCACGCCGACGATTCCTTATGTGAAGAGTTTTGATACGCCGGAAGGTGCGCTTGTCGCCTCGGGTAATCTCACACTCAAGGCGGATCAGCTTTACGCTGCATCGGGCCGCATCTTCACGGTAGAAGCGGGCGATACGCTCACCATCCTGCCGCCAGATGAAGGCTCGGACATCAACAAGGTGCCGCTGGAAGGCGGGGCCAGCCTGACCTTGCGCGCGCCGCGCATCGTGCAGGGTGGCATCGTCCGTTCGCCGCTTGGCTCCATCACGCTGGAATCCTGGGATGACGGCAGCGAGGGAGCGGACAGCATCAGCCTGCTGGCGGGAAGCCTCACCTCCGTTTCGGCTGACGGCAATATCATCCCCTATGGCACGCTGCAGAACGGCGACACGTGGGTTGATCCCTTCACCAAGGAAGAGTTGACCTATCTGCCCGATCGCACCGTCACTATCGCGGGCAATGTGATTGATTTTGCCGAAGGAGCAGTGGTGGACATTTCCGCGGGCGGCGATCTGGTGGCCAGCGAATTCGTGGCGGGTGTCGGCGGCACGACGGACTGGCTGACCGGCTATCGCAATGAGGACTATGAGTGGGTTGCTGATAGCTCCGGGATCTTCGCTATCATTCCCGGCTACGATGGGGATGTGACGCCGCTGGGTACGGGCAATGGCTATGGCGCGCAGGATCTGGGTAAAATCTATCTGTCCGGCGCGAACGCCTACGGGTTGCCCGAGGGCGAATATACGCTGCTTCCGGCTGAATATGCGAGCTTGCCGGGCGCTTATCGGGTCACCGCGAATCACCAATATGGCGATTATGGCAATATGGTGCTGGGCACGACCGCGCCCAAGGCGGACGGCTCGGTCATTCAGGCAGGCTATCGCTTTACTGCCAATGCCGATGGTTCGGTGCAATATCGCGACCCATATACCAATGGCTATCTGGTAATGAGCGGGGAAGTGCTGGCCAAGCGGTCCACCTACAACACTGCCAGCGCGACGAGCTATTTCGACTCTGAAGCCTTCCTTGCGGCTGCGCTGCGGACCAATCTGGAAGTGGACTCCCTCCCACGCACGCCAAATGACGGCGGCGGACTGGCGTTCGTCGCTGGCTCCTCGCTGACACTTGATGGTGCGATCGATGCAGAAGCAGCCGAAGGTGGCAAGGGTGGCTATCTCGATATTGTCTCGGGGAATATTCTGGTGTCCGGTGCGGAGACGGATTTATCTGCCTATGCCGACTATTTGGTGCTGGACGCGGATAAGCTGGCCAGCTTCGGCGTGGAAAGCCTTCTGTTGGGCGGCAGCCGGTATCAGACCGACACTGGCACGGCGATTGCCGTGGGCGCAGGCGATCTGGTGATCGATACGGCCGGAGGCACGCTGTCGGGTGCGGACATGATCTTTGCCGCGATCGGGGGGGTTACCGTCAAATCCGGTTCAGTCGTCGAAGCGACGGGCGGATTGACCTCTCCGACCGAAGCCTATCGCATTGATGCGGCCTATGGCCTGTTCCAGACCGGGCAGAGCACGCCCTCGACCAATGACGATGTATTCGTCCATGCCGATCTCGACCGGGGCGCGCTGTTGCATGTTTCGGCGGGTGAACGGGCAGAATTCCTGCGCGACAGTGCCGCAGTCGATGCGATGGCGGAACTGCTGGCCAATCCGGCGGCGCTGGCTGCGGCTAACGCCAAGCGCGCGTCGGAAGGGCTGGCCCCGATCAGCGCCAAAGGAGGCTTGCTGACTATCGAGGATGGCGCTGCGCTTCTCAGCAGCCGTTCGCTCGTGCTCGATGCGACTGCGGACACCGTGTTGGCCGGCGGCGCGACGCTGGGCGCGAAACAGATCACGGCATCGGCTTCTCAGGTTAGCATTGGTGATGTTCCGGCGGTTCTTTCCGGCCTGATCTTCACTGGCGACACGGCGGCGGTGCTCTCAAGCGCTGAAGATGTCGCGCTCAAGAGCTATTCGAGCATCGATTTTTACGGCGATGTGGAATTCGTGACTGAAGGCGATCTTACGCTGGATGCGCGTGAAATCCGCTTGCTTGACAATATGGGCGGCACGGCCCGCATCCAGGCGGGCAACCTCACACTCGCCAACAGCAACGGCGGGCAGGCGGTTGCCACGGGCGGCAGTGCCGGACTGGTGATGACCGCTGAAAACATCACGCTGTCGGGCGGGATGAAGGCCATCTCCGGCGCCGATGACGTAACCCTCACCGCCACGGGGCGGATGATGGGCCGGGATGATGGCGGGCTTACCCTGCCGGGCAATCTGACGCTGGAGGCCGGGCAACTTACCGTGAACAGCGGCGATGCGCTGGCGGTGAATGCGGCGGGCCTGATTACGGTCAACCAGGTGGAAGGCGCGGAAATTGCGGCGGCGGACAGTTTCGGCGCCACGCTGGCGCTGAACGGGTCCGCCATCGCCCATAACGGCCGGATCGCGCTCAATGGCGGCACGGTTTCGATGCTGGCGCGCGATGGCGATATCGCCTTGAGCGAAGGCAGCGTGGTTGATGTTTCCGGCACGTCCTTTGCGCTCTACGATGTCACCATCGGTGTCGACGCGGGCAGGGTCAACCTTACCGCCGATCATGGCGATGTGGTACAGGCCGAAGGCGCGCTGATCGACATTTCGGGCGGCGAAGCGGCCGATGCCGGGGCGCTTGCCATCTCGGTGGTGGAAGGCAATGCGCTGCTGAACGGCACGCTCAGCGGCGGCGCGGCGGAAGGCCGTTCGGCGGGGGATTTCGACCTACTGATCGGTTCGCTGGCCGATTTTGGTGGGCTGAGCGATACGCTGACCGCTGGCGGGCTGAACGGGCAGCGCAGCTTCGAAATCCTTTCCGGCGATGTCACGCTGGACGGCACGACCGAAGTGGAAGGGCTGTCGCTGGTCGTGAATGACGGCGCGATCCATGTGACGGGCAGCGTCACCACCACGGGCGCAAAGGGCGGTACGATTGCGCTGGCGGCATCGGAGGATGTCACGCTGGCGGGCGGTTCCGCGTTGGTCGCGGCGGCAACAGCCCAGGGCGGCGCGGGCGGCAAGGTGCGGATCGAAACCGCAGGGACCAATGGCGGCGCGATCTCGATGGCCTCCGGCGCGCTGATCGATGTCAGCGGCATGGCTGGGCCGGAAGGCGAGGAAGCGCAGGGCGGCCTTGTTCATTTCCGCGCGCCGCAGATTGGCTCCAACGATGTCGCGATCACGCAGCTTGCGGGCACGATTACTGGCGCGGATCGGGCCGTGGCGGAAGCCTATGCGGTCTATGAGGACGTCGCTGTCATCGACCAGGCCGTGATCGACACGGTGGAAGGCGATGCGAGTGATTTCATGAACGCGGCGCTGGCCAATGGGGTGGAAAACCGGCTCGGTTCCGTCTCACTCATCCCCGGCATCGATATCCGCAATCAGGGCGATATCGAACTGGCCCAGGAATGGGACTTGTCCTCCCTGCGTTTCGGGCCGGACGATCGCGCGGGCGTGCTTTCGCTGCGCGCTTCGGGCGATCTGCTGATCAACGCCAATCTGACGGATTCCGATACGGCCAGCGGTTCCAACTGGGATATCAATCTGGTTGCGGGCGCCAATCTGGACAGTCCGGCCGTGCTGGCGGTTCTGACGCAGAGCCTGCTGGCGGATGGTACGGGTTCGGTGATTATCGGCGGTGAGGTGGATGCACTCGACATCACGATGCTCAATGCCAATGACTACGACATGACCATTGAGGTTGGCGGAGTTGATTACGCGTCAGGCTTCTCTGAGCTGTTTTCTATCATCGATGGGTGGATTTTCTCGAAAGGCATTACTCTTCCTGACGCGGAGGTGATGGAATATTACTACTCAGCAGAGGATGTTGTTTTTAATCAAGGCGGCATTCCTGATGACTATGTTGAAGGATATTATTTAATTAAGAATTTCCTGGAAACGAATCCAGAATATTACGCCGTGCAATCGAGTAATGCTACTAGGACATACTATGCCGGTCTGACTTATATCAACTCTCGTATCCTGAGGGATGCAGAGGCTTTGTCCGAACTTTCTGATGAAGCGGTGGTGAAGTTGACCGAATTATACGGACGCAGAGTGAACGGGAATGAGGAGAATAATAAGCCATATTATGTCGAATTTGTGAACTATATGCTGGGAAATTACCCGGATGTTATTAACAAATATTATTTTGAAATTGAACAATCCGTTGATGCAGCGCCATATTATTTGCGAGTGAATGGGGCGGAGAGTGCTCTCTATAATCTCAACGCCGACGGCTCTCTCGGCGTTGAACTGGAGCGTGATTTCACTACCGGAAAATATATCGATCCGGTCACTGGCGCGCTGATCGAATATGCGGCGGGCGCTAAAGATTATGCCGATACGGATTATTATACCCGTGATCCCCTGGACTGGATCGTTTCCTGGCGGTCAAACTACGACAATGATGACTACGCCACGCTTGTGCAGACCTATAACCCTCAGGGTTATGTGGTCGGCACCAACGGTGCGGCTATTGCTGTGGCGGCCGGGCGCGATCTGGTGCTGGAACAGCGACCTTCTTCGCTTCAGACGACGGGTGCTGGGTCTTCGATCATGGTCGATGTCGCGGGCGATATCATCGCGCATGACGATGTGGCCAAGACTGTTGCGACCGATATTCTGACTGAAGGCAGCGCCTTCATCGCTGCTGGTGGCAAGATCGACAATCTCTCAGTCATGGCCATGGACATGGATGTACGTGCGGGTGGCGACATCGCCGGGGGCATTTATGATGTTACCGGCACTGCCCGCATCACCTCTGGCGGAGCCATCGTTTCAGGCAGTGAGGTTGTTCTGCTGTCCACCGCAGATCCGATCGTTCCCTATGATGATTGTCCGTCGAGCAGCGAATTGTGCCATTACGATCAGGATCCGACTGATGTGATCCGACACAATCCGTTCTACACCCTGTTCTACGCCAATGAAGCGGGCGATCTGCAAGTGAAGTCGGCCGGTGACCTCAACATCGAAACCGCGACCGGCGGGGCGGAAGCCCGCGTGGCTTTCTATTCGGCGGGCGGCGATATCGTAACGCGCAATAATGATTATAATATCACGTCGGCGGCCCTGCATGATGAAATTGGCAGTCCTTATTATATCAGTTACAGCAGCCAGAGGAGTGTCAATGTTCCCAATACTACCGTGACGGCGCAGACATGGGGCGGCACGGTGGAACTAGTCGCGGCCGGCGGTGATGTGAACATTCTGGGCGGTTTTGCCATGGCGCCCTATCAATATGGCAATCTCGATGTTCTCGCGCAGGGCAGCGTCCAGATCGGCACTTACCAGCGGGCTGCAGACGTTCTGGACGTGCAGACATCAGCCGCCGAACGTGCGGCGCGTGAGGTTCGCATATGGACGGGCAACTATCATAGTGCGATCTCAGGCATTTATTCGACCAGTGATCTCGTCACCCAGGACGATGCGTTTTACCAAGGTTATGCTGCGCGGCCCGCAGGCCTGAACCTATTGCTGCATGAAGGGGATAGTGAACCAAGCCGGATCTATACTGGGGCAGGTAACATCAATCTTTTGGGCGGGGTTTATTCTGCTGAACAGACATGGATAAAATCGGGCGGCAATATCTATTTCCCGCAACTGCTCGTACGTCACAGCCAAGCCAGTGATGTAACGCAGGTCACGGCCGCCGGGGGCATTTATTTCAGCGACTATATCGCGCCAACAACACCGGCCGCGACCTTGTCAGGCCTGGGTGGCTATATCGCGGCTTTTGGTGAGGGCAGGCTGGAAATCGAAGCCGGGACAGATCTCTGGATACCGGATAACGCCAGAGGTATCACCAGCGATGTGCTGATGGATATGGTCCGCATCGACAATTCCGGCCATTTCGGCTTTGTGGAGATCGACCCGGACATGAAGTCCGCCGATATTTCCATCAGTGTCGGCTATAACCAAAGGCCGGACTATGAAGCCTTCGAGGCGGCCTATTTCGACCCCGAATTCATGGCCGACATGGCGGATTATCTCCGCGTTGATCTGGGTAGCGGGGAGGAACTGCCCTTCTATCTGTTCGACAGCTATTATGCGCGCGGCAACGGTGCCAAGGCTGAAGTCGTAACGGGTGAAATGGCGGGAGGCTTCGTCAATTATATTCGCTCCCTGCAAGGGCTGGAGGCTCTGCCCGACGAGGCAGCACAGCGCAATTATCTGGATACGGCCTGGGAGTACTGGGTGAACCTGCCTGCCGCGCAGGAAACCCCTTTCGATGCCCTCATCCCGCGCTACACGGCGGCGCAGTCGGCTCAAGAGGGGCTGAAAGGCGAGTATTTCCTGCCTGAGCAGCGTCAGGGTCTCGTCAACTATGTCCGCGAGCTTCAGGGGCTGGAGGCTCTGGCCTCTGCCGAAGAGCAGGCCGCCTATATGGATGAGGCGCTGGCCTATTGGGATGGTCTGAATACCGTCTACAAGACGCCGTTTTACCGCTCCGTACTCTTCCTCGAAATGCGTACCTCCAGCCGAGAGGCGAACGACCTGGACAGCGACCGCGCCGGTTCGGTCAATCGCGGCTATGACGCCATAGCCACGCTGTATCCGGGCGCGCAAAAGGCGGCGGACGAGCAACTGGCCGATGGGGAATCGCGCTGGGACGGCAATCTGGAAATCTTTGCCGCGCCCATCCTGTCCAATGCGGGGGGCGATGTCTCTGTGGTGGCGCCGGGCGGTTTTGTCCGCCTTGCCAGCGCGGCGGCGACGGCGGACCAGATCGGCCAGCCTTCGGAGAATAACCCGCAGGGCAACGCGCTGCGCGCCGGTATCGTGACGCAGGGCGGGGGTGAGGTGAACGTCCTCTCCCATGGCGATATCGATGTGAATCAGGCGCGAGTGCTGACCAGTCAGGGCGGCAATGTGCTGATGTGGTCTTCCTATGGCGATATTGCCGCAGGCAATGGCGCCAAGACCTCTATCGCGCCGCCTTATTATGACCGCTCGATTGACGAACTGGCTAATTTGAACCGTTCACCGGCGGGGCTTCCCACCGGAGCGGGCATCGGTACGCTGGCAAGCACGCCGGGTGTGCCTCCGGCAGACGTCGATCTTGTCGCCAATTATGGCGTGGTCGATGCAGGGGATGCGGGTATCCGTGTTTCCGGCAACCTCAATGTCTTCGCCATCGAAGTCCTCGGTCTCGACAATATCGACGTGGCGGGCCGCACCACGGGCCTTCCCGAAGCTCCCGCCGCGCCTCCAACCTCGCTCGATGTTGGTGATATCGGCAGCAAATCGCTGCTGGGAGGCGACTTGCTCAAGGATCTGGCGGAATCCGTGCGCCGGAATGCCGCTTCGACCACGCCGTCGCTAATCGAAGTCCGGGTCACCGGTTATGGCGATAGCGAATGCGAGGATGGGCGGAAGCGGGAGCAATGCGCTCCTGCGGCTGGAAATCCGCAAAGCTCGGTGTCCTCTTCCTCGTCCGAACGCGCCGATATTGGGCGGGTGCCGACCGTCTGGTCCAACGGAAAGCTGGATTTCGACATTGCCGCGGTCGGTTTGGATGATGCGATGAAGGAGATGGGGAGGCTCTCGGGCTATAACATCCTTTACAGCTCGGATGTCGCTGCCAATTTCCGCTCACAACCGGTCCGTGGGTCGATGACGCTGCGCGAAGCGATGTCCCGGCTTCTTGGCCAGGGCCTGCGAGCAGTGCTGATCGATGATCGTACGATCATGATCGAAGCCAATAACTACGCCTACAACTGATTGATTTGGAGATAAATTCAATGGCACGCGCACAGAACAAGGGCGCCGAAGGGCGGCTGCCGCTCTTCTTTAAGGAACCGCTGCTGGTTTCATCCAACACCCACGGTGATTGGAAGATCAGGGAAGGGGATTACAGCTTTGCCGCCGATGCAGTGAGCATACCATTGTCCGTCGGCGAAATCATGACGGCCAGCCATGACTACCCGGTCCTGTTTGCCGGTGCCAAGGCCGCGCCAGTGGCGCTGGTGGGCGTCAAGGATGCCAATTTGTTCGTCGAGAATGGCCGTTGGGCAAGCGATGTCTATATCCCTGCCTATGTACGCCGCTATCCCTTCTCGACCGTAACAGTCGGTGAAGATCAGAATGTGGTGCTGATGGTGGATGCGGCATCGGATCGTGTCGTCAAAGGCGATGCCGAGGCTGCGGGGAACAGCATTCACCACCTGTTTGTTGATGGCAAACCCTCTGATTACACCAAGCGGCTTATGGCTTTTTGCGATCAGTTTCATCGTGATGCGCAGAACACCGAAGCCTTTGGCGTGGCGCTGGTCGAAAGCGGCATTTTGACCGATCGTCGGGCGGAAATGTCGGGACCTGATGGGAACGACAGGCTCTCGATTTCGGGTTTTCAGGTCGTCGACACCAAACGCCTTATGGAGCTTCCCGACGATATTGTTCTCGACTGGCACCAGAAGAACTGGCTGGCGCTGATCCATTATCATCTTGCTTCGCTTGGCCGGTTCGCAGCCCTGGGTCGCAAGCGCGAAGAGCGTCGCAAAGGCGCCTTCGCGCAATCAGATATGGAGACTGCTGCATGAACCGGAAACATACTTTGCAGCGCTTCTTTGTAGCAGCCTTCCTGGTGTCTGCCACGACGTTAAGCGGGGCAACGGCGGCTCTGGCTGCGGATGACGTAGCTGGCCTTGGCGGCAAGGTGGTTCCGGGCTTGTGCCTGCTTTCGCGCGAGGCGGTGCTCGCCAACGCGAAGGTCTCGAAAGCGGCGAATGAGCGTCTGGCCACGCTTCTCAAAGCGGCTCAGGAGGAAATCGCCGCCGAACGCGCACCTATCGATCGGCAGGTTGTCGCGCTTCGCTCCGAAGCGGCCAGTCTGAAGCTGGAGGAACGCCAACGTCGTTCGCAAGCGCTGGCGGAGCAATTGAAACCGGTCACGGCCAAAGCGGACCTGCGGTCACGGGAAATCAACCTCACCCGCAAGAAAGCGCTCCAGCAAGTTTCGGACTATCTTCAGCCGGTGATCGCCGATGTCTATCGGCAGCGGGATTGCGGGTTGCTGGTTGATCGAAAGTCGGTTCTTGGCGGCAACTTTTCGAATGATCTCACGGCCGATGTGGTGCGAGGGCTGGATGCAAGAGTGCAGACGATCACTTTCGAGCGCGAACATATCTCCGAGGATTAGCTCTCGTAAGTTTGGGCGCTGATTTTAGAAATTGCATTGGGAATGAAGGTGGCGTGCTATGCTCTCTATGATCCTGCTTTCCTTAATAGCGTTTATCACTGGCGTTGTATTAACTTCACTAGTGGCGCTTTATGTATTTGGTATTCTTCATGCTGAGGCTGTTCGCGTAGTCGAAGGCTATGGCATGGTTTTTTCGACTACAGGGCCCTCCATGTTCGGGGGAAGAGTGTCGCCGTTGGCGGCAGACAGTCAACACCATGCCAATGACTAAAAGCGGTCTCGCTCCTGTCCGGCAACGGGCAACTGCTTGCCGGGCTGGCAAGCTATAGTTTTCATGAAATGCACCTTCAGGTGCGGGCAGTTCCCTCATTATGCTCGTGCTATAACCTTGATCTGGCGTGGGCGTTCGGCTCCCTCCGTACTCACGCCAGATTTTTTTCATTCACTGGCCCGGCACGTGCCGGAATGCCGTAGCTTGCTTGTCGCAAGGTCTTCATTTCCTTACAAACGAAAGTCGAATTGTAGAAATGACTGCAAATGAACTCGTTGAACTTTTGTCTGGTCAGTTCAGGTTGTCGAAAACTGATGTAAAAAGGATTGTTGATGGCGTCTTTACCGCCATCGGAGATGCCGCAGCCGACGGTGATGAAATCGCCATCAACGGCTTCGGAAAGTTCCAGGTGAAACATATGCCGGCCCGTGAAGGGCGTCATCCGCTTACCGGCGAACCGATGACCATTCGTGCCGCCAATCGTATCTCCTTCCGCCCCGCCAAGGCGCTCAAAGACAAGCTGAACAGATAATCGGCAACAGGCTTTCGACCTGGCGAGCGTTGGCCGGATGATCCATGCAGTTCGACAATACCAATGCGCCGAAACTGAAGCGCGCGGCAATATACTCCGCCTTCTGGATATGGATGCCCGGAAAGAGAATTCCGAAATGTCGGACCAGCAATATCATCCGTCCTTGTCAGTCATCTATCGAATGCACTGTGGACCCTTTCAGGGATAGCCGGTCCTCGCGGCGGCGTCGCTGAGCGCCTTTGCCCTACATCATGTTTCGCTTGCGCAAGGCTCGAAAACCCGAACTGATTGACTTCAGCAGCCCTGAGCGCTCATCCCGGCTTGTGCCGCTCACAAGCCTTTCCCATGACGGCATCCATGTCATGCGCAGTACGCTGACTGAAAACGAAGATGGTCGTTCCATCGGCGGCGCGCAGCTCAGTATAGCTGTCCATCTTGGATCTGCGATGGATCTTGAATGGTGTCCGCCGGGCAGCGACCGGAAAAGAACGACCCGGGTCGAACGGGGCATGGCCCATATCAATCCGGGCAGCAACCCCTTCTATCAGCGCTGGAAGGGGGTGCCCGAACTCCTGATCTTTGCCATCGATCAGCACATCATTGATCGCGTGGGGCTGGAAACTTTCGGCAGGTCGGGCTCTGTCCTGCGCCCGACTGTAGGTGTCGTCGATCCAGACATCCAGCACGTCTTTCCGATCTGGCAGCGCGAACTTGAAACTGGTGGACCGGATGGAAGGCTTTTCCTCGAAAGCCTGGCCAAGGCCGCCATCATCCATCTGTTTCGGCACTATGCCGGAAATGAAGCTGCGCCTTCTGTGTTGCGCGGTGGACTGGGCGTAGCGCGGCTGCGCCGGGTGATCGACTATATAGAAGCGCATCTGGAGGATGATCTCTCGATCAGGGATCTAGCAGCCGTTGCTGGCCTTAGTGCGCATCATTTCGGATTGGCCTTTCGTCAGTCCACAGGCCTGCCGCCACATCGCTATCTTGTTGCACGCCGTATAGAACGGGCGAGGGCGCTGCTGCTCACAACCGACCTTTCCATAACCCAGATCGCTCATACGGCGGGTTTTGCGAGCCACGGCCATTTCGCCGGGCATTTCCGCAAGCTCCTTGGCGTCACGCCGTCACGCTTCCGGCTCGATCACCGTTGACTGAAGTCTCACCTCACTCCTCTCGTGTCGTCTCTTCCATCATCAAGGGTGCGAAATTATGATGTGGGTTGCGAATCCCGGCGAAGCTGAACATCAGGAATGGAACCTCATGCGACCGCGGCCCAGTCTCGAACCCGAGCTTCTTGCAGCGCCGCCCATGTCGGAAGATCCGACCGACTATGATTATCGGCTGCTTATCGTCTATTTGCGGCTGCTTGATGCTAAGGCCGATGGGGCGGTATGGTCCGAAGCCGCCCGAATCATTCTTCATCTCGATCCGGAACGAGACCCGATAGGTGCGCGCGCCATTCACGCAGCCCATTTGTCGCGCGCTGAATGGATGCGCGACCATGGCTATCACAAGATCCTTGCCGATGCGCGCCCTCGTAGTCTGCCCGCAAATCGTGAAATCGGGTGAATTCTAGGGCGTCTTTATACCGCAAATGGAACGATCATCGTCCATTTATGGAAGCCTGTTACGAACGATCCTTCAAAGATGAGTGCCTGACCGGCCTGCCGCTCGCTATGCGGCGCGGCACCTGAGCTGCCTGCCGGTTCCGACCGATCGTGTGTGAACGAAGCGGCGGGGGAGAGGATGCATGAGCAAGGCCGTCAGGCTGTCCGGGGCTTCGTCCTGGGCAAATGAGAAAGCATATGTCGCGCTGACGCAAGCCGACCGGGCAACCTTCGCCTGGGAATTCGCTCGGCGTCAATTCGTTCGCCAGACCGCGACGGCCCCGGCATCCTCACTGCTGTCGGACAATATTACCCTTCTACGAGGCGGAGGAAATCCTGCGCTGCCGGGACTGTGCTTTGCTTTGCCGCCATCCGGTTCGGCTATGATTGCGACGGTCCAGTGGTCCTGGCAATACGATGCTTCGGTCTTGCCCATTGTCGCCCTGACGGCCGTCGACGGCTTCGATC
Source organism: Tsuneonella flava (assembly GCF_002870965.1). Lineage (GTDB taxonomy): Bacteria > Pseudomonadota > Alphaproteobacteria > Sphingomonadales > Sphingomonadaceae > Tsuneonella > Tsuneonella flava. Next base: position 56,606 of record NZ_PHSO01000010.1, read on the forward strand.
TGCGGGCCCTTGCACTTCCGGTAACTCTCCTGCGGCAAGGAGGCGTGGAGCATGTCCTGATCGCCGATGGTACCGCCCGGCTGCGACTGGCGGTACTGGAGGGGACGTTGTCGCGGGGACCGGTGCGGCTTCGCTATCCTCTTCCCGTAGGCCATCGTCACCCACATCTTTTGGCGCTACGGCAACTGATGATGCTGCGTGAAACAGGTCGTCTCATGTCCGGATTTTGCCTGCCGGGCCGGCGTGCTCCGCGCTGGACGATGGTGTTACGCGCCTGGGACGCCCATTGCGCGGGGCTGAGCCAGCGCGATATTGCCTGCCTGTTCTGGGGCCACGAGCGCGTCGATGCCGACTGGAACGGACGATCCGACTATTTGCGGATGCGGGTCTATCGGATGGTGCGGACGGCCCGTTATCTCGTCCATGATGGCTGGCCTCGTCTGTTGCAATGGAGTGTGTGGCAGTAGCCTGGCGTCCCGCCCGCGAGCGGGCGATCGCGCTCTACGCCGCTTGACGCCAATGAGCATCAAGCTCTGCCGGGCCGCTTCGCGTCCCGGTCCATTCGGATGACGATCGCTGACGCATGTCCGGGAGCTGGCGCTCCCGGTGATATGGCCCGCCGCGCCTGACCGGCGCTGCGACGCTGTTTGTTGGCAGTCCCTTGGGCGTACCGGGTGGACGGCGCGCCCTCCTAGGCCCGCCGCGGCGCGCGGCAAGCCTTCGCTCGCGCTCCGGCTTCTTCACTTCGTTTCGCCCCTTCAGGTGCCGCCCGCCGCTTCGCACGGGCCTGTCCGGTCGCTTCTGCCGCCCACCCGCCACGCCTGGCGGGAACTGCGGCGGAGTTTGGCAGTGAAGGAGGCAGGCAATGGGCATTTCCGGCAAGCGCCGCGCGCGGGGCGAGGGCAGCAGGGTTTCCACCCGCAAGGGCGAGGCAGGCCCGCGCGTCAATCTCTATGACGAGGTGACGCAGCGGATCATAGTCGAGCTTGAGGCGGGCCGCTTTCCTTGGGTGCAGCCGTGGGATTCGCGTGTCACGGGCGGCCCCGGCCTGCCGATGAACGCGCTGACCGGCAGGCGCTATTCAGGCATCAACGTCCTGCTCCTATGGGGTGCGGCGATCGGCGGCGCTTACCCCTCGCAGCACTGGCTCACCTTCAAACAGGCGTTGGAAGCGGGCGGCAATGTCTGCAAGGGCGAGAAAGGAACGATGGTCGTCTATGCCGACCGTTTCGTGCCCGAAGCCGAAAAGACCAAGGCGCGCGAGACGGGCGAGGATGCCAAGGCGGTCCCGTTCCTCAAAAGGTTCACCGTGTTCAACGTGGCGCAATGCGAAGGCTTGCGCCCAGAAACCCTAACGGCGCTGGCGCGTGATCCTGCGCCGCTGCCGACCCGCGAAATTCTCCCCCATGCCGAGGCGCTGATAGAAGCCACGGCTGCGGATTTCCGCATCGGCGGCAGCGAGGCTTTCTATTCGCCCGGCGGCGATTTCGTGGCCGTGCCGCCGCAGCCCGCCTTCCGCGATCAGATCAATTTCTATCGCACCGCCTTTCACGAACTCTCGCACTGGACCGGCCACGCCAAGCGATTGGGCCGCGACCAGTCGGGCCGTTTCGGATCGAAGCCCTATGCGCGCGAAGAATTGTGCGCCGAAATCTCCGCCGCCTTCATTTGTGCCGCGCTCGGCATCGTGCCGACCGTGCGCCACGCCGATTATGTCGGATCGTGGCTCGACGTTTGCCGTGAGGACAATCGCGCGATCTTCCGCGCCGCCAGCCACGCCAGCAAGGCCGCCGATTTCATTCTCGCCTTTGGCGATGCCGAGGACGCCGACACCACAGACACCGAGCGGAGGGCGGCGGCATGATCCTCCTGACCCCTGAAATCCGCGCCGCCTTGCGCGCCAACGATATCGCCCGGATCGCCGCACAGGCTGACGGCAAGCGCGAACCCGACCCGCTGCCCGTGGTCAAGCTGTTCAATCCGATGGGCGCAGCGACATGGCTGGCGAGCGAACTGGACGAAGACGGCGACACGCTGTTCGGACTGGCCGACCTTGGGTTCGGTTGCCCGGAACTTGGTTCGTTCAGCCTGTCGGAAATCGAATCCGTCCGCTTGCCCGGCGGGCTCGGCATCGAGCGCGACCTGTATTTCGAGGCGCGATTTCCGCTGTCGGCCTATGCCGAAGCGGCGCGGATCGCAGGCCGCATCACCGAAGCCGAAGCCCTGCTCGCCACCGCCGCGCGGGCGCGCGATGTGCTCACAGCCCGCAATCCCGAAATTCCGCCCACACCGGACGGATGAGCCCCGCGCGGACTCTTTTCCGCGCTTTTCCCGGCTGCATCCGCAACCCTTCCCAAGATCGAGCGATGCAGCCGGTTCACCCCAAGAAGGAGTGCCCAACCATGCAACTCGCAAATATCGAACTTGGCAAGCTCTCGGTCAGCAAGGCCAATATGCGCTATGGCCGCAAGGCCCCGGACGTGTCCGACATTCTCCCCTCGATCCGCGCGCGCGGCGTGCTCGTGCCGCTCTTGGTGCGACCGGGGCCTGTCCCGAGCGATGCCGAGGGAGGCAGCCCCGAGACATTCGAGATCGTCGCCGGATCGCGCCGTTTCCATGCCGCGCAGATCACCGCGCAGGAGAACGGCGAAGCCGATCCGCTGCCCTGTGCGATCATGAAGGACGGCGACGATGCATCCGCGCTGGAAGCCTCGCTGATCGAGAACATCGCCCGGCTCGATCCCGACGAGGTTTCCCAATGGGAGACCTTCACCCGGCTCGTGCAGAAGGAAGGGCGGACGCCCGAACAGATCGGCCAGACCTTCGGGCTGACCGATCTCTATGTCCGCCGCATTCTCGCGCTCGGCAATCTCGTCCCGCGCATCCGCGATCTCTATCGCAGGGAGGAAATCGACGCCGGGACCGTCCGCCATCTGACCTTGGCCAGCAAGGCGCAGCAGAAGGACTGGCTGGCTCTGTTCGATGACGCGCAAACCTATGCGCCGACCGGCTCGCAATTAAAGGCGTGGCTGTTCGGCGGCGCGTCGATATCGACCAAGGCGGCGATCTTTCCGCTGGACGATTACAAGGGCCGGATCGTCACCGACCTGTTTGGCGAGGACGGCTATTTCGCCGACAGCGATCAGTTCTGGAGCGCGCAGAACGCGGCCATTGCCGCCCGTCGCAATGCGCTGATCGAAGCGGGCTGGGCCGATGTCGAGGTCATGGAGCCGGGGCAATATTTCCATTCCTGGGAATATGAAAAGACGCCCAAGGCCAAGGGCGGCAAGGTGTTCATCACCATCAGCCATCGCGGCGAAGTCGAAACGCATGAAGGCTGGCTGTCCGCCAAGGAGGCACGGAAGGCGCGCGCGCAGGCGGCGAAGACCGACGCCAGCGAAGCGGACAGGGAAGCGGCGAAGAACGCGCGGCCCGAAGTGACGAGCGGCTTGCAGACCTATATCGACCTGCACCGCCATGCCGCCACCCGCGCCGTGCTGACCGATCATCCCGGCGTGGCGCTGCGGCTCATGATCGCCCATGCCGTGACCGGCTCGCCCTTGTGGAACTTGCGCACAGAGACGCAGTCCTGCCGCAACGAGGCGGTGGCCGAAAGCGTCGAGACGAGCGCTGCCGAAGCCAGATTCGACGAGAAACGCCGAGCGGTTCTGGGCCTGCTCGGCTTCGCGCCCGACGAACCGACCGTCACCGGCGGCAACGGCATGGATGAGGACGCCAGCACCATCTTTGCCCGGCTGCTTGCACTGCCGGACGGCGACGTGCTTGCGGTTCTGGCCGTCATCATGGGCGAGACGCTCGAAGCGGGCAGCGCCGTGGTCGAGGCTGTCGGCGGCTATCTTGGCGTCGACATGGCAAGCCTGTGGACGCCCGACGATGCGTTGCTGGACCTGATCCGCGACCGGCAGGTCGTCCATGCGGTTCTGCGCGACGTTGCGGGCAAGCACACCGCCGACGCCAATGTCGCAGAGAAAATCAAGACGCAGAAATCCATCATCCGCGATCATTTAACCGGCAGTAATGATCGCAAGAAGGTGGAGGGCTGGGTGCCCAAATGGCTGCGCTTTCCCGCCGCCAGCTACACCGCCCGGCCTTTCGCCACGCTGGTGAAATGGGAGGATGTGCAACGCCATGTGAAGGGTCTGCCAGCACCGCAGCCCGTGGAAATGGAGCCGGTCGAACCCTATGCTGTCGCGGCGGAATGACGGGAAGGGGCGGCGTTGCCGCCCCTTCCAAACCTTGAATGTGAGGCCCGGAAAATCTGCGCCGGTGCGCGCAGCTTAAGCGGCGCGCACCGGCGAATAGAGGATGGCGAAAAAGTCGTCGGCCAATTCCCTCGCGGTTTCCGGCAGCAACCTTTTTACGTCCCCGACAAAGGCCGAACCCTCGAAAAACGCTTTGCTCGGATCGTGTCGCGCACGGTCCTGAAACTGCCTGAACATGGCGCGCATCAACTCGTTACCGGCATCGCCCCGGACATGTCCGTCATAATTGTCTTCGGTTGAGATGCAGTCCCAGTTGAGCCGCCAATATTTGCGCCCGATATGGAGATAGACGAAAGGGATATTTCGTCTCTGGCAGCTGTAAAACCAGTTGTCGTTCGCGGCCCGGTCGCGGCGGGGGAAGGCTTGCCAGACCGGATCGGGCAGTATGTCCCGGACCAGTTTCGTCAGGGGGACGGAACACTCCGCCCTGAAGTCGCGCAGGCGTTCAGCAAACCTTTGCTCGCTCGTTCTGGCGAGCGGCGGATAGCGATCCGGAGCATCCTTGAGCGCAGCGAGCAAGGCGGCATGCGTGCGAAAGCCGCACGCGGCGGCCAGCGCTTCGCTGAGATGGGCGGATTTGATCGCCGGACAAATCTCGCGCAGGCGCGTCTTCACGGTGCGCAGATTGGCGGGCGTAAGCAGTAAAGCGGCCATGAGACCGTTCCTTTCCTGGGCAGCCGTCAGTCGCCGATTACATGACGGCCCGGAAGGATCGGTGCTCGTCGCTTGGGTATCGTGATTCCGTTTGACCCGGCGACAGGTCGGGCCGGATTGGCCTTGGCGAACACTATCAGTCTGCTCGGCATGTGCAATCAGGCAAACAGGTGTTTGCCCCTGTTTTCGCATGTGCCGGAGCGTGCCCGCGGCTCTTTCCCGTTGGACCTATGGCCGGTCCCGGCCTGCCCGCAACCGCCGGGCCGGACTATTTTCCCCGCCTCCGCTCCGCTGCGGCTCCTCGCGCCGCTGCGCTTCAAAATAGCCCGCCCCGGCGGTCCTCCACTTCGCTGCGGTCCTTCGGATGCAGTCCGTCCGTGCCGTCCATCACGGTCCGCTCATCGCCGGGGATCGGCTCCGGCGAACACACGAAAGGACCTACACCATGTCTGCAATCGGCTATGTCACCCGCGATCCCGATACCGATGTCTACAAGGGCCAGATCAGGACGCTCTCGATCCGCACCGATGTCGAAATCGTCCCCAACCGCGCCAAATCCGCGCCCAACCAGCCCGATTACCGGGTGCTGTCCGGGCCGGTCGAACTCGGCGCAGGCTGGATCAGGACCGGCGAACGTTCGGGCAAGGATTATGTCTCGCTCGCTATCGCCGCGCCGGAATTCGGCCCGCGCCGCATCTACGTCAATCTCGGCCGCGCCGCCGAGCAGGACGATGACGATGTCTATGCCCTGATCTGGAATCCCGCCGACTGAATGCGCCGATGCCCCCACGCCCAAGCGACGTGGGGGCTTTCGCGGCGTTCTCCTCCCGTTCCCTAACGATTTTGCGGATCGCAGAATCGAGCGCTCACAGCCCGCCAGTCTGCGCGCATCGTCGCTTCGTCACGCGGTCGTTTGCCCCTTCGGCCGCGTGACACCCCTAAAGTAATCCTGGCGGGAGACCGGCGATGGACGATGCGAGAGAGGCGCGGGCGGGAAGCCCATTCCTGAACACCAAGCAGGCGGCCGCATGGCTGAGTCTGTCCGCGCGCACGCTCGAGAAGATGCGCGTTCGCGGCCGTGGCCCACGTTATCGCAAGCATGGCGGCGTCGTGCGCTACCATATCGCCGACCTCGAAAGCTGGTCGGCCGGGCGGGCGAAGACGAGGACATCGGAATGACCCGGCCGCCTCTACCGCTGCTCGAATGGCAGCCGCCGCTCGCCGGACGCCCGCGTCGCAGTCGCACCTTCCTGCTGGCCAGTGCTGTCGGCCTCGCCTTACTCGGGACATCCGCCTTGCTTGATTTTTCGGTCAATCCGGCACCGCGTCTCGTCTGGAATGCCTCTGCTAGCGCGCCGATCGGCTTCTGGCGCATCGATCCCCGTGCGCGCATCGATCGCGGCGACATGGTGCTGGTGCATACGCCGGACAGCGTTCGTAGGCTTGCTGCCAGACGCCATTATCTGCCCGCCAATGTGCCGCTTTTGAAGCGTGTCGTCGCGCGCGAGGGGAGCGAAGTTTGCGCGCTGGGACCGGCTATCTTCATCGACGGGCGTTTGACAGCGACGCGAAAAAAGGTGGATCGGCAGGGTCGTCCGCTGCCCTGGTGGCATGGCTGCGAACGCCTGCATCAAGGACGATTGTTCCTGCTGATGGGGCATCCGGATTCATTCGATGGCCGCTATTTCGGGCCGGTCGATGAGACGAGCGTGATCGGCAAGGCGACACCATTATGGTTGCGCTGAGCCGTGTCGTTTCGCCCGTGCTGGCAGCGTCGCTGGCGCTCGCTATGCCTGCCGTGGCCCAGACAGCAGATGCGTCAGACGTGTCGCAACCGGGTTTCCATGCGGCATCGGCGGTCGAGCGCTGGCGGCCCTATATCGCCGAAGCCTCGCGCCGTTTCGGGATTCCGCAAGCGTGGATCGCCGCCGTCATGCAGGCCGAAAGCGCTGGGCTGACCCATCTGCATGGCCGTCCGATCACCAGTCGTGCGGGCGCGATGGGGCTGATGCAGCTCATGCCCGGCACCTGGGCGGCAATGCGTCGGCAACATGGTCTGGGTGGCGATCCCTATGATCCGCACGACAATATATTGGCGGGCGCGGCCTATCTGCGCGCCATGTATGACCGGTTCGGCTATCCCGGATTGTTCGCCGCCTACAATGCCGGACCGGAACGTTACGAGCGCCATCTGCGCACCGGGCAGGCGCTCCCGGCCGAGACGCGGGCCTACATCGCACAGCTTGCCGAGGTTGCAGCGACGCCCTTGATGCCGCCTGCGATCCTGTCCGGAACGCGCCTGTTCTTTCCGCTCGGCGGCGCCGGAAATGCGGCGCGGAAGGAAGCTGAACCGGCTCCCGCCCGGACAGATTCCGTCATCGAACAACCGGCGTCGGACGGGCTGTTCGTGCCGCTGAACCCGCCACCGGCTGACCCGAAACCATCGTCATCGCGCGAAAGGAAGTAGGGTTGTCCGCTCAATTCCACCCAGTATCCGGCATGGATCGAACCGCCTCAAGGACGATGGTTCCCCCAATTTTGCTGCCGCAAAATCGGCACCCCCATCGCCGCTGGCGCGGCCGCTGCGCGGCCCTTGACCCGGTTCGCTCCATACCGGGCGCCGCCTTCCGTCTTTCACATGACGGAGGAAATCATGACAGTCGAACAGCATATCGAGGAACTGCGCGCCGAGCTTCGCGGCATCACCGATCCGGTCGAACTTCGCCAGGTCGAAGCGGAGTTGCAGATGGCGCTTTCGAAAGCTGCGGAACTGGAAGCGACAATCGATCCATGGCCGGATTGATCGTCCGCTATGAAGGCGGGGGCGGTGTCGCCGGGAGATCGCTTTGGCTTTCCGGGTGGCTGCGAAGGGCGGAATTGCGTGGATTCGGGCATTCTGAGGGGGAGGGGCGCGGGAGTGCAAGATTAAAGCTCGGTCTCTCAAGTGAGCCCAAGCTATTGTCTGCACATCGTTTTTTCACGAGACAGGTGGCAGGTGCGGCGAGACAGGGTACGGCTAAACCTTTGATTTCACGGGCGGTCGAGCGAGACTCGTTGAAGTGGTCGGGGCTCCTGGCGCAGCCTTCGCATTCTACCATCATTTCTGCATCACGCGAGCCGCTGCGATGAGCGACGACGACGATTTTACACCCAGGCTTGGCAAGCCGCGCAATGCCGGTGGCAGGAAAGCGCGCACCTATCTTCAGCGGGTGCTTCAGGCGCGCACCTTGGCGGGCGGAGCACGCCGCATCACCCGCGCCTTTACCGGCAGCCGCATCGCGCGCGGCAATGTCGCGGGCCGGCAGCTTGCGAGCCGCGACCGGTTCGCCACCTGGCGCCACCGCCGCGTCATGGTGAAGTCGCGGATCGTCCGGTTCGACAAGGCCAATGGGCTGGGCGCGGCTCGCGCGCATCTGCGGTACATCCAGCGCGACGGCGTCACCCGCGATGGTGAACGCGGTCAGCTCTACTCGGCCGAGAGCGATCGGGTGGACGGCAAGGCATTTATCGAGCGACAGACGGGCGATCGTCACCAGTTCCGGTTCATCGTCTCGCCAGAGGACGGCGAACAATATGACGACCTGAAGCCCCTCACGCGCCGGCTGATGGCGCAGATGGAGCAGGACTTGGGCACGAAGCTCGACTGGGTCGCGGTCGATCATTTCAACACGGGCCATCCCCATACCCATATCGTTATCCGCGGCAAGGACGAGCAGGGCCGGGATCTCGTTATCGGTCGCGAATATCTGACACAGGGCCTTCGCGAACGTGCCGCCGAACTGGTCTCGCTGGATCTTGGACCGCGTACCGATATCGAAATCGAAAACCGCCTGGCCCATGAGATCGAGCAGGAGCGGTTGACCAGCATCGACCGGCGTTTGCTGCGCAGCATGGACGACGACCGCATCGTGGCCGTGACTGATCGCGATCCTTTTCACCAATCCTTGCGTGCGGGCCGACTGCAGAAGCTTGGGCATCTCGGCCTTGCCGACGAGGTCGAACCGGGGCGCTGGCAGCTTGCCGAAGGCATGGACGATACGCTTCGCCGCATGGGTGAGCGCGGCGACATCATCCGGACCATGCAGCGCGCCTTCACCGAACATGGCCTTGAGCGCGCGGCGGCCGACTATGCGATAGCCGAACCTGCGGATATGACGCCTATCGTTGGACGCCTTGTCGAGCGCGGCCTGTCCGACGAGGCGAATGACCGCCACTATCTGATCGTCGACGGCACCGATGGCCGCAGTCATTATGTTGATATCGGCAAGGATGATGCGACCGGCGTCATTCCTGACAATGCCATCGTCCGGATCGCTCCGAAACCGACCGAGGCCCGCGCCGTCGATCGTACTGTTGCGGAGATTGCGGCGGCCAACGACGGGCACTACAGCGTGGACATCCATTTGCGTCACGATCCCACGGCCACCCAGACTTTCGCCGAAACCCATGTGCGGCGTCTGGAAGCGATGCGCCGGGCGATGCAAAGCGTTGAGCGTGATGTGGACGGGACATGGAGCATCGCGCCCGACCATGTCGAACGGGCAGCGGCGTTCGAAGCACATCGGGCGAGGGCTGCCCCGGTGATCGTCGATACGCTGTCCGCGATCCCGCTCGACCGGCAGGTCGCAACAGATGGCGCAACTTGGCTGGACCGGGAGCTTGTCGCCGCCGCTCCTGAACCGCTGCGCGATGCCGGGTTCGGGAGGGACGCGCGTGCGGCACTGGTTCAGCGCCGCCAATGGCTGATCGAGCGGGGTATGGCCCAAGAGGAACAGGGCCGCGTGATCTACCGCGCGAACCTTCTCGCCACGCTCCGACGGCGTGAAATGAACCGCGTTGCCGGGCAGCTATCGGACGAACTGGGCCTCGACTATACCGAAGCCAGACCGGGCGAGCGCATCGAGGGCGTGTATCGCCGCCCGGTGGAGCTGGCTTCGGGACGCCATGCGCTGATCGAAAAGAGCCGGGAGTTTACGCTGGTTCCTTGGCGGCCGGTGTTGGAGCGTCATCTGGACAAGCAGGTGTCGGGCATCATGCGCGGCGACAGCATCAACTGGACCATCGGCCGTCAGCGCGGGCCATCGATTTCTTGATGTAGAATGGCTGGACTTGCGGACGATCCGGAACGGCAGGTTTCAGGAGGGCCTATTGAGATAGCGGACATCCCAAGCGGCGAAATTGTGGGTCGGCTTGCGAGACTTGCCGGCTATTCAGTGATCAGCCTTCGATGACCAGACGCGGACGGCCAGTTTCTCTGGATGCCATCACTTTCTCGACTACGCAAACGATCGACTTGCACTCTTTGAATGCCAAAGAGTGACGAGATTTCAGATGTTGATGACCGGATGATGCCATCTACATTGTTTGGAAATCCACTCAAGTGAGCGAGCGATGGCGGGGAAAAGACAACATTATGTGCCGCGGCTTCTACAACGCGGATTTCTCGCTGAGCTGGATGGCGAGCGTATCTGGTTGCACCGTGCTGGCGGAGCTGCGCGGCTGGTCGGCATCAAGGATGTAGGCACTGAAGACTGGTTCTATTCGCGTAAGGGGGCGCCGGGCGAACTTACGTTGGACGACGCGATCACCGCGTTCGAACAGGACTTGGGCAAGGATGTCGCGATCCTGCGCACAACGCCACCCGGCACCTCGATCGAGCCGGGCCTGGCCGCACGGATCACCGTCCATCTGGTCATGCGCACTGCGCATCTGCGCCAAACGATCGAGCACGGGATCGACGGCATCACAAACGAGATCGAGACCCTCTTCACCGATCCGATGCGCCTCGGCGCTATGATGGGGATCGACAGCCCGATGTTAGCCTCCGCTGTGACGGAGGCCATCAGTAGCACCGCCCAAGATCTCGTGCCGACAGGATTTCCAGCGCCGCTCAGCGAACGATTGCTGTCCTTCTTCGTGCGCGAACGCGGCAGCGAACTGGCTGCGCAAGCGGCCGCCACGCTCACGCCGATGTTCCCCACGTTGTTCAAGGATCTCGCGAGCCGAGTGCGCGACAGTCACAATGCGATCGTCGCCAAGCCGCTCGACGATCATGGCTGGGTCAAGGCTCTCACCGGCTTTCACTGGACCATCGAGGCCGGGGTTGACTTGATCCTGCCCGACGCCGTGGCGCTCGCACGCGAGACCGGACATTCACTGGCGCCGCTTCTGTTCACGACGGCCGCTGATGCCGAGCTGATCCTGTTGCCGGTGGCGCATGACCGTATTCTGGTCGGCCGGCGCGACACTGCGACTGACGTCGATCTGACGACCTATAATGCGCAGGCGGCAGCGAGTTGTCAGGGCTTCTTCGTCGCCGCAAGCGAGTTCGATGCTGAAGGCCTGAGCGCCACGATCGGCAGCGGTCCGGCGCAGGCGCTGGCGGCATCGATTGCCGAGTCCGTACATGACGCGGAAGCGGCGCGACGTGATCACGACGGAACCGACCTCCCGCGGGCGCAGCCACGAACGTTTGCGCTGGCGGACTTTTCCTACCGCGTCACGTTGCATGATTTCGGCGACGATGTGCTGGCGCAGGAATATGCCGCTATCCTCCAGAGCGTGGTTGGGGCGCTATCGCGCGACATCCCGCTCCACGATCTCGATGGTGTCACCATCGCGGCCGATTATGGCGATGCGCTAGCGAAGCTCGATCGCGGCGACCCCGATCTGCCGCCGGTGGCCAGCGGTGCCCTTGGATATGGCATCGGCGTCGCCAAGCCGGTGACCGTGGTCCGCGATGGCAAGCCCAAGTCGCATCTCGTGCTGGCGGCTGGGATCGCCGCTGCCTGGACCTCGGACGATGCGGACCTGCGCGCATCGAGCCTGCACCTGCTGATCAAGATGCTGGCCGGGATCGCCCATGGCACGCGCTATGCCGATGTTCCGCCGTTCACACCCGATGCAATGGGCCGCGAGCTGCACCTCGCCGTTGCGCATGCTCCCAATGGCTATTGGAGCGCGAAACAAGCCGCCTTTGTCGATCCGGATCAGGGCGAGAACTATGCCGACCTGGTCATCACCAGTCTCGATTTCGCGCGGAACGAAATTGGAGCCGCTCGCGCGCGCATGGCAGATGATAGTGATGTCGGCGAAGCTTCGCTGATCGCACTCGAATGCGTCTCGGCCGCGCTCAACCATGTCGCTGACTGGCTGGGCCATCGTGATGGTTTGGCGCCTGATCAGCCCTTTGCCGGCGACGATCTGGCGGCAAGGTTGGCACCGTCCGGGCTCGACCATTGGCTTGCGCTGTTCGGGCGCGATCTCGCGGCGAGCTATGGCGAAGATGGCGCGATCGACCTTGCGGTCGTGACTACGCTCAGTCGCCATGTTGAACGCCTGTTCTGGAGCCTTGGCATCTATTGCTGGCCCGAGGGCGACGACATCCGCTGTGTCGTATCCGATCGGCCGCTGGCGCCGCTCCTGCTGCCGGGCATCGATATTCTCGAAGATGTTCCGACGTTCGCTCCCGCGTCCCCCAATTTTCAGCTACCCGATGATGGCGAGAATGTGCTGCAATGACCGATGTGGATCTCAGAGAAGCCTTCGATCCCGACAAGCCGGTCAGCTTGCCCAATCGCAAATGCGCTTATTGCGGCGCCGAACTGGAGCGGAAAACCTCGACGCAAGACCATGTCGTCGGACGGCGCTTCGTGCCCGAGGGCACATTGGCGACCGGCTTCTTCCTTCAGGTGAAAAGCTGCCGGCCGTGTAACGACCGCAAGGCTGCGCTTGAGGATGATATCTCGATCATCACTATGCTCCCGGACACACGCGGTGAATATGTACGAGACGACGAGCGCCTGCGGCGGACCGTTGCTCGCAAATCCAAGGGTGCGTTCAGCCCGGCAACACGGCGACTCGCGGCGCAGAGCTACAAAAAGATTGACGCCAGCATTCCGATCGGCGGCGGTGTCTCGATGACCTATAGCGGCGTCGCAATGCCAACGCTCGAGGAGCAGAGGGTTGCCCGACTCGCTTACTATCATGTGCAGGGTTTCACCCATTTCCGCTCATTCGACGTCGAGCGTGGGCACGGGAAATGGCTGGAGCCTGGCGAGTTTCTGACGCTTGGCCATCTGACCAAAGAGGATTGGGGCAACCAGAGGATAACGGCCTTTGTGGCAGCAACCCGAAGCTGGGAGCCGGTCTGCACGGCCATCTTGGCCGACGGCTATTTTCGGCATGAGATGCGACGCAAGCCCGACAGCGAACTGGCGAGCTGGGCGGTCGAGTGGAACGGGCGGTATCGGGTCTTCGGCCTTTACGGTCCCGCCGAGGAACGCGACGCGTTTGTCGCTGCGCTTCCCAAGGAACAGATAGATTTCGCTTGGGGCGATACCACCAACGGCTTTGCCTGGCGTGCCGAGACGCCGATCGCGGATGAGGACGATCAGTTGTTCGATCTCCCCGACGATTGGGATGACCGGCCGTTCGCGAAACCGCATTGGCGGCAAACCAGACCCTGAACAGTCGCGCGGTCAGTCCGCGATCAGCAGCACCTTTGGCCGTTTGACTCTTGCGGTGATGATGCGCTCACCGCGACGTTCGACGGCGCTGCGGATGATCGCTGGCAGCCCGTCGCGCCGGTCTTCGCTGCGCGACGCGGGCCGCCGTCTATGCCGCACCTCCCCGTCTGCTGTTGCGCTCTCGCGCGGGAGCGCCTTCACTGTCACCTCGGGGAGCGCCAGCGTCTGGCCGAAACCGGCAAGGCCCGATCGCGCTTCGATCGCGTCCACCACCGCCTGGCGTGCATCCGCCGGGGTTGGAATATCGGAGGCACGGTGCGTGGTGGCAGGCGCACACAGGATGGTCGAGAGCGGAAAGAACAGTGGCTGGAGCGAGCCGATACGCTTGTACGGGAGGCGCTTGGGCTTCACCTTGACTATCGCCTTGATCCGCTCGCGGATTTCCCAGCCACTGGCGAGCTCGATACCAGAGACAGTGCCGCCCGATGCGGTGCAGACATGCGCCGGATTGTAGAAGGCGTAGAGCGGTATGGTAGTGATCGCTTCCTTGCCCAGGCCGCGCAGCAGCGTCTGCGATTGCACGCCGCTGTTATGCGGATGGGCAAGTTCAGTATAGGAGCCGATCTCCCAGTCATGCTTGTGCGGCGTGAGCCGCTTGGCCTGGATGCGAAACTGGACGGCATCGCCTGATAGCGGATCGACAACCAGCAGATCGAAGTCCCCGCCAGTCTTCGATTCCGGCGGTGTCAGAACCACGACGCCGTTGCCGGGCAACGATAGCAGCGAAGCCGCGAGGATGTCGGTGACGCTGTCTTCGCGAAAGCGGCGTTTTAGCTTCTGCTCGATGTCGAGAAATTCCGCGATCATCACGGGCAAGCGGTCGGCGAGATCGCAGGACGACTCGAAGATTGGCGCGATCGCCATCCCGCCTCAGTTCGCCGCCTGATAAAACTCGAACCGGGCCGCCAGCCGGTCGTGATCGGGCCTGTCGACGAGATGGCCGGGCGTCAGAAGCGTCTTGGTTTCCATGATCGGGATGATGGGTTGGCGCGAAACTAACGTCCAGCGCTAAGTTTCTGGAATGCAGTTCGCAGCTGCAGCGATCGATGGTTCGTCGTTACTCAGCTGCAAAGCCGCTGATGACTGATTGATCGGGTGATCGACCTGAAGGGCCGACGGGTCAGGTCGGTCCTACCCCCACGGCAATTTGCCGGATCAGCGCGGCGGGAACACCCAGAGTGAAAGCGCTCCCTTGTGGCCCTGCCAGTCTTGACCGACACGAATGAAACCGGATCGCGTGAGGTTGTTGCGCATCGTATTGCTATCGGTCGTCGCGAAGGTCGGCTCGCTAAGCTGCTGCGCGATCAGTTCGACGAGGCCACCCGAGAGTTTCTGCCCGCGCCGATCTGCATGGATCACGACGTAGCCGAGCTCCGGGGCGTTTTCGAAACCTGCGATTGCAACCCCTGCATCGGCGAACTTGTTCAGTCGGTAATTGCGCGATGGTTCCTTGAGGGCGGCAACGCCGGCGACGCGACCGTTTTCGCCTTCCCTTATCATGGTGACCATCCGCGTACGCCGGAGCCTTTGCAGAATCTCATCGACGGTGCCTTCAATCGCGCGCCCTGCCTTGACGAGCTGGGCGACGGCGCGCTGATCCGCTGGGGCGAGGTCTGCAAAGCAGCCAGACCAATTCCAAAGCCTGCTTTCCGCCTCGGATGCAGCGTTCATCAAGAGTCTCCCTTGGTCGTGGGCCTGTAGTAGATGGCATCAAGCATGGCGACGCGCGCATCCCAAAGTTCCATATTCCTACCCGTCGGACGCGAGGAAGTGTACCAAGGTGCCTGGCGAATTGGTTCAATCACCCGCCCCCAATAATTTTCGAGCTTGATGGTGGTCGGCGCGAAAGACAAAGCTTCGGCAAGGCCCGGCGTGTTGCCGCCGTTCACACAAACGAAAAAATCGGGGCGCTTCATTGCGAGGAGCCGGGTTGCCGGCGCAAGCCGCGCCGTTCGTGATGAATTCGAGAACGCCGCTGTGAAGGCAGCAACATAATCATCAAAGTCGGCCTCGGTAACATCGCCACGCCGCGGGATGGCATCGAGTGCGGCAGCAAGGGCGCCATCCTCAAGACCAATCAGCTCGGCAAAAGTGCCCGCGCCCCCCATCGAACCGAACCATCCCCAGTCGAGGCCGTCGAGGCCTTCCTCCTCGGCCTCGCTTTTTCCAAGGACACCTGCAATGCCCTTCGCCTCGGCGACAGTGACTTTCGCGAATGATGGCGTGCGGGAAAAGATTGCCTGGATCGCACGCATGAGCTTCATGCGTTTCGTAAAATCATGAAAGCGATCGATCCGCGCGAGCTCAACGAATTTGGACCATTCCATCGTTGCCAGCGCCGAGTTTACGCGGTTCCAGGTTTTACGTTCGTCCGGTAGTATAGGGTGCATCGGCCTCGGCTTGCTCGCTGCAGCTCTAGCTTGGCGCCTGTAGCTCCTCGCAAGGTCCTGCGTGATAGGTAAGCGAAGGTTTGCGTAAGCTTTAAGCTGCTCGCGAACCTGCGCGAAAAAGGGATGGTCAGCAGCGCCCTTGGCGTGAACGCCGGCTTCAAAGTTGTTGCCGAGCCCGCCTTTGGTGAAGTTGGAGCTACCGATGACGGCTTCAGCCTTCGCGCCGGACTCGAAGTAGAATATCTTGGGGTGGAAGCAGCCTGGGCGGTTCTTCGCTACGTAGGCGTTAGGAACATCGACGAGACGATCGATGAAATCGGCCTCGGTCGCTGAAAAGTCGACGCCGAGAAGGATCGATTCAAATTTCTCACTGTTCGCAAGCAAGATCTCTGCAACCGGAGTAATGCCACCCCAGGCGACCGCAATCGAAATACTGTCATGCTTGCGAATCAGCGCGGAGATTTGGCGCGCCGTCGATAATGCGTCCACCAAAGATATTTGCATGCCTCGCCCATTCCGCTGCCTTAGCTTACCGATAGGCATAGCGAGCATGACAAGCCGCGCATAGCGTCTGGGAGATCCAGCATGATTTCATTTCGGAGGTGTCTGCCTATCCCAATAACCACTATCCAGCATGGCTCGAATGGAGAGTGAGAACGCTGAACGACGGGCGCTTAAGCCAAAGGCCCACTTCATGAAAGAAGCACAGGTTTAGGATGACGATCAGGATCACCGAATGTCTGCAAAGTCGGCGGCTTGCGTCATGCATGGAATGCGCAACCGCGATAGCGGCTATCGCACTTGCCTCAGCGCCACCGTTGTCAATCATTCCCGATGGCTGCCGTCGTTGCGAAACCGCGTAAGCTCGTCCTCATCCTCCTCGATAATGGGAACAAGTAGATCCCAAACCGGGGGCGCTTCGCGGAACTGCAGATCATCTAGATCGATCAGGTCGCCAAGGTTTCGCTCGACGTCAGTGACTGGCACGATGAGCCGCTCGACGACCTCGCCACGCATGTTGCTTGCGGTCACACGAATTTCGATGTGGGCCGCCTGGCCGGTTCGTTCGACCGGCTCAATGACAGCTGTCAGCGCCTGCAATCGCCCGTGGCGGAAGTCCTGGCACCGATACTCTATCTGGATGTCCGGATCTTCCGCCTCCTCCAGTTCGAAACTCGCGCGATCCGTTCGAGCGAGATGATTGGAAAGCCGTGGGATGTTAGTGAGGAAATCACTTTCGGTTGACGGTGGCGGCGGTCCGAACACATCGACCCAATAGGGGCCGTCGTGCAGCACTGCGTTGCCCGAACGAAACTCGACGGTAACATGCTCGGCAGCGACCACGCCCGAGTTTTCGATGGTCACCTCGAAGCCATACTGTGAGAAGAACCGAGCGGCCCCGAGGTGGAGGTTGGGGATGTCGACCGTCTGTAGCCCTGCGGCATAGGCATCGTAGTCCTCATGATAATGCCGGTTCTCCCGTAACCCCGGCACCATGAAACCCCCAGTATTCTGCCGCGGATGCTTCGCGAGTATCATTCGCGTGACCGGCTCAATCGTCGCAGGGGGCAATGCCTGCAGATGGTAGCGGCTTATCGGGCTATCGCAGAGCATCCGGATTGCCACGCGAAGTTGGGGCTCATTGGTCTGGAGCAGCCGGATGCGCTGTTCCAACTCCGCCACCCGCCGGTCGGTTGGCGAGGGTTCGGAAGCGAGAAGCCAGCTTTCGTCAGGCTTGATTGCCTTCACCCCATGGCGACGTGCTGTCGCGCGCGGGCGACTATCGAAGCTCATCACCTCCACCCGCGCGACATCGTCAACCAAGGCGTGAAGTGCCTGCGCAACGATACGGTCGTCGCCGCTATCGCGCTCGAGGTCGTCCAGGCCTGCCCAATTGATCGGGCCGGCTGCTACATACGCAATGTCGACACGCACCGGCTGTTCGACAAGTAGTGTTGTCCCTCCATTTTCGATCGAAGGTTCAAGCAATCGGTTGAGGTCACGGGCACGCTGACCAAGGCGGCCATCGCGTTTGCGCGCGTCGACTTCGGCACTCACCTGCGGCAATATGACCAGTAAGATCGGTCCCTGTGAAAGCGATGACCAATCCAGCTGAGCCAAGGGGCGCGCTTCGAACACCATTTGGGTATCGAGCGCGAATACACGGTCGTAGCTGCTAACGTCGATTCTGTCGGTCATGAACGGATGTGGCACCACTTCGCGCCATGCAGCAAGGCAGGACGATGGAATTGGCTAGCAGCGAAGAGAATTGCTGACCCTCGTTTCAAGGATCAGAATATCCAGGGTACATCAACAGCGTGGGCGACGCGGGAGTCCGCAGCCCATTTCGAGAGGCAAAAGGACTTTCGACCTCCTGACGGCGCAGATTGCCCGAAAAAGCGGTATCATGAACGGAAGGCAGTTTTGGACGATCAGGGTTTTGCGCAGGAACGACCGCTACGTTGGCGGGAGGAGACACGCGCAACGCATCCCCTCCCAAGTATATGGTCAGCTTGCCGTATAACCCCCATCAATGACCAGCTTCTGGCCAGTGACGAAGGAAGACTCGTCCGACATCAGGAAAACTGCGGGTTTGGCAATTTCGACCGGAACGCCCATGCGACCGCCGAACTTGCCGCGCGGAACGATATCGGCATGTTCCACCGGGTCGTTGCAGAGCGGGTGTAGCGCCGCGAGCTGGGTGAAGTCGAAGGCATCCGTCGCCAGTGTCTTCTCCTTTGCCAGCGCGGTCTGGTCGGCATTGACCGCCGCCTGGAACAGCGGCGTCATGATGTAGCCCGGGTTCACCGTGTTCACGCGAATGCCATATTCCGCCATCTGCAGGGCCAAGGCCTTCGACAGACCGACGACGCCATGTTTTCCCATCGTGTATTGAATCAGGTTGAAGCGATCGATCAGCACTTCGCCCGTGTCCGGGTTCACGACCTTCGGACGACCGGCGACACCGTGAATGCTGGATACCAGCACGATGGAGCCCTTCGTTCCGTGCTTGATCATCAGGCGCGAGCCGTAGAGAGCGGTATGGAAAACCCCGTCTTCGTTGATGCTCTGAATGAACTTATGGGATTTCAGGACCGCTTCGGGATCCTTGTCGAAATCCTCCGCCGTCGCCACGCCGGCATTGGCCATCACGGCATCCACGCGTCCGTAGGTCTTTTCGGTGATCTCAAATAGCTTTTCGACGTCTTTCGGGTCGGTTACGTCAGTGTGGACATAAAGCGCGCGCCCGGCACCGTATTGCTCGTTCAGGCTCTTGGTGAAAGCTTCGCCCAGTTCGTCGTTGATGTCGGAAATAACGACTCCTGCAGCCCCTTCGGCCAAGGCTTCGCGAACCGTTGCCGATCCGATGGAATCATATCCCGGAATCGCCGAAACTGAGCCCGTCACCACGACAATTTTATCGTTCAACTTACCCATGTTGATTTCTCCTTTGGTTAGATTGGGAGGGGAGGAAACTGACAAGAAAACCGCGATTGCCCATTATCGGATTACCGCCTTTCATTCCGCAATCGGATCCAGTTGCAGTGGCAACGCTACGAATGAACGAATGGCAAAAATTGGGCAGGTTGATTTTGTTATCGAATGCCCGACATGTTGGCGGCAGCCGTCGAGGCAATCAATGCGCCTAGGATGGCAGCTCGCAACCCACGTAGGGTCAATCAGGCACGGGGCTCAAACGTCGGCTTTCGACACGGCCTGTCGCTCGGCTGGCGGTTCGCGCGTCCGCGGCCTGGGCGACGTGCTGCTGCTCGGCTATGGCAACGAAGATGCGAAGCTTCTCAATCGTCATCGGCGGCGGGTGTAGTAGAATATTTCTCTGTCGGCGTAGGTGGGCCTACTGCAGGCTTCGCATGCCCTACTGTCATGCTCCTCAGCACGCCATCCCTGCGGATCAGCCCGTGCATCAGCGCGGCGACAAAGTGCACGAGGATGAGCGCGAAGAACAGCAGGGCAACGACCGTGTGCGCTTCCCGCAACAGCGCATAGAGCGCGAGGTCGTGCGGCAGGATTGGCGGCAGCGCGATCCCCTTGGTCAGCGCGACCGGATAGCCGCCGGCCGACAGCATCGCCCAGCCGATCAGCGGCAGACCCAGCATTGCGGCATAGAGCAGCACGTGCGTGCCCTTCGCGATGCGTTGCTGGAGCATGGGCAGGTCGGCGGGGAGCGTCGGCGCCCCAGTCGCGAGCCGCAACGGCAGTCGGATCAGTACCAGCATCAGGATCGCGATGCCCACCGGCCGGTGCAGCGCCAGTAGCACCAGGTAGAGCGGCCCAGTGGTGGAAACCATCCCGACGCCGATGAACAGCATCGCCAGCACCATCGCCGCCATCAGCCAGTGCACAACCCGCAGCGCGGGGTGAAAGTCGGTAGGCCGACAAGTCATCGTACCGTCTCCCCATGCAGGTCCTTGCCGATTGCACTGGGCCCCGGGCCTTCGCCGGCGCGGCGCGTGAAGGATGAGGAATAGGTCTTCGATCGCGCGGGGAGCAGCGGATCGTCGGACAGGCCGATGCCGGCTGGCAGGATCGTCGGATCGAAATTGAGGTCGCGACAGGCGCCGGCCTCCTCGGGCTCCACCGCCGCCACCGTCAGCGTTCCGGCGTCGATCGTGCGGTGCGTCCCGGTCCACGCCACCGTCGCCTTGTCGGTTACGTCGCCGGGATTGGCGACCACTAGTCGCAGGTGCCAGCGCGAGGGTCTCTTTGCTGTCCGTGCCTCCATTTCCCGGAACAGCCAGTCGCGTGGCAATCGGTC
Organism: Tsuneonella flava; assembly: GCF_002870965.1. Lineage (GTDB taxonomy): Bacteria > Pseudomonadota > Alphaproteobacteria > Sphingomonadales > Sphingomonadaceae > Tsuneonella > Tsuneonella flava. The sequence continues at coordinate 77,238 of NZ_PHSO01000010.1, forward strand.
GAGCGCTTTCTTGTCCAGGCCGGCGAGCGGCGCCTCGGGCACGAACTGCCAGCGGACCAGACTGGTGCCGTCGCGGCCGGTGAAACGGAAGGCGTTGATGCTGTAATAGGTCGCGTTGGCGAAGCTGTCGGGCAGGACTGCCTTCGCCATATAGTCCTGGAACGCCTTGACCTCGGGATGGGCGGCCAAAAACAGCTTCATCACCGCCGGATCGGGCTTGCCAGTCCCGGGCGCGGGCCGCGTCGCGCGCTGGAGCGCAATGAACGACGCGACATCGGCGACCGGGAAGATCGGCGTGTGGTCCATCGCCATCCGCCATTGCTGGCCGTCGGGCGTCTTAAGGATCAGCGCCATCGAGTGGAACACATTGCGTCCGTCGGTCGCCAGCGGATTGCCTCCGGCGATCGAGAAGCGGCCGATCACCGGATAGCGCCCGCGCGCCAGCGCCTGCGCGGAGGAAAGCGCCGCGCCCGCTCCGTTGGCGTCGAACGTGCCCCTCAGGCACAGACCCTTGGCGTGCGCCCGCCGGTAGCCGGGATGCTTGCCGCCATTATAGTCGAGCGCGGCGATGACATCGCCGCCGTTGATGCGCCGCCCGCCGATCCACCCCGCCGCCCAGGCGAAGCCGACGACGAGCAGCAGGACGATCGCGCTGATCAGCGCGATCGGTGCTATGATGAAGCGTTTATCCGATGGCATCCAAGGTTCCGATCCAGTGGAGAATAAGTGCCAGACTGCGCCGGCCGCTGATTTATTCCCCGCACCACAAAATATTATTCGCATGGAATAATAGCGGGCCCAAATCGTCCATGTCGTTATGATAGCACCGGTGCAGCCCAATGCCGACCTGATCGCCGCCGTGCAGCCGCTGATTCCGGCATTGCGCCGCTATGCGCGCGCGCTGCTGCGCGATCGTGCCGATGCCGACGATCTCGTGCAGGATGTGCTGGAGCGCGCGATGGGGCGTTGGCACCAGCGGCGGGAGGCAGCCGGTACCCGCGCGTGGCTGTTCGCGATCCTGCATAACCTCGCCATGGATCAGTTGCGGCGACGCGCACGGCGCGGTGCGGCCCAGCCGATCGATGCCGTACCCGAATCGCTGCTGGCGATCCCGCCCGGCCAGGAGACGGCGGTGCACACGGGCGATATTCTGTCGCTGGTGTCGCGCCTGCCCGACGAGCACCGCAGCGTCCTGCTGCTGATCGGCGTAGAGGATCTAAGCTACGCCGAGGCGGCGGCGGTGCTCGATATCCCGTTGGGCACGGTGATGTCGCGACTCTCGCGGGCGCGCGAACGCCTGCGGGCGATGATCGCGGAGGAACCGCACCGCGCCCCTGCGCTGAGGATCGTATCATGACTGACGCACCTGTGACAGAGACCGAACTCCAGCATTACGTCGACGGCCGTTTGCCGCGTGATCGCGAAACCGCTGTGACGGCCTGGCTCGCCGCGCGTCCCGAGGAGGCGGAGCGGATCGGCGCCTATCGCAGCGAGCGCGACGCATTGCGCGCGGCACTCGCGCCGATCGCCGGGGAGCCACTGCCCGCGGAACTCGACCTCAACTTGCGCCGGCATCGCCGGCCGCACTGGCTCTCCGCGCGCGGCATGACCGTCGCTGCGAGCATCATGCTGGCCTTTGTCGTCGGCGGCGGATCGGGCTGGATGCTGCGCGACCGCGCCGCACCGCCAATCGTCGGCACCGCCGCGCTGGCGCGTGAAGCGGCGGCTAGCTATGCCGTTTACGCTGGCGACGCCGCCCGTCCGGTGGAGATCGCGGCGACCGGCCAGCTTGAACTCGACCGCTGGTTCTCACGACGCCTGTCGCGGCCGGTGAAGGCGCCTGATCTTCGCGCCGCGGGATTCGATCTGATCGGCGGGCGGCTGATCGCGACCAATTTCGGCCCCGCTGGATTATATCTCTATCGCGATGCATCCGGTGCGAGCGTGGCCCTATATCTCCGGCCCATGCGCGTCCAAGGCACCGATCGCATGACCTGGCGCGAGGAAGGTGCCGTCAGGGGCTGGACCTGGGCCGATGACGGACTCGGCTTCGGCGTGTTCGGCGAGATGCCAGCCGATCGCCTGCACAGCACCGCTGATATGGCAAGGGCACAGTTCCGTCGAGCCTGATCTCGCGCGCAGCTTGACCGTCCGCTTTCGCGTCATCCTTTGTGAAAGCCGCATGGATTGCAATCGGCCCGCTTCCTGTCGTCCTGCAATGCCTGTCTGGCAACGGCTGTATGTCTGCTCCCGACAAAGCCTGCCGTTCGATCCATCGCTTGGGAACGCCGGCTTCGTCCCAGACCGCGTCATTCCGGTGCATTGGCCTTGCGATGAATGGAAGACCGCTTTCAACGGTCCAGCTTCGACCTTTGAATGTCGGCTATGTTGGCGAACCTCGACGACTAAACCAGCATGTGTTGCATGAGCAGCGTTTCAAGCCAGTCCGTGAAGACCTGTAGTCGTGGCGAGAGATGTTGTCTGTGCGGGTATAGCAGTGTCATTGGCATGGGCTCCGCAAGATAGCCGGGCATGACCTCGATCAGTTCGCCGCCTGCGAGATGGGGCCGCACATCATACGCAGGAATCTGGATCAGCCCCATACCCGCAAGGCAGCAGGCGATATAGGCCTCTGCGCTGTTCACCGTCACGCGGCCGCGCAGGGGCATAGTACGCAGGATGCCATGTTCAACCCACTCCCAGTCCTCAACCCGGCCGTTGGAAGGGGAAGCGTAATTGACGGCCCAGTGGTTTTCGAGCTCGCCCGGCAGGCTGGGCGTTCCATGACGTTCCAGATAGGCGGGACTGGCGACATTGATGAGGCGCAGCTTGCCGATCGGGCGCGCAATCAGACCGGAATCGGTGAGAGGCCCCACACGCACGACACAATCAACGCTGTCCTCCACCAGATTGACCGCGCGATCGGTGACACCAAGATCAATGTCGATCTGCGGATAGAGATCGAGAAATGCAGGCAATGCCGGGGCGATGATCAGCCGCCCGATCCGTCCCGGAACATCGACACGCAACCTGCCCGATGGTTGCGCAGCCGTATGCCGGAATAGGTTTTCCGCGCTCTCGACCTCTGCGATCACGCTCTGACAACGCTCATAGAAGGCGGCACCATCCTGCGTCGGCGCGACCTTGCGCGTGGTGCGATGTAGAAGTCGCGCGCCTACGCGCCGTTCCAATTCCTGCACCGCCGCCGACACGGAAGAACGCGGCATGCCAAGCGTGTCTGCGGCGCGCGTGAAGTTCGAACATTCGACAACCCGGGTGAAAATGCGGAACAGGTCGATGCGGTCCAACTGGGAGTCCTCAATTGTGCGCCATTTCTGACAGGTGATGTCAGAATGGTCGTCTTTATCGTTCAATAGCAGGCGTTATGATCTTTGACGACAGCGACCGACGCAGCGGTCGCCTTCCGGCAAAGGAACCCGCTTAATGACCGATCACAGCATTCAGGGCAAAACCGTCATCATCGCCGGCGGAGGCAAGAATCTTGGTGGATTGATTGCGCGCGATCTCGCCGCCCATGGCGCGAAGGCGATCGCCATCCACTATAACAGCCCCGCTTCGAAGACAGAAGCCGAGGAGACGGTGGCAGCGGTCCGGGCAGCCGGTGCCGAAGCCGTTGCCCTGCAAGGCGATCTGACCAGTGCGGGTGCGATCGAGAAGCTGTTCGCCGATGCAGTCGCTGCCATCGGACGGCCCGATATCGCCATCAACACCGTGGGCAAGGTGCTGAAGAAGCCGATCCTCGAAATCTCCGAAGCTGAATATGACGAGATGAGCGCGGTCAACGCCAAGTCCGCCTTCTTCTTCATCAAGGAAGCGGGACGGCATCTGAACGACAATGGTAAGCTGGTGACGATCGTCACCTCGCTGCTTGGCGCCTACACGCCCTTCTATTCGAGTTACGCCGGGACCAAGGCACCGGTCGAGCATTTCACGCGGGCCGCCTCGAAGGAGTTCGGCGAACGGGGGATTTCGGTGACGGCGATCGGGCCGGGCCCGATGGACACGCCGTTCTTCTATCCGGCCGAGGGCGAAGATGCGGTCGCCTATCACAAGACCGCCGCCGCCCTGTCCGCTTTCTCAAAGACCGGGCTGACCGACATCGAGGATATCGTACCCTATATCCGCTTCATGGTATCGGACGGCTGGTGGATGACCGGACAGACCATTCTCGTGAACGGTGGCTACACCACGAAATGACGACAGCGAGGCGGCTCGCCGGCATAGCGGGCCGCCCTTCTTTCATCGGGAAAGAAGATGTCCCAACAGCCGCGGCCTCAGGCCTGGAAGACAAGGATTGAACGCCATGCCCGCATCTGATTTGAAAATCGAAACCCGCATCGGCGTGCGCCGCAAGCCCCGCCGTATCCTCTCCATCGTGTCGAATACCACGGAACTGAAAGGTTTCCCGGTCGGCTTCTTTGCGGAGGAGATGACACGGGCTTTCCTGATGTTCACGGAAGCCGGGCATCGCGTGGATCTCGCTTCGCCACAAGGCGGTGAAGTGATGTTCGATACCCATAGCGATCCGCGCACCCCGGACGGCGCCTATGCCGACGATCTCATCAGCCTTGGCTTCGTCCATCACGCTAAGTTCGGTGCGATGCTGAAGGACACGCTGCCGATCAGCGTGGTGAATGTGGATGATTATGACGCGGTGTGGGTAGCCGGTGGCGGCGGTCCGCTTCTCACCTTCAAGGATGACACCGCGCTGCATACGTTGATCGCGGCCTTCTATGAGAAAGGCAAGATCGTGACTATGATCTGCCACGGCTCGTCGCTGCTTTTGTGGACCCGCCTCTCCAACGGCAAGTTGCTTGCCGAAGGCAAGAAATGGACCGGCTTCACCGACGAAGAGGAGAATGAGGTCAATGCTGCCTTCGGCATTACGCTCAACGACTATACCATTGAAAGCGAGGCAGCCGGCATCGCAGGCACCAGCTTCCTCTGCCGCAATGCAAATGAACCCTTCGCAATTCGTGATGGCCGCCTCATCACCGGCCAGCAGCAATATAGTAGCGCGCTGACCGCTGACCTCGTCCTGGAGGCGCTCGACGAATATTGACTATGGCTTGGTGGCGACGAGCTTGCTGATGCTTGCTCATGAGGGCTGCCAGAGGGGGTTGGATTACGTAAAACGCCGCTGAATGAATGGCAGGTATCAGAGCGATCAATTGATGCCCCGAATGACCGCTATGTTAGCGTTGCACGCCAATCTTTGGACATTCCCTTCATTCGCTCAAGCATCGCAAAGCTCCCGTCGCGGATGCTGGGAGCATCGGGATGTCCAGACTGCGGCCATGACGGCGGCGAGGCCGATGGCAGCGGCTACGGCTCCCGCCAGCGCGACGGCGCGGTAACCGAGCCCCGCCGCGATCACGCTGCCACCAATCGCGGCGCCGATCGCGTTGCCGAGGTTGAATGCGCCGATATTGACGGCCGCAGCCAGATTGGGCGCATCGGCTGCAGCGGTCATTACACGGACTTGGAGCGGCGGAACGAGCGCGAAGCTGGCGACGCCCCATAGGAAGATCAGGATTGCGGTGGGCGCAGCGAAAGGCATCAGGGCGGCGAAAGCGACGAGAACCAGCGCCAGCCCGGCGAGCGTCACCATCAATGTGCGATTGACCGAACGGTCCGCGAAGATCCCGCCCAGCCAGTTGCCTACCGTCAATCCGACACCATAGGTCACGAGCATCGCCGTCACGAAGCCAAGCGAGGCATGCGTTTCCGCGCGCAGGATCGGCGCAATATAGGTGAACACGGTGAACATCGCGCTCGATCCGATGACAGTGAGCGCCAGTGCGGCGAGCACGGAACCGCGCTTCAGCACGCGCAGTTCGGCAAGGGCGCTGCCGCCTTCGGGGGCGGGCATTGCGGGCAGGGTCAGCCGCAGCGCCGCCATGGTCGCAACGCCCAGTCCGGCAATTCCCCAGAACGACATCCGCCAGCCCAGCTGCTCGCCTGCCCAGGTTGCAAGCGGCACGCCGACGACATTGGCAATGGTCAGCCCCATGAACATCGCGGCGACAGCGCCAGCCTTGCGTTCCGACGGCACCAGGCTGGCGGCGACGATCGACCCTACGCCGAAGAAGGCGCCGTGGTTGAGCGACGTGACGAGTCTGGCCGCCAGCAGCATTCCATATCCGGTCGAGATCGCGGCCAGCAGGTTGCCAAGGGTGAAGATGCCGGCAAGCGCGATGAGCAGCGTGCGGCGCGGCACCCGGCCAGTGGTCAGGGTCATCAGCGGCGCGCCGAGCATCACGCCGAGCGCATAGGTACTGATGAGCAGACCGGCGGTCGGGATCGACACGCTGAGATCGCCGGCGATGACCGGTAGCAGACCCATCGGGGCAAACTCGGTCACGCCGATGCCGAACGCGCCGATCGAAAGGGCAACGAGGCCAGGATTCAGTTTCAAGGGGTTCACTCCGGTCAGACCATGGAGGGATTGAGCAGGGCGAAGTCGTCCTGCTGACGATAGGGTGTATGCGGATAAGGCGGCATGACGGCGCTTGCCGCGTCGAGCATGGCATTCTGCTCAGAGGTCAGGGTCCAGCCGATCGCCCTCAGATTGTCGCGCAGCTGCGCCTCGTTGCGCGCGCCGATGATGACGGAGGATACGGTCGGCCGCCCCAGCAGCCAGTTGATCGCGATTTGCGGCACGGACCTTCCTGTTTCGGCAGCTACTGCTTCCAGGGCGTCGATCACGCGATAGAGATGATCTTCCGCGACAGGGGGCGCGAACTGTTCCGTCTCATGCAAGCGGCTGCCCGGCGGGATCGGCCGGCCGCGCCCGACCTTGCCCGTCAGCCGTCCCCAGCCAAGTGGGCTCCACACCAGCGCTCCGATGCCCTGATCGGCGGCGAGCGGCATCAGATCCCACTCATAGGCGCGCCCGATCAGCGAATAATAAACCTGATGCGCGACCAGACGCGGCCAGCCATGGCGATCCGCCGCGGCCTGGGCTTTCATGACCTGCCAGCCCGGATAGTTGGAGACGCCTGCATAGCGCAGCTTGCCAGCCGCGATCAGCATGTCGAGCGTGGCCATCACCTCTTCCACCGGTGTGTGCGCATCGAACGCATGGAGCTGCAGCAAGTCGATATGGTCCGTCCCCAGGCGGCGTAGGGAGGCCTCTACCGCGTGGATCAACCTCGCACGGGATGTACCCCAGTCCTGCGGCCCATCACCCATCGGCAGGCCGGTCTTGGTGGAGATCAGAACCGCGTCGCGCCGGCCCTTGATCGCGGCGCCCAGCACCTCTTCCGACGCGCCATTGGAATAGACGTCGGCCGTGTCGAACAGGGTTATGCCTGCATCGAGGCAGATATCGATCAGGCGCCGTGCCTCGGCAGCGTCGCTCTGTCCCCAGGCGCTAAACAGCGGCCCCTTGCCGCCGAAGGTTCCCGCGCCGAAACTCAAGGCGGGCACACGTAAGCCCGAACGTCCAACTTGGCGATAATCCATGACCGATCCCTTTGATTGCGATTTCAACGCATAGATGGACGGCGAAGACCGGCTATTGTAGTGGGTGTCCGAGCCAAGGATCTTTGCTATGGACGCAAAAGTGATTGAGGGTGGCGATCGTGCGCGCGCCATGGAAATATTCGTCGCTGCGATCGACCGTGGGAGCTTTTCCGCAGCCGGCCGCGCCCTCGGCCTGACGCCGTCTGCGGTGAGCCGCACCGTCGACCGGATTGAGGCGCGGCTCGGCATTAGGCTGCTGCTCCGCTCGACGCGTGCCCTCACGCCGACGGCGGAGGGTCTCGCCTATCTCCAGGCCGCGCGCCGTATCCTTGCCGATCTCGACGATAGCGAGCAACAGATCGCCGATCAGGGCATGCCGCGGGGGCGCCTGCGGATCAGCGCGGCGCTGTCGCATGGGCGGCTATGTGTCGTGCCGTTGCTCGGACGCTTCGCTAAGGCCTATCCGCATATTCTGGTCGATATCGCTCTCACCGACGCTCTGGTTGACGTGGCGGCCGGACAGGCTGATGTCGCCATCCGGTTCGGCCCGCTTGCTGATAGCGCCCTGACCGCGCGCAGGCTGGGCGAGAGCCGCCGCGTCATCGTCGCCTCTCCCGATTATCTGGCACGTGCCGGGATGCCGCACGTGCCGGAGGACCTTCACAGGCATAATTGCCTGAATTTCAACTTTCGCCGCAGCGAGCCGGTCTGGCCGTTCATGCGTGACGGCGAGGAGTTCAGCCTCGCCATGAAGGGCAGCATCGAGGCGAATAATGGCGAGACGCTGGGCCAGCTCGCCGCACAAGGTGTCGGCATAGCGCGTGTCGGCGCGTTCAGTGTCGTGAAGGAGATTGCCAGCGGCGAACTTGTGCCATTGCTGGAGGATTATAACCCCGGCGACATCGAACAGATCAATGCGGTGTTCGTCGGCGGCGCCAACCTCCCTGCCCGCGTGCGCGTATTCGTCGACTTCCTGAGCGAGAATATGCGTTAGGCTAGCGTCAGTTCTCGCAGGTGGCCTTCGTCTGCCAAACATGAACTTAGGGCCGGTTTCGACGAACCGACTTGGGCCGGTGAACGGCCGCAAAGTCGGCGATCTACCGCACACCCAGCAAATTTTTCTAGCGGCTTTGCGTCGCGTTGATCTGCCATTGACATTGCGTGTTTTACGCATCAAATGAAGTTACATGAAAAGAGACAGCCGATTGTCGGGCGTGCTTCATGTGCTGCTGCACATGGCGGAACAGTCCGGTCCCCAGACATCCGAAACACTCGCCCGTGCGATGGATACCAACCCGGTCGTGATCCGCCGGGTTATGGCTGGGCTTCGCGAGCAGGGCTTCGTGCATTCCGAAAAAGGGCATGGCGGCGGTTGGACGATCGTTTGCGATCTTGAGACCGTCACGCTGCGTGACATTTACGAGGCACTGGGGCGGCCGGAGATACTGGCCATGGGCAATCGCACCGACGCGCCCGGCTGTCTGGTCGAACAGGCCGTCAATGCGGCGCTGGGGCAGGCCTTCGACGACGCCGAGGCCTTGCTGCTGCGCCGGTTCGGCGAAATCACCCTGGCGCAATTGAGCGCCGATTTTCACGCGCGCCTGACCGAACGCGGCGGCGCAATCACGCCGGAGACCTCGCATGCAGCATGATGCTATCATCGTAGGTGGCGGCTTTGCAGGCCTTGCGGCCGCAACCTATCTGGCGCGGGCGCGCCGCAATGTCCGGATTCTCGATACCGGTAAGCCGCGTAATCGATTCGCGGAGGCCTCGCATGGTTTTCTGGGGCAGGACGGCAGCAACCCCGCTGAGATTCTCGCGGCGGCGCGCGCGCAGCTTCAGGCCTATGATAGCGTCGAGTTGACGGATGCACGGGCGAGCGAGGCGCGAGCCATTGAGAATGGCTTTGCAGTATCTCTTGCCCAAGGTGAGGAAATCACCGCTCGTAAGCTGATCCTTGCCTTCGGCCTGCACGACGAATTGCCCGATCTGCCGGGTGTGCAGGAGCGGTGGGGGAAGACCGTCCTACACTGTCCCTATTGTCACGGCTTCGAGTTCAGCGATCGGCCGTTGGGGGTACTCTACCGCACGCCGATGTCGGTTCATCAGGCGCAACTGATTACAGAATGGGGACCGACGACGCTCTATCTGAACGGAGCGGAACTGTCCGGGAATGAGGCCGCTCAGCTTTATGCGCGCGGTGTCAGGATCGAGCCGGCCCCCGTTCTGGGATTGGCAGGTAAAGGAACGGACCTGTCTGCGATTGAACTCGCCGATGGCCGGAGCAGCGCTGTCTCTGCGCTCTACATCGCACCGCGCTCGTGCCTGAACAGCCCGGTTGCAGAACAACTCGATGCCCGGATCGACGAAGGCCCGATGGGGCCGATCATCCATACCGATGGCGACAAGATGACAACGGTTCCGGGCCTCTATGCAGCTGGCGATATCGCTCGTGCGCCGCACAGCGTCAGCTGGGCCGTCGCCGACGGTGTCACGGCAGGTACATCGGCGCACCGCGCGCTTGTCTTCGGTTGAACGATGGACACGCTGCGTCCCTTTACCGATTCGGCCGCTGTTGCGCGCTACGCCGAAGATACACCGCGCAAGGTGCCGGGTTATGCAGACCTCCATCGCATGGCCATGCTCCTACTGGCGGAGCGCGCGCCACAGCATTCTGATATCCTCGTCTATGGTGCCGGGGGCGGTCTGGAACTCAAGGCGTTCGCCGAAGCGCAGCCTGACTGGCGGTTGGTCGGTGTCGACCCTCCAGCAGAAATGCTCAATCTAGCACGAGAGAGCCTACGGATTTGTTGAGTATGACGCTTGCGCCGTTGGCGGCTGCAATGTCATTGAGGGCAAATGAAGAATCTGTTCAGATGGGTAGGCGGCATCTTCGCTGCGACCGGCTTCATCTTCCTCACCGCGAGTGCCGTTTTGTGGCAACGGGATGCCGATTTTAGCGCGGACGCTGAAAAGGCGCGAGGAACCGTAATCGAGTTGGTTCGCCATGTCGAACGGGACCGGGATCGTGGACAGAGCATCAGCTATACAGCGATCATCGGCTATACCGATGGAAGTGGGCGTCGGCTGGAGTTCAGCGAAACTGTACGCTCCAACCCGCCGCGCTTTTCTGTGGGGGAAGACGTTCCGGTTCTCTATGATCCGAAGCGGTCGTCCCATGCCGTTGTCGATGACTTCTGGGGCCGCAGAGGCATGCTCACGATCTTCCTCGGCCTCGGCGCGACATTTGCGGCGCTTGGCGCCGTTCTGTTTGCCATCGACCTGAAACGAGGCCGAAAAATCTCGCGATTGCTGCGCGAAGGAAAGCCCATTGATGCGGACTTTCTTCATGTATTTCGGGATACGCGCATCAAGCGCAATGGGGAGCATCCCTTTCGGGTCGTGGCTCAGGCGACAGACCCGGCGACTGGGCGCTTGCGTCGTTTCGAGAGCGAGGCGATCTGGGTCGATCCGACGACGCAATTGACCGGACGCAAGATACGCGTGCTGCTCGATCCAAGCAATCCGCAGCGCTATCATGTCGATCTTCCGGGTAGCGTTTCGTCCGACTGAAGGAGCGGCGTGAGCGCAGGCGCGGTGCAGCCCGTTGAAGAATGAATATGTATGCCGTATTGGGCGTGATCCGTGCCTTGCAGCGAAGGTCTGAAATGCCGGAGATCCACCGCGCCGAATGCAACCGTGAAGCGGAATTACCCACCCACATCATCTGCGGCGCGGGGGCCCTTATCAGGAACGCCAAAAGCTGCGAGCACTTGTTCGGGCGGAGCGGCGCAAGCTGATCTCTAGAAATGGCAGGGCTGACGCCGGACATGACATATTGCGAGAAGTGCTATGCTTTGAACGCGGACGTCCCACCTTCTATCAGCTCCAAAAGCCTGTCAGAAACGGGCGAGTGCTTGCGCAGGTCATGTATAGACAAAGTTATCCCGATATCTGCGATAGGCCGGATTAAGAGCGCGGAATTCTCATCTTCATAATAATACACGCCTCCGCCCAGGTCAGCTGGAGCGCCATAGCAACTATATGCTTCCTCCTGTAACGCCGCGACATCCGGTGCGGATGAGCTCAACGCGCGACCGGCTTCCGTTACCTGCTGTCCAAAAAAATCAAGCGTGAAGGAAATAAGGCTGACATCACCATATGGGCTGCGCGCAAGTTCGGGCTTCCCCTTGTGCTTTCGGAGGGAGTAATTCGCGGTCGGGCAAGGAGAATGCCCCTGCTTCGACGCCAGAATTGAAAAATATGATTCAAAATCACGAGTTTTCATGTAGCTGATCCCTTCAAATGAGGGATCGAGTCCGTTCAGATTGGTTAACTCAAGGCAGTACTGGCAGGGATCGGTCGGCTCCATCTTTCCCTTGTCTCCGGCCAGTGTTTCAAAAGTTCCGCTGGCAGCGACATCTGCGATGAAACCCAGAAAAGCCCGAACCTCTTGACCCAGCGGAGCCTTGAAGACGGCTTCCGCCCACGACCAGATCTCTGCCCGCCTATGGGGTGCCTGGGGGATCGTGACACCGTAGTTCGTCTCGGCCATCTGACGAAGCGCATCAAAATGCCCCACATGATCGCCTGGGCTCAAACCTGCAAAAAATCCCACTCCCAAGGTCTTGTCTCCCTCTGCCGTTGCTCATGTTTGGGCGAAATCCGCGACTTTCAAGGATTGATCGCAAGGAGCTTTCCAAACGCGACATGCACCGCGCGATCTTCGTTTGTCAGCGCTTCACCAATGCGTGAAGTCGTAATACGTATAGCAGAACGACATGAACAAACGACCGTATTGCAGATGCTCAACGAGCGCCGAAAGTGGCTGGCTTGTTGGCGTCAGTTGTCGACGGATTTGGCAAGCTTAGCCAGCAAGGCGCAGAGTTGTTCCTGTTCTTTGAGATTGAGCACGCTTACCACCTCCTGCTGATTTGCGACATGAGCCGTGATGGCTCGCTCGATCAGCGCCAGACCTTGCCCTGTTAGTGCGACAAGAGTGCCGCGCTTATCGGATGGATGCGGTTGCCTTTCGACGAAACCCGCCTTCTCCAGCCTGTCGATCCGGTTGGTCATGCTGCCAGACGAGATCATCGCCGCCTCATAGAGAGCCGTTGGCGTCAGGGCGTAGGGGGCACCGCTTCGTCTTAGCGTCGCGAGAACGTCGAACTCGCCTGGTTGCAACCCGAACCGGGCGAAGAGCGGATTGAGCCGGTCGCGGGCGATCACGTGGGCGACTTCTCCCAAGCGCCCTAGCAGCACCATCGGTCCTGTTTCCAGACCCGGATATTCCCGCGCCCATTGCCGGGCCGCCATTTCTGCTCTGTCCATTTTGCCCATCTATCTTGACGTAGAGATATATTCCTCTACATCAAGATAGATGGCGAACGCCGAACTTGGCAACTGCGCCTTTCAGGAGAAACCATCTTGCCCACGCTTCTGGGCCGGACCCTGCTTCCGGCTGCGATCCTGCTTGTCGGCTTCAACCTACGCCCGCTGCTTGCAAGCGTTGGACCGCTGCTCGACGCCATTCAGCGCGATACGGCTCTTGGCGATACTGGGGCTAGCCTGCTCACGTCCCTGCCGGTGATGCTAATGGGCGTGTGCCTGCTTGGCACAGCACGCTTGCAGGCCCTGCTAGGCACATCCTCTGGCATCTTCCTCGGTATTCTCTTGATAGCCCTGGCATGCCTTGGCCGGCTGTTCTGGCCTGACGCGCCCGTCCTTGTCGCGACGGCGGTGCTCGGGGGCATTGGAATTGCGAGCGTTCAGGCGCTGATGCCCGCAGTTATCCAGTATCATTATGGCGTGCGCGCGGCCGGCATGATGGGGCTTTATTCCACCGCAATCATGGGTGGTGCACTACTCGCCAGCTTCGTCAGCCCGCGGATCGCTCCACTTCATGGCTGGCCGACCGCGCTTGGTCTATGGGGCGGCCTAGCTCTTTTGGCCTTGGGCCTGTGGCAGGTCGCCGGACCGAAAGACGCAGGGGCTGGTGTGTTGCCCCCCGCGCAGCGACTGTGGCGAACGCCGCGCGTCTGGACGCTGCTGCTCTTCTTTGGTCTCGGCACAGGTGCCTACACACTCGTCCTTGCCTGGTTGCCGCCCTATTATACCCGCTTGGGCTGGTCTGGGCAGGCTGCCGGCACGCTGCTGTCACTGGTGACACTGACCGAGGTTGTTGCCGGTATCGCAGTGTCGCTTTGGGTCGGCGCTTTTCACGATCGCCGCATCCTGCTGTTCCCGGCGATAGCGGCGTTGTTGGCCGGTCTCCTGTGCCTGGCGCTCGCTCCGCTGGCCCTTGCCTGGCTGGCAGCGATACTGGCCGGATTGGGCATCGGTGCCTTGTTCCCGCTCTCACTGATCGTGGCGATGGACCACGGCGACGATCCGGCGCAGGCGGGGCAGATCGTTGGTTTCGTGCAGGGTGGTGGCTATCTGCTGGCGGCGTTGCTGCCATTCGTTGCCGGCGTCATGCGAGAACGGCTGGCCGATCTCGCTCCGGCTTGGTGGCTGATGATCGGGCTGTGTGTTCTCCTTGTTGTTCTCGCAGCACGTCTGCGCCCCGGTGAGAGACTGTTTTATAACGGAAAATTCCACTCTGACAAAGGAGCTGCAAATGGCCTTTTATGAAGCGAGCGGTCGAACCAACTATTTCCTTACTTTTGGGGAAGGGCGGCCCATTCTCCTGCTGCATGGCATCAGCAATTCGGGGCGTGCGTGGGGTCCGCAAATTCCGGCCCTTGTCGCGGCGGGGTATCAGGTGATTGTCCCGGATCATGCAGGCCATGGTGCTTCCGAGCAGCTTTCCGTTCCTTTCGGGGTCGCCGATATCGCCGACGATAGCGAACAACTCCTTGCGGCATTGGGCATTGGCAAGCTGGATATAGTGGGCCTGTCGCTCGGCGGAATGGTCGCGCTCGAACTCGCACTGCGTTATCCGGATCGCTTCGGGCGCATCGTCGTGGCCAACAGTTTTCCGCGCACGACATCGCCGGAATTCAAGGTCATGGCCGAAGGCTGGGCGACAACTTTCGAGAGCCATCATGGCCCGGTAACGCGGTTCGAGCAGAATTGGCCTTCGCTGGTTTCGCCGGCTTTCCAGAACAGTCCAGAAGGCATGCGCACCTATCAGGTCTGGCATGGTATCGCGGCGACCAGCGACGGCGCCTCGCTGGCCAACGTCGCGCGCGGAATCACCGGTTTTGATGCGCTGGAGCGGATCGCGGATCTGATCATGCCCGCGCTACTGATCGCGGGTAGCGAGGATCGCATGTCCCCGCCGAGCTACAGCAGGATGATGGCCCAGCGAATATCCGAAGGAACTTACGTCGAAATTGCCGGTGCGGCACACATCTCGAATGTGGATTCGAGTGATGCCTTCAACACCCACATGCTGACTTTCTTGCACGATAACAAGGCAATCTAGCAGGTTTATACAGCATGGGCTTGTTGGCGGTATGGATCTTGGTTTCAACGAAGAGCCACACCGCCAGGAGGGGGCACCAGCTGGCTTCCTCTTTAATTCCGAAATTCGAAGGCGGTCAGGGTGCTGCCTGTAAGGTGCTGATTTGTTGTCCACTGGAGCCATATGAATAGATGACGGTTTTCAGGAGGCCGATTTGGATTTGGGAACGTCTGGCCTGTCGAGAGGGCGAAGACAGTAGCGATTCCAGATTTGCGCCGTCCAAGATGTTATCTGCCATTCCTGCTCCCTGATATGCGAAAATTTCATATGAGATCGAGCATCTTCAAATAATCAAAGCGACATAGCCCACGTCGCCAATGTTAAAATTTATTCGCCAGCATTGCGGTTTCATCGTTACGGAGCGTCAAAACATCGACGCCCTGTTCGGTTACGGCCACGGTGTGCTCGAACTGCGCAGATAGTTTACGATCCCCTGTTACGACCGTCCATCCGTCACTTTCCGTTGAAACTTTTCTGGTGCCCTGATTGATCATCGGCTCAATGGTGAAGACCATTCCTTCACGCAGCTTCAGGCCCGTCCCAGGCTTGCCGAAGTTCATGATCTGAGGCTCTTCGTGCATCTCGCGCCCGATGCCGTGCCCGCAATAGTCGCGCACGACTGAGTAGCCGTGCCTTTTGGCATGTTTCTCGATGGCGAAGCCGATGTCCCCGAGATGGGCGCCCGGGCGCACCTGCTTGATGCCCTGCCACATAGCTTGTTGCGCGACGCGCACCAGTCGTCTCGCTGTCGGTGATACTTCGCCGATGAGATAAGTCTTGCTTGAATCCGTGATGAAGCCGTTTTTCTCCAGGGTGATGTCGAGATTGATAATGTCGCCGTCCCGGATGATCTCATTCGCATCGGGGACACCATGGCAGACGACATGATTGATTGAACAGTTCAGGACATATTTGAAGCCATATTGCCCCTTGCTGGCCGGACGCGCGGCAAGGTCCATGGTGATGAAACGGTCGACCAGATCGTTGACCTCCATGGTCGACATACCGGCAAGGCGCTGCCCGTCCAGCATCTCGAAGACGGATGCGAGCAGCTTTCCTGAAATGCGCATGAGCGCCAGCTCTTCAGATGTTTTTACCATGTCAAACGATCCGCGTGTCCGGTATCCCCACCTGCGCGGCGGCAATTTGCGATGCCACGATATCGCTGAACGACAGCGTGGGATTGGCTTCAGCCAGCATGCCGATTTTCATCCAGAATTCGGCCTGCGCGTTGATGGACCGACACATGACGGTGCTGGCGCGGCGCACTTCCTCATGCAGATCGTCGGCGATTTTCACGATACCCACTGCGTGACTCCTTGATGCAGAATATACGGAATATATATGATTCGTATATTCGATCAATATACCAAGCCCCAAGCGGCTACATAATGAGGGGGCGAACTGTCAGGGGCGCTTCTGCGCGACAAAGATGAACCGTTGAACCGCAGCAAGAACAGCGCGAACTTCCCAGTGAGATGGAAACCGCCCGTGCGGCGGCGGCCTCCCAGTGTGCGTTCTCACCCCAGATTCGTAGTTGGATGCACGATTTCGCGGGTTAGAGCATGGAGCAGGGTGGCAAGCGAGAGGAGCAATGCATCGTCTTCTTCGCTTGAATAGGGAGAAACCAGTTCGCCGTGCGCCACTGAGTTGCGAATTTTGTCCCAGGCACTGAGTTCAAGCTGAGAGATTACGCCCGCGTTGCATAAACGAGCCAGCACATGTTTGGGCGTGGTATTGGCGGCGTAATGGATCGCGTTGCTTGCGATGCTTTTTAGACGATCGATGGTCGCCTTGGGCTTGGAGGAATCGCCCCACGATCTGATATGTCCGACCAACGCCGTCGCTGCGTCATGATCAGCGTCAGCGCGCTTTGTGCCGCGTGGCGAGAGAATCCGAATTAGTCCTTCGACGCTGCTCGCCAATGTCAGGGCGGTAATCCATCGCGAACCGCGAGAAGCCTGGATGATTTCTTCGTAAAGTTTTGTGACCTTGTGGCTTTCAAAATCGCCTGCGCGTGCAACAAATAGCAGCAGGTCGGCATATAGTCGCCAGAACCTGTCTTTGCCTGAGAGATCCTCTTCGCTCCAAAGTCCCGTCCAATCGGAATCGCGATGCCAGATTGGGGCAGGGCCGACACGGATCATTGCCCCGCCTTTCGGGAAGCTACGTGCGACCGATCGAGGAAAGACCAGCTGGCCGAACAAAACCCGCAATGGTTCGCCCAGCCAGTTTTCGGTTAAGGTGAGAGGTAGAAGATCGCTTCCGGGCGTCGAGATCGTCAAAAGGCTGGCCCTGGCGTCGAAACGAAATTGCAGGGTCGTTCCCTCGATATCGAGGTCATAGCGCGGGGCCGGAGGGCCATCCGCACGCGGCGTCGTCACGAAATGTTCGAGAAGCAAGAAAGCGCGATGATGCCGGGGGATAATGAATTGCACTTCCGTCGCGCCGCTTGATGATGCCGCTACATTGACATCGTCAGTCAGCAGCCCTTCGCATTCGCCGCTGAACGTCCAGGCATCTCTCCCCGTCTCGATCCTAGGGATAGTCCAGCCAGCCATATACTCGGTACCATCAGTAGCGGTGCCGATAAGGCGGAAGCGTTTCAGGCCATCGTAGCGATTATCGCGTTGTCGTTGTATCTGCTTCAGAGCGTAGGCCACGTCCTCAGGGAGCCCTGAGAGCGTGTATTCGAAGCTGCTAGGAGATTCGAGGTGGATTTCGCCGGAGCCTTTGACAATCGGGGGCTCCCGGTCGCCGGCGAGTAATTCCATCTGAGGAAGGGTGATTGTCTGAGGCGCGGCCGCGAGCTGCTGCCAGCGTGTCAGAGCTGTGTCGTTGGCGTTTGGCGTCATGGTGACATCTTCCCACGTCCTGAATGGCCTGAAGCAATGTGTGTCTTCTACAATGTCAGCCGCGTCACCTCGATATTTCGTCCCGTGGCCTCGACACGGATTTCATAGTGATCGGCTTGCGTCACGCGCTCGACATTTGTGGGAAGGTAGGCAACGATATTGCCGCCGCCGCGATGGCGAAGGCTGTCATAGAGAATGCCGGCATGACCTGCCTTACGGATATCTTCGCCAAATGGTTGTGAGGCGGCATAGCTGTCCGATCGGTATATTGCGGCGAGGTTGGACTGATCGCCACGGATATCGCGATAATTGTCGCCACATAATGTCGCTGAGTATGTCCGGTATGTCCGTCTCATCATTGGCACGTTCCGCGCCAGGGCTTCCCTGCGGAGATGATGGCCGACTTCGGCAGCGGCGGTGCGTACCGAAGTCGATGCATACCAGGCGCCAAGGTCCGGCGCGTTGAACCGCATCCCGCCTGGCGCAACATGCAAAAAACTGGCCATGATCACACTCGCATTGGGTCTGCCATGGACCCATTGGTTTTGAGGTAATCGCTGGATGCGCTCAGCCACCAGCCGATCATTCGTCCAGCCGGCCAGTTCCATGACGGCTTCAAGATCGGCTGGTGTTGAGACGGTGTCGAACAGGCCGATAGGGGGAAATTGCGAGGGTATGAGCCGGTAGGCCGGCTGCGGTGCGGGCGTGAACCGTTCCGTCACTGGAACAGGATCTCACTGTCTTCATACGGTTCAAAAGAGGCATCGGCAGCGTTGGGCGGCATGTAGACGCCGCCTCGCGCGGCATCGAGAAACCGCCTCACCAGCATCAATCCATCCATGGTGCCGTTAGCGGCCAGATCGAGCGGAGGATGGCCGCCGAACAGCAGGGCATGGTGCGGCGTGCGGAGCCATTCCTTGCCTTCATGCTCGCTGCCAAACAGGACACCCAATGCCTGATGAATGCCGAAAACAGCGGAAATCCGTGTGAGAACATCGACGTCCAGAGTGATTGCGTCATGCTCGCGGGCCTTGCGGCACCAGCTATGATAAGTGGAGCGGGAAGGGTAGCCGAGCATGAGGCGGCGCTGTTCTTCGGAAAGGCCCCAGAGATCAGCGATGGCCAGAAATGTCCGGAGTGCCGGGGCACTCAACCGGCGCCGGTTCTCAGGTGAAAACCGGTTTGCGCCGAGTTGCAGAGGTGCGGGGGCTCGGTCTGTTTCCACGATGCCATTCCGGATCATATCGCCACCTTCCATGAGTCTTGATAGGGATATAGTCCAGATATGGACATTTTGCAAGAAGCGCGATTGCCGTCGATCAAAGTCGTGTTTGTCCGGCGATCCAGGCTCTGCCGACTCATGGTTCGATACAGATTCGAAGGTGTGTGTCTGGCGCGAGAGCCTGCAAGTTGGCGGAAATGTCTGCGTAAGGCGTAGGCTGGCGCAGGTTGGGCACATGGTGAACGGCAGTGAATGAACGGACAATAGGGCCAACAGTCAGAGGCGTGTTTCTGCGCCTTCTGCAGGGAGGCCCACATGACCCCAACCAAGCTCCTCATTGGTCAGATACTCGTCGTTTTCACCATCGTCATTCTGGGACTGTGGGCGGCGACCCAATGGGCGGCCTCGATGTTGAGTTATCAGGCACAACTCGGCGCGCCCTGGACTATCGTATTCGATACGCCGATCTACCGGCCCTGGCAGCTCTTTGCATGGTGGTATCACTATGAGGCCTATGCGCCGGAAGTGTTCGACAGGGCGGGGGCGCTGGCCGGGGCCAGCGGCTTCCTTGGTTGCGCTTCAGCGATAGCCGGTTCGCTCTGGCGCGCCCGGCAGAAGCGCAATGTCACTACCTACGGTTCCTCACGCTGGGCCAAGCGTTGGGAGATCGCGCGGGCCGGACTTTTCCGTAACGCGGGCGTGTTCCTTGGTCGTCACGGTAGCGAGTATCTGCGCCATGACGGGCCGGAGCATGTCATGGCATTCGCGCCGACCCGATCGGGCAAGGGCGTTGGCCTGGTTGTGCCGTCGCTGCTGTCATGGACCGGCAG
>NZ_PHSO01000011.1 GCF_002870965.1 Tsuneonella flava
GCCATAGGCGCTGACGGGGGACACTCGCCCAATGATTCAGCGGGTGCGGCTGAATCAACTTTCGCAACGACCAGCGCCGCTCAAACCGATCAGCAAGCTGCGGGTGCCGACACAGACTGGCTGGCAATTGGTGATGGTCCAACCGAATTCCTGTTTCCGGAAGTGGATCACAACCCGCGGGCACCATCGATCCGCGTCGTAATCCGCCATCGTGCCGACGAAACGGTTGAACTGATGGCCAATGGCAAGCCAGTCGACAAATATGCACTGGATGGGACGAAGGTGTCTGCGACGGGAACCTACGCCGTCACGATCTGGCGTGGAATTCCGCTGGGACAGGAAACGACTCACCTCACTGCCGTTGTCCGCGGCGGTGACGGCTCTGTCTCAACCGAACTTAGCCGCGACGTCGCTTTCGTTTCGGCCCCGTGGGATGCCGAACTCGTAACCGAACGCTCGCATCTGGTGGCAGACGGTAAAAGCCGCCCGATGATCGCCGTGCGACTGA
Organism: Tsuneonella flava; assembly: GCF_002870965.1. Lineage (GTDB taxonomy): Bacteria > Pseudomonadota > Alphaproteobacteria > Sphingomonadales > Sphingomonadaceae > Tsuneonella > Tsuneonella flava. Next base: position 509 of record NZ_PHSO01000011.1, read on the forward strand.
CCGATCGGCAAGGCCGCCCGGTGCGTTCGGGTGTATCGGGCAGCGTCACTATCAACGCCCCTTATCAAAGCGCCGCAATGCTCGATCAGATGCAGCTTCGCCAGCTCACAGGTCAGGGCACCGCCTCGCCCAATTGGGTGATTAAGGGCGACGACGGCATTGCGCTGATCGAACTCGCACCAACGATGGTCAGCGGGCCACTCCATCTATCGTTCAGCTTCACCGACCGCGACATCTCGCGCCAGCGGGAATTGGATGGATGGATCGTGCCCGGCGATCTCGACTGGACGGTGATTGGCCTTGCCGAAGGATCGCTCGGCGCAAAATCAATCGCCGACAACATGGAACGCACCGGCAGTTTTGACAGCGATCTGGGCGATGATGCCCGTGTTGCGCTTTATGCCAAAGGCCGTGTTCTGGGCCGCTTTCTGGTGACACTGGCATACGACAGCGCCAAACAGAAGGACGATCAGCGCCTGCTCGGGACGATCGATCCGAACGCCTATTACACCGTTTATGCCGATGGCAGCGACCGGCAGTTCGATGCATCGAGCCGTGAAAAACTGTACCTGCGGATCGAAACAGCGACATTCTATGCGCTCTATGGCGATTTCATGACCGGGTTCGACCAGACGGTGCTGGGTCGCTACCAGCGTACAGCAGCGGGCGCGAAGGCAGAGGGGCGCTTTGGCGCGCTACATGCACAGGGCTTCGCCGCTGAAATCGCAACCCGTTATACGCACGACGAGATCCAGGGTAACGGCCTGACCGGCCCCTATCGTCTCAGCAACCGCAATATCGTCGTGAATTCCGAACGGGTCGCTATCGAAGTGCGCGATCGCCTGCGTTCTGAAATCGTGATCAAGCGTCAGGAACTGACCCGCTATATCGATTACGACATCGACGTACTGGCCGGAACGATCAGCTTTAAAGAACCGGTGCTGAGCCGCGATTTCGACCTCAATCCGCAATTCATCGTCATCGATTACGAAGTCGACGACACCAGCGGGAATTCCGCCATGAATGCGGGTGTCCGCGCCGATTACACCATTGGCGGAGATATACTGCGGATCGGCGTAACCGGCCTTACCGACAAAGGTGATGGGGACCGCACCGATCTTGGCGCAATCGATCTTCGTGCTCGTTTCAACGGCACCACTGAAATTCGAGCGGAATACGGGGCCAGCCGCACTGCGAACACAAATGCCAGCGCATGGCTGATCGAAGCGGAGCACCGCACTGGCGATCTCGACGTGCTGGCATATGCGCGCTCGCTCGACAGTGACTATGGAACCGGCCAGCAAACCGGGGCCGAACTGGGGCGTCGCAAATTCGGCATCGACGCCCGCTATGCCATCACGGAGCGTTTCTCACTCACGGGTAGCACCTGGCATGATGATAGCCTCGCGGACGACAGCAGCCGTCAGGCGGCACAGATCACTGCAGGATATCGTACCAACAGTAGTGAAATACGCCTTGGTCTCGCGCATATGGCTGACACTCTGGCCGATGACACCCAAGCCAAATCCACTCTGCTAGAAGGCGCACTTTCGCACCACCTGCTCGACAACAAACTTGAAGTCAGCGCATCGACCAGCATTGCAATCGACAAAGACGAATCGATTGATTTGCCTGCACGTCATCGCCTGCTGGCGCGCTATTCACTGACGCAGTGGCTCCGCCTTGTCGGCAGCTACGAAATTGCCGATGGCGATACAATCAAGGCCCGTACATTTAATGGCGGTGTCGAAGTAAGCCCTTGGCTAGGTTCCCGCATACTTGGCACGCTGGGCCGACAGGATATCTCCGAACAGGGCAAACGCACTTATGCCGCCTTCGGAATGGCGCAGAACGTGCCTGTTACGCGCACACTTTCCGTCAATGCCACGATCGATGGCAACCGGACCCTGGCCGGCGGCGATCTCTCGCAACTTGTGAACGACGGTTACCCCGCATCAAGCGGCGGGCGCCTCGACAGCACCGACGCTCAGTTCGAAGACTTTACAGCGATAACTCTGGGGACATCGTGGCGCGATGGCCCGTGGGCTGCAACGACCCGTGGGGAATACCGCGATGCGGAATTCTCTACCCGCAAGGGACTCACAGCCGGTTTGTTGCGGCAGTTGAGCGAAGGTGTCGTGGTTGGTTCGGGCCTCACATGGACGAGCGCTGAGGGAGTTGGAGGAACCAGCACTCAAGTGATGGATGCCGCCGTATCGCTCGCCTATCGTCCGGCTGAATCGGAAGTCGCCATGCTTGGGAAGCTGGAATATCGCAGCGACATCGTAGAAAATGCCATAGAAGGCGATGCTGGAATGGCCGGAACAACAGCACTTACCATCAATGGTAATGCCCGTTCACAACGACTGCTCGCCAGTTTCTCAACCAATTGGACGCCGTACCAAAACGATAATGGGCACCTTGTTCGCCGCACGGAAGTCGGCCTGTTTATCGGCACACGTTACAACTTCGACCGGTTCGACAGCGTTGATGTCGGCAGCACGACATTTCTGGGAGGGCTTGATGCCCGGTTTGGAGTTGGAGATTACCTCTCGATTGGCGGCAGCGCGACTATTCGCAGCAGCCTCGACGATGCCAGCACAACTTTCTCGTTTGGGCCGCAAATCGGACTGGTCCCGACAAAAGATGCGCTGATATCGATTGGTTACAACATCACCGGGTTTCACGATCACGACTACTCGGCTGCGCGAAATACCGATCAGGGGTTCTATGCCTCTATCCGGATGAAGTTTGATCCCGACAGCTTCTCCTTCCTCGGCCTCGGGCGGAACCAATGACCTTTATGCGTAAAATTCAATCGCTGGCCGCATTCCTATTGGTAACGCTGGCCGCTCTGATGCCTTCCACCGCGTCGGCCCAGTCCAGCACCATGAGCTGGTCAGGCGCGGGGGTGGGGAATGGCAAAAAGGTGCCCAACCCCACCACAACAATCGCGAGCGATGGGACAAGCGTTGCGCTGAGTTACGCCACAACAACCAACGGCGGCTCTTTCGTGCCCGTCTATGACAATTCGTTTCTTACGTATTCGTCAGGGCGCTTCGGAAGTAGCTCCGGCGGTGTGTTGATCGCATTTGATAACGACAGCTGGGATCCTGCCGACAAAGTCGTAACCACAATTACAGTCGGTCGTGCCGTGACCGGATTGAGTTTTTCGATCAACGACATCAACCGCGGCACCGGCTCTGTTGGTTCGTGGGGCACGACATTTCGTGATGTCGTCATGGTCGAATATGATACCGGAAGTGGATCCTTCCAAAGTATTACAAATAGCTCTTCGCTGTGGTCGGCAGGAAGCGCCATCACGCAGAAGGGATCGACTTTCATCGGCGAGCAAACGTCTGATCAAACCTCGACCAGCGGCACACTTGACCTCCACTTCGGCGACGTTTCTGTAAAACGGATACGGATCACCTTTAACAGCGATACATCTGGCTGGTTCGATGCCGCTCAACCCGAAAGTCAGCAGATTGCTATATCTGCCCTCGCCTTCGACGCACCGGGTGCGGATCTCTCTCTCAGCAAAACACGCGTTTCGGGTATTCCAACAAATGGTGGATCGGTTACCTGGCGCCTGACTGTCAGCAACTCTTCGAGCTCATCCCTTTCGGCAAGTGGGGTTACGGTAAAAGACTATCTTCCCGCAGGTTTCACTTTCTCTTCCGCCAGCGGGACGGGAACCTTTGATCCGCAGAGCAATGTCTGGCGTGTCGGAAAGCCGATCGCACCGGGACAAGACGTATCGCTGGATATCACCGGCACAATCAGCGCCACGCCCGGTGCACCAATTACCAATTCCGCTGAAATCATAACCAGCAACGGGCCCGATAGCGATTCCACTTCTGGTAACGGCGCCACCACCGAGGATGATTACGCGAGCACCACGTTTACTGTCGCTGGAACGCGGGCAGCTGGCATAGCTCCCGCTCTCACTTGCCCGGCGGGCTCGGTTCTGTTCGACTGGGACTCAAAGAGTTGGGCAGCGGGGAGCACCAACAATTTTTTCCAGCTCGATGTAATCGGCCCAATCGGTTTCCAGATTTCCAATCCCGGAGACTGGCTGAGCGATCGGGCGTATGGAGGGCAAGCACCTGCCCTTCAAACGCTCAATAATGGCGGGAAGGTAGGCGAACGACTGCTGTTCGAATGGGTCGACTTGCCCAACCGAAACGCACAGGTCGTCACGCAAATCACTTTGCCTACGGTCATGCGGGGCGCGCAATTCATGATTGCCGATGTCGACTACTGGAACGGGCAATTCGCTGACTACGTCGAAGTTGAAGGGCTGTATCAGGGGGCCGCAGTCATCCCAACGCTAACCAATGGCGCCACCAATTATGTAATTGGCAACAGTGCTTATGGAGATGGATTGTCTTCTGACGGTGCAGTTGACGGCAATGTGATTGTGACATTCCACCAGTCGATCGATCAGATAATCATCCGATATGGCAATTATTCACTCGCCCCCTCCAATCCGGGGCAACAGGGTATTGCCATTCACGATATCTTGTTCTGTCGCCCGACCACCACGCTGGCGACAAGCAAAACCAGCAGAATCTTAAATGATCCAATCAACGGGACCAACAACCCAAAGCTGATTCCTGGCGCGACTGTCGAATATTGTGTTCTGGTGAAGAATACCGGCGACATTGTCGCAAACAATATTCGTGCAAACGACAGCATTCCAGATGAGTTAACCTATGTTTCCGGGAGCATGACATCGGGAGTAACATGTGTCAGCGCCACAACTGCGGAAGATGATGACAGTTCCAGTGCCGATGAGAGCGATCCGATCGGGGCTTCGATAGAGGGCGCAAATATCACGATGACCGCTGACAGTTTGGATAGCGGAGCAACGATGGCAGTGAAATTCCAGACGAAAATCAACTGAGCACGCCTCGCTGCTGATCGAAACCTGGCATTTACACTCTTTCGATATTTCCGGCCACCGATCCGGTTTTTGATCAGTTGTGAAAATGGGGAACGGAATTCCGCCTTCCCTGCGCGAAAGGCCATCATGTCACTTAATCAACTGCAGTTGATTGTCGCCGGGCTGGCTTGTGCGCTTCTGTACATCGTTTTTGCCCTGTTGCGGAAATCAGGTACCTTGAATTGGCTACCCAAGCTCCCACCCCTGCCCAAACCCAGACTGGCAAACTTTACCGTCCTGCTCCAGCGCATATCGAAACGCAGGAAAAAGGATGAGGAAGAGGTCGTCGTCAGCCCCCAACGGCTCCAGCGGCTTAAATGGACCGAACCGGAAGCCCCGCAAAGTGATGAGGACCCCGTTCTTACGGATGCTGTCTCTCCAGCAAAATCAGAGCAATCGTTTCCAGCTGAACGGTTTGATCATTATTATGAAGATGTTGAGAGGCGAGTTGAGCTGATCTTGGCGAAAGTGGAAGCCGGACATCTGTCGATCACCGAATTCGAACAATGCATACGCCTCGACATGGTCGATGTAAGACGCGACCAAGCCGAGCTGATGGAGTGGGAGAGTCAGTGCCACTTGCCAGACGGGCAGTTCGAGAAGGCACTGAGTTCAGTGGAAAGTGCGGCGGAATTGCTCGGACAATGTCTCGATTGGGCGATCAGCCTCCCAAAAACATAGAATATTCCTTATATATCAATCACTCGCATGCAATTCACCTCAGTCAACTAACTCTTAGTGAATTGCCAGTAATAACGATTGCACGAACCAGGTTCTGGTTTGGGGCTCGGCAGGGGTGCGCGTCATAACGACTGGCGGCGCACCAAATCCCCTGTCGCAGTTGTTGTTGGGGCAATGAGATGACGACACGGATCAAGCGAACGCGAACGATAACGAGCAACCAGAGCGGCAGCCTGCTTCCTATAGGCGCACTGGGCCTGCTGATCCTAGCCGGATTGATTGGTGGCGGCGTGGATATGAGCCGTGCCTATAAGGCGCAAACCCGCCTGCAAGCAGCATGCGACGCGGGCGTGCTGGCCGGTCGCAAAGCTGTGATGACAAAGGGGTTCGACGATTTCGCCAAGGACGAGGCGAAGGCCTATTTTCAGAACAATTTCAACTCTGCAGAGCAAGACGCGGTTGGCACTGTCTTCACTTCCAAATCCGACGACGACGGTAATACAATCGAAGGCGTGGCTTCGACCAATATATCATCTGTCATCATGCAGATCTTCGGCTTCAAGACGCTAGCGGTCAGCGTCTCATGCTCGGCCTCGATGGGTGTCGGCAACAGTGACGTAACGATGGTGCTCGACAGCACCGGATCCATGGACAATAGAATTGGATGGGGCGGCGACAAGAAAATCGACATGCTGCGCGACGCGATGAAGAACTTCTACGATACTGTCCAAAAATCAGTATCGGGTTCGAATGCACGCGTTCGCTATGCATTTGTACCCTACAGTTCATCCATCAATGTCGGGCACTTGCTATACGACAAAAATCCGAACTGGCTGGTCGACGATTATTGGGTTCAGTCGCGCAAGCCGCAATACGAGCGGATTTTCGACCATTGGGGCGATCCTGTTTTCAGCAACCAAACAGGTGAAAGCTCCGAGATCATAGATTCGACTCAATACTACAGCTCGACTGAGCACAAAAATCGCAACGATTGCAAAGCCAGCTTGCCCGCAGACACCAATTGGCAAAACAGTGGTGGCACCACGACAAATACTGATCCCCCATCTGTCAATAGTGCGGGGCAACTGGTTACCACCACCACTACAGCGCAAAAGCAGACGCGCAAGAGTTACACGTGCGAAGAGCGAACTTCCGGGGCATGGTGGTGGACCAAGAAGTATTATGTGGCGGTTGTATTAAATTACTCGCGCTACCTTTACGATCACGTCTATAAAATTCAGGATCCGGTGTATGTCGATGGCCCCAATCAGGTGGGTTGGACGTATCAGCGGCTGAAATACGATGTTCGTGATTACAAAGCCTTCAAGACCGTCACCACAAAGACGGGTGAGGGCTATCGGGGCAAAGCGGTCGATGTATCTTCCAAATGGGAGGGCTGCATTGAGGAACGTAAAACAGTTCCTGCATCGGAATTCGGGTTTGAGAAGTCGATAGGCATCACCCCAAGCGATGCGCTCGATCTGAACATCGATGCAGTGCCGGACCCATCTGATGACAACACGCGCTGGGCACCTATGTGGCCGGAGGTCGCATATCGTCGTACCGTTAAGGAAGATTCAAACACGCCGACGAGCGCCGATGTCTCCTCATACGGCCAACCTCAAAAGCCTTATTACACGTATTGTCCGTACAAGTCCCAGCTACTCAAAACCATGAGCAAGTCTGATTTTTACGACTACGCGGATTCTCTCATCGCGGAGGGCAGTACGTACCACGATCTTGGAATACTGTGGGGCGCACGCGTCAGTTCACCTCAGGGCATCTTTGCAGATACTGTGAACGAGTCCCCCGCCAATGGCGGCAATGTGTCGCGCCATATGATCTTTATGACCGACGGCGCGATGGTCCCCAATGTGGACATTCAGAGTGCCTATGGCATCGAGTATCTCGATCGCCGGGTTACCGGCCATGATGGCAACAGCGTGCTCACCGCTCGCCACACATCCCGCTTTCTCACTTTATGTCAGGCTGTGAAGGCGAAGGGCATTCGCTTGTGGGTGATCGCATTTTCAACTGGCCTGACCAACGACCTGTCGAACTGCGCGTCGGACAACAGCGCCTTCACCGCCAACGATGCCGACGAACTGAACCACGCATTTCAGGAAATCGCCAAACAAGTGGGCGAATTGCGGGTGACACAATGATTGAGCCTGCCACCCATCGCCTCACCGGCAGGATGCGCGAATTGCATGCGGACGATCGCGGCGTGACGATCATTGAATTCGCTCTGCTTGCACCTGTGTTTCTTGTCATGCTCGTCGGTACGCTCGATCTGGGGCAGATGATCTATGGTAACGCTGTGCTGAACGGCGCAGTGGAATCGGCCGCGCGCAGTTCCTCGCTCGAAACCGGCGACATTGGTGCGGCCGATCAAATGGTGGAAGATCAGGTTTCCTATGTCTTGCCCGGCGTAGACGTGAAGTCGACCCGCACCAGCTACTATGACTTCGCGGATATTGGCCGGGCAGAGCAATGGAACGATGCCAACGGCGACGGCACCTGCAACAATGGCGAAGCCTATGTCGATGAAAATGGCAACAGCTCGTGGGATGAAGACATCGGCGTCTCCGGCAATGGTGGCGCCAACGATGTAGTCATCTACACGGTGAAGGCCACTTACGATCCGATCTTCAAGGTGCCGTTCATGCCGGAATCATGGGCCAAACGCACGCTGACATCATCCGCGGTCCGCAAGAACCAGCCATTCGCCGACCAGACCGAATATGGCTCCACTGCCGGGACTTGCGACTAATGGCCGGTCAAATCACACGTCTGTGCCGCCGCTTTTCGCGTCTGAAGCGGCGATTTGTGGCAGAAACCGCTGCGGTAGCCGCGGTCGAATTTGCGATTATGTTCCCTGTGTTCATCACCCTGGGCCTGGTCGGCACCGAAATCGCGTATATGTCGACTGTGAACATGCGCGTTAGTCAGATCGCTCTGTCGCTAGCCGATAATGCGTCGCGTATCGGGCAAACCGATAACAGCAGCGTGAGCCCCAACGTGAAAGAAAGCGATATCGATTCAATCATGGCCGGCGCCCTGAAGCAGGGCGAATCTTTCGATCTTGAGCATAACGGTCGACTGATTCTGTCGAGCCTCGAACTGGATAGCGCGACGGGCAAACAATACATCCGATGGCAACGATGCAGGGGTGATCTGGCCCGCGAATCGACCTATGGCAACGACACCGACAAGAATGGATTGAACGGCACCGCCATCGACGGTGTCGGGCAATCCTCCGACAAAATCCGCGCCGGTCCGGATTCGGCGGTGATGATTGCCGAAGTCTATTATGATTACAAAGGGTTGTTCGGTAACTTGCTACCTACGAAACCGACATTTCGACAGGAAGCAATCTTTACAGTCAGGGATGATCGCAATTTGACGCCGGGTGTCACAGGCTCCGGTGGACTTTCCATTTGTAAATAAAGATTGCCAAGCCAGAAATGGTTGCGCGCTACCGCTCTTTGACTGCCCGGCTTATTACAGGTCAGCGGCATCCGGCGGTTCCGGTTTTATATCAAATGGCGGAGCGGGAGGGATTCGAACCCTCGATACGGGGTTACCGTATACACACTTTCCAGGCGTGCGCCTTCGACCACTCGGCCACCGCTCCGCATGCCTGATCGGCTGAAGGCGGGCACCTAGCGGCAGTGAGGGGCGCTGACAAGCACCACAATCCAGTTTAGTCACGGCAACGATGACAGGCACGTTCCGCACACCACCCTCCCCGGCCGAATTCGAAGCAATCGCTCTGGCTGCATTGAATCGGATTCCTGCTCCGTTTCGGGATCACCTGGGCGATATTGTCCTGTTAGTGGAGGAGTTTGCCGACGCGGAAACGCTGACCGAACTCGGCATCGACGATCCCTATCAACTGACCGGACTGTTCGAAGGGATCGGGCTGACCGACGCCAGCATTTCGGACAGTGGCCAGATGCCAAATCGCGTCAGATTGTTTCGGCAGCCGATTCTCGATGAATGGATTGCCAATGGCGAAGACCTTGAACACCTCGTCGCACATGTCGTGATCCACGAAATTGGGCATCATTTCGGACTATCTGACACCGATATGCATGCACTGGAGGAACAGGCGCGACAGATCTAAACCTTGTCTTTACGGGCAGGCGTGGCACATTCGACGGATGCTCATTCGCACTGCACTCGCTGCGCTTTTCATGCTCCAGCTTACCAGCCCGTCTCTGGCGACTGAATCCGATTCGTCTGCCCCGCCCGGGCCGAGCGAAATCGTCGCTCAGGCGCCGCCGAGCGATTGGGTGCCGATCCCGGCAAGCGACCTGCTGGTTATGACACTTGCCCCGGACGCCAAGGGCAAAGCACGACACGTTGTTATTCAGTTGATGCCTCGCCCGTTCAGCAAGTCATGGATCGCCAATATCCGCACACTGGCCCATGATCGCTGGTGGGATGGCCTCGCCATTACTCGGGTTCAGGACAATTACGTTGTCCAATGGGGCGATCCGAATGGCGAAGACGCCGCAAAGGCGAAAGCTCTGCCTACGGGACTGACACCCACCAGCGGAGCTGACTACACTGTAAGCATCGCCGCGCTGCCGCGGCCCAAAGATGCCCCGCCACCGATAATAACTTGCAGAGAGGGGCATAAATGCCCCTACTCAGATATGAGGAGGATATCCGGCGAACGAAATGAGCTGCTCAATACAGCTCTGGCGAAAGACGCCTATGCTCCGCGCGCAACTTTCCGCCAGGGTTGGCCCATAGCAATGGATATCAGCGCGATGCGCGCATGGCCGGTCCATTGTTATGGGATGGTTGGAGTAGGCCGCAATTACGCGCCCGATGCCGGAACCGGCGCGGAACTGTACACGGTGATCGGGCAAGCACCACGCCACCTCGACCGGAACATCGCTCTGGTGGGCCGCGTTATCGAAGGAATGGAGAATCTGTCCAGCCTCCCCCGCGGCACTGGTGCATTGGGATTTTATGAAGACCCGACGATGCACATAAAGATTGAGAGTATCCGACTCGCAAGCGACTTACCGGCGAACGAACAACCGCGTTTCGCATATCTCGATACCGACAGCATGACGTTTGCCCGCTATGTCGATGCGCGGGCCAACCGGCGCGATCCGTTTTTCATCGTGCCAGCAGGCGGTGTAGATATCTGCAACGCACCTGTGCCAGTACGACGCATAGCCGGGGAGCAATAATCGGCGGAATCTAACCCGGCAGACCGCCCGTCTGTCGCAATGCCTCGCCCAGCGCGAGCGCAGCCGATGACGCGAGATTCATCGAACGCACTTCGGCGCGCATCGGAATACGCACCCGCGCATGACATGATTGGGCAACGGTGTACGGCACTCCGGCGCTTTCCTTGCCGAACAACAGCACATCGTCCGCTTCGAACGCGAAGTCGTAGATCGACTGGCTTGCCTTGGTCGTGAACAGGATCAACCTGCTCTGCCCAAGCGAGGCGTGAAACGGCGTCACGCCACTATGGCGCGTCACTGAAACGTGATCGATGTAATCCATCGCCGCGCGTCGAACTCTGCGGTCATCCCAAGCGAAGCCCATTGGTTCGATCAGATCGACCGCCGTCCCCATACACGCACCGAGGCGCATCACCGCACCGACATTTCCGGCAATTTCAGGTTCGAACAAGGCAATACGCATATGATTACGCAGACGTTTTCAGAGCTTCTGCATCAATTCGATGCGATTGCCGAACGGGTCGCAGATATCGCCACGCACATAGCCATCCAGCGGAGATCCTTCCGAAAAGTCAATTCCATGCCCAGCCAGAGATTCCCGCAGCGCAGCAAGATCATCGACCAGCAATGCAGGATGCGCTTTTCGGGCGGGGCGAAACGGTTCCTCGACGCCGAGGTGGATGCTTACGCTATCTCCGGCAAACCAGCACCCACCCCGTTTCGCAAGGTCTGCCGGTTTCGGCACCTCGGCAAGTCCCAGAACTGCACCATAAAAGGCCAGCGCTTCGGGCTCACCATCACGCGGCATGGCAAGCTGCACATGATCGAGACCGACAATTCCCATCGCTTTAAATCCGATCTGCCTGCGCCACCGCATCGCTCGCGCGAAGGGCACTGACTGTCCGTGTCAAATGCGCCAGATCGGTAAAGTCAGCAGTCACTTCGTAAGTAACGAAAGGGCTTTCGGTTTGCGTTTGCGACAGGGTCACCACGTTCGCGTGCCCTTTGGCGAATATGGATGCCATTTCGGCCAGAGTGCCAGTGCGATCGTACAGCGTAACCCGTATGCCACCGACTGCACCCTGACTACGTTTGCCCCATTGAAGATCAACCCAATCGGCATCGACACCGTTCGCCAGTTCGAGACAGTCGATGGTGTGCACCTCGACCGTCTCGTTGGGACGGCGCAGGCCAACGATGCGGTCGCCGGGGACAGGGCGGCAGCATTCGGCCAGTGTAAACGCTACACCGGGAGTCAGGCCACGGATCGAAACAGCCCGTTCCTGACGCGGACGATGCTCAACTTCCGGCAATTGTGCTGTGCTTCCCGGCATCAGCGCTTCCATCACTTCCCGATCGGGCAATTTGGCAGACCCGATGGCGATCATCAGATCTTCTTCGTCTTCCAGCTCAAGCCGCGCGAGCGCCTCGCGGATGGCCTTCTTGCCGATCTTGGCAGGCATCTGCGCCACGATTTCATCGAACAACTGCTGCCCGAGAGCGGCGATCTCCGCCCGTTCCTTCATCCGCACCGCACGACGGATCGAAGCCCGCGCCTTACCCGTGACGACAAAGCCGAGCCACGAAAGCTGCGGCTCCGCACTCTTCCCCTTAATGATCTCAACCACATCGCCGTTGTTGAGCGGCGTGCGTAACGGCATGTGCCGCCCATTGATCTTCGCCCCGACGGTCTGCGCGCCGAGATCGGTATGCACTGCAAAGGCGAAATCGACTGCTGTCGCACCTTTGGGCAACTGGAACAGCGCACCTTTGGGTGTAAACGCGAAAATGCGATCCTGATAGATTGCCAGCCGGGTATGCTCTAGGAGCTCTTCAGGGTCGTTGCTCGCATCGACGATTTCGATAAGGTCGCGCAGCCAGCCGACCTGACCATCAGGACGATTACCCTGTTTGTAGGCCCAGTGCGCCGCGAGCCCGAATTCGTTGGTGCGGTGCATTTCACGAGTTCGCACCTGCACTTCCACCCGCATTGAATTCTGATAGATCAACGCAGTGTGCAGACTGCGATAACCATTCGTTTTCGGGGTTGAGATGTAGTCCTTGAACCGCCCCGGAATGAACTGCCAGGTGCGATGCAATACACCCAGCGCACGATAGCAATCGTCGACATCGTGCGTGATAACGCGGAACGCCATGATGTCGGTAACCTGCTCGAAGCTGACGTGGCGCTCTGCCATTTTCCGCCAGATCGAATAGGGATGCTTTTCACGTCCCGACACCTCAACCTGCAACCCTGCTGCGGACAGCGCCTGCTTGATTTCCAGCGCAATGGCATCGACCTGCCCACCATCCTGAGCCCGGATCTGCTCCAGCCGCCCCGTGATGGTGCGATAGCCTTCCGGCTCAAGCTGCTCGAATGCCAGCAACTGCATCTCGCGCATATATTCATACATACCCACCCGCTCTGCTAGCGGGGCATAGATATCCATCGTTTCGCGCGCGATCCGCTGTCGCTTCTCCGGCGATTTGATGAAGTGCAGCGTCCGCATATTGTGCAGCCGGTCGCCCAGCTTGACCAGCAGTACGCGGATATCCTCGCTCATCGCCAGCAGGAACTTACGCAGGTTTTCAGCCGCGCGTTCGTTTTCCGGCATCGCTTCGATCTTGGACAGCTTGGTCACGCCATCGACCAGTCGGGCCACTTCACTCCCGAAATTTGCCTCGATATCTTCGATTGTTACCAGCGTATCTTCAACGGTATCGTGCAGCAGTGCCGTGATAATAGTCTGTTGATCGAGCTTGAGATCGGTCATCAACCCGGCAACTTCGACCGGGTGGCTAAAATAAGGATCGCCGCTGGCGCGCTTCTGGCTGCCATGCTTTTGAACCGTATAGACATAGGCGCGGTTCAGCGCGGCCTCGTCCGCATCGGGATCGTAGGCTTTGACTCGTTCGACCAGTTCGTATTGACGCAACATTGCCTATAGGATGTGCGAATTGCTCGCACGAGAGCAAGCGGAAAGATGGCGCGCCCGCAACTATTTGCGCGCGCGCCGCCTAAACGGTCGAAAGATCAGTCTTTCAGCACGACCTTATCGACCGAGGCTTGTGTGACAGAATGGTAGCCAGCTCTTGTCTTGGCGTAGATGCGCTTGGCGATCGGTTGCCCCCATTCACCCTGCTCCATCAAAGTAGCGAATAGCGGACGGACGAATTTTGTCCGCCCGACATGCGAGAGGAAGCGATCCGCCTGTTCAACCGCAGGATCGAAACGATTGGCCAGCGCCAGATCGAGCCACAGGAACAGCTCTTCGTTGTTTCCGCTCGCGGAGAGGCCCAGCGCTTTGTCGAGAGCCCCGAGTTGATCCGCACTGCGCTTTTGCGGCAGGCTTTGCAGGAAGCGCTGGCGCTCCGCCGATGTCCAGCCGTCCCACGTGCTCCGCCCCGGAATTGTGCCCGCATCGGCATATGCCTTCGCAGACGCATCGACCGTTGCAAACGCAGCAGAGTCAGGTCGCAGCACGTTGGAAGGTAAGCCCGGATCGAAAATCCATTCGTGCAGCTTCAGCTTGTCCGCTTCAGCTTTGCTGGTGACGAGATGCGCCAGCATATCGTCGTAGATCATCTGCGATGTGGCGGGCTGAAACGCGTGCTTGTCGAACCATTGACGCAGCCATGCGTCGAACCGTTCGCGGCCCACCGCGTGTTCCAGCGTCCGCATGAATGCCGCGCCTTTGTTATATACGATCGCACTGCCCGCGCTGTCGGTTCCGTCAGGTTGATGCAGCGCCGTACCGGGCGCATCGCTGCCTACGCGATCAAGTGTTTCGATAATCGCTGTGTAATCGAGCGATGCCTCCTGCTGAGCGCGCTTTTTGCCATAGATTTCCTCTACGATGCGATTTTCGAAATAGCTCGTCACGCCTTCGTTCAGCCAGCCATCGCCCCAAACGGCGTTGGTGACCAAATTTCCCGACCACGAATGCGCCAGCTCGTGCGCGATCAGCCCTGTCAGACTGCGATCACCGGCGATGAATGTCGGGGTCAGGAATGTCAGCGTCGGGTTTTCCATCCCACCATAAGGAAAGCTGGGCGGCAACACGATCATATCGTACCGCCCCCAGCGATAGGGGCCGTAGAGTTTCTCTGCTGCACTCACCATCGCTTCGGTATCGGCCAGTTCGCTGGCTGCTGCGTCGAGCACTTTGGGTTCGGTCCAAACCCCTGTGCGCGGGCCAAGCGGGCGGAATGCAATATCCCCTGCCGCCACCGCGATCAGATAGGGTGCGACCGGCTTATCCATTTCATACGTAAACGCGCGACGATTGCCCAGA
Organism: Tsuneonella flava; assembly: GCF_002870965.1. Lineage (GTDB taxonomy): Bacteria > Pseudomonadota > Alphaproteobacteria > Sphingomonadales > Sphingomonadaceae > Tsuneonella > Tsuneonella flava. The sequence goes on from NZ_PHSO01000011.1 coordinate 15,646, forward strand.
TCCTCTGTCTCACCGACCTTAAGGCCCGACATGACGACAGTCAGCGGTTTCGGCGCAGTCACCCGTGCGCGCCACGTCTGGCGAATGCCGGGGCTATCCTGCGTTGGAATCCATGTGCGGTTGAGGATCGCCTGCCCCTGACTGAACAAGTACGGATATTTGCCACCCGCCGTCTGTTCCGGCGACAGCCATTGCAGCGCGTCTGCATCGCTGGCGGAATACGCGATCCTGACAGTCCGATTTTCACCGCCGGGACCAATTTGAATGGTCAGCGGCGCGCCTTTCTCGCCATCGGACTTTCCGACCGTGAACGGCAACGCCTTGCCCTGCCCGTCCGTCACACTGGCAATCGTCAGCCCCTTGTCATCGAGCACCAGCTCTTTCGCGCCAGGGGCGGCAAGCACCGACAAAGTCGCCGTGCCGCCTACCGATTTCGCTGCAAAATCGAGCGCGAGATCGAGATCGACATGCGTCACACGCGCCACCTGCGGCTGAGCATATGTCGAAGTGTCGAGCGCGTCAGGCGTCGTCAGGACAGGCGCAACCATCGGCGTGGTTCGCGCGCTGTCGATATTCCCTTCCATCGGAACGGTGGTGCAGGCGGTGGTGGTCAGCAACAAGGCAACTGCGGAAATGGCAAAACGCATCAGTAACTCCGATCTATCGGGCGGTCTGGATATCAACGGACGGGCAAGCGGTTGGTGCCGTTTGCATCAGCTCCACGTTGCCTCGGGGGGCAGGCTCATCAGAATGGCATCGATATTGCCGCCGGTTTTAAGGCCGAACAGCGTACCGCGATCATAGACAAGGTTGAATTCGGCATAGCGCCCACGCCATTCGAGCTGTGTGCGCTTGTCCTCTGGCGTGAATTCCGCGCCCATCCGGCGACGGACGATCCTGGGATACACATCGAGGAATGCCTTGCCGACGTCCTGCGTGAACGCGAAATTGCGTTCCCACGCGGCAACACCGCCATCGTCGCCATCGCATTCGAGATGGTCGTAGAATATCCCGCCAACTCCGCGCGAAACACCCCGGTGGGGAATGAAGAAGTAATCGTCCGCCCATTTGCGGAAACGGTCGTAATATGTCGGATTGTGCCCCGCGCAGGCGGCGCGGAAGGCTGCGTGAAACTGTTCGGTATCGTCGTCATACGGGATCGGAGGATTGAGATCGGCCCCTCCCCCGAACCACGCCTTCCCGGTGACGAGGAAGCGGGTGTTCATATGCACCGCCGGCACATGCGGATTGGCCATATGCGCCACCAGACTGATCCCGGTCGCGGTGAAACCGGGGTTTTCCTCGCTCGCTCCGTTTATCGTATCGGCAAAGCCGGGCGCGAAATTGCCGTGAACGGTCGAGACGTTGACCCCCACTTTCTCGAACACTTTGCCTTTCATCACGCCGCGCGTACCGCCACCGGGGCTTTCGTTGCCCTCTTCTTCGCGCTGCCAGGGGGTATATTCGAACGCAGCGTCTGATCCCGCTTCGCGTTCGATCGCTTCGAAAGCGGCGCAGATCTGATCGCGCAGACTTTCGAACCAATCCTTCGCGCGGGCGGTATAGGGTGTCCAGTCGGTCATGCGGACATCCTTGCCAAGCCTGCGCGACTGGGGCAAGAGGCTCAAATGGTTCCCTTTTCGTTCTGCGGCGAAGAATTCGCTCTATGCCAGACAAATGCGCTCTACTGGCCGCGCGAACGGGCGCTGCTGGTGGCGGACCTGCATCTGGAGAAAGCCAGCTTTTACGCCACGCACGCCGGGCAAATGCTGCCCCCTTACGATAGCCGGGAAACGCTGGAGCGGGTGGCACTGGCAATTCGTGAAACCGGCGCACGGCGAGTATTTACGCTGGGGGATAACTTTCACGACTCCGCCGGACCGGACCGGTTGGAACCGCACGCGGCAGGAATGCTTGCCGCTCTTACCCATGCGACCGACTGGGTTTGGATTACCGGCAACCACGATGCAGCGATGCCGCCCCGAATCGACGGGACGCTGGCAACCGAACTCGATGTCGGCGGAATGATCCTGCGCCATCAGGCTCAGCCGGGAGAAACCCGGCCAGAGCTGTCGGGCCACTTCCACCCGCGCCTTCACCTGACGGTGCGTGAACGTCGCATCCGTCGCTCGTGCGTGGTCGTATCGCGCAATTCCGTGGCGGAGGGCCGCGTGTCGGGACGGATGATCCTGCCTGCTTTCGGCGCGCTCACCGGTGGGATGGATGCCGCCGATCCGGCCATTCTGAAGGCGCTTCAGCCCGCCTCCGGCATCGATGCGATGGTGCAGGCAGGTGGCAAGCTGGCCACTTTTCCCCTGTGGCGTGCAGCCGCATGAGTGTTCCCCTTTGCGAATCCGTCGATAATCACTAAGTAGCCCGCACGACAAACAGGCAATTTCAGGAGACTGCCCCATAGCCCGTCCACCCCGGCGCTCGATGACGCCGCCCGTAAAGAGCGGCCCGCGCTTTGATAACATGATTCAGTCCGACAAGGTTCGCGTCATCGACGAGAACGGCGAGAACCTTGGCGTGTTGTACACCCGCGAAGCGATTGAACAGGCCGCCGACGTCGGCCTCAACCTCGTGGAAGTTTCGCCCAACGCCGATCCGCCGGTGTGTAAGTTCCTCGATGTCGGCAAGTTCCGGTACGAGGCGCAGAAGAAGGCCAACGCTGCACGTAAGACCCAGAAGACGCAGGAGATCAAAGAGATCAAGATGCGTCCGAACATCGACACGCATGATTATGACGTGAAGATGCGTAACGTGAACCGCTTCATCGAAGATGGTGACAAGGTGAAGGTAACGCTGCGTTTCCGTGGTCGCGAAATGGCGCATCAGGAACTCGGTATGGACCTGCTCAAGCGTGTTCAGGAAGATGTGGCAGAGATTGCCAAGGTCGAAGCGTTCCCGCGCCTCGAAGGGCGTCAGATGCTGATGGTGCTTGCTCCCAAGTAAGCTTCGGAACCTCCGGGTTTGCTTGTCGGTTACCATACCGAAGGTCGCAACCCGGAGACTTCTGCTCATGAGATGCCCGCATATTTCCATGCTGCTCGTCGGCACCCTGACGCTTGGCGCCTGCCAGCAGCAGGCAACCTCCCCCGAACAGCACGCAACGGCGGATTCGACCGCTCCCGTCGCCATCGCCAGCGAAGCGGCGACACCCGCCCCTGTCGCCGCCACCTTGCCATCCGCGGATGCCGCTCCGCAGCCCAGCCCCCCGTCGGATATCACCGATGCCTATCGCGGCGAGAAGGGTGCGCGAGGCGTTTTGCTCACATGGGCGCATGCCTTGGAGAACGGCAACTATGCTCTCGCCTGGGAGCAATTCGGCAATGACGGCAAGGATAGCGGCACCAGCAAGGCGCTCTATTCGGCGCAGTTCGACAAATACCGTCGCATAACCGTGGCGATGCCATCCGGCACCATAGAGGGCGCGGCAGGATCCAGCTACTACACAGCGCCCACCACGCTCACCGGTGAATTGCGTGGCGGCGGGGTCGAAGTGCTGAAGGGCGACGTGGTATTGCGGCGCGTCAACGACGTACCCGGCGCCAGTTCGGAACAACTCCACTGGTACATCTACAAAGCCGACCTGAAGCCTGTGAACTGACTGAAACTGGCGGCTGAACACCCTGACAGGCCAGATAGGTCGACATCCACCCGGCCCCCTCCTCCGCCCGACCTGAACCGGTCCGCTCCGGCAGGCAGGCAGGCGGGTTGCGGGCACGCGCCACCCCTCCTCTTTTCCGCAATCGCGATATAGTCCCCTCTTGCCGCGCCCACCGCACGCGCTAGTTTCTTCGCGGGCTTGGGGAGGTATCTGGGATGACTGCACGCCATATCGGCTTTGTGGCGGGGCTGCTCGCCTTTGGCGCCACACTGGTACTGCCGCCGCCTGCGGGAATGACCGCGCAGGCGTGGTCCGTGGCCGGGCTGGTGGTGTGGATGGCCGCATGGTGGATGACGGAGGCGCTCCCCCTTACAGTGACCGCGCTGCTGCCGTTTCTGGTGCTGCCGATGAGCAACGTCATGACTGCCAACGAGACAGCGAGCGAGTATTACTCCCCGATTTTGTTTCTCATCCTCGGCGGCGCATTCATCGCGCTGGCGATTGAGCGGACCGGGCTTCACCGTCGCCTTGCCCTCGCGCTGCTCAAAAGTGTCGGTGCGAATGGCGGGCAAGGCCGCCTGCTGTTCGCCTTTATGGTCGCTGCGGCGATCCTGTCGATGGCGATCTCCAACACCTCCACCTCTCTCATCATGATGCCGATGGCACTGGCCGTGCTGACCGGCGGGGGGATGGACGACAGCCACAAGGAAGGGCTCAACGGGGCATTGCCAATGGGCATTGCCTTCGCCGCCAGTATCGGCGGCCTCGGCACGATTGTCGGCAGCCCGACCAACGCCATCGCCGTGGGTCTGGTGGATCAGCTTACCGGCACCCGGATCACCTTCGCGCAATGGAGCCTGTTCGGGTTGCCAGTCGTACTGGTCGGGGTTCCGCTGGCGGCGTGGATTATCGCCAGAGTGCAGCAGGTCAGCGCTCACCCTTTCGACGTAGCGGGTGCGCGTCAGGCGATCGACACGCACACCCGCTGGTCCACTGCCGAGAAGCGCCTGGTGCCCCTGATCGCTGGTACTTTCGCGCTGTGGCTCGCGCAGCCGCTGCTCGAACCGATGATGCCCAAAGGCGCGCTGACCGATGGCACAATTGCCGTTGCTGCCAGCTTTCTGCTGTTCATACTGCCCGATGGAACCGGCCGCCCTCTGCTGACATGGCAAGAGGCAGACCGGGCACCGTGGGGCGTGATCATGATGTTCGGCGGCGGGCTGGCGCTGGCTGCCGGGATGGGCGAATCCGGGCTGGCCGAATGGCTGGGTCAATCCCTCCTGCCACTGGCCAGTGTGCCGCTGATCGTCGTCGCCCTCGCTGTTGTCGCGCTGATGATCGTCATCACCGAATTTGCCAGCAATGTCGCCACCGCCAGCGCGATCATGCCGGTCGTCGCCAGCCTCGGCATAGCCCTGGGAGTCGATCCGATCTGGCTGGCGATGCCCGCCGCACTGGCCAGTAGCTGGGGCTTCATGTTGCCCGCAGGCACCGGGCCGAACGCGATTGCGTGGGCCACCAACCGCATCGCCCTGCCCCGGATGATCGGTGCCGGGGCCGGGCTGGACGTAGCCGGGGTTTTCCTGATCGTAGGGGCCGTGTGGGCTATGCAAATCTTGTTTGGTTTCGGTTGAAAACAGTCCGTTGCAACGGTAGTTCGTTGGCCGACACGGGCTACCCGGCGGAGATGCGTTCCTGCGGAGGTTAGGGACGCCAGTGCCCCGGTGTGGCCCTAACCAGCTCCCGCCTTCCTGGGAGCGTGACGATAACAGGAAGGATGCCTCTCGATGGCCGACTCCAAATCTGCCTCCCGCACGCTCAAACCCAGCACGCTGATGATGGGTCATGGCTACGACCCCGCTCTCTCCGAAGGGTCGCTGAAGCCGCCGATCTTCCTGACCAGTACGTTCGCATTCGAGAACGCGGCGGCGGGCAAACGCCACTTCGAAGGGATCACCGGCAAGCGGCCGGGTGGCGCCGACGGGCTGGTCTATTCGCGGTTCAACGGCCCCAATCAGGAGATCCTCGAAGACCGCCTGAGCATCTGGGACGGGGCGGAAGACGCCTTGTGCTTCTCCAGCGGGATGACCGCGATTTGCGTGCTGATGCTGACCTATTGTGCGGCAGGCGACGTGATTATCCATTCCGGCCCGCTCTATGCCGCGACCGAAGGCTTCGTTGCCAAGACGCTCGCCAAGTTTGGCGTGAGCTACATCGACTTCCCTGCTGGCGCGAGCCGGGAAGAGCTGGACGACGTGATCGCCCGTGCCAGGGCGCAGGCCGCCGATCAGGGGGGCAAGCTGGCGATGATCTACCTCGAGAGCCCCGGCAACCCGACGAACGCACTGGTCGACATCGAAGCCGTTTCGGCGGCGCGCGACGCCGCGCTGGGTGCAGATCACGCCTGCCCGATCGCTATCGACAACACCTTCCTCGGCCCGCTGTGGCAGCGTCCGCTGGATCACGGAGCGGATATCGTGGTCTATTCGCTGACCAAGTACGTGGGCGGACATTCGGACCTCGTGGCGGGCAGTGTCGCGGGGGCGAAGAAGTGGATCGATCCGGTGCGAATGCTCCGCAATACGATGGGCGGGATCGCCGATCCGAACACCGCGTGGATGCTGTTGCGAAGCCTCGAAACGGTCGAACTGCGGATGAGCCGTGCGGGCGAGAATGCCGCTAAGGTCTGCGCCTTCCTCAAGGGGCATCCTAAGATCGAACGGCTCGGCTACCTCGGCATGATCGACGATGCGCGGCAGCAGGACATCTACGACCGGCATTGCACCGGTGCGGGCAGCACCTTCTCGGTGTTCATCAAGGGCGGCGAAGCCGAATGCTTCCGCTTCCTCGACGCGCTGCGGATCGCCAAGCTGGCAGTCAGTCTGGGCGGGACGGAGACGCTGGCCAGCCACCCGGCCAGCATGACCCACCTGTCCGTGCCCGATCCGCGCAAGGTCAGCCTTGGCATCTCCGACAACCTCGTTCGCATCAGCATCGGGATCGAAGACGCAGACGACCTGATCGCCGATTTCGAACAGGCGCTGGACGCGGTTTGAGGCGAAGGCCGGAATAAGGGCCGGAACGCATCTGCCCGGCATCGCGACAGAGGCCCGACCCACTCGATGGGCCGGGCCTCATAGCATTGATATAGCTTGCCTTTTTACGGGCTTACAGGCGTATCGTCGCCATTGGTGGCGGCGATAACGCCCAGTGCAACCACTGCGATCACACCGATAATGGCGATGATCCCACCGCTTTCCAAACCGTTGGTGTTCTTCGCAGGCGCAGACGCACGCTCAACAGGTTGGGCAAGCGCAGGTGCGGCGGCAAGCGATGCCGCCGCCATACCGGCGACAATGTAACGCGTGTATTTCATGGCATCTCCAAGCTTTTATAAATTGTAGAGATGCCACAGAGTAAATTATATTTATCAATTTATTATTCTGCGACCAGAACCATTAAAGCAAACATCGGATCATTTCACAATAACCCCGCCGCTCTATTACAGGTGACCGGCCCCAATAACCCCACCACTCGTCCGTTTCGCTCACCCCAGAGCATAGTCGCTGACGAACGCGTTGGTCTTGCGCTCCTGCCCAAAGGTGCTGGTGGGGCCGTGGCCGGGGATGAATGTTATGTCATCGCCCAGTGGCCATAGCTTCCGGGTGATTGAATCGATCAGATCCTGATGGTTGCCAAGCGGGAAATCGGTGCGCCCGATACTGCCCTGAAACAGCACGTCGCCCACAATGGCAAAGTGGCTGGGCCGATGGACGAACACGACGTGGCCCGGCGTGTGGCCGGGGCAGTGAATCACATCCAGCGTCAGATCGCCCACGGTCACGGTATCGCCATCGACCAGCCAGCGATCGGATTCGAACGGACGCCCTTCCATTCCCATCCGCTGGCAATCTTCCTCCAGCCGCGCGATCCAGAACCGGTCGTCTTCATGCGGCCCTTCGATCGGCAAACCCAGTTCCTCCGCCAGCATCCCGGCTTGCCCGCAATGATCCATGTGGCCATGCGTAATCAGCAGTTTTTCCAGCGTGACCCCGGCGCGCTCCACCGCCAGCTTCAGCTTGTCGATTTCCCCGCCGGGATCGACCAGCGCGCCCTTCATCGTCTTCGTGCACCAGATCAGCGAACAGTTCTGCTGATAAGGCGTAACGGGGATAATCGCAGCGCGCATCGGCGGCGCGGCAGAGGTGGTGGTATCGGTCATAGCGCGAATGTGAGGTCTGCGGCGCGCGGGTGCAAGCGGGAACTGGCCAGCAGTCCGCGCTTCGCTATGTCATGCGGAGCGATACCATGCGGATCGCTCCGCACGTGCGTTAGCCTTCGGGATCGCTGGCAGGTGTGCCCGCTGTATCGCTCGATTCCGTAGCCGCATCTGCCTTGGCTTCGAGTGGCTTGCGCCTGGCCACTTCCGCATCGACCAGTTGCATGAGCGCGGTGTACGGTTCTCCCTGCCGGATCAACATGGCATCGGTCGCCTTGTTGCCGAAGATAATACTCCGGGTCTTGGATTCGTTGAGGAACAGGTTGAGCCTGAGCGTCGTCTGGCCGGGCTGCATTTCTTCCACGAGGAATTGCGCGGTCTGGGTGTATTTCTTCTTCCCCAGACCCCAGAAGATGTTGAACATCAGCTTCGATTTGGCATCCGTATGGCCCGATATCGTGCCCGCATCCTTGCTGGCCTCGATACCGAGATAGCCAGCGGTCTGAAGCGCCGCGACCGCGCTGGAAAACACCACCTTGTCGGAAACCGGATAAGTTCGGGATTGGACTGCAGCCAGCTCCGAAGCCGATAGCTCCGGCAGCTTTTCCCTGGCGGTTACCTGCCCCGGCAAACACACCGCCATTGCCAACGCAGCAAGCGCGAGACTTAACTTCTTCATAATTATTGCCCCCTTCGATCGTCGAGGGGAAGATGCTGGACTGCTGCGCTGCTCCACTGTCAATGATGTTAACTAATTCATTGGCGTATTTGTTGTTCAATTCGAACGCGATAGCTGTATCTTTATGCGAACTACCGGGGACACCGGGGGAGATGTAAGTCACTCTCACAACCGCCCCCCTTTCCACACGACGCGGCCGACGATTTCGATATCGCGCAGCGCGAATTCCTGCGGCGGATAGGCATAGTTCTGGCTGAGCAGGACGACGCGGTCCGGCCCGGCCGCCGCCAGTCGCTTCACCATCAGGGCATCGCCCACGCGCACGACATGGATGCCGTCGCGCAAGGTGCGCTGCGCGGTATCGACGAGGATTTCGTCCCCGTCGTTGAGCAATGGCTCCATCGAATCGCCCATCACCGTGATCGCGGATAGCTGCGCCCGTTCCAGCCCGTGTTCGCGCAACCACCGGCGAGAGAAGCGGAAACTGTCGAACGGTTGCTCTTCGCTGGCCACCGCCCCGCTGCCCGCGGCGGCCTCCACCGGCAAGCGCGGCACTTCTACCCAGTTTGATCGGAAGGCCGGTGCCGTGTGGTATTTTTCCTCCACCCCGCCCAATTCGGTTTCGGCAACGCCGAAGAACTCCGCCAATGCACGGCGGTCCCCCTCCTCCAGTTTGCGCGGGCTACCCTTGCGGATAAACTGCTGCAAATAGCTGGAATTGCGCCCGATCATATCCGACAGGCCCGCCAGGCTCACACCCCGGCCAGTGGCCAGATCCAGCAACCGCTGCCGTACATCATGATGGGAACGTTCACTCATTGCCACTTCCTATACGTAGGATTTTTCCTAGACAAGTAGGATTTCGCACGCAAGCTAGGCTGCTCGATCGCACCATTCGACTCACTTTGACGAGAGCCCCCATGCTTATTCGCACCATCGAGAAGTTCCTCCGCACCCATGACATGCCGCCGACCCGGTTCGGCCGCCTCGCCGCCCACGATCCGCGCTTCGTGCTCGATCTGCGGATGGGGCGCGAACCGCGGGCCGAGACGGTGAAAAGAACGGAACATTTCATGAACACTTACCAGGATTCGACCCATGCAAGCTAAGCCCGAACGCGGCCCCGTCCGCCATCTTCGCAATGCACTGGCGCAGATTGCCGGGCCGGATGCGCGCTTTGTCCGCCATATCGAGCGCCCGTGGACCAGCGTTACATTCGAAGGCAGCCGCCACACCTTCGGCCTGCGCTTCGAGGGGTGTGACGCCATCGCCGCAGGCGAAGCGTTCATCGCTGCGCTGCCCGATCACGAGTTCGCCATCCCCGGCCAGCTGGTGGCGGAAGCGACTGTTGTTGAGGTCGATCATACGCTTGTTCCCATTCCTGTCCTCGCCCTGCGATGCGAGTTGCTGATGCTGAAGGACGCATAGGCCACCCCCGCTACAGCCATCTGAACCACTACCTCATCCACCCTTTCAGGAGAGCGGCGAGCAATGCAGCCGCTCTCCTTATCCCCTCCCCAAACCCCGACCCGGCGCCCTGCCCAATGGCAGCGACTCGCCTCCACCACCCCTCCCTTTCAGCACCCGACGCCCGCTATTCGGACGGTGTAAGCCGTCTGATTTGCCGCAGTTCGTTCCCCAAACCACGATGAAATGTGGCCAGACCGGGGCAAGGTGACTCTGCGGGGGTGCCGGTGGAGGAACCTTGCGGGTAAACCCGCCAGCGTTATGGACGGGATCTGTTTCAACATTCGCCACGGCGCACTGCGCGGTTTTGCATTCGCGGTTGCGCTGGCTCTGCCGGCATCGCTTTCCGCGCCGGTTCGGGCGGATGACAGCGCCGATGCATTTGCGGCCAACTTCGCCGGAATGGCGAAAGCGGCGCCCGGATTTGCGGCGGCATCGCATGCCGTCAACCTCTCCAGCTTCACTCCGCCAGTGGAAGACCAGGCCGCCGACGATGGTGACGACGATGCCGGGCAAGTGATCGGCAGCGGAGTCGCATCGTATTACGGGCGCAAGTTCAACGGCCGCCCCACTGCCAGTGGCGAACGGTTCGACATGAACGCGCTGACCGCCGCGCACAAGACGCTCCCCTTCGGCAGCAAAGTGCGGGTGACCAACCCGCGCAATGGCAAGTCGGTGGTGGTCCGCATCAACGACCGTGGGCCGTATTCGCATGGCCGCCTGATCGACCTGAGCCGCGCAGCGGCGAGCGAGATCGGCATTGTCGGACCGGGCAGCGGCACGGTCGAACTCGCCTTGCTCGACGACTGAGCCAACCCGGCAGAGCGCGCCGGACAGAGCGGGCCGCCTTCACCCGCCGCCCTCCGCAACCATACACCGCCATCGGCCAGAGCGCCCCAAGCCACCGTCGCGCCATGCCCGCCGGCACCGCTGGCCGCACACGCAGCGCGCCCCGGTGCCGCTCAGTAGCTTGCCCCCGCCCCCGGCTTGCGCGCCGCCGGTGGTTGCCAGCCCGAGGTAGTACCCGTCGCCCCGGCGGCAGCGCCCGTCGCATAGCGCGCGGGCGGCACCCAGCGCGTGTTGTCGTATTCGCGGATGCTCAGTTCGGGGCGCGACACGCCCTTGTGATCCAGCGTCCACCACTCCTCCCTGTTCCAGTTATAGGCGAAGACCTGTTCGTAGATGCAGTCGCGCAGTTCCCCGAAGGTGCCGTGCGAGTTGTCGGTTTCGATCAGCGCCTCGAATGGCGGGGCGTCATCCGGCCGGTGGGCGAGCATCTCGTCCACCTTGTCCTGCCAGGTGGGGCCGCCATCGTCGGGTTCCTCGATCATCCGCCCCGCCCACAGCTCGTCCGCGGCGAAGTCCTCGATCACCGGCATCGTGTGCAGTTCGACGTCGTCGGCATAACGATCGTCCTCCTTCTCCGCGGTTTCGGGGGGAGACATGGACCGCATGTTACACTGTCCTGGGGAAGAAAAGTCGCCCTTCTCCACACCGCCCTTTTCCGGGGTAGGCGCAGCGGGGGCCGGGGCCAGCGGCTCCCCACGGGCGAAGGCGGCGAGCACCGCTTCGAACCCATCGGCCAGCGCCGCCAGATCGGCACGTTCGGCCAGCCGGTCGAGCCGCGCGAGATGCGCCAGTAGCAGGCGGCTGTCATACCGGCGGCGCGTGGCCACCTCCTCCCCATGATAGAACACCGCCTCCTCCACGCCATCGAGCGCACGGTCGGCCAGCACCTCCTCTGCACGAGAGCGGGCGGAAAGCAGCGCCACATCCCACGCCCGCGCAAATTCGCGGCAGGCGCGCCGCGCGCGATAGGCGCTCTGATGGCTGACCCCCACCCGCTTCGCCGCCCGCCGCGCCGACCCGCCATCGGCCAGCGCGCGGAGGAATTCGGCCTGCCGCTCCCGCGTGAAGCCGGTTTGCGGCGCGCGGGTATCGTCACCGGGGAGCGCCGCGATCAGCGCGGGGAGATTGGGAATGGGCGCACCCGCCTGCGCGCGCCCGCCCGCGCCATCATCGGCGCCATCGCGGGGAGGAATGGGGTGTGGGATGGTCATGGTCCGGTTCTCCGTGTGGGAAAGTGGACCGGGTATTTATGAGGGATGTGGGGGTGTAGGAAAGGGGGGAGCCGATGCGCCCCGCCTCGACATGGGCGAGCCAGCGCTGGGCGTGCTCAAGCGCGGCGGTGTCGCCGGGAGCAGGGATCGGGAGTTTCTGGGTGGTAGGGAGGTCGGAGCGTTTCGGCATGGAGGAGCCTCGTGGGTTGCGCGTTTCGTGGACCGCCTTGGGTAAAGCGGGCGCGCAGTGAGGCATGGTTTGGGGCGTGTAGGAAAATAATATCTGACACCTCTTGAACTTGGCGATTAAGTCACCAAGATGGGGCGATCACTTCGGTGAGTCGTTTGTTAAGACTGTCAAGCCCAAGAATCGCGAGCAGCGCTTCGAGTAGTGCCATTGTGTAACCTCCGATCTGCTGACTCACCTGGCGCTTGGTTGGGATGATCTTCCGTAACAGGAATTTCGTTATCCCGATGACCACAGTATAACAGACTTCGTCGGACCTCTTCAGGTTAGAGCCGCTTGGCTCGCAGACAATGGTGAGGGGCGGGCCACGTTGATGAAGACGACAGGTGCCGCCCCCTCTCGCCCAGACGAATGGGAACCTACAGCCGGGGATCAGAAGCACTACCCGCATTTTGATGCTCCGCTTGCGTTGTCCGAAATCAGGAACATTGTGAATGATCCGAAGCGCGTCGCTCGCAACGCGTTCTTTCCGCTCATCCAATATGAAAAGCGGTGGCAGCCATTTCGAACCCCGAAGTCTGGAGGTGCGGTCGGGAACGGCACGATCAAACCAGAAAAAAAGTCTCGCAAAATTCGGTATGCAGCTCGACGCGACGCATACATTTTTGCACGGTATCGGCGATTGCTAGCGCCACTCTATGAGGAGAGACTTGCGAAGCTTGGCATATCCGACGTTCCAATCGCCTATAGGAAAATCATCGGAAAAGATGGCCGAGGCAAGTGCAATATAGATTTCGCCAAAGAGGTCTTCGATGAGATCGAATTAATGGGCGACTGTTATGCGATCACGTTAGATATCTCGCAGTTTTTTGAATCTCTTGACCATGAGAAAATTGAAGCTGACTGGTGCCAGCTGCTTCAAGTCCCTAATTTACCCGATGATCATAGAGCAGTTTTCAAAGCACTAACTGAATATCGCTGGGTCGATAGAACCGAAGCATACAGAAGGCTTGGGTATTTTGGCGTGAAATACACCAACACCGGAGTTAAAATTGAAGGCTATCGCATTCCTTTTAACAGTATGCCCACCCAGCTATGCAGTCCGAAAGAATTTCGTGACAAAATAGCCGGAGGGGGACTGAAACCCTCAATTATCAAAAAGAACGAAAATCCATTTGGCATTCCACAAGGAACGCCAATCAGCGACCTAATTGCCAACATATATCTTATGGAGTTCGATCAGAAGCTAAGCAGCCTTGCGACAGCTCATGGCGGGCGCGCCTTTAGATATTCTGACGACATCCTTCTTCTTGTTAAAGCTCAAACCGATGACGATGCAAGTGCGATTGAAGAAGACGTTCGCAAATCGATTTCCAGCTTTGGAAGTCAACTTTTTATAAAGGAAAGTAAAAGTAGCATTCATCGCTTCATAAAGACCGAAGATTCGCTATCTATTCAACATTTAAAGGGTTCGGGAAAAAATGGCTTAGAGTATCTAGGATTCCGCTTCGATGGGAAGAGAATTTACCTAAGGGATGCAACCCTTTCAAACCTAAAGCGAAAGATGACGTTTGTTGGACGCATAAGAGCCATTAAGCATAAAAGGCGATATGCAGACCGAGATTATTCGACCCTAAAATCTACATTCAATTTCGACGATTTCTTTCAAAATTTCATGAGAGTCGAGGATTTCGATCAGAACTCCTCAGTCCGTCAGTGGACGTTTTGGACTTATGCTCGAAGAGCAGTGGAAACTTTCGGAAATCGAGGAAAGCCGATTGAAAAGCAGCTAAAATTTTTGAAGCCCGATGGAAGGCGCCTGATCGAAGACGAATTACGATAATAGCATGGCCGCCATCACCCTCCCTCCGATGGAAGAGGATCGGCACAACACTATCACAACATCCCGCGCAAATACTGCCCCGTATAACTCCGCTCGTTAACCGCGACCTCTTCCGGCGTCCCTTCGGCCACGATCTCGCCGCCGCGGACGCCGCCGTCCGGCCCTAAGTCCACGATCCAGTCTGCCGTTTTGATCACGTCCAGATTGTGTTCGATCACCACTACGCTGTTCCCCTGGTCCACCAGACGGTGGAGCACTTCCAGCAGTTTGCGGACATCTTCGAAGTGCAGGCCGGTGGTCGGCTCGTCCAGAATATACAGCGTTTGCCCGGTGCTGCGGCGGGCGAGTTCCTTGGCCAGTTTCACCCGCTGCGCCTCTCCGCCCGATAGCGTGGTGGCCTGTTGCCCCACTTTGACGTAGCCGAGGCCGACTTCGTTGAGCATGTGCATCTTGTCGCGGATCGGGGGCACGGCCTTGAAGAATTCTTCCGCATCCTCGATCGTCATGTCGAGCACGTCGGCAATGCTCATCCCCTTGAACTTCACCTCCAGCGTTTCGCGGTTATAGCGTTTGCCGTGGCATTCCTCGCACGTGACGTACACGTCGGGCAGGAAGTGCATTTCGATCTTGATCAGGCCGTCGCCCTGGCACGCCTCGCACCGGCCGCCCTTCACGTTGAAGCTGAACCGGCCCGGTTTATATCCGCGCGCCTGCGCCTCTGGCAGGCCGGCGAACCAGTCGCGGATATTGGTGAAGGCGCCGGTGTATGTCGCCGGGTTGCTGCGCGGGGTGCGGCCGATCGGGCTTTGATCGATTTCGATCACTTTGTCGCAGAATTCGAGGCCGGTGACTTTATCGTGCGCCCCGGCCACCACACGCGCGCCGTTGAGCTGCCGCGCGGCGGAGGCATAGAGCGTGTCGATGGTGAAGCTCGATTTGCCGCTGCCCGAAACCCCGGTGATGCAGGTGAACGTGCCCAGCGGGATCGCGGCGGTGACATCGCGCAGGTTGTTGGCCCGCGCGCCGTGCACCGTCAGGTGGTGGCCGTTGCCCTTACGGCGGTGTTCGGGCACCGCGATCTTGCGCCGCCCGGTCAGGTAATCGGCGGTGAGCGATCCCTTAGCCTTGAGGATATCTTTCAGCGTGCCCTGCGCCACGATCTGCCCGCCGTGCACCCCGGCGCCGGGGCCGAGATCGACGATATGGTCGGCGGTGCGGATCGCATCCTCGTCATGCTCCACCACGATCACGGTATTGCCCAGATCGCGCAGCCGCTTGAGCGTTTCGAGCAGCCGGTCGTTATCGCGCTGGTGCAGGCCGATGCTCGGTTCGTCGAGCACGTAGAGCACGCCGCTGAGCCCACTGCCGATCTGACTGGCGAGGCGGATGCGCTGGCTTTCCCCCCCGCTCAGCGTGCCGCTGGTCCGGTCGAGGTTGAGGTAATCCAGCCCGACATTGTCGAGGAAGCCCAGCCGTTCGTTGATTTCTTTCAGAATGGCGCGGGCGATCTGGTTCTGCTGATCGGTCAGGTGATCGGGCAGCGCGAGGAACCAGTCCTTCGCCAGCGTCACGCTCATCTGCGTGGGGGTGGCGATGTCGGTCGGGCCATCGGCGCTGGGCACTTTCACCGCCAGCGCTTTCTCATTCAGGCGTTTGCCGCCACACGCCTCGCACGGTTGCGCGGTCTGGTACTTGCTCAGTTCCTCGCGCATCCACGCGCTTTCGGTTTGCATCATCCGGCGGTTGAGGTTGCCGATCACCCCTTCGAACGGTTTGTGCACGGTGTATTCCTTGCGCCCGTCCTTGAAAGTGAGCGCCACCGGCAGGCCGCCGGTGCCGTGCAGGATGATATCGCGCTGATCCTGCGCCAGATCTTCCCACGGAGTCGTCAGGTCGAAATCGTATGCTTTCGCCAGGCTGTTCAGCACCTGCATGTAATAGGGCGACGGCGGATTGCTCTTCGCCCAGGGCACCACCGCGCCTTTTTTCAGCGAAAGCTGTTCGTTGGGCACCACCAGTTGCGGATCGAACAGCAGCTTCTCCCCCAGCCCGTCGCACGTCGGGCAGGCGCCCTGCGGCGCGTTGAAGCTGAACAGGCGCGGTTCGATCTCTTCGATAGTGAACCCGCTGACCGGGCAGGCGAATTTTTCGCTGAACACGATGCGGTTGGCGGGGATGCCCGCCCCCTTCATCGCGCCGCCCGCGCTCGCTTCCGCCTCCCGACCCGGCACAACGCCATCGGCCAGATCGACATAGGCCAGCCCTTCGGCCAGCTTGAGCGCGGTTTCGAAGCTGTCGGCCAGCCGGGTTTCGATGCCGGGGCGCACCGCCAGCCGGTCTACCACCACTTCGATATCGTGCTTGTATTTCTTGTCGAGCGCGGGGGCCTGTTCGATTTCGTACAGCTCGCCATCGATCCGCACACGGGCAAAGCCCGCCTTCTGCCATTCGGCCAGTTCGCGGCGGTATTCGCCCTTGCGCCCGCGCACCACCGGGGCCAGCAGATAGAGCCGCGTGCCTTCGGGCAAAGTCATCACCCGGTCGACCATGTTGGACACCGTCTGCGCTTCGATCGGCAAGCCGGTCGCCGGGCTATACGGCACCCCCACCCGCGCCCACAGCAGCCGCATATAGTCGTAGATCTCGGTCACCGTCGCAACGGTCGAGCGCGGATTGCGACTGGTGGTTTTCTGTTCGATGCTGATCGCGGGGGACAGCCCGTCGATATGTTCGACATCGGGTTTCTGCATCATCTCCAGAAACTGCCGCGCATAGGCGCTGAGGCTTTCGACATAGCGCCGCTGCCCCTCGGCATAGATCGTGTCGAACGCGAGGCTCGATTTGCCGGACCCGGATAGCCCGGTGACCACGATCAGCGCATCGCGCGGCAGGTCGATATCGATACCCTTGAGGTTATGCTCGCGCGCGCCGCGCACGGAAATCGTGGTAAGTGCCATGCAGGCTATGTTCCGGTAATGTTCACGTTAGTCAAGGGGATGCGCGTGGCCTTCCCCGGTGCCAATGCGATGTGGGCGGCACGCGCGCGAATACAACCCACATGCGACAGGCCGACTAACAACACGGAACGATAAATCAGTCCGTCACCGCCCGGCGATAGAGGTGCCATGTCGCATGGCCCAGCACCGGCAGCGCGATCAGCAGGCCGAGGAACGCCGGGATCATTGCCACGAACAGCACCACCGCGATAATCAGCGCCCATGCCATCATCACCGGGCGGTTGTGGTTGATGACTGCAAGGCTGGTGATGATCGCAGTCAGAAAGTCGACTTCGCGGTCCACCAGCATCGGCAGGCTCATCACTGTCACAGCATAGAATGCCAGCGCCATCAGCCCGCCGATTGCGCCGCCCACCACCAGCATGGCGATACCCGCCTGCGTAGTGAAGATCGCCAGCGATTCCGATCCGATCCCGCTTTCGGCCAGAAAGATCGCGAATATCGAATGGGCAACGATCATCCAGAAACTGAACGCGACGAACACGATCACCCCCATGCTGATAATCTGATCGTCGCCGCGCCCGCGCAGTGCGCCCAGCACCGTGCCCCAGCTACGCGGCAGGCCCGCTTCACGCCGGCGGCTGACTTCGTAGAGGCCGACGGCCACGAATGGCGCGATCAGCGGGAAGCCCGCCGCCGCCGGGATCAGCCATGTCGGCGATTTCCACGCGAACAGCGCATAGCCAACGAACAGCCCGCCGCCGACATAGATCGATCCGAAAAACAGCCCGAACAGCGGGCAGGCCAGAAAATCACGCGCGCCCGCCGCCAATGCCGCCCATAAATCGCGCAGCGTCAGATCGCGCGCCACCGTGACCGGCGCGATCTGCGCCTGACCGACACTGGTCATCGCATACTCCCCCTCATCCCGCCCCGGTTATCCGGGGTCTTCGCGGGGCAAGCTGCATCAGATCGGCGCAGCGGGCAATACCCCGCGCGCAGGCTATCACCGCAGGAAGTTATCGCGCAGCAGAGAGACGACTTCCTTCGTCCGCCCGCTGAGCACTGCCTTCATCCCGAACAGAGCGGTGCTGGCCACTTGCCCCACTTTGACTTCGGGCGGCATCACCAGTTCGACCCGGTTGACCTTCACATCGAGCAGAGCCGGGCCAGGTTCGGCCAGCCATTTGTCCATCGCCGCGCTAAGATCTCTGGCCCGGTCCACCCGCCATCCGGCAATACCAATGGCCTCTGCCACCTTGGAAAAATCGGGATTTTCCAATCCGGTATAATGATCGACCAGCCCTTCCACCCGCTGTTCCATCTCCACGAAGCCGAGCGTGGAGTTGTTGAACACCAGCAGTTTGAGCGGCACTTTCTCCTGCACCAGAGTCAGCAGGTCGCCCATCAGCATGGTCATCCCGCCATCGCCGCACATCGCGATCACCTGCCGATCGGGATAGGCGATCTTTGCACCGATCGCCTGCGGATAGGCGCTGGCCATCGTGCCGTGGAGCAAGCTGTTGAGAAACCGCCGTTTCCCGTTCGCGGCAATATGGCGCAGCATCCACACCATCGGCGTGCCGACATCGGACACGAAAATCGCATCGTCCGCCGCCACCCGGTCGAGCATATTGGCGACGAATTGCGGGTGGATCAGAGTGTCGTCCGATTCCTCCCCCGCGTCGCGATATCCGTCGAGATCTTCGCGCCACTGATCGAGCGCCTTGTCGAGATGCGCGCGATCCGGCTTTGCCGCCAGCATCGGGGTCAGCGCGTCCAGTGTCGTCGCGCTATCCCCGACCAGCCCCATATGGATCGGCGCACGGCGGCCCAGATGGGTCGGGTCGATATCGATCTGCACGATCTTCGCCTGCGCGGGATAGTATTGCGTGTACGCGAAATCGCAGCCGAGGCAGAGCACCAGATCGGCGCGATGGATCGCCTCCACCCCCGCCTTGTTGCCGAGAATGCCGTTGACCCCGACATTATAGGGGTTGTCCGGTTCCAGCCATTCCTTTGCGCGGGTGGTGTGGACCATCGGTGCGTTGAGTTTTTCGCACAGCGCCACGATCTGATCGTGGGCATCGCGCGCACCGATGCCGGCATAGACAGTGACCTTTTCAGCGGCATCGATATCCTGCGCCAGTCCGGCCAGTTCGCTGTCGCTGGGCCGCGTGCGGGGATCGGGGCGATAGACCTGCCAGTCGGCCTTATCGTCGTCTTTCTCGGTGAACATATCGCCGTTGACGATCACTACGGCCACGCCGCGCCTGGTCAGCGCGGCTTGCGCTGCCTTGGCGACGATCCGCCGCGCCTGTGCGGGGTGGGAGATATATTCGCAGAACACCGAATGCTGTTCGTAAATCTTGTGCTGATCGACCTCCTGCGGGAAATCGAAGCCTTTCTCCCGCCGGTCCACGTCCGATGCGATCAGCAGGACCGGCGCACCGTTGCGGTGGGTTTCGTATATTCCATTCACGAAATGCAGGCTGCCTGGCCCGCAAGTGCCCGCACATACCGCCAGTTCGCCGGTCATATAGGCCTCGCCCCCGGCAGCGAAGGCGCCGACTTCTTCGTGCCGCACGTGAACCCACCGCAGGTTCGAACGCGAAACCGCATCGGTGAAATGATTGATCGTATCCCCCGGTATCCCGTAAATCCGCTTCGCCCCTGCCTGTTCGATTGCATTGACGACGATATCGGCAACGGTCTTTGCCATATTGGGGAGGCCTTTCCTGGTATGCTTGGAGCCAGCGTGGAAGTACGCAGCATTTCCTTTACGGATAACGCGCGCGACAGTTCCACAATGGCCCAGCTGTCTGCCCTTGGCCAGAGCGGTATGCCTGCCTATTGTCTTTGCTAATGGTCGCTGCCCTGCCCCGCCTGTTTATCGCTCTGCGCCCGCCGGTCACCGTGCGCAACGTGCTGATTGACACGATGGACGGCGTGGCCGCCGCCCGCTGGCAGGACGATGCACAACTGCACCTGACCTTGCGCTATATCGGGGAAACCGATCCGCGCGTGGCGGACGATCTCGTCGATGCACTCGGCCGGATCGATGCGCCGCGGTTCGAACTGGCAGTGCGCGGTGTCGGCTTTTTCGAACGCAAGGGGCAGCCTACCGCTCTGTGGGCAGGCGTGGCCCCCAATGCCGCGCTCGATACCTTGCAGAAGAAAGTCGAACGGGTGTGCCAGTCGGTCGGGCTGGAGGCGGAACACCGCAAGTTTACCCCGCACATCACGCTCGCCCGGCTGAACAGCGCGGCGGGGCCGGTGGCACCCTGGCTGGCGCAGCATTCGCGGCTGGCCGCGCCCGCCTGGCCCGTCGATAGCGTCCGCCTGTACGAAAGCACGCTGACACCCGGCGGATCGCAATACGATCCGGTGGTCGAATGGCGGCTGCGATGAACGCTCTATGGTCGACAAACTGCTGTTCTCTATCGACGAGCGACACGAATCCGGTTGCAACCGCAACCGATCCCGGCTTCAACCGTTGATACAGTATCTCCATGCCTGCCTTGTGCTCGCGCCTATTTGTCGCGGTCGTTCGGTCAGCGCCAATTCCGCATAATACAACAGGGAGCACCACCTTGATTAAGACACGCCTATTCGCTGCCGCCGCACCTGCCGTTCTGGGCGCCGCGATGCTCGGAGGATGTACCACGATGCAGGATTATTCCACCGCCGACCGGCCCGAAACCGCAGCCGACACTGCCGCTGAAAACGGCCCGCCGGCCATTCCGCAGGGCACCGGATATTTCGCGCAACCTTCCGATCTGCCGCTGCATGCGCCCGATTTCAGCAAGATCAAGGACAGCGACTACGCCCCCGCTTTCGAACAGGCGATGAAGATCCATTCCGCCGAAGTGCAGGCAATCATCGACAATCCCGCGCAGCCGACTTTTGAGAACACCATCGTCGCGCTGGAAAAATCGGGCCGGATGCTGGGCCGTGTCGCCACCGTGTTCTATGCGCTGACCGGCGCGAACACCAACGATACGCTGCAGGCGGTCGATGCCGAAATCAGCCCCAAGCTCTCCGCCCACTCCGACGGGATCACGCTGAACCCTGATCTGTTCGCGCGGGTGAAGGCGGTGTACGATGCGCGCGCTTCGCTCGGCCTCGATGCCGAAGACAGCAAGCTGCTGGAAGAAACCTACAAGGGGATGGTTCACGCCGGGGCGATGCTGACGCCTGAGCAGAAGGCGAAAGTGAAGGAAATCAATTCCGAACTTTCCACCATCACTACCGAATTCAGCCAGAAGCTGATTTCCGCCACCAAGGCCGCTGCGCTGGTGGTCGATGACAAGTCGAAGCTGGCCGGTCTGTCCGATGCCGAAATCGCCGCAGCGGCCAAGACCGCCGAAGAGCGCGGGATGCCGGGCAAATATGTGATCGCCCTGCAGAACACCACGCGCCAGCCGTCGCTCGGCGCGCTGACCGACCGGGCAGTGCGTGAAAAGCTGTTCAACAATAGCTGGACCCGCGCGGAAAAGAATGACGAGAACGACACCCGCGAAGCGGTCGCCCGCATTGTGGAACTGCGCGCGCAGAAGGCGGCGCTGTTCGGTGAACCCGACTGGGCCAGCTATGTCATGTGGGATCGCATGGCGAAGAACCCCAAGACCGCACTCGATTTCATGGAACAGATGGTCCCCGCTCTCGCTGCCCGCCAGCGCGCCGATGCGGCCATGCTGGACAAGGAAATCAAGGCCAATGGAAAGAACTTTGCGGTCAAGCCGTGGGACTGGGAAATGTACGCCGACAAGGTAAAGGCGAAGAAGTTCTCCTTCAACGAAGACGAAGTGAAACAGTACTTCGAAGTGCACCGGGTGCTGGAAGATGGCGTGTTCTATGCCGCCAACAAGCTCTATGGCCTGACCTTCAAGAAGCGCACCGATCTGCCGGTCTATAACCCGGACGTGAGCACATACGACGTGTTCGATGCCGATGGCAGCCAGCTGGGCATCTTCTACTTCGATCCGTTCCAGCGCGATAACAAGCGCGGCGGTGCATGGATGAGCAACTTCGTCGATCAGAGCCACCTGTTCGGTGACAAGCCGGTGATCTACAACGTGCTCAACATCCCCAAGGCACCCGATGGCGAACCGCAACTGGTCAGCTTCGACAACGTCGAAACCATGTTCCACGAATTCGGCCACGCGCTGCACGGGTTCTTCGCTAACGGCAAATACGCCTCGCTTTCGGGCACGGCGGTGGCCCGCGACTTCGTGGAATACCCCAGCCAGACCAACGAGATGTGGGCCAGCTACCCCGAAGTTCTGGCGCACTATGCCAAGAACTGGAAAACCGGCGCGCCGATCCCGCAGGCGCTGATCGACAAGATCATCGCTGCCAAGAAGTTCAACCAGGGCTACGATTTCGGCGAAGTCGTCGAAGCCGCGCTGCTGGATATGAAATGGCATGCGCTGACGCCGGAACAGGCCGCCGCGATCAAGGCACCCGCAGGTGTCGATGCGTTCGAGGACAAGAGCCTCAAGCAACTCGGCCTCGAAACCGATCTGGTGCCGCCGCGCTATCGCAGCAGCTACTTCAGCCACATTTTCTCCGGCCCGACCGGATATTCGGCTGGCTATTACAGCTATCTGTGGACCGAAATGCTCGACCGCGACAGCCAGAAGTGGTTCCTCGACCACGGCGGCCTGACCCGCGCAAATGGCCAGCATTATCGCGATACCATCCTCAGCCGCGGTGCTGCGGAGGATTACTTCAAGATGTACAAGGACTTCACCGGCCACGAACCCAGCGTCGAACCGATGCTGGAGGCACACGGTCTGGTGCCTGACAAGAAGTAAGGCTCAGGCTCAGGCTCAGGATCCATTGCTGGCGCCATTGAGGCGTCCAAATGGGTTCTGAGCCTAACCCACGACAAGTGCCCGCGCGCCCGGCTCTCCCAGCCAGCGCGCGGGTACACCCCACACACGCGCGATCACATCTTCCGACAAGGCCACCTGCGGATCGCCATCTGCCGCCTTTTCCCCGCAATCGAGCACGATAACGCGGTCGGCATAATTCATCGCCAGTGCCAGATCGTGCAGCACCAGCACGACCCCCACCCCCTCACGCGCCGTGCGCCGGAAATGCCCGATCAGCGCCAGTTGATGCGCGATATCGAGCGCCGCCAGCGGCTCGTCTGCCAGAATCCAGCGCGGTGTCCCTGCCAGCACCCGCGCCAGCAAAGCCCGTGCGCGCTCTCCGCCGGAAAGCTGCGAGACAGGCCGTTCCGCAAACGAGTCGAGATCGAGCGCGGAGAGCGCCGCCGCCACTTCCGCTTCCCCCCGGTCGCGATGCGGCAAGCGCCCCAGCGCCACGAGGTTCCGCACGGTCAGATCCCACGCAATCTCGCCATTTTGCGGGAGATAGCCGATGGCCTGCGCCCGTTCGCACGGCCGCATCTGGTCGAGCGGCCTGTGGTCGAGCGCGACCAGCCCGCCTTCGGTCGGCAACAGGCCCGCAAGGCATTGCAGCAAAGTGGACTTGCCCGCTCCGTTCGGCCCGCAGATCGCCGTCACCTGGCCGGTTTGCATCGCCACCGTCACTTCTTCAAGCCGCCCCTCTACGGTCAGCTCTGCCGCAATCAGGCTCATGCCAGCCCCCGTCGCATTTGCATCAGCAGCCAGAGGAAAAACGGTGCACCCACAAGGCTGAGCGCAATGCCCAGCCGCAGCTCGGTAACCAGCGGGAGTATCCGACACAGGCAATCGGCCACCAGCACCAGCAACGCCCCCGCCAGCGCACTCGGCAGCATCAGCGAACTGGGCCGCCGGTCCGTCAGCGGGCGGACAAGGTGGGGCACGATCAGGCCAACGAACCCGACGATACCGGCCACAGCGACCCCGCTCCCCACAGTCAGCCCCACGCCCGCCACCAGCCAGCATTGCAAATGGGCCGGCTCCATTCCCAGACTGCGCGCTGCGCTTTCGCCCAGCACCAGTGCATCCAGCCCGCGCGCCGCCATCATCAGGCAGACAATGCCCAGCAGAGTCAGCGGCGCTGCAATCCAAACATCGGGCCAGCCGCGATCGGTCAGCGCGCCCATCAGCCAGTTGACGATCTCACTCATCGCAAAGGCGTTGGGCGCAAGGCTGATCGCCAGACTGGTCAGCGCACCGGCAAGGCTGGCAATCATCATTCCCGCCAGTGTGAACAGCGCAATCCCGCCAGCGCGCCCGGCAATCGCAGCCAGCAGAGCCATCGCGGCGGCGGCCCCCACCAGAGCGAACAGCGGCAACAGATAAGGGCTGGCAGCATAGCCGAACCACAGGCTCACCACCGCGCCCAGCGCCGCGCCGGGAGCAATCCCGAACAGGCCGGGATCGGCCAGCGGGTTGCGTAAATATCCCTGCATCGCGGCACCGCTGGCACCCAGCCCCGCGCCGATGACAATTGCCAGCAAGGCCCGCGGCAACCGCAATTCCATCAGGATCACGACCGCGTTGGGCGTCGTGGCGGGATCGATCCACACGCGCCCGGCCATCAGCGACAACGGCACGGCAATCGCCAGCAGCAGCAACAGGATTTGAACCGGACGCGTCACGAAACCGCCCGCCGGACAGAGGCAAGCCGATCCGCCGCCCGCACGATAGTCGGCCCGCCGCAATAGAGCAGCGCGGGATCGAATGGCACGGTCGCCATGCCTGCCACACCGCGCAACGCAGGATGATGTTGCCCCCGGTCGTCGCCCGCCACCAGCAACACGCGCGGCGGATCGCTCAGCAACCGTTCGAGAGAGAGGTAATCGGCCTGCCCCATGCCGCGCTGCGCGCTCTGGTTGGCAAGGCCTGCATTGGCCATAAGCTGGCTCACCAGCGCTCCGTCCCCCGGAACGATTCCGCCGGGTTGCCACAGAATTGCCGGAACGGGCCGCCCCGCCCAGTGCCCCCGCGCGACAGCGGATTCGATCCGCCGGACAAGTGCCTCCCCGCGTTCGGGATGGCCTGCAAGCGCGGCGAGTTGCCGCACTTGTGCGATACTGTCCTGCACCGACATGGCGATGCCGACTGTTTCGACGCGCTTTCCAAGCCGGGCGAATGCCGCGCGGGTTGAAGGCGGCAGAAATGTTCCGCCGACCACGATCTGCGGATCGAGCGCAAGGACTTCCTCCACCGTTCCGCCCGTGGTGCCGTATGTGCGGGCGATGGATACGTCCATCGAACTCGCCCGTGGATCACGGCTGTAATGGCTCAACGCCAGCACCTGATCCGGCCCGGCGACTTCGGCCAGAATGGCGTCCGTACAGGGATTGAGACTGACGATGGTGGGGTGCACCACTTCCGGCCCCGGCGCAGCAGATGCAGTGCACGCAGCGAGCAGGAGAGACAGCATCGCCGGAAAGAGGCGCCCCACATTGCCTCGGCGCCGCCCGGATGAAACCGGACGGCGCCTGGCGCGATGGCCGCTTCTGTCAGTCATGAAGTAACGGCAACGGTATAGCCGCTGTTTGCGGGCACAGCGAAGCGATCACATCTTCAACCGCACACCGACATATCCGGCACGACCTTGTGTGCCGTAACCGGAAACCGTTTCGTAGTCGGCGTCGGTCACGTTTTCGACCCGCCCGAACAGTTCGAAGCGGTTCGCAATCGGCAAGCTGGCGCGGATATCGCCCACGGCATAAGGTGCCAGCCGCTTGGTATTGGTCGCATTGTCGAAGCTTTCGCCAACCAGCCGCACATCGCCGCCGATCACCAGCCCCAGCGGAGTGGTCCAGTCGAGCGATGTCGTCAGCGCATGTTGCGGACGGCGAGCAAGCCAGTTGCCGGTCGCCCGGTCGGTCGCTTCGACATAGCTATAGGCAATCTGCGTCCGCAGGTTGTCTGTCGGAGCAAGGCCGAATTCGATTTCGACACCCTGCGCGCGCGCCCGACCGACATTGTCATATGTGCCATATGGGCGATTGTTGCATATCCCGCCGATCACCCCGGAACACGAGATGAAATCGATCAGGTTTTTGCTATCCCGCCGGAACAGAGTGACTGCGGCATAGGTCGGCGCAGCGCGGTCGCGCCATGCCAGGCCGAGATCGTAGCTGGTGGCCTGTTCAGGACTCAGGCTCACATTGCCGTAGTCCGACAGCAACTGATACAGCGTCGGGGCCTTGAACCCTTCGCCCACGCTGGCGCGCAGGCGCAGGTCGTGGACGATTTCAAAGCTGGCATCGGCACCGAAGCTGGTTTCCCCGCCGAACCGTTCGTGTTCGTCATGGCGCACGCCGACATGCGCGGCATAACGCGGGGTTTCGATGCCGATCTGGGTGTAAGCCCCCCATGTGTTGGTGGATTCGTGCTTGCCTCCAATATCGGCAAACCGCGTCCATTCGCCGTTACCGCCGAAATTGACCACCAGCGGCCCGACCGCGCGCCATGTCCCGCGCACGTCTGCCCGGTCGAGATGGCCGGCAATCGTGTATGTCGGGTCGCTACCGAAGTCGGGATTGTAGTTTTCGCGGTGTGTATCCGCGAACGACCATGCCCCTTGCAGATAGAGCGTACCGCTGTCGTACACCGCGCCCGCTGCGCCCGAATACTGTTCGGTCTTCTGCGTTTCGTTAGTGTCGGCAAAGGTATAGCTCGGCGCAGGGAAGCCATCGACATCGAGATCGCCCTTGGCATAACGGCCACGCACGAACAGTTCGAAGCTGGGCGAGAGATAGGCCCGTGCCTCGCCATTGGCGGCGAACTGTTCGAACCCGTCAGGTTCTGTCCCGTTGCGAGCCGAGGAATAGCCATCGGTGCGATACCAGCTCGCCGATCCGCCAAGGAAATAGGCATCGCTGCCAATTCCGCCGGTGGCCTTGAGATAGGCGGTTTCGTTGCTGCCGTATTCGGCGCTGGCCTGAAGCCCGCGCTGCGCCCGCGTGGTCACTGCCAATACCCCGCCCATCGCGTCCGAACCCCAGATAGTGGAGTTTGCGCCACGCAGCAGATCGATCTTCTCGATATTGCCGGCCAGCAGGTTGCCGAAATCGAACCCGCCGCCGGGCGATGCCGGGTCCGACACCCGCACGCCATCGACCAGCACCAGCAGTTGTTCAGCGGACGCACCGCGGACCCACACACTGGTTACCGAGCCGGGCGCGCCGTTACGACTGATCGTCACACCGGGGGCGCGTTCCAGCACGCGGGCGATATCCGCGCCCTGAATCGAATCGATTTCGTCCGCACCGATCACAGTTACCGGCTGTCCGGTATCGACGACATTGCTGCCTGTGCCACTGGCGGTCACCGTGATCGTGGTCGGATCGGCCTGATAGGCATCTTCAGCCGCGAGAGCGGGTGACGCGACTGCAGCACAACTCAAAAGAAACAGATATTTAGACATTAAACCTCCGATAATGAACGAACACGTCGCTCATCAACGGGAGGCGCGGACATGCGCTTCTCGTCTGCCACCGGTAACACCCCGCCCGGCAACACGAACGACCGTCTCAGGCAGGTCTCCTGGCTCCCGGATCGATGCTCGTGGCCGCCTTCCCGATCTTGCGATCAGTGGTGAATGGCCATTCGCTCCCCGGTCACAGTTGCGGGGGCAGCGGGAGAATATGACTCCCTTCCCTCTTAGGCCCGAATAATCGGACAACCCATGACGATGGCGGGCCGATAGGCGCGGCAATTGCGAAAGGCAAGATCGCAAGCAGCGCGTTTACCACCTGGCAAGCACATCGTTTAACTCTGCCTTGCAATGTGTGCCGCCAAGGGACGGGTGCCGGAACCGCGCTCGCGAGATGCGCCCGCATCCGCTACGCGCCGCTAAGGCGCGGTTTTGAAAGTCGGCGCTGTCCCATGTGCTGCAGTAAAGGAATTCGCGATCCGTCAGCCCGCCACCTCTGCCCGCCGGAAACGGCGCAACCGCAGGCCTTCGCGCATTGCGGAGTGGCTGCGTGCGTTCGGCGGCGCGTCCGATGGCAATCATCGCGGTCGCCGGTTTCTGGCGCTGGCAGCCGCCATAGCGGTCCCGGCAATGGCCGCACCGGGCGAGTGGAACCGGTTCGATCTCGACCCTGCGAGTGTGCAGAACACAGCACCGATGCCGTTCGAAACGCCGGGCGAGAGCTTCCCCGGATCGGCATTCTTCTATCTGCAGGACGTTCCCGATCTGCCCGACGGGCAAAGCGAAGACGATCTGCCCCCGCCGCTGAATACTGGCGCGCACTGGGACGGCGAGCCGACGCCCGACCCGGCCACAGCGTTCGGCGCGCGGTTTGCAGCCAGACCCTTCAGCCAGATCGGCAGCGGGATCAGCAAGGCCCGCGCGCTGCGCTGCCTTTCAATGGCGGTGTATTACGAAGCCGCGAATGAAAGCACCGATGGCCAGCGGGCCGTGGCTCAAGTCGTGCTCAACCGCGTGGCCCACCCCAGCTATCCCGACAGTGTGTGCGGCGTAGTGTTTCAGGGCAGCGAGCGGCAGACAGGGTGCCAGTTCACTTTTACCTGCGACGGATCGCTCGATCGCAAGCCGATGACGGCGAAATGGAATCGCGCCACCGCCGTGGCGCAGGCCGCGCTGAGCGGATATGTATATCGCCCCATCGGCCTCGCCACACATTACCATGCGACTTACGTGCTGCCCTATTGGGCATCCAGCCTCGACAATGTCGGCACTATCGGACTGCACACATTCTATCGCTGGCGCGGCGCGGCCGGACGGCTGGCCGCATTTTCCGATGTCTATCGTGGCGGGGAACCGATTGCCGCCCCGCATCCGCGCACTCTCGCCCCCGCGCCCGATTCCGCGCCGGACCCGGTGATGCTGGCGCGCGCTTATGAGGCTTCGCACAAGCCCGCCGATGGCCTTGCGGCATCGCCCGCCGTGGCCAGCAAGGCCGCCGCTGGCACTGGATCGAGCGGCATCGCAGCGTCCGCACCACCGCCCACCTACGCACAATCGGTTGCCGCGCGCGGCGGCGACCGGATCTACAAAGCGAACGATCTGCCGACATCGAGCGGCGTGAAGGCCGAATACGCCAATTCCGGGCGCTGGATCGCACAGCCCAACTGACCGGATCGGGCGATATGTTTAACAGCGTGGAAAGCATGCTGTTTAGCATCCCACAAAGATCATTACGGCATAGCAATGACACCTCTCTCTCGTCGCAGAGGTGTAGTTCAGAACCAAGCCCTTCTGATAAAAGGATCGCTTCGCCCGATGTCCTATCGCTATGCCTTTGTCCGTCACGCAATCTGTTCGCCTGTGACGCGCGCGCTGACAGTCAGAGCACCGGCGCGGGCAGCGAATGACAATGACAATCATCACCGGGCATCGAACGAGGCGGTGCTGCAGGCGGCCTTGCGGCATTTCGGCCAGCACGGCCTGCGCGCAGCGGAAGTGGCGCGCAAACACGCCGAAGCGGCATTCTTCGCAAACGACCGACTCGCTTATGACTGGTGGCTGGCGATCTGCCGCACGCTCGACAAGCGTCTGGCGCGGCTGACCGAGGGCACCCTGTCGGTAAACTAAATCCGGCATCGGCGAGGCTGCCTCGGCTCTGGCCTAACAACGGCTGCCTGTAGCCAATGATGCTCCCCGATAAACGTCAAGCCGATCTTAACTATCCGGTGACCTCTTTGCGATAGTGCCTGCGTTGTGGTGGATCGAAAATTCCATAAAGCCGTAAGGCGCGTGTTTCCGAAGGGACGCCGGACTGCTCTGGATCAGAGAGTCAGACGCACCCTTGTACACTCACTCTATGCTCAGCCGGTCAGTCTCGCACTGGGGGCATTGTGCGGCATTGTCTCCACCGGGTTTTCCGCGTTCATTACCGGCAGCACAGCTCTCTATGCACTGTCGGCCACGTTGTGCATCGTGGCGATTGCACGCGTCACACTCTCTCTGATCCTCGCTGAACGTCAGCGCGACACCAGCACATATACGCTCGAAGTCATCTACGAGATCGGCGCATTCAGTTATGCCATTACGCTTGGCATCACCGCGGCACTGGCTCTCGTGCTAAAGGTCGATGTCGGGGTTCAGGTTCTGATGCAGGCCAACGCTATCGGATATGGCATCGGCATCTGCGCGCGGAACGCCGGGCGTCCGATGATCGCGATGGGGCAGCTGACGCTGGCCACCGGGCCGATCATTCTGGGCGCATTGTATGTGGGAACGTTGCCGTTGATCGCTCTGGCGATCACAATGGCCATGCTGATTCCCGCAATGGCCTCTATCGTCGCCAATCTCTTCCGAATGCTTCGCGAATCCATCGCCGCTGCGGAAACCAGTGCCAAGCTGGCCAGCAAGATGCAGACTCTGGCGCGAACCGATGTCGTAACGGGCCTTGCCAACCGTGCCGGGCTCAATCACGCAATGGTCGAAAAGCTGCTTGCTCTGCCCGATGATCGGATGCTGGCGCTGTTCTGGCTCGATCTCGACCGGTTCAAGGAAGTCAACGATCTGCTTGGCCACCCTGTCGGTGACCGGGTTTTGAGCGAAGTCGCGCGCCGCCTTAAAGAGGTCGCCCCAGATGGCGCGATCGTGTCGCGCTTCGGCGGTGACGAGTTCATTATGGTGTGCGAAATCGACACCCGCAGGCATTGTGAAGAACTGGCCGACGAAGTCCTGTCCTATGTCACCCGCGCCATGCGCGTCGATGGCGAGCGGCTGGAAATCCCTTCGTCGATGGGTGTGGCAATCCTGCCCGACGATGGACATGACACCGATACTTTGATGCAAAGTGCCGACCTTGCGCTCTATCAGGCGAAAGTGGGCGGACGTAATCAGGCCCGATTCTATGACAGTTCGATGAGCCGCGACCTCGTGCGTCGGCGCGAAATCGAGGCAGAATTGCGCGCCGCGATCCAGCGGGACGAACTGTCGATCTTCTTCCAGCCGATCGTCGATCTCGAAACCGGGCGTATCCGCACGTTTGAGGCGCTGGTGCGCTGGTTCCACCCGGAAAAGGGGGAACTGCGGCCAGACGAATTCATCCCTGTGGCCGAAGAAACCGGCGTTATCGTCACTTTGGGCAACTGGATCACCAAGCAGGCCGCCCGCGCAGCGGCCACCTGGCCCGAAGATGTTACGCTGGCGGTCAACCTTTCGCCGCTGCAAATCCGCGCACCGGGTGCCGCGATCGGCATTCTCGCCGCGATCCGCGAAGCAGGCCTGGCACCCGAACGGCTGGAGCTGGAGGTAACCGAAAGCCTGTTCCTCGACGATAGCGAGTCAACCAGCGCCTTTATCGAAGAACTTTCAGCAGTCGGCGTCCACTTCGCACTCGACGATTTCGGAACCGGCTATTCCTCGCTCGGCTACATCAACAAATTCCCGTTCAGCAAGATCAAGGTAGATCGCAGCTTCGTGTCCGGCCCCAAAGTCGGCCGCAAGAGCGACGCGATCATCCGCGCCGTGGCCGAAATGGGCGCTCAGCTCGACATGGCCATAGTCGCAGAAGGGCTGGAAACCATCGAACAGGTCCGCGCTGTGTCCGCTGCCGGATGTACTCTGGGTCAGGGATATTACTTCAGCCGGGCCGTTCCCGACTATCTCGCCGCGCTGTTGCTGGCACAGGAACGCAATCCGAAAAGCGTGAGCCGCGCCGCTGTCGGCTGAGCCGCGACCGCCGCTTTTCCCGCAGGAACAACGGTTTCTCACTGGCTTGATAAGCCCGTTTTCGACTTCATATTGCAATTGATAACTGTTAGCAAAGATAACTGGCGCCATTAGACCTTTTGCCGGTTGCATTCGCCCGATCACACGCCTACCCCGGCGCAAATTCGCTGGCCGCCCTGCCCGCGGGACGGGGCCGTGTCACCTTTGTTGGCCGTTCCCGCGCGTGTGAAGGGAAAGTCGTACTCATGGCTCGCAAGAAGATCGCCCTCGTTGGCGCCGGTATGATCGGCGGCACACTCGCCCACCTCGCTGCGAAGAAAGAAATGGGCGACGTCGTCCTGTTCGACATCGCCGAAGGTCTGCCGCAGGGCAAGGCACTGGACCTCAGCCAGTGCGGCCCGATCGAAGGGTTCGACGCGAAAATCACCGGCACCAACGATTATGCCGACCTCGCCGGTTCGGATGTCGTGATCGTCACCGCCGGTTCGCCGCGCAAGCCGGGCATGAGCCGCGACGATCTGCTGGGCATCAACCTCAAGGTGATGAAGGCTGTCGGCGAAGGCATCAAGAACAACTGCCCCGACGCATTCGTGATCTGCATCACCAACCCGCTCGACGCGATGGTCTGGGCGCTGCGCGAATTCTCCGGCCTGCCCCATAACAAGGTCGTCGGCATGGCCGGCGTGCTCGACTCTGCCCGTTTCGCGACTTTCCTCGCATGGGAATTCGGCGTTTCGGTGAAGGATGTGAACGCATTCGTGCTCGGCGGCCACGGCGATACGATGGTGCCGGTTACCAGCTACACCACGATCAACGGCATCCCGGTCAACGACTTCGCCAAGATCAAGGGCGTCGATCAGGGCCGGATCGACGAAATCGTCGACCGCACCCGCAAGGGCGGCGGCGAAATCGTCGGCCTGCTCAAGACCGGCTCGGCCTTCTACGCCCCGGCCACCAGCGCGATCGCAATGGCCGAGGCTTACCTTGGCGACCAGAAACGCATCTTGCCCTGCGCCGCGCACGTTGATGGCAAGTATGGCGTCAATGGCCTCTATGTCGGCGTTCCCGCAGTGATCGGCGCGAACGGCATCGAAGACGTGGTCGAAATCGAACTGTCGGACGAAGAAGCAAGCAACCTCAAGGTTTCGGTCGACGCGGTCGAAGAACTGCTCGTCGCCTGCAAGAACATCGATCCGTCGCTGGCCTGATCCGGCGGGCCTGAAACAGACGCATCCAGAGAGGAAAATTCATGTCCATTCTCGTCGATAAGAATACCAAGGTCATCACTCAGGGGATGACCGGCGACACCGGCACGTTCCACACGCAGCAGGCGCTCGATTACGGCACCCAGATGGTGGCGGGCGTTACGCCGGGCAAAGGCGGGACCGAACACATCGGCCTGCCGGTGTTCGACACTGTAAAAGAAGCCAAGTCGGCCACTGGTGCGACGGCATCGTGCATCTATGTTCCGCCGCCGTTCGCCGCCGATTCGATCCTCGAAGCGATCGATGCCGAAATCGAGCTGATCGTGGCGATCACCGAAGGTATCCCGGTGCTCGACATGGTGCGCGTGAAGCGTGCGCTCGATGGCAGCAAGAGCCGCCTGATCGGCCCCAACTGCCCCGGCGTACTGACCCCCGGCGAATGCAAGATCGGCATTATGCCCGGCAGCATCTTCAAGAAGGGTTCGGTTGGCGTCGTATCGCGTTCGGGCACGCTGACTTACGAAGCCGTGCACCAGACCACGATGGTCGGCCTTGGCCAGACTACCGCAGTCGGCATCGGCGGCGACCCGGTCAATGGCACGAACTTTATCGACGTGCTCGACCTGTTCCTCTCGGACGATGAAACCAAGTCGATCATCATGATCGGTGAAATCGGTGGCTCGGCAGAAGAAGAAGCTGCTGAATTCATCAAGGAACAGGCGAAGAAGGGCCGCAAGAAACCGATGGTTGGCTTCATCGCGGGCCGCACGGCGCCTCCGGGCCGCCGGATGGGCCACGCGGGCGCCATCGTTTCGGGCGGCCAGGGCGGCGCGGAAGACAAGATCGCTGCGATGGAAAGCGCGGGCATCCGCGTGTCCCCCTCGCCCAGCGAACTTGGCACCACGCTCGATGCGCTGCTGAAGGAACTGGCCTAGGTTGTGAGCCCCCGCGCAGGCGGGGGCCTCATGCCGCATTCTGCGAGGGATGAAGTCCGGTTATGTCTATATCCTCACCAACAGGCCGATGGGGGTCCTCTATATCGGGGTCACATCTGACCTTGCGGCGCGGATGGAACAGCACAAATCGGCGGCAGTCAGCAGCTTTACCAAGCGATACAACTGCCACCGGCTTGTCTGGTTTGCACAATTTGAGAACATTCATGACGCCCGTGCGTTCGAACATCGGATGAAGAAATGGAATCGGGCGTGAAAAATAAACCGCATCGTCGAAACGAACCCGCAATGGCGGGATCTGGCGAGCGACTTGTAACGAAATTCGGGCAGCCGGAGATCCCCGCCTTCGCGGGGACTCACGAAGGACAAGGCATTGCACCCAATGGGTAACGAAGCACACGATTTCCTCCCTGACGGTCAGGATTCCGGGCCGCAACCCGGTCCGTCCTGGGCCAACCCGCGCTGGCCGCTGGTCGGCGGTGAGAGCGAGGACGACCTGACGCAGGCGCTCGATCCGACAGCGATGAAGCTGGCGGTGAAAGCGGCTGCGACCAAAACGGGCAAGCAGATGGACGAAAAGGCGGTCGAACAGGCCGCCGACGATTCGATCCGCGCGATGATGCTCGTCCGCACGTATCGGGTCCGTGGCCACCTTGCCGCCAACCTCGATCCGCTGGGCCTCTCCAGTCATGAATTGCCGGCCGACCTGACGCCCGAGTTCCACGGCTTTTCCGGCGCTGCGCTCGATCGCCCGGTCTATGTGGGTGGGACGCTGGGCCTCGAATGGACGACCATCGGTGATCTCGTGGCGATTCTCCGCAAGAATTATTGCGGCAAGGTCGGCTTCGAATACATGCACATCGCAGATGTGGAGGAACGCCGCTTCATTCAGGATCGGATCGAAGGGATCGACAAAGTCATCACCTTCACTCCGGAAGGCAAACGCGCGATTCTTGCGGCGGTGATCCGCGGCGAACAGTACGAAGATTTCCTCGGTAAGAAATACGTCGGCACCAAGCGGTTCGGCCTCGATGGCGGTGAATCGATGATCCCCGCACTCGAAGCGGTGATCAAATATGGCGGCCAGATGGGCGTGCGCGAAATCATCTACGGCATGGCGCACCGTGGCCGTCTCAACGTGCTCGCGAACGTGATGGCCAAGCCGTATCGCGTGATCTTCCACGAATTTTCGGGTGGCAGCGCCAACCCCGAAGATGTCGGCGGTTCGGGCGATGTGAAATATCACCTCGGCACCAGCACCGACCGCGAATTCGACGGGATCAAGGTTCACATGAGCCTCGTGCCCAATCCCAGCCATCTGGAAGCGGTGGACCCCGTCGTGCTCGGCAAGACCCGCGCGCAGCAGGCTATTCGCGACGATCTGAAGAAGCACGAACAGGTTCTGCCTGTGCTGATCCACGGCGATGCGGCATTCGCGGGCCAGGGCATCGTGTGGGAATGCTTCGGCTTTTCCGGGGTGCGCGGGTACAATACCGGCGGCTGTATCCATTTCGTGATCAACAACCAGATCGGTTTCACCACCAGCCCGAAATTCGCCCGCTCCTCGCCCTACCCCTCCGATGTGGCGAAGGGCGTTCAGGCTCCGATCCTGCACGTCAACGGCGACGATCCCGAAGCGGTGACGTTCGCCTGCAAGATGGCGATCGAATACCGCCAGACATTCGGGCGCGATATCGTGATCGACATGTGGTGCTATCGCCGGTTCGGCCACAACGAAGGTGACGAACCGAGCTTTACCCAGCCGCTGATGTACGACCGGATTCGCCAGCACCCCAAGGTCAGCGTGCTCTATTCCGATCGCCTGCTGAACGAAGGCATGATCGAAAAGGGCGATCCCGATGCCATGCGCGAAGAATTCCGCGCGCATCTGGATGAACAGTTCGACGGGGCTGCGGATTACAAGCCCAATGCAGCCGACTGGTTCGGTGGCCGCTGGGCCGGGCTGAACAAGCCCGCCGATTCCGAAGAAGCGCGCCGCAATGTCGATACCGCAATCTCGCGCAAGCTGTTCGACAGCCTCGGCCGCACTCTTACGACTGTGCCCGACGATCTGACGATCCACAAAACGCTCGGCCGCGTGCTCGATGCCAAGCGCAAGATGTTCGACACCAGCGAAGGGTTCGACTGGGCAACCGCCGAAGCGCTCGCTTACGGCAGCCTCGTCACCGAAGGATACGGTGTGCGCCTGTCCGGGCAGGATTCGGGCCGCGGCACTTTCAGCCAGCGGCACGCTGTGTGGATCGACCAGAAAACCGAAGACAAATACATTCCGCTGTGTCAGCTGCCGCATGGCAAGTTCGAGGTGTATGACAGCCCGCTGTCCGAATACGGTGTGCTTGGTTTCGAATACGGGTTCGCGATGGCCGATCCCAAATCTCTGGTGTTGTGGGAAGCGCAGTTCGGCGATTTCGCCAACGGGGCGCAGATCATCATCGATCAGTTCATCGCCAGCGGCGAGGCCAAATGGCTGCGCGCCAACGGGCTGGTGATGCTCCTCCCGCACGGCTACGAAGGTCAGGGGCCGGAACACAGCTCGGCCCGGCTCGAACGGTTCCTGCAACTGTGCGCCAACGACAACATTCAGGTGTGTAACATCACCGTGCCGGCGAACTATTTCCACGTTCTCCGCCGCCAGATGCTGCGCCCCTTCCGTAAACCGCTTATCATCATGACTCCCAAGAGCTTGCTCCGCCATCCGATGGCGAAAAGCTCTGCCGAGGAATTCGTGGGCGAAAGCCACTTCAAGCGGATCATGTCGGACACGACCGAAATTGCAGATGCCAAGGTGAAACGCCTGGTGCTCTGTTCGGGTAAAGTCGCCTACGATCTGATCGAGAAGCGCGACGAGGAAGGGCTGGAAGACGTCTCTGTCGTCCGGCTTGAACAGCTATATCCCTTCCCCGGCGAACCACTGGCGATCCGCCTGAAGCGGATGAAGAACCTCGAGACGGTCGTCTGGTGTCAGGAAGAACCGAAGAACAACGGCGCGTGGTTCTTCGTGGAAAGCAAGATCGAAGATGCCTTGAACGAAGCCGGGCATACCGGAATGCGTCCGTGTTATGCCGGACGCGAAGTGGCGGCATCGCCCGCGACCGGCCTCGCCAAGCGTCACGCGGAACAGCAACGCTCGCTGGTGCAGGTCGCCCTTGGCCTTGCCGACGGCGGCACTGATGCCCGTGCCAAGCTCAAAGCTTCCGCCCGCAAGAAACCCGCCTGAGGAACAGGAACTTTTCAATGTCCCAAGAAGTCAAAGTCCCCACTCTGGGTGAATCGGTTACAGAAGCGACCATCGGTGAATGGCTGAAACAGCCGGGTGAAGCGGTCGCGGTCGACGAACCGATTGCCAGCCTTGAAACCGACAAGGTCGCGGTCGAAGTCCCCTCCCCCATCGCGGGCGTAATGGGCGAACACAAAGTCGCCGTTGGCGATACGGTCGAAGTCGGCGCGGTGATTGCCACCGTCGAAGAAGGTAGCGCGGGCGCCGCCCCCGCCAAGCCTGCCGCTGCAGCGCCCGCTTCATCGTCGGACAACGGCACGCTGGAAGACACTGTTCCGGCGCAGGCCAAGATCCACGATCCCGATGCCGCACAGACGCTGTCGCCCGCTGTGCGCCGCGCTGTGCTCGAACACGGGGTCGATCCGTCGCAGATCAAGGGCACCGGCAAAGACGGTCGCCTGACCAAGGAAGATGTTGTCGCCGCCGCGCAGGCGAAGAGCGCCTCGCCTGCACCAGCCGCCGCTACGCCGACCGCAGCCGCCGCTGCATCTGCCGGTGGCCGCAACGAAGAACGGGTCAAGATGACCCGTATGCGCCAGACCATCGCCAAGCGGCTGAAAGGCGCGCAAGACACTGCGGCGCTGCTGACCACTTTCAACGATTGCGACATGACTGCCGTGATCGAAGCGCGCGAAAAGTACAAAGACGTTTTCGCCAAGAAGCACGATATCAAGCTCGGCTTCATGTCGTTCTTCGCCAAGGCAGCCTGCCTTGCGCTGAAGGATATCCCTTCGGTCAACGCGCAGATCGATGGCGATGAAATCGTCTATCACGATTACGTCGATATCTCGGTCGCAGTCAGCGCGCCCAACGGGCTGGTCGTGCCGGTCGTGCGCGATGCCGACAAGAAGGGCTTTGCTCAGATCGAGAAGGATATCGCGGACTTCGGCAAGCGTGCGAAGGACGGTTCGCTGACGATGGAAGACATGAAGGGCGGCACCTTCACTATTTCCAACGGCGGCGTATTCGGCGGCCTGATGTCCACCCCGATCATCAACCCGCCGCAGAGCGCCGTGCTCGGCCTGCACCGGATCGAAGATCGCCCGGTCGTCCGTAATGGCGAAATCGTGATCCGCCCGATGATGTACATCGCGCTCAGCTACGATCACCGCCTGATCGACGGTCGCGAAGCGGTGACTGCGCTCAAAACCATCAAGGAAGCGATCGAAGATCCCACCCGGATGCTGATCGACCTGTAATCAATACGGTTCGCTCCTGCGGGGTATGCCAGCACCCCAACGCATTCAGGCAGCGAACCCATGCAAACGCCCATCGACAAGCTAAGGGCGAACGGAGTTGAAAATGGCGGACTACGATTACGACGTCCTGATTATCGGTGCCGGCCCCGGCGGCTATGTCGCGGCGATCCGTGCGGCGCAGCTTGGTCTGAAAACCGCCTGTGCCGAAGGGCGCGAAACGCTGGGCGGTACGTGCCTCAACGTCGGTTGTATCCCGTCGAAGGCGATGCTCCACGCCAGCGAGTATTTCGAAGCGGCCAAGGGCGGCGCGATGGCCGAAATGGGCATCGAAGTTACCCCGAAACTCAACCTCGGTCAGATGCACAAACAGCGGCTCGACGCTGTCGGAGGGCTGACAAAGGGTGTTGAATTCCTGTTCAAGAAGAACAAGGTCGACTGGCTCAAAGGCTATGCCACGTTCAAGGACGCGCACAGCGTGGAAGTGAACGGCGAAACCAAGACCGCCAAGACCGTGGTGATCGCCACCGGTTCGTCGGTCACTCCGCTGCCGGGTGTCGAAGTGGACAATGCCAAAGGCGTGGTGGTCGATTCGACCGGCGCGCTCGAACTGCCAGCCGTTCCCAAGAAGATGGTCGTGATCGGCGGCGGTGTGATCGGGCTGGAACTCGGCTCGGTCTGGCGCCGTCTGGGCGCGGAAGTCACCGTGGTCGAATTCCTCGATCAGATTCTGCCCGGCATGGACGGCGATGTGCGCAAGGAAGCGCAGAAGATCTTCAAGAAACAGGGCATCGAATTCAAGCTCGGCACCAAAGTCACCGGCTGCACGGTGAAGGGCAAGAAAGCCACGCTGACGCTGGAACCCGCCGCTGGCGGCGATGCGGAAACGTTGGAGGCCGATTGCGTGCTGGTGTCGATCGGACGCAAGCCCAATACCGATGGCCTCGGCCTCGACAAGATCGGTCTGGAAACCAACAAGCGTGGCCAGATCGAAGTCGACGGTGAATTCCGCACCGCTGTCGATGGCGTGCGCGCCATTGGCGATGTCATCCCCGGCCCGATGCTGGCGCACAAGGCGGAAGACGAAGGCATCGCCGTGGCCGAATGGATCGCCGGGCAGACCGGCATCGTCAATCACGACGTAATTCCCAGCGTGGTGTATACCTGGCCGGAAATTGCTGGCGTCGGCCTGACCGAAGATGGCGCGAAGGAACGCGGCGCAGTGAAGACCAGCAAGTTCCCCATGCTGGCCAACAGCCGCGCGAAGACCAACCACGAACCCGATGGTTTCGTGAAAGTCATCGCCGATGCCGAAACAGATCGCGTGCTGGGCGTGTGGATCATCGCCTCCGTCGCCGGAACGATGATCGCAGAGGCCGCTCTGGGAATGGAATTCGGCGCGACCAGCGAAGACATCGCCTATACCTGCCACGCGCACCCGACCCATTCGGAAGCGATCAAGGAAGCGGCAATGGGCGTGATGGGTAAACCGATCCACACCTGAGCCCATGCTCAGGCCCCATTACTGGCGCCATTGAGGTTTGAAGCAAAATGGCTCAGCGCAAGGAGAAAGGGCGCAGGAATATGTCAATATTTCAAGACCTTTTGACGCTGCGATGGGCCATTTTGGTCAAATCCCCCAACCTGACCTCATGCGGGGACGTTCAAATGGCTTCCATCTCAACCCAAACCGCCCTTGGAAAGGCATATAGCCTTCCCGGCGGGCAGTTTGGTCCGATATGTTCGCCATTTGGACGCCTCAACGGTGCCAGTAATGGGGCCTGAGCCTAAGGCCATCGCGACATAGGATTGCACCGCCCCATCTCTGTCTGCGTTATCGCGCTGTCCGCGACACTGCTTGTCAGCGGGTGGTGGATGGTGAGCGCGGGTGCGCCGATCAGTTATGCCTTTGTGAACCTTGCCGCCCTGATCGCAGGGCTGGTACTTGCGTTCGCAATCGCACGAGTTCCTGCAAAGGCTGCGCTGATCGCCCCTGCAGCTCTCGGCGCGCTGGCGCTGGCGTTCGGCCCTTCCATCGATGGCGTCCATCGGTGGGTCGCCCTGGGCGGGATCAGCATACATGCAACAATGCTGGCCGGGCCGTGTTTCGCGGTGGCATTCCAGCGGATTGGCGGATGGCCGGCTTCCCTCGCAACGGTTGCGTTCGCCGCTGTCACCGCTTTGCAGCCCGATTTCGGAATGGCGCTCGCACTGGCTTGCAGCGTTGCAGTGACTCTGCTCGTTCGGCGCGATTTACCAACACTGGTCGCTCTTGCCTGCGCGGCACTGGCGGCGGTGTGGGCAGCATGGCGCGGCGACCCGCTGTCCGCCGTGCCGTTCGTGGAAGGCGTGATGCAGCGCATGGCGAGCGACCACAGCCCAGCCGCACTGATTTCGCTGGCACTACTGGCGCTTGCGACAACGGCCCCGGCGCTGTTGCGCGAAGGGCGGCAAGCGGGTGGCCTTGCCTTCGCCGGTTACTCTGTCGGGCTTGTCGGCGCATCGCTGATTGGCCCCTTGCCCACGCCGCTGGTCGGATATGGCGCCGCCCCTATTCTGGGGTATTGTCTGGCTCTCGGCCTGCTCATCAGGCCGTCGAGCGCCACCGAACGCTAGGAACTGTCTACCAACTGGCGTATTGATACGCGGAGGGGGATAGGGGCACGGTATGGCAAATCACTGGGTACACAGACTTGCGGTCGCTCTGTGCGGAGCGTTGGCGCTGGTCGGGTGCAAGCAATCGAGCGAGCCGTTTGCGCCCCCTCCCCGCGCCAATGATGCCATCGAAATCCCCGATGAAAGCTCTGTCATCGCGGTGCCCATCACTGCTGATCTGTCGGGACTCGTCGATAATGTCGCGCGCCAGATACCGCGCACCCTTTACCAGATCGACCGCAAGGATCAGACCTGCGTTGCGTCCAAGAAGGTCAAGGTCGCCTTCGTCAAAGTTAAAACGCCCAAGATCAAGTGCGACATCGTCGGCACCGTGACCCGCGGGAACATGGCGATCTCCGGGCGCGGGCGGGACATCGTTGTGACCATGCCGATCCACGCCGAAGTCCACGCGAAAGATATTGCAGGCGTTCTCAAACAGGAAACTGCCACTGCCGACGCCAATGTGCGCGCGGTAATACGCTTGTCTGTCGACAGTCGCTGGAACCCGCACGGCACGATCCGCATCAAGTACGACTGGATCAATACACCGCATATCGACTTCCTCGGCCAGCGGATCGAATTCACGAAAGATGCGGACAAGGAACTGAAAGGCGTAGTCGCGAAGCTCGAACGCACTTTGCCACGCGAACTGGAGAAAATACACCTGCGGCGCGATATCGAACGGTTGTGGGGCGAAGCATTCACAGTGGTTCAACTCAACGAGAAAAACCCGCCAGTGTGGATGCGGATCGAGCCGCAGCAATTGCAGTATGGCGGCTATTCACTCTCCGGCAAGACGCTGAATCTCAAGCTGGGAATGACAGCCCGAACCCAGACTTTCGTTGGCGACAAGCCTGCACCCCCGGACAAAAAGCCACTGCCGCCACGCACACCTCTGTCGGAAACGCCCGGCAAGCTGGCATTCTTCATCCCGGTCGTGGCCGATTACGCAGAGCTGGAACCCGTTATCGCCAGGGCACTGAACAAACGGGCTGCCCGACCATTCAAAGTGCCCGGCATCGGCCCGGTGCAGGCCCGCTTCGGGAAGATAGAGGTTTACGGATCCACCGGCGGCCGCGTGGCCGTGGGCGCCACCTTCACGGCACAGCGGACCGACGGGAAATATGGTGCGGCCAACGGGACGGTCTGGCTCACCGGCGTGCCGCATAACCAGCCGAATTCACGCAAAGTGTCGTTCAGCGATGTCTCGGTGACGGGCGACAGCGACCGAATGGAAACCGATATCCTGATGCGGCTTGCCAGTGCGCCGGGATATCAGCAGGCAATCGCCGATGCCCTGACACAGAATTTCGAAGGCGACTTCGATGATCTGAAAGGCAAGATCGAACGTGCGATAGCGCGGCGCCGCGAAGGCGATCTGGTGATTCACGCCCGGATCGATGAAGTGAACACCGGAGAGCTGAAGGCGGCCGGACGCGGGTTGTATCTTCCGGTGCAGGGCTCCGCGACGACATCGATCACAGTGACCGCCCGCTGACCAGCCGGCCGATTGCAAACCTGCTGCGCCTAGCGCCTGAATTCGGGAGTAAATCCTGGAGAAGCCGATGTCTCTCAGGCCAACCGAAGAACCCGGCGCAATCGCGTTGGCGCAGCTGATCGAGAGAGAGCTGGGATAGCAGCTGATCCGTGATTAGCATGAGCAGGTACTGATCGCACATTCTGCACGTAAACAGATATTGCCGCTTCTCGGTTCGATATTGGGGACAATCCCGCTTTCCCCCCATCGCCTGATTCGGGTAAAGGCGAGCGTATGATTTCCCCTGCTCTGCCCCCGTTTCTCGACCTTGCCGGCACGGCAATATTCGCGCTTACCGGTGCACTGCTGGCCGCCAGGCTACGCCAGACATTCGTGACAATGGCCTTCTTCGCGCTGGTAACCGGCGTCGGCGGCGGTTCTTTGCGGGATATGTTGCTGGGTGCACCGGCATTCTGGTTGCACAGCCCGTGGGTGGCGGCAGTGATCTTCGCAACCGCGCTGATGGCGTGGTTCACTCCGCGCAAATGGTGGGACAACGAATTGCTCGAATGGGCCGATGCGATGGGGATGGCTGCTTTCGCGGTGCTGGGCGCAGCCAAGGCGCTGGCGTTTGGTGTCGCCCCGTTGCCTGCTGCGGTGCTGGGGATCGTCACCGGCTGCGCGGGCGGCGTGATCCGCGATGTCATCGCGGGCGAACCATCTATTCTGATGCGGCCAGAGCTCTATGTGACGGCAGCGGCGCTATCGGCAATGCTGACAGTAGGCGGCGAAGTGGCGGGTCTGCCCGCCCTGATCGCGTGGAGTGTTGCATGGGCCGCCGGTTTCGCACTGCGTGGGGCAGCAATCCGCTGGCGGCTCGCCTTGCCATCATATCGAGAGGGCAAGGAACAAGACGAGACCAGTGCACCGGCAGATCCGCCGCCCGCGAAGAACGATCGTTAGGTCCAGGACCTAAGCCGATCAACCGTTGAAGTCAGGCTGCTCCGCAGTCGAGTAACGCCCGTCGTCAGCTTCATTGCCAATCGGGCCACCGGGATAGGCCGGTGCAGCATTGCGATCGATATCGCTATCGACCGCCGGGCTGGATGCACCGCCACCGGGCATGGCCGATTGATTCTGCCACGCCTGAGCATATCGCTCGCTACTCCACTGCCGGTCCTCCACCGCCCCGCGTGAGGACCGCCCGAAATCGATGCCGTCGATCCGGCCATCGCGCCCGACCATGCATGTGAAAGACGCACCCGTCGTCAGATTGCCTTCCACCCGCCAGCCTTCGCCGTACCGTTCGGCCGAATGGATGCTGTCGACCCGACCATTGCGCCCTGCGGCATCGGCACAGCTATCGACCGCGCGCCTCAATCCCCCACTGTCACCATACGGCGACCGATCAGGGCGGCTGCGATATTCGGGATAGCGATTGTCCGGGTAACGCGTATCGGGATAGCGGCTGTCGGGATAAGTCCGGTTGCGATAGCGATCGTCGTTATCGCGCGAAGACTTGGTTACGGCGCTGGCCACCGCTGCAATTGCCCCAACCACCAGCAGACCGCCGATAACATCGCCTGCATCGATACGGTCGCGGCGGTAGTGGCGCCCCCACCGTCGCGAATGATCGGCATTGTCGGAATCGGCATGAAATCCACCGTTGGCGACGACATCGCTGGCGATGGAAGCGTGCGGCATCTCCGCAGCGGCCAGCGGCGTCACGGCCATCGATGCGCTGGCCATCAGTGCAACGGCAGAGGCGAATTTGGAATAAGCTGTCATATCAATGTCCCCATCCAAGGAGATCTGCGACAGAGTGCCGCATAGTGACGACGAAATTAGGCGGTCCAGGCTTGCGTAAGCCTGAACCGCCCCTTCGGTGGCTCGTTAGCGGGCGCGCTCAGATCAGAGCCCACGGATGCCGCGGTAATCGAGATCGACGACGCGCCCGTGGCGCACTTCGCATTTGAACTTGCCGCTGTCCCAACCGCGATAGCTGTTGTTCCAGCCACGGTAGTCGTTACCCCAGCCCGACCCGTAATGCCGGTCGCCCCGGCGCCAGTCGCGGCCCATATTGTTCACCGCGATCCGGCCTTCAACCTTGTAGCCGTTACGTTTGCGATCAATATCGCGAATGTCGGTCACCCGCGCGCCGCGATAGCCATAGCGTTGCGCGTTGCGCTGTGCCGCGGCCACGCACTGCTGCACCGCATCGCGCGATCCGGCACGGGCGTAACGGTCGTTGCCATAGCGGTTGTCGTAACGGTTGCCGTAGTCATAGCGATCGTCATATCGGCCATCGCGGTAGC
This sequence comes from Tsuneonella flava, assembly GCF_002870965.1. Lineage (GTDB taxonomy): Bacteria > Pseudomonadota > Alphaproteobacteria > Sphingomonadales > Sphingomonadaceae > Tsuneonella > Tsuneonella flava. The sequence continues at coordinate 60,338 of NZ_PHSO01000011.1, forward strand.
TGCGATCTTTGCCGATTGACGAAGCGACAGCCGCGATACCGCCGATAATCAGCGCCCCTGCAATGATTTCACCTGCACCGATACCGTCATGATCGCGGTCGCGTGCCATAGCGGGGCTTACCGAAGCCATTGCCATCGCGCCAGCCGCGACGGCACCGATGGTTCCTTTGGCCAATGCGTTGGTCATGATCTTCATAGTGTCCTCACTTTCGGGCGGCGAAGGAGTGCCGCCTTGTGAAGACGTTGTAAGCGATTCGCGGTGTGGCATCCCTGAACTGGCAGTGCAGCCATCATTCATGTAATGCGCCACTTTTATGAACAGGCAAAGCAAAAGGCCGCGAGAGTTTCCTCTCACGGCCTTTCTCATTTCATCCCCTTTGAGCAGGGGCTAGGACGCGATCAGGCGTCTTCGAATTCTTCTTCGTTCATGACCGGGCCGCTGTCCTGCCCCTTGGCATCGACATCGCGGTCAACCAGTTCGATAATCGCAACCGGCGCGGCATCGCTGCCACGGATACCGGCCTTGATGATCCGGGTGTAGCCGCCTTCGCGATCAGAATAGCGTTCGGCCAGAACATCGAACAACTTCTTGAGCTGGGTCTCGTCGCCCAGACGGCTCATGGCCAGACGGCGGTTCGACAGGCCGCCTCGCTTGGCAAGCGTAATTAGCTTTTCGATGTAGGGGCGCAGTTCCTTGGCCTTCGGCGTAGTCGTCATGATCTGCTCATGCTTCACCAGCGCAGTGGCGAGGTTGCGAAGCAGCGCGGCGCGGTGGCCGGATTTACGCTGCAGCTTACGGCCGGAAAGTTTATGACGCATATCTATTCCTTCATTCGTAGGGGGCCCGTGCGAGGTAGCCCGATCCAGGACCGATAAGGGACGGCCCATTGCCCTGATCGCGATACCCCGAAACGGTCCGGGGCATCAAACTGCCAGTGAAGCCCTGACAGCGTGAGCAGCCCCCGCACTATGCGAGGGCCGCACATAATTGCTTAGCCGAGCAGTTCCTGTTCGAGCTTCTTGGCCATTTCTTCGATATTTTCCGGCGGCCAGCCAGGGATGTCCATGCCGAGGCGCAGACCCATCGAGCTCAGGACTTCCTTGATCTCGTTGAGCGACTTGCGACCGAAGTTCGGCGTGCGGAGCATCTCGGCTTCGGTCTTCTGGACCAGGTCGCCGATGTAGATGATGTTGTCGTTCTTCAGGCAGTTGGCCGAACGCACCGACAGTTCCAGTTCGTCCACCTTCTTGAGCAGGTAACGGTTGAGCTGGTTGGTGTCGTTTTCTTCCGGCTGAGCGGCAACGCCGATCATCGGGCTGGAAGGCTGCGGAATGCCATCTTCGAAGTGGACGAACAGCGTGAGCTGATCCTGCAGGATACGCGCGGCATAGGCCAGCGCATCTTCCGGGGTCACGGTGCCATCGGTTTCGATCGTCAGGCTAAGCTTGTCAAAGTCGAGCTCCTGCCCAACGCGGGCGTTTTCAACTTTGTAGCTGACCTGACGGACCGGCGAATACAGCGAATCAACCGGGATCAGACCAATCGGCGCATCGGCCGGACGGTTGCTGACTGCCGGGACATAACCCTTGCCGGTATCGGCAGTGAGTTCCATGTTCAGCGTCGCACCATCGTCGAGATGGCACAGCACCAGATCCTTGTTCATCACTTCGATGTCGCCCGAAACGGCGATATCGCCCGCCTTCACCGGGCCGGGTCCAGTGGCGGAAAGCTGAAGACGCTTAGCACCTTCGCCTTCCATCTTGAGGGCAATCTGCTTCACGTTCAGCACGATATCCGTCACGTCTTCACGCACACCGGCGAGCGACGAGAACTCATGCAGAACATTTTCGATCTTGATCGAAGTGATCGCGGCACCCTGAAGGCTGGAGAGCAGCACACGGCGCAGCGCATTGCCGAGCGTCAGGCCAAAGCCCCGCTCAAGCGGTTCGGCAACGAATGTTACCTTACGACCCTTGGCGCCTTCTTTGACGTCGAGGGTATTGGGTTTCTTGAGTTCCTGCCAGTTCTTGGTGTTGACGGACATGGATTTCCCCTGGGGTTAAATGCGGGCGGGACCGGCTGCGCTGGGCGGCGCGTCCGGTCCGTGAATGGCGGCGGGGCTCAACACCCCGCCGGGCAGGTACGGATCAGACGCGACGACGTTTGGAAGGCCGAACCCCGTTGTGCGGGATCGGGGTCACGTCGCGGATCGAAGTAATGGTGAAGCCCACAGCCGCCAGACCGCGCAGCGCACTTTCACGACCCGAACCCGGGCCCTTTACTTCGACTTCCAGCGTACGGACGCCATGCTCGGCAGCTTTCTTGCCAGCATCGTCGGCGGCAACCTGAGCTGCATAAGGAGTCGACTTGCGGCTACCCTTGAAGCCCATCATGCCTGCGCTGGACCAGCTGATAGCATTGCCCTGCGCGTCTGTGATGGTGATCATCGTGTTGTTGAAGCTGGCGTTGATGTGGGCAACACCGCTCGAAATGTTCTTCTTATCGCGACGCCTGATACGGCCGGGTTCGCGTGCCATGATGGTATTCCTCTATCTCTACGGATGAAGTGAAGTAGCGGGGAGCCCGGCTTACTTCTTCTTCCCGGCGATCGGCTTGGCCTTACCCTTGCGGGTACGGGCATTGGTGTGGGTGCGCTGTCCGCGAACGGGCAAACCCGAACGGTGACGCAGACCACGATACGAACGCAGGTCCATCAGACGCTTGATGTTCATCGCGGTGTCGCGACGCAGGTCGCCTTCCACGCGGTGATCGGCGTCGATCGCTTCACGGATCTGCAGGACTTCCGCATCGGTCAGGTCCTGAACCCGACGCGCATGGTCAATCCCCAGCTTGTCGGCGATCTTGACGGCGGTCGTGCGACCGATCCCGTGAATGTAGGTGAGCGCAATAATAACGCGCTTGTTGGTGGGGAGGTTTACCCCGGCAATACGAGCCACTTAATTCTCCATGCTCCACAGAGGCTTGACCGACCAACTTACGAAGGGCGGCAGACCCCTATCTCAACGCTGCAACTTCTCGACAAGGCGGATGCCCTGACGGCAAAAAGCCCGGTTGGCGCGCTTTCGGCTGCCGCCTGCCGGACCGATTCCGTCATGTCGAAGAACGCGGCGCTTACGGGGATTTTCCTGCCTCGTCAACAGCCTTGCACACGATTACTGAGGCAAGAGCGCATATGGGCACCGCAAGCCGTTGTGCAACTCTGCATTACTACGCAACAGCGTGCGCGTCAAAGCGCGTCGGGATCCTTCGCTTCGGGGGCTACATTACCATCGGCCTTGCCGCTCTGCTTATCCGGCTCATCATTCAGCTTCTCGTTCGCGAGCGCATCGAGCGCAGCCCCCACATCCGCCGCATCGTCCGGCAACAATGGGTCGGAGCCAGCATCCTGTTCCACCTTATCGAGCTTATCCTCCCCGGCCTCTATTCGTCCCAACTTGTCCGCCAACCCATTGAGTTGCTGGCTCATCACGCCGTCAACCGCCTTCGATATCGTGTCTGGAGGATACCGGAGCACTCCGCCCACGACATACTCCCACACTATGCGCGTGCCCCCTTCGTCGGCGGCCTTCATCGTAATGGTCAGAACACCTTGCACAGGCTCACTCTGCAAAGGCCCCAGCGCACCACGCATACGCAGCGCCTTGCCCGGCTCCGCCAGAACGACCTCCATATGCTGTGCACTGCCAGCCAGCCCCGGGCTGTTCGCAGTTGGTTTTGCGGGAATCCCCTCGCAGAAGCATCCCCCGCCTTGCGGAGTCAGCGTCAGATTAGTGGCATCGCCCGACCAGGTGTGCCCGCTGTTCCACCACTCGCCTGGCTTTATCAGCATCAGCCATGTGGCCAGAGTGTCCGTTTTCACGACCACGCTATCGCGCGTTACGAACAGCGATGCGTCGGCCTGCATAACCTCAGCGCGCGCACCATGTGCTGTAAGCAGCGCAGGCATACCCGCCAGGCATGCCAGAATCATCTTCCTCATCGGATACCCCTTCATCCCTTCCGCGTTATCTCACGCGGAAAGGCGATAGAAAAGGGTCAACCGCCCAGAATACTCTCGATCTCTTCGCTGACGGTATCCATATCCGCCATCCCGTCTACCCGACTAACGATGCCACGTTCTTCATAAATGGGCAAAATCGGCGCAGTTTTGGCGCGGTATTCTTCCATCCGTTTCCGAACAGTTTCTTCATTGTCGTCAGGTCGGCGCTTGAATTCGGTAGACCCGCATTTATCGCAGACCCCCGTAACTTTCGGCTGCTTGAACACGTCATGGTAACCGGCGCCACACTGAGCACAGGTAAAGCGACCCGTGATTCGTTCGACGAGCGCGTCTTCGTTGACTTCCAGCTCGATCACATGATCGAGCTTACGGTCATGTCCGGCCAGAATTGCATCGAGCGAATGCGCCTGCGCTTCGGTGCGCGGATAGCCATCGAAAATGGCACCCGTATCGGGGCCCATCGCCGCCAGTTCGGCATCGATCAGCTTGCTGACAATCTCATCCGAGACAAGCTCACCACGCTCCATCACCGCCTTGGCTTCAAGGCCGACCGGAGTGCCAGCCTTGACCGCCGCGCGCAGCATGTCGCCTGTGGAGAGCTGGCGCATCCCGTGCCGATCGACCAACCGTTGAGCCTGAGTACCCTTGCCCGCTCCCGGCGGTCCAAGAAGGATGATGTTCACTTTGCGCCACCCCCGAAAATTATGTGAAACTTACCGCAAACGCCCCTTGAGACGAGCTTTCTTGATCAAATCGCCATACTGGTGCGCCAGCAGGTGCGACTGAATCTGGCTGATCGTATCCACGGTAACGTTGACGACGATCAGCAAGCTCGTTCCGCCGAGGAACAGCGGAATACCGGTCTGCGCGATCATATATTCGGGAATCACGCAAACCAGCGTCAGGTATATTGCGCCAACCACGGTGATGCGAGTCAGCACATAGTCTAGGTAGTCCTGCGTGCGCTTGCCTGGACGGATGCCGGGAATGAACCCACCGTTCTTCTTCAGGTTCTCTGCCGTTTCTTCCGGATTGAAGACAACCGCAGTGTAGAAAAAGCTGAAGAAGATAATGCCCGCCGCATAGAGCGCCATGTACAGCGGCTGCCCGTGGCGTAGATAGAAGTTGAGCGTGTTGATAACTCCGCCCATCCCCGAATCGGGATTGATCCCCTCACCGGCGAATTGCGTGATCGTGAGCGGCAGCAGCAGGAGCGAGCTGGCGAAGATCGGCGGAATAACGCCGGCCGTGTTCAGCTTCAGCGGCAGGTGGCTGCGGTCGGCCTGCATCATTCCACGTGCGCTGGCACGCTTAGGATACTGGATCAGCAAGCGACGCTGAGCACGCTCCATGAAGCAAATCAGCAGCACGAGGCCGACGATCATCGCGACAAAGAAAATGATCACGAACGGGCTGATCGCACCGGACCGGCCGCCTTCGAACAGGTTTGCCGTAAAGCTCGGAAAGCGCGAAATAATACCCGCCATAATGATCAGCGAAACGCCGTTCCCGATCCCGCGACTGGTAATCTGCTCGCCCAGCCACAGCAGGAACATCGAACCGCCGACGAGACTGATGACAGCCACGATACGGAACATGATCCCCGGCATCACAACAGCCTGAAGACCTGCCTGCGCGCCGTAAGCCTCAAGGCCGGTCGCAAGGAACCAGCCTTGAATGGCACAGAGGAATACCGTGCCGTAACGCGTATATTGATTGAGCTTCTGACGACCGCTGGCCCCTTCCTTCTTCATCGCGGCAAGCGCGGGATGGAGCGAGGCGGCAAGCTGAATCACAATCGACGCCGTAATGTAAGGCATGATGCCAAGCGCAATCAGGCTCATGCGTTCGAGGCTTCCGCCTGAGAACGTATTGAACAGATCGAGGATACCGCCCTGCGTCTGCTCATACAGCTGTGACAACACCAACGGGTTCACACCCGGCAGCGGCACGAAGCTGAGAAAGCGAAAGACGATCAGGGCACCGATCGTGAACCAGATACGGTTCTTCAGTTCGGTAGCCTTGGAGAAATTCGCGAAGCTGAGATTGCTCGCAATATTGTCGGCGCTGGATGCCATCAGTAAACCCGATATTCCTGCATTGTTGCCCGGACCCTCCCGGTGAGGGAATTCACATAGGGTGCAGGTTGGCAAATGTCGAACCTGCAAGGGCCATAAAATGCACGATCCCGGTGAAAGCTGGGGTCAAGGGCGGTCGATTGACGACAAAATGCCCACAACCCCGGCTTGCACCGGGACGACAATTCTTACTTAGCGTCGGCCTTCGCGTCAGCTTTCTTCGGTGCAAAAACCTCGACCGAACCGCCAGCCTTCTCGACTGCGTCGATCGCACCCTTACTGGCTCCGGCGACAATGAACTTGGCCTTAGCCTTCAGTTCACCCTTACCGAGCAGGCGGACGCCATCCTTACCGCCGCGCGCCAGTCCGGCAGCCTGCAGAGCGGAATGGTCGATATCCTTCGATGCATCGAGCTTCTTCGCATCGATGAACTTCTGGACCATGCCGAGGTTCACTTCGGCGTAATCTTTTCCGAAGGGGTTGTTAAAGCCACGCTTCGGCAGGCGCATATGCAGCGGCATCTGACCGCCTTCGAAGCCCTTGATGGCCACGCCGGAACGAGCCTTCTGACCCTTCTGACCACGGCCGCCGGTCTTGCCTTTGCCCGAACCGATGCCCCGGCCGATCCGCATTTTGCGGTGACGGGCGCCTTCGTTGTCGCGGATGTCATTCAGTTTCATAGTGTGCACTCGCTTTCGCTTTGTCTCGCGCTTTAAAAAAGTGATCCCCCGCACACGGCGGGGGCCTCTGGCCACAGGCTAAACACCCTGACCGGAGATCCCCGCGCTGTTACGGGGACTCACGAATTGGTCAACCCTCGACGACTTCCACCATGTGGGGAAGCTTGGCGATGGCACCGCGGGTTTCAGGCGTATCAGCCACTTCCACTTCACGGTGCATCTTGCCGAGGCCGAGGCCAATCAGAATCTTCTTCTGGGCTTCGGGCCGACGGATCGGAGAACCGATCTGACGGATCTTGATGGTTTTTGCTTTAGCCATCCTGCTTACTCCGCAATCGCGGCGGCGTCGGCTTCAGCCTCGGCCTCCGAAGCGCCACCGCGACCAAGCAGGTCAGCGATTTTTTTGCCGCGACGCTGAGCGACAGACTTCGGAGAAGTCTGGTCCTGCAGCGCAGCAAACGTAGCGCGGATCATGTTGTAGGGGTTCGACGTGCCAACCGACTTGGTGACAACGTCAGCAACACCAAGGCTTTCGAAGACGGCGCGCATCGGACCACCGGCAATGATGCCAGTACCGGGAGGAGCCGTACGGAGCGTCACCTTACCTGCACCGAAACGCCCATTGCCATCGTGGTGCAGCGTGCGGCCTTCTTTCAACGGAACGCGGATCATCTTCTTGCGCGCCGCAGCAGTCGCCTTGGTGATCGCTTCCGGCACTTCGCGGGCCTTACCGTGGCCGAAGCCAACGCGGCCCGATCCGTCACCAACCACAACGAGAGCGGCGAAACCGAAGCGCTTACCGCCCTTCACCGTCTTGCTGACACGGTTGATATGAACCAGTTTTTCAATGATGCCGTCGTCTTCTTCCTCGCGACGGTTGCCGCGACGATCATCACGTCCACGACCACGGCCACCACCATCACGGCCACCGCGGCCACCACGTCCACGACGCGGCTGCCCTTCGGCACCCTGAGCCGGGTCCTGATTAGCTGCCGCTTCGGACGGAGTATCGGCAACTGCCGGAGCTTCGTTGGTCACCGCGTTTTCGGTTTCGGCAGTCGCCACGACCTTATCCTCGGTGTTTGCGTTGTTCTCGTCAGCCATCATCAGAACTCCAGCCCGCCTTCGCGAGCGGCATCGGCCAGCGCCTTCACGCGGCCGTGGAAAAGGAACCCGCCGCGATCGAACACGACGGAAGTCACGCCCGCCTTCTTGGCGGCAGCGGCGATGTCCTTACCCACCTGCACGGCAGCATCGACGTTGGCACCCGAAGCCTTGGCTCCAAGGGTCGACGCGGCGGCCACAGTGCGGCCTGCCTTGTCGTCGATAATCTGCGCGTAGATGTGTTTGCCGGTGCGATGCACCGACAGACGCGGCCGTTCACCGGCACGGGACCTGATCGCGGTACGCACGCGGCGGCGGCGGCGTTCGAAGAGGGAAAGCTTTGCCATCTTACTTCTTCTTCCCTTCCTTGCGGAAGATGTACTCACCGCGGTACTTGATGCCCTTGCCCTTGTAAGGTTCGGGCTTGCGCCAGCGGCGAACTTCGGCGGCAAACTGGCCAACGGCCTGCTTGTCCACACCAGAAATCTCCACAGTGGTCTGATCCGGCGTCTTTACTTCGAGGCCTTCCGGCACATCGAGATCGACATCGTGGCTGAAGCCGAGCTGAAGCTTGAGCTTCTTGCCCTGCGCCTGCGCACGATAACCAACACCGCTGATTTCCAGAACTTTGGTGAAACCTTCGGTTACGCCTTCGACCAGGTTAGACACCAGCGTGCGCTGCATACCCCAGAAGGAGCGTGCGGCCTTGGTATCGTTGGCCGGCTTGACACGAATCTCACCGCCTTCGACTTTGTAGTCGATCAGTTCGCTCAGGCCCAGCGACAGGGTGCCCTTGGGCCCCTTCACGGTCAGAGTGTCGCCCTCGATGTTGGCGGTAACGCCACTCGGGATTGCGACCGGCTTTTTGCCGATGCGGCTCATCAGAACACCTCCGCCAGCACTTCGCCGCCGACGTTCTGAGCGCGTGCTTCGTTGTCCGAAAGCACACCCTTGGGCGTCGAGACGATGGTGATGCCAAGGCCATTACGCACAGTCGGGAGCTCTCGGCTACCCGAATAAATGCGACGTCCCGGCTTGGAGACACGAGCGACATGCTTAATTGCAGGCTCGCCTTCGAAATACTTCAGTTCAATCCGCAGGGCCTTGTGCTTGCCCGAAGCGTCTTCGCTGTAGCCACGGATGTAGCCTTCGCGCTGAAGCACTTCGAGAACGTTTGCACGCAGCTTGGAAGCTGGCGAAAGAACGGAATCCTTCTTCGCCTGCTGGCCGTTGCGGATGCGGGTGAGCATATCACCCAGGGGATCGGTCATAGCCATCGGTCAGATCCTCACCAGCTCGACTTGGTCACGCCCGGAATCATGCCTTTGTTGGCAAGATCACGGAGTTCGATCCGACAAAGGCCGAACTTGCGGTAATAGCCGCGGGGGCGGCCGGTGGTCGCGCAACGATTACGCACCCGGGTCGGGTTCGCATTGCGCGGGATTTCAGCCATCTTCAGGCGCGCGATCAGACGCTCGGATTCATCGAGCGACTCGTCATCGGCAACCGCCTTCAGCTTCGCGTACTTGTTCGCGAATTTCTTCACGAGCTTCTTGCGACGCTCATTCTTATTGATGGAACTCAGTTTCGCCATGGACTTAAGCTCTCTTCCTTACGGGCGGCTCACGCCGCTTCCTTCTCTGCCGACTGCTCAGCCGGGAACGGGAAACCGAACAGGCGCAGCAGTTCGCGCGCTTCTTCGTCGGTCTTCGCCGTGGTGGTTACGATGATATCCATACCCCGAACCTTCTCGATCTTGTCGTAGGAGATTTCGGGAAAGATGATCTGTTCCTTCAGGCCCATGGCATAGTTGCCACGACCATCAAAGCTCTTCGCGTTCAGGCCACGGAAGTCGCGAATGCGAGGCATCGCGATGGTCACCAGACGGTCGAGGAACTCGAACATACGTTCACGACGCAAGGTAACCTTGCAACCGATCGGCATGCCTTCACGCAGCTTGAACTGCGCGATCGACTTCTTGGCCTTAGTAATCACAGGCTTCTGCCCGGCGATCAGGGCCATTTCCTCAGCCGCGGTCTGGACCTTCTTCTTATCCTGGCTCGCTTCGCCCACACCCATGTTGAGCGTGATCTTTTCGAGCCGCGGAATTTCGAGCGCGTTCTTGTAGCCGAACTTTTCGGTCATCGCCTTGGCGATTTCCGCGTCATACTTGGCCTTGAGGCGCGGTGTGTAATTGTCAGCCATCGATGGTTTCCCCCGATTTTACGGCGACGCGAACCTTCTTGCCGTCCTTGACTTCAAAACGGACGCGAGTCGGCTTGCCATCCTTGGGATCGGCCAGCGCAACCTTCGAAATGTCCATCGGCGCGGGAATGCGGTCGATGCCACCCTGCGGGTTCGTCTGGCTCGGCTTGCGGTGACGGGCCATCACATTGATACCGTCGACAACAACCTTGCCATCGCGCGGATGCACAGACTGGACAGTGCCGGTACGGCCCTTGTCCTTGCCCGAAAGCACGACGACGTTATCGCCCTTCTTGATCTTTGCGGCAGCCATTACAGCACCTCCGGAGCGAGCGAAATAATCTTCATAAACCCGCGGCCACGCAGTTCGCGCACCACCGGTCCGAAGATACGGGTGCCAATGGGCTCCTCGTTCTTGTTGACGAGAACCGCAGCATTGCTGTCAAAACGGATCACGCTGCCATCCGGGCGGCGCACGTCCTTCTTCGTGCGAACGATCACCGCACGGTGAACGTCGCCCTTCTTAACGCGGGTACGCGGGGCAGCTTCTTTGACGGAGACAACGATAACGTCGCCCACGCCGGCAAAGCGCCTCTTCGATCCGCCCAGTACCTTGATGCACTGGACGCGCTTGGCGCCGCTATTGTCTGCGACGTCGAGCGTGGATTGCATCTGGATCATCGATCCGGTTCCTTCTTGCTCGGCTTGCCGGAACCAGTCCGGCAGTTCCTAAAAATCCCTTCCCGCCTAAAGCCAGCGGAAAACCTGCTCAGTTGCCCGCTTCCTCAACCTCGAGGTTAGCTTCGACTGCCTGAACTCCACCGGCCTGCACGCGATCTTTCACCGCCCAGGTCTTAGTCTTGGAGATCGGCTTGGTCTCCTCGATACGCACCACGTCGCCGGGCTTGTACTCATTCGCCGCATCGTGGGCGTGGTACTTCTTTGAACGACGAATGATCTTGCCGTAGAGCGGGTGCTTCACCTTACGCTCGACCAGCACGGTCACGGTCTTGTCGGTCTTGTCGGAAACAACCGTTCCGATCAGGATACGCTTAGGCATATCTGGTTATCCTTACTTCGCTTCGGCAGCGCGAGAACGCTCGCCCTGCAGCGTGTGGATGCGCGCGATATCGCGACGGACTTCCTTGATCCGCGCGGGGCGTTCAAGCTGGTTGGTTGCCGCCTGAAAGCGCAGGTTGAACTGCTCACGCTTGAGTTCGACGAGCTGCTCCGAAAGCTGATCGTCTGTCTTAGCGCGCAGATCGGCCGCCTTGCCGGAGCCGGTTTCGGGCTTTTTGGCCATTATTCGCCTCCCAGATGGGATTGGTCGCCCAGACGGGCAACAACCTTGGTCTTGATCGGCAGCTTCATCGCTGCACGCTCAAACGCTTCGGCAGCCAGCGGGCCGGGAACGCCATCGAGTTCGAACAGAATGCGACCCGGCTTCACACGAGCAGCCCAGTATTCGATCGAACCCTTGCCTTTACCCTGACGGACTTCAGCAGGCTTCTTGGACACCGGAACATCGGGGAACACACGGATCCACAAACGTCCCTGACGCTTGATGTGGCGGGTGATCGCACGACGAGCGGCTTCGATCTGGCGCGCCGTAACGCGCTCAGGTTCGAGAGCCTTGAGGCCGTAGGAGCCGAAATTCAGCGCGGTGCCACCTTTGGCATCGCCCTTAATCCGACCTTTGAAGGCCTTGCGGAACTTAGTTTTCTTCGGTTGCAGCATTGCTCTTACCTAATCTCAGCGAGCCGGACGGACGCCGGAGGTCTGTGCCTCCATCATCAGGCGGTCCTGCGCGGTCGGATCATGGCCGAGAATCTCACCCTTGAAGATCCAGACCTTGATACCGATGATCCCATACGCTGTCAGCGCTTCGGCTTCGGCGTAATCGACATTGGCGCGCAGGGTGTGCAGCGGCACACGACCTTCGCGATACTGCTCGACGCGGGCGATTTCCGCACCGCCGAGACGACCGCCGCACATGATCTTGATGCCTTCAGCACCCAGACGCATGGCGGACTGCATGGCGCGCTTCATCGCCCTCCGGAACGCTACGCGGCGGATCAGCTGGTCGGCAATACCCTGAGCGACAAGCTTGGCATCGATTTCCGGCTTACGGATTTCGACGATGTTCAGCTTCACTTCGCTTTCGGTCATCTTCGACAGCTTAGAACGCAGCTTCTCGATGTCAGCGCCCTTCTTGCCGATGATGACACCGGGGCGCGCAGCATAGATCGAGATGCGGCACAACTTCGCAGGACGCTCGATGACGACCTTCGAAATCGCGGCCTGCGGCAGGTTCGAGACGATGTACTTGCGGATCTCGATGTCTTCAGCGAGCAGCTTCGCATAGTCACGCCCTTCAGCGTACCAGCGGCTGTCCCACGTCCGGTTGATCTGCAGGCGCAGGCCGATCGGGTTGGATTTATGACCCATGGATCAGGCCTCCTCAGCTTCGCGAACCACAATACGCAGCCGGCTGAACGGCTTAAGGATGCGCGTGGATTTACCACGGCCCCGCGTGTGGAAACGCTTCATGGTGATCGACTTGCCGACACTGGCCTCTGCAACGACGAGCGCGTCGACGTCGAGATCGTGATTGTTTTCGGCATTGGCGATAGCCGAGGCGAGCACTTTCGATGCATCCTTAGCCATTGCCTTCTTAGAGAAGGCAAGGATGTTCAGTGCATCCTCCGCCTTCTTGCCGCGAATCAGCCCGGCAACGAGGTTGAGCTTCTGTGCGGAACCACGGATCATGGTGCCGACAGCCAGCGCCTCGTTATCGGCGACGCGGCGGGGTGCTTTCTGCTTGCCCATCAGCGCTTGCCCTTCTTGTCGGCGGCATGCCCCGGGAATGTGCGCGTGGGCGCAAATTCACCAAGCTTGTGACCGACCATGTCTTCGTTGACGGAGACCGGAATGAACTTGTGGCCATTATAGACGCTGAACGTCAGGCCGACGAACTGCGGAAGGATCGTGCTACGACGCGACCAGGTCTTGATCGCCCCACGGGCACCGTTTTCCTGAGCGTCTTCTGCCTTCTTCAGCAGGTGCAGGTCGACAAACGGACCTTTCCAGACGGAACGAGCCATTTTCGCTTACCTCTTCTTCTTGGCGTGGCGCGAACGGATGATCATCTTGTCCGTCTGCTTGTTTTTGCGGGTCCGAGCACCCTTGGTCGGCTTGCCCCAAGGCGTAACCGGGTGACGACCGCCCGAGGTCCGGCCTTCACCACCACCGTGCGGGTGATCGACCGGGTTCTTCGCAACACCGCGAGTCAGCGGGCGACGGCCCTTCCAACGGGTACGACCGGCCTTGCCGAAGTTCTGGTTCTGATTGTCCGGGTTGGACACGGCACCGACGGTGCCCATGCAATCCGCACGCAGGTAGCGCTGCTCACCACTGTTGAGACGCACGATAACCATACCGCGGTCACGACCGACGAGCTGGACATATGCACCGGCAGACCGGGCGATCTGTCCGCCCTTGCCCGGCTTCATCTCGACATTGTGACAGATAGTGCCGACCGGCATCTGCCCCAGCAACATCGCATTACCCGGCTTGGTATCGACCTTTTCCCCGGCAACCACCTGATCGCCAACAGCGAGACGCTGCGGAGCGATGATGTAAGCCAGTTCGCCATCATCGTACTTGATCAGTGCGATGAATGCGGTGCGATTGGGATCGTATTCGATCCGCTCGACGGTGCCAGCAACGTCCCACTTACGACGCTTGAAGTCGATATAGCGGTACTTCTGCTTATGGCCGCCGGCGATACCGCGACTGGTAACATGACCTTTGTTGTTACGACCGCCGGTCTTGCGCTTACCTTCGGTAAGTGTCTTGACTGGCTTGCCCTTCCACAGGCCGGACTTGTCAACCAGAATCAGGCCGCGACGGGCCGGGCTGGTCGGTTTGTAGTTCTTGAGTGCCATCTTCCGATCCGCCTCAGATACCGCTGGTGATGTCGATCGATTCCTGGCCTTCAGCCAGGGTCACAACCGCTTTTTTCACGTCGGAGCGCTTGTAGGGCTTGCCCTTCCAGCGCTTGGTCTTGCCCTTCACGACAACGGTATTCACCGCAGCGACCTTGCGATCGTAGATAGCTTCAACAGCCTCCTTGATCTGTGGCTTGGTCGCGTCGTTCGCCACCTTGAAAACAACGGCGTTGTGCTCGGAAGCCAACGTCGCCTTTTCCGTGATGTGCGGAGCGATGATTACGTCATAGTGACGCGCGTCGATTTCTTGCTTTTTAGCCATTGAAGCGCGCCTCCAGCTTTTCGACCGCAGCCCTGGTCAGGACAAGCGTGTCGTGCTTCAGGATATCGTAAACGTTGGCGCCCATCGCGGGCAGAACGTTTACACCCGGCAGGTTACCGGCGGCCTTTTTGAAATCGCCATCGACCGCGTCGCCGTCGATCACGAGGACTTTCCCGGCCCAGCCGTTCTTGTCGAAGTAACCTTTGAGAGCCTTGGTCTTGGCATCTTTCAACTCAAGGCTGTCAACGACAACGAGGCCGCCCTTCACCTTACTCGAAAGCGCCATTTTCAAACCAAGCGCACGGATCTTCTTGTTCAGCGAGATATCGAAATCGCGCTTCTTCGCACCGTGAGCCTTACCACCGCCGATAAACACCGGCGCAGCGCGGTCACCATGACGAGCCGTGCCGCCGCCTTTCTGGCGACCCCACTTCTTGCCAGTACGTGCAACATCGCTGCGTTCGCGTGTCGGACGCGCCGTAGCACGACGGTTCCACAGCTGCCATGTAACGACGCGGTGCAGGATATCCTCGCGCGGCTCGACACCGAACACGGCATCGTTGAGCTCGAGGTCGCCAGCAGCCTTGCCGTCGATTTTCTGGACCTTGACCTTCACGATCAGGACTCCTTGCTCTCGTCCGCAGAGCTTTCGCCTGCGGCCGTGTTATCTTCGCCAACTGCCGGAGTGACATCGTCACCGGCGCCAGCCTGCTGCTCCTTCAGAAGCTCAGCCTGCTGCTCTGGCGACACTTCGGCGTGGACCTCGTGCTCAGCTCCATGCTCAACCAGACCAGCTGCAGCCTCATCATGCTCGGGAGCAGACGACTTCTTTTCAAGGATTGCAGCGGGGAACGGCAGCTCGTCACTTGCCTTCAGCTTCACCGCATCGCGAACCAACAACCATGCATTCTTCGCGCCGGGCACAGAACCCTTCACGAAGATCAGGCCACGGTCGGCATCAGTGCGGACAACTTCGAGGTTCTGCTGGGTACGCTGACGATCACCCATGTGACCGGCCATCTTCTTGTTCTTGAAAACACGGCCCGGATCCTGGCGATTACCGGTAGAACCATGCGAACGGTGGGACAGCGAAACGCCGTGGGTGGCGCGCAGACCGCCAAAACCCCAACGCTTCATCGCACCGGCAAAACCCTTGCCCTGCGTGTGACCGGTGATGTCAACTTTCTGACCGGCAATGAAGTGCTCTGCACTGATGTGCGAACCAACGGGGATCAGTCCGTCTTCGCTACCAACGCGGAACTCGGCCACGCGCATCTTGAGAGACACTTCAGCCTTGGCGAAATGTTCACGCTGCGGCTTGTTGACGTTTTTCTGCTTCGCCGCACCGGCCCCGAGCTGGACAGCGAAATAGCCATCACGCTCTTCGGTACGATGGGAAACGACCTGACAATCTTCCAGCGCCAGTACGGTGACCGGCACATGGCGGCCGTCCTCCTGGAACAGGCGGGTCATCCCGACTTTCTTTGCGATCACGCCTGAGCGCATGACCAAATCTCCTAACAGAGGCCTGTCGGGA
This sequence comes from Tsuneonella flava, assembly GCF_002870965.1. Taxonomy (GTDB): domain Bacteria; phylum Pseudomonadota; class Alphaproteobacteria; order Sphingomonadales; family Sphingomonadaceae; genus Tsuneonella; species Tsuneonella flava. The sequence goes on from NZ_PHSO01000011.1 coordinate 76,236, forward strand.
CCATCCCGAGAGGCGTGCCAGCCCGAATTGTCACACGTCGCCCCGCCCGGGCTGAAACTTGCCCTCCCTTTCAGGAGAGCGAGACGGGGGACGCTTACCCGGCACACGCCGGAGGTATCCCTTAACCCGCAAAGCCGAAGCCTTGCAGAGAAATCAAGCCAGCTTGATTTCCACGTTCACACCCGCCGCCAGATCAAGCTTCATCAGCGCATCAACGGTCTGGGCGTTAGGCTGCACGATATCGAGCAGCCGCTTGTAAGTACGCACCTCGAACTGCTCACGCGACTTCTTATCGATGTGCGGGCCGCGGTTCACGGTGAACTTCTCAATACGCGTCGGCAGAGGAATGGGGCCTCGAATCAGCGCACCCGTGCGACGGGCGGTATCAGCGATTTCACCAGTCGCCTGGTCAAGTACGCGATGATCAAACGCCTTGAGGCGAATGCGGATATTCTGAGCTTCCATGTCCACTTACCGATGCGAAAGAGCCAGAGAGCTTGCGCCCTCATAAAAATAAAAAGCCCGCCCGACTTATCCGGTTTCCCGGAACGGGCGGCCTTCTGTGAATTCTGTTGTCAGGGACTCATCGAAACGACGAATCTCCGTCTGTGAACGCGCCTATACGGTCGACACGATTTCGTTGCAACCCCGCTTAGTCGTATTTTTTCATCTACCTCACAGCTTACGCTCAAACGGGAAAACGCCACTACAGTGTCGCCCCTCACAAAAGGAAAGGCCCGCCCCTCAAACGAGGAGCGGGCCCAAATCCCTGTGCGCCTTGCGCGCGAAGATTACTTCGTGATCTTCGCCACAACGCCCGAACCGACGGTACGGCCACCTTCGCGGATAGCGAAACGCAGACCTTCATCCATCGCGATCGGAGCGATCAGCTTCACACCGATCGAAACGTTGTCGCCCGGCATCACCATTTCGGTGCCTTCCGGCAGAACGACTTCGCCAGTCACGTCGGTGGTGCGGAAGTAGAACTGCGGACGATAGTTAGCGAAGAACGGCGTGTGACGGCCACCTTCGTCTTTCGAGAGCACGTACACTTCGGCTTCGAAGTCGGTGTGCGGGTTCACCGAACCCGGCTTCGCCAGAACCTGGCCACGCTCAACTTCTTCACGACCGACGCCACGGATCAGCGCGCCGATGTTGTCGCCAGCTTCACCGCGATCAAGCAGCTTACGGAACATTTCAACGCCGGTAACGGTCGTCTTCTTGGTGTCTTTGATGCCGACGATTTCAACTTCGTCGCCAACGTTCACAACGCCGGTTTCAACACGACCGGTAACAACCGTACCACGACCCGAAATCGAGAATACGTCTTCGATCGGCATCAGGAACGCCTGATCGACCGGACGGTCGGGCTGCGGGATGTATTCGTCGACAGCCTTCATCAGTTCCTTGATCGAGTTTTCACCGATTTCCGGATCGCGACCTTCGAGAGCGGCCAGAGCCGAACCCTTGATGATCGGAATGTTGTCGCCGTCGAAATCATACGAGCTCAGCAGTTCGCGAACTTCGAGTTCGACGAGTTCGAGGATTTCCTCGTCGTCAACCTGATCGACCTTGTTCATGTACACAACCAGAGCCGGCACGCCGACCTGGCGAGCAAGCAGGATGTGCTCGCGGGTCTGCGGCATCGGGCCGTCAGCAGCGTTCACAACAAGGATAGCGCCGTCCATCTGGGCTGCACCGGTGATCATGTTCTTCACGTAGTCGGCGTGCCCCGGGCAGTCGACGTGTGCGTAGTGGCGCGCATCGGTTTCGTATTCAACGTGTGCGGTCGAGATGGTGATCCCGCGCTCACGCTCTTCCGGAGCCTTGTCGATGTTCGCGAAATCAACCGCGGAGCCCTGCACCTTGGTGATGGCGGCAGTCAGCGTGGTCTTGCCGTGGTCAACGTGACCGATGGTGCCGATGTTGCAGTGCGGTTTGTTCCGCTCGAATTTTTCCTTGGCCATTTTACTCGTAACCTCTGTCTGTCAGAAAATGAATTTCACCAAGCCTTGAGGTCGGCACCCGGTGAATCAGGCGCCGCCCCTAGACGCTTGCCAATGCTTAGGCAAGCTTCTCCTTGACTTCCTGCGCGACGTTTGCCGGCACTTCGTCATAGTGGCTGAACTGCATCGAGTACTGCGCACGACCCTGCGTGAAGGAACGCAATTCGTTCACATACCCGAACATATTCGCCAGCGGGACCATCGCTTCGACAGCCTGCGCGTTACCGCGAGTGTCGGTCCCCTGGATCTGTCCACGCCGACTGTTGATATCGCCGATCACGTCACCGAGATATTCTTCGGGGGTGACGACTTCAACCTTCATGATCGGCTCAAGCAGCTTGATACCGGCCTTCTGAGCCACTTCACGCATAGCGCCGCGACCGGCGATTTCGAACGCGATCGCGCTCGAGTCGACGTCGTGGTACGCACCGTCATACAAGGTGACCGTGAAGTCGATGATCGGGAAGCCGACGAGATAGCCGCTTTCGGCCTGCTCGCGGATACCCTTTTCGATCGCAGGGATATATTCCTTGGGAATATTACCGCCCTTGATTTCATCCTGGAAGATGAAGCCCTGACCGCGCTCGCCGGGCTCGACCTTAATCTTCACGCGACCGAACTGGCCCGAACCACCCGACTGTTTCTTGTGGGTGTAATCGACATCCACCGGCTTCGCGAGATATTCGCGATAGGCCACCTGCGGCGCACCGACGTTAGCCTCGACCTTGAATTCACGCTTCATGCGATCGACGAGAATGTCGAGGTGAAGCTCGCCCATGCCCTTAATGATCGTCTGACCTGATTCGTGATCGGTAGAAACGCGGAAGCTCGGATCTTCGGCAGCCAGACGATTGAGCGCGACGCCCATCTTTTCCTGGTCAGCCTTGGTCTTCGGTTCCACCGACAATTCGATAACCGGTTCGGGGAATTCCATACGTTCGAGGATGATCGGCGAACGTTCGGCACACAACGTATCGCCGGTGGTCGTTTCCTTCAGACCAGCCAGCGCGACGATGTCGCCTGCGAACGCCTCTTCGATGTCTTCACGGTTGTTGGAATGCATCAGCAGCATACGGCCGATCTTTTCCTTCTTGTCCTTCACCGAGTTGAGCACCGAACCCTTGGCCAGCTTGCCCGAGTAGATGCGGGTGAAAGTCAGCGAACCGACGAACGGATCGTTCATGATCTTGAATGCCAGAGCCGCGAACGGTGCGTCGTCGCTCGAAGGGCGCGTATCTTCCTGATCGCTGTCGGGCAGCACACCCTTGATCGCCGGAACGTCGAGCGGGCTCGGCATATAGTCCACGATGGCGTCGAGCAGCGGCTGAACACCCTTGTTCTTGAACGCCGAACCGCACAGAACCGGAACGAATGCACGCTCCATCGTGCCCTTGCGGATCAGACGCTTGAGCGTTGCAGCATCGGGTTCGTTACCTTCAAGGTACTGCTCCATCACGTCATCGTCCTGCTCAACTGCAGTTTCGATGAGTTTTTCGCGATATTCGGCAGCCTTGTCGGCCAGCTCAGCAGGAACATCGACATAGTTGAACTTCGCACCCAGCGATTCGTCTTCCCAGACGATGCCACGGTTGTTCACCAGATCGACAACACCCTTCAGGTCGCTTTCAGCGCCAATCGGGAGGTAAAGCACCAGCGGATTTGCACCCAGACGATCAATGATCGACTGCACACAGTAATAAAAATCGGCGCCGGTACGGTCGAGCTTGTTGACGAAGCACATGCGCGGCACGCCGTACTTGTCGGCCTGACGCCACACGGTTTCGGATTGCGGCTCAACACCGGCAACGCCGTCGAACACGGCAACCGCACCGTCAAGCACGCGCAGCGAACGTTCGACTTCGATGGTGAAGTCAACGTGGCCGGGAGTGTCGATGATGTTGATGCGGTGCTTCGGGCCTTCACCGTCTTCGGCAGCCCAGAAAGTGGTGGTCGCAGCAGAGGTGATCGTAATCCCACGCTCCTGCTCCTGCTCCATCCAATCCATCGTCGCGGCACCATCGTGCACTTCGCCGATCTTGTAGGACTTGCCGGTGTAGTAAAGAATACGCTCGGTCGTAGTGGTCTTGCCGGCATCGATGTGAGCCATGATGCCGATATTGCGATAGCGCTCCAGCGGATATTCGCGGGCCATGGAAAATTCCTCAGGTGAAAGTGGGGAGCCCCGGGTGAGGGATCGCGCCCCATATAGTCAATAATATGACCACTTGAAGACCGGGCGGGTTACTTTCCCCTACCCCGGCCCTGCAAGCAGCACGCCTCACAGCGCCGCGTGGATTACCAGCGGTAGTGCGAGAAGGCGCGGTTGGCGTCAGCCATACGGTGAGTATCTTCCCGCTTCTTGACCGCGTTGCCACGGTTGTTCGCAGCATCCATCAACTCACCCGACAGGCGCGCAGCCATCGTGGTTTCAGGGCGACCGCGAGCAGCGGTGATGAGCCAGCGAATGGCCAGCGCCTGAGCACGCTCGGGACGCACTTCAACGGGCACCTGATAGGTGGCACCACCGACACGGCGACTGCGAACTTCGATCTGCGGCTTGATGTTGTTAAGCGCATCGTGGAACACGGCAACCGGATCGCTCTTCGCACGGGCTTCGACAGTGTCAAGCGCACCGTAAACGATACGTTCCGCGACGGACTTCTTCCCGTCGAGCATCAGGTTATTCATGAACTTCGACAGAACCTGATCACCGAACTTCGGATCAGGCAGAATTTCCCGCTTCTCGGGACGACGACGACGACTCATTGGTCAAATTCCTTATCTCTTGCGTGAGCTCCCGCATCAGCGGGAACCTCAATGGGCCTGACCGACATCAAACAGCCGGATGGCCTGAGACTCCCGCTCTGCACGGGAGCACACGGGAAAGCTTACTTGGGCCGCTTGGCGCCGTACTTCGAACGGCTCTGCTTACGGTCCTTCACACCCTGCGTATCGAGCACGCCGCGCAGGACGTGGTAACGCACACCGGGAAGGTCGCGCACACGACCGCCACGGATCAGCACAACGCTGTGTTCCTGCAGGTTGTGGCCTTCGCCGGGGATGTAGGAAATGACTTCGCGCTGGTTCGTCAGGCGCACCTTGGCAACCTTACGGAGAGCGGAGTTCGGCTTCTTCGGCGTCGTGGTATAGACGCGTGTGCAGACACCGCGCTTCTGCGGGTTCTGCTCCATCGCAGGGACCTTGCTCTTGGCCTTCTGCGGAACGCGGCCCTTGCGGACCAGCTGGTTGATCGTCGGCATGAGTCTCTTTCTCTTCACCGTGTGAAGGTGACAACTGACTGGGTAGGAAGGAGTGTTGCACGCTCATACAGCGGGCCCATTGGACATCTGCCCGCTGGGAGATTCGCCGCACGAAACCGAAACGCTCCACCCACGGCCCATTCGGCCACCGGGTTACTTTGACGGCTGCCCCAAGCGTTTCCGCTCCAATAGAAAAGAGCCTAAGTGCAACAGCACCAGGCTCCGGGACATAACCGGCAATGTTCAGCTCTATCTGACCGCGGCACGGCAAACCCTGCCTCGGATGAGCGCGCCATTAGAAGGAAACCATCGCCCGGTCAAGAGCACAGCGATGTCCAGTACCTGGAGGTGCAGCACCGGCAGCACCTCCGGACCCACACCGATCCGACAAGGTTAGATCACGCCCAGCACGATCAGTGTACCAGCAACCGCCAGCCCAAGCATCACCAGCATTGTCACTACAATTCCCACAGCCCGCCACTTGCTGCCCGTGGCCGAATCCATACCAAAAGCATGTGCGATACGCGCCAACATGTAGGCCGCCGCAACCCACGCCAGCCAGGGCGCGCCCTTCCCGGTCATCTCGATGGCCGCGATCAGAATCAGAACGATCGGGGTGTATTCGATGAAATTGGCATGTGCGCGCATCCGCTGCATCAGCGGACCGCCATCGTCGCCGTGCAGAACTTTGAGCCGGACACGCAACTGCCCCACACGCAAGGCAAGCCAGAAGTTGAGGATCGCTGCCGCAGCGGCAGAAGTAAGTGTGACAGGCAGCAAGATTGCCATCGGCATTTCCCTCTCTGATGAGCGGCGGATGGCTAGCAGGTTCACGCGCGCTTGCAACTGCGAAGAATTCCGCTATAGGCCGCGCCTTCCCGCCACGGCAGGGTTTCAGTCGCGCCGCACGCGCCCAATGGGTTGTGCGTCGCCTGAGCTTGGCCTAGGGCGAACCCGATCAACGAACGAACATATTGGAACAGGTGACGCAATGGCTGTCCCCAAAAGAAAAGTTAGCCCTTCCCGCCGGGGTATGCGCCGGGCCCACGATTCGCTGAAGGTAGAGGCATTCCACGAATGCTCGAACTGTGGTGAACTGAAGCGCCCGCACAACCTGTGCCCGCACTGCGGGTTCTATAACGGTCGTGAAGTCGTCGCTGTCGGTCTCTGACCGGCCTGATAGGAAGACGGAGAGCGCCATGAGCCTGCCGCGTATCGCTGTTGATGCGATGGGCGGAGACGAGGGCGTGCGCGTCATGGTCTCCGGCGCGGCGCTTGCCCGTCGGCGACACGATCAGTTCAAATTTCTTCTGGTGGGCGACGAAACGCGAATCAAAGCCGCGCTCGATGCCCACCCGAACATGCGCGGTGCATCCGAAATCCTCCATTGCGAGGATGTCGTCGGCGGCGATGAGAAGCCGACGCAGGCGCTCCGCCGTGCCAAGACCACCAGCATGGGCCTTGCCGTCAATGCCGTGAAAGCAGGCGATGCTGGCGCTGCGGTCAGCGCTGGCAACACCGGGGCGCTGATGGCGATGAGCAAACTTGCTCTACGCACAATGCCGGGTATTGACCGGCCTGCACTTGCAGCCTTGCTGCCGACACTCGGCGACAACGATGTGATTATGCTCGATCTCGGTGCCAACACCGGATACGATGCTCGCAATCTGGTGCAATTTGCGATCATGGGCGCTGCTTATTCGCGAATCGTCAGCGGCCAAGCGGAACCGCGTGTGCGTCTGCTGAATATCGGCACAGAAGATATCAAGGGCACCGACCAGTTGCAGGACGCCGCCTCACGCCTCCGCGAAGCGACTGGTCTGGCTATGCAGTTCGATGGCTTCATCGAAGCCGACAAGATCAATCGCGGCCAATGTGATGTAGTCGTAACGGATGGATTTTCCGGCAATATCGCGCTGAAAGCCATCGAAGGGGCTGCGCGGTTTGTCACCGACCTGTTGCGAAACGCGTTTACGAGTTCGCTCCGGTCGAAGATCGGTTTTCTCGTTTCCCGACCAGCAACCGAATTGCTGCGCCATCACCTCGATCCGAACAATCATAACGGCGCGGTATTCCTTGGCCTGAACGGCGTGGTCGTCAAAAGTCATGGCAGCGCCAATGCTGCAGGCGTTGCCAATGCCGTCGCCGTGGCTGCACGGTTGCTGGAGGAAGACCTGACTCAACGTATTGCCGCCGATCTCGGCACCCTCCAAGCTGCACAATCGACGTCTGGTGAAGCCGCGTGATTCGTTCGGTTATTGTCGGAAGCGGGTCCGCCCTGCCCAAGCGCGCGGTTTCCAATGCCGAACTGGCGAAAACCGTGGATACGAGCGACGAATGGATTGTCGAACGGACCGGTATTCGCAATCGCTACATCGCTGGCGAAGGCGAAACCACTGCCACGCTGGCGACCGATGCCGCGCGCGCAGCACTTGCCGCCGCAGGTGTCGACGCCAATGAAATCGGTCTGATCGTTCTGGCAACTGCCACGCCGGATCAGACATTTCCTGCCACGGCCACCCGCGTGCAAGATATGCTGGGTTGTCATGGCGGCATCGCCTTCGATGTCGCAGCGGTTTGTTCCGGGTTCCTATATGCGCTGGCCACCGCCGATTCGATGCTCCGCACCGGAATGGCAAGCAAGGCGCTGGTGATCGGGGCGGAAACTTTCAGCCGTATCCTCGACTGGGAGGACCGTGGCACCTGCGTACTGTTCGGCGATGGCGCGGGCGCTCTGGTTCTGGAAACCCGCGATGTGGACGAAACGGCAGCCGATGCGCCGGGTATTCTCGGCACAAAGCTTCATGCCGATGGAGCGCACAACGAATTGCTCTACGTCGACGGTGGCCCTTCCACTACCGGCACAGTCGGCAAGCTGCGGATGAAAGGGCGCGAAGTCTTCCGCCACGCCGTGGTCAACCTCGCCGATGTACTGCGCGAAGTGCTGAGCGACACAGGCTATGACGCGGAAGATATCGACTGGGTCGTTCCCCATCAGGCCAATGCGCGCATTCTGGATGCAACCGCACGCAAACTGGGGCTGCCATCGGAGAAAGTGATCGTTACAGTCGATCGCCATGCCAACACATCGGCCGCCTCGGTTCCGCTCGCATTCGACGTCGCAATGCGCGACGGGCGAATCAAATCTGGCGATCTTGTCATGATGGAAGCGATGGGCGGCGGGTTCACCTGGGGCGCCAGTCTGATTCGTATGTGAATCTTTCTGGAAACTTTGATTGCGAGCCCGTGTAATCTTCGTTACTTTGAATTCGAAAATTGGGGTCGCACCACATGGAGGTACACGCAGATGATGCGTTCAGTGGGCACGCTTACGCGTGCGGACCTGGCTGAGACTATTAACCGCAAGATGGGTTTCTCGCGCGCCGAGTCGCTCGATATGGTAGAGGCGATCCTCAACCATATGAGCAAGGCGATGGAGCAAGGGGAAAACGTCAAGATTTCGGGCTTCGGCAGCTTTGTGCTGCGCGACAAGAAGGAACGCGTTGGCCGCAACCCCAAGACAGGGGTCGAGGTACCAATCACACCCCGCCGGGTGTTGACCTTCCGCGCCAGCCAGTTGCTGAAGGAACGCGTGGCCAACGGCTAAATCCGGCCGACGGCAGGGAGAGCGGCGATGAGCAAAGGTTTCGACGACGGCAAAGATGCGGGCGCATTGCGTACCATCGGTGAAGTCGGCGATGCCTTAGCCATCAAGCCTCACGTTCTGCGTTATTGGGAACAGCAGTTTCCGATGCTCGAACCGCTAAAACGATCGGGTGGGCGGCGCTATTACCGTCCCGAAGACATCGCGCTCGTCCACCGTATTGACCAACTGGTCAATGGGGAAGGCTATACGATCAAGGGAGCTGTCGCCTTGCTTGAGAACGATCCATCCAAGGGTGGATCGCCTAAGGCAACCCAGGCGGAGCCCCTTGAATCGGCGTCCTCCCAGACTGCTCCCGATACTTCGAAATCAGGCACCGCGTCGGTTGATCTGTTCGCCAATGTTGCCCCTTCACCATCGGGTGCAACGCCACGGCCCAATCAGGCCGCACCATCCGAAGTGGTCGCTCGCCTGAAGAACATTCGCGAAACGCTCGCGGCGGCGATATCGGCGTAGAGCCAGCATCCGGTGTCGGCGTGTGAACTTCGCGCGCCAGACTTATCCGACTTTAACCTCACCCTGATTTGCGAAGCAGTTTTCGGGCCAGATTATTTATCTGACCTAGGCTCAGGATCCGTTACTGACGCCGTTGAGGCGTCCAAATGGCGAAACATATCGGGCCAAACTGCCCGCCGGGAAGGCTATATGCCGCTCCAAGGGCAGTTTGGGTTGAGATGGAAGCCATTTGGTCGTCCCGCAGGGATTTGACCAAAATGGCCCATCGCTGCGTCAAAAGGTCTTGAAATATTGACATATTCCCGCGCCCTTTCTCCTTGCGCTGTGCCATTTTGCTTCAAGCCCCAATGGAGCCAGTAATGAGTCCTGAGCCTAATTGAACTTCGTGGAATCTGGATGAACAGCCTGAGCCTGGCCCGTTTATCCGGCTGGGCTAGATTTCATCCCCACCCCCTTCCCTACCTTTTAAGGCCACCCTTCCAAAGTATTGAACCTCGTAGTGCGGGATCGGAACAAGATTGAACCGCATACGATTTCGATGAAGTCGAGTAGTATGTATCTGTACTTTGCACATCTCCGGAAAAAAATATCCTCTGTCATAATCATTTTTCTTGACAGTAAATGGATATGATTTATTTTAATATAACCATTATTTATTGTGGAAAATTTCAGTAATGAAAATACTTATCGATTATGAAATCGGCGCGGTCAATGGTGGTCGTGGATCTTTACTACGAGCCGCCATTAAGGCTATCGATTGGATTGGCCGAGGCCTTACAGTAGCAGAAGTCGCGAAGGCCACAAAAGTTGATATCAAAGAATTTGGAGAGTTCGAGCAAAAGCGCACCGGCGGAAACATGAAATAATCTTCTTTTCAGGGTAGCGCTGCGTTGAAACTTTTTGGATATATATTGTTTGCCTCTACCACTTTGCTGCTTCCCCGGCTTTTGCCTACATCGATTCAACCTCGTTGAGCGTTGGTCGGGGACCTCTATTTGAAGAGGCTTTTAAATTTCTTTTTTCTTTTTTTGCCCTTCGCGATTTTAGTATTAGAATGCAGTCTATTATCATAGGCCTTGCGGTTGGCATTTCTGAAACCACTTTAAACAGCCTATTGGTTTTTAATGAAATGCATGCGGACATTAGTTCAAATACAAGTGGAATTGATGAGACGGGAATCGCAATAGCTATTGCGATTGGCATAGCCGCAAAGTCTATTATCTCCATTATTGCACACGGACTAATATTCTTTTTCAGTCTGAAATTAGCAAAGGGAGATTACTTAATAGGCTTTTTCATTGCTGCACTTATTCACTTTTTTTCAACCTATTGATAAACAGCATTTGAGCACTATAATGTCGTGTCCCACGACAAGATAATACAGCGACATCGGGAAAGTCTCACTAGCGATGCAGGGATTACTATTCTTGTTTCATGGCAGGCCATAAGTTATCCGCTCCTTGTAAGTTTCGCCATGACCATGATTGGTCCCTTGACTGCAGAGTTGAATCCTGAACCCAGGGGGAGGCATCGTAACCGCTATCTAAAAATGATGGGTGGTACGGATATTAGAGATGAAAGCTGATGCTCTCACTCCTCTGATTTTAGCGTCAAATCAGGCGTAAACCCGCTGCTCAGTACCGACGTCAAACACCTGCGGAAATCATCTAAGTCGGCCCCATGCTTGGTGCCAGTAGTTCGGCAGGCAAATTCACGACCCCATCCATATCCGCCAGCGAACTTGTCCGCGCCGCCTAGGTAGATATATCAGTCAAGGCATCGCACACCGGCACCACCCATTCCGACCGACAGATGAGAAGATCGGGGATATAGGTGTCCCGCTGGTTGTAGATAAGCGGGCTGCCATCAAGCCGCGAACAGTGCAAACCATGTGCCGCCGCAACAGCAACCGGGGCGCAACTGTCCCACTCGTATTGCCCGCCGGAATGCAGGTAGATATCCGCCTCCCCGCGCACAACGGCCATCGCCTTTGCCCCGGCGGAACCCATCGGAATCAGTTCCGCACTAAGGGTTTGTGCAACGGCGACAGCTTCTGCAGCAGGTCGTGTGCGACTGACCACCATTCTTGGTCTCGAATGGCCAGGGCCGAGCGGCTGCGGCTTGTCCGACCGAAAGACGGTACCGCCATCAAGGCCGGGGAGCGCCACTGCCCCCACACTGGCCGCGCCATCGACAGCAAGAGCGACGTGCACTGCCCAGTCGCTACGCGCTTCACCATATTCACGGGTGCCGTCCACGGGATCGACAATCCAGACCCGACGCGAGGAAAGGCGATCGTAGTTGTCCTTTTCTTCCTCGGAAAGCAGGCCATCGTCGGGGCGCGCATCTCGCAATGCGTGGACCAGAAACTGATTGGCCGTAGCGTCGCCCGCATTGCCCAGCGCCTTGCCACCGAAAACGTCCGATGCGCGCACTTCCAGCAGGATTCGTCCGGCTGCTTCGGCAAGGTGCGCGGCAAGTTCGCCATCGGACATAGTCATGATTGCGCGAGCCCCCTTATTTCAACGGCATCAGTTTGCGAACGATATAGTCGGCTGCTTCGGCCGCAGTCATCTCGGCGGTGTTAACCCGTATTTCCGGCGTCATCGGCGGTTCGTATGGACTGTCGATCCCGGTGAAGTTCTTCAGTTCTCCACTCCGGGCCTTCTTATACAACCCTTTGACATCGTGGGCCTCTGCCACTTCCAGCGGAGTATCGACGTAAATCTCGATGAATTCCTCGTCCGACAGCATTGCGCGCACCATCTGACGCTCGGCGCGGAAGGGGCTGATGAATGCCGTCAGCACGATCAGGCCCGCATCGACCATCAACTTGGAGACTTCGCCCACGCGGCGAATGTTTTCGATCCGGTCCGCTTCGGTAAAGCCCAGATCCTTGTTCAGGCCGTGCCGAACGTTGTCACCGTCGAGCAAGAAAGTGTGTCGGTTCATCAGGTTGAGTCGTTTCTCAACCTCGTTTGCAATCGTGCTTTTGCCTGCGCCCGAAAGCCCGGTGAACCACAACACTTTCGGTGTCTGGTTCTTGAGCCGGGCGTGAGCCTCTCGATCGATGTCGGTCGGCTGCCAGTGAACGTTCTGCGCGCGGCGCAAACTGAAATTGATCATCCCCGCGGCAACCGTTGCGTTGGTCATCTTGTCGATCAGGATGAACCCGCCAAGCGCGCGATTGTCGGTATAGGGTTCGAAAATGATCGGACGATCGGTGCTGAGTTCCGCCACACCGATAGCGTTCAGATCGAGTGTCTTGGCCGCCATATGCTCCATCGTGTTGACGTTCACCGCATATTTCGGCTGACGCACAGTGGCGGAAACGGTTTGCGTTCCGATTTTCAGCCAATAGGCACGGCCAACGTGCATAGTATCGTCGTTAAGCCAGACAATCGTCACTTCGAACTGGTCTGCCACGGCAGGCGGATTATCGGCAGGGGCAATCACATCGCCACGCGAGCAGTCCACCTCATCGGCGAAACACACCGTTACCGACTGCCCCGCTACCGCTTCGTCCAGTTCACCATCCATAGTGACAATTTTGCTGACGCTGCTGGTTTTACCTGAAGGCAACACGCGCACCGCATCGCCCGGCCTGACCAAGCCTGTCGCTATCTGCCCGGAAAAGCCCCGAAAATCGAGATTGGGGCGGTTCACCCACTGAACCGGCATGCGGAACGGCTTACTGGCATCGCGCGCCGAATTAACCTCAACCGTTTCAAGGTGCTCGATCAACGTCGGGCCATCGTACCAGGGCATGTTATCGGATAGCGTCGTGATATTATCGCCTTTGAACCCGGAAATCGGCATCGCGGTGAAGCTCTCGATACCGATGGATTTTGCGAACTCGCTGTATTCGCCAACGATCTTGTCAAAGACATCCTGCGCGTAATCGACGAGGTCCATTTTGTTGACCGCCAGCACGATGTTCCGAATGCCGATCAGATGGCAAAGATAGCTATGGCGCCGGGTCTGAACCAGAACTCCTTTACGCGCATCGATCAGTATCACCGCCAGATCCGCGGTCGAAGCGCCTGTTACCATGTTGCGGGTATATTGTTCGTGACCAGGGCAATCGGCGACAATGAACTTGCGCTTTTCAGTGTTGAAAAAACGATAGGCCACGTCGATCGTAATGCCCTGCTCCCGCTCGGCAGCCAGACCATCCACCAGCAGCGCAAAATCGATATCCTGCCCTTGTGTACCGACTTTCTTTGAATCGGATTGCAAAGCGGCCAACTGATCTTCGAAGATCATCTTCGAATCGTAGAGCAAACGACCGATCAGCGTCGATTTGCCATCGTCCACCGATCCGCAGGTGATGAAGCGCAGCATCGTCTTGTGCTGATGCGTGTCCAGATATGTATCGATATCTTCGGCAATGAGCCTGTCGGTTACATAAACGGAGTCGTTCTGTGTCTCAGGCATGTCAGAAATACCCCTGCTGCTTTTTCACTTCCATGCCTGCACCGCCGGCATCTTTGTCGATCGCGCGGCCCTGCCGTTCCGAGGTCGTGGTCAAAAGAGTTTCCTGAAGCACTTCGGGCAAAGTCTTCGCAGTGCTCTCCACCGCACCGGTCAGCGGATAACAGCCGAGCGTCCGAAACCGGATCGACCGTTCGACGGGCACTTCACCGGGCTGCAACGGGAAACGATCGTCATCGATCATCAGCAACATGCCATCGCGCTCCACGGTCGGGCGCTTTGCCGCGAAATAGAGCGGAACAATCGGAATGTCGTTCAGGTGGATATATTGCCACACGTCCAGCTCGGTCCAGTTCGAGATTGGGAAGACGCGGATGCTTTCGCCTTTGTGTTTGCGCGCATTGTACAGGTTCCACAGTTCCGGTCGCTGGTTCTTCGGATCCCACCCGTGACTGGCGGTGCGGAATGAGAATATGCGTTCTTTCGCCCTGCTCTTTTCCTCGTCGCGGCGGGCACCGCCAAATGCCGCGTCGAAATTCCACTTGTCCAGCGCCTGCTTCAGCCCTTCGGTCTTCCACATATCGGTGTGCAGCGAACCGTGATCGAACGGGTTGATCTCGCGCTCGACTGCTTCGGGGTTTTGATAGACCAGCAGCTCCATGCCGCTTTCCTGCGCCATGCGATCGCGCAGTTCATACATCGCCTGAAACTTCCACGTCGTGTCAACATGCAACAGAGGAAACGGAGGCGGTGACGGGAAAAACGCCTTGCGCGCGATATGCAGCATGACGGCGCTATCTTTGCCGACGCTGTACAGCATGACCGGGTTTTCGGCCTCTGCTGCGACTTCGCGAATAATGTGAATCGCCTCTGCCTCAAGCCGTTCGAGGTGGGTCAATGTTCGGGACATGCGATAGTGCTCTTTCCAGCCATCAATGATTTGCTTCTACAAATGTGCGTGATCGCGCTGGACATTTAACCTCCCATTTGGGAGCATCTAGTGATGTTCGTGATCCAGGAGGAAACCGACCTGCTGTCTGCGGCCTTCGATGGCCCTTTCGAGCAACCGATGTGGCAGACCTTTCTGGAGCGGCTCCGCGTGCGGACACGTGCAGATAGTGCCACCATTACGTTTCGCCCGCCTGACCGGTCGCGTAACAGCACTATTCACCTCGCCGCCGGGCGCGCGATGCCGCGTGAACTCGCGCAGATGTACGAACGCGATGTTTGGGAGCGCGATCCCCTTCCCTATTTCGATCTGCGCGAAGAACGGGTCTATTCCTTGTCCGAACTGCTGCTGCCCGGCGACCCGATTCATGACGCCTTTCGCCGTGACATGATGATCCCCAACAAAGTGAACGCCATGCGGCTGATGCGTATCACCGAGCCGGGCGGAGTCAGCGCATGGATATCTATCAATCGGGAAACCAATGACTTCACCCCGGCCGACGGAGCGCTGCTGAGCCGGATCGGGCCGCATTTTCGCCGGGCATTGCGCTGCTATGCCGAAATCGAACGGCAGAAGGCCAGCGCGCGGATCGCCGACAATGTCATGGCCCGACTTAATTTCGGGTGGATCCGGCTCGATGCAGATGGCGTAGTAATGGAGGAAAGCCACGAGGCGGCGAAGCTGATGCAGTACGGCGTCGGGCTGCGCCGGACCCGCAGCGGTCGACTGATTGCAGACGATTCGCTGATCGATCGCAAGCTATCCCGCGCATTGCGCGCCATTGTGAAAGAAGCCAACCCGCGCCCCCATGCCATCAATGTGTCGATGGATCCGTGGGTCGACCTGCTGATTGTCCCCGCAACGCCGGACCCGCAATCCCCCGCTGCCAGCGGTGCTGCGGTTGCCTATATTCAAGGCGACAACCGCAGCCGATCCGACCGCCATGAACAAATCGCCGAACTGTTCGGCCTGCTTCCCAGCGAAGCCCGCCTTGCGCTGGCTCTGTCCAATGGCCAGTCGATTGCCGAAGCCGCCCAGAGCCTTGGAATCACAATCGAAACAGCAAGAAACTATTCCAAGAAAATCTATGCCAAGATGGGCGCTCGCGGGCAATCCGATCTGATCCGCTTCATCCTGACCAGCGTCCTCGCCCTAAGCTAGCTCACCGCACACACACCGGCTCTGCAATCGCCTGTCACACTGTCACATGAGGCATGCAATTGAGAGTTGCGAGCTGAGTCGTCTTTTCCCACCCATACCCGCTCCATCCAGATTGCCGGGACATTTATTGCAGCAGCATTTCTCGTAAAAACGCAATCTGCGCGCCGTCGGAAACTCGGGCGTTCTCGCTTTTCTTGAAACCATGCCCTTCATTGTCAGCGAGGACATAGGAAACACGCACGCCGTTCGCCCGAATGGCAGCAATCATGTCTTCGGATTGCTGCTGGGGTACGCGAGGATCGTTGCCTCCCTGAATGAACAGCACGGGCGCGCGAATGCGCGAAGCATTCTGCATCGGGGACATTTGCTGGAAGAACTTTGCGACTTCGGGGTCGCGTTCATCGCCATATTCGCGGCGCCGATTGTCGACCCGATAAGGTTCGGTATTCGCCATAAACGATGCAAAGTCGCTTACTCCGAAGCGAGAAATTCCGCCTTTGAACCGGTCGGGATAGGCAACCAGCGAAGCGAGAGTCACGAAGCCACCGTAAGACCCACCGGCAATGACGACGCGATCGGCATCGAGATCGGGCTGCTCTTTGATCCAGTCGAGCAATGCGCCGATATCCTTGATCGCATCGCCGCGCTTCACGGTTTCATCCAACTGTTCGAAGGTTTTTCCATATCCCTCCGACCCGCGGATATTCGGTCGGAGGACTGCGATCCCCATTTGTGTCGCAATATAATGGTAAAAGCGGCTGAAGCTCGGTCGCGACTGGGATTCTGGCCCTCCGTGAGCGAAAATCACCACAGGGACAGGGTGATCGGCAGACGCAGCATCCGGGCGATATACCAGCAAAGGGATCCGACGCTGTTTATCGCCGTCCATATCGAACGTCGGGAACGTAGTAATATCCGGCGTCATCCGGGCGATTTTCTGATCGGGCCGGAAGCCCCCGGTCCAGACTTCGAAGCTATCGTCGCGATAATCATAGATGCCCGAACGCCAGGGAACATCGGGTTGAGACACGCTCAACGCGAGTTTCTTTCCATCGGGCGAAAAGCGCATCGCACCGATCACACCCAGCGATTTTTCGGAAGGTCCGGAGATCAGGCGAAGAGCCTTGGTATCGAACACTACCAATGTGGATAGTCCGCTGCGATTGAACGATACAGCCATACGGCTGCGATCTGGCGACATGACGATGGAATCGATGTCCAAGCCCACATTGCTCAGCACCGGTAATATTTCGCGATTTTCGAGATCGAGGCGGAACAGTTCAACGTATTCGGAGAAAGCGTTGGTTGTGAAGAAGACATACCGTCCATCGGCAGAGTAGTAGGAATCTTTGATATCCTCATCGGCTTCGATCAGGATAGTCTCCTTCCCACTGGCAAGTTCAATCTGAGATAGTTTAAAACCACCCTCTGACGGGCCTTCTGCCAGCAAGCGTGTGCCATCCGGACTGAAGTCATCGGGATAGAAAGGGATATTGCTGCGTTCCAGAATGCCAGTCTCGTTATCTGGACATGTCGACTGGACAATAAGGCTCCACATGCCAGTGCCAGCCTCTGCACTTGCATAGGCGATCTTGTCCATTTGATCGGAAACGAGAAGAGATACGTTGCGTGAGCGGCCCGGGGACAGCTTTACGGCATCGTGCGATCTGCCATCGGTAACATAGACAGCGCTGTACTCGTCACCGTCTTTGTCGCTGGTGAAAACATAGCCCTCGCGATCGCACACCATTGCATTGCGCGCAGTTGACAGGCTCAAGCCGGGCAGATCGAGTATCTCGGTATAATCGGCGTTACGCGTCGCGCGGCGATAGAGGTTTCCGCGATCGGCAAACAGCATAGCCTTGCCATCATGCGTCCAACCACGGGTAGAATAACTGTTGCTTGTCCGCATGTGTCGGGCGACGTTCTGGCCATCGTACAGAACGGACTCAGGGACATTTTCGAGGAACAGATGTTTGCCGAACTGCCGCCGTTCGGTCGGTTCTGCCTCAGACTGCTGAGGCACCTGATCTTGTGCCAGCGCTGTTGCAGCCCATGCCAGAGACACCGCCGAAATGCAGCAGAACATCTTACGCAAAACACTCTCCATGATTTATGGCATTAATCCAAATGCCGGGGCGGTCCGTTTTGACCGCCCCGGCATTCTGGCATTCGGGTTTTAGAAGCGGAAACGCGCCCCGACGTAGAATTCGCGTCCATCAAGATCGTTCAGCGCCGAAACGATGTTGCGGCTGCTACCGTAGTTCAGGCCCGACGGAATGAACGGCCCCAGATCGTTGAACACGTTGTTCACGCCGCCGTAGATTTTGATATGGGGGCGATTGCGAAGCGTATAGGACATATACAGGTTATGATATGCCTGTCCGCCGACCTTGAAGTACTCGGAATCGGTAGGCGCGACGTGATTATCGTCCACTCCACCGCTGCGATAGAGCGTCGTCCAGCTGATACGGATATTCCGGTCGCTCCATCCGAGTTTGAGGCGGAATTCATCGGTGGGTTTGCCGATTTCTCCCAATGAGTCCTCAGTTTCGAGTCCGGCGATACCCTGATATGTGAACTCATCCCGGAAATAGTGAGTATAGATCAGGTTAGCGCCAAACCGACCGGGAATACCGGAGATCGCCCAGTCATAATTGAACGTAACGTCCACCCCTTCGGTCAGGTAGCTGTCGAGATTTTCCACCTGATTGATGATCTGGCTGATCGTGCCGGTCTGCGAATTGCGGGAAATGACATCACAAAAACGGTTATCTGGATAGTTATCAGCAGTATAACACAGGTCTGCGGTCAATTGACTGGATATCGATCCAATCGCATCCCGCACACGGATCTGATAATAATCTGCAATCAATGACAGACCCGGAATGATCTTCGGAGTCAGGACCACACCTGCAGTATAGGTATCTGCGGTTTCTTCCTTCAGCTTGTTATTACCCTGGTTTGGACCACGGATGCTGCCATCGAATTCAAACGGCTGCCCGGCATTTGCCGGGTCGGCGAAGTAGGCCTGAATACCCGGAACAGCCAGACAGTTGGCAGCCAGCACTGCGGTGCTGGTATTGCTGCCTGCCGGTGCTGTCACGCCCGATCCATCCGGCATCAGGCCATCGCATGGGTCACGAACGCTGTCGTAATCGCCGCGCGGGGGCGAAAAGAACTCAGTCAGCGTCGGGGCGCGTTGTGAGCGCGAGTACTGTGCACGAAAACGAATGCTGGAACTGGGCGACCAGCTCCCACCGGCGTTGTAGCTGAATACCCCACCGACTGTCGAATAATCGGCGGCACGGCCTGCAAGCTGCAATGAAAGACGGCTTGTAATCGGGATATCGAGTTCAGCGAACGCTTCGACAACATCGAAATGAGCTTCGATGTCCGGCACGCCTGTCGACGTTGTGGCCATGATGACATCGCCATCCTGCCCCCAGGTCTTCTGATATTCCCGGCGATATTCCAGACCAGCAGCCGCCTTCAGAGGGCCGCCGGGCAGTTGCAGCACAGTGCCGTTAGCGCTGGCCAGACCGGTAATCTGCTCACGCTTCTGATAGAGGTTGGCGTTATAGCGGATGTAATTCGCCATATCGTCCGTGATCGAGTTCTCGCCGAACAGATCGATCGGCACACACCCTTGCGAACGGGCAGTGGCATCGACGCACTGATAGCCCCCTGCCCCATCGGATTCGACGTCCAGAGCATAAGCGAGATTCTGAAGATTGATTTCGTTGGTATCGCGCTGATGCTGTTTGTAGGTGCCGTATGTTCCGGAAACCTGCCACTGCCAGTCGCCCCATGCAGAGCCATTCAGTGCAAGGCTGGATCGTAGCGTATCGCGAAAGTTGATTTTCTCGTCCCAGCCCAGTTCGGCAAAGCGACGATACCAGCTCACGGTACCCGAACGGGTTTCCTCGACTGCATCAGGAATGAACGGATTGTTGGCCGCAATTTGCGGAAGCTCGCCGTAGATTACGTTTCCATTCGAATCCCGCAGTGCATTGCCATTGGCATCGAGCCGCGCATATTCGTCACCGTAAATGGCGGCTTCAGACGAGCTGCGCGCGCGCGTGTAATTGTAAGTGTACATGACGCTGGCGCTCACGTTGACGCTCGGTGTCAGTTCGTATTCCAATTTCACCGCGCCGGACGCCATCAGATATTCTGGCGACAGTGTCTGACCGGGGCGATAGTTGAAACCATCGGGGTAGGTTTCGAACCCGGCTGACGCTGGTCGACCATCATCGGGCAGAAGCGATTTATCGTTGTACCAGACGCCGCCGATATTCCATGCGTCGTCGGATTCGAAGCGACCGCCGGGGAGATAGGAGCTGAGGCTGGGAGTGAAACAATATCCACCGCTCTCACAACCAGGGAACACCGATTCATCATTGAACGCGCCAGCATAGCCGGGCGTATCCCAGGTTAGTGCAGCAATCGATTCGGGCCGGGTTGAATCGGCATAGATCGCGCGTTGGTGTTCGAAACTGGCACCGACCAGGATATTGCCCCGGCCATTGGCAAAGTTCTTGCCCCACGTAAGGTCAGCGTCGATTTCGTTATCGCCACTGCGTTCCGGCGCAAGATACCGGAGATTGGCTTCGAACCCCTCCCAGTCTTTCTTCAGGATTATGTTCACGACACCTGCAATGGCGTCTGACCCATAGATTGCCGAGGCACCCCCGGTCGTCACTTCGATCGATTCGACAAAGCCCGCCGGGATCGTAGACAGACTGACGCGTTCGCCATTGCCTGCGTTCGAAATAGCCCGGCGACCGTCGATCAGCGTCAGTGTCCGGTTGCTACCCAAGCGCCGGAGGTTGACGGAGCTAATACCCGAATTTTGCACACTGGTGTTCGAACTTTCAGGCGAAATATCCGAATCCACACCGGGGATTTCCTGAACAATTTCCGCAATGCTGGTCGTGCCACTTTCCGAGATATCTTCGCGGCCAAGAATTTTCAGCGGAATTGCCGAAGTCGCGTCCGAACGGCGGATGCGGGATCCCGTCACAACGATCGCATCAGTTTCGCCAGCGCCCGCCGATGAAGCCCCCTGTTGACTATCCTGCGGCTGCCCATTCGTTGCATCTTGTGCAAATGTCGGTGTTGCATAGACCGCCGACATCGCGAGAGTACAGGTAGTTAGGAACAAACGTTTTTTCATAGGTATCCCCCATTTCGAAAATTACAGCCGTGCCTGACGCAACTATTGCTCATATATCCCCTAGCGCACGACATTTGATTGCTTTGGTGAAGGAGCTCTGTCTCCATAGGCAAATTCAAAAATCGCGATCCTTGATGACAGAATCGCAAGATGCAGATAATTAACAAATTTATGGAACTGAAATGGCTGGAAGACTTCGTATGTGTTGCACAACAGGGACACTTTGCCCGCGCAGCAGACGCGCGCCGTATAACCCAATCCGCACTTAGTCGTCGGGTGAAGTCGCTTGAGGAATGGGTCGGGGTTACCCTTCTGGATCGAACGCAGCACCCGATCCGGTTAACAGCTGCCGGACGCGAGTTTTACGGCGCCGCTCAGGATATCATACGCCAATCATATGATGCGCGATCAACATCGGAAGAACTGACACAAGGCATCCGTGATACGATCACCGTGTCATCGCTTCACACGCTGGCCCTCTACTTCGTTCCCAGTATGCTGGCTGAATTACAGCGGAAACTCGGGCCATTCGAAGTCTCTGTCGTTGCCGAAACCCGCACAGTGGATGAATATCTCGTCGCCCTGGCCGAAAACAGATCTGATTTCTTCGTCAGCTACAGTCGCGGCGGGCTTTCGGCAGCAGCCGATTCTGGTGCATTCGAAAGTAAGTTGATTGGCCGCGATCAGATACGACCGTTCATTCATAACAACGCGCCCGATCTGGATCTGGATGCACGACGAGGGCTGCCAATTCCGTACCTCGCGTATTCGGGAACGACGCTGATGTCGCAACTGGTGCGTGGAATCATATCCAATGCACCGTTCCAGAACCGGTTGAATGTACGCTACCGTGCGTCGTTGGCCGAAAGCATTCGGACTGCCGCTTCGTTTGGGATGGGGTTATGCTGGTTGCCAGACAGCACCTTTGCCTGGCGGGGTGAGACCAACAAATTGCGCCTGATTGAGAGCCGCTGGCAAACAGAAGTTTCGATCAGAATTTACAAGTCACGCAATAATTTACGACCAATAGTCCAGGCCATATGGGATTCTCTGGAAACTCTTTGACCCACACAAAGGCAGATATGACCTCGATGAGGTTGGGTTGTTTCTGGCAGCGCATAGATTGTGTGAAAGTTCTGGGTGGATCGCGCGGTGACGTTACGAGCATAATCTACGCCCAGACAGCATAGTGCCGGAAATCCGATTGCGCTAATTGAGGCGCGCGCGCCAGCAAAGCATGGCGACAACGATCCAGGCCGCGATGGACATATGCCCGAACCATGCAATGGTGCCATAAGCGGGGCCGAAGCCAACCATATCGAGCGCAAGACTGGCTGTAATTGAAAACCACCCTGCAGCCCGCGTGAGGCTCTGATCTCTTTCAGACAGTCTGCGGCCGATAATGTCGCGCTGATGCCGCTTCATCGACAGGGCAAGTGCCGCGAGGCCAGCCAGTGAAAATAGTACAGCAAGGATGTGGGTCATGCCGACTTTCTTTCCAACGTCCGCCGCGGCTTGCGAGGCTCTGCCGAGGTTTTTCCAACCCACGCCTTGCGCGCTGCATATCCGAATCCCGCCGCGAGTAGCAGCATGACGATGTCGAAGCCGACATAGACCCAGTCGTGGTCCAACAGACTAACAAACAGGCCCCGCGATGTCGTGATGGTATCGACCGGCAAAATGGCGAGGAACAGCGCCGAAGTTGCCGCAAGCGTTTCAGCCCATGCGCGGCAAACGGGGCGGATCGCTCCCCATAGAGCAATTGCTGCCCAGGCAAGGAACAGGCTGTTTATTTCCCAGTCGGCACGCTGCTCCATACCGAGAGGCAGCAGACGGTTGGCGAGGAAATAGGTAGCTATGCCTGCACCCAATCCCGATATTGCTGCGATATTGAGCCGTTCGACAAGCCTGAATCCGAAATACGGATGTTGCGGATCGGGCAGGCGTGTCCGTCGCTTGGCGGTCCACATGACCAGCCCGCTACCGACCATAATCGTACCGCCCAGCCCTGAGACAAAATAGAGCCATCGCAAGCCCCATTCGGCAAACCGCCCGGCATGCAGGCCGATCATCACACTCTCTGTTTTGAGCGCTGGCCCCTTGGGTAATCCGGCCTGGATCAGTTTTCCGGTGGCGCCATCGAAGCGTAGCGTTTCGCCCCGTGCCCCGATCGCATCTTCGGACGAACTTCCGAGCGTGACTGTCGCGGTTGAATCGCCTGGATTGGTGACGTTAACGGAGCCGGGCATCGCCCCGTTCCACTGGGATGAGGCGGTGTGCATCATCGCCTCGACAGGTGCCAGAGGAGCTCTTTTGCCGGCGCGCTGGACATCTGGCGGCGATGAGAAGAGGCTTTCGAAGAAGGTCTGTGGCGCGGTGTAGTTGGCAGCAATTCCCCACGGCATGTACAGCGTCGCCAGCGTCACGAGCCCGGTAAAGGTAATCATCAGGTGGAAGGGCAAAGCCAGAACCGCCGTCACATTATGCGCGTCGAGCCAGCTTCGTTGGCCCTTTCCGAAGCGCAACGTGAAGAAATCGACGAAGATCTTCTTGTGCGTTATGACGCCTGACAGGATTGCGACAAGCATGAACATCGCCGCAACGCCGACCAGATAACGCGCCCAGGTGACAGGCAAATAATGCAGGTCGAAATGGAACCGGTAGAGGAAGTAGCCTCCATTCGTCTCGCGCGCGGTGACTTCCTTCCCATCGGGACCAAGAAGGGCGCTGCTATAGGATTGCCCTTCTTCCACGGAGGGCTGCCAGAAAAGCTGTGTCGTTGCGCTCCTGCTGTTCGGAAGCGTGATAATCCAGCTGTCTGCATTTGGCGCGGTTTGCCCGAGAAATTCCACTGCATTTTCCGCCGCCGTTACAGGATCGCTGCTGCCGACAATTTCAGGCTGCATCCAGCGGGTAATCTCTGCCTCGAAATAGGCTGCGGTGCCTGTTGCGAACATCGCGAATAGCAGCCAGCCGAACAGCAGGCCGACCCACGTGTGCAGCAAAGCCATAGACTGGCGAAGGCTCTCCTTCACAGCCGACCTCCGGCCATGATCGACAGCCACAAAATGCCCCCCAAAACCACCGCTGCGCCAAGCATCCAGAGCCACAGGACAGCTACCGAGCGCACGCCGAACGCAGTCAGTGCAATCACGGCAAATAACGCAAAGGAAAGCAGCGTCGCAGCAATTGTCGCCTCTGCAGGAGGCATTGGCAACAACCGCGCAAAGCAGGCCGTTGCCAGCGATGTCAGCAGATAATTTGCCGGTATCGCGGCAACTATTCGCGCCGCGATGTTCCAGCCATTGGTCCGGTGGGCTCCGGTCGCCTTGCTCGCCGCCATCAGATCAACCCGATCGATCAGAACTGATAACGCAATGTCAGCGTTACGTTGCGCGGCTCACCATAGGCAAGCTGGTTGTAAAAGCCGATCTGCGAATAATAGGACTTGTCGAACAGGTTTTCGACATTGAGCTGAGCCGACAGGCCATTTTCGAACTGATAGCGGGTCATGAGGTTGACAAGGGCATGGCTTTTCACCTCCAGCCGCTCTTCCAGGCCTGTCACCGGATTGACAGTGTCGGTATAGCTGGTGTCTTCCCAATTAACTCCGCCACCGACCATGAGGCCGCTCAGCGGCCCCTCGAACCGATAAGTCGTGAACACACGTAGAAGCTTTTGCGGATAGAGCGTGTTGATACGCTCATCATTCGCGTCCTCCGCCTTGAACTGGGTGTAATTGGCAGCGACCGACCAACCGGGAAGGATCTCACCATTGGCCTCCACCTCGAAGCCGGTACTGGTCGCCCCCTTGGCGGGATAATAGGCTTGTGCAGGTGGAGTGGTCCCCGGAACAGTCTGTCCGCCATCAGGCTGAGCCAGGTTGTCCTGCTTTATGTGAAAAACCGACAGTGCCGTGCTGAGCGCACCATTGAAGAAGCTGCTCTTCAGGCCAGCTTCGAAGTTCTCGCCAGTAACGGGAGGCAGATAGTCGCCGTCGCGGTTTCGGTTGTTCTGCGGTTCAAAAATCTTGGTGTAACTTGCGTAAACGGTGTGGTTCGGAACGACATCGTAGAGAACGCCCGCATAAGGCAGGAAGCGATTGTCATCCCCGAAATCGAGGTTCGCACCATAATTGAGGCCCTTGCGCTCCCAACTTGAGAGGCGACCGCCTGCGATAACCTTCAGCGAGTCGCTAAATGACAGACGCGTGGCGGCAAAATAACCCCATTGGCTGGTGTGCATATCGACAACCTGGGTCGAAGCTCCCCATGTGGGTTGCGGATAGGATCCGTCCCACCCATTAAAGTCGCCCACAGGCGGAAGAGGATCGTTGGCATAGGTCAGCGAGTCGTAATCCTGCCTGGCATAACTGGCTCCGAAGACCAGATCATGCGTCTGCCCGAACAGGTGATATGTGCCTTTGGCGCGAAAGCCGACGTCGATCTGCGAGCGCTCGGTATCCGCACGATAGGACGAAATACCCATGCCAAGGCCGGTGACCTCATCGGGCTGGCCAGAAAGATACAGCAGGCGCAAGTCGCCCTTATTGACCGAGTGCGAGCCATAAAGTTCAACTGACCATGACGGCCCGATCTCCTGCGTCAGGTTGGCAAAGTAGGTCTCGTTGGTCGACGCCCAGCTGGTCCAATCGGCACCCACGGTCTTCGAACGCGCCCAGTCTGTGCGCGATCCGTCTGCATACCAGACAGGCAGACCGCCCCATAGCGTGCCGCGCGGATCGTTATCCTGATAGCTCGCGCCAAAACTGAGCTTCGTGCCAGGCGTGATATCGGCATCGACAACACCGTACAGCACCAGCTTCTTGTCGTGCAGCAGGTCGACGTAGCTGTCATTTGCGGCATATTTGGCCACAGCGCGTGCCCGAACCGAGCCATCTGCAGTAATCGGTGTGCTGATGTCGCCCATCACCGAATAGGCATCCCAGCGCCCGGCGCTGACCCAAAAGGTGCCGGTTAGCCGATCACTGTCAGCATGTTTGCGGACCAGATTGATCGAGGCGGACGGCTCGCCTGCACCGGTCAAAAGACCTGTAGCCCCACGCACGATTTCCACACGTTCGTAAATTGCAATGTCGAGCAATGATTCCCCAGCCGAATCGCCCGCGCCCCATTGCAGAGGCACGCCGTCGATCTGGTAGTTGCTGATGCTGAAACCGCGTGCAGAAAACCCGTTGCGCGAACTATCGTAGGCCCTGGCGGAAACCCCGGCGGCATTATTGACCACATCGGACAGGGTGCGGATCGCCTGATCCTCCATCCGTTGCGAAGTCATCACTGTCACCGACTGCGGTGTTTCCTGGATCGAAAGACCAAGGCCAGTGGCCGATTCCAGTTCATCGTCGGTGGTATAGGAACCGATGACAACAATGTCCGCCCGCTCGTTTTGCGCGGAACTCCTTCCTTCGTGGTTGCTGGATGCTGCCTCCTGATCCTCTGTCTGTGCAGCAGCAGGGCTCACATAAACGATAGTCCCGACAGCGACCGAAAGCACCAAAGCACGCAAACTCGAAGCAGAAAATAGTCCTGATCGAACACCCAAAACAGCCCCCATCGCGGCAAAACCCCTGTTACTAATGCGAATGATTATCATTTGCTGGCTTGGTAGAGAGGCACCTCTTCGATGTCAACGACTACAGTGGCAGGGGTCTGGCAGACTTGGCAGGGCACGGCCCCTGCAGGGCAGAGATGTATCGTTCATGGAGATGTCCCAAGCATACACATTTCGCGGATTTGGCTACGGCAGATGTAGCGGGGGCGCTGAATATCCTCCTCATCGAACAGCATGGGCTGAGCCGATTAAATGACGATCGGATCAGGGTATGATACTGCGAACAGATCGCCGAGCTTCACGAGCCGCGAGATCGACTTTTCGGGCCACATGTCTCCGCGCGTTGCGATAGGTTTCGAACGCACAGCCGATCGCTCCGGAGCAAGCATCGCCGTGACGAGCAACGCCAACGGGAGCGATGCGACCGTCCTTAGGCTCAGTCGTGATCACTTCGGCTGATACGCAGTAAGAAAGAAGGCCGCAGCACATGGTGCTGCGGCCTTCTTCTCATAAGCCTTCAGGGGGAATTTCTGCTCAGAAGCTGAACCCGGCCCCGGCGCTCACACCGCCATTGCCTCGGGTATCCATCGTCGCTCCGGCTTTCACCACGGTGCGGCCCTCGTTGAGAGTGGTCGACATGCCGAGCGCGAAGGCGGTCTCGCCGCGATAGTGGGCCACGCCGCCGCCGACCATCGACCGACCAACAGTGATCGTCTGGGGAATACCCGACACGGCCATCGCGCTGGCGGTCCCTGCATTCGCATCCCGACGTGCTTCCCTCATGTCGAAGTCCAGCTGTGCGATGCCGGCCTGCAACTCGCCGAAGCGCATGTCGGTATAGGCACGGGTATCGGCCATTGCGGACGCCATGCTGCTTTGCATCTGGCCCAGGTTGACCGCATCGGTGCTGTGCATTCCGGCGGCGACGTTGTGGAGCGCGACCGGGGTGGTCGTATCTGCGCCAACCAGTGCGACGTCGTTCGTCACCGTACCGCCATTGCTTACATTCGGACTGTCCGGGTTCGAATACTGCACCGCGACCACGGTGCTACCCGATAGATTGTTGTTGATGGTGGCGATATCGGCGGTGTTCCGGTCGATGTCGGCGCGGTTGCGTACGACTTCGCCGTTGGTCGCCGCGAGTTGCGCGCCATTGACCGCGTCGGTGGACCCCGCGGCAACCGTACCCGCCGCCACGTTGGTCAGACTGACCGCATTTCCGCCCGCGCCGATCAGCGCCGCCGTGTTCGTCGGCGTATCGCTGACCACACCCGGATCGGTATCCGAGACGTAGCCCAGCGGGAGATTGGAGAGCTGGTTCTGCACAAGCGTAATCTGCGTCGAGTTATCGGTGACCCGCGCATCGAGGTTCGTGATATCTCCTTCGTTCACCGTTACGCGATCGTCGAGCGTGGAGATATTCCCTTCGTTCACCGCGACCCGCGCATCAAGGTTGGTGATGTCGCCCTCATTGACCGTCATACGGTCGTCCAAATCGGAAATGGCGACTTCGTTGATGGTCACGCGATCGTCGAGATTGGCGATATTCGTTTCATTGACCGTGACGCGCCCATCCAGATTTTCGATCGCATCGCTATTGGCTGCGACTGCCTGATTAGTGGCAAACAGCTGCGCGCCATTCACGGCCTGGTCCGAAGTGGCGCTCAGTTCACCGGCGGCGACATTGGCCACAGTTGTGCCCCCTGCACCATCCAGCGTCAGCGATGTGCGGGTTGCATCGTCATAAAGCACCCCCAGCGGGTCGCCCGTGCTCGTGTCGCCGAGCGCTGCAATGGCATCCGCATTGGCTTGAATTCCGGCGCGGTTGATATCGACCTGCTGATTGGTCGCGAACAACTGGCTACCGTTGACAGCCTGGCTCGATCCTGCGGCCAGTTGACCGTCAGCGACATTGCTCAGCGTGACACCCCCCGGAGCAGCGCCGATCAGGGCCGTGCTGTTAGTGGGCACGGAACTGGCGACACCGGGATTGCTGTCGCTCACGTAGCCAATCGGCAGGTTGCCCAACGAAGTCTGCAGCGCGGCAATGTCGGTTGTGTTCTGCGTAACGCGGGTGTCGATCGTAGTCACGGTATTGTCGAGACCGGAAATGTCCTCGGCGTTGATCCTGATCCGGTCGTCGAGGCTGCCGATAGCGGTGGTGTTGGCCGCCACCTGCTGGTTGGTCGCGAAAAGTTGAGAGCCATTGACCGCGTCGCTGGAGCCTGCGCTCAGCTCACCATCGGCCACATTGGAGATGGTCGTGCCGCCTGCCCCGGCGAGCCTCACGCTGGTCTGCGCCGCAGTATCATATTGCACGCCATTGCCGAGGGCCGTCTGGAGCGCTGCGACCGCACCTTGAACCTGGCCAACCGTCGCAGCATCTGTCGCCTGTGTGCCAGCCGCGACATTGGTGATCTGCCGCAGGCTGCCCGACGCGCCGACCGAGACCGAGCCCACAGAGTTATTCGTGCCCGTCAGCCCGAAGGCGCTATAGCCGGTCAGGGCTCCCCGATCGGCGAGCGAGCCGTTGCCCAGCGCAATACTGTTGGCGACTGTCGCGCTCGAATTGGTGCCGATGGCGATCGCACCATTTGCGCCAGCAGCGGTCTTGGCATTGTTACCGAAGGCGATCGCATCGAGTTCACCGGCCGATGCGACCTGGCCGCTACCAAGACCGGTGATCTGGTTGCCCCCGATCGCAAGGCCCGCCTCGTCGGTCAGGGTGTAGCTGTTTGCGGTCAGATTGCAGGGAGAGTCTGCGGCAAGCAGCGTTCCGCTGGTATCGGCCACGCGCAGCGCGATCGGATCGCCGTCGGCATAGGCTTGCAGCGTATCCGCCGCGCCGATTTCTACGTCGCCGAGAGTGAGGATCGGTGCGCCGAGGATCGAGACGTTCAGCAGCGCACTGTACAGGTTTTCGACAGCGGTGGCGGTGGGGACTGCGACGTCGCCCACAATGTCGGTGACGGCTGACGGATCGAGGCTGATGCCGGTACAGACATCGACTGCCGGCTGCAATGCCTGAGCGTGGGCGGATGTGGTCATCTGGGGAGCGCCCCCTGCCATGACGAATGCTGCTGTCGCTAGAAGCGTAATATGCAGCTTGGCATTTCTACTCATCATCGTGTGCGCCTCTCTCTTTACAGTGCTCGCAACCTCGGTTTTTCTTTGTCGAGCGCAGATGAGGCTACCGGGGCCAACTTAAGTTTTTGGAACAAGGCAGAAAGTCGAAATTACAGAAAATGCGTTACTTTCTGCGATCGGGAAAAGAGTGCGCGTCAACGTGGCGCAATCCGCGACAAACGGCGGGTTTTGAGCACCTGGGCAGTCGTTTCAATGCCTCACCGATTGTTTTTGCAGATCAGGTTCAGTCAACGAATTACATAATTTACGGAATTGCGAAGGATATCTTAGCAATTAGTATAGTAGTTTGTTATTAAGGGATTGGAGAGTATATTATACTGCGTATGACAGCATTCCTGTGGGGAGGAACCAATGCCAAACAAAGGCGTCCAGCGGAAAATTGGTAGCCATAGCGACTGCGGCAAGCCCGGGCCTTTGCGGCTTGTGACCGATCCCGAACCCGCAGGTGATGTCGGCGTACCGGCTGCGAATTTCGTCCGTTCCTTTTCGAAATGGCGAGACGAGGCGCTAGTAAAGCCGGTTTTTGTGACCAATCACGGCCGTATTACCCATGCAATGGTCGGCATCGACCAGTTTGTGCAGATGAACACAGGTCAAAACGCCGCCAGGGCGGAGGCCGATCCGTTCGAACTGGCGGAATGGGTCGATGAGGCGGTCATCATCTGCGATACCGATCTGACTGTGGAATCGATGAACCGGGTCGCTGCGGCTGCCTGCCGCAATTCGAGCGCGCAATGCGTTGGACGCAATCTGTATGACTGCCTGCCGCAACTGCGCGGCACCTTGCTCGACGTTCATTTGATGCGAACGGTCCAAGCAAACGAGTCCACCCAGGCAGACATTCCGTCACCCTTGCGCGAGGGCAGCTGGCTACGGCTGCAGAGTTTCCCGCTATATGGACGCAACGTTCTGATGTTTCGAGACATCACCGAAGAGGTGGAGCGACACCGGCTGGCCGACGTCAAGGCAGCCCTGCTGCAGGCGATGGCGGTTCACAGCGGGATCGGTTACGTGCACGTATCCATAAGCGGCCTAATCGAAATGGTGGACGAGCCCTTCTGCGACCTTCTGGGCTTGCCTGAAAGTCGGTTGCACGGCGCAAGGCTGGTCGATCTGGTAACCCGAGAGAAGCGGCTGATTTTCAAATCCGAACTTGAAGAGGCCATGGCTGGCGGCGAAGCTCGCCGGATCATTTCGAGGTTCATTTCGAACCGCGGCGAAACGGAGGATGTGGTGGCTGCGATTGTTCAACTGCGGGGCGCCTATGGAGCTGAAGGAGCGGTCATCCTGTTCACGCCTGTCAGGATGGATCTAAGCGCCGAGGCCGACGACTAGACTGGCCTGTGCCCCCAAAGTCCTTGTATATCATACCAACTTAGTTCCGATGGCGCGGTTATTGGTATGCGTAAACGCCATCGCCGCATTGCCAAACGCGCATCCGCTTTCGAATAGTCGCGGCCGTAAACTGCCAGTCTGGAACCAGCCCACATTCCCCTATTGGCCACACGATGAATGGAAGGCAGCTTCGCACGGTTGGGATTTGGCCCGCAAATGTTGGCTGTGTCAGCGGGGGCTGTCGTCGTTGAATGCCATCCTGAACGTCATTTTCTCTGACTTTTGGATCTCGAACAGAACAGGCAAATGCCGGTCCACTGGGGGACTCACTCACCAAAGCAGGCACCCAGCCGAACAGCCGTTCTGCTTGATTCACTCGATTTACCTGCTGAAATAGGTGGGGTCGCTTACGTGACTCGAACACGTGACCCCATCATTACGAATTTAGCAGAAGCGATTACAAAAGCCGATGTGACGCAACGGTTTGCGGGCTCCCTTCCCCACCCAAAGCCACATAACCCAAGCTCTACCCAAACTGGGTCGGCAACACGGTAGGGAAATTTGGACTGCGAAGTACGATGGCAGGATCGTTATTTTACGGCTGTCCAATCAGGCCCCAAATGGGCGGGGTGGGGTAGCACAAATTGCGTTTCGGAGGGGCGTGTGAAGAATTGCGCCGTTCGCCCGGCGACGCACACAAAAAGAAATTCAGGAAGCCCTACGGACCATGTTTCCGGCTCACGGGCGATCTGCGCGGTTAAGCGGGAGCGCAACACGTGTCTCTCAGTCGCAGCCGCCCAAGATCACCTGCTGCAATTATGCATACATAGCATGCCTGCTCATGGCTGTATTGCGGAAACACAACTTTGCATGCCTCCAGATTGGATCCGCGAATCTCAGTCCAATTGACCGGTAATTTGCCGGGATGCCCGCTCAAGCCGCGCTTTCTCACGCTCCAGTTCCATCCGGCGCGTCCGCTCTGCCATCTGTCGCCACGCTGCTTCGGAACGCAGTGCCCTCGCCCTCACGTTATCGAGAGAGGCTAACTTCGCCTGGGCCGCGCATTCCGTTGCCCGTGTCATGAGAAACTCGTAGGTAGGTGTCATGGGCGGCTGTCTTTCGATGGAGAAATTCGGGATTACCCCGAACCACCGAGCAGGTGATCCGGGGTATCAGTCGATCAGTCGGCAGCCGAGAGATTGACAGCGCTGGCTTTACCATTGTTGCCGGTCTCGACCTCGTAATTGAGGCGCTGGTCCTTATCGAGCGTCGTCATACCCGCCGCTTGGACAGCAGAGATGTGCACGAAGCTGTCAGCAGAGCCATCGTCAGGCTGGATGAAACCGTAGCCTTTGTCGCCATTGAAAAATTTTACAGTACCGATTGTCATTTCGCTTCCTTTCAAGAAACGGTCTGGTCGACTCGCGAAATTGCGAGCCGAGGTCGTGCGTCAAGTCGTAAATTGAAAGGATTCGTCGTATTAAAGGTACAAAATCGAAAGATAGGATTTTAGTACCCAGCGTCGATACCGGTCGAAATTCAACGAGAGCAGGATTGGTATGGCAGGTTGAGAAGTTACTATATAATTGCTTCTGTTCCCGCGTCGATTTGTACCGGATTAGCAAATTGCGCCTTACTCCACGCACACGCTGCGGCCGCACCGAGCCTGTGCTGAAAGTCACTGATACGTCCGGCAATGCGTGATGCCTTTACCAGCTTCGCAAACCGATCGTCGTCATTCGCGGCGACATCGGCGCTCATGAGCGCACACTGATGTGCTGCGTATTCGCGGTTCAGGTCCATGTCAGTTCTCCTGCAAGGGCGGGAATGCTAGCGCATGGCCGCAGAGGTAAGGGCATATGTCAGTCGACCATTGTCGCGACGAGGCGCCGCAGTTCTATGGCCGGAATCATGGCGGCAACCGGGGCAAGATCGGTCGACGCTGGCGAATGTGCTGCGCCGTAGCGCAACGAAAGTTTGTGGCGCGGTGTATCGCGCGAGATTGTTTGATTCATTTGTTGTTTATCGGCAGGTTTTCCCGCCGCCTTCTAAAGTGTCAGCGCCTGTATCCGCGCTTGCGGCCACCGGCCGGGCCTTGCCCGGGTGTCCGTTCGCGGAAGACGATCCGGCCCTTGGTCAGATCGTAAGGCGTCATCTCGACATGCACGCGGTCACCAACGACCGATCGGATACGGTAACGGCGCATTTTCCCGGCCGTGTAGGCGATGATGCGATGCTCATTATCGAGAATAACGCCGAAGCGTCCATCGGGCAGGATCTCGTCGATCGCACCCTCCATCGTAATGAGCTCTTCCTTCGCCAATCCGTTTTCCTTGCGTACAAAAAATCATCCGCACGGACGCATTCCGGTGCGGAGCCAAAGTGCATGAAAAGGAAGTGGTGCCGACCTCACGCTTGTGCGTTGACTGCGGCAATCATAATCCGTCGCAAACGACGTCAGGCAACATCTATATAACAGCGTAAAAAAAAATTTCAATGCGTTTGTCAGAATAGTTTGGAAAGTGTCGTATACACAAAAACATCCCGCTGCGGCCAGTCGCGAACCTATTCAGGTTCGGACCGAGGCGGGTACTTTGCCAGGGCATCGTCCAGGTTGATATAAATGCGTGTGCCAACCCACACTCTTGGTGGTTTCACGTTTTTTCGATTCAACGAGAAGACAATTGAATCTGGTGTTTTGTGAATTCCTGATCGATCGCCGACTGACCGCTCTTGGCTTGAGACTATCGAAAGTTGTCGCCGGCACCCAACTCTCTGAAAAGTTACCCTCAACGGCTTTGTGTTGCTCGTTCGTCAGCCTGTCTCGATCCGTATCGAGAACCGCCGCAACCCTCGCCAAAAACCCGAAATTTGCGCTCCATCCCTGCAGGCCAATTCCGGTCCATCGCGGCCACACGGCAAGAGGTCGGAAGATCGAGTTAAGCAAGTGATTCCGCTTCGCGCATCGCAGGGGCGAAGCTCCCGAGTCACGCTCCCACAGCAACGGAGACGCGAGGCTCGGCGGCAAACCGCATTCAGATCGAACGAAAACCGTAACGAACTCGCTTCGAGGCATCTATTGTCGAAAGGCAGTGCCTTCGAATATCCGTAACTGAGAAGGTCCACGTCACGCCATCGCCCTCAGGGCCTGTGCAGGCCAGCGTAATCCGGCCGGCCGAGGTAAACTTGACCGCATTGGACACGAAGTTCGCCATGATCTGCTGGATGCGCCCCGGCTTTCCGATGGTGGTCTCGTGCGAAGCTGGCTCAAGATCGATTGACAGACCCTTTCGTCGAGCCAGCGGGCGGAAAAGCCCGGCCACGCGCTCGACAAGAGCCATCGGGACGAATTCGACTTCTGTTTCCTCTAGGCGATCCCGCTCGTTCCTAGTCCGATTCAATGTCGCATCGAGCGTTTCCAAAAGCACGTTGGACGATTCCTCGATCAGGGTCAGCGCCCTGCTTCGCTCGGCATCCGACCTTTCACGGCGAATCTGGTCGATAAGGCCCAGGATGCCGGAAATCGGTGTGCGTATTTCGTGCGAAATGACCGCGAGAATGTCGCTGCGTGCGCGCGCTTCGGCCTTGGCCTCAAGTGCGCGGACCAGAGCTTGCGCACTGGCCTTTTGCTCGGAAATGTCCTGCAAAATCCCGTAATATCCGATGAGCCTCGATTTGCCGGCTTCGCCGCCCTCATCGAAAACTGTCGTGCCGCGAAGAAGTGCGGGAAAAGGCTTGCCGTCGGCACCGACCGCGATCGTCTCGAACGAGAAATCGGATTTTCTCTCAATCGCATGAGCAATATCGGCCATCGTCGCTTCACGGTATTCCTCGTCGATCAGCGCCGGCACCGCCGACAGATGCAACACCGCCTCCTCAAGGCCCAGGCGGTCTCGTAACCAGGGCGAGATGGTGATCATCATGGTCTGCGGATCGAGCGCGAAATGGCCTGCCTGTCCGCTGGATTGCGCCATTTCGAGATAGAGGAATGAATTTTCAGCCTCGCGCTGCGCATTGCGCAAGCTGGTGAGGTCGTGCGCGATGTATGCAAAGCCAAAAGTCTCACCGGCTTCATCGTCAAGCGGGATGAATGTCTCCTCGAGCCATGCAGCGGTACCGTCATCCAGGATTCGCTCGCGCATTCGCGTCTCCGAGCGCTTCCCATCCTTGGAAAGCCCGCCTTCCGATTGAGAGAATTCAGCTGCAAGCTGCTCGATTGCCCTCTGTCCGAAGAGGCGTGTCGCCCCCTCGTTCGCTCTGACGAGCACACCGTCGCCGTCAAACAGGACCATCGCATAGCCCCTGGCCGCATCGACCAGTGCATCGAAAGAACGGCTCTCGCGCGAACGGGCTTGATCGAGGCGGTCCTCCATTTTGTCGAATGCGCGTTTGAGCTGGTGAATCTCATCGCCCTTGCTTTCAACTCCGTCCGTGTCGCCGATTTCGGCAATACGGTTGGTCCGGTCGGCGAGCCTGGAGATCCGCATGGCGACGGTCCGATGGAAAACCGCTGTCAGGATGATGCCGATAAGCAGCGCACCGGCAAAGGCCACGAGGATAACGCGCTGGGCAATCGCCCAGGCGCGATCGCTCAGGGCTTCGTCCGGAAGGATGGTAAAGACGGTCCAGTCTGGAGCCTCCAGCCGCTCGGCGGCGACATAGGCGCCCAGCGCTTGCGAATATTCGACCCTCTGTTCAATCCCGCGATCAAGATAGGGGAGGAGGCCGCGCAGCATCGGATCGCCAGATGCGGAAAGATCGATATTCGCGGCAAGACCGTTCACGCTACCCTCAGCCAAGGCCGAGTGATGGATCAATTTGCCATCGCTACTGGCAATTACAGTGGTGGCACCGTTAAGCGGGGCTTGAAGGCGCCGGGTGAGATTGGAGAGCGGAATACTTATGCCCCATGCACCCAGATGCCTGCCGTCTACCCGAAAAGGCAGCATGCAACCGGTCGTCCAGTTCTGGCCTGTTGTGTCATAGATCGGCTGCTGCAGGCTGGTGCAACGCATCTCGCCCTCCGGGTTCTCCCGCGGCGAGGTAATCGTGCTGAATTCCGCATCCTGGAAACCGAAGTCGGCCGGCGCCTTGCGGTAGAAGCCAAGCTGGTCCTGACGGGTCGGGGCGTAAATCAGCAGGTCGTTGAACGGCGAGAAGAAATAAAGGCTCTCTATGTCACTCGGTAGTCCGCCGGACATCGCTTTGATCGTATCGAATGCCGCCATCACGGTTGCGCGCCGCTCGCTCGACAATTGAGGCGCGACAAACCCGCCGAACCCGCGCAACCCAATTGAGCCCGGCAACTCCGTCCCGTCCCACAATTGCGCGCGAGAGTGGTAGGCTCCGTCCGCAGCCCGGGTAAAAACAGTCTCGAAAGAAGTTGTCTCTTCGACGCTTAGCCGCTGCTTCATCAACTCGGCGGCTTTGCGCTGTGTCTCAGCTACAAGACCGAGGTCCTGACCAAGTTTGTCTGCCACCGCACTATTCGAGACGAGAAGTTCGGACGCAGCGTCGGCCCTAAACTCCGCGATCGCGGATCTGTACGTAAAGAAAGCTATACCCCCGATGATGAGCGCTACGATCGGGAAAGCGATCAACAGACCTCTGAGTGAGAGCGACATGGCATCACACTCGCGCAAACGCCCGATCTTAACAACTGTAATTGCGATGGTGGCTACAGAAGGATTCTGCAGGCGGCTTTCACCCGGTTACTAGTTGGGTCGTCAGGAAGTTGGGGATTGAGGGTCACTTCCGATTACCGTTTTCCAGTATTTTAATGACAATAGCAGACGGTCAGTAGCCGGCCCAGTTATGCTCCTTCATCTCACAGCTGATCGCCCGTCAAAGCTGTAGTGGGATTGAGTTGGGTCCGAGCAATTTTCCTGCCCAAAGCGACCCAAGCAGCACCCAAAGCGCGCAACCAGCCGAATGGCCCTTCGCCTTAGAGCGCTGAATTTCCCTACTGAAATTGGTGGTGCGCTTACGTGACTCGAACACGTGACCCCATCATTACGAATTTAGCAGAAGCGATTACAAAAGCCGATGTGACGCAATGATTTACGGACTCCCTTCCCTATCCAAAGCCACATAACCCAATCTCTACCCAAACTGGGTCGGAAACACGGTAGGGAAATTTGAACTGCGAAGTGCGATGGCAGGATCGTTATTTTCCGGCTGTCCAATCAGGCCCCAAATGGGGTGGGTGGGGTAGCACGAATTGCGTTTCGGAGGGGCCCGGCGACGCACACAAAAAGAAATTCAGGAAGCTCTCCACATCGTAGACGTAGGTATTGCTTCCATCCGATGTGAGGTTGCCATTGGCATCGTAGGTGAAGCTTGCCGGACCCGCCGCGGTATACTGGTTGAGCCCGTTGGTCGTGTAATTGCGATCGACATTGGCATGACCGGTCCACGCATAGGCATCGTTGCTCCGCGTCGTACTGGCGATCTGCGAGGCCGGATTGCGGGTCATTTCTGATTGAGATGCTGCCACACCCCAAAATCACACTTTTCCCTCGCAACATCAATATCTTGTGCCAGTGAATCTTCGCGTACGGTGTGCCGATAAGTCACGCATTGCCGGGTAACGATCCGGTGAAGATGCCTTAACGGGATAAGAGGGTTTGCAAAGTGTTTCGCTTATCAGTCATCCAGAAGCGTCCAAGCATCTTCCTTCGAGTTTCGCAAAATTCGAGTGCCCACAGGATAATCGATAAACGGTCGAAGAGTGCTATCGGACTCGATAACTTCATGCACAGTCCAAATTTGGGCATTTTCAAAATTGGATTGATCTTTCGATCCTTCGGTAAACTGCCATCCGCTGTCTTCCGGAGCCATTGGCTCTGACCGTTCGGCGTACAATATGTCAGCAATTCCCAAAGCGATATTTCTAGTGACTATCGCACCTAGTTCCAAAACTTGGCTGGCCATCAATTGCTCCTATGAAATCTACCAGAATTGCCACCAAGGCTCGGATGGAGGAGTGTCGCTCTTTCGGACGTTTTCAGGTGCTGACAAAACTCGAGCATTCGATGGGTCGTTCGTCCCCCCATTGGCGCGAGGGTTATGATGATCAATCTGCGCAGCATTCCTAGGAGTCGAAACGCCTCGCATCGACCTCTGCGATGGCTGCAGGACCTGCCCCGATTTATCTGATCGAATAACACCGCCATTTCGAGCACGATTCTGCGCATAGATATCTCGTTTTTGAGCAGCAGTGAATGGTTTGCCCGGCCCGGCGGAATTTCGCGTGTTGTTCGCATACCCTTGGTTATTATAATAGCCTCTACCGGCAGTCGCCGTTGTAGCTTCTTGGGAAGCCTCGTCAGAAACTCTTTGGGCAACACCGTCGGTGGTCCTTGCGATCTGATCGGCAACTACCACTACGGCAACAGCTTGCGGATCACCATTTTTCAATCCGCTGCCCAGTTCACTGAATGCGGTGCTTACGAAATCAACGAACCCTTCGAAAAGGCCACAATCAGAGCCTGTTCCAGCATTACTGCACTCCATCCCCGTCGGATCGACCCCATTGATCGGATCATTTGCGACGTAAGCGTATAGGTTTACCTGGTCCTCATACCCGACAGGGTCGGTCTGGAGGAACCGTCCGAGGGTGGGCGAGTAGATGCGGGCCTTGTAGTAATACAAACCGATCCCGTCGAGCCATGCCTGCCCGGTGTACTGGAACCGCCCGGTGTTACCGCTGCCGGGGATGCCGTATTCGTCGTAGGTGTTGATCGCGATGCTGGCCCCCACATTGGTGTCGAGGCGAGCTTGGTTGTTCACTGAAAGTCCTGCTGGATTAAGGCGACCCATAAAAGATGCCCAGATTTGCGCGTCAGCTATGCGCCCTAATTTTGGTCATTCGCAGCTTACGACCCTACACCCATAAGAGGCCGTTCGTGAAACGCTCAAACAATATCGCTGACAGCGTGATCGCTTCCGCTTAAAGGCTCTGCGCGATGCAACCATTGCGCGCCTTGATTCGGGAGCACCGCCACCTCGCGCTGGCGCTTCTCGTGCTGGCGTTTTGCATAAAGGCGGTGATCCCCGCAGGCTTCATGGTGTCCGCATCCAGCGACACTGTGCTTACCGTGACGATCTGTTCGGACAGCGCGAATGGCCTCAAGGCCATGCAGATCGTGATCCCCGGCAAGGAACAGGGCAGCGGACATTCGGACAGCGCAAAGAAGGGCGAGCACTGCGCCTTTTCGGGTCTCGCCAAGGTCGCCGTCGGCGGTGCCGATGTCATCCTGCTCGAACTGGCTTTCGCCTTCATTCTCGTACTCGGCCTCGCGCCGATGTGGCGTCTGCCGTTCCGGCAATTTTCCTACCTCCGCCCGCCATTGCGCGGGCCACCGGCAGTAGCCTGACAATCCAAGCCTGATTTGTCGGCCCTACCGGCTCGCGCCCGAATTGCGCGCGCCGGTCTGTCGGAGTTTCACACATGTATTCGATACATAGCTGCCCCGGCGGGCAGCCCCTGGCGGAGGAATCCGTCCGGTCCGCGCCCGAGGCGGGCCTTGTCCTGCATTTGCGGGAGAACCGATCGCAGCTTTCCCAGGAAGCGCGCGTCACTTTCACTGTCCTCATCGGCCTGTTCATGGCGATGGCGATCCTGCCCGCAATCAAGGGCGAAATGCTCGTTCCGATGTTCGCGCTCGGCACCATGGCGCTGCTGGTTGGTGCCATCGAATGGCACCAGCGCTCGCAGCCCGCTGCCGAGTGGCTAGCAATCGGGGACGATCGGCTGCGCTGGACCAGCAACCGCTGCGATCCTGTTGACTTGCCTGCACGGGCAACGCGTCTGGTTCAGGATGAGGCCGTCCCGGCTGGTTTGCAGCTCTTCCTCGAAAGCCAGTGGCAGCGAGTCGAGATCGGACGCTGCCTCAGTCTCGAAGAAAAGCGCGCAGTCGCCACGCTGATCGCCCGCCAACTCGGGGAGGTGCGCGCATGATTTCCTCCACTCTGAGCGATCGCAAGGCACAATTGCTGCTACGCATCCGCTGGCTAGCGTGGGGCGCGATTGCGGCCCTGCTCGCCGCGCATCTCGCCGTTTCTGTTGCACAGTCGGCCCAACCCGAAATCCTGCCGCTCGAACAGTCCGCCGCTCATTTCGGCGTGACCTGCGGGTGCTCCCACAATGTGGAGACAATTTGATGTTCATTCGTAACATTTTCACCGCTACCGCTCTTGCCGGCTCGATCCTGCTTTCGGCCTGCAATTCCGCTCCGCAAGCGGAAGCGCCTACCGAGGAAGAAGCCGCCACAAGCCAGATTGCGATCACGACTCCATGGTCGCGTGAAACCGCCGAGGGCCAGGATGCGGGCGGGGCCTTCATGACGATCGCCAACAGTGGCACCGCTGCCGACCGCCTGACCGGCGGATCGACCCCGGTGGCAGGTGAGCTGCAGGTCCACACGGTCGACATGACCGATGGCGTCATGCGCATGCGACAGCTGGAGGACGGGCTGGAAATTCCCGCTGGCGGCTCCGTCACGCTCAAGCCGGGCAGCTTTCACATCATGCTCATGCAGCTGAAGCAGCCGCTCAGGCAGGGTGAAGCCGTTCCTGTTTCGCTGACCTTTGAAAAGGCGGGGACAGTCGAGGTCGAACTCACCGTCCAGCCCGTCGGCGCGCAAGGTCCGGCGGTCGAAACGATGGGAGGCGACGATGGCTGACCCGTTTCCCGAACTGGAGGAAGAACAGACTCCTGAGCAACAGGCCGCAGGCATGAAGACCTTCCGGATGATCGTCTGGCTGCTCGTTACGCTCGTCGCGGGCATTGGCCTGTTCGCATTCTTCGGACCGGAACAGCACACTGCGCCGGATGAGCCGGTCAGTTACGGCGACACGGTCGGTGGTGCATTCTCACTCACGGCGCCGGATGGCTCCACGGTCACAGACCAAACGCTGTCAGGAAAGCCGTTCGCGATCTTCTTCGGCTTCACTCGCTGTCCGGACGTGTGCCCGACGACCCTTTCGCGCCTGGCCCAGTTGCGGAAGCGTATGGGGGCAGACGGGGACAAGTTCCAGATCGTCTTCGTCTCGGTCGATCCCGGATATGACAGCCCCGAGGATATCGGTCGCTATGTCGACCTGTTCGGCACGCCGATCATCGGGCTGACGGGATCGGACGAAGCAATCGCTGAAGTCGCTGCCGCTTACCACGCCTTCTACGAGAAGGTTCCAGTCGAAGGCGGCGACTACACCATCGACCACACCGCTGCCGTCTACCTCATGGATGCCGACGGCAAGCTCCAATCCATTATCGACTACCACGAAAGCCCGGACG
This sequence comes from Tsuneonella flava, assembly GCF_002870965.1. GTDB lineage: Bacteria > Pseudomonadota > Alphaproteobacteria > Sphingomonadales > Sphingomonadaceae > Tsuneonella > Tsuneonella flava. The sequence continues at coordinate 117,698 of NZ_PHSO01000011.1, forward strand.
CCTCGCTCGCCAAGCTCGAGCGACTCATCGACTGACAATCAGACAACAGGGAGACACCATCATGAGAATTTCCATCATCGCGCTCACGGCGGCATTGGCCGCACCGACGAGTGCCTTCGCTCAGGACCAACAGCAGGAGGGCTGGACGCCGGACACGATCATAGTGACTGGTGAACGGGACGAATACCAAGTGCAGGACGCTGGCGTGCTACGCGGACCCATCTCGATCCAGGAAACCCCGCAATCGGTGCAGGTGCTGACCAGCGCCCTGATCCAGGATCAGGAACTCAACACGCTCGATGAAGCCTTGGCGAACATATCGAACGTGACGCCATCCTTGTCTTCGGAAATCCTGCTGACCAATCCCATCGTGCGTGGTTTCCAAGCGGAGATCTTCGCCGACGGCCTGATCGGCTATGGCGATACGGCAGTGAGCGATCCCGCCAGTCTGTGGAATGTCGAGCGGATCGAGGTAGCCAAAGGGCCTACCGCGACCTTGTTCGGCGGCGGCGTCGGCGCGCCGGTCGGCGGGCTGATCAATCTCGTCAGTAAGACCGCCAATTTCGAGAACGGTTTTTCCGGCCGTGTGCGTGTCGGCAGTTTCGACACTTACGCTATTGCGGCGGATGGTAATTTGGCTTTGTCCGACAATGCGGGAATCCGACTTGTCGGAGAATATCAGAGCGCGGGCGATTACATCGACGAGGTCGACATCGACCGAATTCTGCTCGCCCCCTCGATCCGCCTTCAGCCGGCCGAAGGCACGGAGATTGTCGGTCGCATCACCTATTCGCGCGTGAAGCAGCTCGAATATACCGGCCTGCCTGCCACCCTGGCGGACGATCCGACGGTAATGCGTGACCGGTTCACCAGCGCCAGCGATGCCCCGCGCTCGGTCATCGAGAATTTCAGCGGCAGCCTCGATGTTACGCAACAGCTCGCCAGTGGCATCTCGGCCAGCGTCCGCGTGCGCAGATATAAGAGCAATTTCGACGAATACAGCTCCTCACCATATTTCGCCTTTTTCCCTTGCACCGGGACAGTCTGTCCCGAATTGAACGGCGTACTCCGCTCCGATGTGGGGGAATGGACGGTTGACGGATCGCTAACCGCAGAGGTCACAACCGGCGGTATCGAACATGTCCTGCTCGTGGGTGCGCAGTGGGACAAGGTTCACTATTTCGGCACCATTGGCTCCGACCTGTTCAATGTGGGGCTGATCGACCTTGCCGACCCGGCAAGCAACCTCAACTACATCCTGCCGCCGGACGGTCCTCCCTCGATCAACGAATATTCGACCTTAGCGCTCTATGCGCAGGACCAGATAACGATTGGAGACCGCTTCCACCTGCTCGGCAGCATCCGGTACAGCCGCATGCGGATCAACGAGGTGGCAGGCGGCGTAGGCAATGACGAGGTCTATCACGAGATCAATCCGCGCATCGGCGCTACCATCGATCTCACCGAAGGCGTTTCGATTTTCGCGGGCTATGCAACCGGTTCCCGGCTGCCCCTGTTCTTCAACGGCACCAACTCGCCCATGCCTGAAGAGTCAGAGAGCTTCGAAGGCGGGCTCAAGCTGGCGCTGCCCGAATTGGGTCTGTCCGGCACGATCTCGGCCTTTAAGCTGACACGCACCAACGTGCCGACCCCTGATCCGAACACTTTCCTTACGTCGATCCAGACCGGACGACAGGAAAGCAGTGGTCTGGAACTGGATCTGATCTACGAGCCGAGCCGGGCATTCTCGCTCCTTGCTTCCTATGGCTATGTCGATGCCAAAGTCACCGAAGACACCGTGATCCCGGTTGGCGACAGGCTGGCCCGCGTGCCGCACCATCGCGGGCGGATCGCCGCGCGATACCGCTTCCTTAACGGGGCGATGCAGGGGTTCGAGCTTGGCGCAGGCCTGACCGGTGTATCGGACGCCTATATCACGCTGCCCAACGGCGCGAAGGTGGATGGCTATGTCGTGGCAGACGCACAGGCATCCTATGATTTCGGGTCGGTCCGCCTCGGTCTGCGCGTCGATAACCTTTTCAACCGCCGCTACTTCACCCCTTACTCCTACTACGCACAGGACGTCGTGCGCCCGGGCACTCCGCGCTCGGCCTTCGTCACTGCCGCGTTCAACTTCTGACGAAAGGACTGGTTAGATGACCATCGACAGACGCGCCCTCCTGGGCGGAATAACCGGGGCAGCGATGCTCGCCCCCTTCCTCGCGCTCGAGCGCGCCATGGCGCAAACCGCCAGCGCTGCGAGCGGCAGTCCTTCATTGGAAGAGCAGCAGGCCATGGCAGCCCAGCATGATACGATCATGCAAGACCTGCTGGGCGAAAACTTGTTCCGGCAGGAAGAGATAGCGATGCTGGTCTATCCCAAGTTCACGGCACTGGACCTGGTGGGGCCGCATTATTTCTTCGCCTGTCTGTTCGGGGCCAAGGTACATCTGGTGACGACCGAGGCAGACCTCTCGCCGCTTGCTTCCGACCTCGGCCTCGCCATAGCGCCAACCATGCGCATGCGGGACGTGCCTGCCGATCTCGACGTTCTGTTCGTGCCCGGTGGTACCGAAGGCACTCTGGCAGCCATGGCGCGCCCGGATGTGATGAGCTGGGTGCGTGATCGCGCTTCGCGGGCCAGACATATCACCAGCGTCTGTACTGGGTCGATGATCCTCGCAAAAGCGGGCTTGCTGCAAGGCAAGCAGGCGACCTCGCACTGGGTGACAAGGCCGGTTTTGGCCGACTACGGCGCCACGCCGGTGGATGAGCGCGTGGTCAAGGATGGCAACATTGTCACCGGCGCAGGCGTTTCTGCTGGTCTGGATTTTGCCATCGCACTGGTCGAAATGCTGCGCGGCCGCAACTACGCCGAAGCGCTGGTGTTGCAGGCCGAATACGCGCCTGAGCCACCGATCAGGGCCGGAACACTCGACACCACTTCGCCAGATGTCGGCAACATGATGAACCTGATGTTCGCCCCGGTTGCGGAACAATTTCGGGCTCTTTCCGCCAGCTAGGCTCTGGCGCGGGAAGCACAGCGATTGCCGGGAGTTGTAATACCACTCTCGGCTTCGCAAATCTCGTAAGGTCCTTCAGGCGCGAGGTCGGGTAACATTTCCAAGGCTATCCGTTTGAACCGGACCGTCAGCCTGCGGCCCAATTATGGCCCTTCATCTCACAGCT
>NZ_PHSO01000012.1 GCF_002870965.1 Tsuneonella flava
GGCGACAAGGCCGAAGTGGCGGACCTTGTGCCCGCCATGCTCGACAGATTCCTGGCCAGCGATCGCGCCTTTGCCAAGGCGCGCAGGGAACAGCCGGGGGAGGGCTAGCCTATGTCGGTCATCGGTATCTTCAAACCCTCGAAGGCGGGAGGCTGGGAAGGCAACCTGCGTACGCTCGGTACCAACGAACGGTTGCGGCTTGTCCCCAATGACAATCGTTCTTCAGATAACGCTCCGGACTTCCGTGTGATGCTCGGCCCGCAGAGGATCGGCGACGCTTGGGAAGCCTGCACAAGGGATGAGACGGGGCGCGACTATTTGCGGTTGCGTATCGATGATCCGAGTTTCGTGCGACCTATAAGCGCTGCGCTGTTTCCTGATGATGATGGAAAGTCGGCACAGTTGATGTGGCGGCGCTGAGGGAGGTTTGATGCCAATGAAATATTTGCCGTTCCTCGCAGCATCATTCAGTCGCGCCACGGTGTAGCGGGATGGACAATTCGCGTCTTTCTACGCAACGAATCCAATTTATCACGGTCGAGGAGTTCGCCGCTATAGCTCGAGTCTCCCGACGAACTATCGATCGCTACCGACGTGCTCGGCCGGATGGCTTTCCAGCCGAATATGACCTTGGCCGCGGTTTGGTTCCTCGTCCGCGCTTCAAACTTGAAGAGGTCGAGCGGTGGCTCGATTCACGAGCGTTGTGGTGACACTATGCAAGGCTACAATCGGGCGATCGCAATTTCCGAGGCCCGCAAAACCCGATGCTAACGGGCAGGCTGACGTACTTAAGAATGGCTCGGATCGTGCGACGTCATCGGATGGCTACTCATGGAATTGTGCTATGATTTGTGATGTTGACCGACCGATAACCTGCAATTAGAAGTGAGAGATCGGCAGTTTTCTGTCGATTTCGCCGCGTTGTTTGAGGCGATATCGCGTCATCATAATCCGCGTGTCGGGGGTTCAAGTCCCTCCTCCGCTACCAATTTCCTGTTTGCCGAAGCGTGCGAACAGTTGAAAAAATCCCTGATTTCCGTTAGTTTAAGGGCAGTCGTTGGTTGTCAGCGATTGCCTTTGTCTGCCTGCAATCGTGGAAGATGGGGGCCTAATTTGGGGGCCTTGCGAGGCCCCCGCAGAATCGAGGCCCCCAATGGCGCTGACTGATACCGCGATCCGAAATGCCAAACCCAAGGAAAAGCCCTACAAAGTCGCTGACTCACAAGGGCTGTATCTGCTGGTCAACCCAAGGGGCAGCAAGCTGTGGCGGGTCAAATACCGCATAAACGGCGCGGAACGTAAACTGGCGCTTGGGGCCTACCCGGAGATCACTCTGGCCGAAGCCCGCACGGCGCGTGATGCAGCCCGCAGGCAACTTGCCCACGCGGTTGATCCGAATGTTGCCAAGCGACAGGCTCGGATTGAGGCGAGTATGCGGGCGGGCAACAGCTTCGCCAGCGTAGCCGAAGAATTGATTGCGAAGCGGGAGAAGGAAGGCGTGTCCCCGCGAACGCTCGAAAAATATACTTGGCTGCTGAAATTGCTTGGCCCGGACTTCGGGCGCAGGCCGGTCGCGGAGATCACCCCGGCAGAGCTGTTGCACGAGTTGAAGCATCACGAGCGCCGGGGACGGTTGGAAACGGCCAAACGGATGCGTTCGTTTGCCAGTCGCGTATTCCGATATGCCGCTGCAACGACGAGAGCCGAGCGTGACCCGGCGCAGTTGCTCTTGGGGGCACTCATACAGCCGAGGGTTAAGCATTTCGCTGCCATCACCGAGCCAACAGCATTCGGCGGGTTGCTGCGCGCGATTGAGGACTATTCAGGCGACCCGGCAGTGATGCACGCGCTCAAGCTGACACCGCACCTGTTCCAGCGCCCCGGCGAGCTGCGGCAGATGGAATGGGCCGAGATCAATTTTGAGAAGGCGGTCTGGACGCTTCCGTCTGACAAAATGAAAATGAGGCAACCCCATGCAGTGCCGTTATCCTGGCAGGCGCTCGCAATTCTGAAAAGTATGCAGGGACTGACCGGCAAGGGGAAATACGTTTTCCCATCGGTCAGAACACGCGCGCGGCCAATCTCCGAAAATACGGTCACCGCCGCGTTGCGGCGCATGGGTTATACCAAGGAGCAAATGACCACGCACGGTTTCCGAACTTCCGCATCCTCGCTGTTGAACGAATCCGGCAAGTGGAACCCCGACGCCATCGAGCGGGCATTGGCGCATATGGTTTCTGGCGAGATACGGCGCATATATAATCAATCTGCTTATTGGGCCGAGCGTGTTGCAATGGCGCAGTGGTGGAGCGATTATCTGGACGAGTTGCGGGAAGGTGGAAACAGATGACAGGCATCCCCGGTGAAGGATGGAAAGTCTTCGCGGACGGGGATGATTCCGAAAACGTGCCGCTTTGGCGGGCCTTGGCGCAATTCACGTCTGACGACTTGGACGAAGGCTTGAAAGCCAATGCCGTTGTTATCAGACAAGCGAAGCTGCCGTTCGCGCGATATTATAATATGGCGTTCGTCGTCAGCATGGCATTCGGATTTTTGTTCGTCATTTTCCTTATCGGCCTCCTTCTTTCAGCGAACACCAGATCGGCAAACCTGTTTTCCGTCCTCACGCTGGCGACCCTTACCGCAACGGCGGCACCGCATATCTGGCGGCAGCTTTACCAATACGGCTTTAAGACCCCGGACGCACCACTGCCCCTGTCTCACGCGTCAGACCGGCATTTTGAAGAATTTCTTGGCTGTCTGCAAAAGGCATCAGGCCCACGCGCCTACTACATATCGCGCTTTGGCAAACGGCGGGTGTTCCTCAATCGTAGGCAGTTTTTCGGCAGGCTGCGCTATTTCCTGTTCTCTGAACACAGCGCAGACCGGGCGTTGGTGATGCGCTTTCGAACAGGCCATTCCCTTCCCGGCGACATTTTCTTGCACCGCAATGACGTTGATAAAATGCTAGCCATGGGCAAGCCGAAGCGCAAAGGCGGGCCGGGCCGAAACAGCAAATACCGCTATGCCGAGGCGATTATCGCCCTGATCGGCGATACCCGGCTAGACGCACTGGACCTGAACGACCGGACGGCATCCGTCCGCGCGATCAAGGAATGGCTTGCCGACTGGTTCGAGGCCAACGCCGACGCAACCGGCGATGTGCCGCGCAGCGACCAGTTGTCGCCCTATGCGGAAAAAATCTTCGATCATCTGCAAAATTCGTCTGCGATTGGCGGAGGCTAACCGGCGGGCTTTCTTTTTCGGAGCCGTCCTCGCATTTTTGAACAGCGCCTGACATTTCTGTTTCAGCGATCATTGGCGGATTTCTGCGACCTTCCCATTGCTGGAAGACCCACTGGTATCCCTGTGCAACTTGGCATGTCTCTCGCTGCGAGTCGGCAACCAAGGAGACGCACATGGAACTACTGGCAATCTCAATCAACGATACTGCCAAGGCGCTCGGCATCGGGCGTTCGTCGGTTTACACCTTGCTCAAATCCGGCAGGCTTGATGCGATCAAGATCGGCAGGCGAACCCTGCTGACCACCGAGTCCATCAAACGGTTGGCGCAATCCCGAGCCAACATTTGACCCGCAGGCGCTCCACGGCCCCAGCCTGATTGATGGGCGGGCCGCTTCGCACCTGCTCCCCCGAACCTCACGAACACCCGCAATCGTGATTTCACGAAAGGATGCCCCATGTCCATTTTCCACCGCGCCATGGATCGGCTTGCCGATTTCATCTGGACTGGCCGGAAGGTCAATCTGCGCTTTACCGCCGAGTATCGCACCGCCTGCTACGCGATACCGATCATCAACAAGTTGCTCGCTGAGGGCGAGGACGGTGACACATACCGCACTGCGCTAATCTCATGGCATGAAGCCGAACGACCTCCCATTGCTTCCTATCAGGGCGACACCTCTCGTTGCCGGATTGACGGGCCTTGGCAGATCGCTGGCCGTGATTGGCTCCCACTTGGCGGTTTGATCCTGTCACCCGGCGTTACCGCCCATCTCGATCCGTTCGAGGCTCAGGCGCTGCGTAAGAAGATGCAGCAGGTGATAGAAGACGTCATTCGGGCATGGGTGCGGGATCATGATCTAAACGCCTTGCCGCCCGTACCAGAGCATTTCGACCGGCGCAGCGCCGACCGGAAAGCCAAAGCGTTGATCGCCGTTCGGACATCTGGCGAGCAGATTTCCGCATCAGGCACTACCGCCACCGATGATAGCCAAGATTGCCGTCCCAGCGAACTGACCGACGCCCCTTGCGACACTTGCCGGAAAGGGCAGGACCATGACTGACCTGACAATCTCAAAGGCAAGGTTGAGGGGCTGCGATGCTACGCATCGAGCCAGCAATTCAGATACACACCTCACGCACGGGTGCATGGCGCAATTCCGCCAGTTTTCGAGGGTGCGCCGAGGGTGCGCGGCAACGGCCAATCTCCAGAACCGCGCGCTTGCTGCGTTTTTCGAGGGTGCGCTGCGCACCCTCAGGGAGGTGGCGGCATGAGACCCGTCCATCATTCTGTCCGCCTGCCCATTGCAGTGGACAAAGCGCTTCGAACGCTGGCCGAGAGGCAAAAGATCAGCGTTTACGCGATGCTTCAGCGCAGTGTGAAAGCCGGAATTGCTGCGCAGATAAACCCTCCAACACGCGACACCAGCAATCAGGAAATGCTCGCCGAACTGGCATCGGTCAGCACCCGCATGGTCGATGTCGAGCGGATGCTTGACCGCGCACTGTTCACCGCCTGCGCTGCCTATTGTTATGCGCGCCATGCGGCGTTGGGTGCGCGAACGTCTGATGAGGCCGTCACCGCCGAGATCAACGCAGCCTATGACCGCCAGCGGCGGCGCGCGCAGGAGGGCCGGGAATGAACCAGTCTCACGACCGGCGCGCCCATGCTGATGCCCTACGCCGCCACAACCGCAACAATCAGGCCGCGCGCTTCCGGCGACAGGCCGGTATCATGCTGGCGTCCATCGCAATGGGCGCAATCGCAACGCCCTATGTGGCGTTGGATCAGCAGGCGATGCAGGCGGCGGGCACATTTGCCGTCGCCAAGGCAAAGGTATGGTTTGCGGCTGGCACGGCGGTCGATCCTGCCATAACCATAAGCCAGGACGGCCAAGCCTATGCCGTTCCGGCGCGCGCAGTTGCCGCGCATCCCTATTACGGCAGTGCGGCGCACGCCGTCTTTGCCTATGGGATTTGGGGATGCTCGCTGGGCTTTGGCGGATGGCTGGCGAGCTTGTTCCTGTTGCGCGGAGCCATCGCCCGGCGGCGCGAACGCGCGTTGCGTGACCGCGTTATCGCCGGAACGCTGGTGACGAGCGAGGCAGCGCTGGCGAAGTTGACCATCATAGAGGCGCAGCCTGATGCCTTGCGCATTGGCACCGTTCCTATTCCCGGCAGGCTCGAAACCCGGCACGTGGCGATGATCGGCACGACCGGCAGCGGCAAGACCACCGCCTTGCGCCAGATGCTCGACGGGATCGAAGCGCGGGGCGAAGCCGCCTTGGTCTATGACACCAGCGGCGAGTTCGTCGCGCATTACTACCAGCCCGAACGCGGCGACGTGATCCTGAACCCGTTCGATGCCCGGTGCGCCTACTGGTCGCCCTTCGCCGAGATTGCCCACCCCGCCGACGCCGACCGCATTGCCCGCCAGCTCATTACCGAGACAGGGCAACATGACAGCGACGTGTGGCTCGACACCAGCCGCATCCTTGTCGCTAACATGATCCGAGCGCTCTGGCGCGAAGGCAACGCCACCTTGCCCGCTTTGCTGCACGCCTTGCAGGACCGGACCAAGGATGACCTGAAAACGTGGCTGGCAGGCAGTTCATCGGCGCGGACCTTTGCCGATGATGCCGACCGGGCGACAGGCAGCGTGCTGTTCATGCTCGCGAAGGCCGCCGACCTTATCCAGTTTCTGAGAGTTGATGGCAGCGGCGGGACACCCTTCGCATTCCGGGATTTCATACACGGGCTGGACAAGCGCAAGGGCGCGAAACCGTGGATATTTGTGCCGCGCAAGGAGGACTATTTCGAGGCGTCGAAGCCCTTGCTCGCCTGCTGGCTGGAATGCGCGGCCAGCGCCGTGCTGGGCCTTCCCCCATCGCCCGACCGGCGCATCTGGTTCGTGCTGGACGAGCTGGCCGATTTACCCCGCGTCGATAATCTGGCGCGGCTCTTGCCCGAGGGCCGAAAGTTCGGTGCCGCCGTGGTGCTGACCTTTCAGGCGCTGGGCCAGATGCAGCATCGCTATGGTCCAAAGATCGCCGAAGCCATGCTGGGCTGCTGCAACACTAAACTGTTCCTGCAAACCATCGATAGCGAAACCCGTGTCTGGGCCAGCCAGACCATCGGTGAATGCGAGGTCGAGATTCAGACCATGACCGACGCGCTGGCAGACGGCGACGACAAGCCCCGGACCACGCTGGGCAAAATCCGCAAGATGCGCCCGGCCATACTGGAAAGCGAACTGCGCCTGCCCAAGTTCGAGGGCTACTTGCTGTTCCCGGACGGCTTGCCGGTCGCACGGATCAGGCTGACCGCCGATCATATCACGCGGCGCGGGTCCGCCCGTCAGCCGGGCTATGTCCCCGGCGATGTTAAGGCTACCCACTGGAAGCAGCCAGAGGCGACCGCGCCAAAGGCTGTGCCGCAGCCGAAGCCATCGCCCTCCAGCAAGGGACCAGTATGATGGTTGCATCCGTGTCCGCCCTGACCAGTTCGGGTCAGGCTGCCAGCTACTACGAGTCCGCTGGCGAATATTATGCCGAGAGCGGCGAGTCCCCATCAGAATGGCAAGGCAAAGGCGCGGAGGAGTTGGGCCTCTCTGGTGATGTTGACCGCGACCAGTTCCGCGAACTGCTGGATGGCAAAGTTGCCGACCAGCAGTTGGGAACCACGCGCGACGGCAAGCTGGAACACCGCCCCGGATGGGACGTGACCTTGAGCGCGCCAAAGTCCGTGTCGATCATGGCCGAGGTGGCGGGCGACCGGCGATTGATCGCGGCGCACGGGGCAGCGGTGAAAACCGCACTTGCCCATGTCGAGAGCCATATGGCGGCAACCCGCATCCGTGACGGCGGCGCGGTAAACCGCACAGCCACCGGCAATCTTGTCGTCGCCAGTTTCCAGCACGGGACCAGCCGGGCGCAAGACCCGCAGCTTCACACCCACAATGTCATTCTCAATGCCACCAAGGGCGAGGACGGCACATGGCGCAGCCTTGAACCGCGCGCGATCTACCAACTGCAAAAGCAGATTGGTGCGATCTACCGGCAGGAACTGGCCTTGAAGGTGCGCGAACTGGGCTATGAGATCGAGGGGGGCAAAGGTTCCATGTTCGAGATCAAGGGCGTTTCGCCCGAGGTCATGGCCGCGTTCAGCACCCGCAGCGCCGAGATCGAGACCGCGCTTGGGAAGCGCGGCACGTCCCGCGACGAGGCCAGCGCCGCCGAAAAGCAGATTGCCGCGCTCGACACCCGGCAGGCCAAGGTTGCCGCCGATCCTGCGGCGCTTGTGGCGGACTGGCGCGATACCGCCACCGCAGCCGGGTTCGGGCCAGAGGCGAGGCTGGCAATGGTCCGGGAGGCTGAGGGCGTAGCGGCCAGCAACGACCACCGCGCCACCATCGAATTGCAGGGCGATAGCGCGGCAAGCCGCGCCGTCGCCCATGCCGCCGACAAGCTGGGCGAGCGGCAATCGGTATTTTCCGCTGCGGCGCTACACGAGGAAGCCGGGCGCGTCGGGCTGGGCAAGGTCAGCTATGCGCAAATCGGGGAGGCCATCGCGGCGGCTACCAAGCAGGGCGAATTGATCGACCGCACCCACATCGACCGGCGCGGCGCTGAGTTTGCCGGGTTCACCACCCGTCAGAATGTTGAAACCGAAGCCAAGATGCTGCGGATCGAGGCGGAGGGACGTGGCACCTTGTCCCCTATCACCACACCGCTTGCCGCCGCCAAGGCCGTCGCCTGCGCATCGGCGCAGGGAGCGCGCGCGGGCTTTGGGTGGAATGCCGACCAGCGCGCCGCCACCGAGCAGCTATTGACCAGCCGCAACCGCATCACCGCGTTACAAGGCTATGCTGGCACCGCCAAGACCACCACCGTTCTGGCGACCTTTGCCCGCGAGGCGGAGGCGCGTGGCGTGCGCGTAGTTGCGCTTGCGCCCACGGCATCGGCGGCGATGGTGCTGGGCGAAGCCTTGGGCGCGCGCAGCGATACCGTTGCCCGGCACTTGCTATCGCCGGAGCGGCCAAGTCAGGGCCAGCCCGCCGCGTGGATCGTGGACGAGGCATCGCTGTTATCGGCACGCGATACGGCTAGACTGTTCGACCTGGCCGAGAAGCAGAACGCCCGCGTCATCCTCGTGGGCGACGTGAAGCAACTTGGATCGGTCGAGGCTGGCGCGGCCTTCGCGCAGTTACAGGGCGCGGGCATGGAAACCGCCAAGCTGGGCGAGATCGTGCGGCAGACCAACACGGCAACCAAGGACGCTGTGTTGGCATCCATCGAAGGGGACGTTCGCAAGGCGCTCGCCGCACTGGATCGTGGCGGCGGCAAAATTGTCGAGAATGCCGACCGCGCCGAGCGGTTCGCGGCTATCGCCGAGCAGTATGCCAAGCTGGACAAAGCCAGCCGCGCCCGCACCCTTGTTATTGAGCCGTCACGCGAAGGACGTGACGCGCTGACCGCTGACATTCGGGCTGCGCTTGCCAAATCCGGCGCGCTGACCGGCCCCGCCGTGACCATGCAGAGCCTCGCCAACAAGGGGCTGACCCGCGCCGAAGCCCGCGATCCGTTGAGTTACGACAAGGGCGATGTGGTCCGGTTCACCCGTGACTATGCCGACAAAGGCATTGCACGCGGCGAAGCCTATCGCGTCGAGAGCATTGCCCCCGCGAAATCCGCCATCATCTTGAAATCAGAAGACGGGCGCGAGGTAGATTGGCGCTTGCGGCAATGGGGCGCTGGCAACAGCCAGACATTCTCGCCGCAGTCGCTCGAACTCAAAACCGGCGACCGCATCCGGTTCACCCGCAACGACCGCGAGGTGGGGCGGACCAACGGCGCGCGCGGCGAAGTGACCGCGATTGACGCAGAGGCACGCACGGCGGAGGTTCGTAACCCGCGCGGCCAGACCCAGACGTTGAGCCTTGATGCTGCCCGCGACCAACACATTGCCCATGCCTATGTCGAAACAGCCTTTGCCGCCCAAGGGCGCACCGCCGATCACGTCATCATCCACGCCGACAGCAAGGCCACCAACCTGATCGACCAGAAGTCATTCTATGTCGGCATTTCCCGCGCCAAAGATTCGGTCGCGATCTTCACCAATGACCGGGCCAAGCTGGTGTCGGCCATTGGGGAGCGGGCCGGTCAGGTACAAACCGCCATCGCGCAGGCTGCCATTCCGACGCCAGCAGCGGGGAAGACGTTGGGGGCCGGGTTGGGATAGATTGGGCTTCGACGGTCGGAATTTGCATTCGTTGACAGTGACTAGTGGCCCATTTACTTGTGTTTCAAATCAACATGGGGGCGGCCGTAAGCCGATAAATATGAGGAATAAATCTTCAGGAAAAGGCGTGAGCATGATGCGATGCGCCTGCATTATTTTCGTGGCTTTGCTGATGGGGTGTTCTCGCATCGCAGCCGGGAATAGTGAGGACACTCCTGATATGCAGAGCGCAAGCCAAAGCAGTGGATCTACCGTAGCAAAGCGAGCCCACGAGACTGACGCGCCGACTCCCCCTGCGGAGGTTCAAGAAGGTCGGTGCTATATGGACGAGTGCAGCTATACGCAAGAACTGCGCCGAGAAGTAATCGGCGGTGGCCTAAATGGGAAATTGATTAAACTAACCTTACGTGGAGGAACGTCCGCGAGCACCGGGTCGGCTATTCAATGGGAGAAAACCCCTCACGATGTTTATGTTTTTTGTTCAACGATTTTGCCGGCCACAATGTTGAAAGCTGACGGCGGGTGGCAGGTTGATGTATTGGATTTTATCAATGGCGTCCCCGGAATATTGGAGAACTCTCAATCCATCTATGCAGAAACCTGCCATAAGGGCGATGGGCATTTCCCAAATGATGCCAAGTCGCTAGGGTATCAGGAGATACCTCAGGACAAGCAGGATGTTTCCATCAGTTCTCCCGAAGACATTTTTGCCTTATCGGCAAAATAATATCGGTGTTATTCGGGGTTATGGTGCGGCAGTAAAATGAAACAATTCGGTCAATGCTCGGTACTTGCACTTTTATCCGCGTGCTCTCAGCCCACCGAAATTGGTTGGATTTACAGCAAATCGCATGATCCGGTTTTAGGGATCGATACGAGTTCATCGCAGGTGCAAGTTAAGGACCAAACGTCTCCTAGTAGCATAATTGACATAAAAATTTCATGTGAGGGTCCTGTTATGTGGATCAACATTGGATCGTATTATTCATCCAATGAACGCGATTCTCAACTGGATGGCGATGAATATGTCTCGGAGTTGATATACAACTTGGATGACGCAGGGGCAGTTTCTCCGGTTGAAAGATTTAACGAGTCGAAATTCAACAATGAATATAGATACAGGTTTGATTATTTGGTCGGGAACAATATGACGGTTTCGGACTCGTCTGGGGTCCGGAGTATAAATATATTCGATATGATGAAAATCTCAGATAGGCTATTAAAGGTTATGCCTTCACGGCTGGCGATGAAGCTAGAAAACTCGCATGGAACTCACACCATTCAGGTCAACCTGAAGGACAGTGCCGTTGTAAAAGTGGCGCAGGATTGCGGGTGGCAAACTGGAACCCCTGTAAGATACAAACTCACCAGCGCAGACTTTCCATCTGACAGACCGGTAGCGGATACACCTCTGCCTCAGGTGCCTCAACCCAATACCGCGAATGGTGCGCCGTCGGCAGAAGCGCGCCCGTCTGAGAGAGAGGCAAGTCCTGCCCTGAGAGAAAAGCCAGTTGTTGAAGAGCGCCACGATCTCAACGAGCTTATGGGAGGGGTAGGGCAATGATGCGAAGGAATTCTGCAATAAAAGTTTTGGGTGGAGTGGCGGCGATCTGTGCGATTAGCACTCAATCATTGGCTCAACCGATAGATCGCGAAGCGTCGACGCAGTCTGATGTGCACTGGTATACAAAAGATGAAATTCTGCGGTTTGAAGTTGGAGGCGTTCGATTAAAGATGTCCCCGGAGGAATCTCTGGGCGCACTTCAAGCGCATGGATATTACGTTGGCTCCCGAGATGTATATTTACATGGTGTGAAAAAGACTCTTTCAGCACAGGATTTGCTGAGAGTGGCTGCCTCATCCACCAATGAACTATATGTGGGTGGGAATGGCGATGTTGATATTGCAACATGTGGCTTTGAGGACGCAGTTATAATCGGGGTTTGGGCTAGACAAGGCCGAAAAGATAAATCTGGAAACCCATATGAATTTTGGGCCGAGCAACCACATGGCATGATTGGATCGAGCTTTGATGAATGTTCGCACGGCTATGTCAGTAAAATCACAGCCCGCAGCAGTGATGGAAGTGATATAATTGTGTCATTTGTTTCAACCCCGAAGGGTGCTGTAGTGCTTTCTGCTGAGTACCGGCTCTCCTCACAGATATCGTATAATTTATTCGTCAAAGCGGCGATTGAAAAGTATGGGAATCCCAGTCTTATAGTCAAAAATGAAGGCAGTGGTGAAGTTGAAAGCCTATCATGGATGACGATTGGCGATAAAGATGGCGAGGAATCAGGCGTCCACGTTTACAAAAGCCCGAACCTAGCCACATATCTTCGCGGAGACGATTCCAGGTGGTTAGAGTTGTCTATGGGTGATGAAGATGGATGGAGAACGACCATCGACGAGGCAGTTGAACAAGAGGTCGATAGGCGGATGCCTCAGGTTGCCCCTCGGCTATGACAGAACAGGGTATTATTTCTGATTGTCAGGCGCACGATGAAATTGCAGCTTTCCCCACAAGGGGAATCACCCCAAGCACCGCACTTTTGGGGCCTTATTGGGGGCATTCCGTGCAGTGTGAATTTTTAATGTACTGATAAATAACTAAAATTCTCGTTTGATTCGAGTCCCTCCTCCGCTACCAGGAAATAGCGTCCGCATGGGTTCGCTTGCGTCCGTATGTGTCCGGGTTCTTGGTCCAAATCACTGATTACAATCACAGATGTGCTACCACGCCAGTCCGCTTGGAGCCGTATGCGTCCGCATGTGTTCGCTTGAAGCCGGGGCCTTAGTGGGGGTATTTTGGGGGTATTCTTGGGCAGTGGAGAATTAGGCGATACCCCCAGTTGGGATCTGCGGCTCACAGCCGGATTGCCACGCTAGTGCAACGGCTTGGTCCAGCCTTTCCGTAGCCGAATGCGTCGCAAAGGTCCCGATATTGACGTCAGTTCGAGTCCCGCTTGAGGACTCGAACAGAAGTGACCGGCGTGGGGCAGGGGAGGCACTACCTTTTCACTCCTGAGATGACCGCCTTGCGCCCCAAATTCGGTCGTTCATCAATCGATCGAAGTCGCCTAGAAGCGGACGGCCGCGGCGAAGCCGTCAGGCGTATTTTCGAGATCGAGCGAAAGCCCCAGCGAACTTGCGAGATCCCGGGCAATTGCAAGACCAAGACCTGATCCACTTTTCTGGCTGTCGAAGCGGCTGCCGATCTCGAATGCCTGCGCACGCTGCTCTTCGCTCATGCCTGGTCCATCGTCACGGATGGTCGCAGCAACAGAGCCATCGGGTCGGCAGGAAAACTCCAGCCCAACTTCGCGCGCCGCCCACTTGCCTGCATTGTCGAGCAGGATTGACAGCAGTTCCGAGTAGTCGACTTCATCGAGCGGCATTTCCAACCCCTCGCATCCTTGCATGTATAGCGTGAAGTGCTTGTCAGGATGCAGCCGCTGCATGGCCCGCAGGATCGGCTCTGCCACATCCGGCAGCCTTACCCAGCGCGCGCTATAGGGCTGCCCGGTGGACGAACGTGCACGGGCAAGCTGGAACTCGATTTGCTGTGCCATCATGCGTGTCTGGTCGAGCAATACCTTCGAGGAACCTGCGCACGCACTGTTTTCGGCGAGCCGCTCGGCTTCGTCGGTGATGACCGCCAAGGGGGTACGCAGCGAATGGGCCAGGTTACCCGCCTGCACACGGCTCCTTGCAACCATCTCGGCATTCTGGTGCAAATAGGCGTTGAGATCCGTCACTAGCGGAGCAATTTCGGCTGGATATTCGCCCTCCAGCTCCTGAGCTTCGCCGCGCCGCAGCCGACCGATAGCCCGCGACAGCCGGTCAAGCGGATGCAGGCCGAAGGTGATGATCGCCAGCCCCGTTGCTAGCAATAGGGCAGCAAGCCCGACCAGCCACACGGACAGGTCGCGAATGAAGCGGTTCTCCAGTCGGTCAAGTTCGCTCTCGTCGGTGGCAATGACGAAATGGATGTCCTCGCCATTTGGCCCCTTGCGCGTGAAACCATAAGTTATGGCCGGGCCGGTGGGGCCTCGCTCGAGGGTGTGCAGGATCTCCGATGAATGGGCGATATGTTCATCGAGCGAACCGCGGGTCATCGATTCCGAGCGCAGCGTATGCTGGCCGTCTGCGGAAATCTGCCAATAGAAGCCCGACAGCGGTTCTTCGTACCGCGGATCGGACAGCGGGCGAGACAGGCTGATCGAGCCATCGGGCTGGACGACCACCAGGCGGCCAAGCTCGCGCACATGGACTTCCAGTTCCTCGTGATAGGATGCCTCGATATGCGTGCGGAATACGCCGACGGCAGAGAACCATATTGCGCCGATACCAAGCACAACCCACAGCGTTACAGGGAGGAGGAAGCGCAGCCGAAGGCTGCCGGCAGCGGGAAGCCCGGTCATCGGTCGAACCTGTAACCCATGCCGCGCATGGTAACGATCCGCGTCCGCCCGATCTTGCGCCGCAGCCGTCCGACCAGAACCTCGACGGTGTTGAGCTCGCGCTCGGCATCGAGTTCGTAGAGGTCGTCGAGGATTTCGGCCTGCGACATCACTTGCCCGGCACGCCGCATGAACAGGTGCAGCAAGCGGAATTCCTGCTTGCTCACGGCCACTGCCCTGCCGCCTTGCGCGACAGTGCGGGCCACGGGATCGAGGCTCAGGTCGCCGGCCTCCAGAACATTGCTGCGCGACCCCTGCTGGCGGCGGAACAGCGCGTTGAGCCGCGCCTGCAGTTCCTCGAACCGGACCGGCTTGACCACGAAATCGTCGGCTCCGGCATTGAGCCCTTCGACCTTGTCCTGCCAGCTGCCCCGCGCTGTCAGAATCAATATCGGCGTCTCGACCCGCGCATCGCGCCATTGGCGCAGCAGGTCGAGCCCGTCACCATCGGGCAGGCCAAGATCGAGGATGATGGCACCCATCTTGTCGACATCGGGCCAGTCTTCGGCGTCGTTGCGGCTGGTGGCCAGCTCGACCGCGAAGCCCGATCCGCGCAGGCGATCGCTCAGCCGCCGGCCGAGTTCAGGATCGTCTTCAACAAGCAACAGGCGCATGGCTGGGGTATTCCTCCGCAATGAGGCGCGGTGTGACAGGCAAAACTGACAACAACCTGCCAAACTGACAAGTTGCTGTCAGCTTCGTAAAGCAAAGGGGCGGCATGAACCCTCGCATTCTCGCCCCTCTCGCCATGATGGCTGCGCTTGCAGCGCTGCCGGCCTGTTCCGACACCGCTGAAACGGACGCGCCTGTGGATGCCGCTGCCGATCCGGTGGCAGGTCTTGCGATCAAGACGGCGAAGGCGCGTGACATTGCCAACCTGCCGCTCGGTACGGTTCCCGGGATCGTGATCCTGCCACCTGAAGCCCGGGTCGCGGTGACAGCCCCGTTCCCCGGTGCAGCCGTGCGGGTCTATGTCATAGAAGGCCAGGCGGTGCGCCGAGGCCAGCCGCTGGCCCTCGTGCGCTCGGCCGAGCCGGTACAGATTCGCGGAAACCTGGCCCGGGCCCAGTCCGAAGTCGGGCTGACGGAAGCCCGGGTCAAGCGCCTTTCCCAGCTTGCCGATGAAGGTATCATCGCGCAGGCGCGCGCCGACGAAGCCAGGGCCGCACTGGCGCAAGCCCGCGCCAGCCTCGCCGAACAGCGACGGCTGGCTTCGCTCGGCGGCGTTGGGCCTGATGGCATGATGACATTGAGCGCCCCGATTTCCGGCCGGGTGGCGCATGTGGGCACGGAAACCGGCGGTCCTGTCGACGGGATGGAAGCCCCCTTCGTGATCGAGGCTGAAGGCTCCTATCAGGTCGAACTGCAGTTGCCCGAACGGCTCGCCAAGGAAGTTCGCCCTAGCATGCCGGTCGAGATCATGCTGGCAAGCGAGGGTGGCGATCCCGTCCTGGTGGGGGGGCAGATACTCGCGGTGTCTCCCTCGATCGATCCCGCCACGCGGTCCGTGCTCGCCCGCGCGAGCATTGGTGCAGCCCCCGGCATCGTCGCCGGGCGCAATGTCAGCGTGACGATCAAGGGGAATGGCGGTGCCAGGGGTATTGCCGTCCCGGCCAATGCCGTCACCAAGATCGGCGGCGTGGATCATGTCTTTGTCCGCAAGGGCAAGACCTACGAAGCGCGCAAGGTCACGGTTGCTGCCACCACCAGCGAGCAAGCCGTGATCGTCGACGGGTTGAAGGCGGGCGAAATTGTCGCGGCCAGCAGCATCGCCGAACTCAAGGCCATGAGCGCGGAGTAACCCGGCATGCTGCATACTCTGGTTGAAAAGGCGCTCAACCTGCGCCTCGCGGTGATCGCGCTGGCGCTGGTGCTGGCAGGCATCGGCGCATGGTCCTTTGCCAGGCTGCCGATCGATGCTTTCCCCGATATCAGCACCACGCAAGTCAAGATCATCCTGAAGGCCCCCGGCATGACCCCGGAAGAGGTGGAAAGCCGTGTTGTGACTCCGATCGAGATGGAGATGCTTGGAATCCCCGAGCAGACCACCCTGCGCTCGATGGCCAAGTACGCGATTGCCGACATTACCATCGACTTCAAGGATAGCACTGACATTTATTGGGCGCGCCAGCAGGTGGCCGAGCGGCTGACAGCCGTGATGGGTGACATGCCCGCAACGGTTGAAGGCGGGCTGGCGCCGATCTCTACTCCGTTGTCCGAGATGTTCATGTTCACGCTCGAAGGCCCGCAGTCGCTGGCGGAAAAGCGCAAGGTGCTGGACTGGACGGTTCGCCCGGCGCTGCGCACCGTGCCGGGCGTGGCCGATGTCAATGCGCTGGGCGGCTATGTCGAGACCTTCGAGGTTGCGCCCAATGCGGCAGCGCTGGCGGCGGCGGGGCTCTCCACCGCCGACCTCGCCGACGCTATCGAGATGAGCAACCGCAACGATGGTGCGGGGCGGCTGACCAGTGGCGAGGAATCGCTCATTGTCCGTTCGACCGGTGCCATCCGCACGCTGGAAGACCTTGCCGCCGTGGTCGTCAAATCGGACAATGGCATGGTGGTGCGCGTTGGCGATGTCGCCAGTGTTCGCACCGGTAGCCTCACCCGCTACGGCGCTGTGACCAAGAATGGCAAGGGCGAGGCAGTCGAAGGACTGGTCATTGCCCTGCGTGGTGCAGACGCCAGCCAGGTTGTGGCCGGAGTCAAGACGCGACTCGAGGAGATCCAGCCGAGTTTGCCCGAAGGCATGAGCGTTGACGTTTTCTATGACCGCTCTGATCTCATTACCCGCGCGGTCGGGACGGTGGAGGACGCATTGCTGGAGGCGACCGTGCTGGTCATCATCCTGCTGCTGCTGTTCCTCGGCGATATCCGGGCCTCGATCATCGTTGCCCTGGCCCTGCCGATGGCGGCGCTGCTGACTTTCATCTTCATGCGCTCGATTGGCCTCAGCGCCAACCTGATGAGCCTCGGCGGACTGGCCATTGCCGTCGGGATTCTCGTTGATGGCGCGGTTGTGGTGGTCGAGAACGTTGTCGAGCGGCTGTCTGACCCGAGGCACGCCAAGAGCAGCAAGCTGCACAATGTCTTCATCGCCGCTGCGGAGGTGGCCAAGCCGGTGGCTTCCGGCCTCGCCATCATTGCGCTGGTGTTCCTGCCACTGCTGACTCTGGAAGGGCTCGAGGGTAAGCTGTTTGCCCCCGTGGCGCTTACCATCGTGCTGGCGCTGGCATCGGCGCTGGTGCTCTCGCTGACGCTGATCCCGGTGGTTGCGTTCTACGTCCTCAAGGTGAAGCCGGCTGGCGACGGCGGCCATCACGAACCGTGGCTGATGCGCCAGATCTCGCCGCGCTATTCAGCGCTGCTTGCTGGTGCCTTCGCGCACAAGAAGCGGGTGTTCACCATCGCCGGGATCGGTCTTGCACTGACGGTTGGTGCCTACAGCATCACCGGCAAGACTTTCCTGCCGGTGATGGATGAAGGCTCGATCATCGTCCAGCTTACCAAGCTGCCGTCAATCTCCATCGAGCACAGCGTCGAGGGCGACATGAAGGTGCAGCGCGCCATTCTGGAGCAGGTGCCTGAAGTCGAAGCGGTGATCGCCCGCGTCGGCTCAGACGAACTCGGCCTCGACCCGATGAGTCCAAACGAGACCGACAGCTTCCTCAAGCTCAAGCCGCGCGAAAAATGGCGGGTGCAGGACAAGATATGGCTGCTGGACGAACTGCGCAAGGTGCTCGAGCAATTCCCCGGTATCGAGCCGACCTTTACCCAGCCGATTGACATGCGCACCTCGGAAATGCTGACCGGCGCGCGCGGCGACCTGGCGATCAAGCTGTTCGGCCCGGACCTTTCCGAGCTGTCTCGGCTGGCAGGGGAGATACAGGCACGGCTGGAAACAATCGACGGCACCAGTGAAGCGATGACTGTCGCCAATGACCAGGTTGACTACCTGCTGGTAGATATCGACCGCGTTGCTGCCGGCCGTGTCGGCATGCCGGTATCCGACCTGCAGGACATGATGCGGGCACAGGTCGAAGGCGTGCGTACCGGCATCGTCGCCGACGGTGTGCGCCGCGTGCCGATTGTCCTCAAGGGTGAGGGGGCACAGGGGCTGACCGCGCAAGGCTTCGCCGACCTCGTCTATCGATCCCCCTCGGGCCAGCTCGTCCGCGCCAGCGATGTCGCGCAGGTCAGCCAGGTCGAAGGGCCGGTCAAGCTGGAGCACGAGAACGGCTCGCGCTATGCCATGGTGCAGGCCTTCGTCTCGGGCCGCGACCTTGTCGGCTATGTCGAGGACGCGAAGGCCGATATCGCCGCCAATGTTACCCTGCCGCAGGGCTATCGCCTCGAATGGGGCGGCCAGTTCGAAAATCAGCAGCGTGCTTCGGCTCGGCTGGCGGTTGTGCTGCCGATCTCGATCCTGCTGATCTTCGCAATCCTTTATTTCACTCTGGGCTCGGTACGGGCTTCGCTGCTGATCCTCACCAATATCCCTTTCGCAGTCGTTGGTGGGATGATCGCGCTGGCGATTTCCGGGGAGTATCTATCTGTTCCGGCATCGGTCGGCTTCATCGCCCTGCTCGGCATTGCCGTGCTCAACGGGCTCGTCATGGTGACCTATTTCCGCCAGTTGCGCGAGGCAGGCATGCCACTCTCCGAAGCTGTCCGCCGCGGGGCCGAGCGGCGACTGCGTCCGGTGCTGATGACCGCCAGCATTGCCGCCTTCGGGCTGGTCCCGCTGTTGTTCGCCACAGGGCCCGGTTCGGAAATCCAGAAACCGCTCGCCATTGTCGTCATCGGCGGGCTGGTCTCTGCCACGCTGCTGACGCTGGTGCTGCTGCCGATCCTCTACGAACGCTTCGGCGAAAGTGCCCAGGAACGCGAAGCAGGCGACATGCTGCACCCGGTGGAGGATTGATATGCGCCGCCTGACCTTCCTCCTACCTCTGCTTGCCCTTGCAGCTCCGCTGGCTGCCGAACCGGGCCTGCCCGATGAAGCTGCTGTCGCTGTCGCCCTCGATGACCACCCCAGCGTCGCCGCCGCCCGGGCGCGGTTGCAGGCGGCGGAGGCACGCGCGGAAGGCCTCAAGAAGGGCCCGCAAGAATTCACCTTCAGCGGCAGCTTTGTCCGTCGCTCGGTCGACCGCGAAGGCGAGTTCGATGAATATGATGCCCAGCTGAGCCGGGCCTTCCGCCTGCCGGGAAAAGCAAGGCTCGACCGGGAGATCGGAGCCTATGGCATCGAGGCCGCGTCCAACCTCGCCGAGGATGCGCGCCACCAGGCTGCACTGCTGCTGGCGATGCACTGGTTCGACTGGCTTTCCGCCTCGGCCCAGGCGCGGGTCGATCGCGCCGCTGTGGCGAATTACGAGAAGGCGCTCGCTGCCGTGACCCGGCGGATGGAGTTGCGTGATGCGGCTCAGCTCGATGTCGACCAGGCCAATGCCGCGCTGGCATCCGCCCGCCTTGCAGCGGAGCAGTCCTCCGGCCTCGCTACGCTTGCCCGCACGCGGCTGGAGACCCATTTCCCGGCACTGGCCCTGCCGGCTGAAGCGCCCGAAGTGCCGCTACCCGAAATTGCCGATGCGCAGTTGTCGCAACTGCGTGACCACGTGATCAGCAACAGCCATGAGATCGCCGCCGCGGAGGCAGAAGCCCGGCGGATGGAGGCGGTCGCGGCGCGAGCTAGCAAGGACCGCATGGCCGACCCGTCCATCGGCCTGCGGCTGTTTTCAGAACGCAGCGGGGCCGAGCGTGGCGCAGGTTTGGTATTCTCGCTCCCGCTAGGGGGCGGGCACCGCAAGGCACTGGCCGATGAAGCCGGGGCCGGAGCCTCCGCCGCCCGGGCCGAGGAACAGCTGGCCCGCTTTGCGGTGCAGGAAACCGCCAATGCCGATGTCGCCGAGGCACGCTATCGCATCGCCGCCTGGCAGCGGTCGCGCGAAACGGTCGCGGCGCAGATGGCCGCGTTAGAAAAGCTGCGCCGTGGGCAGCAGCTGGGCGAGATCGACCTGGCCGACCTTCTGCTGGCAGAGCGTATGGTGCATGATGCCTTCCGCATCGAAGCCGAAGCCCGTGCTGAAGCCATGCGCGCAATTACCAAACTGCGGATCGACAGTCACGAGCTGTGGCTTGCAGATTGAATTCGGTGCTTCGGATCAGCGAGTTCTGGGTGAGCCGCGGAGTGGCAGCTGACAGGACTTTGACCGCCAAGACCCGAGAGGCGGCGAAAAGCCCATCTACCACTGAGCCTTGGAAAGGGAAACCTCTAAGCCCGAGTGGTTCAAGGTTGGGTAGAAGCGCAAAATAACCGCCCGACTCTAATCCCAGCCGGAGCAAAGGTGAAGGTCACGTCAACTAGACCATATTCGAACGTTAGTCGTTGATTCGGCACAAAATGCATCTGATGGTGAGAGGAATCGAGATAGGACTGTACCGACCGGCTAGGGGGAAAGCCGGTCGGTACATGCTGGCTTTCTAATTATTTGATTTTCGCCAGCGCGGCCTTGTACTGCTCGTAATGCACGCCCTCATCGACAGCGATCTGGCGGAACATCGCTGCGACCTTTAGGTCGCCCGCTGCTTCTGCCTGATCCGCAAATTCGATGTACATCTTGGTATTTTCGTAGTGTTCACCGGCCACCGCATCCTCGAGGTTGCTGGCGTCCGAACTACCAAGTCGGAGCGCTTCTGCCTCACGATCGAAATGTTCATTCGCTTCGATATAAGCAGAGTCGCGGAACAGCTGGGCGAGTTTCGGCTTACCTGCGGCATCTGCCTGTTCCGCATAGCGCAGGTACTTGAGATTGGCGAAAGCCTCGCCATGCATGGCAGCTTCGAGATTGGCCTTGGTCTGCGGGGCAAGTTCCTTTGAAGGTGTGGCTGGAGCAGCAAGAGCTGCAGCCGCTGCGCAGGTAGCTATCAAAAGGCCAGTCCCGAGTTTCGCGTAAGTCTTCATTGTATCGCTCCAATAGAAAATCTGCGCTTTCTTACGCCGAAGCCCTTCTGAGCCTCATTTCTGACGACGAACTGACCAAGGGAAGAAGTTACCTTCCCAGAAGCGAAAAAACAGACATTCCAGGTCAGGAATCGGTCAGAAGTGTTGGGCATTTGAGAATGACGGCGCTGCGGTGACAGCCCGATCAACGGAGCAAGAATAATGAAAACGAAATATCTGATCCCTGCCGCGGCCGCACTTGTAGCGCTCGGCTTCTCCTCGACGGCCTATGCAAGCCCCGTTTGCACCGCCCAGCCGCAAAGCAAGTGGATGTCGCCGGAAAAGATGAAGGCCCGGATCGCGAAGATGGGTTTCCGCACGATCAAGGTCTTCCAGGTCTCTGGCAGTTGCTACGAAATCTACGCCATCAACAAGGATGGCCGCCGGGCCGAAGTCTACTTCAATCCCGTGACCGGCGCCGTCGTGCAGAATAACGTGGATTGATCGATGGAAGAGACCACTTCTCTGACGCATCCGGCGGCCGATGTGCCGCCGGACACGGCTTCGACGCGAAGCCACCGGATCAAGGTCTGGGATCCGCTGGTGCGCATCTTTCACTGGACCGTGGCGCTTGGGACCATCGCAAACCTGACAGTGCTGCGTCATGTCGAGGACCCGCATATTATTGTCGGCTACATCATGGTCGCCGCACTGCTCATGCGGATTGGGTGGGGATTTGTCGCGAGAGGCCATGCACGGTTTTCAAGTTTCGTCCCTGGGCCCGGATCACTCAAATCGTACCTTGCTGCGCTGATCAAACGGCGTGAGCCTCGCTATGTCGGCCACAACCCGGCCGGGGCTGTCATGATGCTTGGTCTTATGGCGCTCATCGCTGGTATGGGCGTCACCGGATGGATGATGGGCAGTGACCAGTTCTGGGGCGAACCCTGGGTCGAAGAAGTACATGAAACGCTGGCCAATATCATAATCGCTGCGGCCATCATCCACGTGCTCGCCGCGATAATTGAAAGTGTGCGACACCGAGAAAACATGCCCTGGTCGATGATAACAGGCTACAAGCGGCCCGCCAAAGGATTGGATGTGGACAATGCGCCTGTTACTGGTTGAGGACAATAATCGCTTAGCAACCCTAGTAAGGGATGGGCTCGAACGTCAGGGTTTCGCAGTAGATTGGTGCGAAACCCTGGACGGCGCGAACGATGCATACGAGACCTACGACTATGACCTTATCGTTCTTGATCTTGGACTTCCGGACGGTGACGGGCTGGAATTTGTCAGCGGATTGCGGGCACGCAAGAGCCATGTTCCGGTACTTGTTCTGACCGCGCGCAGCGGTCTGGATGATCGTGTTCTCGGGCTTGATGCGGGAGCCGATGACTACGTCGTTAAACCCTTCCACCTTCCGGAACTGGCAGCACGCTGCCGGGCTTTGCTTCGCCGCCCAGGCCATACGCTCGAAGCGGTCCTTTCGCTCGGAAATGTTTCCCTCTTCCCCTCGGAGCGGGCTGTCAAAGTGGATACGAAAGCGGCGGAACTTTCTCCGCGAGAGATCGATCTCCTTGAAATTCTGCTGCGCAGAGCGGGACACGTGGTGGCGAAGCAGTCGATTGAAAGCGCCCTCTATTCCATGGATGCCTCCATCACTCCGAACGCGATGGAAGCTGCGGTGTCGCGATTGCGGCGGCATTTAAAGGAAGCCGGCGCCGAGGTCCAGATCAAGACAGTGCACGGCGTCGGCTATGCCATCTTCGAGACCGACTTTGCCAACGGCTGACCACATCTGGCTCGGCCGGACGAGCACGCGGCCAACGCTGTTTCGCCAGATTGCCACCCGACTGGCGCTCTTTACCCTTGTCTTTGCCCTACTCGATATTGCGATCGTAATCACGACATACAGTAGGCAACCGCAATCGCTCGCCGAAGAGCTGCTCACTATGGAGGCAGCCAAGGCCAGCAATTCGGGCACGGCGGCAACCAATCTGCTCGCCGGTCCGCCGGGCGCATCGAGGTGGTTCGCCAGCTACTTGGCGAGCGAAAGCGTTCCTGCGCCTTCTGCCTCGATCCATCAATCTCCTGTCAAAGGGGACTTGATGGACTGGACCAGACGCGAAAAGCTAGCGGAAGGTTACAGGATTTCCGGAGTACGGACGGTCACCATTGATGGCGAGCGCAAGTGGCTCTTCATGCAATTCGAAGG
This sequence comes from Tsuneonella flava, assembly GCF_002870965.1. Taxonomy (GTDB): domain Bacteria; phylum Pseudomonadota; class Alphaproteobacteria; order Sphingomonadales; family Sphingomonadaceae; genus Tsuneonella; species Tsuneonella flava. Next base: position 23,108 of record NZ_PHSO01000012.1, read on the forward strand.
GAGTGGTATCCGGCCTTACATACCGGTGATAGCGAATGAACTCTTGCAGCACGTCGCATTGCCCCTGGTCCCACTTTCGCTGCTCATGCTCCTTTTCAATGTACTGGCCGTTCGGCGGGTGCTCGCACCTCTCAGAGAAGCGGAAATACAGGTAGATCAACTCGATCCCGAAAACATGACGCTCAGGATTACAGAGCCGTCAGAACCGCGTGAAGTCGCAACACTCGTAACTGCTGTAAACCGAGCTCTGGCACGACTTGAAATCGCCATGGGGACGCTGCGTTCATTCACTGCCAATGCGGCACACGAGTTGCGCACACCGCTCTCTATCATGCAACTTTCGCTCGGAGAGCTTCCCGAAGGTAAGCAAAAACAGCAATTGTTGCGTGACAATGCACAGATGAACCGCCTCGTAAACCAGCTGCTCGATCTGGCACAGGCCGACGCAAGCCCGCTCGATCTGGGTGACCGAATTGATCTTGCGGAGATAGCCCAGCGAGCAGTCAGCCACTTGGCACCGATTGCGCTTGGAAAAGAACAGGATATCAGCTTCGAAGATTTGGGCGATGCGCAAATTCATGGCCACGAAGAGGCGATATACCGCGTGCTGCGCAACCTGATCGAGAATGCAATTTACCACGGAAGCGGTAATAAGCCGATCGAAGTACGGGCCGGGCCCGGCCCGCAGGTGTCCATCCGTGATCACGGGTCCGGCATATCCGAAAAGGACATTCCGTTCATTTTCGACAGGTTTTGGCGCAAGAATCGGCAGAATCAGGAAGGATCGGGTCTTGGTCTCGGAATTGTTCATCGCCTAGTTGAAATTCACGGCGGCACTATCAAACTCCAAACACCTCCCGATGGCGGTGCTCAATTCACCATATCGTTTCCGCGCGCCAATGACGTCTGATTTGTCCGTCGTCAGAACATTTGG
>NZ_PHSO01000013.1 GCF_002870965.1 Tsuneonella flava
GAAACGCAATTTGTGCTACCCCAAGCAACTGGCCGGCGCCATCAAAGCCCGCTGGGTCTGTGTGCAGGCTCATCAGCAACTCAAGGAAGAGCTCGGCCTGGACCACTTCGAGGGGCGGTCATGGAAAGGGCTGCACCGACACACGCTGATGTCCATGATCGCTCTCGCCTTCCTCCAGTCACTTCGCCTCAAGCAGGCCAAAGGGGGGGAAAAGAATTTCGGGCCCGCCACCGAAGCCGAGCTTGCCTGCAATCAGGCAAGCCATCATTGACCGTCTCACCAGGCCGCCGGACAAACCATGCCTGCACTGCGGATGCAGGCCCAGCGACCCTCCTCGCCAAAATATGCCAAAGTAGTGCTAGATTACACACGTCCGATCGCTCAAAACCGTAACGAACTCGCTTCGAGACATCTATTGTCGAGAGGCAGTGCCTTCGAATAGAGCCTTGCACGATTCGAGTGAAATCGCGTTACACCCTTGCGGAACATCAGCGTCTGGCAAGACTCCTCGTCCTTCAAGTATTTGCCCATCAAACATGGTAAGCTCTCTCGTCGGGATCTGCACCACTCCCCCATCGGGGAGCCTGAACATCTTTGACACCAACACGCTACCTGACGAACGCATGCCAGCGATCGTTCCATCTGTTTTCGCTCTGGCGAAGTAGGCAAACGCCTCTGCAGAGCTTGCAGTTATTGGACTGGTCAGGGTTGCGGCGCGAAACGGCGATGAGGTGACATGATCGCCCTCAGCCCTTATTTCGCCCTTCACACGCCTCCGATTTACGTAGCCAATAAGTTGGTTCGGGCCAAAGAACATTGCAGCAATCTCGCTCAAGACTGCCGTGCTCCCACCGAGATTTCGGCGAAGATCGAAGACGATATGGCGAGCGGTGATGCCTTCCGCCTGCTCACGTAATGACGCTGCAGCTTGCGGTGTAAATTCGTCGAACCTTACAAAGGCGATATCTCCACTCTTCGTAATGAGCGGTGGCCGCACAAACGACTGTCTATCACATTGGCGCTGCAGGTTTACGCTACGCACCTTGCCATCACGCATGGTTTTCAGTTCGAGCCTTGTCGTATTGCGTAGCTTTTTCGCACTTACACCCACCACTAGATCACCGACGCTCAAACCATGAGCTTCTCCGGGTCGGCCATGCTGAACGTCAATGATGCGAGGCAAGTTTCCACTTCTTCCAGCACTAAGGACAAGACCAAGAGGAGCGTAATAGACAGGTGTCGTAGGATCAGCCCGGCGCTCCTGCAAATCCTGCAGTATTTGTCGCGCAGAAGCATCCATTCGATGCAGTACGGTCACCGGACGTTTGTCTACGGGCAGCGACTGCGCAATGTCGGGGCCCTTTGAAGTGAATTTAGCGAGTTCAAGGGTCACTTTGCGCTTGTTTCCCATCGGGTCGGTCCAAGTTGTTCGGAGACGGTGGTCAATCGCAGGCTCCCAGCTAATAAGGTGCCATCCGACCGTCGGCCCGGAGATATCAATCCCTGCTTCTGGGCGCAGATCGGCGACCACACGTGGCATAATTCCGGGGCGGACATTCTGAACGACCAGCCCAAAGCAAGCGAACAAGTCGGCCTCGACGACCGGACTCGCTACTGTTCCAACTCTGCCGGAAAACTCTTCCGGTGACCAAGCATTAGCGTGGGACACTTCCAATTTGAGTAAAGCAGGGCGGAATGCAACGCTGTAAAGCTCCGAACTATCATGGGCCTCTGCGGCTGCGATTCTCACCCGCTTTTTGAATTCCTCAAATGCAATGCCGGTGAACTCTGCATCATAATATTCATTATGCATCAAGACAAAGAACGATTCCAGAACCTCATTTTTCTCGTCATGCGGCGATTTACTGCAGCTGAGGATAATAAAAATTATCGCCACGAGAAATATATGATTTCTTGCCATAAAATCTCACAAAACGGACGATTTCGGAGAAAGTCGGTGACGTTCGATCAGTGCATCCAAATCAGCCAGGCTCAGCTTGGCCAAGTCTTCTTCATGATCGATGACGCCGCTAGGCTTGCTCATGACCTCATGGCTATAGCGCAGTCCGTGCTCGTGCAACTTCTATGGGTTCGCAACCTAAGGCTCCTGAGGGGGGGAGGGGTGGCAGCGTTCCACACTCTCGAGCGGACCTGTCGGTAAAACCGAGTTTGGCTGAGTTGGCGCTGCTGCTGCCCCTCCCCCCACCACGCGCCTGCTGCTGCAACATCGGCCCCCGTGGCCCTTTGCAACGTTTGGATTGCGCCAAAGCAGGAGAGCCGACGCCGGGCTGCCCACCAGCCGCCCCGCACCTGCGGCGCGCCCCAAACCCATTCAAAACAGGAAACCACACTATGCCCAAGTTAAAACTCGATGCGACGGAATGCCTCGTCGCGACCTGCCCTGAAGGCAGCGACACCGCTTGCGAACAGATGACTGTTCGCCATAAATGCGCTTGATTGCGCACTGTCAATTTGGAGCTATGAAAAGCTCATGAGGAACGAGGGCTGCGAATCCAGTCGGTGGCGCTTTGGCCGTATCCTGTTCGACGAAGCTGGCGGAATGCTGGTTGTTGACGGACAGACGGTCGAGATCGACCGCAGTTGCATCGCGCTGCTCACCGCGTTGCTACGCCGCGCAGACCAACCGATCGGCAAGGATGAATTGCTTGAAACCGGCTGGCCGGGCCGCATCGTACATGAAAACTCGCTCGCCAAGGCAATCAGCCGGTTGCGCCATGCAATGGGTGAGGACGGCGCGCGAATAGAGGCGGTTTATGGCAGCGGCTATCGCCTGAGCGGGCCGGTACAGCGCATCCATGCCATATCGCCAAGTGGTTCCGGTGAGGTGGGGATTTTCGCGCGCTTGCGTGTCCGCCTGTTCGGTAACTCCCTCAGAGCAATGGCCACATGCGGCATCGTTGTTGTCGGGACGATACTGATCCTGGGTGGGCTGGCCGCCTGGTGGGCCATGTCGATGCGGGCACAAGTGGCCGACCAGGAACGCGACGTCGAAGTATTGCTGACGTTCCTGTCATCCGATGTTCTTGCCGCGGGCGATCCGTATGCGCCCAGTTATCAGGATCAGTCGCTACGCCAGGTTGTCGAACGAACCGCTGCGACGATGGATAGCAGGCTGCCTGAAGATCCCGCCGCGCGTGCGCTGCTGCATCGTACAATCGCGCAAACTTTTTCAGGTTGGGGCGAATATGAAAAGGCAGTCAGCCATTTCGACCGCGCTCAGGTGTTGAATGCGCGGCTGTATGGCGGCCGTGCGCGTCAGAATATTCCGATAGACATCGGGCTGTGTCAAAACCTGCGTCTGGCCGGTGAGACGCGGCGGGCAGAGCGCATCTGCCTGCGTGCAGAGCAGGTGGCGCAAGCGATCGATTCGCCCCTCCTGAGTGCGGCACAGACGGCGCGTGCCAAGCTGCGGTTCGAGATTGGCGAATATAGCTATGCCGCCGCCACGCTGGCCCGTGTGCTGGAGAATTCCGCAGCGCTGTCGCCCAACGAGCGCGCCGATGCCGAATGGTTTTATGCGCTCTCGCAACGTAAGCTCGCGAGCTTCGATCTGGCCGACGACGCGTTTCGGCGGCACCTGAAGCTCCGCCAGGATACATTTGGCGCATCGCACCCGCTCACTGCCTGGGCCCATGCCGATTACGGCGATTTTCTGGTGACGACGGGCGATTATTCCAAGGCTGAACGGCATCTTGCGGCGGCGCAGCAGGCGTTTGACGCGACTCTTGGCCCCGATCATCCGGAAGCGCTCTCGCCCAGCTACAGCCGCGCGGTCGGCGCGTTGTGGCGGCGCGATTGGGCAAGTGCGCGATCAATTCTTCGTCCGTTACTGGCGCGTTATCGCGATGCGCTTGGGTCCGATCACTTCTGGACTCTCTATGTGATGAGCGAACTGGCGCTGGCGGAGGCGCATATGGGAGAGGCCGGGGGCGCCGACGCCTTGCTGCGTGAGGCGCGGCAGACAGGTGCGCGGGTGCTCTATGGGCGCGAGGGGAAGGCGGCACATTTCCATATGCGCTGGTCACGCGCGTTGGCTGCGCTGGGCAAGGCCGACGAGGCCGAGGATGAACGGCGCCGCGCCTTTGAGGCGATGGATCACAGTGGATTCAGGCCTGACCATCCCTGGCGCGCGCGCTTGCATTGTCTGGCAGCGCGGATCGCGCAAGTGCGTCGGGACGAATCCGGGGCGCAGCAAGCCGGAAAGGCATGTCTCTCCGCTTTGAGCGCGATCGAAAACCTTCCGGCAACCTATCCGGCGCTGGCGGAAGCGAAAATGCTGGCGACTGCAGAGCTGAGTGGCAAGCGCTGACTTTTATGTAAGCTGCTGTTAGATAAAATAATTCAAGATTTTCAGAATCTCGGGAATGAAGTTTCAACCTCTTTTCAGAGGTAAAGGAAAGACATCCAGCCCGATTTGGGAAAGCTTTCCCGCCATCGACAACCGCGAATGGATGTGTGCGGGCGATGGCCTGTTGCAAGCGAACATTGCTGATACTCACGGCAGCAGCGACCCTGCTGCTGCCGGGCGGCGTCGCTTCCGCGCAAGAGGCGCGTTGGGCGCCACGAAATGTCGAAGTCACGGGGCGCAGTGAAGCCAGCGGCTGTGCCGCCGCACGCACGCAGGTCGCGGCAGAGGCGCGCAAATATCTCGGGCTGAATATCCGCGAATGCACCTGCCGTGCCATCGCGTCGAAAGGCAACGGACCTTCGGCGGGATACCGCTGTCGCCTGACATATGAAGTTCTGGTGCGGATGAGTTCCAGGTAGCGAAAGGATTTTGCGATGAAATCGAATGCCAGAATTCTGACAATGGGAACCGCGCTGGCCATGCTGGCCGGTACTGCCAGCGCCACAGCCGCGCAGAGCGGTGTCAGCTACTATCATTGTCACGTCGCCAATTATTACTCGAAGGGCGGGAAAAACGGGGGCGGAAAAATGGTGTTTTACCACTCCGCCCTGTTCCCGGCGGCGAAAGGCATGGACCTCGCCGCCCGTGAGGCGATGACCGACCGTTTTCTGCACTATGTCGAGGCGAATTATCCGGCCGCCGACAAAATGCGGGAAAAGCGCTGCAGTGCGCTGGATGACAAGGCTCAGGCCGAGAAAATCTATCAATATCAAACAACCACAAGGATATACGAGCACGTCATTACCAAGTGGCGGCAGAGTGGCCGATAGGATTGGTCATCGCTGTGCGGCCCGTGGTCCCTGGGCGACACAAATTCTGGAAGAAAGAGGGGAATGAACGATGAGGAATGAAATATGGGGAGCCGCCACGCTGGGTGCGGTGCTGCTTTCAGGAGCGGCGCTTGCGAAAGAGGGCGTTGTCTATCAAACCAAAGGCCGCGGTTATGGCGAAACGCAGAGCGCCGCCTGCGATACCGCCAAGCGCGTAGCTCTCAGTTATGCAAGCAACCCACGGCACAATCAGGCGTATAGTTCGTGCAACTGCGGGCATGCCGCGTTCAGCAAGAACTCAAAATACAAATACGTTTGCACAGTAACTTCTTACAATCGCACGCCTGACAGGCCCGATCGCCCGAAAGGCAGCGGCACCCCAAGATAACCAGGCCGCATCGCAATTATCCTGCGCCAAAGGGAGGTTGTTATGAAACGTGAGGTTGCGGCCTGGATGCTGATCGGGATGTCGGTTGTAGCTTTTCATGATGCACCCGCCATCGCGCAATCGCTCTCCGCTGGCGATTATGAGCAGTGCCGCGTCTATAAGGATGGCCGCTCCATCGGATTTGACAGCGTGTGCCTGGAAGCGAAGCGGGCGGCGATCCGGCGGCTGGAGGACGACGATGGATATCGCCCCCGTTATCGGAGCAGGCACTACGGCAGCCGCTATTCCAGCGCCTATCGCTGCCCGCACTGGGCCAATGGCGGGCGGGGTTACAAGGCTACCTGGTATTCGGACGGTCGCCCGCCGTCGCTGACGGGCATCTACACTTATGATGCAACGCGGGACGGACGCCCCTGCATTCCCCATCCGACCTATTACGGATCGGGCTATCCATAGAGGAAACCGTGATGACACCCTTTGCAAAGAAATGCCTTGCTGCGATGGCCTCTGTCGCATTGCTTCCCGTGCCCGCGCAGGCGGAAACGGCACGTGAGATCGACGGCTATCTCGACGACATCTACAAATATGACGTGAAGTGGTTCAACGACTGCGTACGCAAGCAGGAACTGTCACGGAGCTGTGGCGACAACGCCGCTGCGCGGATCATCTGCGATTATCAGGCGATCATGATCGTTGCCGACGAAAGCGGGCTAGCAAGGCGCTATAACGTCGAGGTTGCTAGGCTGGCCAGCCTGATCGGCAAAAACGCGGACTATATCCAGGAACTGATCGATCGGGGGCACATGGAAGACACCGCCAAGCTGAACACGAGCGGGATGCGTCGCTATTGCCGTTCGATCAGCTCGGCTGTTTTCCCATAACAGGACCGATTGCCAATCAGGAGGTGGAGCTCATGCTATCAAAGTTGCTTTTACGTGTTGTGCTGCTGGTCGCGCTTACTCTTGGTCACGCCACCGGCGCGGGGGCTCAACCGTCGGCCTCGCTTCCCGCTATTCCCTCGCCTTGGGGTGGCAGCTTGTCCGTGGCGGACCAGAAGGCGTCGGCGGCTGTGCGCCCTGCGCTGGCCGATGCCAACTGGAACCATGAAGTATGCGTTATCGCCTATGCTTATGAAGAGGCGGAGCAGAAGATGACCGCCAATTGGGAAACGCTTCAGCGCCGAAAGGCCGATTTCGACAGCGAGACCTGGGCGAAGCTTGAGCAGGAGATGGCCCAGAAGCGGCAGCATATTGCCCGGTACACGCGCAATATTCCCAAGTGCAAAGGCCAGTTCTTCCGCCCCGCGCTGGAAAGCGTCTGTGCCAACCTTGAACATCCCAGCCGTTTCTGCCGCCAGTTGCAGGAAGGGGTGTTGCCGGGTGTCGAATTGATCGACGATCGGATGGAATTCGCTCACGGTCTGGCCTGGAACAAGATTGGCGACCTGTTTTCAAAAGGCGTGCGTTTCGCGCCTTCGCGCTGGCTTTCAGGTCCGGCGGGCAGCGAAGACACACCGCCACTCTTTCCGGTGAGAGTCACGCCCGATGGCAATTACGTTTTCGAAACCGAGAACGGCCCGCGCGTGGGCCTGTTTATGGACGATCTGCTGTACCATCTGCGTAACGCCCGGACGAGTTACATAGAGGCGGCGGCCGACACCGGCATACATTATATCGCTGCGACAAACGGGGCATTTCGCGCCGATGGCAGCGAGCCGCCAACGGGGCTGGGCCAATGGGCCTTCAGCATCGACATGATGCGCAAGCCCAAGGACGAAGTGGCCGAACTGGACCCGGCTTATATGGAGGATATGCGCGCTAAAACCGGGCTGGTGACCGACCTTGGCGCATTCTGGCAACTTCCCCGCTTGCACCTGCAAGCGCAAGTCTATGACATATTGGTTCAATCGGATTTTGCGCGACTTGCCGTCGAATTGCGCGACGGATCGCATATCGCTCTGAACGGCCGGGCATGGTTCCAGACCGCGCCCGACGATGGCTCCCCACGGTTCGGCACCAGCTATGCCAGTTATCAGGTCCATGCGATGATGGAGCCTTCGGTGGATGACATGCGCACCGTTCTGCGGGCGGATGCGGCCTATCTGACGGCCCAGTTCGAAATGATGGTCGAAGACGGTTCGATCGATGTCATCACTCTGCGTACCCCTCTGACGGGAATAGGCGATGCCTGGGCGGCGATGAATGCCGAACATGGCAAGACCCGCCGGCATATCGACAAAACCATGCGCGAATGGGATGGACGCGTTGCGGCAAAGGAACGCGAACTGGCCAATTTGAAAGCCAAACGTGCCGCCGCGCTGGCATCGGCCGAAGGCGAAGCGCGCGCGTTTATCGCGGCGAATGGCTATTCTCGCGATTGCCGCCCCGCACCCGGCGCGAGCGAGCTGGCCAGCGCCTCTACAGATGCGATCAGGGCGCGAATTCGCGCAGTGGTGGAATGCGACAAGCAATGGACCACGCGTGCCGTCGCGATCAGGGCTCAACTGCAAAAAATGCAGGGGACGTATCGGTCGCTGGGTGGCGCCGCGCCTTTCATCCGCGATGAAATTGCCCGCTGGAACAGCGCGCTGGCAGCGCGGAACGAAGAAGCGGAGCGTTTCAACCGCGATCTGACCGCTCGCAATCAACGGGTGGAGGCCGACAATCGCCGCATCGCGCAAGCGAATGCAAGCCGCCCGCCGGCCCGCGCCACTTCCGCATCGCAGCGCCGTTACCGCAGTCAGGTCCGGCGGCGGTCCTCTTCAAGCAACAAGCGGAGCGCGGCCGATGCTTTTTACGAAGCGCAATCGAGGCCTTATGTTTCGATGTTCCGTGACGTCACCGTGCCGCCCAAGCCCACGGGGTACATGGGCACGGGGTATTGGTGATTGGGGGGAACGGGGCAATGAACAAACTGGTTGCAAGTCTGCTGGTGGTCGTGATGCTGCTGGTCGGTGCCGTCATGTACCTGCTGGGCAATCGGCACGGTGCGATCGAAAGCAACGCGCGCGACACGCCGACCGCCGTTGCCAGCGAGGGCGGGGAAGCAAGGGCAGCAGAGGCAGACGTGAAGCCACAGGCGATTGACTTGCGGCAAGCGGTTCGCGTTGGCATCGATGGCCCGCATGCCGATGCATGTCGAGGCGTCGGATCGGTTGCAAACCTTTCGGCCAACGACACGCTTTCGGTGCGCGAAGGGCCGAATGCCAAAGCCAGACGGATCGATAGCCTGAAGGACGATGCCCCGGTTTATATCTGCGACCAGAATGCCGACGGTAAATGGATCGGCATTGTCTATCAGGCGAATGGCTATCTGCCGACAGACGACAAATGCCGGGCGGAGGAAAATGTCGGCAGTGTGCGCCCCTATGAAGGGCCGTGCCTGACCGGGTGGGTTTCGGCAAAATATGTCGTTCCGCGCGGGCAGGACAGCGATGAACCCTATGTGCCCGAACCCGCCGCCAGCAGCCGCTATACCTTTGATGCCGAAGGCTTCGGCTCGTCCGAAGTGGTAGCAGCGAACTACCTCTATTTGAAAGGGGATGGCCGCACCAAGGAGGAAGGCGGCACAGTGGTCGATCGCGGCAAGCGAACCTGCAACAGCACAGGGCAGGGCGGTGAACGGGCATGGGTTTGCCGGACGACCTACACTTATGAGAAATGAGACGGGTCTTCGCTTGCATCTGATGCGACTGGCGCATCTGGCGCGTATCGCGGTGCTGGCCATGCTGATGGCGGTATGCTTGCCCGCACGCGCGGAACCCGCTGGCGAGCCGGAAAGCTGGGGCTATCTCCACGCGCAATGTATGCAGGTGCAGGTGGCCGAACCGCGAAACATCTGCGAAGTGGGGCCGCGCGACGAACCCCGCCTGGCGATTATCGTCAGCAATATCGTGCGTCTGGACAGCAAGGCGTTCGATCCGCACGCCCGCTTTATTGCAGAGCTGAAGCGTCTCCACGGTCTCGATATGACCCCGCGCGAGGCGGGGCCTTTGGCGAGCTGGCAATTTGCCGAAGCCGCACAGGTCGAGGCTATGCGTATCACTCGCCGGGTCGAACGGGGGAAGGTGGCCTTCCTTGCTCTGTCGCTCGAACCCGAACGGCTTGCGGATGAACCGACAGCCGAAGAGAGCGCGCATATCCCGCCGCCGCTCCCCGACGTGACCGTGGCATGGCAGGGCGAAAACCTGACTGTCTGGCGCACCGATACGGCCTGCGGGCTGCGCGACAGGAATGGCAAGGACATCCTCCCGCCGCTGGTGCACGACCCTTTTGGCGAGGCAGGCGAGGGCTGTCCGTTTCAGATTGCGCCGGGCTATGATCTTTATGCCTTCCACGTCGAACGCAACGGCGCGATCTGCGGTGCGAAAGGCATTTGCACCGAGGTTTACGACCCTGACGGCAACCAGATCCTTGTGGCCGACTATTCGCCCCATCTTCTGACTGCCCACCGCAGCCTGCACAACCTCGGCCTGCTGGTTATGGGAGAGCGGATCCAGCGCCTGTGGTCGTTTCCAGAGCGGCGCTATATTTCAGGGCAATTGCCCTTCCTCGATCTGAACGCCGATGATCGCGTGCTGGTTGGCGACGCGACGATCCGCCATAATCGCGTTGCGGTGACATTCGAACGCCACCGCACCCCTGCGACCGAAGCCTCCGCTGATACGGCCGATGAATATGCGCTCTTCTTTCTCGATACCCGCCGGTTCGAGGATGTCATGTTGGCCGATCCGTCTTCTTCACGCGCCCCGATCGAGACACCTCCCGCGTTCGCGCAGTACGAAACGGCCGCTATCGATGTCTGTGCAGACAATTCGGGATGGTTATCAGGTGATAATCGGCGTGCCGAGGGGTATCTGAAGGATAGTTACTTCGAATTCGACAAACATTTCCGTGTTTTAAGCGGAGCATTTGCAGGTGATATCGGAGTAAAAAGCACCGATTCCACGCGCCTTGAAAATCTGACGGCGCGGCTCGATGCGCTGATGTCGCGCCTTGCCCGCTTGCTGACCGGGGTGGCCGCTCCGGCGGACAGTCTGGCAGTAGCGATCGTCGCTAACTCGTTCGAATTGCAGCAACCCGAACAGGCGCAACCCGGTGACGGACACACTGCATGGCTAAGGGCTGCACTGGCAGAGGAAATGATCCAGAGCGACGATCCCGCCGCCACCATCCATGCAGGAGCGTATATCGACGCCTTCCTGACCTCGCTGGGTAGGGTTCGCTATGGACTTCGGCAGCTCGAAACGCAGACGACCGAGCGTGATCGTGAAGCGACCCTTGCGCTTCTGCGCGCGAATGCACAGGCGCTGCTAAGCGACTGGCGCGATGGGTTTAAGCCGGTTCTCAAAAGGGCGATTTTCGGGGAAACGCCACGGCTGGCCGAACGTCTTCACCGGCGTGTTCGTGCCATGTGTCCGGCAGATTGAAGCGTGGTTGTCCGCCAAGCCTTTCGGGTGATCGGCCTGATACTGGCAACCCTGCATTGCACCGCATTGGCAGGAGAAAACACACCTTCGTCCCCGTCGGATATTTGCGCCAGTCATGCCGACTGGGTCGACGATGACCCGGAAGAAACTGCCCGCGCGTTCGAGGAAGCGTTCCGTGAGTTCGACCGGCGCTTTACTGCCTTTTCAGCTCGCCTTGCCGAAGCCTTTGAATCGGAAGCTCATCTGCCAGAGCCAGCTACGATTTCCGGCCTGCACACGGGGATCGTGGAACTCTACCTTACCCTCGCACAGCTCATTCCGATGCGCGATGCAGGTAATGAAGCATGGCCGTTGAAATTTCTTGAGGAAGAAATGTCGAGCGGCATTCCTTTACCTGATTTCGATCCACCAGACCGACAGGAAGTGCTGCGCGCTGCATTCTTGCGTGAGATCGTATCGGTTCCGTTGGCAGGGCCGGAAGGGGCGCATGTTCGCTTTATCGCACGCCTGGAATTGACTCGCTCTTTGCTGGAACCGAGAGAGGAAAGCGGCAGGAGCGAGAGCGAGATGGGCGCTCTGCACATACTGGCGACTGGTGCGCTCGCTGAAGCCTATGATGCTGATTTTCGGCGCCCGGCTTTGCGCGTGCTGAACGGTGCCTTTCACACCAATCTCGCCAGTCGGCTGAGATGGCAGGTAGTGCGGATGTGCAGGGAGGCCAGGGAATGATCGTCCGATCCGCGATCGCCGGGGCGCTCGTATCGACCACTTTCATGCTTGCCGCTTGTGGTAACGGCAACCTGCTCGCTTATGAACGCAAAGGGTTTTCTGTCTGTTATGCCGATGGGGGAGCTTGGGCCGGTGAGGGTATTGCGGCGCGCTATGTTGAGGAAAGTTTCCACGATCTCGAACGCCATTTCAGCCCTTTTCTAGACGATGTGGAGCAGGCGGCAGCCAGGGCCGCGTCCGAACCGCGGGCGAACTGGCCCGTGCGTTTCGCGCCTCTCCACAACGAAATGCAGGCGAACATCGTTCGCCTTGGCCGGCTGCTTCCCCGTATGAGACGACCGCTCGACCTCGGGCCAATGGCGGTCCAATTGGAGGAAGGCAGGATCTGGTGGCCCCGTGGCGACCATCATACTGAATATCTTGCGGTTGCTCTCTCCGAGGAGTTTGCTGACCATCAGAACTTAGGGCACCATGTGGCGATCTTCTTGTCCAGCCTCGAGCGGGTCGAGGCAATGTTGCTCGACCTGAGATATGCCGAGACAGACGATCCCGCCTCCGACTTGTCGAGGCCGCAGGATTTGGCCGACGCCGTCCGGCAATTGCGAGAGAACTGGGAGGATGGCGCGCGTCCGGGCATAATGCAGGTCATTTTCGACCGACCAGACATTCCGGAAAACGAGACTCTGTCCTGGCGGCTGCAGACCCGGGTGATGGCAATCTGCGACAGCGGCAGCACATGCTCCGGGGATGCAAGCGACAATTGCGGTGGCGCAATGAGTAACGGGTTGACCGGCGAACCAATGGACAGCGGGTTATGAGTGAACCGTTCTTGTTACACCCGTTGCGTATCCCGTCCGGCTGGACGCTGCGGCACAACAATTTTGTCGATGCCCCGATCGAGCACTCCTACTGGGACTATGACGGTTGCTTGTTACTCGCCTACCACGCCGAATGGGATCTGCTGATCGATCTTGAATGGTTACGTGGATCGTCGACGGGACGCCCTGCAGAAGCGGCTCGTTTTCTGCTGCGTGTGATGCATGGCGATCGGCCCGGTCGTGAATTGCAGTGCTTCGAATCCCGCGATCCCGCAGCCGTTGTGATCGAACTGGAGCGATTGCTTGCGGACCTGCCCGTCTACTACCTGCCAAGCGTCCGCTATGCCGATTATTCGAACGAAGAAGTTTACATGCTGATGCAGCTCTACAAGGTGATGCTCAAGCTGCGATCCGAAGACCCAATTTTCGCTGCAAGTTGCCAAATCTCTGATGTATGGATCGAGAGCGGGCTCATGAAAATCGCGCCGATGGTCGAGCGCTATTGGCAGAATCTGCCCCCGGAAGTGAGAGAACGCACCAGTCCGATAGAGACGAACTTCTGCCCATATGTGCTGCGCCAGTGCGACTGGACCCATTTGGGGCGGGAAAACGAAGATGACTTGATTGCTCGCTTGGATGCACATTTCAGGGATAACGAGGGATGAATGATGCACCCAAAGCGGAACGCGAAGATTCAGAGTTCTCCGGGATGACGGATTGCTTGGAAGTACGCGATTACCCGCTCCATGCGCTTTGCATCCCCTAAGGATGACTGGTCGACTATAACCAGTTTTACGATATGCCTCTGACTCACCCCATGGCCTGGTCCGTTTTGTGCAGTGACTCGCTGCTCATGCTCATGCTCATGCTCATGCTCAGGCGGCGCGATGGGCTGCTCAATCTGAGCTGGGCGCCTGCCGAAAACCTTGATGGCGGCTATCTGCGATGTGTGTTGAAGGGTTACCATTGTGGGCAGAAGCTTCATTCTTTCAAGGGCAGCGATCTTGGGGCTGTGATTGGAGAGATCGAAAAACTGCTCGATGCAATTGGAAGTTTCTATTTTGCGCCGCTGGGCGACGAGGCTGCATGATTACCAGTATTCGGACGACATGATCGAACGAGAACTCACGTCCGATGTCATCGACGACATTCTCGCCCTCGGTCCGATCGACGACTTGCGGGTACTGCCGATCGCGCTTTCGATGGACCCACCGGAGGGTGTGGATGTCGAGCGCATCTGCCTCGACCTTGCCTTTCATAAGGATGCCTGGGTGCGGGGAAATGCGCTCACGGCCTTCGGCCACCTCGCCCGTGTTCTCGGCAAGCTGGACAAGCAGAGCCGCATCAAACAAATTCTCGAGACCTCACTCTCCGACGAAGAGCCGCTAGTTTGCCGACGTGCCGGTGACGCCATCTCCGACATCGAGACATTTCTCGGTTGGCGTTTTCAAAAGAAGAAGCCAGCGCCACTGCCTCGCGTGCCTCGAAATATTTCGACGAAGGCTTGCTACCGGACATATCTTATAGTTGATGAAGAATCGCATATCCTTGTCGAACGCTCCGCTTCGCCATCCAGTGGTTTCGCGACCGATCCGCGCGGTTTGTCCTTAGCCAATGAATGGCGGCTCCCGGGTTTCAGCCTGACCGAGCCATTATCTCGCAACGCACAGGCGCTGGAGGATCGCTGGACGATGCGTTACCCCAAGGTCTGGCTGAATGAATCGAACCGGTTTGAAGAGTTGGCGGTGGTGCGCGCGACCCAACTAGGAGAAAGAAGCATCCATCGCTGGCAGGATTGGGTCGAATTGCGGTGTCGGGCATATTTTGTCTGGGTACGGGCGGACAACCCCTACACTCCTGCCGATCATATTGAACATCGCTGGCTGACCACCCAGGAATTCATGAGCGGCGAGCCGGTTGGTGCACATGATCGCTATCTCTTGGCACTCTTCAATGACTATTCCGTGCGGGAAATGGGCTATGGGTCATCTTTCATCTGACCGCAATTGCATATCGATCTGTTTGCGGTAGGGC
>NZ_PHSO01000014.1 GCF_002870965.1 Tsuneonella flava
GTGCTGAACAAGTCGGAAAACGAACGCAGCGGCGTCCTTTCGACGGCAATGTCGTTCCTTGGTTTGTACCGGGATCCGATCGTGGCGCGCAACACGGCGGCCTGCGACTGGCGGATCAGCGACCTCGTCGATGCTGCCCATCCGGTCTCACTCTATCTGGTCATTCCGCCGTCCGATATATCGCGGACCAAGCCGCTGGTGCGCCTGGTCCTCAACCAGATCGGGCGCCGCCTGACCGAGCGTCTGGAGGGCGATCCGCACAAGAGCCGCAAGCATCAGCTCTTGATGATGCTGGATGAATTTCCGGCGCTCGGCCGGCTCGACTTTTTCGAGACCGCACTGGCCTTCATGGCGGGCTATGGCATCCGCGCTTACCTGATCGCCCAAAGCCTCAATCAGATCAGTAAGGCCTATGGCGAAAACAACGCCATTCTCGACAATTGCCATGTCCGCATAGCATTTTCATCCAACGACGAACGAACAGCCAAGCGGATTTCCGACGCCCTCGGCACCGCTACCGAATTGCGCGCCCAGCGCAACTATGCGGGCCATCGCCTCGCGCCCTGGCTTTCTCACGTCATGGTGTCGCGGCAAGAGACGGCCCGCCCGCTGCTGACGCCGGGCGAGGTGATGCAATTGCCGCCCGCCGACGAACTGGTGCTCGTGTCCGGGCTGGCCCCGATCCGGGCGAAGAAGCTGCGTTATTACGAGGATCGCAATTTTACTTCGCGTGTGCTGCCGCCCACCGACATTGATAGAGGCGAGGGCGCCTATGCCGACCGACCTGACCCGCGCCCCGACGACTGGGGCGGCGAAGTGCGCGGCTTGCATGAAAAGCTGGCCATCGCTGCCGAAGCCGAAGGCGCAGATTTCGAAGAAGATTCCGAAGGTGGTCTGCAACAGCAGCGCCATCCTGGCCTGCCCGAAGAACAGGCGGTCAAGCCCATCGAGTGCGAGCAGGATGCCGCGCCCGGTGATGACGGCGACAGCGATCCCGCCGCCGATCGGCGCGCCATGACCACGCTCAGCAATGTCGCCCGCGCCGTCGCCATCAACGAGGGCAAGGATCGTGGCGACCTGATGCCCAGCTTCGGAGGGGATCAGTGATGCTGAACCGCGACAAGGTGCGTTATCAGCTCTTCCTCGAACCGCGGTTGGCCGAGCGGCTGGAGGAAATGGCCGCCAAGCCGGGCATTGCGCGCTCCGATATATTGGTGGCCGCGCTTGATGCCTGGCTCACCCGGCAGGGCAGCAATGACCTGGATGAACGGTTCGGCCCCAGGCTCGACCGGATGAGTTTGCAAATCGGGCGCCTTGGGCGCGACATGCAGGTGTTGCTCGAAAGCCTCTCACTCTTCGTCCATCAGCAATTTTGCCTCAATGCTCAGATTCCCGAACCCGATGCAGCCGCGCGCGCTGTGGGGCGTGAACGGTTCGACAGGTTCATCGAACAGATCGGCCGCCAAATGGCTTCGGGCGTGAAGCCGCTGGCAAATGCGAAAGAGGCGGCGTCATGAGCGGCGTCAACAGCCAGGCGGAGGGCCGCCGTCGCGCCATGCTGCGCACCGCCATGGGCCCTGCTATTGCGGCCGCGCTCAGCGATCCGCGCGTCATCGAGATCATGGTCAACCCTGATGGGTCGCTCCGGCTTGACCTCCTGGGCGAAGGCCGCGTCGATACCGAATTGCGGGTGGAGCCGGCGGAAGCCGAACGCATCATCCGCCTGGTCGCCAGCCATGTTCGCACTGAAGCCCATGCCGGTGCCCCGATCGTGAGCGCAGAACTGCCTGAAGGAGGTGAACGCTTCGAAGGCCTGCTGCCACCGGTCGCCAGTGCGCCGTGCTTTTCGATCCGCAAGCCGGCGGCCCGCATCCACAGGCTGATCGACT
>NZ_PHSO01000015.1 GCF_002870965.1 Tsuneonella flava
TGTCCCCCGTCAGCGCCTATGGCACAGATTTGAGGTTGTAAGTTAAGGAGGATTTGGGCTTCGTCGTAGTGACGAAGGAACGAAGATGAAGCCCAAATCCTCCAATGCGAAATCGCCTGCCGAGCAGGTGGTCAAGGACATCCGCCGCAAGACCCGCCGGCATTTCTCTGCCGAAGACAAGATCCGCATCGTGCTGGACGGCCTGCGCGGTGATGACTCCATTGCCGAGCTGTGCCGCAAGGAAGGCATCGCCCAGAGCCTGTATTACACCTGGTCCAAGGAGTTCATGGAGGCTGGCAAGCGCAGGCTTGCTGGCGATACCGCCCGCGCTGCGACCACGGACGAGGTGAAGGATCTGCGCCGTGAGGCCCGCGATTTGAAGGAGTGCGTGGCCGACCTCACCTTGGAGAACCGTCTGCTCAAAAAAAGCATGACCGGGCTTGGGGACGACGAGGCATGAGGTATCCTGCATCCGAGAAGCTGGAGATCATCAGGCTCGTCGAGCAGTCGCACCTGCCCGCCAAGCGCACGCTGGACCAGCTGGGCGTGGCGCGTCGAACCTTCTACCGCTGGTATGACCGTTACCTTGAGGGCGGGCTGGAGGCACTGGCTGACCGGCCATCTGCGCCGAGCCGGGTGTGGAACCGGATCGGAGACGATATCCAGCAGCAGATCGTCGAGATGGCACTGGAACAGACCGAGCTGTCCCCTCGCGAACTGGCCGTGCGCTTCACCGATGAGAAGCGCTACTTCGTATCCGAAGCCACGGTCTACCGGCTGCTCAAGGCCCATGATCTGATCACCAGTCCGGCCTATACGGTGATCAAGGCGGCCGAGGCGTTCCACACACAAACCACCCGGCCCAACGAGATGTGGCAGACCGACTTCACCTACTTCAAGATCATCGGGTGGGGCTGGATGTACCTGTCCACCGTGCTCGACGACTTCTCCCGCTACATCATCGCCTGGCGGCTGTGCACCACCATGTGCGCCAGCGATGTCACCGACACGCTGGACATGGCACTCGCAGCCTCAGGCTGCGATCATGCCAATGTGCTGCACCGGCCGCGGCTGCTGTCGGACAACGGCCCGAGTTACATCGCCGGAGAACTGGCTGACTATCTGGACGGCAAGCAGATGGACCACGTGCGCGGAGCGCCCTTCCATCCGCAGACCCAGGGCAAGATCGAACGCTGGCACCAGACCTTGAAGAACCGCGTTCTGCTGGAAAACTATTTCCTGCCCGGTGATCTCGAAGCCCAGATCGAGGCGTTCGTCGAGCACTACAACCACCAGCGCTATCACGAGAGCCTCGACAACGTAACGCCCGCCGATGCCTACTTCGGCAGGGCACCTGCCATCATCAAACGACGAGAAAGGATCAAGCGACAGACACTCGAATATCGGCGCTTGCAACACCGCAAGCTCGCCGCCTAAATATCAACCCCAGACGAGGCCCGCACTCCGTAACTCTACGCCGCAAGTTGTGCCAAATGTTCTGACGACGGACA
>NZ_PHSO01000016.1 GCF_002870965.1 Tsuneonella flava
AAACCCCACTCCGTGCCTTCGTGTGAACAAAGCTTCCACCCGCCACAGGCGCAACGCAGCCTACCCGGCCAACACCACTTCGAACTCTTCGCAGGCGATCTGCAGATTGTCGTCCACGGTATAGGGGGTGCCGGCCAGAACGCGGGTGAAATAGGCGTCGTGCGCCTCCCGCCACCATGTCAGCGTCAGGTCGCCTTCGCCTTCCTTCACTGCGAAGTCCTCGTCGATATCGCCCAGCCGTTTGATTTCGACGTGCGTGGTCCGCATCACCGCGCGGGCTTGCCCATCCCAGTCGGTGACGATGGCGAATTCGCCCGGCTGCGGCACGGGATCGCCCGATGCCTCCAGTTCGGCCAGCGAGCTGGCGGTCGCCCGCTTCTTCCCCGCGACAACCAGATCGGCGCAGATGTTGGCATCTTCGCGGTTGTCGCAGAAATGGAACGCGGGCGGAATGGCGGCAGGCGCCGCCGGGTCGATTGCGCGATAGCGCTGCCAGATTTGTTCGATCGAGGGATGCATGACATGCCTCTATTCGCCCGGCTGTACGGGCCGCAAGCCCGGCAGGCCCTGCGCGGCCGCTATCCCTCGAACGTCACGTCCAGCGTGATTTCGCAATTGAGCAGTTTCGAAATCGGGCAGTTCTTCTCCGCCTCCTGCGCCAGCTCGCGGAACTTCGCTTCGTCGATTCCGGCGACTGTGCCGGTCAGCGTGAGCGCGGATTGGGTGACCGAAAAACCGTCGCCATCCTTGTCCAGCGTGACTTTGGCGGTGGTTTCCAGCGTGCCATCCTCGTGCCCCGCGCGGGCCAGCGCGAAGCTGAGCGCCATTGTGAAGCACCCGGCATGGGCACCGGCGATCAGTTCTTCCGGGTTGGTGCCGGGGGCATCTTCGAACCGGGTGTTGAAGCCATAGGGGTGATCGACCGCGCCCGATTTTGTCTTGATGTGGCCCTTGCCCTCTTTGCCCAGACCTTCGTAGCGGGCGGTGGCGGTGTTGACGGTTGCCATGGGGATATCCTGTTCTGTTGGGAAATATGTCTCCCTCACCCGACGCATGGCAGAGCGGGCGGTTCCCTGTAGAGGCGTGGTGCGGGTGTTGCCACGTTGCCTGACGGTTCCTTGCAATGACGAGGGGAGGGGCGGTAGTAGCCGGGTCACTCCACCCACCACCCCGTCAC
>NZ_PHSO01000017.1 GCF_002870965.1 Tsuneonella flava
CTCGACAATTGCCATGTCCGCATCGCCTTTTCCTCGAACGACGAAAGAACCGCGAAGCGGATCAGCGATGCACTGGGCACGGCGACCGAACTGCGTGCGCAGCGCAACTATGCCGGGCACCGGCTCGCACCCTGGCTCAGCCATGTCATGGTGTCGCGGCAGGAAACCGCCCGTCCGCTGCTGACGCCGGGTGAGGTGATGCAGTTGCCACCGGCAGATGAACTGGTGCTCGTCTCTGGCCTCGCGCCGATCCGCGCGAAAAAGCTTCGCTATTTTGAAGACGCCAATTTCACTGCTCGCGTCCTCCCGCCACCCAGCCTCGGTCCTGATGATGGCGTCTACGCCGATCGCCCCAGCCCGCGGCCCGATGACTGGGGGAGTGAAGTGCGCGGTCTGCATGAAGGGCTGGTAGCGAGCGCTGATCAGGAAGGCGCCTCCTTTGATGAGGAAGCCGAAGGCGGCCTGCAGCAGCAGCGCCATCCCGGCCTTGCCGAAGAACGGCCCGAGCCAGTCATTGAACCTGGCGCGGACATGATCCCCGGCATCGAGGATGACAGCGATGCGGGCGCGGACCGACAGGCCATGGACCGCCTGCGGGGTCTCGGCGCTGTCCAGCGAGCCCATGCGATGAATGAAGCCGATCGTGCTGACGATCTGCTGCCGAGCTTCTGAGGGGAGGGCCGCCTGTGAAACCCCGCCATCACCTCTATCTCGACGACGAACTGACGGCCCAGCTGGAACGCTTGGGTTCGAAGCCGGGCACATCCAAGTCAGCCATCGTTGCAGATGCGCTTCGCGACTATCTCAACCGGCGCGCCACCCGCCAAGTCGACGATCTTCTGAAAGTCCGGCTCGACCGGATGAGCACACAGCTCGGTCGGATAGAGCGCGACAGCCTTGTGCTGCTCGAAACGCTCTCGCTATTCGTGCGCTACCAGCTCACCGTCACCGCGCCGCTTCCCGAGGGAGACAAGGCGGCGCAGGCGATAGGTCGGGAGCGTTTTCGCCGGTTCGTCGATCAGGTCGGTCGGCAGTTGACGACGGGGCGGTCCATTGGTGCTGCGGCTTCCGAGGAGGCCGGCCAATGAGCTGCGTCAACAGTCAGGCGGAGCGCCGCCGTCGCGCCATGCTGCGC
>NZ_PHSO01000018.1 GCF_002870965.1 Tsuneonella flava
GAATGCCTCGTCGCGACCTGCCCGGAAGGCAAAAGCAAGCTTGTCCTTTGGGATACCGCCATCGCTGGCTTTACGCTGGAAGTCCGTCCCGGCGGCGGCAAGACCTACTATCTTCGCTATTGGGACAAGACCGGTCGCCAACGGCAGATAAAGATCGGTGGTTACGCCGACATCACGTTCGATCAGGCCCGCAAGAAGGCGCTGCGGCTCCGGTCCGAAGTCACCCTCGGTGGCGATCCGGCGGTCAACAAGGCAGAACTCAAATCAATCCCGACCTATGCCGAGTTGGCGGCACAGCACCTTGCCCACGCCAAGAGCTACCAGCGCAGTCATGCCGATGTGGAATCGATCATGCGGCTCCATTTGCTGCCCCGCTGGGGCAAGTTGAAGCTCAATGAAATCCAACAGCAGGATATCGCTGTCTGGCTGGGCGAGAAGCGCGCCGAAGGCTTCAAACCCTCAACGGTCGAGAAGATGCGTGTTACCTTCCATCGATCGTTTGAACTGGCTGCCCGCTGGAATATCCCTGGTGGCCAGACCAATCCGGTGAGGGGTATTCCACGGCCCAAGTTCAACAATGGACGGGAGCGCTATCTGACCGCCACTGAAGCCGACCGTCTACGCAAAGCCGTAGCAGCATCATCGAACCCGCAGCTCAAACATATTGTCGGGCTGCTGCTTCTTACCGGTGCCCGAAAGCGGGAACTTCTGAACGCCAGATGGGAGCATATCGATACCGAACGTAAGTCCTGGCACATTCCTGACAGCAAGACTGGCAAGGCACGCTACGTCCCGCTGTCGCAAGCGGCGATCGCCATGATCGAGCAACTGCCCAGGTACGACAACTGCCCCTGGCTGCTGCCGAACCCCGAAACGCATGCGCCTTTCGTGGATATCAAGCGGGCCTGGGATACAGCACGGACCGAAGCAGGCCTTCCGGGGTTACGCATTCACGATCTGCGGCACTCGGCAGCATCGTTCATGATCAACGCAGGTATCGATCTGTTTGCGGTAGGGC
>NZ_PHSO01000002.1 GCF_002870965.1 Tsuneonella flava
AACGTCCCCCCATGAGGTCAGGTTGGGGGATTTGAGCAAAATTGCCCATCGCTGCGTCAAAAGGTCTTGAAATATTGATATATTCCTGCGCCCTTTCTCCTTGCGCTGAGCCATTTTGCTTCAAACCTCAATGGTGCCAGCAATGAGTCCTGAGCCTAAGGGCTTTCGCCCGGCGCCCGGCGGCGCTATGGGCGTGGCCATGCACCCTATGCCTTCCTTCGCAAATGCTGCGCCGCGCCGGTTTTCCGTGCGCGGCCGGGCGGCCTGGCGATGGCTTTGATCGCCTGACTCCGATTATTCTGCTGCGCCTGAGCGGCAGCTATTCACATTTGCGATTTATCCATTTTTCAAAGGCATAATTTCATGCGTATTGTTTCGGGCATTCAGCCCACCGGCAACCTGCACCTCGGCAACTATCTGGGCGCGATCCGCAACTGGGTTCGCATGCAGGACGATCTCGAACCCGGCAGCGAATGCCTGTTCTTCCTGGCCGATCTTCACGCCATCTCGATGCCGCACAGCCCGGCGGAACTGCGCCGCGCGACATTGGAAATGGTGGCTGCACTGGTCGCTTGCGGGATCGATCCGAACCGTTCGGTGCTGTTCAATCAGGCACAAGTGCCCGCCCACGCCGAACTGCAATGGTTGCTCAACGGCACGGCACGCATGGGCTGGTTGAACCGCATGACGCAGTTCAAGGACAAGTCCGGCAAGAACCGCGAAGGTGCCAGCGTTGCGCTGTTCACTTATCCCGTGCTGCAGGCGGCGGACGTGCTGCTCTATCAGGCGACACACGTTCCCGTCGGTGAAGATCAGAAACAGCACCTGGAACTGGCGCGCGACATCGCACAGAAATTCAATAACGATTTCTGTTCGGAAGACGCGCCGGTGTTCACTCTTCCCGAAGCGTTCATCCCCCCTGCCGCCGCCCGGATCATGAGCCTGCGCGACGGCACGAAGAAGATGAGCAAGTCGGACCCCAGCGAAATGAGCCGGATCGAACTGGCCGACGATGCCGACACGATCATGAAAAAGATCAAGAAGGCCAAGACCGATCCCGAACCGCTGCCCAGCGAGATGGCCGGTCTGGAAGGTCGGCCCGAAGCATTGAATCTGGTTTCGATCTACGCCGTTCTGACCGATGAGAAGCCCGAAGCAGTGCTGGCGCGCTTTGCCGGTCAGGGTTTCGGAGTGTTCAAACCGGCGCTGGGCGAAGTGCTGGTGGAAACGCTCAGCCCGATTTCGCAGCGATTCCGCGAACTGGTGGAAGACCGGGAAGCTCTGGACGCTATTCTCGCCAAGGGTGCGCTGCGGGCGCGCGAGATCGGCATCCCCACTCTCGACGCGACTTACAACGCGCTGGGTCTGGTGCGGGCCCGCGAACGCGGCTGAATATATGCGTGGCGAGGCTTGTACCTCTTGCAAGCCTCGCCATATTTCCCTGTGAACCGGCTTGATGTTCAAACTCGGTTCACCGCGCGTAGTTTACAACTCGCCGTACCAATGACAGCATGTGTGCTCATCGAAGGGGTAGGCAGCATCACGCGCAGGTCAGAACACAAGAGGACCGCTCTTATGAATACGCCCAATAAGTGGAGCCGCCGCATCAAGCTTCTCGCCGCGCCTTTGGCGCTTGGTGTGCTGGGAGCATGCGCCACACCCTTCAACGCGGATGTTTCGCGTTTCCAGACTCAGCTGCCTGCGCCGGAAGGGCAGACATTTGCTATCGTCACTTCGGACGCCGATCTTAAAGGCGGGCTCGAATTTTCGATGTACGCCAATCAGGTAGCGGCTCAGATGGAGAAGCTGGGCTATGCCCGTGCATCCTCGCCCGACGCGGCGACACTGCTGGTCGATTTCGATTATGGGGTCGACGATGGCCGCCAGCGGGTGCGCCGCACCGGCTTTTCCGATCCGTTCTACGATCCGTGGTACGGTTATGGCCGCTTCGGCTACAGCCGGTTCTATCGCCCTTATCCTAGCCGTTACTGGGGTGGTCCGTGGAGCTATGGCTTCTACGATCCGTTCTTTGACAACGGCTTAGACGTGTACACCGTGTACAAGAGCGGGATCGAACTGAAGATCAGCCGTGCATCCGATGGGGAACGTCTGTTCGAAGGTCGGGCAGAAGCGCTGTCGACTTCCAACCGGCTGCAATATCTGGTGCCCAACCTGATCGAAGCGATGTTCACCGATTTTCCTGGCGACAGCGGGAAGACCGTCCGCATCTCGGTCGCGCCGGAAAATATGCCAGCAAAGCGTCGCTGACAGCCATATCATTGACTTAACTGAAGGGCGGGTCCGATTTTCGGCTCCGCCCTTTCTCTTTTCGGTCGCTACATATGCAGGCACCGGCGCGGCGATGGCTATCAACTGCTCAGTTTCAGCCTGATGTGATCGAATGTCGGACCATACAGTTCATCACTAAATTGCACGCCGACATACCCGGCATCAACCCAGCGCACCGTTGCATCGAACGGACCAAGATTCTCAATTCGCAGAGTAATTTCATCGCCCGACTGCAGCCCGGTGAACCGATCGTAGAACTGGCATCCCGTTTCGGAGAGGTTTTTCAGCTGGATATCGCGACGAACACCGTTCTTTGACCGATAACGCCCCCATACAGACACATTGTGCCGCATTTTCGATCGCTGTTCATCGTTCATGGCGATCCCCTACCCAAATGGGTCAGATGGAGCCCCGGCGGGCCGCCGGACTTTTCGATACCCGCCCAAATACCCCCATCGGGAGACCCGATGCAAGCGAGCAGCGAGACGCGCCACGTCAGGAATGAACGCTGGGCCCGATCAGCGCGCAGGCCGAACCCGCGCCATAACGGCAGCTATACCAGCGCCGCGTGCCCGCCGGTCGAACCGAAGCCGCCAGCGCCGCGGTCGGTTTCATCCAGTTCATCCACTTCGCACCACCCGGCCTGTGTAACCGGCGCGAGAACGAGCTGCGCCACCCGATCCCCCCGCGCAATCGCGAACGGTTCCGCGCCGTGGTTGATAAGGATAACCTTCAATTCGCCGCGATAATCGGAATCGATCGTCCCCGGCGTATTGGGCACAGTGATGCCGTGCTTCAACGCCAGACCGGATCGCGGACGAACCTGAATTTCGTAACCCGCAGGGATTGCCACCGCCAACCCGGTGGCAACCGCATGGCGCGCACCCGGATCAATCGTCACATCTTCCGCCGCCAGAACATCCATCCCCGCCGCGCCCTGAGTGGCATAGGCAGGCAGGGGCAACCCTTCGCTGTGGGGCAGGCGTTTGAGCTTCACGGACACCATATCAGTCATCGCGCGGGTCGATCCGGTTGAGCGTTTCGGCAATGCGTTCGGCCAATGTCATCGCAACTTTCTCCTTGGGCATTTCGGGCAGGTTTTCGACACCATCGGCGGAAACGATGTGCACGGTATTGCTATCGCCGCCCATGACCCCGCCCGATACATCGTTGGCCACGATCCAGTCGGCGGTTTTGCGTTTCCGTTTCGCAGTCGCGTTTTCGATCACGTCCTGCGTTTCGGCTGCGAAGCCGATCAGCAGTCTGGGGCGCAACTTACCGGCGGCGACCGAGGCAAGGATATCGGGATTTTCCGCCAGCAACAGAGCCGGTGGGGCAGAGCCGCGCTTCTTCATCTTTTCCTGCGCGTAGTCCCGACTGCGCCAGTCAGCCACAGCGGCGACCATCACAGCGGCATCGGCGGGCAGAGCGTGTTTCACCGCATCGGCCATTTCACGCGCGGATTCGACATCGATCCGGTCCACACCGGCCGGCGTCTTCAGATGAACCGGCCCCGCCACCAGCGTGACCCGCGCACCCAGAGCTGCCGCTGCCGCAGCAATCGCGAAACCCTGTTTGCCGCTGGAGCGGTTGGCGATGTAGCGGACCGGGTCGATCGGTTCATGCGTCGGCCCGGCAGTGACCAGCACATGCCTGCCGAACAGCGGCCGGTGCGCCGGATCGCTGTCGAAATCGGGCTGCCCGTCCAGCGGGTCTTCTTCGACCAGCACTTCATCGGTGGCGGTTCTGGCAACAGTGCGGCCAATCGCAGCGGGATCGGTCGGCGGAACTGAGCGCGCTTGCCCCTTCTGTGCCATTAGCGGGCCGCTGAGGTCGGGTTCAGGCAGAGGTGCATCCTCCGCCTCGACCTCCGCTTCATGCTCAGACAGTTCTTCGATCTCGCGCTCTTCGACCGATTCTGCGCGGCGTGCGTGCGAACGCGGGATCAGTGCGGAGAGCAGACTGCCAAATCCGCCCCGGCCCGGCGGTTCGGGCACATCTTCCGCTTCCGCCTCTTCCTCCACTGGCGACGATGCCACGGGGGCCACAGACGGCAAAGGCAGATCATTGCCCGGATCGATGGCCAGACGGTTGGCAATCGCCGCCCATATCGCAGGCGGTTCGGGCAAACGCCCCGGTCCGAATTCGCCGCAAGCCATCGGCCCCTCCTCCGGGTCGATCACTGTCACACCTGCATCGCGCAGCCACGCGACATTGCGCTGCGTCGCCGCGTGGCCCCACATGCGGACATTCATCGCCGGAACCGCCATCACCGGCTTGTCGGTCGCTAGGATCAGCGTCGTCGCCAGATCATCGGCAATGCCCGCGGCCATCTTGGCCATCAGATCGGCTGTGGCGGGGCATACGACCACCAGATCGGCCTGACGCGACAACTGGATATGCCCCATCTCAACCTCGTCCTTCAGGTCGAACAGGCTGGTATAGACTTTGTTTTCGCTCAGTGCGGCGAGCGTCAGCGGGGTAACGAACTGGCTGCCGCCGTCGGTCAGCACGCAAGTCACCTCGCCCCCGTGTTTGCGGATCAGGCGCACCAGTTCGCACGATTTATACGCTGCAATACCCCCACCGACGATGAGCAGGATTTTCGGCCCGCTCATGTCAGTAACCCCACGCGCGGCTCGATATCCGGCGCGTGCATGACAAATTCCGTCGTTTCATGAATTCAGCCTAGCGCCCAGCGATACCAGTTGCCAATCCTCAACCCGCAATGCGGGCCGCTTTGCCCGCCGGTTTCGTGCCTGAAATGCATGGGCGACGGACACAGGCCGACACTGTCCCCGGTTTGAAACCGGATTTCGCCATCGCGGATCGTGCAATTTGCGGGATATGGCCCTAAGCACATCAGCGAAATCAGGAGAGATCACTCTATGCGCTTTATCGTCACGGCCCTGTTGTTCGCTATCGGCCTGCTGTTTCTGGTTCTGGGCGCGAACTTTCTGGTATTTCCCGCCGATGCGGGACTGGGCTTCGGATTGACCACCAGAGGGGCACAAGGTCTGGCTGTGCTGCGCGCCGATTTCCCCGCGCTGTTCTTCGTTGGCGGTGCCACGATGCTGTGGGGTGCGTGGAAGCGGAACGGGGAACTGCTGCTGGTGCCGGTGGCCATCTTCGGCATTGCCTTTGTCGGGCGTGTCGTATCGCTGGCCATCGATGGCACGTATGAAGCGTTTGCCTTCCCGATGATGGTGGAAGCCCTGGCGGTGGCTCTGTCGCTGATCGGCAGCCGGGTATTGCCGCACAAGGTCGTCTGAACAGCCTGAGCGTTCAGGCGAAGATGTCGGTATCGATTCTGCTGGTCAGTTGCGCGATGGCCGATTTGAGCATCGCGCGGTTGGCCCACGCCGCGCAGCCACCGGCAAAGGCGCCGAATGCCGCCACTGCGACAAACGATCCTACGGTGGAATCGCTGCCTTCCGCAGACAGCGCCCAGAATATCGAAACCACCACTATGCCAACCGGCGCACCCACCGCGATCCAATAGCGCCTCCGCGCCCAACGTGGGTTTCGGGCGATCTGGCGCAGCATCGTCGCTGAACAAAGCAACGAAAGCGGTGTCGCTATTATCAGGCCGAAAAGCACGGCAAAAACCGCGCCGATCGCCATGACAACAATCATCTCTGCTCCGTTATCGTTGAACAGCATCGCCACCAGCATGATCGCGAAGAACGTAGCGATTCCGCTGAACGGCCCGGCGATAAGTGCCGGGCGCAAGCTCCGCCGCAAGGCCTGCCCGAACGTCACGCCCGGCTAAAGATGGAGAAACCCGGTGGCGAGCGCACCCGCCACTGCCACGGCGCCAACGCCGAACCCGGCCAGCACCTGCAACCAACGCACGCCGCTCTGCCCGCGCCGTTCCCACATCAGCGGGACATCGGGCAGCGGCGGCTGTTCGGGCGCGCCGCCCTTGGGCGGGAAGCGTTCCTCCACCCGGCGCACAAGATCGGGCAGGCGCAGCAACGTTTCCAAATCGCTCTTGATCCGGCCCGCCAGCGCAGCCTCTGGCCCCAGTTCGTCGCGAATCCAGTTGCGGACAAATGGCGCGGACACATCCCACATGTTGATCTGCGGGTTGAGGCTGGTGGCAATCCCTTCGACCATCACCATTGTTTTTTGCAGCAGCAGCAAATGCGGCTGCGTCTCCATGTCGAAATCGCGGGTGATCGCGAACAGCCCGTCAAGCATTTGCCCGACCGACAGTTCGCTCACCGGCTTGCCGCGCATCGGTTCGCCCACCGCGCGCAGGGCCGTCGCGAATTCGTCGACCGAGTGGTAGCTGGGCACATATTGCGCTTCGAAATGGATTTCCGCCACGCGGCGATAATTGCCCGTAGTCAGCCCATAGAGGATTTCCGCAAGCCATTGACGCGCGCGCCGGTCGATCCGGCCCATGATGCCGAAATCGATGGCAGCAATCGTGCCGTCCGAACGCACGAACAGATTACCCTGATGCATATCGGCGTGGAAGAATCCGCCACTGATCGCTTGCCGCAAAAATGCCAGCACCAGCCGTTCGGCCAGTTCGGGCAAATCGTGCCCCGCTGCGATCAGCGCTTCGCGGTCGGATATCTTGATGCCATCGATCCAGTCGACAGTCATGACCCGGCCATTAGTCCGGTCCCAGTCGATGGCGGGGATGCAGTATCCTTCCATCCCCTTCATCGATTCCGCCAGTTCGCTGGCCGATGCCGCTTCGCGCCGCAAGTCCAGCTCGCGATTGGTCCAGCGTTTGAAATTGGCGATAGTCAGCCGGGGGCGCAGCCGACGGGCTTCTCCGCCCAAAGCCTCCAGATGGGCGGCAGCCCATTCGTAGGTCGCGATATCGCGTTCGAGCCGCTTACGAACACCGGGGCGGAGGACTTTGACCGCCACTTGCCGCCCGTCGGTCGTCACCGCCTTGTGGACCTGTGCGATCGATGCCGCGCCAACCGGGACAGGATCGATTTCAGCGAACAGATCGCTCACCGGTCTGCCGAAACTGGCGGCCATCGCCTGCTCGATCTCGCTGTAACGGACCGGCGGCAAATCGTCTTGCAGAGTGAGCAGGTTGGCCACTGCCGCTTCGCCCACCAGATCGGGCCGGGTGGCCAGCGATTGCCCCAGCTTGATCGCCGCCGGGCCGATATCCTGAAACGCCCCGGCATAATCGGGTTCGCGTGGCTGGATCGTGCCGAACCGGGCGATGCGCGCCAGCCGCTTTACCTGCGGCGGCGTGTTCGGATCGCGCTCGATCCCGCGCAAAGCTCCATGCCGCGCCAATGTGCGGCCCCATTTGAGCAGCCGGAAGATATGCGTGATCGGACGAGTCATAGGCGTGGGAGGGGCGCAGTGGCCCCGCTATCTCCGTGTCCGCAAAGGAAGCAGGCGACGCGCGGCACCGTCAGGCCTTCCATCCCGAATGGATCGCCACCAGCCCGCCCATAATCGGCTCTACCCGTGTGCGGGTGAAACCGGCATCGCGGATCATCGCTTCGAATTCGGGCATCGGCGGGAACCGGCGGATCGATTCGATCAGATAGCGATAGGATTCGGAATCGCCCGCGATCAGTTTACCCAGGTGTGGCACCAGCTTGTGCGAATAGGCATCGTACACTTCCTTGAATCCGGGCCATTCGGTGGTCGAGAATTCGAGACAGAAGAAACGTCCGCCATATTTGAGCACCCGGTGTGCTTCGGCCAGCGCCTTGTCGATATGGGTCACGTTGCGGATGCCGAACGCGATTGTGTACGCATCGAACAGGCGGCTGGGATACGTCAGTTCTTCCGCATTCTGGCGCGACCAGCTCAGGCCGTCGATCCCGCGATCCATTGCCCGCTCGATCCCGACATCCAGCATTTCCTGATTGATGTCGGCGACGGTCACTTCCGCACCGCGCGCGGCCATGCGAAACGCGATGTCGCCCGTGCCGCCTGCCATATCGAGAATCGCTTCGCCCGGCTGCGGCTTCACCCGGCGGACGAAGCGATCTTTCCATAGCCGGTGCATCCCGCCCGACATGGCATCGTTCATCACATCGTATTTCGCCGCGACATTGGAAAATACCGCGCCGACACGGCGGGTCTTTTCCTCTGGGGCAACGTCTTCGTATCCGAAGGAAACCTGCTCGTCTGCGTGTTGGGTCATGCAACGCGCCTTAGGGGAGTTTCAGGCGGGCGCAAACACTGTTAGCAGCCAATGCGATGCCAGAACTCCCTGAAGTCGAAACCACTGTGCGCGGGCTCGCGACATTCCTCGAAGGGGAAACGATTGCCCGTGTCGTGCTCAACCGGCCCGACCTGCGTCGCCCCTTCCCCGCCGATCTGGTGCAGGCGATGACCGGCGCCACGGTCAGCACACTGGGGCGGCGGGCGAAATACGGCCTGATCCACACCGACCGCGAGCGGACGCTGGTGTTCCATCTGGGGATGAGCGGCCGCTGGCGGATCGATCCCGATACGCCCGACAAGCACGATCACCTCATCATCGAAACCGCCAGCCACCGTTTCGCGCTGAACGATGCGCGGCGGTTCGGCTCGGTCGATCTGGTGGATACGCCTCTGCTTGGCGAATGGCCCGCTTTCGCTGCGATGGGGCCGGAACCGCTCGGCCCCGGCCTGACCGCCGCGCATCTCAAGGCAGCGTTTGCCGGACGCAAGCAAGCGATCAAGCTATTGCTGCTCGATCAACGGATCGTGGCGGGCCTCGGCAATATCTATGTGTGCGAGGCACTGTTCCGCGCCGGGATCGATCCGCGCAAACCCGCCGGGCGCGTCGGCATGGCCAAGCTGGAATTGCTGGTGCCCGCGATCCGCGCAGTGCTGGAACAATCGATTCTCGACGGGGGATCGACCTTGCGCGATTACGCCCGACCCGATGGCCAGCTAGGCTATTTCGCCACGCGCTTTGCCGTTTACGGCCGCGAAGGCGAAGCTTGCGTTCATGAAGACGGCGGCACTATCCGTCGCATCGCGCAAGGCGGGCGCAGCACGTGGTTCTGCCCGGTGTGTCAGCGATGATCGGATTTGCCGCGCTTTCCCTTGACGATTCGCCCCTCTCCCGCTAGGGGCGCCGCTTTCCGGCGGATACTCCGCCACTTATTGACATTTGACGCACAGGATTCCGGTCGCCCCGAGCGGGCGGCCCGCAGTAAGGACAGACATGGCCAACACGCCGCAAGCCAAGAAGCGTATCCGCCGCAACGATCGCCGGGCGGAAATCAACACCTCGCGCATGAGCCGCATCCGCAGCTACCTCAAGAAGGTTGAAACTGCGATCGCCGGTGGCGACAAGAAGGCCGCTGCCGAAGCGCTGAAGGAAGCACAACCGGAACTGATGCGCGGCGTTGCCCGCGGCGTGCTGCACAAGAACACCGCCAGCCGCAAGATGAGCCGGCTGAGCAAGCGAGTCGGCGCTCTCTGAGACGCGACTCGCGGGGGTCATAATCCCCCGCCAACCTGTCACATCAGGATCAACGCCGGTGCGATTGCGCCGGCGTTTTCGTGTGCGATGTAACCGAATCGTCAAAAAGCTAGGAAATCCGCCGATTCGCGAGGCTGTAATATTTAAGTCTTTTATTTTCAGTACTTTACATGCAGCGCTTAGGTTTTTGACGAGTCAACCGGGTTTATTTCAAAAATTTTGCGCCCCTGCCCTTGCCAGCAGGCCCGCGCTGTTGAATTGAAGAATGCATCAGCGGTTGGACAGCGCTGATTCACATCACTGGATCAGGCTTCCTAGCCCGGCGTCGGGGGATTCCGGGCAACGGCGAAGCTGTGTCCGAATTGAAGCTGATATGGGGCCGACATTCAGTCGGGCACCAATTTCGTGGGGGCTGAAACCAATGGCCGAATTGAATGGCGTTGCAGGCACGCCGCGTCGTAAAAAGGGTGAAGACGGAATGGAAGATCTGGAGGCAGTAAACCTTGCGGCTGATTGGGCAGACATCAGCCTGGGACTGCGGAAAGATCTTGGCCACCAGCTTCACAGCCAGTGGATCAAGCCGATTCAGGTCGGCGGCTTCGAAGAAGACACCGGCACGCTCAACCTGTACCTGCCCACCGAATTCTCGGCCAACTGGGTCAACGACCGATTCCATGATCGGCTTTCGCTCGCGTGGAAGATCGCCCGCAGCGAAGTGCGCCATGTGAAAATCGCGGTCCATCCGGGCCGCCGCAAATTGCCCGAGCTGAGCTTCGGCGAAGGGCATCGCGCTGCCAACGATGGCGGCGATCCCAACATGATCGCGGTTGCGGCCGGTACGATTGGCGATCGCGGCTTTACGTCGTCTGTCGGGCTCGACCCGTCACTGACTTTCGCAGCCTTCGTTACGGGCGAAGCCAACGTGCTCGCCTGCAATGCCGCTCAACGGATGGCGGCCATCGAACAGCCCCAGTTCAGCCCGCTTTATCTCAAGGCCGCGACAGGACAGGGCAAGACTCACCTGCTCCACGCCATTGGCCACGCCTATCTCTCCGCCCATCCGCGGGCGCGGATTTTCTACTGCAGCGCCGAACGGTTCATGGTCGAATTCGTGCAAGCGCTGAAATCGAACCAGACGATCGAATTCAAGGCGCGCCTGAGAAGCTTCGATCTGCTACTGGTGGACGATATTCAGTTCATCATAGGCAAGGCGAGCGCGCAGGAAGAACTGCTCTATACAATCGACGCACTGCTGGCCGAAGGCAAACGACTGGTCTTCGCCGCCGACCGTGCGCCACAGGCGCTCGACGGGGTCGAACCGCGCCTGCTCAGCCGCCTGTCGATGGGACTGGTCGCGGATATCCAGCCCGCCGACATGGAACTGCGGCGCAAGATTCTCGAATCCAAGCTGACCAAGTTCGCGCCGCTGGATGTGCCGGCGGACGTGATCGATTTCCTCGCTCGCACCGTCACGCGCAACGTGCGCGAACTGGTTGGCGGTCTTAACAAGCTGATCGCCTATGCTCAGCTGACCGGGCAGGAAGTGTCTCTCCAGCTTGCCGAGGAACAGCTTACCGATATCCTGTCGGCCAATCGCCGCCGGATCACGATCGATGAAATCCAGCGCACGGTTTGCCAGTTCTATCGCATCGACCGCGCAGAAATGGCCAGCAAGCGACGCGCCCGCGCTGTGGTTCGTCCACGACAGGTGGCGATGTATCTCTCCAAGGTACTGACTCCGCGCTCTTATCCTGAAATTGGCCGCAAGTTCGGCGGACGCGACCACTCGACAGTCATTCACGCGGTCCGCCTGATCGAAGACCTGCGGCAGCGCGATGCCGATATGGATGGCGACGTCCGCAGCTTGCTGAGACAACTGGAAAGCTGAGCGTATTGCGCTATGGGGGCTGAATGACCCCCACAGACTCCACGGCCATCGACCACGCCCATCCCGCCGAACTGCCTGCATCCTACTGGCAAGCAGCGCGGCGCGGGGCGAGCGGACATTGTCCACGCTGCGGCGGTGGGGAGCTGTTTCGCAAATGGTTGAAACCGGTGGATCGCTGCCGCGCTTGCGGGCAGGACTGGACCCTTGCGCGGGCGGACGACATTCCCGCCTATATCGCGATCTTCGCCACCGGGCATTTGCTGGCCCCGCTGATGATTATGCTGATCCTCGATTTCGACATGTCGTCGTGGGCGGCGTCGGCAATCATCATCCCACTGGCAACGGCAATGGTTCTGCTTGGCCTTCAACCGTCCAAAGGCGCTGTGATTGCCCTGCAATGGTGGCTGGGAATGCTTGGCTTTCAACGCGAACGCCCTGAAACCAACCCGCTGCCCGACCGGAAATGACCCTTAGCGCAGAGCGTCTGAGTCGCTTCGCGCGGCATATCGTCCTGCCGGAAATCGGCGGTGTCGGGCAGGTCGCGCTGGCAGACGCGCATGTTGTGATCGTCGGCCTTGGTGGCATCGGCAGCCCGGCCCTGCAATATCTTGCCGGGGCAGGCATCGGCAAGCTGACCCTGGTCGATGACGACACTGTCGATGCCAGCAATCTGCAACGCCAGACAATCTATGCCGAACGCGATGTCGGGCATGGCAAGGCCGTATCGGCGCGGCGATGGCTGGCCAATTTCGATCCAAAGATTGCAGTGGATCTGGACGACCGGCGGATCGATATCAACCGCGCGCCGCAAATCGTGGCCGGGGCCAGCATCGTGCTGGACGGCACCGATAACTTCGCCACCCGCCTCGCTGTGTCCGATGCCTGTGTCGCAATGAGCGTCCCGCTGCTGAGCGCGGCGGTCGGGCGGTTTCAGGGGCAAGTGGCCGCTTTCGCCGGGCACCTTGCCGACTCTCCATGTTACCGCTGTTTCGTAGGCGATGCGTTCGATGCGGAGGATTGCGATACTTGCGCGGACGATGGAATGCTGGGAGCGATGGCAGGCTGGGTCGGCACGTTCGCGGCGATGCAGGCGATCCGCGCCCTGCTGGCCCCTGTCGGCGCGATGGGGCCTGCACAGTGGGGCACCGTCCATCTGCTTGACGGTCTGCAGCCGGGAATGCGGTCGATGACCATCCCCAAAGACCCGCAGTGCAAGACATGCAGCGCAACTGCATAAGCCAGCCCACACGCAAAACTCATCGCAGTGCGCGATGACGATAGAGGGCTTCATCGCGCAATACGGGCTGCTGGCTGTTGGTCTGGGCGCAGCTTTCGAAGGCGAAGCTGTCGTCGCCACCGGCGGATTGCTGGCCCATCGCGGGCTGATGCCGCTCGATCAGGTGATGCTGGCCGCAGCAGCCGGTTCGTGCATGCTCGATCAGTTGTACTTCTTCCTTGGCCGCTATCTGCGCGATTCATGGCTGGTCCGTCGCGTTACCTCGCGCGCAACCTATGGCCGGGTGCTGGCCATGATCGAGCGTAACCCGACGCCCTTCATACTGGCGTTCCGCTTCATGTGGGGCTTGCGAACCGTCAGCCCGATAACGCTCGGCACCTCTCAGGTCGCGTGGCCACGCTTCGCCATCCTCAACGTGATCGCCGCCGCGCTCTGGGCAGTCATTGTCAGCTCAGCCGGATATTTGTTCGCAACCGGCCTAACTGCGGCGGGGGCGGAACTGCACCGGATAGAGCACCTCGCACTCGCAGTCGTGGCGATTACGGTGATCGGCGCGATTGTCGGCCTGGCTCTGCGCCGCATATTCATGCCAATGCCGTGATATACAGGCAGGCCAGCACTCAGTTCTGCTGGCTCAGTACTTCATCCACCCACGAAGGCACGAGCTCGCTCGCCGGGCCAAGCCGCGTTTCGTCGAACCAGCCGCTTCTCTGGCTGCGTTCGAGATTCAGTTCGAGCGTCTTCGCGCCCAAACTACGCGCATCGCGCACGAAACCTGCCGCTGGATAGACGGCCCCGCTGGTGCCGATAGACACAAACAGATGCGCCCCTCGCATCGCCGCGTAAATATCCTCCATGCGATAGGGCATTTCGCCAAACCACACGATGTCAGGGCGCAGGCACGGCTCGCCACAAGTGGGACAGTCAGGTCGGTCGATCAACGGACCGGTCCAGCGGCTGCGCGTATCGCAGGCGGTGCACCATGCGTTGAGGTGTTCCCCATGCATATGCAGCACTCGCTCCGCCCCGGCGCGTTCGTGCAGATCGTCGACATTCTGGGTCACGATCAACAGCCCCCCTTCCCATTCGCGATCAAGCCGCGCCAGCGCCCGATGCGCGGGATTGGGCGCTTTGGTCTGGATGGCCTCGCGCCGCATGTCGTAAAACCGCAGAACGAGGTCGGGATCCCGTGCGAACGCCTCTGGCGTGGCGACGTCTTCCACCCGGTGCTGTTCCCACAGGCCACCGGCGTCGCGAAAGGTATCGATGCCACTTTCGGCGCTTATCCCCGCACCGGTAAGGATGACGATGTTGCGGATGTCTGCCATGCCCGGCAATGAAGCACGAGCTATCGGGGACTGGCAATGGCACGAATTGGAATTATCGGCAGTGACGGCCGCATGGGTCACGCTTTGGTGAGTGCGGTGGAGGCCGCCGGCCACACAATGGCAGGCGGCGTGGATCGCGGCGGCGATACGGCAGAGCTGGCGGATGAGTGCGACGTGCTGGTCGATTTCTCCTCTCCCGCTGCGTTGGAGGGTAATCTGCACGCTGCAATCGGCGCGGGCGTTCCGATCCTGATCGGCACCACCGGTCTGGAAGAACGGCATCATGCCGCGATCGACGCGGCGTCGCAGGCGATTGCCGTGCTTCAGACAGGCAACACATCGCTTGGCGTTACGCTGCTCGCGCATCTGGTGCGCGAAGCGGCGGCGCGTCTCGGGCCGGATTGGGATATCGAAGTGCTGGAAATGCACCACCGGATGAAGGTGGATGCCCCGTCGGGAACTGCCTTGCTGCTGGGCGAAGCGGCGACCGAAGGGCGCGGGATCGATCTGGCGGGCCATTCCGAACGCGGTCGCGACGGACAGACCGGGGCCCGTGCCAAGGGGGCAATCGGTTTCGCATCGCTGCGCGGAGGCACTGTGGCCGGCGAACACAGCGTCATTCTGGCGGGGGAGGATGAGCGTATCACTCTGTCGCATAGTGCAGAGAACCGGATGATTTTCGCGCGCGGCGCGGTGAAGGGGGCCGTGTGGCTCGTGGATCGGGGTCCTGGGCGCTATACGATGCCACAAGTTCTGGGCCTGTGATCCGCAAGCGATGACCAAGGATCAGATTTTCGAATTTTTCCGCCGTCTGGCGGAGGATAACCCCGAACCGGAAACCGAACTGGAATATGGCAACGCCTACCAGCTTGTCGTCGCGGTGGCGTTGTCGGCACAGGCGACCGACGTTGGGGTGAACAAGGCGACACGGGCACTGTTCGCCAAAGTGAAGACTCCGCAAGAGATGCTGGAGCTAGGCGAAGACGGCCTGAAAGAGCATATCAAGACCATCGGCCTGTTCAATTCAAAGGCCAAAAATGTCATCGCGCTCAGCCAGTTGCTGGTGGACGAATATGGCAGCGAAGTTCCCGGTACGCGCGAAGATCTGGTCAGGCTCCCCGGTGTCGGGCGTAAGACGGCGAATGTCGTGCTTAATTGCTGGTTCGGGCAGGAAACCTTTGCCGTCGATACCCACATCTTCCGGGTGGGCAATCGTACCGGTCTGGCCAAGGGCAAAACCCCCGAAGCGGTCGAGGCGAAGCTGGAGAAGCGCGTACCCGGCCCCTTCAGGCTCGGCGCCCATCACTGGCTGATCCTGCATGGCCGCTATGTATGCAAGGCCCGCACCCCGGAATGCTGGCGCTGCACAGTCGCGGACCTGTGCAGCTATCGCAGCAAGGTACTGGAGAAGCCCAAGGGACGCTAGGCGCGTGGTGGCCTGCAAATGGTCACTTTCTGCATTACTCCGCTACACACCCATCCTTTCGTCATTGCGAACGCAGTGACACAATCCATGAATCGACGGGGCTGCCCGTCGCATCGGTTGCGGTGGAGATGACCCGCACACCCTGGATCGCCGCGTCGCCCCGCTCATCCCAATGACGAGGACGGCAGGGGGAAGCCCCAATCGCCAGCGATCTGTGACGGTCCACAAAGGCCAGCTTTGCCCCCCGCCACACCATCACCTGAAGGCGATTAGCCCTATCCTTTATTCGTTCGCCTGCGGATCGAGGTTCAGTCCCTTGCGCCCATCTTCGGGCGTATGGTGCGGTGCCACCGGATCGTCGAGATCGGGATCGCGCATCGGCTGCAGCATCCCTTCCCACTTGGTAATCACGCTCGTAGCGACAGCGTTACCCAGCACATTGGTTGCCGTGCGGCCCATGTCGAGGAAGTGATCGATCGCCAGAACCAGCGCGATGCCTTCGATCGGCAGATCGAACATCGCCAGCGTGGCCGCGATCACCACCAGACTGGCGCGCGGAACGGCGGCAATCCCCTTGGAACTGATCATCAATGTCAGCATGATGACGATCTGCGTGCCAATCGACAGATCGACCCCATATGCCTGCGCGATGAAGATCGTTGCGAAGCTGGCATACATCATCGATCCGTCGAGATTGAAGCTGTAGCCGAGCGGAATCATCAGTCCCGAAATGCGGCGAGGCACACCAAACCGATCGAGCTGTTCGAACAGCTTCGGCATCGCCGCTTCGCTGGATGCGGTTGAAAATGCGATCAGAACGG
The DNA here is from genome assembly GCF_002870965.1 of Tsuneonella flava. Taxonomy (GTDB): domain Bacteria; phylum Pseudomonadota; class Alphaproteobacteria; order Sphingomonadales; family Sphingomonadaceae; genus Tsuneonella; species Tsuneonella flava. The sequence goes on from NZ_PHSO01000002.1 coordinate 16,407, forward strand.
GTTGCCGCACGTATCGCACCAGAGAAATTGCGCGACCGCGCAGGAACACCCAACCGGCCAGCAGCAGCAACGTCCACAAGAGAGCCAAAGCGAAGTAGAATTCGCCAAGCAACCGTGCATAGACGCCAAGGATTCCCAGTCCGTTGGCCGCAACAACATTGGCCAGTGCACCGAACACCGCAAACGGGGCGAATCGCATAACGTAGCCGGTGATTTCCAGCATCAGATCCGACAGCGCTTCCGCCCCGCGGACAAGCGGCGCGCCGCGTTCGCCCAAGGCAGTCAGCCCGATCCCGGCGAACAGCGCGAAAACGAGGATTTGCAGAACATTATTATCCGCCATCGCGCCGATCACGTTCTTTGGAAAAACGTGTTCGATGAATTCGTAGAAATCGAGCTTCTTGACCTCGCCAACCGCATGTGTCGACGCGGTAACGTCAACCCCCACGCCAGGCTGGAACAGGTTGACCATCACCAGACCGAGACTGATCGAGATCAGGCTGGCGATAATGAACCACATGATTGCCCGGAATCCGATACGGCCAACCGCCGTGCTGTCCCCCATATGGGCAAGGCCTGACACAATTGTCGCCAGAACGAGCGGAGCGACCAGCATCTTGATGAGATTGAGGAAGATATTGGACAACATCTGGAAGCCACGCTCCCAGTGTTCAGTCGAAAGAATGCCGCTGAGGAATCCTTCATGGACAAGCCATCCTGCAAGCACGCCGAGCACAAGCCCGACCATGATGCACGCCGTCAGATGTTTGGTCAGCGCATGAAAAAACCAGCCCACTATGGATTTCGGTTTATCCGGCACAGGCGTGCTGGCTGGAGCGGCAGTGACCATGGTATTCCCCCGTTGCGATCCCGGCGCTTCGCGTAACAGCGGTTTTGCCGCTACACAATCAGCTTCGCAGAGCCGCCTGTGCAACCCGCGCATAAATCCGCGCCAGTGCCTCCAGATCGGCCATCGCCACCGCTTCGTCCCGCTTGTGCATCGTTGCATTGCACAGACCGAATTCGATCACCGGGCATACGTCTTTCAGGAAGCGCGCATCCGAGGTGCCGCCGCTGGTGGACAGTTCGGGTTCGATGCCGGTTTCGGCGCGGATCGCCTCTGTAATCATGGCGGAAAATGCGCCCGGCGGGGTCAGGAAGCTTTCGCCCGAAATCACGGGAATGGCTCTGCCGCCATGACGCGCCGCGATCTCGCTCACTGTCGCACCCAGTTCCGCGCCGGTGTGCATATCGTTGAAGCGGATAGAGATACGCGCCTTGGCCAGCGCGGGGATCACATTATGCGCCGGATTGCCGACTTCCAGATCGGTGATTTCGAGATTGGACGCCTGAAACCAGTCGGTGCCCTCATCGAGCACCAGTGCATCCAGTTCGGCCAGCATCGCCACCAGTCGGGGAATCGGATTATCGGCGTTGTGCGGATAGGCGACGTGGCCCTGCACGCCCTCCACCTCCAGCCAGATGTTGACCGATCCGCGCCGCCCGATCTTCACCATATCGCCCAGACGATTGACGGAGGTCGGCTCACCCACAAGACACAGATCCGGTGCAAGATCGCGCTCGCGCATCCGGTCGATCAGGGCGCGGGTGCCATAAACCGCCGGGCCCTCTTCGTCCCCGGTAATGATGAAGCTGATCGTGCCCGCGTCGGCAGGAACCTGCCCCAGCGCGGCAACCATCGACGCGATCGAACCCTTCATATCGACTGCGCCCCGGCCATATAGCAGATCGCCCCGCCGCTCTGGCGCGAACGGGGCGCTGGTCCACCCTTCCCCCGGCGGCACCACATCGAGATGCCCCGCGAATGCAAAGTGGCGGCTGCCCGCCGGGCCGGGTCGCACGGCCAGCATGTTTTCCACCGGACCATCGGGCGCCTCGCCCCGCACAAACCGGTCTATCTCGAACCCCAGCGGCACCAGCATCGCTTCCAGTGCATCAAACACCAGCCCCTGAGCAGGTGTCACGCTGGGGCAGGCAATCAGCCGCTCCGCAAGGTCGGTTGCTGTTTCGCAAGTGCTGGCGTCGGTCATCGGCAAAGCGCTATACCAACCGCAGCAGGCAATCCAGCAAGGTGAACTGTACCATGCCCAAGCTCGATCTCGACGCGATCCCGCAAACCAACCGCACCGGCTACCCCGCTCCGTTTGATGCGCCGGTGCAGGGGCGTTGGTATCGCCGTCTCGCCCCGGCTTCTGGTCTGACCCGAATGGGGGCAAGCCATGTCGTGCTCAGGCCTGGCGCATGGTCCTCTCAGCGGCATTGGCACCGGGAGGAGGATGAATTGCTCGTCATGCTCAGCGGAGAAGCTGTGCTGGTCGAAGACGATGGTGAAACCATGCTGTACCCCGGCGACATTGTCGCATGGCCAGCGGGGGTTGAGAACGGGCATCACCTGCAAAACCGCAGCGATGCCGACTGCGTGTTCGTGGCCATCAGCGCAGGCGACAAGTCGCGCGACAGCGGATCGTATCCCGATATCGACATGCAGTTCGATCCCGATGGGTATGCCCGCAGGGATGGCACTCGATACACGGCGAGACGCACTCCTTAGCCACTTAGCCGCGCGGCGTTTCAGGCAACGGCCCCGGTGCGAAGGCCTTGTCCAGAGATTGCGCCATGCGGATCCCTGCCTGTTCGATCCGCTTCTGGATCACCGACACCGATTCCGCGATAACCTCTTGAGTCAGCGCGGCATCCTTAGGCAGTGGAGCAGCGCCCGCCGCACAGGCATCGCGCCCGAACGCAGTGCGATAGGCAAAGTCGCGCGCCACCTGCCAGCTTTCGCGGCCCCAGTCGGCCGGCGTGCCGCCGCCCAGCGCCGCTTTCTCCGCCGGAGTATAGCGCCGCACCAGCGACGGCTGCGCGCTGCTGATCGCGCGTTCGGCCATCGGTCCGTCCCAGATCCAGTGCAGGTTCAGCCCCGGAACGATACCGTATTCGGCCTTCACATCGTTACCGCCACGGTCCTCGTGATCGCCCGAATGCAGCGGCTGGTGGATGTCCCCTATGAAGTGGACCAGAAACACCAGCGCCTGCAAGCGCACTGCATCGGGCAGGCTTTCATCGGCCAGTATCCGTTCGTTGCGGGTGATCTGCGCCGACACGCAGTTGCCTCCGCTACAGTTCTTGCGCGCCGAATACTCCTCGCAAATCGGTTCGGTCTGGTAATGCCACGCGAATGTGTAGCCATAGCGCCAGCTGTACTTGCGAACGCAGTCGGGCCACACTGCGGCATCTTCCAGACTGTGCACCGGGCAATCGGGGGTGCCAAGTTCCCCGCTTTTCGCCAGCAGCCGCGCAATCGCCTTGCGCGTGGCGGGGGAGACATTGTCCATCGCGATCGCGGCGGTGGTGCGGTGGCCATAGCTGCCCCATGCCAGCGCGCTTTGCGGCAACCAGCCAATTGCCAGCGCCGCCAGTGCCGCGATCAGGCGGCGGGAACAGTGTCCCATTGTTCGATCACCCATTGTTCGTCTTCCGCACCCTTGATCCATGTCTGCATCCAGTCATGTTCCCATACCGCCTGCATATAGGCCTGCGCGAATCCGGGAACGGCAATGCCATAGCTGACGAAGCGACTGACAACAGGGGCATAAAACACATCTGCCGCACCGAATGTGCCGAACAGGAACGGCCCGCCACGCCCGAAACGGGCACGCGCCTCTGCCCACAGTTGCAGGATGCGGACCACATCGGCCTTCACCGGGTCGGGCAGTTCCACCCCTTCATGCCGGGCGCGCACGTTCATCGGCAGCGCGCGGCGCAACGGCAGATAGCCGGAGTGCATTTCGGCCACCATCGAACGCGCCATCCCGCGCGCGACATCGTCTTTCGGCCAGAACCGGTCGCGACCGACCTTGTCCCCCAGGTATTCGAGAATCGCGAGGCTGTCCCACACCACCGTTTCGCCATCCCACAGGATCGGCACTTTGCCGCGGCTGGGCTGCACTTCGCCCATTGCGCGCTTGGCCTCTTCCCAGTCTTCGCCGCTGATGTTGACGGTCAGCTCTTCGAACCCGAGCCCCGATTGCTTGCAGGCGAGCCACCCGCGCAGCGACCAGCTTGAGTAATTGCGGTTCCCGATGATGAGCTTCACGCGACTTCCTTTTCCACCTGGATCGGGCGGTAGTCGTTCATCCCTGCGCTGTCGAGCCTGAACGGTGGGCCGCTTGTTACACTGTCCTGATCCAAAATTGTCGGCTTCCAGGAAACGGGCGAGCGCTTCTTCAAACAGAGCACGGGCTTCGGCGGCGGTGATACGTGTCATGGCGTGAATATGACGGATCGCCTGTGTGTAGGAAAATGCACCCGCACGCCGTATATGCACGACATGACCTTGCGCCCGTTCCACCTCGCCTTCCCAGTCCGCGATCTTGCGGAAGCCCGTGCATTCTACGGCGGTCTGCTGGGATGCGCGGAGGGGCGCAGCGCCGACAGCTGGATCGATTTCGACTTCTACGGCCACCAGATCGTCGCTCACCTCGCGCCGGATATGGGGGGCGACGCAGCAGCCAACCCGGTCGATGGCCACGACGTGCCCGTGCCGCATTTCGGCGTAGTGCTGACAATGCCTGACTGGCAGACGCTGGCCGACCGGCTGACTGCGGCAGGCATACAGTTCGGCATCGAACCGCATATCCGCTTCAAAGGGCAGCCGGGCGAACAGGCGACGATGTTCTTCCGCGACCCAAGCGGCAACGCGCTGGAGATGAAAGCATTTGCCGACGACGCGATGTTGTTTGCAACGTGATGGGGCTGGAGTGAATTGCTGTCACCCGACAAGCTCTGCGGAACGCGCATTTTGGGCAAAAGAGATTCTTCGGGGGACCGTTAACTTAACAGCACTTGTAACTTTACGGCCCATGCTGCGGATTTAAATGTGTCTGAGCGTCTTTTTCACAGGAGTTCTCCGTCACATGACATCCCGCCAATCTCTGGGGACGGTTCTGGCCTTTATGGCAATGATGCTACCTGCGACTGGCTGGGCTCAGAAATCGGAAAATTTGTCGGCGTCGGAGAATAAGCGATACCAGCTTTGGACGAATTGCGCCGGTCACATGCTATTCGTTCAGATGAATGGCAAAGCCTATGGTGCAGACGAAGCGGCAGGTGCAACGATCATGCGTCCAAAAATTGAGGCGTATATTCGCAGGACATGGCCACAAAAAGATGCCGATATTAGCGGTGATATAGATTCAGGCTTCAGGGCCGCAAAAGAGCGTGCCCAAATTTTAGCCGAACCTTCAAATCCCAATCACGCCGGGGCACTGAAGTTTATAGAAACTTGCAATAAAATTGGTGGGTTTGTTTCCCTGGGCAATTAACACACCTGATTTTACCAGAAGTTTGTTTATTACCGAACAAATACCTTACGCATTTTCATCAAATTGAATACACTATCGATTAAATCGATGTTCCCGCCTGCCTCCGCGACGTTTGTTTTGCGGCTGGGGCCTGGAGTGAGCGATCCGTTTTTTGAACTTCTTGGCTTGACCGGGAATGTCCGCAATGAGGTCGTTAGCCGAATTTCTGCTTCTGGCCAAAATAGGCGCGAAGCTGCCAGTCGGCTGATGGCGAAATCCGCGAAAGCTCGGAACGTCTGAGATTGGGGTGGTGAGCAGACATTCTCAGCGTAGTCGCGCGACTATCGAAACCGCAATGGAGTTGAATTGCCTGACCAGCGTGTCTCGGTTCTGATCTCGATACCCTCTTCCTCGGCTCGCAATACAACACACTTAATGGCATTCAGATTTTGCTTCACCAGTGGCAGGTCAGCGGTAGGTGCATGATCAGTATACAAGAACGTGGTCTCGAAATACGCCGCCTCGCAATCTCGCAATAGCTCCCCTGTCTGATAGGCGATAAATGCAGGGTCAAAACCCTTTTCTCCGGTGACTTCAGAGATTGGTTCCTCGAGAACTAAGTAACTGGCCGCCGCGTGATCAATCGCGGGGCCCGGTTGCATCAGTAGTGTCGCTGCAACGGAAAATGTGGAGGCTGAGAACGCCCCCAACGCATACCAGATCAGCTTCTGGCGCCGTGTCATAAGGTTCCGCGCATAGCTTTCACGCTATGGACTTTCATCGATGTCCGCAATGGAATCGTTTGCCGAACGACAGCTTTTCACCCGAAATGCCTCATAGCGGACACACCGGGCCGAAACTGAATTCGTGCACGCCGCCTAGTGATGGACAGGCGTTTTGATCGCAGAAATGCCCGAATATGCAGGCAGCGAAGAGGTTCGCCGCACGCAATTTCTTTGCTTCGCTGTGTCCCGTCACCCCGGACTTGATCCGGGGTCCAGCTAATCTTCCCGCGCGATGCCAGCAGAAGCGAGGCCCCGGATCAGGTCCGAGGTGACGAATTAGGAACCGAACTTCACATATATGCGGTGCGGTCAGGAACTGCTTACACCCCAACCATTCACCAACCCGAAACAGCCCGCGAAAGAGCCAGCCCGAATCAGCTCTCGGCATCCTCCAGCACGGCCGCTCTTAGCTCCGCGATACCCATGCCCTTCTCGCTGGAGGTGACATGGATCAGCGGGAATGCCGCGGGGTGCTTGCGCGCTTCCACCTCGACTGCGGCGCGCACTTTCTCCAGTTCGCTGGCTTTCACTTTATCCGCTTTGGTCAGGACGAGGCGATAGCCGACGGCGCTTTCGTCGAGCATCTTCATCATCTCGCGATCGACATCTTTCAGCCCGTGGCGGCAATCGACCAGCACCAGTGTGCGTTTCAATACCTGACGCCCGCGCAGGAAATCGCGCACCAGATGCTTCCACTTCTCGACGACTTTCACCGGTGCCTTGGCAAAGCCATAGCCCGGCATATCGACCAGCCGCATTTGCAGCGGATCGCCCACATCGAAGAAGTTCAGTTCCTGCGTACGGCCCGGCGTCACCGAGGTGCGCGCGATCGACTTGCGCCCGGTGAGCGCATTGAGCAGCGAGCTTTTGCCGACGTTGGACCGCCCGGCAAATGCCACCTCCGGCACCACCGGATCGGGCAGGAAATGAAGCTGGGGAGCCGAAAGCAGGAAATCGACCGGCCCGGCGAACAGTTTGCGCGCGCGCTCGACCAGCTCGGCCTGCCTGCTTTCTTCCTCGGTACTCACCCCTTGGCCTTGGTCGACCGTTCCTGGTCAACCTTGTCCTTATCCGCCTGCGCCTTGAGCTGCGGGTGCTTCGAATAGAGATAGCTTTGCTGTGCCACGGTCAGCAGGTTGCTGGTGATCCAGTACAGCAGGAGTCCGGCGGCAAACGGTGCCATCACGAACATCATGATCCACGGCATCAGGCTGAACATCTGGCGCTGGATCGGGTCCATCGCCGTGGGGTTGAGCCGGAACGTGGCCCACATCGTGATGCCCAGCAGCACCGCCAGCACACCGATCCCCAGGAAGCTGGGCGGCGTGAACGGCAGCAGACCGAACAGGTTGAGGATGTGCAGCGGATCGGGCGCGGACAAGTCCTTGATCCACAGAATGAACGGCTTGTGCCGCATGTCGATCGACAGCATCAGCACCTTGTACAGTCCGAAGAAGATCGGGATCTGCAACAGCATCGGCAGGCACCCGGCCAGCGGGTTCACGCCTTCTGCCTTGTACAGCGCCATGATTTCCTGCTGCTGCTTCTGCTTGTCGTCTTTATAGCGATCCTGCAGCGCCTTCATCTTCGGCTGGATCGCCTTCATCGCGGCCATGCTGGCAAACTGTTTCTGGGCAATCGGGAACATCAGCCCACGCACGATCAGCGTCAGCAGGATGATCGCCACACCGAAGTTGCCCGCAAAATCATACAAATGCTTGAGCAGCCAAAGGATCGGCTTCTCCACGATGCCAAACCAGCCCCAGTCGATCGCATTGCTGAACTGCGGGATACCGGCCTTCTGATAGGCGGTCAGCACATCGCTTTCCTTGGCCCCGGCAAACATCTGCGTGGTGCGCGAAATCTGGCGGCCGGAAGGAACCGTGAGGGCATCGTATATCACGTCGGCGCGGAAGATATCGTTGCCCAGCGCACGGAAATCGGCATCGACCGAAGCATTCGATTGCGGCACCAGCGCGGACAGCCAGTAGATATCGGTGAACCCGATCCATCCGGCCTTGCCATCGGGGGTGGTCGTGCCGGATTCGGCCACGTCCTTGTAATTCGTGCCGAAGTTCACCCCATCGCCGAATTCCCCGATCGGGCCTGAATGGATCGTCCACTGATCGATGCTGGCGGTCGTGCTGGTGCGATTAATCAGCGCGAACGGGCGGACGATCACGCTTTGCCCGCCGGTGTTGGCGACCGTTTGACGAGCGGTGATGAGGTATTTGTCATCGACCGACAACTCGATCTTGAATTGCTGACCGACGCCATTGTTCCACGTCAGCGTAACCGGATTATCGGGGGCGAGCGGGCCTTCGCTGGCCTGCCACACCGTCTTGGCATCGGGCACTTTCACACCCTGCCCGATCCAGCCGAACTGCGCGAAGTACTGCGCCGGGGTGCCATCGGGCGAGAACAGTCGGACCGGGCCACTATCCTTTTCCACGCTCTGGCTATGGCTGGTCAGCGTCAGATCGTCGATCTTCGCACCGACAAGATCAATCGAACCGGCGACTTCCGGCGCGGCAATCTTCACGCGGTTGGGATCGGCCAGCGCGGCTTTCAGATCGCGCGCCTCCAGCGCCTGCTGCGCGGGATCGGTCAGCCCACCTTCACGGGTGTGCTTGATGCTCTTGTCGTCGGCCGGTGTCGCGGACGAAGCGGCCTTGCCGTCCCCCGGAATGGCCGGCGCTGCAGCGGCGCTCTTCGCCGGTTGGTCCGGTTGCGGATACAGCCGCTGAACGATGGCTTCCCATCCGAATAGCAACAGGCCGCACAGCACCACGGCAAAAATGAGATTACGCTGATTGTTCAAGAGATCCGATCCCGTTTATGTTCATATCATCAGGGCCAAAAGGTTCAGGGTACAGGGTCATACCCGTGTCCGCCCCAGGGATGACAGCGCAATATACGCTTCAGCGCCATCCATCCACCCCTGATTGCACCGTATTTTTCCAGCGCCTCTATCGCATATTGCGAACACGATGGCGCATAGCGACAACTCGGCGGCAAAATGCGGCTCGGCCCCCACTGCCACAGGCGGGCGATCAGAATCAGCGGATATTTCATCGGGCGGGGGACCGCCGCCGACGTCGGGGCGGGTCGCCCTGCCCCTTCGCCGCGCGCGCCAGAGCCACGCCCAGATCTTCCCGCAAGGCCGCAAAATCGCGCTCTATCCCGCCATCGCGGCCAATCAACACGTGATCGTGATCCGCCAGCCCTTCGCCGGGCAGCGCGTCGCGCAGCAGTTCGCGAAACCGGCGTTTCATGCGGTTGCGGACCACAGCATTGCCGACCCGCTTGGTCACAGTGATACCGAACCGCTTGCCCCGCCCGCCATTCGGGTGCGCCAGCAGAATAAAACCCGGTCGCGCCACCCGCACCCCGCGATTGGCCGCGAGGAAATCGGGGCGTTTACGTATCGTCTGAACCGTCATGTCGAAAGAACAGATAGGCGCAGCCGCTTGTTGGTGCGAGTCGTTTTGTCGAATCGACGAACGACAGGGCATGGAGGCCCAGCCCGGCAGCGAAGGCATAGTCACCGAAGAGCACGCTTCCCGAGGAACTGGAAACGCACGTACGACAACGGGCCCCCTAATCGGGAGCCCGTCAGGTCCAGAGACCATTCGCCGCCAGCCGCAAAACGGGATGGAAACGAAAACACACGCCCCGCGGGGCGCAGGCCATCAGATCAGGCGGAAAGCTTCTTGCGACCGCGCGCACGACGGGCACGGAGCACATTACGGCCGCCAGGGGTCGCCTTGCGGGCAAAGAAACCGTGGCGACGGGCACGCACGAGATTGCTGGGCTGGAAAGTCCGCTTCATCGTATCCTCGAAATCAAAAACTGGCACCAATTGTAGCGCCAACAAAAAGGGCCGCCCGCAAAGGAGACCGCCTACAGGTGGGCGCGGTTAGGGTATGCTGCGGCCCAAGTCAAGATATGCGATTTTCGGAGCGGTGACTTGCGTCGTCACATCGGCATAGCGCACAGCGCGCTGCCGCTCGCTCCTCTGACCGATCCATCCGCGCATATCCTGCGCGGTCAGCCAGCGGGCATCGGCATTGGGCGTCGAATTGGTCATATCGTAAAACGCACGGGCCTGAGGCGCGCTCATCCCCATCGACTGATAATAATCGACGTATGCCCGATTGACCGGCGAATCGGCAGCAAAGTCCCGCGCTTCGCGTCCGTAGTTATCCTGCCAGGAATGGACGGCGAATTCCGCGCCATCGTCGATCCAGCGCTCCTTCCCCGCCAGAAACAGTTCGACGGCACCCGAACGCACCGATCCATGAGCGGGAACATGCGTTATCAATCCGGCGGCGCGGATCATCCGGCCAACCATCAGATTCGCAGTGTCGTCATCCGTGCCCGGACACTCCACCATTTCGAGCATGGTAATATGGGGATATGCCCGCATCATCGCCGCTAATGCCCGTGGTGAGCGAGCATCGGTTGCATCGACCAGCGCAGCCCGCCGTGGATCGATCACCCGGAAAGGGCCAAAACGGGCAATTCCCTGTGGGATAGGCGCCGGATCGACAGCTGTAAAACGGCCACCAGCATCGTCCACCCATTCTTCCACGATCGTGACACTGATGACCGTGCGCGCGTGGGCGGGCAGCGCGAAAAGGCTGACAATACAGACAATCAGGGAAATTACGCCACGCATAATCATCATTTCACCCCGCACACCCTGCCATTTACCCAATTAAAATGGTTGCAATATTATTAATTAATAAATATTAACCATACCGATTTGCTCTCGACTTCGCTGTTTATTACATTCATTACGTAGCAATACGCAAGTAGAGGGTATTCGTGGTCGCACTGGTTCGTACCGTTGCTTATCTTGGTCTGGAGGCGCGGGCGGTGGAGGTGCAGTGTCAGATCGCGCCCGGACTGCCGCGCTTCGCGATAGTCGGCCTGCCCGACAAAGCCGTGGGCGAGAGCCGCGAACGGGTGCAGTCCGCGCTCGCCGCGATGGGCCTAGCCCTGCCGCCCAAGCGGATCACTATCAACCTGTCCCCCGCCGATCTGCCGAAGGAAGGCAGCCATTACGATCTGCCTGTCGCGCTCGCTCTGCTGGCTGCGATGGGCGTGACCGACGCCGAGCAACTGGGAGACTGGGTCGCCGTGGGCGAACTGGCACTGGACGGGCGGATTGCGCCATCGCCGGGCGTTCTGCTGGCCGCGCTCCACGCCAGCGAACATGACGCAGGACTGATCTGCCCGGCGGCGCAGGGGCCGGAAGCGCGTTGGGCAAGTGGCATTCCGGTGATCGCCGCGCCCGATCTGATCAGCTTGCTCAACCACCTCAAGGGCACTCAGCAACTGCCGACGCCGCAGCCGGGCGAAATCGAAGAAGTCGGGCACATGCCCGATATCCGACAGGTGAAGGGGCAGGAAACCGCCAAGCGCGCGCTCGAAATAGCTGCAGCGGGCGGGCACAATCTGCTGATGATCGGCCCGCCCGGCGCGGGGAAGAGCCTGCTGGCAAGCTGTCTGCCAGGCATCCTTCCGCCCCTCACCGCATCGGAGGCACTGGAAGTCAGCATGGTGGCATCGGTGGCCGGTACGCTGGAAGGCGGGCGGATCAGTCGGGCGCGCCCGTTCCGCGCGCCCCATCACTCCGCCAGCATTGCCGCATTGACCGGCGGCGGCCTGAAGGTGCGCCCTGGCGAAATCAGCCTCGCCCATCTGGGGGTGCTGTTTCTTGATGAATTGCCGGAATTTCAACGCGCAGTGCTCGATTCTCTGCGGCAGCCGCTGGAAACAGGGAAGGTCGACATCGCCCGAGCCAATGCCCACGTCGCATTCCCCGCGCGTGTGCAACTGGTGGCAGCGATGAACCCCTGCCGCTGCGGCCATCTGGGCGACCCCGCGCTTGCCTGCAGCCGCGCACCGCGATGCGCCGCCGATTATCAGTCGCGGGTCTCCGGCCCGATGCTCGACCGGATCGATCTCCATGTCGAAGTACAGCCGGTCAGCGCCACCGATCTTGCTCTGCCGCCGGCGGAGGAGGGTAGCGCCGAGTTCGCCGCTCGCGTGGCGCAGGCCCGGGCACGACAAACCGATCGCTTCGCGCAAACGGGCGCGCGCACAAATGCAGAGCTGACCGGCGACGCATTGGATGAATTCGCTACACCCGACGAGGAGGGGCGCACCTTGTTGTTGCAGGCGGCGGAGCGGATGCGCCTGTCAGCCAGAGGCTACACCCGGATGCTGCGCGTAGCGCGGTCGATTGCTGATCTGGCCGGCGCCGAGCGCGTGGGCCGGATTCATGTAGCAGAGGCACTTTCTTACCGCCGCCAACCGCCACGGGCATAATCGAGCCGCACCTTCTCCTCTGTCGTCAGCCCTAGCCCTGCGCCCACGGAAACCGGGTCACTCCGTTGCTCACAATGACAATGGGCAGTGTGCGGTTAGAGACAGCAATGGTCGTGCCAACAAGCGCCAGGGCGAAGGCCAGGAACGACGGATTATACGGCGAACGTTGACTCCAGGCCTCTACCGCACAGCCTTCAATGCCGGAGCATTTGGCGCACCACTCACCCGGTCGAAACCGTCGGCAGCGGTTGCCTGTGTCCCGTCCGCCCGTTTGCCAAGGCTTTCAGGGGCGACGAAGCGCAGATCCTTGCCCGTCAGTCGCCGCCCATCATGCGATACGATCGCGATGGGGCCGATCGGCAAGCGATCCTGTTCGTCCACCAAAACCGGGTTTTCTATCACGTCGACGCCGTATTTCTGCCCCCACTGGCGCAAAGCGATCATCGCGGGCAGCAAATCGGCACCCTTGGCAGTAAGACGGTATTCGATTCGCCGGCGGTCGTCGGCGCACGGTTGCCGATCGAGAATCCCGTGGCTGACCAGCCGCGCAAGCCGGTTGGACAGGATATTGCGCGCGATACCCAGCTCGCTGAGGAATTCCTCGAAATGGTGCAAACCGTTGAAACTGGCGCGCAGGATCATAAATGACCAGCGCTCTCCCATCACTTCCAGCGCTTCGGGTAAGCCGCAGGCGGTCAGTTCGTGGAGTGGTTCGCGGATATCGCCCATAATCTTCTCGCTTTCACAGCTTCCCTAGCGTCTTTCGCGAATGTCACAAAAGCGAAAGTAAGTTTTCTATTGCAACTTACTTTCGAATCACATAGGTACTCATTCGCAACTGATATCGATTCGATGTCGGGTTTGACAAGTTGAAAAGGATGCTTCGGATGAACCTCTCCCTCACCCAATCCGCTCGCCCCATTGCAATTGTCGCCGCGCTTGGCTGGACCGCACTGACATTTGGCACCGCTCTGGCACCATCCCCTGCACAGGCGGCGCAAGGTCCGTTCTATCAGGCTGAGCTGGCTTCCGCCGCGGGCAATAAGGTTGTCGTCGCAGGCGGAGTGGCATGGCATTGCGCCGAAACCGCCTGCACCGCCGATCGCGCAACCAGTCGCCCGGAAATCGTGTGCGCGCGTCTGGCGAAGAAGGCAGGCGATGTCACGTCATTCTCTGCCGATGGCAAAGCGCTGGACGAAGCGAAACTGGCGCGTTGCAACGGCAAATAATTCCCGACCGTCCCCTCCTCTCCATAAAGCGGGACGTACATTACACCCCCGGTCAGCCAATGGCCGGGGGCTTTTTTGTGAAATCGCGGATCAGATCAACCCACGCGCGACCAGATCGGCCTCAAGCGCGTCTGCCGCGCCAAAATGGTGAACCTGCCAGCCCAGCGAGCGGGCACTGGCGATGTTGGCAGCATTGTCGTCGATAAACAGCATCGTTTGCGGATCCCGGTCGAACCGCTGCGCTGCCAGCTGGAATATGGCCGGGTCGGGCTTGGCCAGCTTTTCTTGCCCGGAAACGACGATGTCGCGCATCCGATCAAGCGGCGGGCATGTCGGCCGGAACATCTGCCAGAATTCCGCACCGAAGTTCGTAATCGCATAGAGCGGCACATCGCGCATGTGCAGCCGTTCGACGAGGGCAGCACTACCGGGCACCGGACCGGGCACGGTTTCGAGAAAGCGCGTGGCATATGCCGCGATCAGATCGGCATATTGCGGAAATTCCGCCTGCCGCGCAGGCACCATTTCCGCCAGCGGCACCCCGGCATCGTGCTGAAAGTGCCATTCCTCGGTAACGACATTGGCCAGAAACCAGTCGAGTTCTTCCGGATCGGCAATCAGCTTCGCAAACAGCGTCCGCAGATCCCATTGTATCAATACGCGGCCAACGTCGAACACGACGGCCTCGACCGGTGCGGAGGGGATATTCTCGTTCGTATCAGTCACGCAAAAAGCCCCCGCATACGCAGGGGCCCTCTGTCTTTGTTGCGCCGCGAACGAATCGCGGCGGCACTGTCATCAGCCCTGACGCGCCTTGAAACGACGGTTGGTCTTGTTGATGACATAAGTGCGCCCACGGCGACGGATCACGCGGCAATCGCGGTGACGGCCCTTGAGCGACTTGAGGCTGTTGCGGATCTTCATGGGTTGCGCTTTCCAAAAATTTCGGCACCGGAGATGCGCTCCGATGCCGCAAAATCAAGCCGCGCCCCTAAGGGTACGGCGGGGCAAAGTCAACCGCCACCACGGATTTCGCCAAGCTTTCGCTCCCACGCCAGCGCATGGCCGACAATCGTGTCCAGATCGGCATATTGCGGCTGCCACGGCAAAGTCTGGCGGATCAGCGTCGGATCGCTGACCAGCATGCCTGGATCGCCTGCCCGTCGCGGCTCCATCTGGCGCACGATCTTGCGATTGGTCACCCGGTCCACAGCGTCGAGCACTTCGAGTACGGAAAAGCCCCGACCATATCCGCAGTTCATCGTCAGCGACCGGTCGGGCTGCGCCACCAGCGCTTCCAGCGCCAGCACATGCGCTGCTGCCAGATCGGACACGTGGATGTAATCGCGCACTCCGGTGCCATCGGGCGTGTCGTAATCGGTGCCGAATACCGCAACGTGATCGCGCTTCCCCAATGCCGCTTCGACCGCGACCTTGATCAGGTGAGTCGCCCCGGCGGTCGATTGTCCGGTGCGGGCGCGGGGATCGGCACCGGCCACATTGAAATAACGCAGCGCGCAATAGTTCAGCGGGTGAGCAAAGGCGGTATCGGCCAGCATCCGCTCCGTCATCAGTTTCGACCAGCCATAGGGGTTGATCGGCACCGTGGGGGTCTGCTCGGTCACTGTATCGGTGCCCGGCATACCATATGTCGCCGCCGTGGAACTGAAGATCATATGCGGCACACCGGCATCGACCAGTGCCGCGATCAGTGCCCGGCTGCGGACAGTGTTGTTATCGTAATATTTGAGCGGATTCTCTACCGATTCGGGTACCACTACCGATCCGGCGAAATGCATCACGGCACCGATATCCTGCTCGGCAACAATGCGAGCAATCAGTCCGGCATCGGCGATGTCGCCTTCATAAAAGGCCACGTCATCGGGCACCGCAAAGCGAAAGCCGGTGACGAGATTATCAATCACCGCAACGCGATAACCGGCATCGCGCAAAGCGAGAACGGCATGGCTGCCGATATAGCCGGCACCGCCGGTGACGAGCGCGTTTGGCTTGATCATGACCGACGTGCTACCACAACTGCACAAAGATAGAGTTAAGCGAGCTCCATTCACCGCCGGGACAGGGCATTTGGTCCAAGCTTGTGCGTAAACCATTCAGGATTTTATCTGCCATGCGTTTCAAACCTGCTCTCTTCGCCATTCCGGCCCTGATGCTTTCACCGGCTCTGGCAGAGCCTGTGGCAGCGGCAGAAGTGGAAGTCACGCGCTTCCACACCCCCGAATCCCTCGCCGGGGCGCAACCGGGACCGATCGCGCTGGCCGTCGGCAATGGTTTCGAAGGCAGCGATCTGGAAGCGCGCGCCTGGCTCGATGCAGTAGGCGCTGCCTTAACCGAACAAGGGTTTACTATCGATCCCGAGGCCACGCGGATGGCCCGCGTCTCTCTCACGCAAAAGGTATTCAAGGACGATCAGTCCCGCAGCAAAAGCGGGGTGAGCGTGGGCGTCGGCGTCGGTTCCGGGGGCGGTTATTACGGTCGCGGCAGCGGAGTGAATCTTGGCGTCGGCCTCGGCTTCCTGCTGGGCAGCAAAAAATCGCGTGAGCGACTCGTCACGACTCTGGAAGTGGTGTTCGAAGATGCAGCAGGCAGTCATCTGTGGGAAGGTCGCGCGCAAACGAACCTGAAAGCCAGCGCGAAGGACGCGCAAACGGCAAAACTCGCCCCGGAAATGGCAGAAGCGCTGTTCACCGGGTTCCCAGGAGAATCTGGAGCGACTATCGAGGTCAAATGACCTCATCGCAAAACACCCCGCCCGCCATCCGCATCGATTCTCAATTCGATAGCGGTAATATCGAAGTTCTCAGCGTGGACGGTGCAACCGCCCGCCTCGCTATCCCGCATGACCATATGAGCGAATTTCGCCAGTGGTTTCATTTCCGCGTTTCAGGCGCGGCGGGGCGCGAGCTGGTGCTCAAGATCGTCGATCTCGAAACATCGGCTTACCCGGCAGGCTGGCCCGGCTATCGCGCCTGCGTAAGCGAAGACCGCGATTTCTGGGGCCGCGCCGACAGCGACTACGACGCGAAAGCCGATGGTGGCACGCTGACTATTCGCTATACCCCGGCCAGCGATCTGGTGTGGTTCGCTTATTTCGCGCCGTATTCGATGGAACGGCATCACGATCTGGTGTCGGAAGCGGCCGCCAGCGAAGGTGTTTCCTATCGCGCGCTCGGCACCACCCTCGATGGGCAGGTAATCGACTGCCTCGAACTGGGCGACGGTGACAAGCAGGTGTGGCTCTATGCCCGCCAGCACCCCGGCGAATCGATGGCCGAATGGTGGATGGAGGGCGCGCTCGAATGCCTGACCGATCCCGCCGATCCCATCGGCCGCGCGCTGCGCCAGCGTTGCCGGTTCCATATCGTGCCCAACTGCAACCCCGACGGCAGCCGCCGGGGCCATCTGCGGACCAATGCCGTGGGCACCAACCTGAACCGCGAATGGGAAAGCCCCAGCGCCGATAAATCGCCCGAAGTGCTGGCGATCCGCAATGCGATGGACGCCACCGGCGTCGATTTCGCAATGGACGTGCATGGGGACGAAGCGATCCCCGCTGTGTTTCTGGCCGGGTTCGAAGGCATCCCCAGCTGGACCGACGATCTGGGCGACAAATACTATCGCTATCGCGCGATCCTCGAACGACGCACCCCCGATTTCCAGACTGCCAAGGGCTATGCCGTGTCGAAGCCCGGCACGGCGAACCTGTCGATGAGCACCAACCAGCTAGCCGAACGTTTCGGTGCCTGTTCGATGACGCTGGAAATGCCATTCAAGGATAACGAAGACTTACCCGACGCCGAACAGGGGTGGAGCCCGGAACGCTGCCAGATTCTGGGTCGCGATTGTCTGGCCAGCCTGCTGGAATGGCTTGACGAAGGGCACTGAGCGTCAGGGCCTGCGGCGCATTCTCGCCGCGAACATTCTTCCTCTGCCGTCACCCCGGGCCCCATATCAGGTCCGGGGCGACGAATAGTGGGGTAAGGTCAGAGCCCCCGGCTTCCTAAGCGACAATCGGCTCCAGCAGCCGGATAGTCCGCGCATCGGCGTCCAGTTCCACTTGCCCGCCTGATGGCAAGCATAGCTGGTTACGAACGTGGCCAATATTGGCCCCTGTGAACGCCGGAATTCCCAGCGGGCCAAGATACTGATCGATCACCTGATCGAGTGTGAAGCCATCGTAATCGGCATCGCTCGTGCGGCAATCGGTACACTGGCCGAACACGATTCCGTTGATCCGCCCCAGTACGCCTGCCAGACGCAACTGCTGGAACATCCGATCGATCCGGTATTCCGATTCCCCGATATCTTCCAGAAACAGGATCGCACCGGTGAAATCGGGCACCCACGGGGTGCCCATCAAAGTCGACACGATCGTGAGGTTTCCGCCCAGTAGCTTGCCTCGCGCCTTGCCACCGTGGATCGTTCGGCCCGGTCGCCCCACGGCCTGTTCTTCCGCGATGCCGCCCAGCGTTGGCGTGTCGGCAGCAAAGGCGAGACGCCAGAAGCTCTCCCACTGTTCCTTCGGCCAGCTACTGGTCGCGTTGCCGCCGTGGATCGTCGGATATCCCGCTTTCGCCGCGAAGGACAGGTGCAGCGCGGTAATATCGCTGAAGCCCATGAACAGCTTGGGATTGGCGCGAATCGTGTTCCAATCCAGCAACGGCAACAGGCGGGCACCGCCCCAGCCACCACGGGCGCCGAACACCGCGCGCACTTCGGGGTCGGCATACATCGCATTGATATCGGCAGCACGGTGAGCATCGGTGCCCGCCAGATAGCCATCGCGATCGCCCGCGTGCGGGCCAACTTTCGGCACCAGCCCCATGCCGCGCAGCCAATGCTCCGCATTTTCGAGCTTGTCTTCCGAACTCAGCGCGCTCGACGGGGCAACAATGCCGACGACATCGCCCGCTTTCAGGCGCGGCGGCAGATTGCGGGTTTTCGCAGTAGCCCGCAGCGGCATTCCCGCCATCGCGGCGAGAGCGCCTGCCCCCGCAAGTGCACCGCGCCGGTCGATCATGACAGGCTCGCCGGGCCGAATGCGTCGGGCAACAGCGTGCTCAAAGTCACGCGCCGCACCTCACTTGCGCCCACGCACAATATCTGCGGGTCGGTGCCGCCCAGTTGCGCCAGTTCGTTGAGTACCTGTCGGCAGCGTCCACAAGGCGTAATCGGATCGTCGGTCGGCCCAGTCACCGCCACTTTAACCAGTCCGCCACGAACCCCATCGGCCATCGCTTTCGATACCGCCACTGTCTCTGCACAAAGCGCGAGGCCGTAGCTGGCGTTTTCGATATTGGTGCCCGTCACCACGCTGCCGTCGGCAAACAACAGCGCCGCGCCGACCGCAAATTGCGAATAAGGGGAGTATGAATGCGCGGCAGCGCCACGGGCGGCATCGATCAGATCGGCATCGGTCATCCCACCTGCTTACTATGCGTCTGCCGAGCTGGCGAGTGTCGAGAATAGCGCGGGGTTTAACCTGCGGTTATTGGCCGATAGCTTTGGGAAGCCTGTTCTCTGGCCGCACGCCGCGCGAAGCGGCAGGCAACGCCGCTATGGCTGTACCACCACCCAGCGCAATGGTTGATCCGCTGCCGGGCTATCGAGCCTGCGATTGGCCGTCCACAACAACCACGGACGCTTGGCATATGTCGGGCGGAAACGGGTGCCTTCTACCCACAGGTTACGCTCGAACCGTTCCGCCAAACCATAGCGCGCCTCGAATCCGCGCGAAATCTTGAGAATCGCGTGTTTGCCCGCGTGGGCCTCGATCTGGTTGATCAGCGTCATCAGCTCGCTTTCCACGGCCGCCTCGCTTACCCGTTCCGGGCAATCGTCCGCTGTCCGATCAAGTGCGATAGCCGGTGGCAAGAGCTTGCCTCCGCGCGGGACGATAGTGACGAAATTGGCCGACTGGCCATCGGCCAGCACGCACGGATCGAAGCGATGCACCGCACCGACTTTCAGGCCCGCTGCACTTGCTGCCGCGAAATCGGTGGCAAAGCGCCTGTTCGCCCCATCTTCCCCGTCGCTGGCGTCGATATAGGCGAACTTCGCACCCAACGCGCGCAGAGTGCGGAAATTGACCGCGCCATCGGCGGCACCGACCTCGACCCCCTGATCGGGATAATCTGCCACGGGCGGCGTCCAGTTTTGCAAGTGCCACCAGAACCAGCCCGCGCCGATCAGCCCGATCAGCACCAGCGCGCCAATTGCCCGCAACCGCCAGCCGGTTGCCGCCTTCCTTTTGCGCGCCATGCCCGCCTCAGCCCTTGATGTGGAGAACGCAGATCAGCGTGAACAGTCGCCGCGCCGTGGAGTGATCGGTTTCCACTTTTCCTTCGAGCCGGTCCATCAATAATGCCGCGGCATCGTTATGAATCGCCCGGCGCGCCATATCGATGGTTTCGATTTCCTGCGCGGTCGCCTTGCGGATGGCCTGATAATAGCTGTCGCAGATCGCAAAGTATTCGCGGATAGGGCGCCGAAAACGCGCCAGCCCCAGCAACAGGGTTTCCAGCGGCTGCCTATCTTCGGTGGAGATCGCCAGCGCAAGCCGCCCTTCCGGCACCGACAGCGCGAGATTGTACGGCCCGTTATGCCCCGCCTCCACAGCACGGATCGGTTTGAAGGCGTTTTCTTCGATCAGGTCGTAAATCGCCACGCGCCGTTCCTGTTCGACATCGGCATTGCGCCAGAGGATCGTATCCTCGTCGAGCGTGATGTGGGCGATGCGCCAGGTGGGCTTGAAATCGGACATGATCGAAAGCTGCCTTTCGCAGACCATCCGGGTATCCCGCAAGGCCAAACCTGCGCCATCCCCGCTATCCACAACCCGGTGTGGTATCGCAGCCCTTGCCAATGAAGGGGCCGGAAGCGCAAGACGCGCGAATGCCCGAACAAGACCTTATGCTGCGCCAGCCCGAAACCACCACCAATGGGGCCAGTGCGCCCGTCATCCGTGCGCTGCCCGCGAATATCGAAGCGGAGGCGGCATTCCTTGGCGCGATCCTGATCGACAATCGCGTGCTGGAAGAACTGGGCACTCCGATTCGCGCGCAGCATTTCTTCGAACCGGTCCACCAGCGGGTGTTCGAGCGGATCGTCAGCCTGCTCGATCGCAATGCCGTGGTCACGCCGGTCACGCTCAAACCCTATTTCGAAGCGGACGAGGCACTGAAAGAGCTGGGTGGAATCACCTATCTCGCCCAACTGACCGCCGATGGGCAGGGTCTGCTCGCCCCGCGTGAACTGGCCGAACAGATTTACGATCTGGCTCTGCTGCGCGAACTGGTGTCGGTGGGGCGCAATCTGGTGGAAGGCGCGCTGGACACCAGCGAATCGGTCGCCCCGCTCGAACAAATCGAACACGCGGAAGCAGCGCTGTTTCAGGTGGCCGAAGGCGCATCGAGCCAGAACGAAGCCTCCAGTTTCGGACAGGCAACGAACAAGGCGCTCGGCCAGATCGAGAAAGCGATCAATTCGGGCGGCCATATCGCAGGCAAGACCACCGGCTTCACATCGGTAAACGACAAGATCGGCGGTCTGCACGATTCCGACCTTGTGATCCTCGCCGGTCGTCCCGGCATGGGCAAGACCTCGCTGGCGACCAATATCGCCTTCAACTGCGCCAACCGTCTGTTACGCGACCGGGTGGACGGGATCGACGACAAGGCATCGGTGGGCGCAGGCGTCGCATTTTTCAGCCTGGAAATGAGCGCGGACCAGCTTGCCACGCGTATTCTGGCCGAAGTGGCCGAGATTTCCAGCGAAGCGCTGCGTATGGGGCGGCTGAGCCGGGAAGAATTCCAGCAGCTGTCATTCGCCAGCCAGAAACTGGCCGAACTGCCGCTGTTTATCGACGATACGCCTGCCCTCAGCATTGCCGCGCTTCGCGCCCGCGCCCGCCGGTTGAAGCGGCGGCACAATATCGGGCTGATCGTAGTCGACTATCTGCAACTGCTGCAGGGATCGGGCCGCGCCAACGACAACCGCGTAAACGAAATCTCGGAAATCAGCCGCGGCCTGAAAACGCTGGCGAAAGAACTGGAACTGCCAGTGATCGCGCTGTCCCAGCTCAGCCGTGCAGTCGAACAGCGTGACGATAAGCGCCCGATGCTGTCGGACTTGCGCGAATCCGGCTCGATCGAGCAGGACGCGGATATGGTCTGGTTCGTCTATCGCGAAGACTATTACATCGCCGCCAAGGAGCCCAAAGTTCCGCAGGCAGACGACGATGCCAATGTTCATGACACCCACAGCGCATGGGCAGCGGAAATGGAACGGGTGCACGGCATCGCAGAACTGATCGTGGCCAAGCAGCGCCACGGTGCCACCGGCAAAGTCCGCCTCAAATTCGAAGCGAAATATACCAAGTTCTCCGACCTGGCGCAGGACGACCGCAGCTACGGATACGAATAAGGTTTCGACCACGCATCCACCGGGGACATGCGGCGGCGCTGACGCCTACAGCTTAGGCAAAGTGACGCCGCGCTGCCCCATGTATTTGCCCGCCCGGTCCTTGTAACTCGTCTCGCATCGCTCGTTGCCTTGCAGGAACAGGAACTGACACGCGCCTTCGTTGGCGTAAATCTTCGCCGGGAGCGGGGTGGTGTTGGAAAACTCCAGTGTCACATGCCCTTCCCAGCCCGGTTCGAGCGGAGTGACATTCACGATAATGCCGCAACGGGCATAAGTGCTCTTGCCCAGACAGATCACCAGCACATCTTCCGGCACGCGGAAATATTCCACCGTGCGGGCCAGCGCAAAGCTGTTGGGCGGGATCACGCAGACATCGGTTTTGCGATCGACGAAGCTGTTGGACGCGAAATCCTTAGGATCGACAACCGCCGAATCGACATTGGTAAAGATCTTGAATTCGTCCGCCACGCGCGCGTCGTAGCCATAGGATGACAGGCCATACGATATACACCCATCGCGCCGCTGCGCCTCGACGAAAGGTTCGATCATGCCGTGGGTGGTGGCCGCGTCGCGGATCCATTTATCGGAGAGAATCGCCATGTCGTGGTGATTGACCAGCTATGCATTGCGGGCAAGCGGGCAGGCGCGCTTTTCCCCCCTTAGTGACGAGGCAGCGGGGTGGAGGGGGTGTGGGGGGAGCCGGAAACCCGGCTCCCCTGCCCTGGTCAGAAACGAACGCCGACCGTTACCTGCCAGGTCCGCGGATCGCCGTAATAAACGGTCTGGATATTGCCGACCGAGCTGAATTCCTGCCCGTCGGTTTTGTACAGAGAATCCGTCACGTTCTTCACCATGCCGCGGACATAGAATTTGTCGAAATCGATCTGCGCGTAAAGGTTGCCAAGGAAATAGCCGTCTTCCATCAGGCCTTCGCGGTTATCGACCGAGAGATACTGCTTGTCGACAAAGCGCGCATCGCCGCCAAAGCTCAGTGTCGCTGCGCCGATCGGCACAGTGTAATCCGCTCCCAGTCGCGCGGTAAGCGGCGGTGCAAACGCGGGCTTGCAAACGATTTTGCTACCGGTGGGGTTGCAACTGAAAGCAGGCGGACGACGGCCATCCTTGAATTCGGTGTATCGTGCATCGAGATATCCAACCGACGCGGACAGTGTCAGCGGGCGGGAAGGCCGCACCATCGCTTCGAATTCGACACCGTCGATCTTCAGCTGTCCGGCATTGATAACCGGAAAACTGCCCCCGGTAATCCCGGTGTTGCCGCCACCGACGCGCGCCTGAAAATCGGTGTAATCCGAATGGAAAGCGGCCAGCGACATTGTCACTTTGCCGTTCAACCAGCTTCCCTTGGCGCCTGCCTCGTAAGTCCAGACCTTTTCCGGGGCGAAGTACGGGACAACTACGGTCTGCCCGTCAACTTCCAGCGTCACGTCCGCCAGCCCGTTCACGCGGCCATTGAAGCCACCTGATTTGAACCCGCGGCTGGCCGAGGCATAGACCATGATATTCTCACTCGGCTTGTAGCTAAGCGAAGCCATCGGGGTCCACGCATCGAACGTCACTTCGTTCAGTGCATTGTACGGTGCCGGGAGATCGTCGGGGAAGACAAAACCGCTGGGCACCTGAACTGCCGGGAAAACCGGGCTCGACAGCAAAGCGGTGGTTTCGCGATGATACCGCTTCGTCTCACGGGTGTAACGCAGACCCGCCGTAAGCGAGAGCTGATCGGTGAGATTGTACGTCAGCTGACCGAACGCTGCGTAGCTATCGAGATTCTGGTCGTCGTCGATATAGCGGATGAAATCGAGCGGTGTGCCAACGTACCGCAGGTAATCGTTGGCATATGCCTCCTGATGCGAAGTCACCTTTTCGTTGAGATAATAGAGGCCGAATACACCCGCGAGCCGATCGGCATCGAGCTTGAGCTGGAGTTCCTGACTGAACTGGTGCTGATCGATACCGACGAAAACATCGCCCACCTGCGCGGCGGTCGCATCGATGTCGATATAGAGATCGGGGCGGAGTTTGCGATAGGCGGTGATGGAGGTCAGCGAGAACGGGCCGCCCAGTTCGACATTCACCGTGCCCGAAACACCCCAATGATCAAGCCGCTGCCCCTCGCCATTATGGAAGCTTGGCGTCGCCTTGTAGTCATAGGCCCCATATGTTGCCGCAGGCGCGATAACGAACGGCGTCAGAGCGGTGAAGGTGGCATTATAATCGAACCCGACCAGCGGCGCAGTGGGATACCCCAGTGTCAGAGAATTGCGCTGGCGGGTATAATCGCCCGACAGTAAAACCTCCACACCCTCACTTAGCTGGGCCCGCAGGATCGCACGGGCCGACAGATTGTTGCGGTCGTTGTATTTCTCGCCCGTTGTCGGATCGGTTACGATCCCGTCGCGGTTGTCGTAAAGCGCCGCAACCGACAGCGCCACACTGCCCGGCACCACCGGCAACGAGACATATCCCTTGGCCGTGGTTTCGTTGTAATCGCCGTATGTGAAAGCCGCCTCGCCCAGTGTGCGATCCAGATCGGGTTTTTTCGAAACGATATTGACTGCGCCGCCGATGGTGTTCTTGCCGTATAACGTGCCTTGCGGGCCGCGCAGCACCTCTACCCGTTGAACGTCGAACAGGTTGAGCAGAGCACCCTGAATACGGCTCATATACACGCCATCGACATACACGCCGACCGCCGGATCGAAGGTTTGCAGTGCATCAGGCTGACCGATGCCGCGAATGAAGAAGTTGGCCGAACTGGCCGATCCGCGGCCCTGCACGAGATTGACGTTGGGCACTGCGCCCTGAACGCCCGAGAGATCGTTCGCGCCCATTTTGTCGAGCGCGGCTTCGCCCAATGCAGTGATCGCGATGGGCACATCCAGCAGGCGTTCTTCCCGCTTACGCGCGATCACGACAATCGCATCGCCATCGGTAATGCCACTTTCGGCGGCCGCTGTATCAGCGTCGGCAGCAGGCGCGGCATCGGCGGCATCCTGTGCGAAAGCGGGCGCAGCGAACGCTCCGAACGCAAACGATGCGGCGAGCGCCAGACGGCTGGCATGAATGGTCGGACGGTTCATGGGTTTGTCTCTCCTCCAGGGCGCGCGGTTCGGGTGCCGCATCTGCCGTTCCCCGCTTCAATATTGAAACATGAACCACCTTTCAACTTTTTTCGTTGCGCGATCGATTTGATGGCCTTACGTCGTTGCCCGATGGCCACAGCCGATCGTATTGAAGAGACGGAAAAGAGCGTCGCCAGCCCCGGCAAACAGCCGCGCACTGCGCGTGGCCGCGAAACCATGCGTCGCCTGCTCGACGCGGCGGCAAAGGAATTCGGCGAACGCGGTTTTCATGAGGCATCGATCAGCGGGATCACTCGCCGTGCTGGCACCGCACTGGGCAGCTTCTACACTTATTTCGACAGCAAGGAGGCGATCTTCTCCGCGCTGGTCAAAGATATGAGCGAAGGCGTGGCCAAGGCCGCCGCCGCCGGGATGGCGGCCGATGCCAGCGGAGTGGAGCGCGAACGCGAAGCGCTGGCTGCATTTCTGGGCTTTGCGCGCCAGAACAAGGAAATCTACCGCATTATCGACGAGGCTGAATTTGCCGATCCGGCCAGCTATCGCGACCATTATGAAGGCGCAGCAAACCGCATCGCCGCCCGGCTGGACGCCGCCGTTGAGAATGGCGATATCGCACCGGGCGACAACGAAGTGCGCGCATGGGCGATCATGGGAATGAACGTGTTCCTAGGCCTCCGCTTCGGTGTGTGGGACGATACCCGACCGGTCGACGATATCACCGGCGCCGTGGCGGCGCTGCTGGGTGACGGGCTGGGCCGTTAAGCCAGCTCACCCCGCCAACACCAGCTATCATGGCGCGCCCATCGCGCTCAGCTGCTATAGCCCGGCCAGCAAGCTGGCATTGCCCCCCGCAGCCGTCGTGTCGATGCAGACCACCCGCTCGGTCGCGAAACGCGCGACATAGTGCGGGCCGCCAGCCTTGGGGCCGGTGCCGCTCATTCCTTCGCCGCCGAAGGGCTGGCTCTCGACCACTGCGCCGATCTGGTTACGATTGACGTAGAAATTGCCAACAGTTGCCAGCCGTTCGACCGTGCGTCGGGTGGATTCAATGCGACTATGCAGCCCTAACGTCAGCCCATAACCGGTGGCGTTGATATCGGCCACGACCTGCTCCAGATCGCTGGCCTTGAACCGCACGACATGCAGCACCGGGCCGAAGTTTTCCCGCCGCAGATCGAGGATCGAAGGGATCTCGATAATCGTCGGCGCGACGAAACAGCCTGCTGCCGTGCTGCGGGGCATTTTCTGACGCCACACGGCCTGCCCGCCTTTCTTGCGGCGCGCCACGTGGCGTTCCAAAGCGGCCTTGGCATCGGGATCGATCACCGGCCCCACGTCTGTTGCAAGGCTTTCGGGGTTGCCGACCACCAGCGCCTCGAATGCGCCGCGGATCATCGCCAGCATTTCATCCGCCACATCTTCCTGGATGTAGAGCGTGCGGAGCGCACTGCATCGCTGGCCCGCGCTCTGGAATGCACTGGCGACTACGTCGCGGGTCACCTGTTCGGGCAAAGCCGAACTATCGACGATCATCGCATTCTGCCCGCCGGTTTCCGCGATAAAGGTCGCGATCGGACCTTCCCGCGAGGCAAGGCTGCGATTGATCGCCTGCGCCGTGTCGGTCGATCCGGTAAAGGCCACCCCGGCGAGCCGGGGATCGGACGTAATGAATTGCCCGACATCGCCTGCACCGGGCAGCAACTGAAACACCTGTTCGGGAATGCCAGCTTCATGGCACAGACGGATCGCAAGCGCCGCGATCAATGGGGTCTGTTCGGCAGGCTTGGCCACAACCGTGTTGCCCGCCGCAAGCGCGGCTGCCGCCGGGCCAATGAAAATAGCCAGCGGGAAATTCCACGGACTGATCGTCGCGAACACACCGCGCCCGTTCAGAGTGAGGCGATTTTCCTCCCCTGTCGGGCCGGGTAGCATGATCGGCGCGGAAAACTGGCGGCGCGCTTCAAAAGCATAATACCGCAGGAAATCGACCGCCTCACGCAGTTCGAGCACCGAATCGACCAGCGTTTTTCCTGCTTCGCGCTGGCACAGGCTGATGAATTCATCGGTATGCGCTTCGAATGCATCCGCGGCCGCCTCCAGCAAGACCGCCCGCCTCTCGCCTCCAAGCGCGTTCCAGCCGTGCTGCACTTCGGCCGCCAAACCGATGGCGACACGCACTTCGGCCTCGGTCGCATCGCGCCGCGTGCCGACTTCATGCGCCAGATCGTGCGGCGAGGTGATCGGCGCAACTTCGCCCGATTCCTGTGCCGGGAAAGTCGGGCCTGCATCCCAATGGCGCGAATCGAGCGCGGCCAGTCGTTTCAGCAATGGTTCGCAGACCAGCGGATCGGCCAGATCGATACCGGCGCTGTTGCGGCGACCGGGGAAAATGTCCGCGGGCAACGTTATCGATGGGTCGCGCTTCGGCTCCAGCTCAGCCAGTTCGGCCACGGGATCGGTTGCCAGTTCGATTGCTGGCACTTCGGCATCGGCCATCCGGTTCACGAAGCTGGAATTCGCGCCATTTTCCAGCAATCGCCGTACCAGGTAGGCCAGCAGATCCTTGTGCACCCCAACCGGGGCATAGACCCGCACCGGGGTCCGCGCGTTGCCTTCCAGCTTGCCCAGTTCGGCATAGACTTCCTCGCCCATGCCATGCAGCCGCTGAAATTCGAATTCGCGTCCTTTCGACAGCGCTTTAATCGCGCCAATCGTATAGGCATTATGGGTCGCGAACGCTGGGTAAATGGCATCGCTTGCCTCAAACAGCTTTGCCGCACACGCGAGATAGGAAACGTCAGTTGCGACTTTCCGCGTAAATACAGGGAAATCGTTGTAGCCGCCGACCTGGCTCAGCTTGATTTCAGTGTCCCAGTAGGCCCCTTTTACCAGCCGCACAAACAACCGCCGCCCATAGCGGCGCGCCAGCCGCACAGCCCAGTCGCAAACATGCACCCCGCGCTTCTGATAGGCCTGAACTGCCAGCCCGAAACCGGTCCATTCACTGCCATCGGGGCGACGGAACAGATCGTCGTCCGCAACCAGCTCTTCGATGATGTCGAGCGACAGTTCGAGCCGCTCTGCTTCCTCCGCGTCGATCGTAAAGTGGATATCCGCATCGCGCGCCTTGCCCGCCAATTCCCGCAACATCGGGACCAGCGCCTTGGTCGCCGCTGCTGCATGAAGAAAATCGTATCGCGGATAAACCGCTGACAACTTGACCGAAATACCGGGGGAACGAACCACCCCGCCCTGCGCCTCTTTCGCGAGACGTTCGATAGCGCGTTCGTATGCCTGCCGATATCGTGCGGCATCGTCGAACGTCATTGCCGCTTCGCCCAGCATGTCGAACGAATGGGTTTCGCCTTTCGCGCGGGCGGGTGCAGCGCGCTTAAGCGCCTCCTCGATAGTCCGGCCAAACACGAATTGACCGCCAAGGATTTTCATCGCCTGCAATGTCGCCTTGCGGATCACCGGTTCGCCCAATCGCCCGATGGTGCGTTTGAGCGTGGCCCCCATGCCTTTCTGGTGGAGTTCCGGTTTTTCCAGCACCTCTCCGGTCAGCATTAGCGAAAATGTTGCTGCGTTGACGAAGGTCGAACTCGATTCGCCCAGATGCTCACTCCAGTCGATGTCACCGATCTTGTCTCTGATCAGCGCATCTGCGGTGGCGCTATCCGGCACGCGCAGCAGCGCCTCGGCCAGACACATCAGCGCCACACCTTCTTCGGTGGCGAGCCCGTAAGTATGGAGAAAGGCGTCTATTCCGCTGGCATTATGCTCGCGCGCGCCTTCCACCAGCTTCACTGCAAGTTTAGCCGCTTCGCCATGAACAGCCTGAGCAGGCGCCGCCTGCCTCAGACGTTCGGCAACACAGGCCTCCTCTGTCTGGCGATATGCGTGGCGAATCTGGCTACGGTCGATTGGTTGTTTCATGGGGCCCCTGTAGGAAAATCGGCGCGCCCATGCACCCGGTTTCGTATGTAATCAAACCATGTGATCGAGCGCTGCGGCCACGGCGGCCTTTTGCGACTTGACCATGTGCAGCCCCAGCTTGGTGCGCCGCATCAGGACGTCTTCAGCGGTCCGCGCCCATTCGTGTCCCACGAGATAGCGCAATTCCACTTCGCTCAACCCTGCTCCGAATTCCCGGCCCAGCGACTCGACGCTGTCGCAGCCATCCAGCAACACTGAAATTCTTTCGCCATATGCGCGCGCCATCCGTTCGGATCGCATATCGCCCAACCACGGCCAGCGCGTTCGCACCCGAACAAGGAAGGCAGGAAAATTGTCGGCCGAAATATCCCCTCCAGGCAGCGGCGCACTTTCCGTCCATTTGCCGCCCGGCACTGCGATATGGCGCGAGAGGCGCGCCAGCGCATGTTCTGCCAGCTTGCGATATGTCGTGATCTTGCCGCCAAACACGCTGAGCAACGGCGCCGCACCATCGGGGGCATCGATCACGAACTTGTAATCGCGTGTAACGGTTGCGTTCTTTTCCGCGTGATCTTCGTACAGCGGGCGAATTCCGGCATATGTAAAAACCACCTGATCCGGCGTAACCGGCTGGCGAAAATACTCGCTGGCCGCACCACAGAGGTATTGAGTCTCCTCCTGCGAAATCGCCACACTATCCCGGTCACCGGTGAACAGCTTGTCAGTCGTACCGATCAAAGTGAATTCGCGTTCGTAGGGGATCGCAAATACAATCCGGCCATCGCGATTCTGGAAAATATAGGCGTGCTCGCCATCATAAATGCGCGGCACGGCTATGTGGCTGCCCTTCACCAGTCGCAAATGATCGACGGCACGGCCTTCTGTGGCGAGATCGGCAATATCGTCCACCCACGGACCGGCAGCGTTGGCGACAGCGCGCGCTTCGATCACTTCGATCCCTGCCTCGCTTTCCAGCGTGGCTCGCCAGCCATCTCCCGCGCGTTCCAACGCCACGCAGCGGGTGCGGGTGCGAATATCCGCGCCGCGTTCGCGCGCATCCATCGCCGTCAGCACCACCAGCCGGGCATCGTCCACCCAGCAATCCGAGTATTCGAAACCGTGGGTGAATTGAGGGCGAAGAATGCCGCCTAGCGGCGTGGCACACAGATCCACTGCCTTGCTACCCGGCAGACTGCGATTGCCACCGATATGATCGTACAGGAACAGGCCCAGCCGCAGCATCCATTTGGGCCGCAGTCCCGGCTCGTGCGGGAGAACGAAACGCAGGGGTTTGACCAGATGCGGCGCGATCCGCAGCATAACCTCGCGTTCCTGCAAAGCTTCCCGAACCAGACGGAATTCGTAGTTTTCGAGATAGCGCAGGCCGCCGTGGATCAGCTTGGTACTGGCGGACGACGTGTGAGCGGCCAGATCGTCCTTCTCCACCAGCGTCACGGACATGCCGCGCCCGGCTGCATCGCGGGCGATCCCCGCGCCGTTGATTCCACCGCCGATGACAAGCAAATCACGCATTTGCACCGCGCTAACCGGGGTAACCGCGCTTGGGAAGGGGTTGCATACACCGGCCCACAGCGCGAAAGTTGTCGGTATGGATGAGAGGACACCCGTTATCGTTGGCGTGGGTCAGGTCGAAAACCGGCCCGATGATCCCTTCGCCGGGCTCGATTCCGCCGGATTGATGGCCGCTGCGCTGAACGCCGCAGAGCGCGATGCAGGCGGCGGCGACTGGCTGACATCTGCGGATTCTCTGGCGATTGTCAGCCAGATATCGTTTCCCGATCTCAACCCCGTGGCCCCGCACGTCGCCGCAGAGATCGGCGCCACCCCTGCTCACCTGTTCGAGACAGCGACGCCCAGTGGGGACAGCCCCATGCTGTTGCTGAACGAAGCAGCCAATCGCATCGCCCGCGGCGAAGCACTGATCTGCGCGATCACGGGCGGCGAAGCGCTCCGCACAGCCGCCAGGCGTGCTGCCGTGCAAGAGAAACGTCACGACGCCTTGCGTACTGCAGCACACCGGCAGCGATTGGGATACGCGCAAAGTCATGGACTGGTCGTGCCGACCGACGTTTATCCGCTCTATGAAAATGCGCTGCGTGCTCATCTCGGCCAGACTCTTGCGGAAGGGCAGGCGGAAAGCGGCGCGCTGTGGGCTGGCATGTCGCAAGTGGCAGCGCGAACCCCATCGGCATGGCTGCACGATGCGAGAACCAGTGCAGAAATCATCACCCCCAGCCCCACCAATCGTCCGATTGCCTTTCCCTACACCAAACTGCAGGTCGCCAACGCCAGCGTGAATCAGGGGGCCGGGTTTATCGTCACCAGCCTGGCAGAAGCCCGGCGGCGCGGTGTGCCCGAAAGCCACGTGATCTATGTCGGGATGGGAGCCGCCGCGCACGAGCCGGGCGATATATTGGCCAGAGCGGATTACTATTCATCGCCCGGAATGGCAGCGGCAATTTCCCACGTACTGGCATTCAACCGGTTGACGGCGGACATGCTCGATCATGTCGAATTGTATTCCTGCTTCCCGTGCGTGCCCAAAATGGCGCGCCGTGTACTCGGCTGGCCGGACGATCGCGATATCACTGTGTTCGGCGGCCTGACCTTCGGTGGCGGCCCGATCGGCAATTACATGAGCCATCCGCTCGCCTGTATGGTGGAGCGCTTACGCAGCGGGGGCGGTACAGGGCTGTTGTTCGCCAACGGTGGATATGCCACGCATAACCACGCCATCGCTGTGTCCTCCGACCCTCTGCCATCGGCCCGGTTCCCGCAGGAATTTTCGGTGCAGGAACAGGCCGATGCCCGACGTGGACCGGTTCCGCCGGTAAATACCGATCATCGCGGCGCAGCGACCATCGAAACATATACCGTGTTATATGGCCGCGATGGCCAGCCGGAGCGCGGAACAATCGTCGCCCGCTCAGGCGATGGTGCACGAACACTGGCGACTGTCGCGAAGGACGATACAGACACCATCGCGTTTCTGACGGACGGCTCGCGCGAACCCGTCGGCACAGCCGGAACCATCGTGGACGGCCCTGCCGAGCTGGCGCGCTGGCAGTGCGATTAGGCACCCCGCCGCCTTGTCGCCCTGATGATCGAACCCAGTCAGATCGCCGTACTGAACTTGCGCGTCGAAGCGATCCTGTAAGGATCGAACACCGCGGCAATACTGCGTGCATAGGGCACTGCGTGGTCCGCGATGGTCAGCGTTCGCCCCTCGATCCGGGCCAGATCACGTGCCAGAAACGGTTCAAGCCGTTCGCGTGTGTCGGGATCTAGCAAGCCACCGACATCCGCTCTGCCGTGGCAAAGCAATGCGACAATCGCATCGCCGCGCCGCATATCGGCAGTCGAACGATGCACGCCCAGCGTGGCCGGGTGGCGGCCTTGCGATAACATCATGCGATAGCGGCCAGTGTTCTTTTCATTCTGCGCCAACAGACCGGGGAAACTACTGATCGCAGATGCTCCGATACCCAGAAGCACTTCGGATGCGTCGTCGGTGAAGCCCTGAAAGTTGCGGTGCAACCGCCCCTCCTCAGCAGCCCGCGCCAGCGGATCGCCCGGCAAGGCAAAGTGGTCGAAGCCAACTGCGCGATAGCCCGCGCCCGTGAGGAAAGCATAGCCACGTTCCGCCATGTGGAACCGCGGTTCCTGACCCGGCAACCGGCTGTCATCGATGCGCCGCTGGCGCGGCAGCATATGCGGGACGTGAGCATATCCGAACAACGCGATCCGGTCGGCATGATGCTGAACGGTCAGAGCGAGGCTTTCAGCCAGATCGTCCCATGTTTGCCCCGGCAGGCCATACATCAGATCGAAGTTGAGCGAAGTAATCCCTGCATCCCGCAGCAGCTCTACACTGCGGGAGATGGTTTCCTGCGGCTGCACCCGGCCAATCGCTTCCTGCAAATGCGGTGCAAAGGTCTGCACACCCAGGCTGGCGTGAGTGGCACCGATGTGGCGTAACGTATCGCCCCAGTCGTTTGTCAGCGAGCGGGGGTCGAGCTCGATGGACACCACCGGATCGGCCACCAGCGGCAAATGCTCGCGAAGCTGCGCGAACAGGTGTTCGAACTGAGCCGGTGCCAAGGCATTCGGGCTGCCACCGCCGAAGGCGATCCGCGCAATCCGCACATCAGCGGGCAACATAGTACCGACCAACGCGATTTCGGCGTGTAACGCTTCCATATAGCTCGCCAGCCGCTGCGCGCGGTTGGCGGCGGCGGTGTTGCAACCGCAGTACCAGCAAATCTTTTCGCAAAACGGGATATGCACATACAGCGAGATGTCGCCACGCGCATTGCCGATCGCTTCCGCTATATCGGCCGGACCAATGCCGGGTCGAAACTCCGCCGCGGTGGGGAAGCTGGTGTAGCGCGGGACCGGAGTCGCGAGCAGTTCGGGATAATGGGGCCAATACATGCTGCCCCGTTATGCGATTCGATCAGTCGTTACTTTGCGCTGGATCAAATTGCTTGCGCTTGCGCTCGCTCGAATGGCACCCCTTGGCGCAGCATGGCTGGGTCGTGGGCGGCAGTGGCTGGCCGTTCACCGGGATCGAAATCGTGCCGCCATTGCACAATTGCGCGATCAGCCCGCCGCTGGCCGCTTCCCCATCCGCCGGCGCCGGGCCGACGATGGCCGGGATCAACGCAACGATAGCAGTAATGGCAAGCTGACCGCTCATTTGATCTCGTCCCCATCGTCGTCGAACAGAATACGGGCTGCGGAACCATCCGGGTCGTCAAACTGACCATTCCGCAATGCCCAGAAAAAGGCACCCAGTCCGATTAGACCAAGAAACAGCGCAATCGGGATCAGGATCAGCAGCCCGTTCATCGCGCCGCCCTCGCCAGTCGCAGCGAGTTGCCGATCACCAGCAGCGAACTGCCCGACATGGCGACCGCAGCGATCAGTGGTGTAACCATCCCGGCCATCGCCAGCGGCACAGCAAAAACATTGTAGGTGATCGCCAGCGCAAAGTTCTGTTTGACCACCCGCATCGTTGCCCGTGCTGTCTTCACTGCGCGCGGGACAGCCAGCAGCGAATCCTGCACGAACACGAAATCGGCGGCCTGCAGCCCGACTTCGCTGGCCCCGCCCGGCGCCATAGAGACATCGGCCGCAGCCAGTGCAGGCCCGTCGTTCAGCCCGTCGCCCACCATCAGCACCGTATGTCCCGATGCCCGCTGGCGGCCGATCGCCTCCTGCTTGTCCTGCGGCGAAGCCTTCGCCTGTGCTGTCAGCGTCAGCTCGCGGGCCACCTCTGCGACAGCGGCGGCGTTGTCGCCCGACAGGATCGAACTGACCACGCCATCTTGCGACAGACGGTCGAGCGCGACGCGTGCATCGGGGCGCAACCGGTCTGCGAACGGAATCAATACCGCTGGCCGCGATCCGATCTGCAGTTCGACCGCACTGCCCCCCGCATCCTGCGGACGGCGCAGCGCCACCGGCTCACCTTCGAACGTGCCGAACACTCCTTCTCCCGGTCGTTCGGCAACCTGTTCAATCGTAACGGCGGATGCGCGCGATGCCAGAGCTCGCACAATGCCGCGCGACAACGGATGGCGGCTGTGGCTTGCAAGAGCATAGGCAATGTTGGCGGCATCGTCAGGCAAGCTGGCCATTACCGCCGGATCGGGCAGAGCCTGTCCGCACGTAAGCGTACCCGTCTTATCGAACAACGCACGATCGATCTTGGCCAGACGTTCGAATGCCGATCCGTCCTTCACCATCACACCCGCGCGCAGCAGCGATCCGCTGGCAACGACTTGCGCCACCGGCACCGCCAGCCCCAGAGCACAGGGGCACGTGATAATCAGCACGGCAACGCCATAGACCAGCGCATGATAGACCCCCGCACCGGCAATCAGCCAGCCGATCACCGTCAATGCGGCCAGCGAATGCACCGCCGGTGCATACAGGCGAGCGGCCCGGTCCGCGAGGCGGACGTATTTGCTGCGGTCCTGCGCGCTGGCTTCCATCAACCGGGCGATTTCCGCCAGTGTCGTATCCTGCCCGGTGCCTGTCACCACGACATCGACCGGACTGTCGAGATTGAGCGTACCGGCAAATACACCGTCGCCGCTGGCCGCTGCGACAGGCGCGCTTTCGCCAGTAAGGAGCGACTGGTCGAACCGACTACCCCCGGCGATAATGTCGCCATCGGCCGCCAGCCGCTCCCCAGCCGCGACGCGGATCGTCATCCCCACTTCGATCGCGTCAGCAGCCATCCATTGAGGCGTCCCATCCGCCCCGATTACCATTGCTCCCTGAGGTGCCTGCGCCAGCAGAGCATCGACCCCGCGCCGCGCCCGGTCGCGCATCATCGCGTCGAGCACCCGTCCTGCCAGCAGGAAAGTGAGCAACATCAAAGCGCCATCGAACCACGCATCGGCGCCGCCAACGACGGTTTCGTAAACGCTCAGCCCGGTAGCGATCACCACACCGATAGAAATCGGCACGTCCATATTGGTGCGCCGTTTGCGTAGCGCGCTCCATGCAGACGAGAAGAACGGACGCCCGGCGAAGGCAACCGCAGGCACGGCAATCGCCGCACTGATCCAGTGAAACAGCTCGCGTGTGCTGCCTTCCGCGCCAGACCATACGCTGACCGACAGCAGCATCACGTTCATCGCCGCAAATGCCGCCACCGCCAGCGGCGCCAGCAGCGGTTTTACTGCCGATGGGTTGCGTTCGAATTCGTTATGGCGTGGCTGCGCTTCGAATCCGATATTCTCCAGTGCGCCGACAAGATCGCGGTCGCTCATCTTTCGGTCATGATCGACCGTAACCATCCGCGCCGAGAGATTTACCCGTGCCGAAGCGATCCCCGGAACATCGGCCAGACCGCGCTCGATCTTGCTCATGCATCCTGCACAATGCATCCCCGGCACGGCAAGCACCGTGCGTTCGCAAGTCTGCGGAGCGATCTGGCGATGCACGTTCATTGCAGCGCGATTTCCTCGCGCCACATATCACCGCCCTGTTCAACCTTGAGACGCAGCGTCCAACGCCCTGCAGGCAGAGCTTCACGCGACAGGAAGTGGCCGTCACTGGCGAGATCGAATGCCACCATCCGGTCAGCTTCGCGGCCCAGGGGGTGCCATGCCTCCGCAGTTACGATTGCGCCATCGCCCGGACCAGCCAGCGTTATTTCCAGCCGCCCGTCTTCCCGACGTACGACATCGGCGGACCATCCCAGCGCCTTCTCCTTCGCCGCTTCGTCCAGCCAGCGATTGAAATGCTGGCTGGCGACATAGGAGTTTTCGACGGTGACCCCGCCGAACGTAGATAGTGCGAAACGGGCCATCAGCACGTTCACTCCAACCACGACTCCGAAAAAAACCACAAGGATCGCGAAGATGTGCCAGCCGGTGAACTGGCCGCGCACACGTTCCTGTTTCTGCTGTGTCATTCGGAGTCTCCCGGCGCGGTAAAGCGTGCCTCTGCCTGATCGGTTTCCTTTTGCGGATCGAGCGATGTGACGCCGAAATGGAAATCCTGCGCCTTCGTATCGGGCGGAGCGATCACGTAGACGCGCAGCGCCTTCGTTTCATCCGGCGGAACGTCGATGACAAGTTTCCGTTTGGCATCGGCATAATCCATTGTGCCGGTCCACATTTTCGCACCAGCCAGCCCGTCGATCTCGACTTCCATCTTGCGCGGACGGCTTTCCATATTCCGCAGCTTCACTGTGTACGAGTTGCGAAGCGCCCCGTCACTCATCAGCATATATGGAGGGTTCCGGTCGGGCGCAGCGGAAATAGAAGTATGGCTGCGCGTGCCGAGCAGGAACAACATGCCTAGCCCGATTGCCGCCCAGATGCCGAAGTAGATCACCGTGCGCGGATGAAGCAGCGTTTTCCAGGCAGGGCGCGGCGTCTCGCCGGCAGCTTCGCGCTTGCAGTCTTCCAGCGTCGCATAATCGATCAGGCCGCGCGGTCGGCCGATATCCTTCATCACTTTGTCGCACGCGTCGATACACAGCGCGCAGGTGATACAGCCAATCTGCGGCCCTTCGCGAATGTCGATTCCGGTCGGGCATACCTGCACACATTGCGTACAATCGATGCAGTCCCCGAACTCACCGGGGTTTTTAGCCGCTTTCTTCACACTGCCACGCGGTTCGCCGCGCCAGTCCTTGTACGTGACGATGAGCGATTTTTCGTCGAGCATCGCCGTCTGGATACGCGGCCAGGGGCACATATAAATGCACACCTGTTCGCGCATGAAACCGCCCAACACGAATGTCGTCGCGGTAAGGATGGCGACAGTGACATACGCCACCGGAGCAGCCTGGCCGGTCCAGAAATCATGTGTCAGCGTCGGTGCATCGGCAAAATACATGATCCATGCGCCGCCGGTCCAGAATGCGATGGCGAGATAGATCGTCCATTTGAATCCGCGGCGCAAAACCTTGCCCCACGTCCACGGTGCGGCATCGAGCCGCATCCGGGCATTGCGATCGCCATCGACGAACCTGTCGATATGCTGGAACAGATCGGTCCACACGGTTTGCGGGCAGGCATAGCCACACCACGCGCGGCCCACGGCACTGGTGACCAGGAACAGCCCGATCCCCGCCATAATCAGCAGGCCTGCGACGAAATAGAATTCCTGCGGCCAGATTTCGATGCCGAACATATAGAAGCGACGATTGGCCAGATCGATCAAGACCGCCTGGTTCGGCGCATAAGGTCCACGATCCCACCGTATCCACGGTGTGATGTAATAGATGCCCAGCGTGACGAGCATCACGAACCATTTGAAACGACGGAAAGGCCCATCGATCCGCTTATTGTGGACCGCCCGTCGTTTCTCATAGAGCTTTACCGGCGCAGGTTCGCGCGGCGGGTCGTGCCGCTTCGTGAAGTCCGAAGGCTTCGCTGAAGCGGCGCTTACCGGTTGTTCGACCGTGTCGGTGCTATTGTTGGGGCTGTCCATCGTCCTGCTTCACTGGTTCAGGGGTTGTGGTCTGTGCGATTTTCTCCCCGCCCCCCAGCGAGTAGACGTATGCGGCCAGCATCTTGATCGTTACCGGATCGAGGCGACCACCCCAATGCGGCATCTGACCCATACGTGGATTCAGGATCTGCTTTTCAATGTCGGCTTTAGTGCCGCCATAGAGCCAGATCGCATCGGCCAGACGCGGCGCGCCCACAGTGCGGTCACCCTGCCCCTTGTCGCCGTGACAGACGACGCAGTTATCGGCGTAGATCTGTGCACCCTGTGCGTTGGGCTTCGCCTTGCCGCTCAGCGACAGGACATGGGTGGCCAGTGCATCGAGCTGTTGCGGTTCGAACACCCCGGCGAAGGGTGGCATCGCGCTCTGACGCAGGTCATCGTCATTCGCCTGACGGATGCCGTGAGTGATCGTGTATTCGATCGTCTTGATGTCACCGCCCCACAGCCAGTCGTCGTCGTTCAGGTTGGGATATCCAAGAGTCTGGCTGCCCGCTGCGCCCGAACCGTGACACTGTACGCAATTGACCTTGAAAGCCGCCGCACCGCCCGCGACGGCCTGCGCCATCAGGTCGGGCTGCTCAGGCAGCTTGACGATATCGACGGCAGCGATCTTGGCACGCACTGTGCTACGCGCGGCATCTGCCTCTTTCATTTCCTCCGCCAGTTGCCCGCGGCTCGACCAGCCAAGGGTGCCCTCGGTCGCCTTGTGAACCATCGGAATTGCCGGATAGACGATCATATAACCGATCGCGAAAGCGATACAGCCATAGAAGGACCACAACCACCAGCGCGGCAGCGGCGTGTTGAGCTCTTCGATCCCGTCCCATTCGTGGCCAACGGTTTCGGTCTGTGTGGCTTCGTCGATACGCTTATTCGCCATCGGTCTCGTCCTTGAAGATGAGGTTGGCCGCTTCGTCGTTGCTATGCTTGGCACCGGGCCGGAACGGCCAGGCACACAGGAAAGCAAACACGAAGAACATCGCTATCAGGCCCCAGCTATCCGCCAGATGCCGCAGCGCTTCATAGGTGGAGTGCGGGTTCATCGGCCCTTCTCCTTCGCCAGTTCTTCCTGTGCCGCCGGTGCGTTGACGTCGACCAGCGTGCCCAGCACCTGAAGATAGGCAATCAGCGCATCCATTTCGGTCACCCGGTCAGGATTGCCGTCGAAATCGCGGATCTGCGCCTTGGGATACCGCTTCTCCAGATCGCCGGCATCGGCGTTCGGATCGGCCTGCGCCATCAGATCGGCATCGGCCTTTTCGATATCCGCCTTGGTATAGGGAACACCGACCCGGTTGAGAGCCGTCAGGTTGGCTTTCATATCCGCAACGTGGAGGTCCGTATCCGCAAGGAAGCCATACTTCGGCATAACCGAGTCTGGCACCACCGCTTCGGGGTTGGTCAGGTGCTGTACGTGCCACGCATCCGAATAA
The DNA here is from genome assembly GCF_002870965.1 of Tsuneonella flava. Classification (GTDB taxonomy): domain Bacteria; phylum Pseudomonadota; class Alphaproteobacteria; order Sphingomonadales; family Sphingomonadaceae; genus Tsuneonella; species Tsuneonella flava. The sequence continues at coordinate 56,005 of NZ_PHSO01000002.1, forward strand.
CGCCCGCCGACACGCGCCAGATCGGGCCCGGTACGCTTGGAACCCCACTGGAACGGGTGATCGTACATCGATTCCGCTGCCAGAGAGTAATGGCCATAGCGTTCCTGCTCGTCGCGGAACGGGCGGATCATCTGGCTGTGGCAGACATAGCAGCCTTCGCGCACATAGATGTCCCGACCGGCCTGCTCCAGCGGAGTGTAGGGCCGCATACCGTCCACTTTCTCGATCGTGTTATCGATCCAGAACAGAGGCGCGATTTCCACGATGCCGCCGATGGTTACCGTAATGAATGCCAAGCCGGCCAGAACCGTGACGTTACGTTCAATCTTCTTATGAGTACTAATAATGCTCATGGCTCAGGCCTCCTGCGCCGCAAGTGCGGGTGCGGAAACGATCGGGCGGTCGAGTTCGGCGTCGTAAGGCGCGTTCGTCATCGGAGCTTCCTCACGCTGCCTGCCCTTGATCGTCATCCAGACGTTGATGACCATCAGCACCGCGCCGGAGAGGTAGAGCACGCCACCGATTGCACGCAGGGCATACATCGGGTGCAGCGCAGCCACCGTTTCCACGAAGGAGTTCACGAGATAGCCGTCCGGCCCGTATTCGCGCCACATCAGGCCCTGAGTGATACCAGCCACCCACATCGAACCAGCGTAGAACACGATACCGGCAGTCGCGAGCCAGAAGTGCCAGTTGACCATCCGCAGACTGAAGAGGCGTTCCCGCTTCCACAGGCGCGGCGTCAGGAAGTAAACCGCTGCGAAGCTGATCATCCCGTTCCAGCCCAGAGCACCCGAGTGCACGTGGCCAATGGTCCAGTCGGTATAGTGGCTCAGGCTGTTGACGCTCTTGATGCTCATCATCGGGCCTTCGAACGTGCTCATGCCGTAGAATGCCACGCTCATCACCAGCATACGAATGATCGGATCGGTGCGGACTTTGTCCCATGCGCCGTTCAGCGTCATCAGGCCGTTGATCATGCCACCCCAGCTCGGCATCCACAGCATCACCGAGAACACCATGCCCAGCGTCTGCGCCCAGTCGGGCAGCGCGGTATAGTGAAGGTGGTGCGGACCGGCCCAGATGTAGAGGAAGATCAGTGCCCAGAAGTGAATGATCGACAGGCGATAGCTGTAGATCGGGCGCCCGGCCTGCTTCGGCACGAAGTAATACATCATCGCCAGGAAGCCGGCAGTGAGGAAGAAGCCGACTGCGTTGTGGCCATACCACCACTGCACCAGCGCGCCCTGCACACCGGCAAACAGCGGATAGCTCTTCGAGCCGAGAACACTGACCGGAAGGTCGATATTGTTGACCACGTGGAGCATCGCCACGGTCAGGATGAAAGCGAGGTAGAACCAGTTGGCCACATAGATATGCGGCTCTTTACGCTTCACGATCGTGCCGACGAACACCACCAGGTAAGCAACCCAGACAGCCGTCAGCCACCAGTCGACATACCATTCAGGCTCGGCATATTCCTTGCTCTGCGTAATGCCCAGCAGATAGCCGGTCGCGGCGAGCACGATGAAAAGCTGATAACCCCAGAATACGAACCGCGCGAGCTTGGGGAACGCCAGTTGGGCGCGGCAGGTACGCTGCACCACGTAAAAGCTCGTCGCGATCAGGATATTGCCGCCAAACGCAAAAATCACCGCACTGGTGTGCAGCGGACGGAGGCGCCCGAAATTGAGATATGGTTCGAGATTAAGCTGCGGGAAGGTCAGTTGCAGCGCAATCACCACCCCCACGAGGAACCCGGCCATGCCCCAGAAAACGGTGGCGATAACGCCCCACCGCACTGGTGCATCGTCGTACACCTCCGGCCCATCCGGCAGCTTGAACATGCCAGTCTTTGTGGCCAGCGGATCGTGCGCGCGCGCAGTCGCGACCAGCGCGATGAACGCTGCGATCCCAACTATCGCCATCTGGATGGCGAATCCACCGTCTTGCGCCCCGGCGATCGCCATGATCGCCAACAATAGGATCGCGAACCAAAGTCCGATCCTTCCGAGTGTAGCTTGCATCGTTCGGGTTCCTCCTGCGCTCGCGCCCTAATCGCCTTCGCGCACCGATTGATTGATTTGGGTCAATTAGACTGAAAAAGTCATGCATGCGGGCCAGTCGGGCCCGCACGTTGCAACAGTGCCTCGGGGTCCAGCACACGCACGCCCGATCGCCCCCCGGTCTCGATCAGGCCTGCATCACGAAGTTCGCCAAACTGGCGGCTAACCGTTTCAATGGTCAACCCCAGACTATCGGCAATATCGCCGCGCGACATAGGTAGCTCTATCAGCACCTCATTATCGCTGGCAACGCCAATTCGCCCCGCCATCTGCATTAACAGTCTGGCAACCCGTTCCTGAGCCGTTTTGCGGCCCAGCCCCACCGAATCGTTACGACATTCAGCCAATGCGGCATCGGTCCGACGGTGAAGTTCGACCAGCAATTTCGATTCTTCGTTCACCGCCTGCAGAAACCGGCGGGTCGGGAACGATAATATCTGCGAGGGGGTGAGCGCGATCAGACCATATTCGTGCTCCGCCCGTGCAGGCACCGAAACAAGATCCCCCGCAAAGTGAAACGACAAAACCTGCGCCCGATCAAGCGCGGCCCATGCAACAAGTTTGCACGCGCCCTCCGCAAGGAAAACGAGGGAATCTTCGTCGGAAAAAATCGTCGCGCTTTCGCCTTTGCCAATTTCAACCGCTTTTCCCAGCGACATTATCTGGGCCTGCACATCCCACGCGAATCCGCGCGTACCGAACGCTTCTTCGAATCGCACGAAGCATTGCGCGGTAATCGCGTCGATTTCCGGTTCACCGGAAGACAGGATGTCAGGTCGATTCATGCTGTGAAATGCAGATATGACTGTTGTCGATAGATCAGGGAACTGATCGAAACTTCCCCGACGTTCATTGACATAGGTCAACTACAACTCTGTCGGATGGGGCCATTGGGCCTCCAACGCAGCAACAATCCTTGGCCGCACGGGGTGGCCACTGCTGTGTAGGACAGTGAATATGAAAGCCTATTTTGCAGCCGCCGGTGTCGCCGTGGCGGCACTCGCCAGCCAGCCCGCCGCCGCCGCAGATGGCGGCAAGATTCAGGTCAAGGTAATGGCCACTGCCGTTCTCCCCGACGGCAAGATCGACAAGGTTGAAAGCATGGACCCGGCCATCGCTACTGCGCTGACCGGTGTGACATTCGACACCACCGCCAACGACAATGTGGTTCCCACGATTGCCGCGGAATATTTCATCAACGATGCCATTTCGGTTGAAACGATCTGCTGCCTTACCAGCCACCATGTGAACGGCACGGGTGACCTCGACGGTGCCCGTCTGGTCGATCACGTGATGATCCTGCCGGCCACGATCACACTCAAGTATCACCTCGATGCCGGCCCGGTTAAGCCTTATGTCGGCGTTGGCCCGACAGTGTTCTTCGTAATCGATGAACGGCCGGGCCCGGATGCCACCGCAGCTCTCGGTGCGACACGGGTAAAAATGTCGAATTCGTTCGGCGTTGCGCTTCAGGGCGGCTTTGACATTCCGGTCAACGACAAGGGAATGATCATCAGTCTCGACGCGAAGAAGTACTTCGTGAAGCCGACCGCCAGCTTCTACGATGCGAACGACACACTGCTGCTGAAAACCAAGCACCAGCTCGATCCGTGGGTACTGAGCGCAGGCGTCGGCTTCCGCTTCTGACCCGACCGGATCGTTATCGATCCAGGCTTATTCGCTCGCCGTCATCCGGTTCTCAATGCACTATGGGGTGTAAGAGAGCCGGAGGGCGGCGACGAATTTTATCTGCGGTTCACCGCCCCCTTCCGCTTGTCCGCTTGATCGTGTGGCGCATTTCTTACTCGAAGGCGTCGCTGCCGAGCACCTGATAGAGTGTGATGCGGTTGAGAATGGACGCCAGTTCCATCGACACCTCTGCCCGCTGAGCGGTGTAGAGACTACGCTGCGCCACCAGACTGTCCAGAAAACTGGCGACCCCGTTGGTATAACGCGCCTCTGCCAAAGTCGCTGTCGTCGAAGCGGCAGCCGCATTGGCCCGATTGGCGCGCAACCGTTCGGCCAGTGTGCCCTGCACTGCCAGTGCATCGGATACTTCGCGAAACGCAGTCTGAATGGCCTTCTCGTAAGTCGCCAGCGCAGCATCGCGCTGCGCTTCGCTGACAGCAACATTGGCGCGGCGACCGCCCGCGTCGAAGATCGACAGGCTGGCATCCGCCCCGGCAGTGGCGCGGAACGCACCGCCAGTGAACAGATCGACCAGCGCCGTGCTCGCCAGCCCGACAAGGCCGGTCAGCGAAATCGACGGAAACAGCTTCGCCCGCGCTACACCGATATCGGCATTGGCAGCGCGCAGATCGTATTCCGCGGCGATCACATCGGGGCGGCGCAGCAGCGCCTGCGAACTCAACCCTGCCGGAAGAGTGGCGAAACTGCCGTCGATTTCCTCCAGCCCGCCGGGCAATAGAGCCGGATCGACATCTGCGCCGACCAGCAAGCGCAGCAAATTTTCATCCTGGGCCAGTGCGGTTTTCTGAGCGGCGATACTGTCCTGCGCGGTGGCGAGGATCTGTTCTGCCTGTGACAGATCGCTGCGCGGTGCGACCCCGCCTTCGAATCGGGCGCGAGTCAGGCGCACGCTTTCCGATGCGTTTTTCGCTGTCGCTTCTGCCAGCGCGAGCAAGTCGCGGTCGGCGGCATAAGTAGCCCATGCCATAGCGACATTGGCGACAATACCCAGCCGCACAGTTCGCGCTGCCGCTTCGGTCGCCAGCGCGCGATCGCGTTGCGCCGCGGTGGCATTCGACAGCTTGCCGAACAGATCGACTTCGTAACTGGCGATGCCGCCTTGCAGCGAATAGAGTTCGGACCAGTCGCCATCGGTCCCTTGCGCGGTGCCAGTAGCCGAAGCGGTCGCGCCAATGGCCGGAAACTGCGCCGAACGCACAGCGCGCACTTGTGCCCGCGCCGCTGCCAGACTGGCCGCAGCAATGCGGATATCGCGGTTATTGGCAAGCGCCTGCGCGATAACCTGCTGCAACCGCCGATCGCGAAATACCTCGGTATGCGAAACCTGCGGCAAGCCCGCTTCGCTCTGCGCCAGATAGGCGTCGCCCACTGGCCACGATTGCGGCACAGGCGGCGGCGGTAAAGCGGTTTGCGGCGCGAGCGAACAGGCAGTGAGCGACATGGCCAGTCCGCCTGCGATTACACGACGCGCGATCATGACGATGCCCCCGCTTCATCGTCAGACCCGTTCACCGGCCCAGCGGATTGTTCGTCTTCCTCCCGCCAGTGGCGCACTTTGTCGTTCAGAGCCTTCAGCGAATCCCGCGTGCCACGACGCACCAGCACGAAGAACAGCGGGATGTAGAAAATCGCCAGCAATGTCGCCGCCAGCATCCCGCCGATTACCGATGTGCCGATGGCGATCTGGCTATTGGCGCCCGGCCCGCTCGCCAACGCCAGCGGCAGGACGCCGAACACGAATGCAAAGCTGGTCATCAGGATCGGGCGAAGGCGGATACGCGCCGCCTCCAGCGCCGCATCGATAACACGTGCACCCTTCTTCTCCTCCTGCTCAGCGAATTCGATCATCAGAATGGCGTTCTTGGCAGTCAGCCCCATCGTCGTCAGCAAGCCGATCTGGAGATAGACATCGTTTTCCAGCCCACGCATCGTCGTGGCGATAATCGCGCCGAGCAAGCCGACCGGGATCACCAGCAGCACCGCCACGGGGATCGACCAGCTTTCGTACAGTGCGGCCAGGCACAGGAACACGACCAGCAGCGACAGAGCATAGAGCAGCGGTGCCTGACTGGAAGCATTGCGCTCTTCATAGGACGAACCCGACCATGCCACACTCGTGCCGGGATATTTCGCCGCCAGCGCGACCATTGTATCCATCGCTTCACCCGAACTGACGCCCGGCGCGGCCTGCCCGGAAAACTCCGCAGTCGGCACACCGTTGAACCGCGAAGAGCTGGATGGCGTGGTCGCCCAGCCGATGTCGGCAAAGGCTGTGAACGGCACCATCTGGCCCGATTTGCCGCGCACATACCATTGCGACAGATCGCTCGGATCGGATCGAAACGGCGCATCGCCCTGGACATAGACCCGCTTCACGCGTCCTTTATCGAGGAAGTCGTTGACGTAGCGCCCACCCCATGCCGCCGCCAGAGTGGCATTCACATCCGATTGCGTCAGGCCATAGGCCGCCAGTCGCGCGGGATCGATATCGACTTTCAGCGTCGCGACATCCGACAGGTCGCTCAACCGCACCGACTCCAGCTTAGGATTGGCATTGGCATCCGCCAGCAACCGGTCGCGCGCGTCGGCGAACTGAGCGGAGGACAAGCTGCCGCTGTTCAGCAACTGCATCGAGAACCCGGCAGACGAGCCTAGCCCGCGGATCGCGCCGGGCACCAGTGTGAACACGCGCGCATCGCGAAAACTGCGGAGCGCGGCATTGGTCCGGTCGGCAATCGCCTGCGCCGAACCTTCGGCGCCGGGGCGGTCGTCCCAGTTCACCAGCTTGGCAAAGCCCAGTCCGGTATTCTGGCCGCCACCTCCCCGCGAAGAACCGGCCAGCACGAACAGCACCTTGATGCGCTCGCCTTCGTTCTTGAGCAGGTAGTTCTGGATTTCCTGCGCCACCTCTTCGGTCCGTGCCATCGTTGTGCCCGAAGGAAGCTGGTATTGCAGGAAAACATCGCCCTGATCTTCGTTCGGCAGGAACCCGGTGGGCAAGCGGAAGAACAGCACCGCCAGCGCAGCAACCAGCGCGACATAGATGCCCAGAAACAGCCACTTGCGTTCGACCACAGTGCCAATCGCATCGCGATAGCGCGTGGACATGCGATGGAAGCCCGAATTGAAGCCGTCCTTCGCCCGGTCCATCGCGTGGACCATGCCCGGATGATGCCGCTCCAGCCAGCTTTCCCCCTCGCCCGCCGCGCGCTTTCGCTTCAGCAAAGTGGAAGTAAGCGCCGGGCTGAGCACCAGCGCGACCAGCACCGAGAGGACCATCGCCGCAATGATAGTCAGCGCGAACTGGCGATAGATCACGCCGGTCGACCCACCGAAAAACGCCATCGGCAGGAACACAGCGGACAGCACCAGTGCAATCGCCACCAGTGCGACCTGAATTTCCTTCATCGATTCGATGGTCGCTTCACGCGGAGTCATATCCGGGTTTTCTTCCAGCAGACGCTCGACGTTTTCGACCACGACAATCGCATCGTCCACCAGCAGACCGATTGCGAGTACCAGACCGAACAGGGTCATCGTGTTCACGGAAAAACCGATCAGCGCGAACACCCCGAATGTGCCCAGCAAGACCACCGGCACCGCAATGGCCGGGATCAGCGTGGCCCGCCAGCTTTGCAAGAACACGAACATCACGATCACGACCAGCACGATCGCTTCGAGCAGGGTTTTCTGCACTTCGCTGACCGACAGCTTGATAAAATCGGTCGAATCGTTGGCGTATCCGATCACCAGCCCTTCGGGCAGGTTCTTCTCCAGATTAGAGATCAGCGCCTTGACCCGTTCGGCTGTCTGCAACGCGTCCGCACCGGGGGACAGCGAAATCGCGATGCCCGCGCCGGGGTGGCCGTTGATCCGGCGGATCGTGCCATAACTTTCCGAACCGACTTCGACCCGCGCCACATCGCCCAGCCGCACACTCGATCCATCGGCCGTGGTCTTGAGCGTGATCGCCCGGAACTGTTCAGGCGTCTGCAGTTTGGAAAGCGCGGTCACCGTCGCGTCGAGCATCTGCTCTTTCAAGGTCGGCAAACCGCCGATTTCACCTGCCGGAATTTCAGTGTTCTGCGCCTGAATCGCACTGATGACATCGCCCGGCATCAGGCCGACCGCCGCCAGTTTGCGCGGATCGAGCCAGATCCGCATGGCGTGCGGGGCGCCGAACACATTGACATCGCCCACGCCGGACACACGCGAAATCGGGTCCTGCAAATTGGAACTGAGATAATCCGCGACAGCATCGCCCGAACGGGTATCTGTCTCGTCGTAAACCGCGATGGTCAGCAGCCGGTCGGGGTTCGATTTGGTGACCCGCAACCCTTGCGTCTGCACCTGCTGCGGCAAGCGAGCCAGCGCCGACTGCACTTTGTTCTGGACCTGCACTTGCGCGATATCGGGATCGACATCCTTCGAGAAGGTCGCGCTGATCGATGCATTGCCCTGCGATGTCGATTGCGAACTGAAATAGAGCAAACCATCCAGCCCGGTCAGTTGCTGTTCGATCACCTGCGTGACGCTGTTCTCGACCGTTTCCGCCGATGCGCCGGGATAGCTGGCGCGAATATTCACGTTCGTCGGCGCGATATCGGGATATTGCTCTGTCGGCAGAGTCAGCAATGCCGCCAGCCCGCCCAGCATCACGATAATCGCCAGTACCCATGCGAAAATCGGGCGTTCGATGAATATGCGTGACATCGACCGATCAGCCGCCCTGCCCGGCAGAACCTGTCGCACCAGCGGCAGGCTTATCCGCAGGCGGCTTACCCACCCGGTCAGGCGTTTTGGCCGGAACGGGTCTGATCGCCGCCCCCGCTTTCAACGTATCCTGCGCCTGCGTGATGACTTTCTCACCGGCTTTCAGCCCCGATGTAATCACCCAGTCGGAACCTGCCGTCCGCTCCGCCGTCACAGTGCGCCGCTCTGCCTTGCCATCCTTACCCACCAGATAGACATAGGCAGCTCCGTCGAAATCGCGTTTCACCGCCTGCTGCGGGATACGGAACACACCTGTCTGGCTGGACTGATCGAAACTGGCATTGACGAACATGCCGGGCAGCAACAGCCCGGCGGGGTTGGGGAAGCGCGCCCGCAGTGTGACCGTGCCGGTATCTTCGCTGACCGAGATTTCCGAAAACTGCACTGTGCCGGGCAGCGCATATTCGCTGCCATTGTCCAGAGTGAGATGAACCGTCGTGCTGCCCGCTGCCGAACCACCTTGCGCCAGACTCTGCCGCAAGGCAGTAAGTTCAGCAGCCGACTGTTGCATGTCTACATAGACCGGGTCGGTCTGCTGAATCACTGCCAGCGGATCGCTCTGATTGTTGCTGACCAGCGCGCCAACGGTGAACAGCGAGCGACCGATACGCCCACCGATCGGCGCGGGCACTGTCGTGAAGCGCAAGTTGATCTGCGCGGTATCGAGCGCAGCGCGGCTCTGCGCGATGGCAGCACGCGCCTGATTGGCCGCAGCCAGCGCATCGGTATAATCCTGCTGCGAGACTGCGCCCATTTCGACCAGTGGTTTGTAGCGATCGGCTTTTGCGCTGGCGGCAGCGGCGCTGGCCTGCGCGCTGGTCAGATTGGCACGTGCCTGCTCAACCGCGGCCCGATACAGGCTCGGGTCGATCTGAAACAGCGGCTGCCCCGCCTTTACATAGCCACCCTCTGAAAAATAAACCTTATTTATCAATCCATTAACTTGCGGACGCACTTCGCTGGTCTGGAATGCCACCACGCGCCCGCCCAAAGTAACGGGCACCGGAACAGTGGACGGCTGCGCCACGACGTAACCGACCGTGGCGGCCCGGTCTCCTTTGCCCGCTCCACCATCACCGGTGCCGCAGGCGGCAACGCCGGAGATCAGCAATACGGCCAGACAAGAAGTAAGCAGTCGACGAGCGAGGGAGCTATCAGTCACAGGAATCCGGCAAATCAGGGGAGAGAGGCGGGCTGAAAGACGTTTGTTGCCGATAATCCGCGGCGGTGCAATGCGATTGATTATCAAAGTGTCTGTCGGCACCATCTGGCGGACATAACCGGATGATGCAGCACCACCTGAAACCCGGCTCGCCCCGGCATTCAGCTTCCGATCACGGACGTTTGGATAGAGCGACAGCATGAAACGCTCTGCCTTCGCTTTTGCCATACCGGCGTTGTGCCTTGCCGCCGCATCGGTTGCTGTCGCAGAAATCCCTGCCGCCGCGCAGTGGGATATTGGCCCATGGGTGCGTGGCCGGAATTACTCGGTCGGAATGCCTGCCCATCCCGCTCCCGGTGCCAATGGCTCGGTATCGTTCGCTTTCCCGGTTGCCGGGTCGGGCGAAGTCGATGCAATGACCACTGCGGTACATCCATTGGGCGGGGCGCAGCAACTGACAATGCGTTTTCGCATCGACGCGCCTGCGGGCACACGCTTCGTCCCATCTGAAAACCCTGACCAGACCGCCACAGTCTCGCTCTATTTCCAGCGCGCCCGCGATACATGGACCGCCAAGGGCAAATACGCATCGTATCGCTGGTATGTCCCTGCCCGCGCGGTCATCCCGCTGGCGCCGGGCGAACACACTGTCACCGTGCGGTTCGACGAACGCTGGACCAATGTGAATGGCCAGCCCAACAGCAGCGACCCAGCCGGTTTTCGGGCCGCGCTGCGCGATACATCTCAGCTTGGGATCGCGTTCGGATCGATGGGCCGCCGTAGCCACGGAGTCTATGCCACCGGCCCAGCGCGGTTTACCTTGCTCGATCTCGACATTCGTTAGGCAGGTGGTGCCCCTCCCCAACCGCGCCCGTCCCTTGTCATTGTGAGGAGCCGCAGGCGATGCGACAATCCATGGCCCGCTCATCGCCCCTCTCACAACCGCCGCGATAGGCGAGTACCTCACCCCATGGATTGCTTCACTCCGTTCGCAATGACGAAGGGAGAGGTAAGCGCGGAAAGCTGGCCCCGCCTCAAGGCCGGGGTAGCCGCGGGAGAAAGCAACTTCCCGTCCTCTCCGCGCCGATGCTTTCCTACATCCCCCTTGCATCGCATAAAGCCGCCGCGCCCCGGACTGGTCCGGGGCGTGTTCGCACTTGCGGGCGGAGTGGGTTTTTCTTGCTCAGGACTGTGTAACATGTGGTCCACGGCTTCAGATAACTGCAATGAAGTCTGAACGGGAAACGCAGGCTTGACCGAATGGCCCTCCGTCCGCTTGATGCGGAAAATGGCAACAGGACATGGCATGACGATCCCTGACGATATCTACACCGAACCCGAAGACATCGATCCCGATACGCTCGCCCATCTGGGGCCCCTGCTGCGGCTGGCGGGGGTGTGGGAAGGCAAATCGGGGGTCGATATCAACCCCAAGGCCGATGGCCCGCAGCAACGCAGCTATATCGAACGGATCGAACTGCAGCCGGTCGATCCCCAACCCAACGGGCCGCAACTGCTCTATGGCCTGCGCTATCACACGCATATCAACGATCCGGAAGAAGAGATCACGTTTCACGACCAGATCGGATACTGGTTGTGGGAACCGGCCACCGGCCTGATCCAGCAAACGCTGGCTATCCCGCGCGGGCAAGTCGCGCTGGCATCGGGTTTCGCTGAAGCAGATGCGGATAGCTTCACTGTCGCGGCGAAGCGCGGATCGACCAGTTACGGCATCTGTTCGACCGAATTTCTGGAAGGGGCGTTTCGCACCGATTCCTACAAACTGGACGTAACCTTCCACTCTGACGGCACGTGGAGCTATGTCTCGGAAACGATGCTGGCGATCCGCTGCGAAGGGGAACCGTTCCTCCATCGCGACACCAACCGGCTAACCAAAGTGGCCGAACCCAACCTCAACCCCTGGGCAGAGATCGTTCGCAACGCGAAAGGTCAGTGAAACCGCACTGCGATAGTGAAATCGAGGCTGGCCGCATCGTCGGGCGGGGCCGCGAATGGCGCCGCCTGACGCACCATTCGCAAGGCCAGACGGTCCAGCTGCACATCGCCGCTCGATTGCGCGATACGGGCCGCGGTGAGTTGCCCTGTGGGAGTAAGGGTGAAGGCCACCGTCGCCTCCCCCTCCTTCCGCAAGCCACGTGGTTTCCAGCGCATGATCGCTGCCCGCAATTGCGCGGCATAGGCGGCAAGCGGGTCGGCCTTGGCCGTGGCTGGTTGCACGTGCGGCGGCGCGGGGCGGGGCACATCGGGCGACGGAGCGCGCACTGTGGGGGGAACCGGCACTAGCGGTAATGGGGTGCTCGGTGGGCGATGCATCGATGGGGCGTCGGCAACAACCGGCGGTTGCTTACCAGTGGGGCGCGGTGACGGTCGAACCTGAGGTGCAACCCGGCGAGCTTTGCGCCCCTCCATCGATGGGGGTGGTGGCACCGGGCTCTCCACCGCTTCGAATATCGCGATCACATCGCGGGTGCGATGGTGCCGGTCCCCCCGTCCGGCAACGGCAAAGGCCGATACCGCCGCGACCAGCAGTGCGCCATGCACTGCGATCGCGGCGGCGAGGCCGGGCAGGCTCCAACCAGTGCGCGTGTCGGCAAAGGCCATCGCCCGCGCCTGGTCAGAACTTCGTCGAAAGGCCGACGTTGAACGAACGGCCACGGCCCGGCACAGTCCGCAATACGCCGGTCGCCTTGTAATCGCCGAGCGACATCCCGCCGAGCGGCAAGGCATATCCCTTGTCGAACAGATTGGTCACGTCGAAGCTCACCCGAACGCCCGACACGGTATAAGCCGCACCGATATTGGCCAGGGCATAGGCATCGGTAACAGGCTCGCCCCGCGTCGCATCGACCCGGCTCTTCTCCGCCACCCATTCGACATCGGCACTCAGTTCCAGCGCCCCCGAACGATGGGCGACACCTGCCTTCACATCGAGCGGCATCTGGCGATAGACCGGCCCGCCATCGCTGAGGTTGTTCGCTTCGAGCCACGACACCGAAGCAGTCAACTGCGTGCCATCGTTCCCGCTACCCTTGGCGATCTGCACTGCGCCAGACAGGTCCACACCATAGAATTCGGCATCCTGATTGGCGAACTGCAACTGCACGAACCCGGTCGGCTGCCCCATCATATCGGTGAAGACTACGCCAGTGGGAGCCGCATCGATATAGTCGTTTACGCGGGTGTAGTAGGGCGCAATCCGCAGGTTCCAGCCCTGCGCCTCTCCGCCCAGTGCAAGCGCCACGCTGAACGTATCGGCCCGCTCCGGCTTCAGATCGAGGTTGCCAACATAGCCGTTGCCATCGCCATACCAGCCAATCATCCGGCTCGCCATCGAACCGCGGCCCCAGCTATAGCGTTCGTAGATATTGGGCGAGCGGACCTTATGGGCATAGCCCAGCTCCAGTGCGGCATTGCCGGACAGGTCATACACCAGCAGCGCCGACCCGCTCCAGTTACCATCGCTGCGATGGCGGTCGGCGGCGTTGAACGCTGCGGCGGCCTGCACATCGGCCATCTGCATCATCCCGGTGCCATATGGTTGCACATCGCCGGTATCCATCGTCACGCTATCGAACCGCACACCGACGATGGAAGACAGCCGGTCGCTCCAGTGACGTTCCCACTCGCCATAACCGGCAATCCGGTCGCGGGTGGCACCGTTGACGTTCACGAAAGTGTTCGGCCCCATCATCATGTTGCCTGCAACCGGCGGCCAGTAATCGTCCAGCCACTGATGGTGGTATTCCGCGCCCAGCCGCACTGTGTCGTGCGGCGATGCAAGAACAGTGACTTTTGCCGATGCATCGAAGCTATGCACTTCGGTGTTCATCGGCATCGAACCGGGCAGTTTGTCTTCAAGGAAGTTCATCTCGTGATCGGTGTCGCGATAGGCCGCCTTCAGGTCGATATCGCCCCAGTCGTAGTATCCGGCATAGCTGGCGTTGAGGAACCAGCTCTTGTTATCGACCATGTCCATGTACTGGTTCGGGAACCCTTCGTAGGGCGCGTACTGAATGCCGCCTTTGACTTGCAGCAGCCCGGTGGCGTGTTGCCAGGCCAGCGCCAGCGCGTGGTCGGTCTTGGCATATTCGGTCGATCGCACGATGCCGTCATTGTCACCGCCGTCGTATTGATCGGACTGGCTGTACGATCCGGTATATGTCGCACTCAGATTGCTGCCCGCTACCGTCAGCTTCACTGCGCCGCCAAATCCATCGCCGTTAGAGCGGTAGTAGGTGGAGGCATTACCGGTGATCAGTGTTTCTCCGCTCGTGGCGAACTGCGGTGGGGTGCTCTCTACCGAAATAACCCCGCCGATATTGTCGCCTCCACTGCTGACCGGTGCAACACCCGTCAGCACAGCAATCGAAGAGATCGATTGCGGATCGGTATAGGACAGCGGTGGATTCATATCGTTGGGGCACGCCGCATCGATAGCGAACCCATCAACCAGCACTGTCAGCCGTTGTTCCGACAAACCGCGAATAGACGGCATAGAGGAGAACCCGCCACCGGTTGCGGCGCTGACGCCCGGCAGAGATGACAGAACAGCCCCCGTATCGCTCGTGGTCGCTTGCTTACGATCGAGTGTCTTGCGATCAATACGGCTTCCCGTGATCGGGCTATTGGCGATCTGTGCACTGGCCTGTTCGGAATCGACATCGATCGGATCGATCCGGGTCGCTTCCTGTGCATGGGCAGCCAGCGGTGCAAGCGCGCACCCGGCAACCAGAGCGGCACGAAGGGCGATGGAATTTCTGGACTTCATTTCATAACTTCCTGCGATTGCCCGCAGCGCGGCGAAGGCATCAAACCGCGCGGCGCAAACGTTGTGGTACGGGCAGTTGAGTCTGGATACGTTGCGACTGCCGCAGTGCTCACCTCTGCAATTTGGCGAGGCGGCAGTTCCGGCGGTCAGTTCAGGATATCAGACAGTCGCAGGTGGCCCGCGCAGCGGCGGCCGGAGGTACAGCGCAGGCGCGAAGGGCAAAACACGCGCGGGGGCAAAGCCCAGTACAAGGATGAACGCAAATGCCAGCGCCTGCAACACACCATCCGCGCCGCCCAATGCAGCATGGAACAGGCTGGTGAAACCGCAGTGCCCATCCTTCTTGGCATGGTCGGTAGAACTGCCGCCGCCGTTGGGCTTGCTTGGTATAATCAGCTTCATCTGCCTGAGGGCACCGGTGCCATCGGTACAGATCGTTACCGTCAGCACAGTATTGCTCGACGGTGAAAGCATGAAGCCGGCCGGAAGAACGGCTTTGATACAAAACGCCACTACCACCAGCGCGAGTGCGAGGTGGCGATGCTGCCGAATCAAGGCGCGCAGGGCGTTCATGGCGGCTCAGCTAGAGCCAAAAGAATGATATGTCAGCCACAACCGTACCCAGAGGATCGATTGCGACAGACGCCTCACCATTTATTCGAGAGGAACGCCAGGCTCGTGCTTGGAGGTGCGAATGGTCAGCGAGGTCTTCACGCTGGCGACATTGGGTGCCGGGGTCAGCTTGCTGGTCAGGAATTCCTGAAAACTCTGCAAGTCGCGGCTGACGATTTTCAAAATGAAGTCGATTTCACCGTTCAGCATATGCACTTCGCGCACTTCCGGCAGGCTGTGCATATGCGCCTCGAATTCGCGCAAGGCATTTTCGGCCTGGCTCTTAAGACTGACCATCGCAAACACCGTGATGGCAAAGCCCAGCTTCGACGGATCGAGTTCGGCGTGATAGCCGCGGATGACCCCGTCTTCTTCCAGGGTGCGTACCCGGCGCAAACATGGCGGAGCAGTCAGTCCGACGCGCGTAGCGAGTTCGACATTCGTGACACGTCCTTCGCTTTGCAATTCGGCAAGCAATTTCCGGTCGATATCATCAAGGTTGGCCATTGCCGCGCCCCTGCCTGAGCCCCTACTCTCCCCTACCTACGGTCATGCACGAGCAATGAAACCACAGGCAAAGCAACGAAAGCCGCAAAGAATCGCCTCTACAGCTAATATTATTGTTTCTGGCAGCAATTGTCCCACTTTGCAACGTGACCCGCGCGATGAATTCCGAATGGAAGGCAAGGTGTTAGGAATTAATAGCGCGGCAATGTGTAAGGCAGCCGAATCGCGCATTCGATGTCGGTCCACAGCAGAGAGTAACGTACAGGCAATGCAGATCGACGACCGCCTCGCGACAGTGCTGCGCCATCGCGCCGCCGGCGAACGTGCGGCGCGTACACAGTATCGGCAGTTGCTCGACCTGCTCGGCGCACGACGCACGACAGGTGACGAATCGATGCTGGCCGCTGCATGGCTGCGCCTCGCGGCCTTGGGTGAAACGATTCCAGTGCCCGATCGCGCTGCGATGATCCGCGAACCGGGACTGCGCTTTCGCAACCCCGAACTGGCGCTGCATCTGGCGGATGACGAACCCGAAGTCGCCGCCTCCGCTCTGGCGGTAGCACAACTTTCGGTGGACGACTGGGAGGCGACCATTCCCCGTTTGCCGGTTCGTGCCCGTGGGTTTCTGCGCCTGCGCCGCGATCTGCCGCCGCAAACGCAAGAGCTGCTCGAACGACTGGGTGTTCACGACCGCGGTTTACCTCGCCCGGATGTTGCCGAAGAAGCAGCAGAAACTGAAAACTCCAGCCCGGCAGCCGATATCGCGGAACGCCTCGGCGCGAAATCCGCAGCCGTCTCGCCGATCCGCCCGATCCCTGCCAATGATCACGCCGCGACAGCGCCCGTTCGGGATACGAACGACGATGGCGACGATGGTGAAATCGGCGCACTGGTCCGCCGGATCGAGAGTTTCCGTAAGGCGCGGAGCAATCGCCCCCAACCGGATAACGCACCGCGTCTGCCGCTGGGCGAAAAGGCGGACAATGGCCGGGTGCCACTGATCGGCTTTGCCTTCACGACCGACAGCGAAGGGCGTATCGATTGGGCGGAACGCAATGTAGCACCGATGGTTGTCGGCGCTATCCTGCCCCCCGCGAGAGAGGCTGCGAAGCGTCATCGCCAACCTTTACGGCATGTCGAATTGCATTGGGAAGGCGCCCCGATGGTAACCGGGAACTGGATCGTGGATGCGGCACCGCGCTTCACCGATCCGGGCGGACGCTTCTATGGCTATGCCGGGCGTTTCCGCCGCCCGCCCCCTGCGGACACCGTGGTGGATCGGCCACAAACCGATCGCAGCGCCGATCTGATGCGCCAGCTGCTGCACGAACTCAAAACACCGGTGAACGCCATTCAGGGTTTTGCCGAAGTGATTCAGCAGCAGCTGTTCGGCCCGACACCCCACGAATATCGCGCGCTTGCAGCAACGATTGCAGGCGATGCAGCGCGTATGCTGGCGGGGTTCGACGAACTGGACCGGCTTGCCAGGCTCGAAAGTGGAGCGTTGGAGCTTCAACTCGGGCATTGCGATTTCGCCGAAGTCCTCGGTCGCACCGTCGATCAGCTCCAGGATGTGCTGAAATCCCGTGGCTCTGCGTTCGAGCTGGACCAGCACGGAAACCGCGATGCCTCTGTCCCGCTTGCCTGCGAAGATGCAGAGGCGCTGGCATGGCGGCTGCTGGCAACCCTTGCCGGATCGGTCGGCGCCAACGAGCGGCTCAGGCTGGAAGTCGCCGATACCGATGGTGTCATCATGCTATCGTGTGACCTGCCCGCTGCATTCGCTGCGCGAGACGATATCTTCACCGATAGTTCCCGTGCAACGGGATCGGTCAGCGCCGGCATGTTCGGTACAGGCTTTGCCTTGCGGCTGGCCCGTGCAGAGGCCCGCGCCATTCATGGAGATTTGCACCGTGAAGGATCGCGGCTGATCCTCCTTTTGCCGCAACTGGCAGCAACCCAACCGGCGATGAGCGCAACCGAAGCTTAACTGGTGCGCGTATAGAGCACTAGATGTATTACCGAATGACAGGGGTTGCGTTTGGACCGATCAATCATCGCTGTTCCGCCCGATGGCCGGCAAGCCGATTTTGGCCCTGACTTTGGCCAACGATCATTGCTGACAGTCGATACCGAAGAGGAATTCGACTGGGACGCGCCGTTCACGCGCGACCGGCACAGTCTGAATCACGTACCCGACATCGCCCATTTCCAGCAATTCTGCGAAAAGCGCGGGGTTGTTCCGCTCTATCTGGTCGACTGGCCTATCGTTCAATCGCCTGCTGCTGTCGAAATCCTCGGCAGCGCAGTGAGGAATGGGCAAGCGGAAGTGGGTATCCACCTGCACCCGTGGGTCAATCCTTCTTTCGAGGAGGAGGTCAATGCCCGCAATTCCTATGCCGGAAATTTGCCTCCGCAACTGGAGCGTGAGAAATTTCTGCTGCTGCGCGATGCGATTGCGGAAAAGTTCGGCAGCGAACCGCTGATCTATCGTGCAGGCCGTTATGGAGCGGGGGCGGCCACGGCCGATCTGCTGCGGGAGACAGGTATACTCATCGACACCTCGGTACGCGCCAATTTTGATTATCGCGCGGACGATGGACCGAATTACGCCAATCATCCTCTGTCTCCCTATTGGATGGACAGCGAAAGGCGGCTGCTCGAACTCCCGCTGACTACCGTTTACTGGGGCCTGTTGCGAAAGCAGGGTCGCGCCCTCAACCCGATCCTCGATCGTATACCACATGGCCGCGGCGTATTTTCGCGCCTTAACCTGCTTGAGAAAATCGCACTGACCCCGGAAGGTGTGAGCGTGGAAGAGGCGCTGCGCGGGATCGACATCGCAATTGACGACGGGCTTCCCCTGCTGGTGATGAGCTTCCACTCGCCGTCACTTGCTATCGGACATACACCTTATGTTCGCAATCAGGCGGATCGGGAAAAGTTCTACGAATGGCTCGACCGGGTCTACGCCTATCTCGCCAATCGCAAGGTGCTTCCGACCTCTGTTGCACAAATTGTACAGGCCGTGGGGCTTCGATAAGCTTGCCAGTTGGCGCGATGGCCGCTACCGGGCGCGCTCCGGCAACCGGAACGGGCCTGTAGCTCAGCGGTTAGAGCTGGCCGCTCATAACGGCTAGGTCGCGGGTTCGAATCCTGCCGGGCCCACCACCGGGGCCGGAAGGTAACGTCGGGGAGTAGCGCAGTCTGGTAGCGCGCCTGCTTTGGGAGCAGGATGTCGCAGGTTCGAATCCTGTCTCCCCGACCAACCTTCGAAAACCGCTGCATTGTATGATTTCGGGGCTCGCTTCGTAATGTAGTCTGTGCGCTGACGAGGATAACTTCTATGTACGGTTGCGCCATAAAGTGAGCGCCCCGGACAGAAATCAGATCCAATCCGTTATCGCCCCCGATGGCTACGCATGGCGAAGCTCGATGTGATACGAGACACCCCCGGCAACCGCGACAGTACATCGCGATGGAATTGTCCGTAATCGTCGATCCCGGCGATCTGTACGCGCAGCAGATAATCGCCATCGCCTGTCATCAGATACCATTCCTGAATCTCGGGATGCATCCGCAGCGCATTTTCGAACCGGGCGAGATATTCTTCTGTCTGACGCTCCAGTTCGATCTGGACGATCGCGCTCATACCTTCTCCCGGCCCCATACCGGAAATAATTGCGGTATAGCCCTGTATAACGCCCGTGCGTTCGAGAATCCTGATGCGGCGCAGGCAGGCTGACGGGGACAGGCCGACCGCTTCGGCAAGAGCATTGTTGGTGATCCGCGCATCGAGCCGGAGACACTTCACTATCCGGCGATCGATCTCGTCCAGCATGGCCATGCAAAATAATCCATTTGTTCGCAGCTCGTGCATATTACGAGCGAAGATCAGAATAAACCGCGCCACATCGGCAGATATTTCGAATCTTTGTCCCCTATCCCTACGGCAGGGAGGTGGCCATGGCCGAACGATATCACCAATATGCCGCGTCCAGTATCATGGAAATCGATCTGGATGCCTTACGCGCCAATTATCGCGAGATCTCCTGCAAGGCTGAGCCCGCCCAGTGCGGTGCGGTAGTAAAAGCCAATGCATATGGGCTTGGCGCCTGCCGGGTGGTTCCTGCATTGCAGCGCGAGGGATGCCGCCTGTTCTTCGTCGCTCAGCTTTGCGAAGCTATTGCGATAGAGCCTGTTCTTGGTCCTGACAGCACGGTCTACGTTCTGAACGGAATCGATCCGGGCGACGAAGCACTATGTGCGGATCATGGCTTTTTCCCGGTAATCAATTCCACGCTTCAACTCCGGAACTGGCGCACCCTGGCTCGCGAACGGGGGCAGGCGCTGCCCGCCGCGTTGCAAGTGGATAGCGGAATGTCACGGCTCGGCCTGCCCGCGGCAGTGGCCGCCGATTTGGCCAGAGATCCTTCTTTACGAAGAGAAATCGACTTCAGGTTACTCATGACTCATCTGGCATGCGCTGACGAACCGACCCACCCAGCCAATCGCGATCAGCTTGCAACCTTTTCCAGTCTGTCTGCTTTGTTCCCCGATGTCCCGAGCTCGATTGCCAACAGCGCAGGCAGCATCTTGGCCAAAGCATTCCACTGCAATGCGGTCCGCCCCGGCATCGCGCTCTACGGTGTCGATCCCGGCCCCGGCACCGCAAGCCTGCTCCCGGTCGTAAGACTGAGTGCGCGCGTTTTGCAGATTCGCAAGATCGTTGCCGGAACCGGTGTAGGTTACGGACTGACGCATGTCGCGCCGGGCGCGCAACGGCTGGCGACCATCGCAATCGGTTATGCCGACGGCTGGCCGCGTAGCCTGAGCGGAATCGGCGCGGCCTATTTCAACGGAATCCGACTACCCATCGCAGGCCGCGTATCGATGGATAGCATGACCGTCTGCCTCGATGCGCTCACCAGCCAGACTCTGTCCGAAGGCGACTTCGTTGAGCTGATCGGGCCATCGCAGACGTTGGCCGATGTGGCCCGCGATGCGGACACAATCGCTTATGAAATTCTGACCCGGATCGGGTCGCGCCATCAGCGGATATATTCCGAACAAGGCGATATCGAAGTCCTCAATCCAGGAGAGCTAGTGTGAGAGTCGTTGTCTTGGGCGCCGGCGTAATCGGCGTCACATCGGCGTGGTATCTGGCCGAAGCCGGGCATGAAGTGGTCTTGCTGGACCGACAACCCGGCCCGGCACTGGAAACCAGCTTCGCTAACGCCGGCGAGATTTCGCCGGGCTATGCCTCCCCATGGGCGGCACCCGGCATTCCCGTGAAGGCAATGCGCTGGCTGTTCATGGAACATGCTCCGCTGATCCTGCGCCCTCGCCTTGATCCGGCGATGATACGCTGGATCGCGGCTATGCTCGGCAATTGCACCGAAGCCCGTTATGCATTGAACAAAAGCAGGATGATCAGCCTGGCGGAATATAGCCGGGACGAACTTGTGGCACTGCGAAACAGGCTCAATCTGCAATACGATCACGGTTCGCGCGGAACCCTGCAATTGTTCCGCTCCCACAAGCAAATCGATGCAAGCGCAGGCGATATCGCGGTCCTGCAAAGCTATGGCGTACCATACGAAGTGCTCGACCCCGATGGCTGCATCGGCGCGGAGCCAGGCCTTGCCGCATCGCGCGAGCGGTTCGTGGGCGGCCTGCGCCTGCCGGGCGACGAAACAGGCGATTGCCACCTGTTCACCAACGAACTCGCCCGCCGCCTCGCCGGCGCGAATGTCGATATACGATACGGCACGCGCATCGACGCTATCGATCGCGTTGGCGACATCATTGCAGGCGTACGCACCGAGAGAGGCGTGGTCCAAGGCGATGCCTATCTGGTGGCGACCGGTAGCTATACGCCCGCTCTGCTCGCGCCTGCGGGCATAAGGGTGCCGGTATATCCGGTGAAAGGTTATTCGATCACATTGCCGGTCTCGAACCCCGAACTCGCTCCGGTGTCCACTTTGCTTGATGAAAGCTACAAGATTGCAATCACCCGCCTCGGCAATCGTATCCGCGTAGGCGGAATGGCGGAATTGTCCGGTTTCAACGCAGCGCTGCCACCTGCGCGCGAAGCCAGCTTACGCCATTCGTTGAACGATCTGTTTCCGGGCGCAGCGGACCATGACGCATCATCGAATTTCTGGTCCGGTTTGCGGCCTATGACCCCGGACAGCACTCCGATTGTCGGCTCCACTCCGGTAAGCAACCTGTTCCTGAACACGGGCCACGGCACATTGGGTTGGACGCTGGCATGCGGCTCCGCAAGTCTCATCACCCATCTGATTTCGGGCAAAAAACCACCTGTCGAACCTGAAGGCTTCAACATCGCCCGCTATTTACGCTGAAACAGCAGTAACTTGCCCTGCAAACGCAATGCGAGCGCCTGATTGGTTGTATATCCATTGGGCGAACCGGATGGCCCCGTGCAGCGATCACCGAAATTGAATTCTCCCGACCCCGTTTCGCAAAGGTTGTTCTCGTGATTTCCCGCCGCGCAACTCGCTGACGTCAGTTCTGATCAGCAGGTTTGATCATACCACTTTCGTTGGCCAGAATGCCCGTCACCTGAGTCCATACAGCAACATTTTGCCGCAAGGCTGCGGGATCGATCTTGTCGAGTGTGTCGTCAGGTGTGTGGTGCAGATCGAAGTAATGCGTGCCATCCTGGTTAAGATCGATGATTGCCGCCCCTGATTCCCGCGCCAGGTTCAGGTCTGCACCACCAGTGGCTTCGTCCTTGCCTGCCGTGACTCCGAACCGCGCGACTGCGTCCGCCAGTCGCTTATAAAGCGCAGGGTTGCTTTCCGTGAAATTGGTATCGATTCGCCAGATGCGGTCGGCACCGAAATCGCTCTCGATCCCGACAGCGATCTTCCCACCCTTATGTGCCGCAGCATAGGCTTTCGATCCCCATAGCCCGGTTTCTTCCGAACCGGCGAATAGCACGCGAATCGTCCG
Source organism: Tsuneonella flava (assembly GCF_002870965.1). Classification (GTDB taxonomy): domain Bacteria; phylum Pseudomonadota; class Alphaproteobacteria; order Sphingomonadales; family Sphingomonadaceae; genus Tsuneonella; species Tsuneonella flava. The sequence goes on from NZ_PHSO01000002.1 coordinate 78,605, forward strand.
CAGAGGCTGTCCGGCCAATGCCACGCCTTTCGCGGCGGCGGCGGCAATTCCGCATCCGGCGCCATCATCGATCGCACCCGTGCCCATATCCCAGCTATCGAGATGGCAAGCGAGCAAAACCGGTGGCAGAGAGGGATCGCGCCCAATGATTTCCCCGGTCACATTGCCGCTTTCGACAACCCCCAAATCCTTTGGCGTCAACACCAGCCTGAGCGTGAGCGGCTTACCCCGCTTGATCATCCGCACGAGATTGTCGGCATCGGGATTGGACAATGCCCCTGCCGGTGTAGCGGCAACCCCATCGGGAAAGCTCGTTCCACCCGCATGGGGAGTCCGGTGATTTTCCGTACCGATAGAACGGATAACCGTTGCGATCGCCCCTTTGCTCGCCGCCAGCCCCGGACCGGTCCACCGCGCGGGGCCGGCAAAGCCATAACCCGACCCGTCTTGCGTGCGCTTCATATGATGATCGATGAAAGCGATCTTTCCCTTAAGGCTACCCGCAGGTGCCGCCTCCAGCGCAGCATAGCTCGGGAAATAGGCCACTTCGCCCGTTACTCCGCCAGGCGGAGTGGCGACACTACGCCCCAGTGCAGTAATCGTCAGCGGTTGCGCGAAGGGGGAAACAACCCATGCCTTCTCTTCCCCGCGCACCCAGCCCTGAATGGGAAAGGTTTCGACCTTCACATTGGCAAAGCCGTTGGCGTTCAGCCATGCCTGTGCCCAATCGCGGGCACGCGCTTCCGCCTCCGTCCCCGCCATCCGCGGCCCGATTTCGGTCGTGATCCCTTCGACGAAATTCCATGCCACCGTATCGCTTTCAAGCACCTTATCAGCGACAGCCTCCACCGTTGGCTGCTTGAGCGAAGTGGCCTGAAGCGGGGATGCAAGCGACAGTGCGACAAGCGCGAAAATGGTTTTCTGCATGAAGGCTTAGCTATCGGCATCGGCTGATAGTGCCAAGCCCTTTAACCGCGCTTGCCCTTCTGCCTGACTCCTCCTATCTGCCGCCACACGTTTTCTCACATCCCAGCGACATCCGAAGGACGACTGATGGCCGCCCAATATGCATTCGTCATGAAGAACATGACCAAGACTTTCCCCGGCGCACAGAAGCCGGTTCTGTCGGACATCAACCTGCAATTCTATCAGGGGGCTAAAATCGGCATCGTCGGCCCCAACGGGGTGGGTAAGTCGACCCTGATGAAAATCATGGCCGGGATCGACACCGATTTCACGGGCGAAGCCTGGCCGGGTGAGAACATCACTGTCGGCTATCTGCCGCAGGAACCGCATCTCGACGAGAGCAAGACCGTCCTTGAAAACGTCAAAGATGGCGCGCGCGAAGTGGCGGACAAGGTTGATCGTTTCAACGAAATCACCGGCCTGATGGGTGACCCGGATCGCGAAGATTTCGACGATCTGATGATGGAAATGGGCACTCTTCAGGAAGAGATCGACGCAGTTGACGGGTGGACTCTCGACAACCAGCTCGAAATCGCGATGGAGGCACTGCGCTGCCCGCCGGGCGACTGGGAAGTCAGCAACCTTTCCGGTGGTGAAAAGCGCCGCGTCGCGTTGACCCGGCTGCTGATCCAGAAGCCGTCGATCCTGCTGCTTGACGAACCGACCAACCACCTTGATGCCGAATCGGTCGAATGGCTGGAAAACCATCTGAAGGAATATGCGGGGGCGGTTCTGATGATCACCCACGATCGCTACTTCCTCGATAACGTGGTCGGCTGGATCCTCGAACTCGATCGCGGGAAGTACTTCCCCTACGAAGGCAACTATTCGACCTACCTCGAAAAGAAGGCCAAGCGTCTCGATCAGGAAGATCGCGAGGAATCGGGTCGCCAGAAACAGCTCAGCCGCGAACTCGAATGGATTCGCCAGACGCCCAGCGCGCGGCAGACCAAGTCCAAGGCTCGTATCCGCAAGTTCGAGCAATTGCAGGACGCGCAGAACGATCGCAAGCCGGGGAAGGCGCAGATCGTCATTCAGGTGCCCGAACGGCTCGGCGGCAAAGTCATCGAAGCGAAAGGCATCACCAAGGCATATGGCGACAAGCTTCTATTCGAAGACTTGTCATTCATGCTGCCCCCCGGCGGGATCGTCGGTGTGATCGGACCCAACGGCGCAGGTAAATCGACCCTGTTCCGCATCATCACCGGCCAGGAGCAGCCCGACAGCGGGACGCTGGAAATTGGCGACACCGTGCGACTGGGCTATGTCGATCAGAGCCGCGACGATCTGACTGCATCGAACAACGTGTGGCAGGAAATTTCCGACGGGCTCGATTACATGAAGGTCAATGGCCACGACATGAGCACACGTGCCTATGTCGGGGCGTTCAACTTCAAGGGTCAGGACCAGCAGAAAAACGTCGGTAAGCTATCCGGCGGTGAACGCAATCGCGTGCACATGGCCAAGATGCTGAAGCAGGGCGGCAACGTGCTGCTCCTCGACGAACCGACCAACGACCTCGATGTGGAAACACTGGGCGCACTGGAAGAGGCGATTGAAAACTTCGCCGGTTGCGCTGTGGTCATCAGCCACGATCGCTTCTTCCTCGATCGTCTGGCAACACATATCCTCGCCTTCGAAGGTAACAGCCATGTCGAATGGTTCGAAGGCAACTTCGAAGCGTATGAAGAAGACAAGCGCCGCCGCCTTGGCGATGCGGCAGATCGGCCTACGCGCCTTGCGTACAAGAAACTGACGCGCTGATAGGAGGCTTCTTCGGTGGGCCTGGATTGGTTCACACGAAGACACTAAGGCACGAAGAAGTGGAGCAATGGTGGCGGCCCGTGTGCGGCAGCCATCATTCTCACACTAAAGGCATGAACGGTTTGATTGCTGCCGCACGCTCATCTTCGTGCCTTAGTGTCTTCGTGTGGACAAAACGACAAACCACAAAGCTTCCTGCTTCAAGGCTTCTCGATTTCCACACCCTCACTCGCTTTGGCGGACTCTTCAGGCGTTGACGGGATGAACCCTTCCGCCAGCGCATGATACAGCCGCTGGCGACACACCATCGCTCCGGCCCAGTCCCCAATCAGCGCAGTGGCAAACAAGGGCAGAATGGCGGTCGAATTACCAGTCGCTTCCGACAGGATGATTACCGCCGTCAGCGGCGCGCGGACAACGCCGGTGAAATAACCCGCCATACCCAGCAGCACGATCATCCCGGCATTTTCCGGTGCGAATAGCGGAGTGAACAGATGGCCGATCCCCGCACCCACCGACAATGATGGTGCGAATATTCCACCGGGAATTCCACTCACACTCGTCGCCAGCGCAGTTATGAATTTGGCAGGGCCAAACCACAAATCGCCGTGCGAACCGGTTTCCAGCATCAGTTTGGTCGGCGCATAGCCAGTGCCCGATGTTGCCCCTGATGTCACGAAGCCAAGCGCCCCCACCACGATCCCGCAGACCAGAGCAGCTTTGACCGGATGCGCCTTGAACGGCCCGGCCCATTTTCCCGCCGGGCCGCGTGCCGCCAGCATCAGTCGCGCGAACAAGCCGCCCAGCGCCCCGCCGACAATACCCGCCAGCGGCGCAGCGATCAGCACGGTCGTGACAGGCAAGCTGCCATCGATCACTCCGAAATAGGTGTAGTTGCCCGCCAACCCCTGTGCCGTAAGGCCGGAAATCATCACAGCACCCATGACCAGGACCGCCACACGCTGTTCATATGCGACAGCCAGTTCCTCGATAGCAAAGGCGATCCCTGCCAGTGGTGTATTGAACGCCGCCGCAACCCCGGCCGCACCACCGGCGATCACAACACCCGATGTAACCCGCACGTGGAGGATCTGGTGCACTTTCACCATCAGCGCAGCGGCCAGTTGTACTGTCGGCCCTTCACGCCCGACCGACGCTCCACCGAACATTCCCGCAACTGTCGCCACCACTTTGAACAAAGCTACGCGCACAGACACCAGTGCTTGCGCCGCCTTTCCGTTGGGCTGATGGCTGGCGGCAATCGCCTGTGGGATGCCTGAGCCACGGGATTCGGGCGCAATTCGCATCGTGACCCATATGATCCCGGCGAACAGCGCAGGCGTAACCACAAGGTGAATCCAGGGATAGCTGCGCTGGAGATGTTCGAACGTATCCTGCGCGCGGTCGCCTGCCCATGCGAACGTCAACGCGCCCAGACCAACCAATACCGCCGCGACAAGCGTTGCAATGCGCCGCCCCCAATCCTCTGGATTGACGAACTCGTCTGGCATGGACTGGCGCAGGCGTCGGCTTGAGGGGAAGCGCAACCTCATAACACGGCGCTTATTCCTCCGTCTGCCACATGTCGAGCATGGTTGCCACAAAATCGCCTTTTTCTTTTTCGTTCAGATAAAGGACAGCCTAGCTTAACTAAATAACGATTCATCGCATATTGGCCGCAGGTGGTGGAGCGGCTTCATGATGGAGAGCCGCCATGACTTTAAAAGCCTTACTACATACCGGGGCAGCCGCAGCGATCGCTTCAGCGATGATGTTTGCGGCCTTCCCCTCCGCTGCCACCGCTGCGGAAAGAGGCCCGCGCTGGGGCCGCGAAGATGCCCCGCGCATGGAACGCCAGTCGCGGCAAGAACGGCCGCAGCGCACCATGCGAGCCCCTGTCCAAACTCAAACTGCCCCACCGCAACGCCGAGCCGAACAGCGCGCCCCCGTCGTTCAACAACGCAGCGGCGGCAACTGGAACCGTAATGACCGTGGCACCCGGACGTGGAACCGCAGTGATTCGCGACCGGCCGACACACGCACCGATGCACAACAGGCCGGAGTTCCCGCGTGGGATCGCAGCGGTCGCAATCGCAGCTATACCGACAACAATCGCAACCGCACTTATTCCGGTCGCGATGGCGACCGCCGCAATAACTGGCGCGACAACCGGCGAACCGACAACCGTTCCCGAGGCACCTACAACCGTGACAATCGCCATTGGAATGGCAATCGTCAGACTTGGAATCGCGACCGGAACGGCTGGGATCACCGCCGTGACAGTCGGCGGTGGAGCCGCAACTGGCGGAGCAATTCGCACTACGACTGGCACCACTATCGCAGCCACAACCGCAGCGTTTTCCGCATCGGACGGTATTACGCGCCGTACAATGGCTATCGATACAGCCGGGTCGGGATCGGATTCTATCTGAACAACCTGTTCTTCAGTAGCCGGTACTGGATCAACGATCCGGGCTACTACCGCCTGCCGCCCGCCTATGGCCCGTATCGTTGGGTGCGTTACTACGACGATGTGCTGCTGGTGGACATCTACAGCGGCGAAGTGGTCGACGTGATCCACAACTTCTTCTGGTGAAACAGCCACTTATTCGTTGACGACGGTTTCGAGTGGTTCGTCGTCAAACGGAGCCCCCGCCAGCGATACGCTGGCGGGGGATTTCATATGAACGCTCAGTCGCGCGCGGTGCCGAACGGCAGCATTCGGAACAAATTTCCGTCCTTGTCGACGAAGGTGTGCTTGAGCGCGCCGAGCACGTGAAGCCCGGCCAGATAGATCAGCACAGTTCCCGCAGTGGCATGAAGCTCGAAAATTTCATGCCCGGTCCCCTCGTCCAGCCCCAACGGGAGTGCCGGGAATTCGAACAGGCCCCAGAAAGGAACGCCCGAACCATAGCCCGACATGGCGATCCAGCCACCCAGCGGCAATCCAATCAGCAGAATGTAGAACAGCGTATGTGTTGTCTTCGCCAGAATACGTTCCCACGGCTTGAGACCGGCTGACAAAGCGGGAGGACGGTGCATCAGCCGCCAGATCACCCGCAGCAGCGTGAGCAGCAGGATCGTCATCCCAAGCGAGAAGTGATAGGACATTACTTCGCCCCGTTCTGCCTGTGGCAGATCGTGTGCACGTTCGGCGATCTGCCAGTTGGCGATCACGGCAATCGCGATCAGCCAGTGCAGCAGCATTGCTACTTTCGAGTATTTGGCACCCTGTGTCATGCTCATCGTAGAATTCCCCAAGTATGGTCCCCCGACTCCTGCAGTGTTGTAGCGATGGTGCGAATCACCGCAAGCGGCAGGCTTGAAACCATGCGCCAGCTTGCTAGGAAACCGGCATGGCGAAGACCAAGACGATCCCCGATCAGGACGCGCTGCGCCGCATTGGCGAAACGGTCCGCGCGCGGCTCGATGCCGATCCCAAGGCTTACAAAGTCCCGACAGATAAAGCGGAAATCTGGGCGATCGGCGAGTTTCTCACTCCGGTCGAATGCGACCGGATGATGCGAATGATCGACGCGGTCGCCCGGCCCAGTTCGCTGTACGATCAGGATTACGAATCCGGTTTCCGCACCTCCTATTCCGGCGATCTGGAGCCATTCGATCCGCTGGTCATGGCCGTCAGCCGCCGAATCGACGACCTGATGGGGATCAACGGTATCTGCGGCGAGACCCTGCAAGGGCAGCGCTATGCCCCCGGGCAGGAATTCAAGGCCCACAACGACTGGTTCTATACCGATCAGGATTACTGGAAATCGGAACGCAAACGCGGTGGCCAACGCAGCTGGACCGCAATGGCATTCCTCAATGAAGTAGGAAAGGGCGGCGAAACCCAGTTCGTGGAGGCAGAGATCAAGATCGCCCCTAAGCCCGGCGTCCTGCTGGTGTGGAACAACGCGCTGCCCGATGGCACTCCCAACGAAGGCACGCTGCACGCGGGCACCCCGGTGATCGAAGGCGTCAAATACGTGCTCACCCGCTGGTATCGCACCCGCAAGTGGGGGTGAGCGGCGGGCTGCGCCAGAGCGTGGCGGAAGCAAAGCCGCCATTTGCAGGCTGTCGGGATAGACTGAAGCCTCACATCCCCCTCGTCATTGCGAGGAGCGCAGCGACGCGGCAATCCACGACCCGCACCTCACCCCATCCACAACCGATGCGATAGGCATCACCCGCGCGCCATCGATTGCTGCACTGCCTTCGCAATGACGAGCCGGTGAATGAGCGTTTGAGTGAAGCGGGCAGAAAGCGAGCTTGCCCCGACCGCCCCCTAATCCTCGTCCGGCGCGCGCTGCTTCACCGTTTTCGCATCGTCGCGTTCCAGCACCAGCGTCGCGAACCTGTCGATCTTGCGCGACAGGCGCAGGATTTCGAGCTGGGTCCGCAGGTTCACTTCATAATCGTGCTGCGCTGTAATCCGGTCTTTCGCAGATTGCCGGTTCTGGCTCATCATGATGACCGGAGCCTGTATCGCCGCCAGCATGGAGAGCATCAGATTGAGGAAGATGTAAGGATACCGGTCGAATGGCTTCACGCCCAGATCGGTTAGTATCTCGCTGTTCACCAGCATCCACATCAGCAACACGACACCGAACGCGATGATGAAGCCCCAGCTCCCGCCGATGGCCGCCACACGGTCCGCCAGGCGATCGCCGAAGCTGGAGTGCAATTGCGCCGCTTCGGATGCATCGATGCCCAGGTAGCTGCCGCTAGCCACGCGCTTGATAACGCGCTGTTCTTCCGCGTCGAGTTCCTCCAGCACCCGCCCCAGCAGATCGCGCGCAAGCTTGTCCGGGTCGGTTGCCGATGCTGTCATCGCGCCAGCGCCTCTGCTATCAGCGCGCGGGTTTCGGGAATGCCGTAGAGCGCGATGAAGCTGCCCATGCGCGGCCCTTGCGCCGAACCGAGCAGTGTTTCGTACTGCGCCCTGAACCAGTCGCGCAGCGATTCGAACCCGAATTCCTCCCGCTTGCCGATTTCGTACACTTCGGTCTGGATGTCTTCCGCCGAAGTATCGGCGGCCATTCCGGCCAGTGCGCTGTCGAGCGCCCGCAGTGCCGCCGCTTCGTTGGCGGTCGGGGCGCGCTTGCTGAGGGTCGGTGCCACGAAGTCGCGGTTATAGGCCAGCGCGGTATCGACCAGTTGCGCCAGCGCAGGATGCGCTTCGGGCGTAGCATTCTCGACATAGTTGCCGAGGTATGACCACACCTGCTCCGCATTCGCTTCCGCCCCCAACACTCCGACGAGGTTGAGCAGCAGGCCATAGGTCACCGGCAGAGTGTCGCCCGCACCCGGCGCTTCACTCGATACACCGCGGTCGGATGAGAGGTTGGCGCGCAACAGGTGCCACACCGGGTTGCCCAGTTGCTTGTCCAGTTTCTGTTCGGCCAGCCGTTCGCGGAACTGCCAGTAATCGTCCACCGCGCGCGGGATCACCCCGGCGTGGAGGCTCTTGGCGCTCTTGGGATTGGGGAAGATGTAGAAACTCAGCGAATCGTCGCTGCCGTAAGTCAGCCATTCTTCGATCGTCAGACCGTTGCCCTTCGACTTGGAGATCTTCTCTCCCTTCTCGTCGAGGAACAGTTCGTAGATCAGCCCTTCGGGTTTACGACCGCCCAGCACCTTGGCGATACGCCCCGACTGCACCCCGCTGTCGGTCAGATCCTTGCCATACATCTCGTAATCGACGCCGAGCGCGACCCAGCGCATCGCCCAGTCGACTTTCCATTGCAGCTTGGCCTGACCCGACAGCGCCGACTGTTCGATCACAGTCCCGTCTTCATCGGTGAAGCGTATCATGCCCGCATCGGCATCGATCACTTCCACCGGCACTTGCAGCACCGCGCCGGTCATCGGACTGATCGGCATGACCGGGGAGTATGTCTTGCGCCGTTCTTCGCGCAAGGTCGGCAGCATGATGTCCATGATCGCACCGAAATTACGCAGTACACCGCGCAAGGCATCGTCGAACGCGCCCGAATTGTAACGTTCGGAAGAGGACACGAACTCGTATTCGAAACCGAACCGGTCGAGGAAGTCGCGCAGCATGGCGTTGTTGTGCGCGGCGAAGCTGTCGAACTTGCCGAACGGGTCGGGAATGCGGCTGAGCGGCTTGTTGAGGTTATCGTGCAGCAATTGCGCGTTCGGCACGTTGTCGGGCACTTTACGCAGCCCGTCCATATCGTCGCTGAATGCCACCAGCCGGGTGGGCGCGCCGCCGGTCATCGCTTCGTAAGCGCGGCGCACCAGCGTCGTGCGAAGCACTTCCTGAAATGTGCCGATATGCGGCAGGCCGCTGGGGCCATAGCCGGTTTCGAACAGCACCGGCTCGCCGCCCGGTTTGCCGTCGGGATAGCGTTTGAGCAGCTTGCGCGCTTCCTCAAACGGCCATGCCTTGGACACGCGAGCGGCTTCTGTCAGTGCATTATCGGTCATATCAGCGCGCCTATGCCCATGCCCGCCACCGTTGCAAGTGCGAACAGCGTTCCACGGTGCAGACATGGACCGCTCCTTAGAGTTTTGAATGATGTGACTTTTGCCCGATTGTCACTATTTTTCAATACACTGTGCATGACTTTCCAAAGCGGAGTGTGGACTTCGCCAAATCGGCAGTTGAAACGGCAAATCGATAGTGTGCAACCGATGGTCATAACCCGCCAATAAACGATCCGCCCGTCTGTAGGACAGACGGGCGGATTGCCTGAGAGGTATGCTCCCTCCCTTCGGACAGAGAGCTATCTGTATGAGAGCGAGCGCCGGGATTCAGAGCACCTATGCAGACGCCGGTTTCCAGCCGCGCAGCGCGGGCCAGTGATAGGCGTACTGGCGCAAGTCGATCCGTGGCTTGGCCTTTTCGAAACGACGACCAAGCGACTGGAGGATCAACCGCGCACGGCGGGCACGCGCACGGGGCGACCGAAACGGGTTGGCTCGATCCGGTGCTGCGGCAATCATTCGCTGGAGCAAAGCGTCGCGCTCCTCGAATGTCTGCGGCAACTCATCGGGCAGCGGCACCGCACCGCGGTCGGTAGCCGGTTCAGAGCGATACGGCGCATATGTTCCCGCAAACGCAGTCGGTTGCGACGCTGTACGCGAAGCAGAGGCGGCCTGCACAGGGGCATCCAGCGCGGTGACTTGCGGTTCGCGATCGAACACCGGTTCAGCGGCGGACGGCGCAGGCTGGCGCGGCCTGACCGGAGCAGCCGTTGCCAGAGCAGGCGCACGGCGACGGCTCCGCGAACGCAGCAGGAGATAAGTTCCGGCACCAATGCCACCGGCGGCCAGCAGAGCGATCAGGATTTCGAACGGAATACCTTCCCCCCGATCGGGTTGCTGAGCGGGATCGGGCGCGACATCGGCAGCAAGCGGAGCGGCGACATCGCCAGTCATTTCCATCGCAGCGCCGCCGGCCACACTTCCGGCTGCGTTGTCGGAGGTAGCCGCGTCGCCTTCGCTCGGCACCGCCGATGCATCGCGCACCGTATTAGCGCTGGCGCCAGCAGCCGGAGCGGTGGTGGTTTGCCGAGGCGTGCCCACGCTGCGCTGGCTGGTGGTTTCGTTCGCAGCTTCGGGTACTGAGGCTTCATTCGCGGCTTTGGGCGCGGAGACAGCGGAGACAGGGGCAGTGCGCGCCTGCTGCACAGGAGCGGCCTCAACCGGAGATGCCATCGGCATATCGACAGGCTCGCTGGTCACCGGCTGTTGCGGCGCGGACGCAATGCCGGGCAGCGTTACCGTGTCGGGCTGCCTCTGCGATCCGACGGAAGCACTATCGAGCACGATCACCGGGGGCGACGTGCTCGTGGCATCCTGAGCCATCGCGGCAGCGGGGAGGAGCGCAGCCATCGCAATCGCGAGGGGGGCGCAAGCGAGCGGATTGGGGGTCTTCGTCATGCCATTAAAAACGGTCACTGTTTCGCCACAGTTCCAGACAGCCCAATTGGTAAAAATTTATAGTACATTGTTTTTAAATGATTTTTCGTTTTAAATTCGCGGCAAGCTGCCGATCGGGCGCGGTGAATGGATTGGCCCTGGCACACAGAATCCGCTGGTCTGTTTACTTTTCGTTCCGGCGACTTCATGGTCGCCGCAATGGCCGACCCGCTGCCCCTTCCCGCCCTTCATGCCAGCCACGCGGGCACATGGTTGCGCGATGGCATTGGCGGCACGCGGGGGGTGAGCAAGGGCGAGGCGGTGATGGCCGTGGCCGATACGCCGCTGCTGATCCTCAATGCCCCGCTCGTCGCCAACCGGCTGGGCTATCCCGATCTGTCGGGGCTCGATCTGCTGGAACTGTTCGCTTTCGTCCATCCGGCGCGGTTCGCAGTGCCGACCCCGCGCGGACTGGCTCATGCGCTGGGGATCGACGAACCGGACAGCGACGACGGCGTGCCGGCATTCCTGCAGCGCGCTGCCGGTCATCTGCTGGCGACATGCGAAAGCCACGATTGGGCCGAACGAGAGGGAGCATGGTCCAGCCTGCAATCGCTGGTTCGCCTGCGCTGGCCCTGGGCAAACATTCTCAGCCCGCATATCCGCAAGCCCGAACGCGCGGAAAAATGGCTATTCGCCCGACTGCCCGAATGGGAGGAAAGCCCCGAACGCGGCCAGCCCGCCAACGTGCTGATCGAAGAGGCGGAGGTCGAGGCGCGGCTCGAACGGCTGACCGGCGAAGGTTCCGAACAGCGCGAGGGGCAACGCCGTTATTCGCGCGATGTCGGCAAAGTGTTCGCGCCCCGGCCCCGCCGCGAAGTGCCGCATGTGTTGCTGGCGCAGGCAGGCACGGGGATCGGCAAGACGCTGGGCTATCTCGCTCCGGCGTCGCTATGGGCGGAACGGTCGGGCGGCACCGTGTGGGTTTCGACTTATACCAAGAACCTGCAACGCCAGTTGCGGCAGGAAAGCGGGCGCGCGTGGCCGCCGGTGCGCCGCGATGGCAGCCGCCCCGTGGTCGTGCGGAAGGGGCGCGAAAACTATCTCTGCCTGCTCAATCTGGAAGATGCGCTGCAAGGCGGCTTTTCCGGGCGCCTCGCTGTGCTGGCGCATATGGTGGCGCGATGGGCGGCCTATTCGCAGGATGGCGACATGATCGGTGGCGATCTGCCCGGCTGGCTCGGCTCGCTGTTCCGCAAGCGCGGCATTGCCGCACTCACCGATCAGCGCGGCGAATGCGTCTATGCCGGGTGCCCGCATTACCGCAAATGCTTCATCGAACATGCCGCACGGGCCAGCGCGCAAGCCGATCTGGTGATCGCCAATCACGCGCTGGTGATGGTCAATGCCGCACGCGGACGCGACCATGCCCAGCGCCCGACCCGCGTGGTGTTCGACGAAGGGCACCACGTATTCGAAGCTGCCGACAGCACGTTCGCCGCTGCGCTGACCGGGGCAGAGGCAATCGAATTGCGCCGCTGGATCGTCGGCCCGGAAAAATCGCACAAGGGCCGCCGTCGCGGCCTGTCCGCTCGCCTTGCCGATGTGGCAAGTTACGATGAAGCCGGGGGCACCGCGATAGAGGCGGCAGTGGAGGCGGCGCAGGCCCTGCCCGCCGATGGCTGGCTGCAGCGACTGAACGAAGGCGTACCCGCTGGCCCGGTGGAGGCTTTGCTGGGTGCCGTGCGCGCAGTGACATATGCCCGCGATGAAAGCGGCGGGCAGGAAGCGGGCTATGGCATAGAAACAGAGGCTGCCGGTCTCGATGGCCCGGTGGTGGAACTGGCCGGGCAGGCAGCAGGGGCGCTGGCCGCGATCCGTTCGCCATTGTTGCGACTGGGTGGGCGGCTGGAGGCGATACTGGCCGACCCTCCCGATTGGCTCGACGCGCAGGGCCGCGCGCGGATCGAAGGCGCGCGCCATTCGCTGGCCTGGCGGTGCGACTTGCTGTCCGCGTGGGAGGCTTTGCTCGACCGGTTGGGCGGGCCGGGCGATCCCGAATTCGTGGACTGGCTGGCGGTGGACCGCAACGAAGCGCGCGAATTCGATATCGGACTGCACTGCCACTGGCTCGATCCGATGAAGCCATTTGCCCGTGTCGTGCTCGAACCCGCCCACGGCGTGATGCTGACCAGCGCGACATTGAAAGACGGGACCGAATGGGATGCAGCCATCGCCCGCAGCGGCGCGGCGCATATCGACAGCGCACCGATGCTGGGCGAATTCGAAAGCCCGTTCGATTACGCCAACCGCGCCGAAGTGCTGATCGTAACCGATATCCGCAAGGGCGACATTCCCGCGCTGGCAGGTGCCTATGGCCGGATTATCGAGGCATGTGGCGGCGGCGTGCTGGGCCTGTTCACAGCGATCCGCCGGATGCGCGCGGTGCATGGCCGCATTGCCGACCGGCTCGCGCGCAGCGGATTGCCGCTGTACGCGCAACATGTCGATCCGATCGACACCGGCACATTGGTGGACATTTTCCGAGACGATCCGGCGGCCAGTCTGCTGGGCACCGATGCCCTGCGTGACGGGGTCGATGTGCCGGGCCGCAGTTTACGCTGCGTCGTGATGGAACAAGTCCCTTGGCCGCGCCCCACTATCCTGCACCGGGCCCGCCGCGCGGCGGGCGGTGGCAGTGCGTATGACGACCGCCTGATCCGCGCCCGACTGGCACAGGCATTCGGGCGGCTGATTCGCAGCCGGAACGATGCCGGGCACTTCGTTGTCCTGTCGCCTGCATTCCCCAGCCGCTTGCTTTCTGCCTTCCCTGAAGGGACGCCTGTTTTGCGTCTGACGCTGGAGGAGGCTTTACAACGGCTCGCCAACAGTGTTTTCGAAACGGCGAGCCATGCCGATGCCTCGGCCCCACCGTTCGAAGGATGATCTGACCGTGCCCAAGTTGCTCGGCCTCCTGCGCCACGCCAAGTCCGACTGGGATGATATGGGCACCCGCGATTTCGACCGCGGGCTGAACGATCGCGGGCGGCGCGGTGCGAAAGTGATCGGAGATCATATCCGCGATCACGGTGTAAAGTGGGACCGCGTGATCGCCAGCCCGGCCGAACGTGTCCGGCAAACACTGGCAACTGCCCTGCCCGAATTCACGCCCGAATTCGACAAGCGCGTCTATCTGGCCGATGCCGATACATTGATCGATGCGATCCGCGAACATGCGGGCGATGCATCCTGCGTGCTGCTGGCGGGGCACAACCCCGGCTTGCAGGATCTGCTGTTCACGCTGGTATCCCCCGCCAACGAAAACGCGCTGTTCGACGAAGCGGCGGTCAAATTCCCGACGGCAACATTCGCTGTGCTGGAACTGGCAATCGACGACTGGGCCGATCTGGGCAAGGATTGCGGCAAGCTGGTCCATTTCGCCCGCCCGCGCGATCTCGACCCGGAACTGGGGCCGGAATCGTGATCAACGCAGCACGCGCGGCCCTGCCCCCTCCGCAGCCCATTTATCCTGCGGGTTATAGAGCTTGCACCGCGCCAGGCTGAGGCATCCGCAGCCGATACACCCGTCGAGATCCTCGCGAGTCTTTTCCAGAATGGCGATTTTCGCGTCGATGGCTTCGCGTACCCGCCCGCTGATCCGCCGCCAATCGCGCGCGTCAGGCGTGCGACCATGCGGCAGACGGCGCAGCTCCTCCTCTATATCGCCTAACGACAGGCCAAGCTGCTGTGCGATCAGCACGAAACTGAGCCGCCGGATATCGCTGCGCGGGAAGCGCCGCTGATTGCCGCCGGTGCGGATCGGTTCGACCAGCCCGCGTTCCTCGTAGTAACGGATCGCTGAAACAGACAACCCGGTGCGCCGGGCCAGTTCACCGATGGTCAGCAGATCGCTGGCGCGCAAGCGACGGGTCATGGCACTAAACTCCTTGACCTCAAGTTACCTTGAGGTTGCATTAATGGCAAGCAGGCGATTCGCCGCCCTGCCCGGCACTGGCCGGACACGATTGATACGAAGGACTGAGGCAATGCCCACCGGAACACTCGAACACGTGAATATCTCTGTCACCGACCCACGCCGCAGCGCGGACTTCCTGAGCAAGCTGGCCGGATGGCGGGTGCGCTGGGAAGGCCCTGCTCTCGGCGGTGGCCATTCGATCCATTGCGGTAACGACGATACGTATGTCGCGCTCTACACGCACCCCAGCACCAAAGGCAGCTTCCAGAAGGGTGTGCCACTCAACCACATCGGGGTAGTGGTTGACGATCTCGATGCCGCCGAAACCGTTGTAACAGAGGCAGGGCTGGAGCCATTCAACCACGCCGATTACGAACCGGGACGGCGGTTTTATTTCTACGACTGGGACGGGATCGAATGGGAAATCGTCAGCTATTCGTGAATTGCGCTCGCAGCGTTTGCGATGGAGGCGCTGTTTTTGAAGTGTCACGCCGGAAGATAAGCTGGACCCCGGCTCGGAGGCCGGGGGGACAGGACAGGGAAGATACGACCCGCCCCTGCATCATTGCAACTCCCCTCCCCCCTCTCGTCATTGCAAGCGCAGCGAAGCAATCCACGGACTGCCACGTCGCCTGACGGCTCCTCGCAATGACAAGTGGAGCGACACAGACCAAACCATGCCTTCCCCACACACAGAGACTACGAACTGCCGACCACAAAACACGCCGCAGCCATCAACGCCCCGGCGAAGCGGTTGGCGCGGAAGCGGGCCAGGGGATTGGTCGGATCGCGCTCGTCAAGAGTGGCGACCTGCCAGCTCAGATGCGCCGCCACCGGGATCAGCGCAAGCAGCGCGATCCAGTCGTGCCGCAGCAGCCAGAACGCCAGCGCCCACAGCGCCACTGCACCGCCGTAAAACAATGCCACGCCCGCTTTGACATGGCCGCCCAGCCGCAGCGCGCTGGAGCGGATACCGACCAGCGCGTCATCCTCCCGATCCTGTAAGGCGTAGATCGTATCGTATGCGATGCACCACAGGATTGCCCCGCCATAGAGCGCAGCGAGCACGTCGAGCCGGTCGCTCCGCATCGCGACCCAGCCAGTCGGCGCGCCCCAGGTGAATACCAGCCCCAGCCAGGCCTGCGGCCACCAGGTGATCCGTTTCATGAAAGGATAGGCGATGACCAGCGCGATACTGCCCAGCGCCACCACCTGCGCCTGCCAGCGCAATTGCAACAGCACGACAAGCCCCACCGCACACAGCGCCAGCAGCCATAGCCATGCCAGTTTCGCGGAAATGCGCCCGCTTGCGACCGGGCGGCTGGCAGTGCGCGCCACCTGGCGGTCGAGATCGGCATCGACGATATCGTTGTAAACGCACCCGGCCCCGCGCATCGCGATCGAGCCGAGCAGCATCCATGCCACCAGTACCACCTGCAATCCGCCACCGGACAGCCACACCCCCCAGGTGCACGGCCAGAATAGCAGCCACCAGCCAATCGGCCGGTCGAACCGGGCAAGCATGGCCAGATCGCGCGGCACTTGCGGCAGGCGCGCGATCAGTCCGCGATGTTCGCTGTCTGGGACGATGGGTTCGGGCGTTGCCTGTTCGGTCACGGCTTGTCCCCTAACGCCGCGCGTGCCAACTGCATAGTCATGGCTGCAACACACGATCCGAAGGTTCCCGCCTGGCCGCCCCGCAGCGCGCCGCGCCTGTTCGTTCCCGCTCCGCTGGCGGCAGGGATGCCGGTGACGGTTTCAGGCAACCCGGCGCACTATCTCTGCCGCGTGATGCGGGTGAGCGAAGGCGACGCTGTGATCCTGTGCGACAATGCGACCGGCGAATGGGCCGCACGCGTGGTGTCGGTTGGCAAGCGCGATGTCGTGCTGGAACCGGTGGAACGACTGCGCTTGCGCGAGGCTGTGCCCGATCTGTGGTTGTGCCCCGCTTTGCTGAAGAAAGACCGGTTCGACACCGTGCTGGAAAAGGCGACCGAACTGGGCGTGGCCGCGATCCGTCCGGTGGTGACGCGCCGCTGCGTGGCGGACAAGCTCAACCTCGACCGGGCACGGACCGTTACGACAGAGGCCGCCGAACAATGCGCCCGCACCGCGCTGCCCGAACTGGCCGCGCCGGTTACGCTCGACACGTTGCTGCGCGACTGGCCCGCTGAACGCGCGCTGTTCTTTGCCGATGAATTGGGCGGTGAACCCGCCGCCGCCGCCTTTACCGCGGCCGGAGCGCCTGCCGCGATCCTGATCGGGCCGGAAGGCGGGTTCGACGATGCCGAACGCACCGCTATTCGCGCACACCCGGCCACCCGTGCGATCACTCTCGGCCCGCGAATCCTCCGCGGCGAAACCGCAGCGATAGCGGCAATGGCACTATGGATGGGTGCTGCTGGCGACTGGTAAGAGGCTCCGCCCTCGCTACCCCCTCGTCATTGCGAGCGCAGCGAAGCAATCCCTGGGCCGCCCTCACTGACCACCACAGCAGTTGTAAACCGCATCCACACTTACCTCATAGATTACCACGTCGCCTGACGGCTCCTCGCAATGACGGGTGAGGGTTACCCGCCCCACAGGCCACACGAACGGGCTGAAAGAAGAATTCTCTGGCGCGTAAAGATTGGGTTGCCTACGGCCACCCACTATGAGCACGCGGACCACATCCGAGCAGGCCGATCCGGTTATAGAGAGCCGCGACCAGCTAATCGCCCCCCTCGCCGCCGGTGCGAAACCGGCGGACAAATGGCGCATCGGCACCGAGCACGAGAAGCTGGTTTTCCGACGCAAGGATTTCGCCGCCCCGAGTTATGACGAGCCCGGCGGCATCCGCGATATCCTGCTGGCGTTGCAGGAATTCGGCTGGCAACCGGTGGAAGAGGGCGGCAAAGTCATCGCGATGAGCGGGGACGACGGCACTGTCAGCCTCGAACCGGCCGGGCAGCTCGAACTATCGGGCGCGCCGCTGGAAAACCTGCACCAGACGTGCGCTGAAACCGGTCGCCATCTGGAACAGGTGAAGGCGATTGGCGAACGCTTCGGTGTCGGCTTCCTTGGCCTGGGCATGTGGCCCGACAAAACGCGCGCGGAACTGCCGGTCATGCCCAAGGGGCGGTACGAGATCATGATGCGGCACATGCCACGCGTCGGCTCGCTGGGCCTCGACATGATGCTGCGGACCTGCACCATTCAGGTCAATCTCGACTATAGCAGCGAAGCGGACATGGCGCAGAAATTCCGCACCAGTCTGGCGCTGCAACCGCTGGCCACAGCTCTGTTCGCCAATTCGCCCTTTACCGAAGGCAAGCCCAACGGCTTCCTTTCCTATCGCAGCCATATCTGGTCGGACACCGATCCGGCGCGCACCGGGATGCTGCCGTTCGTGTTCGAAGACGGTTTCGGATACGAAGCCTATGTCGACTATATGCTCGACGTGCCGATGTATTTCGTGTTCCGCGATGGCAAATACATCGATGCCGCCGGGCAGAGTTTCCGCGATTTTCTGGACGGCAAGCTGCCCGCTCTGCCAGGGGAAAAGCCGACCGAAGGCGACTGGTGGGATCACTTGTCGACCGCCTTTCCCGAAGTACGCTTGAAATCGTTCCTCGAAATGCGCGGTGCCGATGGCGGGCCGTGGAGCCGGATCTGCGCGTTGCCTGCGCTGTGGGTCGGCCTGCTATACGATCAGAGCGCACTCGATGCCGCATGGGATCTGGTCAAGGACTGGACGATGGAGGAGCGCGAGGCGTTGCGGACATCGGTGCCCAAGCTGGCGCTCGACGCACCGATCCCCGGCGGCAAGACATTGCACGACATCGCCCCCGAAGTGCTCGCCATCGCGCGCAGCGGGCTGAAATCGCGCGCGCGGCTCAATTCGGGCGGCGACAACGAAACCGGCTTCCTCGAAACGCTCGACGAAATCGTCGCCAGCGGGAAAGTCCCCGCACAGCGCCTGCTCGACATGTACAATGGCGAATGGGGCGGCGATATCGAACGGGTGTACAAATACAGTTTCTGAGGCGCGCGTGATCCTGATCGTCGGCACAGTGCGGATTCCGGCAGACGGGCTGGAGGTGGCACTGCCCGCCATGGCCGCAATGGTCGCTGCCAGCCGGGCGGAAGCCGGCTGCATCCATTATGCCTACGCGCAGGACGTGCTCGACCCCACAGTGATTCATGTATCGGAAGCCTGGCGCGACCGCGCTGCACTGGCAGCCCATTTCGCCACCCCGCACCTCGCCGCATGGCGCGAACAATTTGCTGAGCTGGGCATTACCGACCGCGATCTGAAGCTATACGAAACCGGCGAAGGCGAACCGGTCTGACGGATTGCCCGGAACTGCGGCGCGGAATTGAGCGGGCCCGCGGATCAGGCCCGGCCTGACGCAATGACACGGTAGCGGGCATCCCCTTCACTCGTCATTGCGAGGAATCGCAGGCAACGTGGCAATCCATGCGCCGCACGCCGCCTCCATCCACTACCAATGCGATGGGCGCTACTCCCCCGGGGCGGCCGTGCGCTGCATCACCGGGCCGCGCGGACGCAGAAGCCGCAGCAATTTACGAAGGCGTGCGGTTACAACGCCGTGTTCGGCCATCCACGCGTGGTATTCGCGATACTTTGCATCTTCGGACAGCAGGTGCATCTCCTCCGTCCGGGCGCGCCAGTAGTAAATCCCGCTAACGCAGGCGAGGAAGAACGCATTGCGAATCGGGTCGGTCCACGATCCCGAGGTCACCAGAAACGGCATGGTAGAAAGCCACCAGAACGTGTTTTTCGCCAGATAGGCCGGATGCCGGGTAAACGCATAAGGGCCATTGGTGATGACCCCGCGATAGGTGAGGTTGGAGAAACGCAACCCGAATGCCACTGTCGCCCAGGCATAGATCGCGGTCAGCGCCATCAGCAGCGCCGCCCAGATCCACATCAAATGGGTGTGCCCGGCGAACCAGAACGCCCAGTTATTCTCCGCCCAGCCCGGTGTGCCGACGCTGTAATCGAGCAGGCCCACGCCGTTCAGCGGGGGGTAGCATAGCAGCGCGGCAACCCACCCGGCCACGAACGGGTTGCCGCTGCGAATATGTGCGTCGAGCGGGCGGAACGTGACGAGATAGCCGACCGTTCCCAGTTGCACGTCCACCAGAAACAGCAAGCTGACCAGCGCCATGCCCAGTTTCACCGGATCGGCAGCAATCGCAGTGAAATCAACGTTGACCGCTTCCCGAAACCCCGGCGGCAAGATCGAGATCATGAACGCGCCGAAGAACCCCTTGATGACCCATGCACGCCAGTGCTTCTTCACTTCCGCCGGATCGTATGCCTCCCGCCCCAGCAGTAACGCACCGAAATGCCACGCATGATCGCGCGGTTCGATCATAAACCTGTCGAGCCACAGGACATAAGGGATCGACAGCGCGAACATCGGTAGCGCCGCGTATTTCAGCACTTCCATCGCGAACAGATACTGCCCGTCCCAATACCACCGCGCGAGGCAATAGATCGCAGCGATCGCTGCCCAGGTGGCCCACAGACCCACCAGCTTGGTACACGAAATCTCCTGCGTTTCGGAAAGCGGGCGGCGCAGGCCCCAGTCGATCCCGGTAGATGGGCGACGGTGGACCTTGTCTTTCAACAGCGACACCGCCGCCATTGGCAGCGAGGTAAACACCAGCCCGGCCAGCGCGGCGTTCGGACCGTCGAGCCGGGCATGCGGCCCCGGCAAGCCGAACATATCGACCAGCCACGGCCAGTGGCGGCAGATCATCACCCATACGAACAGACCAGCGAGACCGGCCATGCCGACTGCGGCAGATACATCGCTCGCCGGGCGGCGAGCGGAGGTGTCGGGGCGGTGAGCGCTCATATGCGCGCCCGCCTTAGGGCAAAAGGGTTAAGAGGCTGGAAACCTGGCCCCATCCCGCCCTCGCCATTACAGCAGCAGCAACGGTCGCCTTAACGGAAAGCGGTGATGCGGCCGCTGTCGTCCAGCACGTAAAGCGTCTGGTTCGCGACGACCGGCGGCAGGCTGATCGCGCTCTTGAACCTGGTCCACACAGCAGCCGAACCTTCGCCGCTGCTGACCCGCCAGATTTCGCCCTGCGTATTGGCGATCCACAGCTGGTTTCCAGCGAGCACCGGCCCGGTCCAGAAGATCTGGTTGGTCTTCTTTTTCTCGTTGCGATATTCCGGCAGATCGGTCAGCCAGCGGACTTTGCCGGTGTTACGGGCAATCGCCAGCAGCTTGGCACTGTCAGTCAGCGTGAATATCCATTCGCCTGCTACTGCCGGGGTCGAAATACCCGCCAGATTGAGTTCCCAGATACGCTGCCCGGTGGCCAGTTCGTAAGCGGCCATACGGCCACCCTGCCCCAGAGCATAGACGCGGCCACTGTCGATGATCGGATCGGCATCGATATCGGTCAGCGACCCCACTTCAGTGGAAATCGACGTGCGCGCCAGCGCGTCCGACCACAAAGTGCGTCCGTTTTCATAACGGTATGCCGCCAGTTCGCCGGTCGAATACCCGGCGATGACCGTGCCCTGCCCCGCAGCGGGGGCAGCCACGCCGAACACGCCGGTCTGCGCGCTCGATCCCGATTCCTGCCATTGCAGCGAACCATCGGTTTCGGACAACGCGAAAATCTGGTTGTCCTGCGTCATGACATAGACCGAGCCGAACGCGACCGTCGGCGATCCGCGCAGCGGGCCAGAGGGGTGCGCGCGCCACAGTTCGTTGCCGGTCGCCGCATCGAGCGCGACGACTTCGCCCACACCGTTGGTGGCATAGACATGGCCATTGGCGAAACTGGCCCCGCCGCCGAAATTGGCCGCAGCAGGTGCGCCGTCCAGCTCTGTACGGTGCGACCACACTTTGGCGCCGGTATTGGCATCGAACGCTGTCACGACGCCATCGGTATCGGATACGAACAGCTTGCCGCCGCCGATCACCGGAGAAGCTGCCAGCCGCCGGCGATCGCTTGAGCCGGAAACCTGCGCAGTCCAGATCTGCTGCGGACTGTCGGACAGCGCGAGGTTGCCCGGCGCCTTGCCCGCGGTGCCGCCCGGCTGCGCCCATTCGGTGTTGGCTTGCGGTGTCGGCAGCACCACGGAGACCCCGGCCAGCGCCGGATCGACTTTCGCCCCGCTTTCGATGCGCGACAGGATCGGCATACGATTGCCGACCGTGGGCGTCACTTTTGCGTCTTTACCGCCGAAGATCTTACAGCCGGTCAAACCGACCGACAGTGCTGCAATCAGCAGTACGCGCCCGGTAATGGAAATAGCCTTGCCAGTCATTCGGTATCCGTTCCCTGTGATTGCATCGCAGCCTGCGTTCATTGCCGGGGCGCCCCCGCGCCACCCGGCATTTCAGCGCCGACTTCCTGTTCCTTGAGCACTTTATCCACGTCGTCGATCGCATCGACGCCGAGCAGCCCGGCCATCTGCCGCGCGCGCGATTTCAGTGTTTCCGATGTATTCTTGTCCCGCACGATCTGCGCGAACAGTTTGCCAGCTTCGGCATTCTTGCCCTGATCGAGATAGGCCATCGCCAGCATTTCCCCGGCAACGGGGAACCACGGCTTGTCCGGTACGACCAGCGGTTGCAGGCGAGAGACGACATCGGCCGATTTCATCTTGTCGTAATTGGCCGCGACGGCGCGCACTGTCGCCAGATCGCGCAGCGTTTGCGGTGCACTGGCATCGGCAGCAACGGCATCGAACAATTTGCCCGCTTCGGCGGTCTTGCCCTGTTCCATCGCGATCCCGGCTTTCAGCAACTGTGCCGACGCGGCGGCACCCGGTTCGCCATCTTCAATCACCGGGGCCAGGCCCTTGTCACCGCTAGCCAGATCGCCTGCCTGCACTTTATCCAGTGCAGAGACAAACGTTTCCGAATCCGCTTCGTACTGCCCTTCGCGGTGTTCGTGCCACCAGAGGTATCCGCCGAAAGCCAGCAAGCCGACGACCACGATGGCCAGCAGCGGCCTGCCGTATTTACGGCTGAAATCCGCATATTGATCCTGCCGCACAGCGTCGTCGACTTCGCGCAGCAGAACATCGTCCTGCGCCGCCTGTTGCTGTGCGCGCTTCTCTTCGCGGGAGAGGGAATTGCCGGGTTTCAGGGCCACGTGGCGGCTCACCTTATTCAATACATAGTTTCGGGTAACGCGCGTCTTTAGACGATGGGGCAGTCAATTCAATCGTCAAACCCGACTGTCCCCGCCCGCGTGAACCGCGGCTTAAGCATAGATACGGCGTATCAAGCAGGGATCTCGCGCCCCATGATACCCGAATAGAGGCGGCGATAAGCACCAATCATCCGGTCTTCCCCAAATTCGGCGACCGCCTTTGCCCGGTTGGCTTCACCCACCGATTCGCGCAACGCTGCATCGCTCGCCAATGTGGCCAGCGCATTGGATAGCCCGCCGATATCGCCCGGCCCGACTATAAACGGCAGATTTTCATCCGCCACCATCGCGCCGACATCCCCCACAGCCGGGGCGGCAGCGGGCAACCCGGCGGCCATCGCCTCGACCAGAGAGATCGGGAACTGTTCGCTTTGCGAAGACAACGCAAAGATATCGAACAGGCCGACGAACTTCACAGGATCGCTGGCGAAACCGGGCAAATGCACACGATGTTCGATGCCATGAGCCTGTGCCTCCGCCCGGATCGTCGACACTTCCGGCCCTTCGCCCACGATCACCAGTTGCCACGGATCAGGCAGCGAGGCGAAGGCGCGCACCAGCAGGTGCAATGCCTTGATCGGGCGCAGGCCGGCTACCGTGCCGACCCACAGCTCGCCGGGATGCTTGATAATCCCGCGCAAGGCATCGGCCTTCGGCTTCTTCGCAAAAGAGGCGACGTCGATCCCGTTGGGAATTCGCCTGACCCGCCCGAACGGCTGCGCCCATTCGGTGAGCGCAATACCCTCCAGCTTTTCCGACGGGACCACCAGCGCACTCGCCCGGCCCAGCGCAATGCGGCGATACCAGTTGCGGCTCGGCTTCAGCTTCTGTTGTTCATCGACATTGAAGCCGTCTTCGTGATGGATCAGCGGGGGCAGCGCAATGGCCTTGCCGAACAGGGTATGCGCCATCACTGCGTCCATCGCGCCCCAATTATATGTCAGCACGAGATCGTATTCGGCCATCGCCTGCGCCATGGCCTGCAGACGCCACGGCGTCGGCTTGCCCACGAGCGGGGGGAACTCATCGGGGTAATCGACATCGATCCCGTGCGCGATTTCGTTCGCAGCGGACAGTTCGCCCGGCTCCCCCGATACCACGGCGTGGTTCAGGTTCTTGCCGAACGCATTCATCAACCGCACCGCGCGGCGCTCCTTTCCACCCGAAGAAAAGGTCGAATGGAGGTGAAGAATACGCGGAATCGCGTTCCTGACGCTGTCGGTCATGCGACTTGTGCCAGCAGCCGGTCGAGCGCGGCAACCGCCTCCGGCTCGGTCAACAGCGGGGTGTGCCCTACGTTGGGCACCGTAACCAGGTCCATCGCGGGAATGCGCCGCTTCATTTCCTGGGCAGTCGCGGCCGACAGCACGTTCGAGCATTCCCCCCGCACCAGCGCCAGCGGGCGACCGGCCAGCGTTTCGAACATCGGCCACATATCGGGGGCGGCAGATGGATCGGCGTCTTCGAACGGAGCGGCAATCGCCATGTCGTAATCGAATGCGATACGCCCGCCGGAACCCAGCACCATTACCCGCTTCGCCATTGCCAGCCAGTCGTCGATAGTGAAGCCGGGATGCGATTCCCTGTGCTGCGCCTCCAGCGCGCGGGCGGCGTGCATCCATGTCGGAAAACTGCGCCCCTGCCCGACATAGTCGACGATACGCTCCAGCCCTGCCGCCTCAAGCTGAGGGCCGACATCGTTGAGCAACACCGCGGCAATGCGATCGGGCGTAGTGGCTGCGATCAGCATTGTCATCAGCCCGCCCAGCGACGTGCCGACCGATACGAACCGTTCGATCCCCTGTTCTGCCAACAGCGCCATCACATCCGCCACATAATGCAGCGGCGTGTATGTCGCGGAATCTTTGGCATAATCGGATTCGCCGCGTCCGCGCATTTCGGGCACGATCACCCGCCATTCGCCCGCGATCCGTTCCGCCAGCGCGGCAAAGTCGCGGGCATTACGCGTCAGTCCGTGCAGGCAGATTACCGGCGGCCGATCGTCGCGCCCCGGATAATCGCGATAATGCAGTTCCAGCCCGTCTGCGGTTTGCCAGGTGCGATCTGCCCATGCCCGTTCGGCAGACTTGCCGCCCGCATCGGGGGCACCGGTGAAACTGGCAGTGTTGTGCATAAAGTGCGAAACGGTCCCGTATCTGTGCGCGGATTGGCACCGGCGCAGTTATCGCCCGATGCGCGCCGTTCCGCAAGCGCGCAGGTGGGCAGCAGATAGCCAGCGCCCCGTGTGGGGACGAGTTTGCTTGAACCTGCTGTACTGTATCTCTAAGTCAGGTGCGTGGCTGCGTCCTCCTGTTCAGGGCCCGTTTCGGCGGCAGTGACGCACCACCCACGTCGCACTCAAAAGGCCTGCATGGGATCGCAGGCGTGGGGGAAATACCGCTTGTCTAACACCGAACCTGTAACCGAAATCGTCTCCTTCGAACCGGCCACCGGTGCCGAACTGTGGCGCGGCCCAGCGAGCGATGTCGATGCCATTGTGGCGCGCGCCCGCAACGCGTGGCCCGACTGGGCCTCCCGCCCTCTGGCCAACCGGATCGAACTGTGCCGCCGCTTCGCCAACGAAGTGCTGAAGGCGCAGGATCAGTTCGCGGAACTGATCGCCCGCGAAAACGGCAAGCCGCTGTGGGAAGCCCGCACCGAAGTCGAAACGGTGATGGGGAAAGTAGATATTTCGGTCACCGCCTATGCCGAACGGACCGGCCAGAAAAAATTCGACAGCGCGCTGCAGGGCACGGCAGCGGTACGGCACAAACCGCACGGTGTGATGGCAGTGCTCGGCCCGTATAACTTCCCCGCGCATCTGCCCAACGGGCATATCATCCCGGCGCTGATTGCGGGCAATACCGTGGTCTTCAAGCCAAGCGAGAAAACCCCCGCCGTGGGCGAATTCCTGATCGGTTGTTTCCACCGCGCAGGTGTTCCGTCAGATGTGATCCAATTGCTGGTCGGCGGCCCGGAAGAGGGCAAGGCGCTGGTCGCGCACCGCGATATCAACGGGGTACTGTTCACCGGCAGCGCACAAGCAGGGATTGCGATCAACAAGCGACTGGCGGGCAATCCGGGCAAGATTCTGGCGCTGGAGATGGGCGGTAACAACCCCATCGTGGTGCTCGACACCCCCAAGATAAACGATGCCGCCGCCCTGATCGTGCAAAGCGCATTCACCAGCGCGGGCCAGCGGTGCACCGCTGCACGGCGTCTGGTCGTAGTCGACAGTATGTATGATGCGATCATCGACGAAGTGAAGAACCTGGCCGACCGGATCGTGTTCGACGAACCGTTTGCCAATCCAGCCCCATTTATGGGCTGCGTGATCGACAACAATGCCGCCGATCAGTTGATGGAAAGCTTCCTCTACCTGCTCTCTCACGGGGGCAAGGCGATCAAGCACATGCAGCGGCCCGATAACGACAAACCGTTCCTCAGCCCCGGCCTGATCGATGTCACCGCGATGAAGGAACGGCCCGATGTCGAGCTGTTCGGCCCCCTGCTGCAAGTGATCCGGGTGCCCGATTTCGAGGCCGCGATTGCAGAGGCGAATTATACCCGGTTTGGCCTGTCGGCATCGCTGATCGGTGGCTCGCCTCAGGATTATAACAAGTTCTGGGCCAATGTCCGTGCGGGGATCGTCAACTGGAACCGCCCGACCAATGGCGCCAGTTCCAAGGCACCGTTCGGTGGGCTGGGCCTTTCGGGCAACCATCGCCCGGCGGCCTATTACGCTGCCGATTACTGCGCCTACCCTGTCGCCAGCACCGAAATGGACCAGCCGCGCGCCAGCATCGGCGTGGGCCTGCGCGAAGAGCGCCGCCGCACCCGCCGCTCAGCGCACGACGACGAAGCGACCCAGAGCGGCGGAGCGGGCTGATCGGCGCGCCCTCTAGGAGCGCTCGAGAGGCGGCGGACAGACACGGGCAAACAATCGTGCTTTTCCACCGCCTACTCGTCGCAGGCCGCTTGCCGTATCCGAACGCGCCCTTAGACTGCCGAATCGCAGACCCGAAAGGAGCGCATGGCCCGTAAACCCGCCCGCGCCGGGCAACCGGCGATTTCACCTCCTCCCGCACCTTTGCGCGAATCGCGTCGCGCCCGTGCAGAGCTGACGTTCGAAGATCAGTCGTTGCTTGTCCCGTTATTCGGGCAGTTCGATGCCAATCTGGTGCAGGTGGAAAACCGGCTGGGCGTGTTCATCTCTGCCCGCGGGGATCGCATCCTGATCGAAGGGAGCACGGATTCGGTGGCCCGCGCGCGCGACACGCTCAATGCGATGTACGATCGGCTGGCGCGGGGCGAAGATCTCGATACCGGCGCGATCGAATCGCTGATCGCGATGTCCAACGAACCGACGCTGGACGGGATCGTGCGCGGCGGAGACGACGCACCCAAAGTGATGATCCGCACCCGCCGCAAGACCATCGTTCCGCGCAGCGCGGGGCAGATCCCCTATATGCAGCAACTGGCGAGCAAGGATATCGTCTTCGCGCTCGGCCCCGCGGGCACAGGCAAGACATACCTCGCCGTGGCGCAGGCGGTCAGCCAGCTGATCAGCGGCAGCGTACAACGCATGATCCTGTCGCGCCCGGCGGTGGAAGCGGGGGAGAAGCTGGGCTTCCTGCCTGGCGATATGAAGGAAAAAGTCGATCCGTACCTGCGTCCGCTGTACGATGCTCTGTACGATTGCATGCCGCCCGAACAGGTCGAACGCCATATCGAAAGCGGGGTGATCGAAGTGGCCCCGATCGCCTTCATGCGCGGGCGCACATTGGCCGATGCTTTCGTAATTCTCGACGAAGCGCAAAACACCACGCGCGAACAGATGAAGATGTTCCTCACCCGCTTCGGCCAGAACAGCCGGATGGTTATTTGCGGCGATCCGAAGCAGGTCGACATTCCCGGCGGAGATTCGATGAGCGGGCTGGCCGATGCCGTAACCAAGCTGGAAGGTATCGAAGGCATCGCCGTCAGCCGCTTCACCGCCAGCGACGTAGTGCGCCACCCCATCGTGGGCCGCATCGTCGAAGCATACGAAGGGCCGGGAGCATAAAATTCAGCGGCGCAGAACGCAGATGCCATGCTTTCAACGCACTTCGTGGCCGGTGAGTATCACCTGAAGCTATAACGTCGGCCCTGTTGCGATACTTCACCTGACGCGGTTTGGTAATCGGATTTGAAAGAGCCACAGACACGCCTTAAGGTTGCCCTATGCCAGCAACCCGCTTCAAACGAGCCGCTTCGTTGTTCGCCACTGCCCTGCTTTTCGCTTTCCAGCCTGCCGTTGCAAAGGATCAATCGCAAGCTGCGTCAGATGAGACTGCGGACCCGGCTGTGGGTGAGTACGTTTTCTCCCAGATGGAGCTTATTGCCGGCCTTCGCCTCCATGCAGACGGCACTTTCGAATATGGTCTGACAGTGGGCTCGCTGGATGAACGGGCGCAAGGTCGATGGAAGCGCGCCGGCGACAGAATCGAACTTGGCAGCGACCCAAGACCACTCGCGCCGACTGTCACCCCCGACACGATTGAGGCCACGCCGGGCAAGCCGTTCGCAATCCGGGTGCGGGCGCCCAACGGGCGCGATGTTCCCGGCATCGATCTGCGGATCGATTTTGAAACCGGCGCTCCGCTCGAATCGTATCTTGACGGTGGCCCGTGGACGTTTCCAGCGGACGAACATCGTCACCCGCGCTTTGTGACTTTCACCCTGAAAGGCTACCGGATCGATTCCGGCCCTTTGCCGCTCCGCGCCGAGGACGGGACGACAGCGAACTATCTGCTGACACCGAACGATTTCGGGGTCGTCGATCTGACCGGAACCTATCTGGAGCGGCAGGCAGACGGACTGCTGCTATCGCGACCGGAAGGCACGATCCTGTTCAAACGTAGAAGCAATTGATTGCGGCGCTTCGTCGCGAATATCTGCGACAAAGTCTGGCTGGGGCGGCAGGATTCGAACCTGCGCATGCCGGTACCAAAAACCGGTGCCTTACCGCTTGGCTACGCCCCAGCAGGCGGCCCCCTATAGCGCCTCCTGCGGCGATGTGAAGTGGTCTGACGGGATTACTGGATTCTATCGTGAAATGAAGGACAGTTGCAGCAAACGAAACCTGTTGTGACAGTAAAGCACCATCGGTTTGACGCGCGACAAATGCGACAGAGCACCGCAGAGGTATTCAATCGGTCGAGCGATAACTTAGCTGTTGTAGCTCTCCCGAATCCTCCTTTAAGGGCGGCAACTTTCGAACTTGCCGCCCACTTTTTGCTGGTCCCGCGCTGCGGGCAGGCAGGCAGGCGGGCTGGTCCGGTAACGGGATTTATCGCTCTCGGTAATCGAACCGATGATCGCGAATGCGACGCGCCAGCCAGCGCTTACTCCCCGGTAAAGTCGGGTTTCCGCTTTTCCAGAAACGCATCGACGGCTTCCTTGTGGTCGCGGGTTTCATGGGCCAGCGCCTGCATCGATGCCGACATTTCCAGCACTTCGTTGAGCCGCATGTTCTGAGCATCGGTCAGCAAGCGCTTGGCCAGTCGCAGCGATCGGGGCGGATTGGCCGCCACGCGTTCGGCCAATGCCATTGCTTCGTCCATCAGGCGCTCTGCAGGGACGACCCGCGATACCAGCCCGATCTCCTTCGCTTCTTCCGCGTTGAGCGTATCGCCGGTGAACATCAGTTCCGCTGCCTTCGCGTAGCCCACTGCGCGTGGCAGTGCCCATGCTCCGCCATCGCCGGGGATCAGCCCCACTTTGACGAAACCGGCAGCAAATTTTGCAGTGTCGGCGGCGATCCGCATATCGCAGAAGCACGCCAGATCGTTGCCCAGCCCGATGGCATGGCCATTGACAGCAGCGATCAGAGGCACTTCACAGTCGTTGAATGCCCGGCTGATGGTCTGCACGCCGCGGCGATAGTTGCTGCGCGTATCGGCAGGGGATGCCAGCGGACCAATGCCGTTGCGATCCTTCATCGCCTGCAAGTTGCCTCCGGCGGAAAAAGCCCGGCCCGATCCGGTGACGATAGCAACGCTGATGCCTGTATCGTCTCCAATATCGTGCAACGCCGACACGAGATCGGCGCAGTCTTCGTGCGTGGCGATGGCATTCATCGTATCGGGATGGTTGAAAGTGAGGATCGCAATCCGCCCCCGCTTCTCCATCTTCACGAAATCGCCCATTCTGCCCTCTCCTTTGCCGAATCCGAATCTATTGCAAAGGCGACCGTGGGGCGGATTGGCGATGGTGGCAACGGCTACATCGCGCCCCAGCTCTTCCACAGCATATAGATCGCGACAACGAAGATCAGCACAGCGAAGACAGTCTTGAGCTGCCCGCCGCCCGAAAGCCGTCGGGCCAGCCGCGTCCCGAAGAAAGCGCCGATAACGCCCCCGGCGATGAAAGTGCCGGCAAGCACCCAGTCGACCAGCCCGGAGAAGGCATAGTTCGCGGCTGTCGTCAGGCCGAATGCCGTCACCGCCACCAGACTGGTGCCGACAGCATTGATCATCGCCATGTCTGTCGCAGCGATCAGGCCGGGCACGATCAGGAAACCACCGCCAATGCCGAAAAATCCGCTGAACGCCCCGGTGCCGAAGCCGTAACCCAACACTTTGGGTGCGTTAGTCCGGTTGCACTGTGCCCCCGGCGTGCCCTGATTGCGCCGACCACGCAGCATCAGCACCCCCACCACCAGCATCAGCAGCGCGAAGAGGAACAGCAGTTTGTCGCCGTCAACGCTCTTGCCCAGTGTCGATCCGCCGAATGCGCCCACGATCCCGGCGGCGGCATAGATCAGCCCGCAGCGCCAGCGCACAGTTCGCTCGCGCGCATGTTGTAGCAGGCCGCTGGCGGCGTTGGCTGCCACGGCCAGCGCGCTGGTGCCGATGGCCACATGCGGGCTGGACACGCCGACAAGATAGACCATCAGCGGCACAGCCAGAATCGATCCGCCGCCACCGACAAGGCCCAGCGAAAAGCCGACGACCCCGCCCGACAACGCGCCGAGTGCCATATGTAACGGATCGAGCACTGTAAGCTCCTGAAATTATCCCGCAAACAAGCGGGCGGCAATCAGCCCTTCTTGCGCGTATCGAGGCCGATCAGCTTATACGCCGGGCAGAAGCCAATCAGGCTGGTCAGCAGCAGCACCGCCGCCACGATCCATGCGACAGTCGCCAGTGTACCTGTCAGAACCCCGGTGGCCGCCAGTACCGCCAGAATAATCGCACCGATCACGCGCAGGGTTCGATCCGATTTTCCCATGTTCAACATTGCCTTGGTTCCTTCATCGCATGGCAAGACCCGCCATTGGGCTGCCGGTTCATACCCCTTGCACGGGTATCTTGAGATAGCGCGTTCCGTTGTCTTCCGGCGGCGGGAAATGGCCCGCGCGCATATTGACCTGGATCGAAGGCAGGATCAGCCGCGGCATCCCCAATGTGACATCGCGTGCCTCGCGCATGGAGACGAAATCGTCTTCGCTCACACCAGTCGCAGCGTGGATATTGCCATCCCGCTCCTCCGCAATGGTCGTTTCCCACGCGAATTCGTCGCGCCCCGGTGCCTTGTAATCGTGGCACAGGAACAGCCGCGCCTTGCCCGGCAGTTCCAGCAATCGGCGGATCGACCGATAAAGCGTGCGCGCGTCGCCGCCCGGAAAATCCGCCCGCGCAGTGCCGAAATCGGGCATGAAGATCGTATCGCCCGGAAACACCGCATCGCCCACGACATAGGCGAGATCCGCTGGCGTATGGCCGGGAACGTGCAACACCGCAGCTTCGATTTCACCAATTGTGAAGATGTCACCATCTGCAAACAGATGATCGAACTGCGATCCATCGTGCCGGAAATCGGCCCCGACATTGAACGTGGCGCCGAAAGTATCCTGCACGTCCACAATGTGCGCGCCAATCGCAATCCGGCCACCCAGCGCCCCTTTCAGATAGGGGGCGGCAGACAAGTGATCGGCATGGGCATGGGTTTCCAGAAGCCAGGCGACCTCCAGGCCCTGCTCTTTGACGTAAGCAATTACCTGATCGGCAGATTCGTGCGATACCCGGCCCGACGCCGGATCGTAATCCAGCACCGGGTCGATAATCGCAGCAGCCCGATTTTCAGGGTCGTGGACGACATGGGTGGCAGTGAACGTCGCTTCATCGAAAAACGTGTGAACGACCGGTGCCCGCGTTTTGCCCAACAAGGCATTTTCGACGATTCCGGTCGCCTGAGATAACGCTGTATCCTGTTCGCGATCAACCATCGATAACTCCATATTCATTTTCAGATAGTAAGTAATCATGTATATGTCTTGCGTCAAGACGAGAGGGAAACTAATGACAAGGTTGATGGCGCCATTTTCAGACAGCACTCAGGACACCCCGCCGCTTCGTATCGGGGAAATCGTGCCCCGCTTTACCGCGCGCAGCACCCAAGGGGTGATCGACCTCGCAGATTATGACGATCGGTGGTTCATCCTGTTTGCCCACCCCGCCGATTTCACACCTGTTTGCACCAGCGAGCTGATCGAGCTGGCGAAGGCTGAGGCAGATTTTGCCGCGCTCGATTGCGCGCTGATCGGCCATTCCGTCGATAGTCTTTACTCTCACCTCGCGTGGCTGCGTGCGATCCACGAACTGTCTGGGGTGAAGGTCGGCTTTCCACTGGTGGAAGATCCATCGATGGAGATCGCCCGCGCTTACGGAATGATGAGCTGCGATGCCACCGATGCGACCACTGTTCGCACCACGTATTTCATCGGGCCGGGCGGCATTTTGCATGCCTCGATCTGCTACCCGCTCAATGTCGGGCGATCGATCCCTGAGATGCTGCGTCTGGTGAAGGCCTTACAGGAGGCGGAACGCAACGACGCACTGGCTCCGGCAAACTGGCAACCGGGCGACGCATTGTTGCGCGATCCTGAAGAGACTATTGGGAAGGTCCTCTCCGGCAGCAAAGCAAACGACTGGTTCTATTCCCCGTTCAGGGCCGGAGGGCGCAGTGGCAAGTAATCCCGAACGCGATTTCGAAGGCAGCGCCGAATTGCTGCGCGCCATTGCCCATCCGGTACGCCTGCAAATCCTCTGCGCGATCAAGGATACAGATCACGCGGTGAGCGAGATCGAGGATCTCACCGGCATTTCGCAGCCCGGCCTGTCGCAGCAACTGGCCATTTTGCGTAAAGCGGACCTCGTCACTACCCGGCGCGACGGGAAGAAGATCTACTACCGCGTCGATCGTGAGCAGATGCTGGGCGCGAGCGACCTGCTCGATGCGCTCGCCGGCACCAATCTGGGCCCACAGCGCGACCGGCGGGCAGCGCAACTCCACAGTGGCGGCGGGGCGGCGACTTTCGCCCGTATCGTCAGCCGCTCGAACGACTAAGCGGGCCGGGCGGCAGGCTGGGCAACCCGGCAGATCTGGCCGGAATGCCCAGCCTGCGATTGCCCGATAGCAAAAGGGCCAGCGCGCCGGATACCGGTTTGCTCGCGCCCAACCGCAAGACCGCTTTCCGCACCGGACGGGCAAAGGGCGTATCGTCGGTGTAGAGCCCCACGAGATGGCGCGTCGCTTCGTACAGCGGCAAAGTCGCCATCTGCCGCTCGATCGCATATCGCACCAGACGAGCATAGCGTGGCATCCCGCCACGCAGAACGCGCCCCAGCTCCCATGCACCCGCGAGGCCGAAGTTGAACCCGTGCGCCGTCACCGGGTGCATACCCACCGCCGCATCGCCCACCAACGCCGCGCGTGGGCGCACGAAGCGTTCGGAGAAGGTCATCGTCAGTGGATAGGCGAACGGTTGCTCCACCGCTTCGATATCGCCCAGTTCCCCGGCGAGGATCGCCCTGGCATAGGATTCGCGACATGCCTCGGGCCAGGCGAGGAAATCCGCCGCTTTCGCGTCAGGCAAAGTAAGCACAAACGAAGTCAGTCCAGGGCCGAGCGGGAGCAGCGCAACCGTGCGCCCGCGGTCGAACCATTCCAGTGCCTTACCACCCAGCGGGTCGCCCGAATGACGCACCCGCATACAGATCATCGTCCGTTGCGTTTTATGGATTCGCGCCCCTATGCCCAACATCCCGCGCACTGCGGAAAAGCGCGAGTCCGCTGCCACCACCATTGCGCCGCGCAGTATCTCGCCCGACGCCAGACGAACCTCTGCACCGCCTTCGGTGACGGCAGCGCCGATCACCCGCTGCTCGGTTCGCAAGTCGAGCCGTTCTTGCCCGCTAACCGACTGATAAAGCGCGCGGCGGATGGCGTGGTTGGGCACCAGATTGCCGAGTTGACCGCCATCCTGCCCGGTCGGATCGATGGCCATTGCGAAAGACGATCCGCCGTCGCGCACCCGCGCGCCGCGCAACGGGTGGATTTCTTCCTGCGGAATCAAGGGCCAGACGCCCAGATCGCTCAGGATGCCTTGCGAACGCAGCGTCAGCGCGATCTCTCTGCCATCGGGCCTGGGATCGGCAATGGTCGCTTCGGGCTGATATTCCAGCACAGTGACCCGCACCGGCGCATCGGCCAGGCTCCGCGCGAGTGCCAGCCCTGCCGGACCGGCACCGACGATGATGACATTATCGAGCGTTTCGTGTGACATGCGGCAAGTGATCGCACCGCATTGCCATCGGTTCATTGCGTTCGATCAAGCGGGATCGGGTTCTTTATCCTGCTTTTCGTCGAACAAAGTGAGCGGGCGGCCATCGTCGCGCAGCACAACGTAGATTGCCGGAATCACCAGAACCGTCAGCAGCGTCGAACTGGCCAGCCCGAACAGGAGCGAGATCGCAAGCCCTTGAAAAATCGGGTCTGTCAGGATCACCGCGGCCCCGATCATCGCCGCCGCAGCGGTCAGCACGATCGGCTTGAAGCGGATCATCCCGGCTTCCAGCAGCGTGTCGCGCAGCGATTTTTCCGGGCTGCGGGCGTGGCGGATGAAATCCACCAGCAGGATCGAATTGCGGACGATAATCCCCGCCAGCGCGATGAAACCGATCATGCTGGTGGCTGTGAATGGTGCGGAAAAAAGCATATGGCCCAATACGATACCGATCAGGGTCAGCGGGATCGGGGTGAGGATCACCAGCGGAATCTTGAAGTTGCGGAACTGCCCGACGACCAGCACATAGATGCCCAGCAAAGCAACCATGAAGGCCCCGCCCATGTCGCGGAAAGTGACCCAGGTAATTTCCCATTCGCCATCCCACAGCAACGTTGTCTGCTGTTCGTTCGCTGGCTGGCCGTTGAGGCTTATCTCTGGTTTTTCAAGACCATGTGCCGCCCAATCGAATTGATCGATGGCCTTGTCCACCGCCAGCATTCCGTAAATCGGCGCTTCGTAGCGGCCAGCAAGTTCGGCGGTGACCATCGCCACGCCGCGTCCGTCGCGGCGGAACAGCGCTTCGCTGCCTTTGCTCTCGTGCGCGTCAACTACTTGATCCAGGCGGATTAATTGCGGACCCATCGGGCCTTGCGCGGCGGCGACCGGGGTGGCGCCGAGCGACTGGCTCCAGCTGCGTTGCGACTGGTCTAGGCCGATCTGGATCGGCAGTGGCGGGCGGCCCATCCCTTGCGGGGCGTAACCCACTGTTTGATCGGACATAAGTACGCCGATGCTGTCGTAGACCTGCCGTTCGGAGAGGCCGTAATGATCGAGCCGGTCACGGTCGGCCACCAGCCGCAATTGCGGAGTCTGCTGGCCAAAGCTGTTGTCGACATCGACAATGAAAGGCACTGATTTAAATATCTTTTCCACTTGCAAAGCGGTCGCGCGGCGGGCTGCTTCGTCGGGGCCGTAGATTTCCGCCAGCAGTGTGGCGAGAACCGGCGGGCCCGGCGGGGTTTCGACCACTTTGATCGATCCGCCTGCCGGTAAAGCTATTTTTTCCAGACGCTTACGCATATCGACAGCGATGTCGTGGCTGGAGCGGGAGCGATCCCCCTTGGGCAGCAGAGTGACCATCACATCGCCCATCCACGGTTTGTCGCGCAGGAAGTAATGCCGCACCAAACCGTTGAAATTAAACGGCGCACTCGCCCCGGCATAGGCCTGCATATTGACCACTTCGGGCATCTGGCGGGCGACGGTTGCCGCCTGTTCCAGCACGCGCCCGGTCTGTTCCAGGCTGGTGCCTTCCGGCAGGTCCACAACCAATTGAACTTCCGACTTATTATCGAACGGAAGCAGCTTCACCGTGACCAGTTCGAAATAGAACATTGAACACGATATGGCGGTCGCAACCCCAACAAATATAAGGAAATTCCGCGCCGACTTGCGATCTTTCACCACACGAGCGGCGATTTTGCCATATAGCGCGCCCAGTTTGTCAGGTTGGCCCGTATGATGCGCGTCACCGGCCAGTGTCGTGCGCGCAAACCGGATCATCAGCCAGGGTGCGATGATGACAGCTACGAAAAAGCTGAACACCATCGCCGCGCTGGCGTTGATCGGGATCGGCGCCATGTACGGCCCCATCAGGCCCGAAACGAACAGCATCGGCAACAGCGCCGCGACCACCGTCAGCGTGGCGACGATCGTGGGGTTGCCCACTTCGGCCACGGCCTCGATCGCGGCCTGCTGGCGAGTGCGGCCGCCATCGGTGCCGACATCGGACATCGCCCAGTGGCGCGCGATATTTTCGATCATCACGATGGCATCGTCGACCAGAATGCCGATGGAAAAGATCAGCGCGAACAGGCTGACCCGGTTAATGGTAAATCCCATGACGTTGCTGGCAAACATCGTCAGCAGGATCGTGGTGGGGATCACGATGGCTGTCACCCCCGCTTCGCGCCAGCCGATGGCAAAGCCGATCAGCAGCACGATCGACACTGTCGCCAGAGCCAGATGGAACAGCAGTTCGTTGGCCTTCTCGTTCGCGGTTTCGCCGTAATTGCGGGTGACCTGCACCTTCACGCTTTCGGGGATCAGCGATCCTTCGAGTTCGTGCACCCGCTCGACGACGTTTTCGGAAACCGTGACGGCATTGGCCCCGGCGCGCTTGGCCACCGCCAGGCTCACCGCCGGTGCGGTGTTCCACGCGCCATCCTTGCCATCGCGCGACCAGTCCCACACGCGGGCCTGATCCTGTGTCGCCCCTTCGGTAACGGTCGCGACATCGCGCAGATAGACCGGCGCGCCGGTGATCGAGCGGACTTGCAGGTTGCCCACTTCCCGCGCGCCCGACACCGTCTGGCCCACCACCACCGTGGCCGCCTGCCCGTTTTCGCGCACTGTGCCAGTGGGGAACGAGCGGTTGGCCTGACTGGCGGCATCGATCACGGCATTGAGCGGCACCTGATGCGCGGCCAGTTTCGCCGGATCGGGCACGATGCGGATTGCCTGCTGCTGCCCGCCGACGACGAATGTCAGCCCGACATCGCCCACTTTGGCGATTTCGGTCTTCAGGCGATCGGCCAGTTCATAGAGCGACTGATCGCTCCAGTTACCGGGCGCACCGGGCTTCGGCGTCAGCGTCAGCACCACGATTGGCACATCGTTGATGCCGCGCACAGTGATCTGCGGCGGCGGGATGCCCACAGGGATGCGGTCGATATTGGCCTGTATCTTCTCGTTGACCCGCACTGCGGCATCTTCCGGGTCCGACCCGACGAGGAAGCGGGCAGTGACCATCACGCCGTTATCTTCGGCCTGGGTGTAAACGTGTTCTACACCGTCAATCGATTTGACGATGGTTTCCAGCGGCTTGCCTACCAGCTCCACAGCATCGCCCGCCGATAGACCGGGCGCGGCCACGCGGATATCGACCATCGGCACTTTGATCTGCGGTTCTTCCTCGCGCGGGATCGTCATCGTCGCGATCAGGCCAACGAGGATCGCCGCCAGCAGCAGCAGCGGCGTGAGCGGAGACTGGATCGTCGCCCGCGTCAGCCGCCCGGAAATGCCCAGATTCACCGCTTCACCGCTCATTTGCGCGCCGTTCCGCCCGATGCCCCGGCATTCGCCCCGGCTGCAGGCTTCACCAGCCTGTCGCCTGCGGAAACGCCGGAGAGGATTTCAACTTTGCCCGCTTCACCCGCAGGCGCGGTCTGCACCGGCACAGCGGCAGCAACGCCCTGTTTCGGCTGCACCGTGACATAATCGACGCCAAAGCGGGTGACGACATAGCCAGCAGGCACGATCAGCCCCTTGCGCGATCCGCCATCGATTTGCGCGGCCACGCGCCGCCCGATCAGCGCGGCATCGAGCCCCGGCACATCGGCATCGGCGCGCACCTGCCCCGCCGCGACCGAGGGATAGACCCGCGCAATCGTGCCGGCCCGCTCGGTCCCGTCATCGGTGGTGACGCGCACGGCAGAGCCGGGGTGAACCTTCGCCGCCAGCGATTCGGGCAGATCGAGCCGCAGGACGACCGGGCCGGAGGTAATCGTAGCGATCACCATGCCAGGCGCGACCGCCGATCCGGCGGGCACGTCTGCCGCCAGCACACGGCCACTGGCAGGTGCGATCAATGCGCCCTGCCCGGCCACTGCACCCACTGCCTTCTGCTGCTCGCGCGCGGCGCGCACTTGCGCCTGCGCGGCAGAGGCCGCTGCCTGCGCCTGTTCCAGCCGCGCCTTGGCATAGACGCCGTTTTCATAGAGATAGCGAGTGCGCGACAGCTCCGCCTGTGCCTGTGCCGCCTGTGCCTGCGCCGCAGCCGCCTGCGCGCCATAGGCACCCGACTGATAGCCAAGCTGGCTGTCGACAACGCGGCCAATCGCCTGCCCGCGCTTCACATAATCGCCTTCCTTCACGGAAAGCGCGGTGAGGATGCCGGGGATGCGGGCCATGACTTGCGCCTGATCGACAGTGGCGACTTCCGCGCTCACTGCCGTCCAGTTGGGCACTTCGGCCTGACGCACCACCAGCACGGGGCCGCTGGTCGCCGTTTTCGCCGGTGCCTGCGCCACCTCGCTGTCGCCGCATGCTGCCAGCGCCAGACTACCGCTCAGCGCAAAGATCAGTGCCGTGCCCCGCATCGTTATCCTCATTTCTTTTTGGGCCTCACTTCTCGTCTGGCCTCATTTCTCGACCGGAAGACCCGCACTGTTCCATGCACCCATGCCACCGGCAAGGTGCGTATCGACCGGCACCTCCGAACATTTCGTCAGCGCCTTGGCCGAACGAACCCCGCCCGCGCAGTTAAGCACGACAGTCTTGCCCTCCGCAGCGGGAAGCTGCGCGGGATCGAACTGCGTCAGCGGCAGGTTGATCGCGCCGGGAATGTGCCCGCCTGCGAATTCGCCGGGCTCGCGCACGTCGACCACGACCGCCTGACCGTTAGTCACCATCGTGTGCAGTTCGCCCGCAGTCACTTCGCGAACAGGAGATTTTTTGCCGAAACCGAACATTTTCGATCCTTTCGATTATTGATTTGCATATATCGTGTATATGTTTTATCCGTCAACCCGTAATCGCAAGAGAGGATTCGATGATGTCCCACCCCCATATCGTTGTTCTGGGTGCCGGCCTGGGCGGCACGATCGCCGCTTACGAGATTGCCAGCGCCACTAAGGGCAAGGCGCGCGTTTCGGTCGTCAACAAAGGCGATGATTACTGGTTCGTGCCATCGAATCCGTGGGTTGCCGTGGGCTGGCGGGAGCCGGAGGCGCTGCAGGTGCATTTGCCGCCGGTGATGGAAAAACACGGCATCGCCTTCACCGGCACGGGCGCGCGCAAGGTGGACCCGGCAAATAACCGGATCGAGCTGAACGATGACTCATATATCGATTATGATTATCTGGTAATCGCCACCGGCCCCGATCTGGCGTGGGATGAAATCGACGGCTTCGGCCCGGATCGCAACACTGTGTCGATCTGCGAAACCGCCAGTGCGGAGCAGGCGCGTGCACGTTTCGAAGAGCTTTGCGCCAACCCGCGCCCTGTCGTGGTCGGCGCGGCGCAGGGGGCCAGTTGCTATGGCCCGGCTTACGAAATGGCGATGATCCTCGATACCGAGTTGAAGAAGCGCGGCATTCGCCACAAAGTGCCGATGACGTTCATCACCCCCGAACCCTATATCGGGCACCTCGGGCTTGACGGCGTGGGCGACACCAAGGGCTTGCTGGAAAGCGAAATGCGCGACCGGCACATCAAATGGGTCACCAACGCGAAAGTGGACAGTGTCGAAACCGACACGATCCACATAACCGAAGTGAACGACGACGGCAGCGAGAAGAAGCGCCACGATCTCGATTTCGGGTGGTGCATGCTGATGCCGCCGTTCCGCGGCATTCCCGCGCTGATGGGGCTGGAAGGGCTGGTCAACCCGCGCGGTTTCGTGCTGGTGGACGAACATCAGCGCAATCCGAAATACAGCAATGTCTTCGGGCTGGGCGTGTGCATCGCGATCCCGCCGACCGGGCCGACCCCGGTGCCGGTGGGCGTACCCAAGACCGGCTTCATGATCGAAAGCATGGTCACGGCCATCGCGCAGAACCTGAAGGAAATTCTCGACGGGCAGGAACCGACGCACGAAGCGTCGTGGAACGCGATCTGTCTGGCCGACTTCGGCGATGGCGGGGTGGCTTTCGTTGCCAAGCCGCAGATTCCGCCGCGCAACACCAACTGGGCATCCGAAGGGAAATGGGTCCATCTGGCGAAAATCGGCTTCGAAAAATACTTCCTCCGCAAGATCCGCAAGGGCGAAAGCGAGCCGTTCTACGAAAAGCTCGCGCTGCATGTGCTGGGGATCAAGAAACTGACGATGGACTGATCGTTTTGAAGGAGATGTTGCGATGAACCTCGACCGTGCCGTGCTGGCCTTTGCTGCGATTGTCGTGCTGGCGGGATCGATCCTGTCGGTCACTGTCCACCCTTACTGGATCGCACTGACGATCTTCGCCGGGCTGAACATGTTGCAGGCGAGCGTGACGGGTTTCTGCCCCGCGGCGATGGTGTTCCGCCGGATGGGTGTTGCGCCGGGCTGCGCCTTTCGCTGAACGCCTTCCGTTCGCGGAGAGAACCCCTTAGCTGAGAGAACCGATGCGTATCGCTTTCCCCCGCTCCTCTTCCGTCGCACTGCCTTCTGTCACACTGGCCGTCGCGCTGGCATCCGCTGTGTTCGCGGCGCCCGTCGCTGCCGAAACGCTGGACGAAACGCTGGCCGCCGCGCTGGCCCATTCGCCTGCGATAGAGGCAGCGCAGGCGCGGGTCGATGCCGCCGATGCCGCTGTCGCGCAGGCGCGGGCGGAGCGGAATCCCAGCGCCAGTGTGCAGGGGCAGATCGGCTATGGCCGGATCGATCCGCGCGGGTTCTTCGGCTTGCAGGCGGAAAACGTCACCCCGCGCGTGGCGCAGGTCGGCGCGGAATTGCCGCTGTTCACTGGCGGGCGGATCGGCGCGGCAGTGGCGCAGGCGCAGGCCGGGCGCGACATGGCCGCGATCGGCACCGATGCCGCTGCGCTCAACCTCCGGCTACAGGTGATCGCCGCCTATACGCAGGCACTCGCTGCGCGGCAGCAAGTCGCCAGCTATGGCGCGATGATCGATACTTTGCAGGAAGCGGTGCGCCATTCGCAGCTGATGTTCAAAGTCGGCGCAGCGACCTCCACCGATATCGCGCAGGCAGAGGCGCGTCTGGCGGAGGCCGAGGCAGGCCGCGCCGGGGCGCAGGGCGCGCTGAACGAAGCGCAGGCCCGGCTGAGTGCACTGGCCGGGCGCCCGATTACTCCCGACACCGCGCTGCCCCCGCCGCCGACCGTGCCCGCCAGCGCCGATCAGGCTGCGATGCTCGCTTCTGCCGACAACCCGCAAGTGGCGCAGGCGCGCAAGGCAGCGGACATGGCCAGCGCCGGGGTCCGCGCCGCCAAAGCAGAACGGATGCCGACCGTCGGCGCCTATGCCGAAGCGTCCACTGTGCGCGATCAGTTCTTCCCCGGATACGCGGCCGACAGCGCCAGCGTGGGCCTGCGCGGGCAGTGGAAGTTCTTCACCGGCGGCAGAGTCGGCGCCAAAGTGGACAAGGCGGAGGCCGAATCCCGCGCCGCCGCCGCCGATGCGCGGCTGGCCGAACAGGGCGTGCGGATACAGGCGGTGCAGGGCTTCGAAGCGGTGCAGTCGGCCCGCGCAATGCTGGCCGCTGCGGAAAAGCGCGCTGCCGCCACGCAAGAGGCGCTGCGCGGCACCCGGCTGGAAGTGAAATCGGGGGCCAAGCCACAGCTCGCGCTGCTCGATGCCACGCGGGAGGCGCTGTCTGCCGAATCCGCCCGCATCGTGGCGCAGGGCCAGTTGCTCACCGCTGCCTACACCCTTCGCAGCGTGACCGGGATGGAGCAGCAGTAGCAGTAGCCGCAGCCACCGCGCCGCTCGAAGGGCCGCGCAATAAAGGCCGCGCGCGAGACAGTGGATCGACGCGGCAAATCGGCGGCTCCGCCCTTTTCACGGATTAACAATTGCATTAACCCAATCGGCGGGAGGACACTTTCGCATGACCGGTCAATGCTAGAGCAGCATCTGGAAATAGCGCGCCTGACGCGCGAGCTGGCGTCTCAACTACTTGAAAAGGCGGTATTGGTTGCGCGCCACTTCGATCTGGGAACGACCGAAGTGCGCGCTATCGAACAGCTTTACCTGTCTGGCCCGATGACAGCAGGCGACCTGGGCCGCGCCCTCGCGCTGACCAGCGGATCGGTGACTGCGCTGGTCAAACGATTGCAAGCCAACGATCTGGTCGAACGCACAGTCGATCGGCAGGATCGCCGCAAAGTATGGATTTCGCTGAGGGGCGACAAAATCGAGGAGCTCCTCCAACCCTACCTTTCGACCATCGCGCAGGGGCAAAGCGTGATCGATCGCTTTTCGGATGGCGATCTGGCGACGGTCACCCGCTTCCTGAAGGAATACTGCGCTGCGTCGAGCGCCGAGAGTTTGGCGACCGAACGCGATGGCGACCGCAGCGCGAAACCTGGCGGCAGGCGGGACGCGTCAGGCAAGATCACCGGGGTCGGCGCAGGGCTCGGTTAACGCAGATCCAACCACGTCCGCCCCCCACCATCCCTCCCTTGTCATTGCGAGGAGCCGCAGGCGACGTGGCAATCCATGGCCCGCACTTTGCCTCCACCACAACCGATGTGATGGGCTGCTCCCTCAGGCCATGGATTGCTTCACTCCGTTCGCAATGACGAGCG
Organism: Tsuneonella flava; assembly: GCF_002870965.1. Lineage (GTDB taxonomy): Bacteria > Pseudomonadota > Alphaproteobacteria > Sphingomonadales > Sphingomonadaceae > Tsuneonella > Tsuneonella flava. Next base: position 121,536 of record NZ_PHSO01000002.1, read on the forward strand.
GATGGGTCGGTGCCGGGACAGGCACGGAGGCGAGGCAAAGCAGAACGGCCCCACTCCCCACCAACGTCGCCCCGGACCTGATCCGGGGCCCCGCTTTTCTTCCAGCGCGGCGCCAGTGGAAGCTGGGCCCCGGCTCGGGGGCCGAGGTGACGATGTGGGTGGGAGCAAGCCGATTGGCTGGCAGCCACGCCCCACCGCCCCTCCCTCGTCATTGCGAGGAGCGAAGCGACGCGGCAATCCATGGGCCGCCCTTGCCCCGGCCACAACTGCCGCGATGGAGGGGAGGCGGGAGGCGGGTGGAGGCTTGTCACACGAAGGCACGGAGTGGATTTGGGCCCACACTGCCGATGCCTGGCCAATACTATCACGCGTATCCCCAACCCTCGTCATTGCGAGGAGCCGCAGGCGACGTGGCAATCCATGGGCCGCCCATCGCCCCAGCCACAACACACGCGATGGGCCGCACCCTCAGGCCGTGGATTGCTTTACTGCGTTCGCAATGACGAGTGGACGGGAGCGAAGTGGACGCGGGTATACTCCGCCTCGCCCCCGCCTTACCCCCCGCCTCACCCCTGGGCGGCGAATTCGCGCAGCATGTGTTTGGCGATCTGGAGCTGGAGGATCTGCGTGGTGCCTTCGTAGATGCGATAGATGCGGGCATCGCGGAAAAACCGCTCCGCATCGTATTCCGCCAGATAGCCTGCGCCACCGTAGATTTGCACCACGCGGTCCACCACCCGGCCGCACATTTCGCTGGCGAACACTTTGAATGCCGCGGCTTTTCGCAGGATATTCTCCCCCCGGTCGGCACGGGCGGTCACATCCGCCATCATGCATTCGGCGGCGTAGATCTCCGTCTCGCTTTCAGCCAGCATCTGCTGGATAAGCTGGAAATTGGCGATCGGTTCGCCAAATGCCTTGCGCTCCGTCGCGTAGCGCAGCGCGCTGTCGAGCGCGCGGCGGGCATAGCTGGTGCTGGCCGCGCCCACCGAAATGCGCCCGTTGTCGAGGCTCTTCATCGCGAACACGAAACCCTTGCCGGTTTCCCCGCCCAGCAGCGCGTCGCCCGGCACATGGACATCGTCGAGCATGATATCCGCGATATGGCTGCCTGCCTGCCCCATCTTCTTGTCCGGGCTGCCGACCGACACGCCCGGCGCATCCATCGGCACGATAAATGCGGAAACATGCGCGTTCTTGGGCAGGTTCTCCTTCTCCGTGCGCGCCATGATGAGGCCGACCTGCGCGTGCGGAGCGTTTGTGATGTAGCGTTTGGTGCCGTTCAATATCCAGCCGTTGCCATCTGGATCGGGGCGCGCAGTGGTCGCCATCGCCGCGCTGTCGCTGCCCGATCCCGGCTCTGTCAGGCCGAAACAGGCAATCTCACCCCCGGCGATGCGAGGCCACCATTCGGCCTTCTGTGCATCTGTCCCGCCGTTCTTGATCGCGGAATTGAACATCCCGATATTGATCGAGAAGATCGAACGATAGGCTGGCGCGGCATAGGCGATGGTCTTCACCGTGCGCGCATACTGCGCGGTGTTGAGCCCGGCCCCGCCAAATTCTTCGGGAATCGACAGGCCGAACAGGCCCATATCCTTCATTTCCTGAACGATATCGTCGGGGATGCGGTCATTTTCGATCACTTCGCGTTCGGCAGGGATCAGGCGTTCGCGAACATACCGGTCGAGCTGGTCGATGAACTGTTCGAACAGTTCCGGGTCCATGCCGGGGTTTACGGTCGCTTCGCTCATAATAATCCTCTCGTCGCTGCTGCGCGGCATACGCGGTTCCCGGTATCCAGCCGGGTTTCGAAAGAATGCCTAATCGAATCGAGCAGTACAGGCCATACCCATATTTCGAAACAGACACCTGCCAGATCCTGCCAGCGCCCCGCGATCAGGCCTGTTTCAACAGGCCGGCAAGGAAAAAATCGATTACTGCCGCTGCATTGCGCTTGCTGACTTCGGCATCGATCTCTTCGCCCAGTTCGCTGCCGAGAATGAAACGCGCCGCGTTCAGCCCATCGGCCGCCCCCACTGTCGCGAAATAAAACAGCTTCTTATCCACCGGGCGGAACACGCCCTGCGCCACCCCGGCATCGATGATAGTGGCCTGTGCATCCATCATCGGGTGGATCAGCCGCTGCGTCAGGCGCGCGGCCTCTTCCGGCGATCCGTCGCGGACCATCGCCTGCAACAGGCGATTGAAAAACGGGAAGCGGAAATAGGCTTCCGCAATACCGTTCAGATGCATCCGCATCTTTTCGACCGGATCGTAATCGGCAGCGAGCAGGCTTTCCAGTTGTGCCAGCGCGCGGGCAATGCTGCGTTCCAGCGCGGCCACCAGCAGCCCTTGCTTGTTGCCGAAATAATATCCGATCAGGCCCTGCGGGTGTCCTGCCCGCTCGGCAATATCGACGAACGACACATCCAGTGTGTCGCGTTCGCGCATCAGATCGATTGCGGCCTGCACCAGTTGCTGCGCGGATTCCGAATTCGCCGGATCGCCCCGCGCGCGGCCTGTCGCCACGCTACGTGATGCCATATTCTCCCCCATGCATGGCCGCTTGTTTTGAATAAGCAGCCTTATGGGGCTTCTTTCATACAAATTTGCACAATTTGGCAAGCAATTAGCGCCACTGGCGGCAGTGGAGCGAAAGGGGGACGCGCTGCCGCCTCCCGCTATTTCTCGCTCTGGCGTATCTTCAGTGCCGAACAGGCGATCTCATGGCCAAGGCTGCACCCCTTTTCCAGCGCACGGTTCGATGCTTCGCGGTCGCGCGGGCCGCCTTCGCCCAGTTCGGCCAGCACGTTGAAGGTCATGCAGGATTTCGCATCGCCGCCGCTGCACAGGTCGGCATACATCTGCCGCGCGGCGGTGCGATCTTTTGGGCCACCTTGTCCGTCGAACGTCATCTGCGCCAGTTTGCTGCACGCGCTGACGATCCCCCCGTCGCAACTGGTGCTGTAGGCAGCGCGGGCGGCAGGCAGATCACTGCCACCCGCCAGATCCTCTATCAGCACTTCACCCAGATTATAGCAGGCGTTGGCTTCGCCGCCCTTGCAGGCAGCCGCGAACAGCGCCTTCGCACGTGACGGATCGCGATCCCCGGCAAGACCGTTGAGGAGGATCAGCCCATAATGGTCGCACGCAAAAGTGGACCCTTGCTCGCACGCAGTGCTCAGCAGCTTCGCGGCGCGGGCCGGGTCTTTCGCGACCCCTTCGCCTACCATCAGCATGTAACCCTGATTGGCGCAGGCATCGACGTTCTTGCCCGCTTCGCACACCGCTTCGAACATCGACACCGCACCGACCAGATCCTGTGGCCCGCCTTCGCCGAGTTTCATCATAACGGCGTAATTGTTGCACGAATCCGGGATGCTGGCCTCGCATCCTTTGACAAAGCTGGCGCGGGCATCTGCCAGTTCGGGAGCGCCTTTCGCGGCGTTTTCATACAGCGTCTGCCCCAGATTGTGGCACGCTCCGCTATAGCCGCCGTCGCATGCGCGGCGATAATTCCGCACCGCGCCGGGAACATCCACTGGCCCGCCCAGCCCATCTTCCAGCAAAGCGCCGAGATAATTGCAGCCCAGCATTTCCTCCAGCGCGCAAGCTTTGGCCGCGAACCGGCGCGAAGCGGTGTAGTCCTGCGCGATATCCTTGCCATGATAGAGCCGGATCGCCTGATCGAGACAGGCCCGCCCGTTGCGATCGGCCTCGCACCCGGTGGCCGGATCGGCAGCCGGGGCAGGATCGGCGGCAGGCTCCGTCGCCTGTACAGGGAGAGGAGCAAGACCGAGCGCGATCAGCGCAACCGGCGCGAGGAAACGAAGGATCGGTCCGCTCACGGCCGGTCCTCCTTCGCGGGCATCGGCGCATTCGCCCAGACGAGCGCCTTGCGGATATTGCCCATTTTCTGGCTCTGCACCGGTGGGTCGCGGCCGATTTCGAGGAACGGCGTCCATTCCTTGCCATTCATGCGATAGGATACCGTGACCGCCGCATCGTCGCCCAGCCGCGCCAGCTTCGCCTTGCCATCGGGCGGCAGGACGAATTCCGATGAGCCGAGTACGTTGCTGCCGCTGCCCGATTGCTTGGTCAGCGCAATGCGCGATCCATCGGGCAGGTTCAGCGCGACTTCGTCCACATTGCTCCGTAATTTGGCGATCCAGCCGCCCTGCCGGGTGACCAGTATCTTGCCATGCGGATCGAATGTGCCGGGGCGCGAGAGGTGGAAGAACACCACCGGCTTATCGCCCCGGTCGAGGACACGATAGACATTCAGCCCCAACGATGGACGGTTTCCGATAAAGCTGCCCATGCGCGAACGCCACGCCCCCATGTCCGCCGAAATCGGGGTGGCGGAGATGTAGGTGCCGACCGATGTGGACACCTGAACCTGCTTTTTGCCTTTCTGGAGATACAGATTGATTTCTTCTGTCAGCAGGATCGAATCGTATCCCGGCTGCATCATCTGCGACACGCCTTTCTTGCACTGCTGGTCGATGATCGCAGCGAACTCCTTCGTCAGCGCATCGTAATCCGTCCGTCGCTTGGCGATAACGGCTGCGCTTTCCGAGGCCGTGCGCGCGAACCTCCATTCGGTCGGATTGAGCGCCTGGTACACTCCGTCCACTTTGCAGGTTTTGGAATCGGTGGCGATATTCGAAGGGGCCGCAATCATCGCCAGCGCCATCACATGCGCGTCCTCAATCACCTTCCACTGCTTGGGATGGTTCGCACGGGCGAGGCACCCTTTCCATTCGGCCTTTGCCTTGTCGTACAGGCTCAGTTGATCGATCTGCTCCTTCTTCAGCACTTTGCCGAGATCGGATCGCAGCAGATCGCGGAATATACGCAGACCGCGATATTCGCCCAGCGGGAACAAGTCGCAATTCTCGTTCGCGCCGAGGGCATAGTCCGTCACCATGTACATGTTGGCAAACTGGCGGATCTGCTGCTGCATCTGTTGCTGTTGCGCGGTCGTTTGCTCCTGAGCATTCGCGCCAGCAGGCAACACCATCGCCAGCGCCGCGGCCAGAGCTACCCGTATCGCTGACCGGAATGACTCAATCATTTGTATTCGCCTCGCTATCGGGTGCCTGTATCCGGTGGGTTTCGACCGGCTTTGTTTCGTTGAAGGTGATGGAAGCCACGTTCATCAGATTGCCCGCAGGCATCTCCAGATCGATGAACGCCGTGCCGCCAGTGGCGCAGCAACCGCCGTCGCTTTCGCGCTTCACCGGAACGGCAACGAACATCTCGCGGAAATCGAAGTTCACTCCGCTCGCCAGCGAAAACCCGGCCGGCAGCATCTGCTCCGCTTCGAACAGCAGTTCGTTGACATCGAACGTGGTCCACCCCTGTTCGTGGCGGGAGAGGACGATATCGGCATTGCCCATACCCGTGCCGCCAGTGCGGCCCGGCGCGTGAAGCAGCATCAGTTCGTTGGTGTTTTCCACCAGTTGCGGCGGCGCGAACCACCCCTCTGTCTGCCGCGCGACCAGCACGTACAAATCGTTGGCAGTCACCCCTTCGAGGATCACCATCATTTCGACCCGTGGCCCGTCTTCAGGATAGAGCACCATATGCTGCCAGGTCAGCGGCGGACCTCGCTCGACAGTGATGATCCGCCCGAACGCGACCGGGTAACACCGCGCCTTCGTTTCATAGAGGCAACGGGATTCGATATCGGTCGGCAGGTCTTCGACCCGCTCCACCGCGCGGATCAGATCGGACGAGTCGCACCCGCTCTCGTATTTGCCATCGGGGCAGACGAGCACGGTTTCGACCTGATCGACATAGGCAATCTCGCCATCGCCGGTCACTTCCTGCGCCACAGCCGAATGCGCCAGACCGACCGGGGCCAGCAGCGCGGCGAGCAAGCAGGGCCTATGCCAGCCGGTCATTGGCATGTTCCCAGGTATTCCATCATCACCTCCAGCCCGTGCTCGTCGCCGTTGGCATAGTTGGCGTATCGGCGGTCGGCAGCGCTTTCGGCTTCGGCCTTGTTTTCTGCCAGATATTCTTCGTCATAGCCTTCGTCGGCGAACCGGCGCGCCTCGCGCGTCCATTTGATACGCCGCGCTTTGGCATTGCCGACCGAGAGTTCGGGGTGCAGCGCCTGCACAAAATCTGCATCCGCCGCGCTTTCGACGATATAGATCCAGCGGTCCCACATCGCCGCGCATTCGTACATTTCCGAAACCGACTGGGGCGACAGGCCGAGTTTCTTTGCGTCTTCGTACAAGGCGTTGTGGGTGGCGGCATCGCGTGCGCCCTGTTCGCTGGCACTGCCCGGCACAGCGGCCCCCAATACCGCTATCGCCGCCAATATGGCTGTTGCTGCGCGGATCATGCGCCGACCTGCCCGGCCAGCTTACAGCCATCCTGAATGCCCAGTTTGCAGCCAAGGTTGAAATAGCGCTTCGCCGCTGCCGGATCGCGGGTGCCGCCCTGTCCGTCACGCGCCATCATCGCTGCGTTCATGCAGGCCCCGGCATTGCCGGTATTGCACGCCTTGCCGAAACTGCTGCGGGCACCGGCCAGATCGGCACTGATTCCCGCGCCGCTATATTGCGCCACTCCGTATTCGAGGCAGCCGTCGGATTTACCCGCTTCGCACGACTGAGCAAACGCTCTGGCCGCCCCGGCCAGATCGACCGCGCCACCCTTGCCATCGCGTTGCAGGAGCGCCAGCGCATAGCAGCCATCGGCGGCATAGCCCGGACATGCTTTCGCCATATACTGCCGCGCCTTCGCATAGTCGGGTCCGTTGCCCACCCGGCCATAGAAATAGCTGGCGCCCAGATCGTAGCACGATGTCGCCTTTTTGGCGTTGCAGGCGGTGGTCAGCGGCGCGATTGCTCCGGCGAAATCCTGCGGCCCGCCACTGCCGTTTTTCAGCATGGAGCCATAGTGTTCACACGCCTCGGCAATCCCCTTCGCACAGCCGATCTTGTGAACACGGCGAGCGAGCGGCAGGTCTTTCGCTCCACCTTTGCCTGTGCTGGCCATCGCACCGAGGTTGGTGCAGGCAACGGCGTTGCCATCGGTGAGGCACCCTGCCTGATACTTCGCGCGGGCAGTGGCGAAATCGCCTGAGTTGTAGGCTTTCTGCCCTTCCATCGCATTGCCGGTGCCGCCTGCTTCGACCATTCGCACAGGCTGTGTATCCTGCCTGGTCGATGCAGAAGCCTGCTGCTGTGGCTTGTCCGCTTCGGAACAGGGCCTGCCTGCCTTGTGCACCTGTTCGTAGTTCAAGGCCCAGTCGATCTCTTCATCGCTGATCCGACGTTTATCGGGGCGATTGGAATTGAGATTGCCGAAGATATCGTCGTAACGCGCCTTGCACGCCTTTTCCGCCGGTGAATTCGGATTGACCTGAGCGCTGGCCGGGCCGGCGATCAGCGCCGCCATCAATAAGGCCAGTGCCGCAATCGGATTGCTTTTCTTCATCGCCTCACCCCGTCTCAGGTTATATTACTGGCAGGTCGGATGGCTGCTGGGGAGCCGCCTGCTGCCGGTGCAGTTGTAGGATCGGTATCGGTTGCGGATCTGCTTCACGATCTCCGCGCTGCTCGGCCCAGTGACCGGTTGGAACGAACTGCCACCAGATGATGGCCGGTATCCCGACCCGCGCGATCCGCCCGCAGCCTGCCAGCGGCGCGTGCTGGCGCCGGGCATGTTGGTGCAGTTCCAGATACCGCAATCGTTACCGCGACCGCGCTTGCGCTGGGCCATTTCCGACGCAACGATCCCGGCGATCGCGCCAGAGGGAAACCAGTATTCCAGCACGTAGAGATGATCTTCGAAAATGCGCGACATCGCCCCTGCGCGCGCTGCCGCCATCACAGCGGTTTCGGCCTGCGATTTCGAATGCGTGCGATAGAGCGCGTAATACAGCGCCCCATCGTAATCGCGGCGCTGCATGAAAGCATCGAACACCGCAGTTCGTTGCGCCTGTGCATCGAGCGCAGCCTGCTTCTTCGCTTGCTGCTCTGCCTCGATCTTGTGCCGCCGATCCTGCAACTGTTTCCCGAAATTGCAGATTTCCGCGCTTGCCGGATCGGCGGGTCGGCAAGCGTTGAGCGCGATCTGTTCCGCAGGCAGGTAATCGTCGAACGTGTAATAGATATGCGCCAGATCGATGCACGACTGCCGGTTGCCGCTGTCGCAGTTTATCCGGCGATAGCGCAGAGCCTTTGCCGGATCGAATTGCGGCGATGCGCCGTCTGCGAACACCGCCTCGGCCACTTCGCACCCGTCGCGATCCTGCTCCGCACAGGCACGCTGAGCGAAATTGGCGGCGCTGGGCAGATCGCGTTCGACATCCCCTTCGCCAGCGAAGAAGATCAACGCCAGACGCCCGCAGGCCGGTGCCTGACTGGCGGCGCAGGCCTGTTGCAGAAACCGCAGGCTTAAAAACGCATCGTATGCCGGGCTGGCGGTGTCGGACAGCGCCATGCCCGCTTCGCCGCAAGCCGCTCTGTCACCCGCATCGCAGCGCGCAATCGCGGCCTTCACCGCGCCCCCCGGTTGCGCGTGCGCGGGCGACAGAGCGGAGAGCCACGCTGCCGCCGCAATCGCCATGGTGGCAATGGCGGGGATGGCGGCAAGCGCAACTGAGGCCAAACGCATCACCGGCATTTGGTGATCCACATCCCCGGAAAGCCAGGTTCGGCCGGGCGATAACTCTTCTCGCAGTGCTGCCCGAGAGAGCCCACCGGGCGCGCATTCGCCTGTCGCGCTTTCTCCGCCCGGTCGGCGGCTGCACGTTCGGCCCAGCGACGCCCTTCGTCCACCGATTGCCGTTTGGCCCGCATGCGGCGGGTATATTCCGCATCTATGATCCGCGATGCGGGCGGGTTGTATTGCCAGTAATGCTTATAGGCGATGGCATAGATCGCTTCATCGCTGAAACTACGCACCCCTTTCGCGCCGATCTGCGCGATAATTTCGCCCAGATAATCGCCATCCGCGTTCGGTTTGAACAGGTCTTTGCCATAGGGATAGTGATAGACGAGGTAATCCGCGACGGCCGCGTAATCGCCCGTCTGCGCGACATGCGCGCGCAGCGATGCCGCGGACAGCGTGCCCAGCGAATTCAACTGCATCGGCGCGCTTGCTTGCTGTGGGGCTTGCTGTGGAGCCTGTGCGCTGGCCTGCCGGGTGGCGGCATTCCGGGTACCCGGCTTGTAGGTACCGGCCTTGCGCGCGGCGAGTTCCTGATAGAGGTCGGAACAATCGCGCGCGGTACCCAGCACATAGGCTTCCAGCCCGGCCTGCCCCTTCTCCTTGCGGATCTGCTTCCATATCCGCCGCACTTCGGCGTCGGCGCGTTCCTGCACTTCTTCGCTGCCACCGGTCTCCTTCACGAAGTGATCGTTGGCGAACTTGCTGGTGATGGGCAGCTTAATGCCTTTCGTTTCAGACACGTGCAGCGCTACACCGCATTCGAACAGGTATTCCGCCCCGTCGCTTTCCTGTGCCGCCGACACAACAGGCGCGGCGGAGATCAGCGCAACCGCGGCAGCGGCCACGATTGCCCGTCGCGGCGCATTGGCGGGGCGGATCATCACAGCCCCTCCAGTTCCTTGTCGCAGGCTTTCGCGCGCTGCATCATGTGCGACAGAGCCTCGTCAGCGCCCATCACTCTGGAACGCTTGCGATATTTCGCCTTGGCTTTGTCGACATAGGATTTCGCGTCGAACTTATTCCGCTCCGCGAACATCTGCATCACCTGCGCCCACTGTTCGGCGGAGTGATTGAGCCGCGCACCGTTCGATTCCGCGACATGCACCACATAGACGCATTCGCCGGCCGCTCTCATCACAGCTTCGTTGCTGGTCTTGGCCTGCGCCTGACCTGCAACCAGCACAGCGGCAACCATTGCCGCACCACCAATCAATGTCCGTATTGTCATGAGCCCATCCCTTTCGTGATGGCTCACTCTTACTCAGCGGCCCGGCCCCGGCGCAGACACGATTGCCGTTAGGATTATGACATTTGTTGTTAAGTGTCTGTTTCTGCACCCGGTAAAGGGCCACAACCGAATTCCTAACGAGATTTGTCACGGGCCGCAGCCAGCGATCGTTGCTAGGTAAGAGTTGCGACCCGAAGGGCATTTGCCCTGACACCTTGCGGGCCCCGCTCCTGTTGCGGGGCCCGCCTTTTCGGTTTGTTCGTCCCGTCGCAATCCACTGCGCGCGCTTGCGGGGGGATCGATCCATCGGCAAAGTGGGTGCGGGGAATATGTGACGCGGTTTGGGGGCTACGATATTGGCATGAAAGTCCTTTACATCGAAGACGATGCCCGCGCCGCAACCGAGGTGCGCGAACTCGCCTGGCAACAGGGCGATACCATCGTAGTCGAAAACAACGGCACCGACGGACTGAAGCGCGCCGGGCTGGAACCGTTCGACGTGATTATCATGGACCGGATGCTGGGCGATGCCGACGGGCTGGAACTGATCCAGCGGCTGCGCGGCAGCGGAGTCAGTACGCCGATCCTGATGCTGAGCGCATTGGGCCGCACCAGCGACCGGGCCGAAGGGCTGGAGGCGGGGGCCGACGATTACCTCGCCAAACCGTTCGAAGCGCTCGAACTGCTCGCCCGTATCCGCGCACTGCATCGCAGGGCATCGGGCCGCGAACACAGCGCGGTGATCCTGTTCGGCGCGTTCGAATGCCATGTGAAGGCACGCACCGCGTTCCGCGACAACCGGCACTTGCCGCTCAGCCCGCGCGAATTCGAACTGTTCCGCTATTTCATGGAAAATGCCGGGGAAGTCGTAACCCGCGAGATGCTGCTGCGCGATGTGTGGAACATGTCGTTCGACCCGCAGACCAATGTCGTGGACGTGAATATCGGCCGTTTGCGCCGCAAGCTGGAGGAAGGCTTCGGTAGCCCTGCGCTGGAAACGGTGTGGGGCGCGGGATACCGCCTGTTGCAGGGGCGCACATCATAATCGCTCGCCGCTCCATCTTCACGCATATCGTTTTCCTGTCGGCCATCCTGTCGGCGGTGCTCCTGCTCGGGCTGTGGTGGGTGACAGACCAGACGATCCGCGAAACGCTGGCCGCATCCACACGCAACAATGTGGACGTGGACCTTGCGGGTCTGGTCGATATTCACGCCAGCGGCGGACAGGCGGAGCTGGAACGGCGGATTGCCGACCGTCTGGCCGTGGTGCCGGTGGATGGCAGCCGCCCGCACTATCTGCTGGCCGATGCAAAGGGCCGCGCGATCGCAGGCGACATCCAGTCGTGGCCGACGCTCGACCCCACGATATCCGAAAGCGGGACTATCCCTATCGGAGACCGCACGCGGGCCTATGCCCGCGCCACACTGATCGCGCCGGGCCTGCGCCTGCTGGTCGCGCACGAGCCGCTGGACGAAGGGCCATTGCTGGCACGGGTAGCGACAGTGTTCCTGCTGGGCGGAGCGATTTTCGTCGCCTGTATCGCGCTGTTCGCACAAGCGGCGAGCGGACGCGTCCGCCAGCGCGTATCGCAAGTCAGCAGCGCATTCAGAGCGAGCGACGATGACGCGCTAAAGCGGCTGACAATGCCGGACCGCCCCGACGAAATAGACCGCATCGCCAGTCAGGCCGCCGACGCGATCAAACGGGCACGCCAGCTATCCGAAGCGAACCGCGAAACCTCCGAACAGATCGCTCACGAAATCCGCACCCCGCTGATGCATCTCGACACGCGATTGGTGAAGGCGCTCGAACAGCAGGGCAGCGCCCCGACAACGGCCGCGCATCTGACGGAGGCGCGGGGCGAAATCCGCCGTCTGGTCGGCACGCTGGAAGCTCTGCTCGATATTGCATCGAGCAAGGCGCACACTGGCGATACTCAGGGGATGAAACCGGTCGATCTCAGCGCGATGGTCAGCGGCATTTGCGAACTTTATGCCGACAGCGCGGAAGAGGCAGGGTACGATTTTCAATGGCAAATCGCATCCGGTGTGAGCATGATGGGGGACGAAGCGCAGCTGGGCCGGATCATGACCAATCTTCTCGACAATGCCTTCAAATATAACCGCGAAAGCGGATCGATCCGCGTGGAGTTGTCCAGCGGACCGGTCCTGACGGTCAGCGACGATGGCCCCGGCATCCCCGATGCCGACCGCGAGCGGGTGTTCGACCGGTTCTATCGCGGCAAAGCGGCCAGCGGGGATCAATCGGGCAGCGGTTTGGGCCTTGCGCTGGCCCGCGCCATCGCAGTGCGCCACGGATTGCACATCCACCTGGCGGCAGGTGAAGGCGGGGCGCGCTTCGTGGTCGAACCCACAAGCGAGGACGCGATATGACGGTGTCGCCTCGCTTGCTGGCGTACACCGCCATCGCACTGCCGCTTACGCTGGCCGGATGCGCCACTGCGCCTGCGGAGGGAAGCATACGCGCCGCCCTGCCAGCCGAGGCAGGCTCTGCGGCCTTCGCTGCGACCGATCTGGCGGCAGCGCAGGATGCCTATGACGCGGGCGACAGCGCAGCGCTTACCATTCTGCTCGACCGGCTGCGTAATCGCGGTGTCAGACCTCTCGACCCGGACGGGGAACAGACGGTCGATCGCTGGTCACAGGCCGCCACTGAAAGCGGACCGCCACTGCGGGGCCGTGCGCTTGGGCCGGGGTTCCTGCGCGGGCGACTGAAACCCGAAGAGCTGCGCGCAACCAGCCAGATTTTCCTGGCCGGCAAGCCCACCGAAATTTCCGTAGCGGGTGGCAAAGGCCAGCCGCTGCGCCTGCGACTGCTGGATGCAAAGGCGAACGTGGTGTGCGAACGCGACCCTGCTTACGGGCGGTCCTGTCGCTTTACGCCAATCTTCACACAACGTTATTCGATAGAGATCGCCAATCGGGGGGCCAATGAAACATCGTATTACCTTGTGTTCGACTAGAACAGTTATCGCCGCGACTCTGCTGGCCTTTGCGTTTCCGGCACACAGCGCACAGCCTGCGGAAGACGATTTGTTTCTCGGCACTGTCGCCCGCTACGAAGCCGCTGTCGCCAGCCTGAAGGAAAGCGGCGGCGATCTGGCACCGCAGCAAATCGGAGCTATCGCTTCGCGCGCGATTATCGCTGCTTACTTTTCCGAACGATACGATGCCGCTGCCGATCTGTATTCGCGATATCGCGATAAACCGCTCGATACACTGGCGGTGGTGACCGGGCTGGGTGCGATCTTGCAAGCCAGCAGCGATGCCGATGCGAAGGCCGCTGCCCGCAAACGTCTGGCGGCATACGCCACGCAACCGGTGCCAGACGCTCCGCTCGCCCCCGCTGTGTCGCAGGCGGCACTGGGCGCGGATGCCATGTTGCGCGACGATCTGCCCGGCGCGGTCGCGTTCTTCCGCAAGGCGATGGAACTGGCGCAGCGCGATCTGCCTGCAGACGATCCGGCGCAAGTCATGTTCGCCAACGCCTATGGCCGCCACCTGCAATATGCCGACCGCACAGCAGGCCGCACCGCTGTCGAACGGACCGAACGGCTTGCGCTCGATATCCTGCCCGAAGGCCACCCGCTGTGGATCAACGTGTGGTACGATATGGCCGCTCGCTCGCAAGCGGCAGGGCGGTTTAGCGAAGCGGCGGCGATCTATGCGCGGATCACCGATCTCGCGGCCCGCGAATGGGGGCAGGATGACAGGCGGCTCTATCCCATCCTGCAATACCGCGCGGTCGCGCTGTCCGGGCTGGGCGAACGGCAGACCGCGCTCGACATTGCCCGGCTCGCGATCACTGTCGAAGGCAGCCAACCGATGGGGGATCGTGCGATGCACCGCGAACTGATCGGAGGGCTGTTGCTGGGCGAGGGGCAGATCGAAGAAGCCACTGCCTCTTATCGCGAAGGACTGGCTCTGCTCGATGGGACGGACCCGGACGATCTGCGCTGGGCCTTCATCCAGTCGCGTCTTGCCCGCACGCTCAGCGTACTGGGGCAGGATGCCGAAGCGCTCGAAATGGCGAAAAAGGCCGAAGCGGGGTTCGCTGCCAAATTGCCCGCCACGCACCCGGCGCGGATCACGACGGATGCGATGATAGCCAAGGCATTCGCCCGGTCAGGCGATCCGGCCCACGCCTATGACATGCTGGAAAAAATCGTCGCGACAAATGAAAGCAAGATGCTGGATGCCTATGCCCGGTCGCAGGACGTGCGAAGCGTGGCGGCAGCGAACAACACACTGTTTCGCGATTTCGCATGGGTCGCGCTGAAGAACGCGCGGATGGAACAGGCCTGGCGCGCCGCGCAGCTCGCAACATTGGGCGAACTGGCGATGTCCTCCGCCAAGCTCGGCTACCCCGGTGATGCGGAAGGGTTTCGCAAGGCGTTGGAAGGGGTGCAGGCCGCCCGTACGGCAGAGGCAGACACGCGCCAGAAACTGGCCGACGGGAAAGCCAGTGCCAATGCACTGGCCGCAGCCATCGACCACCGCGAAACGGCCGAGCGCCAGCTCGACAGCGATTTCCCGCGTCATGCGGAAATCCTGCGCCCCACTCCGCTAACGCTGGCGGAAACGCAAGCCGGGTTGAGCGACACAGAAGCTGTCGTCATCCCGCTGGTAGTGGAAGATCGCAACGTCACGCTCGTTGTCACCAGCAATGCAGTGATCTGGCAGGAAAGCACCTCGCCATATAACAGCACAACGGCACTGATCAGGCAGCTGCGGGCCTCACTGGAAGAAGCCAGCGTGGCCGATGGCGATGCCGACCGGTTCGACAGCGCCGCCGCGCACGAGATCTATCGCCGTTTCTTCGGCCCAGCACTTGCCCCTGCGCTGACAGGCATAACCAAGCTGATTTTCCCCGCAGGCGGGCCGCTGGCGCAGATTCCACCCTCGGTTCTGGTGAGCGAAACGCCGGTCGCAGGCAAAACACCCCGGTTCCTGATCCGCGATTATGCAATTGCCGTGCGCCCGTCGCTACGCCCGCTGGCTCCGCCCAAAAAGACGCCAGCTCATGCGTTTGCCGGGATCGGTGCGCCTGCGCTGTCTGCAAAGAATGGCGATGCACGGTCGCTGAGAGGGATGGATATCGACATCAAGGCCCTGCGCGCATTGCCGTCGCTGCCCGGATCGCTGGCGGAGCTGACAGCGATGCGTAATGCCTTTGCCCGGGATGACGCGCTGTTGCTGACCGGTGAGCAAGCGACCGAAGCCGGCGTGCGTGCAGCGCCGCTGGGCGATTACCGGGTACTGGCGTTTTCGACCCACGGCCTTGTCGGTGGGCAGATCCGCGATCTGGCCGAGCCGGCACTGGTGCTGACTCCGCCCGATGCGCCGACTTCTGCCGAAGATGGCTTGCTGACCGCATCGGAAATCGCCGCGATGGATCTTGCCGCCGACTGGGTTATCCTGTCCGCTTGCAACACCGCCGCAGGGGATGGCCGTGGCGGTGCGACGTATGGCGGGCTGGCACGCGCGTTTCAGGTGGCCGGGGCGCATTCGCTGCTGCTGTCGCACTGGCCGGTGCGCGACGATGCCGCGGCCTTCCTGTCGGTCGAAACCCTGCGCCGCGCCGAAACCGGTGCCGACCGGGCGCAGGCGTTGCGAGAGGCGCAATTGCAGATGATCACCGATCATGCGGGAATACCGGGAGAGGTCAACCCCGGCGTGTGGGGCCCGTTCGTATTGATAGAGGGGTGAAAGGCCGGACAGCTAGGCACCTGTACCCCTTCGCCCGATGGCGGCCAGCCACCATGCCACCGCCAGCAACGGCAGAATGCCGCCGGAAAGCAGCGCCGTGCTGAATTCGCGGCTGCAGAAGAAATACATGTTCATCGACAGCGCGATAGTCAGCACCAGCCGCAGATCGGCCCAAGCGATGCGCGATGTCGCTACGGTCGCAAACGACGCGGTGCCACCCGCCATCAGAGCAAACAGTGCAATCCCCGGCCACCCGAGCCCGGCATAACCCGACCCGATAAAGCCGACCTGATACGTCGTATCGGCCCCGAAATACCTGCGCGGAATGAAGCTGGTGACGTTAAAGAATTTCTCCCCCAGCAATTCGGCCAGCAGGCCATAATTGCGGATACCCAGAAATGCGGTGCGGGCCGGGAATTCGCTGAACCACAGCCGCAATGCATCGGCCTGAGCGAAGGCCCCGCGATAAAACACCAGCTTCACCAGATCGCCGCGCGCCAGCAATCCATCGGCCAGGGCTGCGCGGTATTGCACCAGATAGAGCACGAATATCAGCCCCATCGCCGCCGCCGCCACCAATGCGGCAACAGCTTTCTCTTTCGATGTCAGTGACAGTCTGCCGCAGGAGTATGCAAACAGTGCCATCCCCACAGCGAACAGCGTGTAGATCAACGGAAATTTGTTCAACTGGATCATCGTGAAAACGAAAATCGCCACTGCCATGATCGCCGCTGCAATTCGCAGTGAGCGATATCGCATCGCGACGACGACATTGAGCATCAGCAGCACGATCGACAGCGTTTGCCGGGTGTAGTTCATCAGCAGCTCTATCGGAGCGCCGCTGAACAGCTTGCGCCTCAAGGCGGTGTAGCTGTGGGGCGACGTGCCGCGCAGATAGTCGAAAATGCCCGCAAGGCGCGGTGGCCCGACCAGCTCCACCGCATAAAACGCCAGGCAAACCATAGCGCTGATGCCGATCAGCCCGAGGGCCGCTGAACGGTTACGAAGGAGCAGCGGCGCGCCTTCGCCTCTGACGGCTATCGCTGGCGCTATCGCTTGCGGGTAAGCGGCTCGCACAGCCAGCATTGCAAACGCTATGCAGTAATTGGCGAGCGCGACAGCGAGCACATATTGCAGCTCTACCGCATCGCTCACATCGGCACTCAGATCGCGCAAGCTGCGAATCAGGGTGTGCGGACCATATTGCAGCAGATAAATCGCCACCAGAAACGTCGCAGGAGAGATCGTGGGGAAGCGCGCATACCTCAGCGCCAGCAGCAGTACGGCATAGCTGACCAGCGCAGCCGCATATCCGACCATTTCCATCATGCGCGCCATTCCGTCAGAAGCGAGCGGTAGAGCCGCCAATAGCCAATCCCCATCGCCGCCAGCGCCATCGCAGTGCCCACCGCCGCGCCCATTGCGCCATAGGTGGAGATCAGAGCGAAGCCGACCGCCAGGTTGATCGCCGCTCCCACCGCCACGATCCGGGCAATCCGGCGATTATGGCCCAGCGTCACGAACATCGGCATCAGAGCATTGAAAGGGGCAGTAAACAGCTTACCCACAGCCAGCACCGCCAGAACACCGGCCGCCTGCCGATATTCGGGGCCGAACACACCGGCCAGCAATGGGCCGGGACACACGATCAGCGGCAGAGCGATCGCCAGCGACAGCCCGGCGGACGCACGCAGCACCACCCGCGCGAGCTGGCGATGCTGAGCCGGATTGCCTTCCCCCACCCGCAACAGGCGCGGCCCGGCGATCAGCCCCACGATTTCTGGCACGATCTGAAGAAAGAAAGTAATGCGAATGGCGACACTGAAATCCGCCACCTGATCGATAGTCGACAGCGGCGCGAGCAGCAGGACATCGACCCGGTTGATCGCCTGTGCCAGCCCTTGCGATACCAGAGAGGGCAATGCCATCGGCATGATAACCCGCCTCACCCGCCGGTGAGGCAGAGGCGAAAAGCCAGCAGGCACCGGGGCAACGATACGTCCTAAATCGCGGTGCGCCCATAACGCTGCCAGCAGGTTGGCCCCCAGCAACGCCACGCCGAACGCAAATGACGTCGATATCGGTGCGATCAGCAATATCGCGATGGTCAGCCCACTTACGGTGGCCGTATCATGCACGACCGCCCGCAACCGCTGTGCCCTGCTCAAAAACGCCGTTCGCGCGATCCGGCGATAGATCATGCTGGCCGAACATACCGCCGCGATACATAGCAAAGCGATACTCTGGCCCCACGTCCGCTCCGCCCGTTCGAACACCAGCCCTGCCGCGATCAGCGCCGCGACCGGCAGCGACACCAGTACGGCCAGCGTTGCATACTGGCGCATCTTCCACAGTGCCCCCGAACGGCGGAAACGCGGCAGCACATAAGCGGCAAAACCATCCAGCCCCAGCGAACCAACCGACTGCGCGAACGCGATCAGCCCGACCAGATAGAATGCCGATCCGGCCTCCCCCTTGCTCAGCAAACGGGCCAGCAGCACAGCGATTGCAAGCTGCATCGCCTTTGATGCAGCATATGCAGCCAGCAGCGGAGCGCCTCCGGCAAGGCGCGCCTTCATCGCCCCACGGCTTCGTCGAAAAAGTCGGCCAGCAAGCGGGCGTTGCGTTCAAAAGCAGGGGTCACGCGGTCATGATGCAAGTCCGCACGACGCGCCAGACGCTCGCCCGCCTGTGCTGCTTCGTCCAGCCGGATGATCTGCCCGTTCAGGCCCGCCTGTTCGAACACACCGGCAATCTTGCGCTCGCCCGGCCCGACAAATGCATATGGCGTGGCGCCCGCCGTTGCGGCCAGCAGCAACGAATGGAGCCGATTGGAAACAATCGCCCCGGCATTTGCATAGACCCCCATCGCATCGTCAAATCCGGGCCGCCCGCCAGCCAGATTGATCATTCGCAGATCGAGCTCGGCAGCCAATCTGCGATGCAGGTTGGCATCTTGCGCGACCTGACAATACAGCTTTGGCTCCAGCCCGGCTTCGCGCATCTGCAGCGCCAGCGAACGCACTGCGATCCGCAGGCTGTCGAACGGGATGGAGTTCACTTTCCGCATGGCGATCAGCCCGTCGCGCCCGCCGTTGGCCGATGTACAGGGAAGCGCAAATGCGAGATCGGGCACAATTGGTACCTCGATACCCTGCCGCGCGAAAGCAGCCAGAGAAACCGGATCGCGCACCGTGATCGGCTGGCCTCGCTCCAACAGGCGCGCGAACAAGCGCGCATCGGCCGGTGCAGGATCGGCCATCGAAGCCCCGACCTGCAGCGTAGTGCTCCGCTGCGGCGCGATGCGCGACAGTGCCGCCAAGGCTCCGCGTCGAATCCATCCACGCCCGCTGCCGATATCGCCAGGCGACAGGGTCAACGCTATGCCATTGCGGCACAGCGCACCCACGCCGGCGTAAAGACCTGCCAGTGTGGAGGCATAACGAATGTCACACGCCCCCAGACGCGAAGCGAGCACATCGAATTCAGCGAGATATCCCTGTGGTACGCCATCGGTCAGGCACACCAGAGGCGCGCGGGCAGAAATGCATGCCGCAAGAACGGCGTTGATCGTCAGATCGCCGAGGTTGTCGAACTGCGTCCGCAGCGACATCAGATGCAGAGGGCGTGTCACTGTGCGCTCAATCAACCAGCCCGATATCGGCAAACCGCCTGCGGACCGGTCGCGCCGGATTGCCGACGCAGATCGTATATGGCGGCAGATCCCTGACCACCACCGCCCCGGCCCCGACAATGCAGCCATCCCCGATAGCGACCGGGCCGACAATGATCGCACCGAAACCGATCAGCACATCGCTGCCGATACGGACCGCGCTGTCATCGCGACGTGGCTGAGTGTACACTGTGCGGCCTGGGTCGTCGAACGGATGATCGTTGCCAACAATCGCCACGTTGCTCGAAACCAGAACGTGATCGCCGATTTCGAGATCGGTTTCGCAGGTGAAGTTCTTGCCAAACGATACGTAGCTGCCGATGCGGCAGTGGTGCGGGGCGCGTATGTCGGCATTGCGCGCGATGGCCACGTGTTCGCCGCAGACCAGATCGCCCGCCATCGTGCGCCGGACCCATGCCAGTCGCAGGCGATGCAGCCCGATCCGCAAACTGCTGAGCGGCCACGGTCGGGGCCTGAACGGAGCGCCTCTGTCCACTGGCACCTGAAAGGGTGGCGATGCCATCGATGACAGGTTCATGCGCTGCCTCCGCACGTTTCGATCACGCAGCGTTCGATTGCGGCGGCCTGCGTTTCGGGGTTCCATCTTTCATGAACGGACTGCCGCGCAGCCACGCGCACCGCCGCTCGCGCAGGGGCGTTATCGAGCCAGTCGGCAATCGCCCGCGCCAGATCGTGCGCCGCGCCATAATGGAAGAAGGCACCGGTACGGCCCGGCTCAATTGCCTCCACCTCAGGCATCTGGCGGTCGAAATCATCGTGGGTGATCACCGGAGTGCCATACATCAGAGCATGGATGGCAGAGAGGCCGATCTTGCCCGGCGCCACAACGATATCGGCGTGATAGATCGCCGGGCCGATTATCTCTTCATCGTAGCAGGCGCCGTAGAACCGAACCGCCAGATCGCGCCGCGCCGCGTCGGCTTCCAGCACGGCGCGTTCCGGCCCGTCGCCCAGCAACGCAATATTGACCGGTCGCCCCCGCAACGCCAACCGATCCGCTGCATCGAGCAACAGATCCAGCCGCACCTGCCGCGTCAGCCGCCCGGTATAGACCAGTAGCGGGCGTTTGGGTTCGTCGAACGACGCCCGCGGGCTGGCGGAGGGCAGCGTACCGGCTTCGATCTCCGACACCACACGGTCCGCCTCAGTCAAATCGAGACTGTTGTAGATCACGCGAACGCGCGACGGGTCGAACCCGCCCTTGATCCCCAAATTGCGGGACCGCCGGGAATAGACCATCACGCAATGGGCCAATGCGTGGAAGGCATTGCGGCCCCGTCGCCGGATCGCCGATTCACGCCGCAACCAGCCATGCGACCAGAACAGCACCCGCTTGCCCGTCAGGCGGGCCAGCGCCGCGCCCAGCCATGTCGCGATAAAGTGCTGATCCGCCAGATAGATTATCGCCGCATACCGGCGCGAAAGCGCAACGCGAAAGGCCGCGAATTGCCACATGAACGGGCCAAACATCCAAAATGGCGCATCGACAAAGCGGTGCACACTGGCCGGATCGACCGGCTCGATCCCCTGATAGGGGGCATTCCGACCATAGAAATCGTATTCGATGCCCGCACATCGATCCATCGCCTGCATCACGGCGCGCCGATAATGGGGCCATACGTGATAAACCACAGCCACGCGCAAGCGGCGAGAGCCGGTCATTTCCCGATCAACATCGGCGGGGCGCTATGCCTTCCGTGGCCCGCCGCCCGAACAAGGCTCCGGAACACGGACGGGCCAATGGCGCATCCGACAGCATGCAATACGCGACCTGCCTGCGCTCCCGGTAAACGCACATAGCGCTCGGTTGCGGCAAGGATCGCTCTGCCCCGCCCTGCCCGACATCCCGAAAAATGACCGGCAGTGCGAAGCAAAGTGTTGAAGCGCAACGGCAATCGCGCGCCTCTAATGGAACGCAAAAAGTCGACAATCGGAAAACTGTAATAATATTTTCCGTTTAATTTTTTACCGTTCATAAATAAAACCTGCAATATATAGGTTTTATATTGAAGACTTTGACCATAATTCGCAAGTTTTACTGTACACCACGCATATCGCGTGCCGACAGCAATATTATCCCGTCAATCCGCGCGGCAGATATCCCGGCACCAATGAAACCGACTGAAACAGCGCCGGTTGCGATGCCGGATTGGCCGCGCTGTCATGGAACAGAGTGACTCTTATCGCAGTCGCATCGGCAGGCACCATCAGGCCACTGATACACCACGGCACCCAGCAATCCGCCTGATTGAGCGCATAGTTGCGGGAGGTCGCGATAGCCGTTCCACCCTGCGGTGCAGCGGCCCGTATCTGAATGCGCGCCACCGATCCGGGCACCCCTGCGGGACGATAAACCCACGCGAGCAGGCTGACCGGCCTGCCCCGCATCCGCGCATAGTCGTTCACATCCTGATAGATCGCACAGCCGCCTTCGGTCCCCAGTACTGATGCCGCGTATCCATTGCGCGGCGAACGCCGGATGACCTCTTCCCGCTTCACGGACACTGGACCCTGAGACAACCACCCATCGGGCAAGCCGAGCGGATCATCCCAACTGGCGAAGTCCCCGTTGGATAAAAGGCTCAGCGCCGGGTCCAAAACGGGGGACAACAGTGAATCCGGTCCTGCACATGGCCGCGGGTATGCATCGCCCCATGCCGCGTGCAACGCAGGGACAAATCCATGCTCAATCCCGGTATCGCTTGGATGAATCGAATCGTAGAGTTTTAGTCGCGTATCGGGCCGATCCTGCGATCGATTGACGGTATAGGTTCCAGCACCACCCCTTCCGCTGCCCAGACCGGTCACGCATGTATTGGGATCGGTACCACCAATACGGTCACCCACCGCAATGCCCTGCTCCGGCTGCGCCAACCATTCGGACACAGTCAGCGTTTTGCCGGCGATAACGCCACGCGCCACCCCTTTCTCTGAATACCAGTCGAGCGGTTTGCCCGCCGCTATCCACGGTGAATACCCATCGATCAACGTAACATCGCGCAGTTGCTCAAGGCGCTTCCACGCGCCGAATGCAGTCGCCATCGCATCGTTCGATCCTTGCGGATTCTGGATCAGAGCGGCAATCGGCACGCCGGGGTGAGCAAGCCGGAAATACTCGATCGCCGCCAGCAATTCGCCCGCCACCATTTCGATAGTCGTGCCGACGACATGGTTATGC
Organism: Tsuneonella flava; assembly: GCF_002870965.1. GTDB lineage: Bacteria > Pseudomonadota > Alphaproteobacteria > Sphingomonadales > Sphingomonadaceae > Tsuneonella > Tsuneonella flava. The sequence continues at coordinate 144,066 of NZ_PHSO01000002.1, forward strand.
CCATGGCATAGCATCAGGACATCGGGCGTATCCCACGCCAATTCGCTGCTGCCTGCCCACAATTGGCCCATCGCATAATGCAACGGCGCACCCGGCACGGCAAAATTGCGGATCGTCACGGTCGGCCCGGTGCCGCGCGCTTCGGTAACCGGAGGGGAGAACGCGCCGTCCCCATTCCATGTGGCAATCTCTATGCTCGGGTTCGAATGGTGGGTTGCGATCAGATCGGCGACCCGGAATATCCATTCGCGCGGGTTCTGCCCGCTGTTGGAAAGGCTGTCCGCCCAGTTATAAATCGATACGTCACGACCTTCGTTGAGCAGCCATTTGATATGGCCGAACGCATTCGCATGGCCGCCGATCGCGGCGTTCACGGTGGGAAAAGCGGAATAAAGCAATGCCGTTCCCCTTCTCAGTCGAGCAATGTAAAAACGGCGCGTTCCGCACCATCAAGGGCGCTGATCGCCACAACGGCGAACGGCAGAAGCGTCACCCCGGCCGTTATCGGCAAGGCCACGGTGCCCCCATTGGCGAGTTCGATCATTACCTGCACGGGGCCAGTGGCAGCAATCATTAGCGCACGTCCCGGATCGAGCGCGGTATCCGGTATCGCCGCGCGCGCATGGGAATAACTCACTTCCCCGATCGGCAGAGGATTTTCGTCGTCAACAGGCCTTGCGGAGCCCGCTTTCGCGAATGCAATTGCTGTTTGCGTCACATAGCGTGCGGGGCTGGCGATGGAGGGGATCATGGTTCATTCTCCTGCAAGCGGGTTCGCGACGGCGCGAATCGGCGGGCAGCGACCTAGGTCGGGCCGGCGGCTGTAGGAAAGAACAAAACGGGAACTATTTGAAAACCAACTGCCTCATTTCCTGATCGCAGCGCTGCAAAATGGCGCTTCTTGCCCAGCTGCGTTCTGCCTTGATCCGCGCAGCCCGCCCCAGACGTGCGCGGCGATCCGGATCGTTCAACAAGTTAGCGATGGCATTGGCAAAGGCCGCAGCATCGCCGGGCGGAACGACTACGCCTGCCCCGCTCACCTCGTCGGCAATTCCGGTGCCGGGGTCTGCAGTGGCCACCACCGGCCGCCCCGAAGCAAACATGTTGGCCAGCTTCGACGGTAGAACCAGATCCGCAATTCCGGCGATCTGTGGCAACAGATGAACGCTGGCAAGGCCCAGCAAGTCTACCAGACGTTCGCGCGGTTGAAGATCGTGGAAGCAGACATTCGGCAAGTCGGCAGCACGGGATTCCAGCCGCGCGCGATCGGGACCGTTGCCGCAAATCACGAACTGAATATCGCTCCGTTGGCGCAATATCCGGGCGGCATCGACCACCAGATCGATCCCCTGTTTATTGGCGATATTGCCCGAATAGAGCGCGACATGCGGCGCGGAAATCTGCCACTCATCACGCAATGGTGAAGGCCGATCGAGCGGCCTTATCGCATCGATATCCGCCCAGTTCCGCAATTCGCGAATATGCTCCTTCGCAACGCCCTTCGCCGCCAGCTTGCGGCACATTTGCGGGGAAATTGTGCTGATAACATCGAAGCTTGTAAGCGCCCAGCGCTCGAACCGGCTGCCGACATTGAGCAGGAATCCGTCAGCCAGCAAACCGGTGGAGAGCGCCGCCTCCAGCTCGAAATCCTGTACGTGGAGCCACGATTTCGCCCCGGCCAATGCCGCTGCAAACCGCGCGACGGGCGCAGCGATGAGCGAGGGCGCGACCGCGACAACCAGATCGGGCCGCCGAACGATTGCGCGCGCCAGCATGGGCCACATTGCCGCAAGCGCAAAGCTGGCGTGATGCAGCACGCGCCTCATCCCGGTCGGTTGCCGCGGGACATAGTGCGGGCATCGCACGACTCTCACGCCATTTTCCACTGTCCGCCGCCACAGGTTGCGATGGCCTGCCGCGATGCGCCAATCGGGATAGTAGGGTTGCGCTGTTACCACCGTCACCCGATGGCCTGCGCGCGCCAGATGCTCCGCCCAGCCGGTTGAACAGGGGCCGATGCCGATTTGCTCAGGTGCATAATTCAAACTTAATATCAGTACCTTCATTGCCTTCGCGCCGCATTCGCGAGGAACCATTGGTATGTCGCGGCGATCCCGGCCCGCAGGGGCATCTGCGGGCGCCAGCCCATCTGCGCCAAAGTGCTGCTGTCCAACAGTTTTTGCGGTGTTCCATCGGGCTTATCCCGATCGGTTTCGATCCCTCCGTCAAACCCGATCTCGGCACAGACAAGCCGCGCGAGTTCGGCAATCGACACGTCCACGCCCGCTCCCACGTTGATGGGCCGTTCGCCGGTATAGTTCTGCAATAGGCACACACAGGCATCCGCCAGATCGTCGACATAGAGAAATTCGCGACGCGGAGTGCCGGTGCCCCAGATCGCGATCGCCTGTGCTCCGGCCACTTTCGCGTCATGCGCCTTGCGGATCAGAGCGGGTATCACATGGCTGTTTTCAAGGTCGAAATTGTCACCCGGACCGTAGAGGTTAGTCGGCATGGCAGCGATGAAATCGCACCCGTATTGCTGACGGTAGGCCTGGCACAATTTCACCCCGGCGATCTTGGCGATTGCGTACCACTGGTTAGTCGGCTCAAGCGCGCCGGTCAGCAACGCATCCTCGCTAATCGGCTGAGGCGAAAATTTCGGATAAATACAAGATGATCCGAGCAAGAGCAGCTTGCCCACCCCATGCTGTCGCGCGGCCTCCACCACATTCGCTTCGATCATCAGGTTGTCATATAGAAACGATGCGGGGAAACGCTGGTTGGCGAGGATACCGCCGACTTTTGCCGCCGCCAAAACCACGACATGCGGCCGATTTTCTGCAAACCAATCAAGCACTAGCGCCTGTTCGCGCAAGTCGCATGCGCGCGGTGCCGTAAGAATGGCGCACCCCTCGTGCTGCAAGCGCCTGACCAAAGCAGCACCGACCATCCCGACGTGTCCGGCAACATACACCCGCTTGCCCACAAGGTCGAAGACCGGCCGCGTCATACCGCCGCTTTCAGAGCGGGATTACGCTGCAAGGCACTGATATCCGCAGCAACCATTTCGCGCACAAGATCCCGCACCGAGGTTTCGGGCTCCCAGCCGAGCTGGCGGCGCGCCTTGGTCGCATCGCCAACCAGAATATCGACTTCTGTCGGGCGGAAATATCGCGGGTCCACTTCCACTCTGCATCGTCCGCTGGCGGTGCAAAAGCCCTTTTCATCAATCCCTTCCCCTTCCCACCGCAAGTCGATCCCGGCATCGGCGAAGGCCCATTCCACAAATTGCCGCACCGAAGTCGTTTCCCCCGTTGCCAGCACATAATCGTCAGGCTCTTCCTGCTGAAGAATAGCCCACATTCCCTGGACATAGTCGCGCGCATGGCCCCAATCGCGACGCGCAGCGAGGTTTCCGAGATAGAGCCTGTCCTGTCGGCCCAGCTTGATGGCCGCGGCGGCGCGGGTGACCTTGCGGGTGACGAAAGTTTCACCGCGCATCGGGCTTTCATGGTTGAACAGGATGCCGTTCGACGCATGAATTCCATATGCTTCCCGGTAGTTTACGGTGATCCAATAGGCATAGAGCTTGGCCACGGCATACGGGCTGCGCGGGTAAAACGGAGTGGTTTCCCGCTGCGGAATTTCCTGCACCTTTCCATAGAGTTCCGATGTCGATGCCTGATAGAACCGGGTTTTCCGCCCCAACCCCAGAATGCGGATCGCTTCCAACAGCCTCAGCACTCCGGTCGCGTCGGAATTCGCCGTATATTCAGGCACTTCAAAGCTGACGGCCACATGGCTTTGCGCGGCGAGATTGTAGATTTCGTCGGGCTGCACCTGCTGGATTATGCTCATCAGATTGGCGCTGTCGGTAAGGTCCCCATAATGAAGGATTAATTGCGGATCGAGTTCGTGCGGATCCTGGTAGAGTTCCTCTATCCGGCCGGTGTTAAACGACGAGGATCTGCGTTTTAAACCATGGACTTGATACCCCCTCCCGAGCAGATATTTCGCGAGGTAGGCACCATCTTGACCGGTAACACCCGTTATTAGCGCCGTTTTACCCACACAACCCCTTACACTTCACTACCATCGATGAATCGCGAATGATCAGGGTGACATATAAATCATGTCACACAAGTGTAGGATTGAATTCAGGAATCACATTTCAATATTTAATTGACTGTATTGCCATCATACGCCTGTATTCAATAAAACAATTGTCGACGACAAGCGGAAATCAAATTATTTGTTAACCAAACGCCTCTGATGCGCCCGCTCAAAACAATTCAGGGCATGTCTGGCGAAAGAAAGTCAGCCCCATCCCGCACCGATCCGCCCCGGCAAAGTCCGGCTGAGCGACGCAAGCCCCGCGCTATGGCAACAGGTCGGCAAGCAGTTCGGCCAGTCGCACGATATCGGTCCGATCCACATTGCGCGTGATCGAGATACGCAGACGCCCGGTGCCGGGGGGCACCGTCGGCGGTCTGATGCCGCGCACATCCAGTCCGGCATCCTGCAACGCCCCGGCGATAGCCATCGTCTGCCGGTCGTCGCCCACGATCAGCGGCACGATATGCCCCCCGCCCAATGCGCCCAGTGGTTCGAGCAATTGCGCGGCCAGTCGGACATTCGCCGCCAGTTCGGCGCGCAGATAGTCCGACCGTCCGACAAACAGCAGCGTTTCATGCACCAGTTGTGCGATAAAGGGCGATGGCGCGGTCGAGAAGATGAAACCCCGCCCGCGGTTGACGAGGAATTCGCTCACCACCGCCGGGGCGCAAACCAGCGCCCCTTCGCACCCCAGCGCCTTGCCACAGGTATGTACGCTGATCACATTGTCGCGCCTCGGCAGATCGGCCGAAAGGCCCCGCCCCATCGGGCCAAGCACACCGGTCGCGTGGGCTTCGTCGATCACCAGAACGGCATCGTATCTTTCCGCGATCACAGCCAGATCGGCCAGCGGCGCGCTATCGCCATCCATGCTGTACACAGATTCCACGCCAATCCAGATGCGCCCTTCGGGATGATCGCGCCGCCATGCGCGCGCGGCACTCTCGAACGCAGAGGCATCGTTGTGCGCCACAACGCAATGTTCGGCGCGCGTGACACGCAGGCCATCATGGATGCTGGCGTGGATCAGTTCGTCGCACACGATCAGATCGCCGGTCTGCGGCAAAGTGGCAAACAGCGCGGAATTGGCGGCAAAGCCGCTCGACAGGAACAGCGCGGATTCACTAGCGAAGAATTCCGCAGCAAACCGTTCCAACGCGACATGTTCGGAGCAATTCCCTCGTAACAAGCGCGAACCGCCCGATCCCACAGGCACCCCGTCTGCAACAATGTCGCGGGCGATCCGGTTCAGTTCATCGGATGCCGCAAGGCCAAGATAATCGTTGGAGGAAAAGTCCGTTCCGCTTTTAGGGGACAGCGTACGATATCGCCCGATCTGTCTGAGGTGAGCCAGGTCGGCCCGCTGCCGCGCGAACAGATCGGACCGATGCGACGGCTGGGCACCATTTGCACCATCGGGAGCCGTTGAAATCCGCTCTTCATCCGCCATGCGATCAGGCCCCCTTCCGCGATTGCTATCGTCGTTCCGAGGGCTCCATGGCAGAGCAACCCGGCAAATACCACGCCCCCCGAAGCCATCCACTCCGCGATCTCGCCCGGCGCGCCGGGGCCAGCGTTTCTTCGCCAGGACGGATCAGAACCAGAAATGGAGGTCGACGACATAATTCGTCACGCTCGGATCTTCGCCCGCAGCACGGGCATAGTCGGCGCTCCCGCCCGCCTTCCATTCCTGTTCAATGCCGACATCTGGGGCAAATTCGCGCGTGAATTCGTAGTGCAGGCGCAACCCGGCTTCTGCCGAATCCAGCCCCGCGCCGCCCCCCAGTTCGAAGAAATGACCGTGCAGATGGATCGGGTGCGCCACCATCGTGTCGTTGACCAGCTTGACCCGCCCCCCCGCTGTCGTCGAAGTGATCTGAACTGCCGGGGAGAAAACGAACCGCCCGCCTTCGCCCCAGTAGTGCCTATTCGCCGGGGGTATTCGCAGGGGCGGCTTCAAAGCCCCCGCCCAGCGCGACAAACAACGTCGCGCGGTTTTGCAGCCACGCCCGCTGTGTCGCCAGCAACTGCTGGCGGGAGGCCAGCAAATTGCGCTGCGCGTCAAGCACCTCCAGATAATCGGCCACCCCTTCGCGATTTCGCAGAGTGGCGATGCGCGTGAGATGCTGTTGCGCGGCAACAGCCTGTTCCAGCACGGCAATCTGTTCAGCGAGGTAGCGCCGCCCGGCCAAGGCGTCAGCGACTTCGCGGAAAGCCCCTTGCACAGTGCGATCGTAAACTGCGACCTGTTCGACTTCCAACGCGCGGGCGAGATCGAGATTGGCCTCGCGTGCGCCCCAGTCGAAGATTGGCAAACTGATCTTCGGCCCGAACGACCAGCCGAAACCGTCGCTGGAAAACAATCCGTCGAGGCTGCTCGATGCAAAACCCGCGTTACCGGTCAGCGAGATGTTGGGGAAGAAGGCCGCACGCGCCGCACCGATATCGGCGCGGGCCGCGCGCAGGTTCTCTTCCGCAGCAATGATGTCGGGACGCAGGAGCAACAGATCCGATGGCATCCCCGGATCCAGCCGACGATCGTCACCCTGTGCCGCCAGCGAAAGCCCATCGGGCATCTCTGCCGGTATGCGACCGCCGACCAGCACGGCCAGCTGATTTTCCAGCCGGGCAGCCGCCAGACGCTGAGCCGCCAGATCCTGCCGGGCCTGCGTCAGCAGGGTTTCCGCCTGCCGATAGGGCAAAGCCGAAATGACACCTTGATCGAGCCGCAAGCGAGCCAGACGCAAACCCTCTTCGCGGCTTTCAGCGGTTGCCTGTGCAAGAGCGATCTGTTCGCGAGCTTCGACCAAAGCGAAGTAGGTGTTGGCCGTGTCAGCGATCAGCGAAAGGTAGAATGCCCGCTGCGCCGCGACACTTGCCAGATACCGCGCGCGTGCGGCCTCGCTCATATTCGCAATCCGACCCCAGAAATCGATTTCATAAGCGCTAACGCCTACGCCGACCGAAAACCGGTTGCCGGTGACAGCTGTCACATCATCGGCGGTTGCCCCGCTTTGCACCTGGCTGCGTGCACGCGTGCCGCTGGCATCGGCGACAGCCGTCGGCAGGCGACGACTATCCTCGATCCGGTAGCGCGCCCGCGCCTGTTCGATTCGCGCGGTTGCAGCGATCAGATCGCGATTGTTCTGCAAGGCCGTTGCAATCAGCATTTCCAATCGCGGATCGGCGAACCAGTCGCGATAGGAAAGCTGCGAAGCGACCACCTCACCATCGGGCCGGTATTCGGGATCGAACGCGGGCGCGGTCGCCGCCGACGGGCGAGTGTGTTCAGGCGCCAGGTTTACACAGCCAGCCAGCGCGCTGGAGGATAGCGCAAGCGCGATCAGGGTTCTGACGGGACGGTTCATCGCGCGGGCTCCCCTTTGCTGTTGGATGCTGGTGGTTCGGTGTCGGACTCGTCCAGATGCCCGACGGCTGCCGGCTGCTTGCGGCTGATCTTCCGCCGCACCAGCAGGTAGAGCATGGGGATCAGGAAGATGCCCAGCACGGTTGCAGCGATCATGCCGCCCATCACACCCGTGCCGACCGCGATGCGGCTGGCCGCGCCTGCGCCACTTGCCAGCACCAGCGGGACCATGCCCATGGTAAAGGCGAGCGAGGTCATGATGATCGGCCGCAGTCGCAATTTGGCAGCTGCCTTAACCGCATCGATCCGCCTGAGGCCGCGCTCCTCTTCCTCGATCGCGAATTCGACGATCAGGATCGCGTTCTTCGCGGCAAGGCCGATGATAGTGATCAGGCCAACGTTGAAATAGACGTCCGCCGAGAGACCACGCAGCATCGAGAACAGCACCGCGCCCAGCACGCCCATCGGGACGATCAGAAGCACCGCCAGCGGCACCGCCCAGCTTTCGTAGAGCGCAGCCAGCACCAGGAACACGACCACCACCGACAGGCCGAGCAGGAGCCCGATCTGACCGCCGGCCTGCTTTTCCTCGTAGGAAATGCCGGTCCATTCGTAACCGATACCCTGAGGCAGCTGGTTAGCCATCTCTTCCATCGCCGTCAGTGCGGCGCCCGAGGATTTACCCGGCGCGGCCATGCCCGAGAGGGTCATCGCGGGATACCCGTTATAGCGCGACAGGCTGGCGGGTGACGCAGACCAGTCCGCCTTGGCAAAGGCGCTGAAGGGCACAAGTTCACCCTTCGCATTGGGAATGCGTAGCGCCAGCACTTCGTCGGGTGTCATGCGATAAGGCGCGTCTGCCTGTACGAGGACTTGCAACACACGGCCATTGCGGTTGAAGTCGTTGGCGTAGGCCGAACCGAACGTGATCGACAGCGCCGCATTCACGTCGTTCAACGACAGGCCGAGCGCGCGCGCCTGAACCCGATCGATGTCGATCTTGACCTCTGGGCTTGGCCCCTGGTCCTCGGGCCGCAGATTGGCGATGACATCGCTTTGCGACGCCATGCCCAGCAATTGGTCGCGCGCAGCGGTCAGCGCCTCGCGGCCCAGCCCGGCACGGTCCTGCAGCTTGAGCGAAAAGCCGGTCGCCTCGCCCAGAGACTGGATTGCAGGCGGCTGGATCACGAAAGACAGCGCCCCTTCGATCTGGTTGAACCGGGCCGTGGCGTCCGCCAGTATGGCGCTGGCGCTGCTGCCTGCTTCGGTCCGTTCTTTCCACGGCTTGAAAGTAGTGAACATAATCGCCTGATTCTGCCCCTGACCGAAGAAGCTGAATCCGCGCACGACGACGAGTTTTTCGACCTCTTTGCGCCCCAGCCAGTAGTCGGAGATTTGGTCGAGCGACTCCTCGGTCCGTTCGCGGGTGGCCCCCGGAGGTGCCTGCACCGCAGTGATCAGGTACCCCTGATCTTCGTCCGGCAGGAAGGCAGTCGGCAGGCGCATGAACAACAGCACCGTGACGAGAGCCAGCGCGAGGAATACCGCGAATGCGCGCATCGGGCGCGACAGGATGCGATCATTGGCACGCCCGTACTTGTCCTGCATACGTGCGAACCAGCGATTGAACCCGGCGAAGAAGCGGGCAGACTTGCCCCGCGCACGCGCCAGCAGGCCACGCCAGCCGGGCTGCGCCTCGGCCTCTTCATCCACCTCTACTTCGGCGGAATGATCGTGCCCTTTCTCGATCGGCTTAAGGAAGGTCGCGCACAGTGCCGGGGTCAGCGACAGGGCGAGAAGCGCGGAGAAGAAGATCGAAACAGAGAGCGTGACCGAGAACTGGCGATAGATTCCGCCTGTCGACCCGGGGAAGAACGCCATCGGGATGAACACCGCGACCAGCACAAGCGTGATCCCGATGATCGCGCCGCTGATCTGCCCCATCGCCTTGCGTGTCGCCTGCAACGGGGGCAAGCCTTCGTCGCGCATGATCCGCTCGACATTCTCGATCACCACGATCGCGTCGTCGACCAGGATACCGATCGCCAGCACCATACCGAACAGCGACAGAACGTTGATCGAAAAACCGAACAGCCACAGACCAAGGCAAGCCCCAGCCAGCGCAATCGGCACAACCAGCGTCGGGATCAGGGTTGCACGCCAGTTCTGCAGAAACAGGAACATGACAAGGAAGACGAGGAACATAGCCTCGACCAGTGTCTTCACCACTTCCTCGACCGACGCATCGACGAATGGCGTCGTGTCGTAGGGAATCGACCAGACAACACCGTCAGGCAGCGAGGGCGCGATCTCGGCCAGGCGTTCCTTCACGCCTTCCGCCGCAGCGAGCGCATTGGCACCGGTCCCCAGCTGGATCGCCATCCCGGCCATCGGCTGTCGGTTAAGAGTGGTGTCGTATGCATAAGTCTGCGCGCCGAGTTCGACCCGCGCGACGTCGCCCAGCCGCACCACCGCTGCACCATTGCTGGCACGCAGGATGATATTCTTGAACTCCTCGACCGTGCTGAAACGGCCATCGGTGGAGATCGTCGCGGTAATCTCTTGCCCGTTGGTCGTCGGCTGCGCGCCGATCGAACCACCGGCCGTCTGCGCGTTCTGTTCGCGCACCGCGGCGAGAACCTCGCTAGGCGACAGGTTATAGGAAGCGAGCGCGTCGGGATCGAGCCAGATACGCATAGCGTATTCCGATCCGAACACCAGCACATCGCCTACGCCCGGCACGCGGCGCAACTCGTCCGCCACTTGCGTTGCAGCTATATTGCCAAGATCGGTCGGGCTCTGGGCGCCCCCTTCCGATGTCAACGCGACGATCATCAGGAAGGTGTCATCGGCCTGCCGCATGGTGATGCCCTGTCGACGAACCTCTTCGGGCAGCCGCGCTTCGACCGTGCTCAACCGGTTCTGAACTTCGGTCTGAGCGATATCGATATTGGTCCCGGCTTCGAAGGTCAGCGTAATGCTTGCTGTGCCGTTCGAAAGGCTGGACGAGGACATGTAGAGAAAGCCCTCGACCCCGTTGAGCTGCTGCTCGATCACCTGAGTGACGTTCTCTTCCAGGGTCTTGGCATCGGCACCGGGATAGACCACGCTGATAGTCAACGAGGGGGGGGCGACTTCGGGATATTGCTCGACGGGCAGCGCGCGCAGAGCGAGGAACCCAGCCAGCAGAATGCCGAGCGAAACGACCCAGGCGAAGATGGGTCTGTCGATGAAAAAGCGTGCCATGATTTATTTGGCTCCGCTGGTGCGTGCGGGTTGCTTGGCGGCGGGCTTGGCCGCAGGCTTGCTGCCCGTCTGGGTCTTGGCGATTTGCACCGGGGCACCGGGGCGCAGTTTTTGCAGATTGCTGGTGATGACTACATCGCCCACGGACAAGCCGCGCTTCACGATCCAGAATCCGTCGAACATCTCGCCCAGTTCGATCGGGCGAATTTGCGCTTTACCATCCTTGCCAATCACGAAAACCGACGCGCTATCCTCGCTCAGCGAGACGGCGCGCTGGGGCACCGCGATGCCATCCGCCCGATTGCCCGCCACGATCCTGGCGCGGACGAATTCACCGGGCAGCAACAGACGTTGCGGGTTGTCGAATATCGCGCGCAAACCGATAGTGCCGGTTTGCGCATCGACCGACAGCCCCTGGAAATCGATAGTACCCGTGCCGGGGTAATCTGTCCCGTCGCTGAAGGTCAGCGATACAGGCATACTGCCACCGTCCGCCGTTTTGATTTCACCCGCTGCTACGGCACGGCGCAGAGCCATGACCTCGCTCGCGGACTGAGCGAAACTGACATAGACGCGCGAAATCTGTTCGATCCGGGTGAGCAAAGTGCCTTCACCCTGAGTTACCAGCGCACCTTCTGTGACCTCGGCACGGCCCGCACGGCCGGCGATCGGTGCCCGCACGGTCGTATACCCGAGCTGGAGCGAAGCGCCGCGTAGCTGCTGCTGCAATTGCGCGACATTAGCGTCGGCCGCGCGCGCGGCTGCCAGCGCCGCATCGTATTCCTGCCGACTGATGGCGTTTTCGCCGACCAGAGGTTCGTAGCGGCGCACGACCGCCCGGGCATTGGTCGCCGTGGCACGGGCTTGCTGAAGCGCCGCTGCGGTCTGCGAATAGCTGGCCTGCATTTCGCGCGGGTCGATGCGGAACAAGGGCTGGCCCGCGGCCACATCGCTACCTTCGCGGAAAGATCGTGCCTGTACGATGCCGGTCACCCGAGCGCGCACTTCCGCAGTCCTGAACGCTTCGACCCTGCCCGGGAGTTCGATCACATATGGGACGGAACGCGCAGCGATAGTGACAGCCTGAACCGGCACGGCAGCTGGTGCGGGCGCCTCCTCTGCAGCAGAGCAGGCAGCTAGGGCGAGGCTGGCCAGCAGGCCAGCAAACGGTCGAATCATGGAGAGAAACTTTCAGTCAGGTCTTGTGCAGGTGCGAAGGTGTAATAGCCATTACACGATTGCATCGCAAGCACCTTTGAGAGAAGTTGTTTACCTATGATTACAGACACCCTCTGCTGCCGCCTCGATCAACGCCGCCGTGCATTCATCGACGCGGCACGCGCCCTGTTCATCGAACAGGGATACGAACGCACGACTCTGGGGAGCATTGTGGAGCTTGCCGGAGGCTCTCTGGCGACCCTTTACAAACTGTTCGGGAACAAGGACGGATTGCTTGAGGCAGTGGTGTTCGACCATTCGGCAATAAGCGAGAGTTTGAGCCGCAGACTTGCCTCTATGCGTAGCAACCCGCAAGAAACTCTGCCCCTCATCGCAGCCGACCTGCGAGAGCAATTACTCGATCCCGAATTCCTCGCCCTTGCGCGGATCGTTATGACCCGCTGCATTGAGGATCAGGCATTCGCTAAGAAATTCTTTGATCAGACAGCTACCCGAAAGCGCGACGATCTCGTCGAGATGTTTGCCCAATGGCAACAGGACGGGGCCGAACTAACTGCCAGCCCCGAAGTGCTGGCCGACATGTTTCTCGACGTGATCGCCAGCGATATGCACAGCGACGCCATCAGTCACAGCACAGAAATCGTCCATTCCCCGGAGCGCACAAACGCACGCCTGCAGATATTTATGAAAGGCGCAGGGCTCGACAAACTGGTTCGAAAGTAACCCTCTCGGATCGTGAGGAAAGCCTCACGCGACAGCAATCTTTCGACTTACGACAATAATTTCTGCATCTGGACGCAAGCCGGGTCAATTACGGACGCTTGTCACGAGGCCGAAAAGGTCGGGATGGATCTTGAGCCCAGCGCATTCGCTCCTGCCTGAACGCTCATGCGACCGGCAGCTTAGCTCATCGGCTTGAGCAGCGGCAGAGATCTGTTGGGGCCAGTCACCGTCTCGTACCCGAAAGCTCGCTCGATGATTGCCAACTGCGCGGTACGACAGGCCTTCAACGTACAAGACCCTGAAATCGCCAAGCTGCTGTCGGATATGCTCGGCACGGCCATGGTGCGAATGCATTCGGACGGCCAAAGCTCGCCGCTGCCCTTTAACATCGTGGCGGGCTCATTTCATTCAGGCGCGTTCGAAGGCGCCCGCCCGCTTATGACCACGGGCGAAATCCTCACCATGAAAGACAGAGAGCAACTGATTTTCGTGCAAGGCCTCCCTGCCTTCCGCGCCCGCAAAATGCGCTATTTCGACTGGTGGGAGCGGCGAATGAAACGTCGAGCTGCGATTAGTAACGATCATTGATCATGGACCGCTGCCCAGCGTCAGCATCATCAAGCTGACCGCGTAACTCGGGTGCCAGACTTGCGGCGAGCGCCTTTGCACGCTTCTTTGCTCTGCCCGAAACAACGATCAAAACAGCGCTTCCTATCGACATTGCCAATAGAACGAGCGTCCATGAACCGACAGATTCTTGGGCCTCGGTAGAATAGCGCAACGCCATCTCCGAGGTCTGGTTCATTTTATAGAGGAACAATAGCCAGCCTAACCCCGTGACCACACTCACGATGGTAGCAACCTTCTTGGCTTTGGCATGGCGCTCCATCGCACCCTTCCATTGCTCGAATTTCAGATCAGCACTATTGCCATTAGCCAAAGATATTCTCCTCAAAATCCAATGTGCATGGTCTTGGGATGACGTTCCTTCAGGCGAAGTCATTCCAATGAATTCTGATCAATTGCCTGCTTATGTTCAGCGCTTCGGACTCCGCTGAAGTCATCTATTGCGGGGGGTTGAAGCGTAGGTTCACTTCATTGCGACCCATTTCCGTCATGGTCGCCTCCATGCCGCTGTCATTTGTGTAGATTATTTGCGGCCGACCCCGAGCTGTATCGACATACTGGTTTGCGAGCAGGGCGCCTCGCATCGCAGTCCGAAATTTCTGTTGCTCTTCATCGCTTTCGATCCCGCCCATCTTGAACATGTATTCGTACAATTCTTCGTAGGCCAAGGGATGAGAATGCTTGCTCATCTCGAAGACAACCGTTCCCGGCCGCGCCTGTGCTGACCCGCCGGTGATGAGGGTGATACCGTACGGCTCTTCGGAGGAAATCCTGCCTACGCACACGGACGCCTCGGCACCGTCAAACTCGCCACTGCGGCCCGTCTGGCTGGTGAGCCCATCCGAACATCCGCGTTTCACCTGCTGAAATTCGGAAAGCAGTTGAAGCTGACGGTCAACATCGGGGTAACTGCCCCTGGCATCGCCGCAACCACTCAACCCGGCGACCACGACCATCACACAGCCTATCCAACCAAACTTCTTCACTGTCACCTCCCGGTTGCGCGCTTTCACATAAGATTCAGAGAATGCGCCTCACCTAGTAAATGAGGATTAGGGCGCAATGGACTCCTTGTCCTACTGCCGGCTGCAGTCTCCACAATGTCCTTGGAGGCTACGCGCATGGTCTCGGAATTGATCTCCGAGCCATCGCTATCAATGATGGCCAGCGTAACCAGCTTGGGTTCATCGGCTGTGTTGCGAACGCTGATTTCCGTCTGGTCGAACATTCCAGGCTGAGTAGTCATCTCCACGTCAGAGCATCCATCCGACAACGCGCCGCAGGAAGCCAAATTCAGGCCCGCCATCGGGACAGTTTTCGACCGTGCAATTGTGAACATCACGCCTCCGCACGTTAAATGTTTCTGCATCAGGCTATGCAGTTCACTCATATGCTAGTCGAACGCTTCGGCTCGGTTAAACCTATAAAAAGATTAAGGCTGGCGGAAATGACGTGCCCGCATCAGGTATTTAGTCTTGGAACCGCTCCAATCAGCCCGTAATGATAGGCCTTTGGAATGATCTCGCGATTGAGGCTGCATCCCAGCTTGCTACGCAACTGTTTCAGGTGGAACGAGACCGTCACTTCAGAGACACCCAGCCGTTCGGCGATCTGTTTGTTCGACAGCCCACCCCATAGCGCCATAAGCAAGTCATATTGCCGAGATGAAATTTTCAGTTCGTCCAGTGCAATCCTTTGTCGCCGCTCGGGATGTAGTCGCCCATATGCGATCGAATAGATTATATAAAGCAGAGGCACACGTTCATTCAAAAAGGTCGAGAAATCGTGCGCCGACATCATGTCGGTTCCGATAGCGATCCCGCCATCAACGATCCCGTCACCGTTCTTATGGGAAAAGCCTATCGCCCTTTCCATGCCCGCGTCTTTGGCTTCCGCAATGAGTTGCTTGCCCTTAGTCGACCATTGGAGAGGTTGCCGCTCGTCGGCACCAAGCATCAGCGCGGGGATGTCGCTCTCCAGGACATGCGGTATCAAGGCATCTTCGGGGCCATAATCCTGCGCGGTGTAATGCTCTACCCAACCGTTGCGAAAGTTTTCGATGAAGACCGGGTTTTCGTATGTCTCGGTATTCGGAAAAACAGTGTAGTTGACCACATTGAAGCCAAGCGTGCGCAGCGTATCGGTTAGACAATCCCACTTTTGATCGAAACTATCAGCAGCTTCCATGCGACTAATGTAGTCAACCAGTAACTTCTGCATTCTCTGCTTTCAACGCCAGTCGGACCATGTGGACCACTGGCACCTCCCAATCACAACTCTCAGTACAAAGAAAAAGCAGAAATCTCCCGCTGCATCAAGGTATTCGGCTGAGTGCTGCAATTCGGATTTTTGGTGATTGCCGAGACGCCCAACTCAACGGTCCAGATAGTCAAGCCCCTGCGTGCGATTGCAGTCTCTCTCTCCCGCTCGCGTTCTCGCTTGCGTTCCAGATAGCGACGGCGCGCGCGCAGTAATTCCATCTTTCTATCTTCAGCGAGATTGCTGGCGATGATGGCTTTGTCGTCTGTCTCTGTTGAGTACCGGCAAGTTCGGGAAGGCAGCAGTAGCCGCTGGTCCAAATTGCTCCAAAAGGGAAGAAGGCACCCGTGCCAGTCAACACTTTTAAAGCCAATAAGCGATACGCAAAGCGACTGAAGCCACCGTTGCTTCTACAGATCGCCGATCGCGAACGTTGCTGAAATGTAGATGTGCCCAACGACATGATCGTGAGGAAAGCTTGCGTTGGATTGTTGCGTCTTGCTGTGCATGGTGGTCCAAATTTGGTCTAAAAACGAAAAAAGGGCCTAGCTAATCCAGCTAAGCCCTTGTTTTATTTGGTTGCGGGGGTTGGATTTGAACCAACGACCTTCAGGTTATGAGCCTGACGAGCTACCGGACTGCTCCACCCCGCGGCACCGATCGCCTCGAATTGAGACGAAAAGAGGGCCTCAAGGGCCCTCCAAAAAGGGCATAAAGCCCTGACAAGTGAATGGGTTTACCGCGCACCCGCCGGCTACAATGCCTGGCGACGACCTACTCTTCCAATGCTTAAGCATTAGTACCATCGGCGCAGTCTGGTTTCACGGCCGAGTTCGAGATGGGATCGGGTGGGTCACAGACGCTATGGCCACCAAGCAATGAAGCAGGCGGATGCGGGTTTAAATCGATGCACCATACTCTCCAACAGAGAGCTATTGGGCGTTATCCGACTGGAGAAATCCTCCAATATCGCGGACAGCGCAGGGCTGTCGTTGATGGTGGGATTCAACAAGCGCGAAAAGAACTATTAGGACCGGTTAGCTACACGCATTACTGCGCTTCCACACCCGGCCTATCAACGTCATGGTCTATGACGGTTCGAAGATACCTTATCTTAAGGGAGGCTTCCCGCTTAGATGCTTTCAGCGGTTATCCCGTCCGTACATAGCTACCCTGCGGCACCCTTGGCAGGATGACAGGTACACCAGAGGTACGTTCACCCCGGTCCTCTCGTACTAGGGGCAACTCCTTTCAAGTATCGACGCCCACGGCAGATAGGGACCAAACTGTCTCGCGACGTTCTGAACCCAGCTCACGTACCACTTTAATTGGCGAACAGCCAAACCCTTGGGACCTGCTCCAGCCCCAGGATGTGATGAGCCGACATCGAGGTGCCAAACGATTCCGTCGATATGAGCTCTTGGGAATCATCAGCCTGTTATCCCCGGCGTACCTTTTATCCGTTGAGCGATGGCCCTTCCACGAGGGACCACCGGATCACTATGACCGACTTTCGTCTCTGCTCGACTCGTCAGTCTCGCAGTCAGGCAGGCTTATGCCATTGCACTCTTGCAGACGGTTTCCAACCGTCCTGAGCCTACCATCGCGCGCCTCCGTTACTCTTTAGGAGGCGACCGCCCCAGTCAAACTACCCGCCACAGAGGGTCCCTACACCGGATAACGGTGCGAGGTTAGACATCAGAAAACAGCAGGGTGGTATTTCACCTATGGCTCCACTCGGACTGGCGCCCAAGTTTCAAAGCCTCCCACCTATGCTACACAACTCTTTCCTAATGCCACTCTGAAGCTGCAGTAAAGGTGCACGGGGTCTTTCCGTCTAACCGCGGGTACTCCGCATCTTCACGGAGAATTCAATTTCGCTGAGCATATCCTGGAGACAGTGGGGAAGTCGTTACGCCATTCGTGCAGGTCGGAACTTACCCGACAAGGAATTTCGCTACCTTAGGACCGTTATAGTTACGGCCGCCGTTTACTCGGGCTTCAATTCGGAGCTTGCACTCCTCCTCTTAACCTTCGAGCACCGGGCAGGCGTCAGACCCTATACGTCGTCTTGAAGCCGACTTAGCAGAGTCCTGTGTTTTTGCTAAACAGTCGCTACCCCCTGGCCTGTGCCCCCCACCAAAAGTTGCCTTAAGATGGGGCCTCCTTCTTCCGAAGGTACGGAGGCAATTTGCCGAGTTCCTTCAGGATACTTCTCTCAAGCGCCTTGGTATACTCTACCTGACCACCTGTGTCGGTTTCGGGTACGGTCTATATGGAGAGGCTATTTCCTGGAACCGCTTGGCTGCCCGTTCAATCCAATAAGAACGAACAACTTCCACGATCCGTCACACATCTCCAGGCCCACGAATATTAACGTGGTTCCCATCGACTACCCCCTTCGGGCTCGTCTTAGGGGCCGGCTCACCCTGCGCCGATTAGCGTTGCGCAGGAACCCTTGGTCTTTCGGCGACAGGGCATCTCACCCTGTTTGTCGCTACTCATGTCAGCATTCTCACTTCCGATACGTCCACCGTCGGTTACCCTTCGGCTTCGCTCGCTTACGGAACGCTCCGCTACCGCTGCAGTAAACTGCAACCCTAAGCTTCGGTGCATCACTTTAGCCCCGATACATCTTCGCCGCAGGAACCCTTATTTAGACCAGTGAGCTGTTACGCTTTCTTTAAAGGATGGCTGCTTCTAAGCCAACCTCCTGGTTGTTTTGGGATTCCCACATGCTTTCCCACTTAGTGATGACTTGGGGACCTTAGCTGTAGGTTAGGGCTGTTTCCCTTTTGACGACGGACCTTAGCACCCGCCGTCTGTCTGCCGGATAAGACTCGATGGTATTCGGAGTTTGGTTAGGTTTGGTACCGCTCGCGCAGCCCTAGCCCATCCAGTGCTCTACCCCCATCGGCATACGTCCGACGCTCTACCTCAATAGATTTCGCGGAGAACCAGCTATTTCCCGGCTTGATTGGCCTTTCACCCCTAAACACAGCTCATCCGAGAATTTTTCAACATTCACCGGTTCGGTCCTCCAGTGCGTGTTACCGCACCTTCAACCTGGCCATGCCTAGATCGCCGGGGTTCGGGTCTAATGCATCATACTCTGTCGCCCTATTCAGACTCGCTTTCGCTGCGCCTACACCTAACGGCTTAAGCTTGCATGATACACTAAGTCACTGACCCATTATGCAAGAGGTACGCTGTCACCCCCTATGGGGCTCCAACTGCTTGTAAGCATCCGGTTTCAGGTACTGTTTCACTCCCCTAATCGGGGTGCTTTTCACCTTTCCCTCACGGTACTGTGTTCGCTATCGGTCATGTACGAGTATTTAGGCTTGGAGGGTGGTCCCCCCATGTTCAGACAGGATTTCACGTGTCCCGCCCTACTCAAGTCTTCATTCATCACTTTCGCATACGGGGCTATCACCCGCTATGGCCACTCTTTCCAAAGTGTTCTGCTAGTTGAAAATGAAGCACTGGCCTGGTCCCGGTTCGCTCGCCACTACTACGGGAATCTCTGTTGATGTCTTTTCCTCCGGGTACTGAGATGTTTCAGTTCCCCGGGTTCGCTTCACCAAAGCTATATATTCACTTCGGTGATACCCTATCCACCTCTTTCCGACCCCCAAAAGGGATCGAAAGGAAATGGTGAGGGTGGGTTTCCCCATTCGGAAATCGCCGGATCAAAGTTTGCTCACAACTCCCCGACGCTTATCGCAGCGTGCCACGTCCTTCTTCGCCTGTACATGCCAAGGCATCCACCAAATGCTCTTACCTCACGCTTGAGAATCCACACCATCAACGACAGGCCTGCATAAAGCACAGTCGCCTCACGATGATGCGGAGGAATTATCTCAGCCAGATAATCAATTTGATTGATTTGTGATGATATCAGTCACTCTGATCGTAATCAGTATGACGATACCGCCACGGCATCGATTTAAAAACCCATTCACAATGTCAAAGATCGCAGGCAGCAAATCCACCCACTACCGACCGAAGCCGGATAGTTTTTCGTTTCATCCTGGAGAAATCGCACACACTCGAAAGTGTACCGCGCGGCTGGTGGAGCCTATCGGGATCGAACCGATGACCCCCTGCTTGCAAAGCAGGTGCTCTCCCAGCTGAGCTAAGGCCCCTAATGCCAGCGCGGTGCGGAATGGTGGGCCTGAGAAGATTTGAACTTCTGACCTCACCCTTATCAGGGGTGCGCTCTAACCAACTGAGCTACAGGCCCAATCCGCTGCCCAGCTGGCCGTAAGGCCGCGGGCGGCGTGAGCCAGCTCAGGCGTCATGCCACAGGCCAAGCCTGAGGCAATCTCCAGTGATGAAAGGACATGAGGACGACGGCAATGTTCTTTGGAAAGGACGAAGCACTTTCCGACGCGAGGTCGGACGCTTTCGGCCATATCCTTAGAAAGGAGGTGATCCAGCCGCAGGTTCCCCTACGGCTACCTTGTTACGACTTCACCCCAGTCGCTGATCCCACCGTGGCTCGCTGCCTCCTAAAAGGTTAGCGCACGATCTTCGGGTGAAACCAACTCCCATGGTGTGACGGGCGGTGTGTACAAGGCCTGGGAACGTATTCACCGCGGCATGCTGATCCGCGATTACTAGCGATTCCGCCTTCATGCCCTCGAGTTGCAGAGGACAATCCGAACTGAGACGACTTTTGGAGATTAGCTCACCCTTGCGGGATAGCTGCCCACTGTCATCGCCATTGTAGCACGTGTGTAGCCCAGCCTGTAAGGGCCATGAGGACTTGACGTCATCCCCACCTTCCTCCGGCTTATCACCGGCAGTTTCCTTAAAGTGCCCAACTAAATGATGGCAACTAAGGATGAGGGTTGCGCTCGTTGCGGGACTTAACCCAACATCTCACGACACGAGCTGACGACAGCCATGCAGCACCTGTCACTGGTCCAGCCGAACTGAAGGAAAAGATCTCTCTAATCCGCGACCAGGATGTCAAAGGCTGGTAAGGTTCTGCGCGTTGCTTCGAATTAAACCACATGCTCCACCGCTTGTGCAGGCCCCCGTCAATTCCTTTGAGTTTTAATCTTGCGACCGTACTCCCCAGGCGGATAACTTAATGCGTTAGCTGCGCCACCCAAGTTCCATGAACCCGGACAGCTAGTTATCATCGTTTACGGCGTGGACTACCAGGGTATCTAATCCTGTTTGCTCCCCACGCTTTCGCACCTCAGCGTCAATACCTGTCCAGCGAGTCGCCTTCGCCACTGGTGTTCTTCCGAATATCTACGAATTTCACCTCTACACTCGGAATTCCACTCGCCTCTCCAGGATTCTAGCCATCCAGTTTCAAGGGCAGTTCCGGGGTTGAGCCCCGGGATTTCACCCCTGACTTGAAAAGCCGCCTACGTGCGCTTTACGCCCAGTAATTCCGAACAACGCTAGCTCCCTCCGTATTAC
>NZ_PHSO01000019.1 GCF_002870965.1 Tsuneonella flava
TATTCGTCGTAGGTGTTGATCGCCAGCTTGTTGCCGTTGCCATCGGTCACCGCGACGATCGAGCCTCGCTCGTCGGCGTAGAGGTAGCGGCGGGCGCTATCCGCAACGCCTGCTCCTTCGAACCACACCAGCGGATCGTCCACACCTTCGGCAGCACCGTGGACATAGCGGCGCAGCAGCGTACCCGAGGTGTTGTACTCCCCGACCAGAGCATCGCCATCGTAGAGGAACCGGGTGATCCCGCTGGCACTGCCGCTCACTTCGTACAGCCGCCCCAGCGGATCGTAGCGCAAGGTCGCACTCGTCCCGCCGCCGCTGCGGCTCACCAGACGGTTCTCGACATCGTAGAGGTAGGTGTTGCTTCCATCCGAGGTGAGGTTGCCATTGGCATCGTAGGTGAAGCTTGCCGGACCGGCCGCGGTATACTGGTTGAGCCCGTTGG
>NZ_PHSO01000020.1 GCF_002870965.1 Tsuneonella flava
GTCCGCGTCAGGCTGGCGATCTGCGAAGCCGGATTGCGGGTGAACGTTGTCGTTGTGTCGTAACTGTTTCCGGCAAGAGCCTGCGTTACGCGGCTCAAGCGCAGCACAAGATCATAGGCGTAAGTGGTGGCCGTATCGCTATAGCCCCAGTCCCCTGCCGACAGCTTGAGCCGATTGATCGCTGCCACCGTGCCATTGGCATAGTACGGCGTATAAATCAGATACCCGGTTCCGGTCAGCTGCATGGCATGGAACCGGTCAAGCTGATCGTAGGTATAGCTCAATGTCTGGCCATCGGGATATCGCAAGCTCGTACGCCGACCATTGGCGTTAAAGCCCGCGGTCAGCGTGCGGCTCACCCCGTTCATGGTGAGCGTTTCGGCTGTCCGGTTGCCGAACCCATCGTACGTGTTGGTCACCCCTTCGCCCGACGCGCTGTCGAAACGGGCATACGTCTGCAGACCGCGCAGGTCATAACCGTAGAACACATCGCGGGTATGGGTGGCGGACAGGCCCGACCGTTCGGGCACTGTCTTGCGTGTCATCTGTCCCCCGTCAGCGCCTATGGC
>NZ_PHSO01000021.1 GCF_002870965.1 Tsuneonella flava
GAAAGGGGGACGGGTGCCACAAAGGGGGGAATCGGCACACCAAGCGGCTCTACGGTACGTCCGCTTGATAGCCCTCACTATTCAAATGCATTTGAAGTTCAACTGCCAGATAGTGCTTATCCGGGTGTTTCACGGCAGCGCCATAATCAGCTTTCAAACCAAGCACTTCATGAGGCATTCGAGGCCGATCCGTCGTTCTCCACTCAAATGGAAAATCTGTATCCGGGAATTGTTGATGGAGTTCGACCGGGGGTAAGAGGTGCGTATCCTCGCTCAGCACCTACGCCAGATGTGACATGGCACCATGGAGATAACCCCGGCCAGATGCAATTAGTGCCACGTGATCAGCATACCACGAGTGGTCCGGCACAGGATTCATTGCACTCTGATGGTTCCGGTGGTTACTCAAATTGGGGAACAGAATGACTATCCGAACGCTAGCCGAAGTCCTTGATAACTTGTCGTCATACTCATGGCGAGACTGGGTTTATCTGCGCCGTAACCTGCCCATTACTGTGGAATCTGAATGCATAGTTCTTAACCCAGATGAGGCAGAGCTAGGTTCCGACGATTTTACACCATTGCAAGTCGAGCAACATGCGATGGAGGAGTTTTTGTCGATACAGGATATCAGATCGGTTCAAGATCATCTCAAGAAGGTTAATCCAGAGGCGACACGAGCAGAGTTTTGCGATGCCGTTCACTACTATTTTGAAAACGACGCGTTCTCGCCTCACTCACCGCCGTCTGCCTCAGCCTGATACTTCGGCATGGCTATGGCGCAGTAGGATAGCCCGTTACGATCTTGGATAATGGGGGCGTTTGCAAATCCGCACCATGATGCGCCGTCATCTTGAGCAATGAGTTGGATGGATCGGCTGAAGTCGTCCTTCTCGATGTTTGCCTTTGCCGCGAAGAACGCGTCGCCGCCTGCGAGGAGGGCGGCGGCGACCATGCCGGTTGCTAGGTGACCCAATGGCGCGCGAAAAATCCTGAC
>NZ_PHSO01000022.1 GCF_002870965.1 Tsuneonella flava
AGGGTGCGCCATCATATCGCCAAGAGACTGCCCTTCATTCAGCAGATTGTGCCCAAGCTGCTCGATGGTGGCAGCATAAAAATACTGCCGCGCAAGATAGGCCGCGATTGCAGCCTCAGACTCGCCATCGGCATGCATCCGAAGCGCCCGTTCGTCGGCTGCCTTCCGTTGCTCATCGGCATGCCTCGACACCGTCGCATGAGCATTCGCGATCCGTTGGTCAAAACCTCCTCTACGCTCAACACTGCCGTCCTGCTCGGCTTCTTCCCGAACGCCGCTCAGATACAGACTGGTTAGCGTTTCCTGATCGAAAATCTCGCCCAGGCCTGTGTCAGCCCAGATGCCTGACAGCTCAACCGAATTTATGTCGGCATATACAAGATCGCGCACCGCCTGCGGCTGATCGAGCATCGCCACTGCCAGTGCAGGGTTGTCTTCATAGACCTGCGCCAGGCGGTAACGTTCCTGGGTGGACAGGTTCGCCCACTCATCGCTGCGCGAAGGATCGGCGGCCAGCTGTTCGCCCAAATCCTCTTGCGCTGCGGTGAAATTCTCGTTCCGCTTCTCCTCCGCGATATCCAGCTCTGCGCGAAGGTCAGAGCCATCATGCTCGCCCGCTTCCACAATCTTCTCGCGGGCGGAATCGGTTTGCTCATCCGGCGGAAGGGTAAAGAACTGTTCGAGCGCAGCGGTAATCCGGCGAGCACATTCCGGGTTGCTGTCATCGCAACCCAACTTCTGTGCCCAGAGGTCCCACTCCTTGGCATAGGAGCCGCCTGCGCTCTTCCACTCGCCCCACGCCGGTGGGCTGCATTCCTCTCCCGGCTTACACGGAACGAAGTCCACCTCGCTCAAGCCCAGCTTATTATTCTGCGTCTCGATCCGGG
>NZ_PHSO01000023.1 GCF_002870965.1 Tsuneonella flava
AGGGTGCGCCATCATATCGCCAAATGACGGGTCAAAGCATTGCGCTATTCATATGCCGAACTATGTCGAGCCAGTGGGCAATTAAGAAATTTCTACAGGCCTTTCATAAAATACTCGGCCTAAATTGTTATCAAAGTAGAGAACTTTGAATTCAGGCAATTCGCTCTGAAGACACTTCCACAACCGCCACCCCTCTATATTGAAAGCCAAAGCCTCCTCCGAATTTTTAAACCCAGATTGAATTGGGTCAGCACGATTTAGCGTTTCATTGTAGTCTTGTGCCCATTTGGCCAAAGCTTCTTTTGTAGCTTCCGACAACGAGAGCGTATCAGGATCAATATTGCCGACCGCTGATAGCCCCCAAAGCGGCCAGCAATCATAGTCGGCCATCAACTTAATTTTAGGGCGCAAATCTTCCATAGTTCAGTCCTCTAAGGCAGAGATGTGGGGTTCGCACCAACGATAAACCCGTTATCGCCTACAGTAATCGCCATGCGATGTGTCTGCCCATTGAATGTATATTCATATATGGGGCGTCCAGTTCCTGTACCTTGATATCCAACGACTTTATTCTGTTGTAGTGCCGAGAATACAGCATCGGGGATTTGATCCTGTGAAATGCCTTTCTGAGCAAACTCATCCGCATGACGGTTAATGTGCTGCAAACCAGCCGAATTATTTCCCGTTTCCAGCCAGACCGTCCGACCATCAGGCAATTTCTGAATGTCTATAACATTCTCCAGCGTGACCTTTGTTCCGCTCGCTTGCAGATCATCAATGAGCAGTGTTCTATTTGTGGCACCCGTCCCCCTTTC
>NZ_PHSO01000024.1 GCF_002870965.1 Tsuneonella flava
GTGGCGACCACCTGCAACGTCTTTGGCCCCAAAGCCATCCAGGCGACACCGGAGATGGCGAGCGAGGCGCAAGCGGCTCCCCCGATGATCACACCGCGCCGGAACCGGACGACGCGCCGGGGTGCGGCGCGCAGGACGAGCTTTTCCGCATTCTGCTTGGACGGTTCAGGCGGCAGCGCTGTAGATTCGCCGGGAGCACGCGGATCCGCGCCAGCGTCATCCTTGTCGGGGCCGCTCATGGGCGTGCCCTCCCCTGCGCCGCATCGGTGCGGGAAATGCGCACGACAGCCTGCGGGTCTTCGCCAAGCCGCAGCTCAGCGGCGCCAAAGAGGCGATCGACGATATAGTGATTGCCGCTGACACGGTAGTTGACCAGCTGGCTTTGCCCAAGCGGCCCGACCACGAACAGGGGCGGCGCCTCGCCCTGATCGAGCCGGCCCGGAAACTCGATATAGACTTTGTTGCCATCGTCCCATGCCCGGACGGGGCGCCAGGGTGGATTGTCGCCGGTAATGGCATAGCGGAAGCGCAGATTGGTGAGCGCGACATTGTCCGCCACCGGCCGCGCCTCCTGGGCACGTTCGTTTTGCCGCTGCAAGGCGAGCAGGCGATCCTGCGGGTAAGTCCAGCTGATCGCCGCCATCGCGGTCTTGTCGGTGCTTTCGAGCGCCAGATGATAGGCGCGCCGGTCGGTGGTGATGACCATGTTGGTTTTGAGCCCCGGCGCGAAGGGCTTGACCAATATGTGCGCCCGCGCGGTCTCGCCAGCCCCGCTCGAAGTATCGCCGATGACCCAGCGCACGGTATC
>NZ_PHSO01000025.1 GCF_002870965.1 Tsuneonella flava
CCGCTGTCGATGTAGCTGATGAAGGCTTCAAGGAAGCCGTCGATGATGTTGAGGTCAGGGTTCATGGGCCAGGCCGCCTTCCGGGTGCCGTCAGTCGCGCGTGTAGATGCGCGCCGAACCGATGAAGCGCCGGGTCTGCTCGCGCGCGGCTTCCATGGCCTGTTGCTGGCGCGCACGCTCGAGCGCTTCGGCGCGATATTGCGCCGCCATCATCTGCTGGATCTGAAGCTGTTGCTTGGCCGACAGCGCGATGAGCTGGTTGGTCGCCTGAGCCGCCTGCAGACTGCCGGTCGCGGACTGGCTTTGGGATACCAGTTGGGCGAGGAGGTCCGCATCCTCGTCAATATTCTCGACCACCTGCGCCTGGACCCGCATGGTCTGGCGATAGCCCTGCATCGACGCCGCAAAGCGGGTCCGCGCCTGCGCTACGATCTCGCTGGTCGACAGCGCCGTGTCGAAGGCAGCGGGAAACTGCCGGCGCAGCGCCTCGTCGGTTGAGGCAAGGTCGAAGGCGATGCCCTCGGCCTGATCCATCAGCGTGCCGATCTTCTGCATCGACCGGGTGATCTGCGTCAGCGACGAAAAATCGAGACGCTGTAGGTGCTTTGCCATATTGGTCAGCATCGACGCCTGATTTTGCAGCGCCTGGATCTGGTTGTTGATCTGCTGCAGCGTGCGCGCGGCCGTCAGCACATTCTGCGCATAATTGCTGGGGTCGAACACGACGCCGCCGAACTGGGC
>NZ_PHSO01000026.1 GCF_002870965.1 Tsuneonella flava
ATGCTGCGCACCGCCATGGGCCCGGCGATTGCGACCGCGCTCAGCGATCCGCGTGTCATCGAGATCATGGTCAACCCCGATGGGTCTCTCCGGCTTGACCTCTTGGGCGAAGGCCGCGTCGATACGGAATTGCGGGTGGAGCCGGCAGAAGCCGAACGCATCATCCGTCTGGTCGCCAGCCATGTTCGTACGGAAGTCCATGCAGGCGCGCCTATCGTGAGCGCGGAACTACCCGAAGGCGGCGAACGATTCGAAGGTCTGCTGCCACCAGTTGCCAGTGCGCCGTGCTTTTCTATCCGCAAGCCGGCGGGCCGCATCCACAGGCTGATCGACTATGTCGCGGATGGCATCATGCGCGCCGAAGTCGCGCTGGCGCTCTCCATGGCGGTAGTCCAGCGCAAGAACATCCTCGTTGCCGGCGGCACCTCGTCAGGCAAGACGACGCTCGCCAACGCGCTGCTGAACGAGATGGCGACGCTCGATGAGCGAGTCATTCTAATCGAGGATACGCGCGAGCTGCAAT
>NZ_PHSO01000027.1 GCF_002870965.1 Tsuneonella flava
TCGAGAATGCCCGGCCGGGTGGCGTTGGGGAAACCCATGACCGTGACGGTCCGCAGATGCTGGTCCCCCAGCATCGGTTCGATGCCGCCCGACAAGGGCGTATCGACCAGCAGGGCGTCGAGATAGATCGGCGATCCCGGGACTGCCACGGCGTGCCGCTTTGTCGAGATGGTGCCATGAAGGAATGTCAGCGTCTCGGCATCGTCGAGCGCTCTGACTTCGGCCATGAAGCCGGCCAGCAGATCGAGCACCCGGTCGGTCTCGGCGACGAATGCCCGCAGTTCCTGCCGCCAGTCGCGTCCTTGCTGCGGAACATCGCGCTCGAGGAGCGCCCGTTCGGCCCGGCTCACCTGATCGGC
>NZ_PHSO01000028.1 GCF_002870965.1 Tsuneonella flava
TTTGTGGCACCCGTCCCCCTTTCTGCAGTGGGTATGTCGGCGTTGCCAGTTCTGGCAAGTCGTCCCGCGCCCTTTGCGACGACCGCATCGACAGCAATCGCCGCAGCATCGCCAACGCCATGTCCCAGAATAGTCGCCTGCTCGCGAATATCCGCGTTGCTGAATTCCTCTAGCTCCCTCCCGGCAGCGTCCGCAAGCTGCTGCGGTGTTGCGGTGCTCATCACAGCCGCGTCGATCGCTCCGGCAATTCCTTCCAGCGCATTGGGCGTTGCGCTGGAAGGGTGCGCCATCATATCGCCAA
>NZ_PHSO01000003.1 GCF_002870965.1 Tsuneonella flava
CTGGGCCGTGTCTCAGTCCCAGTGTGGCTGATCATCCTCTCAGACCAGCTATGGATCGTCGCCTTGGTAGGCCTTTACCCCACCAACTAGCTAATCCAACGCGGGCCCATCCAAAGGCGATAAATCTTTGGTCCGAAGACATTATCCGGTATTAGCTCAAATTTCTCTGAGTTATTCCGAACCTAAGGGCAGGTTCCCACGCGTTACGCACCCGTGCGCCACTATCACCGAAGTGATCGTTCGACTTGCATGTGTTAGGCATGCCGCCAGCGTTCGTTCTGAGCCAGGATCAAACTCTCAAGTTTGTGTCACTTACCAATCCAGCACGATCCGAAGATCGCCATCCAGATAAGCAAGAGCATCAAGGAGCCGATACCTGCACTGTCAAACGTAATGGATACGAATGGACATGTATCATCACATGGAAAACGTGGAGTTTCCCAAGGATGTGGCATCGACTTGGTTACCGGTTACCGGAGCCTTGAGGTCCCCGGACCGGGCGCCGTCGCCCACATGTCCCTTCATCAAAAATCAACAATGTCAAAGAGCCACTCAACAAAAGAGGCGGACAACTGATCGATCCCCGATTTACACCGGGGGACCGGTTGTCCACATTTGTTGGCGACCGAAGCGGTGGGAGCCAGTTAGAAACCGTCATCACCGCGTCGGTGAGAGGCCATATATGTGGGGTGTTGATTCGGGTCAACGGGTTTTTGCAATTTTATTTCACGAAGTTTATAAACCCATGAAAATAAACGAGTAAATCTTCCACTTTTGGCCATTGGGGGTGTTTGGGCGACGAATCACGAAGGGCGTTGCCGAGGCATTCCCGAGGGCAATTCCCAGCATCCCTTTGGAAGATTGGCAAATCTTCACTTTTGTCGGCTATTCGGGCTCTCAGAGGTCCAATGCAAACCAACCAGACATCATCCATGGAATCGTCAGAAACACCTGCAACCACCGATCTGGCCGGGCGCGTGCGTAGTGCGCTCGCGTGGCGTTGGGGTTCGCAAGTGGCGGCGCAGTTCATCACCTGGGCATCCACTATTGCCGTTGTGCGGCTACTGTCGCCTTCCGACTACGGGCTGTTCGCTATGAGCCAGGTCGTGGTGACGGCGCTGGCCTTCCTGAATGGATACAGCTTCGCGACATCGCTGATTCAGGCCCGCGAGGTGGATGCGCGTCGTATCGGGCAGGTATTCGGGCTGCTGTTGCTGTTCGCGGGCGGGCTGGCGCTGGCGCAGGTGCTGATCGCACCGCTGGCGGCGGACTATTACAACCAGCCGATGGTGGCGCATATATTACGGGTGCAGGCGCTGCTGTTCCTCACCACACCCTTTATCGCCCTACCCACCGCCTTACTGCAACGGCGGCTTGAGTTCCGCAGTCAGGCCTATGTCAGCACGGCCAGTGCGATTATCTCCGCAGTCACTGCATTCGTCCTGGCATGGTTCGGGTTCGGCATCTGGGCGCTCGTGTGGGCACCCCTCGCCGGATTCGTGAGTCGCGCCATCGGGCTGACGATTGCCGCGCGCCTGCTGGTGAAGCCGGTCTTCAACTTCCGCGGCGCGCGAGAGATCATCTCCTTCGGCGGAGCGCTGACGCTGTGCCAGATGTTCTGGATCATCCAGAGCCAGAGCGACATCTTCATCGCAGGCCGCAGCTTCGGCGCTCACGAACTGGGCCTGTATTCAGAGGCGCTGTTTCTTACCCTGATCATCACCGGGCGTTTCCTCCCCCCGATCAACGATGTTGCCTTCCCGGCCTATGCCGAGTTGCATCAGCAGGGCAAAAGTCTCGCGCCCAGCTTCCTGCGGACGATGCGGACCGTCGCACTGGTCACTACGCCCTTATATGTAGGGCTGGCGCTGACGGCCGAACCAGCGGTGATCACGCTGTTCGGCCCCAAATGGGCAGACATGGCGCCAATCGCGGCGGGTCTGTCGCTGGCAATGCCGGCAATGGCTTTGCAGATCGTGTGCAGCCCGGCGACCAACGCGATGGGCGATGCGCGTATATATGTCATCACCAGCGCTGCCGGGGCGATCATTATGCCGGCGACGTTCCTGATAGGGATCGCTTACGGGCCGACCGGGCTGGTCCATGCGTGGTGGGTTGCGGCGCCCCTGTTGCTGGCAGTGACGCTGGCTGTGACATTACCCGCGGTCAGAGTCTCGTTGGGCAAATTGATTGCCGAGTTACTACCTGTCGCCATCGCCTGCGGTGTGATGGCGCTGGCGGTGACAGCGGTGGAACGCATGGCGCCGCCAATGGCGCCGATTCTCTTGCTCGCCCTGCTCGTTCCGGTTGGCGGCCTGGCCTATTGCGGAACCCTGTGGTTCGGATGGCGCTCTGTCGTGCGCGAAACCTGGGCCATGCTCAGGCAGCGCACGCCTCAGCCATCCGTTTCAGCGCCAGCCGATCGAACCACCACCATGCAGGATGCGCCCGCGGAGTAAATTGCGGGAGATATTGCGGATAAAGCGACGACAATTGCCGCGGCAGGCCAACCGGGCCCTCGCCCTGCATGATGTCGCTGATAATGCGGTTCTGAAAATGCCGCACCGCATAGTTGATCATGCGGCGATACTGGATCGACAGGCTAGCCGGGTTCATCCGCGTCGGTTCGCACAGGAAGCCTGCATCGGGGCACGGCGCCACCCCGGCCTCGCTCCAATGGCTCTCATTCTTCAGATCGGCCTTGGCGAACGCCGCCAACAGGCCATCGTCCCCCACCAGATCGTCAGGCAAACGGATACCGCCTGCCCGCATCCGCGCGACGAAATTGCCCCGCAATGCATAGAGATCGCCGAACATATTGTGATCGCGCATAATCATCTCGCGATAATAGGAAGCCCGACGGCCATTGCAGGGCAGGCCAGCGGCGGCATTGGCCGTGGGGTTATCGGCAAGAGTGCGCGCAAGTGCAGCGAGCGATCCGGGCCGAACCTCCGCATCGCCATCGACGAAGACATATGTCTTCGCCTCCAGTCCGGCGCTGTCGAGCACGAATCGGTTCCAGCTGCGCGACTTCCCGCCTTCGGCATATTCATGGACGGTCACACCGGCAAACTCGCGCGCAATCTGCGCGGTGCGGTCGGTGCTGCCATTGACCACCACATGCACCGCCACATCGGCTGCATCGAGCGGCAGGCTGGCAAGGCACGCAGCGATACGCCGTTCTTCGTTATGGGCCAGGACTGTCACCACGATCGGGGGCATTCGCAAGGCTCCTTATGC
The DNA here is from genome assembly GCF_002870965.1 of Tsuneonella flava. GTDB lineage: Bacteria > Pseudomonadota > Alphaproteobacteria > Sphingomonadales > Sphingomonadaceae > Tsuneonella > Tsuneonella flava. The sequence continues at coordinate 3,241 of NZ_PHSO01000003.1, forward strand.
TCGCTCTGGTTATGCTCGCTCTGCGCTTGTTCTGGTCGTTGTAGAGCGAACCGGCATTATCTGCCATGTCATTCGGGCAGAGCCTTTGGGAGAGGGCCATGATTGCAACTCTATTGCTAACCGTTGCTGCGTCCGGGCTGGCACTGCCGCTTGCCCCGCCACCTGCGTACTCGCGAGCAGACCGATGTCACCGCGGACGATGTAAACAGGGCGTCGATTGCCGGGAAGCTGTCTTTGGCTCACAACGTCGTGATCGATCGGATGCAGTTGCATTCGATGCCGATCGCATTTGCCGATGCCCCCGCGTTTGCCGCGCTGGGATATGGCGACAAGCCCGCGTTGATTCTGGGCATGGAAAGCCTGCGCCTGTTCGACCGTGTGGCCATCGATTTCGCCCAACGGAAGGTGTTGTTCGACATGCCCGCCGGTTCAATGCGTGACAACCGAATGCGACCGGGCTGATTCGCCTGCCTTGTCCGGCAGACAGGTTGTTTAACCGGCCATGCGCCTCCACATGAAGGCAATGCCACCCGATCAGCCCGCCCCGACACCCGCCGATCACGATGGCTGGGCCACCCTGCGGCGCTTCCTGCCATATCTGTGGCCGAAGGACCGGCCCGATCTGAAACGACGAATCGTGGGCGCGATGGTGCTGGTGCTGCTGGCCAAAGCAGTGACGCTGGCAACGCCGCTGGCGATGAAGAAGGCAGTCGATACGATGGCCGCGCAGGGCAATCCGATGGTGTGGGCTGCGCTCAGCTTCGTCATCGCGTTTGTCGCCGGGCGCTTCCTCAGCAGCGCATTCGACCAGTGCCGCAATATCGTGTTCGAACGTGTCGGGCAGGATGCGACGCGCAAACTGGCGGAAGATACGTTCGACCGGCTCCACCGCCTCAGCCTGCGATTCCATCTGTCGCGCCGCACCGGCGAAATCACCAAGACCATCGAGCGCGGGACCAAGAGCATCGATACGATGCTCTATTTCATGCTGTTCAACATCGTGCCGACAGCGATCGAGCTGATCGCCGTAGCGGTGATTTTCTACACTCTGTTCGGTGCCGGGCTGGTGCTGGCGACCGCAATCACCGTGGTCGTCTATATTGCCCTCACCCGCTGGATCACCGAATGGCGCACCGAACTGCGCCGCCGGATGAACGAACTGGACGGCACCGCACTGGCCCGCGCGGTCGATTCGCTGCTGAATTACGAGACGGTGAAGTTCTTCGGCGCCGAAGCGCGGGAGAAAGAACGCTATGGCAGCGCCGCCCGCGAATATGCGGAAGCGGCAGTCAAATCCGAAAATTCGCTCGGCCTGCTCAATATGGCGCAATCGCTGGTGATGAACGCGCTGATGCTGTTCGCGCTGGCATATACAGTGTGGCGCTGGAGCAAGGGCGACCTGACCGTAGGCGATCTGGTCGCGGTGCAGACATATCTGACGCAATTGTTCCGCCCGCTCGATATGCTGGGCATGGTTTATCGCACGATCCGGCAGGGGCTGATCGATATGGCGGCGATGTTCCGCCTGATCGATATGCCGGTGGAAGTGGCCGATGCACCGGGCGCGCCCGCGCTGATAATCCGCGAACCGCGCGTGACATTCGACAACGTCGTGTTCGGATACGATCCCGACCGCACGATCCTCCACGGCCTCAGCTTCGAAGTGCCTGCCGGGGGGCATGTCGCGATTGTCGGACCTTCGGGCGCAGGCAAATCGACTATCGCGCGGTTGCTGTTCCGCTTTTACGATCCGTGGCAGGGTCGTGTGCTGATCGATGGGCAGGACATCCGCGAAGTATCGCAGGAATCGGTGCGCGCCGCGATCGGCATCGTTCCGCAGGATAGCGTGCTGTTCAACGATACCATCGGCTATAACATTGCCTACGGACACGATGGCGCCACGCAAGAACAGGTGGTGGCCGCCGCGCGCGGGGCCGCGATCCTGCCGTTTGTCGAACGATTGCCACAGGGCTTCGATACCGAAGTGGGCGAACGCGGGCTGAAGCTGTCGGGTGGAGAGAAACAGCGCGTCGCCATTGCCCGCACGCTGGTAAAAGATCCGCCGATTCTGCTGCTCGACGAGGCAACCAGCGCGCTCGATTCGCGTACCGAGCGCGATATCCTCGCCACCCTGCACCGGGTCAGCGCACACCGCACCTCGATTTCCATCGCCCACCGGCTGTCGACGATTGCCGATGCCGACACGATTCTGGTGATGGAGGCAGGGCAACTGGCCGAACAGGGCAGCCATGCCGATCTGTTGCGCCGCGACGGGCTCTATGCCGAAATGTGGGCGCGGCAGCAGGCGGAAAGTACCGTGCAGGCGGAAGCCGCAGAATAATGCGCGGGGTTGTGCTGCACTGCACAATAATGCACTAGCGCCGATGTAACAGTGCCGTGGCATTGCGCGGCGGGCCGTCTCAGGCAGCTGATAAAACAACAGAACAACAGGTATTCGGATATGTTTTCACCTGCCACGCTGAAACGCGACTGGCTCGCTCAGCCACGTGCCGATATTCTCGCCGGGGTGGTCGTGGCGCTTGCGCTGATCCCCGAAGCAATCGGTTTTTCGATTATCGCCGGGGTAGATCCGCGGGTCGGCCTCTATGCTTCGGTGGCGATTGCGCTGGTTATTTCATTCACTGGCGGGCGGCCGGGCATGATCTCTGCCGCCACTGCCGCCGTGGCGGTGCTGGTGGTGCCTCTGGTGCGCGATCACGGGGTCGAATATCTCTTCGCCGCGACGATCCTGATGGGGGTGTTTCAGGCGCTGGCAGGCCTGATGCGACTCGACCTGCTGATGCAGTTCGTCAGCCGCTCGGTCATTACCGGGTTCGTCAACGCATTGGCGATCCTGATTTTCATGGCGCAATTGCCGCAACTGACCAACGTGGGGTGGGAAACCTATGCGATGGTCGCGGTCGGGCTGGCGATTATCTATACCCTGCCCCGGCTGACTACGGCGGTCCCCTCTCCACTGGTCGCTATCGCAGTGCTGACGGCATTTGCCATCGCCACCGGCGCGCCGGTCAATACAGTCGGCGATATGGGCACATTGCCCGATGGCCTGCCCAGTTTCGCACTGCCGGATATCCCGCTGACATGGGACACGCTGGCGATCATCGCGCCTTATTCCGCGACGATGGCAGCGGTCGGTCTGCTCGAATCGCTGCTCACTGCTCAGATCGTCGATGACATGACGCATACCGATTCGAACAAGCGCCGGGAATGCGCCGGGCAAGGTGCCGCCAATATCGCCGCAGCCTTCTTCGGCGGCATGGGCGGTTGCGCGATGATCGGACAATCGGTCATCAACGTCACGTCGGGCGGCCGCGGGCGGCTGTCGACCTTTACCGCAGGCGCGACGCTGCTAGCCGGACTGGCTCTGGTCGGTCCCTGGCTGGCGCGGATTCCGATGCCTGCACTGGTGGCCGTGATGATTATGGTCAGCATCGGTACGTTTAGCTGGAACTCGATCTCCAACCTGCGTCACCATCCGTGGCCTTCCTCGGTGGTGATGCTGGTGACTGTCGTGACTGTTGTCACCACGCACGATCTCTCGATCGGGGTGCTGGCGGGCGTGGTGCTGTCGGGCATCTTCTTCGCCGGGAAGGTCCGCCGGATGTTCGCGGTGGAGCGTGTGCGCGAAGCGGACCGTGCGGTCTATATCGTGACCGGGCAGATATTCTTCGCGTCGGTCGATCGCTTTATCCGCTCACTCGGCCCGGAGAGCACGCAGCCCGACCCGTCGGATCACGTGGTGATCGACGTGAGCGGAGCGCATTTCTGGGATATCTCAGCGGTCGGCGCGCTCGATAAAGTGGTCGAACGGATGCGCCGCAATGGCCGCAGCGTTCAGGTGCTGGGCCTCAACACCGCCAGCGCCGATCTGGTCGACAAGTTCGCGCTTACCGACAAGACCGGCGTGGAAATCGGCCTGGCCCCGCATCCGTGAGGGTGGAGGCGGTCCGCGTCAGCAGCGGGCCGCCCCACCATCACCCGACGAAACGCATCGCGACATCGCATCGCGCATAGCGAGAGCCATATTGCGCCATGATTTCGGCATCGTGATCAAATCCGTGCTTTTCATACAGGTGGATCGCGGGGGCGCACCTGCTGCTGGTCAACAGATAGAGCGGATCGGCCCCCATCGCCCGCGCCCGTGCAATCGCAGCGTCGAGCAGGAATTCACCGGCCTTCATCCCACGCACCGATTCGCGCACACCCATCTTGGTCAATTCCACACCTGAAGTGCCGGATCGTTGCAGCGCGCAAGTGCCCACAATGCCCAGACCGGGCGCCTCGACGAACAGCACCGCCCCGCCGGGATCGACGATTTTCGTCCGGGGGTTTTCCAGCACTTCGATATCGACCGGTTCCAGCGTGAACATCTGTTCGATCCACACCGCATTGATGTCGTAAAAATGGTGGGCCAGCGAATCGTCGAATTCGCGAATTCGCAGTCCGCCCGGCTGTGCCCGACTCGCCCGTTCGGCAATCGATCCTTCATCCAGCGCTGCCTCTATCGCGGCGATCTGGTCGAGGAACGAGCCTGACGCACCGGCCATCAATTCTTCTGCTGCCATGCCAATGCGCGACCACATGTCATGCGTCGCCCGGTGGGCTGCATCGCGCCCTGCTTGCGTCAATTCGACCAGCCGGGTGCGCTGGTCTGCGGCGGGCGCATCGGTCAGAATATCCAGCTTGGCCAGTTGATTGACGCTGCGCGTCACGCCGGGCTGGCTGACCCCGATTTCCTCCGCCAGTTGCCCGATAGTGCGCGGCCCCGCCCGCAAGGCGGCCAGCACGGCCATATGCCCCGGCTGCAACGGCAGCCCGGCATCGGCAATCACACTGGTTGCGCCCGCCTGCATTCGTTCGGCCAGCCGCTTTAACCTGCTGCCCAGAAATGACGGCCCCATCTCGGCAATAACATCACGCATCATATGCTCCATACCACGTTATATAACGCGGTATGGATATCGCTCTTGCTGTCAAGCTCCTTTTCGTATTGCCACCTGCCGGGCAATATCGATCAGAGGATATACTTCGACAGGTCGCTGTCTCCGGCCAGATCGGCCAGCCGTTCGCGCACGTAATCGGCGTCGATCGTCACAGTTTCGCCCTTATGATCTTCCGCCTCGAAGCTGAGTTCTTCGAGCAGCTTTTCCATCACGGTCTGCAAACGGCGGGCCCCGATATTCTCGACGCTTTCGTTCACTTGCGCGGCGATGCGGGCGATTTCGGCAATCGCATCGTCGCCCAGTTCGAGGGTGACGTCTTCCGTGCCCAGCAGCGCCTTGTACTGCGCCACCAGATTGGCGCGGGTTTCGCTGAGGATGCGGACGAAGTCTTCCTCCGTCAGCGCGCGCAGTTCGACGCGAATCGGCAGGCGGCCCTGCAATTCGGGCAGCATGTCACTCGGCTTGGCGAGGTGAAACGCGCCGCTGGCGATGAACAGCACATGGTCGGTCTTCATCGGCCCATATTTGGTCGAAACCGTGGTCCCTTCGATCAGCGGCAGCAGATCGCGCTGCACGCCTTCGCGGCTGACCGATCCGCCGCGCACGTCGCTGACGGCAATCTTGTCCACTTCGTCGAGGAAGACGATCCCGTTGTGCTCCGCATTTTCCAGCGCGACACGGGCCACGTCGTCCTGATCCATTCGCTTTTCGGCTTCTTCGTCGACCAGCTTGTCCCACGCATCGGGGACTTTCAGCTTGCGCCGCTTGGTCGGGGTCTTGCCCATCGCCTTGCCGAACATGTCGGACAGGTTGATCATGCCGACATTGCCGCCCATCCCGCCGATATCGAACGGCATCTGCGGCGCTTCTTCGACTTCGATTTCGACTTCGACGTCGTTCATCGCGTTATCGACGATGCGCTGGCGAAAACTCTCGCGGGTCGCTTCGCTGGCGCTGTCACCCACCAAAGCACTCAGCAGACGGTCCATCGCCGCATTGCTGGCTGCCTCGCGCACGGCTTCGCGGCGACGGTCCTTTTCGAGACGAATCGCCTCTTCCACCAGATCGCGGGCAATCTGTTCGACATCGCGCCCGACATAACCGACTTCGGTGAACTTGGTCGCTTCCACTTTCACGAACGGCGCTTCGGCCAGTTTGGCGAGGCGGCGGCTGATCTCTGTCTTGCCGCAGCCGGTGGGGCCAATCATCAGGATATTTTTCGGCGTCACTTCGTCGCGCAGATCGGGCGACAGACGCTGGCGGCGCCAGCGGTTCCGCAGTGCCACGGCGACTGCGCGTTTGGCCTCCTTCTGGCCGATAATGTGCGCGTCGAGCGCTTCGACGATGGCTTTGGGGGTGAGATTGTCGGTCAAGATAATCGCCTTGGTTTTATGGTGTATCGCGCCGGATCGCATCCGGGATGCAGCCGAAGCTGCAAAGGTAAAGAGTCAGACGGTTTCCAGCGTCACCTGATCGTTGGTGAACACGCACACCTCTGCGGCAACCGCCATTGCGCGGCGGGCAATCTTTTCGGCATCGTCTTCGTAATCGGAGAGCGCCCGCGCGGCAGACAGCGCGAAATTGCCACCCGATCCGATAGCCGCAATGCCGCCTTCGGGTTCCAGCACATCGCCGTTGCCTGTCAGCACCAGCAGGGTATCCGCATCGGCTACGATCATCAGCGCTTCGAGATTACGGAGGTATTTGTCCGTCCGCCAGTCTTTCGCCAATTCCACCGCGGCGCGCATCAGTTGCCCGGAATATTGCTCCAGCTTCTTCTCAAGCCGTTCGAACAGCGTGAAGGCGTCGGCGGTGGCTCCGGCAAATCCGGCGACAACCGCGCCGCCCTTGCCGATGCGCCGCACCTTGCGGGCATTGGGTTTCATCACGGTGTTGCCCATGGAAACCTGACCATCGCCCGCAACCACGGTTTTGCCGTTGCGTTTCACACCGATGATGGTGGTGCCGTGCCACGGGGTCAGCCCGTGTGAATCGTTTCTGTCGCTCATGCCGCGGGATATGGGCTTGCGCGGCGCGGCTTCAAGTCAGGTGCCGTTCGGGCCGCCGCCCGTGCGCTGGCCCGGACCTGCCCCGGCGCCGACCTGCCCGATATTGCCGAACAGATCCTGGAAGAAACCGCGGTGGCGCCCCAGCGTGGGTGTTTCGGCCCCATCGGGCCGCAGATAGACCACTTTGTCCATGCCCGTGCGATCGACCGCAACGACATTGCCCGCCGCGTCGAACTTCACTGCCAGCACCGATTGATCGATGATGCGCGGGCGCACGAACGGCTTACGCCCCGTCACGCTCGACACGTAATACCATGTCGGCTGGCCATATTCGCTTTTAAAGCTGGGATCGCCCAGCGTACCGGCGACCGATGCCTGATTATCGATCCCCGGCTGCACGGCCGAGGTCAGCGTTTCATCGACCATATAACCGCGATGTTCCTTGATCGAAGCGCAACCCGAAACGGCCAGCGCCGCCGCCAGCGCTACGCCTGCCAGGATGGTCCGTTGTACGCTCATCGAAAATCCTCTTGTATTCCCGCCAAAAAAGGCGCGGGCGCCGGGCACCCGAAACATTCGTCCAACCCGCCTTAGGGCCGCCTGCGCGCGCTGGCAATCGCCGGTTGGCGCATGACTGTGCCCGGCGCGATGCAGATGCGTGGTTGAATTGCGGCTGAATGTCGCCGAAATGGCGCCAGACATGAGTATCTTTGCCCGCCTGTTCGCCCGCAAGCCCGATCCGCGCGAAGCTTTGCGCCCGCTGTGGAACGCTGTCGTCGCGGAAGCGCGCCGCCCGTTGTGGTATGCCGATGGCGGGGTGGCCGATACGGTTACCGGGCGCTTCGATATGGTCTGCGCGGTGCTGGCGACAGTATTGCTGCGGATGGAGCGCGATGCCGGACTGGAACGCGAATCGGTGATGCTCACCGAACTGTTCGTGCGCGATATGGACGGGCAATTGCGCGAATTCGGCGTGGGCGACGTGATCGTGGGCAAACGCGTGGGCAAGCTGGTGGGCGCGATGGGCGGGCGTCTCGGTGCTTACCGCAGCGGACTGGCTGGCGACGATGCGGAGCTGGCGGAAACGGTCCGGCGCAACATCACTCTGCTGGACAGTGCGGACACAGCGCTGATCGCCAACGGCCTGCGCGCGCTGGCCACACGCCTGGACATGACCGCAGATCCAGCCTTGCTGGCGGGCGAGATCGCCGCATGAGCGAAGCTCTGCCTCCGCCGCCCGAATTCAGTCGCATGGTGAAGGTGCGCCCGCACCCGCCGGAAGCGCTCACCATCGAAGCAAGCGACAGCGAGCGCGCGGCGCTGGCGCAGCGATTCGGCATTGCCGCCATCGATTCGCTGGTGGCAGTGGCCCGCTTTGCCGAAGATGGGGCGAACGTCTCTGTCGAGGGAACGGTCGACGCAGCGCTGGTTCAGGAATGCGCGGTCGCGGGCGATCGCTTCCCGGTGAAAGTGGCAGAGAGTTTCTCCGTCCGCATGATCCCGCCGGTACGCCATCCGACAACGCCCGATGAAGAGATCGAGCTGGACGAAGACGATCTCGACGAAATCGAGTTCGACGGCGAAAGTTTCGATCTGGGCGAAATCGTGGCGCAAACGCTTGCGCTCGCCATCGACCCTTACGCCGAAGGGCCGAATGCCGAGGCAGCTCGCAAGGAAGCCGGTATCGTCAGCGACGAAGAACCGCAGGACGGCCCGCTGGCCGACCTGCTGCGCGGATTGAAAAAGAACTGACGCGCCCCGTTCGAACCCGGAACGGGCTCAGAACGGGATATCGTCTTCCAGATCGTCGTAGTTCGAGCCGCCGCCGGAACCACCGGACGCGCCGCCCGACGAACCGCCACCGCCCTGGCCCCAGTTGCCGCCACCGCCGCCCGAGCCACCGCCCGAACCGCCACGGTTCCAGTCACCGCCGCCGCCGCCATTGCCGCCACCGCGCTGGCCACCGCCACCGGGCGCACCGTCGAGCATCGTCAGCGTGCCGTTGAAGCCACGCAGAACGATTTCGGTCGAATAGCGGTCGTTACCCGACTGGTCCTGCCACTTGCGGGTCTGCAACTGGCCTTCGATATAGACCTTGCTGCCCTTACGCAGATAGTTTTCGGCCACATTGACCAGACCTTCGGAGAAGATCGCCACGGTGTGCCATTCGGTGCGTTCCTGCCGCTGCCCATCGCGATCCTTCCACGTTTCGCTGGTGGCGATTCGCAGGTTGCAGACTTTGCCGCCGTTCTGGAAGCTCCGCACTTCGGGGTCCGCGCCGAGGTTCCCGATCAGCATTACCTTGTTGAGTGACCCGGCCATGTTCGATTCCTTTAAGCAAATTCGACCGGCGGCTTAACCGATGGCGCCAGCGCTGGCCACCCGTGGCGGCGGCGATTCCCACATCGGGTTACGACGTGCGCCGGAAAGCAGGCCGGTTGCCCGGCTACAACCCCAGCGCCACTGCGGTCCAATACGTCAGCCCGGCGAATATATAGGCGAGCGCAAACAGGTAGCCGAGCATGAACATCGGCCATTTCCACCCGTTGGTTTCCCGCCGCACAACAGCGATGGTGGACAGGCACTGCGGCGCGAACACGAACCATGCGAGGAAAGCCAGCGCCGTTGGCAGGCTCCATCGGGAGGAAAGCTGCGATGCAAGGCCCGCTTCTGTAGCGGCCTCGTCGTCCTCCGGCGCATCGACCGCATACGTCGTCGCCAGCGAACTGACGGCCACTTCGCGCGCGGCCATCGCCGGGATCAGCGCCAGCGCGATGTCGCGGTTGAAGCCGATCGGTTCGACCACCACGGCCAGCCCCTTGGACAACTGCCCCGCGATCGATGCATCGACCTGGCTCTGCCCCGGTTCGGCACGCGGAAAGCTGAGCAGAATCCACAGCACCACAGTGACAGTGAAAATGATCGTCCCCGCGCGGCGCAGGAACACCCATGCGCGCTGCCACAGGCCGATCAGCAGATCGCCCAGATGCGGCAACTGGTATCGCGGCAATTCCATGATGAACCCACTGGCGGCCCCTTTGGTAACCGAACGGCGCAGCACGAGTGCCACCGCCATCGCACCGACAATGCCCGCTACATACAGCGCGAACAGCACCAGCCCCTGCAACCCGATAAAGGCGAAACCGCTGGGGCCGACTTTCACTTGCGGAATAAAGGCCGCGATAATCACGGCATAGACCGGCAGGCGCGCCGAACACGTCATCAAAGGCGCGATCAGGATCGTGGTCAGGCGGTCTTTCGGATCGGCAATCGAACGGGTCGCCATGATGCCGGGAATGGCACAGGCAAAACTGGACAGCAGCGGAATGAAGCTGCGGCCCGACAGCCCCACACTCTGCATCATGCGATCCATCAGGAACGCCGCGCGAGCCATATAACCGCTGGCCTCCATCGCCAGAATGAAGGCGAACAGGATCACGATCTGCGGCAGGAACACCACGACCGACCCGACCCCTGCCAGCACGCCCTGCGTCACGAAATCGCGCAGAATTCCGCCAGGGAAAGTCGCCACCACCCAATCGGATATCGCCGCGATCAATGCCTCCAGCGCATCGGCAAATGGCGTGGCCCAGGCAAACACCGCCTGAAATACCACGAACAGGAAAGCGAACAGGATCAACGGCCCGATCCACGGATGCAGCAGGACTTTATCCAGCCCGGCGTGGAGGCGGCGCTCGGTGGTTTCCGAAAGAATCGCTGCCTTGGCGATATTGGTTGCGGCCAGTCTTCGTTCGGGCAGAGTCAGATGCGGGCGCTCGTGCGGCTCGCCCGGTTCCACCCGCGCTTCTGCCCTGGCGATAGCGTCGATCAGTTCAGCGATCCCGCGCCGCCGCACCGCCACGGTGGGCACCACCGGCACGCCCAACGACGATGCCAGCGCCGCCGGATCGAGCACCAGCCCGTCCCGCTCCGCCAGATCGACCATGTTGAGCGCGACCACTGTCGGGCGACCCAGCGCGATCACTTCCTGCGCGAAGACCAGATGTTGTTCGAGATTGGCCGCATCGAGCACCACCACCAGCACTTCGGGTGTCGCTTCGCCTGCAAACTGGCCGTGAACGACCTTGCGCGTTACTTCTTCATCGGGGCTGGTCGGATCGAACGAATAGGCGCCCGGCAGATCGATCAGATCCATCGGCTCGCCAGTGGGCAGGACAATCCGGCCCGCCTTCCGTTCCACGGTCACGCCCGGATAATTGGCGATTTTCTGACGTGCGCCGGTCAGCGCGTTGAACAGCGCGCTTTTCCCGGCATTGGGATTGCCGACCAGCGCGGCAATGCGAGAACCGGTCATAGTGGTTCGACCTCCATCGCGGCGGCATGAACGCGACGGACGGCAACAGTCATCCGCCCGACAGTGATCGCCAGCGGATCGCGGCCGCCGAATACACCGCGATGCGCCATGCCAACACAGGCCCCTTCATCGATGCCAAGCGCGCGCAGACGCGCGCCCTCGTCAGGAGCAAAGCGGTCCCAATCGACCGATACGATGCGCGCCGATGCGCCGCGTGCGAGAGCTTCCAGTGTCACGAGCCGGCTGGTGCCAGATGCGCGTGCTAATTGCAATTCATTATCAATAGAGAATTCGTGCAATCTTACCTGCCCCCCGCCTGCCACTGCCCGCCCAATATCATCGCGATGCGGGCGCACGGGGCTAGCATGGCGAAGCGCTGCACCGATTTGCGCTACCGCAAAAAGTGCGGATCAGCGTGCCGGGTAACGTAAACGGCCCAGAAAGCGGGATATGCTGAAGCGCTGGTCGTCGCCTTTCAGCAATTGCGCCTTGGCCTTTTCGAACCGCATCACGCCATCGATTCGCCGGTCGAGGAAAGCGCGGGTTTCCGCCTTTTCTTCGGTTTCGTCATTAGCGAACACTGCCAGCGTGGCGGCATAGATCGAAGAGAGGATCGCGCGCTTGGTATAATGATTGTAATCGGTGGCGGTATCGCCCGCCATGCGCCACATCTTGTCTGCGCTGGACCAGCCGAGCTTGCCGGCGCGGACCACGTTTTGCGGCATCGCCATGATCGCCGTGGCCCGCCGCAACGCCTCTTCCCGCCCGGCAATCGCATCGAGCCGGGCAAGCACAAGAGCGGTAATCTTTTCCCGAATCTTCATCGTCGCCAGCTTTCCCGGCGGCAACGCCTCCGCCATCGCCAGATCGACCGTGCCGATCCACGCGGCGATCATGTCCATCGCTCCGCCCGGATAGGCGAGTCGGGCAACATCGACATCGGCCCCCGCCATCTCTGCCGCCGCGACCAGCGACGCGTCGCTCCACCCGTCGAACGCAGCCGAATCGGCAATCGCCGGCGCCAGCGCCAGCGCCAGCTCGTCCAGCGTCATATCGGAAACGGGGATAGCGGCAGCACTCACAGGCCGGGACCGTAGGTTTTCGAGGGCGTTTCGCCGCGTTCGGATTCGGCCTGATTGATCGCGTCGATCACGCCTGCCGATTTGCTGAGCAACTGCGCGTAATCGCGCGCGGAACGGCCCGAATTGTCCGTCCGGTCGGCGTTGGCACCATGCTTCAGCAGCAGGCGAATCATCGGGATATTGCGCTGATGCACGGCATTGATCAGCGGGGTTTCGCCGGTATCGGTCTTGTCGTCGATATTGGCGCCTTTGTTCAGCAGACGCTCTGCCCCTTCGACCCAGCCCAGGTTGACTGCCAGCCCCAGCACAGTGGCGCCATTATAGGCCGAAATATTGGGATTGGCCCCCTGATCGAGCAGGAAACGCAGCCACACTTCGTCGCGCCGCTGGACCACCGTGAACAGCGCGGTCTGCCCGGTCGACTGATCGCGCGCGTTGATCACTGTGCTGCCCGGTGCCTTCAGGTATTTGGTCGCGCCGTCGCCATCGCGTTCCTTCACCGCTTTCAGAAACTGGTATCCATCCGAAAACTGCTGCGCCATCACGGGCGGCGCGCCGAACATCAACGCAGCCGCCAGTATCAGGCCGGTCTTGCGAAGGGCGGTACGGGACATTTCATCGATCTCCATAAAAACCAGCCAGCGGTCGAAATTCGCACGATCGCACTTGTCGTGAGCCGGTTAGCAGACCATGAAGCGATGCGCCATGCTGCGTAAGATCAAAACCCCGCTCGCCCTGTCCTTCACTCTCGCGTTGTCGCTCGCTGTTGCGGGCTGCGACGGGCCGCCCAAAACTCCGCTCGATCAGGCTCCGCTGGCCGGCGCGGCCATCGGCGGACCGTTCACGCTGACCGATCAGAACGGCAAGCCGCGGAAGTGGAGCGATTTTCGCGGCAAGTTCACTGCGATCTATTTCGGCTACACCTTCTGCCCCGACGTGTGCCCGGTCGACATGCAGCGGACCGCGCAGGGCATCGCGCTGTTCCGCAAGGAACATCCCGATCTGGCAGACCGGGTGCAACAGGTGTTCGTCACTGTCGATCCCGCCCGCGATACACCGGAAAAAGTCGGCCAGTTCGCCGCTGCATTTGGCAAGGATATCGTCGGCCTGACCGGATCGCCCGCCGAAATCGAGAAAGCGGCCAAGGAATTCAAGGTATTCTACGAAAAGGGTAAGGACGAAGGCGACGGCGCCTATCTCGTCAACCATTCCAACGTCACCTATCTGTTCGGGCCGGAAGGGCAGCCGGTCGCCACGCTACCGACCGATCTTGGCGCGAAAGATATCGCCAAAGAGCTTGCCAGGTGGGTGCGTTGAGAGATCGCTTCTGGGAACTGCCGCTGGCCGACCTGACTCGCGCGGAGTGGGAGGCATTGTGCGACGGGTGCGGCCGGTGCTGCCTGCACAAGCTGGAAGATGAAGAGAGCGGCGCGATCGAATATACCAACGTGGCGTGCAAACTGCTCGACACGCAGACCGCGCAGTGCAGCAACTATCGCAACCGCAAGGCATTCGTGCCCGATTGCCTGCGACTGACCCCCAAACTGGTCCGCGCCGTCGGCTGGCTACCGCATTCGTGCGCCTATCGCCGCCGCGAGGAAGGGCGCCCGCTGGCCGACTGGCATTACCTGATCAGCGGCGACCGCGAAGCAGTGCACCGGCGCGGCCCCGGTGTGGCAGGCAGGGTGGTCAGCGAAACCGACGCCGGGCCGCTGGAGCATCATATCGTGTCGTTCGACGATTTATCGGGCGGACCCACCCCGTGATCGACTGGTTGCGCCGCCCGCAGAGCGACCCGACGGTCGACATCGCGGGGCGCACACTGCCGGTCGAAATCACCCGCAACCGCCGCGCCCGCCGTCTGACCATGCGACTGGCCCCCGATGGCAACGCGGTTCGGGTTACGCTGCCCAACTGGTGCCGCACGGCGGAGGCGCTGGCTTTCGTCCACGCACGTACCGCATGGCTGGCCCAACAGATCGCCAAAGTGCCTGAACGCCGCCCGCCCGCACCCGGCGGCACACTGAGTTATCGCGGGGCGGAGCTGGCGATCGACTGGTGCGCCGACGCCCCGCGCACCCCCGCGCTGACCAATGATCGGGTGACCATCGGCGGCCCACGCGACAACCTGCCCGCCCGCCTGCAACGCTGGCTGGAGCGGGAGGCGATGCATCTGATGGCGAGCGATCTGGCGTTTTATGCCGACCGTGCCGGGATCGAGACGCCCAAACTCGCGCTCAGCCGCGCGCAGCGGCGCTGGGGCAGTTGCTCCACCGCGGGCATAGTGCGAATCAACTGGCGGCTGGTACAGGCCCCCGATGCAGTGCGCCGCTCGGTCGTGGCACACGAAGTGACCCACTGCCTCCATTTCGACCACAGCCCGGCCTTCCACGCCGCGCTGCGGGCGATATTCGATGGCGACATTGGCGAGGCCGATGCATGGATCAAGGCGCATGGCCGCACACTCTATGCCAGCTTCGGGTAATAAGCGGGAAGCACCGCGCGCCGTCATTGCGACCTGGCAATCCGTCTACCGCACCTCGCCTCCATCGCAACTGTTGCACTGGAAGGGGGCGTCGGGCGGAAGATTGTCACACGAAGGCACGAAGAGGGTTTGGTTCAGGAGCAGGACGCACTGCCAATGGCTGGCCAAAACTATCGCGTGCATCCCCGCCCCTCGTCATTGCGAGGAGCCATAAGCGACGTGGCAATCCATGGCACGCCCTCGCCTCCATCACATCCGCCGCGATGGGCGCAACCGCCGCGTCATGGATTGCTTCACTGCCGTCGCAATGACGAGAGAAGGGGGTTTCGGCTCCGGGCCTTTGCATAGCGGCAGGCGCTGGCGGATGGCAGGAACAGCGCCAGAAATGCCGCTTCGCTTCCCGGTCACTAGCCGAACCGGCGCTTTGCCCCTATCTTGCCGACCATGCGTGTATTGCATCGCCTTAACCCCGGCCCCGGATTCGCGGATTTCTGGTCTGAATTCAGACGGCCCAACCCCTATCGCTGGCCGATCCTCGCGGTATCGATACTGGCCACATCGTCGCTGCTCTATCTGTTAAGCAGCGACGCGCAGCGGCCCAATCTGCTGGTGGCGATCATCCTGCTGGCATTCGGCGCAGTGGCTGTGACGATGTTCGTGATCGCCCGCATCCGGCTGCGCTGGGGCATTCTGGCGATTGCCGCGCTGATCGCCGCGATCCCGATGTACCAGTTCGCCAAGTTCCGCGTGATCGGCCCCGGCCCCAAGGCGGACGTGACATGGATCACCACTTTCGCGCCGGATCGCACAGACGAAGAAATCATGCAGTCCAACATCGCCGCGCAAAAACGCGCCGATGAACGCGCCGCGCTGGAAAAACAAAGCGAGGAACGCAAGAAAGATCTCTACCGCGCGCTGGGCCGCGCCACCGGGGTCGATGTCGATGCGATCCAGAAACAGATCGACGCGGAAGAGGCACAGGAAAAAGCCGCCGCCGAAGCGGAGCGCAAGCAATTGCGGGAAGAAATGGGCGAAAGCGCCCAGCCCGGCCAGTGAAGCGGCCCATTGCGTGGCCGATAGTCTGACCCCTTCACCGACCGCCGATCACGCCAGCGACCGTCGCTGGCTGGCCACCGCCGCCCGGCTGGCGGGGCGCGGCAGACCGCTCAGCCGCCCCAACCCCGCTGTCGGCTGCGTGATCGTGCGCGATGGCGTCGTGGTTGCCCGTGGCTGGACCCAGCCCGGTGGCCGCCCCCATGCCGAAGCGATGGCGCTGGCGGCTGCGGGGGATGCGACACGGGGCAGCACGATCTACGTCACACTGGAACCATGCGCCCATATCAGCGTACGCGGCCCCGCCTGTGCCGATCTGCTGGTCGCCGCACATCCGGCGCGGGTCGTGGTCGGCACACTCGATCCCGATCCGCGCACATCGGGCAAAGGCATGGCCCGCCTGCGCGATGCCGGGATTGCAGCGGACCACGTGCCCTCTGGCGAAGCGGAAGACAGCCTGTCCGGATACCTGATGCGCCAGCGCGCCGGGCGGCCGCACGTCACGCTGAAGCTGGCGATGTCGCTCGATGGCTGCATCGCGCTGGCCGATGGCACATCGCAATGGATCACCGGACCGGCGGCGCGCGCGCATGTCCATGCTCACCGGGCGCAGGCCGATGCCATTCTCGTGGGCGGCGGCACATGGCGCAATGATCGCCCCCGGCTGGACGTGCGCCTGCCGGGGATCGAACAGCGCAGCCCGCAACGCTGGATTCTGACCCGTGGCCCCGCGCCAGAGGGTGCGCTGGCGCTGCCTTCCCCGCAAGATATCGCCGCAATGGCAGGTGTGCAGTATCTCTATGTCGAAGGTGGCGCGCAGACCGCCGCGGCTTTCCTCGCCGCCGATCTGGTCGACCGTATCGAGCTGTACCGCGCGCCAATCGTCGTGGGCGATGGTTTGCGGGCGGTCGGCGCGGTCGGCCTCACCGATCTGGCCGCTGCCCACGGGCGCTGGCAATTCGAAGAGAGCTGCCAGCTTGGCAGCGACAGCTACACGGCCTATCGCCGCACACGCAGCAGTTGAGGAAGTTACCATGTTTACCGGGATCGTCACCGCCATCGGCACAGTGGAAAGCGTGGAACAGCGCGGCGATCTGCGCCTGCGTATCGCGTGCCCTTGGGATCCGGCGAAGATCGCCATCGGCGCATCGATCTCCTGTTCGGGCGTGTGCCTGACAGTCATCGAACGCGGCGGCGAACCGGGCGCGGCATGGTTCGCGGTCGATGTATCGGGCGAAACCGTCGCCTGCACCGCCGCGCACAAGTGGAAACAGGGCGCGAAGCTCAACCTCGAACCCGCGCTGAAAGTGGGCGACGAACTGGGCGGTCATATCGTGACCGGCCATGTCGATGCCGTGGGCCGCGTGGCGCATTGGGAACCGGAAGGCGATTCGATGCGCGTCACCATCGATGCGCCCCCCGCGCTGGCCCCGTTCATCGCCGCCAAAGGATCGATCACGGTCGATGGCGTGTCGCTGACGGTGAATTCGGTGGAGGACCGCCCTGACGGCGCGGTCCATTTCGGCCTCAACATCATCCCCCACACCGCCGAAGTGACCACTCTGGGCGAACTCAGTCAGGGTTCCGAAGTGAATCTGGAGATCGATACCGTGGCCCGTTATCTGCAAAGGCTGGAAAGCCTGCGCGGGTAAGGCATCAGGCGACAATACCGCATTAAAGCTTCTCGTCATTGCGAAGAGTCGAGGGCGATGCGGCAACTCATGGACGGACGCCCGCGCGCCTCACAACCGCCGCGGCAATGGCGGGCCTCGGCCCATGGATTGCTTCACCTGCGGTTCGCAATGACGAAGTGAGGGAGCAACAATCACTTACGGATTCGTCGTTGCGCCTGTCATAACACCGTCGCAATTCGTGCACTTGAAACACCCGATTGCACCCGCCGTCTACATGATCGCCAACCACCGCAACGGCACACTTTACACCGGCGTCACCTCCAATCTGGTGAAACGCATCTGGCAACACCGCGAAGGTACCATCGAGGGTTTCACCCAATGTTACGGCTGCAAACGGCTCGTCTGGTTCGAACACCATGCGACGATGGAACACGCGATCGCACGGAAGAAACGGATCAAGGCCGGCCCGCGTAAGCGCAAGATCGCTCTGATTGAAACGGCCAATCCCAACTGGCGCGACCTGTGGTTCGATATCTGCCGGTGATCGTGCTGCACGGATGACGCCATTGGGTGGTCGCCATGGTGAAGGGGAGAACAGGATGCCTCCCCACCCCTCGTCATTGCGAGAAGCCGCAGGCGACGTTGCAATCCATCGCCAAACGTCCGCCGCCCTCACAACCGCCATGATGACATCAGACCCCAGTCCACGGATTGCATCACCAGCGGCCCGCAATGACGGACCAGGCGCGGCACCGTCCTCGCAGCACCCCGCCGCTTTCCTACACGCGCGGGTGGTGCGACAATCGCCGCCCGCTCTTTCTCAATGTGCAAGCTACCACGGTTCACCGCGCGCTGTTCGTAATGCAGAGGCCGAAAGTCACACACGACTGCGACTCTGCCTAAAGCAAAGTCCACACCCGACACGCGCGAAAACGCCCGCTCACCCTCGGGGCAGGCAGCGAAAGTCACAGCTTTCAAAACTGCAAGGAGCGGTCCACCGATATGTGGACTTCGCCCCCCCGCAATGAGGCCCCGGCGATCAGACGGAAACGGCGGCCACTGCGTCGATGAACTTGTCGATGTTGCCCATGGTCAGGCCCGCCACGTTGATGCGACCGGAACCGGCCATGTAAATGGCGTGCTCGCTCCGCAGCGTGGCGATCTGATCCTTGCTCAGCGGCAGCATGGAGAACAGGCCGTTCTGAATGCCGAGCGGGGTCATATCGACCGCACCCGCCGTTCCGGCAGCGGCCAGCCGGTCGCGCACCTGACGCATCCGGGCGCGCATGGTGTCGAGTTCGTCCAGCCACATCGTAGTGAGCACGGGATCGGTCAGGATCAGGCGCACCGCCGCACCGCCGTGATCGGGCGGCATCGACCAGTTGGCGCGCGCCAGCGAAGCGGCGTTTGACATGATCGCATCGAGCTGACCCGGCTCCTTCGCCATAACGTAGAACGCGCCCACGCGATCGCGATAGAGGCCAAAGTTCTTGTCGCAGCTATAGGCGATCAGCGCTTCGGGCACCGATGCCAGCACCTTACGCAGGCCATAGGCATCCTCTTCCATCCCGTGGCCGAGGCCCTGATAGGCGACATCGATGATCGGCAAGGCCTTGCTGGTGGCCAGCGCGGCGGCAATCGCATCCCACTGTTCGGGGGTGTAATCGATCCCGGTGGGGTTGTGGCAACACCCGTGCAGCAGGATCGCGTCACCCTCTTCCGCATTGCCAATCGCGGCCAGCGCGGCATCGACATTGGCGGTGCCATCGTCGTTGTCATGATCGAATGCGACCATGTCGAGCGGCAGGTCGGCCAGGATCTGCGCGTGGTTGGGCCAGCTTGGTGTGCCCATGAACACCCGGCGAATGCCCGCTGCCCTGGCCAGTGCCACGGCAAGGCGCACCGCGCCGGTGCCGCCGGGCGTCTGCATCCCCTGAATGCGCCCGCCCATCGACGGGTCTTCAGCGCCGAAGATGTAAGGCATCAGCGCCTCGACGAAACCCATGTCCCCTTCGGGGCCGAGGTACGCCTTCGAATCCTGCTCATCCACCAGCTTGCGTTCGGCGGCCTTGATCGCAGCGAACACAGGGGTATCCCCCTGCCCGGTGCGATAGACCCCGACCCCCAGATCGACCTTGTCGGGCCGCGGATCGGCAGCATAGAGCTTGATAAGCGCGAGCAGCGCATCGGGCGATTGAGCTTGGAGACGGTCTAGCATGACGTTCGTCCCCATACTCCATGCAGATGGGGCCGCAACAGCAAACCCGTCGCGGCCCCATGCAGGCGATGCAGATTTTCTTGAGGTATGCCTAGAACGGCAACCAGCGCTGCTTGTGGGAGAACTTCATATACCCGGCGTTGACCCCCAGCCGCAGCCCGGCACCGACGCGAATCGGGATGATGACGACATCGCCCCAGCGCATATACGAAGCCGTCAGCCCGCCCACGACATAGGCCTGCCCCTCTGCCGCGGGGAAGCGTTTGAACAGGTCTTCGGTATCGTAGAGGTTATAGACCAGAATGAAGGTGTTGCCGGCATTGGCCCCGGCATCGAACCCGATCGACGGGCCGGTCCAGTACACCGGTTGTTTGCCCTCGACCTTGTGGAACAGCGTTCCCGAACCATAGCGCGCGCCGATCACGAACGCCCCGCTCGCCTCGCGCCCGACGATATAGGCATTGGGTTCGCCCTGCTTGGCAAGGATGTTCTGGATCATCCGCGCCAGCCCTTCGGCCCCCTTGCCGAACACGCCCTCTGCCGCGCCGATCAGGTCGTCCTGCTTGTAAGTCGTGCCTTGCGCGGATGCGGTGCCGGGTTCGGCTGCCGCCTGCCCTGCGGCAGTCGATGGATCGGGCGACGTGACCACTGGGTCGGCCCAGCTTGGCGCAACCTCGGGATTGGTGCTGTTCGCGACGCTGCTATCCGCCGGGGCCGGGGCCGGGGCCGGCGCGGTCGTCGGCGTTTGCGCGTTATAGGGTGTCGGTTCGCCCGGCTGTTCGAGATCGGCATCGACCGCATTGTTCGGGTCAATGGTTTCAATCGATTGCGCCATGACCGGCGTTGCCGCGATCGCGGCACCCGCCGCCACGGCGATCCATGCGCGGCGCAGCGCTTTGAGAGTGCGGCTCATGCTGTCCCTCCGTCCGGCCCGGCCCCTGTGGCCGGTGCAGCAAATATCCAGTTCGCAACAGAGTCCTTCGCGGCTGAAGCGACAATGAACCGGCGACGAATCGAATCGCTTTTGCGGCGAACCGAGTCCAGCCGCTCTCTACATCGCACTCTGCCGCATGGGGCACCCGATCCGCGCTGCAAGTCATTGTAGCACAACGCAGGCAAAAACGATGCAACGTGCCCCTTGCCGCCCCCCGCCCCCCTCGCTATAGGCCGCCGCTCGCTAGCTGCGATCCGGAGACGTGGGTGAGTGGCTGAAACCAGCTCCCTGCTAAGGAGCCATACCTCTATCGGGGTATCGAGGGTTCGAATCCCTCCGTCTCCGCCACCTTTCGTTGAAATCAACGAATTAACAGCCAAATCCGAAGACTTACCCCTTCCTTTCCCTCATAGGATTTGGGCACGATCCAATGGCCGATCGGTTCGATTTGATCGCTTGGCGGCGCTTGCTTGTTGGCGACTGCGGATTGGTTCGTTGTTGAGACTAGCCTGATCGAAGTCTTCGGATACATATAGCCGCATGTATGTGAATCTCGAAAATCAACTCCCTGACAACGTCCTTCGAATTGTCGTCGATACGGAAGGCCCTGTTCGGGCCGAAAACGCTGTCGAATGGGCGCTAAGTATTGTTCGCTATCTTCAGTCGATCCGAGTTGGCGACGGCGAACCCGATATCGAAGTTCGTCACCTTGGATACGGTTCAACGGCTCTTGAACTTGTGTTCCTAGGTGCCGCCGCATTCGCTGGCGTAGGAATGTTCGCTTTGGAATTGAAGAAGTCTCTTGAAGCGGGCGACGTTCAGACTGCCCAAGTTACCCGTAATTTTGCCGAAAATTTCGGCGGTCAGACCGTAACGATAATCTGTGCCGATCGCGAACCGATAACAGTTCAAATCGCGGATATGCCCGGTCAACCGACCGAAGCGACTGGCAGAGCGTCGGGCAGTTCGAGCGCTCTAGGATATGGGGGAGACCCGATCGGAGGGGATTCCGCTTCGCCGGTCGTCAACGATGACGAAGACACCTTCGAAGCTTCAGGCCGAATCGTCACAACGCACGGCGGACGCTTCGCTGTTTTCCGCACCGGCCAATCGGAATATGTCGTTTCCTCGCCCCTCGATTTGATCGATCGCGTGCCGATCGGCGAAGATATCGTTGTAACGGCTTCGCATCCGAATGGAGACGCGAGCCATATCGAAATCAGCGATTGGCGAATGGCGAGCGACGATCACATTGATTGGGAGAACGAAGAAGGTTTGCCGGGCATTCAAGTTGAAAAGCTAAATGCGATCGAACAACGTAACCAATGGAAGGGGTTTGGAACGTCCGATGATTGGGAAGGTGAAACCGACTATCGAACGAAGATTCCCGAAATTAAGGGCGAATATCCAAGCCCCGATAGTTTGACGCCCCCGCTTAGCAGCGAAGCGAGGGTCATTGATGCAGCGGACGCGCATCTGCATCCATTCGTCAAACTCGCCGGGCACTTTGGAACCGCATCAAACGCCGTTCTCTATTTCGGAACTGACAAGCTTTATGGCCCCGTAGCGAACCCCGATGATTATTGGGAAGTCGAAGGACCGGTATTCGCGAAGATTAAGATCGAAAGCGCGGCATCGGAGAACAAGGTCGTGCTTCACATCGAAAGCATAGAACCGATAGATTCGTTATAGCCCACAGAGCTATGCCCCGACCTATCAACCCGAAAATAGGCCGGGGCACGCACCGCCGTAGGGCTGTAAGGAAGGAAGAACTACGGCGGCAGGCACAGAGCAACGTCGATCGGACTTGCGGACTAGATTTCGACGCGGCTCTTTGCCTTTTCCGCGATCGCGTTGTTGAACCATGATGAACGAATGCTCTTCGTCACCTTCGGGTATTTCGCGGCGAGTTCGCGCATGGCAACGGCGTCGTCGATCTTACGCATGGCGTCGGGCTGGTGCATCCGATAGCCGGCTTCAAGAAGCCGATCGCGAACGTCGCTCGCCAGCCCCATGATGTAGGGCTTCGAATGCTGAAGCACGATTACGATTTCAGGGTCGTTTTGCATTTCGGCGCGGATACGCTGAAGCTCGTCTTTCGCCTTCGCCGTCTCGCCAATCCATTTGCCGATTTCGAGTTGGATAAGCCCACCGACAATGCGTTCATCGAAGCGTTCAACAGCAAGCTACGGAGCGAATGCCTGAACGCGCACTGGTTCCTGTCGCTGCAAGATGCTTGCGAAAAGCTGGAGGCGTGGCGTAGACACTACAACGAAGAGCGACCGCACAGCGCGATCGGGACTATCCCTCCGATCTTGCTGGCAAACTCAGCCGGTGCCACCAGCCCATCGGATCTGAGCGAGGCGGAAAACTCCAGGCCCGAGTGGTCCAAGGTTGGGTAGCAGTGCAACAACCGCCCGGCTCTAATCCCAGATGGGGGAAAGCTGGGGGTCACGTCATGACGTTCCGCTCGCACCGAATTCCCCCCGGCCGTCGCCGCGTCAGTCCGCACGGTCAAGTACTTACCACCGGACTGGATTATGAAGGTCTGGAGCACAGCTTCAGGCGGCGGGCCGCGTGGTGGGTATCCCATGCCGCGCGCCGCGTTCAAACAGGGTCACGCGTGAACTGGAACCATCACTGGGGCGAGAACCGATGCGCCGGACTCGAAAAGCCTACCTCGCGATCGAGATTGTGCTTTTCGCGGCACTGGTTGCGTTCATGTCCTTTGGTGCGGTTTACGCGCTTGCCGGCGTGGTATCGAAGGCGTGGCATTGGGTGATGGGCTGAACACGCGGAGTCTGTGATGCAGCGCTGTGCGTTGAGCTAGAATTTCTTTCGCAGCGTTAGTCGCACCGTTCGACCAAGCGGATCGATCTCGTCGCGACTGTATCCGGCGGGAACGCTACCATCATCCAGTGTTACCCGGCGGTAGCCATTAAAGAGATTTCGCACATCGAACGAAATCTTGAGGCCGTCGATCAACGCGCCACCTTCTGACTTGCCGAGGAGGCGATCGGGCTCGATGAACGTCGAGAGATTGAGCACGATCGGCGGTTCGGAGACGAAGCTATCGTCGCCCGCGCGAATTCGAGTCGCACTGCTCCAGTTTCCATTCAAACTTGCACCAATCCCGGCCTTTCCTACGGTTGCCTGCACCGACACGTTGTGTCGCGATTGACCGCCATTGCTGAGCTGATCGATAGGCGGGACACCGAGCCGGGTGAGCAGTTCGCTCTTCAGCTGCCAACGATGATTGACCGCGAGACTGAACTGCAGCGGATCGGTATCGGATGTGCTGCGCCATCCTTGACGGAGGCGCAATGCAATACCTGTCGTCAACACGGAATCGGTGTCGCGGACAATGTTGATGGCGCGCGCATCGACAGCAATGAGCCGTCCTTGTGCATCGCGTGTCACGCGCTCGGGAAACGCCGCCTCGATAACTGGGGTCAGCTCGGGAAACGACGCCACATCTCCCTTCGCGATATGCTTTCGATAGCCGATCTTGAGCGACAGCGTCTGATCGTCGAACGGCCTTATCAGGGCTCTCAAGTCCAGGCTCTGCCGGCTACCACGGCCAAGCGCAGGATTACCTCCGGTGATCCAGACGGGTTCGGCGATCTCCTGTCGGGTGTAATCGAAGATCCGGTTGACCGTCGTAACGATCGGAGCGTCGAGCTGATCGAACGAGGGCGCTGTCTGGGCAAATTCGAACGAGCCGCGCAGACGGAGGATCGAAATGGGCGACCAGATCATATCACCGCCGAACCGCGTCTGCGTCCGTGTGTTGGTCATTGCCTGCCCCTTGAAGGATAGGTCGAGGGTTAGGTCGCCCAATGGTCCGATCGCGGCTCCATCGCGGGCCGAAATCGGCAGACTGAGCGACATCTGGCCGTTCAGTTGATCCCGACCCGAATTATTCACCGAGAGGAGTTCCCCACCGCTGTCGTTCTGCCGGCTTCGCGTCCGATTATGGCTAGCGTTGGCAGCCGCGCTCAAAACGACCTGGCCGGCAGGCAGACCGACAATATTCTTCCGGACATTGAGCCGGGCGCTCAGACTTTCTCCGCGCGCGCGATTGCGGTTGGAGAGCAGCAGGCTGTCCTCCCACGGGCCGTAGGGGTTGAAGTCGGGCTCGGCAGCATCGATCAACTGCTGGACGTGTTCGACGTCGATCCCGCGCTCGAGGAGGTTGTCCGCCCAGTTGCGCGAATAGCTTGTCCCCAGGCTCGTTCGCCAGTCTCCGATTCTGCCATTTAGCGTCAGCGATGCGCTTAGCGATTCCGAGCTATTGTCCGCGCGCAGCACGCGCTCGCCGGAGAACGGCCGCGTGAGGACAATGTCGTTGACAAAAGGCGACGAGGGATGGCCGGCGGGAATGACGATCGACGCCATCGGGAGGCCGTGCAAACCCTCGCTGCTGCTGCTGTTGGCGTTGAGGTTCAACGATGCGGAGAAGGCGCCCACCGGGTGTGCAATACCGACACTGAGCGAGGCATTGCGTCGGCCCGATCGCAGAGTTTCGAAGGCGTTGGGATCGGCCGGATGACGAAGGCCGGCGGTTGCGACGAAGTCCTCGAGTGTCGGCGAACCTGACCCCAAGTTGCCGGGAATAGCCGCGTCGGTGACGCGTTCTCCCACCGCAATACTCAGAGCGGGATCAATCTCCCCGCCTCCAGCGCGCCCGATATAACCGACGCTGTCGAAAGCTCCGTCTTGCGCTGGAATATCTCTTGCGTCCCTGCGCAGGGAGCCATCGCGGCCGATCCTGGCTTGGACATTCCAGCGGGTTTCACCGCTAATTGCGGTACGCCCGAGAGAAAGATCACCGCCATACTGGCCGCCGGCGGTGGCGAACTCCACGCCAGCATCGGCGTTCAGCATGGAAAAGCTCTTCTTGAGCACCAGGTTGACGACGCGCTTGCCCGCCGCCTCGCCGTAGTGCGCTGCCGCCTCGGGCTTCAGCACCGTGAGGCGGCTTAGCGCTTCGGTGGGATAGGATAGAATTGAGCGGTCGAACCCGGCAGGTTTGCCGTTGATGAGAATGACGGGCTCTTCCCCGCTTGGATCGATAAATGGAGCGAAGCGGGCGAGCAACTCCTGAATACTATCGGCACCTTGGCTCGCGATCTCTGCTTCATTGAATTCAGCCTCGGCGGGAACATCTGCCTCGTCACGACGGCCAGCGGTGACAACAATGTCGTCTTCAGATGCGCGATCACCGGGGGCGGCTTCTACTTCGGGCATCCTAGACGTGGCGGGGCTTAAGTCCATCGCTCTCGTCTCGCCCTGAAGGTGCTGCCCGTAAGATGGATCGAGCGACAGCAACATGACAAATCGAGGCAATATCATCGCTGGAATACGCTCACAGTAAGCTATGTCGCCAAGTGCTGTGAGTTGCTTCCCGCGTAGATCCGGCCGGAACTCACGTGAAGCCGGAGCTCATTGCATGAGCGACGCTGCGACTTAACAGAAGAAGGCCTTTCACTCAGCGAGTAAAGGTCAAGCGGGCGCGCAAATTGCGCGCCCGCCAACTCCAAATCATATCGCCGTAGAAGGCGTCCGATCTTACGACGCGAAGCCCTCAACGGTGCAATCCGCCCCTGCCGTCTTGGCGGGAAGGATGTCATCGATGAGTAGGGTCGTTCCATCCCAGGTGCCACTGATATCACCAGCGCAATCGCCCAGAGTAATGGTGGTCACGTCCACATCATGGAAGGTCAACACGCCGCTCGAATAAGACGTATCGTAAGGCATTCCGTTGAAATTCAACGCAGCACAATTTGCATCACCAGGGTTCATTGCGATGGACCCTTCGTTCGCGCCTGCGTCGAGCGTGAGCACCAGCTCACAGTTCAGTGTGATTCCCTTAGTGGCCACAACAAAGCCATTCAGAACACCATTCGGCGCTGATTGAGCCATTGCCGCGGTACCAATAAGCTGCGCTCCGACAAAAGCTGAGGAAAGTACAGCAATCTTTACAAGCCTTTTCATTGCAATCTCCCAACTGCATTTACTATTCGTAGCCGAATCGCTACATCTATAATATTCCATATTACATATTATTAGTCAACATATACTTAAAGTATTGTGTGCTATTTCGATAGCCATCCGCTGTCATTATTCTAGAACCCCTTGGTCACGCTGAAGCCGATGATGCGCGGATCGAGAGTGAAGACGTTGCTCGTCAGCCCCGTATCGTCGCTGTTGGTGAAGAAGTCGGTGATCGGCGCATCGTTGAACACGTTCTTTACGTAGAGCTGGAACGCGAGCTGCGATTCCGGACGTTCGAGCGTCACCGCGAGGTTGAGGTTGTCCCACGCTTTCAGTCGGTCGTATTCGGTGTTGTAAACCCGCGCATAACTCTTCGCCTGACGATAGTAGTCGCCGCGGAAGGTCAGCTCCCAGTCGTCGTCCTCGAGGAAGAAGGTGTACTGGGCGCCGAGGTTTATCGTCCAGCGCGGCGCGTTGGGCAGCTCATTGCCGGACAAGTCGGCATAGAAGCCGCGCCCGCCGTTGGGGGCGCCGCTGCCGCCATCGGCGATATCCAAACCGACCGTGCCCGGATTGTATGGCGCGAAGGGATCGTACGTGAAGCCGTATCTTTCGTAGAACCGGTTAAGGCGAACATCCACGGCCGGATTATACGTGCCTATTCGAGTAGCCCCGGGGCACAGTGCTGCCAAAGCGATGGTATTTTCCGGTCCCGCCAGAACTTGCTCAACGAAATCGCGCGGCGCGATACAATTCGACGGAACCTGAAGCCACGGGCGAAGAAGAACCCAATCCGGATCGCCCTGTGTCCGGTTCATCACGTCGATCGACTGCGCGCCGTCTCCCAACCGCGTCCTGAGATAGCCCAGATTCGCGTGCAGACTAAATGCACGGGATGGACGCCATGCCGCCTCGAACTCGAGTCCCCATATCGTCGCATCAAAATTCTCGTTATAGGCGATGCGATCTACGATCTGGGATATCTGGTAATCTGTGTAGTCGTAGAAGAAGGCACTGGCGTTCAGCGTCAGTCGACCACCGTCAAACGCGTTCTTCGTCCCGATCTCGAATGCATTGATAAATTCCGGCCGGAACGTCTGAGGCAGAAACTGATACTGCACAATTTCAGGATTGAAATCCACTCGGGGCGGATTGGTCCCGCCCCCTTTGTAGCCCCTGGACGCGGACACATAGACGAGGGTTTTGTCTGTAAAATCGAGTACCGGCTGCCAATCGAGTACCGCACGCCCGGTGAACTCACCCCATTTCTGCTCAATGTCTGGAAGCGCCGGATAGCCGCTGTTTACTCGTCCGCCCGTGATGTCGCCGACGAACTCCGGCCCGAACGGATTTTCCGTACCGCCCGCCAGCAGCAATTGGCTTGGGATCTGATCCGATACCTTCTTATCGCGTGTATATCGCGCTCCAAGCGTCAGCTTCAAATCATCAGCGATATCCCAATATATTTCACCGAATATCCCGAGACTCTTAATTCGGATTCCATTCTGGCTGAGAAAGTAGTTATGCCCTTGATTATCTAGATTTTCGATTGAGTTACGATCAACGTAGGGGCACTCCCGACCCTCGAACCCCAGATCGCATGGTGGCTGGGTAGGACGACGCGGAACTCCGCTGGCACTGTAGAACCAGTCCGCGATTAGAGTGAACATATTGTTGAAAACGTAGTAATCGTCCTGTGACTTGAAATCTAAATAATTCGCTCCGAGATTGAAGTTAAGTGGTCCACCGAAGTCGGATTGGAGACGGAACTCCTGCGACCACTGGCGGTTGCGCGAACGGCTGAGATCAGCAGACACCATCCGATCAGAGCATCCGAGCTGCGGATCACAGAAAATGCCTCCCGGCGTAGGACCAGGAAACTCGGTGGTGTCTATGGGTCTGCCAAAAATGTTGACGAGCGCTTGTGTGGAATCGTTGAAAACAGGGTTCGTGACGAAGCGATTGTAATCTTGCGTCGAGTAGAAGCGATCCCGCGAGTAAGCTGTTTGCGAGACCAGTTGCAATCCATCGGCCGGTTCAAACTCGAGGTTGAGCTGAACCACATCATTCTTCGCCCGAAACACCGGGTCGTAACTGGTTGAGATTTCCCGCAGGTTGCGGGACTGGGTCACTCCGGCGAAGGGATCGCCACCCTTTACGGCGTACACAAGAGGGCCAACACCTCGGGGGGCGCTGGGGTCGGATTGGAAGCCGAGACTAATGGTAGAGGGGACCTCAAGATAAACCAGGCTGAGCCCGTTGGGCACTCCGTACGCCGAGTCATCGTAAAGGGAGCCGGGCAAGCAACCTTGACTGAGCTTACCGCGCACCGCCTCGGGCACCGGAGTATCTCCAACCATTTCAGGTCCCGAATCGGTGCGACAAAGCTGTTTGCCCGTACGCGACCGGTTGTCGTCCTCTTCGAAGTGCTGCCAGATTATGTTGGCGCGGAAGCGGTCGCTCGGCTCCCATTGCAAGGTGGCGCGAGTGGACCAAAGATCACGGCCGTTCACATCCTCCTGCGTAAACGTGTTGTAGTCGAACCCATTGCGTTTGGTCAGTTGACCGGCGATGCGAGCGCCGAGCGTGTCACCCATCGGCACATTGAGCATGCCTCGCAGTCGCCGAGTGGCGTAGCTGCCAACTTCGCCCTGGATCGATCCTTCGAACTCATCGGTTGGCAGTGCGGAGATCATGTTGACCACACCGGCGGTGGCATTGCGGCCATAAAGAGTACCCTGCGGCCCGCGAAGCACCTCCACTCGCTCAAGATCGAGAAATTCTTGCTCAAACAGGCGATTGCGCACCAGGGGCGTATTGTTGAAGCTGACTGCCACCGCCGGGTCGCTTGACGCCGAGATCGCTTTCGTCCCGATCCCGCGGATCGAGAAGTTGTACATGCTGAAGTTACTTTTGGAGAAGTTCACGTTGGGCACCGCCCGCAGCAACTCCGAACCACCCTCGATCTTGCGGCCATCAAGCTCGGCATTGGATAGCGCCGTGACCGCGATCGGCACGTCCTGAATCGATTCCTCACGCTTCTGCGCGGTCACGATGATTTCGGAAGCTGCTGCCACGACGGGGCGGGGAGAAGCGCTCGGTGACGGTGCGGGCTGCGGCTGCGGCTGCGCCTGCGTCACCACGAACACACTACCGTCGCGCCGATAGGTCAGCCCGGTGCCTTTCAGCAGCGCACGCAGGGCCGTCTCTGGTCCTGCCCGGTCGCTAAAGCCAAGCGTCCGCTTACCGCGGACAAGCGCAGTGTCGGCCATGATCGTCATGCCATTCTGCACACCGAAATCCCGCAAGGCACCCTCAAGCGGTTGCGCCGGAATATTATAGCTTATGAGTTTCTCGCCCGCCTGTGCGGGCACTGCTGTAGCGGCCAAACCTACAACGGCCGCGCTGCTCAAAAGAACCTGTTGCAGCGCAGATGCACCAAAATGCATGTATCCCTCTCCCACGTTATTTTTGTGTATCCGGGAGTTCCCCCAGAGTTCTCGATGTGGACTGCCCCATCACTTCATAGGACGCAAAATAGGCGAGTCAGGGGGGGCGCCGGCCGACATTTTTTCGGAAGTTCTCGCCTGCCGTAGGGGAACCCCTAGAAAGAATTTTTAGGTAGACGCAGATTTCGCCCCCCCTAGTCGCCAGTTTGCGCGTCTATTCCTTTAAGTGCCAATGCATCGGGGACAATCGGTGGAAACTTAGAATGAACGAGAAGTTTGGCGAGCACTGTCGGATCTGGCCTCTCGCGAGCGTTCGCTGACGATGACTTCGGTACAACCACGGCCAGATTACGGCGCCTGGATGACAGTGTACGGACCAGGTCTTCGCCGCTATTTTCGGCGCCGCGTCCCCGAGCAGGACGTCGATGATCTGGTTCAGGATGTTTTTACGCGGCTCCAGTCCGCCCAAGCAAATGACGCGATTGAGAACATTGAAGGCTATCTATTCAGAACCGCGCACAATGTGCTCGTCGACCGGTATCGCAAGCAGGCCGCGCGCGTCAGTCTGCTGCATGAAGACTGGGGCGAAGGCCACGACGCCCCCGACCCGCTTTCCCCCGACCGCATCGCGATCGGACGAGAGGAATACCAACGCGTGCTCACAGCAATCCGCAATTTGCCGCCGCGAACGCGCGAAGCCTTCGAACTGCACCGGTTCGAGAACCTGACCTATCAGGCGATCGCCGAGCGCATGTCCATCTCCAGAGAATCCGTGAAAGACCTCATGCACCGCGCGCTTGTCCGCATCGCCGAAGATCGCGAGCTTGACCGATGACCGGCGCGCAATCCGACCGTCGCGCCAAACTGCGATCCGAAGCGGCGGACTGGTACAACGAGCGGCTCGCGGGCGATATGACGCCGGAAGACGAAGTTCGCTTCCGCGACTGGATCGGCCAATCTGACGCGCATCGCGGCGCCTACGAGGTGATCGACAGAGCATGGTACGTCGCCAGCACGACGGCGGCCGATCTCGCCCCGTCGGATGACTCCGCCCCCCCCCGCACCGGGTTCAGCCGTTCGAAGGTTTTCGCTGCGGTTGCATCGATCCTGCTGGTGGGAGGCATCGGTTGGCTTTCCCTAGGTGGCCTCCCGTTTGGCGAGCGGGGTCATCCGGAGCAGTCTTTCCAGACCAAAACCGGGCAACGTGCCACTATCACGCTTCCCGACGGGTCGATCGTGAAGCTCGACTCCGAAACCGACATGAGCTTCTCGGATCTGCCTGACGAGCGCCGTGTGCAGCTGCTCCGCGGGCGCGCCTATTTCGAGGTCGCGAGCGAACGGTCCAGGCCCTTCATAGTCTATGCGGCCGGCAAGACAGTCCGCGCGGTGGGAACCGCATTCGAGGTCAGCATGGATCACGGGGAATTGACGGTCGTCCTGGCCGAAGGAAAGGTTCGGGTCGAGGATGCGAGCGAAAGCGGAAACGGCACCGGCACCGATATGACTCCGGGTCGCCAGCTCGTGATCGATACAGATCGGCGCTGGACGCTGACCAACGCAGACGTGGAGAAGGAGACGGGCTGGACCGAAGGCCGTCTCATTTTCATGCACGACCCGTTGTCAGAGGCCGTCGCGGAGGTGAATCGATACTCCACGCGAAAGTTGACCTTCAAGGACAAGACCATTCCAGACCGGGAGATCGTGGGGGTATTCTCGGCGGGGGATGTTGACGGGTTCATCAAAGCACTCGAACTCAATGGTATAGCAAAGCAGGAATCTGCAACGGACGATGAGATTATACTGACTGAGAACTGATCAGTTCTACCGTCACGCGCAAACCTTGAAAGTCACGAACGGATCTATCGCGGGTAGGGATCTTTATTCGAGTACACAGCACATCTCCCTCTCCCCGAGGAATCACTGGGCTGATGCCAATTCTAGCCTCTCCAGGATTGGCGTCGGCTCCCTTTTTTTGCTTTGTGTCGATCTCGGGGGCGGTGCCGAGCAGCGTTCAGACTGCGGGCGCCTGCCTGGCGCGCGGGCGCCGCGCCGGCGCTTTGGCTGACGTCTTCGGCTTGCGCCCGAGACCGAGTTCCCTGGACACCAGACTTGCCCTTGCGCGCCGGGTGCTTGCGTTTCGCCTTGCTCGTTTCAGTCATTGTCAGTCTTTCGCTTTGCGCGCCTTCGCGCCGATGTTTTGAGAGGTTCCGCAACGCTTGCCGATGATGCGCCCGCCCGGTTCCAGCCGTTCCAGATCGAATTGTGAAGCGGCCTCAGGGCTTGCTCCTTTCAGGACATAGGCAAGCGCCGCCTCCAGATTGACGGCGTGGAGATCGGGATTGCCTGCCTCCAGCCCCAGCCGCCCGCCAATCGGTTTGCTGTGGATCACGCGCGCCCGGTAAGGTTGCCCGGTGATCCGGCGAAGCCAGCCCCGTTGCAGGGCTGTCAGGCGCGAAACGGGATCAGCAGGCAAATAGGGCGAGCAAGTGACAGTGCCCGCCTTTGTCATGGCCGTTGCCGGGGACGTTTTCATGCGTCCAGAGCCATGCCATGCGGCTGCCATGCCGGGCCAGCGCCTTTGTCAGCAAGTCGGCATAGCGATAGGTCGCCTTCGCCATCCCCGCCACTGGCACGCCAGCCGCCTGCCAGTGAATCGAGATCATGCGGGTGAACGGCAGCCCGATCTTCTCGGCATGGCGCTCAGCGGCCTTCAGATTGGCAATCTGAGCGGGTTTCAGTGCATGGCTTTCCCGGTCGGCACGGTTGCGCACGCCGCCCCGGCCCGTGCCTCCAGCGGAAAGGGCTGCCACACCAGAGGTAAAGTAGTTAATAGCAAGCGCCGTGCCAGTTCGGTCAATCGGCGGATTTGCGAGCGATTTTGGCTGGAGCGGTGCAATTGAAGCTCCACCGAAACCGCAATCCCGGTGGAGTTTCAAAGCGCCGCCATGCCGGGCGCTCTGTGGCGTCTTTGGCATGGCGGCAGCGATCACGCGGCAATCCAGACAATGGCCAGCTTGCCGGTGCTATTCGGCCTGCGCTGCCCGCTGTCACGGATAACCCCCTTGCGCTTCAATTCGCTGGTGCGCGGCTGGATTGACCAGCGGTCCATATCGAGCCGTGCCGCCAGTTCGTCGGCGGTAAGGCCATGCGCGCCAGCATCGCGGATTGCGCCCTCTGCCATGCGCTGGAGCCACCCCAGCTTGGGCGCAAGGGCATCGGCAGCGGCAATCGAGGTTTCCACGTTCCGGTGCCCCGGTGCATCGGGATAGGTGCTCATGCCGCGCCTCCCTCTGCCATCGGTGGCAAGCCTGCGCGATCCAGCAACTTCGCCAGCCAATCGGCCTGCGCTTCGCTCATGGGCGTTGGATCAACCGCAAGCTGGCCAAGGAATTGCCCGGCCTTGCGGCTCAGGCGGCTGGTGCCGTTGAGCAGGGCGAGCGCCGCTGCCCGGTGATCGGAAAAGCGCCGTTCAGTCATTGCAGCCCTCCCCAAAGCAGAGCCGTGCCATATCCAGCGCCATCCAAGGCGAGAGGCAAAAACGGGAGGCGATCAATTGCACCTGCCGATCCGATGCAGTAGAGGGGGAATGCAACCAGCCGCCAAGTCGATTGCGCGAAGCCCCGGCCTGCCCGCCGAGGTTTTGCATAAGTGTCGCCATTGCTCATGCTCCCGCCTGATAAGTCGGGAGGCTGGCCAGATAGGCGTCAAGCGACGCGACGGAAACGAGTGTTCGTCGCCCGCACTTTTTCGCTTCAATCTTGCCCATTTTCAGGACTTCATAAATCGAAGTGCGCGACGATCCAGAGTAGGCAACCGCGCCAGGAATCGGCAAGTGCGATGGTTTGATTTGCATTGTTGTCATTGGAAAGAATCCCGCAAGGTCCGTGCGGGATTGCCCAGACATTGCGGAAACCAAGGACACCGGATGCTAACCGAAAAACATGGGGGGTTATTCAGTTTCCTGCTGGTGGAAGCTCGCAGCGGCGAATTGTTGAACCATCGGCAAGATGATGCTCACGGCTTCGTTCTCGCCAAAGTCCGTTGATGCGCGCTCAAGCCAGGAATCGATTACACCAGCCATCACGCTTGCCGGATGATCGGACGCATCCTGAGAGACAAGTTCACGAGCTTGCCTGACGCGGGCAGCGTCCAAGTCTCCCAAGCCAGAATTTTGCATCAAACGCGCGACCGCAGCCAAGCGACTCTTCATTGGAGTCGACTTGTCAGCATTGTGAGCTAGCCAGTGATTGGCGATAGCCGCGATTATCCCGTCTTGTTGATTCCGCTTGAGGGAACGGGACGGCGCACCTTGCCGGATGCGCTCGCAAAAGATTGGATCAAGACGATTGTTCTCGCGCTCAGTCAGGGTTTCGACCGCGTGCAAGATCGGCTGGAGGTGTCGAAGGTCAACACCGTTTTCCGAAAGATAGCTTGCCGTCGATAGCAGGCAGTTCGCTATCGCATCGCGTTGATCCTGCGAGGGACCGTTCTCATAAATCTCGGTGTTCTTGGCTAGTATCGAATCCAATAGGTTTAAGCTGTCGATAATTCCAAAAGGCCTGAAACGGCTTGCCTCGTTCATGCAGCCGCTCCCCGGATTGGCGAAACCTTGGCACCAGCCGCGCCGTCGCTGGCACAATATGTGGCCCAATCGTCCATGAGCCGCCGCCGTTTGTCGAACAGATCGCCGCGCCGATAGGCCCGCTCCACCTTGTTCTCGATGGTGTGGGCCAGCGCCATTTCGGCAACCTCATGGGCATAGCCCGTGCATTCGGCGGCCCAGTCGCGGAAACCCGAACGGAAGCCGTGCACGGTCGCGTCAACCTTCATGCGGCGCATGAGCATCGCCATGGCCATGCCGGACAGCTTGCCGCCCTTCGCGCCGGGAAACAGGTATGCACTGCCAAGCGGCTGGAGGCTTTCGAGGATGGCAACAGCGCGCGGGGACAGCGGCACGCGATGCTCTTTCGCGGCCTTCATGCGGTCGGCTGGGATCGTCCAGATCGCCTTTTGCAAATCGACCTCTGCCCAAGTCGCGCCGATCACTTCGCCAGAGCGGGCAGCGGTGAGGATCGTAAATTCGAGCGCCAGCGCCGCGACAGCCTCCCGCTTGTGCAGCGCGCGGACAAAAGCCGGGACTTGCTCATAGGCGATGGCCTTGTGATGGCCGCGCGATAGCTGGGTGCGAGCGGGCAGGATTTGTGCAAGGTGTCCGCGCCAGCGCGCCGGGTTTTCTCCCTGCCGATAGCCGCGCGCCTTGGCGCTATCGAGCACGGTTTCAATCCGCCCGCGAATGCGGCTGGCAGTCTCGGCTTTCCCTTTCCAGATCGGCTCAAGGATTTTCAAGACGTGCGCGGTTTCGACCTCGGCAACCGGCAAATCCCCGATCACCGGATAAACATAGGTGTCGAGCGTGTTGCGCCATTGCTGGCGATGCTTGGGGTTGCGCCAGCTTTCCTCATTCACGGCGATATAGGCGGTTGCCACGTCCCTGAACGTGGTTCCGGCGACCTTGGCAGCCTGAGCCGCCGCGAGCGTCTGAGCGGCTTCCCTGCCCCTTTCCTCCAGCGGATCAATGCCCGCCTTGACCTTGAGGCGCAGCGCCGCCGCTTCGTCGCGCGCATCGGCAAGCGACATGCCGCCTTGCCCAGCCGCGCCAAGGCCAACATCGCGCGATCTGCCATTGAGCATAAAGCGAAAGACCCAAGAGCGCGCACCGGTTGGCTTCACCAGCAAATGCAGCCCGCCACCATCGGCATGGCGTCCCGACTTGGCGTTCTTCACCGCAAGAGAGGTTAGCGCGTTGTGCAGCTTCTTTGGCATTTCGGCTCCCTGTCAGGGAATCGAACCTGCCAGCACCCTACCTCATTGGCGGAAATAGCAGCCGTTCCCATAACCGTTCCCCGATAATAGCGTTTTTTATGGGAACGCAACGGAACACATGCGGCCGGTCAGATTGTCACGATGGCATAAGATCATATATTTTACAGTATGTAAGAAGACAAATTCGAACACATCTGGCGGATAGTTAGGCGGAATCCTTCTCCGCCACCTGTATCACAGGCCGATCTTTACCCCCGCCCACACTGTGCGCGGGGTGCCGAGGTCGATTGATCCGGCCTGATTACGGGTAACGATCGCTTCATTGCTCAGGTTCTCTCCCCGGATCACCAGTGCCAGACGTGCGGTCAGGGGTACTTGCAGGTAAGCATCGATGGTCGTCGCGGCAGGCAGCAGGTCGGTCTGCAGATCGTCCTCGAACTGTGCGCCGACATGGCGCAGCGTCGTGGCAACGAGCCAACCGGTATCGGGGCGATATGTCGCCGTGGCGCTGCCTGCCCATTGCGGCACCTGTTGCGGACGATTGCCGTCAAATGCAGCACTCGCCTGCTCCATCCGCGCATCGGTATAGGCCAGCGATCCGCGCAAGCTGAACTTGCCCAGCGATAGCCCGGCCCCGGCCTCCAGCCCGCGCGCGTGGATCGCACCGATATTACGGCGCTGGCGGGTCACGGCATCGAGCGTGACATTGGCAATGGCATGCTCCACCCGATTGTCGAAGGCGGTCAGCGACAAGTCCACCGCTTCGCCGGGTGCGAAGTCGATACCCGCTTCGTATCCCACCAGCCGTTCGTTATCGAGCGCGGCATTGGCCTGCGTGGTCACGGGGAAGACCACGAACGGGCGGTACAGTTCGTTCAGCGTCGGCAAGCGCAGCCCGGTATAGGCCGCAGCGCGCAGTCGCACGCCATTGCCCAGCCGGTAGAGCGCTCCGCCGCGCACCGATGTGTCCCAACCCGAACGGTTGGCGAAGCGATCGCTGATCCTTACCGCGCCGCCCCCGGCACGCTCCACATAGAACCCGTCGCGTATGGTAAACCGGTCGGCCCGTACGCCTGCGGTCAGCGTCAGATCGCCCAGCGTCAGATCGTTTTCCAGATAGAGGCCGAGGTCGGTATTGCTGCCCCCGGCATGACGGCGGGCGGTAATCTGGCCGGTGAAAGCGCTGAGCGCGGTTTCGGAGAGTTCGCCCGATGCCTTGCGATAATCCAGCCCGATCCGCAGCACATTGGCCGGGCCAAGCGGAGGGCGCAGCTCGATCTTGCCGCCCAGCCCGGTGGTCGGCGTGTTGCGTTGATCGAGCACTGGCACGAACCGGGTCGAACTGACGACGACATTCGTGAAATTGCGCGCCTGCACATATCCCAGAATATCGAACTGCCAGTCCCCGCGCCCGACCAGGCGCAAGCTGGCATCCTGCCCTTCTATAGTGCTGTCCGCCCCGGTGAAGCGCAGCGTCCTGTCATCGCGATAGGCCAGCGCATGGGCCTGCAACTCGACATTGTTGCTCAGCGGCGCGACCCCGCGCATCTGCACCGAATAGCTATCGTAAGCCGCACGCGCGCTGGCAGGCACCCGCTGTCGTTCGGGCGTGGTCCAGAAACCCTGCCCGCGATCCCATCGCCCCGACACCGTGGCGAAGCCCGCGCCGAGCGGTGCGGCGAGAGTGGCACTGGCCTCTGTCTCGCCTCGATCATTCAACAGCACCTGTCCGCTGACCGGGCGGAGCGATGCGGCATCGGCACTGACCATTTCGATGGTTCCCGCCAGTGCGCCCGCGCCGAACGGGCCCGATCCGCCGCCCCGTGTCACTTGCACATAGGCAAACCGTTCGGGCACAATCGCGCTGAACGGAATATAGCCGAAGAACGGATCGCCCATTGGCACACCGTCCAGCAACACCAGCGCCCGGCTGGAAGCATTGCCCCCCAGCGCCCGCAATGTTGCCCCCTGCGCCGATGGATTGGCGGAGCGGCTATCCGATCGGCGGAACTGCTGAAATCCGGCAACCGACGCCAGCGCATCCTCTATCCGCCCCGATGCCGTGGTCGCCAGCACCTCCCGCTCGATCCGCCGGGTGTCGTAGGCAGGTGTCGCGGGCGTATCGCTCAGCCCCTTTCCCGTGACGATAATCGGCGGGCTGCCGTCGCCAGAGGCCTCTTCCGCCAATACGGGAGCAGGCACCGCGATCCAGACTGACAGCGCAGCGACCAGCCCCGGAATGACGCGCACCGATCCCGCATCGTTCTGCATGCCCATATCTTACCAGCCAGAGGTTATTACCCAAGAACCGCGGCGTTGCCCCGGTTGACTGGCCGACACAAGCCGTTCTCCGCACTTTCGCAGCTTGCCAAAGCGCGCAGGGCAATGCCATTGGGTTCGCGATTGGAACTGAATGCGGGCAACGTCCCGAACGGGAGAATACAATGGCATATGAAACCATCACGGCCGAAAGAGACGGCGATGTCCTCAAGATAACGCTCAATCGGCCCGAACGGCTCAATGCCTGTCCCCCGGAAATGGCCGGGGAACTGTTCGATGCCTTGCGCGAAATTGGCGATGCCCGCGCGGTGTTGCTGAGCGGTGCTGGCCGTGCGTTCTGTTCCGGCGCCGATCTGGCTACCAATGCCAGTTCTTCGATCAGCGGCGGCGACCGTGCATACGCTTCGTTGCAACAGGGCTATAATCCAATGATCCAGCTGCTTGCTTCGGTCCCCGTGCCGGTGGTGGCCGCAGTGAATGGCCCGGCGGCAGGTGTCGGCTGCTCCATCGCACTGGCGGCGGATTTCGTGATTTCAGGCAAGAGCGGATATTTCCTGCAGGCGTTCGTCAACATCGGTCTGGTGCCCGATGGCGGGTCCAGCTGGATGCTGCCTCGCCTGATCGGGACCGCGCAGGCGACGCGAATGATGATGCTGGGCGAAAAGATTTCTGGCGAAGAAGCGGAGCGGATCGGCCTGATCTACAAATGCGTGGAAGACGATGCGCTGATGGACGAATCATCTGCCCTCGCCACTCGTCTCGCTGGCGGACCGACAGTGGCGCTCGGCCTGATGAAGCGCACCTTACGGGCCGGCTTGTCCGGCGATCTGAACACCACGCTGCAGGCAGAGGCCGATACTCAGCGGATCGCAGGAAACACTGCCGACGCAGCCGAAGGGGCGATGGCATTCCTTCAGAAGCGCAAGGCCGCTTTCAAAGGGGCGTGAGCTCCGCTTCGCGAGCATGTCGCTCGGCAATTGCCGTGGCATAACTGGCGAACAGATCCGCGAAGTGTTCTTCCATCGTCCGGCTTTTCCACGTGAACGGCGGGAACGGCTTGCTGAACATTTCCACGATGGCCTGCGCTGCGCTGGTCGCGCTGCGCGCGCGATAGCGGATGCCTGCCCCGTTGCGCGCATGATCTGCCGCACCGCCAAGGTCGGGCACAATGCTTGGCGTACCCGAAGCGCGGGCCTCCGCCGCCGCCATGCAAAACGTTTCCGCTTCGCAACCGTGGATTAGCGCATCGGCGCTGGCCACGATCCGGGGGAACTTGGCCCGGTCGGTTTCAGGGCCGAACACCCGGATATGCGGGCTGCCCGCGATGCGGCGCTTGATATTGTCCTTTTCCTTGCCCTGCCCGAACAGGACCAGCCCGATCTGCAATTGCTGCCCGGCCAGATGAACGGCATCGACCACCATCGGCCAGCGCTTTTCGGGAGATAGCCGCCCCACGCCCAGCAACAGATGCGCGCTGGGTGGCAGTTTGCATTCGC
This sequence comes from Tsuneonella flava, assembly GCF_002870965.1. Lineage (GTDB taxonomy): Bacteria > Pseudomonadota > Alphaproteobacteria > Sphingomonadales > Sphingomonadaceae > Tsuneonella > Tsuneonella flava. Next base: position 42,980 of record NZ_PHSO01000003.1, read on the forward strand.
GCAGCAATTCGGCCCGCAGTTCGGGATCGCGCTTTTCCGGGGAGAAGCGATGCGCTTCGATGCCCATCGGATTGATCTCGATATGATCGACCCCGCCCCGCCGCAGCCGCTCGCCCAGTTCGTGACTGGCGCACACGATGCGGTCGAACCGGTGGCCCATTTCGCGCATATGATCCCAGAATTGGTAGAAATGGCGATCGATCGTCGCACGCCTGAACGGCGGATTGAGCCAACGATAGGCATAGGCCGACAACGGATCGGCGTGCATCACCATCGAACGGGCGACCGGCGCATCCCATTCGGCGACCATCTTCGAACTATGCCAGGGGGTCGATACCTCGACGAAATCGGGCGCCAGTGCATCGAGCGTATCGTGCACCTGATCGGTATCGTCAAAATAGTGATATTTGCCATCGAGAGGGAAGCGCGGGCACGGCACGAACATGATTCGTGCATTCGGCCCGCGCTCCGATATCTCGGCCCTGGGGCCGGGAGCAACGATAGTGATTTCATGCCCCAGCGTCGGACCTATAGCGAGTTTCTGTTCGACATAGGTCCGCACACCACCGCCATGCGGGGAATAGAATCCGCAAACGTCAACGATGTGCATGGGCCAAAGCCCTTAACGCTTGAGCGGGGCAACTCCAAGTCCGCTGCGATAATTCATCACGACATCAATCGTAGTCGGGCTCGATCCGGCGCGTGTGGCAACGTGCTTCACGTTCGGCTTACCCCACCCCAGCTTGGGGTTGGAGGAGAAGCCGATACCATCAACTTTCCAGCCAAATTTCCGGTTCTTGTCCCGGTCATGCAGCACGCTGACGGCATATGTGCCCGCACGCGGCACGCGGATGCAGATCGGAGTCGAAGACGATGCAGGCACTTCCACCCGGCTGAATGTCTTGCCCTGCATGACGAGGATGTTGTCGTCCTCAAGGAAGTCTTTCTTAGTTGCCGGGTAAACTTCGATCTTCAGGTTGCCGGTGCGGTCTTTCATGCCGACCGGATTGACCAGGAAGGCGGGCCCGCTTTCATTCGCGCGGCACTGACCTTCGGCCTTGCCGAGATCGGGTGTCGAGGGGATCGGGGCCGCGGCGACGAGCAGCAGCCCGGCGGGGAGCAATAGAGCTCTCATTCGGTTACCTCCGGTTTTACGAGATCGGCCACGCCGAGCACCGCTGCGACACACATATGCGTGATCAGCAGCAGGCCGGCCATCATCGCCATCAGCGTGCCGATCGCAATGTCCTGGCCGAATAGGAACACTGCGAGCCCGGCGAACACGACATCCTTGTTCGGGATGAAGGGCAGGCGAGAAATAAGCATGCGAACGGTCGCAAGGAACATCCACCAGACAACTGCAACACTGGGCAGCGTCAGATGCCACAACAGCGCCGACAGTGCGAGCGATGCCACGATACGCGCGATGTGCATCGCGAAAATGAACACCAGTTCATTGCGGGGCAGCGAGAAAATGGACTTGCGAAACACCATCGCTGCGAATGAAATCAGCAGAACCACCGCCAGCGACCACAACAGCGGGCGGCTGCCTTCCTGCAGGATCGTGCTGCCGATCATCGGCCATACGCCGATCAGCAGCAGCAAAGTCATCACGTTGCCCGCCACAGCGGACAGGATCGTCACATCCTTCACTGCGCCGAATGGAGCGGCGACCATTGCCGTCCGTTTGCGCGCCCAGGAATAGAAATAAGCCTCACCCAGATATCCGAGCAGCAGTTCGTTCGCGACCTGCTTACGCAGCAGTGCGCCGAAGCCCGAGAGAGGAATCTGCCACAGGCGACGGAAGATGATCCATTCGCTGATCGGGCCGGCGAGGTAGAAGAATGGAAACACCAGCCAGAACAGCGGTGAACGCGGAACCATCGCCCACAATTCAGCGAGGTTGATCGAACGCAACTGCCACGCCACCGCCCCCAGCAGGGCAAGCGAAATCGCCATCGGCACCAGGTTCCACAACCGGTTGCGCGTCGGGCGGTCGAGCGGAGCCAGCTCGATACGGTCGCTATCAGGCGTCAAGGCAAGCGTATCCTGCGTCATATTGCGACGTTTTTTCGAGCCTATCCTGTTCGAAATGAAGGCCGGACAGAGCATCGCCTGCCAGCATACGGCACCGTGCCGCTATGCCCGCGATATGACACACAGCAGATTTATCCAGTGTGAACTCCATCGGCAGCTTCCGGTCAGGCAGCATATGCGGCGCGACTATGCAGTGGGATACCGGTCGCACGGGGGCGGCCGATAGGGAAATCGGGTCAATTGGCAGCATTGGCATCCAGATCGGCATAGCGCCCCACAGGGCGGCGACGCGCGAAGGCGCCAACGGTGCGATCGATATCGCGGAGGATCGATTGTTTGGTCGTATCGCCAGGGTGAACAGCGATCCGCACCGTGTTCAGCGGGTGCAATCCGGTACGCGCCAGCCCGGCAAAGAATAGTGACGAAGCCGTCCGCATCGTGGATCGGCTGGCCCAGGTGATCACCGGGCCTTTCGCCAGCACCGCGCCATCCGACGGGCGCCAGACGCGGAAGTGATCTTCTGCCAGACGGAAGCCGACTTCGAATAACGCCGCCCGCGCGCCATCGCCATAAAGCCACGCGGGAGCGATAAATCCGGTAGCCTCCCGCCCGATGGTGTCTTCCACCAGAGCCTTGCCATCGCGCATCCGCCGCACGGCTTCGTCATGCGACAGGCCGAGGAATTCGCCCTCCCCCGCTGTCATATGCTTCGCCTTGAAGTTCGCCAGCCCTTCGTGCTGCGACAGATCCTTGTGGAACCAGCCGTGGACGAACATTTCCACTCCGCGGTCGGCCCATTCGCGCAACTTTGCCCGATAGGCGACGTTTGGTTCCAGCGGGTTGGCGCCCCAGTGATCGGGCACCACCAGCATGGCAAAACGCGGCCCGCCCAGCAGCCTTTCCAGACGATCGGCAAGGCGATCGACCTGATCGGAAAAACCGGGGCCGACATCGTGTATCGACACAAGCAGACGGCGCGCGCTCATCCCCGCGGCATCGCACGGAAGAGGGCAGCCCCGCAAAGGGCGACCGGAAAGGCCCGAATGGACAACATAACAATCTTGTCCGCACGGGTAATGTCGATTCCGGGGAATTCAAGCTTGCACGGCATTAATGAATTGATGAAACCCACGGCGGAACCGGGCATTATCAGCCGTATCATGATCATCTCCATCGACGCCCATTTCGACTTCACGCTGCCGCAGCTCACTGATGTCGCACTACAATTCGAAGCCGCGTCGCTGCCCGAACAGCGACTAATCCGCTGCGACACCCGCCTTTCGCCCAGCGAATATTTCGCGCGCATCCCGGCAGAAGATAACATCGGTGAACGAATCATGTTGAGCGCCGATGGCTTTTTCAGCGTCGATTATTCGGCGGAAGTGGAAATCGACCGCATCACCGCCCCGCTCGGTTCACTGGAGGCGCTTCAGCCACACGAATTGCCAGGCGAAGTGTTCAGCTACCTGATGGATTCGCGGTATTGTCAGGCAGACCGGTTCCATTCCTTCGTCGACGACGAATTCGGTGCCACGACTGGGGGTGCGCGAGTGCTGGCGATCCGCGACTGGATTGCCGGACACTTCACCTATGAACCCGGTTCGAGCACGCCCGAGACCACCGCGATGGACAGCTTCATCGAACGCCGGGGCATCTGCCGCGATTATGCCCATGTGCTGGTAACACTGGCGCGGGCATCCACGATCCCGGCGCGGTTCGTCTCGTGCTTTTCCCCCGGCGTCGAGCCGCCCGATTTTCATGCCGTGGCGGAAGTCTTTCTGGCCGACCCCACGGTGGCTGGCGGCGGTGCCTGGCATCTGGTCGATGCGACCGGGATGGCGACACCAAGCGATATCGTGAAAATCGGCGTGGGTCGCGATGCCGCCGATGTCAGCTTCCTGACGACGTTTGGCGACTCCCAGTTTGGCAACAAGACAGTGGCCGTCAGCCAGACATAATCGCCTGACCGCGCGGCTGCGATAGAGGCTCAGCCGATCCGTGGATTGCTGCGTCGCGCCACCCATCTCAACGGCGGGGCCGCTCCTCCAGACCCTGCTCGCCCCCCGTTAACTTTTACGCGAGCGGCGTCCCACAGGGAGACGCGCCTGCCTTCGCCTCTGGCCGTCACGGTCGGTTCGCACCATAATGGGGGCATGAATACGATGGTAAAATGGATTGGCGGCGCCACCGCGGCAGTCGTTCTCGCTGCCGGTGGGGCCATGCTGGTCAGCGACCGGATGGCCGATAGCCAGACCGAAGCGAGCCCCGCTATCGAAGATGCGATTCCGGTCGATCCGGCAGCTCTGACTGACGAGAAGGTCGCTGATGACGATGCGAAGCCAACCGCATCTGCCACCCCAGAAGCGGATGAGCGGTTCGTCGTGAAGCGCATTCTCGATATCCCCGGCCCGATCAAATACGGCCAGTATTTCTGGGATGACAAAGATGTGCCCGATGGTCCGCTGGTGATGACAGTGGACCTCGATGCGCGGGTGCTGTCGGTATTCAAAGGCGGGTATGAAATCGGCGCGGCTGCCGTCCTGCTCGGCACGGACGATTATCCCACACCGCTGGGTACGTTCCCGATCATGTCGAAGGAACGGCACAACGTTTCGGAGAAATACGGCAATGCGCCTATGCCGTGGACCATGCGCCTGACCAGCGACGGGGTGGCGATCCACGGCGGCTCGAATGTTGAAAACGGCTATGCCAGCCACGGCTGCATCGCCGGGCCGGACGAGTTCGTCTCCAAGATTTATTCCATCGCCAAGCCGGGCGACAAAGTCATCATTACCCGTGGTGAAACGATGACGAAGGGCGATTCGATTATTTAGGATCGTGTCCGGGCGTTCTGCGCGCAGGTTCGGGCCGTAAGATCCAGTCTGCCCCGCGGAGTTGCGCCAGCACGCCGCCCAGATTGGCGGCTTGTCCTGCCCGTAAAGCCTGATCGAGCCGGGCGATGGCCGAACCGCGCGCATCGCCGCCCAGTTCCCCGATGGCCCGTGCCAGCACCCGCAAGCGAACCGCGCGTGGGGCCTGCGGGCGATAGGTGATTTCGGCGCCGTTCACGGCAACCTGCCGGTCCCATTCACTTTGCGCGGCCCATTCGATCGCTTCGTCCGCATCCGCCAGATGGGCAGCACTGGTCGCCAGCGCCAGCGGATCGATCCAGTCGGCTACGGAAAGCTGCGCGCGCACTCGCGCCCTGTCGTACCGCGGATCAGCATTCGACGGATCGGTGGCAGCCATCAGCCCCGCGCCATCGACAATGCCCTGCAATTCCGCCTTGCGCCAGCCAAGCAGCGGGCGGATCAGCGGCACACCGCCCGGCGAGGCCCCTGCCGCGCGCACCCCGGCAAGGCCCGCGACACCGCTGCCCCGGTTGAGCCGCATCAGCAGGGTTTCGGCCTGATCGTCCGCATGGTGCGCGGTCGCCAGCGCACCCAGCCCGCGCGCGGTGAGCCAGCCTTCCAATGCGCCATAGCGGGCGAGACGCGCTTCTGCCTGAACATTGCCCGGCTCCACCGAAACCGGCAATATCGCATGCGGCACGGCCAGATCGGCACAAATACGCGCGACCATCGTCGCTTCGTCCACGCTTTCAGGGCGCAGGCGGTGATCGACGGTGGCCGCCTCTATCCGCCCCGGCAATGCAGCATGGGCGAGCAGCAGGAGTGCAAGACTATCCGGCCCACCCGACACAGCCAGTCCCAGTCGTGGGGCATCCGGCGCGGGCGATGGAACAGCGGCATCGGCGGCATCGGGCCAGACCCGTTCGAGGTCTGCCCGAAACCGCGCGATCAGATGCGGATGCAGCCCGCTATCAATTGCATTTCACTTTCTTGAGATTGGCCTGATACTGGCCGCTCAGCCGCCCGGTGGCGACCGCCGGATAGGTATCGCTGAATTCGGCCAGTGCGATACAGGCGCGCTTGGTATCTTTCAGCGCGATCATCGCCTCTGCCAGATAGAGCAGGCTGTCCGGCGCACGCGCGCCCTGCTTGTCGGATTGATAGTTCTTCAGGAACCATGCCGCCGCTTCCTTGGGCTTGCCATCGTCGAGATAGGCGCGGCCCAGCAGGTTGCGGCCATAGCTGATCCGCGAATGCTTCGGATATTTTTCGACGAACATAGAAAGCTGCTGTTCCGCTTCGGGATAGAACTTCGCATCCCACAGGCGGAAACCGTAACTGTATTCGTCATCCCCGGCATCGTCGGTCTTAGGCTTGGTAATCGCCTGCACCGCCGCCAGCCGCTCAGCAGTCGGGCCGCTGGGCTTCGCTGCGGGTTGTGCCGATTGCGCGGCCGGCTTTGGCGCCGAAGCGCCACCGGTCATCGCAGAAAGGTTCGAACCCACTGCTTCGCTCGATGTCGTAGTGGTCGCGGCAGGCGCCGCACCGCTAAACGTATCGAGACGCTGGTTGATCAGATTGATCGCGTTGGTGTTGACTTCGGTCTGTGCCGTCAGCCCGGCAATCCGCGATTCCAGAGCATCGAGCCGGGCGAGGATATCGGTCACCGCCGTTGTCGTGGGCGCGGAGGTGTTTGGTGCGGTGGTCGGCTGTGCCTGCGTAATCTGCGGTTCGAAGAACTTGCCGTCCGCACCGGGGAAGACCTTACGCTGCAGCGCGCGGATTTCCGCCTCGACCTTCTTCAGGCGCGCTTCGGAATTGGCATCCTGTGCTGCGACCGGGGTCGCGGTGGCGGCGATGGCAGCCAGCGCCAGCGGCGCGGCGATCGCCCGAATGGTAAAATTGCCCATGTGGTCCCTTCCGTCAGATGCCTTCAGACATATCCGACCCTTCCCTTGAACGGGTCAGTCGAACGACGCCTGAACGGCAACGGCGGCAATTTGCCGCCGCGTGGCGTGCTTGTCGAGCCGCCGGTTAACCTTATTCGGGGAAACTGCGCGAGATCAATTTCCCATTGCCGCCGATTGGGTGTCAGATTGGGCCGATCGGTCCAGCAGCGCCTTCGCAGTCACGGGCACATCTTTCATCACTCCCTGTTCATCGGACAGTTTGGGAATGGAGCGACCGCCAACTGTGATCGAAAAGGCATCGGGCCGTCCGGTCCACGCCATCGGCCCCTTGGCATCGGCGGGAACGGTATAGCTTTCGCCTTTGGCCATCTGCTTCTGCATCAACTGCTTGCCATCGGCGTCGTAGAACTTGATCCACATCCCTTCCTGTTCAGACGTAAATACGACCGGGCCACTGGAAGGGGCCGCCGCCGGTTTCGCGGCAGGGCGCGGCGCCGCGGTCGCGCTGGCCGATGCAACGGGTGCATCGTCAGGGCCAAGCAGCGATGCAGGGCCCGAACCCGGTGCGACCACGCGGGTATAGAACATAAATCCGCCGACGAGCAGCAGGAGCACCGCCAGCACACTGAGCGCAGTAAGCCCACGCGAGGGCACCCGCGTCGGATCGCCCGGCTCGAACGTCGCGACCCGTTGCCGTTCCGAATAATCGGTCGCGCCCAGTTGCGCGCGCACGTCGTCCAGAATTTCCTTCTCGTCGAGGCCCAGCATACGCGCATATGTGCGGGAAAAGCCGATCGCATATGTCCGCGCGGGCAGCGCACCGAAATCGCCCGCCTCGATCACTTCGAGATGGCGCAGCGGAATGCGGGTTTCGGCGGCGACCTGTTCGATCGTCATCCCGGCAGCTTCGCGTGCCTGACGCAAGCGGTCGCCCGCACCATGCAGCGGGAGTTCTTCGTTCGGCGTAGCCGTATCCTGATCCATTACCTGTCCAAATGATTGTGCGCCCCGTCCCCCGGGCTTGTTATCAGAAAAGTACCGCGTGTTACCTGTCAATAATTCGATGTTATGCGTGGCGTTGTTGTCGATGAAGTGGCCGAAGAGCGCGGTGAACCCCGCAAAACCATGCCAAATCAGTCAGTTTCAATGCCCCTTTCGTCTGCCCATTGCTGTAAAGCGGCACGCATATCCGGCGGCGGCGAATGCAGCCACCCCGTCATCGCCGCGCCGATTTCTGACAATTCCACCTTACGAACCAGTTCCTTGATCGGGCCGATAGCGGCAGGTGTGATCGACAGCTTGCGGAAACCCAGCCCGAGCAGAGCCAGTGCCTCCAGAGGCCGCCCCCCCATCTCGCCACATACACGCAAATCCACCCCGCTGCCTTCCACCGCCAGCACGACACGGCGCAGGAACCGCAGAATAGCGGGACTGACCCAGTCATATCGCTCCGCCAGTTTAGGATTGGCGCGGTCCGCGGCGAACAGGAACTGTGTCAGATCGTTGGTTCCGATCGAGAGAAACGAAATCCGGGGCAACAATGCATCCAGCACTTCGGCCAGAGCGGGCACTTCCAGCATGGCCCCGTAATGGATCGCTTCGGGCAGGACTTTCTTCCGTTTTTTCAGGAAGGCAAGCTGGCCATCGAACACCGCCTTCGCAGCGTCGAATTCCCACGGTTCGGATACCATCGGGAACATGACGTAAAGCGTCCGCCCACTGGCCGCTTCGAGCAAAGCGCGGGCCTGCGCCTTGAGCAGCCCCTCACGCTCCAACGCGAGCCGCAGTGCCCGCCAGCCCATCGCCGGATTCTCTTCGTTTTCCGCCTCTTCCGAATGGATATACGAAACCGCTTTGTCGCCGCCGATATCGACCGTGCGGAAGACCACCGGTTTATCACCCGCTGCTTCCAACACGTCGCGATAGAGCCGCGTCTGGCGTTCGCGTTGCGGCATCGTGGCGGAGACAAGGAACTGAAATTCGGTGCGAAACAGCCCGACCCCGTCCGCCCCGACCAGCGGCAGCGATGCAATATCGTCGCGCAGACCGGCATTCATCATCACCTGTATCCGCGTGCCGTCGCGGGTGAAGGGTTCGACATCACGCAATTCGGCATAGGCCGCCTGCCGTTCGCGGGTGCGTGCGAAACGATCGACAAACAGATCGAGTGTTTGCTGCGCCGGACGGACATGGACAATCGACTTGTCGGCGTCGAGCAGCACTTCATCGCCATCGCGCACAATCCCGCGAATGCCGCGCGCGCGCCCCAGCACCGGAATACCCATTGCCCGCGCCACGATCACGACGTGCGCGGTCAGCGAACCTTCTTCCAGAATAACGCCCTTGAGACGCCGCCGATCATATTCGAGCAATTCCGCCGGGCCAAGGTTGCGAGCGATCAGGATCGTATCGCGCCGCAGCCCTTGCGTCGCAGCAGTGCCGAGCTGGCCCGAAACGATCCGCAACAGGCGGTTCGACAGATCTTCCAGATCGTGCATCCGATCGGCCAGCAACGGATCGTCGATTTCGCGCATCCGCATCCGGGTGCGTTGCTGCACCCGCTCGATAGCCGCCTCTGCCGTCAGCCCGGAATCGATCGCTTCGTTGATCCGGCGGCTCCACCCTTCATCGTAAGCGAACATCTTGTAAGTCTGGAGGACTTCGTCATGTTCGCCGCCGGTTCCGAACTCGGCCTGACTGGCCATCGCTTCGATCTGATCACGCATCTTGTCGAACGCGAGATAGACCCGCTGTCGCTCGACCTCGATATCGTCGGCCACGACCTGATCGATCTGGATACGCGGCTGATGGAAGACCGCAACGCCCGACGCGATGCCTTTCACCAGACTGAGGCCAGTGACCATCTGCGGCCCGGAAAGCAGCTCTCCCAGCGCACCGGTTTCTTCGTCCACCAGTCCATTGTGCGCGATCAGTTCACTCAGCACCATCGCCACGGTCTGCAGCGCTTCGATCTCGACATCTTCGTAGCGGCGGGGGTCGGAATGCTGGACGCACAACGTACCGACTGCCCGTTCGCGATAGACGATCGGCACCCCGGCAAACGAATGGAACCGTTCTTCGCCCGTTTCCGGGCGATAGGCGAAGTCGGGATGCGCCGCCGCTTCCGCGAGGTTGAGCGTTTCGATCCGGTCGGCAATCACCCCGTTCAGGCCTTCGCCCACTGCCAGCCGGGTCACGTGGACCGCGCTCTGTTCCAGACCGCGGGTTGCGAACAGTTCGAGCATCCCTTCGCGCAGAAGGTAGATCGAGCAGACTTCGCTGTGCAGATTTTCGCCGATGATTTCGACCACACGATCCAGCTTGCCCTGCGGATGCAGGCGCGAAGCCATGACTTCGTGCAACTGGGTAAGTATCGAGCGGGCGGCGGCGGCGGCGGACATCGGCTGCCATGTCTAACCGATTGTGCCCGCGTTGGGAAACGCCCATTCGCAGCTGTTGCGGATTATCATGAGAAATGGCGCGTGCAGCAGGCCATCCGGCCTCTGCGACGCGCCATCCTCCCGCCGGTCAAGCGGTGATCGTGCCTGCCGAAAGGGGTTGGCAGGCGCGCAAAACCCTCATGCGGTACTAAATCTGGTTCAGCTCTTCTTTGATGCGGAGCTTTTGTACCTTGATGCGCTTGATCGCCTCCACATTGGGTGCCGGTCGATTCATCTCCTCGCGCAAGCGGGCTTCGAGACCAGCATGTTTGGAGTGGAGGGCATCGGCGTGGGACGATGAAAGCATATCGTTCTCCTAAACGAAGGGGCCCCTTCTCGCGGGGGACACCCGGTGAAGCGACTCGCACCTTCGCGGAACGAGCCGCGTCTCATTATTGAAACATAACATTGATGACTTGCGAAGCCCCCACGAATCCCTAATCGACGGACCGCACGCGAATCTGCGACGAGGCGTTCGCACCTGAGCGCGAGCATAGGGAGTAGAGCGGGGATGACGGAAGAAGAGCTTCGCAAGCGCCTCGCGATGCTGCGAACCGAGCACCGCGATCTGGATGCGGCAATCGATGCCCTGACAGCCGCCGGATCGACCGATCAGTTGCAGATTGCCCGGCTCAAGAAGCGCAAATTGCGTCTGAAAGACCAGATCTCGATGGTCGAAGACGAATTGTTGCCCGACATCATCGCCTGACCGCCGCTCGCTGTCCCGCTGCGGGACAGCGAACAAAGTGATGCGGGAAAACTCAGTTACCAAGCTGGAATCGACGATTCGCGCGATCTAGGCCGTTGACATGGGGAAACCACGCAGCATCAGCCAGCCGATTATCGAAGCGCTTTATTGCGAAGCGCTGATCCTTGCCGACGAAGTGAGGTCAGCGTTCGATCTGGCGCCCTCCGCCAACGAAAGCAATGATCTGGGCCGGATCGCATTATCTGCGGAAGGGCTGCGAACGACCACCCGCATGATGCACCTGCTGGCGTGGTTGCTGAACCAGCGCGCCTATCATGCCGGTGAACTCAGCGAATTCCAGTTGCGCCGTAACGGTTACCTGCCACCCGACCGCCCATCGGACCCTGCCAATCTTGCCTATCTGGATTCGGAAACGTGCTCGCTGATCCGGGAAACCGAAGCGATGCATTTGCGCGTTTCGCGGCTCGACAACGCATGGCGCGACCGGTTCGCTATGCGCGATTCCACAGTCCGCGGATTTCACGAAAAACTGGGCCGGGAAATGGGCGCCTGATCGGGCTCTGCCTGAACAGGCAAGCAGAGGCCAACCCGGCTTAAACCGCCGCCAGCGCCTTTTCCCAACGCTGCAACCGCTCCACGCGCACCTGTTCCGACATATGCGGCTCGAACGTCCGCACTGTACCGCGCATGGCGTGGACTGCATCTTCCAGCGATCCGAACAAACCGCCCCCCACCGCTGCCAGAATCGCCGCGCCCAGCGCAGTTGTTTCGACCATGTCGGGTCGCTCGACGGGCATCTCCAGCATGTCGGCCAGATCCTGCGCCATCCAGTCGTTCGCGCTCATCCCGCCATCGATCCGCAAGCCGGTCCATCCGGCATTGTCAGCAGCGAATGCATCGGCCAGATCGTGTGTCTGATGCGCCATCGCCTCCAGCGCGGCACGGGCCATCTGTGCGCGCCCGCTGGCGAAGCTGAGTCCGGCGATCACCCCCCGCGCCTGCGCCAGCCAATGCGGCGCGCCCAGCCCGGAGAGAGCAGGCACGATCGTCACCCCGCCACTGTCGGCCACGGATCGGGCCAGAGCCTCTGTTTCGCTGGCGCTGGAGATAATACCCAGCGAATCGCGCAGCCACTGGATCAGGCTGCCAGCCACGAACACTGATCCCTCCAAAGCATATGTCCGTTCGCCGCCGCGCTGCATCAACACAGTGCCGAGCAGGCGATGATCCGAATGCGGCACTTCGCCGCCCTTGTTCGTCAGCACGAATGCGCCGGTGCCATATGTCGCCTTGGTTTCCCCGAAGGCGAAGCAGCCCTGCCCCACGGTGGCGGCCTGCTGATCGCCTGCCAGCCCGGCAATCGGCGTTGCGGTGCCAAGCAGCGTGGTTTCCGCCAGAGCACCATGCGTATCGATCACTTCGGGCAACGCACCTAGCGGCACCCCAAACAGATCGCATAGCCCGCTGTCGAAATGCGGTGCATCGAGCGGTAGCAACAGAGTACGACTGGCATTGCTGGCGTCGGTCATGTGCGCCCCGCCGGTTAGATGATAGAGCAGCCAGGACTCCACTGTTCCGAATGCCAGACGACCGGCCCGCGCCGCTGCCCGCACCTGCCCATCGTTATCGAGCAGCCAGCGCATCTTGGTGGCAGAGAAATACGGATCGAGCAGCAATCCCGTTGTCCGCTGCACCGCCGGTTCGTGCCCCGCTTCTTTTAAACCGGTGCAAAATTCGGCTGTGCGGCGATCCTGCCACACGATCGCGCGGGCCAGTGGTTCGCCGCTCTGGCGGTCCCACGCCACCACTGTCTCTCGCTGGTTGGTAATGCCGATTGCAGCAATATTGGCAGCGCCGACCTTTCGTGCGACTTCGTGCATGCAGGCCAGCGTCCGGTCGCGGATTTCGCTCGCATCGTGTTCGACCCAGCCCGGCCTTGGATAGTGCTGCGTCAGCGGTCGCTGCGCCACCGCGGCCACCGCGCCGCGCAAATCGAACGCGATCGCCCGGGTCGATGTCGTCCCCGAATCGAGCACCAGAACATAGTCGGTCATAAGCGGCATCTCTCCTCGGCCTTGCAAAAAGGCTCGGGGTGACATGGCGCAGGCTTGCCCCCATATGCAAGCGATGGCTGGACCTCCTCCCAAACCGTGGCCCACCGGGCTGGTCGAACATCCCGAATCGCTAGTGCGGCGCGTACTCGCACCCAATCCGTCTCCTTATACCTACACCGGAACGCAGACGTATCTGGTGGGCGACGACAGCCGGATCGCGGTGATCGACCCCGGCCCGGACGAGCCGGACCATATCGCCGCCTTGCTTTCCGCGATTGGCGATGCCGAAGTCGCCGCGATCATGTGCACCCATACCCACCGCGACCATTCGCCCGCTGCCCGCCCTTTGGCAGAGCGGACCGGCGCACCGATTGTCGGCTGTGCGCCGCTGGTACTCGACGACAGCGGACCGCGGGCCGACGCATCGTTCGACAAGCTGTACGAACCCGATCGCGTGCTGGCCGATGGCGAGGCGATGACCGGCCCCGGCTGGACACTTACCGCCGTTGCGACGCCGGGGCACACATCGAACCACCTTTGCTTTGCGCTCGAACAATCGGGCGCGCTGTTCACCGGGGATCACGTCATGGCCTGGTCCACCAGCGTGGTCGTGCCGCCCGATGGCGACATGTCGGCCTATATGGCCAGCCTCGAAAAACTCTATGCCCGAGAAGATCGCGTCTATTACCCGGCGCACGGTCCCGCAGTGGAGCGGCCACGGCAACTGGTGCGCGGGATGATCGGGCATCGCCGCCAGCGCGAAAACCAGATCGTGCGCCTGCTGAGCGAAAACGCGCAAAGTCCGCATGAACTGGTGGCGGCGATGTACAAGGGGCTTGATCCCAAACTGAATGGCGCAGCGCGAATGAGCGTAACCGCTCACCTGATCGATCTGGAACAGCGAGGCGTAGTTAGCCGTTCGGAGGATATATGGCAGACGAACTAACCCGCGAAGAGACCCGCCCTGACACCCCCGTACAGCGCCAGCAATCGCTGGCCCGAGTGCAGGCTATGCCCTGGCTGATCGTCATCGTGTTGCTGGCTGCGGTCGCATTCCTCACCTGGCGGGCCTATTTCTACAGCGAAGAAGGCGACCCCGTCGGCAGCGCGATGCTCGCCTTCGAAAAGCAGAATTCGCTCAATGTCTTCTCCAGCCGTTTCGAAGTGGTCGCGGAAAGCGAAGATGCGCGCGGCGTGCTGGGGATCGACCTGCTGAAAAGCAGGCAAGCGACTATCCTGCCTGCCACCGTCACCTACACGCTCGACCTGTCGCACGTGGGGCGCGACAGCTTTGCATGGGATGCATCGAACGAAACGCTCGACGTCGTATTGCCCGCGCTGAAGATTTCGCGACCCAATCTGGACGAAGCAGCAGCGCGGGAGTTCACCGACGGCAACTGGGTCACCGCCGGGGCACAGCGCGCACTGTCGAAAAACAATTCGTTGCAAGCCGAACGCAAGGCCGCTGCATTTGCCAAGAACCCGCAGGTTCTGGCTCTCGCCCGGCAAGCAGCGAAGGAAGCCGTGCGGCAGAATCTGGCCATCCCGATGCAGGTTGCCGGATATGGCGATGTGAAGGTGAAGGTCCGCTTCGAAGGCGAGAAACAATCCTGAAGCTATAAGACACAGAGAACGCCCGCGCGGAAGCCCCCTCGCCTCTGCGCCCATTCGAGCTATAAGCGCCGCAAACGCATCGCAACGGGACACGATATGACTGCCGAAACCAAGCTGCCCACGGGCGAAGATCTGCTCGCTGAAATCGATCGTCTGCGTAAAGAGCGCAACGCGGTGATCCTCGCCCACTATTATCAGTCGCCGCAGATCCAGGATCTGGCCGATTTCGTCGGCGACAGTCTGGAACTGAGCAAGAAGGCGGCGGAAACCGATGCCGATGTGATCGCGTTCTGCGGGGTCAAGTTCATGGCCGATACCGCCAAGATCCTCAGCCCGGAAAAGATCGTGGTCCTGCCCGATATGGACGCAGGCTGTTCGCTGGAAGACAGTTGCCCGCCGGAAAAGTTCAAGGCTTTCCGCGAAGCGCACCCCGATCACATCGCGCTGACTTACATCAACTGTTCGACCGAAGTGAAAGCGCTGAGCGATGTGATCGTCACCAGTTCCAGCGCAGAAACGATCATCAGCCAGATTCCTGAAGATCAGAAGATTATCTTCGGCCCGGATCGCCATCTGGGCGGATACATGAGCCGCAAGTTCAACCGCGAAATGCTGCTGTGGCCGGGCGTATGCATCGTCCACGAGGCATTCAGCGAAACCGAACTGCTCAAGCTGAAGGCGCAGCATCCCGGTGCACCGGTTGCTGCACACCCCGAATGCCCGCCAACCATCGTCGATCATGCCGACTATGTCGGATCGACCAGCGGAATCCTGCAATTCGCTCAGACCTTCGAAGGCGACACGCTGATCGTGGCGACCGAACCGCATATCATTCACCAGATGGAAAAAGCGCTGCCGGAAAAGACATTCATCGGTGCGCCAGGTGCGGACGGCAACTGCAGCTGCAATATCTGCCCCTACATGGCGCTGAATACGCTGGAGAAGCTCTATACCGCGCTGCGCGATCTCGAACCCCGGATCGAAATCGAGGAAGGGCTGCGCCTGGCGGCCAAGCGTAGCCTCGACCGGATGCTGGAAATGGCCAGCGGCACCATTGGCAAGGGCGACCTCGGCAAAGTGTAAGCGGCGGATGGGCTGCGGGGGCTGGCCAATGCCGCCCCCACGCCTTAGGAAGTTTCGCCTGATACCAATGCATTGACGAAGGGCCGCATTTATGAAGCCGACTTCCCGCCGTATCCTTGCCCTTGCCGGAGTGGCCGCCGTCGCTCCCCTGCTGATCGCCGCCACTGCCCAGAGCGGCGATCCTTACGTCTGGCTGGAGGATATTCACGGCGAGAAGGCACTGGCCGCAGTCGATAAATGGAACGCGGAAACGATGGCCGCGCTCACCGCCGCGCCGACTTATGAAAAGGACCGCGTCGAAGCTAAGGCGATCATGGACGACGATGCCCAGATCGCTGAACCGGGTCAGGTGATGGGGGATGTCGTCACTAACCTGTGGCAGGATGCCCGGCATACCCACGGCCTGTGGCGCGAAGCCAGTCTGGCGTCGTTCAAGGCAGGCAAGCCCGAATGGAAAACCCTGATCGATCTCGACGCGCTGTCGAAAGCGGAAAACCAGAAATGGGTGTGGCACGGGGCCGATTGCCTTGCGCCGGAATACAAACGCTGCCTGATCTCGCTCAGCCCCGGCGGATCGGATGCCGATGTCGTGCGCGAATGGGATCGCACCACCGGCAAGTTCGTCGACGGCGGGTTCGAATTGCCGCAAGCCAAGAGCGGCGTGACCTGGCAGGATAGCGATACCCTGCTGGTCGGCACCGACTGGGGCGCGGGATCGATGACCGATTCGGGCTATCCCCGTGTGCTCAAGCGGTGGAAACGCGGCACTCCGCTGTCCAGCGCCACCACGGTGATGGAAGGCGCGCCGTCGGATATCTCGGTCGGCAGCTTTGCGATCATGGATGGCGATAAACGCTATGTCTTCGTCACCCGCGCGACCAGCTTTTACACAGGTCGTGCATGGGTGGAAGGTGCTGGCGGCGCGCTGATGCCCGTACCAATGCCCGACACTGCCGATCTGCACGGCATCATCGGCGGAAAGCTGCTGGCATATCTCAACAAACCGATGGGCGAGTTCAAGGCTGGATCGGTCATTTCATGGCCCATCGCCCCGATTGCGGAAGGTAAGGCCCCGGCTCCTTCGCTGGTATTTGCGCCGACCGACAAGCAAGCGGTGCAGTCGGTTTCAACCACCGATCACGCGGTATGGATCAACCTGCTCGACAATGTTTCTGGCAAGTTGCTGGCGCTCAAACCCGATAGCGATGGCGGGTGGACGCAGACCGTTGCCAGCCTGCCGGACAAAGCGACGATCGCGCTGGATGCAGGTGACGACAAGAGCGACACAGTGTTCGCTACAGTGCAAAGCTTCACTGTGCCGCCGACGCTTTATGCCGTTGGCGCCGATGGCAAAGCCAATGCAGTGCAGTCGCTGCCGGCCAAGTTCGATGCCAGCAAGATCGATGTCGAACAGTATTTCGCGACTTCGAAAGACGGCACGAAAGTCCCTTACTTCCTCGCTCGCAAGAAAGGCGCGACAAAGCCTGCGGCAGCGTTCATCCATGCCTATGGCGGTTTCCGCGCGGCACAGTTGCCGACATACCTGACCACGCAACCCTATCGCGCCGGGCCGGTGGCGATGTGGTGGGTGGACGAAGGGCAGGTCTATGTCCTCGCTAACATCCGTGGTGGCGGCGAATATGGTCCTGGCTGGCACGACTCAGCGCTGCGTCAGAACCGGCAGCGCGCATATGACGATCTCTATGCCGTGGCAGAGGATCTCGTCGCGCGCGGGCTGACGACAAAAGGCAAGATCGCGGTGTCGGGCCGGTCCAACGGCGGGCTGATGGCGGGCGTCGCCGTGACGCAGCGGCCCGATCTGTTCGGCGCAGCGATCATCGGTTCGCCGCTGCTCGACATGAAGCGGTATTCGCACTTGCTCGCAGGAGCATCGTGGATGGCGGAATACGGCAACCCCGATGTGCCGGGCGACTGGGCCTTTATCCGCAAATATTCGCCGTATCAGGCCGTGAAGAAAGGCACCAAATATCCGCCGGTGTTCTTCTATTCCTCCACCGAAGATGACCGGGTCCATCCCGGCCATGCGCGCAAGATGGCGGCTAAGCTGATCGATTACGGCAATCCGGTCTATTTCCACGAATATCGCCTGGGCGGGCATTCGGTGGGCGGCGATCACGGGGAAGACGCGGTGCGCGCCGCACTGATCCACGCTTATCTCGACCGGGTATTGATAAAGGGCGACAAGTCGGCACCGTAAGGCGTCCGATGCGTTGAACGGGGGATGACAGCACAAATCCGCTGGCTCTGGAGTCGGCTCAACGCGAACTACTGGTTTTACCCGGCACTGTTTTCGGTGTTTTCCGCGGTGCTGGCGTTCACGCTGATCTGGCTGGATCGGAACGGTTTCGCGGATTGGCTCAATACCATGTCGATCATTGTCCCGGCGCGGCCCGACGGGGCGACCAATATGCTCAGCGTCATCGCCGGATCGATGATCGGCACGGCCGCGACGGTATTTTCGATCACAATCGCCGCGGTTGCTTACGCCAGCGGCAACTATGGTCCGCGCCTGCTGACCAATTTCATGGAAGACAAGGGCAATCAGCTTTCGCTGGCGACCTTTATTGCCACCTTCGTCTATTCGATCATCGTTCTGCGTTCGGTCCGGGCGGAAGACGAAGTTGCAGCGAACGCGGCCGATGCGGCATCGACCGCTCTGCCGGGATTCGTCCCGCAGCTATCGCTTCTGGTCGCATTTGCGCTGATGGCGATTTCGGTCGCAGTGCTGGTATTCTTCCTCAACCACATTCCCAGCTCGATCCGCATCAATACCGTGCTCGAAGGGATCGGCGAACGTCTGCTCAAGCAGGTGCGCGCCGAATTCCCCCAGCGAAGCTGCGAGGCGGAGCCGGATGAGCAGCCCGGTGGTCAACCGCTGCGAGCCGAAGGCACCGGCTATGTCCAGATGATCGATTTCGATGAACTGGGCGAAATCGCGGAGGAATACGGATGCGCGATCTCTCTCAAAGTGCGGACGGGGGATTTCGTGCATCCCGGTGTCACGCTGGCGGAGCTCGATGGCGGTGAACCCGATGAGGATCTGACCGATAAATTGCACTCCGCACTGATTCTGGGTGCGACCCGCACGCCCAAGCAAGACCCCGACTTCCTGATCGACGAAC
The DNA here is from genome assembly GCF_002870965.1 of Tsuneonella flava. Taxonomy (GTDB): domain Bacteria; phylum Pseudomonadota; class Alphaproteobacteria; order Sphingomonadales; family Sphingomonadaceae; genus Tsuneonella; species Tsuneonella flava. The sequence continues at coordinate 61,822 of NZ_PHSO01000003.1, forward strand.
TGGTCGAAATCGCCCTGCGCGCGCTCAGCCCCGGTATCAACGATCCCTTCACTGCGATCACGGCTCTGCACTGGCTGGGCGCCGCCACCGCTGAGCTGGGGAATCGCGATTTGCGTAAGAACGCGCGGCAGGAAGCGAACGAAAAGTGGGTCTATCCCCTGCCCGATGGCTTCGCCCATTTCGTGCGGCGCGGGTTCGGCGCGGTTCGCAGCGCGGTTGCCACCAGCCCGCGTGCATCGCTGGTGATGTTCGACGTGCTGGCCAACGCAGCCAGCACGATCGACGAAACCAAACGCATCGATCTGTTACGCGGGGAAGCGGCCTTGCTGCTGGAACAGGCCCGCACCGCCTTGCAAGGGCCCGATTTGCAGGACGTGGAAGATCACCACAAGGCGTTCCGGGCGCGGTTCGGCTAGACGGTCTTACACCCGCACACGCGGCGCAGCCGGGGCCTGTGTGCGGGCCAGCACCAGCGCGGCAGCCACCAGCACCATCCCGGCGATATCGGGCGCGCCCAGCGTTTCGCCAAATGCAAGCCAGCCTACTGCCGCAGCAATCGCGGGCTGCGTCAGCAGAGCCATCCCGATAATCAGCGGCGAAAAATTCCTGAGCGAATAGACCAGCAGCCCCTGCCCCACGATCTGGCTGGATATGGCCAGCGTCACCACCGGGGTCCACCCTGCGGGGCCGGGCAAGACCGGTTCGCCCAGCGCCAGCGCCACGATCAGCAACAGCGGCGTGGCGGCGAGGCTGACGAGCAGGAGCACACTCCACTGTCCCATTGTCGCCCGCGCGCGCTGCGCCGGGATCAGGTAGAAGGCATAGCACAGCCCCGCGAACAGACAGAACAGATCGCCCGTCAGCGTCTTGGCCGAAATTTCCAGACTGCGCCCCATCAGGATCGCAGCCCCGCCGATGGCCGCTGCCAGCGCCAGCCCTTCGCGGGTATTGGGCAGGCGGCGCAAGGCGACAATGCCCCACACCATCAGGATGATGCTGCCCGCGTTGCCGAACAGCGTGGCATTGCCCAGCCGGGTGCGTTCGATCCCGGTGTGCCAGCTCGCCAGATCGAGCGCGAAGAACGTGCCCGCAGCGAGGACGAGAGCCACCATCCGGCGGTTCACCTTCCCTGGCAGGCGTGTGCGCCAGGCCAGCACAGCGAGCACCGGCAAAGGCAGCAGCATACGCCAGAACCCGGCGGCAACCGGGCCGGTATCGCTCAGCCGCACCAGCCAGGGGCCGAGCGCCAGCACGATATTGCCAGCGATCAACGCAACGAAGTGTCGCACGTCGGGCTGAAAGGCATTCTTGTCTGTCGTGCTGCTTGTCGAGTTCATGAGTCGCCCCTAGCTCCGTTGCAGAACGAAACCAGCAAAAAGGATGGCCATCGATGCACGATGCCCTGTTTACGCCGATCAAGGTAGGCGCAATCGAAGCGAAGAACCGCATTTTCATGGCCCCGCTTACCCGCGGGCGGGCCACTGTTCCCGGCTTTATGCCGAATGCGATGATGGTCGATTATTACCGGCAGCGCGCCGGTGCCGGGCTGATTATCAGCGAAGCCACCGGCATCAGTCGCGAAGGTCTGGGCTGGCCTTCCGCCCCCGGTATCTGGAATGCGGAACAGGTCGAAGGGTGGAAACCGGTGACTCAGGCGGTGCACGATGCAGGCGGCAAGATCATTCTGCAGATGTGGCACATGGGGCGTCTGGTCCACCCCGATTTCCTCGATGGCAATCCGCCGGTCAGCGCCAGCGCGACCACCGCGCCCGATCATGCCCACACCCCCACCGGCCGCAAACCATACGAACAGGCCCGCGAAATGAGCGTGGCCGACATTACCCGTGTGGTCGACGATTACCGCAAGGCCGCTGCCAATGCGAAAGAAGCCGGATTCGATGGTGTCCAGTTGCACGGCGCAAATGGCTATCTGATCGACCAGTTCCTGCGCGATTCATCCAATTTGCGGACCGATGAATATGGTGGCCCGGCAGAAAACCGTGTGCGGTTCCTGCGTGAAGTGCTCGAAGCACTGATCGGCGTGTGGGGCGCGGATCGGGTCAGTGTGCGGCTGTCGCCCAACGGCGATTCGCAAGGGGTAGACGATAGCGATCCTGCGACCACTTTCGCCGCTGCCGCACAAGTGTGCCAGGATCTGGACCTGTCGTTCGTCGAACTGCGCCAGCCAGGGCCGGATGGCACATTCGGCCGGACCGACGTGCCGAAACAGGATGGCGTGATCCGCCAGATCTACACCGGCCCGCTGGTGCTCAACAGCGACTATACCGCCGAAGAGGCAGAAGCAGACGTAACGAGCGGCCGCTGCGAAGCGATCAGCTTTGGCCGCCCTTATATCTCCAACCCCGATCTCGCCGCGCGGATCGCTGCCGGGGCAGAATGGGCGCCGAACAAGGGGGCACCGCAAACCTGGTATTTGCCCGGTGCGGAAGGCTACATCGATTATCCGACGATGGAAGAAGCTGCCGCTGCAGCATCCTGACAAGCGATTGCTACGATCAGTCCTGCGTAGCGGCCGGATTGCCCAGCGATATGCTGGGCTCCGGAGCTGCAGAAGCGGACGGCTTTGCGGATGGCGTGGCAGATGGCGTGGGCGACGCGCCGCTGTCTGCCGCTGCACCGGAGGCGGTGTCGCTGCCGGCTCTGGCGCTGCCTTTATCCGACGGACTCTCCTTCAACGGAGGCGACTGCGATTTCACTTCGTCGAGTGGCAACATTTCGTCACTGATCGAACCGGGCAGGATCTCGCCCACCGCCGTCTGACGCTCTTCATTCGAAGCAGCGCTCTGTTTTTCGCCACAAGCGGCGAGCAGAGCGAGGAGTGGCAGAGCAAAAAGTGCGGGCTTGAGCGTCATCGTGTTTCCGTATCGCATGTGCCGAGCCTGGCAAGAAAGCCACCGGCTTCGGCCAGCAATGCCTCATCGAAGGCACCGGGCGCAAGCGCGATACCCAGTCGCTCCATACTGGTGACACCGAATTCGTCGATCCCACATGGCACGATCCCGGTGAAATGGGTGAGATCGGGCGCCAGATTGACCGAAAAACCATGCATTGTGACCCAGCGCCGCACCCGCACGCCGATCGCCCCGATCTTCGCTTCGCGCCCGTCGATATCGCGGGTCCAGATGCCCACCCGGCCATCGGCGGGCCAGGCTTCCACCCCCAGCCGGGCGAGAGCGGCAATCACCCATTGTTCCAGCCCGTGCACGAAACAGCGCACGTCTTTCCCGCGCCGATTGAGATCGAGCAGGATATAACCAATCCGCTGGCCCGGCCCGTGATAGGTGTAGCGTCCGCCCCGCCCGGCTTCGACGACATCGAATCGCGGATCGAGCAATTCGTCTTTCGCGGCGCTGGTTCCAGCAGTGTAAACAGGGGGATGTTCCAGCAGCCAGATCAGTTCGCGCGCCTGCCCGGCGGCAATCGCACGGTTGCGCGTTTCCATCTCCTCCAGCGAATCGCGATAGGGGATCGGAGCGTCTGACACGCGCAACTCGATCTCGGGCGGAAGATAATTCATCATCAGAGATTGCGTGGCGATGCCCGCAGCGGTTATCAAGGGGCAAGACGCGAAACAGGGAAGACCACGAATGAAATTCGACATGAGCAAAGCATGGGAAGACGCGACCCGGCTGATTTCGGCCAATCGCGATGTCATGCTGGTGGTCGCGGGTGTGTTTTTCTTCCTGCCATATTTCGCATTTGCCCTCCTGATGGGCAATCGCATGACCGAGGTGGAAGCGAGCATGGCCAGTAATGGCGATCCGGAGGCAGCGATGCAGGCGATGACTGCGCTGTACGGTTCGATCTGGTGGGTGATAATTCTGGTCACTATCGTACAGGGGATCGGCATGCTGGGCCTGCTGGCTCTGCTGACCGACCGCCGCCGCCCCACTGTGGGCGAAGCGCTGGCCATCGGGGCGAAGCTGTTCGTGCCCTATCTTGTCGCTCAACTGCTGGTCGGGTTCGCGATGGGTCTGCTGATGATCGTGCCGATTGCCATCGGGGCCGCCGGTTCGGTCGCCGCCGCTGTCATTGTCGGGCTCGCGCTGGTGGTGCTGGCGATTTATGTATTCGTGAAGTTCGTGATGGTCGCCCCGGTGATCGCAATCGAACGGGTATCCAACCCGATTGCCGCGCTGCGCCGCTCGTGGCGCCTGACCAAAGGCAACAGCCTGCGGATTTTTCTGTTCCTGATGCTGCTGATGCTGGCCATCGCAGTGGTCGGTTCGGTGATCGGACTGATCGTGGGCCTGATCCTCGCGATTGGCGGCCCCGAAGTCGCGACCATCGGGCAGGCGATCATTTCCGGCCTGATGAACAGCGTGTGGATCACTCTGCTGCTGGCCGTGCTGGCCGCGATCCATCACCAGCTGACCGGTGGGTCGCCCGAAGCGGTCAGCGAAACTTTCGACTGATCGGCAACCGCCCATACCTTGCGCCCGGCGGAGATGTCCAAAGGGCGCAGAGTTTACCTACCGACCGATAGCCGGATCGGCAGAGCGCACCACGCGCACTTCAGACGATAGCGCCAGATTACCAGACACGCACTGGCGCGACGGTCAGACCAGGCGGCGCGGGCCAATTCCACTGTGAATGACCGGCAGCTATAGGGCGTAACCTCGTATGCTTGCTATGACGGTAATGGGGTGGGAAGCGGACATTGCCGAGCTGCCATTTTCCAGGCATTATCTGCCAATGACGCTCTATCGGAAAGGACAGCTTTTTTTGGGCTGGGTCCTCTGTGTCATGTTCACATTTCCGATTTGGATGTCACTACTGCAACGCGCGTTCGGCAACGCTGGAATGATAGCAGGGATGGCCTTCTGGCTTGGTCACGGTATTATCATGATGGTTGCCTTCCGGTGCCCCAATTGCGGACTATCACCGTTTCTGAGCAACAAGGGTTTCATCGCGATTTCGACACCTTGGCCAAGAAAGATTTGTGGGCATTGCGGTCGGGATCATCAGGAGAACGATGTCTGCTAAGGAGTCGATTCCCGACAGGCCGCTTTCCGGGCCAGAATGCCGGTGAGCAGACATTGACCGAACCCGGCGAATTGTCTCCCCGCAACTTAGTCTTTCCAGCCCCAGAACAACTGGCACGGCAGTACGTTGAGCGGTTCGAACCCACTGTCGATGTGCTTGAAATGCTTCGCCATGAAATCGCGCGCCGCCGCGGAAAACTGATAGACCAGGAACGCGCCGCCGGGGCGGATCACGCGATAGGTGGCGGCGGCAATCGCCGGGCCAACGCCATCGGGCAGGGTCGAGAACGGCAGGCCCGACAGGACATAATCCGCCTGATCGAACCCGTGCGCCTTCACGATATCTTCGACATCTTCGGCTGAGCCGAGCACTGCACGGAACCGGCTGTCGGAAATCGTGCGGTTGAGATAATCGATGTATAGCGGGTTGGTATCGATCACGATCAGCGTGCCATCGCGTCGCAGACGTTCCAGCACCGGCAGGCAGAACGTACCCACACCCGGCCCATATTCGACGAACAGCTTGCATTCGTCCCATTTCACCGGGGCCAGCATCTTGGCGATGGTAAAGCGCGACGACGGGATAATCGAACCGACCATGCGCGGGTGTTCGATAAAGCCGCGAAAGAATACTCCCCACTGGCCAAGATAGCGACTCAGCTTGCGGCCGAGGCCTTCTTCACGGCGCAGCGCCAACTCGTTCACTTCGTTCAAGGTTTATTGTGTCCCGTATCTGCGACCCTGCAAACGACGGGCCGATCGGATAGGTTCGCACTTGCAAATTCGCGCGCGCATTGCAAGCGCTGCCAACCACGGGTAGCCCAGCGATATGCGCGAAGACGCCCCACAGCCACCGCCTCCACCCGTCCCGATGGCCCGGCATATTCCGCCTGCGCGGATGGCATTGCTGTTCATGGTGATGCTGGTGACGGCAGCGGGCAACACCGCGATGCAATCGGTGATGCCATCGATCGGCACCGAACTGGGCGTTGCCGATGTGTGGATCAGTCTTGCTTATACCTGGTCGGCATTGCTGTGGGTGATCTGTGCGCCGATGTGGGCCCGCCGGTCGGACCATCGCGGGCGCAAGGCGATGATGGCCATTGGCCTGATCGGCTTTATCGCCAGCTTCGCCCTGTGCGGCATGGTTTTGTGGTTCGGGCTGGCAGGCGCTTTGCCGGCATTGTGGACTTTGCTGCTGTTTGCTGCGGCGCGCAGCCTCTATGGCGGGTTCGGCTCTGCCGCGCCGCCTGCGGTGCAGGCCTATGTCGCCAGCCGCACACCGCGCGCGGAACGGACACAGGCAATGGCGGTGATCGCTTCCAGCTTCGGGCTGGGCACAGTGATCGGGCCTGCACTGGCACCGTTGCTGGTGTTCCCGACGACCGGGCTGGTCGGCCCGTTTCTGGTATTCGCCATCATAGGCATCGTCGTGCTGATCGCCTTGCGCCTGCGCCTGCCCGACGACGCGCCGAGTTATGCCGCGCGCGGATCGGTCACCGCCGCGCCGTTCAGCGCCAGCGCCAATCCCGGCATGGGCAAAGACACGTCGGACGACGAAGACAGCAACGATACCACCCCGATCCCGCATCTGCGGTGGGGCGATGTGCGCCTGCGCCCATGGATGGTGTCGGGACTGCTGGGCGGCCACGCACAGGCGATGACGTTGGGGATCATCGGGTTTTTCATTCTCGACCGGCTGCATCTGCGGGCCGATCCCGGTGCCGGGGCCAGTTCGATCGGCATCGTGCTGATGTGCGGCGCCGGGGCAACTTTGCTGGCACAATGGGGGCTGATCCCGATGCTGCGGCTCGGCCCGCGCGCATCGACGATGTGGGGCATGGCACTGGCGACGGCGGGGGTAATCATCTTCGCCGCGGCGGACACTTTGCAGCCGATCACGCTGGGCTTCTCCATCGCCTCGCTCGGGTATGGGCTTTACCGGCCCGGTTTCACCGCCGGGGCATCGCTGGCGGTCACCCGGCGCGAACAGGGGCAGATTGGCGGCGTGGTCGCGTCAGTCAACGGCGCGGCCTATGTGATTGCCCCGGCCATCGGAGTGTGGCTGTACGGCCACCACCAATGGCTGGGCTTCACGACGATCTGCGCGCTGTGCCTCAGCGTGTTCGTAGTCGGTTGGCGCTGGCTGGAGCCGGACGCGATACTGGAGGCCCGCCACGAAGAGGCGGACTGACGCGCCCCTCGGCCTGCCCCCCACTGCTCTGCATCACGGCGACAGAGCGGGAGGCCGCCAGGGGCAGTTACAAAATCTCTTCGATTTTCTCCGGCGGCCGGCACAGGCGCACGCCCTTGCCCGTTTCCACCAGCGGGCGCTCGATCAGTCTGGGATCGGCCACCATCGCATCGAGCACGGTATCGTCATCCGCATCGGTCAGGCCACGCTCTTTCGCGTCGGTGCCGGTGGTCCGCAGGCCATCGCGCGCCGCCATCCCGGCATCGCGATAGAGCTGCGCCAGCTTTTCCCGCGTGGGCGGGTTTTTGAGGTACTGGATCACTTCCACCTCCACCCCATCGCGGGCTTGCAGGGTTTCCAGCGCGAGGCGCGATTTGCTGCAATTGGGATTGTGCCAGATGGTGGCTTTCATGCGCGGTTCTCCTTCTCCGCACGCCCTTAGCGAAGCGCCATTTTCACGCAAAGGCGATAATATCTATTGCTATTGCGATTTAATAGCAATAATAAGAACCGCACTACCTGCTTGCCTGCATTCGGGATGCGTGTGGAAATTTGACGCTACCACGCGATACTCCGTCCCGCAGGCAACCCGCGATGGTGCCGTTCCTAGTCCCGGTGCGGTATCATCGCGGGTATTGCCGCCACAACGCACAAAGGTGCCTGTCGGCACTCCGCGTAACGAAACAGGTGCGAAACGGGTGAGACTGTAAACGAATAATGGCGGGCACGGCATTCATGAAATGTCGCCTATCCCGCCAGGGCCGCTGTAGGAAAGCGTTCGTTTCGCGAAAGCTCTGCCCCAGCAGTCTGCAGCTCCCAGTTCGCCCCCGCTAGTCCGCAGCTGGCGATCCGGTCTGCCCGGCTCGGCGCTATGCGCCAGTCAGTCTTTCGGCGGAGCCATCGCGGGCACCGCCTTGCCCGCATCCTGTGTGCTGATGCCGGGTGCCGGGGCCGCGCTGATCGTTTCTTCGCGGCGGGCGACGCGCCCCGCCCGCTGGATCGCCCGCACCAGCCGGGGATAGACGCCGCAACGGCACAGGTTGGGCACCGCCGCGCGAATATCCTCTTCGGTCGGATTGGCGTTCGCCTTCAGCAGCGCCGCCGCCGCCATCACGATACCGGGGGTGCAGAATCCGCACTGGATCGCCTGTTCGGCCACCAGCGCCTGCTGCACCGGATGCGACCGATCGCGGGCCAGCCCCTCTATCGTAGTGATATAGCGACCTTCCGCCTCGGCAATGGTAATCAGGCAGCTACGCAGCGCCTCCCCATCGACGATCACTGTGCAGGCATGGCAATCGCCCACCCCGCACCCGTATTTGGTGCCAGTGAGGTTGGCCGCTTCGCGCAAGGCGTGAAGCAGCGGTGTCTTGGGATCGAGATCGAAGCGCACCGGGCGCCCGTTGACTGTCATGCCAGGCATGGCGCCATCTCTATCCGTTCAAGCCCCCGCGATACCAGCCCTATTCGCGCCAGCTTGGGTCGATCCGGTCGATCTTGCGTTTCCACGCGGCGAAATCGGCCGCGCCCGGCCCGCCGGGCAAGCTGACCTGTCCCAGATCGCGCTGATGCACATCGATCACATGCTGGGGCACATCGATCGGATCTCCCTGCGCCAGAGTCGCCACCTGAATTTCGCACGCCCGCTGCAGCGCCCATGCCTGCACGAACATTTCGGGCAATGTCCGCCCCAGCACCACCGGCCCATGATTACGCAGCATCAGCACGCGTTTCTGGCCAAGATTGGCGAGCAGGCGCTCGCCTTCCTCTGCCCGCACCGTCACCCCTTCGAAATCGTGGTAGCCGATCTGCCCCTGAAAATTGCAGGCATAGAAACTGATCGGCAGCAGACCGCCCTTATGGCTCGATACCGCCATCGCTTCGGTCGTGTGGGTGTGGCAGATCGCGTGCGCCCAATCGAGATGGCGATGGAAATAGGCGTGCTGCGTGAAGCCCGCCTTGTTGACCGGGTAATTGCCCGACAGCACGTTGCCGTCGATATCGATCTTCACCAGATTGCTGGCGGTTACTTCATCGTAAAGCAGCCCGAACGGGTTGATGAGGAAGGCGTTGTCTTCCCCCGGCACTTTCACGCTGATGTGATTGTAAATCGATTCCGACCAGCCGAGCAGATCGAAAATGCGATAGCACGCGGCCAGATCCTGCCGCGCTTCCCATTCAGCGTCGCTGCATTCCATGCGGGATTTCAACTGAGTGGCCACGGCGTCTCTCTCCTTGTGCGCTTATTCGGTTTTCGCTCGATACTTATCCTACCACGGGTGACAGACACAAGCGGCTTGGCCCGGCGGCGGCCACACGCTATCGCGCCTGACAATGAGCAAGGCGGCCAGACTGACACGGGGAAGCATTCGGGGCCACCTGGTAACGCAGACCGTACCGATGATTATCGGATCGGCGGCGATGATGTCGGTCGGACTGGTCGATGCCTATTTTATCGGCCACCTCGGCAGCGCCGAACTGGCGGCGGTATCGTTTATCTTCCCGATCACGATTGCGCTCGCCAGCTTGGGCGTCGGGGTGATGGTGGGGATCAATTCGGTCGTCTCGCGCGCCATTGGCGGGGGTTACATGACCCTTGCCGCCGAACGTGCCCATGCCGGGGCCGCCTTCGCACTGGTGCTGGGCGCGGCGATGGGGCTGGCGCTCTATTTCCTGCTCGATCCGCTGTTCTCTCTGATGCAGGCATCCGATGCGCTGATGCCGCTGATCCGCCAGTACATGGTGCCCTATTCGATCGGGGTGCCGCTTCTGCTGTTCCAGATGGGGCTCAACGGCGTGTTGCGGGCACAGGGGGAAGCGAACCGGGCATCGATTATCGCCATCGGTTATTCGGTGGCCAACTGGGCGCTCGATCCGCTGCTGATCAATGGCGGGTTCGGCATCCCTGCGATGGGGGTGGCCGGGGCGGCGTGGGCCACTGTGCTGGGCTGGGTGATCGGCATCGTGCTGGCGCTGTGGCTGATCCGCAGCACGGCATTGCCCATCGGGTTCAAACTATTGCGCGATGCCCCGCTGGGCGCGTCGATCCGCGAAATTATGAAGGTCGCCGCGCCTGCTTCGTTTTCGAATGCGATCAACCCGATTGGCCTGTCCGTCCTGACCGCGCTGCTCGCGACGCAGGGCGATGCCGCTGTCGCCGGGTATGGCGCGGCAGGCCGGTTGCAAAGCTTCGCTACGGTGCCGTTGCTGGCCCTGTCCGCCTCCATCGGCGCTATCGTCGGGCAGAACTGGGGCGCCAACCAGCCTGAACGGGCGCGGCTGGCGATGCTGGAAGCGGGTGTGTTCTGCGTCGGATATGGCCTGTTGCTCGCGGTGGTATTGTTCGCGGCGGGCCAGTGGTTCGCGCAGATTTTCACCAGCGATCCGGCGGTGATCCACGAATTCGACAGCTATCTGCGGATCGCCGCATGGGGCTATGCCGGGTTCGGATTGCTGATCGTGGCCAATGGCGCGCTCAACGCCGTGGGCAAGGCGACCTATTCGCTGGTGCAAAGCGCGGCGCGGGTGTTCTTTGTCATGCTGCCGGTGGCATGGGTCTTGCGGCCGACGTGGGGGCCGGCTGCGATCTACACCGCCGAACTGGCGGCCAACATATTGGGCGGGGCGCTGGCGGCGGTGGTCGTGTGGCGCATGTTGCGCCAGCGGGGATAGCTGTACTGCGCTGCGCTTCGCCGCAGTCAGCTTTCCAGCGCCAGCAGCGCGAAACTGGCCAGCCAGTGGCTGCCCATATAATCTTCCCCGATATGCGGCAGGCTGGCGGCGATATGCGCCTGCGCCACCGGCTCGAACCGATCAGGCTCTCCCAATGCCAGCCCGATCTGTCGCCAGCACCATGCCCGGCTCAGGTTCAGCCCATCGAGATGCGCGATCTTGCCATCGGTCCGGTCCGACACATGCACCGGTTCGAACAGCATCGCCGGTTCGCCGCGCTGGGCATCGGGCAGAAACGCCGCGAACCATTGCGCGAACGCGTCCCCCTCCATCACCCGGCTCATCAGCAGCGCCGCAGTTAGCGCCGGCGACAGGAATTCGTCGCCGCCAGGTTCCCAACCGCGATAATCGCGCCGGTCGGCAAACCAGTCCATTGCCCGCTGCCGGATCAGTGCCGCCAGATCGGAATCGCGGGTCTCTGCCCATTCCAATGCCAGCACCAGAGCGAAGGCGGTGTTGAAATGTGTGCCGACAGTGATCGTATATGTTAGTTTGGGCAGGTAATCAGTGAAATTGGCGGCAAATCGACGTGCAAGCGGTGAAAGCGCATCGCCCCACCCCGCCGAATGGCGGTCCGCTTCGGCCTGAAGCGCCAGCATCCAGCCCCAGCCATAGGGGCGTTCGAACCCGCTGGCGTAAGGCCGGTCGAGCCGGGCAATCTCACCTGCCACTTTGTCGGGCACGAACATCGCATCGGCCAGCACACGGATATCGGTCGCCTCCGGGATATCGGGATAAAGGCGCGCAATCTTAAGCACTTGCCAATATCCGTGGACGCAGGAATGCCAATCGAAACTGCCGTGAAAGATCGGATGAATCTCCGCCGGTGGCAGGACATCTTCCGGCCCGGACATCACCAGATCGAGCTTGTACGGCCACCGCCGCGTGAGGTGGCTCAGCGTCATCCGGGCGAACTCGCGCGCTTGCGATCGACCGATTTTCATTTGCATTTTAGGAGGTGAAGAAGGTGGTGAAACGATCATAAAAACGACACCAGATAGAGCAGCGCGATATTCGCCAGCAGCAAGGGGACGGCGGTGGGAATCTGCGCTTTTATCACGGCATTCTGGTCCTTTAGCTCCAGCAAAGCGGCGGGCACGAGATTGAAATTGGCCGCCATCGGCGTCATCAGCGTGCCGCAGAACCCGGCCAGCATCCCAATCGCCGCCACTTTGATCGGATCGCCCGACCAGATTCCCACCAGCACCGGCATCCCGACCCCGGCAAACATCACCGGAAACGCAGCGAAGGCATTGCCCATCACCATCGTAAACCCAGCCATTCCAAGGGCATAGACCGCTACCGCGCCCAGCCTGCTGCCGTCGGGAATGATCCCTTGCGCGATCCCGCCCACGACTTCGCCCACTCCGGCCAGCGCGAAAACCGCACCCAGACTGGCCAGCATTTGCGGCAGCACCGCCGCCCAGCCGACCGAATCCATCAACCGGACTCCTTCCGCCAGCGGAGTCAGCGGTCGCGGCCTGAACCACGCGTAACATGCTGCCAATGCAAGCAAAACGCCCAGAGTCAGGCCAACGAGCGTGACCTGTTTGCTGTCGAAAACAGCCGGGATATACTTGAAAGCCAATGTACCAACCAACGCCACCACGGGGATAATCAGCGCGGGCAAAAACACCCGATTGCCCCGTGCCTTAGCCTCCGCCTCACGCTCGGTATCGGTGGTGGTCGCCCGCGTGCCACGCCCCATCAGCTTGAATCCGGCGACAGCCACCAGCCCCAGCACCAGCACACCGTTGCCGATATCACCCAGCAGATCGCCTGCCCAGAAGCTGGTCGCCAGCAAGCCATAGAACGCGGCATTGCCCCACCGCTTGGGATTGCCTCTGTCGCTTGCACTCAGCAACGCGAAGGCAAGAAATGCAGCGCCGCCAACGGCATAGACGAAGTTGAGCCCGATCATGGCTGCACCTCGGTAGCAGCGGCGCTTTCGCGTTTCAGCTTGCGGTCGAACCGCCAGAGGCGCGACCCGTGGATCAGCGTGGCACAAATCGCTGTGGGAATAGCCCATATCGCCAGATGCAGCGGCTCAACCTCTATCCCGAACCCTTCCAGTACCCCTTTCATCAGCAGGATCGAACCGATAGCGATGAAGATATCTTCCCCGAAAAACAGGCCGATATTGTCGGTCGCAGCGGCCAGTGCAGGCACCCGGTCACTATCCGGGTCCGCACCCTGCCGCTCGGCAGCGGCCTGCGCCATCGGGGCTACGAGCGGGCGGACCGTCTGTGCCGGCCCGGCAATCGAAGTCAGGCCCAGCGCTGCGGTCGCCTGCCGAAACAGCAGGTATCCGATCAGCAATCGTCCGACTGTCGCGCCTTTCAGAGCCGAAACCGCCGTGCGGGCGCGTTGCTGCAATCCGTGGCGTTCGAGTATGCCGATCACCGGCAGCACGAGATAGACCACGCTGACATAGCGCGCATCGTTGAACGCCTTGCCGAATGCAGCCAGCACATCGACCGGATTGAGCCCTGCGGCCAGACCGGTAACCAGCGCCGACAGCGCCACCACCAGCAAAGTGTTCAACCGCAAGGCAAACCCGGCGACGATCACAGCAATACCCAGCAGAACCCACATCAGCGCGCACTCCCCCAACCGCCACCACCGGGCGTTTCGATCACGAACACGTCCCCCACTGCCATCTCCGCCGATGCAGTCGAGTGAAGTGCTTCGACCGTGCCATCGGCCCGTTCGATGCGATTTGCCCCCAGCGCACCATCATCGCCGCCTTCCAGCCCGGCAGGCGCCACTATACGGCGATTGGCGAGGATATTGACATGCATCGGTTCGCGGAACGCAATCCGCCGTACCGCACCGTTGCCCCCCTGCCATTCACCTGCGCCGCCCGACCCCGAGCGGATTGCAAACTGTTCCACCAGAACAGGAAAGCGCGCTTCCAGCACTTCGGGATCGGTCAGGCGCGAATTCGTCATATGCGTTTGCACCACGTCCGCCCCGGCAAAGTCCGGCCCTGCGCCCGATCCCCCCGCGATCGTTTCGTAATACTGGCGACGATCGTCCCCGAAAGTGAAGTTGTTCATTGTCCCCTGACTGCCCGCCTGCGCGCGCAATGCGCCCAGCAGGGCGTCGGTAATCACCTGACTGGTTTCGACATTCCCCGCGACCACTGCCGCTGGATATTCGGGACTGAGCATCGAACCATCGGGAATGATAGTTGTGATCGGACGCAGGAACCCGTCGTTCAGCGGGATCGCGCTGTCGAACAGGGTACGGATGGCATAGAGGCACGCCGCGCGCACCACGGGGCGCGGGGCGTTGAAGTTATCCGATAGCTGATCGCTCGTACCGGTAAAATCAATCGTAGCACTGCGCGCTTGCCGATCCACTGAAACTGCGACCTCCACCGCAGCACCGTTGTCCATCGCCACCCGATGATGGCCATCGGCCAGATCGCCAAGCAGATCGCGCACGGCATTGTCGGCAAAGACCAGCAGATGTTCCATATAGGCGCTGACGACATCCGCCCCATAATCGGCCACCAGCCTCAGCAACCCATCGGCTCCGCGTCGGCAAGCAGCCACTTGGGCGGACAGATCCGCAATGTTCTGGTCGATATTGCGCGCCGGATACTCTCCCGCCGCCAGCAAAGCGCGCATCTCATTCTCGCGCAACTGCCCCTCGCTCACCAGCAGAACATCGTCGAGCACGATGCCTTCCTGTTCGATGGACGTACTGCCCGAAGGCATCGATCCCGGCGCGATGCCGCCAATGTCGGAATGATGCCCCCGCGCCGCGACGAAGAAACGCGGCGCCCCTTCGCCTTCGACAAACACCGGCGCAATCACAGTAATATCGGGCAAGTGAGTGCCCCCGGCATAAGGTGCGTTGAGTGCATAGGCATCGCCCGGCTTCATCGATGCACCGCGATTGGCGATGACTGTCCGCACACTGTCGCCCATCGATCCGAGGTGGACCGGAATATGCGGGGCATTGGCGATCAGATTGCCCGCTGCGTCGAATACCGCACAACTGAAATCGAGCCGCTCGCGAATATTGACCGAGCTGGCCGAATGCTGAAGCGCCGCGCCCATCTCTTCAGCCAGCCCCATGAACAGCCCGCCGAAGATTTCGAGCCGAACCGGATCGGCCTCTGTGCCCACCGCTTCGGTGTGAGCGGCGGCATCGCGGGTCATTACCAGCGATCCGCAGTCCGCCAGTCGAGCCGACCAGCCCGGTTCTACCGACAGCGTAGCCACCGGATCGATCACCAGCGCGGGGCCGGTAATCTGCTGATCCGGCGCAAGGTCTTCACGGCGATACACCGGCGCAGACTGCAGTTCCCCGGCCATATAGCAATCCGCCATCGCGGCAGGTTCCGCATCTGCCGCACCGTGGGCGAAGTGCAGCGGATCGCCATGCTCGGTCGGCGCAACTGCTTCGATCCGCAGTGTTTCGAGCACAAGCGGCGCGCTCGTGTCATATCCGAAACGTGCCCGGTGGGCGGCCCTGAAAGCATCGCGCATGGCGGCCATATCGTCCAGCGGAACGGCAATCGCGCTATCGCCCGCGGCGAGCCGGATATGCGCTTCGCCCCGGATTTCGATCCGTCGGGCCGCGATACCCTGTTGCTCCAGTTCGCTACGCGCTTCGTCCGACAAACGGGCGGTGGCTTCCTCAAGCTTACCGGCACAGTCTTCCAACGACACCGCCAATGTCGCTTCGCGCATAGCCCGCCGATCCGCCAGGCCCATACCATAGGCAGACAGCACCCCCGACAGCGGATGCACAAGCACTGTGCCGATCCCCAGCGCATCGGCCACGAGGCAGGCATGTTGCCCACCCGCTCCGCCAAAGCAACTCAGCGCGAACCGCCCCACATCGTGACCGCGGGCGACAGAGATCGAACGGATCGCCCCGGCCATGCTGGCCACCGCGACAGCGATGAAGCCTTCCGCTGCTTCCTGCCTGCTCATCCGGCGGCCAGTGGCGGACTCCACCTGATCCAGCACCGCGTCCATCCGTGCCTCGGCGGCAACACAGTCGAGCGGTTCGTCAGCCTTCTCTCCGAATACCGCGGGAAAGAACGCAGGCTGCAACTTGCCCAGCAGCAGATTGCAGTCGGTCACGGTCAGCGGCCCGCCTTGTCGATAACAGGCCGGTCCCGGCTGCGCCCCTGCGCTTTCCGGTCCGGCAAGGAAGCGCGCCCCATCGAACCGGCACACCGATCCGCCGCCAGCGGCCACGGTGTGAATCCGCAGCATCGGTGCACGCACCCGCACACCGGCCACGCGGTTTTCGTTGTCGCGCTCGTACTCCCCGGCGAACAGCGAGACATCGGTCGATGTGCCCCCCATGTCGAAACCGATGACACGGTCGAACCCGGCGGCCCTGGCGGTCTGTGCCATCCCGACAATCCCGCCTGCCGGACCGGAGAGAATGGCATCCTTGCCGCGCAACGCACTGGCCGCAGCCAGTCCGCCATTCGATTGCATGAACAAAGGATCGTGGCCTGCGCCCAGCGCCTCGGTCAACCGATCGACATAGTCCCGCAGAACCGGCGAGAGATAAGCATCGACCGCCGTGGTATCGGCGCGTCCGATCAGCTTGGCCAGCGCCGACACACGGTGGCTGACCGCAATTTCGGTAAAGCCCGCCTCTGCCGCCAGTTCTGCCAGCGACTCCTCGTGCGCGGTGTAGCGATACCCGTGCATCAGAGCGATCGCCACGGCCTTCAGGCCCCGCGCCCGCGCTGCCTTCAATTCCGCCAGCGCTGCCGCGCGATCAAGCGGTTGCAACACCTCGCCATCGGCGGTGACACGCTCCGCTATCTCCAGCACTTCAGCGGGTAATGGTTGGGGTTTTTCAATCCGACGCGCGAAGATGTCTGGCCGCTCCTGCGTCCCTATTGCCAGTGCATCGCCGAACCCCTGAGTAATCGCCAGCAACACCGGTTCGCCCTTGCGTTCGAGCAAGGCGTTGGTCGCGATTGTCGTGCCGATACGGATATCGGCGGACGGCAGCGACCCTTCGCGTACCCCGATCAGCCGTCGCATCGCTTCGATAGCGGCGTCGCGATAGTGGGCCGGGTCTTCGGACAGCAGCTTTGCTGTATGCACCACACCATCGGTATCGCGTGCGACGACATCGGTGAACGTCCCCCCGCGATCGATCCAGAAATGCCAGCGAGCGGAGGAATCGGTCATGTCCCACGCTATGCAGCAATCCGCCGTGCAGATTCAATTGCACGATGCAACCAATCGAGTTACCTTCTCCTCGATAGGGAGAGACACAATGGCCAAAACGGCTTGCGACCACGATGTATTGATCGTTGGCGCCGGAATTTCCGGCATCGGCATGGCGGCGCATCTGGAAATGATGTGTCCGGGGCGCGATTACGCCATTCTGGAAGCGCGCGATAACCTTGGCGGGACATGGGATTTGTTCCGCTATCCCGGCATCCGTTCCGATAGCGACATGCATACTCTCGGCTTCGTGTTCGAACCGTGGCGGCATGAGAAATCGATTGCCGATGGCCCGTCGATCCTCGAATACCTGCATCGTATCGTTGACGAGCGCGGCATCCGTCAGAAGATTTCGCTGGGCACCAAGGTCGTTTCCGCCAACTGGCATTCGGATCGTGCGTGCTGGGAACTGACCGTCGACCGGGGCGGATCGCGCCAGACGGTTACTGCCAACTGGCTCTATCTTGGCACGGGATATTACGACTACGACGATCCCTATGATGCGGGCTTCGATTTCTCCGCATTTCAGGGGCAGGTGGTCCATCCGCAGTTCTGGCCGGACGATCTCGATTACGTCGGCAAGAACGTGGTCGTAGTAGGTTCGGGCGCGACAGCAGTCACTCTGGTCCCTTCGATGGCGGACAAGGCAGCCAGCGTGACCATGCTTCAACGCACGCCGACCTGGATGTTCTCGCGCCCGGCGAAGGATGCTCTGGCCAATTTCCTTCGCAAGATTTTGCCGGAAGAAACCGCCTACAAGATCACCCGCTGGAAAAACGTGTTCATGCAGGACAAGAGCTTCAAAACGGCGCGCAACAAGCCGGAGAAGGTCAAGCAGTTCCTGCAAAAGAAGATTCAGAAGGCGCTGGGCGATCATTACGATCCCGCCGCCTTCACTCCGCCATACGATCCGTGGGACCAGCGCCTCTGCCTGGTGCCCGACAACGATCTGTTCGAGGCGATGAAACGCGGCAAGGCGCAAATCGTCACGGCGCATATCGACAGCTTCGACGCCACGGGCGTGAAGCTGAAAGACGGACGGCACCTGCCCGCCGATATTATCGTGACAGCCACCGGCTTGCGACTGGCAGTTGCCGGCAAAATCGCC
Source organism: Tsuneonella flava (assembly GCF_002870965.1). Lineage (GTDB taxonomy): Bacteria > Pseudomonadota > Alphaproteobacteria > Sphingomonadales > Sphingomonadaceae > Tsuneonella > Tsuneonella flava. The sequence goes on from NZ_PHSO01000003.1 coordinate 80,083, forward strand.
GTCAGTCAGGATGGTGCGCCGGTCGATTTCGCACAGCGGTTCTATTACAAAGGATGCATGTTCTCCAACCTGCCGAATCTGGCAGTTGTGTTCGGGTATCTCAACGCAAGCTGGACGCTGCGGGCCGACATCAATTCCGAATATGTCTGCAAAGTGCTCAATCACATGGATGCCGTCGGCGCCAATGTCGCCACACCTTATCTCGCGGAAAATCATGGGCTGGAGGAAGAGGATCTGTTCGATTTTTCCAGCGGCTATATCCAGCGCGGCAAGCATCTGATGCCCAAGAGCGCCACCACTTTACCCTGGCGGCTCAATCAGGATTACCGCGTCGACAAGAAGGCACTGGCCGAAGCGCCTATCGACGACGGCATCCTTCGGTTCGATCATGTCGACCAGCGCGCGCAGCAGCAGTTGGAAGCGGCAGAGTAGGCAAGCGGCCTGATTTGGGTTAGCGCATCGGGCATGACTGCTGCCGAACGCATCTGGACCGCCGGACTTGTTATCATCGGGGATGAAATCCTGTCGGGCCGCACGCACGACAAGAACATCGCTCAGATTGCCACCTGGTTGCAGGTGCAAGGCATCCGCCTGTCGGAAGTGCGCGTGGTGCCCGACATCGAAGAACGGATCGTGGAAGCGGTCAACGCCCTGCGCGCTGCCAACGATTATCTGTTCACCACCGGTGGCATCGGGCCAACGCACGACGACATCACCGTCGATGCGATTGCCCGGGCGCTGGATGTGCCGGTTGTGATCCATCCGGAAGCACGGGCCATGCTCGAACGGTATTATGCAAGCAAGGGCACCGAACTGACCGATGCGCGCCTGCGTATGGCGCGGGTGCCGCAAGGGGCCGAACTGATACCCAACCGCATGTCGGGCGCACCCGGCATTCGCATCGGCAACCTGTTTATCATGGCAGGGGTGCCGCACATTACCGCCGGGATGCTCGATTCGCTGACCGGAACACTGGAAGGCGGAGCGCCGTTGCTGACCGAGACGGTCGGCTGCTGGGTCGCAGAAAGCGAAGTGGCCGACCTGCTGCGCGAAGTGGAGCAGGCCCACGACAACGCGCAGATCGGCAGCTACCCCTTTTTCCGCGAAGGGCGTACCGGGGCCAATTTCGTAATCCGTTCGACCGACGCAGACACTCTCAAAAGCTGTGTCGACAGCCTGTGCGACGGACTGGCCACCGCAGGGCACGATTTCACCCCCGGCGGGATTTGAAGGTGGCGCAAACCCTCGCTTAACGACTATACGCTAGTCCCCTGCTACCGAGGTTTGGAGAACGAACGGGGCGGCAAGCCTATTTGCGCTATGACTGTGGTCTATCTCACTATCGACACCGAGTACTCCTCGGCATTAGCAGCAGAGCCCGGCGCTGTGTCGCGGGAGGAGAACTTCCGCCGCATGATCGCTGGCGACGTGGCCGGGGGCGAAGCGGGCATTACCTATCAGATGGATGTGCTCGAACGGCATGGCCATCGTGGCGTGTTCTTCGTCGACCCGATGCCTGCGCTGGTCTGGGGCGTACAGGCGATTGCCGATGTGGTTGGCCCGATTGTGGCGCGGGGCCACGATGTCCAGCTCCACTGCCACCCGGAGTGGCTGGCGCTTGCGGGCGATGCCAATCCGCTAGGCAATCGCACCGGCCGCAACATGCACGAGTTTACTTTGGCCGATCAGGTGGAGATCCTGACCTATGCCCGCGATACGCTGATCGCCGCCGGGGCACCTGCGCCAGTCGCCTTTCGTTCAGGCAACTATGGTGCCAACAACGATACGTTGCGGGCGCTGGCCCGGATCGGGATCGCTTACGATACCAGCCATTGCCCCGGTTTCGCCGCCTCCGACTGTCAGATCGCGCTGGGCAGCGAAGACCGGCGCCCTCTCCGCCATTGCGGCGTGATCGAGGTGCCGATCGGTTGTATCGAAGCGGTCAACGGCGACTTGCGCCATGGCCAGCTGACCGCGCTTTCCCTGCGCGAGATGACCGCCGCTATCCGCCACGCGCGCGATCACGATATCGCCAGCCTCACGCTGGTGTCGCACAGCTTCGAACTGCTGTGCCGCGACCGGTTGCGGGTCAACCGCATCCTCTGCCGCCGGTTCGACCGGTTGTGCCACGCCATCGAAACGATGCGCGGCGTATCTGTGGCGACTTACACCTCGCACCCTCCGCAGGTCAGCAAGCGACAGACCCCTGCGCCTGTCCTGCCGCACGACAGCGTTCGTACCACGCTGCGTATCGCCGAACAGGCGCTGTCGAACGCGCTTTACAGCTAGGCTCAGGACTTAGGCGAGCCGTTCCTGATCGCTGATCGTTTCCGCCCGTTGCGGCAACACCGCGACCAGCAGGGCGATAGCGATCACCAGAACTGCCGACGCAGCAACCCGGCTCAGTTCCAGGCCGCCATGCGCCACCGGTTTATCGAGGAAATCCCCGACGACCGCTCCCAGCGGACGGGTCAGGACGAATGCCGACCAGAACAGCGCCACCCGGCTGATCGAGGTAGCGAAATTGGCGGTCGCCACCAGTGCCAGCAATCCGCCGAAAATCGCCGCAGCCCCCAGATATCCCAGCGGTCCGTCTGCCACCCAATCGCCGAGCGCCGTGCCCAGCGTTTGGGAGAAGGTGATCGTGATCCAATAGAACAGCTCTGCTCGCGGATGATGCACCGAAGCCGCCGATATCGAACCCAGGCTGCGGTGCCACGCAGCGAGCGAGGCCAGCACCAGAAACAGCAGCACCAGCGATCCACCGGGATAGCCGATGCCCAGCGAGCGATCGGCAAAGTCGGCCAGCGTGGTGCCCACAGTGGTCGATGCGATGATAGTGGCCCAATATAGCCAGCGGTCGAACCGCTGCGCCCGGATTTGCAGAGCGACAAGCGCGACGAACACCGCCGCGAACAGAGCGGTTCCCAGCAGATATCCCAGGCCCAGCGACATAGAGACGCTGTCGCCCGCGGTCTCACCGAAAGTCGTAGCCAGTATCTTGATAATCCAAAATCCCAGTGTGACTGCGGGGACTTTGGCCAGTTGCCGGGTGGTATCGTTGGCGGTCACTGCATTGCACTCCATCGTTGCGAGCCCTCGGCACGCGACTAGCCGCCGATGGACGTATGACAGGCAGATGTGCGACAAGCCGGAGATTGGCCATAAGCAGCCGCTGATCGGTCGTAACGCCAGCAATTGCGGGGAGCGTATTTGCCCATGTCGAACGGATCGGATCGTGTCTCCGGCAGACTGGAGCGGGTGGCGATGCCAACCATTGCAGCGGTACTGTTGCAGGCGATCGCCGCCGCTTATTTCCTGATTGACGGTGTCGACGATCTGGTGGCGCAATGGCGCACCGGCCCCGGTGGTGAGACGATCATGGAAACCATCGTCGGCATCGCACTTGTCGCCGGGGTTGCGATTGGTGCTGCACACCTGCGCGTATTGCTGCGCGAGACCCGGCGGCAACGCTCTGCACTGGCAGGCGCGCGCGGGGCAATGGCGCAACTGATCGCCAGCCGCTTCGCCGAATGGAACCTGTCTGCATCGGAAGGGGAAGTCGCTCTGTTCGCGTTGAAAGGCAGCACGATCGGAGAAATCGCCACGATGCGCGGAGCAGCGGAAGGGACTGTACGTTCGCAGCTCAGCCAGGTTTACGCCAAGGCCGGGGTGAAGAGCCAGGCGATGCTCGTCGCCCTGTTTATCGACGATCTGATCGATCCGCTGCTGATGCCGGAGTAGCCGCAGCAGGCCATATAACGCGAAGGGCCGGCAAGTTTGCACTCGCCGGCCCCTGGCATTTCAGTTGCGTGTAGGAAACCCCACGCGCTCAAGTAGCGAAGCGATAGCGCCCCCCACCACCCGCCCGGAGCGGGTGGCAGCGTGGGTTTTACGCGCCTTCGACTTCCGACAGGTCGACCTTCAGGCCCGGCCCCATTGTCGAGGTCAGCGAGATCTTCTTGACGTACTTGCCCTTGGCGCCCGACGGCTTCGCCTTGACGATCGCATCGGTCAGCGCTTTGAAGTTCGCCTTGATGTCTTCATCCTTGAACGACAGCTTGCCGATGCCCGAATGGATGATGCCCATCTTTTCCACGCGAAATTCGACCTGGCCGCCCTTGGCGTCCTTAACGGCCTGTTCCACGTTAGGAGTGACGGTGCCAAGCTTCGGGTTCGGCATCAGGCCCTTAGGGCCGAGTACCTTACCGAGACGGCCGACAACGCCCATCATGTCGGGCGTGGCGATCACGCGGTCGTAGTCGAGGTTGCCGGCCTGCATGTCTTCCATCAGGTCTTCGGCACCGACCTTGTCGGCCCCGGCAGCGAGCGCCTTTTCAGCGTTGTCGCCCTTGGCGAACACAGCGACGCGCACGTCCTTGCCGGTGCCCGAAGGCAGCGAAACCATGCCGCGAACCATCTGGTCGGCGTGGCGCGGATCGACGCCGAGGTTCATCGCAACTTCGACGGTTTCGTCGAACTTGCTCTTGTGCGTACGCAGAGTCGCGATTGCTTCGTCGACGGTGTACAGCTTTTCGCTGTCGAGTTCCGCCAGCGTCTTCTGCTTCTTGGTCAGCTTGGCCATGTGATCAGCCCTCCACCACGTCGAGGCCCATCGAACGCGCAGAGCCTTCGATGATGCGGGTTGCCATTTCGATGTCGTTTGCGTTCAGGTCCTTCATCTTCTGCTCGGCGATTTCAGCCAGAGCGGAACGCTTGATGGTCCCGGCAGACACCTTGCCCGGTTCTTTCGAACCCGACTTGAGCTTGGCAGCTTTCTTGATGAGGAAGCTGGCCGGCGGGCTCTTGGTGGTGAACGTGAAGCTGCGGTCGGCATAGACGGTGATCGTCGTCGGGATCGGCATGCCTTTTTCGAGGCTGTCGGTCGCGGCGTTGAACGCCTTGCAGAATTCCATGATGTTGACGCCGCGCTGACCCAGCGCAGGGCCGATCGGGGGCGACGGGTTGGCGGTGCCGGCGGGCACCTGCAGCTTGATATAGCCGTCGATCTTCTTGGCCACGGATGGCCTCCTTTCTCACTGTTGCCGCCTGCCGGAGCAGGTAGCGCATGGTTAGCGGTCAAGCGGAGCGCCGCGGCGATCCTCCCGCATGGATTTCCCGATGCTGAAAGCTGGGAAGGCGCGCACATAGCGCGGGGGCCGTGAAATGCAAGTGATTCGCCATCTGCACACTCGCGCACCTTCAGCTTTCAACCTGCGAAGCTGAACGAGTGTTACACATGTTACACTGTCCTGAAGAAGAAAAACCGCACCTTACGCGCGTCGCCCCGGCCCACCCGCACGAACCGCGGCAGGCTGCGTAAAGGCGACAGGCGAAGCGACAGGAACGGGGCCGGGTCATGCCGGTCACGGTGGCGCAATTGGTGCGTGTAGGAAAGCCACGGGTTGGTGAGCAGGGCATCGTCCGGCCACCGCCTTCTGTCGTCATTGCGGGCAGCGTAGCGGCGGGGCAGTCCATGAGGCAGGACTCGCCTCGATTGCAGCCATTGCGATGGGAGGGGGCGTCGGGTGGAGGCTTGTCACACGAAGGGGCGAAGACACGGAGAGGGCTTGGTTCAGAGGTAGGGCCGCACTGCCGATGGCTGGCCAATACTATTGCGCGCGCCCCTCGTCATTGCGAGGAGCCGTAGGCGACGTGGCAATCCAAGGGCCGCCCTTTGCCCCCGCCACAACCGCCGTGATGGGCAGAACCGTCAGGCTATGGATTGCTTCACTCCGTTCGCAATGACGAAAAAGAGAGGTAAGCGCGGGAAGCTGGCCCCCGGCTCAAGGCCGGGGTGACGACCGCGAGAGGGTGCGTCTGTACGATCCCGACAAAGGAGATATGCGAACACCGGGCTCACCCGGAGACGTCAGTTGTATGAAGATCCCGCCCGGCAAGGCGCGTCGATCGCGCCCGCCGGATAGCGGGTTACTTGACCAGCTCGACCTGTTCGAATTCCAGCTCGACCGGAGTCGCGCGGCCGAAGATCGAGACCGAAACCTTGACCTTCTGTTTGTCGAAATCGAGCTCTTCCACCACGCCGTTGAAGCTGGCGAACGGACCGTCGAGCACTTTGACCTGATCGCCGATTTCGTAATCTACGCTGATCTGCTGCTTCGGTGCGGCCTTGGCTTCTTCCATGCCACCGAAATAGCGCGCGGCTTCGCGTTCCGAAATCGGCTGCGGCTTGTTACCCGAACCGAGGAAGCCGGTGACCTTGGGCGTGTTCTTCACAAGGTGATAGACGTCGTCGGTCATCGTCAGCTTGGCAAGGACATAGCCGGGCATGAACTTGCGTTCGACCTGCACCTTCTTGCCGCGCTTGACCTCGGTCACGGTTTCGGTCGGCACTTCAACCGCTTCCACCGCTTCGGCCAGTCCCAGCCGTTCGGCTTCCGCGATGATCGCGTCGCGCACCTTGTTTTCGAAACCCGAATAAGCGTGGATGATGTACCAGCGAGCCATTGTCGTCCTGCTTGAAAGTGAACTCAGGCGAGCGTCAGCAGCCAGCGCATGATTGCGCCGAACACCGTGTCGATGCCGAGAAAGAACAGCGAAAGCACGACCATCAGGATCCCCACGAAAATCGCAGTCCGCACCGTTTCTTCACGGGTGGGCCATACGACCTTACGCATTTCGGCCTGCACTTGCCGCATGAATTCACCGGGGCTGGTTTTGGCCATGATCGTCAGCTCTCGCCTTCGTAATTGATACTTCGCTTTCCCCAATGGGGCCGTAGCCGCCCCGGTTCAAGTGCCGGGAGGGCTTATATTGCTCCAGATGTCGGAAAGCGAAGTGGCGTGTAGGCGGCGCTGGCGACAAAAGCAAGCGGGTGGCGAGACGCGCAGTCATGCGCCGATTATGCTCGCCCCCCGCTTTGTACCGACGGGCATTATACTGGCGGGACTGCCAGGGGCGCCCCGGCATCACGGCAGCGGAACGCCTCTGTGCGTCAGCGCAACCCAAACAGGCGCGCCAGCAGCCCCGGCTCTTCCATCGGGCGGATCGGCCCGTGTTTGCGAAGACGCAGCGACGCATCGCTATACGGTCGCGGGGAGACCCAGCTATCGGGTCGGCTCGAACGGAATGACAAACTCGACATCGAATCCTCCTTTCGCCTCAGTTTAACGCTGTAAACGAACGGTTCGGCGCAGCGGTTCCCGAAAAGGGGCGATTCGATGGGTGTCAGGCAAGCAACAGCGGCCCCTGTCCCAATGATTGGGCGGTGGCGGCGAAGGGCCAAAAATGCAGATTGTCGGGATACGCTGGCAGGGGTGACAGGATTCGAACCCGTGGCCCTCGGTTTTGGAGACCGATGCTCTACCAGCTGAGCTACACCCCTGCAGCGGATGGGCGCTTTAGGTGCAAATGCGCGGCATCGCAAGCGGGGAAACCAATGCTATAGGGTGAAGCGACCATGCACGCCCCTGCCCCGCCCCCGATTCCCGCCGACATGCTGTTGCTGGCATACCGCAACGGCATCTTCCCCATGTCCGATTCGCGCGACGATCCCGAGGTTTTCTGGGTCGAGCCCAAAATGCGCGCCATTCTCCCGCTCGACGGGTTCGCGATGTCGCGTTCGTTGCGGAAAGTTGTGCGGCAGGGCCGGTTCACCGTCACCTGCAACACGGCGTTCGCTCAGGTGATCGATGAATGTGCCGCGCCGCGCGCCGATCACCCGGAAAGCTGGATCAGCGCGCGAATCGCTGCCAGTTATCGCGCGCTCCACGCAGAGGGACACGCGCATTCGATCGAATGCTGGCGCGATGGCGCGCTGGTCGGCGGGCTCTATGGCGTCGGTTTCAACGGCGTGTTCTGTGGGGAGAGCATGTTCAGCCGCGCCGACAACGCATCGAAAGTGGCGCTGGCCTGGCTGGTCGCGCTGTTGCGGCGCGGCGGAGCGACACTGCTCGATTGCCAGTTCATGACCGATCACCTCGCCTCGCTCGGCGCGGTTGAGATCGCACAGGCGCGTTATTGCGAATTGCTGGCCGTGGCGGGGGCGCTCGATGCGGCATCGTTACCCGAATCGTTTGCCGTGCTGGTGGCAGAGGCCGAGGGTTTGGGCGTTTCGCCCGACCAGCTCATCGCGCAATCTTCCACCCACACATCGTAAACCGGATCCTGCACGACGTTGAGGCTGGGCGATTCCTTGAACAGCCAGCCGGAAAACACCTTGTTCCACTTGGGCGCCTGACCGGCGGAGGCCGCGCGGCGGACGAACACTTGCGTGAACGCGCCGGTCTGCCGCGGCCATTCCCATGGCGCAGTCCGCTCGCAAGCGGCCAGGCGCACGACCACATCGCCAAACCGCTTCGCTTCGCCCGGCTTCATTTCGAAAGTCTGCTGCATGTAATTGCGCTTGTTCAGCACACCGATTTTGGCGATGCGGTCTTTCATCGGTGTCGCTGCACCCGGATCGGCCGGTTGCGGCAGCTTTGGCGCTGCCATATCGGGCAGATCGTCAGGGATGCCGGTGTCCTTCGGCTCCGGCGGAGGCGCGGCCTTGGTACACGCCACCAGCGCGAGCGGCAGGAGGACAGCGACCGCGCGCATTGTCAGGCGTCCGGGCTCCACGCCTCGTAATCGCCCGTGGCGCTGGCGCGCACCCCGCCGCGCTGCAACGCGCCCTGCGGCAGATATGCATCGGCAGTGCCAGTGGCATTGGGTGTGTAATCGGCTTCCCAGATTTTCGGCGGAGGCAGGCGGCTTTCAGGCACATCGTCGAACGCGCCGTGCAGCCAGCCGTGCCATTCGGCCGGAACCCGGCTGGCATCGTTGGCGCCGTTGTAGATCACCCAACGGCGTTCGCGCCCGTCGGGCAAGGGCTTGCGCCCCTTGAAATAACGGTTGCCCTGCGCGTCGGTGCCGACTTCGGTCCCGTTGCGCCAGTTGAACAGCGCGGTGCCGATAGTGGCACCGTTCCACCAGGTGAATATCTTCGCGAGAAAGTTCATGGCCCGCCGGTTAGCCGATTCGTGCGCGAGCGCCAAGCACCAAGGCGATCACCATTTCACCTCTGTCCCCGGCCCGATGCCCAGTTCCGCCGCGCGGCCGCCCGGCAGCTCCAGCACAGCGCTGGTCATCCCGTTGGCAGTGACGGGGGTCAAAGAATAGGGTTCGGTATTGGCCGATATATTCATCACCCGGTGATCGACGCCAATAAACACGATATCGAGGGGAAGCGGCGTGTTCTTCATCCAGAAACTGGCCACATCCGGTGGATTGCGGGGGAAGATCATTCCTTCGTCCGGCCCCAGATGCTTGCGGAACATCAGCCCTTTGGCCTGCTCTGCATTGCTGCTGGCCACTTCGGCATGAATCACATGCGGCCCACTGGCGGTTTGCAGAGTGACGGGGATGACCGACAGGCCCGATTCGGGATGAACTGCATGCGTCGGCGCGGCGGGCTTCGCCTCGGTCGCCCCTTGCGGCGAACAGGCCGCCAGCAGCGCCACCGCCGCAGCCAATGCCATGCAAGGCCGGAAACGGGACTGGCGGGATGAACGGATCGCATGCTGAATCACAGGAAATCGTCCTCTTCGGCTTCGTCGACTTCGGCAGCCCATTGTTCGGCCGCCGCCACCGAATGCGCCTCTACGACCGATCGCGCAACATCGAATCGGTGCCCGGCGCGAACGATTGCGGCGATCTGTTTCTCACGAATTGCCGGATCGGGCACAGCGCGGCTCCACGGCCCGAACCGCCTGCGCGCCGCCAGCTTCACCGCAGCTCGCCGTATCGCTGCCTCATCCGGGCTCAAACCGGCGTGGAGCTGAGCGGATATCCCCGCTGCGTCGAGATCCTGCGCGACCCGGCGCGGACCGTATCCGCGTTGCAGCAAACCGTCGCGCCGCGCCTGCGCCCAGGCGGCGTCGTCGACATATCCCTTGTCTGCAAATCGCTCTACAATTGCATTCAGGTTCGGCTCACCGGCCCCCTCCCAACCCCGTTCGCGCACTTTGCGGGCAAGATAGTCGCGCAGTTTGCCGGTACTGGTGGAAAACCGCGCCACGTAAGAGAGCGCAATTTCTTCAAGGCGTTGCGCGTCAAGCGGGGCCGGTTTGCGGCGGGATCGGGGACTATTGTTGACCATTCTTGCCATAATGGTGCCATACTGTGTAACGAATGGGAAACTTTGAAACACCTGTGCATCGGGGCAATCGTGCTCCGAAGGAACTATAACCATCAACGGATGCGCCCGAACGGGCGCGCTGCAAGCGGGTTTCGCCTCCACACATGAACGACACCACTCTTACCCCTACTCCGAACGATTGCGCTCTTCCGCGCCGCCGGTCGGATTTCGCCACTTTTGCCGAAGCGATCGATTACGCTGCGCGGAGCGAGAAGGGTCTTAACTTCCACGATATGCGCGGCGATCTCGTGCGCCCCTATCCCTATCGCGAATTGCGCGACGATGCGCTGGCGGCGGCCCGCCGTCTGATCGCGTCAGGTATCGGCAAGGGCGATCGCGTCGCGCTGATCGCGGAAACCGGCCCCGAATTCGCTGCGCTGTTCTGCGGCTGCGTCTATGCCGGGGCGTGGCCAGTGCCGCTGCCTCTGCCGACGACATTCGGCGGGAAAGAAAGCTATATCGATCAACTCGCGGTCCAGCTGGAAAGCAGCGATCCGACGATCCTGATCTATCCCGGCGAAATCGCCGAGATGGCGCAGGCCGCTGCCGAACGGCAAGGTTGTGAGGGATCGAGCTGGCAGGACTATGCCCTGCGCGATGCGCCCGATGTCGATCTGCCTACGCCCGACCCGGACGATATCTGCTATTTGCAATATTCCAGCGGCTCGACGCGTTTCCCCACGGGCGTTGCGGTGACGCACCGCGCGCTGCTGCATAACCTGTATGGCCACGCGACCGGCGTGAACCTGGGTGAAAACGACCGGGTGGTGAGCTGGCTGCCGTGGTATCACGATATGGGGCTGGTCGGCTGTTTCCTGTCGCCCATCGCCAATCAGGTAAGCTGCGATTACTTGCGGACCGAACATTTCGCGCGCCGGCCGCTGGCATGGCTCGATCTGATCAGCCGTAACGCGGGCAATACACTGTCGTATTCGCCCACCTTCGGCTACGACATCTGCGCCCGGCGTATTTCCAGCCAGAGCAATGTGGGCGAACGGTTCGACCTGTCGCGCTGGCGCACTGCGGGCAACGGGGCGGATATGATCCGGCCCGATGTGATGCAGAACTTCGTCAACGCCTTCGCCGGTGCCGGGTTCAGGGCCAGTGCCTTCACCCCCAGCTATGGTCTGGCGGAAGCGACGCTGGCGGTCACCGTGATGCCTCCGGGCGAAGGCATCCGCGTCGAACTGGTCGAAGAAGAGCGCCTTTCGGGTGCCGACCGCGATCTCAGCCGCCCGGCCCGCTATCGCGCGATCGTCAACTGCGGCAAGGCCTTGCCCGACATGGATATCGAAATCCGTGGCGAAGGCGACACGATCAGGGGCGATCACCAGATCGGCAAAGTGTGGTGCCGTGGCCCCAGCGTAATGCACTCGTACTTCCGCAATCAGGAAGCGACCGACGAATGCCTCGTCGATGGCTGGCTCGATACCGGCGACATGGGCTATATGGCCGATGGCTATCTGTTCATCGTCGGTCGGGCGAAGGACATGATTATCATCAACGGCAAGAACCACTGGCCGCAGGATATCGAATGGGCGGTGGAACAACTGCCCGGCTTCAACCACGGCGATATCGCGGCATTCGCAGTCGAAACCGAAAACGGTGAAGAAGCGCCTGCCGTGCTGGTCCATTGCCGAGTGTCCGACCCGGAAGAGCGGATCAAGCTGCACGAACAGATCCGCGACAAGGTGCGCGCGATCACCGGCATGAACTGTGTGGTCGAACTCGTACCGCCGCGCACTCTGCCGCGTACCAGCAGCGGCAAGCTGAGCCGGGCCAAGGCCAAGCGGCTGTATCTGTCGGGCGAAATCGAACCGATCAAACTGCTAGAAGCAGCCTGAGGAGCATCGCTGCGGATTGAGCGCGGGAGGGGCGCGGCAGCGTTTGCGCGCCTGCCCTTCCCAGCGCATCCGCACCGGTGAAGCGCTTATTCCTTCGGCGGTGCCAGCAGTTTCTGGCCGCCCTTTTCCACTGCGCCCCGGATCATCGGTTCCAGAAACGACAGCATCATCGGCAATTCCACCTCGAACACCAGCTGGCCGGGTTCGAGATCGACATTGCCCGACACCTGCTGCCCCATCGCACCAATCGTCATGTTCATCCGATTATCGCTGGGCCAGGCTGTCTCCACTGTCGCACCACCGGGCACATAGTCCGCGATTTCATGGCTTTTCGCCTTCATCCGCTGGCGGACGGTGTCGTTATCGAGATTATGCGGGATAGCCACACGCATCAGGTTCGCTCGCTTTCCGGGCTGTCGGGATCGCCGTATTTGTAATCGAGATAGCGGGTCCGCACGGCCAGATCGTCCAGCGCCCCATCGGCAAGCTGGCGGGTAACGTGATCGATTTCTTCGCTGATCTTGCCAAGGCTGCGGGTAATCTGTTCGTCAGGCGTCGCCCCGGCACGCTTCTCGGTACGGAGATGGGCGGGAATCTTGCGATAGCTGTCGACCATTTCGGGCAGGGTTTCGCCCACCAGAGTGCGGACTTCGCGCGCCGCCGGGTGGTTCTGATCCACGCCGTCAAGCTGCAGGCCCAGCGCATCGAGCTGGACCCCGATCTTGCCGACCATATCGGCGGCGGGGGCAGGCAACGCCGGGCGCTGCGCCTCCAGCCATAACTCGGTCCGGCCCACGAGTTGCTTCGCATCGCCGCGATTGAGTTCGGCGCGCTGGGGCACTTTCACTTTCGGGAAATTGCCGAATACCCATGCCGCCACGACAACCGCCAGCGCGATGGCCATCACCCCGGTGAAGCCGATGCCGTTGAGGACAATCCCGGCGACCGAGGCCGCGACCATGATCGCAAACACCGCACCCACGAAATAGGTGATGCGCTTCACGATATTATCGCGCTTGAGCCGCGCCGATCCACGCCCGATAGAGCGCGCCGGGCGGTGCGTGCCGCCGTCGCGCTGTACCGTCAGCGAACGGCGCGCATCGCCCAGAATGCGGTCGCTTTCGCGGGTGCTGTCGCCTGCCATCAGCTCTCCACCGACAGCAGTTTCGATTCACCGACTTTCGCCTGCGCCTTGGCCTGTCCTTCGGCGCGGGCAATATAACCTTTCGACCTTTCGACTTCGCTGGAGAGCGTGTCGACTGTCTGTTTCATGCTGTCGAGCGCGCGCAGCTTAAAGGTATCGACCTCGTCCATCGTGTCGTAGATATTCTGGAACGCGCGCTGCAGCGTTTCCAGCGGGATCGTGCTCGATGCCGCCTGTTCGTGAATCTTGCCGGTCTGTTCGCGCAGCATCGTGCTGGTCGAATCGATGATCCCCGCCGTAGTTTCGTTGAGCGCGGTGATCTGCCCCAGCACGAGCCGCTGATTGGTCATCGCTTCGGCCACGGTAACCGCAGTGCGGAGCGCGCCGACTGTCGTGGTGCTGGCCCGGTCCACGCCCTTCACCAGTTCGACGTTGTTCTTCTTCACCAGATCGAGCGCGAGATAGCCCTGCACCGACACCGCCATCTGCGTCAGCAGATCCTGCGTCCGCTGGCGGACATAGAACAGTGCGGTTTCGCGGATCGCCTTGGCCTTCGCCGGATCGGTCGCGTCGAGTTCGGCGGCCTTGTCTTCCAGCTTTTCATCCAGCGTTTTGGAAATGTGGACCATCTGTTCCAGATTGCCCATCGCTTCCCACAACTTGGTGCGCTCCACGTCGATCGCGGCGTTATCCATCAACAGCTCGTCCTTGCCGCTGGCGAGGTTGGTCAGGATCGACTGAATATGGGTCTGCGCGCTCTGGTAGCTGCGGAAGTAGTTGTTGAGCTTGTTGCCGAAGGGAATGATGCCGAGGATCTTGCGCCCTTTCGACAGCTTGCCCTTGCGGCCCGGATCGAGGTCTTCGACCACGCGCCGCAATTCGGCCAGATTGGCGCCAACGCCTTCATCCTGATCCATTGCCCGCACCGGGCGGTCGAGGAAGCGGTTGGACTGCTGCGCCGCAGCCATGATTTCCTTGCGGCCCATATTGGTGATCTGATCGACCTTCTGGCCGAATTCAGGCGAATTGGCATCCTGCGCCACCAGATCGGCCACGAACAAATCGGCTTTCTCTTCCAGCTTCGATTTCTTCTCGTCGCTCACCGGGACAAGGCCCGCAGCCCGCTCGGCGCTTACCTGCGGCACCGGATCGGGCGGTGTCAGTTCCAGATCGGTGGCACTGGCGGTCTTGGTTTCAGTCGCGGTCATCTGTCGGCTGGCTCCATCGGCGGAATGGGTACAATACTTTAGACTGTATTAGTGCGATAAGACACGGGTTTCAAGCAAATCCCGCCTTCCCGCATTGCCCCGCCCCTGTAGCACAGCGAGGCTTCCCAAGCCCTCTCCTTGCGGATAAGCCCCGCGCGATGAGCGAGACAAACGCCCCTCCGCCCCCACCTGCGGGCACGACTGCGGCCTCCATCCCGCACGAAGGTCACTTCGCCGCTGTCGTCCATAGCTGGCAGCAGTGGTGGCGCACTTCGGTTACCTCCACCGTCGATCAGGCGGCGGTGATCGAGAAGCGGCGCGAAGATTGCGATACTTCCGCCCGCTATCTGTTCCTGACTGCCATGAGCGGCGGGATCGCGATTCTCGGGCTACTTCTTTCCAGTCCGGCGGTGGTGATCGGGGCGATGCTGCTGTCGCCGCTGATGGGGCCGATCATGGGCCTCGGCTTCGCACTGGCGATTGGCGATTACCGATGGCTGCGCCAATCAGCGAAATCGTTGATTTACGGGAGTGTTTTGGCAGTATTCCTCTGCGCGCTGATCGTGTTTCTCTCTCCGATCCAGACAGTGACGAGCGAGATCGCCAGCCGCACACAACCCAATCTGTTCGATCTGCTGGTTGCCCTGTTTTCCGCGCTGGCCGGCGCTTACGCAATGATCCGCGGGCGGGAAGGCACTATCGTGGGCGTGGCCATCGCCACGGCATTGATGCCGCCGCTGGCCGTGGTCGGTTTCGGACTGGCGACCCTGAACTGGACAGTGTTTCAGGGCGCGCTGCTGCTGTTCATCACCAACCTCATCACGATCGCGCTCACCGCGATGGTAATGGCGCGCATCTATGGCTTCCGCACCGAGTTGAGCCAGCGGCAGACCCACTTGCAGAACCTGATCGTGATCCTGGTGTTTATCGCACTCGCGATCCCGCTGGGATATTCGCTGATCCAGATTGGCAAACAGGCGAACGGCGAACGACTGGTACGTGGCGAATTGCAGGATTTGTTCGATAACAATTCGCGGTTGAGCCAGGTCGATATCGACTGGCGAACAGAGCCGGTTTCCATCGACGCCACTGTGCTCACCCCCAAGCTGGAGGCGGACGCCGAAAGCAAAGGCAAACGCGCGCTCACACGCATATTGGGGCAGGACGTCGATCTCAAACTGACGCAGTACAAGGTCGGCACCGGCGCTCAGGCGGCGGAGGCCGCTCAGCTCGCCGCTGCCGAAGCGAAAAAGAGACAGGCAGAACTGGTCAAAGTGGATGAACTGACGCGCGAGCTGGCGCTGGTGGCAGGGGTTTCATCGAAAGACGTGATCGTCGACCGGGAAAACAACCGCGCGCTGGTGCGAGCCAAAGCCCTGCCCGGCGCGACTCTGGCGACATATCACACGCTGGAAACGCGCATCGCCGCCGGTGTGCCCACCTGGCAGGTGCAGATCCTGCCACCGCCGGGCGGCGCATTGCCCGCTATCGCATTCGTGACCGATGGCGATAACAAAGGCCAGCCGACCGAGGCCGGGCGCCGCGCACTGGCTCAGGTAGCATGGGCCGCACAACGTAGCGGCATGATCGTGGCGCTGCGCGGCGGAACAGAGGGAGAGCGGGAAACCGCCGCTGCGATTCTGGCCGATTCCAACGTCACCCCTAAGCTCGAACCCGGCGGCCCGCAGATGACCGTGCACTGGGTAACGAACGCTAGCGAGCCGTAGGCTCAGGACCCATTACTGGCGCCGTTGAGGTTTGAAGCAAAATGGCTCAGCGCAAGGAGAAAGGGCGCAGGAATATGTCAATATTTCAAGACCTTTCGACGCAGCGATGGGCCATTTTGGTCAAATCCCCACGGGACGCCTCAATGGTGCCAGTAATGGGTCCTGAGCCGTAAGACCAAGCCCGAAACTGGTCATCGACAAGCCGCCATATTCGTAGCCGCGCAACAGGATCGCCGGCGTTTCGCCCGCTGCCTGCGCCAGTCCCGCCAGATACAGCAGCGGCAGGTAGTGATCGGGCGTGGGCACCGCCAACGCATAGTCGGGATGCCGCGCCAGCGACAGGATATCGCCCGCCGGATCGCTCATTGCGCTGACGACGGCATCGTCGAACCGTTCGGCCCAGTCGTATCCCTGCCCCGGCATCTTCCAGTCGACCCGGCGCAGGTTGTGTACCACGTTGCCGCTACCCAAAATCAGAACGCCGCGTTCGCGCAATGGGGACAGTGCCGCACCCAGCGCCAGATGATATTCCTGCGGACGGTCGGAATTGAGCGATAGCTGGACGACCGGCACATCCGCATCGGGGAACATATGCGCCAATACGCTCCACGTGCCGTGATCCAGCCCCCACTGATCGCTATCGGCCATCACTTGCTGAGGCCTGATCGCTTCGACAATCTCTTCGAACAGATCGGGCAAGCCGGGTGCCGGATACTGATAATCGAACAGCGCCTGCGGAAACCCGTAAAAATCATGAATGGTGCGCGGATGCGCCATCGTAGTGACAGCAGTCGCGCCGATATACCAGTGCGCCGAAATCGACAGGATCGCCCGCGGGCGCGGTACGCTCTCGCCCAGCGACCGCCACCCTTGGGTATAGCGGTTCGATTCGAGAGTGTTCATCGGGCTGCCGTGGCCGATGAACAATGCTGGCATCGCCTGATCTGTCATAAACAGGCAGATAAGCACCGCGCACGCGATGTCATCCGGCGGCGCGGAACCGGGCGATGAAAAATCCGTCCATTCCCCCTGCGTCGGGCAGCATCGATGGATCGGTACGCACCCATCCTTCCGCCGTGGGCTGCAACCCGGCAGGCAGTTCGTCCGCTGTAACTGGTGCGGGCGGTAGCGCACATTGAGCAGCCTGCTGCTCACCTTCCTCCGGTTCGAGCGAACAGGTCGCGTAAACCAGCGTGCCACCCGGTGTCAGCCACTGCGCCGCCCGCGCGAGAATTGCCGCCTGCAATTCGGCCATCTCTGCGATCTGCGCCGCGTGGATACGGTGCAGCACATCGGGATGGCGGCGGGCAGTGCCGGTGGCGGTACACGGCGCGTCGAGCAGGATCGCATCGTATGTGCAACCCGGCTCCCATGTCAGCGCATCGGCAGCGACCACTTCTGCACTCAAGCCGGTGCGGTCAAGATTGTCGACCAGTCGGTCGAGCCGCTTGGCGCTCTTGTCGATCGCTGTCACTTGCCATCCGGCGGCGGCGAGTTGCAATGTCTTGCCACCCGGCGCAGCGCACAAGTCCAGCACGCGGCGCCCTTCGCCCGCACCCAGCAAGCGTGCGGGAAGCGATGCAGCAATGTCCTGCACCCACCACGCGCCCGCCTCGAACCCGGCCAGCCGCTCCACCGCGCTGCCCCGCGCGAGCCGGACATGGCCGGGCGCAAGGCTGGTGCCGCCCAGTTCCGCAGCCCAATGTTCGGTCTGGCTCCAGTCCTTGATCGCCAGATCGAGCGGAGGCAGTGCAGCCAGCGCAGTGGCGATTGGCCCGGCCCGCTCGCTCCACCGCGCAGCAACCTCTGGCGGCAGAGTGGGGGCATCGGGCAATGTCACGCCCTGCTTCACCAGTGCGGAAAACACCCCATGAGCCAGACGGCGCGGCCCGCCGGTGAGCAGTTCCAACCCGGTGGCGATCACCGCATGCGGCGGCGTATCGAGCCGCAGCCATTGCGCCAGCATCATCCGCAGCACCATGCGCGGCTTGGCATCGTCGGGCAGAATCTGCTGTGTCGCACCGTCGATCATGGCATCGAGATCGCGCAGCCAGCGCAAGCTCTCCCCGGCAATCGCACGGGCCAGCGCCCGGTCGCTCGGCGTCAGCCCTTTCGCAGCGGAGCGTTCCGCGAGATCGAGTGTTTCACCCCGGCGCATCACTGCATCGAGCATACGGAGCGCGGCAGTGCGCGCGGGCAATCCCTGAACTTTGGCCATTGCCAGCCCCCTATCCGCGATTGCATCGGCTGGCCAGCGGGTCCATTCTATGGACATGACTGAAAAGACCACGCCCCCTCGCAAGAAGTTCGAGAAACCCGCCCACTGGACCAACGAGCCCCTGCCGAGGCCGCAAGAGGGCAAAGTGGACGAGGAACTCAGCCCCACCCGTTATGGCGACTGGGTGAAAGACGGGATCGCGATCGATTTCTGATGGCGCACCAGTTCTCTGCCGATGAACGCGCTGCGCTGCTGGCGATCAAGGGTGTTGGGCCGACTGTGATTCAACGGCTGGAGGAAATCGGCGTGGCCAGCTTCGACGATCTGGCGGAAACCTCGGTCGAAACGGTCTGCAACCGCGTGGCCGCCGCGTTGGGTGCATCGTGCTGGAAAAACAGCCCTCAGGCGAAGGGCGCGATTGCCGCCGCAATAGATTATGCGCGAACGCGGACGGGCGCGGTGAGCCAGTAACCGGGATCCCGCTTCTGGCGCCCCACTGCGTTCGCGATGACGAGGGCAGGAGGAAGGCGGCGGCGGCGGCGGTAGCCGGGCCACTCCACCCACCACCCCGTCACCCCGGCCCCCGAGCCGGGGTCCAGCTCCCCTAGGCACAGCGCGGAAGAACAGCGGGGCCCCGGATCAAGTCCGGGGCGACGGCGCGCAGGGGGGAAAGGGCTTATACAGGGATGGCGGGTTTGTGCGTTACGCTGACCGTGGCGCCCACATCACAGCGGCTTGAATTCCACCTTCAGCCCGTCTCTCGGCTTCGGGATCGGCCATGCCTGCCACTCGGGCGAATAGCCCGGTTCGATCTCGATGCGATATTGCTGCAGCAACTGCGCCATCAGGATCTTCACCTGCATATAGGCGAAATGCAGGCCCAGGCACATATGCGCGCCCCCGCCGAACGGCACCCAGGCATATTTATGGCGCGCCTTCTCTGCCTCACGCGTGAAGCGCATCGGATCGAACCGCTCGGGATTGTCCCAGTGTTCTTCCGAATGGTGCACCAGATGGGTGTTGATCCCGATCCCCGCCCCGGCGGGAATGGTATATCCGCCGAATTCGAACGAACGCAGCGCCCGGCGCGGCGTGCTGGGCACCGGGGGCACGATCCGCAGCGCTTCCTTGAACGCCATTTCGGTCAATTCCATCTTGCCCAGATCGCTATATTCCAACGGGCGCGGCCTGCCCTGCGCGTCCGGCCCACCGGTCACGGCAATCGCTTCCTGACGCAATTTTTCCTGCCATTCGGGATGCATGGCCAACTGCCACACCAACGTCGTCGCGCTGGAGGTGATGGTGTCGTGCGCGGCCATCATCAGGAAGTTCATGTGATCGACCACTTCGTCCACCGGCAGCAGGCTGCCGTCTTCGCGCGTGGCAGTGGCGAACTGGCTGAACATATCCTGCCCCCCGCCTTCGGCACGACGGCGGTGGGTTTCGGCGGTGAAAAATTCCACCAGATATTTGCGGCCATCGACCCCGCGCTTCATCATCGTGAACGGCAACGGAGTGCGGATCGGAGCGACCGACGCCTGCACCATATCGACGAACGCGGCATTGATCTTGTCGGCTTCCGGCCCCCACGGGATGCCGATGAAGCTGTCTGCCGCAAGGTCGAGCGTCAGCGACTTGATCGCCGGATAGAATTCGCGCCGCCCTGCCCAGTTCTTCGTTTCCTGCGCGATCCCGCGGTTGAGCGCCCCGGCGTAGTGGCGCATCGGTTCGGGCTTGAACGCAATCGACAGCGCCCGCCGATCCGCCCGGTGGTGGTCGAAATCCATCAGCATCAGCCCGCGCGGGAACAACTGGTCGAGCAATGGGCCCCAGCCCTGTTCGGACGAAAACAGCTTGTCCCGGTCGAACAGCACCAGTTCGTTGGCATCGGCACCAACCAGCATCACGCCCCAGCCACCGAAGGCACGATTTTTGTAAACCGGGCCATATTTGGCGACCATATCGCGCGCAAAGCCGTGCGGATCGGCCAACATGCGGAATGTGTTGCCGACCACTGGCCAGCCGGATTCGCCAGGAATATGCGCGACATCGGCTTCGCTCAGCCGCCCTTCGCTCCAATGCCTGGGCGGTGTGTCGTGATGCGTTTCCGCCGGTGCGGCGGGAGCGAGCGTTGCCATCGAATCCTCCGTAGTTATTTACTTGAATGTAAGTAACTAGGAGCGGTTAATCCAGCCTGATAGTTCACGCCGCATCAGCGCCTCCAGCATGGCCATTCCCGCGTCGCCTGCATTGAGGCAGGCAAGCGGGGCAAACCGTTCGCCCCCTGCGGCCAGAAACTGTTCCCGCCCGCGAATCGCCAGCTCTTCCAATGTTTCGAGACAATCCGCGGAAAAGCCCGGCGCGGCGATAGCAATCCGCTTCGTCCCCTTCCGCGCCTCTTCCTCCAGCACCAGATCGGTAGCGGGTTCAAGCCATTTGGCCTTGCCGAAGCGGCTTTGGAACGTGGTCGCGAAACGCATGCCCGGACGGTTCATGGCCGCCTCCAGCAGACGCGCTGTCTTCTGACAGTGACAGTGGTACGGATCGCCCAGTTCCAGTGTCCGCGCAGGCATCCCGTGGAAACTGAGCAGCAGGAGATCGGGCGCAAAGCCCAGCGCATCGAGCTGCGCCCCCAGATCGGTGGCCAGTGCATCGATATACAGCGGATCGTCGTGGTAAGCAGGCAGCGTTCGCATCGCCGGTTGCCAACGCATTGTCCGCAGGCTGTCCGCAGCTTTGTCCACAACCGTCGCGGTCGTCGCACCACAATATTGCGGGTAAAGCGGGGCCAGCAGAATCCGGTCGCAGCCGGCTTGCTTCAGCCTCGCGAGTTCATCCCCGATAGCGGGCTGACCATAGCGCATCGCCCAGCCGACCTGCACCCCGTCACCCAGCCGCATCTGCAGCCGTTCCGCCTGTTCGGCGGTGATGGCGGCGAGAGGCGAACCTTTCTCGGTCCAGACCTGCCGGTAAGCATGGGCGCTTTTTTTAGGGCGGGTCGTCAACACGATCCCGCGCAGGATCGGCTGCCATACCAATGGCGGAATCTCGACCACGCGCGGATCGGAGAGGAATTCGGCCAGATAGCGTTTCACCGACCGCGCATCGGGCGCATCGGGCGTGCCGAGATTGACCAGCAGAACACCCACCCGACCGGATTTTACCGGAGGATGGTCGGGCGGAAGGGTTTGAGATCGTTCGCTCATATGCCCTCAGAGATGAGCGGCAGGCGCCGCATACGCAAGTCCGTTGCCGATTGCAGAGCGTTGGCAATCGCCGGCGCAGCAACCGCGACACCGATTTCGCCCGGATCGGCCGGTAGCCCGTTGCCTGCGATAAATTCCACAGTCACTTCAGGGGCATCGCCCAGTCTCGGCAAAGCCAGCCCCGCCAGACGCCCGCTGGTGGGAGCTCCTTTGCTGTATGAAAACGCAGAGCCGGTCGCCAGGCTCATTCCGAACAGCAACCCGCCCTCGATCTGCTGGCGGGCAATGTCGAGATTGACGATCCGCCCGAGATCGACTGCCGCCGCCAGCTTACTGACTTTGACGCCGCCATCGCCCGCATGGGCCGTGGCGACACAGGCGATCCGGGCGACGGCTTCTTCCGGCGCTTCGGGATCGGCACTGCCGCCCGTGCCCCCGTCCCCACCGATACGCCAGCAGGCGATGCCTTGCCCGCTCTTGTCCGCGCCGCCATCCCATTGAGCCAGCCGCGCAGCGCGTTGCAGGCATTCGGCCAGCCGGGGATCTTCGCCCAGCAGTTCCATCCGATACGACAAAGGCTCTCGCCCCACGCGCTTAGCCAGTTCATCGACAAAGCACTCGACCGCGAAAGCGAGATAGGCATGGGCGTTCCCCCGCATCCGCCCGCTAGGCAGGCCGACATTCACCGGCACATGATCGATCGCGATATCGGGAATGGCATAGGGCACCAGCGCACCTTCGAACGCCAGCGGATCGGCGGCGCTGTCAGTCACCCGCAAGGCCGCTTCCGCGGTTTTGTTGTCGAACAGCCGTTTGCCGAATTCGCGGACAGTGGCAGGCATCGCCACCCTCAGCCGCAAACCGGTAGCAGTGCCGTTTTCCTTCGCAGTCCACCCACTGGCAAGGCAAGCCAGCGGCGCCCGCGGGCGACCGGCAACCGCCTCCTGCGCGCGCGACCAGATCAGTTGTACAGGGCGGCCCGCTGCCTGCGCCAGCACAGCGGCCTCTATCGCATGATCGTGTTCCAGCCGCCGGTCGAAGCTGCCGCCTGCTCCCATCGGGTAAATCACGACATCGCGGTCTGACAGACCCACCGCGCGGGCCGCAGCGCGCCGCGCATGTTCAGGCGCCTGACTGGCGACCCACAGTTCCAGCCGCCCATCGGCCATCCGCGCAGTGGCACTGGCGGTTTCCAGCGTTGCATGAGTCGCCGGGGCAATGTCGTATCGATAGGTGACCGACGGATCGCCCAGCGCCGCATCGCCGCCACCGCGTGTGGCGATACGCACGGCATCGCCTTTCAGCAGAGCGTTATCCAGCTTCTGTTCGATGGAGTCGCTATCGGGCGCGGCGGAGAGTTTGAAGCGCGGCTTCAGCGCTTTCAACGCCTGTTCCGCCGCCCACCATGTCTCACCCAGCGCGGCAATCCAGCGTGGGTTCTTCACCACTTGCACCAGCCCGCGCACTTTGCGCGCAGCGGCCAGATCGAACCCGGTCAGTTCCTCTGTCCCTACCGGCCCGTGATGGATCGCGGCATAGATCATATTGGGCAAGCGCACGTCGCCTGCGAACAGATAGCTGCCATCGACTTTCGCCGGCAGATCGAGCCGCAGGTATGGCACCGTCTCGTCTTCGGCCAGCAGCCCCGGCCCTTCGCCATAGGGCTGCGGATTGATCGGTGGCGGATCGGGCGGCGAGAAGCGTGACGCGGCCCCTGCCAGTGCCGCGAACGATAGCTGTTTGCCATCGTGGAACACGAACCCGCTGTGCGCGTCGCATTCCTCCCATGCCACGCCCCAACGTTGGGCGGCGGCCATTACCAGCATCGCCCGCGCTGCGGCGGCCGCTTCGCGGGCCGGCCCTTCGAATGCCGCCAGCGACAGCCCCTCGGCCGTGGCGTTGAACGGTTCTTCCTGAGCATAGCGCAACGCCAGCAGCGCATCGGGCCCGTCGGCAAGGCCCGGCAACATCGGCATCCATAACGGCGCCCACTTGGCCGCCAGCGGAACATTGGCATAGGCGCCCGACACCGGCGCAGGCTCCACTGCAATCTGTCGCCAGTCGGCCCCCAGCTCGGCCGCGACCAGTTGCGGCAGCAGAGTCGTGATCCCCTGCCCCATTTCCAACTGCGGCACAGCTACGGTCACTACTCCGTCGTGGGCGATTTTCAGCCAGGCGCCGAACGCCCATTCACCGCGGCCGGGGCTAAGCGGGGTGTCGAATTCGCGTGGCCACAGGCTCCACGCGACAACCAGCCCGCCGCCGACCGCGGCACCTGCCAGCAATCCGCGCCGCGACAGCCGCACCGATCAGCTGCCCCTGCTATCCAGCCACGCGCCCAGACGGCTGGCAATCGCAGTAAATGCGTCAGCCTGCGGCCCGTTGCCAGCAGCGGGCGGCTCCCCCGCGTCGCTCGCCTGCCGGATCGCGAGATCGAGCGGGATACGGCCCAGAAACGGCAGGCCTTCCGCCTCCGCTTCGCTTTCCACTGCACCGCGCCCGAACGGATCGCTGACCTCGCCGCAATGGGGGCAGGCATAACCGGCCATATTCTCGACCATGCCGATCACCGGCACGTGCGCCTGCGCGAACAGTTCGGCAGCACGACGCGCGTCGATCAGCGCCAGATCCTGCGGCGTGGATACGATCACCGCTCCGGCAGGCTTATGCTTCTGGATCATCGTGATCTGCACATCGCCCGTGCCCGGCGGCAAATCGAGCAACAAAATATCGACGCCCGACCAGTCGGCTTCCATCATCTGTACCAGTGCACCGCCCGCCATCGGGCCGCGCCATGCCACGGCCTTGCCCGGATCGACCAGGTGGCCGACCGACAACACTTTGACACCATAGGGGCTGTCGAGCGGGATCAGTTGTTTATCCCGCGCCTTGGGACGCTGCCCTTGTGTATGGAGCAAAGTCGGCTGGCTGGGGCCATAGATATCGGCATCGACCACGCCCACCCGGCGCCCGGCCCGTGCCAGCGCGACTGCCAGATTGGTGGTCAGTGTCGATTTGCCGACCCCGCCCTTGCCCGATCCCACTGCCACGATCACCGGCCCGCCCGGTTCGGCGGCAGGCGCACGGTCGGCCATTAGCGCAACGCGCACATCGGCCACCCCTTCGACAGCCGAAAGCGCGGATTTTGTATCGCTTTCCAGCGCGGAGCGTTCGCGCGGATCCATCCCAGCTGCGTCGAGAACGACTGTAACGGTGCTGTCGCGGGATTTCAGCGAACGCACACGGGCGGCAATTGAGGCCGGTAAGCTGGCTCTGAGCAGGTTTTCATCCATTATGCGGCCCGCACTAGCAGCAAAATCGCTGCCGCAACCCCTGTTTTTCCTGCGATCCCCACCTATAAGAGGTTCCATGAAGATCACTGATGGGTTGGGACGCATGTTTGGCCGGGGTTCCGGCGGCATGGCGATGGCTGGAAAAAATCCCTGGGGCGGCTCCGGTAACGGTGGCGGCTCTAATGGGGATGGCGATGGTTCGGGGGGTGGCACGGATGGCGGCGATGGTTCTGCCCCCGATGGCGACAAATCGCGCGGGCCGCGCAATCCGTGGCTGCCCGGCGGCGGCGAACCGCGCCGCTCGGCATCGATCGAAGACATCTTTCGCCAGCGCGGCCCCGAAGGCCCGCGGCGCGGCGGGCCCGGTGGCCCCGGTTTCCGTATGCCTGGTGCAGGTGGCGGGCGTAACTGGTTCCCTGTCGCAGTACTGGGCATCGCGGCGGTCTGGCTGGGCTTTTCGATGTTCCATCAGGTCGGGCCCAAGGAACAGGGCATTGTTACCACTTTCGGCAAATACAGCCGCACTTTGCAGCCGGGCCTCAACATCACTGCCCCCTGGCCGATTCAGGAAGTCGATGTCGAAGAAGTCAGCGAATTCCGTATCGATCAAATTCCAGAGGGGACCGGGCAGAAACTGATGCTGACCGGCGATCAGAACCTCGTCGACCTCAGCTATATCGTCCGCTGGAATATCAAGGATCTGAAACAGTTCCGTTTCCAGCTCGACGATCCGTCGCAAACCGTGCGCGAAACGGCAGAGGCCGCGATGCGCGCTTCGGTGGCGGAGCGCAGGCTCAACGCGGTGCTGTCTGGCGAAGGGCGCGCGGATATCGAACTGGCGGTGAAAAACCGGATGCAGGCGATCCTCGATGCCTATAACTCCGGCGTTTCGATCCAGGGTGTCGAAATCCGCAAGACCGACCCGCCCAAGGAAGTGGAAGATGCGTTCAAGAACGTGTCCGCCGCCCAGCAGGAAGCGGAAAGCTATATCAATCAGGCAGAGGCTGCCGCGCAGCAGGTGCTGGCCCGCGCGCAGGGCGATGCCGTGGCATTCAACAAAGTCTATGCCCAGTACAAACTGGCCCCCGAAGTGACCCGGCGGCGTATGTATTACGAAACGATGGAGCGTGTCCTGCGCGATACCGACAAGACCGTGGTCGAAGCGCCCGGCGTGACGACATATCTGCCGCTGCCTGAAATGCGCCGCGGTGCGAAACAGTCCGCCAGCAACAGCACTGCGCCGAGCGCCAAACCGGCGGAGGGCCAGTGATGGAAAACTTCTGGGCAAATTATAAGTCGCTGCTGATCGCAGTAGCTGTCGGCGCGATCGTGATTCTGTCGTGCTTCACCATTGTGCCGGAAAACGAAGAGGCAGTGGTGGTCCGCGCAGGCCGCCCCGATCGGGTGATCAACCGCTTCGCCCCCAATGAACCCTATGGCAGCACCGGGGCAGGCATTGTCGCACGCATTCCGTTTTATGAACGACTGGTGCGGATCGATCGCCGCATTCTGAACGTGAACATGGAACCGCAGACGGTGCTCTCCACCGACCAGTTGCGGCTCAATGTCGATGCCTATGCCCGCTATCGGATCATCGATCCGGTTAAGATGGTGCAGTCGGCAGGCACTCTGGACACGGTTGACACACAGCTTTCAGCCATTCTCAGCTCGGTCGTGCGGCAGGAACTGGGGCGGCGCAGCTTCGCCTCGCTGCTGACCGCCGAACGCGGTACGACAATGGCCAATATCCGCAAAAAGCTCGATACGCAGGCGCGCAAATATGGCGCTCAGGTGCTCGACGTGCGGATCAAGCGTGCTGACCTGCCCGAAGGTACGCCGCTGCAATCGGCGTTCAACCGGATGCGGACCGCGCGCGATCAGGAAGCGAAGACGATTCTGGCACAAGGGCAGAAAAACGCCCAGATCATCCGTGCTGAAGCGGATGCTCAAGCTTCCAAAATCTATGCCGATGCATTCAACAGAGACCCCAAGTTCTACGATTTCTATCGCGCCATGCAGAGTTATGACACGACATTCTCCGAGGGGTCGAAGGGGTCGAGTTCGATCATCCTTTCGCCGGATAACGAATATCTCAAACAATTCCGCGGGAAGCAGTAACGATTACAGGTGTGTTCAAACGCCGTTAAGCCCCGCGGGCGTGTGTAGCCGGGCGGGGACGAACCGGGACCTTTCGTCATTCAGGCGCGAAGGCCCGCGACAGATGAAGAAGAGGAAGCAAAGGACGTGAAGCGCGTGCGATACTCTTATGGAATTACTTCCGCGCTGCTGGTGGGCGGCGCAGCCATTTCGCTGATTACCGGGCACCCCGCCGGCGCGCAGGTGGCGCAGAAC
Organism: Tsuneonella flava; assembly: GCF_002870965.1. Taxonomy (GTDB): domain Bacteria; phylum Pseudomonadota; class Alphaproteobacteria; order Sphingomonadales; family Sphingomonadaceae; genus Tsuneonella; species Tsuneonella flava. Next base: position 107,213 of record NZ_PHSO01000003.1, read on the forward strand.
GACGACAGCCAGATTGCCAAGGTCGTGCCCCGTGCCGGCGCACCCGAAGGGTTCGCCGATCTGACGGCGCAACTGCAGCCGGCGGTGGTCAACATCTCAACCCGGCAACGGATCAAGGTGCAGAGCCAGAACCCGTTTGCAGGCACCCCGTTCGAAGGGATGTTCGGCAATCGCGGCGGCCAGACGCAAACACGCGAGGCGCAGTCGCTCGGTTCGGGCTTCATCATTTCCGCCGATGGCTATGTGGTGACGAACAATCACGTCATCAGCCCCGAAGGGAATGGCGAGATCGAAGAGATCACCGTTACCACCCCCGATGGCACCGATTACCCGGCCAAGATCGTGGGCAAGGATGACGCATCCGACCTCGCCGTGCTGAAGATCAGCAGTTCCAAGCCGTTTCCGTTCGTAAAATTCGGCGATTCGTCCAAGGCGCGCCCCGGCGATTGGGTGATCGCCATCGGCAATCCGTTCGGACTGGGCGGCACGGTCACCTCTGGCATCGTATCGGCGGTCTATCGTGCGACCGGTTCGGGATCGCCCTACGACCGCTATATTCAGACCGATGCCAGCATCAACCGCGGCAACTCGGGCGGCCCGCTGTTCGACATGCAGGGCAACGTCATCGGCATCAATAACGCGATCCTTTCGCCATCGGGCGGCAGCGTGGGCATCGGCCTGGCGATCCCGGCGGAAACCGCCGCGCCGATCGTCAAGAAGCTGATGGATGGCAAGGAAATCGAACGCGGATACCTCGGCGTGCAGATTCAGCCGGTCGCAGGCGATCTGGCGGATTCGCTGGGTCTGCCGCAAAACCGCGGCGAATTCGTGCAGGCGGTTGAGCCGGGTCAGCCCGCTGCCAAGGCCGGGATTCAACCGGGCGACGTCGTGACCAAAGTCGATGGCAAGGATGTGACCAACGATCAGACGCTGTCGTTCCTTGTCGCCAATGTGAAGCCGGGCACGACGATCCCGGTCGAGCTGTACCGTCAGGGCAAGCGTCGCGCTGTCAATGTGACTGTGGGCAAACGCCCCAGCAACGCCGAGCTGGCTCAGTCGCAGATGTTCAACGGCAACGACGGCGACGACGATTCGCAATCGGGTTCCGACAGCAGCAGCACCAGCGAAGCGATTGCCGACAACCTCGGCCTCCAGGTCACGCCAATGACTGCGCGGATCGCCGCCCAGCTGGGCGTGTCCCCCGATACCAAGGGCGTTGTCGTGTTGGGCATCAACCCCAGTTCCGACGCTGCACAGAAGGGGATGAGCCGTGGCGACATTATCATGTCGGCCAATTATCGCGCCATCGAATCGGTCGCAGATCTGGAAGCGGTGGTGAAGAAAGCGCGCAGCGATAACCGCGATTCGGTACTGCTTCAGGTGAAGAAGCGCGGCCGCTCGCCGCAATTCGCCGCGATCCGCCTGCTTCGCAAAGACTAGCCTGTCGGGCACCGCGCCGGATAGCGCAACCCGGCACAAAGGCCCCGCCGTGATCCGATCACGGCGGGGCTTCTTATTGGGGCATGGTTCAGCGGGGGTGTTGGCCAGTCACAATGGCGGTCGCTGTGCGTGCCACCCGCGTATCGCGAAAGCCTGAAAGAACGGCACCGGCTCCGCGAAACCGGCATCCCGCCACAGTCCCTCGGTAATGGCGGGCGATACGACCCCCAATGGATCGCGGAACATCGCGATCAGTGCTTCCACCGGCTTCTCTTCCTGCCCCATCAACGATTGTATCCGCGCCCAATCCTCCACAGTCGTATGAAGCGAGGTATCTTCCAGATCGACACTGATTTCCGCGCTGACAAACAGGCCGCGCGGTTTCAGCCGTCGATGGATCCCGCTGTAGAACGCAGCGCGCTGGTCCAGCTTGATGAAGTGAGCCACGAACAGGCTGACCACAGCGTCGAAATGTGTATCGGCAATATCTTCGACTGTCCCGCGAACAAGCTGGCAACGGCCCAGCAGACCTGCCTCGTCCAGCCGACGGCGGCATACCTCCAGCATTTCGGCAGAGGGATCGACACCCACAAATCGCCAGCCCGGGTTGTCGGTCGCGAGTGCGAATATATCCGCCCCCGTTCCGACACCCACGCACAGAACCGATGCATTGCGTGGCACAGGGGCCAATACAAGATTCGTCAGAAAGTGCAGACAACCGCTGATAGGTTGCAGCGCGCTGTTACGCTGATCGTACGAATCCGCCATTTCCTGATTGAAGAAATTCGGAGTTGCAGGTGTGTTCGCCTGAGTCATTGATACAATGTATCATTGGCTCAGGCTATGTCATCCGATTTCGGCATATAGCGTTCTGCGATGCACCTATCCGGTCACGCATCCCACTCCGCCCAACTGGCAAGGCTCAGGACCCATCAATTCTGGGGCGTGGGCTGGATCGTCACCGAACGCGGGCCGCTCTGGCGTGGCTCTGTGCGCTGCGTGGTGCCGCCGCCGCGACCGGTCGCGCGATTGAGGAAATCGTCGCTCGCCGCCTGCGGGTTGTCGCCAGGCCGGCCATTCGATGGCGGCGCAGGGGTCGGCTGCTGTTGCGGTTGCTGGCCATTGCCGGGGGCACTGCCTTGTTCGCTATCGGGCGGGAACGGCATTTGCCCTGCCTGATCGGGCTTGTTCGGCTCCACCAGATTGCCCTGCTCGTCGATATAGTAATAATCGCCCGGATCGCCGTACATATGCTCTTCATCCGGCTCCATCTGCCATTCGGGCAGTTTGAGGTCGGTCTTGAACTGTTCGACCGGACGATCTTTCACTGCCACTTTCATATAAGCGGAAAACGCCCGCGCCGGGGCAGAGCCGCCGTGAAGGCCCGATACGGGCTTTGCATCGTCCCGCCCCATCCACACACCTGTGGTGATGCCGCTGGAAAAGCCGAGGAACCAGCCGTCTTTGTTGGAGCTGGTCGTGCCGGTCTTGCCAGCAACCGGGCGGCCGATCTGCGCCGCACGGCCCGTGCCGGTGGCAACAGTGGTCTGCAGAAGGTCGGTCATCCCGGCGGCGACATAGTCGGGCACCAGTTGCGCCTTACGGGTGTCTTCGTGCTGATAGAGCACCTGCCCGCCGGTCGTCGTCACTTTCACGATGCCGTAGGGTTCAACGGTGAACCCACCCGCTGAAATCTCTGCAAAGGCGCGGGTCATTTCGATCACACGCACTTCGGAACTGCCCAGCACCATCGATGGGTACGTCGAAATCGGGGTCGTGATGCCAAACCGCTTGGCCATCGACGCGACAGTACCGAACCCGACTTCGTTGCCGAGCTGCGCCGCGACGGTGTTCTTCGAGTAAGCGAACGCGCTACGTACATCCATTTCACCGGCGAAACTGCCGCCCGAATTGCGCGGCGACCAGCCATCGATAGTGACCGGCACATCTTTCACCCGATCATCGGGCGTATATCCGGCCTCCAGCGCAGCGAGATAGACGAACAGCTTCCACGCAGAGCCCGGTTGCCGCATCGCCTCGGTCGCACGGTTGTAATTGCTGGTCACGTAATCGGTGCCACCCACCATCGCCAGGATCGCGCCATCGCGGTCGAGCGACACCAGCGCGCCTTGCGCCCCTTTGGGCACATTGGCCTTGATCGCATTCGACGCGGCGTTTTGCATACCGGGATCGAGCGTCGTCCACACTTCGATCGGCTCTGTCGTATCGGGCAGCAGCACTTCGAGCTGCGGCAGCGCCCAGTCGGTGAAATAGCGCACCGAATTCTGGTTGGTATCTTTCTTCAGCTTCACCGCGCTGGGATCGACCGCCGCTTCGCTGGCGCTGATCCGTCCCTGTTCGCGCATCAGCGACAGCACGACATTGGCCCGGCGCACTGCCGCATCGACATCGGCAGTGGGGGAATAACGACTGGGTGCCTTCACCAGACCGGCGATAATCGCGGATTCGCTCACCGAAAGGTGCGTCGCCGGGTGGCTGAAGAACTTACGACTGGCGGAATCGATGCCATAGGCACCGCCGCCGAAGTAAACCTTGTTGAGATAGAGCGCGAGGATTTCCTGTTTGGAAAACTTCAGTTCCAGCGCCATCGCCAGCACGCCTTCGCGCAATTTGCGATCGAGCGATCGGTTGGAATTGAGGAACAGGTTGCGGGCAAGCTGCTGCGTAATGGTGGAAGTCGCCCCCAACCGCCGGTCACCTGTCATCCAGACATAGACCGCGCGCGCCAGCCCGATGGGATCGACCCCGAAATGCGAATAAAACCGGCGGTCTTCCACCGATACCATCGCGTCTTTCATCGGCTGCGGTATCTGATCGGGATCGAGCCACTGGCCATAACTGGGGCCGAGTTCGATCAGTTCCGACCCGTCGCGTGCGCGCACTACTATAGTCTGGCCCGGCTGGGTCGCCTGCAAAGTGGCATAGCTGGGCAGCGACCGTTCCGCGAACACCACCGCCACGCCCAGAAACAACAGCGCCAGCACCGCCAGCCCGGTTCCCCAGACCAGCGTGCGTTTCAACCACAGACGCCACCCCGCCAGCGGTGGTTTCTGTTTGCCATTGCGTTGCTGTCTGGCCGCCGTCGCTCGCCGGCTACCCCGTTTCGCCATTTGGTTACTCACGATCCATGTTCAGGAAACCGCTGCATAGGGGACTTATAACCCGGGGTGAACGGACAAGTTCTGCCAACTCTGCCAACAGCGTTCAGGCGTCGACCTTGGCATAATGCGATGGCGGCTGGATTACTTCCATCCGCTCGCTCAGCAAAGGGCGGAAGCTGGGTCGGCTTTTGAATACGGCATACCAGCCGCGCGCCGAATCATGCCCGCTCCAGTCGATCCCGCCAAGGTAATCGATCACCGAAATCTGCGCAGCCGCAGCCAGATCGGCCAGGCTCATCGTCGCCCCCGCCAGCCAGGGCCGGGTATCGACCAGCCAGTCGATATAGTCGAGGTGCCCGTGCGCCGCCTTCATCGCTTCGCGCAGAATGCGCGAATCCGGCGACTGACGATGAACGATACGCTTGAGCATCCGTTCGTAGAGCAGCGGGCCGGTGACTTCCGCGAAGAGGTTTTCATCGAACAGCGCGACCAGACGGCGGATCTCCGCACGACCGGTGGCCGTGCCATTGATCATCGGCGCGCGATCGACCGTTTCCTCGAAATATTCGCAGATCGCCCTGCTATCGGCGATAACGATGCTCTTTTCGGGATGTTCGATCACCGGCGTGCGCCCGGCGGCGTTGAGTTTCCAGAACTCGTCGCTCGCATCCCAGGGATTTTCACGCCACAATTCGTAGCCCACGCCTTTCTCGCTCAGCAGCAGGCGCACCTTGCGGCTGAACGGGCAGAGCGGGAACTGATAGAGACGCCACATATGCATCTGCTCATGCACCAGCCGCGCGCCAGCGTCCACCGGGCGCACGTGGGTTGGCGCGGAATTTTGTGGGTGAACTCAATGGGTCGTGCGGTTCTGCGGTTGGTGGGTCGCAGCCGCCAAAGCGCCTTGCATCCGCTCCGCCATCCCGCGCAGAGCGGGCATCATCGCTTCCAGCCCACCGGCCATCCCCGCCATCGTATCCATCATGCGCGGCAGGTTTTTCGCCGCCGCGCCGGGCACGGCAGAGGCACCGGGGGCATATTTCCGCAAAGTCATATCGGGATCGACTGCCGCCGGATCGCCGCCACCTGCCTCCGCCACCGATCGGGCCAGCGGGGCAATCGGCATGTCGAGCAGCATTTCGCCCAGCACAGCCACCGTTCCGGCGATCTGCTGCTGCGTCTGCGGATCGGACAGCTTGCTTTGCAATTGCGACGTCACCGCCGCGCTATCGCTTGCAGCGGGGCTATCCACTGCATCCTGCGCCATCGCAGACACAGGGGCGAAAATCATAGTCGTAGCGATCGCAACAGGCAGAAACGGGCGCACTGGCAGCTTCCTCAACATCGGACGATTCGTTACGGAGCTATAGCGCGGCCCCGATGATCGAAACCTGAATAATCCGCGCGCCTCTCGCCCGCAGAGGTCGCCAGCAAAGGCTACAGGCCCGAACTGTCGAGCATCAGCAAACAAGCGGGCATTGTCCTGTCCAGCTTATCGCCTTCAGCCAGTTCGCTGGCTTTGCGCTGCACCAGATTGCCCACCGCATCGCGGCTCATCCCGGTTTCGTCCATCAATTGCGCCGACGCCCGGACAAAGAATTCGCGCCCGCGTTCGGCCAGCGGCGGCCAGTCCTTGCCCTTCCCCACCTTTTGCAACCCGGCGCCGAGCGCAAAGGCCGCCGAACAGCGCACAGCGGCATTCTGTTGCAACGAGAGCTTTACCTGCGGCGCGGTGTCCGATGTGTGAGACGGTGCCTGCGCGATGGCCGGCACAGCAAGGAACGATATGGCGGCGGCAAGGATTATCGAGATGCGGATCATGGAGATGGCTCCTAATCCCGCGCGGATGAACCTCATCCGACCGACATGCAATCATTGCATTGTGCAACCATTGCCAATCGCGCTGCGAAAGCGCATCGGCATGGTCCGATAATGCCGGCTCGAACACGATACGAGAAAGAGACCACTATGACCGATTATCCCACCCTTTACCTGTCAATTGGCGGCACCAACCTGTCAAATGAAGGGCGCGATGCCGTCAATGTGATCAATCCGGCCACCGGCGAAACCATCGGCAGCGTGCCACATGCCACCGCCGCCGATCTGGATGCCGCGCTCGACAACGCAGCCAAAGGCTTCAAATCATGGCGCAATACCCCGGCGGACAAACGCGCTGCGACCCTCAACAAAGCGGCTGCGCTGATCAGGGAACGCGCTGGCGAAATCGCAGTGTCGCTCACTCTCGAACAAGGTAAGCCGCTGGCCGAGGCAAAGGGCGAAATCATCTACTCCGCGATGCTGCTCGAATTTTATGCAGGCGAAATCAAACGGATATATGGTCGCACACTGGTCCGCCCCGAAGGGCAGCGGGTGGAAGTGCAATATCATCCGGTCGGCCCGGTCGCCGGGTTCGCGGCATGGAATTTCCCCGCACTCAACGTCATGCGGAAAATCGGCGGTGCGCTGGCTGCGGGCTGCTCCACCATTGTAAAGCCTTCGGAAGAAACGCCCGCTACCGGCCTCGCGCTGGTGCAGGCGCTGATCGATGCCGGAGTGCCGGGTGACGCGGTTCAGTGCGTGTTCGGGGTGCCGGACGATGTCAGCCGCCACCTGCTCGCTTCACCGATTATTCGCAAGATCACCTTCACCGGCTCAACAGCAGTCGGCAAGCATCTGGCGAAGCTGGCGGCAGACGATCTCAAGATCGCGACGATGGAGCTGGGCGGGCACGGGCCGGTACTGGTGTTCGACGATGTCGATATCGACAAGACGCTCGATACGATGGTCGCTGCGAAATATCGCAACGCCGGGCAGGTCTGCGTCAGCCCTACCCGCTTTCTGGTACACGAAAGCAAGTTCGAACAGTTCCGCGACGGATTCATCGCGCGGGCGGAAAAGATCAAAGTCGGCAATGGGATGGACGAAGGCACCCAGATGGGGCCGATGGCCAGCGAGCGCGGGCCGGATGGCATTGCCAGGAAGATCGCAGATGCGGTCGAGAAAGGCGCCAAGCTGGGCACCGGCGGCGAACGGATTGGCAATCAGGGGTATTTCTACCAGCCATCGGTCCTGTCCGAAGTGCCGACCGATGCCATCATCATGAACGAAGAGCCATTCGGCCCGATCGCTCTCATCAATCCGATGGCCGGAGAAGAGGCGATGATCGAAGAAGCAAACCGTCTGCCTTATGGCCTGGCCGCCTATGCATGGACCAACGATCCTGCCCGCCGCCGCCGCCTCGCCGCAGAGGTCGAAGCAGGCATGTTGGCGATCAATTCCGCCGGAGTAAGCGCGGTCGATGCCCCGTTCGGCGGGGTCAAATGGTCGGGTTATGGCAGCGAAGACGGGCGCGAAGGCGTGATGGCCTGCATGGTGCCGAAAACAGTTCACGAATCCTGACACCAGAGACACAAAACTTACCTTGAACAGCAGTCAGCAGCCAGCCATGCTGGGCGCCAGCTGACAGGAGACTTCACTGTAATGAAAACACGTGCCGCCGTTGCTTTTGAAGCGAAAAAACCGCTCGAAATCGTCGAACTCGATCTTGAAGGGCCCAAAGCGGGCGAAGTGCTGATCGAAATCATGGCGACCGGCATTTGCCACACCGATGCCTACACGCTCGACGGGCTCGACAGCGAAGGGCTGTTCCCTTCGGTGCTCGGCCACGAAGGGGCGGGGATCGTTCGCGAAGTGGGTGCAGGCGTTACCAGCCTGAAGCCGGGCGACCATGTCATCCCGCTTTACACTCCCGAATGCCGCCAGTGTAAATCGTGCCTTTCGGGCAAGACCAACCTGTGCACCGCGATCCGCGCGACACAGGGCAAAGGGCTGATGCCCGACGGCACTTCGCGCTTCAGCTACAAAGGGCAGACAATCTATCACTATATGGGTTGTTCGACGTTCTCGAACTTCACTGTGCTGCCTGAAATCGCCGTCGCCAAAATCCGCGAAGACGCTCCGTTCCAGACGAGCTGCTACATCGGTTGCGGCGTGACCACCGGGGTTGGCGCTGTGGTCAATACCGCGAAAGTGCAAGTGGGCGACAACGTTGTGGTGTTCGGCCTCGGCGGGATCGGCCTGAACGTGATTCAGGGTGCGAAGCTGGCGGGGGCGAACATGATTATCGGTGTAGACATCAACCCCGACCGCGAGGAATGGGGCCGCAAGTTCGGCATGACCCACTTCCTCAACACCAAAGGGATGAGCCGCGACGAAGTCGTCGCCAAAGTGGTCGAAATGACCGATGGCGGCGCGGACTACACCTTCGATTGCACCGGCAATACCGAAGTGATGCGGACCGCACTGGAAGCCTGCCATCGTGGCTGGGGCACCAGCGTCGTGATCGGCGTGGCCGAAGCGGGCAAGGAAATCGCCACCCGCCCGTTCCAGCTGGTGACGGGGCGCAACTGGCGCGGCACGGCATTCGGCGGTGCCAAGGGCCGCACCGACGTGCCCAAGATCGTCGACTGGTACATGAACGGGAAGATCCAGATCGACCCGATGATTACCCACGTTCTGACACTGGAAGAAATCAACAAGGGCTTCGACTTGATGCACTCAGGCGAATCGATCCGCAGCGTTGTGGTTTATTGAGGAGAGATAGGAATATGTTCAGCCATGTCATGCTGGGGGCCGACGATTTCGATGCGGCCAAGAAATTCTACGACGCGACGCTGGGCGTGCTCGGCGCACGTGAAGGCAGCATCGATCCCAAAGGGCGGTTGATCTACATTCACAATGGCGCGGCTTTCCTCATCACCAAACCGATCGATGGCCAGCCCGCGAGTTGCGGCAACGGTTCGACCATCGGTTTCGCGATGGAGAGCCCCGAACAGGCGAAGGCCTGGCACGACGCCGGTGTTGCCGCGGGCGGCACCTCGATCGAAGACGAGCCGGGCGAGCGCCCCGGTTCGGGGATGTACCTTGCTTACTTGCGCGACCCGTCGGGCAACAAGCTCTGTGGTCTTCACCGTCTGGGGTGAACCGCCTAAAGAACATTCTCCCCTTCTTGTATGAAGGGGCCGGGATCGGGGGTTGCCGCGCAACGAATGCCGGCGCCCCCACCCCTCCTCGCATCGGGAGGGGTTTTTAACATGCGCGGCGAAGTTGGCTTGCGGGCGGATCTGGCCGCATTGGCGATCCCTTTCACCGAGCATGAACATGCGGCGGTGTTCACTGTCGCGGAAAGCCGCCGGATCGATGCCGACTTGCCCGGCAGGCATACCAAGAACCTGTTTCTGAAAGACACCGCCGGAGATTTCTGGCTGGTGACCGTACCCGCAGAGGCGCGGGTGAAGCTGAAGGCCCTGCCCGATTCCATCGGCTGCAAACGGGTCAGCTTCGCCAAGCCAGAGGATATGGAGCGCCTGATCGGCATCACACCGGGCAGCGTCACGCCGCTGGCGATGATCAATGCCGCACCGGGCAGTGTCACACTGGTGCTGGAAGAAGGGCTGGCGGCGGCGGAACGGATCAATGTCCACCCGTTACGCAACACCGGCACTCTGGGTCTTGCCGGGCGCGACGTGCTGGCGCTGTGCCGCCACTGGGGCCATGAACCGCGCATCGCCGCCATACCGATTGAGGAACCATAATGACGTTTGAAACGCAATCCACCAACCGCGCCTTTGGCGGAACACAAGGGGTATATACGCACCAATCGGAAGCGACCGGCACGGCTATGACCTTCTCGGTGTTCGTCCCCGAACATGCACCGGGCACGAAACTGCCGGTGCTGTGGTATCTTTCCGGCCTCACCTGCACCCATGCCAATGTGACCGAGAAGGGCGAATTCCGCGCCGCTTGTGCCGAACACGGCATCATCTTCGTCGCCCCCGACACCTCGCCCCGCGGCGACGATGTGCCTGACGATGACAATTACGATTTCGGCAAAGGCGCCGGGTTCTATGTCGATGCCACGCAGGAACCGTGGGCGCAGCATTTCCAGATGCGCCGCTATATCGAACAGGAATTGCCTGCGCTGATCGCCGCACATTTCCCCGTCGACATGGAGCGGCAGGGGATCACCGGCCACTCGATGGGCGGGCACGGCGCGCTGACTATCGCACTACGCAATCCGGGGCGGTTCCGTTCAACCAGCGCATTCGCGCCGATTGTCAGCCCCCTGGGATGCCCGTGGGGAGAGAAGGCGCTTGGCGGATATCTCGGCCCGGATCGGGCGGCATGGCGCGAATACGACGCCTGCGCCCTGATCGCGGACGGCGCGCGCCTGCCCGATCTGCTGGTCGATCAGGGTACAGCCGACGGGTTTCTGGACGAACAGCTCAAGACCCACCTGCTGACAGAAGCCTGCGCCAAGGCCAATATCCCCGCCACGATCCGTATGCAGGAAGGGTACGATCACTCGTACTATTTCATCTCATCCTTCATGGCCGAGCATGTCGCATGGCACGCGGAGCGGTTGCGGGGGTAATTGTGACCCATCGCCTGACGATATGTTGCGGCAGGTTGCGGCCCAGTTACGGACACTGATGCGGCGAGTTAAATTGCTACATAATAGTATTTGAGGGAAGACAACACTTGCTCAATGCGATGATAGTAGGACTGTTGGCAGCAAGCGCGGGTTCGGCAGAGATCACATGCCCCGCAAATGATCCCCGCCAAGATTATCATTTGGGAAGCGTCTGTGCTGTCCCCTCGGAGGAGGCACCTGCTTACTCGGCTACCTTGATGATCGACATGGCTCCTCCTCCCGCGTCACAGCAGGTTATGATGTATCGTAGTGGGGACCAATGGCTGCTGCGGATTGCCGGCTATCGTTGGATACCTGAGGGCGGAGCTGCGACGAGGCGCCGTGAAATTGCTATCTTGGATGCAGATGCAGAAGAGCTGGCCAGTCGCATCACCGAAGCGGATCTGAACCAGCTTAGCCAACTCCCATTCTACGGGCCAAATGCACTTTTTTGCTTGCACGGAACAACTCTCGCGGTGTCAATTGGGGTAGCCGGGAAAATGTCTAGCGCCACTCAACATAGTTGCGCGGGCAAGACTAAGCTGAATCAGCTGGCCGCGGCGTTCCGTCAACTCGCTCTCAAATACGACCCCGAATTCGAAGGTCTGCTCTCTGGCTTGCTGGAATAGGTTCGTGCACCGCACAGCGGTCGAAAAAGCAGGTCCGCTTTCCACTCTCATTTCCGACATATCCATAGCGTATTCCGCCGGTCAGTCTTGCCAGCACTGCGCCCGCACCGCTGCTGGTCTTTTGCAGGCATAAACGAAAACCCCGCCGGAAGCGGTGTGCTTCCGGCGGGGTCATTCTATGTCGGTCCGGTCAGACCGGAGAGGAGATCAATCCTCTGCCTTGTCTTCGACCACGGTGTCCTCGGTCGCAGTATCTTCTGCAGTTTGCAGGTAATCGCCTGCATCGGCGTCGGTGCCGTGGGTTTCACCTTCGACCGCAGCCAGCGGATCGTTGCCGGTATCGTCGAGCGGATCGCGCAGCGCTTCGGCGGCGCGTTCTTCCGCAGCGGTGTTGGCAGCGATGATCGCGTCCTGCGCCTTCTTCCACTGAGCCCGCAGAGCGGCATCGCGGCTGGAAGCCGTCACGCGCATACGGTTCATACCGGCACCGGTGCCCGCCGGGATCAGGCGGCCAACGATCACGTTTTCCTTCAGACCGATCAGCGAATCGCGCTTCCCTTCGACCGCCGCCTGCGTCAGCACACGGGTGGTTTCCTGGAACGAAGCGGCGGAGATGAACGAGCGGGTCTGCAGGCTCGCCTTGGTGATCCCGAGCAGGATCGGCGTGCCCGTTGCAGGCTGCTTGCCCCTGCCAAGCTTGGAATTGACTTCGTTCATTTCCTCCAGATCGACCTGTTCGCCAGGCAGGAGAACAGTGTCGCCGCCGTCGGTGATTTCAACCTTCTGCAGCATCTGGCGAACGATCACCTCGATGTGCTTGTCGTTGATCTTCACACCCTGCAAACGATAGACTTCCTGGATTTCGTTCACGAGGTATTCGGCCAGCGCCTCGACACCCATGACTTCCAGAATGTCGTGCGGGTTGGGCGAACCGGAGATGAGCGTATCGCCCTTCTTCACGAAGTCGCCTTCCTGCACGTCGATCACTTTGGTCTTGGGGATCAGGTACTCGACTGCTTCACCTTCCTCCGGCACGATCGCGATCTTGCGCTTGGCTTTGTATTCGCGAACGAATTCGATCTTGCCGCTGATCTTGGCGATAACCGCATTGTCCTTCGGCATACGCGCTTCGAACAATTCGGCCACCCGCGGCAGACCGCCGGTGATGTCGCGGGTCTTAGCTGCTTCGCGTGAAGCACGGGCGAGAATGTCACCCGCTTCGACCTGCTGGCCATCTTCCACCGACAGTGTCGTGCCCGGAGCGAGCATATAACGCTGTGCTTCGGTTTCGCCGTCGTCGGTCTGGCCTTCGCCCAACAGCGTAAGCCGCGGACGCAGGTCTTCCTTCTTCTTGCGACCCGATGCACGCAGTTCGGTGACGACACGCTGGGCAATACCCGTCGTTTCATCGACGCGTTCTTCCATCGTCGTGCCGTCGATCAGGTCCTGATAACGGACCATACCCGACTGTTCGGTGATGATCGGCAGAGTGAACGGATCCCATTCGGCCAGGCGATCGCCTTCCTTCACCGCATCGCCATCCTTGAACATCAGGACAGTACCATACGGCACCTTGTGGATTTCGCGTTCGCGCCCTTCGGCGTCGATCACTGCCAGCTCACCGTTACGCGCCATCGACAGGATCTTGCCACGCTTGTCGATGATAGTCGGCATATCGCGGTATTCGATCTTACCGTCGGAGATCGATTCCAGATGGCTGGTTTCGTTGAGCTGCGCCGCGCCGCCGATGTGGAAGGTACGCATGGTCAGCTGCGTGCCCGGTTCACCAATCGACTGTGCCGCGATCACGCCAACCGCTTCACCGATGTTCACCGGTGTACCGCGGGCAAGGTCACGGCCGTAGCAGGTCGCGCAAACGCCCTGTTCGGCTTCGCACACCAGCGGCGAGCGGATCTTCGCCACCTGCACTTCGGCTTCCTCGATGGTCTTGACCATCGGTTCGTCGAGCAAAGTGCCTGCCTTCACGATCACTTCGCCGGTCGCTGCGTTGACGATATCTTCGGCCACGGTGCGGCCGAGGATACGTTCGCCCAGCGACGCAATCACCGAACCACCCTGAACGATCGCGCGCATTTCCAGCGCGTTTTGGGTCTTACAGTCGGTTTCGACGATCACGCAGTCCTGCGACACGTCGACCAGACGGCGAGTCAGGTAACCCGAGTTCGCCGTCTTGAGCGCGGTGTCGGCCAGACCCTTACGGGCGCCGTGGGTCGAGTTGAAGTATTCAAGAACGGTCAGACCTTCCTTGAAGTTCGAGATGATCGGCTGCTCGATGATTTCGCCCGAAGGCTTGGCCATCAGACCGCGCATACCGGCGAGCTGCTTCATCTGCGCTGGCGAACCACGCGCACCGGAGTGACTCATCATGTAGATCGAGTTGATCTGCGCTTCACGACCGTCGGCATCCCTGGGACGCGCACGGATTTCGTCCATCATGGCGTCCGCCACCTGGTCGCCGCAACGGCTCCAGGCGTCGATCACCTTGTTGTACTTTTCCTGCTGCGTGATCAGGCCGTCCTGATACTGCTGTTCGTAATCGGCGACGAGCGACTTGGTCTGATCGACCAGTTCGACCTTCGAATCCGGGATGATCATGTCGTCCTTGCCGAACGAAATGCCCGCACGGAACGCGTGGCGGAAACCGAGCGACATGATCGCGTCGGCAAACAGCACGGTGTCCTTCTGGCCGGTGTGACGATAGACTTCGTCGATCACGTCGCCGATGTCTTTCTTGGTCAGCAGACGGTTGATGACTTCGTAAGGAACCTTGTGGTTCTTCGGCAGGCATTCACCGATCAGCATACGGCCCGGAGTGGTATCCACCCGCTTCATATACTGCTTGCCCGCTTCGTCGGTCTGCGGAACGCGGCTGGTGATCTTCGAGTGGAGCGTCACCGCACCCACTTCGAGCGCCTGATGCACTTCGGCCATATCGGCCAGCAACATGCCTTCGCCCGGTTCGCCTTCGCGATCCATCGACAGGTAATAGAGGCCCAGCACCATGTCCTGCGACGGAACGATGATCGGCTTGCCGTTCGCGGGGCTGAGAATGTTGTTGGTGGACATCATCAGCACGCGCGCTTCGAGCTGGGCTTCCAGCGACAGCGGCACGTGGACCGCCATCTGGTCACCGTCGAAGTCGGCGTTGAAGGCCGAGCAGACCAGCGGGTGAAGCTGAATCGCCTTGCCTTCGATCAGCACAGGTTCGAACGCCTGAATGCCAAGACGGTGAAGCGTCGGCGCGCGGTTCAGCAGAACCGGGTGCTCGCGGATCACTTCGTCGAGGATGTCCCAGACTTCCTTGCGTTCCTTCTCAACCCACTTCTTCGCCTGCTTAAGGGTCATCGACAGACCCTTGGCATCGAGGCGGGCGTAGATGAACGGCTTGAACAGTTCGAGCGCCATCTTCTTTGGCAGGCCGCACTGGTGCAGCTTGAGTTCCGGCCCGGTCACGATGACCGAACGGCCCGAATAGTCGACGCGCTTACCCAGAAGGTTCTGACGGAAACGGCCCTGCTTGCCCTTGAGCATGTCGGACAGCGATTTCAGCGGACGCTTGTTCGCCCCGGTGATCACGCGGCCACGACGACCGTTATCGAACAGCGCATCGACCGCTTCCTGCAGCATACGCTTTTCGTTGCGGACGATAATGTCCGGCGCGCGCAGTTCGATCAGGCGCTTGAGGCGGTTGTTACGGTTGATGACGCGGCGATAAAGGTCGTTAAGATCCGACGTTGCGAACCGGCCACCGTCGAGCGGCACCAGCGGGCGCAGTTCGGGCGGGATGACCGGGATCACTTCGAGGATCATCCATTCGGGGCGGTTGCCCGAATCGATGAAGCTTTCGACGACCTTCAGACGCTTGATGATCTTGGCGGGCTTGAGCTTGGACTTGGTGGTCGCCAGCTCTTCCAGCAGATCGTCGCGCTCACGCTCAAGGTCGAGGTCCATCAGCATGAATTTGACCGCTTCGGCACCGATCCCGGCGCTGAAGCTGTCTTCGCCGTATTCGTCCTGCGCTTCGAGCAGTTCGTCTTCGGTCAGCAGCTGGAATTTTTCCAGCGGGGTCAGGCCCGGTTCGGTGACGATGTAGCTTTCGAAGTACAGCACCCGCTCAAGCTGCTTGAGCTGCATGTCGAGCAGCAGGCCGATGCGCGAAGGCAGCGACTTGAGGAACCAGATGTGCGCGACCGGCGCAGCCAGTTCGATGTGGCCCATGCGTTCGCGGCGGACCTTGGTCACAGTCACTTCGACGCCGCACTTTTCGCAGACGACGCCCTTGTACTTCATGCGCTTGTACTTGCCGCACAGGCATTCGTAGTCCTTCACCGGACCGAAGATGCGCGCGCAGAACAGGCCGTCACGCTCAGGCTTGAACGTGCGGTAATTGATCGTTTCGGGCTTCTTGATTTCACCGAACGACCACGAACGGATGCGTTCGGGCGATGCGATGCCGATCTGGATCTGGTCGAAGGTTTCCGGCTTGGCCAGCTGGTTGGTGAATTTGGTCAGTTCGTTCATTTTGCAAATTCCCTTGGGGGGATCAACAGGGGGTGGCGGGGAGGCGGCCCTTCGCGAGCCGCCGGCCCCTGTTATTCAGCGGCAATCTGGCTGAGGCCGTCGCCATCTTCATCGCCATCGTTAAGCGACGAGAGTTCGACGTTGAGGCCCAGCGAGCGCATTTCTTTCACGAGCACGTTGAAGCTTTCCGGGATACCGGCTTCGAAGGTGTCGTCGCCCTTGACGATCGCTTCGTAAACCTTCTGGCGGCCGACCACGTCGTCCGACTTCACCGTGAGCATTTCCTGCAGCGTGTAAGCCGCGCCGTATGCCTGAAGCGCCCAGACTTCCATTTCCCCGAAGCGCTGGCCACCGAACTGCGCCTTACCACCCAGCGGCTGCTGGGTGACGAGCGAGTACGGGCCGATCGAACGGGCGTGGATCTTGTCGTCGACCAGGTGGTGCAGTTTGAGCATGTAGATATAGCCCACTGTCACCTTACGGTCGAACGCCTCGCCCGTGCGCCCGTCGAACAGCGTGACCTGACCCGAGGTGGGCAGGTTCGCCTTTTCGAGCATGATCGACACGTCGCCTTCGCGGGCCCCGTCGAACACCGGCGTACCGAACGGCACACCGTTCTTGAGGTAGCCCGCCATCTCGACGATTTCAGCGGTCGAGCGGCTGTCGATGTCGGCGTGGTACTGTTCGCCGTACACGTCCTTCAGCTTCTCAACCACGGCTTCCGGCGGCTTGGCAGCAGCCGGATCGGGGTTAGCTTCGCGCCATTCTTCCAGCGCAGCAGTGATCTGCTGACCAAGGCCACGCGCCGCCATGCCGAGGTGGGTTTCGAAGATCTGCCCCACGTTCATACGCGACGGCACACCCAGCGGATTGAGCACCAGATCGACCGGCGTTCCATCTTCCAGGAACGGCATGTCTTCCTGCGGCAGAATGCGCGAGATAACACCCTTGTTACCGTGGCGGCCGGCCATCTTGTCGCCCGGCTGCAGCTTGCGCTTCACCGCGACGAAGACCTTGACCATCTTGAGCACGCCCGGCGCCAGTTCGTCACCACGCTCCAGCTTTTCGCGACGGTCTTCGAACTTGTCTTCGATACCCTTCACGGCTTCGTCGTACTGCGCCTTGATCGCTTCGATCTGGCTCTGGCGATTGTCGTCGGCAACAGCGAACTTGAACCATTCGAACTTCTCGATTTCGTCGAGCAGTTCTTCGGTGATTTCGACGCCCTTCTTCGCACCCTTCGGTGCAGCCGAAGCGGTTTGGCCGATCAGCATGTCTTTCAGGCGGTTGTAGGTCGCGCGGTTAAGAATGGCGCGTTCGTCCTGGCTATCCTTGCGGAGGCGTTCGATTTCCTCGTTCTGGATCGCACGGGTACGGTCGTCCACTTCGATACCGTGGCGGTTGAACACGCGCACATCGACGATCGTGCCCGAAACGCCCGGCGGCAGACGAAGCGAGGTGTCGCGCACGTCGCTGGCCTTTTCACCGAAGATAGCGCGCAATAGCTTTTCTTCCGGGGTCATCGGGCTTTCGCCCTTCGGCGTGATCTTGCCGACCAGAATGTCGCCCGGATGCACTTCTGCACCGATATAGACGATGCCCGCTTCGTCGAGGTTGCGGAGCGCTTCCTCGCCTACGTTGGGGATGTCGCGCGTGATGTCTTCCGGGCCAAGCTTGGTATCGCGGGCCATCACTTCGAAATCGTCGATATGGATCGAAGTGAACACGTCGTCTTTCACGATGCGTTCGGAGATCAGGATCGAGTCTTCGTAGTTATAGCCGTTCCAGGGCATGAACGCGACGAGGCTGTTCTTGCCCAGCGCCAGTTCGCCCAACTCGGTCGAGGGACCATCGGCGATGATGTCGCCCGCTTCCACCGATTCGCCCACTTTGACCAGCGGACGCTGGTTGATGCAGGTCGACTGGTTGGAACGTTCGAACTTCTGCAGGCGATAGATGTCCACGCCCGACTGACCGGGTTCGACATCGCCCACTGCGCGGATCACGATGCGGGTCGCGTCGACCTGGTCGACCACGCCGCCGCGGGTCGCGGTGATCGCAGCGCCCGAATCGCGGGCCACAGTTTCTTCCATGCCGGTGCCGACGAACGGCGCCTCGGCCCGTACCAGCGGCACGGCCTGACGTTGCATGTTCGAACCCATCAGCGCGCGGTTCGCGTCATCGTTTTCAAGGAACGGGATCAGCGATGCCGCAACCGAAACGAGCTGTTTCGGGCTGACGTCCATCAGCGTGATCTGTTCACGCGGCAACATCACGAACTCGCCGCTTTCACGGGCGGAGATCAGTTCTTCGGTAAAGCTGCCATCTTCGTTGGTTTCTGCCGAAGCCTGCGCCACGGCGTGCTTCTGCTCTTCCATCGCCGACAGATAGACCACTTCGCTGGTCACTTTGCCGTCGATGACCTTGCGGTACGGGGTTTCGATGAAGCCGTACTTGTTGACGCGGGCGAAAGTCGACAGCGAGTTGATCAGGCCGATGTTCGGGCCTTCGGGCGTTTCAATCGGGCAGATACGGCCATAGTGCGTCGGGTGAACGTCGCGGACTTCGAAGCCTGCGCGTTCGCGGGTCAGACCGCCCGGCCCAAGCGCCGAAACGCGGCGTTTGTGCGTGACTTCCGACAGCGGGTTGGTCTGGTCCATGAACTGCGAGAGCTGGCTCGACCCGAAGAATTCGCGCACCGCAGCCACCGCAGGCTTCGCATTGATCAGATCGTTGGGCATTACCGTCGAGACATCGACGCTGCTCATGCGCTCTTTCACTGCGCGTTCCATACGCAGCAGGCCGACGCGATACTGGTTTTCCAGCAACTCGCCCACCGAACGGACACGGCGGTTGCCGAGGTTATCGATGTCGTCGACTTCGCCCTTGCCGTCTTTCAGATCGACCAGTTCCTTGACTACGGCGAGGATGTCTTCCTTACGCAGCGTAGTCACGGTGTCTTCGGCATCGAGGCCGAGGCGCATGTTCAGCTTCACGCGGCCCACGGCGGACAGGTCATAACGTTCGGGATCGAAGAACAGGCCTTCGAACAGCGCCTCTGCGGTTTCCTTGGTCGGCGGCTCGCCGGGACGCATGACCTTGTAAATCGCTTCCAGACCTTCGTCGCGGTTTTCGGCCTTGTCGACCTTCAGCGTGTTGCGGATCCACGGGCCGGTGTTGACGTGATCGATATCGAGCAGGACCAGCCGGTCCACCCCGGCAGCATCGAGCTTTTCAAGGTTGTCGGTATCGACTTCGTCGCCCGCTTCGATCCAGATGCGACCGGTCGATTCATCGATCATGTCAGCCGATGCATAACGGCCGAAGATTTCCTCGGTCGGGATCAGCAGGGCTTCGAGACCGTCCTTGGCCGCCTTGTTCGCAGCGCGCGGGCTGATCTTCTGATTGGCGGGGAATACTTCTTCGCCCGTTTTGGCATCGACCAGCGCGAAAGCCGGCTTCTGACCGCGCCATGCATCGGCGACGAACGGGATCTTCCAGCCATCCTTAGCGCGTTCCCACACCACGGTGTTGTAGAAGACCGAGAGAATTTCTTCGCTGTCGAGGCCCAGCGCATAAAGCAGCGCGGTCACAGGCAGCTTGCGCTTGCGGTCGATACGGACGTTGACGATGTCCTTGGCGTCGAATTCGAAATCGAGCCACGAACCGCGATACGGAATCACACGGGCAGCAAACAGCAGCTTGCCAGAGCTGTGGGTCTTGCCGCGATCGTGATCGAACAGCACACCCGGCGAACGGTGCATCTGGCTGACGATCACGCGTTCGGTGCCGTTGATGAAGAACGTGCCGTTCTCCGTCATCAGCGGCATGTCGCCCATGTACACGTCCTGCTCTTTAATATCGAGCACCGAACGGGTTTCGGTTTCCTGATCGACTTCGAACACGATCAGGCGCAGCGTCACCTTCATCGGGGCCGCATAGGTAATGCCGCGCTGGCGGCATTCGGTCACGTCGTACTTGGGATCTTCGAGTTCGTAGTGAACGAAATCGAGTTCCGCCGTGCCCGCGAAATCGCGGATCGGGAAAACCGAACGCAGCGTCTTTTCAAGGCCGGAGACATAGCCGGTCGAAGGATCGGAACGCAGGAACTGCTCGTAGCTTTCGCGCTGAACCTCGATCAGGTTCGGCATCTTCACGACTTCGTGAATATCGCCGAAGATTTTGCGGATGCGCTTCTTGCCGGTGCCGGTCTGCTTGGCCGGAGCCTTCGCCTTGGTCGCCATAGGGAAAATATCGCCTTTGCCTTGATGCCGACCCTGTGGCGGGCCAGCGGATTATCGCTGTTCACGCGCGGGAAGTCAGCCGGGACGCAGGAAACCCGCAGCATATATGCACCCCGTTTGCGAGTGCTGCTGCAGGCAAATATTGCGTCGCGATTATGGCTGTCGCCGCTTCCATCCCGGCAGGACCTTCGCGCCAAGGCCCCGCTTGCTCGAAGCGTTCGATGTGATCGCCATGTAGGAAAGGGGCTTGCCGGAGTCAATGTTTGTGTTGCGGCCGCCCATCCGGGTGGACGTCCTCGGCACTGCTCCCTCCGCTGCGCTGCGGGGCACCTGCGGGCGGGCGGTCGCCCTTGCGGTTCGCAGGGCGCAAACCGTTCATTTGCCTGGTGTTGCGTCCGCCCATCCGAGCGGACGTCCTCGGCACCACTCCCTCCGCTGCGCTGCGGGGCGTCTGCGGGGCGCAAAAAGCAGTAACATATCGTTTTTCGATATTATCGATTGACAATAAACCGACTCGTATTTATTGATTATCGATATTGACCATATCGGAGAACGAAAAATGACTAAGCCAAACCTTCTCGCCGCCGCTCTCGCCCTCGTGCTGACGGCCGTCACCTTCCATCAGGCTATCGCCATCCCCGCCCCGGCCACAACGCCAATCATGGCGCAGCAATTGCTTGCCTGAACTCAGCACGACGCAAAGGACATCGCCATGAACAACCGCCCTAACGACATTCTCCTCCTCATCGGCAAAATCATCTGCATTTTCATGCAAGCAGCCCTTGTGATCGGCGCGATCGCACTGACTATTGCTATCCCTGTCGTGCTGATTTTCGGATCGAGCGTGACCGGGACGGGCGGGCTTCCCGCCGACTTCCCGCTTTGGGCGCTCGCTGCTGTGATGGCGGTCGGCCTCATCATGGTGGCGCTGATGTTCGGTTTCTTCGATCGCCTGCGCCGCATCATCGGCACCGTTGGACAAGGAGACCCGTTTCAGCCCGAAAACGCCACCCGCCTTTCACAGATGGGCTGGCTGATTGTCGGGGCGCAGCTCATGGTCATCCCCGCAGGAATACTGGCAGCGGTGATCGCCCCGTTTGCAGACAAGATGGACAACGTACACTTCACCATCGATAGCGGCTTCGACGCGGAAGGTATTCTGCTCGCTATCGTCCTGTTCATCCTCGCCCGCGTGTTCCGCCACGGCGCCGCGATGCGCGACGATCTGGAAGGAACGGTATAATGGGCGGCGAAACCGAAGGCAGCGCCATCGTGGTCCGGCTCGACGATCTGCTTTACGAACGGCGCATGACGCTGACCGAACTGGCTGAGCGGGTTGGCCTGACACTGGCCAATCTGTCCATCCTCAAGACGGGCAAGGCC
This sequence comes from Tsuneonella flava, assembly GCF_002870965.1. Classification (GTDB taxonomy): domain Bacteria; phylum Pseudomonadota; class Alphaproteobacteria; order Sphingomonadales; family Sphingomonadaceae; genus Tsuneonella; species Tsuneonella flava. The sequence goes on from NZ_PHSO01000003.1 coordinate 129,045, forward strand.
AAGGCCATGCGATTCAGCACACTGGAGGCGATCTGTCGCGAACTGGACTGCCAGCCGGGCGACCTGCTTGAATATCGCCCGGATACCGTTTGACGATCGACCCGGAGGAGCCAGATTGCGGCGGCATGCCTTTATGGCGCGCCGCCGCAGCTGTTTCGCCAAACGGATCACCGCACACAAAGCCCGCATTGCCCCCGTTCTCAAAGCGATAGCGCTCCGCGTTCATCTGTCAGACAGGTCAATCTGAACACCCGGCAGCCCTCTGGCATTGTCCCCGGCCTCCCCGCCGGGTTCCCCCGGTGCCAATCGCCACGCCTCGGCTGCCACTTCCGATTATCAGGCGCGAGGCGAACGAAAACAGCAGTCCGGCGCGATCCTGTGCCGGATAACCAGTTTTAAGGAGCGGAAATATGAACGTCATTTCCCGAACGTCCGGTGCTCTTCCCCTGATCGCCCTTGTTGCCATGGCCGCATCGGCCCCTCTTGCAGCGCAGCCTGTTTCTTATGATGAGGGGGGTGAACCCGCCACCACAGTCATCGGCACGCCCCCAGCCGATCTGAGCGAGCTGGAAGCCGGCCCGGAAATCAACGGCATCATTACCGCCCGCGACAACACCCGTTTTAAGGTTACCGCAGAGGACGGCACCGACACGGTCCTCTATATCAGCGACGCCAGCGAAATCCGTTCGAGCGGCGGTTTTCTCGGTCTGGCGCGTGACAAGCTGGGCTCCGAAGCTCTGCTGAACGGTTTGCCGGTGTCGGTCGAAACCAAACAATGGGCCAGCGGTCTGGTCGCCAGCAAGATCGCACTGAAGAGCAAAGATCTCAAAACCGCTCAGATGATCCACAGCGGCACCGCGCAAGGCTTTGCCGAACAGACCGCCGCGACCGAGGCGCTACGTGGCCGGATGGGCGACATCGACAAGTACAACGTCAAAGGCACCACCAACGTCTATTTCGACACCGGCAAATGGAAGCTGACCCCCGAAGCGGAACGCGATCTGTGCGCCGCAGCCTCGCAAGCCGAAGCGATGGACAATGCCCTGCTGCTGGTAGTCGGCTACACCGATTCGGACGGTAGCCAGGAATTCAACCAGACGCTGAGCGAAAAACGCGCCGGGCGCGTGGTCAACTATCTGCAGCAGAACTGCGGATGGAAGCCCTATCGCATGCTGACCCCGACGGGCATGGCCGAAGCCGATCCGGCGGCGGATAACACCACCGCGTACGGCAAAGCTCAGAACCGCCGCGTGTCGGTCAACATCCTCGTCAGCAAAGGGCTCGACGGGATCTGATGACATAGCAGCCTCGGCCCCTCGCGATGTGGTGAGGGGCCGAGGCTGTATTACGGGTAAAGCCAGTCCCCGCCCTCGTCATTGCGAGAAGCCGCAGGCGACGTGGCAACCCATGAACCGCACTTCGTTTCCATCGCAACCACCGCGATGGGCAGCACCCTCACACCATGAATTGCTTCACTCAAATAACGAACAGGCAGGTTTCGAAAACCCGCCATTTGCAGACCGCGAAGGCGAAAGCGCAGCCCACCCCCGCAGGGGTTTCACTTGACTCGCGTCCCCAAATCCCTATTGGTCCGCGCTGACCGTTACGGCGGTCGTCCGTCCGAGACAGCTGGTGGGGGCAATGGCTCCCTTAATTTCCGGCCTAGGCGGGGAACAGAGTTTTATCGGGCAACGCCGTCAGGGTGTTTCCCAATCGCGCTATCGGCGCACCTCCTTCCCTTGTCGATGGACTCGCCTGCGTTGCAGCTTCGGCTGCCACGCGGACAAGCATGAGCCGGTCCTGTCGGAGCCATCCGGCGGGATCATAGTGAAGGAGTAAGGCATGGATCGTTCGCAGAAATCCGAAGCGGTCGCATCGCTGAACGCAGTCTTCCAGGAAGTTGGCGTGGTGGTTGTCACCCGCAACCTCGGCATGACGGTGGACCAGTCCACCGAACTGCGCGGCAAGATTCGTGAAGTTGGTGCAACCTACAAGGTTGCGAAGAACCGTCTCGCCAAGCTCGCCCTCAAGGACACTCCCTACGAAGGGCTGGAAGAATATCTCTCCGGCCCGACGGCGCTCGCCTGGTCGGAAGACCCGGTGGCGGCGGCCAAGGCCGCAGTGGAATATGCCAAGACCAACGACAAACTCGAAATCGTCGGTGGTTCCATGGGCGGGCAGTTGCTCGACGAAGCCGGGGTCCGGGCGCTTGCCTCGATGCCCTCGCTCGACGAGCTGCGCGGCAAGCTGGTCGGTCTCGTCAACGCACCGGCGACGAAAATCGCCCAGGTCGTCAACGCACCGGCTGCCAAGCTCGCTCGTGTCTTCGGTGCCTATGGCGCCAAGGATGCGGCGTAAGCGGTTTTTCGAATTCGATACGAAACATCTGGGGCCATCCGCCCCGCCAATATTTGGAGTAACCAATCATGGCCGATATCGCCAAGCTTGTTGAAGAACTGTCGAAGCTGACTGTCCTGGAAGCCGCTGAGCTTGCCAAGGCACTGGAAGAAGAGTGGGGCGTGAGCGCCGCTGCTGCTGTTGCTGTTGCTGCCCCCGGTGGCGCCGGTGACGCTGCTGCCGCTGCTGAAGAAAAGGATGAATTCGATGTCATCCTGACCGGCGACGGTGGCAAGAAGATCCAGGTCATCAAGGAAGTCCGCGCCATCACCGGCCTGGGCCTGACCGAAGCCAAGGCTCTCGTCGAAGGCGCCCCGAAGGCGCTGAAGGAAGGCGTGAACAAGGCAGAAGCCGAAGACATCAAGGGCAAGATCGAAGCAGCCGGCGGCACCGTCGAACTGAAGTAAGCCTTACGCGCTTACATTCGATCTCGCTTGCGAGACACGCGAAGGGCGGTCCCGATGGGGCCGCCCTTTTTGCTTTAGCCGCTGCGTTGTCCCCGTTCACCCACGTGCGATGAGCCGCGCAAACACTGGCTGCCGCAAATGCGCCGCCCGCGGACCGCCACGTGCCGGTCCGCCAGTCGAACTACCGCTCCTGCTGGCGGATCACCATATCGCGGGCGGCGCGGTAATCGCCCGCTTCGCGCTGGGCCTCCAGACGTTCGCGATCGTTGTCGCGATAGGTATGTTCGGCGCTGTCGATATCCTGCAGGTTGTCGCCCAGCGCCTCCAGCGCGGCGCGCGCCATCGCAACCGCCGATTCCATCACTTCGCGCACGGCATATTCGTGCGGTGCATCGCGCAGGTCGATCAGTGTGCGCCGGTCGTATGCGCGCAGGAACACGCGGGCTTGCGGGAATGCTTCGCGCACCGCCTCCAGCACACCGGCATCGATCTGCTGCCCGTCGATGCAGAAACAGATAATGGTCGCTTCCCCCGCGCCCGCCTGCCGCAACAAGTCGATCCGGGTGCCATCGCCGAAGTAGACCTTGGCCCCGAACTCGCCCGCCGTATCGATCATTCCGGTATCGCGGTCGATCAGCGTGACCGGGATATCGCTGGCGATCAGCATTTGCGCCACCGTTTGCCCGAACCGGCCATAGCCAATCACCAGCGCGCTGGCCCCGTCGGCACGCGGTCCTTCGCGTTCTTCGGAAGAGGCCGGACCGCGGCGCAAAGGGGCGGTGAGCATCATCAGGAACGGGGTGGTCGCCATCGACAGAGTGACAACCGCGCCGAACAGGCTGGCCGCTTCGGGGCTTATCAGCAACCCGTTCTGCGCCTGCGCGAACAGCACGAAACCGAATTCACCCCCCTGACTGAGCAACAGACCGAGCGCGAGCGCGCCACGCCAGTTCATGCCCGCAACCATGCCCAGCCCGCCGATCACCACCGCCTTGGTCGCGATCAGCGCCAGTGCCATGCCCGCGACGAACAGCGGCCGCTCGGCAATTGCATGAAGATCGAGCATCATCCCGACCGACAGGAAGAACAGGCCCAGCAGAATCGAGCGGAACGGTTCGATATCGGTTTCCAGCTCGTGCCGGTAGGGGCTGTCAGCCAGCATTACCCCAGCGATAAAGGCGCCCAGCGCAGTCGACAGACCCAGCCATTGCATCAGCGCCGCCGATGCGACCACCGTGAACAGCGCGGCGACCACGAACATCTCGCGTTCGCCAATATTGCCGATCAGGCGAAACATCGGGCGGATCACGAAACGGCCAGCCAGAATAAGCCCGACGATGGCCGCAACGGTCATCAGGGCGAGCTGCCAGCCCGGCGGCCCTTCCTGCGCCTCGGGATTGCGACTAATCGCGGCAATCACAGTGATAAGCGGGATCAGCGACAAGTCCTGAAACAGCAGGATCGAAAACGCCCGCTCGCCGAACGGGCTACGCAAACGCCCCGCCGATTGCAGCATCGGCAGCACCTGCGCGGTCGAACTCAGCGCCAGCGGCAGGCCCAGCGCCAGCGCAGCCGCCCATGTGAAGGTCGTGGCCAGCCCGATCACCACCGTCAGCGCCAGACCGCACAGCACCACCTGCGCCAGACCCAGCCCGAAAATATCGCGCCGCAATCGCATCAGCCGCGCAGGCGCAAGCTCGAGCCCGACGACGAACAGCAGCAGGGTAATCCCCAGTTCGGCAAACTGGATCTTGGTTTCGGCCTCGCCCGTCAGGCCCAGAACCTGCGGCCCTACGACCGCCCCGGCGACGAGGTAGCCAAGCGTCGCCCCTAGGCCAAGGCGGCGGAACAGCAGCACGAAACCGAGCGCAAAGCCCAGCAGGACCAACCCTTCGTACAGATAACCTGTTCCGCCGCCTTCGTGCATCCGGTCAGGACAACGATTTAAGGTAAGCGATGACTTCCTTGCGCTTCGCTTCGTCTTTCAGACCGAAGAAAGTCATCTTGGTGCCAGGCACGACCGCTTTCGGGTCAGTGAGATATTTGTCCAGCGTGGCATCGTCCCACGTCAGGCCCGATTCTTTCATCGCTGTGCTGAACTGATAGCCGGGAATCTCACCCGCTTTGGTGCCATATATGCCTGCCAGCGACGGGCCGATCTTCATCTCGCCCGGTTTGGTGCTGTGACATGCCTTGCACTGGAGAAACGCAACCGGCTCCTTGCCAGCGGCCGCAGCATCGACTGCCGCCGCGGTATCCTGCGCCGCATCGGCGGCCGCGTCAGTCGCAGGCGCGGCTGTTTCAGCGGGCGTCGCTTCGGGTGCAGCGGTCGCTGCCGGAGCGGAATCGCTATCGTCCGCAGCCTGGCCACATGCAGCCAGCGCCAATGACAAAGTCAGCGCACAAGCGATGGAAAACGTGTGTTTCATAACGGTTCTTCCCCTTGGTATCGTGATACGATGCCCGACACCTAGGCCCACCCCATACCCGCCCAATGATTTCGGTCAAAGATGCAAGTTGGCCCGTACCCCTATCATGTCGATTCCGGGGTTCTGCTCTCTGTCGAACAAGCGGGCGTTGGAAATATGCACCCAGCTTGCCTCCAGCGTCAGGCGCGGGGCGATCTGTGTGCCGACAGCAATCTCCGGCTCGAACAGCACCCGGCTGCCCAGATCGGTGCGATAGCCGGTATCGGGATTGACCCGCGTCGAGGGAGCGTTGTGCACCACCAGCCCGACACCCGGACGCACGTAGAGAGAGCCGAGCGAGAATTTGCGGCCGACCCCCGCGCCGATAAAATCGGTTCCGCCGTCCGAGTTGACCGAGCCGAACACATACGGCTGCAACCGCAGCGGCCCGGCCACGGGATCGAGTCGATAACCCGCCTGAATGTCGGTGCCCGATTCCTGAGTATCCAGCGTAAATGGGGTATCGACGGCATGGGCATATACCCCACCATAGATTTCCCCGGCCATTGCCGGGGACGCGAGCAGTGAAACGCCCGTAACCATACAGGCTGAAAGGATTTTTGCGATCATGTTTGGGCAATGGCTGTGGCAAGCTTGCCGCAAGCTTAAGCGATCTTCGCACCAACCGCATTCCCGGCTTCCCCCGTCACATGCCCCCGCCTATCCGGGGCGGCTTTATGTCTGACGCAAATACTCTTGAGCGCAACAGCGCATGGCGCGGCGAAATTCGCGCAACCTTCAAGCTGGGGTGGCCGCTGGCGGCTGCCAACCTGCTGCAAATGCTGGTGCACGCGGTCGATGTTATTTTCGTTGCCCGTCTGGGAGAGCTGGAGCTGGCCGCTGCCGCGCTGGCGATTGCGCTGTTCGGGCTGATCATGTGGGCGTTTTCCGGGCTGACCGGGATGGTCGCTGCGCTGATCGCAGAGGAATTGGGGCAGCGGCGCCATTCGGTGCGCGAAGTTCGCCGCAGCGTGCGGATGGGCCTGTGGCTGGCGGTGGTCTGCGGGATCGCGGGCATGCTGGTCTGCCTTTCCGGGGAAAGCCTGATGCGGGCGACGGGGCAGGATCCGGCGATCTCCACTATGGCAGGCCGGTTTCTGACGATCATCATGTGGGCAATGGTGCCGATGATTATCGCCAACGTGCTGCGTAGTTTCGTCTCCGCGCTGGGCCGTCCGGTATTTGCCACTGCCATCACCGCGTCGGCCATCGGGGTCAGCGCATTGGCAAACTATATGCTGGTGTTTGGCCACTTTGGCGCCCCTGCGCTCGGCCTCGACGGGTCGGCGCTCGCCAGTGTCCTCACTGCAAGCTTCATCGTACTGGCCTATGTCATTGCGATCGGCACCGACCGTCGGCTGCGCCGCTATCGCATTTTCGGCAACTGGTGGCGCCCGGAATGGAGCCGTTTGCGTGAACTGGTCCGCCTCGGCACTCCGGTTGCGCTGACGATTCTGGCCGAAGCCGGTCTGTTCAGCGCCGCTGCGTTTCTGATGGGGCGCATCGGGCCGGTGGAACTGGCCGGACACACCATTGCGCTGCAAATCGCAGCGCTGGCGTTCCAGATTCCGTTCGGCATCGGACAGGCGGCAACCATTCGCGTGGGATACCATTATGGCGCGGGCGACCGCGATGCAGTGGGCCGGGCAGGTTGGGTCGCCATCGGCATGGCAATGGCCTTTGCCGCGGTCAGCGCCAGCGCGATGGTGCTGTGGCCGATGGCCATGCTGGGCATCTATATCGATCCCTATGCCCCCGCCAACGCGGCGCTGGTCGGCTTCGCGCTTCAGTTCCTGATCGTTGCTGCGGCATTCCAGTTCGTCGACGGGTTGCAGGCGGTCGCCGCCGGTGCATTACGCGGGGTGCAGGATACCCGCATTCCGATGCTGTTCGCGGTGTTCAGTTACTGGGTGCCGGGCATGGGCGTGTCGGTTCTGCTCGGCTTCTATACCCCGCTGGCGGGGGTGGGCGTATGGCTCGGCCTCGCCGCCGGACTGGTCGTCGCATCGATCCTGCTGCTGGGCCGGTGGATGCGGCGCGACCGGCTGAACCTCGACCGCCACCGCTGAGGTATCGCGGGCGCGGTTTGTCCGGGTTGCCGCACAGGCTGCAATTTTTTTGCGCGCGCACCTGTTGACTCGCTGCAACACCATTCTCATATCGCCGCCGCTGGCACTCTCCATGCGGGAGTGCCAGAGTTACAGTTTCATCCACTCATGAGAGAGGTCAGACACATGGCATTCCGTCCGTTGCACGACCGCGTTCTGGTTCGTCGTATCGAAGCCGACACCAAGACCGCCGGCGGCATCATCATCCCCGACAGCGCACAGGAAAAGCCCAGCGAAGGCGAAATCGTTGCTGTTGGCACCGGTGCGAAGGCTGAAGACGGCACCGTCACCCCGCTCGACGTCAAGGCGGGCGACCGCGTTCTGTTCGGCAAATGGTCGGGCACCGAAGTCAAGATCGATGGCGAAGACCTGCTGATCATGAAGGAAAGCGACATCATGGGCGTGATCGGCTGAGCCGACCCGCACTGACGCTTCCCATACAAGACACGAAATTCCAGGAGAAACATCAATGTCTGCCAAGGACGTAAAATTCGGCCGCGATGCGCGTGAACGCATTCTGCGCGGCGTCGACATCCTCGCCGATGCCGTGAAGGTAACGCTCGGCCCGAAAGGCCGCAACGTCGTGCTCGACAAGAGCTTCGGCGCACCGCGCATCACCAAGGACGGCGTTTCGGTCGCCAAGGAAATCGAACTGAAGGACAAGTTCGAAAACATGGGCGCGCAGATGCTGCGCGAAGTGGCCAGCAAGACCAACGACCTCGCCGGTGACGGCACCACCACCGCCACCGTGCTGGGCCAGTCGATCGTGCGCGAAGGCATGAAGTCGGTTGCCGCAGGCATGAACCCGATGGACCTCAAGCGCGGTATCGACCTCGCCGTTGGCAAAGTGGTCGAAAACCTCAAGGCCCGCAGCAAGGACGTGTCGGGCTCCAACGAAATCGCCCAGGTTGGCGTGATTTCCGCGAACGGCGACAAGGAAGTCGGCGAAAAGATCGCGGAAGCGATGGAAAAGGTCGGCAAGGAAGGCGTCATCACCGTCGAAGAAGCGAAGGGCCTCGAATTCGAGCTCGACGTTGTCGAAGGGATGCAGTTCGACCGTGGCTACCTCAGCCCGTATTTCATCACCAACCCCGACAAGATGACCGTGGAACTGGATAACCCCTATATCCTGATCCACGAGAAGAAGCTGTCGAACCTGCAGTCGATGCTGCCGATCCTCGAAGCTGTGGTGCAGAGCGGGCGTCCGCTGCTGATCATCGCGGAAGACATCGAAGGCGAAGCGCTGGCCACGCTGGTGGTCAACAAGCTGCGCGGCGGCCTGAAGGTTGCAGCGGTCAAGGCACCGGGCTTCGGCGATCGCCGCAAGGCCATGCTGCAGGACATCGCGATCCTGACGCAGGGCGAAATGGTTTCGGAAGACCTCGGCATCAAGCTGGAAAACGTCACTGTCGGCATGCTCGGCGAAGCCAAACGCGTCACCATCGACAAGGACAACACCACCATCGTCGATGGTGCCGGTTCGGCGGACGACATCAAGGCCCGCGTTGGCGAAATCAAGGCTCAGATGGAAGCCACGACCAGCGATTACGACCGTGAAAAGCTGCAGGAACGTCTTGCCAAGCTGGCTGGCGGTGTTGCCGTGATCAAGGTTGGCGGCGCTTCGGAAGTCGAAGTGAAGGAACGCAAGGACCGCGTCGACGACGCACTGCACGCAACCCGTGCGGCCGTCGAAGAAGGCATCGTCCCCGGCGGCGGTACTGCTCTGCTCTATGCCAGCAAGGCGCTTGAAGGCATGAAGGGCGAGAACGACGATCAGACCCGCGGGATCGACATCGTTCGTGCCGCGATCCTCTCGCCGATCCGCCAGATCGCTGAAAACGCAGGCCACGATGGCGCTGTGGTTTCGGGCAACCTGCTGCGCGAAGGCGACGAAAGCCAGGGCTTCAACGCTGCGACCGACACTTACGAAAACCTCGTGGCTGCCGGCGTGATCGACCCGACCAAGGTCGTGCGTACTGCACTGCAGGACGCAGCATCGGTGGCCGGTCTGCTGATCACCACCGAAGCAGCGATTGCTGAAAAGCCTGAAGACAAGGCTGCTGCCCCGGCAATGCCCGACATGGGTGGCATGGGCGGAATGGGTGGCATGGGCTTCTAAGCCCGACCACTACCGTTTGCTGAATCGGCCCGGCAGGAGCGATCCTGCCGGGCCTTTTCTTGCGCTATATCAATCTCTCAACGGGCGAGTTGGCGGCGCGCTTACCCCGCGATACGTGATTACCGCAGCTTATGGTTAAGTTATTTTTGACTTAGATTTGTGACGATTCATGCCTAACGTCGGCAACTGGATGTCGCGAAAGCGCCACTTTTCGTCGCCGCTGCGTTGCGAGGCGGGGTCGGGCCGTTAAGTCTGTGACAACCATGAGGGATTATAACGGGGTTATGGGACGCAAGAACAATCTCGGCCGGTGGACTGCCGGTCTCGCACTGGCCCTCGGCCTCACCGCTGGCTCTGTCGCACCGGCACAGGCGGCCGATGCAGTCGATGTCTCCGCTGCATTCGATCAGGTGCTGGGCACCGATCAGCGCGCGCCGCGCGCGTTCGACCTGCAATACGATTCGGCGCTGGAGCGTCTGGTCGGCCAGATTGCCGACGGTTCGCAAGGGCGGATCGGCGTGGCCGCGGTCGATCTGGTCACCGGCCAGCAGGTATCGATCCTCGGCGATCAGCGTTTTCCGATGGCCAGCACCAGCAAGATCGCCATCGCCGCCACTTTCATGGAAGGGGTGGAACAGGGCCGCTGGTCGCTCTCCAGCGAATTTCCGCTGATGGTCCCCGTCCGTTCGGCCCCGCATTCCAGCGCGGTCGCTCCAGTGCGTCCGGGCAAGTATTTCAAAGCGGTCGACCTGATCGAGATGATGCTCACCCGGTCCAGCAATCAGGCGACCGATGCCTTGCTGAAAGTTGTCGGCGGCCCGCGCGCGGTCAACAAATGGGTTCGGGCACAGGGGATTCAGGAGTTTCAGATCGACCGTGACATCGCCACACTGGTGCGCGACGATGGCGATATCGACCCCGCCAAACAGATCGATACGCGCGATTCCGCCACGCCCAAGGCGATGGTGAAACTGCTGACCGGCCTTTATCAGGGCAAATACCTCAGCGAAGCGAGCCGCCGGGTCATTTTGGGCGCGATGGAACGCTGCCGCACCGGTTCGCGCCGGATCAAGGCTCTGCTGCCGGGCACCGCGATCGTGGCGCACAAGACCGGTTCGCTGAACAACACCTCCAGCGATATCGGCGTGATCAAGGCGCCCAACGGGCACGCGATCGCGCTGGCCGTCTATGTCACCGGGCAAGGTTCGCGCCCCGCCCGCGAAGCGAAAATCGCCAGCATCGCCCGCACACTGTACGATGGCTACACCGCCCGCGCCGACAGCGGCCGACAGTACGCCTCAGCCAATTACTGACACCCCATTACCGACACCCCCCTGTCGGTAGCGCCCTGCCCACCGCACACTGGTGGCGGGGCGCAGTTGGTTGCGCGCCAGACGCACGATGGGCAGATCGCGGCAGGCGGATCGCACACATAGAAAAAGGGCGGCACCTTGCGGCACCGCCCCAATTCTATCGCTTTCGCGCCGAAGGCGCGAGCGCCAGCTCTCAGTGAGCGGCTTCCGAAGCAGCGTCGGCAGCGTCCGAAGCGGTGTCCGAAGCAACGTCGGCAACGGCATCGGCATTGGCCATCGTGTCGGCAGCAGCCGAGTCAGCGGTGGTTGCAGCAGCGTCCTGGGTCTTTTCCGAGCAAGCGGCGACCGAAAGAGCGGCACCAGCGACAGCAGCGGCGAGAATGATCTTACGCATAATTCGTTGTTCCTTTGAACAGCGGTTACAAAATGCCCCGGCGTGCTGCCGTGCATGACCGCCCAAATAATGGCAACTTTGTGGCAAAGCAAGCCATTTCCGCCCTATTTGCCCAAATCCCGCCGCATTCTCCATAGAAAATCAGGCACGAATGGCGCAAATCCGCCATTTTGCCAGTTGCAGTAATTGCGGCTGACCCGGCGCTCGCGGACTGCTAGCACCGCGCATATGGCAGACAAGCAGCATCTCTATCTCGTCGACGGTTCAGCCTATATTTTCAGGGCTTATCATCGGCTGCCGCCGCTGACCAATCCCGAAGGGACACCGGTGGGCGCGGTCTATGGCTACACCACGATGCTGTGGAAACTGGCGGAAGATCTGCACACCGCCGATGGCCCCACCCATCTGGCGGTGGTGCTCGACAAATCGAGCAAGTCGTTCCGCAACGATATTTACGATCAGTACAAGGCCAATCGCCCCGAACCGCCAGAGGATTTGCGCCCGCAATTCCCGCTGATCCGCGATGCCACCCGCGCATTCAGCCTGCCACTGGTGGAAGAGCCGGATGTCGAGGCGGACGATATGATCGCCAGCTATGCCCGCGCCGCTGCCGCGCAAGGGTGGGATGTCACTATCGTCAGTTCGGACAAGGATCTGATGCAGCTCGTCGGGCCGGGCAAGGATGGCACCGGCGCCATCGATATGCTCGACACGATGAAGAACGCCCGTATCGGCGTGCCCGAAGTGGAGGAGAAATTCGGTGTCGCCCCCGAACTGGTGGGAGACGTCCTCGCGCTGATGGGGGATTCGGTCGATAACATTCCCGGCATTTTCGGGGTCGGGCCGAAAACCGCCTCTAAACTGATCGCGGAACACGGATCGCTGACCGCCGCGCTCGATTCCGCAGCGGAGATGAAGAAGTCCAAGCTGAAAGAGCGGCTGATCGAACATCGGGCCGATGCCGAACTGAGCCGGGTTCTGGTGACTCTGAAGGAAGACTGCCCGCTGCCGATCCCGCTGGAGGATATGAAGCTGGAAGGCGTGCCCCCCGGCCCGCTGGCCGATTTCCTCACCGCGCACGGGTTCACCAGCCTGCTGCGGCGGCTCGACACCGGCGCAGGCAGCCCTTCGCGCAAGACCGATCTCAATCCTGCGAAGCAGGAAAATGCCGGTACGACGCCCGCCGAAGCCGGGACTGGCAACCGCCAGCCATTGCCCGATATGCCGCCGGTGGACCGCACCGCCTATACCTGTGTGCAGACCGCCGACGTATTGCAGCAATGGATCGATCGCGCGTTCGCCGCCCGTCTGGTGGCGGTCGATACCGAAACCAGTGCGCTCGATGCGATTTCCGCCGATCTGGTCGGCGTGAGTCTGGCGCTGGGGCCGAACGATGCCTGCTATATCCCGCTCGCCCACGGCGGCAGCGATATGTTTGCCGAACGGCCCGAACAGATCGCCCTCGATACCGCCATCGCCATGCTCAAGCCGCTGCTGGAAAGCGATGCGGTGGTGAAAGTGGGCCAGAATATCAAATACGATCTCAACGTGCTGGCCCGGCACGGCATCGCTGTCAGCCCGATAGAGGATACGATGATCCTCAGCTTCGCACTCGATGCCGGGCGCGGCACCGATGGGATCGGCGGCGGGCATGGGATGGACGAGCTGTCGGTCCGCCACCTTGGCCATGCCCCGCTGGCGTTCAAGGACGTGTGCGGCACCGGCAAGAAAGCGATCCCGTTCGGTGAAGTCCCGCTCGACCGCGCCACCGAATATGCCGCCGAGGATGCCGACGTAACCTGGCGGCTGTACAAACATCTGAAACCGCGGCTCGCCATCGAAGGCGGCACCCGCGTTTATGAACGGGTGGACCGCCCGCTGATCCCGGTCGTCGCCCGGATGGAGCGCGAAGGGATCAAGGTCGACCGCGCCGCGCTGTCACGGCTGAGCGAGGAATTTGCCGCGCAGATCGGCACGCTGGAAAAACAGATCCACGAACTGGCGGGCGAGGAATTCACCGTCGGCAGCCCCAAACAGCTCGGCGATATCCTGTTCGACAAGCTGGGCCACAAAGGGGGCAAGAAAGGCAAGAGCGGGCAATATTCGACCGATCAGTCGGTGCTCGAACGGCTCGCCGGGGATGGTGCCGAAATCGCCACCAAAGTCCTCGAATGGCGGCAACTGTCCAAGCTCAAGAGCACCTATACCGATGCGCTGCAGGCGGCGATCAATCCGACGACCGGGCGGGTGCATACCAGCTACAGCCTCGTCGGCGCGCAGACCGGGCGGCTCAGCTCGACCGATCCCAACTTGCAGAATATCCCGATCCGCACCGCCATCGGCCGCCAGATCCGCGAAGCATTTGTGCCGGAAGAGGGCAATGTCCTGCTCGCTGCCGACTATTCGCAGATCGAACTGCGGCTCGCGGCGCATATGGCCGATGTGCCGGCACTGAAAGAAGCCTTCGAAGCCGGGGAGGACATCCACGCCCGCACCGCGAAGGAAATGTACGGCGAAGTCACCCGCGATACCCGCGCCGCCGCCAAAACGATCAACTTCGCCATCCTGTACGGCATCAGCCGCTGGGGTCTGGCAGGCCGTTTGGGGATCGAACCGGACGAAGCGCAGGCAATGATCACTCGCTATTTCGAACGCTTTCCCGGCATTCAGAAGTATATCGCCCATACGCTCGAAAGCGTGCGCGAACGGGGTTATTCCGAAACGCTGTTCGGTCGCAAAACGTGGTTCCCGCGCATCGAATCGAAAAATCAGGCCGAACGGCAGGGCAGCGAACGCGCCGCGATCAACGCCCCGATCCAGGGCACCAGCGCCGATATCATCAAACGCGCGATGGCCCGGATGATGCCCGCTCTGGCCGATGCCGGATTGCAGAACGTGCGTATGCTGCTGCAAGTGCACGACGAACTGGTGTTCGAATTGCCCGAAGGCGATGTCGATGCGGCCAAGCCGGTGATCGAACGCGTAATGGCCGAAGCGGCCCTGCCCTCCGTCAAACTCTCCGTCCCGCTCGGGATCGAGATCGGCACAGGCAAAAGCTGGGACGCGGCGCACTAAGCGATGGCCATGCCCCCTTCTCTTCCATCCGCAACCGAAGATCAGGATGCCGAATCGGTCGCCCGTTTGCGCGCGCGCCATACCAAACGGCGCCGGATGATGCGGCGGTGGGGCAATATGGCGGTGTTCCTCACTGTCGCAGCAGCGCTGATCGGCGCGGTCCTGCTGATCGCGCAAACTGTCGAGGCGGAACGGCATGAACGCGAGCAGGTGCAGAAGACCAATCGCATCCTGCTTCAACTGCGTAACATCAGTCGGGCCGCTTTGAACGCGGAAACAGGTCAACGCGGGTATGTTATCACGCTAGATCGGCGCTATCTGGGTGCATATACTCTCTCTCGCGACACATATCGATCTGAAATCAATAAGTTGCGTGATCTGATTGGAGACAACATTACTGTCAAACAGGCCGAACTGGTCGACCGGATCGAAACCCTCTCCGATGCCAAATTCGCAGAGATGGACGAGACGGTGAAGCTGATGGATCACCGCGATATCTTCGGCGCGCAGAAGCTGATCCTTAGCGACGAAGGCCTTGAAACAATGGGGCTTCTCAGCCAGTCAATCCGCGATCTGGAGGCGATTGAGCAGCAAATTCTCGCGCAGGCCACCGCGCAAAGCACCCGCGCCGAACAGCGGGTGATGCCGTTGCTGGCGGGCCTGCTGGTGTTGCTCACAGTCGCGCTCGTGCTCGGCTACCTGCTGGTCGGCCGCGCGGCACGGGCAGAGGCGGAGGCCGCCCAGGCCGCCCGCCTGGCCGAAGCGCGCGACCGCGCCGACTTGCTGGCGAGAGAGCTTAACCATCGGGTAAAGAACCTTTTTGCGGTCATTCTCGCGATCGTGCGGATGAGTGCGAAAGACGCGCCAGAGGCAAAACCAGTGGTCGATCGCATCGCCGAACGCATCCACGCACTGCTCAGCGCGCACGAAGTCACCCAGGGCAAAGCGCAGGGCGCGACGACCGACCTCCAAAATCTGATTCAAACCGCTGTAAAACCATACCTTTCCAGCGACCGGATAGTGAATCTGGATGGCAACCCGGTGGCGCTCACCGCGCGTCAGGTCACCCCGCTGGGGCTGGTACTCCACGAGCTGACGACCAATGCGGTCAAGTATGGTTGCTGGGCCATCGGGGGCGAACTGACGGTGCGGTGGGAAGTAGAATCCGACCAAGTTACAATTATTTGGGCCGAGGATGGTGCCCGCGCGGTAACGTCGGATACACCCGCCGAGCGCACGCCCGATGCCGCTCCCACCCGCGAAGGGTTCGGAACTCTGCTGATGACCAGCGCCGCCCGCCAGTTGCGCGGATCGATCAACCGCGACCTCTCTCCCGAAGGTATGCGGGTAACGATTGAATTCCCGCACGAAGGCGCACCGGGCGAAGGTTGAGACGGGTGCCCCCACCTGCCCTTGCCAGCACATAGGTCCATCCATAAGTCTCCGGCTATGTTCAGCGAATTCGATCTGTCCCGCTATACCATCGAATGGCCAGAGATGATCCACGCCGTGGTTTATCTCTGCGCGACGATATTGATTGCCTTGCTGTTCCATACAGTAGTGTTTTCAATCCTGCGTCGCGTCGTGCGGCAGACCGAAACCGGGGCAGACGATCTGATCGTCAATCGCCTCTTCCAGCCGAGCCGCTGGGCGATGATGGCAATCGGAGTTTCCCTTGCCGCGCAAGCCGATGGCTGGATTGGCGCGGTGTGGGGTGTTGTCGGCAAATTCATCATGCCCGCTTTGCTGGGCTGGATGGCATTTGCGATTGTCCGCGCATTCGCTCTGGCGCTGGATCATCGTGCGGAAGCGTCGGAAGACCCCGTCTCGGCTCGCAGTCACCGCACGCGGATTGCCATCCTTTCGCGTACAGTCACATTCATCATCGTGTTCATTACTATCGGCCTGATGATGCTGGGAATTCCCGGTGTGCGTCAGGTTGGCGTCACCGTGATGGCCTCTGCCGGTCTTGCCGCTCTGGCGGTGGGTGCGGCGGCACAGCCTGCGCTCAAGTCATTGATTGCAGGCTTGCAAATGGCGATCACCGAACCTCTTCGTATCGGCGATCTCGTCGTGGTCGATGGCTTTACCGGGCGCGTGGAGGAAATCCGCATGAGCTTTGTCGTCGTGCGGATGTGGGATGAACGCGCAGCAATGGTGCCCACCAGCCGATTCCTCGACAACAGTTTTGAAAACTGGTCGCGAGTGAGCGAAAAGCTGTCCGGCCCGGTCTATCTCCATCTCGATCCGGCCACCGACATCGCCCCTGTACGCGCTGAATTTGAACGGTTTCTTTCCGCACAGCCCGAATGGGATCGGCGCATGGGAATTCTGCTCGTCACAGAGGCGCGACCGGAAAGCATAGAGCTGCGTCTGGGAATGAGCGCGACAACCATTGGCGACCTGTGGGAGCTACGCTGCCGTGTGCGCGAACATATGCTCGACTGGCTGCGGCGCGAAATGCCCGGTGCATTGCTGCGCCACAGGCTCGAAGTCGAAGCGGCCAATGCACGGGCGGAGCAGTAGCGGTCGGCCCCTTCAGCCACACCGCGTCCCTCCCGAGTTAAGCCGATAGAACCGGCGCGAAATTCAGCCCCCTCCCATCCGCGCAGAGGCGCAAATGGGAAGGGGAATGGCTGCTGAACTCAACTGCTTTTCGTATCGCCTTCGTCTGATCCGTGTTTGAATTCGCGGGTCGGCTCCAACATCCCATCCGAAATAAACCCGATGGTCGGACGCACGGCGGCAGCACGTTTTTTCAGTTCGCCGCGCATCTTGAGATATTCGTTCTCCATCTCCGGCGTCACCGTCGCACGCGATTCCGCCAGCGCTTCGGTGAAATCCTCCGCCGTAACGCTCTCGACATCGCCACCGCCTCGCCGCAAGGCATTGAGCCCGGCACGGCGAACGATGTCTTCAAGATCGGCACCGGTAAAGCGCTCTGTCTTCCCGGCAATCACGCCCAGATCGACGTCGTCGGCCAGCGGCATATTGCGCGCATGGATACCCAAAATGCGTTCGCGGCCATCCTTGTCTGGCGTCCCGACATAGACCAGTTCGTCGAACCGGCCCGGTCGCAACAATGCAGGATCGACCAGAGTTGGCCGGTTGGTTGCGCCGATCACAACCACCGATTGCAATTCCTCCAGCCCATCCATCTCGGCGAGGATCGTATTGACGACCCGGCCGGTAACCGCCGGCTCGCCCTGCCCCGTACCCCGCGCAGGGACGAGACTGTCGATTTCGTCGATAAAGATCACGCAAGGCGCAACCGACCGGGCACGCTGGAACATGCGGGCGATCTGCTGTTCGCTTTCGCCGTACCATTTCGACAGCAGGTCGCTCGACTTCATCGAAATGAAGTTCGCTTCCGATTCCTTGGCCACTGCCTTCGCCAGCAAAGTCTTGCCCGTTCCCGGCGGCCCATAGAGCAGGAAGCCCTTAGCCGCGCGAATGCCGAGCCGATGGAATGCCTCAGGATTCTTGAGCGGCAACTCGATCCCTTCGCGGAGCTGCTCGGTCGCCTTGGCCAGTCCGCCAATATCGCTCCACCCGACATTGGGCATCTGCACCATCACTTCACGCATGGCGCTTGGCTGCACACGCTTGAGCGCAGCAAGGAAATCCTCGCGCGTGACCTGTAGCTCTTCCAACACTTCGGGCGGAACCGTGCGCTCGTCCAGATCGAGCCGAGGCATGATCCGTCGGAC
This sequence comes from Tsuneonella flava, assembly GCF_002870965.1. GTDB lineage: Bacteria > Pseudomonadota > Alphaproteobacteria > Sphingomonadales > Sphingomonadaceae > Tsuneonella > Tsuneonella flava. The sequence continues at coordinate 147,036 of NZ_PHSO01000003.1, forward strand.
AGCTTCGATGGCCGCTTCGCGCGAGAGTGCAGCGATATCGGCACCGACAAAGCCATGCGTGGTACGCGCCAGTTCGTCCAGATCGACCCTGTCGCCCAGCGGCATTCCGCGGGTATGGATCGCCAGTATCTCGCGGCGACCTTTCTCGTCTGGCACACCGATTACGATTTCACGGTCGAAACGGCCCGGGCGACGCAGTGCTTCGTCAATGGCATCGGGGCGATTGGTCGCTGCGATGACCACGATATTGGAGCGGGACTCCAACCCATCCATCAGAGTCAGGAGCTGTGCAACCAGTCGTTTCTCTGCCTCGCCCGCGACCCGGTCGCGTTTGGGGGCAATCGAATCGATCTCGTCAATGAAGATGATCGCAGGTGCGGCTTTGGCTGCTTCCTCAAACACTTCGCGCAGATGCTTCTCGCTTTCGCCATAGCCCGAGCCCATGATTTCCGGGCCGTTGATGGTGAAGAAATCCGCATCGCTTTCATTTGCGACAGCCTGCGCCAAGCGGGTCTTGCCCGTGCCCGGCGGGCCGTGAAGCAACACACCTTTGGGCGGATCAACCCCCAGTCGCGTGAACAGCTCAGGATAACGCAGCGGCAACTCCACCATTTCGCGCAATTGCTGAATCGTATCGCCAATGCCGCCGACGTCGTCGTAATTCACAACCGCACGGCCATCGCGCGGTTCTTCGAATGCAGGACGCAGTTCGACTTCGGTATTCTCGTCGATATGAACGATGCCCTTGGGGCTGGTGGACACCACAGTCAGGCGGATCTGCGTCAGCGCATAGGCAGGCGCGTTGAACATCCGCCGCACTTCGGGCGGCATATTCTGCACCGGCTGCTGGCCAGTCGTGGCCACGATATCGCCTGCCACCAGTGGCTTGCGGAAGAAGTTGCGCTGCAAGGCCTGCGTCGGTCCCTGCAAACGCATTTCCCGCTGTGCAGGTGCAAACACGACACGTGTGGCCGGGCGCGATTCGGCCGAGCGAATAACGACATGTTCGCCAGACCCGGTTTCTGCATTGCCACGCTGCAACCCATCGAGCCGCACCACTTCGAGCGACTCATCCTCCGGATAAGCCGGTGCGGCAATCGCGGCCGTCGCCCGTTTGCCCACCACTTCGACGACATCGCCCTCGGTAATTCCCAGCGCCTGAAACGCCGAACGAGGCATCCGGGCAATTCCCTGCCCAGATTCCTCCTGCCGCGCCGCCGCAACCTGTAACCTTACTGTCCTGTCGATTGTTGCCGCGCCGTCGTCAGCCATCTGGCATCCGCCTTTCGTATAGTTCTGTCTGCCTGGCCCCAAGAATTAGGAAGCCAAACCTGCTTTGCCAATGAACGGAGAGCGATTCGGTGTCAGAAAGCCGACCGGACAGTCAAATTGGTGACGGCACCTGCAATAAAGGCCTGCAGCGGACGAAAAAAAGGCCCGGTGGAAAACCACCGGGCCTTGGAAGTCTTGGGAGAGGATGCCTGAAAGGCAGGGAGACATATGTCGCTCGCCGCCTTTTTGTGCAAGTGCGAAATGCTCAATCATAGTTGCATAATTTGCAATTTATAGAAATTAACAATTTAATTTCAATTGGATATTTTTCAAATGCAGAGAAATGCCCCATTGCTTTCGCTCGCTATTTTGCAGTGCACAATGAATTTCCTCGCTCAATCCTTTCGCCGTGGACTGAACTTCACACGCTGCCTGCCCGCCGCAATCAGAAGTCGTGACAGCACATAAACTGGTCGCTAAACCTGCCGCATGAACAAGCTCTATCCTTCTGCCGCAGCCGCGCTCGACGGCATTCTGACCAACGACATGGTGATTGCCAGCGGGGGCTTCGGCCTCTGCGGGATACCGGAAAGATTGCTCGATGCGATCCGCGATTCAGGGGTAACCGGGCTCACGTTCGCCAGCAACAATGCCGGGATCGATAACGAAGGTATCGGCAAACTCCTCCGCACCAAGCAAGTGAAGAAAATGATCAGTTCCTATGTTGGTGAAAACAAGGAATTCGAACGCCAATTCCTCTCCGGAGAGCTGGAGGTGGAATTCTCTCCGCAAGGTACACTGGCCGAACGGATGCGTGCTGGCGGTGCGGGCATTCCCGGATTTTACACCAAGACCGGCGTCGGCACTCAGGTGGCGGAAGGCAAGGAAGTAAAACAGTTCCCCAACCGTGACGGGGAAATGGAAGACTACATTCTCGAACGCGGCATTTTTGCCGACCTGTCGATCGTTAAAGCGTGGAAGGCCGACGAAACCGGCAATCTCGTGTTCCGCAAGACAGCCCGCAATTTCAACCTGCCCGCTGCCACTTGCGGCAAAGTCTGCATCGTCGAAGTCGAAGAAGTCGTGCCGGTCGGCGCGCTCGATCCCGATGCGATCCATCTGCCGGGGGTATATGTTCAGCGCCTGATTGTCGGCGCGCCCTACGACAAGAAAATCGAATTCCGTACCGTGCGCGAGCGGGAGACGGCGTGACCGATGTCGACTTCGTCGGTTTTATAGGGGACGCATCGGCTTGATTCGTCCGTTTGCTCCAATCGTTGCTACTGTGATGGCAAGCTGCGCGCTGTCCGGTTGCGTTGCCGCTGTCGTGCCAGCAATGGCAGGGGGCGCCCTTCTGCGCCAGCGGATGGCCAATGCAGAAGAACGGAAAGACGCGCAAGCTACGCCTGCCGCCTCCACTGGGGACGCCATTCGTGCGCCGTCCACCGTCGACACCGCCCCCGCGACGGAAGAAGGCGGCGAAAGCATTGCCGCGATAATCGAGGGTCCGCTACCGCCCCCTTCCGGCGCGCCAACGTCCATCAGGCCCGAAGCCTATGCCGATCTATATGCCTTTGCGAACAAGGCAGGCACCACTCCGCCCGTCGGAACTGTGCGCCATTCGGCGATACTGGCCGATTCCGGAATGCTGGATGCCACGACCGCCGAATGCTCGATTCATCCGGCGGCAGTCCTGATCGATCTCGATCCCGCCGGTACTTTGCTAGACTCAGGCACCGACCCGCACGCCGACCCGGCCTTGGCCGATCGCCTGGCTGCTTTGCGGAGCGAAGATATCACAATTGGCTGGATTTCCGGCAATACTGCCGATCGGGCAGGCGAGATCCGCCGTGCCCTCGTATCCACCGGGCTCGATCCTGACGGCCACGATCCGCTGATTCTGCTGCGCTATCCCGACGATCGTAAGCAAACACGCCGCGCCGATTTTGCGAAGGAATATTGCGTCGTCGCCATCGCAGGTGACGAGCGCGCCGACTTCGACGAATTGTACAAATATCTCAAGGATCCCTCTGCTGCCTTGTCGCTTGAACCGCTGCTTGGCAAAGGCTGGTTCCTGATCCCCCAACCGCTGACCTGAAGGACGATCTGATGCCCTGGACCCGAGACGAAATGGCCGCCCGTGCCGCGCAAGAGCTGGAGGACGGCTTCTATGTCAACCTCGGTATTGGCATCCCGACGCTGGTGGCAAACCACATCCCCGACGGGATGGACGTAACATTGCAGAGCGAAAACGGAATGCTCGGCATCGGCCCGTTCCCCTATGAAGACGAGGTCGATCCCGATCTGATCAACGCAGGCAAGCAGACCATCAGCGAACTGCCACGGAGCGTCTATTTCGACAGCGCTGCCAGCTTTGCGATGATCCGGGGCGGGCACATTGACCTGACTGTGCTCGGCGCGATGGAAGTGTCCGAAAACGGCGACATCGCCAACTGGATGATTCCCGGCAAGATGATCAAGGGAATGGGCGGGGCGATGGATCTTGTCGCCGGGGTGAAGAAAATCATCGTAGTGATGGAACACACCAGTAAATCAGGCGCGCCCAAATTCCTTCCCGAATGCGATCTGCCGCTGACCGGTTGCAACGTGGTGGACATGATTATCACCGATCTGGCCGTGTTCCGGCGGCCCGACCATTCCAGCCCGTTCAAGCTGCTGGAGCTTGCGCCAGGGGTAACCGCAGACGAAGTCGCGGCCAAAACCACTGCTCATTACGTAACCTGACCGCGAACGGACGGAGATATCGCAACTGCGCCGATCATCCCCATCGCTCGCACTAGGGCTGCTGACAATGATCGGCACGATCGGTTTTATCGACCGGATCGTAGTCAACGCACTGGTCGAACCGCTCAAGGCCGAATTCCAGCTCAGCGATGCAGAGATCGGGCTGCTCGGTTTTGCCTATGCCGCGCTGAATATCCTGCTGGGGGTGGCTATCGCACGCATGGCCGAGCGGCGACGGCGGCTGAGTTTTACCGTCGTCGGCACTCTGGCCTGGTCGGTTGCGGCCGCCGCCTGCGGTTTTGTGACCAACTGGGCTCAGCTGCTGATGGCACGCATTGCTGTGGGCGTGGGCGAAGCAGTCGGTCTGCCTGCCAACCAGTCGGTGATCGCCGACTATTTTCCACCCGAACGGCGCGCATCGGCAATGTCGGTGTTGTTGCTCTCCCCCCCTCTTGGTGCGTTTATCGGGCTGGCCGGTGGGGCATTCGTCGCGCAAACGTGGGGATGGCGGATGGCATTCATCGTAACCGCAGCGCCGGGCCTGTTGCTGGCATTGCTCGTCTGGCTGTTCATCAAGGAACCTCCACGCGGCCAGTACGACAAAGTGACAGACGACACCGTCCCGCCGATCAGTGCTGTCGTCCGCCGTTTTGCCGAACTGCCCAGCGCGCGTCATCTGGTGGCCGGATCGGCGCTCGCATCGCTGGTCGGTTTCGGGCTGACAGCTTTCTTCGCCGCGCTGCTGATGCGGCGGTTCGATATCCCATTGGCGCAGGCGGGCCTCTATGCCGGGCTCATCGCCAGCTTGCCCGCCAGCCTGTCGGTCCTCACCGGCGGCGCGCTGGCCGACCGACTGGCAGCGCGAATCCCATCCTCTTACGCGATTGTCCCGGCAATCAGCCTCGCGATAGCCGCACCGTTGTATTGCATCGGCATAACCCGAAGCGATCTGTGGCTGCTGATCGTGCTGGTCGCCCTTTCGACCATGCTACAGTTCATGTATCTGGGAATGACCTTCGGCACATTGCAAAACATGATGCATCCGCGGATGCGGGCGACAGCCAATGCTCTGCTGAATATCGTCTTCGGGTTCGCAGGTGGCATCGGGCCAGTGATAGTCGGCGCGATCAGCGACCGTCTGGCTAGCGACGGAATGGCGGCAGGCCCGGCCCTGTCACTGGCGATGGCAGGTACGGCCATGCTCTACTGGTGGGCCGCCGCTCACTATGGCATCGCTGCCCGCACAGTTGCCAGCGATCTGGCGACCGTGCGTGAGGGACGGATTTAACCGATCAGGCGACTGCTTCGCGCAAGTCGGCCGCCAGATCGGTTTTCTCCCACGGGAATGCATCACCTGCCGCAATCCGGCCGAAGTGGCCATAGGCCGCACTCTGGCGATAGATCGGCTTGTTCAGGTGCAACCCTTCACGAATGCCACGCGGGGTCAGACCGCCCAGCTTGCGCGCGGCCACCTGCCGGATCGCTTCTTCCAGCTTCTCGTCAGCAACGGTGCCGGTGCCATGCGTATCGACATAGAGCGACAGCGGTTCCGACACGCCAATCGCGTAGGCGACCTGGATCGTGCAGCGTTTCGCCAGACCAGCGGCAACGATGTTTTTCGCCAGATAGCGGGTGACATAGGCAGCCGAACGATCGACCTTAGTGGGATCTTTGCCCGAAAACGCGCCACCGCCATGCGGGGCAGCGCCACCATATGTATCGACAATGATCTTGCGCCCGGTCAGCCCGGCATCGCCGTCCGGCCCACCGATCTCGAACTTGCCAGTAGGGTTTATGTGCCACCGCGTTGCGTCTGACAGGAACCCTTCGGGCAGGATTTCTCCGACCACTTTCTTCACGTAAGCCTTAAGTTCGGCTTCTTTCTCACCCTCGTGATAGCCGGGCGCGTGCTGCGTGCTGACGACAACCGCGGTGCAGGCCACCGGCTTGCCGTTTTCGTACTTCAGCGTGACCTGGCTCTTGCTATCGGGTTCGAGGAACGGTGCCGCGCCGCTCTTGCGATCGGCCGCAAGCCGCTGCAGAATCTTGTGACTGTAATCGAGCGTAGCAGGCATCAGGTCGGGCGTTTCGTCGCATGCGAAGCCGAACATGATCCCCTGATCGCCCGCGCCTTCATCCTTGTTGCCGCTGGCATCAACACCTTGCGCGATATGATCGCTCTGCGCGTGGAGATAGTTCTCGAATTCGAACGTTTCCCAATGGAAGCCCGATTGTTCGTAACCGATTTCCTTCACGACATTGCGAACGGTGCGCTCAATCTCTTCCAGCGCACCATCGACCCACGCGCCATTTTCGAACACGCCCTTGCAGCGGATTTCCCCGGCAAGAACCACGCGCTGTGTCGTCGTCAGCGTTTCGCAAGCGACGCGGGCCTGATCGTCTTTCGACAGAAACAGATCGACGATAGCGTCCGAAATCTGGTCGGAAACTTTGTCGGGGTGCCCTTCGGAAACGCTTTCCGAAGTGAACAGGTAATCAGCGCGCATCGAATTCAGTCCTGATATAAAGACAGCTTTATGTCTGCAAATAACCCGCGCAGCACTAGCGGGCGCGACGCCGGGTTGCAAGCAATGACGCGGCCAGCAGCAGCACCGCCCAGCCAAGCGGCAACAGATTGCCCAGTCGTGCAAACAGCGTTGGCGCAAGCGCTTGTGGGACAAGCCCGTCGATGCGTCCGGGCCGGTGTGCGGGCATCGTGTTACGGACCACACCGTGCGCGTCGATTACCCCGCTGATTCCGGTAGTGGTCGCACGCAGAACGGGCAGACCTTCCTCAATCGCGCGCATCCGCGCCTGAGCGAAGTGCTGCGGCGGGCCAAACGCACCGAACCAGCCATCGTTGGATGGGGTAAAGATATAATCGGGGCGATGGGCGGGATCGACCACTTCCCCGCTGAAAGTGATTTCGTAACAGATCTGTATCCCGGCCTGACCCCATGCACCCAGATCAAGCGTCCGCGGGCCGGGGCCGGGGTTGAAGTCAATCGATCCGGCAACCAGCCGCCGGAAGCCCAACGGTTCGAGCAGCCAGGGCAACGCCAGATATTCGCCGTAAGGGACAAGGTGTGCTTTGGCATAGGAGCCCGCGAACTGGCCCTTTGCATTCAACGCGGTGACGACATTATAGGCACCGACAGCGCGGGCATCGGGCGCACCCGGTTTATCGATCTCCAGATCGACAGCTCCGGTCATCAGGAGGCTGCCCGGTCCGATCGCCCGTCCGATCCGCGCACGGGCGAATGCGGGATCGGCCCCAGCAGTCGTCGCGTCATAATATCGCTGCGGATACCCGTCCCGCAGATAGTCGGGCAGGCCGGATTCAGGCCACAGCACCAGCCGCCGTCCTTTGTCTTGCCGGGGCATGGTAAGCTGCTCAAGCTCTTGAAACTGCGCTTCGTACTGGCGCGGATCGTTCAGTTCTTCCTGCGTGAAGTCGGGCTGTACCAGCGTATATTCCAACGTACCGGGGTTCGCCGCCGGACCGGGCAGATACATCCCCACTGCGAGGAGTACAAAGACCGCCACGGCCCGCCACCATGCCCGTGCAATCAGCAACCAGCCGATCCCTCCGGCGACCAACACCGCCAGTCCCGACAGGCCATATGTACCCAGCCAGGGCAGCAGCGCGGCGATCCCCGGCCGGTCGAACCCACCGAGGAAAACGAGACCGAACGGATCCCAGGCATATCCGGTGAAGACCCAGCTTTTCAGCCACTCCGCCACGATCCAGCACCCGGCCAGTGCAAACGCCACCGGCAAAGGGCGCTGCCCGCCAATCGCGCGCGCCGCACCGGCAGCAAGTGCCGGATACACCGCCAGATACAGCGACAGCAGCGGCACCGCCGCCCAGCCCATCGCAGGCGACATCGCCGCCTGATAGGTGAATGCAGTCGCGATCCAGTTATTCGCAAACGTATAGTGTGCGACACCGAAGAGCCAGCCAATCAACATGGCGCGCCGCCAGTCCGGCGCTTGCGCCACCAGCACAGCGAAGCCCGCCATGCCCAACAGCGCGAGCGGCCAGAGATTGAGGGGCGGAAAACCCAGCGCAGCGACCAGCCCGGCGGCCATCACGACAATGCGCGGATGCGCCGCCAGCCAGTGGCCAAAAGGGGCTATCCCGCCCGAAACACGCCCTTGCGAAAGGGCGACGCGATCCTGCACGGCGCCCTCCCGATGTCCGTCAGCCGACTGCCTTCAGGCCGTCGTCGCTCTCCGCTTCGTCGGCCACTTTACGGCGGCGGCGAACGGCGGGCTTGCGCGCTGGCTTTTCCGCTTCGTCGGCTTGCGCGATTGCCGGGGGCAGCGCACTGGAATCGATTCCGCCATCGTTGGAAACGCCGCCATCGCTATCGCCATCGGTTTCTTCGCGACGCTTGCGTCCGCGACGGGCAGCAGGCGCTTTCTCCTGCTTGCTTTCCCGAGTGCCGCGCGTGAACGGATTATCCGCCGGTTCGAACTCGTTATCGTTATCGTCGCTATCGCGGCTGTCGCCGTCGCGATCATTGCGGCGGGTCCGCTGACGTCCCGCATTCCGGCCACGCGGCGCGCTATCGCGATTGTCCCGGCTGTCGTCGCGTTCGCTATCGCGGTTCGAGTCGCGATCATCGTCGCTATCGCTATCTTCACTATCGCGTTCGTCGCGATTGCGATTGCGGGCTTCTTCCTGCCGCGCCTTGTTATCGGCGATCACGCGGAAGTAATGGTCGGCAAATTGCAGGTAATATTCAGCCTGCACCCGATCGCCATTATGTTGCGCGTCCTGCGCCAGCTTTTTATATTTGTCGAGCAATTGCGGGGCGTTACCACGTGCCCGGCTATCGATCCGGTTCTGGCTGTTACCACCGCCGCTTTGCTGACGATTACCGCGCCCGCGACGACGGTTGTTGTTGTTACGGTTGTTATTGTTCAAGGAAAATTCTTCCTTATCGTAGACCTGCCCGGACGATCCATCAGCCGGGTTTCGATCGTATGACCCCATGCCGCGCCCACCATCGGGATCGCGGTGCCCCACCTGCACCTCTGCACGGGCGCAGTGCCCGGCCGGTATGCAAATGTTGGAGCTTTAAGGCGATTTCGGGTGCAGACCATGCCGCCGACCGAAGGCCTTGCATAAGACCTAGTGCCACGGCGGCCATTTGCCAAGCCCTAAGTCAAAATCAGTCCACGGGGCCGCCCGGCAAGGTCGTGACGCAGGGTAACAGCGAAGCCCGCTTCATGCGACATGACAGTTACTTCACCTGCTTGTGTGGCCCCGATTTCGAGCACGGCAACACCGCTCGGTTCGAGCAAATTCTTCAATTGTGGCACGAGGATACGGTAATCATCCAACCCCTCCGGCCCGGCGAACAAAGCCCCTGCCGGTTCGTACATTTGCACGTTTTCATCTAGTAACGCATCAAACTCACCCGGTAACGCCCCCAAACTGACATAGGGGGGGTTCGCGATCACCAAATCGAACCGGCCAAGCCCGTTTGCCCAGCCATCGACCGTCCAGTCTGCCAGTTCGAACCGGGCACGATCCGCCAGATTCAGCCCCGCCGCATTGGCCGTTGCGATTCGCAATGCCGCTTCGGATCGATCGATGCCGATCCCGTGCGCGGCGGGCAGTTCGGCCAGCAGCGTCAGCAGCAACGCGCCGGAGCCGGTTCCGCAATCGAGCACCCGGCGCGCATCGGGTTTCGCCTCCAGCGCAGCGGCGACAACGCTTTCGCTATCGGCGCGCGGGATCAGGACATCGGGGCTGACCGAAAATGGGCGGCCATAGAATTCCGCCGTACCGAGAATGTAAGCCACCGGCTCGCCCGCCAGCCGCCTTTCCAGCAGAGGCGCGAAACCGGCGGGCACCGGATCGCGCATCGCCCCGATCAGCATCGCAGAGCGGGTCAGGCCCAGCGCGTGGGCCATCAGCAGTTCGGCATCGATCCGCGCCCATTCTTCGCCAAGCCGCGCAGTGGCATCGCGCAGCGCGTTGCCGACGGTAGCGGTCATTCGCCCAGCGCGGCGAGGCGTTTGGCTTCGTCTTCCGCGATCAGCGCGTCGATCAGTTCGGCCAGACCCGGCCCGGCCAGCACATCGTCCAGCTTGTGCAACGTCAGGCCGATGCGGTGATCGGTCACGCGGCCTTGCGGGAAATTGTAAGTACGGATGCGTTCGGACCGGTCGCCGCTGCCAACCATTGCCTTGCGCGCCTCGGCCTCTGCTCCATGCACTTCTTCCCGCCGCTTTTCATACAGGCGGGCGCGCAGCACCTGCATCGCCTTGTCGCGGTTGCGATGCTGGCTGCGTTCATCCTGCATGGCGACGACGATGCCCGTGGGAACGTGGGTGATCCGCACCGCCGAGTCGGTGGTATTGACGTGCTGCCCACCCGCGCCGCTGGAGCGGTAGATGTCGATCTTGAGATCCTTGTCCTCGATCGACACGTCGACTTCGCTCGGTTCGGGCAGCACCGCCACGGTCGCCGCGCTGGTGTGGATGCGCCCTCCGCTTTCGGTCACAGGCACGCGCTGCACCCGGTGGACCCCGCTTTCAAACTTGAGCTTGGCGAACACCCCGGTGCCGGTGACGTTAGCGACCACTTCCTTGAACCCGCCGATATCGCTGGCATTCACGCTGATCGTCTCGACCCGCCAGCCCTGCTCGGCGGCATAGCGTTCGTACATGCGGAACAGATCGGCAGCGAACAGCGCGGCTTCATCGCCGCCAGTCCCGGCGCGGATTTCCAGCATCGCCGGGCGCGCATCGGCCGAATCGCGCGGCAGCATCGCCACCGCCAGCGCGCGTTCGACCACCGGGAGTTCTTCGCGCAGGCGGGCGATTTCCTCTTCCGCCAGCACCTTCATCTCCGGGTCGCTGTCGTCGAGCGATTCCAGCTCTGCCAGTTCGGCGCGCATCGTCCGCGCCTGCTCCGCCGCGCGGGCGACCGGCTCCAGCTCCGCATAGTCACGACTGGCCTGGACGAAGGCATCGCCTTCCAATGTGCCCGACGCCATCCGCGCTTCGAGTTCAGCGAAGCGATGGGCGATCTGATCGAGACGTTCGGCGGGAATGGTCAAAGGGGCTGCTCTGTGGTTGCAAAACTCACGCGTGTTTTAAACACCCGGCGCGAGAAGAAAAGCGGGGCCCCGGATCAAGTCCGGGGCGACGATATGGCAGGCGGCCTAACTAAGACGCGGCCGTCGCTGCGGGCCAGCACCCTGCGGGGGAACGGGCAGGGCACTGCTCCAACAAAGCAGCCACTGCCGCAACACAACTCACCAGCACCGCCGTCACCCCGGACCCGATCCGGGGCCCCGCTGTTTTCCCGGCGCAGTGCCTGCAGGCAAGCTGGACCCCGGCTCGTTGGCCGGGGTGACGGGAGGTGTTATGCACCCGCTTCATGAGCCGAACTGGCTCAACACCTGATTGATCCGGTCGACATCCGGGGTATCCGGCGCAGAGCGAATATTGAACCCGCCCGTATTCAAGCTGACAAGCGCCCTGGCCTGCACTTTCGCCGCTTTGTCATAGCGTTTGCGCGGCGATCCGCTGTCGAACACTTCGACCGAGAAACCCGCGGCGCGCAGTGCAGCAGTCGCCGCAATGCCCTTCGCGATCAGCGCGTTGTCTTCTACCGCAAGGCTCACATCCGGCCCGGCAATCTCGCGATCCCCCACCAGCATCGCCAGCCGTTCGATCCCCGCTGCCCAGCCGACTGCCGGGGTCGCCGGACCGCCGAGCGATTCCATCAGTCCGTCGTATCGCCCGCCGCCCAGCACGGTGCCTTGCGCGCCCAGCCGATCTGTCACGAATTCGAACGCTGTGTGGCGATAATAATCCAGCCCGCGCACCAGCGCGGGATTGCGGCTCCACGCCACGCCCGCCGCATCCAGCCCGCCGGTGACGGCAGCGAAGAAATCCTGCGCCTCGGCAGAGAGGTAATCGTCGATCCGCGGCGCATCGGCCACGAATGCCTTGTCGCGCGAATCCTTGCTGTCGAGGATACGTAGCGGGTTGCGTTCGAGCCGATCCTGCGAATCCTCGCTCAGCTCCGCCCTGTGTGCGGAAAAGTACTCGATCAGCGCCGCGCGCCATGCCTCGCGGCTGTCACCATCGCCCAGCGTATTGAGTTGCAGCGTCACGCCATCGGCAATGCCCAGCTCTTTCAGCAACTGATCCGCCATTGTCAGCAGTTCCACGTCCGCCTGCGGCTCGGCCGCGCCGATCACTTCGGCGTCGAGCTGGTGGAACTGGCGATAACGCCCCTTCTGCGGGCGTTCGTAGCGGAACAGCGGGCCGTGGGTCGCGACCTTGAGCGGAGCATATTGCTTCCACCCGTCGGTGAGATAGGCGCGGGCAATCCCGGCGGTAAATTCGGGGCGCAGCGTCAGCGATTCGCCGCCGCGATCATCGAACGAATACATCTCTTTCGATACGACATCGGTCGTTTCGCCCAGCGAGCGGGCGAACACCTCTGTCTTCTCGAACACCGGCATTTCCACCCGGCGAAACCGATAGAGCCGCCGCACGCGTTCGAACGTCTCGACCACGAAGGCGAAGCTTTCCGCATCGGCACCGAAAATATCCTGCGTGCCGCGAATGGGTTGGGGTGTCTTTCCGCTCATGCCGCGCGCGTTAGCGTGTTCGGCGCGCGGCGGAAAGACGGTGTTGAACCGAAAGGGCGCATCGGGCGCTCATCGCTGGCTTGAAACCATCTGCCGCTTCGCGCATTAACCCGTGCCATGAAAAACCGGTTCGCACTGCCGCTTGCAGCTCTCGCCCTGTCGCTCCCCATTGCCGACGCCATCGCAGCCCCCCCGACTTCAGCAGACGAGAACCGCTCGCGCCCGATGCAGGCGGCGCTGAACGATGCCACTCCGTTGCCCGCCGACACCCCCTGGCCCGGCGGCACGATCGATCTGAACATCGATGCCAGCGATACCGTGCGCGGCCTGTATAAAGTGACTGAAACCATCCCCGTCGCGCCGGGCACCAGCGAACTGACGCTGCTGTTCCCCAAATTCATCCCCGGCAAACATGCCGCGCGCGGGCCGATCAACCTGCTGGCCGATGTGCGCTTCTTTGCCGATGGCAAGCCGCTGACATGGATGCGCGATCCACTCGATGTCTATGCCTTCCGCCTCTCGCTGCCCGCCGGGACGAAAGCGGTCACAGCGAAATTCGTTCACACCTCTCCGCTGGAAAGCAAAGAGGGGCGGATTTCGATGACGCAGGAAATGTTCAACCTGCAATGGGATATGATGAGCCTCTATCCCGCCGGGCATTATATCCGCCGCATCGCTTTCAATCCCACAGTGACAGTGCCCGCCGGGTGGACGGTTTACACCGCGCTCGATGGCAAGACCCGCAGCGGCGATACCGTGCACTGGGGCACCGTGGATTATGAAACGCTGGTCGATTCCCCGATCTTCGCCGGGAAATACGCCAAAAGCTGGGAAGTGGGCAAAGATGCCCGGCTCGATGTCGTGGCCGACGATCCCAAGTATCTCGAACTCGCGCCGCAAAACCTGCAATCGTTCAAAAACATGTTCACGCAGGCCGATTACCTGTTCGGCGCGCGCCATTTCGATCATTACACCACTCTGCTGGCCCTGACCGACCGGATGGGCGGCATCGGGCTGGAACATCACCGGTCGAGCGAAAACCAGTATGAACCCACTGCGTTCACCGACTGGGACGATATGGACTGGGATCACAACGTCGTCGCGCACGAGCTGGTCCATTCGTGGAACGGCAAATATCGCCGCCCGGCGGACCTGTGGACCCCCGATTTCCGCACACCGATGCAGAATTCGCTGCTGTGGGTGTACGAAGGGCAGACTCAGTTCTGGGGCTGGGTGCTGGCCGCGCGTTCAGGCGTGCAGACCAAGGAAACCGTGCTGGGCCAGTTTGCCCGTGCCGCGGCGTTTTATTCCGAAGGGCAGCCGGGCCGCGAATGGCGTTCGGTGGCCGACACCACCAACGATCCGATCATCAACAGCCGTCGCCCGCTCCCCTACCCCTCGTTGAACCGCAACGAGGATTATTACACCGAAGGCGCGCTGGTGTGGCTGGAAGCCGACCAGATCATCCGCGCCGGGACCAGGGGGAAGAAAGGGCTGGACGATTTCGCCCGCCGTTTCTTCGGCCAGAACGACGGCGACTGGGGTGTGTCGACTTATACGTTCGACGATGTGGTGGCCGATCTCAACGCAGTCTATCCCTATGACTGGGCACAGTTCCTCACCACGCGCATGCTCACCCCCGGCCAGCCCGCCCCGATCAAAGGCATCGAAATGGCCGGATACAAGCTGGTGTTCCGCGACAAGCCGAATTCTTACGAGAAAGGGCGGATGGCATCGAGCAAGTCGCTCGACCTTACCTATTCGCTGGGCCTGACGCTGGACAAGGATGGCGATGTCACGTCCACTTTATGGGACGGGCCGACATTCAAAGCCGGGATCGTCGATGGGGCACGGATTCTGGCGGTCAACAGCATCGCATACAGCGCCGATGCGATGCGCAATGCGATCAAGGCAGCAGCTAAGGGTAAGGAGCCGATCCAGTTGCTGGTGAAGCGCGGTGAGAACGTGACCACCGTGCCAGTCGATTACCACGGCGGGCTGCGGTATCCGTGGCTGACCCCTGCCAAGCCGGGCGAGCAAGGGCTCGACAACCTGCTCGCCCCGCGCACCGGCAAATGATTGTGGCGCACGCGCTGTGACGCGAGCGGCGCGAACCGGCATCGGTAACCGGATCGCGCCGCCACGCTTTGTGGCGTTCGTGGCGATTTCTGTGTTCGTGGCGGCAGGCTGGCTGCTGCTGGGCGGTGGCCGGGTGGCCGATGCGCTGACCACCGGGTTCGATATTGCCGCCGCGCTCTATCTCGTATCGATGGCGCCCCTGCTCCGCTCTCACGGGGCGGACAGGATACGCCGCCACGCACGCGCCAACGATGCCAACCGGGTGTGGGTGCTCGTACTCGCTTGCCTCAGCGTGCTGGTCGTGCTCGCAGCGGTATCGGGCGAACTGCACGAAGCGGCCACAGGCGACGGTGTGGCCATCGTGCGCCTGCTGGCGACACTGACACTGGCATGGCTGTTCGCCAACACAGTGTTCGCAGTGCACTATGCTCACCTGTTCTATGGGGAAAGCGCAGAGAGGAACAGCGACCGCGGCGGGCTGGACTTTCCCGGCACGAAAGAGCCGGACTATGCCGATTTCCTCTATTTTTCTGCGACGCTGGGGATGACATTCCAGACATCCGATGTCGCGATCACCAATCGCGCGGTGCGGCAGGTGGCGCTGGGGCAATGCCTGATCGCATTCGTCTTCAACCTCGGCATTCTGGCGTTCGTCATTAATACTTTGGGCGGGCTGGCCTGATCGCCATCACCGCTCCGACCGTGCGCGATGCGACCTTGGTAGAACAGTAGCGAATCCTTGTTGCGATGCAGCACTCTGCGCCCTAGAGGCAGCGGCACTATGCAGATCGACAAGATTCCCACCGGGGACAATCCGCCCGAAAGCCTCAACGTTATCATCGAAGTGCCGACCGGCGGCGAACCGGTGAAATACGAATTCGACAAGGACAGCGGCGCGCTGTTCGTCGACCGTATTCTGCACACACCGATGCGCTATCCGGCGAACTACGGTTTCGTGCCACATACGCTGTCGCCCGATGGCGATCCGCTCGATGCACTGGTGATCGCGCGCAGCCCGTTCATCCCCGGCTGCGTCGTGCGTGCCCGGCCCATCGGCGTACTCAATCTGGAAGACGAGCACGGCGGCGATGAGAAGCTGATCTGCGTGCCGATCGACACGACGTTCCCCTATTACTCGGACGTGGCCGAAACCAAGGATCTGCCGTCGATCATCTTCAAGCAGATCGAACACTTCTTCACCCACTACAAAGATCTGGAAGCGGAAAAGTGGGTGCGTATCGGCCAGTGGGGCGATGCGGCGGAAGCGCGCAACATCGTGCAGGAAGCCATCGAACGCTATAACGACGCGAAGAAGGGCTAAGCCCCTTCCTCGCCGGAGCGGTTATTCCACGGGCCTGCTCGAATCGAGCAGGTCCTTTTCCTGCCCCTGATCGGGTTCGCTGCGTTCGCGGCTGACCATGTCGGCCACTTCGTCGCTCGGTCGCACATCCTCGTGCGCCGCACTCGCGGTGACGGATGGCGCGACGGGCTTTCCCTTACCCGGCGCCGGTTGCGCGCTCCCCGCTTCGATCTGTTGTACCGGCAACGGCGGCGTCCGTTCGTCGAACCGCAAGCGGTAGATCGGTTCGGGCAAGGCAAACCCGCCCTGTTCCAGCGCGCCCTTCACAGCGGCAATTGCCCGGCTGCGCGCCTTGGACCAATCGGTTTCGCGCTGATCGATCCAGCCAAGGAAACAGATCACGATATTCGAATCGCCCACTTCTTCGGTGCGCGCTTCGGGCGGTGGTTCGGCCAGTACGAATGGCAGCGCGGCCATCGTTTCGCGACCCAGCGCCCGCGCGGCATCGGGATCGTCGTCGGCATCGATCCCCAGCAGAAAATCGAACCGCCGCGCAGGGTTGCGGGTAAAATTGACGATTACCGCCTTGAACACGGTAGAATTGGGAATCCGCAAGTGATTGCCATCCAGCGTCATCAGCACAGTTGCACGACTGGTCAGACGGATGACCCGCCCTTCATAACTGTCGATCACCACATGATCGTTCGCCCGGAACGGCTGTCGCAGGCTGAGCATTAGCGACGCGACGTAGTTCTCTATCGTGTCGCGCATAGCGAAACCCAGCGCAATGCCGATCACCCCGGCCCCGCCCAGCACCGCGCTGAGCAGCGCCGTCGCCCCCAGCACATCGAGCGCGACCACCAGCCCGCCGATTACGAATACGAAGCGAATCGCACTGGCGATCAGTTCAGCGAGAAAGGAATTGGGCGCGACCCGGTGCCACAATGCTCCGATGCCCGCGATAAGATAGCCGATCAGCGCGATCAGCGCCCAGATCGCCAGCGCCACGCCCGCCAGCGGGATCATCCGCACAAAGCTCTGCGTCCGGTCGGCCAATGTGCCGACGGCATTCGATCCGCTGACCGACAGATCGCGCTCTATGTGGTTTTCGACAGTAACAACGCCCGATATCCGGCCCGCAATCGCCTCTGCCCGCGCGATATCGGCATCTTGCGGGACAGTGCCCGACAGCGTCACGACCCCTTCGCTCACTTGCGCGCGGACATCGCGGAACGCAGGCAGTTCTCCGAAAATCCCCTCGATCCGGCGGACGATGCGGGCATCCGCCCCGGCATCCTGCGTATCGGCAATCGCGCCCGTGGCAGGTGCAGCGGGAGTCGGTGCGACCGAAGGTGCGTCGGCAGGCGATGCCACATCCGGTGCAGGCAACGCAGCACTCAGTGGAGAGGCTGCCAGCAACGATGTCGATGACAGAGCCAGGAACAGGCCTGCCAGCACAACGTAGAGGCGCAATTGCGGCACCAGCCTATCCGCCCGCCACGGTCATGCCGTCTATGCGGATGGTCGGCACGTTGACTGCGCGCCAGTCCTCCAGATCGCTTGCCACGGACATGTGCGCGAACATCTGTAGCAGGTTGCCCGCAATCGTGAAGCCCGCCACCGGGCCAGCGATTGCGCCGTTGACGATCCGGCGCCCCGCCGCGCCCCGGCTGTAATCGCCGGTTACGCCATTCACGCCCTGCCCGATCAGGTAATCGACCAGCACGCCATCTTTAATATCCGCGATCAGGTCGGCCACGCTCATCTCGCCTGCCAGCAGATCGATATTGCTGGCCGCCACGCCCGGCGATCCCCCGATCCCGCGTGTGGCATGGCCTGTCAGCTCCAGCCCCAGTTGCGCGGCAGAGGCGACGTTGGTCAGCCAGCCGGTCAGTTTGCCATTCTCCACCAGAGCGCGCGCTGCAGTCGGCACCCCTTCGCCATCGAACGGGCGCGAACGCGGGCCACGCGCCTTCAGCGGGTCTTCGACAATGCGGATCGCGTCGGGGAACAGCGATTCCCCTTCATGGCCGAGCAGGAACGAGTGCTGGCGAGCAATCGCGGGCGCGCTCATCGCCCCGGCCAGATGGCCGATCAGCGATCCGCCCACACGCGGGGAGAACACCACCGGCATCGGCCCGCTGGGCACTGATGCAGGGTCGAGCCGCGCCACCGCGCGGTCCCCCGCTCGCTGCCCGATTTCCTGCGGCGACTGCAAGTCGGCCAGATGGCGCGCGCTGCGATAGGCATAGTCGCGCTGCATTCCGGCGCCGGTGCCTGCGATCACGCTGGCCGATATGCCATAGCTGGTGCCGTTATAGCTGCGGCAGAACCCTTCGCTGGTGGCCAGCGTGACTTGCGCGTCGGATGTGCTGGCCCCGCCGCCTTCGGAATTGGTCACCCCGACAACCGCGCGGGCGGCATCTTCCGCTTCGGCGGCGCGTTCGCGCAATTCTTCGGGAGCAAGTATGTGCGTATCCGCCAGATCGAGCGCGACTATCTCGCCCGTTGCCAGCGAGGCGGCAGGGGCCAGCCCGGCGTAGGGGTCTTCCGGTGCGATCCGCGCCATATCGACTGCGCGGGCAGCCAGTTCATCGATCCCGGCAGGGGACAGGTCGCTGCCCGAAACGCTGGCCGATCGCCGCCCGACGAACACCCGCAGCCCCGCCTCCGCACTTTCGGAACGGTCGACATCTTCGAGCTTGCCCAGCCGAACAGACACCGATTGCGAACCGGCCACGCGGTGCAATGCATCGGCGGCATCGGCACCGTGGCGGCGCGCGGCATCGATCAGCGCGCTGGCAATATCGAGAGCAGTGTTATCCGGGGCAGCAGTCGTAGTCATCCACCCCGGCTAAGCCCTCGCCCGGAAGCGGGCAAGCAGTGAATTCACGCGAGCGCGGCGATAGCCCGCAATATGCCGGTCAAAGCGAACGGCAGACCGATGGCCATCGCCCACAGCACGATCTGATCGCGGCGATAGGTGCCCCGCAAAGAGAGGTCGGCGGCTTCTTCATCCGACAGATGCATCCACCGCCGCTCGAACGCGCGGCACGCGGGGATGATCGCAGCAACCAGCAAAATCAGAGCGATATAGGGGAGCAACGAAGACGAACCGCTTTTCAGCGCATGGATCGTTACGAAAATCTGCAAACCGGTATAAACCAGCAAGGCATAGGCGACATTGTCGCTCATCCGTTTGCGCCAGTCGAGCTTGTGCCCGTCGGCGGCTTTATCAGCGTGCGTCGTATGATCGATCGCGTTGGGCATTGCCCTTATCTCCCCTGAGTCCCTTCTCCGATGGAAGACTATTTCATACTCAGTGGCTTGCGGCAAGGGCGCTAACCATCGCTGTGTGAGTGGCGGCATTTGGCCGGTATCGGGAAGCCGGGCCCCCACTCCCCGTGGCACCGACACCACCAGCCATGCACGAATCCTGCCAGTTTTCGCGATACGGGGTTTTCACACCGCTCCCGAATGCTACATGGCAAAGCAAATGAGCACGACCGAAAGCGATACCGCCCCTCCGGCCAACGCCGCCCCGCCTATCCCGCAGGGCGGGCTGGAAGTCATCTCCATTGCCAAGAGCTACGACAAGCGCGCTGTGCTGACCGACATCTCGCTCAGCGTGGGAAAAGGCGAAGTGCTCGGCCTGCTCGGCCCCAACGGCGCGGGCAAGACCACCTGTTTCTATTCGATCATGGGCCTTGTGCGCCCCGATGCCGGACGCATCCTGATGGATGGCGAAGATGTCACCCGGCTGCCGATGTACCGCCGTGCAGTGCTCGGCCTCGGCTATCTGCCACAGGAAACGAGCATTTTCCGCGGGATGACCGTGGAACAGAACATCGAATGCGTGCTCGAACTGGTGGAGCCGGACAGGGATACCCGCGCGCAGGAACTCGACCGGCTGCTCGATGAATTCGGGCTGGAGCGCCTCCGCGCGACCCCGGCGATGGCGCTTTCCGGCGGCGAGCGGCGGCGGTGCGAAATTGCCCGTGCACTGGCGGCGAAACCCTCGATCATGCTGCTCGACGAACCCTTTGCCGGGATCGATCCACTGTCGATCAGCGATATCCGCGATCTGGTGAAAGACCTGAAGCAGCGCGGAATCGGTGTGCTGATTACCGACCATAACGTGCGCGAAACGCTCGATATCGTCGACCGGGCCTGCATCATCTATGGCGGTCAGGTGCTGTTTGCCGGCACGCCGGAGGCGCTGGTTGCAGATGAAAACGTGCGCCGCCTCTATCTCGGCGAAGGCTTTACCCTGTGATTGCCGTTACGCTGAAAGGCTGATCGATGGCGCTGGGGCCACGGCTCGACCTGCGACAGTCCCAGTCGCTGGTGATGACACCGCAATTGCAGCAGGCGATCAAGCTGCTGGCGCTGTCGAACCTCGAACTCGAAACCTTTATCGGACAAGCGCTGGAGGCCAATCCCCTGCTCGAAGCGGGCGATATCCGCGCCGACGACGCGCCACTGCAACCGCTGGAAGAATTCCCCTCCGAACCGGGTGCGGACAGCGTGGCGGAAGGCGAATCCGCGCTCGACATCGATCTGTCGGCAATCGACCGCGACCGCGATACCGGCGATGGAGATTGGGGTGATGGCGATTGGGGCGGCTCCCTATCAGCAGGCGGGCCGGGCGAAGACGGCCCGTCGATCGACGAACGCGGTGCAGCCGGAGGGCTGAGCCTCACTGACCATCTCCACACGCAGATTGGCGCTGTGGCCGCCGATGCGCGGGAAGCGCTGATCGCCGCCGCACTGATCGATCTGATCGACGACGCGGGCTATGTCACTGCTTCGCTGAGCGAGGCCGCCGATATGCTGGGTGTTCCGTTAGCGGAAGTGGAACGGGCGCTCGCGCTGGTGCAATCGCTCGACCCCACCGGCGTCGGCGCGCGAACGCTGGCCGAATGCCTCGCGTTGCAGGCGAAAGAGGCGGACCGCTACGATCCCTGCATAGCGCGGCTGATCGACAATCTCGACTTGCTGGCGCGCGGCGAAATCGCCCGGCTGCGGCGAATGTGCGATGTCGATGAAGACGACTTCGCCGATATGCTGGCCGAACTACGCAGTTACGATCCCAAGCCGGGCCTGGCATTCGATAGCGCGGGCGAAGCGGCCATCGCGCCCGATATCCTGCTCTCCCCCGCTCCGAAGGGCGATGGATGGGATATTCAGCTCAACGAAGCCACTCTGCCACGCGCAGTGGTCAATCGCGCCTATTATGTCGAACTGCGCGGCGGCTGCACCGACAAGCAATCGCGCGCATGGCTGAGCGAGCAACTGACCGAAGCGAACTGGCTGATCAAGGCGCTCGACCAGCGCGCGCGCACGATACTGAAAGTGGCCGCCGAAATTGTGAAGCAGCAGGACGGATTCTTCCGTCGCGGCGTATCCGAACTGCGCCCGCTGACTTTGCGGACAGTGGCCGACGCGATCGAAATGCATGAAAGCACGGTCAGCCGGGTCACCAGCAACAAATATATCGCCTGCCCCCGTGGCACGTTCGAACTGAAATACTTCTTCACCAGCGGCGTCGCCAGCGCCGATGGCGAGGGGGCATCGTCCGAAGCGGTCAAGGCTGCGATCAGGGAACTGATCGATGCCGAAGATCCGCGCAAGATCCTGTCGGACGACACGTTGGTAACCATGCTTAAGGATCGCGGGTTCGATCTGGCCCGGCGGACCGTGGCCAAATACCGCGAAGCGATGGGCATCGGTTCCAGCGTCCAGCGGCGCCGCGCAAAAAAGCTTGCCAACTTAAGAGGATAGCGCACCCCGGCCGATTTTCGCACGGGACCGACGCCCTGCCCCGCCCGATCTGTTGCGCGAAAGACTCAACCGCCTTTCTGTTATCCCATTTACGCGCTGTTAACCTTTTTCATTCAGATGTTTTGTGGTTAATCGCTGGCAACACCTTTTTACCGAGGGTTACCAAACGGGTTCTGGGCACAGGGGGGTATATACCCATGCGCGTATTGTTGATCGAGGACGAGCCGACCACCGCCAAGGCGATCGAGCTCATGCTGACCACCGAAGGTTTCAATGTTTACAGCACCGATCTGGGCGAGGAAGGCCTCGATCTGGGCAAGCTGTATGATTACGATATCATCCTGCTCGACCTCAACCTGCCCGATATGCACGGGTATGACGTGCTGAAGAAACTGCGCGTGGCGAAGGTCCAGACGCCGGTCCTGATCCTTTCGGGTATCTCCGAAATGGACAGCAAGATCCGCAGCTTCGGCTTCGGTGCGGACGATTACGTGACCAAACCGTTCCACCGTGAGGAACTGGTCGCTCGCATTCATGCTGTCGTCCGCCGCTCGAAAGGCCACAGCCAGTCGGTTATCCGCACCGGCAAGCTGGCGGTTAACCTCGACACCAAAACCGTGGAAGTCGATGGCGCCCGCGTTCACCTGACGGGCAAGGAATACGCGATGCTGGAACTGCTCAGCTTGCGTAAGGGCACCACGCTGACCAAGGAAATGTTCCTTAACCACCTGTATGGCGGGATGGACGAACCCGAACTGAAAATCATCGACGTGTTCATCTGCAAGCTACGCAAGAAACTCAGCCATGCATGTGCCGGTGAAAACTACATCGAAACCGTCTGGGGCCGCGGCTATGTGCTGCGCGACGCCAACGAAGAGGCTGAAGCGGCCTGAACCCAACCGATTTAGCCCGCCGCTTTCTTCGGGATCGTGGCGGACGGGGCAAGCCGCCCGGTGCAGCGATGCGCCGGGCGGTTTTGTATCGGGCGCGCAACTGCATATCCCCCCTCGACAAAACCCGCCTCAACCGCCTAGCGCGCGCGGCATGAGTGCTTACAAACAAGGCGATCCGACAACCCTGAACCGGCTCTATGGCCGCAGCCAGGGCAAACCCCTGCGTGCCGCGCAGCAGGAACTGGTCGACAACCTGCTGCCGCAAATCGCCGTGCCCGCCGAAGGGCCGATCACGGCAGAGCGGCTGTTCGGGCACGATTGCCCGCTGCATTTCGAAATCGGTTTCGGCGGGGGCGAACATCTGGCCTACCGCGCCGATCTGCTGCCCGATCACGGGTTCATCGGCGCCGAACCGTTCGTCAATGGCGTGGCGCAGGCGCTGACCCATGTGCGCGACGGGGCGCTGGGCAATGTGCGTATCCAGCATGGCGATGCACTGGAGGTGCTGCGCTGCGTACCCGATGGCGCGCTGACGATGCTTTATCTGCTCCACCCCGATCCCTGGCCCAAGGCGAAACATGCCAAGCGACGAATGATGAACGACGGGCCGGTGGACATGATCGCCGCCAAGCTGAAACCGGGCGGCGAATTCCGCTTCGGCACCGACCACGCGGTTTACCTGCGCCACGCATTAATGGTGATGCGCCGCCACCGGCACCAGTTCGACTGGCAGGTCGAATCTCGCAAAAGCTGGGAAGTGCGCCCTTCGGGCTGGTGCGAAACCCGCTACGAACACAAAGCCCGCACCGTTTTCGGCCACGAAGTGTGGTATTTTCGCTTCCGCCGGAAATAAACCTCGCCCACCGTAGCTGCCCCGGCCCCAGTGCCCGCTGGCCCCTTTGCGGGGCAACGGATTGCCTTGCCCGGCCTGCTTTTGTATTAGCTTTTTTATTAATGATGGTTCCGCGTGTTCTTGTCTGCTCTCCTTTGAGGAGGATTGCATGGAAGCGGCGCGGTTTCGCGTTGCTGGCTGCGCCGTTCCTGATCTCGGCGACCGGCGGAATTACTCCCGTGGCCATGCCGGTCGAACCGGCCGATTCACGCGCGGCGATGGCGACGGCTCACCTCGTCCGGTCGATCCTCGAATATACCCGCTGGCCGCAACAACCCGATCCGATCAACGTCTGTGTCGTCGGCCGGTCCCGCTTTGGCCCGGATTATCCCTTATCCACGCTCGGCAACGAGGTGGCGATCGTCCGGCGCAATGTGTCACAGGCAAACGCCAGCTCGATCGCAGGTTGCGACGTTCTGTATCTGGGCGATGTCGCGCTCCATCGCGCGCGTCAGTGGACTGCGGCGGTGCGCGGTACCGCTGTGCTAACCATTGCGGAGCGCGATCCGCAATGCCTCAGCGAGAGCATGTTCTGCCTGGTTTACCGGCAACAGACGATCTCTTTTCGCATAAATACCGATGCCATCGCCCGATCCGATGTCAGGATCGACCCCCGCGTCCTGCGTATTTCACGGGGGGGTTAAGCGATGGAAAAGCAACGCCGATCCCCACCTCTCAATAAAGTGCTCGCAGGTGTTCACCGCCGTCTGGTGCTGATCGCGGTTTCGCTCGCCAGTCTGGCGCTTTTAACCGGCAGCACGATGGCGATGCACGAATACCTCGATCGCAATCTGCATCTGATCGCCGGAACAGTCGCCTATACGGTGGAACCGGCCATCATATTTCAGGATATGGAGGCCGCGCGCGATGGCACAGTGTCGGTCGCCTCCAACGAGATCGTGGATCGCCTGATCGTGGTCGACCCTTCAGGGCGCGAACTGGTCAATTTCGAAAAGCCGAACGAGAGCTTTCTTCCCCGCACGGTGATCGAATTCGCCAATAATCTGCTGTGGCCGCAACCCGTTCGCCAGAGCATCACTCACAATGGCCGGATAGTGGGCGAAGTCTATGCTTTCGGCAGCGCGGTCAGCATCGTCTATTTCCTGCTGTCGGGTCTGCTGATTACGTTGTGCTGCGTCGGCATTGCGCTGTTGGCCAGCACTATGCTGGCCCGCAAGTTGCGCGCAGGCGTAACCGATCCCCTCAGCCACGCAGTCGAAGTCGCCCGCTCTGTGCGCCTGGAGCGCGCCTTCGATCGCCGCGTCCCGGCCCCCGGTATCGCGGAAGTCGATGATTTCGTGGAAGATTTCAACGCCCTGCTGAGCGAGATGCATGGTTGGTACACCGGGCTGACCGAACAGAACGAACAACTTACCCGCAAAGCGATGCACGACACGCTGACCGGGCTGGGCAACCGCGCCCTGTTCGATCAGCAACTGGGCATTGCTATTGCCAAAGCAGATCAGAGCGAAGGCTGCTTTGCCGTGCTGTTTCTCGATGGCGACGGCTTCAAGCAGATCAACGACAGCCACGGCCACACCGCGGGCGACGCCGTGCTGATGGAACTGGCCAGCCGCCTGCGCGGATGTATCCGCAAAGTCGACGGCGCATACCGGCTCGGCGGCGATGAATTCGCCATTATTCTGGCGTCACCGGTCAGCAAGCCGGAAATCGACTACATCGTCGAGCGGATTTCGGAGGCGATGGAGCCCGAAATCGAAACACCATCGGGCGCCCTCGTCCGCATATCGATGAGCGTAGGCTTCTCGCTATACCCTGATGACGGGCGCGCCTCTGGCGAGCTGATGCAGAAAGCGGACGAGGCAATGTACAACCACAAATCGCGGAAACGGAATGATGACTATGCCTATTCGCACTAGCATTCGTGGCTTGCGCTGGCTGTTGCTTGCTCTGATCCTGCCACTTGTCGCCGCCTGCCAGTCGGTCCCGCCCCAGCCCTCTTCGCCCTATTCTGCCGAACAGGTGGCGTTACTGAGGTCTTACGATTTTCAGCAAAACGGCGATGAATGGGCGTTGGGTCTGCAAGGCAAGCTGCTGTTCGCATTCGACGACAGCAATCTGGCAGAGGAACAGGCGCAGCGGCTTAAAGAGATGGCGGCCGCGTTGCAGAAAGTGGGCATCGCCGGATGCACCGTAAGTGGCCATACCGACTCGGTCGGCACCGAAGAATACAACCAGCAGCTGTCGCTGCGCCGCGCCGAAGCGGTGCGCGGTGCGCTGGTTGCAGGCGGGCTGTCAGCCGGGCATGTGACCGCTGTCGGCAAGGGATCGTCTCAGCCGATTGAAAGCAACGATACTGCCGACGGGCGTCAGGAAAACCGCCGGGTCGTGATCCTGATTTCTGCGGACGATGTCGCGCTCTGATTCATCCGCGCGCTGTTGCGGAATTGCCGGAACGTCGGAGTGCCCGCGCGGTTGATCGGATGACGGCATATTGCCTGCGACCACCGGAGCACCCCTGATGATTACCACCCGCAACCCAGCCACCGGCGAAACACTCGCCGAATACGAAGAGCTGACAGCCCGGCAGATCGACGCGAAGATTGCGCGCGCCAGCGCTACTTATGCCGAATGGCGTACGTCGCCCGTCGCGGACCGTTCCGCTCTGCTCGAACGGCTTGCGGAGGCGTACGACGCCAATCTCGACAAACTGGCGCGACAGGCGACACTGGAAATGGGCAAGACGCTCAAGTCCGCGCGCGCGGAAGTGGCCAAATGCGCCACGCTGTTCCGTCACCTGGCACAAACCGGCCCGGCAATGCTCGAACCAGAGGAATGGGATCTGGGCGACGGGAAGCGAGCGCGCGGGCACTGGCTGCCGCAAGGGCCGGTGCTGGCGGTGATGCCGTGGAATTTCCCGTATTGGCAGGTCGCCCGGTTCCTCGCCCCCACTGTGCTGGCAGGGAATGTCGGTCTGCTCAAACACGCCAGCATCGTGCAGGGCTGCGCCGCACTGATTGAGGAGATGATGCACGAGGCCGGTGCGCCAGAGGGGCTGTTACAGAACCTGTGTATCGGCTCTGCCGCAGTCGAACCGATCATCGACGATCCGCGCGTGATCGCAGTAACGCTCACCGGCAGCGAAGGCGCGGGCAAGGCCGTGGCCGAAGCGGCGGGCCGCAATCTCAAGAAAGTGGTGCTCGAACTGGGCGGATCGGACCCGTTCATCGTCATGCCGTCTGCAGATCTGGACGAAGCGGTGAAACAGGCGGTGGCCGCACGCATCCAGAACACCGGGCAATCGTGCATCTGTGGCAAACGGATGATCGTGCACAGCGATATCTACGATGCGTTCATGGCCAAATTTATCGAAGCAATGCAAGCCGTGGTGGCGGGCGATCCATTTGACGCCGCGACCGAAATGGGCCCGCTTTCCAGCATGGCGCAGCGCGATACCGTGCTGGATCAGATCGCCACCGCCCGCCGCGAAGGCGCCACGCTGGAATTCGGCGGCGAGCCGACCGAGGGGCCAGGGGCCTATATCTCGGCAGGAATTCTCACCGGCGTCCCGCTTGATTCCAGCACCGCGCAGGAAGAGATTTTCGGCCCCATCGCGCAAGTCTATCGCGCGCGGAACATCGACGAAGCGATCCGTATCGCCAATGCGATTCCCTTCGGGCTGGGATCGTCGGTCTGGACTCAGGATACGGCCGAGCAGGATCGGTTCGTGCGCGATATCGAAGCGGGAATGACCGCAATCAACCAGATGCTCGCCAGCGCCCCACAAGCTCCGTTCGGAGGCATCAAGCGATCCGGCCACGGACGCGAACTGTCACGCCACGGGGTGCACGAATTCATGAACCTGAAAACGGTTATGCTGCCGGGATAAACGATGCATCGGTGGCCGGGCCTGAGGAGAGTTAAACCACCAACAGGCCCGGCACCACGATTGCTGCCGCCATGCCCAGTACGACGGCGAGGTAGCGTTTGCCCTTCGCCGCTTCGGGCAGGTCGGCCCGCGCAACGCGCCGATTGACCCAAAACCCCGCCAGACCGGCGATCACGCCGCACACCCCGCTCACACCATTCGCACGATACCACGCGGCATCGCTGGCGAGCGATGCCGCCGTTCTGACGCCATAGACATTGTTCGGTGGAACCATGTCCAGCGCCAGAGGCAGCGCCAGTGCCACAAACAGCAATGGCACCCAGCGGATCATCCGGTCAGCCAACCACCCCGGCGGCGGCCAGCACGGCCAGCGTCAGGATATCGGGCGCGATGGCTGTCATCGGTGCGATCTGCACCGGTTTGTTCATGCCCACCATCATCGGCCCGATCGTGCTCGCTCCGGCCAGTTCACGCAGCAGCTTGGCCGACAGGTTGGCCGATTGCAGGCCCGGCATCACCAGCACGTTGGCCGGTGCGGACAGGCGACTGAACGGATATAGCTCCATCACTTTGGGATTGAGCGCAGCATCGGGGGCCATTTCGCCTTCGTATTCGAAGTCGACACCCTCTTCGTCCAGAATGTGCACTGCGTTGCGGATGTTTTCCAACCAGCGCCCTTCCGGGTTGCCGAATGTGGAATACGAGAGGAACGCGACACGCGGTTCGTGACCCAGACGGCGGGCAACCGCGGCGGTTTCTTTCGCGATATGCGCCAGATCTTCCGAGCTGGGCCGTTCGTTGATCGTCGTATCGGCCAGGAACACGGTATAGTTCTTGCCGATCATCAAATGGATGCCGAATGCCTTCGCATCGGGCTTGGGATCGAGCACGAGGCTGACTTCGCGCATGGTTTGCGCGAATGTGCGCGTCATGCCCGAAATCATCGCATCGCCGTGGCCCAGCGCCACCAGCAGTGCCGCGAAGATATTGCGTTCCTGATTGACCATGCGGCGCACGTCGCGTTCGGTCCGCCCGCGCCGCTTCAGCCGCTCGTAAAGGTATTCGACCATCTGCGGCACCAGCTCGCTATCGGCCGAGTTCTGGATTTCGAAGCTGCCCGGATCGGACACGCCCAGCATATGCAGCTTGTCCGCCACAGCCTTGGTCCGCCCGACCAGCACCGGGGTGCCATAGCCGAAATCGCGGAACTGGATCGCCGCGCGCAGCACGACATCCTCTTCCGCCTCTGCAAAGACCACCCGCTTGGGATTGGCCTTGGCATCTTCGTACACCCGCGTCAGCACCGAAGTCGTCGGATTGAGCCGGGCCTTGAGGCTGAGGCGATAGGCATCGAAATCGTCGATCGGAGCCTTGGCCACGCCCGAATCCATCGCCGCCTTCGCCACTGCGCTGGAAACGACTTCCATCAGGCGCGGATCGAACGGGGCGGGGATGATGTAATCGGTGCCGAACTTGTGGTTCACGCCATAGGCCGCTGCCACTTCATCGGGCACACGCTCCCGCGCAAGCGCTGCGATAGCTTTCGCAGCAGCGATCTTCATCTCTTCGTTGATCGCTGTCGCCTGCACATCCAGTGCGCCGCGGAAGATGAACGGGAAACCCAGCACGTTGTTCACCTGATTGGGATAATCGCTGCGGCCAGTGGCGATGATCGCATCGGGGCGCACTGCCTTGGCGTCTTCGGGCAGGATTTCCGGATCGGGGTTAGCCATTGCGAAAATGATCGGCTGCGGGGCCATATCCCTGACCCATTCGGGCTTCAGCGCACCGGCAGCGGACAGGCCCAGGAACACGTCTGCACCCTTCAGCGCTTCTTCCAATGTGCGCGCTTCGGTGGGCACGGCATGGGCGCTCTTCCACTGGTCTACATTGTCGCGGCCCGGATAGATCGGACCCGACCGGTCGCAGACGATGACCTGATCGTGCGGCACACCCAATGCCTTGATCAGTGCAGTACATGCCAGCGCGGAAGCCCCCGCGCCGTTGACCACCATCTTCACATCCTTGATGTCACGCCCGGTCAGGTGAAGCGCGTTGATCAGCCCGGCGGCAGCAATAATCGCGGTGCCATGCTGATCGTCGTGCATCACGGGAATGTTCATCCGTTCACGCAGTGCCTGTTCGATCACAAAGCATTCGGGCGCAGCGATATCTTCCAGATTGATGCCACCGAAAGTGGGCTCCATCAACGCGACGGCATTGATGAAAGCTTCAGGGTCTTCGGTATCCAGCTCGATATCCATCGAATCGACATCGGCAAACCGCTTGAACAGAACGGACTTGCCTTCCATCACCGGCTTTGCCGCCAGCGCGCCGAGATTGCCCATGCCAAGGATCGCAGTGCCATTGGAAATCACCGCTACGAGATTGGAACGCGCGGTATAACGCGCCGCCAGCGAAGGATCGTCGGCAATCGCCTGAACCGGTGCGGCGACCCCCGGCGAATAGGCCAGGCTGAGATCGCGCTGCGTCGTCATCGGCTTCGATGCGATGATCTCGATCTTACCCGGACGCACCGTTTCATGGTAAAACAAAGCTTCGCGGGTGGTGAATGCAATGGGCTTATCGTCGGCCACGGGGGGAACCTTTCTTATGGGGTGCGCGGCCCCCCTAACCCAACAGACGCCGATGCAACAGGGGAAAGCGGCACCCTCCAGCGTTCCGAATCGCGTGGATGGCCGCTAACCCCGATGCGATGGCTGCCAAACCCACCCCGATGATGGAACAATACCTCGCGCTGAAGGCACAGGCCAACGATTGCCTGCTGTTCTATCGCATGGGCGATTTCTTCGAACTGTTCTTCGACGATGCGAAAGCTGCGGCGCAGACACTGGACATCGCGCTGACCAGTCGCGGGGTCCATGGCGACGAACCGATCCCGATGTGCGGAGTGCCGGTGCATTCGGCGGAAAGCTA
This sequence comes from Tsuneonella flava, assembly GCF_002870965.1. GTDB lineage: Bacteria > Pseudomonadota > Alphaproteobacteria > Sphingomonadales > Sphingomonadaceae > Tsuneonella > Tsuneonella flava. The sequence continues at coordinate 177,415 of NZ_PHSO01000003.1, forward strand.
CCTCGCCCGCCTGATTAAAGCGGGGCACCGCGTGGCCATCGCTGAACAGGTCGAAACCCCGGAAGAGGCGAAAGTGCGCGCAAAGCGTGAAGGCACCCCGGTGTCGAAAGCGTTGGTCGCACGCGATATCGTCCGCTTCGTAACCGCGGGCACTCTGACAGAAGAGGCGCTGCTCGAACCCCGGCGGGCGAATATCCTTGCTGCTGTATGCGAAGTGCGCGGCACTTGCGGCGTGGCCAGTGTTGATATCTCGACCGGGCGGATGGAACTGGAAGAGTGCACCCCCGATGCCCTGAGCGCGACGCTCGCCCGGATCGGCCCCAGTGAACTGGTCGCACCGGAAGAATGGGGGGACGCACCTGACGGCGCAATCCCCCGCCCGCGCCACGATTTCACCAGCGATGAAGGGCAGGCGCGCCTGTGCAAAATTCACGGTGTCGCCACACTCGACGGGTTGGGCGATTTCACCCGGCCGATGCTGGCCGCAGCCGGTGGGCTGGTTGCCTATCTCGACCACGTCGGGCGCGGTACTCTGCCGCTGCTGTTGCCACCGGTTGCACGGGCGGGCAGCGTCACGCTGGCGATGGACGAAGCGACCCGTGCCAGCCTCGAAATCCTCGTATCGCAGCAAGGCAGCCGCGCCGGGTCGCTAGTGGCAGCAATCGACCGCTGCTCGACAGGCGCAGGGGCGCGGCAACTGGCCGCCGACCTCGCTGCACCGCTGACCGATGTAACGCAGATCGAAGCCCGACTGGCGTTGGTGGGCTGGCTGCACCGCGACCCCCTGTTGCGTAACGATCTGCGCGTCGCTCTACGCAGTTTGCCCGACATCGGACGCGCTCTGGGGCGGATCGTCGCCGGCCGCGGCAGCCCGCGCGATCTGGGGCAGGTGCGCGATGGGCTGGCCGAAGCGCGAGCAATCCGCGAACATCTGGCCGCTTTGCCCGACCGGCCTGCATTGCTCGATGCTCTGCTGCCGCATCTGGCCGGGCACGGCGCATTGGTGGACCTGATGCAGCGCGCGCTGGTCCCCGCACCGCCGACGGAACGGCAGAGCGGCGGCTATATCGCTGCGGGATACGATGCCGCGCTCGACGAACTGCGGCAGGTTTCCGGCAACGCCCGCCGTGCGATTGCCGCACTGGAAGCGAAATATCGCGACGAGACGGGGATTTCGGCGCTCAAGATCAAACACAACGGCGTGCTCGGCTATTTTATCGAAGTGCCTGCGCGCCATGCCGATGCGCTGATGGCGCAGGACAGCGGCTTTACCCATCGGCAGACGATGGCGGGCGCGGTCCGGTTCAATTCGCTCAGCCTGCACGAAGAGGCGACACGGATTGCAGAGGCAGGCGGTCATGCCCTTGCCGCAGAGGAAGCGCATTTCGAAGATCTTGTGGAACGTGTCGCAGCCGACCGCGAAGCGATTGCCGCCACTGCCGACGCGCTCGCCCGGATCGACGTGTCAGCCAGCCATGCCGAGCGCGCGGCGGAAGGCGACTGGGCGCGACCCGCTATCGTCGACGAGGCCGTGCTGCGGATCGAAGGCGGGCGGCACCCGGTAGTCGAAGCGGCGCTGGCGTCCAGCGGAGAACGCTTCGTCGCCAACGATTGCACGCTGACGCCGGATGATCGCCTGTGGCTGATCGGTGGCCCCAACATGGGCGGTAAATCGACTTTCCTGCGACAGAACGCATTGATCGTGCTGCTGGCACAGGCAGGGGCCTTCGTCCCGGCATCGGCGGCCACCGTGGGCATTTGCGACCGGTTGTTCAGCCGTGTGGGGGCGAGCGACAACCTCGCACGGGGCCGCTCGACATTCATGGTCGAAATGGTCGAGACCGCCGCGATTCTGGCACAGGCGAGCGAGCGCAGCTTCGTGATTCTCGATGAAGTGGGGCGCGGCACATCGACTTACGACGGGCTGGCGCTGGCATGGGCGGTGGTGGAGGCGGTGCACGAAACCAATCGTTGCCGCTGCCTGTTCGCCACCCATTATCACGAACTGGGCCGTCTGGCAGAAACCTGCGACGCGCTGAGCCTGCACCATGTCCGTGCACGCGAATGGAAAGGCGATCTGGTCCTGCTGCACGAACTGGCGGAAGGCGCGGCAGATCGCAGCTACGGCCTTGCTGTCGCGCGGCTTGCAGGTGTGCCGCCGATGGTAGTCAAACGCGCCAAATCTGTGCTCGACCGGTTGGAGAAGGGGCGCGCACAGACCGGGGGGCTGGCCGCCGGGCTTGGCGAGCTGCCGCTGTTCGCCGCTGCTGCGGCGGAGGCGGAGGAGGAATGCGATCACTTGCGCGAACGGTTACGTGCATTGGATATCGATACCCTGTCGCCGCGTGAAGCACTCGACTTGTTATACGATCTGAAACGCGATGCAGGCGAAAGCGAACTTTAACTCTTCGCCGGTTATACCGACCTGACCATGCAGGGATTGTTTCGAAACAGCAAAACGACCTTTCTGATCGTGATCGTCATCGCGATTGCGTGCGCTGCAATCGTGGGCGATGGCGGCCCGCGCGAAAATGCCGCCGAATATGTCAAAGCCGCGGAGACGGCCCGCAGTCTCGTCTCTGGATCGGAGTCTCGCAATGCGCCCCCTCGCGCGATGATGGGAGAGCCCGCCCCACCAATGCCGACCGATGGCCGCCCGATCGACAATGCCGCAGGAGTGGATCCGGCACCGACAATGTCCACCGATGGCAACACGGGATTGGCGCCCGATCTCGATTCGTCTAACGTAGATGCCGATGGAGTCCCCATCCCCCAATACGAAACCCACTCCGCAGAGTGAGGAAACGAACAGCACCGATCTCGCTCAGGAGCGGACGGAGCTGGCCGAAGATCGCAATATCATGGCGATGGAGCGCACGTTCGCCGGATGGATACGCACGGCGTTTGCAGCCATCGGCATCGGACTGGCATTCAGGGCCGTGTTCGGCGCGTTCGATCCGCCTTGGCTTGCACGGGCAATCGCGACCGTATTTATCGTAGCCGGGGCAGTACTCGCGATGGCAGCGCAAAGACGCGCCTGCCGCACGCTGTCTCGCCTCAATCCGCACACGCTCGAATCGGCATCGCCACCAAACTTCCGCCTGCTGGCCTATGCAGTAGCGCTCGGCTCTGCAGTGCTCGTTGCCGGACTGTGGATTCTCAACGACGGTAAAATCGGCCCCGGCTGACCTTCAGACACAGCCGGGGCCGGAGCATTTATTCGCCATCCGAGGGCAAATCGGGGTCCACCTTGTTGCTCTCGCTATACTTCCCCTCGTTATCGTCGAGGTTCGGCTCACCGCGATAGGCATCCATGTCGATCCGACCCGAACTTTCCATATCGCGCATATGGTCGACCAGATCCTGCGTCGAATCGCCCATCAGATCGCTGTTGTTCGGTCCTTTGGCACTTTCAGTCGGGCTATGCCGCGTCTGGTGCTGCGCCTGTTCGGCAATCGTTTGCGCCTGACTGGATTCGTTGTCCTGCTCGCTGTTGTGCAGCTCGGGCGCAGTTGTGTCGTTATTATCGGTCATGGAAAATCTCCTTTGCCCGATCAACGAACCTGCGATGCGCCCGTTCCAGTCCGGCTTGCAGCTCGGCTACCGCGTGGGGACCGGAGTTTCTCCGCTGTAGTCGTAAAACCCTTTGCCCGTCTTGCGCCCCAGCCATCCCGCTTCGACATATTTCACCAGCAACGGTGCAGGGCGATATTTGCTGTCGCCAGTCGTTTCGTGAAGCACCTTCACGATTTCGAGGCAGGTATCCAGCCCTACAAAATCGGCCAGTTCCAGCGGCCCCATCGGATGGTTCAGACCAAGGCGGCAGCCCTTGTCGATGTCTTCGATGCTGGCAGTCCCTTCGCCCAGCACGAATACCGCTTCGTTCAGCATCGGCACCAGAATACGATTGACGACGAAGCCCGGAGCATCCTGCACTTCGACCACTTCTTTCCCAAGACTGGTTCCAAATGCGCGGGTGCGGGCCAGTGTGTCGGCAGACGTGGCAAGGCCGGGGATCACTTCGATCAGGCCCATCACCGGCACCGGGTTGAAGAAATGCAGACCGATAAAGCGGGTCGGGTCGGGCGACCAGTTGGCCATGCGCGTGATCGGGATCGAGCTGGTGTTGCTGGCCATGATCGCGTCGGCATTCAGCACTTTGCCTGCGGCTTCGAAAATGCCCTGTTTGATTTCCGCCCGCTCGGTCGCCGCTTCGATAATGAACGCGGCGGCGGCCATCGGTGAAAGGTCGGCGACTGGTTCGATCCGGGCAAGCGCCGCCTCGGCATCGGCAGCCGCGATCTTTTCGCGCCCGACCAGTCTGGCCAGCGCTTTCTCGATCCGCCCCTTGCCCTTTTCAGCGGCAGCGAGATCGATATCGGACAGCAGCACTTTCATGCCATTCTGCGCGACGGTCTGCGCGATGCCTGCGCCCATCTGCCCTGCGCCGATTATTCCGATCGTAGTGGTCATGCCTGCCAATTCCTTCGCACCTGCAACAATGCAGGCGGGTTAGCGGGCAAGGATGGCTTTGGCCAGAGGGTTGGTTGCCTGTGTCAGCGGCTGCCGCCGGGCACCCATTTCACATCCGCACGTCCGCAATCGTTGAGCAGCCGGGCAAGCTGGAAGAGATAGTCCGACAGACGGTTGATATACGCCATCGCTGCCGGATTGACCGGCTCCGCCGCGGCCAGCGCCACCATCGTCCGTTCGGCCCGACGCACGACTGCACGCGCAAGATGCGCGCGGGCCGATGCCTCGCTGCCACCGGGCAGGACGAAACTGGTCAGCGGTTCGAGCTGTTCACCCGCCGCATCGATCTCCCGCTCGAGCCATTCGACTTGCGCGGGCACGATACGCAGCACCATTTCGGACGGAGTGAAATCCTCCCCCGGTGTCGCCAGATCGGCGCCCAGATCGAACAGGTCGTTCTGAATGCGCGCGATGGCGGCGCCATGATGGCTTTGCGCCAGATCGGTTGCCAGCAGGCCGAGCACCGAATTGGCTTCGTCCACTGTGCCGATGGCTTCCATACGCGGGGCCGATTTGGCCACCCGCGATCCATCGACGAGGCCCGTAGTGCCATCATCCCCAGTGCGGGTATAAATCTTGTTGAGCTTTACCATTGTCGGATCGCCCCGATCAGGAGCCGCGGCCAAATATCAGGATAACCACGATCACCACGACAGCCAGCGCCTGATACTTCACGCGGTTGAACATCATCTTGTTCTGGAACAACTGCATTTCTGTGGCGCGGCTGCCGTCCCCACCCTTGTCGATATCCTCCCGGCTGCTTTGCAGGAATGCCACCACCCCGCGCACCAGCGAGACGACCACGAGCGCCATGAGAACGATAAGGACAATGCCGAGAAAAGTATTCATGCAGCCGATCTAACCCTCAACCCAGAGAAATGCCAGCAGGGAAGCGCTGTTCGCGCAATGCCTGCGCCAGTGCCGCGCCATCTTCGCCCGTCTTCCGCCGGTCGGCAAGCGAAGGCGACCCGCGACGCTTGGCCAGTTTCTCGCCGCTTTCGTCCAGCAGCAAAGGGTGATGATGCCATCGCGGAACCGGCAGGCCGAGCAAATGCTGCAACAGACGGTGAACGTGCGTGGCGGAGAACAAATCCCGCCCACGGGTCACCAGTGTCACCCCATCCGCCGCATCGTCGAGCGTGGCGGCCAGATGGTAGCTCGCAGGCGCATCTTTCCGCACCAGCACGACATCGCCCAGCAGATCGGGCCGGGCGCGCTGGATGCTGGCGAGTTCATCTTCCCACGACAAAGGCCCTGCCAACTCCATTGCCTTCGCCACATCCAGCCGCCAGGCCGCACCCGTCGGATCAACCGACCGACCGCGGCAAGTGCCGGGATAGACCGGCCCTTCCGGCCCGTGGACGGTCGCCGCTGCGGCAATGTCCGCACGGGTGCAGGTACAGGGATAGAGCAGTCCGTCGACCCGCAACCGTTCTGCCGCATCGGCATAACTGGCAAGCCGGGTCGATTGCGCGGGCACGGCTTTCCATTCGAGGCCGAGCCACGCCAAATCCTCCGCAAACTCCGTCGCCAGTTCCGGGCGGGATCGGGCACCGTCGATGTCTTCCAGCCGCACGATAAACTGGCCGCCCCGCGCCATTGCAATGTCATGCGCGACGATAGCTGCATAGGCGTGGCCCAGATGCAGCGAACCGTTCGGACTGGGGGCAAAGCGTGTGATTTCCATTGCCGCGATCTCTAGCAAACACAGCTCTGCGACAAAATGTTTGTGGATTGCGCGACTGTCATCAACTTGACTCGCGAATCGGCAAATGCTCCCTTCGCATCAATCAGGGAGGGCACTCAAGCGTGTTCAAAGCCGAACTGATCGAGAAAGCCGCGCGTTTCCGCAGCGCCGATGGCGATCCCACGCGCAACCTGCAGTCATGCCCTGCGCTGGTGCTCAACGCGGATTACACGCCGCTTTCCTATTACCCGCTCAGCCTGTGGCCCTGGCAAACTGCGATCAAGGCAGTGTTCCTCGAACGGGTGGACATCGTGGCGAGTTATGACCGCGAAGTGCATTCGCCATCGCTCGACATGAAAATCCCCAGCGTGATCGCGCTGCGGCAATATGTCCGGCCCAGCGAGTTTCCCGCCTTCACCCGGTTCAACCTGTTCCTGCGCGACCGCTTTACCTGCCAGTATTGCGGCAGCGAGAAAGACCTGACATTCGATCACGTCGTTCCCCGGCGCGCTGGCGGGCGGACGACATGGGAAAACATCGCCACCGCCTGCGCCCCGTGCAACTTACGTAAAGGCGGGCGGACACCCGAACAGGCCGCCATGCGCCTTGCGGTCAACCCGATCCGGCCGACAAGCTGGCAGCTCCACCAGCAAGGCAAGCTATTTCCGCCGGGCTATCTGCACGAAACCTGGCGCGACTGGCTGTACTGGGACATCGAACTGGAGGCTTGAGACGGCCACCAGCCTGCTCACCCTAAATCGCGGTTCGCACGCTCAACAGTTCTGGAAAGAACGCCTTTTTCAGCACCCCTTCCAGATAAGGCACGCCGGCGGTGCCGCCTGTGCCAGTTTTGAAGCCGATGATGCGCTCCACCGTTTTGAGATGGCCGAACCGCCAGCGTTGGAAATGGTATTCGAGATCGACCAGCTTCTCCGCCAGCTCGTACAAGTCCCAATACGCGTTCGGATGGCGATAGATCTCCGCCCATGCCGCCTCCACTTCGGATGAGGCCACCCATTGCGCGGTGTGATCGCGGCTCAGCACCGCATCGGGAATGGCAAACCCGCGCTTGGCCAGCAGTCGCACAGCCTCTTCGTACAAGCTGGGGCGCGAGAGTTCGGCGCGCAGCCTGGCGGCGATATCGGGCGTAGCTTCGTGCATCGTCACCATCGCGGGATTGCGACCGCCCAGCAGGAATTCCATCAATCGGTATTGCGCCGACTGAAACCCGCTCGAATTGCCGAGATGCGGTCGCACCCGCGAATAATCGTGCGGGGTCATCGTGCTCAGCACGTCCCAGCTATCGATCAGTTGCGATTGGGTGCGGGCTACGCGGGCCAACATCTTGAATGCCGGGCGCAAATCGTCTGACCGGATCAGGTCACGCGCAGCAAACAGTTCGTGCAGGCACAGTTTGAGCCACAGTTCACTCGCCTGATGGACGATGATGAACAGCATCTCGTCATGCGCGCCAGACGCCGGGTGCTGCGCCGACAGGATGCGGTCGAGATCGAGATAGGATGAATAGGTTACATCGCGGGCCATGTCCGCCGCTCTACGCCAATCCGGTCTCGCTTGAAACTACTGGTCGATTGTCCGCTGCGCCGGATGATGCTTATCCAGATGGCGCCGCACGATTTTCATATTGCGCGTGTTCGACCGGAACACGAAATCCGCCGCGTCGCCCACCAGCGGCACAGCGCCCAGCGCGGTGTCGAAAGCGACATTGCCCGCCATGCACCACAGCTTCCACTTCGGCATCCCGAGGTTGCGCGCTTCCCACACGAGCCACGCGCCCATCGCAGTGGTCACCAGATCGCCCAGGACCGGGACCAGCCCGACAATCGCATCCAGCCCGACGCGGAAATTGATGCCGGGCACGACAAACGCATTTTCCAGCAGTTGCTCCATCGCTTCCATTCGGCGGCGGACGGAGGCCGGATCGTTACCGATCGGCAGCTCTATCTGCATCCGGCGGGGCTTTTCCATTGTGGTGCGCGCTCCTGTCATGCCCTCTATTTGGGATCGACGGCGAGCGGGAACAAGGGATGCACCGAAAGGCGCGTCGGCGCAAAGCCCAGCACCGAGCCACGCACCAGAGACCAGCGCACCGGCGCGCCCAGCGGAATGAAGCCTTGCATCGCAGTCAGTCGCGTTTCCGCCTCCAGCAATGCGACATGGCGTTTGGCCGGGTCGATTTCCTGCGTCGCCTGGGTCACCAGTTCGTCCGCCTCCGGCGAACACAGCAGGCGGCGCACCTGACAGGCGAACTGATTGAGATACCAGCGTGGACTGCCAAACCGTGCGAGCGTATCGATCAGCACCAGATCCGCCGCGCTGCCCGGCCCGACACGCACCGCAGTCACGCCAATCGTCTGCCAATTCTGTGCAATCTGCTGAAACAGCCGATCCGAGCCCGGACCGGCGGGCAGCGAAATCCGCACTTCGGCCTTGTTATCGCCGCCGTTCGCCCAGCCTGCGATGCGCTGGCGCGCCGATGCCTGCCGCTCTTCCAGCGAAAGGCCTGCCCAGCGCTCCCCTGCATCGCCCCCCGCAATCGCCGCCGGAACCAGTCGCGTGCTGGGCACCCAGCCAGCGATGTTGAACGGGTTCATCAGCGTGTCGCGATCGATCGCCATCGCCAGTGCTTCGCGGCGCACGGCATCGCCCAGCAAGCCATCGTCACGCACAACCCGCAGCCCGAAGATACCCTGCGCTGCATCCAGCCGGACTGTTCCGCGCGAGAGCGGCCCGGTGTCGGCACGCGGAAAATCGGCCAGTCGCCCGTCGAGCACGACATCGACCTCGCCACTACCGAACGCGGCGACCGCATCGGCACCGGATAGTCCGCGCACATGCAATTTGCGGACGCTTTCCTCCCAATCCGGCACCGCGGGCAGGCCGCGCTTTTCCGGGGGCAGCGGAGTCAGCACGATCCCGCCGTCGCGTTTGTTTTCGGCCAGGACCATCGGACCAGCCACTTGCTTCTTATAGGATATGCCCAGTTCGGGCTGCGCGAGCAGCTGGAGGAAATCAGGCACCGGCGCGCTAAGGTCTATCTCCACCACCCGCCCTGTCATCGCCCGTACTTGCGATACCGCCGCCAGATCGAGGCCCAGCGACGTTCCGCGCAACTGGCGGATCGTCTGGCGGAGCGAATCGCGCACCTGTTCCGCAGTGATCTGGCTGCCATCGGGCCAGTTGGCATCGCGGACGCGAAAGATGTAGCTGAGCCCGTCTTCGGTCACGATCCAGCGTTCGGCGATAGACGGCACGATCTCGCCATGCGAATCCAGCGATACCAGCCCGGTAGCCGTGGCTGCGCGGACCTGTTGCGCCGCCGACGACAGGCGCAGGCCGGTTTCCAGCAAATCGGCCGAATCGGCAATGAATGCCACCTCTACGGTATCGGGATCGCCCGATGCGCCGCATCCGCCCAGCAACACTGCGGCGGCAAGCATGGCAGACAGGCGAAGGCGCGAAACGGTCATCATGGCACGGACTAGCACCTTGCCAGTCGCCAGTCAGCGCCCCACGATGCGATTTTCGCGACAGGCGTCAGAGTTTACGAAGTCGGGCCGGATCTTCGTAAGTCGTCAGTGGCCGGGTATAGCGCGGACTAGCGAGGTCGGCATTGCCCTTTGTCACAGATGTACGCGGTGCCTTGGGGTCGATTTCCGATGCGAAGCTGACGCCAAATCGATTGCCCTGCACCCACGCGACACTGCCATCGATTTCACCGACATTTCGCAACGCCACAACTATCCGTGACCCGCGTGACACAGCGATATCGCCTTCGCCCATCATGCCGCCGGAAGACAGATTGCGAACCTTGATTCTCTCTGTCTGCGCCGCACCTTCCAGGCGAACGTCAGCCATAAGGAAAAGACTGTCGCGTTCCACACTGCGCGTTTCAACGCCAGCCATCAGGCCACTGCTCCGTGATCTCTCAAGTCCATAAAAAGTTGGGCGTCACTATATACGGCCGCATAGGATTCATAGCGCCAAACAGCCTAACGAAGCTTTAAACCGCGGCGCATCGAATACGGGAAGTCGTTAGCGAATCACGATGATGCGCCTGCCTGGCAGCAGCGCGTTCAATCGTCGCGCGAAATCTTCTCGCGGCGTTCGTGCGCTTCCTGCGCCTCGACCGTCATCGTTGCCACGGGGCGGGCGATCAGGCGCTTCAGCCCAATGGGATCGCCAGTGACTTCGCAGTATCCGTATTCGCCTTCGTCGATCCGGCGCAGAGCAGCATCGATCTTGGAAATCAGTTTGCGCTGGCGGTCGCGCGTTCGCAGTTCGATACCCCAATCGGTTTCGCTGGATGCACGATCGTTGAGATCGGCTTCGCGGATCGGCCCGTCTTGCAGCGATTGTAAGGTTACACTGGCAGATTCGAGGATCGAACGTTTCCATTCGACCAGCAGCATGCGGAAATAATCCTGCTGCGCGGGCGACATATACTCTTCGCCTTCGTCCGGCAGATAGTCCGGGGCAAGAGCGCGCTTCGCCTTTTCAAGAATGTCGATATCGCTGGACGCCAGACTGGCCATACATGTCCTCTGTTGCAGATCGACAACTGCACGGCATCCGGGAGGCTGCCGCCGTTCCGATCGCGTTTGGCGGGCCTATAGAATGCCGCTACAACAGGCACAAGCGGCAATCCCTTATGGTGATGAATCGTCCACTATTTACTTGTCGAAATCGCCATAATTCCGCGTATCGATCACTTTTCCATAAACCCTATTAACCATTTATTGACCATAAAGCGGTTGAATTCCCCATCGGCAACAGGGGTTTGCCACCACAGGGGGATGAAGACCGATGAAACTGCACAAGATCGAAGGGGGGCGCACTGAGCTGCCCGGTGATGAAACCGCCGACATGCTGATCGCCAATTGCCTGGCCGCAGCATCGCAAGGCGACGTAACAGCGTGTTTCGATCTCGGTGTAGCCTATTCGACCGGTAGCCACGGCGTGAACTGCGATTTGATCGAAGCGCACAAGTGGTTCAATCTTGCCGCTACGCGTGGTCATGAAGAGGCATCTTGGTGCCGCGCCGATATTTCCGACGAGATGACCGCTCGCGAAATCGCGGAAGCTCAGCGTCGCGCGCGCGAATGGCTGATCCAGAGCGCCCGTCACGCAGCATAATCCGAATCGCCGTTAGCTGTGGCTTCACCGTATGGGGTGGTGCGACACTCCGCGACAGCGACCGTTAGCCTTTGCGGAATGGGGTGTGTTCGCCCAACCATTCGCGATCGTGGGCAATACCGGCTTTCTCGCGTTCGAGATATTCGGCCACAGCTTCGCGAAAGCCCGGATCGGCAATCCAGTGCGCCGATGTCGTCGCCACCGGTTCATATCCGCGCGCCAGCTTGTGCTGGCCCTGTGCTCCGGCTTCGACCCGTTGCAGACCCAGGGTAATCGCCGCATCGATCGCCTGATAATAACACAGTTCGAAATGCAGGAAGCGCCTGTCTTCGGTGCAGCCCCAGTATCGCCCGTACAGTGTCGTCCCGCCAATAAAGTTCAGCGCCCCGGCAATCGGCCGCGCCCCGTCGAACGCAAACATCAATAGCACCCGGTCGCCTAACCGTTGCCCGATCAGGTCGAACGCCTCCCGCGTAAGATAAGGCTGGCCCCATTTGCGCGCGCCGGTGTCCTGATAGAATTCCCAGAACGCATCCCAGTGCTCCGGCCGGATGTCCGCGCCACGCAAGTGGCGGATTTCCAGCCCTTCCTGCGCGGCGGCGCGTTCCTTGCGGATCGCCTTGCGCTTGCGACTGGCGAGCGCATCGAGAAAGGCCTCGAAATCGCCATAGCCGCGATTCTCCCAGTGGTACTGGATATCGTGGCGGACCAGCCACCCGGCATCTTCGAATAACGGCACCTGATCGGGCTGGAGAAATGTCGCGTGAATCGACGAAAGGTGGTTTGCTTCGGCAAATTTCTCCGCAAACCCCAGTAAGGACGCGGCAAGATCTCGGTTGTGCGTCAGCACCCGCGGCCCGGTTGCGGGCGTGAACGGCACAGCAATCTGCAGCTTCGGGTAATAGCGCCCCCCGGCCCGCTCGTAGGCGTCAGCCCAGCCGTGATCGAACACGTATTCGCCCTGGCTGTGCCCCTTCAGATAGGCGGGCAATGCCGCCAGAACCTGATCGCCAGCTTCAATCACCAGCGGCGCAGGTTGCCAGCCGGTGCCATCGCCGACACTGCCCGAATCCTCCAGCGCAGTTAGAAATGCGTGGCTTACGAAGGGGTTATCGCCATCGGTCAGGCTGTCCCACTGTTCAGCCGAGAACTCGCCGACCGAACCGGCCATGCGCGCCACGAGATTGGCCGCACTCACGCCACGCCTTCTCCTTCGGAAATAGGTGCGTCGGCGTGGACAGCCGCTCGCTCACGCAACTCTGCCGTCCGTACCGTCCAGGTCAGGACCGGCAGGCCACGCGCCCGCTGAGCCGCTGCAAACCGGCTAGGCAGATCGCGTACGTCGTAAGCAATGAAATCGGGGCGCGCATGCCACAGCGCCATATGCCGTTCGGCCGTGCCATACAGCCCGCGCTTGTCTTCCTCCGTCACCACCAGACCACGCACGGTCTGCGGCGCGTGGACCGAAAACCAACGGCCCACTCGCGGATCGAAGCTCATCACCGCATGATCGCCGCGATAGCCCTCCAGCGCGCGCAGCACCGCGAGGCACAGTGGGCTGACCTTGCGATCGCGCTTCGATTTGATCTCGATAATCAGCGGGACTTGCCCGGCCACCTGATCGAGCACGCGGTCGAGTGAAGGGATATGCTCCGCTGAACCGAGCAGCGTGAACTGCTCCAGTTCCGCCACGGTGCGCGCACCGGTCGGGCCGGTCTGGTCGGTCAGCCGGTCCAGTTCCCAGTCGTGGAACACCATCGCCCGCCCATCGGCGGTTTTCTGGACATCGCACTCGATGCCCATCCCCCGCGCGATTGCACCTGCAAACGCAGCGGAGGAGTTCTCGGGCACGACATCGTCATGCAGCCCGCGATGGGCATACTCCTTGCCCGCCAGCCACGCCACACGCGCTGGTTCGGGCGGCGGAGCGCGCAGCGCGTCAATCAGGGCGAACGGCGACAATTGCATCGACTTCCACCGCCGCACCCAGCGGCAATGCAGGAACACCCACAGCGGCACGGGCATGTTTGCCGGCATCGCCAAACACTTCGGCCATCAGATCGCTGGCGCCGTTGGCCACCTTCGGCTGATCGGTGAAATCGCCGGTCGAATTGACGAACGCGCCGAGCTTCACCACCCGTTCCACCCGGTCGAGCGAACCGAGCGCAGCCTTGAGCTGCGCCAGAATCATCAGGCCACAGGCACGCGCTGCAGCAGCGCCGTCTTCCACCGAAACGTCGTCGCCCAGTCGTCCCTTGACCAGATTGCCATCGACGAATGGCAACTGGCCAGAGACGTGCGCCATGCCATTGGCGACGACCACAGCAACATAAGATGCCACCGGTGCAGCAGCCTCCGGCAAATCGATGCCAAGTTCGGTAAGGCGGGCTTCGTAACTCATGCGTCTTCCTCTTGAGATGGGTTGTGCAATTGATCTTGCAGCCAGGGCAACGCCTCGGCCCAGTTGTCTATCCGGGCGTGCGCGTGACCGGCCCGATGGGCACAGTCGATATGCGGCGCCAGCATCGGTTCGCCGCACAGATGCAGGCGGCGAACACCGGGCACCGTTTCGGACACCGAATGATGGTGCTGCGCCAGATCGTCGATAAACACCGCACGGCTTGGCGCATATTCTTCGACAATCGCTTTCAGCGCGGGGCCTTTCGGGCCCTGATTGGTGAACACGCGGGCGTGAACGCCATAAGCCGCGAGCTGCTCTGTCCGGCGTTGCTGGCGTTCGTCGTTCAGGTTGGTCAGGATCACGACATCGGCGTTTTCCGCCAGCGTGTTGATCCCCTCTACCGCCCCTTCGATGGGGTTCTGGCGGTGCATTTCAGTGTCGAAGAAGCCGCCCAGCAGGCGCCAGATATCGCGTTCTTCCACCGCTTGCCCGGATTCGCGCCAGCGCATCGCGGTGGCGAAATTGTTGCCGACGAGGTTGAAATCGACCCCCTGCGTTTCGCCAAGCCAGTCTTTGAAATGGGCAACCATGTGCAACAGCACTTCGTCGCAATCGGAAATCACCAGAGGGCGCGTCATCGGGTCAGCTCCGCGTGGGCTTTCACCAGTGCATCGGGCGTGACGTTCAGCGCGTCCGCCGCCAGCAGCAGGTCGGGCTCGTGCGCTTCCAGAAAGCCGAGAACGGCGGACAAAGTGGCTCTGTCGGTCAGATTATCGCGCAGCACATCGGGGGTCAGCCCGGTCAGCGACAGCAAACGCTCCGCCCGTTGGGAATCGGACAGCACCCAGCCCAGCGCCGACAACGCCAGCGTGTCCGGGTCGCCCGAATGGTGGGCGTGCGCCCCCAAATGATTATCAGATTGTGAACTTTTGGTAATTGCTGCTAACCTCAAGACATTCGATCACCGCGCGTTCGCGCGTAAGTGGAGCCGCTCCAGTGGCAAAGAGAATCCTTGTTGTCGAGGACAACGACCTTAACCGGAAATTGTTCTGCGATGTACTACGCGCCAGCGGCTTCGAAGTCGAACCGGTGGCCGATGGCGAACTGGCGCTGAACACCGCGCGGGCGTTCGATCCCGATCTGGCGATCATGGATATCCAGCTTCCCAATATTTCCGGGCTCGACCTGATCGCGCAGATGAGCCGCGATTCGCAGTTGTCCGATGTCCCCGTGCTGGCTGTCACCGCCTATGCCGGGAAGGGGGACGAAGAAAGAATTCGTGCCGCCGGGGCAGCCAGTTATCTTGCAAAACCGGTTTCCATCGGGCCATTTATGGCGGCGGTTCGCAAGCTGGTGGAAGATGTGCCTGCACAGCCCGTGGCTTGACAATCGCCCCTATGGGCCGCTTTTGCATCGCATGACGTGGCACCCGGTGCCACCCGAACGATGAAAGAGACCCAATTTATGGATCGTGCCGAAGTCGAAACCCGTATTCGCACGCTGATCGAACCTTTCAACAAGAAAGGCGTGGCGGTCGACGAGGATACTACATTTGCCGGCGATCTCGAATTCGACAGTCTGACGGTGATGGATTTCGTCGCTGCGATCGAGGATGAATTCGATATCATTATCAGCATGAATCAACAGGCCGAAATCGAAACGTGGGGCCAGTTGATCGATGCCGTCAACACGATGCAAGCCAAATGAGCGAAGGCATCGCACAGCCGGACAAACCGGCGGAGCTGACGGGTAACACCCCGGATCTGTTCAGCAAATTCGACCCGCTGATTCAACAGCGTGCCAATCTGCTCGACGCTGGCGTGGAAGACCCGTTCAATCTGGTGATGGAGCGGGTGCTCTCGCCCACGCGGGCGATCTGCAATGGGCGCGACACCATTTTGCTGGGCACTTACAACTACATGGGCATGACCTTCGATCCCGATGTGATCGAAGCGGGCAAGCGGGCGCTCGACGATTACGGTTCGGGCACCACCGGGAGTCGTGTGCTGAACGGCACCTATCAGGGCCACCGCGAGTGCGAGGAAGCCCTGAAAGAGTTCTATGGCATGGATCATGCCATGGTGTTTTCAACGGGTTATCAGGCCAATCTGGGCATCATCTCGACCATTGCGGGCAAGGGCGATTATGTCGTGCTCGACATCGATAGCCATGCTTCGATCTGGGATGGCTGCGCGCTCGGCAATGCCGAGATTGTTCCGTTTAAACACAACGATATAGAGGCGATGGACAAGCGGCTTGGCCGCATACCCGAAGGGGCGGGCAAGCTGGTCGTGCTCGAAGGCGTCTATTCGATGCTCGGCGATGTCGCTCCGCTCAAGGAAATGATTGCCGTTGCTAAGAAACATGGCGCGATGGTGCTGGTGGACGAGGCCCATTCGATGGGCTTCATCGGCCCCAACGGGCGCGGCGTGGCCGAAGAGCAGGGCGTGCTGGACGATGTCGATTTCGTGATCGGCACCTTTTCCAAGAGCGTCGGCACTGTCGGCGGGTTCTGCGTTTCGAACCATCCCAAGTTTGAAATCATGCGGTTAGTGTGTCGTCCTTACGTGTTCACCGCTTCGCTGCCGCCCAGCGTGGTGGCGACTGCGGCCACTTCGATCCGCAAGCTGATGGCGACCGGGCACAACAAGCGGGCGCATTTGTGGGAGAATTCCAAGCGGTTGCACAAGGGTTTAACCGATCTTGGGTTCCAGCTCGGCACCAGCGAACCGCAAAGTGCGATCGTCGCGGTGATCATGCCCGATCTGGAACGCGGGGCCGCGATGTGGGAAGCCCTTCTGAAAGAAGGACTTTATGTCAATCTCGCGCGTCCACCGGCAACCCCGGCGAACATGACTTTGCTGCGCTGTTCGCTGTGTGCCGAACATTCGGAAGAAGAGGTCGGCATGATCCTCGGCATGTTCGAACGTGCTGGAAAGGCAGTAGAAATCATCTGATTTCCACTGCCGATCAGTGAGCGGGGGCGGCCCTAGGCGGCCGCTCCCTCCTGCTCCAGCGCAGCGACCTCCCCCTCTTCCTCTTCGGGAATTGCCTTGTTTTCCGGGAAGATAGGCCACAGCAACTGCTGCCCCAGCGTGGCCGGAGCCAGGCCTTCGACGCCGTAGCTTTGCGGATAGGTACGGGTAATCTTCGCCGTTCCGAACAAAACATCCCAGAAGAACAGCAGGTTGCCGTAGTTCCCCTTGTAGTTCACCGCCGGATCGTCGGCATGGCGGCCGTGGTGCGCGTGGTGCGTCGCGGGCGTCGAAATCGTACGTTCCACCAGCCACATAACCGGGCTGAGCCATTTGATCCTGTACAGCGGGCGATCCCACGCGACATCCGAATGCGCGCCGATAATCACCAACATCTTCACCACGATATATCCGGCGTAAACCCATCCAAGACCAAAGAAAACCAGAAATCCGCTGAGCCAGATGCCCGGCATCATCGCATAATAGATGATATTGTTCCGATAGGTCAGCCGGACAGACATATAGCGCCCGTTATGGTGTGCGCGATGCAGATTATACAGCCAGTGATACGAATGGCTGAGCCGGTGCCACCAGTATTGCGTCAGGTCGTCGCAAACCAGAAACAGCAGGATTGCCGCGAACACATTCAGGTTGGCCAGCGCGCCGGCCCATTGCGGCACCAGCCAGTTTGCCAGCGCCGCTGTGCCGAGCACGATGGCGGGCTGGGTGATCGCCAGCAGGATGACCATGCTGAGCACTTCGACGATTCCGTCGTCGCGGGTCTGTTCGGCTTTGACGAACAGATTGGTGCGGAACAGTTCGAGTATCGCGAACCCGAAATATATCCCGATGATGGCAATCGATGACGCGGGCATCCTGCTCTCTCCTTTTGTTTTGTTCGATTTAGCGGTATCCGCGGCGTAAGAATGTCAAATATCGAACAATCTGAACCGGGGATCACCCCGCCGCTACGCTCGCTGCTGTCGGCCATGCTGTTCGAGGCCCTGCCCGACAGCGCCCGCCGCCAGCTGCGCGATCATGCGCCGGTGCAGTCGTTTACCGACGGTCAACTGATCCACCAGCGCGGCACCGCGCCCGACGGGTTCTGCCTGATCGAAGAGGGCACGGTGTCGGTCGGCCAGTTCCTCGCCAACGGAGAATTCCGCTCGGTCGCGCTGCTCGGCCCCGGCGATTCGTATGGCGAGCTGGCAATCCTGTCGCAGCGCCCGCGGATCGTCGATTCGCTCGCTCGCGGCCCGGCGCGGGTGCGATTTATCGGCGGCGCGCTGTTCGAACGGGTGCTGGCGAGCGACCCGGCGGCGATGCGCGCGCTGCTCGGCGCGCTGGCGGCGCAGTTGCAGGAAACGCTCGACCTGCTGGCGGGCATCCGCAGCGGCACCACGCTGGCGCGCGCGGCGGGCCTGCTCGGCAATCTGGCGGGCGGCGGCCATGTGCCGCGCACTGTCACCATCACCCAGCAGGAAATCGCCGACCTGCTCGGCGTGACCCGCGCCACCGCCAACGCCGCGCTCGCCCGGCTGGAGAAGAACGGTCTGATCGCGCGCAGTTACCGCGCCATCACCGTGCACGAACCCGCCCGCCTGCGGATTCGCGCGCTGGATTGAGTGGCGGCTGGCAGCCCATACCGCTCGTCATTGTGAGGAGCCGCAGGTGGAACCTTTTCACACGAAGGCACGAAGGCACGGAGAAGGTTTGGTTCGGGGATAAGGGCCGCACTGCCGAGGGTTCGCCAATACTATCGCGTGTATCCCCGGCACTCGTCACTGCGAGGAGCCGCATGCGACGTGGCGATGGGCGGCACCCGCGCGCCTTGGATTGCTTCACTGCGTTCGCAATGACGAAGGGAGGGACGCAGAGGCGCGCGGGACATAGAGGGCAGTGGCAGACGAGTCGCGCGGCGGTGCGGCAGCCAGCGCCAGCAATCCGCGCAACCTCACTCTCCCCGCATCCCCTCTCCCTCCGGCACACCGTCGCCCCGGACCTGATCCGGGGCCCCGCTTTTCTTCCCGCACCGCGATTGAGGACGCTGGACCCCGGCTCAGGGGCCG
>NZ_PHSO01000029.1 GCF_002870965.1 Tsuneonella flava
AGGCAGGAAAAGGCGACAAGCCGCCAGTTCCGGGCCTGGACACGGGCCGAGCCGATACGCTCATCCCAGAGCTGACCGGCACGCTGATAGGGTGTCTCGGGCTGGGGCGTTACCCCATAGCGCTGGATCGATCGCTTGAAGATCATGGGGTTTACTCCTTCTCGCTGAGGTTGGGATTTGCGCCGCTGCCGGGCCGGTCTCCGTCGCGCAGCGCCTGCATCGCCATGTGCCGGCGATGACGGGCGGTTTGCTCGGAGCGCAGGCTCTGCGCCCAGGCAGGCATGCCGGCAGGTGATGCACC
>NZ_PHSO01000004.1 GCF_002870965.1 Tsuneonella flava
GGCGACAAGGCCGAAGTGGCGGATCTCGTTCCCGCCATGCTCGACAGCTTTCTGGCCAGCGATCGTGCCTTTGCCAAGGCGCGCAGGGACATGGAGGCGGGGACATGACCCGGAAGCGGACAATCGGCCGCTTCCGGCGCTCTAAGCAGGGCGGATGGGAAGGGGAGATTAACACCCTGTCGATCCAGCGTGCGATCCGGCTTGTGCCCAACGACAATAGGGTCAGCGACAACGCCCCGGCGTTCCGGGTCATGCTGGGCTGGCAGCATATCGGGGACGCCTGGGAGCGCCTGTCGCGCACCGAGCCTCCCCGTGAATATTGGCGGGTGCGGATCGACGATCCCTTCTGTCCGCTCAGCGCCATGCTGTTCCCCGACGCCGAAGGCATGACCGCGCAACTGGTGCTGCAGGTCTGACCATGGGCGAGGAAGCCGAGCGCGTTCTGACCATCCGGGAAGCGGCGGCGCTGCTCAAGGTGCACCCCAACACCATCCGCAATTTGCTGGCCGAGGGCCGCATTCCGGCGGCCCGCGTCGGGCGCCAGTGGCGCTTTTTGGAAGGCGAACTTGTCGCCTGGATTCGCTCGGGCTACTCTGCGCCTGCACGAATGCAGTCAGGTGCCCAACGAAAGGAGGCATTATGGCACTCTGGAAACGTGCAGGAAAATACTACGTCAAGCTCACAGCACCTGACGGAACGCTCATTAGACGCTCTACTGGAACGACCGACAGGCTGAAGGCGCTCGAATTTCACGACAAGTTGAAGGCCGAGCTGTGGGACCTTGCCAGGCTGAAGCAGAAGCCGAAACGGACTTGGGACGAGGCGGCTTTGCGGTGGCTGAAGGAGAAGGCACACAAGAAGTCCTACCGGGACGATGTGAGCCGGATCCGGTGGTTCACCAAGCATCTGCGTGGCAAGACATTGGATCAGGTGAGCAGGGACATGATCGATCGGCTCATATCGCGCCATTTCGCCCGCAAGAGCGATCGCACCAAGGATCTCTATGTCGCGCTCATCCGCGCGATCTTCCGGAAGGCGATGCGGGAATGGGAATGGATCGCGCATGTGCCGGCGTTCAAGACCTATGCGCGCAGTGGCCGGGTCAGGGTGCGGTTTCTCACCCATGATCAGGCCGCCGAGCTCATGGGTCGGCTTCCTGAACACCAGCGCGAGGTGGTGCTGTTCGCTTTGTCGACCGGCCTGCGTCAGGGCAACATACTCCATCTGCGATGGGATCAGGTCGATATGACCCGGCGCATCGTCACGATCGGATATGGCGAGACCAAGAACGGGGAGGCGCTCGGCGTGCCCCTGAACGAGGCGGCCCTTGGCGTATTACGGCGGCAGAAGGGCAAGCATCCGGTTCATGTGTTCACATTTCGGGGCAAGCGCCTTGCCAATGCGAATACGCGGACCTGGCGTGCGGCATTGAAGGCCTGCGGGATCGAGGATTTTCGCTGGCACGATCTGCGGCACACCTGGGCGACCTGGCTCCGGCAGAATGACGTGCCCACCTGGGTGCTTCAGGAGCTGGGGGGATGGAAATCGGAGTCGATGGTGCGGCGTTATGCGCACATGTCGGTGAAGCACCTCCAGCCCTATGCCGACCAGCTGATTTTACCGGGCACAGACCCGCTGATTAATCCGGTCACAGACACGAAAAAGTCTAACTGCCCGGAAAAGCTGGAAAGCTCCGGTCACAAAAATGGTCACAGTGAGAGCCGTCCGCGGCTCAAGCTTGTCGCCGGCCTCGACGTAAGCTCTTGATTGTAAAGGAAGAAAAATGGTGGACGCACTAGGGCTCGAACCTAGGACCCGCTGATTAAGAGTCAGCTGCTCTACCAACTGAGCTATGCGTCCACATCCAACTGACAGGGCCATTTGTCGGCTCCGAATCGTCGGGAGACGCGCATATAAACGCTCCGGCGCGGATGCCAAGGGGGTGAATGCCTTTTTTGGAGCTTAAGTTGAAAGCCCGCTCCGTCCGGCCTTCACGGTCCAGCGGTTAATGGCCATCAGCGTGCCGATGCATATCATGTTGGTCATCATAGAGCTTCCGCCATGGCTCATGAAGGGTAGTGGTATGCCAACGACCGGAGCCAGGCCCATCACCATCATCAGATTGATGACCACGTAGAAGAAGATAGTCGCCACCATGCCGCCTGCCAGCAGGCGCGAGAAGCGATCCTGAGACGACAGGGCAACCTTCCATCCCCAGCGCAGGATCAGGAAGAACATCAGCAGGACGAACATCCCACCGATGAAGCCCCATTCCTCGGCCATCGTGGCGAAAACGAAATCTGTGTGGGGTTCGGGAAGGTAGTTCAGATGGCTCTGTGAACCGTTATTGAAACCCTTGCCGCTGAGCCCACCGGATCCGATAGCGATCTTTGACTGCGTGATGTGATAACCATCGCCCAACGGATCGCTCTCCGGGTCGAGGAAAGTGAAGACGCGTTTCTGCTGATACGGCTTCAGCCCCACGAAAAACGCGATAGGCGCCGCAATAACGCCTGCGATACCTCCGCCGATGAACCAGCGTAGCGGTAGGCCGGCGAGGAACATCACAACCACTCCGCCGAAACCGATGGCCAGCGCAGTGCCCAGATCGGGCTGTGCGAGGACAAGCAGCATGGGCATCCCGATCATTGCACCGGCGGGGACGATCGAACGCCAGGTCGGTACCATGCCCGATGGCAGGGACGCATAGAACCGGGCCAGAACGAGCACGATTACCGGTTTCATCAATTCCGACGGCTGAAGGACTAAGGGCCCCAGATTGATCCAGCGCTGGCTACCCCCGTTGATGGCTCCGACTGCTTCCACTGCCACCAGCAAAAGCAGTACGATGATATAGGCAGGGTACGCAAGCAATTGGACAAAGTCCTTACGTACCAGAGTCATCACCGATGCGAGCACAAGAAAGACGGAAAACCGGATCAGATGCGACAGAGCGTATGGCTGCATATGGCCGCCGCCTGCCGAGTAGAGTACTGCACCGCCAAAGCAAACGAGGGCGATCAGCGGGATCAGCATCTGCCATGGTTGGCGAGCGATGGGGGCGGGAATAATACCGCTCATCTTGCGTTGTCGGGATTGGCTGAGGAAGAGGCCTTCTCGCCAGGCTGGCCCTTGTTAGCGGCATTGTCGGTTACATCGGATTTGGGCTTAACGCGTGCTTCGGCATCGGCGCGGGATTCTTGCTGATCGAGGTTATAGGCTTCTTCCGGTACGGCAACGCCCGTTTTGCCAACGAATGCCGCATATTGGCGCGCCATACGCTGCGCTGGTTTGCCGCCCCACTGCTTCTCGAGGCCGTGCAGAGCATCCAGCGCTTTGGCTGGGTCGAACAGAAAGGTCATGACGTCGCGCGCAATCGGATAGGCAGAGCCTGACCCGCCGCCGTGTTCGATCACCACCGCACAGGCATAGCGCGGATTGTTGAACGGGGCGAAGCAGATGAACAGGCCGTGGTCGCGATATTTCCAGGGGCCGGTCTTGCCATCCGAGATGCCGAGCGAGACCACTTGTGCAGTGCCCGTTTTACCAGCCATCAGCACGTCGTCGATTGGCAGCCGTGCGCGCCCGGCGGTGCCGGGGCCATTGATCACGTCGCTCATCGCATTCTGGATGATCTGCACATGATCGCCGTGGAAATTCATGCTTCCGAACCTGGAGGGTTTCCCATCGAGAATCAGACGCGGCATCACGGTTCTACCGGTCGCGATCCGCGCAGCATAGACCGCAAGCTGCAATGGATTGAACAGCATGTAGCCCTGGCCGATTGTTGCGTTCACGGTATCGAAGGCCTGCCATTCACGGCCATACTTTTTTAGCTTCCACTCCGGATCGGGCACAGTGCCGTAGAACTGGCTGGCCACAGGCAGAGGAAACTCCTGTCCCAGGCCGCAACGGCGCGCCATCTCGGAGATCACGTTCATCCCGAGCTTCTGAGCAAAGTGATAGAAATAGACGTCGCAGGACTGATAGATGCCCTTCGCCATGTTAACACTGCCATGTCCGCGGCGGTTCCAGCAGTGAAACACACGGTTGCCCACGCGCAGGCCGCCATTGCAGGTGACGGTCGCATCGGGGGACAGCCCGGCTTCCAGAAAAGCCATCGCCACCATCGGCTTCACTGTCGAGCCCGGCGGATAGAGCCCTTGCAGCACTTTGTTGCGCAGGGGCACCCGGTCGTTCTTGCTCAGCATCGAATATTCGAGACGACCGATCCCGTCGGAGAAGCTGTTAGGGTCGAAACTGGGCATGGAGGACATGCACAGAAGGTCGCCTGTCAGGCAGTCGATCACCACCACCGAACCGGATTCGAGTCCAATCCTGCGCGCGGCATAGTCCTGCAACGGCCCGTCGATAGTCAGATGGACAGGATGGCCAGGCACATCTTCGCGCGTTTCGAGGTCGCGCACCCTGCGGCCTGTCGCCGTGACCTCCACCCGCCGTGCGCCGGGCATGCCGCGCAGTTCCTGTTCGAACTGCTTTTCGATCCCGTCCTTACCCACTTTGAAACCGGGTGTGAGCAGTAGCGGTTTGGGCTCACGCTCGTACTCCTCACGGCTAGGCGCGCCGACATAACCAACCAGATGGCCGACAGAAGGCCCGGTCGGATAAAACCGGGAAAAGCCCCGTTGAGGTACGACACCTGGCAGATCGGGCAGCCGGACGCTGACTGCGGCGAATTGATCGTAATCGAGGCCGTTGGCGACTTCGACTGGTGCGAAACCGCGGCTCTTTTCCACTTTGTCGAGGATCTCGTCGACTTTGACTTTATCCAAGCTGAGCAAAGTAGCGAGTTCGCCAATTTCCGCCTCAGCATCGCGCATCCGATCGGGGATTACATCAACCCGGAAGTCCGCACGGTTAGAGGCGAGGGGCACGCCGTTGCGATCCAGAATCCAGCCGCGGCGCGGCGGGATCAGTGAAAGGTTGACCCGGTTGCTTTCCGCCTCCGTCTTGTATTTTGCATTCTCGAAGATCGAGAGATAGCCCATCCGCGCGGCCAGCAGCACGCCGAGGCCGCCTTGCACGCCAGCAATCACGAAACTTCGACGGTCGAAGCTGTTGGAGAGAGTGGCGGGACTAACGATTGCGCGCGCGCGCTGGCGCTTGCGACGCATCAGCCGATCACCCGCACGCGCATCAACCTGAATCTGTCAAGCACAGCAACCATACGTGCGATAATGGGGAATATGCATATCGAGAGCAAGAACTGGGGCACCATTACAACAATCGCGGTAATATCGATCCGCGCACCTGAAAGCATAGCAGCCGCAATCAAGTAGGCTGCGATGAAGACAACGCCAACCAGCCAGTCTTGCAAGAAACCTCGCCAGGGAAAGCGTGCCTCCAGCAATTCGATGCTCAGCATAGTTAACGACCATAGCAGAATAGCAGAACCGAATGGCTGCCCGCTGAACAGGTCATCGAACATACCCAAAAGTGTGCCCGCCCACACTGGTAAAAGGCCCGGGCGCACGAGCCTCCACGCGATCATCATCAGGTATCCGAGCGGCGGCACCAATGGGATCGCTGAAGCAATCGGCAATTGCGGCAACAGCGACGCGAACATGATCGTGATCCACGGTGTCGCATAAGCGAGGATCGGGGAATGCGTGCGATTGATCTTGCTGCCGTAGCGATCGCGGCGGGCCTTGCCGGAAATCGGATCGATCATTGGGCTGCCGCACCGGTTGACTGATCGCTTGCCAATGCTTCGCTAACAGGTGTCTTCGCACTCTCGACCGCTTTGGGTTGCCAGATCGGTTCTACAGCGACGAAATCGGTAGCGGCGGGATCGGCGATGACCCGGGCGATGCCGCCGTCGGATGTCACCTGATCGAGAATCGCGACGGCAACGCCGGGCTGATAATATCCGCCTGCGCCGCTGGTCACAAAAACATCGCCGCGCTTGAGTGGGTTGACCCCCAGATTGATGAGCCGGATACGCAAACGACCGTCGCCGCGCCCTTCGGCGAAAGCGACAACATCGTCTTTCGCACGGCGAACAGGCAACACACTCTCGCTATCGGACAACAGCAATACGCGCGCGCTGTGCTGGCCGACTTCCAATACCCGGCCGACCACTCCACGCGGGGAACGAACGGGCATGCCCACCCTAACACCGTGATTACTTCCCGCACCGAGGTAAGCGAAGCGGCGCGTACTGGAGGCAGACGATCCCACAAGTCGGGTGATTGTGACCGGCGGCGCCTGCGTATCCCGCAGCCCGAGCAGAGTTTTGAGACGCGCGTTCTCTTGGCGGACCGCGTCCGCCTCCTTCAGGCGAATGCGGGCCAGTTCGACCTCTTTTTTGAGTTTGGCGTTCTGACTTCCCGCGCGGAGATAGCCGGAGATGGAATCGAACAGACCTTGACCCTCGGTCCGGGCAGCCGCACCCGCTTCGCCAACCGGTGCGACAACATCACTGGCAGAGGTACGAAACCCATTAAACGAAGTGGGTCGCCACAGCGATATGCCGAGCAACAGCGCACCGAACAGTGCGCCGATCGTAGCCAGCACGTAGCCGGTGAACAGTCCGTATTGCGCCCTGCGCGAATGCCCGGAGCGCCGTGACGAAGGCGGCGCCATGTCTTTCTTCCCCTCAGGCGGTCATCAATACGCCGCGATAGATCGGATCTTCCATAGCGCGCCCGGTGCCGATGGCCACGCAGGAGAGCGGATCTTCGGCAATGGTCACCGGCAATCCGGTTTCGTCGCGCAGGTGAGCATCCAGCCCCTGAATCAGCGCGCCGCCGCCAGTCAGAACGATACCCTGATCGACAATATCGGCGGCGAGTTCGGGGGCGGTGTTTTCCAGTGCGATTCGAACACCTTCGACGATAGCGCCAATTGGTTCCGACAAAGCTTCGGCAATGTGGCCCTGATTAATGGTAATTTCCTTGGGAACACCATTTACGAGGTCGCGGCCCTTGATTGTGATCGTATCGCCGATTCCGTCTTCCGGTGCGACAGCGATACCATAATCCTTCTTAATTCGTTCGGCAGTGGCTTCACCGATCAGGAGATTGTGGTGTCGGCGGACATAACTGACGATCGCTTCGTCCATTTTGTCCCCCCCGGTACGAACCGATGTCGTGTAGGCAAGGCCACGCAGCGAAAGGACGGCGACTTCGGTTGTGCCACCGCCGATATCGACCACCATGCTGCCGACCGGTTCGGTTACAGGCATGTCCGCGCCAATGGCAGCGGCCATCGGTTCGAGGATCAGGTAAACCTGACTGGCCCCGGCATTGCTGGCTGCATCGCGGATCGCGCGCTTTTCAACCGAAGTCGAGCCCGATGGGACGCAGATCACGATTTCAGGATAGCGAAGCAAGCTCTTGCGGCCATGCACCTTACGGATGAAGTGCTTGATCATCTCCTCAGCAATTTCGATATCGGCAATCACCCCGTCGCGCAGAGGGCGGATGGCTTCGATCGAATCCGGCGTCTTGCCCATCATCATCTTCGCATCGTCACCCACGGCCTTGACGCGTTTGATGCCATTGATGGTTTCGATGGCGACCACCGAGGGTTCGTTCAGAATGATGCCCTGACCTTCGGCATAGACCAGCGTGTTGGCGGTCCCGAGGTCGATCGCCATGTTCTGCGAGCCGATTTTGAGGAGATTCGAGAAGAAGCCCATAGTGATGTCGATTCCGTAGGTGATTTCAGATGCTTGCCGCGCCGAGGCACGGTAAATGCATCCCGGATTTGGCGTGGAATGCTCGCTCTTTAGACAAACCTGCGATGAGGGGCAAAAAATTTGTGGTTAAATTGCTGGTTTATTCGCACCGTTTGCCTCGAAAAACCGCCGCTTGATCGCTAGGCTGCGTGACATGCCTACGATCAGACGTTTGCCGGAGTCCCTCGTCAACCGCATCGCCGCTGGTGAAGTGGTGGAACGACCGGCGGCCGCGCTCAAAGAATTAATTGAAAATGCAATTGATTCTGGCGCGCGATCAATTTTGGTGTCGCTGGTCGAAGGCGGGCTAGATCGGATCGAAGTGACTGACGACGGGTGCGGGATGACGCCCGAAGAAATGGCGCTCGCGCTTGAACGCCATGCCACTTCCAAATTGCCGGACGATGCGATCGAACAGGTTGCCACTCTGGGCTTTCGTGGGGAGGCTTTGCCGTCCATCGCCAGCGTCGCGCGGTTCACGCTCGAAAGCCGGCCTAAGGGGGCTGAGCAGGGCTGGCGCAAAGTGGTTGATCACGGCGAACTGGTGGAAGATGGTCCCGCTGCGCTGCCACCGGGAACGCGCGTTCGGGTGGAGCATCTGTTCGGCAAAATTCCGGCGCGGCGCAAGTTTCTGCGGACCCCGCGCAGCGAATATGCCGCCTGTCTCGATGTCGTGCGACGATTGGGGATGGCGCGGCCCGATATCGGCTTCTCGCTCGAACATGGTGGCCGTCGGGTTCTGGCGTTGCAATCGGGGCAGGGGCTGGTGGAGCGTGTTGCTCAGGTCGTTGCGCGCGAGTTGAAGGACAACGGCGTTCCAATCGATTTCGAGCGCCCGACGCAAAGTGGCATTATGACACTGGGCGGGATCGCTGGACTGCCGACATACAATCGCGGCGTGGCCGATCACCAGTATCTGTTCGTCAACGGCCGCCCGGTGAAAGACCGGTTGCTGATTGGTGCGGTTCGTGGTGCCTATGCCGACATGCTGGCGCGGGATCGCCACGCCGTGCTGGCGCTGTTCCTCGATATGCCGCCGGAAGAAGTCGATGTGAACGTTCATCCCGCGAAGACCGAAGTGCGTTTTCGCGATTCCGCCGGAGTGCGCGGTTTTATCGTGTCGGGGCTGCGCCACGCACTTTCGACAGGCGATCGCCGCAGTGCACAAGCTCCCGACGCCTCCGCTATGGGGCGCTGGACCAGTGAACCGGTGCAGCCCGATCCGGCACCTTCACTCCAGTCGCTTTTCTCCGGGCGAGACTGGAGTGGCTCATCTGCTTCGGTGCGCGAGGCGCCGACTGTCTGGCGTTCAGCGGATACAGAGGTGGCGAATATTCCGCAGGGCGATACGGCCTCGGCTCCGTCCGGGCGGGCAGAAGAGGCGGCGCCGTTGCCGGAAGATGTCGCAGCCTATCCGCTGGGAATTGCGCGAGGGCAGGTGGCCGAAACGTATATCGTGGCAGAGGCAGAGGATGGTCTTGTCATCGTCGATCAGCATGCCGCGCATGAACGGCTCGTATTGGAACGCCTGCGTGCTGCGGGCGCGGAAGAGGCAGTAGCGCGGGCGCAGGCATTGCTGATCCCCGAAGTGGTGGAGCTCGATGAACCCGATTGCGACCGGTTGGAAAGTGCGACGGAGAAGCTGGCGACGATGGGCCTTGCCATCGAACGTTTCGGCCCCGGCGCAATGCTGGTCCGCAGCCTGCCCCATGCACTTGCCAAGGCGGATCCGCACCAGTTGCTGGCCGATATCGCTGACGATCTGGCGAAGCATGGAGAAGCGCTCTTGCTGGGCGAAAAACTCGATCTGGTGCTGGCGACGATGGCTTGCCACGGATCGGTGCGTGCCGGGCGCGTTCTGTCGGTAGCGGAAATGAATGCTCTGCTGCGCGAAATGGAGCGCACGCCGCGTTCAGGCCAATGCAATCACGGGCGCCCGACTTGGGTTAAGCTCAAAATGGAAGACGTCGAAAAACTGTTTGGGAGGCATTGATGCGTTTGTGGGTTGTGCCGGTTCTGGCGTTGCTGGCCACCGGGTGTGGCAAAGAGGAAATGACCCCGGCTCAGCGCGCGGCGCAGGATGCGAAGGACATCGCCGCGGTAAAGGCAGCAAGTACCCCTCCGCCGGTGCCGGTCAGTCCGCAGGCAATCCTTTATCCCGATATTGAGAAAGCTGGGATCTACGGCGCTTCCTGTAGCTTCGCGCCCGATAAGGAACTGGGCGCAGTTGCCATCGCGATGGACGATTACGGCTACATGAAAATCGATGACAAGATGATGATCTTCGCTGCAGATAAGGGGAGCGGGAAATTGCCGGGTGTGGCCTGGGGCCGCTACGATGGGCGCGAATACAATTTCATGATCGACGTAGCGAAGGGCGAGGGGGAGAAGACCGGCGGTGAAACGGTCAACTACCCTGCGCGAATGGTGCTGAAGAATTCCCGCGACCAGGTGGTGTATGAAGCGAATGGCACCGCGCAGTGCGGCGCCTGATCCGGTGAACTAGCTTTCTATCGGGGCATCCGGGTCGCGAACAGCGATCAGCCCGTTAGAGACCATGCTCATCACCGGTTCGTCGTGCTGATTGAACACGGTAGCCTTGCTCTTGAAAATACCCATTTCCGGGCGCGACTGGCTGCGGCGTTTTTCCAGCACTTCGTTTTCGACGCGCAAGGTGTCGCCGGGATAGACCGGCTTGATCCAGCGCAGATTGTCGACGCCAGGGGAGCCGAGGCCCGCCTGTTTGTGTTCTTTCATATTCTCGACCAGCATTGCCATCGTCATCGCACATGTGTGCCATCCGCTCGCGGAAAGACGCCCGAAGTGCGTTTTTGCCGCTGCATCGTCGTCAAGGTGGAAGGGCTGCGGGTCGTACTTTCTGGCGAAGTCGATGACTTCTTCCCGCGTTACCTCATAATGGCCGAACGACGACTTTTCCCCGACCGCGATGTCTTCGAAGTAATCCATATTCGCTCCCGTGATTCTCAAATCACGTAGCGCACGATCATCCAGACCGCCATCGCGATCATCGCAAGGTTCTCTGTCAGCGATACGAAGCCGAGCGGGACGTTGCCAGACCCGCCGACACAAGCGCATTTGATTTCCCGTTTCTGAATATAAACCGCGTAAAACACGCTGGCGGCGCCGATTGTGCCGATGAACAGCGACACTGGAATGGAAAGCCACATCGCAGCATGGCTGGCCATCAATACACCCGCCAACGCCTCCAGAAACGGATAGAGGTAGGAATAAGGAACAAAGCGGCGCGCCAGCAGGTCATAGCCTACAAACATGCTCGAAAATTTCTCGACATCCTGCAATTTGAGCATCGCGAGAATTGCCATCGAAAACGCCAGAAACCATTCGCCGGCCCGCACGGTGAAGGGGTTGCCGAATGCCGTGTAGCTGACAGCCAACGCCAATGCCGCTGCGATTCCGAACACGGCGAGCACAGGCTTGTAACTGGTCGCTCCTTCCTGTGGTAAGGGCTTGCCAAAGAACGCGCGAAGATCAGTGTAACCACCGATCCGCTGGCCATCGATGAATGTTTGCGGTGTGGTTTCGACGTTGTTGTCGCGTTTGTAGGCGTCCGTCTGCTCACGCGTGGTCAGATGGTGGTCTTCCACCTGATAGCCGTTCCGTTCGAGTAGCCATTTGGATTTGATGCCGTAGGGGCAGACGTGCTTGTCCATCACCATACGATAGATTTTGGCAGTCTTGGCAGAGGGGGCAGCGTTCTTCATGACGAGCCATATGGGGCTGCGAACGTTCCGATCAACGGAAGGCTACGTATCAGACCCGAAACCTAGGTTTGAGGCCGGATGCATCGAAATCCGGTATGATGCGATATCTTGAGACAATAAGACTGAACAGCCCGAACAGAATGAGCCCGCACGCCACCATCGCATAGATTATGCCCATGTCTCTCAAGGACAACAGTGCCTCGCCTAAGCCTTTAACCTGTGTAGAGGAATCGATCCACGCTGACTTTATCAGCGACCATCCGATCAAGCCGAAGGTCACCATGCGTGCTGCCGATCCCGCGCGCCCAAGCGGTTCGATCCAGGTGGGCGCGCGCGAACTGATGCGATCCATAAACCCGGCGGTGATCGCTTGCTTCGCCTGCATAGCGGCGGCCGCGATAAGGCCCGATCCGATTAATCCAATTACTATATCACCCACCTGCCAGGTTAGGATCGATTGCGCCATTTCCTGACTGTTGCCGCTGGCCGTTTCACGGGTGCCATTGGCAAACTGGAATGCGGCGAAAGACAATGTCAGATATACTACACAGCTGCCGATATCCCCGACCCGCTTCGCAATACCCATCGTATCGTGACCCCGGTGTTGCAGATCGGCGACGCCTGAGGCCAGCTTAAACAAGGCATAGGCCAGCAAGCCAAAAGCCATCAGGTACAGTATCGGTGTGCCAAGCGGGACCTGATCGATATAATCGTATGCCGACTTCGCGCCACCTTCCGCCTTGCTACCCGTTGTCAATGCGAGATAGCCAAGCATCATGTAGGTAATGCCCCGTGCAGCATAGCCAACCCGCACAAGGGTGATGAAACTCTGAGATTTGTCGACGTTGGGCACCGATACTCTCCGTTGTTGGGAGAGTAACGGCCGCATTGGAGAAAAGTGCCCTTTTGCCGATACTTAGTTTTGCAGGGCGGGCCTCAGCGGAGCGATTCCTCCATCCAGATCTGCGATATCGGGCAGGCCGAGAAGGTGGCGCAGAAGCAGGGCAATATCGACATTTGCAAAGGGGGTGAGGGTAATCCCCCGCCGGAACGCGGGGCCGTTGGCGATGAACAAAGCGCGCATTTCAGGTGCCTGATTGTCATAGCCATGGGTGCCGCCGGTGAATTCATCGGTCGCCGCTTTCGGCAGGATAAGCCATCCAATGTCGGCAAGGCAGAAGACCGGCGGAATGCGTGGATTGCTGCCGTATTGCAGGCGCGCGGGAATCTCCTCCTTGCGCCAGCATTCCATATGCCCGTGCTTTCCGACAAGCGCCTTCTCCAGCGCTACCTCGTTGCCGTCGGTGGGCTGGAGGGCGGCGAAAGGGCCGCTTTCGACAATGCGATAGAGCGAAGGATCGGCAATCGTGTCGAGAGCGATCACGCGTTCGCTGCTGGTGGCCGCCATACCGTGATCGGACACGATAACCAGGTTTGCGGGCTGATGCAGCGTTTTCAGGCCCTGCACCAGATCGCCAATATGGCGGTCCACATCGGCAATCGCTTCGTTGACTGCGGCTCCATCGGGCCCACTCTGATGACCTGCTGTATCGACAGTGTCGAAATACAGTGTCACGAATTGCGGGCGAATGTTCGACGGTCGCCGGACCCAGTCGAGCACAGCGTTGACCCGCTGCGTGTTATCGATCTGCTGATTGAACTGCTGCCAGTCTGCGGGGCGTGTGCCTCCCTCGACTGCACCCCAGCCATGCGGCACCAGCGCACCGCCCCAGCCGACATTGGAGCCGGGCCAGAACATCGTGGCGGTACGCACGCCCGCCTTTTCCGCCGCTACCCAGATCGGCTCGGCTTCATTCCACCAGAATGGGTCGTCACTCGCCATCGTGAACACTTCGCCGGGGCGGCGCGGATCCTCCATTTTGTTGGCGACGATACCGTGGTGATCGGGAACTCTGCCAGTCACCAGAGTCCAGTGGTTAGGGAAAGTCTTGCTGGGGAACGATGGCATCATCGGTCCGCGCGCACCGTCGCGGGCGAGTGCTGAAAGTGCAGGTGTGATACCCCGGTCCAGATAATCTGCGCGAAATCCATCGATGGACACGAGGATTGTCACCGGCGCCTTCTGTTCGACCGGCCGGGTTTGTGCCACCGGCATAGTCGGGGCGGGGGTAGTGCAGGCGCCGACCAGGGCGAGGGCGGCAATGGCGAATGTGCGAACAAAGAATTTCATAGCCGCCCCCATGTCATGCGAATTTGTCTGAACAGAGACAATCGGGTTCAGAAAGCCCGGTGTCAGACGTTGAATTTGAACAGCATGATGTCGCCATCCTGCACCAGATATTCCTTGCCTTCCTGGCGCAGCTTGCCCGCCTCGCGCGCACCGTGTTCGCCGCCCAGCGCGACGTAATCGTCGAACGCCATCGTTTCTGCGCGGATAAAGCCGCGTTCGAAATCGGAGTGGATTTCGCCAGCAGCCTGCGGTGCCTTCGCCCCTTTCGGGAAGGTCCATGCGCGCGCTTCCTTGGGGCCGACGGTGAAGAAGGTTTGCAGACCGAGCAGGTCGTAACCGGCACGGATCACGCGAGCGAGGCCGGTTTCTTCCAGCCCCAGTTCCGCGAGATATTCGCTACGCTCTTCAGGTGCCATACCCACCAGTTCCGCTTCGATAGCAGCGGATACGACCACAGCCTGCGCCCCTTCGGCAGCGGCCTTCTCGAACACCTGAGCCGAGAGCGCATTGCCGTTGGCGGCGTCTTCTTCGGCTACGTTGCAGACATAGAGCACGGGCTTGGCAGTCAGCAGTTGTGCCTGCCGGAAAATGCGCGCTTCTTCGTCATCCTTCGGTTCGGTCAGGCGCGCGGGCTTGCCTTCGCGCAACAGGTCAAGCGCTTGCCCCAGAACGCTGGCCGTGAGTTTGGCTTCCTTGTCGCCTGCGGTCGCCTTTTTCGCAGCGGCGGGCACACGCTTTTCTAGGCTTTCGAGGTCCGACAGCATCAGTTCGGTTTCGACCACTTCGGCATCCGCAATCGGATCGACCTTGTTGGACACATGCTGAATGTCGTCATCTTCGAAACAACGAAGGACATGCACGATGGCATCGACTTCGCGAATGTTGCCGAGGAATTGGTTGCCCAGACCTTCGCCCTTGCTTGCGCCTTTCACCAGTCCGGCAATATCGACGAAGGCGAGCTGCGTCGGAATAATCTTGGCGCTGCCGCCGATGGCAGCGATCTTGTCCAGACGCGGATCGGGCACGGAAACTTGCCCGACGTTCGGTTCGATCGTGCAAAACGGATAGTTAGCAGCCTGCGCCGCCTGCGTTTCAGTCAGCGCGTTGAACAGGGTGGACTTGCCGACATTGGGCAGCCCAACGATTCCACAACGGAAACCCATCGAATACTCCGGACAGTTTGGTGTTTGCGCGCGGATAGGCGCAGTGCGAACGAAAAGCTAGGCCACGCTGAACTGTGTGTGCGATCATTGTCCACCATAAAACAGCGATCAGCGAGTTCGAGCGCTCTTTCGGGGTTCATCGAGATGATCGGTAAAGGCATCGGATGCTTTCGTGCGATACCGTTCTTTATGACGCATGCCGAAGAAACGCCGTATCGGGAAATCGATCAGAGCGCTGTGCAACCTGCCTTCGGATATTGCGGGATCAACCACCAGTGAAGAAAGCACTGCCACACCGGCGCCCGCCTCCACTGCGGTTCGCACGCTTTCGTTCGATGGTAGGACGAGCGCAACTTTCAGGGATGCGGGGGCAATGCCCATCTCGCGCAGATTGCGATCCAGAGTCGATCGTGTGCCCGATCCCTGCTCTCGCATGATCCAGTTGGCACGCTTCAGCCATTTGGTATCGATCCGCTTGTCTTCAAACGGATCGGCGCTGACCAGCTTCAGGCGATCTTCTTCCATTGGCCAGCTGGCGAGGACGGGGTCATCGATTTCGCCTTCTACAATCGCGAGATCGGCTGCGCCATCTCGCAAACGATCTGCCGCCTGTTCGGTGTTGCCGATTGCCACGTCGATCTCAATTCCGGGATAAGCCTGTCGGAACGAAGCGAGATTCGGCGGGAGCCAGTATGCTGCGATGGTTTGGCTGGCGACGATCCGAAGTGTGCCCCGTTCCAGCCCTCGCAGTTCCCGCAGAACTGTCTCGGCTTCCTTCGCACGTGCCAGAACGCCACGTGCTTCGCCCAGAAATATCTGACCGGCTTCGCTCAGGCCAATGCCGCGCCCCACGCGGTGGAACAGCTTCGTCGCATGGCGTTCTTCCAATGCGGCGATGGCAGACGAAACTGCGGATTGCGTCATGTTCAGCTCGCCCGCGGCGGCTGTCATATGCAGTCGTTCCGCCACGCAGACGAAAATGCGTAATTGCTCCAGAGTCATAGGTGCCTGGTAAAGCAATCAATAAGCAAAATCGATTGAAATGATAAAACCTATCGGTTGGATCGTTTGATTTCTGGCTCATAACAGTCGTGGCGAAAGGATTTTCGCTCTGATGAACACTGACATCTCAACACTGATGGGCGGGGAAGGGTGGCTACCCAAACTGAAAATGCCAATCCCCGGTATCGCTCTCTGTACAGCGATTACCGTCGCTGCCTTCCTCGTTGAACAAGCCGAAGTCGCTCTGGCAGGCCGGGCGTGGGTGGAAGCGCTAGTACTGGCAATCCTGATCGGTACGGCGGTCAGGGCTGTTTGGACACCTCCGGCCCGCGTTGAAATCGGGATCGATTTCAGTGCCAAATACCTGCTGGAAATCGCGGTTGCATTGCTGGGCGCATCGTTGAGCGCGCGGATGATCGCGGAGGCAGGTCCGGCGTTGATGATCGGCATCGCTGTTATCATTGCCGTTTCTATTGCAGTCAGCCTTGCGATCGCGACCGCTCTCAGACTGCCGCTTCAAATGGCTATCCTGATTGCGTGTGGGAACTCGATTTGTGGCAACTCCGCTATCGCAGCCGTCGCTCCGATCATCGGGGCGGATAGTGACGATGTTGCCGCCTCGATTGCGTTCACGGCAGTGCTGGGTATCGGGGTTGTCGTCGGGTTGCCTGTGATTGGGGCGGCGCTGGGTATGAGCCAGCTTGCCTTTGGCGCGCTCGCAGGACTTACTGTTTATGCAGTTCCACAAGTGATCGCCGCAACGTCTTCATACGGATCAATCGCAGTTCAGGCGGGTACGTTGGTTAAGCTGGTGCGAATGTTGATGCTCGGCCCGGTATGTGTGGCGCTATCGCTGATTGCGCCGCGCATGGCTCGCCCCTCGGAATTGGCGGAGACGGCAGGGGACGCTGACACCGCACTCGCTAAACCGAGGCTGAGTCAGCTGGTTCCGTGGTTCATCGTTGGCTTTGTTGTTCTCGCCTTATGCCGTTCAGCCGGTCTGATTCCGCGCATGGCGATTGAACCGATCCGTCACATCGCCACGCTTTTGACAGTGGTTTCGATGGCTGGCCTGGGTCTGGGAGTGGATGTGCGATCAATCGTTGGTGCAGGTGCGCGTGTTACAACGGCAGTTATACTGTCTTTGATCGGATTGTTTGCCATGAGTTTTGCGCTGATTGCGGTGCTGCACATCGCATAAATGGTCAAAATGTCGCGACGAACGGCAAAGCGGCCCCGGTGGGGGAGATCATCCCACCGGGGCTGCGAGAACGCGCTTGGGGAAGCGGTAAATCTGTACGTCAGCTCTTGCGGCGACGGCGCGCGATCACAACACCTGCCAGTGCAAGACCCATGATGCCGAACATGCCGGGTTCGGGAACAGCCGTCCCACCGCTGCTGCCAGAGCCGCCGCTGGAACTGCCGGTGCCCGGCTCGGTCGGCGGTTCGGTCATTGCGAGGGCAGGCACTGCCACAGTGGCGAGAGCGAGACCGGCGAGGAGATTGCGAGCAAGGCGCATGAAAAATTCCCTGTTGAACTGGTTTTACGAATTCGACCTCGTAACCCATCCCACAAACAGACGCGGATTCCAGTGATTCGGCGAGGGCGTGTCGCGATGGCACACTTCCCTGCCGCAGTCTTAATCGGCCAGTGTTGGCAATAGCCGGGAATCTGCCACAGCGGCGGTGCGGTGCTGCGTAACGCGCTTCGACTGCGGATCGGATGCGAATGCAAGAAACGCCTGTTTGCTAGCTTGCCTGACGAGCAATATCTTGTCCCACTTTTCCGCGTCGGGGCCGATCAGAAACTCATCCGATGAACCCGAATAGAGTATCTCTCCGCCACTGGCGGTCAGCAGTGGCTCCATCTCAGCCATGTAGCGTGCATAGGCTTCTGCCCCGGAACATCCTCCCTCCGGTTCGAGTTCGGGGGCGTGCGAATAGTCGGCCCGATCGCGAAAACGGATCGGGTTGAGCATTACCACTGTCCCGGTATGCGGAGAGCCGAAGAAGCGCGCGCCCTGAGCCGGCGAGACATCGGTGTAGGCGGTTTGCTCGCTCATCGTTCAATCCTGCATTCGCAGGGCAAATTCGCTCATGAACCGCGCATTGTCGTCATTGGCGAGCCATTCCGCCTCTGCCCCGATAGCGCCTAGCATTTGTGCGAGATCGTCCATCTCTGCCTTGGCATAGTTGCCCAGAACATGGCCGATGACCCGTTCCTTGTGCCCCGGATGTCCAATGCCGATCCGCACACGCCGGAAATCGGGGCCGAGATGCTGGTTGATACTTTTGAGGCCATTGTGTCCGGCTAGTCCGCCACCGATCCGCACCTTCACTTTGAACGGGGCGAGATCGAGTTCGTCATGAAACACCGTCAGCGCATCGGTCTCCAGCTTGTAGAACCGCATTGCTTCGGCAACGGCACGGCCACTTTCGTTCATATAAGTGGCGGGTTTGAGGAGGAGCACCTTTTCCCGCCCGATGCGTCCTTCCTGCACCCAGCCGGAAAACTTCTTTTGCGCCGGGCCGAACCCGTGCATTTCCGCGATCACGTCGCACGCCATGAAGCCGACGTTGTGCCGGTGCATCGCATATTGCGGACCGGGGTTTCCAAGACCTGCCCAGATTTGCATCGCGCCTCTCTAGCCGCGATCACGCCTGACGCAAGGGTGGAGAGGCAGGGGAGAGGTAAGGGCGGATCCCCCCTGTCACTCCAAAGCAAAACGCCGACCCATTGCTGGGCCGGCGCTGCGATTTTGCGGTGAACGCAGGCAGAGGAGTGTTACTCCTTGTCTGCATCCTCGTCCGAACCCTGTTCGGTGGCTGCGACGCCATCGGCAGGTACTTCGTCGCCGCTTTCGCTCTCGCTCTTCTTCAGAGCAGACGGAGCGACCAGCGTGGCGATGGTGAAATCGCGATCGGTAATCGCGCTTTCCGCACCGACAGGAAGCTTCACTTCGCTGATGTGGATCGAATCGCCAACGTCCT
Organism: Tsuneonella flava; assembly: GCF_002870965.1. GTDB lineage: Bacteria > Pseudomonadota > Alphaproteobacteria > Sphingomonadales > Sphingomonadaceae > Tsuneonella > Tsuneonella flava. Next base: position 18,793 of record NZ_PHSO01000004.1, read on the forward strand.
TGCCGGTGACATCGATTTCGATTTCGCCGGGGATCTTGTCCGCTTCGCAGACGAGGTCCAGTTCGTGGCGGACAACGTTGAGCACGCCGCCCTTCTTGAGGCCGGGGCTGGCTTCTTCGTTGGTGAACACCACCGGAACCTGCACATCGACCTTCGCGCCCTTGGCAAGGCGCAGGAAGTCGGCGTGGACCGGACGGTCGGTGACCGGGTGGAATGCGACGTCCTTGGGAAGAGTACGCAGCTTTTCGCCACCGACTTCGATCATCACGATCGAGTTCATGAAGTGGCCGGTGTCGAGCTGACGGATCAGTTCCTTGGCTTCGACGTGGATCGTTACAGGTTCTTCCTTGCCGCCATAGATCACGGCGGGGACACGGCCTTCGCGACGCAGTGCCCGGGAGGCTCCCTTGCCAGCCCGGTCGCGCGTCTCGGCCGGCAGGGTCAGAGCGTCGCTCATCGGTAGTGCCTTTCGAAATGCGTTAGAATGTTTCGGTCCGCCACGCCTCCAGGGATGACCATGACGCCGAAGCGCGCGCCATTAAGCGGAAGAGCGGGAAAAGGCAAGGGTGCACGACATGCGCGCCCACCTTCGCCCCGTGGGTTTCACTTTACCCGCGTCACTTTGTATCCCTTGGCCCGTAGCAGTTCGGGCAAGCCCGCAGGCGGCGCAAGGTGCGCGGCGCCAACTGCTACCAATGGCATTTTGCCCGTATCCAGCCTTTCAGCGATTACGGTGGCCCAGCGTTCGTTGCGGTCGGTCAGCAGAGCTTTCCGTAATTCAGGATCGGCTAGCATGCCTTCGTCGCCTTCTTTGGAAATCGCCTCCATGTCTCCGGCGAGCCATAGTTTGGCAAGGCGGGCGGTATCGCTGGTGGTCATGGTATCTTCTTCCAGAACCGCACCGAGAAGATCCTGCTGGTCCTTCTCCGGCAGTTTGTCGAAGATAGAGAACTGGCCTTCCACGCCCTCCAGTTCCTCAACCGGGCGGGCATGGAAATCGCGGATCAGCGCCTTATCCACTCCGTTCTCGCCGCTCGAATTATCGGCAAGTTGTGCCAGCATGATTGCCGCGCCCCAGGTTTCGATCGCTTTGAAATCCGCTTCGCGATAGCCGCCTTTCTTCAACAGTTCCGCCAGTTTGCTGCGTAGCCGGGGCGGAACCCGTTCGCTCAGCGGTGGCAGGCCATCGGTATGCGACATGCGGGTGAATGTGGCCGCCAGCTTGCTCTGATCGTCGAGATCCCTGACCTCCACCACCAGTTCGCCTGCATCGACGATGGCTTTGTCGATTGCGGGCGTGCGCCACTGGGTGCCGTCGGGAAGTGCGTGGATCGTCCCGAACAGCCAGCCCAAAGTCCTGCCGCTGTCGTCCGAAACCGACCACAGGGCAGGGGAAGGAGCGGGGGCCGCAGGGGGCGACGCCTTTTCGCCGCACCCCGCGCTGGCCAGCAATGCAAATGTGGCCAGCGCCCCCAGAAACCAACGTATCATTGTACTCTATCTACCTTGATGCCCATCTTCGTCAGGTCTTCCTGAACACTGTTTTGCCCGGCCAGATGGCCCGCGCCAACCGCGACAAACACTGTGCCGGGGGTGTCGAGCCGCTTCTGAAGCCACTGCGCCCAGTTACGGTTGCGCTGGTAAAGAAGGCGTTCAAGCAGAGCGGGTTCGTCGATGCTTTCATTCATCAGTTTGGCCAGCCCGTCTGCATCGCCTGCCAGCCAGTCGGCAATCATCGCCTCAAGCTGTTCGGCAACTTTGTCCTGCCCGTCGATGGTTTTCATCATCATGTCGATTTGCGATTCTTGCGAGAGGCTGTCGAACAGCGAAAGCTGATACTCGGCCGTCTCCAGCGCCTCGCGCTTCACTTCGGGGCGGGTATTGGCTTCGAGCGATTTCTCGACTCCGTTGGCAACATCGATCCCTTGCTGAGCGAGCGGTATCATCGTGAGCAGCAGCGAAGCGTACCACGGTTTGAACCGGTCGAAGGCATTGGTGGGCAGGCCGAGCCCGGTCATCGCTGCATCGTATTTTGCACGCTGATCCTCGTTCAGCAGGCCGCGCAAGGTCTGATCGGCAGGCAGCATCCCTTTCGCCGCGACGAGTTTCTGCATCTCTGCGGTGTTGCTGTCGCTGACGATCACTTCGGTTACGAGTGTATCCGCCGTCTCGAGAGCGGCGCCGATCTGGCCGGTTTGCCAGTCGATATCGTCGGGCAGGGCATGGACCGTGCCGAACAGATAAATCGTGGTGTCATCGTCGGCGATCTTCCACAGCGCCGGGCCAGCAGGCGTCTCCGACGGGGTGGCGGTGGTGACCGGCGCGGGCGCGCTGGTGACCTGCTCCGCCTGTGCGGTGGCACAGCCGGCGGTCGAGAACAGCACCGCGAATGATGCCAGCGTAGAAGTCGATTTTTTCAGCAGATTTCGCACGTAGTCGATCCTTGTCGTAAAACGAATGTGTGGTGATGGGTGGCGTTCAATTCCAGCGCAATTTGCGCCAGCCGTATGTCAGCACGAGAGCGAGCATCGATATTCCGAGCACAGCGATGTCATCGGGCGGCGGGGTCAGTCCGGCGCGGTTGAACAGCAGCCAGCATATTTCGAGCGCGAAATAGACGTAAAACCCGACCGTGGTGGCCCACAGGTTGTCAAGCAGGTCGAGTTCGTCGATCCGCCGGAAATAGTCGTAGCTGAACCATGCGAAAGCGATCAGCGTTACAGCCGTCAGCGGGTACAGTATCCAGGCCGGAACCACCCCTTTGACTGCGAGTATGGCCAGCACACCGCCGCCCACTCCCGCCACAAAAGCGATCCCCATCGCCCAGCCGATATATTTCCAATAGGCCCGGCGCCGGTTCTTCAGGCGTTCTTCGCCTGACAGGCCTGCGCTATTCATGTCCGTCATCGAATATCTCCTCGATGGTCATTTCAAACAGGCGGGCGATGCGAAACGCGAGCGGCAGCGACGGATCGTGCTTGCCGGTCTCGATCGCATTGATCGCCTGCCGCGACACGTCGAGCTGCCCGGCCAGCTCAGCCTGGCTCCAGTTCCGCTCGGCGCGTAGTACTTTGAGGCGGTTGTTCATCGCACCTCCAATTTCAATCCAAATACCCGACTCGGTGTCAGGTATGCCTGACTAAATGTCGCACTATGCTGACTATGTCAACACTACCTGACATTTTGTGCGGTTTTCCTGACTTTTAATGCTTGCACGCACCTCGGACATTGACCACTCCAAGGCCATACGCCAAAGGCCGCGCCTATGACTGCCGTGGCTCAACGCGACCCGAAGAACAGCTTTCAGGATATGATCCTGGCTCTCCACGATTTCTGGAGTGCGAATGGCTGTCTGATCCTTCAGCCTTACGATATGCGGATGGGGGCGGGTACGTTTCATACTGCCACTACGCTGCGCGCGCTGGGGCCGGAGCCGTGGAATGCGGCCTTCGTTCAGCCGTGCCGCCGCCCGACCGACGGGCGCTATGGCGAGAACCCCAACCGGTTGCAGCATTACTATCAGTATCAGGTGATCCTGAAACCGAGCCCGGAAAACATCCAGCAGCTCTATCTCGACAGTCTGGGCGTGATCGGGATCGATGCGCTCAAGCACGATATCCGTTTCGTGGAAGATGACTGGGAAAGCCCTACGCTTGGCGCGTGGGGACTGGGCTGGGAAGTCTGGTGCGATGGAATGGAAGTGACGCAGTTCACTTATTTCCAGCAGATGGGCGGCTTCGACTGTAAACCGGTGGCCGGCGAGCTGACTTACGGGCTGGAACGGCTCGCGATGTACATTCAGGGCGTTGATAATGTGTACGATCTGAACTTCGACGGGCGCGGCGTTTCGTATGGCGACGTGTTCCTCGAAAACGAGAAGCAGATGTCGAAGTGGAACTTCGAAGTCGCTGACACCGATGCCCTGTTCGATCTGTTCAACAAGGCGGAGGCGGAATGCCGCAACTGCCTGAACAACAACGTCCCCATCGCGGCATACGAACAGGCGATCGAGGCGAGCCATGTGTTCAATCTGTTGCAGGCGCGCGGGGTGATCTCGGTGCAGGAACGCGCGAGTTACATGGGGCGGGTGCGCGATCTGGCGCGTTCGAGCTGTGAGAAATATGCCGAGCATATGGCCCCGAAATGGCAAGCGAAATTCCCGGAGTGGTCGCTATGAGTGATTTCCTCCTCGAACTGCGTAGCGAAGAAATCCCCGCACGGATGCAGGCCGGTGCGCGCGCCGATCTGGAGCGGTTGTTCCGCGCCGAAATGGCAGCGGCGGGTGTCTCTCCCGGCGCGATCAGGGTGTGGTCCACCCCGCGCCGCCTCGCGCTGATTGCGTGCGATCTGCCGCTGGCGACCGAAGCGGTCAGCGAAGAAGCCAAGGGGCCGCCCGAAGGCGCGCCGGATCAGGCCATCGACGGGTTCTGTCGCAAGAATGGCGTCACCCGCGATCAGCTGGAGTTGCGCGATGTGAAGGGGCGCAACACCTACTTCGCTGTGATCGAGAAGCCGGGCCGCGCGGTGGCAGACGTGCTGGCAGAGGCGATCCCCGCTATCGTCCGCGCATTCCCCTGGCCCAAATCGATGCGCTGGGGCGCGGCTTCGCTGTCCACCGAAAGCTTGCGCTGGGTGCGCCCGCTGTCGGGCGTGGTCGCATTGCTCGATAGCGATGTGGTCGAATGCGAAGTGGGCGGGGTCGCCAGCGGACGTTTGACCCGTGGGCATCGGTTCCATTCGAGCGGCGATATCGTCATCGCTGGCGTGGCCGACTACGCCGCGACATTGCGCGAAGCCCATGTGATCGTCGATCACGAAGAACGCCAGAACCTGATCCGCGAACAGGCGGCGAAGGTGGCGTCCGATGCCGGTCTGACGCTGGTGGCCGATGAAGGGCTGGTGATCGAAAACGCCGGGCTGACTGAGTGGCCGCAGCCTTTGCTTGGCCGGTTCGACGAGGCGTTCCTCGACGTGCCGCCCGAAGTGATCCAGCTCTCGGCGCGGACCAATCAGAAGTATTTCGTGTGCGAAGACAGCGCCGGCAAACTCGCCAACGCTTTCGTCTGCACCGCCAATATCGCCAGCAGTGATGGCGGTGCGGCGATTGTCGATGGCAACCGCAAAGTGCTCGCCGCACGGCTCAGCGATGCGCGGTTCTTCTGGGAGCAGGACCGGAAGACTTCGCTGGAAGACCACGCAAAGAAGCTGGAGCGGATTACTTTCCACGAGAAGCTGGGCACCGTGGCCGACAAGGTCGAACGGGTCGCCAAATTGGCCCGGTGGCTGGCGACCGAGGGCATTGTGAAAGCGGAGGAAAGTACTCCGCAGGCGAAGGTGCAGCTCGGTAACTGGGCGTTTGATGCGGCGATGCAATGCAAGGCTGATCTCGTGACAGAGATGGTCGGCGAGTTCCCCGAGCTTCAGGGCCTGATGGGCGGCTACTACGCCCGTGCCGAAGGTCTGCCCGATGCCGTGGCCGACGCGATCCGCGATCACTACAAGCCTGTGGGGCAGGGCGACGACGTGCCGACTGCGCCGGTGACGGTGGCGGTGAGCCTGGCGGATAAGTTGGATACTCTAGTCGGTTTCTTTCAAATCGACGAAAAGCCAACAGGCTCAAAGGATCCGTTTGCCTTGCGTAGAGCGGCACTGGGGATCCTGCGCCTGATTTTGGATAATCGGCTCCGGGTGTCTATGTTCGATCTCATTGCCAATGCTGCCCATTCCGGGAAGTCGGATGATAAGGGGCAGGATATTGCATCGTTCCTCATCGAACGATTGAAGGTCCAGCAGCGCGATGCGAATATCCGCCATGACATGATCGATGCTGTCATTACGGTGGAGCAGCGTGGCGACACGGTTCGCATGGTTAACCGAACGGCTGCGCTCCAGTCCTTCATGGAAACCGAAGACGGCACCAACCTGCTCGCCGGATACAAACGCGCGGCGAACATTCTTCGCAAGGAAGGGTGGGAAGATACCGCCGAGCGCGTCGCTCGCACCGGCGATGAAGACCCGATGGAAAATGTCGACGATCCGCAGATGCGCGCGATCTACGCCCAGCGGGGGGCGAGCGGGGGGCTTTCCTACACGCCCGAAGCGGCGGAAAAGGCGCTGATCGACGCGCTCGACGCTGCCGAGCCGCAGGCCGCCACTGCGATCGAAGCGGAAGACTTCGCCGCGGCGATGGCGGCACTGGCCAGCTTGCGCGCGCCGATCGACCGCTTTTTCGAAGAAGTCACCGTTAATGCCGATGAAGAAATCAAACGCACGACACGCCTCGGTCTGCTTGCACGGTTCCGTGCTGCGGTGCACAACGTTGCTGACTTCTCGCGTATCGAGGGGTAACTTTCTTCCTATTGGACTGTGTAACATGCGGTCCATGTCTTCAGATAAGCAGGGATGAACATGAACAATTCGGTCTATACCTTCGGCGGCAATGCGCCGCATTCCGATCCTCGGCAGAAGGATAAGACCATTACCGGCGGCAAGGGCGCGAACCTTGCCGAAATGGCCAGCATCGGCTTGCCGGTACCTCCCGGCTTCACGATAACCACTGAAGAATGCGTGCGCTATCTGCGCGATGGTGGCGACTTCTCCGATGCCTTGCGCGCCGATGTGGCCACGGCGCTGACCCATATCGAAGGTGCCGTTGGCAAGCGGTTTGGCGATGCGGCCGATCCGCTGCTGGTGTCGGTCCGATCCGGTGCACGGGTGTCGATGCCGGGCATGATGGATACCGTGCTCAACCTCGGCCTCAACGATGAAACCGTTCAGGGGCTGGCGGCGACCAGCGAAGACGCGCGCTTCGCGTGGGACAGCTATCGCCGGTTCATCCAGATGTACTCGGACGTCGTGCTCGGCCTCGATCATGGCTTGTTCGAAGAGGCGTTGGAAATCGCCAAGGAAGACAAGGGCTATTTCGCCGATACCGAAATGGAATCGGAAGACTGGCAGGCGCTGGTCGATGAATACAAGGGCATCGTGGCGCAGGAACAGGGCACCCCGTTCCCGCAGGATGTGAACGAACAGCTCTGGGGTGCGATCCGCGCTGTATTCGATAGCTGGGACAGCGATCGGGCCAAGGTCTATCGCCGCCTGAACGACATTCCCGGCGACTGGGGCACTGCGGTCAACGTGCAGGCGATGGTGTTCGGCAATATGGGCGATACCAGCGCGACCGGCGTTGCCTTCACTCGCGACCCCGCGACAGGCGAGCGCGCGTATTATGGCGAATGGCTGGTCAACGCGCAGGGTGAAGATGTGGTGGCGGGCATCCGCACCCCGCAATACCTGACCAAAGCCGCGCGCGAAGCCGCCGGGGCCAGGCCGCTGAGCATGGAAGAGGCGATGCCCGATGCTTACGGGCAACTGGCCAAAGTGTTCGACCTGCTCGAAAACCACTACCGCGACATGCAGGATATCGAGTTCACTGTTGAACGCGGCAAGCTGTGGATGCTGCAAACCCGCAGCGGCAAACGTACCGCGAAGGCTGCGCTGCGGATGGCGGTCGAAATGGCGGGCGAAGGGCTGATCGACGAAGAAACCGCAGTGCTGCGGGTCGATCCGATGGCGCTCGATCAGTTACTGCACCCCACGCTTGATCCCAACGCGGCGCGCGATGTGCTGACCACTGGCCTGCCCGCATCGCCGGGCGCGGCGAGTGGCAAGATCGTGCTCGATGCCGATACCGCCGAACAATGGGCGGGGCGGGGCGAGAAAGTGATCCTAGTGCGCGTGGAAACCTCGCCAGAGGATATCCACGGCATGCATGCGGCGCAGGGCATCCTGACCGCGCGTGGCGGCATGACGTCACACGCGGCGGTGGTTGCGCGCGGTATGGGGCGCTGCTGCGTCTCCGGTGCGTCGGCGGTGTCGATCGATATGAAAGCGCGGACCTTGCGGATCGGCGGGCGCGAGCTGGCGGAAGGCGATACGCTGACGCTCGATGGCGGCAACGGTCAGGTCATGGCAGGCGAAGTCGCGACGATCGAACCCGAACTGGCGGGCGATTTCGGCACGATCATGGAATGGGCCGACCGACACCGCCGGATGAAAGTGCGGACCAACGCGGAAACTCCGGCCGATTGCAAGATGGCTGTGCAATTTGGCGCGGAAGGCATCGGCCTGTGCCGCACCGAACACATGTTCTTCGATGCCAACCGCATCAGTGCAGTGCGCCAGATGATCCTGGCCGAAGACGAAGCGGGGCGGCGCAAGGCGCTGGCCAAGCTGCTGCCCGAACAACGCGCCGATTTCCGGGCGATTTTCGAGGTGATGGCCGGGTTGCCCGTTACGATCCGCCTGCTCGATCCGCCGCTGCACGAGTTCCTGCCGACCGGCGATGCCGAGTTCGAAGAGCTGGCCGAAGTGACCGGCTACGGTGTCGATCACTTGCGGCGCCGGGCGGAGGAATTGCACGAATTCAACCCGATGCTGGGCCATCGCGGATGTCGTCTGGGGATCACTTATCCCGAAATCTACGAGATGCAGGCGCGGGCGATCTTCGAAGCGGCCTGCGAAGTGGCCGATGCCAGCGGAGAGGCACCGGTGCCCGAAGTGATGATCCCGCTTGTTAGCACGCGCCGCGAAGTGGAACTGATGAAGGCGCTGGTGGACAAGACCGCCGACGAAGTGTTCGCGGAAAAGGGGCGCACACTCGAATACCTTGTGGGCACGATGATCGAATTGCCGCGCGCCGCGCTGATGGCCGGGGAAATTGCTGAGCAGGCGACGTTCTTCTCGTTTGGAACCAATGATCTGACGCAGACAACTCTGGGTGTTTCGAGGGATGATGCAGGGCGGTTCCTCAGCACCTATGTCGATAAGGGCATCTTCGCGCGCGATCCGTTCGTCAGTCTCGATGTCGATGGTGTGGGCCAGTTGGTCCAACTGGCGGCGGAGCGCGGCCGGGCAACCCGGCCCGACATCAAGTTGGGCATCTGCGGAGAACATGGCGGCGATCCGGCCAGTATTGCGTTCTGCGAAGAGGTCGGGCTCGATTACGTCAGCGCCTCGCCTTATCGTGTGCCGATTGCGCGACTGGCGGCGGCACAGGCCGCCTTGCGTGAAAAAAGCTAGGTCCGCCAGCCTGTCAGGGTGAGAACCTCGACAGTTTCGATGACTTTGCCGTCCTTGTCCGCGCCATCCAGAAACGCGGCGCGCGCACGATCCAGCCCGTCGCGCGTCAGCGGTGGGGCGGTGTCGGAGAGCGCGCTGTTGAGTGCTTGCGCCCGCATGTCGGCCACCAGCGCATCGAGCGATCCGTACCGCAGGCGCAGGGTCCAGCTATCGGACACCTGCTGTGAAAAGCCTGCCCGCTGCAACAGCGCGGCACCGGCCTGTGCATCGACCGCCGGGTGCAGCCGGGCCGCAGGCCGCTCTCCATCGGCAGCGAACAGCGCGGCGCGCAGGCGGGGGAAACTGCCAGCGCCGATCATGCTCGCCATAGCGATACCGCCGGGGTGCAGGGCATTGCGGAGGTGGATTAGCGCGCCGGGCAAGTCGTTGACGGTCGCCAGCGTACCAAGGCTGGCAATCAGATCGAAATCGCCGATCGGCCACGGCTGCTCGTGGTCGAGCGCCAGCGGATCGGTAACCACCACACGCGCGCCCTGCGCCTCCAGCGATGCGCCAAGGCGTTCTGCCCCGATGCCGACAGCGAGCGCGCGCCTGGGCTCCAGCCGCATAAAATCGATCCGGTCGAGTATGTCCTCGATCAGCGATTGCGCCAGCCAGTCTGCTGCCTTGGGTGCCTGTTGCAAGGATCGCGCGCGGATCATGCGGGCTTCCCGGCGGGCCGGGCTGAATATCGTCGGCGGGCCTTCAGTCATGCCAACGCCTTTGCGCGTACGGCAGCGGCGATACAAGGGCATTGCGCGATGAGCATGGGCAAAGTCCGTTCCAATATCGCAGAGGTCTTTGCCCCACTGGTGGACCTGATCTATCCACCGCGCTGCCCGGTGTGCGGATCGGGCATTCGGTCGCAGACCGGTCTGTGCGGCGATTGCTGGGCCGATCTGCGGATTCCCGGCGAACCGGCTTGTGCCAGTTGCCAGCGTCCGTTGAATAGCGAGGACGTGGGGCAGGGCGCGATTTGCGCGGTATGTATGGCAAAGCCGCCGGCTCATGATGGAATTGCCGCGGGCACGCTGTATGGCGATATCTCGCGCAAACTGGTGCTGTCTTACAAGCATGGCCGCAAAACCGCGCTGGCGCCGCTGATGGCCCGTCTGATCGGTGCCCGTCTGCCCCGGCTCGACGGGCAATGGATCGTGGTGCCGGTCCCGTTGCATCGCTGGCGCCTGTGGTCACGCGGCTTCAATCAGGCTGCGCTGCTTGCGCGCGAGATTGCGCGTTCGACCGATAGCTCGGTTGCGGTCGATGCGCTGTTGCGAGCCAGGCGTACTCCGAGCCTGGGTGGGTTGGGGCAAAAGGCGCGGGCCCGCGCGCTGTCGGGCGCGATTGCGCTAAACCCGCGCCGTGCAGAGAAGATCGCAGGCGCACAAGTGATCCTGATCGACGATGTGCTGACTAGCGGGGCGACAAGCGATGCCTGTGTGCGTGCGCTTAAACGCGCAGGCGCAAGCAAAGTAGTGATCGCCTGTTTCGCCCGTGTTCTCGATGAGTAGAAGAGAAGGGCGGTCGCTTGGAAAATGCCCGGGCCTGATGCGGAAACGCCCGGGGCTATTAACCCCGGGCGTGCCGTGACGAAATTCTCGGGACCCGCCTTGCGGCAACGGCAACCACCCCCTTGTCGGTCACCTGGGTCCGATCCCTCATCGTCGATCGGTGCGTCGCGTTTGGCGCGTTGCGCTTCCCGATCTTTCCCTGAACCTGGCGCTCTTGCTGGCACCGACGTTCCGGTTGGCGGCCCGCTTTCGAACCGCTGCTAAGCTATTCCCACTTTTGATCCGTTCAACAAAGTGCGATGTACGCTCTGCATGGATTTTGGCACCTGCATGTGGTTATCGTGCAACAACGATCCCTTTACCTAATAAGAAGAGCAATAAATGAACGCGACTTCTGAGTCAGACCGTGAGCAAGGCTCCGGCTTCCAGCCCAAATTCGATGCAGCAGGCCTGCTCAGTGCAGTTGTGGTCGATGCGGAAAGCAAGGCCGTGCTGATGGTCGCCTTTATGGACCGCGAGGCCTTGGATGCCACGATTGCTACCGGAGAGGCGCACTTCCATTCGCGCTCTCGCGGGCGACTTTGGAAAAAAGGCGAGACATCGGGCCATGTGCTGACGGTGAAACGCATTCTGGTGGATTGCGATCAGGATGCGCTCGTCCTCGAATGCGCGGCAGCGGGCCCGACATGCCACACCGGTGCCGTGAGTTGCTTTTACCGAACGCTTCGTGACGGTTCTCTCCAAAACGTCAAGACTTGACGCAAACGTAAGGTAATGCGATCAAGGCAAGTATGAACCAGCCCGCTTCCGAACCAGAGCGGCGCCACGGCGGCGCGCATATCGAACGGCCCGATGAACGCGGGCGCGATCAGTATTCGATTTCCGACCTGACGGAGGAATTCGACTGTACCGCGCGCGCACTGCGCTTTTACGAAGACGAAGGCTTGATCGCTCCGCGTCGGGTCGGGCTTGCCCGGATTTATTCGAAGCGGGATCGGGCGCGGCTCGCGTGGATTATGCGGGCCAAAAATGTTGGTTTCAGCCTGTCCGAAATCCGCGAGATGATCGATCTCTACGACCTCGGAGACGGGCGGGCCGAACAGCGCCGCGTGACAATTGAAAGATGTCGCGCGCATATCGCCAAGCTCAAGCGTCAGCGCGCCGATATCGATTCCGCCATCGCGGAGCTTACCGATTTCATCACTCAGGTCGAACAGGTGATCGACGAGGGGTGATGCCCTTGTGCGAAGCCAGTAATCTCAGACCAGTTATCTAAGGACCGCCCATGCCTACTTATACCGCCCCAACACGTGATGCCCGCTTCATCGTGAACGAAGTGCTCGATCTTGCCAGTTACGGCAATCTGCCCGGTTTCGAGAGCGCGACGCCTGACATCATCGATACCGTTATCAACGAATGCGGCAAGTTCGCTGCGGAAGTTCTGCAACCGATCAATCAGCAGGGCGATGCGGAAGGGTGCACCCGCAATGCCGATGGCTCTGTCACTACGCCCAGTGGTTTCAAGGCGGCGTTCGATCAGTACCGTGAGTCTGGATGGGGCACGATTTCCTCGCCGGAAGAATTCGGCGGGCAGGCGATGCCGCATGTGCTTGGTTTTGCCGTGGAAGAATTCATCTCCACCGCCAACCATTCGTTCGGCATGTATCCGGGTCTGACCAATGGCGCCGTCAATGCGATTTACGCGACCGGCAGCGAAGAGCTGAAGACGAAATATCTGCCGAATATGATCGCCAACAAGTGGCTGGGCACAATGAACCTGACGGAGCCGCAGTGCGGCACCGATCTGGGCCTGATCCGCACTAAGGCGGAGCCGCAGGCCGATGGCAGCTACGCGATCACCGGGACCAAGATCTTCATTTCCGCAGGCGAACACGATCTGACGGAAAACATCATTCATCTGGTGCTGGCGAAAACGCCGGGCGCACCGGATTCGAGCAAAGGTATCAGCCTGTTTCTGGTCCCCAAAGTGCTGGTGAACGATGATGGATCGCTGGGCGAACGCAATGCGGTGCAGTGCGGTTCGATCGAACACAAGATGGGCATTCACGGCAACGCGACCTGCGTCATGAACTATGACGGGGCGAAAGGCTGGATGGTCGGCGAAGAGAACAAGGGCCTGGCGGCCATGTTCATCATGATGAACGCTGCCCGTCTCGGTGTCGGCATTCAGGGGCTGGCGCAGTCCGAAGTCGCCTATCAGAATGCCGTCGCTTACGCGAAGGATCGCCGTCAGGGTCGTGCGTTGACCGGGCCTGCCGATCCCGAAGCGAAGGCCGATCCGATCTTCGTGCACCCCGATGTGCGGCGGATGCTGATGGATGCCAAGGCCTTCACCGAAGGTATGCGCGCTTTCTATCTCTGGGCCGCACTGCTGGTCGATCTGACGCACAAGGCAGCTACAGAGGAAGAACGGGCAGAGGCCGATCTCCTGCTGGGTCTCATCACTCCCGTTCTGAAAGGTTATGGCACAGACAAGGGTTTCGACACTGCTGTCAACATGCAGCAGGTGTTTGGTGGCCACGGCTATATCAAGGAATGGGGCATGGAGCAGTTCGTGCGGGATGCCCGCATTGCCCAGATATATGAAGGCACCAACGGTGTGCAGGCGATGGACCTGTGCGGTCGCAAGCTACCTGCCAAGGGCGGCGCTGCCGTGCAGAAGTTCTTTGCTGTGTGCGACGAGGAAATCGCCGCTGCCAAGAGTGACGAATCTCTGGCCCCGCTGGCGGAAAAGCTGGAGCGTGCGCTCGAAGAACAGAAAGCCGCGACGATGTGGTTCATGCAGAATGCGATGGCCAATCCCAACAATCTGGGAGCAGGCGCGCATCATTACATGCACATCATGGGTATCGTGACACTCGGCCTGATGTGGCTGCGTATGGCGAAGGTCGCTTCGGCAAAGCTGGCCGATGGTGCTGACGACAAGGCCTTCTATGAAACCAAGGTCGCCACCGCGCGCTATTTCATGGATCGGTATGTGCCCGATGCAGGCGCTTTGCGCCGCAAGATCGAAACCGGTGCGGAATCGATGATGGCTCTGGACGAAGCGGCCTTCGAAACCGCCGCCTGATCCGACTGCAATCTGGCCCGGCGCGGCATGGTCGCGCCGGGCTTTTGCCCGATTGCGATGATGCCGCGAGGTGCCGCGTCGCTTCGCGCTAAAACAGAGGCAATTGCCCATCCAGCGATGGCGGGCGAAACTGGCTATCGTCCAGAGTGAAGCGGGCCTTGCCGATACCGGCCCGCTTGCATGCCAGTTTGAAGCGGGCGCGGAACAGGTCCGCCCACACGCCCGATGGCTTCATCCGAGTGAAGAAATCCGGATCGTTATCCCGGCCATTGCGGATCGACCGGACGATCGACATCACTTTGCCCGCCCGATCCGGAAAGTGAACCGCCAGCCATTCGCGGAACAGCGGCGCAACTTCGTGGGGCAGGCGCAATGCGATCCACCCGGCGGAGCGCACCCCTTGTGTAGCGGCGGCCTGAATGATCTCCTCCAGGAATTCGTCGGTAATCGCCGGGATCACCGGCGCGACGGAACAGTGCGCGGGAATGCCAGCTTCCACCAACTTGCCCAATGCGACAATGCGTTTGGCCGGGGCCGCGGCGCGCGGTTCGAGCTTGCCAGATAGCTTCGGATCAAGCGACGTCACCGAAATCGCCACCGCCACGAGATTACGTTTCGCCAGTGCGGCCAGCAGATCGAGATCATCCAACACGCGGTCGGATTTGGTGGTGATCGTTACCGGATGGCGCGTTTCAAGGCAGATCTCGAGAACCTGCCGGGTGATGCGGTAGCGCCGCTCTATCGGCTGATAAGGGTCGGTATTGGTGCCCATGGCGATGGGGGCAGGGCGATAGCGTGGGCGGGCGAGCGTCTCTCGCAACAGGCGCGGTGCATCCGGCTTGGCAAACAGACGCGTTTCAAAATCGAGCCCCGGCGACAGATCGTGATAGGCGTGCGTGGGGCGGGCGAAGCAATAGATGCAGCCATGTTCGCAGCCGCGATAGGCGTTGATCGAACGATCAAACGGAATATCGGGAGAGGAATTGAAACTGACGATCGTTTTTGGAAATTCGTCCGTCACCGTGGTTCGCAGTTTGACCGGTGGTGTCCCCTCCAGACTGGCGAGCGATTCCATATAGTCGCGCCAGTCGCCGTCCAGCTCTCGCTGCACCATGCCGAACCGGTCGGGAAACCGTGCCGATTGAGCGCCGCGACCGTGCATTTTGGGAGGCCGGATATGATCCATTGAGTGGAACATACATGGAACAAATGCTGTAATCTAGCGCGAAGATATCTCAGCGAACTATATCGCTACCGTTCCTGCAAACGAGGCAGGAGCTGCACGAAATTGCAGGGTCGGTTCCGGCTGTCGAGTTGCTCCGCCAGAATGCCGTCCCAGCCATCTTTCACCGCGCCGTTCGATCCGGGCAGGGCGAAGACATATGTCCCGCGTGCGACGATGGCGCAGGCCCGGCTTTGCACTGTGCTTGTGCCAATGGAGCGATAGCTGATCCAACGGAACAATTCGCCGAAACCGGGAATGTCCTTTTCCTTCACCAGGTCGAGTGCTTCGGGAGTGACGTCGCGCCCGGTCAGCCCTGTGCCGCCGGTTGTTACGATCACATCGACATCGGCATGATCGATCCAGTCATTAAGCTGTGCGGCGATGCGGTCGGCATCGTCACGCTCTATCTTGCGAGCGATCAGATTGTGACCGGAATCGGAAATCCGCTGCGCCAAAATGTCGCCGCTGGTATCATCCGCCAGAGTGCGGCTGTCGGAAACGGTGAGCAGCGCAATGTTAACCGGAGTAAATGGCCGTGCGGGATCAACCGCCATATCAGGGCTGCGATGCCATCGGCGCATCGTTGCGTGTCAGGCGCACGGCGCGACTACCCGACAGTTCGGGGAAAGTGGGCCACATGCCTTGTGCCAGTGCCTTGCGACTATCGGACGCGCCGCCCGCCTGCCGTTCGTACATCCAGTAATTACGCATGACGATAGCGACATAACCGCGCGTTTCCCAATAAGGGATGCTCTCCATGTATAGCAGCGGATCACCCTGATCGTTCACTTCGCTGTTCCAGCGGGTGATGGGTGAAAGCCCGGCATTATACGCCGCCATGATTTTGGGTAGCAGGCCACCGGTGGCTGACGAATCGCGCAGCATTTCGAGGTTTTCCTGCCCAAAGGCGAGGTTGGTGCCCGGATCGTTGAGGTTCACATAGCTCGCGCTCATGCTGAGGCGAGGGGCGTGTTGCTTCACCGTGATTGGCGTAATTTGCATCAAACCGCGCGCCTGTGCCGGGCTTACCGCGTCGGTGCGAAAGTTCGATTCCTGTAGCGCGTGGGCATAGGCCAGCGCCGGATCGACCTGCCATCCGGTGACTGGTTGCCAGCGTGGCGCGGGATAGCGCAGGGCGGGCTCAGCCTTGGCTCCGCGAGGGGCATTATGCGCCATCCAAAGCTGTGTGGAGGGGAGGCCCAGTTCGCGGGCAAGACGCGACAACGCGCCATACTCGCCCGGATCGCCAATCTTCGCTTCATGGCGGAGCACTTCGTCAGCGAGCGAATCGCGGCCTATTTCCGCCAGGGCGACTGCGGTTCGCACATTGGTCACTTCGCGCAGGCGTTTCCAATCGGACATGTCGAAATCCGGCCCGCGATTGGCGCGGGGCAGATGTTCGCCCAGTTGCTCGCGCGCCAGCATGCCATAGAGGGTTTCATCCCGCGCTGCCGCACCGCGTAGCAGTTCGGCGGCCTTTTCCGGCATACGACAACGAACCAGAGAACGGCTCGCCCAGTAATAGGCGGCGGCGGCGAGTTCAGGATTGCGAGCAGTACGGGTCGCTTTCTGGAAAGAATCCGCAGCTTGCGAGCACGAACCCAGCCGCCATGCAGCCAGCCCTGCCGCCCAGTCGCCTTCGCCAACCCAATCGCCAGCGCCGCCCTGACCGACAGTCTGCGCCATCGCCAGAGCTTCGGCATCGCGGTTTTCGATGTAATACGACCAGGCGACCCGCTGGCGCCATTCGGCGCGCGATTCCGGGGATAGTCCGGCATCGACTCCGTCGAGCAGGAGACGCGCCCCATCGGGATCGTCTGCGGAAATCTTTTGCAGGATCGCGCTGCTGATCTCGCTCGGCATCGTGCCATCATTCACGCTACGCGGCAGAATGCGCTTCGGCGAATATGGCTGGCTGACGAGTTGCTGTGTGCTGGGCAGGGGCGGGGGCGTCTCCAGACCGCGCTTCAGGCCAAGTCGCACGATCTGATCCGCCTGAGGCAGATTGGTGCCGTTGGCCAGCCATGCCTGAATCGCGGGCAGTTCTACCTTCGGACTGTTGGCGTCGAGATAGTATTCGGCTCGAGCGATGTGGTGCAGTGGGCCATCGGGCCGTTCGGCGAACATCGCATCGACACTGCTCCAGTCGTGCTTGTCAATCGCAGAGAACAGCCGCTTGTACCAGTCTTTCTCAGACTGGTTCAGCAGTTCGGGGACATTGGTGGAATTGGCCCGGGCACGGAAATATTCCGCCGCGCTGGCATTGGCATTAGCAGGGCTAGCGACGATCAGGCAGGATAGAGTTGCCGCCGCGCCTGCCGCAGCGATTGACCACGATTTTCCGAATTTCCCCCGTATCATACCGATTTACCTGTCCGTCCAGTCCAGCCATCTTTGCCAAAGGCGGGCGCGGGATGCGGCATTCGCCAGCAATCGTTCGAGCCCCACTTCGGCCATAGCCGGTATCTCTCCACGATCATGGTTAAAAATTTGTAACGTGGCAGCACCTTGCGCCAGATCGTGCCCGCAAAGCGGCAAAATGTTGCGTCCCAGAATCAACATGCGTTTCGGCGCATACAAACCAATGTGATAGCTAAGTAATTTCCCCAGTCCCCGATCGGCCAGAACGCGCCAGTCGGGCACCGGCGTATGGCGCGGCAATGCAGCGACGACGGCGGTTTTATCACGGTCGAGCCCTGCTGCGTCGAGAAATCCGTCCAGCAACGCCCCCAATGCTCCAGAGAGGAGCCGTTCGATATCGCTCTCCTCCGGCTGAGCGATCAGCACTAGCAAGTCAGCGCCGACTTCCCCGCGAGAGGCAACACGCGGCGCAATTCCACCTTCGTCCAGCGACGGATCTGCCAGCCACCACTGGCGAAACTCTGGCAAAGTATCGGGCCAACTGGCTGAATCGCCGCCAACCGGTTGTACCGGCGGCGGTGGGGGCGGTGTCGTTTCGACTATTCGACGTGGCGGTTCTTCGCGAGAGTTGCCGGTCGTTTCCGCAACCGGATCGGCCAGCCAGCCAGTGGCATCGTCGGCAAAATCGGCATCGACGCCAGCTTCCCGCCACCAATCGAATGCGGCGGCAACCTGTGTGGCAAGCGGAAGGGGTGGTTTGGTATCCATGCGATATTCTTGAGAGGGTCTTGACCTGCCACGCGGCTGCAATCAAGCACATCGACACATTTTGCAGGAATTGAACAGGGACGGGTGAAGCTGATGGTCGAACGTGAATCGATGCCGTGTGACGTTGTAATCGTCGGGGGCGGGCCTGCGGGCCTGTCCGCCGCGATCCGTCTCAAGCAGCTTAACGACAGCCTTGAGGTTATCGTACTCGAAAAAGGTTCGGAAATCGGGGCGCATATCCTGTCCGGCGCAGTGGTCGATCCCAAGGCGATCGACGAACTGCTGCCCGAATGGCGCGATCAGGGATGCCCGCTGGCAGAAACGCCGGTGACGGATAACTGGCACTGGGTGCTGACGAAAAACGGGCATCATTCCATCCCGCATATCCTGATGCCTCCGTTTATGTCGAACCACGGCACCTACACCGGCTCGCTCGGCAACCTGTGTCGCTGGCTTGCCGAACAGGCTGAAGCGCTGGGCGTGATGGTGTTCCCCGGCTTCCCTGCTGCCGAAGTGATCGTGGGCGAAGACGGGGCCGTGAGCGGTGTGATCACACAGGACATGGGCGTGGCCGCCGACGGTTCGCACAAGGGCGATTTCCAGCCGGGCATGGAAATCCACGCGAAATATACTCTCTTTGCAGAGGGCGCGCGCGGCAATCTGACCAAACGGATGAAAGCGAAATACGATCTGGAGGCCGATTGTCAGCCGCAGGTCTATGGCCTTGGCATCAAGGAATTGTGGGACATTGATCCCGATAAACACGTTCCCGGCCGCGTGCTGCACACGCAGGGCTGGCCGCTGAACGAGAGCGATAGCTGGGGCGGCGGCTTCCTCTATCATCAGGCGAACGGTCAGGTCGCGCTCGGTTTTGTGACCGCGCTCGATTACAAGAATCCGTGGGTCAGCCCGTATCAGGAATTCCAGCGCTGGAAACAGCATCCCTCGATCCGCGAATATCTCGAAGGGGGCAAGCGCGTGGCCTATGGCGCGCGCGTCATCAACGAAGGCGGGTGGCAGTCCGTGCCCAAGCTGGCCTTCCCCGGCGGCGCGCTGATCGGGTGTGCCGCGGGCTTCGTCAACGTGCCGCGCATCAAGGGTAGCCACACCGCGATGAAGAGCGGGATGCTCGCTGCCGAATCGATTGCTGCCGCTATCGGTCGCGGTGAAGAGCGCAGCGAACTGATGGATTACGATGCCGCTGTTCGCGATAGCTGGATCGCAACCGAACTGAAGAAAGTCCAGAACGCGCAACCTGCAGTCGCCAAGTTCGGCGGCGAGCTGGGCACGGTTATCGCCGGGGTGGACATGTGGATGCGCCAGCTCAAAATCGGCCTGCCGATCGCGATGAAGCACGAACCCGATTACGAATTGACCGGCCGCGCCGACCTGTTCCCCAAGATCGACTATCCCAAGCCCGATGGTGAAATCAGTTTCGACCGGCTTACATCGGTCAGCTTCAGCTACACCAACCATGCCGAAGATCAGCCGTGCCACCTTATCGTGAAAGACCCCGAATTGCAGGTGACGAGCGAACTGGGCGTCTATGGCGGGCCGTCGAACCGCTATTGCCCGGCCGGAGTGTACGAGTGGCTGGAAGATGAAACGACGGGTGAGCCGAAGTTTCAGATCAATTCGCAGAACTGCGTCCACTGCAAGACTTGCGATATCAAAGACCCCAACCAGAACATCACATGGACGACGCCCGAAGGGGGCGGAGGGCCGAACTATCCCAATATGTAAGGTAATGCGCCTCCCCATCGCGGGGCGGGTCGCATGAAAGAAACCGCCTACGCCAAGATCAACCTCGCGCTGCATGTTCGCCGGCGGCGCGAGGACGGGTATCACGAACTCGAAACGCTGTTTGCATTTGTCGATGCAGGCGACGTGCTGAGCGCGCGCCCGTCGGAGCGGGATGAACTGACGACCGTTGGCGAATTCGCACAGGCATTATCCGATCCGTTCGCCAATATCGCAATGCAGGCTGTCGGCACGTTGACGCATCCGGGGGGCGTAACGATTACGCTGGAAAAGAACCTGCCGGTGGCGGCGGGGCTGGGCGGCGGTTCGGCGGATGCCGGGGCGGTGTTCCGCCTGATCGAATCCCTGCACGGCCTGCCCGACGACTGGCGCGAACGGGCGGCCAGATTGGGTGCGGATGTTCCCGCCTGTGTCGAAAGCCGCGCTTGCCTTGGCAGCGGGACAGGCACCGAACTGGCCCCGGTTGAAAACGATCTGGCGGGCACCCCCGTACTGCTGATCAACCCGCGCGTTCCGCTCGCTACCGGTCCGGTGTTCCGTGCGTGGGATGGTCAGGATCGCGGACCATTGCCGCAAGGTCCGGCATCGCGGATCGCGGCGGAGGGGCGCAACGATCTGGAAGCCCCCGCTATCGCGCTTTGTCCGCCAATTGATGATGTGTTGAAGGCGTTGAGCGGAACAGACGCATTCCTCGCCCGTATGTCCGGTTCCGGGGCGACATGTTTCGCTCTGTTTCATACCTCTGGCGAACGCAATGCGGTGGCCGATTTCCTCGCCCGCACACAGCCCGACTGGTGGCAGATGATTGGAGATTTACGTCCGTGAACGAATGGCAGCCTTTCCGTCAGCTCGGCCTTGGCGATGAACCGCGCAAGGGTGGGGTGGTCTGCGTGGCGGATCATGCGTCGAACTATGTGCCTGACGATCTGCCGCTAGGGATCGCGCCCGAATTGCTGGGCGATCATATCGCGGTCGATATCGGGGTGGAAGGGACCGCCGAACGCCTCGCGCTACGTCATCATATCCCCGCACATCTGGCCTGCATCAGCCGTCTGGTGATTGACCTGCATCGGGAGGAGGATCATCCCGGTGTCGTGCCGACGACCAGCGACGGGCATCTGATCCCCGGCAATATCGGTGCCGATCTGCCTCTGCGGATCGAACGGTTTCACCGGCCATATCACGCCGCGCTGGCCGATTTCATCGCCGCAACCGCGCCACGCCTGATCATATCGCTCCACTCGTTCACCCCTGGGTTGGCGAGCAAGCCGGAGGAGCAGCGCCCGTGGGAAGTGGGCCTGCTGTACAATACAGACGACCGTGCGGCCCGCCATGCGATCCGCCTGTTCGCGGAACAGGGTCTGACTGTTGGCGACAACGAGCCCTATTCGGGCAAGCAGCTCAACGCGACGATGAACCGTCATGCGGAAAGCGCGGGCATTCCCTATCTCGCGATTGAGGTCCGCAACGATCAGATCCGCACGGAAGCAGGGCAAGCCCGCTGGGCGACGATGATCGCCGATATCGCGGGCCGGGTCGCAGTGATGATGGATGCGGGGTAAGCTGGCTGGGATGGCGCGCTTTGCCCTCCTCGCTCACCCTTCTTCACCCAGACCTGTAGCCGCCTAAAGATTTTCGCGTTAGACCTGCGGAGTCTCTCCGCGCACGGCGGGGATATCCGTAATTATATTTGAGTGAAGACCATGCCCGACTATCGTTCACGCACATCGACCCACGGCCGCAATATGGCGGGCGCGCGCGGATTGTGGCGGGCGACAGGGATGAAAGATGGCGATTTCGGGAAACCGATTATCGCCGTGGTCAACAGCTTCACGCAGTTCGTGCCTGGCCACGTCCATTTGAAGGATCTGGGCCAGCTGGTCGCACGTCAGATTGAATCCGCGGGTGGCGTTGCCAAGGAATTCAATACCATCGCCGTCGATGATGGCATCGCGATGGGCCACGACGGGATGCTCTATTCGCTGCCCAGCCGCGATCTGATCGCGGACAGCGTTGAGTACATGGTCAATGCCCACTGCGCCGATGCGATGGTTTGCATTTCCAACTGCGACAAAATCACGCCGGGCATGCTGATGGCGGCGCTGCGGCTGAATATCCCGGCGGTGTTCGTCAGTGGCGGCCCGATGGAAGCGGGTAAAGTGGTGGTGAAGGGCAAGGAAGTCGCACTCGATCTGGTCGATGCGATGGTTGCCGCTGCCGATGAAGCCTATTCCGACGAAGAAGTTGCCAGCATCGAACAGTCCGCTTGCCCGACATGCGGATCGTGCTCTGGCATGTTCACCGCCAATTCGATGAACTGCCTGACCGAAGCGCTTGGCCTTTCGTTGCCGGGTAACGGATCGGCGCTGGCGACCCATGCCGACCGGCAGGGTTTATTCGAACGGGCGGGGCGTCTCGCGGTCGCAATGTGCCGCCGGTATTACGAAGATGGCGATGCAAGCGTCCTGCCGCGGTCTGTGGCCAGCTTTTCCGCATTTGAGAATGCGATGAGCCTTGATATCGCGATGGGTGGTTCGACCAACACTGTGCTCCACCTGCTTGCCGCCGCGCATGAAGCGGGGGTCGATTTCACGATGGCCGATATCGACCGGCTCAGCCGCAAGGTGCCCTGCCTGTGCAAAGTCGCTCCGGCCAAATCCGATGTTCATATGGAAGATGTCCACCGCGCGGGCGGGATCATGGGCATTCTGGGCGAACTCGACCGTGCCGGCCTGATTAACACCGCGCTGCCCACGGTACACAGCCCGACGATGGCCGACGCACTCGACGGATGGGACGTTGCCCGCACCAATAGCCCGACAGTGCAGGAATTCTTCCGCGCCGCGCCCGGCGGTGTGCCGACGCAGACCGCGTTTAGCCAGAACCGCCGGTGGGACGAACTCGATCTAGACCGCCAAAACGGAGTGATCCGTAGTGCCGCACATGCCTTCAGTCAGGATGGCGGGCTGGCGGTGCTGTTCGGCAATCTGGCCGAAGATGGCTGCATCGTGAAAACCGCCGGGGTGGATGATTCCATCCTCAAATTCTCCGGTCCGGCGAAAGTGTATGAAAGTCAGGATGCCGCCGTCGCCGCGATTCTCACTGATCAGGTGGTCGAAGGCGATGTCGTGGTGATCCGTTACGAAGGGCCGCGGGGCGGGCCGGGGATGCAGGAAATGCTTTATCCCACGAGCTACCTGAAATCGAAGGGGCTGGGCAAAGCCTGCGCGCTGATTACCGACGGGCGTTTTTCGGGCGGCACCTCTGGCCTGTCGATCGGCCATGTCTCCCCCGAAGCGGCGGAAGGCGGGACTATCGCACTGGTGCAGGAAGGGGATATCATCGAAATCGATATCCCCTCGCGTACAATCGCAATCGCCGTGTCCGATGCCGAACTGGCGGAGCGCCGCGCCGCGATGGAGGCGAAGGGCGATGCCGCGTGGCAACCGGCGAAAGAACGTCCGCGCAAGATATCCACCGCCTTGCGCGCCTATGCCGCGATGGCGACCAGTGCCGCGCGCGGTGCGGTGCGTGACGTGGATCAGCTGTACCGCAAATGATCCGACTCTGTGCCACGCTTGGCCTGATCGCCATGCTCGCCGCGTGTGATCGCGGGGCGGTGCAGCCACAGGCAGAACCGGGGGCCAAGCGGATCGATTGCGCGATTGGGGAAGGCAGCGATTTCGGCCCGGATTGTCTGGTGGAGAAAGTCTCTGGCGAGCAGGGGCCTGAATTCATCGTCCGCCATCCCGATGGCGGGTTTCAGCGATTGCGGATCGCCCCAAACCGCAGCGGGATGATTGCAATATCGGGGGCCGACGAAGCCGTCAACGAACTCGTCGGTGAACCCAAAGTGTTGCAAGTGACGGTTGGCGAGGACCGCTATCGCTTCCCGGCGGATATCGATGCCGGGAAATGAGCCGGTTCTGACTGCCGCTCAGATGCGAGCGGCGGAACAGGTGCTGATCGCGCAAGGCGTATCGGTCGACGAACTGATGCGCCGCGCGGGGGAAGGGGCGGCGGAATGGGTCTGGCGGATGGCGGCCGGTGGCCCGGTCACCGTGCTGTGCGGGCCGGGCAACAATGGCGGCGACGGCTATGTGATTGCCCAGACCTTGCGCGCCCGCGGCCTGTCCGTCCGGGTGATCGCCCCAATGGAACCGACCACCGATGCCGCCCGCAATGCGCGCGCTCGCTGGACCGGCGATGTTATGACCGATGCGGATGGCGCTGGCGGGCGGGTTCTGGTCGATTGCCTGTTCGGCTCCGGTCTGTCGCGCCCGCTTCTGCCAGAACATGTGCGCCTGATTGCAGAGCTGGCGGCACGGCATCAGCGGATCGTGGCGGTTGATCTGCCAAGCGGAGTCGCGACCGATGACGGGGCCTTGCTGGGCGATGTGGCTCGCTGCGATCTGACGCTGGCGTTGGGCGCGTGGAAACCCGCTCACTTCCTGATGCCCGCTCTTTCGGTGGTGGGAACGGCGAAACTTGTCACTATCGGTGCTCTGCCCGATGAATTGGGCGCCTTGTTCGTCAAATCGGCCCCTCGGCTCTCCGCGCCTGAACGTGGAGCGCACAAATACTCCCGTGGTTTCATGGGTATAGTTGGCGGGGAAATGGCGGGCGCCGCGCAATTAGCGAGTAAAGCGGCAGTATACTCCGGGGCCGGATACGTGAAGCTGTTCGCAGACGAAGCGCCACCTAATGCCCCCTCTGCTCTGGTTGTCGAAAGCGGTGATCTGGCACAAGCGCTTGGCGACAAACGCCTTTCTGCGCTGCTGATCGGGCCGGGGCTGGGCCGGAGCGATGCCGCGCGGGATAAGCTGGCGATTACCCTCGAAGCGAATGTCGCCACAGTGATCGATGCCGATGCTCTGCACTTGTTGGACGACGACCTTCTGGAAGGGATCGATGCCACGCGATTGCTGATAACCCCGCATGAGGGGGAATTGAATAGTCTTTGCGAAACGTTTGGAATTACAGAAGAAACCAAACGCGGAAAGGCGGAGTATCTGGCTGCGCGAACAGGGATGACTGTGCTCGCGAAGGGGCCTGACACATTGCTGGCAACGCCGGATGCCCCCACGATGTTTTTCCCCCCTGCGCCCACCTGGCTGGCCAGCGCCGGGACAGGAGATGTGCTCTCGGGAATTGTCGCAAGCCGTTTATCTACCGGGAATAATTCTCTTGATGCAGCGAGCGAGGCGATCTGGCTGCACGCCGAAGCGGCCCGTGTTGCGGGGCCTGCCCTGATTGCAGACGACCTTGCCGCCGCGGTGCCTAAGGCCTACGCGCGCTTGTTGTGAACGAACCCGAAAAGATCATCCGCGTTGCTGCAAAAGGCGATGGTATCACCTTGAGCGGGCGGCATATTTCCCGTGCTGCGCCGGGCGATACCGTTTTGCCCGATGGCTCCATCCAGCCCGGCCCGCATCACACCGAGCCGCCTTGCCCCCACTTTGGCAAATGCGGCGGCTGCCAGTTGCAGCACCTCGACACGGTCTCGCTGGCCGATTTCGTGCGTGACCGGGTTGTGAACGCTGCGGAAGGGCAGGGATTGTCGGCAGAAGTTATTGCGCCTGTTCACCTTTCTCCGCCGCATAGCCGCCGTCGGGCCAGTGTTGTGGCGGTGAACGGAGGCGGTAAGCCTTTGATTGGATTTCGGGAAGCCGGATCGCACAAGGTTGTTGGGATTAAACAATGCGATGTGCTGCGGCCAGAATTGTTCTCTCTTCTCAATCCTTTGCGGAGTTTGATCGCGACACAGGGTAAGCGCTACGCAGTTGAGGTCGAGCTTAGCCTGACAGACCAGGGAGTTGACTGCGCTCTCAAGAATTTTTCGATGGATGGGCTGGAAGCGACTGAAGCAGCTCTCGATTTCGCGGGCCAGCACGGTCTTGCCCGGCTGTCTGTCGATATGGGATATGGTTCCGAAGCAGTATGGGAGCCGGAACCGGTCACTGTAACCCTCGGTTCCGTCCCGGTCGCTTTCCCGTCCGGCGCATTTCTGCAAGCGACCCAGGATGGTGAACAGGCACTATCGGACGCCGTAAGCGATTGGTTGAGTGAGAGTAATCTCATAGCAGACCTGTTTTCCGGTCTTGGCACATTTTCGTTTGCGCTGGGTAAACCAGTGGCGGCCTACGAAGCTGCACGCGATGCCCATCTCGCTTGCCGGGTGGCCGCAGGGAAGGCGCAATTGCCGGTAGAGGCATGTCATCGCGATTTATTCCGCAACCCAGTCAGATCGGAAGAGCTAACGCGTTTCGACGGGATAATACTTGATCCGCCGCGGGCAGGCGCGCGGGAGCAAGTCGCTCAGATAGCTGCAAGCACCTGTGAACGCGTGGTTTATATCAGTTGCAATCCGGCGAGTTGGGCGAAAGATGCGCGCATCTTGGCCGACGCGGGATTTCTTCTGGCGGAACTGAGGCCCGTTGGTCAATTTCGCTGGTCCACCCATGTGGAGCTGGCGAGCTTGTTTGTCCGCTGAACTCTAAACCTTTAATGCAGCAAGGATATTTCGATCAAGAAATGCCTGAGCGTGTGGTTCGATCCATGCGTGGCTGGCGCGTTCGCAATGGGTGACACGCCGGTCACCCTTGTCCCACTGTTCGATGAAGGCCTGTGCGGTACGATCGGCGCTGGCGAGAAGAATTCGTACTTCGCCATCGAACGCGTTGAGGCCATTGGCCATTTCTCCCGCCAGAGAGGTCGGACGGGCCTTCACTTTGCTGGCTTGCATCAGCCCGCGGGCCAGCTTTCCGAAATGGACGCCCCCGGTTATCAGGCGCGCCACCTCTTTGGGATTTTTCAGCTTTTCCCAATATCGTGCGCGAACGGCCGAAGGGGGAGGGGCCTCGTCCGCGCTTTCGATTGTCCACGGGTTGGAGAGCACCAGCGCATCGCAGCCTGCGCCGCTCGCCAGCATCAGTGCACTGGCGGCATCGCAATTGCCAAGGCCGACAACGCGATCAACATGTGGAGCAATCGCCTTAAAGGCGGCGAGGGCTGCCTCTATGTCCCTCTGGCTTTTGCGAAAACCTCTGTTTTCACCGCCGCTGTCGCCAACCCCGCGCCGGTCGAATCGGAACACGGGATAGCCGGCTTGGGCTACTCGGGCTGCGAGCGCGGCCTGACCGCTGAATGCGCCGGAACGCACTTCATTTCCACCGGTGACGATTAGCAACCCACTCGTTCCTCTGGCAGAGTCGAGCGTTCCCGCAAGCATTGAATCCACGCATTCAAACGTCATATGCAACCGCGTCATGGATTTAATTCCAAGGCGTTAGACAGGATTGTTGCCAATGTGTCTGCCTGATCGGCATCTTCATCCGGTTCGGCCCGTAGCCAGAGGCCGGGGCCACCCAGATCGGATTGCGGAATTTCGATAAGATGGGCAGCCGGATTTGCCGATTCCAGATCGCGGAACATTTCGGCCCCGATCTGCCAACCGGCAAGTTCGACCCCTTCGGTTCGGCCAAGGGTTTGGATATCCTCGGTCTTTTCCGGGCGACCGGCTTCCTTCGCGGCAATGGTGCGGGCACGGATCATGCCGCGCAAGGCCTGCCTTCCACCGGTTGGCGCCCATGCCCATCCGGGTAGCCCATCAGGGGCGAGCATAGCTGAGGCGCGCACCGTAAGTATATGAGTTACCTTGAAATTCCGCACCGCTTCAACTGTGGCATCTCGCCAGATTGCCAATGTTTGTTGGGGAAGCGAGGCGATGCTTTCATTACAGCCGGGGAGGTCCGGCACGAAAGTATCGATACCCGCCAAATCCAGACGGCGCATGACGTTTATCGTTTGTCGACGGAGCTTGTTCGCTTCGTCGAACAGGGCAGGAATTACCAGCAACCGGACCTTGCGGCCTCTGTCGAAAGCCAGTGCCATCTCACTGTGATCATTGCCGCACCCGGCGGCATGACACGGCCAGTTGACGAGCGTAAAAGGTGTCACGCCTCGACCGCTTTAGCCTCGGCAAAGGCGAGTAATCCGCCATAAGTTTCCAGCATCTCGCCATCGACATCGTCGTCTTCGATTATGATGTCGAGCTGATCTTCCATTTCGGTCAGTAAACCGGCGACCGCCATCGAATCCAGCTCCGGCAGGTGACCGAAAAGACCTGTGTTGGCATCGAACGCCGCGACATCATCTGCTGCCAAACCAAGTACATCGGACAATATCTTACGAAGCTTCGCGTCGATCGCGGCGCGGCTTGGTGCGAGATCGTGACCATTCGACATGCGTGAGTGTCCCTTAACAAACGCGCGCGGCCTAGCCGCGAGTTGAACCCGGCGCAAGTTTGCGAATGTATTGCTTCGCCCAGGCCGGCCACGCAGATGGCTGCTTAAGATCAAGACAGTCGATCATAAATCGAGGGCGGACGACTTCCATCCAATCCGCCTTGTATGGATCGTTGCCTGTCCCGAAATCGATCCAGTCGACATTGTCGCGGTCGATGGTCTGCTCGAAAAGTGCCGCGCTAAGCGTTGTGCCGGCCGATAATGCCTTCATGCTTTCAAGATGAGCGAGCTTGTGAATGTAAGCCACACCATTTTCGACTGTCCAGAATTGAGCTGCAACAGCCAGCCCCTCATGACGGGCAATGCCCAGACGAATGCGTCTCGCACGCCCTTCTTGTTCGGCAAAACGACGGAGCAGTTCGGGATCGCCCTCGCTTGGCTTCCAGCTGTCCGCATAAATACGTTCGTATTCGGCCCATGCCGCAGGATCGAAGTGATCCAGAATTTCAACCGAGACCTTTTTTGCCTTGCGTTTCAAAGTCGTTCGCATCTTTCCTGGACGAGTAGTCCAGTATTCGGCAAATGTGCGACCGCTCACTTCGAGCACATGGTTATAGTCACACTGCGTTCGGGTGACCGACCATCCAGCTGCCTGAAAAGCCTGTTCCAGACGTGTCGCCGATCCGTCCTCATCGGGTATCGGCCAAAGAGTCAGGCGATGCGTCTGGCGCTTTAAATCGAAGGCAATGGCGGTCAGCAGCTCTTGCCCACGGTTGCTGTCGGGAGCCAGTGGTCGCCAGGTGAACGAATACCAGTTACGCAGCGGCTCGATCCGACCGTTCGCTCGCGTCAGGGCCAGCGCCGCCTTTTCATCACCGTTCGTCACGAGAGCAATGAGAGGCCGCTGGCCTGCATGGGCCAACAGATCAAACCATTCGGGCCTGTCGAACGGGCCGGAATGGTTTGTTTGTGTCCCTTGCAAGACGTTAACCGTGTCGTGATAGCTGGCTGCGATCACAGATTCTGTTCCTTTCGGAGATTTCATGTCCTCTGCGCCCGATTCGCACCCCTGGCCACTCGATCATCTCGCCGAACGAGGCGAACCGAATGCAGCGGCGCTTGTATTACGCGATCGCGTTCTTACCCATCAGGACTTAAGAACCCGTGTCGGTCAGTTGGCAACGTGGTTGCTGAAACATGTAGCAAAAGGCGATCGCATCGCCAGTTGGGCAGCGAAGGGGGAGGCGACCTGCTTGTTGCCACTCGCATGCGCGCGCGCCGGGATCGTGCACGTGCCGATCAATCCATTGTTGAAGAGAATGCAGGTTGCCCATATTCTGTCGGATAGCGGCGCAGTGCTGTTGATCGCCAATAGTGGTCGTTTGCGTTCCCTGGCGGATGGGGACGTGCCGGTTAGCTGCACTGTCGTTGCGGAAGAAGAGCTGTTCCCTCAGGTTGAGCCTTGTGCGCCATTGGGCCCATCCGACCATAACCCGGAAGAACTTGCTGCAATCCTCTACACATCGGGTTCAACCGGTCGGCCAAAGGGGGTCATGCTCAGTCATGCAAATATGTGGCTGGGAGCGGTCAGCGTGGCGACTTACCTCGGTATTGAGAGCGACGATGTCGTGCTGGCGGTACAGCCACTCAGTTTCGACTATGGCCAGAACCAGTTGCTTTCAACCTGGTATGCAGGGGGTAGCGTTGTGCCGCTCGATTATCTGCTGCCGAGGGATGTGACGAAGGCGTGCGCCAGATATGGGGTTACGACGCTGGCGTGCGTCCCCCCGCTGTGGGTTCAACTGACCGAAATCGACTGGCCGCAAGAGGCGGTTGCATCGATGCGGCGTCTTACGAACACCGGCGGAGCATTGACCGTCGGCCTTGTCCATGATCTGCGGCGAATATTCCCCGATGCCCGGTTGTTCCCGATGTACGGGCTGACCGAAGCATTCCGTTCGACCTATCTTGATCCTTCTCTGGTCGATAGTCATCCGACATCGATAGGCAAGGCGATCCCGTTCGCGGAAATTCTGGTGGTCAACGATGAGGGTGCGATAGCCGCTGCCGGCGAAGAAGGGGAGCTGGTGCATTGTGGCCCACTGGTCGCGCATGGATACTGGCAGGATCCTGAGCGAACGGGGGAACGGTTCAGGCCTGCCCCGAAGGATTCGGTATATGGCGGAATGGCCGTTTGGTCGGGCGACAGGGTGAAACGCGATGATGAAGGTTTGCTGTATTTTGTTGGGCGCCGCGATTCGATGATAAAATCGTCCGGCAATCGCATCAGTCCGCAAGAAGTGGAGGATGCCGCGATTGCCACCGGACTTGTCGCTGAAGCAGTCGCGGTTGGTAAGCCCGATCCCAAATTGGGACATGCGGTTTGCCTTGCTGTGCGCCCGGCAGCCGACTTCTCGGAAGATGCCCTTAGAAAAGCGCTATCTCAGTCGCTGCCCAATTTCATGCAACCACGTCTCTTTCGCGTGTACGATGCGATACCGCGCAATCCGAATGGGAAGCTGGATCGGAATGCCATTGCACTGGAGTTCGCCCAATGAAGCCGCTCGGCCCCATACCCGCGGGATACACCGCGCTCGACGGTGAATTGGCAATCGCCGGTGTTAAAGCCAGCACTTTGGTGGAGCAGGCCGGCGGTACTCCGCTCTTTGTTTATTCACGCGACTTGCTTGATCGCCGGGTGGCAGAATTGCGGGTCGCGATGCCCGAACGGCTTGGTTTACACTATGCCGTTAAGGCCAATCCTTTCCTGCCGTTGCTGAAGCATATGGTCGGTCGGGTCGATGGGTTCGACATTGCCTCTGGCGGCGAATTGGCCATGGTGATGGAAGCGGGGATCGATCCGTCACTGGTTAGCTTCGCCGGGCCGGGCAAACGCGACGCCGAACTTGAAATGGCTATATCAGCGGGTGTTACTCTCAATTGCGAGTCAGAAAACGAGGTTCATCGCGCCTTGGCCATTGGGGAAAGGCTTGGCATTACGCCTCAATTCGCCATTCGCGTGAACCCCGATTTTGAATTGCGCGGTTCGGGAATGAAGATGGGCGGGGGGGCAAAACCATTCGGTCTGGATGCGGATCGTGTGCCCGCTCTTGCGAAGAAATTGATTGCGGCAGAGGCGGACTGGCGTGGTTTGCATATTTTCACGGGAAGCCAGGCACTCGATGCGGAAGCGATTGCTGAAACGCAGGGGAATGTCCTCAGTCTTGCAGACAGATTGGCGCAGGAGATCGGCGCTCCTTTGCCAATATTGAACATGGGAGGCGGATTGGGAATTCCGTACTTCAACGGGGATATACCGGTCGATCTGAGTATTGTCGGCAATCGGCTTGCAGAACGATTTGCTGCGCTTCCGGAGACTTTGCAGGATACGCGTTTTTGTATCGAATTGGGTCGGTATCTGGTGGGGGAAGCCGGTGTTTATCTTTGCCGGATCGTGGATCGCAAGGAAAGTCAGGGTGAAACCTATCTCATTACCGACGGAGGATTGCATCACCAGCTCGCCGCGTCGGGCAATTTTGGTACGGTGGTGCGGCGTAATTATCCGGTGGCAATCGCTTCGCGCTTCGATGCCGATCCAGATGAAGAGGTGAATGTCGTCGGTTGTCTGTGCACCCCGCTCGATCGTCTCGCTGACAAGGCGATGATGCCAAATGCACAAGTAGGCGATCTGGTGGCGGTGTTCTGTGCCGGAGCTTATGGAGCAAGCGCCAGCCCGGCGATGTTTCTTGGGCAAGGGCCGGCACGTGAAATGCTGGTTTAACCTCCTGCTCTATGGTGTCCCATAGTGGGACTGGGGTGAAGAGGCCTTCCAAGCCTAACGGTATATTCACCAATTTAGATCAGATGACTGCTTGATACCGCAGAAGCGGAAGGACCGGCTCACGCCCGTCTTCCGATGACCCTGCATAAAGACCAAGGATGTGCATCAATGTTGAAGTCCCGGATTCCTGTCATGTTTGCGAGCTGTGCAGTCGCCGCACTTGCCCTGACCGGCTGTGCTTCGACTACAGGCGGGCAGCTTCCGCCGGCGTCTTTCGTCGCCATGCAGGAAGGGCCGGGCGAAGATTATGTGATCGGTCCTCTTGATGAACTGACGATCAATGTCTGGCGAAACCCGGAATTGAGCGCGCAGAAAATTCAGGTCCGCCCCGACGGGCGCATTACTACGCCACTGGTCAACGACATGCCCGCCGTCGGGAAAACTCCTGCCATGCTGGCAGAGGACATTCGTCTGCAGTTGTCGCAATACATCGAAGATCCGCTGGTTAGTGTGATCGTGACGAACTTTGCTGGCACTTTCAGCCAGCAAGTCCGGATCATCGGCGCGACAGAAAAGCCGGCCAGCATTCCATACCGCGCCAACATGACAGTCCTTGACGCGATGATCGCAGTTGGCGGACTGAGCGAATACGCATCGGGAAACAAGGCGAAGCTGATCCGCTTCGACAAACAGGCGGGGCGACAGAAGGAATACCGCCTGCGCCTCGGGGATTTGCTCAAGAAGGGCGACAGCAAGGCGAACGTCATGCTCCAACCGGGCGATGTCATCATTATTCCTGAAAGCATGTTCTGAGGAAGGCTGACGGTCGATGAACGAAGTCTTCGAAGAACTGCGCGCGTTGGCCTGGTCTGCCTGGCATCGGCGATGGTTGGTGCTGGCGGTTGCGTGGGGTGTCTGCGTGGTGGGCTGGCTCGCTATTGCCATGATCCCGAACAAGTACGAATCCAGCGCTCGAATCTATGTCCAGCTTGATGATGTGCTGACCGATCAGCTCAAGATCGCCAATGGCGGGAAGGATGAAATCGAGCGGGTGAGGAAGACTCTGGCCGGGGCCGTGAACCTTGAAAAGGTTATCCGCGGCACGGATCTGGGCAAGGAAATCACCTCTCAACGTCAGATGGATCGTGCTGTCCAGTCATTGTCGGAAGACGTGAAGGTTGTGAGCCAGGAAGATAACCTGTTCACGATCACCGCGACGGTCGGCAAGGGAAGCCTGTCGGACGCAGAAAATGCCAAATTATCTCGCGACGTCGTTCAGAAGTTGCTCGACATCTTTCGTGAAGAAAACATCGCCGGAAACCGCGGTGAGGTGGCGGACACGATTGTCTTCCTGGATCAACAGCTGGATGATCGCAAAGCGGAACTGGACGCCGCAGAGCAGAAAATGTCACGGTTCGAGGCGGAACACCCCGAACTGATTGGCGGCAGTAGCGCGATCTCCGGGCGGATTGCAGCAACGCAAACAGAACTGCGTGGCGTTGATGCCGATCTTGCTGCAGCGCAGAGCTCTCTGGCGGCGATCAGTGGTCAACTTGCCTCAACTCCGCGTACACTTGCTATCGGGGGCGACGGGGGCGGGTCTGCGTTGGCGCAAGCGCAGGGGCAGCTCGCTGCAATGCAGGCGCGGGGTCTGACCGACAGCCATCCCGATGTGATTGCGATCAAGAAACAGATATCACTGCTCGCCCGCGCTGGGGGTGGTGCCGCTGGCGGAATGCCAAATCCGGCGTATTCTTCGCTCCTCGCGACAAAAGCTGAGCGTGAAGCAGCGGTGCAGGCGTTGCTCTCACGTAAAGCGGCGTTGCAATCTGAAATGTCGCGCGCAATGGCAGACCAGTCGACCGAGCCTGCCGTGTCGGCGGAGGCGACGCGCATCAGCCGCGATTACGACGTTTTGAAGAAGAAGTACGACGACCTTCTCCAGAACCGTGAAGAGATGCGACTGCGCGGGCAAGTGGAAAGCGAACGATCGAGCTTCAAATTCGATGTTGTCGATCCGCCGACCATGCCGCGCAAACCAGCGTCACCCAATCGACCGTTGCTGCTGTTCGCGGTGCTCATCATCGGCATAGGAGCGGGCATCGGGGCGGCATTCGCGCTTGGGCAACTGCGTTCCACCTTTGCGACCGCGCATGGACTGGAGCGGGCACTCGACCTGCCTGTCGTTGGAACGATTTCGGAAAGTCTGAGCGATAGCGCACGCAAGCTACGCGCGAAGCGGATGAAGCTATTTTATGCCGGTAGCGCCTCGCTTGCCGGACTATTCGTTGTGCTGCTTGCGACAGAGTTTCTGCAGCGCGGTATGGTGGCTTGATAGGAGCGCGCTATGACAGACCAGAGCAATCCCCCGCGCGCCCATAAAGGCGGAGACCCCACCGACGAATCGTTGTTCGAGCGAGCGAGTGACGCTTTTGGTTTCGACCCGTTTCGTCCTGCACCGGTGCCGGGCAAGCTGGACGAAACGAACATGAAGCGTGCGCGCCCGGTAAGACGGGCTGCTGTCGCTGAAGGAGTACGAGCCGAACCTGAAAGTGCGCGCGCTGATGAGGCCGTTAATCGGGAGTCCAAGCCTGTTCCCGTTGCTCCTGTCCCAACTGTAATTGAAGGGGCAGGCGGAGTCGTTCGTTTTTCAGGCGTCACGCATACGATTGATCGCTCTCGCCTGCGCGAGCGAGGTCTAATCGTGCCGGAAGCTAAAAACAGCGCACTGCTCGAAGAGTTTCGTATTGTTAAGCGCCAGCTTCATGCAGTGGCGGATGAGCGCGGCACGGCAATGTCGCGGCGTGTACTCGTTTGCTCACCGCTGCCAGGCGAAGGGAAGACATTCTGTTCGGTAAATCTAGCGCTTGCTATGGCAAGTGAGCGGGATAGCGAAGTTTTGCTGGTCGATGCCGATTTTGCAAAGCCCTCAGTACTTTCTGCGCTCGGTTTACCGAAAGCACCGGGGCTGTTGGATGCGCTATCCGACCCTTCGATCAATGCGGAAGACCTCGTCATGGGGACCGATATTCCCGGCCTTTGGGTTCTTCCGGCAGGTAATCCTACCGATGCCGATAGCGAATGGCTGGCCAGTGCGCGCACTGCAGACGTGCTCAATCGCCTGACGATGGGCGCTCCACATCGGATGGTCATATTCGATAGCCCGCCTGCACTGGCGGCATCTCCCGCTGCCGAATTGGCTAAACATGTCGGGCAAGCACTGCTTGTAGCCCGTGCCGATCAGACCGGGCGCAGCGCATTGGAAGATGCTGTCGATCTGCTCGGCGCGTGTCCGGATATCAAACTGCTGTTGAATGCAGCGCACTTCAGCCCGAGCGGTCGACGTTTCGGAACATATTATGGTTACGAAGGGTAATCTCGTGAAACGCAGTACGTTTCTCATAGTCTGTAGTGCAGCCGCGATCACAGTCGCTGGCCCTGCATGGGCACAGGGTGATAACGCTGATGTGCGCCGCTCCGGCCCGGTAACTATCGCGCCTTATATCGAAGCAAGTCAGGTCGTCACTACGGAGCTGTCTCCCGGTAGTGACACAGTAACCTATACGCAGTTGGCAACTGGCGTGGACGCTCAGGTGACAGGGCGGAACACAGGCGGTTCAGCCTCCATCAGGTACGAGCGGACTTTCGGTTATGATGACAAGGTATCCGATAGTTCAACTTTGAGCGGTGTCATCAGAGGGTACGGTTCGATAGTGCCACAAGCGATTACGATTGAGGGCGGGGCGCTTGCTACGCGCGTTCGGGTTCGTGCAGATGGATCGACCGCGTTTGAAGGATTGGGTGATCAGGCCGCCGAAAGTAAGACATATGCGGCATACGTTGGCCCGAATATTCATACCGAACTCGGCGATGCTCAGGTCAATGCGAACTATCGCCTCGGTTATACGCGCGTTGATGCGCCTGAAGTGACTCCACTCGCGCCAGGCACTCAATCGCCTGACATTTTCGACGATAGCTGGTCTCAGAGCGCCAACATTCACATCGGGACCCGTCCGGGCCAACCGCTACCCGTGGGCGTTGGGGTTGGTGCAGGATATACCCGCGAGGATATTTCGACCCTTGATCAGCGGGCAGAGGATTTTCACGCCCGCGCAGATGTAACGGTGCCGCTGTCCTCCAGTCTGGCTGCAGTCGGCGGGATCGGTTATGAAAACGTGCAGGTTTCGAGCCGCGACGCACTGCGTGATGCGAACGATGTGCCGATCCTCGACGGTGCGGGCCGGTATATCACAGACAGCAACTCGCCACGGATTATGGCGTACGATGTTTCCGGCCTGATTTGGGATGTGGGTGTCATGTGGCGCCCTTCGCCCCGGACATCTTTCGAAGCGCATGTCGGTCGCCGATATGATTCCACCACATACTATGGCAGCTTCGCTTGGGCGCCGAACAGCCGCAGCGCTCTCAATGTCTCCGCCTATGACGGTATAACTGGATTCGGGGGACAACTGACGAATGCGTTGGCTGGCCTCCCAACTGATTTCTCTGCCAATCGGAACCCGATTACAGGCGACATGACAGGCTGTGTCGCCAGTCTTCAGGGTGGCGGATGCCTTACAGGCGCACTTGGATCCGTCCGCTCGGCAACTTTTCGTGGCCGCGGAATTGCTGCAACATATTCAGAACGTGTAGGTCGCACCAGCGCGGGGATCGGTGCTGGCTATGACCGCCGCACATTCATTGCTGCACCGGGAACGGTACTCGCCTCAGCGAATGGTGTAGTCGATGAAAGCTATTGGGCGTCGGTGTACGCATCAGGTGAGATTGATCGGCGTTCGTCATTTATGGTCAACGCTCATGTGAACTGGCTCAAGAGCGGCTTCAATAATAGAGCGGATGCAACAATTTACGGTGCATCAGCCGCTTATCGTCGATATTTGATACAAGGCCTTTCTGCCAACGCTGCAATCGCTGTGGATCGGATTGACAGTGATGTCGTGGGCGAAACTCTCAGCACTGCAGCGGCCCGTCTCGGCCTGCGGTATGATTTCTGAAGTCGGGAGAAAAACAACGATGTTTGATGACTTCTATGGACTGACCGATCGTCCGTTCCAGCTGACGCCGGACCCCGCCTTCTATTTTGAAAGCGCTACGCATCGCAAGGCGTTGTCTTATCTGGGCTACGGTATGGCGCAGGCCGAAGGCTTCATTGTCATAACTGGTGAAGTGGGTTCGGGTAAATCCACGCTAGTGGCTCACTTGATGAAGAAAATCGACCCTGCCCAGATGACAGTCGGGCAGATCGTTACCAGCAATCTCGATGGCGATGAGATGATTCACGTTGCGGCCCAAGCTTTTGGGCTGGCGGTGGAAGAGCATGATAAAGCTTCGGCGCTCGGTGCGATTGAGGGCTTTCTTCACGAAGAAGCACGAGAAGGGCGGCGTTGCCTTTTGATCGTCGACGAAGCGCAGAACCTCAGCATAGAAGCGCTGGAGGAGCTGCGAATGCTCTCGAATTTTCAGCTTGGTTCGCATCCATTGCTGCAAACGCTCCTGTTAGGACAGCCGGAATTCCGGGAGGTGTTGGCTGCACACCCTGCTCTGGAGCAATTGCGTCAACGTGTCATTGCCGCCCACCATCTCGATGCGATGAGTGCCGAAGAGGTTCAGCCTTATGTCGAGCATCGTCTCGAATGCGTTGGATGGAATGGTAACCCTGCCTTCGATCAACGCGTCTTTAAGGAGGTGTACCAGGCGACCGCTGGGATTCCGCGCCGAATCAATCAGGTCATGACGCGACTGATGCTGTTGGGCGCTGTTGAACAGCGAACGCGGATCGATTCCGCTATGCTCACCGCCGTATTGACCGAAATGCGGAACGATGCGACCTTTCTCTCGAATGCGTCAAATCCTGCAGGGAAAGAAAAGGCTAAGTCGCCATCTGGCCCAGTTAAGCATGCCACAACGCATGACGATAACGAGGTCGATCATATGTCTGATTTGCGAGACCGACAAATCGAAGAACTCCAGTATGCAGTACTCGAACTCGCTGAAGCGAAGGACAAATATTTGCAGCTTTCCAGCGATCTCGCTGATCGTCTGGCAAATCTCGAATTACGCATAGACGAACAGGATCAAGCCGTTCGTCAGGTGCTGACTTTGTTGATCGAATGGTTCGAAGACGGGGCAGAACGCAAGGCGGCCTGACATGTCGGGATCAACGGCACTTATCAACATGGCGAGCGGGCGCCTTATAAATGGCCTCTCTGTCGATGTGGAGGATTGGTATCAGGTCGGTGCTTTCGAGAAGGTGATTGAACGCGACACGTGGGACAAGCTGCCGGATCGGGTATCGGACAACGTTATTCGCATTCTGGATATGTTTGCCGAAGCCGATGTAAAAGCAACTTTTTTTACCCTTGGTTGGGTTGCTTCAAGGCACGGCCCCCTGATGCGCCGTATCACTGATGCCGGGCATGAAATGGCTAGTCATGGATGGGATCACGCGCGGGTACACGGAATGGATCGGAGAGCGTTTGCTGAAGATTTGCACCGCGCGAGAACGACGCTGGAAGATGCGACAGGTGAAGGGGTTGTAGGTTATCGTGCGCCCAGCTTTTCGATCGATCAGCGCACTCCCTGGGCATATGAGGTTTTAGCCGAACAGGGTTATGCTTACAGCTCGTCCGTCGCTCCTGTAGTTCACGATCACTATGGCTGGCCCGAGGCACCTCGTTTCGCGTTCAGGCCTTTGGCTCAGAGCTCCCTGGTGGAAATCCCGGTAACTACCGCCATTCTTGGCGGTCGCAGGGTGGCGGCCGGAGGGGGAGGGTTCTTCCGTGTGCTGCCTTATGCATTTTCCAGATGGGCAATCAGGCAAGTCAATCAACACGAAAAACGCCCGGCGGTGTTCTACTTTCATCCGTGGGAGATAGACCCGGATCAGCCACGGGTTTCCAATGCTCCGATGCGCTCTCGATTACGGCATTACACCAATCTGCATAGAATGGCGTCCAAATTAGAGGGATTAGTCCGCGATTTTGACTGGTGCCGTATGGATCAGATCGCGCATCGCGAAGCTGGTCGCGCGCAGCAGGTGGCGTCATGAATGCACCGTTTCCAATTGCCCACGAAACAATCGGGTTGGCCGATCTGAGTGACACAGATACGATCAGCCGTATTGATCGCTTTGTCATGGAAACTGGCGGCAGCCCGTTTCATAGGCCGCTGTGGCTGCGAGCGGTGGAACGTGGGACGGGCCAGTGCGCTATGGGGCTGTTGGCCGAGTACTGCGGCAACATAGTGGGTTGGTTGCCGCTGACCGAAGTGCATTCGCCGCTTTTCCCACGTGCGCTGGTGTCGAGTGGCTTTGGTGTTTCGGGTGGGCCGCTGGCTACGCGAACAGATGTCGCACACCGGCTGTGCGAAGCTGCGGCGGAGTTGGCTGTGCGAAGGTCATGTGCGTCGGTCGAATTGCGCGGCGGCGCGATTCCTTCGGGCTGGCATATCCGCATGGATAGCCACGCAAACTTTTGTGCCCCTCTCGCGCATGACGATGATGCTCAGCTACTCGCCATTCCGCGCAAGCAGAGGGCCGAGATTCGCAAGGGTTTGCAACAGAACCTGACGGTCAGTTTTGGCCGTGACGAATGGCATCGCGCAGCGCATTACGCTGTCTATGCGGAGAGTGTCCGCAATCTGGGAACGCCGGTGTTTCCGCGCTCATTGTTCGATGCTGTGCTCGACGCGTTCGGAGACGATGCAGACATACTTGTAGTGAGCCAGGACGGTGTGTCTCAGAGCGCAGTTCTGACCCTCTATCACAATGGCGTGGCAATGCCGTATTGGGGCGGTGGTATCTGGGATGCCCGCCGGACGCGTTCGAACGAGGTGATGTATTATCGGTTGATGTGTCACGCGCGCGAGCGTGGTTGCACACAGTTTGACTTTGGTCGCTCCAAGGTCGGAAGTGGCGCATTTGCCTATAAGAAGAACTGGGGCTTTGAAGCGGAACCTCTCGCGTATGGGTCGTGGACAGCGAATGGGGCAACGGCACGTGATGTCGATCCGACGAGCGCCGCCTATTCATCCAAAATCGCGCTTTGGAAGAAGCTGCCGCTGGCGGTGTCAAACCGGCTTGGTCCGATCATTGCCCGTGGACTGGCGTGATGGGCGAGGTACTTTTTCTGGCTCACCGGATTCCCTTCCCGGCGGACAGGGGCGATAAAATTCGCTCCCACCAGATACTTAAGGCGCTTGCAGAGATCGGGCCGGTTCATGTTGGCACTCTCGGCGAGACGGAGGCGGACTTTGCCGCCGAGCCGCAGCTGGCGCGGTATGCCGCCAGTTATTGCCTGGCCCGCCGTTCGCTCAATCTGCCTCTGGCCGGGATGAAGGCGCTGGTGCGTGGGTTGCCGGTCAGCCTGACGGCGTTTGACAACTCTGAATTGCGGGCGTGGGTGGCGCATGCACTTGCGACCCGACCTATCGATTGTATCTTCGTGTTTTCGGGACAGATGGGACAGTATATTCCGGCGGATTACTCCGGCCGGGTTGTGATCGATTTGTGCGACGTCGATAGCGCGAAGTTCGAAGCATACGCGCACGATGGTCGCGGTCCGCGCGCGTGGATCGATGCACGGGAAAGCAAGCTGCTGGCCGAGGAAGAGCGCAGGCTCGCGCAGCGCGCCGATGCAACTTTGCTGATCACCGATGCAGAAGCGGGCTTGTTTCGCGCACGGATAGGCGATGTCGAAGCGAATGTGATGACGGTGTCGAATGGCATCGATACCGAGCTGTTTGATCCGAAAATCTCGCAGCCTCATCCGGCGCTGACAAACGCCAATGGTCCGCATATCGTCTTCACCGGGCAGATGGACTATCCGCCCAATGTTGCGGCCGCGCTCCGCACGATTGACTGCTTGCTGCCCGGCATCCGTCGGCGGTTTCCGTCTGCGATGTTTCACGTCGTCGGGCGTGCGCCTGTTGCGGCATTAATGCAGCGCGATGGGCAGCCGGGCGTGCGTGTATGGGGCGAAGTGCCCGATGTGCGACCATTTCTGGCGGGTGCAGATCTGGTGATCGCACCATTGAGCATTGCGCGCGGGGTGCAGAATAAAGTGCTGGAAGCAATGGCAATGGCACGGCCTGTTCTGGTTACCCCGGAAGCGGCCATCGGCATCGATGCGATCGATGGCGAACATATCGCTATAGAACCGAACGACGGGCGATTGATCGACCGGGCCTGTATGCTTCTGACCGATGGCCCCGCGGCACTGAAGATGGCCACCGCTGCCCGGAATTTCGTGGTGGAGC
Source organism: Tsuneonella flava (assembly GCF_002870965.1). Lineage (GTDB taxonomy): Bacteria > Pseudomonadota > Alphaproteobacteria > Sphingomonadales > Sphingomonadaceae > Tsuneonella > Tsuneonella flava. Next base: position 59,933 of record NZ_PHSO01000004.1, read on the forward strand.
ACAAGGGGTGGGACGCGGCTATGGCACCGCTCGCAGCCCTCACTGGGCGAAGCGTTATAAGTGAAGCGCGCGATGCAGCGTGATGCATCGCTTCACCGATCGCCAGTAAGCGGGATTGCCGATCGGATTGCACCCGAATGGCGGGCGCCGTTGCTGAATCTGGCGATTGTGTGGGCTGTCCTGTTCGCTCTGACAGTGCGCGATTGGGTTGCGATGGCGCACCAGTGGTGGGATATCTCCACCTATAACCACATCCTGTTTGTGCCGCCGATCATCGCGTGGGTCGTTTGGCAACGGTGGGAGGAACTGGCCAAGATCGCACCGCAGGCGTGGTGGCCGGGGCTGATGGCGCTGTTCGGGGCGCTTACCCTTTGGATGCTTGGCACAGTGGCAGGGATCAACATTGCCAGTCAGCTTGGTGCCGTTGGCGCTTTGGCGGCCAGTGCGATTGTGGTGCTGGGGCCTAAGGTGTCTGCGGGCCTGATTTTTCCGCTGGCTTACATGGTGTTTCTCGTTCCCATCGGTGACGAACTGATCCCAGTGCTCCAGATGGTTACGGCCAAACTGGTGATTGGCCTGATTCATCTGAGCGGGATGGAGGCGCATATCGAAGGCGTGTTCATCGATACACCTGCAGGCCTGTTTGAAGTGGCTGAGGCGTGCTCCGGGGTTATGTTCCTTGCCGCGATGGTCGCGCTGGCGACGCTGGTTGCCAATGTTTGCTTCGTATCGTGGAAACGACGGGCGGTATTTCTGTGTACAGCGATACTTTTGCCGATTGTCGCGAATGGTGTTCGCGCATGGGGTACGATTGTTATCGCGCAATGGCAGGGAATCGAATTTGCCGCCGGGTTCGATCATATTTTTTATGGCTGGATATTCTTTGCCATCGTGGTGGCAGCACTGCTTGGCTGCGCCTGGCGCTGGTTCGACCGTTCGCCCGATGATCCAGGGATCGATGCGGATGCGATAAAGGCATCTTCACTACTTGGTAAGCTCGAACGTTTCAGCTTCCGCCAAGGCTTTGTGTCGCTGTCTGTTGTTGCACTGTCGCTGATGTTTGGGGGCTGGGCATTCGCGGCCGATCATGTGGAGGCAAGCCTGCCTCCGACACTCGCCGCGCCCCATGTTCCGGGCTGGCATATCGTTGCGGGGGAAGTGTCGAACTGGACTCCGCTCGCGACTGAAGCGGACCGCAAACTACTGCTTCATTATCATGATGACAACGGCCATGCAGTAGATGTGAGTATTGCGGTTTACGCAGGGCAAGGCCCGGATCGCGATGCGGCGGCTGCGGGGCAGGGCGCCTTGCCGATGGGCAGTGACTGGCGCTGGCTGGAACCGGGCGTTCCCGGCAACAGCTGGTCAGCTGACTGGCTGTATAATCATGGAATTCGCCGCTTAACCCAGACCAGCTACCAGATTGGCGGGGTAACAACGGGCAGCGCCACCAGGTTCAAACTGGCAGCGATGCGGGACCGGGTATTGATGCGTGGGCGACCTGCCATCGCGATGATCCTTTCGTCGGAAGAACCCGGCGCGGACGCAGCGCTATCGCGGTTCCGCGCGGCCATGGGCGATCCAGCGCTGACGATGGACCGCGCAGCCGGGCTGCGGTAAGCGCGCCGCATGTGCGGAATTGCGGGAATTTTTCATTGTGGCACGCCCAAGCCAGTCGACCCTGCGCGGGTCGAGCGGATGTGCGACGCTCTTGTCCATCGCGGCCCGGATGGCGGCGGTGTCTGGACAGCACCGGGCGTCGGGCTTGGCCACCGTCGGCTGTCGATCATCGATATTGCGGGATCGCCGCAACCGATGCAATCGGCCGACGGACGGGCGATGATCGTCTTCAATGGCGAGATATATAATTTCCGTGAATTGCGGCGGGAACTGGAACTGGGCGGCGCGCAGTTTCGCACCGATGGCGATACCGAAGTCATTCTGGCCGCTTACCGCAAGTGGGGTGTGGATTGCCTTTCCCGTCTGAACGGAATGTTCGCGTTCGCGCTCTACGATCTGGATCGGCACACGCTGTTTCTTGCGCGGGACCGGTTTGGGGTGAAACCGTTGTTCACTGCGATGTTGAGCGACGGAAGTCTGGCGTTCGCGTCGGAACTGAAAGGGTTGCTGGCGCATCCCCTGTTGCGCCGCAAAGTCGATCCGCTGGCGATAGAGGACTATCTGGCGTGGGGCTATGTCCCCGATCACCGCTCCATCCTCGATGGGGTGGAGAAGCTGCCCGCCGGCCACTTCCGTTTGTTGCGCCACGATAGCGTTGCTGCGGCACCGGTACGGTGGTGGGATATCTCGTTTGCGGAACGGGCGCGGGGCAAGCCCGCCGATCTCGAAGCCGAATTGCTGTTCCATTTGCGCGAAGCGGTATCGAGCCGGATGGTGGCCGATGTGCCGCTTGGCGCGTTCCTTTCAGGTGGAGTGGACAGTTCCAGCGTGGTCGCTCTGATGGCAGAGGCCAGCTCCAGCCCGGTGCAGACATGTTCGATCGGGTTCGATGTCGCCGCGCTGGACGAAACATCTTACGCGCGTGAAGTGGCGCGGAAATTCGGCACCGACCATCGAGAACGGATCGTCGATCCAAATGATTTTGCCGAGATCGGCCGCCTTGCCGATATGTTCGACGAACCGTTTGCCGATGCATCCGCCTTGCCAACATGGCGCGTGTGCCAGCTGGCGCGGGAATCCGTGACTGTCGCACTGTCGGGCGATGGCGCGGACGAGGCGTTTGCAGGCTACCGACGGCAGGTATTCCATGCCGCGGAAGAACGTGCCCGCTCGGTAATGCCCGCCAGCTTGCGCGCGCCTTTATTCGGAGCGCTTGGCCGCATGTGGCCAAAAGCCGACTGGGCGCCGCGTCCTTTGCGCGCGAAGACCACTTTTCAGTCTTTGGCAGAAAGCGGAGAAGAGGGGTACGCGCGGGCCCTATCGATCATGGCGCCTGAATTGCGCGGCACACTTTATTCGCCTGAATTCCGCAAAATACTGGGCGATTATCGGGCGGAACAGCCGCTGTTGGCCATGATGCGGGGCGCGCCGGCGCGTAGTGGACTGGATCGGGCGCAATATGCGGATCTCAAGTTCTGGTTGCCGGGCGATATTTTGACCAAAGTCGATCGGACCAGCATGGCCGTCAGCCTGGAAGCGCGCGAGCCGCTGCTAGATCATCGGCTCGTCGAATTTGCGGCCCGGTTGCCGCATCATCTGAGGATCAGGCGCGGGCAGGGCAAATGGCTGCTCAAACACGCGATGGAGCGATATTTGCCCAATGACGTGCTTTATCGACCCAAGCAGGGTTTTGTAACGCCCGTATCGCAATGGCTGCGCGGGCCGCTGGCGACAGAGGCGCGCGCGATAGGCTCTCGCACAACGATTGCTGGCACCGGTTGGTTCGATGGGGAGCGGATTGGCAAGCTGGCGGACGACCATATTGCCGGGCGCAGCGATCACGGGCGGCTGTTATGGCAGCTCCTGATGCTGGATAAAACGCTTGGAAAATTGGGGGTTTGCTGTTGATAACCTGTGGAAAATACTAGCTGTATTTAGCGGCATACGATCCATTGGCAGGCTGACAGTATACATCAGAGCAGAACCTGTTTTCCAGCTAATTAACCATAAAATATAGTTAATTTATCGTTTGCCATATATCTTAATCATCGCCTACACTCTGCCCGATCGCACGAAGGACACTTCAGCGAAAGGGGGCGCTCATGGATCGTTACAATGATGACCTGGGAGAGAGCGAAAACCCGATTTCGGTACATGGCCCTGCTTTGCCATTGCCGGATGACGATGAGGCACTGGTTGCGCGGAGCACTATCCACGCTGCCATTCCGGAAGGGTTGTTCCGTCTCAACGAACTGGAATGCCTTTACGAAGACGATAGCGAAACGTTGTGGACCTTTATGGCGCCGCGCGGACGGCCCAGCTTTACACCGCCGATGCTCGGCGATTTTGAAAACTGGCAGAAATATATCGGTCAGGGCTTCGGGCCGGGACGTGTTCCGCTCAAATTCCTGGTGCTGGGCAGCCGTTCTCCGGGCGTCTTCTGCTTCGGTGGCGATCTCGCGCTGTTCCAACGCTTGATTCAGGATGAAGATCGCGATGGCCTGGTCCGTTACGGACATCGGTGCTGTGCGATCCTTTACCGAAATCTGCACGCGCTGGAGAAACCGACGCTTACCATCGGTCTTGTAGAAGGGGCTGCATTGGGTGGTGGGTTCGAGGCGCTGTTAAGCTTTGACTATCTGATAGCAGACCGCGATGCGACATTCGGCTTGCCAGAGGTGCTGTTCGGGCTGTTCCCTGGAATGGGCGCTCATGCATTGCTTTCACGCAAGCTGGGTACTGCGATGGCCGAACGTATCATCCAGTCGAACGATACATATACGGCTCAACAGATGTATGATCTGGGTATCGTCCACCATCTTGCCGAACCGGGCGAGGGGCTGGCTGTCTGCCGGGAATTCATCAAGCGTGCGACCCGACGCCATGCCGGCCTTGTAGCCGAACGCAAAGCTATGCGGACAGCCGCTCCGCTCACGCTGGATGAGCTAAACCGGATTACGGAGCTGTGGGCCGATGCGGCGCTGCAACTGCGCGATCAGGATTTGAAGGTGATGAATCGTCTCGCCAATGCACAGCGTAAGCTGGCGCGGGCGGCCTGATCAAAATTAGAGAAATGGCCCGGTATCGGTTGCGACCGGTATCGGGCAGTTTCAGTGCGCGCCGTGCCCATTCGCCAGATAGTCGGCGCTTTGCATTTCTTCCAAACGACTGACTGTACGGGCGAATTCAAAGCTGCCATCGCCGGTGGGATATAAAGCGCCGGGCTCGGCGTTGGCGGTGGCAAACAGGATCACGTTGTTTTCATAAAGTGCGTCGACAAGCTTGGTAAAGCGGAGCGCTTCGTTACGGTTTTCCGGTCCCAGAATGGGGATGCCGACAACAATCACCGTATGATATGCCTGAGCAATCGCCAAATAGTCCGCAGCCCCCCGGTTCTCGCCGCACAGCCGCTTGAAGCTGAACACCGCAACGCCCTTAAGGCTCTTGGGGACATGCATTGTCCGCCCGCCGCCAAGATCGAGCTCAGCGCTCGGCACATGTGCAGCATCTTCCGGCTTGTAATCGGTCAACCGATAGAACGCCTCGCGCACTTGCGCGGTGGAGTTTTCGCCAAGGGGCGTGTGCCATGTTTCAATTCCGCCCAGCCGGTCGAGCCGATAATCGACCGGACCGTCGAGGGTGACAACGTCCATTTCAGCTTCGACGAGGTCGATGAAGGGAAGAAACAGCGACCGGTTCAAGCCGTCCTTATACAGATCGCGGGGAGGACGATTGCTAGTGGTAACGACAGTCACCCCTTCATCGCGGATCAGCGCGGTGAAGAGCCGGCTCATGATCGCTGCATCGGCGGTGTTGGTCACCACCATTTCGTCAAATGCCAGACAGCGGATGCCCTGTGCCAGTCTCGCCGCCACAGGAGCGATCGGATCACCGCTTTCTTTCGCGCGTTCTTCGCGGATCAGGCGGTCCACTTCCAGCATAAAGGCATGAAAGTGAACACGCCTTTTGGCCGAAATACCCAGCGTTTCGACGAACAGGTCCATGAGCATGGATTTTCCGCGCCCGACACCGCCCCAGATATAAAGGCCGCGCGGGCGTTCCGCCGTCGATTTTCCGAACAGCTTGCTTAAAAAACCGGAGCTTCTTGCGTTGCTGGCGGCTTCCAGCGAATGCTGGAGGGCATCCAGCGCCAGAGCGGCAGCGCGTTGATCCGGGTCCGGCCGCAGCTCATCGGCGGCCACAAGCGCTTCATAGCGCGCGAGCATACCACTCATCGACTGATCACTTCTCGCTGGCTTTGCGCACAATTCCGGTAAATCCGGCCACAAGATTATCGCCCTGAACCACTTCGCCCCGGGCAAACAACAGCCGCCGCGTTTCACGGAGAATTTCCACCACGGCATCCAGCGGGCGGTCTGGCTGGCCTGCACCAATGAACTGGGTCGACAGTTCCAATGTTACAGAACCACCCGCATCGCCTGAACTGAGAGTGCGAAGTGCAGCGAACATGGAAATATCGATCAGTCCAAGAGTGACGGCGCCATGTATCATTCCAAGCAGATTCTGATGCTTGCGCGCCGGAAACATCCGCAACCGACACTTGCCGCTTTCCGTACGGACGAGCATTTCGCCCATCACTTGCGCGTTGAACAGTGTATCGTCACGCAACCGCCAGCTATGCCACCCGGGGTGTTCCGGGTGTGGTTCATAGATGAAATTCGGGCTTGCGCCGTCCACGATCAGATTTGCCGTTCGGCCTGCATCTTCTTGATTTCTGCGATTGCACGAGCAGGGCTGAGGCCCTTCGGGCAAACGTTCGAACAGTTCATGATCGTGTGGCAGCGATAGAGACGGAAGGGATCCTCCAGCGCGTCAAGCCGCTCGCCGGTCATTTCATCACGGCTATCGGCCAGCCAACGATATGCTTGCAGCAAGATAGCCGGGCCAAGGAACTTGTCGGAATTCCACCAGTAACTGGGGCACGAGGTAGAACAACAGGCGCACAGAATGCACTCGTACAGACCATCCAGCTTGTCGCGCTGTTCCGGGCTTTGCAGGCGCTCTTTGCCGCTCGGCGTTGGGCTGACAGTTTGCAGCCAGGGCCGGATCGATGCGTATTGCGCGTAGAAATGGGTGAAGTCGGGAACGAGATCCTTCACCACTTCCATGCTGGGCAATGGAGTAATGCGAATTTCGCCCTTGAGGTCTTCCATTGCGGTAGTGCACGCGAGGCCGTTGCGACCATTGAGGTTCATCGCGCACGACCCGCAAATCCCTTCGCGGCACGACCGACGGAACGTGAGAGTCGGATCGATCTCGTTCTTGATCTTGATCAGCGCGTCGAGGACCATCGGTCCGCAGTTGTCAAGGTCGACTTCGAATGTGTCGTAGCGCGGATTTTCGCCGCTGTCGGGATCATAGCGATAGATTTTGAACTTCTTGATCCGGCTCACGCCATCGGCAGTGTGGCGCTGTCCCTTGCTGGTGATCTTGGAATTCTTGGGGAGAGTGAAGGTCGCCATCGCTTCCGATCCTGTTTGAGCTTTGCGCCGCCTCTCTAGCGCGTTGAGCGCCGAGAGCAAGCGTAGGCGCAAATTCAGCGGCGCGAATGCCTTCACTCCGATGCGACAGTAACGGCGGTGCTTTTGGGCGGAATGAGGGAGAAAGGAGTTATGCGAGCGGGGCTGCTACATGAAAAGTGCAATATTCCCCGGACGATAACTTGCCCGGGGCACCGACGGTCACGATGGCTGCGCTAAGCCCGGCGGCGCCATTGGCGCATGGCGATGCCCCACAATGTTGATCGGGTGGGGGCAATCAACGGTGTGATGCTACCGAAACGGCAATCAATTTCGGCGCGATCGACCCGAGTCCAAGGCGCGATGGCTTTCCTGCAGCGGCATTGAACGAATAAGCCCCGGTCTTCACGAACGAAAACCGGGGCTTATTTCTTGATATTTCAAGCGGCTGCTATTCTCCGAAGGTACGCTGCCACCATCCCCGGCGCGGTTTGGCATCTGGTTCGTTGGCTTCTGCGGGCGCAGACCCGGCAGGTTCTGACGCAACCGGTTGCTCTGGCACAGATTCCTGTTCCTGCGTTTCCTCAGGAGCGGTCTTCGCAGCGGCAGGCGCTTTCCTTCTTCTGGGAGCGCGAGCAGGTTTTTTGACCGTCGGCGCTTCTTCTTCGGCGGGCGCTGCCTCCGCCGGTTGCGCCTCGCCTATCTCGGTTGCCGCCTTTGGCTCTGCCTTCTTACGGCGGGTGCGTTTGGGCTTCTCTTCAGCAGATGGTGCCACTGTTTCCGCGGCGGCCTCTGCTTCGATATCTGCCTTCTTGCGACGAGTGCGGCGCTTCGGCTTCTCGTGGGGAGCGTCTTCACTCGCGGTCGCTGCTGCTTCTGCTTCTGCAGCTGGTTCGCTGGCATCGGCCTTCTCGGATTCGGGCTCTGCCTTTTTCCGGCGGGTCCGTCGCTTTGGTTTTGGCGCAGGATCGGCCTCGGCTTCACCGACGACAGCGATGTCGTCTGTGAGTTGTTCGCCGATTTGCTCGGCCACGTCGTCCGCACTGGATTCGGGGATGACTTCCTCAGCGGTATCTTCGCTGTCGTTGCCACCCTCTTCGCCAACTTCGTCCCGATTGAGCCCGCGACGACGACGCCCGCCACGGCGACGGCGCTTCTTGGGCTTGTCACCGTCGTCAGAAGCGGTCTCGTCAGCGCGATCTTCATCGTCCGAAGTATCGTTCTCGCCGTCAGAGGCATCTTCATCGTCGCGATTGTTTACGTCGCCATTGTCGCGCTTGCGGCCCCGGCCGCCACGGCGCCGACGACGCTTCTTGCGCGGACGATCATCATCGCTGTCGCGGTCATCGTCATCACTGTCCATCTCGCTATCGTCGAGATCATCTTCGTCGTCGCTGTCGTCGACGATGGGATCGAAGCGAGGTGCGGAAGTCGGACGTGGGCCAGCACTGGCGACACGCATTTTTGCACCTTCGTCCTCACCTTCGGGCAACACCTCAACCGACACGCCATAACGCGCTTCGATCTCAGCGAGGTCTGCGCGCTTCGCGTTGAGCAGGTACACCGCTGCTTCGGTCGACGCATACAGGCTGATAATCGTCCCTTTGCCGCGCGCGGCTTCATCTTCGATCAGGCGGAGAGCGGAAAGGCCTGCGCTCGATGCTGTACGCACCAGGCCCGTGCCATCGCAATGCGGGCATTCGCGCGTTGTGGCTTCCAGTACACCGGTACGCAGACGCTGGCGGCTCATTTCCATCAGGCCAAAGCCTGAAATGCGCCCCACCTGAATACGGGCACGATCGTTCTTGAGCGCATCCTTCATCGCGCGTTCGACCTTGCGGATATTTCCGCTGCGCTCCATGTCGATGAAGTCGATCACGACAAGGCCAGCCATGTCACGCAGGCGTAACTGGCGGGCGATTTCCTTAGCCGCTTCAAGGTTGGTCGATAGCGCAGTCGCTTCGATCCCATGCTCTTTGGTCGAACGACCGGAGTTGATGTCAATCGACACCAAGGCTTCGGTCGGATTGATGACGAGGTAGCCGCCGCTCTTCAATTGTACTTCGGGATCGTACATCGCCCGAAGCTGGTCCTCCGCACCATAACGCTGAAACAGCGGCACCGGGTCTGAATAAGCCTTCACCCGACGCGCGTGGCTGGGCATGAGCAGCTTCATGAATTCCTTGGCTGAGCGGTAGCCTTCTTCACCTTCGACCACGACCTCTTCGATCTCGCGGTTATAGATGTCACGGATGGCACGCTTGATCAGGTCGGAATCCGAATGGATCATCGCCGGAGCCGAAGATCCGAGGGTGCGTTCGCGAATCTCATCCCACAGGCGGGCGAGATAATCGAAATCGCGCTTGATCTCGGTCTTCGTGCGACTGAGCCCCGCAGTACGCACGATCAAGCCCATCGAGCGCGGCAAAGAGAGATCGGAAACGATTGTCTTCAAGCGCTTGCGATCGGCAGCCGAACTAATTTTCCGGCTAATACCGCCGCCGTGACTGGAATTCGGCATCAGTACGCAATAGCGGCCGGCGAGGCTGAGGTAGGTCGTAAGCGCGGCACCTTTGTTGCCACGCTCTTCTTTCACGACCTGAACGAGCAGAACCTGGCGGCGCTGAATGACGTCCTGAATTTTGTAGCGACGACGCAGCGCAAGGCGCTTGGCACGAACCTCGTCGACCTCCTTTGCCCGGCTTCGGTTGCCACCGCGCGACTGTCGGCGGCCACGGCTTCGCCCACGGCGGCCACGCGACCGATCTTCGCTATCGTCGTCATCCTCGTCAGAATCGTCATCCGATTCGCTATCGTCATCGCCTTGAAGCTGGCCTTCTTCGATGGTGGCGACGTCGTCTTTTTCGGACGTGTCGATTTCCTCGACACCATCTTCAGCGATTTCTTCGACTAACGCTTCGCCGGTTTCATCGTCGGCGTCATATTCACCGCCGGGGGTATGGCCATCTTCCTCTTCCTGAGCGCGCAGGGCGGCCTCTTCCTCCGCCGCGGCAGCTTCTTCAGCCAACAACGCCTCCCGATCTTCCTTCGGGATCTGATAATAATCAGGGTGGATTTCGCTGAACGCGAGGAAACCGTGCCGGTTGCCGCCGAAATCGACGAAGGCGGCCTGCAGAGAAGGCTCTACACGGGTAACTTTGGCGAGATAAATATTGCCCTTGATCTGCTTGTGATCTGAGGACTCGAAATCGAACTCCTCAATCCGGTTGCCTTTGAGCACCGCCACCCGGGTTTCTTCCGAGTGGCGCGCATCGATAAGCATGCGCGTTGCCATTATGAATTCTCCGTGCGCGACCGGGCGGGGCCAGGCATTTGAGCCGGGCGCGGCCAAAGGTGCGCGCTATTGCTAGATTGCCGCCGGGGACCGTGCGCCCGGCGGCGGATACGAACCGAACCGAGCTTTGAAAAAAGCCAGATCGGAATGACGTGTCTGCAACACATGACTTGCACACATCGTGCGAGGCCCGGCCGACAAGCGCCGCGATGGCGCCGTGGGGCGTCATCGGCGATTGCAGGGAGGGGGTGGCCATGAGTTGCGTCAACCTGTTTATGAAACCGGGCGGCGCCCGACTGAAAGGCCCGGATCGCCTGTCGCAAGTGCTTGCATCGAAACATACGATGCCGCTTCGCCATGGTCAGGAACCCGATCGCGAATATTGCTAGCATTGAGAGATTAACGGAGCAACCATATTGCGCTTCATCAATCGTTGGCCCTACCTAGCGCGCAATGTCCTTGCGCGCGCAGCTATGGTTGATCTTTCTTGCACCCGTCGTTTTGATGGGCGCTTTGTTTGCACTCGGTTGGACATTGCCCGTGCCTGCGCTGGGGCGCGGCTATGTCATCAGAATCACATTGCCTCCCGCTGGGGAGCCGGCTGATCTGCCGCAGGTTCTTGGCCCAAAAGACAAATCCCGCCCCCTTATCGTAATCGACGCGGGGCATGGCGGGCATGATCCGGGGGCAAGTGGCAACGGGATTGAGGAAAAAAATCTAACTCTCGGACTTGCGAAGGCCTTGCGGGACGAGATTGTAAAGGAGGGGGGCATTCGTGTCGCTTTGACCAGAAGTGACGATCGATACCTGGTGCTTGCCGAGCGGTTTGGCATCGCGCGGGCGCTGGGTGCCGATCTGTTTCTCTCCATTCATGCAGATAGCGCGGGCGATGCCGATGGCGTTTCAGGCGCGAGTATTTACACCTTGTCAAACACGGCGTCGAGCGAAGCGGCATCACGCTTTGCAGATCGTGAAAATAGCGCAGACGTCGTTAACGGTGTTGCGCTGGATGGCCGAAGCGACACGATCAATGCCATCCTGGTGCAATTGTCCCAGCGCAAAACGCAGGAAGACAGCAATGTATTTGCCAGCCTTATCCTCAGAGAAGGAAGGGATAGGTTGAAATTTCATTCGCAACCGCTTCGTTCGGCGGAACTCGCGGTCTTAAGAGCTCCCGATTTGCCGTCAGTGCTGTATGAAGCTGGTTTCGTGACAAACCCGCAAGAGGCACAGGCATTGACTTCTCTACGCGGTCGGGAGGCTTTTGCCAAAGTTATGGCGAGAGCTGTGCGCATCTATTTTGCGCGCCAGTCGGGGGATGGGTGAGCTTTGGTTCTGGCGCAGCCAGAAACGCATGCTAATAAGCCCCGCTCATGGTCGACACATCGCCCCTCGAACACATTCGTTATCGAATCCGGCGCGACGCGCGTGGTGTCGCTGCATGGTTTATGCGAAACTGGCGCGAGCGGTGGTTTTTCCGTTGGCTGATAATCGCAATCGGCGTGGGTGTGCTTTCATTCGTCGCGTTATGGATCGTGTTAACGCGGGATCTGCCTGACGCGGAAACTCTGCTCGAATACGAACCGCCACTACCGACCGTCGTGCGCGGGATCGATGGCCAGATAGTTCATTCTTACGCGCGCGAGCATCGTGTCCAGCTTCAGTATCAGGATTTTCCGCCCAAACTGATTGAGGCATTTCTGGCTGCGGAGGATAAAACTTTCTTCACGCACGGCGGGGTGGATATTACTGGCACGTTGGGTGCGGTGATTGACTATGCCGCGAAATATGGATCGGGCGAGCGTGCGGTGGGTGGCTCGACGATTACCCAGCAGGTCGCGAAAAACATTCTGTTGGGAGACGAGTATTCGGTTACGCGCAAGCTGAAGGAAATGATCCTCGCTCGCCGAATCGAGAGTGCTCTGACCAAGCAGCAAATCCTGTCGCTTTATCTCAATGAAATTCCTTTGGGCCGCCGCAGCTTCGGCGTTCAGGCGGCAGCACGCGCATACTTTAACAAAGACGTCGGTCAACTCGATCTCAATGAAATGGCATTTCTCGCCATTCTGCCAAAGGCGCCCGAACGTTACGGGCGAAAGAAATACGAGGATATGGCAATTGCCCGCCGTAATTTCGTGCTCAAGCAGATGGTGGCAAACGGCTTCATTACACAGCAGCAAGCGAGCGCAGCCGAAGCCAAGCCTCTGGGGCTTCAGGCCTCTCGCACCAGCCTTAACTCAGTCGACGCAGGTTATTTTCTGGAAGAAGTGCGGCGGCAGTTGATCGGGAAGTTCGGGGAAACTGCGGAAGACGGTAAGAATAGCGTCTATGCTGGCGGCCTGTGGGTGCGCACCTCGCTCGATCCTGAATTACAAAAGGCGGCTCGCGATGCGCTTCGAAACGGGATCTTCCGTTATAACTCAGGTCGCGGATGGAAAGAGCCATTTGCCACAATCGATTTGTCGAAGGGTGACTGGCAATCGCAGCTGGCATCTTCGCCGCTTGGCATCTCTTACAAAGATTGGCGGATCGGCGTCGTTACGGAGCGCACTGGATCGCGGGGCGCGATCGGCTTTTCCGACGGCAGTACCGGTCCTCTTTCCGGTATGCCCAACGGGCTGAAGGCGGGCGATGTTATTGCAGTCGCTCCCTCTGGCAACGGCTTTGTGGTTCGTACTGTGCCTGAAGTGTCAGGCGGGTTTGTCGCGGCTCAGCCGCATACCGGACGTGTGCTTGCCATGCAGGGCGGGTTCGATTCCCGAATTTCCAATTTCAATCGTGCCACTCAGGCGCTTCGCCAGCCGGGTTCGACCATCAAGCCGTTTGTCTATGCCACCGGCCTCGATAACGGGATGACGCCGGCCACACAGGTGCCGGACCAGACGTTCTGCTTCTATCAGGGTGCTGCCCTAGGTGAAAAATGCTTCCGCAACTTCGGTGGCGGCGGCGGCGGTATTCATACGATGCGCTGGGGGCTGGAGCAAAGCCGTAACCTGATGACTGTGCATATCGCGATGGATGCAGGGATGCCCAATGTAGTCGGCACTATCAAACGCATGGGTATCGGGGATTATAAACCCTATCCCGCCTTTGCGCTGGGGGCAGGGGATACGACTGTGCTGAAAATGGTCAACGCTTACACGGCGCTAGCCAATTTCGGTCGACAGCATAATCCCACAGTCATCGATTTTGTGCAGGATCGGCGGGGTAAGGTGATCTGGCGCGCTGACCGGCGCGACTGCACCGGATGCAATATGCCGCAATGGGATGGGAAGCCGATGCCGCGCATCGCCGATGGCGGCAAACAAGTGCTTGATCCCCGCACGGCTTATCAGGTTATCCATATGCTGGAAGGGGTTGTGCAGCGCGGCACTGCGGTCCGCTTGCGCGCGCTCGATCTTCCGCTGTTTGGCAAGACGGGGACGACCTCAGGCCCCACCAACGCCTGGTTCGTGGGTGGTAGCCCGGATATCATCGCGGGCATGTATCTCGGCTTCGATAAGCCGCGTAACATGGGGGGCTGGGTTCAGGGCGGCAACACTGCTGCGCCAATGATGATCGATTTCGTCAAGGCGACACGTGAACGATGGACGGACGAACCCTTTATCGCTCCGGCCGGTATCCGCATGGTCCGCATCGACCGTCAGAGTGGTAAGCGCGTGTTCGATGGATGGCCGACGGACGATCCGAAAGCTTCGATCATCTGGGAAGCGTTTAAGCCCAATACCGAACCGCCCCGTGCTACACGACAGGATGAGATTGCGGCCAAGCGTAACCAGATCCTTGAACTGATCCGCAAGGGGCGTCAGGCGCAAAGTAACGCAGCCTCCAATGCGCGGAAAGACGAGAATAAAAATCAGGGCAGTTTCGTGGAGGAGCAGGGCGGCCTGTATTGATGTGTCGATAGTCTGCTGTCGCGAAACGCCGAACGTTCCGAGAAAGGATCGCTGAGAATGAAAAGGTATGTCTGCGCCGCGATCGCGGCGATCGTATTTGGCACTGTCCCGGCGGCGGCTGAACTGCCGGTCGGCGCCAAAGCACCTATGTTTGCCACAAAGGGGGCACTGGCCGGAAAGGAGTTCGGGTTCAACCTGCGCGCCGCCCTCGCCAAAGGGCCAGTGGTGCTCTACTTCTATCCGAAAGCCTTCACACAGGGGTGCACGCTTGAGGCACACGCTTTTGCCGAGGCGACACCTGAATTTGCGAAATTGGGGGCAACTGTCGTTGGTATCTCAAACGATGATATTACGACACTCAAAAAATTCTCCACCGAAGCATGTCGTGACAAGTTTGCCGTTGCGTCAGCCACGCCCGCGATTGTCGATGCTTATGACGTGCGGCTTGTGCGTGATGGCAAAGACACCGGGCTAACCGACCGTACAAGCTACGTTATCGATCAGTCGGGCAAGATCGTGATGGTCCATTCCGATCTGAGTTATAAGGATCATGTGTCGCTGACGCTGGCAGCTGTTAAAAAGCTTGCCCATAAGGGCCACTAGCCATTGCCGACAGGCGGTGTGTGACTTGCACACTGCTCTTTCCTCTGCCGCCCGGAAGGTTTAGTCGGGCGGCAATTCGTGTTTGGAGAACCACAATATGCGTGCCGAGGGGCAGGCCTACATCGATCGTATAGAAGCTGCGCTGGCGCTTGTGCGTCAATCACTCGATTGGGAGCGTGCGTTGCGGCGCCTCGATGAGTTGAACGCACGCGTTCAAGATCCGACACTGTGGGACAATCCCAAAGAGGCTCAGGCAATTGGCCGCGAGCAGAAGCAGCTTGAAACTGCCATTGGAACGGTGAACGAAATTTCACGGGAAATGGCCGATGCGATCGAATTCGTCGAAATGGGCGAAGTGGAAGGCGAAGACGATGTCGTAGCAGAAGGGCTTGCCAGCCTTGAACGGCTCGCCAATCGTGCCGATGCCGATAAAGTTCAGGCGCTCCTGTCAGGCGAGGCCGATGGCAATGATACGTATTTGGAAATCCACGCGGGCGCGGGCGGTACGGAAAGCCAGGATTGGGCAGAGATGCTGTTGCGTATGTATGCTCGCTGGGCAGAGCGCAAAGGTTTCAAGGTCGAAACAGTAGAATATCAGGCGGGCGAAACAGCGGGCATCAAGTCTGCCACGCTCCTGTTGAAAGGCGAAAACGCCTATGGCTATGCCAAAACTGAGAGCGGGGTCCATCGCCTCGTTCGGATTAGTCCTTACGATAGTTCGGCGCGGCGGCATACGTCATTCAGTTCCGTATGGGTTTATCCGGTGATCGACGACGATATCGATATCGATATCAACCCCGCAGACCTGAAGATCGATACCTATCGCGCAAGTGGCGCCGGTGGGCAGCACGTCAACACTACCGATTCCGCCGTCCGTATCACGCACCAGCCCAGTGGCATTGTCGTGGCCAGTCAGGTGGATCGCAGTCAGCACAAAAACCGCGATATCGCGATGAACATGCTGAAGGCGCGTTTGTTCGAAGAAGAAATGCGGAAGCGCGAAGAAGCGGCCAGCGCGGAGCACCAGAGCAAAAGCGATATCGGCTGGGGACACCAAATCCGCAGCTATGTTCTGCAACCATATCAACAGGTAAAAGATTTACGGACCGGAGTAGTGTCAACATCGCCCGACGATGTGCTGGATGGGGCTATTGACCCTTTTATCTCGGCTGCACTGGCTCAACGGGTAACTGGCGAAGTGGTAGAGGTGGCAGACGACGAATGATCGTCACACGTAGAATTGCTGCTTGTTTATTGGCAGTTGTCAGCTTGGTGACTGGCTGTGAACGCGCGGATACCGATGCCGACCGAGCTGTAACTGCGCGCGATTTTCCACGAGCAAATCGCCCTGTGTCTGGAATGGCGGGCAGCCCTTTCACGACCGAAAATCAACGTGACAGCGTTGGTGAAGCGCAGCGTGTCATGGATCTGGCGGAAATAAGGCCAGGTATGACGGTGGCCGATATCGGCGCAGGGGAAGGGTATTATACCGTTCGTTTAGCAGAGAAGGTCGGCGCCAAGGGTCGTGTTCTCGCTGAAGATATCGATAAAGCTGCATTGGAGAGATTGGGACAGCGCATTGAACGGGACAGGCTGGACAATGTTTCGGTCAAACTGGGAACCCCGGATGATCCTCGTCTGCCGGACCGCAGTTTCGACCGCATTTTTATGGTGCACATGTTTCATGAAGTGGAAGAACCATATGCATTTCTCTGGCGGCTCTGGCCTGCATTGAAGCCTGAAGGGCTTGTCGTCGTGGTCGATATTGACCGCCCTAGCGGCCAGCACGGCATTGATCCCCTGTTGCTAAGCTGTGAGTTTGAGCGCGTTGGATTTAAACTGGATTCTTTCAAAGATGCACCAGAGCTTGCGGGGTACTATGCACAGTTCAAGCGAACGGCTAATAGGCCGCAACCACATGAAATAAAGGCTTGTAACATGGACCGCGGTGCGGGCTCGCAAGCTGAAAAAAACGTTAAATGAAAGAAGTCTCGTAATGTCATTCAAGGGGTTGAAGCCTATCCTTTACGGCGGTCGCGAAGTGTGGCCGTTGATCGAAGGGGGTAAGGGGGTTGCAGCGACGAACCATGCCAGTTCTGGCGCGTGGGCCGCTGCAGGTGGGATTGGCACGGTTAGTGCGGTCAACGCCGATAGTTACGACGCTGAAGGTAAGATCGTGCCGCAAGTGTACGATGCGCTGACGCGCAAGGAACGGCACCAGCAGCTGATCCAGTACGCGATCGATGGTGCGGTCGAGCAGGTGAAGCGCGCGCACGAGATCGCCGGGGGCAAAGGCGCGATCAATATCAACGTCCTGTGGGAAATGGGCGGCGCGCAGGAAGTCCTCGAAGGCGTTCTGGAGCGGACCCGGGGCATGGTCACTGGCGTCACTTGCGGTGCAGGTATGCCCTATAAGCTGGCTGAAATCGCAGAGCGCTTCGATGTGCACTATCTGCCGATTATCTCCTCGGCGCGTGCGTTTCGTGCCCTGTGGAAGCGTAGCTATCATAAAGTGGCGGACCTGATGGCCGCTGTGGTTTACGAAGATCCGTGGCTTGCTGGCGGTCACAACGGACTGTCGAACGCCGAAGATCCAACCAAGCCCGAAGATCCTTACCCGCGTGTCGCTGCATTGCGCGAGACGATGCGAAAGGAAGGCGTAAGCGACAATGTGCCTATAGTCATGGCAGGCGGAGTCTGGTTCCTGAGGGAATGGAACGACTGGATTGATAACCCGGAACTTGGCCCGATCGCGTTCCAGTTCGGCACGCGGCCATTGTTGACGGAGGAAAGTCCGATTCCGCAAGGATGGAAAGATCTTCTGCGGGAGATCGAGCCGGGTGACGTGCTGTTGCACAAATTCAGCCCGACAGGCTTTTACTCATCGGCTGTTAAGAACCCGTTCCTGTATGACCTGATGCATCGCTCCGAACGCCAAATTCCCTATTCAAGGGTTGAGGCAGGTGTGCACACGGTTCAGCTCGACGTGGGGGTAAAGGGCAAAAACTTCTGGGTCGCACCGAAAGACCGCGAACGTGCACGGGGCTGGGTTGCGGAAGGATATACCGAAGCGCTGAAGACCCCGGATGACACAGTTGTTTTCGTGACGCCGGAAAGTCGCGCGCAGATCCGTGAAGATCAGGCGGCCTGTATGGGATGCCTGTCTCACTGCGGTTTTTCGTCATGGAAGGACCATGATGACTATACCACTGGACGTCTTGCCGATCCCCGCAGTTTCTGCATCCAAAAAACGTTGCAGGATATCGCACATGGTGGACCAGTGGACGAAAACCTGATGTTCGCCGGTCATGCGGCGTATCGTTTTAAGCAGGATCCGTTCTACTCCAACAACTTCACTCCTACGGTGAAGCAATTGGTGGATCGTATTCTGACAGGGGACTGATCTGGGTCGCCCCGTGCCACATTCAAATGAGTTGTCTTACGATTGATCTGGGAAGAGAGGCAGGGTGGCCTGCTTTGCCATATGTTGCGCCTTACGTCCGGCAGTCGTGCTGTCTGAAATAAGACGTTGGATCTCACTCTGACCTGGCGGAAACTCGACTTGGCCTACGGCAGTCAGGTGAGCTACACTAACCCTTCGAGCACCTGATCGGGGGGGCGGTGGCCATCGGCCCAGAACTGGATATTTGCGATAACCTTCTCGCCGGAGGCCTCTCGGCCTTCTCGGGTTGCGCTGCCGATATGGGGCAGGGTCATCACGTTAGGGTGGTCAATTAGCCGACGATCCACTTGCGGTTCGTCGGGATAGACGTCGAGACCCGCGCCAACCAACGAGCCGGCGTCGAGCGCTGCGATCAGTGCATCCTGATCTACGAGATCGCCTCGCGCCGTGTTGATCAGGCACGCTGTCGACTTCATCAGAGAAATGCGTCTCGCATCGATAAGATGGCGTGAATCTTTGGTGGATGGGCAGTGTAGCGTCAGAATGTCGCTACGCGCAATTAGGTCGTCGAGGTCTTCGACATAAGTCGCGCCGTGCATGTTCTCTACGGCTTGCGGAAGACGATGGCGATTATGGTACAGGATATTGAGACCGAAGGCACGAGCGCGATGCGCCACTGCCTGTCCGATGCGCCCCATACCCACGATGCCCAGCGATTTGCCGCCGATCTGCCATCCCAGCAAAGCCGATGGTGCCCAACCTGTCCATTCGGAACGGCGCACCAGCGCGATGCCTTCGCGGACCCGTCTTGGGACGCCAATGATCAGCATTACGGCGAGATCGGCCGTGTCGTCGGTAAACACACCAGGCGTATTGGTAACAATGATCCGCGCTGCTCGCGCAGCGGCGAGGTCGATATGATCGACTCCGGCGCCGAAGCTGGCAATGAGGCCCAAGTTCGGTCCTGCTTGTCGAATCAGGTTGGCGTCGATCCGGTCGGTAACGGTGGGAACGATAACGTCCGATTCCTGCATCGCGATCGCGAGTTCTTCGCGAGACAATGGCCGGTCGTCATGATTGAATTGTGCATCGAATAGCTCCGACATGCGTGCTTCGATCATCGGCATCAGTTGCCGGGTTACGACGACCTTCGGCTTGCCGGTGCGCGGTATTGGTGTTGACTCGCTCATTGCCTTGCAGCGCTACGTTGTGGAGGGCGGGATGGTCAAGCGAAGGTGAACTGCCTGAGCTTGATAGTTACGACCGGATGGCAGTAATAGGCGATGATGCGTCTGACTTCGATTGTATTCCGGGCGATTGCCGCGCTCGCATGTTCCACCGTGCTCCTGCCCGTTCATGCACAGGCGCAGGACAGGGAGGTCCCATATTGGGCCTCGATCAGAGCCCAGGTTCTGAATCTGCGTGCAGGGCCAGGGCGGGCGTATCCGGTCAGATGGACTTACAAGCGTGCTGGCTTGCCTTTGAAGGTCGTGCGAGTGCACGAAGGCTGGCGATATGTTCGCGATCCTGATGGGGACGAAGGCTGGGTTATCGCGAGTCTCCTGTCCCCTGATCGCGCTGCGATAGTGATCGGGGAAGGGCTGGCCGATATGCGTGAATCGAACGATGGGCGATCACGGCTTATGTGGCGGGCAGAGCCAGGAGTCAGCGGCAAATTAGGGAAGTGTGACGGTGGCTGGTGCCAGTTCGATGTTTCCGGACGAAAAGCCTGGATAAAGAAAAATCGACTGTGGGGAGCAGAGTGACGATCAGTGTTGTCTCGTCATGAAGGACCGGTGCAGCTTTGCCTGACGACATAGCTGCACCGACTCTACATTCAGTCGTTTAGACGATTTCGACTGCAATCGCGGTTGCTTCGCCACCACCGATGCACAGGCTGGCCACACCGCGCTTGAGTCCCTTCTGTTTGAGCGCATTCAACAATGTTACGAGAATGCGGGTTCCGCTTGCGCCGATCGGGTGACCGAGAGCGGTGGCACCGCCATGAACGTTGATTTTTTCATGCGGAATGCCGAGGTCGTGCATCGCGAACATCGCGACACAGGCAAATGCTTCGTTCACTTCGAACAGGTCGACTTCGTCGATAGACCAACCTGCTTTTTCCAGCACTTTGTTGACCGCACCGACAGGTGCGACTGTGAAATCCTTTGGTTCCTGAGCATGCGCCGCCATTGCGACTACCTTGGCGACCGGAGACAGGCCTTTGGATTTCGCAACGCTGTCGCGGGTTAGTACGACAGCAGCGGCGCCATCGCTGATCGAGCTGGATGTGGCCGCGGTGATTGTGCCATCCTTGGCGAATGCAGGACGCAACTGACGAATTTTGTCAGGATTGCCCTTCGGCGGCTGTTCGTCGGTATCGACAGTGACTTCACCCTTACGAGTGCTGAAAGTAACCGGGACGATCTCATCAACGAATGCGCCTGAAGTGATTGCTTCATTTGCACGACGAAGCGATTCAACAGCGTAATCGTCCTGACTGTCGCGGGTTAGCTGATATTCATCCGCAGTTTCCTGCGCGAAGGTGCCCATCGCGCGACCGACATCATACGCATCCTCAAGGCCATCGAGGAACATATGGTCATATGCAACGTCATGGCCGATACGGGCGCCCGAACGGTGTTTTTTGAGAAGGTATGGGGCATTGGTCATGCTTTCCATCCCACCGGCGACCGCCATGTCCATTGTCCCGGCGGCAAGTGCTTCGCTTGCCATAATGACGGTTTGCATTCCGCTGCCACACACTTTGTTGACTGTGGTTGCCTGAACTGACTTGGGCAGACCCGCTTTCAAAGCGGCCTGACGTGCAGGCGCCTGTCCAAGACCTGCCGGAAGAACGCAGCCCATATAGATTCGCTCGATATCGCCGCCTGCAACGCCCGCGCGCTCAACAGCGGCTTTCACGGCAGTTGCACCAAGATCGGTTGCAGCAACATCTGCTAGAGCGCCCTGCATTCCACCCATCGGGGTGCGCGCATAAGAAACGACGACAACGGGGTCGTTTGCGGAGAATGTGGCCATCTGACGAACCTTTCAATCTTCTGAAATGACTTGTGTTCGAGTGCGATCTAGTGCTGCACTGCGGCAAACGCAATCAAGCGAACGGCTATGCTTGCCAAGGGACGCTTTATGCCCGACATCAGTGGCAAAGAAAAATGCATACCTGCTTTAGGAGAGTGACGATGGCCGACGATCGCAAAACCGAACTCGAAGCAATGCTGTTGCAGCAGCGGGCGGCATTTACGTCTGCGCGACCTGAACCACTGTCTGCCCGTAAAGATCGGATACAGCGTGCAATCGCCTTGCTTAAGGAAAATGGTGACGCACTGTGCAGGGCGATGAGTGTCGATTTTGGCAATCGCAGCCCAATGCAATCGATGATTACCGATATCGCGGGGACTGTCGGCTTCGGCAAATATTGTCTTAAAAATCTGACCAGATGGTCTCAACCGGAAAAGCGCAAGGTGCAATTCCCACTAGGGCTGTTGGGGGCGAAGGCGGAGGTTCGCTATGAGCCAAAAGGCGTGATCGGCATTCTTGCGCCTTGGAATTTTCCGGTAAACCTTTCATTCAATCCACTGATGCAGGCGTTCGCTGCTGGCAATCGGGCAATGATCAAGCCGAGCGAGTTCACTGAGCGAACCTCCGCTTTGATGGAGGAATTGGTCGCCAAGTATTTCGACCCTTCGGAATGCATAGTGGTGACTGGCGGGCCAGAAGTGGCCCATGCGTTTTCATCGCTCACCTTCGATCATCTGGTGTTTACCGGTTCAACCGCGACAGGGCGCAAGGTCATGGAGGCAGCGGCGCGTAATCTTGTGCCGGTGACTCTGGAATTGGGCGGTAAATCGCCTGTATTCCTTGGCCGTAACGCGGATATCGCTAAAGCGGGAGAGCGGATCGCGCTTGGGAAAATGATGAATGCGGGGCAGATCTGTCTTGCACCGGATTATATGTATGTGCCGGAAGAAATGGAGGAGGGCGCAGTGGCTGCCGTCCAGCTCGGTGTGCACACTATGTACCCGACGTTGCGCGACAATGAAGACTATGCCTCGGTTGTCAGCGATCGCCATTTCGAACGTCTTCAGGGACTGGTCGCGGATGCGAAGGACAAGGGTGCTGAGGTAATCGAAGTTAACCCCGCTAACGAGGACTTTTCCGCGACGAATACGCGCAAAATGCCACTCACCATTCTGCGTAATGTGACAGATGACATGAAAGCGATGCAGGAGGAAATCTTCGGCCCGGTGCTTCCCGTGAAAACCTACAAGCACGTCGATGAGGCAATCGATTACGTCAATTCACATGATCGCCCGCTGGGGCTGTATTATTTCGGTGACGATGAGGCAGAGCGTGAAAAGGTGCTCACCCGCACGATTTCCGGCGGAGTGACGGTAAACGATGTGATTTTCCATGTTTCGATGGATGATCTGCCGTTTGGCGGGGTGGGGCCCTCGGGAATCGGTTCGTATCATGGTGTCGAAGGTTTCCGCGAGTTCAGCCACGCCCGCAGTATTTATACCCAGCCCAAGCTGGACATTGCAAAGTTGGGCGGATTCAAGCCTCCATATGGGGCTGCGACCGCGAAAGCGGTCAAGGGAATGATGAAATAAGGCCCGAATGCGGGGATTTTTGCATCCCCGGACCCTTGCACCAATCGGGAGCGGGGCCTAGAGGCGGGCACATTCAAAGGCCCCCAAAGGGAATCATCCGTGGTCGATCTCAGCCAGTATCTCCCAATCCTGATTTTCCTCGCCATTGCTCTCGGACTCTCGGCTTTGTTCGTGTTTCTGCCGATGGGCATTGCCCGGTTGACGGGTGCACATAACCCGACTTCCGACAAGTTGAGCGAATATGAATGCGGTTTTCCTGCGTTCGAAGATCCGCGCAGTCAGTTCGACGTGCGCTTTTATCTCGTCGCGATCCTGTTCATCATTTTTGATTTGGAAGCAGCGTTCCTGTTTCCATGGGCTGTCAGTCTCGACATGACGGGATGGCCGGGCTGGATCACGATGATGGTGTTTTTGGGTGAACTGGCCATTGGCCTTGCTTATGCGTGGAAGAAGGGAGCACTGGAATGGGAGTAGATCGGAGCCTTCCTGCCGCCGCGCAGCCGGGTGAATTTCGTACCCCGGATCAGGATTACTTCCACGCTTTGCAAACTGAGGTGAATGACAAGGGCTTCCTCGTCACCAGCACTGAAGAGCTGTTTCAATGGGCGCGCACAGGCAGTTTGTGGTGGATGACTTTCGGCCTCGCTTGTTGCGCTGTTGAAATGATTCATGTGAATATGCCGCGTTACGATATGGAGCGGTTCGGTGCCGCACCGCGTGCAAGCCCGCGTCAGAGCGACGTGATGATTGTTGCTGGAACGCTGTGTAACAAAATGGCGCCCGCGCTTCGCAAGGTTTACGATCAAATGTCGGAACCGAAGTATGTCATCAGCATGGGGAGCTGCGCTAACGGTGGTGGATATTATCACTACAGCTATTCGGTCGTGCGTGGATGCGATCGGATCGTACCGGTCGATATCTACGTGCCCGGGTGCCCGCCGACTGCTGAAGCGCTGCTCTATGGTGTGATGCAGTTGCAGCGGAAAATTCGCCGCTCCGGTACGATCGAACGGTAAGGCTGGCGCTGATTATGACTCAGGTCCTTCATTCCGCTCCCCGGTTTGCTTCGAGCCAAGGTGTCAAAGACACGCTGACCGCTGCGTTGGGCGATATGCTCGTCACTGCGAAAGAGCAGCACGGCGAAGTAGTTCTCACTGTCGTGCGAGATCGTGTGGAAGACGCGTTGCGCCTGCTTCGTGACGAACACGAATACCAGCAACTGATGGAAATGGCCGGGGTCGATTTTCCTGACCGCGTTGAGCGGTTTGAAGTCGTCTACATGTTGCTCTCGGTGACGAAGAACCATCGCGTGATGGTCAAAGTTTCGGCCAGCGAAGCTACGCCCGTTCCCACCGTCACCACGCTCTGGCCGAACGCCGGGTGGCTCGAACGTGAAGTGTTCGATATGTATGGTGTTGTATTTGCGGGCAATCCCGACTTGCGGCGCATTTTGACCGATTATGGCTTCGAAGGGCATCCCTTCCGAAAGGATTTCCCGCTCACCGGCTACGTCGAACTTCGCTATTCTGAAGACGAGAAGCGCGTTGTGTATGAGCCTGTCGAACTCGCACAGGATTTGCGCCAGTTCGATTTTATGAGTCCGTGGGAAGGCGCGAATTACGTGCTTCCGGGTGATGAGAAAGCGGAGGCTGAGGCTCCGGGCGCTCCAACCCCGAAGTCCACGGAAAAACCGTCTGAGACGGGGGCCGGCAAGGCGACGAACAAAAAGGCCGCAGAAAGCGAGTCTGCTCCGGCACCGGCTAAGGACAAAAGTGCAGAAGAAGCTGGCGCGCCGAAGCCTGCAGAAGATCGGCCGGCGCGCAAGCCAAGGGCGGCATCGGCGCAAGACACGAAGCCAGCAACCCAGTCGAAGAAAGCTGCAGCAAAGAAGCCCGTCGCAAAGAAGCCCGTCGCAAAGAAGTCTGGTGCAGGCAAGTCTGCTGCACCTAAACCGGCGGGCGACAAATGAAGCGAGCCGCTATCTGTCTTTGTCTGGCGGCCCTCGCAGCCGGCGGTTGCTCCAAGAGCAACGATGCCTCATCGGGTGAAAGCGCCGATGATTATGCTGCCCGTGCCGGTGTATCCTCGCCCGGTGCAAACGATGTAGGCACGTCATCCGTCGCAGAAGTCAACGCGCAGCCTGTTTTGGCGAGCGAAGGCAGTACCAGACTCATGCCGCTTGCCAGCGATGCCCCAATGGCTTTGGGCAAGGTCGCTGGCGGGTGCAGCTTTATCTATCAGGGGCGTTCCTTGCTGGTAGCGGGCAGCGAAAAAGATGTCGGCGACAAAGGCAAAGGTGTGCTGGTGATCGATGGACGTCAGGTCATGTTGCCCGGTGTCGAAGCTGGCGGTCTGCAAATGATCGAATCCGGCCCGACACTGGCTGGCGATGGGTTTACGGTTTCCGTCCTGCGCGGCGAAGGCGAGCCTTCCCGTGCGAATGGGAAGAACGAATGGGGCGCTGACCTTCTGGTGAAGGGCCCAACGGGCGAGACAACATTCTCGCAGGGAAAATGGAGCTGCACAGCATGAGCGGCCTTCAACTCGAACAGTCACCCACAACAGGTGACGAGGTCATCAGTAACTATACGATCAACTTCGGCCCGCAGCACCCTGCGGCGCACGGGGTTCTCCGTATGGTGATGGAACTCGACGGTGAGATTATTGAGCGGATCGATCCGCATGTTGGTCTGCTGCACCGTGGCACTGAAAAGCTCATCGAGCACAAGACCTATCTGCAGGCATTGCCGTATTTTGATCGGCTCGATTACTGCTCGCCGCTGGGGATGGAGCACAGCTACGTGCTCGCGATTGAGAAGTTGCTCAATCTGGAAGTGCCCCTGCGCGGACAATATCTGCGCGTGTTGTTTGCGGAGCTGACGCGCATCTGCAACCACATGCTCAACATCGGCAGCCACGTGATGGATGTCGGCGCGATGACGCCGAACCTCTGGGTGTTCGAAATTCGCGAGGATTGCCTCAATTTCTTCGAGCGCGCCAGCGGGGCACGTATGCACAGTGCGTGGTTTCGTCCGGGTGGCGTCCATCAGGATGTTCCGCTCAAACTGCTGACCGATATCGGTGACTGGCTCGACAATCGGCTTCCGCGTTTGTTTGAAGACGCGATGAGTCTGGTGATGGACAACCGCATATTCAAACAGCGGAATGTCGATATCGCGGTGGTCAGCAAGGAAGATGCGTTGGCGTGGGGTTTCTCTGGCCCTATGATCCGTGCGGCAGGCATCCCCTGGGATATTCGCAAGAGCCAGCCTTATGATGTTTACGACCGAATGGATTTTGAGATTCCGGTCGGTACCAATTCTGATTGCTACGACCGGTTCATGGTCCGTGTAGAAGAAGTGCGTCAGTCGGCTCGCATTATGCGTCAGTGCCTTGCTGAAATGCCGGAAGGCCCGGTGAGCAGCACCGATCGCAAAGTCGTGCCGCCGAAGCGCGGTGAGATGAAGGCTTCAATGGAAAGCCTGATCCATCATTTCAAGCTGTATACCGAAGGCTTCCACGTACCTGCGGGCGAAGTCTATGTCGCTACCGAAAGTCCCAAAGGCGAATTTGGCGTCTATCTGGTCAGCGATGGCAGCAACAAACCTTATCGTTGCAAGATTCGGCCGACTGCTTTCAGCCATCTTCAGGCGATGGATTTCATGAGCAAGGGCCATATGCTGCCGGACGCGACCGCTATTCTTGGCGCGATCGATGTGGTGTTCGGGGAGTGTGATCGGTGAGCAAGGAAGTGAGCGCATATGTCTCAGGACTGTGTCTTTGCGTTGTCCTCTTAATCATGGATTCCACTGGGGTCCTTGAACTGGGCAGCTTCGTCATTGGTCTGGCGTTGATGGTTGCTGTGTTTGCTATCCTGACATTTTCCTCCAATTTGAAAAACAGGAAGGCCAAAAATGGCTGACCGCGCACTCGCACCCGACACCCCCGAACTGCGCGCCGCATGGGGTGATTTCGCATTCGCACCTGCATGGGAAGAGAAGGCCAAGGCCGCTATTGCCCGTTATCCTGCAGGACGTCAGAAGAGTGCAGTTATGGCGCTGCTCGACTATGCCCAGCGGCAGGTGGGAGAAGCAACCAACACGCAAGGCTGGTTGCCAATCCCGGTGATCGAATATGTGGCGACCTATCTCGACATGCCGGTGATCCGGGTGCTCGAAGTTGCGACGTTCTACACCATGTACAACCTCGCGCCGGTGGGGCGTTTTCATGTGCAGGTGTGCGGCACCACGCCTTGTATGCTACGTGGATCCGACGATATATTCGCCGTCTGCGCTAAGCGTGGAATGAAGCGCGGGCACACTACCGATGACGGTATGTGGACGCTCACCGAGGTCGAGTGCATGGGCAGCTGTGCCACCGCGCCGATGGTTCAGATCAACGATGGTAACTACGAAGATCTCACCCCGGAACGGTTTGAAGCTGTACTCGATAAGCTTTCGGCAGGTGAACTACCCAAGGAAGGTACGCAGGAGCCGGGGCGTCATACCAGCGAGCCAAGCGGCGGTCCGACGACTTTGACCGCTATGGTCGGTGAAAACCACGACTACCGAGGGGAATGGTGATGCCCAAGCCGGTAGCCAAAGGCTTGCCGATCATCGGCATTATATTTCTGACGCTGGCTGTCGTGAAATTTTTGCAGGGCGAGGCATGGGTCGTGTGGGCGATCCTTGGTTTCTTGCTTGGGGGATTCGGAATTTTCGGGGCGAAGGCTTCGGAAAGGCAAGAGCCATGAGCATCGCCACAATCGTTATCGCTCTTATACTTATCGTCATCGCCTGGAAGGTGCTGATGGGGGTAGTCAAGTTTGGCGCCATTGCGGTAATCCTATTGGTTGCCGTCTATTTCCTTGCCAATGGAGGGCTCGGCTGATGCTCGCCGATAAGGATCGCATTTTTACCAATCTTTACGGCTTCCAGTCGTGGCACCTCGATGCTGCGCGAGCACGTGGTGATTGGGACAACACCAAAGATATTCTCGCCAAGGGGCAGGATGCCATTATCGATGAGATTAAGGCATCAGGGCTCCGTGGTCGGGGCGGCGCCGGATTTCCGACCGGTATGAAGTGGTCGTTCATGCCGAAAGAAAGCAAGGATGGACGTCCCAGCTTTCTCGTCATCAACGCCGATGAATCGGAACCTGGCTCTTGCAAGGATCGCGAAATCATTCGCCACGATCCGCACAAGTTGATCGAAGGCGCTCTTGTTGCTGGTTACGCGATGCGTGCACGCGCCGCATATATTTACATTCGCGGTGAGTACATTCGCGAAGCGGAAGTGCTATTTGCTGCCGTTCAAGAGGCATATGATGCCGGCTTGCTGGGCAAGAACGCTGCGGGTTCCGGTTACGATTTTGACGTATTCGTACACCGCGGAGCGGGCGCGTATATCTGCGGCGAAGAAACCGCGATGATTGAAAGCCTTGAAGGCAAGAAAGGGCAGCCTCGCCTAAAGCCTCCATTCCCGGCGGGGGCAGGGCTATATGGTTGTCCGACTACTGTGAACAATGTTGAATCGATTGCGGTTGCGCCGACAATTATGCGCCGTGGTGCATCTTGGTTCTCCGGTTTCGGGCGGGAAAACAACAAGGGCACCAAGCTTTTTCAGATCAGTGGGCACGTGGAAAAGCCATGCGTCGTTGAAGAGGCGATGAGCATTCCGTTCAGCGAGCTGATTGAAAAGCATTGTGGCGGTATTCGTGGGGGCAAGGATAATCTGCTGGCTGTGATCCCTGGCGGCTCATCGGTTCCATTGGTTCCCGCAGATCAAATCTGGGATGCGCCGATGGATTTCGATGGCTTGAAAGAAGTGGGTTCGGGCTTAGGGACCGCGGCGGTTATTGTGATGGACAAGTCCACCGATATCGTTCGTGCGATCAGTCGCTTGAGTCACTTTTACAAGCACGAGAGCTGTGGCCAGTGCACACCGTGCCGCGAAGGTACAGGGTGGATGTGGCGCGTGATGAAACGGCTCGAAACGGGCGACGCGGCGGTTGAAGAAATTGACATGCTACAGCAGGTCACCAAGCAGGTGGAAGGGCATACGATCTGTGCACTTGGCGACGCGGCAGCGTGGCCAATCCAGGGTCTGATACGCCACTTCCGCCCGGAAATTGAGCGCCGCATCGCGGCTGCTGGCAACATGGCAGAGGCAGCTGAATAATGCCAAAAGTCACCGTAGACGGACAGGAAATCGAGGTGCCCGATGGGGCAACCGTACTGCAGGCATGTGAGCTTGCCGGTAAGGAGATTCCGCGTTTCTGCTATCACGAACGTCTCAGCATTGCGGGCAATTGCCGCATGTGTCTGGTCGAAGTGAAGCCTGGCCCTCCCAAGCCGCAGGCATCTTGCGCCTTGCCTGCAACAGAAGGTCAGGAAATTCGCACCGATAGCGAAATGGTCAAAAAGGCGCGCGAAGGTGTGATGGAGTTCCTCCTCATCAACCACCCGCTCGATTGCCCGATTTGCGATCAGGGCGGGGAATGCGATCTTCAGGATCAGTCCGTGGCTTACGGTCGCGGCGGTTCTCGCTATCATGAAAACAAGCGGGCCGTGACTGAGAAGTACATGGGGCCGCTCATCAAGACGGTTATGACCCGGTGCATCCATTGCACACGGTGCGTTCGTTTCAGTGAGGAAATCGCAGGGGTCGATGAGATCGGTGCGCTTTATCGCGGCGAAAGCATGCAGATCACGACTTATCTTGAGCATGCGGCGAAGCACGAGATGAGCGCGAACGTCATCGATCTTTGTCCCGTTGGTGCATTGACTTCACGGCCCTATGCGTTCGAGGCACGCCCCTGGGAGTTGAAAAAGACGTTGAGCATCGATGTGAGCGATGCGATCGGCGCAAATATCCGGCTTGATAGTCGCGGTCGTGAAGTCCTGCGCGCATTACCGCGTATCAACGACGATGTGAACGAAGAGTGGATTTCGGATAAAGCCCGCTATCAGGTCGACGGCCTTACGCGGCGGCGTCTTGATAAGGTGTGGATCCGCAAAAACGGCAAACTGCAAGCCGCAAGTTGGGAAGAAGCGTTTAAGAAGGTCGCCGCTGTCAAGCCTGGCAATAGCATTGCAGCCATCGCAGGCGATTTGCTCGACTGCGAAACGATGTATGCTGCCAAAGCTTTGCTGAAGGCGATGGGGTCCGATCTTCTTGAAGGACGTCAGACGGGAATGGACTACGATGTGTCCAGCCTTGCTGCAGTCAATTTCAATTCAACTCTTGCGGGGATCGAAACGGCTGACGCAATCCTGATTGTCGGCAGTCATGTTCGGTGGGAGGCGCCACTAGTCAATGTGCGACTTAGGAAGGCTGTTAAGCGTGGCGCCAAAGTATTCATCGTCGGGCCGGAATGGGAAACAACCTTCCCCGCGACATTTCTAGGTAACGATCTATCGGTGCTTTCTCAGTTGCCGCCGGAAGTGCTGGACGCATTTGCCGAAGCGCAAAGCCCAGCGGTTATCCTTGGTGGCGCGGCTCTGGCGAAGGGGGCGCTTTCTGCAGGACTTTCGCTTGTCGAAAGACTGGGCCTGGTCAAAGAAAATTGGAACGGTTTCAACGTTCTCCATTTCTCCGCGTCGCGCATGGGCGGGCTGATGCTTGGCTATGCTCAGAAAGGTGGGATGGCCGATATCGTTGGTGCCACTCCCAAAGTCGTGCTGGCGCTTGGTGCAGATGAGGTTGACTACACGCAATTTGCGGATTCGCTTAAGGTGTACATTGGTCACCACGGCGACAAGGGGGCACACGCAGCAGATGTGATCCTTCCGGCCGCCTCGTATGCTGAAAAAGACGGTACGTACGTCAACACCGAAGGTCGCGTTCAATTTGCGGAAAAGGCTGTGTTCGCGCCAGGAGATGCGCGGGAAGACTGGACGATCCTGCGTGCACTCGCCGATGCGTTTGGTGTCTCGGTCGGGTTCGACAGCTTTACTCAGCTGCAATCGGCGATGATTGCGGAAGTGCCTGCTCTAGGGCAGGAAGGTCTGGCTAATTATGGCGTTTTGCCAAAGGCTAAGGCGACCAAGCTTTCGGGCACAATCGATGCCTATCCGATCAGGGATTTCTACCTCACAAACCCGGTCGCCCGGGCAAGCACGGTAATGCAGAAATGCAGCGCTGAGCTGCTTCATGGTAGTGAACTGGCGGAGGCTGCGGAATGACCGAATTCTTTATGAACCTCGGCATGAACTACGAATGGGCGTGGTTCGTCGCTACGATTTGCGGGATATTGCTGATCGCGCTGCCGCTGATGCTGGGCGTGGCAATGATTATCTATGCCGACCGCAAGATCTGGGCGGCGATGGCACTGCGCCGAGGTCCAAACGTGGTTGGGCCGTTCGGTCTGCTGCAATCATTTGCCGATGGGCTGAAGGTGTTTCTGCAGGAAACAATTATTCCCAGCGCCGCCAACAAAGGCTTGTTCCTGATTGCTCCGATTATAACATTTACGGTCGCCTTATTGGCGTGGGCGGTTATTCCTTTCAATTCCGGCGCCATACTCGCTGATATCAATGTAGGGCTGTTGTATGTTCTGGCGATCAGTTCGCTGGGCGTATACGGGGTCGTCATCGCGGGCTGGGCCTCAAACTCAAAATACCCCTTCTTCTCCGCCATGCGGGCTGCAGCACAAATGATTTCGTATGAAGTCTCAATCGGATTTATCCTGATCTGTGTGGTGCTCTGGGCAGGGTCGTTCAACATGAACGAGATCGTGCAGGCGCAAAAAGGGACGGTGCTTGGGTTTATTAATGGATTTGTCGCGAATCCGCTGCTTTTCCCGATGTGGGTACTATTCCTGATTTCAGGTATGGCGGAAACGGCCCGCGCTCCTTTTGATTTGACCGAGGCGGAAAGCGAACTGGTTGCCGGTTATCAGACGGAATACAGCTCGATGGCGTTCGCGCTCTATTGGCTGGGCGAGTATGCCAACGTTTTGCTGATGTGCACGTTGAATGCGGTGCTCTTCTGGGGTGGGTATCTGCCCCCGGTCGACTGGGCACCGCTCTACGTTGTGCCGGGATTTGTCTGGCTGCTCGTCAAAATTCTGTTTTTCTTCTTTATATTCAGTTGGGTAAAGGCAACTGTGCCGCGCTATCGGTATGATCAACTCATGCGCCTTGGCTGGAAGGTATTTCTGCCGATGAGTTTGTTGTGGGTCGTGCTCGTATCTGGCTGGTTGATGCTTACTCGTTATGGAGGCGCTGTATGAGCGTCGCTCACCTCATAAAGTCTTTCACTCTTTGGGAGTTCGTGAAGGCGCATTGGTTGACTTTGAAGTACTTCTTCAAGCCCAAGGTGACGATCAACTATCCCTTTGAAAAGAACCCTTTGTCGCCGCGTTTCCGTGGGGAACACGCGCTGCGCCGTTATCCCAATGGGGAGGAGCGGTGCATCGCCTGCAAACTGTGTGAAGCCACTTGTCCGGCGCAGGCCATTACGATTGAGAGCGAACCGCGGGAAGACGGCAGTCGTCGCGCCACGCGTTACGATATCGATATGACCAAATGCATCTACTGTGGGTTCTGTCAGGAAGCCTGTCCGGTTGATGCGATCGTCGAAGGGCCGAACTTCGAATACGCCACGGAAACGCGTGAAGAACTGCTATACGACAAGGCGAAACTACTGGCTAACGGGGACAAGTGGGAGCGGGCGATCTCCGCGAACCTTGAAGCCGATGCGCCGTATCGATAGAGGGCGCGGCAATCCATGATTCAGGTTTTCTCCTTTTATCTGTTCGCGGCACTGACGATCCTGTCGGCGGTGTTTGTCATTATGTCCCGCAATCCCGTGCATTCGGTTTTGTGGTTGATAATGGCGTTCTTCAATGCTGCTGGTCTGATGGTGCTGGTGGGCGCTGAATTCATCGCGATGCTTCTGGTCATCGTCTATGTCGGAGCAGTCGCAGTACTGTTCCTGTTTGTAGTCATGATGCTCGATATCGATTTTGCGGAATTGCGGGCAGGATTTGTCAAAAACTTCCCTCTTGGCTTGGCTATCGCGCTGGTCCTTTTAGCCGAACTTGTATTTGGCATCGGTGCTTACAGTGCAGGTGCGCTTGAGATGGGGCATGCGGCAGCCGCCGCCTCACCGCAGATTGATGGTGCCAGTAACATCGAGAGTATCGGTGCGGTACTTTACGGTAAGTATCTTTTTCTGTTCGAAAGTGCAGGAATCATTCTTCTCGTAGCGATGGTTGGCGCAATTGTGCTGACCCATCGTGAGCGTAAGGATACGCGGGGCCAAAACATCGGCAGACAAATTCGGCGTCGCCCGCAAGATGCGACCGTCAATGTTCGCCCCGAGGTGGGCAAGGGGGTTCAGCTGTGATCGGCGTCACGCATTATGTCATCGTGGGCACGATCTTGTTCGTGCTTGGCGTTCTGGGGATATTTCTCAATCGGAAAAACGTGATTGTTATTCTGATGGCGATTGAGCTGATCTTGCTCGCGGTGAATATCAACCTCGTTGCCTTCAGTGCATTTCTGAACGACTTGACCGGGCAGATTTTTGCTATGTTCGTGCTGACCGTTGCGGCTGGTGAAGCGGCGATCGGTTTGGCAATTCTCGTCATCTATTTCCGTGGCCGCGGCACGATCGCTGTCGACGATGTCAACCGGATGAAGGGATAGCACCTTGCACCCGATCCTTCTTATCGTATTCCTGCCGTTATTGGCGGCAGTTATCGGCGGGCTTGGTAACAAGGCGCTGGGCAACCTCGCGGTCAAGTCGCTGACCACCGCTCTTCTGTTCGTGTCGTGTGGTTTGAGTTGGCCGATCTTTATTGGCTTTTTGACAGGTGCGGAAACTGCCTCGGTCATTCCGGTGCTGCAGTGGGTTCACTCTGGCAGCATGACGTTCGATTGGGCATTGCGCGTTGACACACTGACTGCGGTCATGTTGGTCGTCGTCACCACTGTGTCGGCGCTCGTGCACCTCTATTCATGGGGGTACATGGCAGACGAGCCGGATCAACCACGGTTCTTCGCTTACCTTAGCCTGTTCACCTTTGCGATGCTCATGCTCGTGACCGCAGACAACCTTGTCCAGATGTTCTTCGGATGGGAAGGGGTAGGCCTTGCCAGCTACCTTTTGATTGGGTTTTGGTTTCGCAAACCAAGCGCGAGCGCGGCGGCAATCAAAGCGTTTGTAGTCAACCGCGTCGGCGACTTCGGCTTCATGCTCGGCATTTTCGGCACCTATCTGGTGTTTCAGACGGTTTCGATTCCCGAGATTCTGGCGGCCGCTCCGGGCATGGCTGGCAGTACCATTGGCTTCCTTGGGTATCGTGTCGATACTATGGATCTATTGTGTATCCTGCTGTTCATCGGAGCGATGGGTAAATCCGCGCAGCTTGGCTTGCACACCTGGTTGCCTGACGCGATGGAAGGGCCGACCCCCGTGTCCGCGCTCATTCACGCGGCGACGATGGTCACGGCAGGTGTATTCATGGTGTGCCGCCTTTCGCCCATGTTCGAGGCGGCACCTGCTGCACTGATGTTCATGACATTCGTCGGCGCGGCGACATGTTTCTTTGCTGCAACGATTGGCACCACGCAGTGGGATATCAAGCGCGTGATCGCCTATTCGACGTGTTCGCAGCTTGGATACATGTTCTTTGCTGCAGGTGTTGGCGCTTACAATGTGGCAATGTTCC
This sequence comes from Tsuneonella flava, assembly GCF_002870965.1. Lineage (GTDB taxonomy): Bacteria > Pseudomonadota > Alphaproteobacteria > Sphingomonadales > Sphingomonadaceae > Tsuneonella > Tsuneonella flava. The sequence continues at coordinate 94,543 of NZ_PHSO01000004.1, forward strand.
ACTTGTTCACGCATGCCTTCTTCAAGGCGCTCCTGTTCCTTTGTGCAGGCAGCGTGATTCACGCCATGCATCACGAACAGGATATGCGTTATTACGGCGGTCTGCGGAAACATATCCCAATCACATTCTGGGCAATGCTTGCCGGCACTCTGGCGATCACCGGGGTCGGTGTAGCGGGTGTGTTCGGTTTCGCTGGTTTCTATTCGAAGGACGCCATTCTCGAGGCCGCGTTTGCGCGCGGCACCAACCTTGGCAATCTGGCATTCTGGATGGGAACGATCGCGGCGTTGCTGACGAGTTTCTATTCGTGGCGTCTGGTTTTCCTGACGTTTTATGGAAAACCGCGTTGGATCGAGAGCGAACACATCCAGCATTCGGTTCACAAAACGCCAGAACAAGCTGGAGAGGACACCACTGGCGGATATCATCCGCATGAAAGCCCTCTGCCAATGCTCGTCCCTCTTCTCGCACTAAGTGTGGGGGCAGTATTCGCTGGTTTCGTGTTCGCCCCCGCGTTTGTTGAAAGCGCCGAATTCTGGCAAGGCTCGGTGTTCTTCAATGAAGGTCTGATGCACGCCATGCATGGTATTCCGGCATGGGCCAAATGGTCTGCTACTGTCGCAATGCTGATCGGGCTGGCGATCGCATTCCAGGGCTATATTCGCGATAAGGAGCTGCCTGGCCGCATTGCCGGGCAACTCGGACCGGTCTATCGCTTTGTGTATAACAAGTGGTACTTCGATGAACTGTATCATTTCCTGTTTGTGAAACCGGCATTCTGGCTGGGGAACAAATTCTGGAAGTGGGGAGACATCGGTATAATCGACCGCTTCGGGCCTAATGGTGCGGCCTGGCTGGTTTCTCAGGGGACAGCTGCCGCCAAGAAAGTGCAATCCGGATATCTCTATAGTTATGCGCTCGTCATGCTTATCGGCGTCGTGGTCGCGATCTCTTGGGTAATGGTGCGATGAACGGCTTTCCGATCCTTTCGTTAATGCTTCTTGTGCCCCTTCTGGGCGCGGTGGCGTGCTTTATGCTTGAGGCCAAAGCGGCGCGATCGGTCGCCCTGCTTGCCACTCTCGTGGACCTTGCTCTCGGTGTAGTCCTTTGGACAGGCTTTGAAACGGGTGGTGCCCAGTGGCAGTTTCAGGAAAGCCATGCTGTTTTTGCCGGCTTTTCCTATGCACTCGGCATTGATGGAATTGCGTTGATGCTGATCGCGTTGACGGTATTTCTGATGCCGATCTGCATTCTGGCAAGCTGGGATTCTGTGCAGAAACGCGTTGGCGAATACATGGCGGCGTTCCTGTTCATGGAAACGCTGATGATCGGCGTGTTTGCTGCACAGGATCTCCTGCTGTTCTATATCTTCTTTGAAGCGGGCCTGATCCCGATGTATCTGATCATCGGCATATGGGGCGGTGATAACCGGATATACGCCAGCTATAAGTTCTTCCTTTATACGCTCCTTGGCTCGGTCCTGATGTTGATTGCGATGTTGTGGATGATCCACGACGCGGGAACGACTTATATTCCGACTCTGATGCAATATGATTTTCCGGCGCAGGCGCAAACGTGGCTGTGGCTAGCGTTCTTTGCCAGTTTCGCGGTTAAGATGCCGATGTGGCCGGTTCACACTTGGCTGCCGGACGCACACGTTCAGGCGCCGACTGCGGGCTCAGTTATTCTGGCCGGCGTTTTGCTGAAGATGGGTGGCTACGGCTTTATTCGCTTCAGCTTGCCGATGTTTCCGGATGCGAGTGCACAATTGGCATGGCTCGTTCTTGGATTGAGCATGGTGGCGGTCGTATATACTTCGTTGGTTGCTCTGGTGCAGTCTGACATGAAGAAGCTAATTGCTTATTCTTCGGTTGCTCACATGGCGATCGTCACCATTGGCCTGTTTGCTTTCAACGTGCAGGGGCTTGAAGGTTCGATGATGGTCATGTTGAGCCACGGGCTCGTGTCTGGTGCATTATTCCTTTGCGTCGGTGTTATTTACGATCGTTTACACACGCGTGAGATTGATCGCTACGGTGGCCTCGCAATTAATATGCCGAAATACGCATTGTTCTTCATGTTGTTCACAATGGGCAGTATCGGTCTTCCTGGAACCAGTGGGTTTGTCGGTGAATTTCTTAGTTTAGCTGGAACATATCAGATTTCGACTACAGTGACTCTGGTCTGCACAACCGGCATTATCCTTGGCGCTGCTTACATGTTGTATCTTTATCGACGGGTTGTGTTCGGCGAACAAAAGAATTCCGACGCCGCCGCAATGCCTGATCTTAACGTGCGCGAATGGCTTATGCTTGGTCCGATTGCGGCGGCTGTGCTGTGGATGGGCGTTTATCCCGAGAGCTTTCTGGCTCCGATGAGAGCCGACATTGCAGCTTTGGACGCGCGACTAGCAAGTGCGAAGCCTAAGGGCGACTCACAGCCGACTGCGCCAACCGAAGCCACCCGTCGTACCCATGCCGCAAATGCAATGGAGCACCACGGTGATGCGGAAGAAGGCCCGACAAATGAAGCACTCGAGGGAGGCCACTGATGGACTTTTCGGCATCCCTGTCACTTGTTGCACCTGAAATCGTACTGTCGCTCGGCGGCTTGTTGCTCCTGCTGTGTGCGGCATGGATGGGAGACAGAGCGAGCCGTGCAATATCGATAGCGTCAGTGATCATCATTGGTGCTGCTGCAGCACTGACCATTCCTGTCTTATGTGGCGGAGCAATGGGGGCAGGAACGCTTGCCTTCGGCGGCCAAATGCGCGTCGATGCATTTGCGGCATTTGCAAAATTGCTCATCTACATTTCGGGTGCAACCTGTCTGATGGTGGCACCGCGCTTCTTCGACCGTTGGGGAGCGATGCGCGCGGAATATCCCGTACTGGTGCTGTTTGCGGTGCTTGGCATGGGCATCATGGTATCTGCTGGCGATCTGTTGACGCTGTATATCGGTCTGGAAATGAACAGTCTTGCCGCTTATGTGCTTGCTGCATTTCTGCGGACTGACGGTCGTTCCGCTGAAGCGGGGCTTAAGTACTTTGTGCTTGGCGCATTGGCGAGCGGCATTCTGCTGTATGGAATGAGCCTGACTTACGGCTTTACGGGATCGACTAGTTTCGATGTTATCCGTGTGGCGCTTGCAGGCGATATTTCAACCGGAGCACTGATTGGCCTAGTCTTCGTTCTGGCTGGGCTTGCGTTTAAGATTTCAGCAGTTCCGTTCCATATGTGGACGCCTGATGTATACGAAGGTTCGCCCACTCCGGTAACGATGTTCTTTGCAACGGCCCCTAAAGTGGCTGCAATGGCGCTGACAATGCGCGTGGCGCTCGATGCGTTCGGTCTCCAGGTAGACGCATGGCGGCAAATTGTTGTGTTTGTCTCCCTAGCTTCGATCGTAATCGGTGCCCTGGGTGCAATCGGACAAGATAATATCAAGCGGTTGCTTGCATTCTCGTCAATCAACAACGTCGGCTTTATTCTCGTAGGCCTGGCGGCAGCGACCCCGGAAGGCGCCAGCGCGATGTTGGTTTATCTCGCGATTTATGTTGCCATGTCAGTCGGCAGTTTTGTGGCAGTTCTGATGTTGCGTGACGCGAACGGCGATTACGTGGAATCGATCTCCGACCTTGCGGGGCTTTCTCGTACTAAGCCGCTGATCGCGTGGTGCCTTTTGCTCATCATGCTGAGCCTTGCCGGCATACCGCCTCTGTTCGGTTTCTGGGGCAAATTGGTAGTGTTTCAGGCGGCAGTGAACGCCGGAATGATCGCGATTGCCGCAGTCGCTATCGCCGCATCGGTCATAGGGGCGTTCTACTACCTTAAAGTCGGTAAAGTTATGTTTTTTGATGAACCGGTAGATAAGGTGACAGGAGACAATGACTGGGCACATTGGGCTCTGCTGATCGTGTCGACAGCATTTATTTCTCCGCTCGGTTATCTACTCACGGGATGGCTTAGTGAATTGGCCGACAAGGCCGCTACAGCATTGTTCCTCGTCGCTTGATCCGCACGGTAGCAGAGACCGGATCGACCAATGCCGACCTCGTCTCGCAGTTAAATGCAGGCGATTACGTCGCCGAAGGCGATTGGCTGGTGGCGGATAGGCAAGTCGCTGGCCACGGGCGGCAGGGGCGTGCGTGGTTTGATGGGGCGGGGAACTTCATGGGCTCTACCATAGTGCGGGTCTGCCCATCGGATCCGCCCTCTCCGACCCTTGCGCCACTGGCGGGGCTGGCCTTGTACGAGGTGGTCACGCCATTTCTCGCTGAACCTGCAACGCTTTCGCTCAAGTGGCCCAATGACCTGCTTCTCAAAGGTGCCAAGCTGGCGGGTATACTGCTGGAAGGCACTTCTCACGCGGTCGTCATTGGGATAGGCGTCAACCTTGCTAAGGCTCCGGAAGTGACTGGGCGCGAAACCATCGCTTTGTCGCATATCGGCCCTGCACCTGATCGCGACAGCTTCGCGACTGCATTGGCATCGTCTTTTGCTCGGGAATTGGAACGATGGCGTAGTTTCGGCACGGAACCGATGTTTCGCCGTTGGAAGGCTGTCGCGCACCAGATCGGAACTGTTCTAACCGTGCATGAGCCGGGAGGCGGCGTCATTTCCGGTCGCTACCAAGGGTTGAAGCCCGACGGATCGTTGTGTCTAGCGTTGGACAGCGGAGAAATTCGTGTCATCCATGCGGGCGACGTTACAATCTGATAGGATCGCCTAATGCTGCTTGCTGCTGATGTCGGTAACACCAATGTTGTATTCGCCCTGATTGATGGTCATGAAATCAAGGCGCGTTGGAGGATCGCCACCGATCCCCGGCGAACAGGTGATGAGTATGCGGTTTGGCTTCTTCAACTTCTGAAGATTGAGGGTGTGGCGCGGAAATCGATCGATCAGTTTATAATTGGTTCGGTCGTGCCGAGAGCGATTCATAATCTCACTGTCTTTGCAGAAAAGTATTTTGGTAAGACGCCGCTGATTGCAGGTGAAGGCAATGCACAATGGGGATTGGCGATTGATGTCGACGAACCGCGATCTCTCGGCGCGGATCGAGCACTGAATACAATCGCAGCCCACGCCAAATATGATGGCGATTTAATCGTAGTCGACTTTGGGACTGCCACGACATTTGATGCTGTCGATTTCAACGGCGCATATAAAGGAGGCATCATTGCCCCTGGCATCAATCTTTCGCTCGATGCGCTCGTCGGGAATACGGCAAAACTTCCTCGCATTGCGATCGAAGCGCCAGCGAACGAGAGCGTGATTGGCACCAATACTGAAGATCAGATGCTGATCGGTGTTTTCTGGGGATACGTTGCAATGATGGAGGGGCTGATTGCGCGAATGAAAACGGAGATTGGTCGTCCAGCCAAAGTCGTCGCTACGGGAGGGCTCGCGATACTTTTCGATCAGCATACTGAGATTTTTGATGCCGTCGATCCGGATCTGACACTGGAAGGCCTTGCCATTTTGGCAGAGCGAGCAAGCGCGTGAATAAAAATTTCACTCCTGAAGACGAACTACTGTTTCTCGCTCTTGGTGGATCGGGTGAGATAGGGATGAATGTCAATCTCTATGGTTATCAGGGGCGGTGGCTGATGGTCGACCTTGGGATGACCTTCAGTGGGCAGGAATATCCTGGTGTCGATCTCGTATTCGCTGACCTGTCATTTATTGAAGATCGTGCCGATCGCCTTGACGGTATTGTCCTCACTCATGCACATGAAGATCATATCGGGGCGGTGCCATACTTTGCCGCCGATCTGGGGGTCCCGCTCTATGCAACGCCTTTTACTGGCGAATTGGTACGGAGGAAGCTTCAGGAAGCTGGGCTGGAAGACGATGTCGAGCTGATTATCGTCGAAGGCACCGATAAATTTGAGGTAGGCCCGTTCGCGATATCCTATGTTCCGCTCGCTCATTCGATCGCCGAAGGCAATGGGCTTCTGATCGATACGCCTTTTGGACGCGTGTTCCATACTGGCGACTGGAAGCTCGATGAAGAGCCGATTATCGGCGAACCGACTACCGAAGAAGAACTATGCGAAATTGGCGATGCGGGAGTGCTCGCCCTCGTTTGCGATTCAACCAATGTTTTCAACCCGGTTGAAAGCGGGTCTGAAGGCGCGGTTTACAAGGGTTTGCATGAGGAAGTCGCGCGTTGGCATGGCAGGCGAGTAGTCGTTACCACATTTGCCAGCAACGTGGCCCGTCTCCACACTTTGGGCGAAGTCGCGCGGGCAACCGGACGCCAGCTATGCGTGGCGGGGCGCTCGCTCGACCGAATTATCGAAGTTGCGCAAGATAACGGTTATCTGGAAGAATTGCCGCCGTTGGTCGATTTCGACACAGCAATGGGCTTGCCTCGAGGAGAAGTGCTGGTGGTTGCAACCGGGGGGCAAGGCGAACCGCGCGCGGCACTTGCCCGCATGGCAGATGAAAACCATCCTATCGAGTTGGTGAAGGGCGATGTAGTGCTGTTCTCAAGTCGCCAGATTCCAGGGAATGAAATAGCTATTGGGCGCGTGCAAAACCAACTTGCGCAGCGTGGAATTGTCATGGTGACCGATCGGCAGAGCGACATCCACGTATCTGGCCACCCTGGTCGACCGGAACTGGAAGCGCTCTACACATGGTTGCGACCCGAGATTCTTGTCCCGGTTCACGGCGAGGCACGCCATATGGCAGAGCAAGCCCGCTTGGGTTCCAGCAGAGGTATTCCGCATACAATTTTCCAAATGAATGGCGACATCGTCCGTATTGCGCCAGGCAAACCAGGCAAGCTGGCCGAGGTTGAAAGCGGTCGTCTCGTACTCGATGGTGACATCATTGTTCCGGCAGACGGCGAAGCAATCACCATGCGTCGCCGCCTTGCGCGTGAAGGAGTTGTTGTCGTGGCGCTGGATGCGCAGGGGAGGGCAACCATTGAAGGGATCGGACTTCCTCTCGATGAAGATTACGACGCCTTTGTATCTGAAACGAAAGAGGATATAGCGACCGCGCTAGGCAAGCTGAAAGGTGCGGCACGACGAGATCGCAGCGAAGTTTATGAGGCAGTTCGTTTGGCTACCCGTCGTGCAGCGACCCGTTGGAGCGGCAAACGCCCGCAAGTTCGGGTCTTGTTACCGGAGAATTGAGATATGGCATGGACTTCTGTTCTTGCGATCTACCTGCTGTTCTGGGTGATGGCTGCTTTTCTCCTGCTCCCTTTCGGAGTTCGCACACACGATGAAATGGGTGTTCAGAAAGTTCCGGGCCAGGCCGATAGCGCGCCAGCAAACTTTCGCCCGAAACGTCTAGTGGTGCGAGCGACCGTTTTGGCGGCGGCGCTGACTGCGCTCTATGTTGCGAACTACGTCAATGGCTGGGTCACGCTCGATAGTTTGAGCTTCATCCCAACCCCGGAGGTCAACGAAAACCCGTGATATGGTCTTAGGTGCGGAGGCGTTCGATTGCCTGTGCCAGCGCCACATAGAGCTTGCCCATATCGGAACTGAGTAAGGTGACACCGATAGCGTGACCATCGCGCGTAGAGAGCATCGACCGCAGCATTGCCTCAAAATCGTGGATGTAACGGTTGACGTGTTCGCGGAAATCTTCGTCGGCTTCGTAAATACCCACCAGTTCGCGGGCTTCGGAATTGTCGAGTAGACGAACGGCCCGGCGGGTGAATATGCCGCGATCCCCTTTGAGATAGCTTGCCCAGGCGCTATCCGTGACATCAGCCGACAACGCCTTGGCAATATCGATAGAATGAGAATTGAGGCTTTCAGTGATCAGAGCAACGCGGCGCGAAAAATCATTATCCACCTGCTCCTCTGCGCGCTGCCGGGCGAGGGCGACACGATTTTCCAGATTGCCTGCCAGTTCGTTGATCCGCGCCAGTTGATCGCGCAATTGGATAGCCGCTTCGCGGCTAGCGTTATTAACCCGGTCAGTAGCCGTTTCAACAGAGGCAAGTGCAGCAGTGGTCCGCTGTCGCACTGTTCGCTCGATGTGCTCGGCAGCATCGGCACCCACCTTTTCCGCGATTTCCTGAATACGAACGGTGTTTCCGGCATCGATCGAATCGACGGCTTTCCGCGCTGAATGTTCAAGTACTGCAATCGCATCGCGTAACCGGCCTTGTGCATCGGCAGAGAGGGCGGAACTATCTTCAGAAAGAGTAGACAGACGATCATGCAATGTGTCTAGCTGGGACAGGTGCGCCTGATGGGTTTCCTGAATACGAGAATGGAATTCCTCGATATCCGTCATCGCGCCTGCGCTTTCAGACTGCGCTGCCAAGACGTATTCGGACAATTCACGCCCTTTGTCGCTTGCCCCCGCGAGAATCAAGCCAAGTGTTTCTCCGCGTAAAACGACTTGATTGACATTCTCGCTGGCCGCTTCGATTGCTTCGGGCAATTCGCTGCGGCTGCGTTCAATGCTGGCCTGCAGCAGTTCGAGCAGGCGCACACTCGCTTCGGTCAGTTCGCTAACGGTTCGGTCAGTTTCTGTCAGTGCAACCCGGCTACCCGACAGGCGTTCTTCAAACGTAGCGAGCACCGATGACAGCGTCGTTTCTGCTTCGCGTCCCTGCATAGCCGCGCGTTCCATTTTGCCGACGAGATTATCGATATGACGGGATACATCGGCACTCTGTTCGGCGATCAAACTCACATGTTCGAGGTGTTTCTCAGCTCGTTCAGCAATGCTGGCATCAAATGATGCCAATTGTGCACCGACTTCTTTGATCCGCGATTCTGTGTTCCGGTCTGCAGCGGAGCTAAGGGTATTCAGCTCCTGCATAAACTCGGAATGGGCCGCTCCGAGTTGTTCCATAATTGCGGCAGTGTTGCGACGAACCTCATCAAGACGTTCATTGGCGCCACGGGTAGCAACGCGATCGATTTCTTCAATTTCGGCGGCCGTTTCAACCATCTGATCTTGCAAAACCGCAATCCGGCTTTCCCAGCGGTTGAGCGCCGCTTCTTCGGCATCGGTCAGGCTGCGGCCCACCGAAGATGCGCCGTCGCGAATAGCGGTAATGCGTGCTTGCAATGATTGGAGGAGTTCGGCCTCCCGCTCTTCCAATCCGTCGCTTGCCTGGGCAACTTCGTCGCGTAAACGATCTGCCCGCATCCTCATCGCCGCCAGAACCTGAACCTCGCGCGCATCCAGATCGGTGCGGAAATCCTCGATCCTGTCGCGCAAAGCGACAAAGCGGGCCGACGTTGCTTCCTCGATTTGCAGGGATTGGGTACCCAGAACATTCAGCGTCTCGTCAATCCGGATGCGAAGCGCTTCTACTTGTTGGCTGCTGGCAGTTCCAAACTCATTCAGTCGTTCGAAGCCACTGATTAGCTCCCCAAGCTGATCCTGAGCGGATCGGCCGACCGCACCAATCTGGTTGGTCATGTCACGAGTGGAATTGGCCACGACCGGCAAGTCATCTCGCAGGCGATCCATATTCTCGGTCGCCTTGCGACTGACTGTTTCTATTGCATCGAGTTGAGCGCCGTTATCGCGGATCAATGACTGGAGATGTTCCGCATTTGCGCTGATCCTAGCGGTTGCCACGCGTCCGAGAGTTTCCAGTTCGCGCATTTCGGCGGCAAGAAATTCTCGTGCTAGGCTTAGTTCACGATTGATCGTGCTCAACCGAGTCTCGAGCGTAATTGACTGAGCCGCCAGATCTCGCCCGACATCGACAAAACGTGACATTTCGCGGCGGCTCGTCCGCATAACCAACAGCCATAGAGCAACAACCAGCAGCACCGGCACGCTCCATTGCACGATCATTTGAGATGCAAAAGTTGGATCGATGGAAGGACTTAGTCCTCCGCGATGGGCCCAGAGAAAGAACCCTGTCCATACGAGGATTACACAAATTGCCAGCGATGGAGCCAGCCATGTCGATTTGCGGCGTTGCGCTCCATCCTCGACCCAATCGGCATCGTCAGCACCGAAATCCTCTTCAGCCCAGTCATCCTGAGGTGAAAGGGCGTCTTCTCGTTCGGCATTGGCCTGCGTTTCAACGGGCGCATCAGCGCCGCCATCTTGGCCAACGGCCCGAATGTGCTTTCCCCCGGTCATCTATCAAACCTATCACGAAACGGGTCGCAATAAACCCTCCTTTAACTACGTATCGGGTAGCTTCTATACCCTATGGCCTACGAACACGGTGATTTTGACAGGACCCTTGCTGCCGCAGCAGGGGAGGATCTGGCTCTTTATGCCGAGCTCCGTTTGGCTTTTATCGAGAGTCTGAACGGGCACCTTGATCTACTCAAACGCGCGCGTTGTGACGGTAACTGGGCAATGGCTGCGCTGCGTTTAAAAGGCCTCGCGGCAAGCTTTCATTCGTCTGCACTTATTGAGCTTGCCGAGGATGCCCTGACCAGTGCCCCTGGGGAGCCAACAATTGTGCGAAAAATCGAACGTTACCGCGACGAATTCTCATGATGGATGATGTGCCGCTTGGCACTTCAGTTCGCATTCCCTAGATCGTTTTCTCCTGTATGGAGGAGATTGAGGCGTGCGCGTCGCATTGCTGTCGGCATTGGGCGAAAGATATGGTGAGCCGGGAATAGGGCTACAGCCTTTCGCTGGCCGCAGTGTGCTGGCATTACAAGTTGACGCCGCGCTGGCACTGGGCTGTGAGCGGATTGTTTGCCTTGCTGAGAGCGCAACCCCGGAAATTGCCGAGCTTCAGAGACAGGCCGAAAGTGCGAATGCGCGCTTCAATGCAATCACAGCTCATCGCACGCTTTCTGGTATGGTTAGTGCCAATGACGAAGTGCTTGTTTTGGCACCGGGGTTACTGGTCGACGGTAACTGGTTGGTGGACCGTTTCTCTCAAAGGCCGGGTTTGGCGGTACTGCCGATCGAAATCGGTCTTGAGCATGGTTTTGAACGAATAGATCGTGATCGCGCATGGGGAGGTGCCCTACTTGTACGAGGGGATGCCGTAGAAGCATTAACTGCACTGCCTCCGGATGGGGATGCGGTGGCAGGCTTGTTACGGATTGCCCTTCAGCGCGGTGTGCGTGCCATTCCTGTTCCGGAATCTTCACTGGATGACGGTCGTTGGTCACTGGTGCGAAGTGAGAACCATGCGCGACGATTGGAGGCTCTATGGCTTGGGCGTCATGTTCCGTCGCCCGGTTTTAGCGAGCCCGGCGACGTAGGTGGTTACGTGATTGCCCGGTTTCTTTCGGGCAAATCACGTTCGCAATCATGGCCAGTTATTCTCGGCATGACGGCAATTCTGCTGGCTATTGGCGGCGGTGTGGCTGGCTGGTCAGGCCGAGTAGCGGGTGGCTTAATCGCTCTCATGGCATCTGCTGCGCTGGGAAATATCGCGTATCACTTATATCGCTTCATTAGGGCCGGAAAACCAGACGGGTGGATCCGTGCGCTCCCCGGCATTCGCAATTCGATTCTCGATATCGCGCTCGTCGCGCTGTCATTTGGAAAGCAGGATGAAGGGCAATGGTACGGAGTATATGTGGCGCTAGTGTTGGTTGTGGCCATGCGCTTGTCTGAAGAAGCGACAGCACCGATGTGGTCACGTCCGTTTGCTGATCGGTCTCTCGTAATCTCTCTGGCTCTTATCGCTATCCTTTCCGGATTTCCTGTTATTGGCATAGGAATTATCGCGCTCGTTGTGCTTTTCTTGCGTCTCGTCAAACCCTTCACTCGAAGCTAACGTCGGTTTAACCAACATCGGCTAGGGCTGAGCGATGACCGAATCTGGCACGTCACAGTCGCAGGCGATCCCTGTTGAATCGATCCTCCGCCAAGAGCTTGCGGTGGGAGATGCGTTGCTTGGTTCCATTGAACCCATTCTTGGCTATCTTCTGACAAACCACGATCAGGCATTATTTAGCGATGAGATCGTCAGTCGCGTTCGGGGCATGTCTGTCGATCTGGCACAGCAAATGTTGTCGGTTCTGGCTGAAGCAATGGATTCTTCTGAAATGCACGCTTTCTCTGATGAGGCTATCGACACTTTGTCGGAAGCTCTGATCGAAGACCGCGACATTACATGTCATTGTCATGCCCTTGCAGTCGAAGCGCAACTTACGAGCCGACTTGAAAGACAGCATGGAATAGATCCGGTGTTGAGTCCGTTGCTTCAGGCACTCATCGCATCGGACGATGCCCAGGTGGCGTCCCTGGCAATGTCAGTTTTGACTTCTCACGCACGTTTTATTCAGCGCCAACGGCGCATGGAACTTGTGCTATCCGATCTGCCTGCGGACCTGTTCCATCGGGCCGTTGAAAAGTTCAGTCAGTTTGCCGAAAGTGTTTCAGTGGAGTCGGCAGCCGTGGCGATAGGGCGACTGCGACAAAACTATGATGAACGCGCTTGTCGTCCCGCTCTTCTCGAACGTCTCGTAAATGAGACGGGAAATGGGGTGCGTGCCGCTTTATTTGTGAGCCATGCGGGTGTTGCGATATTCCTGTCAGCACTGGCATCGATGGCGAAGCAGCCGCGAGACACAGTGATCCTCTCAACCAATGAACAACAATCTGCTCGCCTGACATTGGCTCTGTTGGCGGCGGGTCTGAAGCACACTGAGGTCGAGCAGCAATTGATGTACTTTAATCCGGAAGTCACGCTGCCAGAGGATTTTTCAATGCTGAGGGCAGACCGTGCAGCATCTTTGCTTGCCGAATCTGATTGTGCAGTAAGGGGCTGACCGATGCCTGCGTCGAATGGGATAATCGCCAACGCGCGGAGTGACCGGGAGGACTGGTTAATCGAGGCGGACGAGCCCCTCGCAGGGCTGCAAATTCGGTGTGGTGGCGAACTGCCCGGAAAGATTGCAATTCCCGAATTGCTGGAGAACGTCCGTAAAGCGCGCTCCTTGGGGTTACGGTTGGCGCGTACCATTCATGCGTTCGACGGCAACGAGATCGTTCGTGCATGGGTTGAGATCGCACCTGATCCCGCCCCGGATCAAGGTGGTTGCGCGATTAGTGTTGGCACCTGGCATACAGCTGATTTAGCCAGCGAAAGCGATATACAAGCTGCAGCGCGACATATCGAAATCGACCGTGAACTCGCTGAACTGACAGCGCGGCTTGATCGCGAACAGCGTGTTATCACCGTCGATACACGTGCTGCGGATTTACGGCATCTCGCTGAAAAGATGAGGGGCCAACCTGCTGTCCAGTGGAGTGAACTGGTTGCTTTCCCTGGGCTGGAACATCGCTTGCCTTTGCATTGGCGACTGCTCGATGGCGCGACGTGTCGGATCGATGGGTCTGCCCGCGAATGGACGGCAACCATCGTTCCTTTGGGGGAGCCAACGCCAGGAAGCGCTGGTTTCGAACTGTTTCTGGTTGCCCAAACGCCATTCCCGACACAGACGGCACCTTCTCAAAGCAAGGCGCCTGCCCCCCCCATTCCTGCCATCTTCGGTCAGGAACTAACGCCTGCGTTGCGGCAACCGATCACGCGAATCATCGCCAATGCGGAAACGATCCGGGCTAAGCTGGCGGGGCCGCTGGCAGAAGAATACAGTGCTTATGCGGCGGATATTGCGTCAGCCGGACAGCACCTTCTTTCGCTAATCGAAGATCTCTCCGATCTCGAGGTGGTCGAATCGGATCGATTTTCGACCGCTCCCGATAGTATCGATCTCGCAGATGTCGTGAGGCGGGCCAGCGGGATACTCGGTGTGCGGGCGCAGGAACGGGGGATCAGCATCGTTCCTTTGGATCAGGATGCTCATTTGCCTGCGACAGGAGAATTTCGCAGGGTATTGCAAATTCTGCTGAATTTGCTCGGTAATGCGATCAGATATTCACCTGAAGGGTCCCGTATAACACTCAGCCTTTCGCAGGCTGATGGAATGGCACAGGTTGCGGTTATGGATGAGGGTTCAGGTCTGACCGAAGAGCAGATTGCGTCTGTGTTTGGCAAGTTCGAGCGACTTGGCCGCAGCGACGATGGAGGTTCCGGCCTTGGACTTTATATTTCGCGGCGTCTGGCGCGGGCGATGGGGGGCGATCTGACTGCTGAAAGCGCGCCGGGGCAGGGGGCCCGGTTTATTCTGTCGATCCCCGCCCGTGACGAGCCTTAATCGGTATCATGCCGGCGGGGCACTTTTAGTCCAAGTAAGAGTACGAAGACACCCGTTATCCCGATAATTGCGCCTTTACCAATCCAGTCATGATTGGCGAGCATAAAGCTCTCTGCTGGCCACATGATTATCCCTGCGCCTTGAAGCGCGAAGAAGCTGCCAAACACGGCAAGCAGGCCGCCCATCGAGATCAACAGAACTCGAAGAGCGGCCATGACAGTAAATTAGCGCTTGTCGACCGGCACGTAATCGCGCTGGGTCGGGCCGGTATAGAGCTGACGCGGACGGCCGATTACCTGACCGGGATCGGAAATCATTTCGTTCCACTGCGCGACCCAACCCACGGTGCGGGCGAGAGCGAACAGGGCGGTGAACATAGTGGTAGGGAAGCCGATGGCCGACAGGATCACGCCGGAATAGAAATCGACATTGGGAAACAGTTTTTTCTCGATGAAATAGTCATCGTTGAGAGCCATTTCTTCAAGACGCAGTGCGGTTTCGAAGACCGGATCGTTGACCTTGAGCGCATCGAAAACCTCGCGCACGGTCTTTTGCATCACAGTCGCGCGCGGATCGTAATTCTTGTAAACGCGGTGACCAAAGCCCATCAGGCGGAACGGATCGTTCTTGTCCTTTGCACGTTCGATATAGTGCGGGATCTTGTCCGGTGTGCCAATCTCACGCAGCATGTTGAGAGCCGCTTCGTTTGCGCCACCATGAGCGGGGCCCCACAGGCAGGCGATGCCCGCTGCGACACAGGCAAACGGGTTCGCACCTGATGAACCGGCAAGACGCACGGTCGATGTCGAAGCGTTCTGCTCATGATCGGCATGAAGGATGAATATGCGATCCATCGCCTTTTCAATGGCCGGGTGGACCTCATATTCCTCAGCCGGGACGCCGAACGTCATCCGCAGGAAATTGCCAGTATAGCTGAGGGAATTGTCGGGCTGCAGGAACGGCTGCCCGATCGAATACTTGTAAGCCATCGCCGCGATCGTCGGCATTTTGGCGATCAGGCGGTGGCTGGCAATCTTGCGCTGTTCCGGGTCGGAAATATCGGTGCTGTCATGATAGAAGGCCGACAGAGCGCCGACCACGCCGCACATCACTGCCATCGGGTGAGCGTCGCGACGGAAGCCCTGATAGAACTGCCGCAGCTGATCGTGCAGCATCGTGTGGCGAGTGATTGTGTAGTCAAATTCGTCAAGCTCACCCTGCGACGGCAGTTCACCGTTCAACAACAGATAGCTGACTTCCATAAAGCTGGAATGTTCTGCAAGTTGGCCAATAGGATAACCGCGATGGAGCAGGACGCCTTCTTCACCGTCGATAAAGGTCAGCGCGCTTTCGCAGCTGGCGGTGGATTTGTAGCCCGGGTCGTAAGTGAACGCTCCGGTAGATCCGTATAGCTTTCGGATATCGATCACGTCCGGCCCAAGGCTGCCCTCCAGAACCGGAAAATCGTACCCGGTACCACCGAGTTCCAGTTTAGCCTGCTTGTCCGCCATGATCGGTCTCCTTGTTATGTGTTATCCGCCCCGGAAGTCGCGACAGCGGGATCGATCTGATCGTCTATCCGCGCCAGCGCCTCGTCTCTTCCGAGAAGGACCAGTACGTCGAAAATTCCGGGCGACGTGGTCGTCCCCGTTAGTGCTGCGCGCATCGGCTGCGCGAGCTTGCCGAAGCCAACATCGAGCTGCTCGGCGAGTGATTTACTAGTGGCTTCAAGAGCTTCGATTGTCCAGTCGTTTTCCCCGTGCAGCGCTTGCGATACACGGGTGAGATATGCGCGCCCATTGTTGTCAAGCAGCTTGGCTGCCTTCTCATCAATCGACAGAGGGCGGGACTTGAACAGAAACGCGGCGCCATTAGCGAGTTCATCGAGATTCTTTGCGCGAAGCTTCAACTGGGGCATCGCCTTTTCAAGAAGTGCGATATCGACCTTGCCTTGCATTCGCGGTGCGACGAGCGCGGCGAGGCGGGCGTCGTCCGCCGCGCGAATATAATGCCCGTTGAGGTTTTCCAGTTTCTTCAGATCGAAGCGAGACGGGCTCTTGCCAACGCCGTCAAGGTCGAACGCAGCAATCGCTTCTTCTCTGGTGAACTCTTCCCGGTCGCCGTGCCCCCAACCGAGGCGCAGCAGATAGTTGAACAGTGCCTCGGGAAGAATGCCGTATTCATCGCGATAGGTATCCGCGCCAAGGGCCCCGTGGCGCTTTGACATTTTGGCGCCATCGTTACCGTGGATCAGGGGAATGTGGGCGTATACCGGCTCTTCCCAGCCCATTGCGCGATAGATCGGCAACTGGCGGAAAGCATTGTTCAGATGGTCGTCTCCTCGGATCACATGGGTTACCCCCATATCATGATCGTCAACCACCACGGCGAGCATATAGGTCGGTGTGCCGTCTGCCCGGAGGAGGACGTAGTCGTCGATCTCCGCATTTTGGACAGTTACGCGCCCTTGCACCGCGTCATCGATAACCGTTTCGCCATCTTGTGGCGTCTTCAGGCGGATAACGAACGGTGCGCCATCGGGCGCCTCTGAAGGATCGCGATCGCGCCAGCGCCCGTCATAGCGCATCGGTTGCTTGTTTGCGCGCTGTTCGGCCCGCATCGCTTCCAGCTCTTCCGGTGTGGCAAAGCATTTGTATGCGTGCCCCGATTCGAGCAGTTGGTTGGCGACTTCGGCGTGCCGCGCCGCGCGCTGAAACTGATAAGTCGTATCGCCGTCGAAATCGAGGCCAAGCCAGTCCAGCCCATCGAGGATCGCGTCGATCGCCTCGGTCGTGCTGCGCTTGCGATCGGTATCTTCGATCCGCAACAATACTTTGCCGCCATGATGACGGGCGAAAAGCCAATTGAACAACGCTGTCCGCGCGCCACCGATATGGAGGAATCCGGTCGGCGAGGGAGCGAAGCGCGTGACAACTGCTCCGCTACTGCTTGTCATGCGACGGCGTTTCCTTATCCAAACAAATCATGATCGCCCATATGGTGTCCGATGTGCCCCAGGAGAAGGGGCTGGAACCAGGGGATGCTGCATTGCAGCGTCCTTGGCGGAAGGCAGTCCAATTGTCCAGTGTGCTGGCAACAGCGAACGATTTCCTCGCTGACAGGGGGGTTGAGCGTGTGCCGTGGTTGGCCATTGTACTTGGGACAGGGATCGTGGTGTGGTTCGTTCTGGGGCAGCCGTGGCAATGGGTCGCAACCATTGCGTTTGCCCTTTTTTGTGTAGCATCCGCCAGATATTACTGGCGGGAAAGGCAAGGTCGCGAATACCTTTCTGTGGCGATTACGGGGCTGGGTATCGCGCTGGCATTGGGCGTGGCTCTCATCTGGGTTCGCTCCGAACTGGTCGGGGCCACCCCCCTTTCCCGCCCGGCAGTCGTTACCATTGACGGTCGAGTGCTGGCGCGAGAGGACCAGCCAGCACTCGACCGCACCCGGCTGACACTCGCTTATCGCGATGCAGGCAGTGGTGCGCCGCGGAAGGTGCGCGTCAACGTGCCGACGTCGGCAATGCTGGACGACATCGAAGATGGCGCGCGGATATCGCTGCGAGCGCGCCTGATACCGCCGTCGCCGCCGCTTCTGCCCGGAAGCTACAACTTTGCGCGTACAGCGTGGTTCAACGGACTGGCCGCCACCGGATCCCTCATCGGAGAAATCGAACTGGTGGAGAAGCCGCCGCCCAGTCGGTGGGATATTGGCCGAATTCAACGCGCATTGTCGCAGCATGTACGCCATCAGGTCGACGGTTCGCCGGGCGCGATTGCGGCGACTTTCGCCAGCGGGGATCGCAGTGCCATCGGTGCCAGCGACGAAAACGCGATGCGGGATGCCGGGCTTACCCATTTGCTTTCGATCAGCGGATTGCATGTCAGTGCAGTGATGGCGGCGACCTATCTGTTGCTGATCCGCTTGCTCGCTCTGTGGCCATGGCTTGCGCTGCGGGTGCGCTTGCCGCTGGTTGCCACCTGCATCGCAGCCGGGGCAGGGGTGGGATATACCCTGCTCACAGGCGCGCAAGTGCCCACGGTGCGTAGCTGCGCGGCTGCTCTGCTGGTATTGGGCGCGATGGCGTTGGGCCGGGAGCCATTATCGCTGAGGATCGTGGCCGTCGCGGCGGTATGTGTCATGCTTTTGTGGCCCGAGACGGTTGTTGGCCCCAGTTTCCAGATGAGCTTTGCCGCAGTGGTCGCCATCGTAGCGCTGCATCGAAGCGCTCCGGTGCAGCGCTTCATGGCTCCGCGGGAGGAGGGCGTGATAAGGCGTAGTGGTCGCAGGATCACGATGCTGCTAATTACCGGGCTGGTGATCGAGATTGCCCTGATGCCCATCGTGTTGCTCCATTTCCACCGTGCCGGAATATATGGTGCGATCGCCAATGTGTTCGCCATTCCCTTGGTCACATTCATTTCCATGCCCATGATCGCGCTGGCCTTGCTGTTCGATATATTCGGGTTGGGCGCTCCGTTCTGGTGGTTGGCGGGACATTCGCTCGATTTGCTACTAGCCATCGCCCATTTCACGGCGGAGCAGCCGGGGGCGGTCAGGCTAATGCCCCAGATGGGGGCGATCACGTTCACGCTGTTCGTTGCCGGTGGATTATGGCTGGCGCTGTGGCAAGGGCGGGTGCGGTTATACGGTCTTGTTCCGGTAGCGGCAGGGACCATTGCTTTGCTCGCGACCCCGACCCCCGATTTGTTGATAACCGCCGATGGGCGGCAGGTCGGTATCGTCGGGGAAGGGGACCGGCTGCTGCTGCTGCGCGACAGCAAGAGCGCGTTTTTGCGAGACAACCTCCTCGAAATGGCGGGCACGGAAGGCGAACCCTTGCCGCTGGATCGCTGGCCTGGTGCGCGATGCAGTCGTGAGTTCTGCACAGTCACACTCCGTCGTGGAGAGCGCGACTGGCACCTGTTGCTGGCGCGCGGCCGGACGCTGGTGGCGGAACGTGCGCTGGCTGCGGCCTGTGCGCGTTCGGATATCGTGATTGCCGACCGCTGGTTGCCGCGGTCATGCGGGCCGCAATGGATCAAGGCGGATAGGCGATTGCTGAGCCGGACAGGCGGCCTGACGATCAACCTGGAGACTGGCACAGTGACAACTGTCGCTCAGTCTCAGGGCGCGCATGGATGGTGGCCTCAGCGCAGTCGATAGCGGACTGTCCGCTATCAGTGATAGCGCCGCAACAGACCCGATAGACGCCCCTGCACCACGACTTCATCGGGGCGGTAGATCTGCGGTTCGTATGCCCCATTGGCCGGATCGAGCCGGACCATTCCGTTTTCGCGCCGTAAATACTTGAGAGTCGCTTCCTCGTTACGGACGAGCGCAACGACGATTTCCCCGTCGCGGGCGGTATCCGTGCGTTTAATGAGCGCGAAATCGCCATCGAAAATGCCTGCTTCGATCATCGAATCGCCGGATACTTCCAGCGCGTAATGATCCCCCGGCCCAAGCAGTGCGGCGGGCACGGGCAGAGTGCTGTGGCTTTCCAGAGCCTCTATCGGTGCGCCTGCAGCAATCCGGCCATGTAGCGGAATTTCGATCACATCGTTTGCCGGTTCAGGGCGGGCAGGGGCCTTGTTCAACGGTGCGAGATTGTCATTCTTCGGCTTACGTGGAACCGAAACCGAATCTTCGGGCTGCTTGATCACTTCCAGTGCGCGCGCGCGATTGGGCAAACGGCGAATGAACCCGCGTTCTTCCAGCGCCGAGATGAGGCGGTGAACACCCGACTTGCTCTTCAGGTCGAGCGCTTCCTTCATTTCCTCGAAAGAAGGCGAGATGCCGCTTTCTTCCAGTCGGCGTTGGATGAACTGAAGCAATTCATGTTGCTTGGCGGTGAGCATCGCGTTCTTCCCATAGCGTTCCATAAATCGGAACGAACACGGAACAATTAGGCAACCTTTTTGGCTAGGTCAAGCATCTCCGCCATTTTTCAGCGCCAGCACCCGAACGCTGTCACCGTCCAGCGCCGCCGGGGCGCCAATTGGCCGCTCGATCAGCACATCGGCACTTGCCAGCGCGTGTAACGCGCTGCTGTCTCGCTCGCCAATCGTAGCCACCCCTCCGTCGGCCCAAACGCCCCGCATGAATTCCTGCCGTGCGCCGCCGACAGGCAGTGCGCCCGACAGGCGTGCCTCGATAAAGCGGGGCAGGGGATCGCCAGCCCCGGCCATCCGCCGCAAAAGCGGGAGCAGGAAGAGGTGGGCGGTGACGAATGCGGACACGGGATTGCCGGGCAAGCCCAATACAGTGATTCCGCCCTTGCGCGCGACAAGCAGGGGTTTGCCCGGACGAATGGCCACCCGCCAGAAATCGATTGTCGCACCCCAGTCTTCCAGAGCCGCTCGCACGTGATCGTGATCGCCGACCGAAGCCCCGCCGGTTGTGACGATCACATCCGAATCCGCGGCAGCCCCCAGTGCTTCGCGGAGGGCGCTGCGGCTGTCGGAAACAGGTGGCGGCACCACAGTTCTGGCGGTCAGCCCGCTGCACATCGCGGCCAACATCGGCCCATTGCTCGCTGGCAGGGCATCGGGCCGGGTGGGATCGGTACGGGCAGTCAATTCATCGCCCGAATCGATTACAGAGGCAATGGGCCTGCTGCCTACTTTGAGCTGCCACACACCGGCGGCCATTGCGAGCGCCAGACTTGCGGCATCGATCCGGGTTCCGCTGCTCAGGAGCATGTCGCCAGCGGTGAAGTCGAAACCCCTGCGCCGAATGTAACGATCCGTCGGGCGATCCCCTTGGGGGTCTGCAATGGCCACTGTGCCCTCGCCGACATGGGCATTTTCCTGCAACAGGATGGCATTTGCGCCCTCTGGCACATGCGCGCCGGTGGAGATGCGAACTGCCTCTCCACGGCCCAGCGTACCGGCAAACGGATGACCGGCGGCGCTTTCGCCCACCAGTCGCCATGGGCCGCCTGTATCATCGGCCCGCATCGCATAGCCATCCATCGATGACAGGTCGGCTGCTGGCTGAGTGCGCCGGGCGACAAGCGGTTCGGCCAGATATCGCCCGCAAGCCGCAGTCGTTTCGATCGTCTCGCTGCCCAGTGGAGCGACATCCTTGAGCAAGCGCGTCTGCGCCTCGTTCAAAGGGATCGGTGACGTCATGGCTGAGCGCGCCATGGGCCTGACTTGCCGCCATCTTTGGCGATCAGGCGGACCTGTTCGATCACCATTCCCTTATCGAGCGCCTTGGCCATGTCGTATATCGTCAACAAAGCCACGCAAGCCGCTGTCATCGCTTCCATTTCAACCCCGGTCTTGCCGGTCAGAGTTGCTGACGCCGTCACCGACAGCGCGCTCTGCTCGAATGCAAACTCGACTGTGACCGATTCCAGCGGCAACGGATGGCACAAAGGGATCAGGTCCGCCGTCTTCTTCGCTGCCATGATCCCGGCGATGCGCGCCGCGGCCAGAACATCGCCCTTCGGCGCATCCCCATCGCGGATAGCCGCCAGCGCCATCTCCGACATCGTGATCCGACCTGAAGCGATGGCCTTGCGCGCGGTTTCCGGCTTGCTGCCAACGTCCACGATTCGGGCCGCGCCGTCGGCATTCAGGTGAGTCAGACGTGTCATTGCCAACTCCTTGATAATGCTGGATCAGGGCGGAGACATGGACCACATGTTACACTGTCCAGAAGAAGAAAAATCCACCCGCCCAATTCGCCGTCAAAAACAGGTGTCGAAAACGAGGGAGCGAGATGGGCCATAGCCGCTTTCTGCCACAGTCAGGGCAGGTAGGACAGAGGTGCGGCCCGCTGCTGTTATCCTTCCAGCAGAGCGCGGGTCGCGCCCTCGACGTTGGCTTGCCGCATCAGGCTTTCGCCCACCAGAAATGTGCGGACGTTGCACCGTGCGAGCCGTTCGATATCGGCATGGGTATTGATCCCGCTTTCCCCGACCAGCAATGCTCCCTCCGGCGCAAGCGGAGCGAGTTGTTCTGTGGTGGCAAGATCGGTGCGGAACGTCTTGAGATTTCGGTTGTTCACACCGATCAGGCGGGATTGCAGACGCGCGGCCCGCTCCATTTCTCCCTGATCGTGCACTTCGACCAGCACGTCCATTCCGCGCTCAATCGCCGCAGCTTCGATTTCCGCCATCAAGCTATCGTCGAGCGCGGCGACGATAATCAGGATGGCATCGGCCCCGATCGAACGCGCTTCGGCCACCTGCCAGGGATCGACCATGAAGTCCTTGCGTAGCACCGGCAGCGAGCAAGCGCGGCGCGCATCGGCAAGGTAATCCTCGTGTCCCTGAAAATAGGGGGCATCGGTCAAAACCGAGAGGCACGCAGCGCCCCCGGCCTGATAGGCAGCCGCGTGTTCAGCAGGGCGAAAATCGGGGCGGATCAGGCCCTTGGAGGGCGATGCTTTCTTGATTTCCGCAATCAGCGCGTAACCGTTTGCCGCTTTGCGTTCGAGCGCATTGCGAAAACCGCGCGGCGCGGATTGATCGCGGGCGGTGCGGTCGAGGTCGTCGATAGTGGCCAGCGCTTTGCGCGCGGCAACTTCCTCTCGCTTGGTAGCGCAGATTTCGGCGAGTTTATCGGTCATGGCTGGCTGGTCCGTTTGCAGGGGGGCGCTATCGCGCCATTTCGATCCAGCGATCAAGCAAAGCACCCGCTTTGCCGGAATCGAGCGATTCCGCCGCCATCGCAGCGCCTTCGACATAGTCCGCCGATTTGTCCGCAACCACAAAACAGGCTGCCGCGTTCAGCAGCACGGCATCGCGATAGGGGCCGGGCGTTCCCATCAACAGCGCCCGCAGCGCCTTGGCATTATGGGCTGCATCGCCGCCGCGGATCGCTTCGATGGGGGCGTGGGGCAGGTTTGCCTGGGTGGCATCGACCCGCCGCATCTCGAAATCGTTACCTTGCACTACGGCCACTTCGTTGCCGCCTGCCAGGCTCAGTTCGTCCAGCCCTTCGTCGCCCGACACGATCATCGCGCATTTGGTGCCAAGATGGGCCAGTGCCTCGGCATAAATCGGAACATAAGCAGGGCGGGCAATCCCGATGAGCTGTCCCTGCACTCCGGCAGGATTGGATAGCGGCCCCATCAGGTTGAAAATAGTGCGCCGGGCAAGCCGCTGGCGGATCGGTTGGATACGCGCCATCGCCGGATGATGATTTTTCGCGAACAGGAAGCAAATGCCCAGTTCGCTCAATGTCTTTTCAGCGGTTCTTCCCGCTGCGTCCATATCGAGCCCGAGTTGTTCCAGCGTATCGGCGGCCCCGGCTTTGCTACTGGCGGCGCGATTGCCATGCTTGGCCACTGGCACACCTGCTGCGGCGACCACCAGGCTGACAGCAGTCGACACATTGAGCGTGTGGTGCCCGTCGCCGCCCGTGCCGCAGCAGTCGATGGCATCGGCAGGCGCGTTGATCGGGATCAGCCGAGAGCGCAATGCGCGCGCGGCCCCGGCGATTTCGGCAGCGGTTTCGCCCCGGTCAGACAGCGCGCACAGGAAACGGGCGATTTCGTCTTCACTCGTCTCACCGTCGAGCACCCATCCGAAGACCTCTTCGGCTTCGCTTTCGCTCAGGTGCGGTTCGGCCTGCGGCAGCGTTCTCATGCCAGTTTCTCCATCGGAATGCCGCACAGAGTCACGAAATTGGCCAGCATGGCGTGGCCGTGTTCGGTCGCGATGCTTTCCGGGTGGAACTGCACCCCGTGGATCGGCAGGTTTTCGTGGCGGAAACCCATGACATGGGTATCGTCGCTGGTCGCGTTGACCTTCAGCACTGCTGGAATATCTTCCACCACCAGCGAGTGATAGCGCGTGGCCGTGAAGGGGGAGGGTATCCCTGCAAACATGCCGGTGCCATCATGGCTGACAGGCGACGTCTTGCCGTGCATCAACCCCCCGCGCACGACGCGACCGCCAAAATACTGCCCAATCGACTGATGGCCAAGGCATACGCCCAGCAAGGGCTTCGCCGCGTCGGCACAGGCCGCCACCAGATCAAGGCTGATGCCTGCTTCGTTTGGTGTGCATGGGCCGGGCGAAATCAGAAATCCGCTTGCGCCTGTTGCGATTGCTTCTGCCGCAGTCAGCGCATCGTTGCGTTCCACCCGCACCGGGGCGCCCAGTTCCATCAGATAATGGACCAGGTTCCAGGTGAAGCTATCGTAGTTATCGATGACAAGGATCATATCGGACGATCCCTTGGCGCGTTGTTTGGCGGGGGGCAAGCCCTGCCGGGCCTGTCAGCTCTTCCCCGCAAACCGGTCGGTGGCCTGCACCAGCCCATCGGTGATGCCGGGTTCGGAGAACAAGTGGCTTGCGTCGGGCACGATTTGCAAGTCGACCTCCGGCCATGCCTGCTTGAGCGCCCACGCCGCGGCCGGCGGAGTGCAGCAGTCGTGCCGCCCCTGAACGATCACACCGGGAATGCCGCGAAGCTTCGCCGCCCCATCGAGCAATTGCCCCGGTTCGAGCCAGCAATGGTGGCGGAAATAGTGATTCTCGATCCGCGCACAGGCAACCGCGTGTGCTTCGTCGGTAAAGTCGGCCAGCATTTCGGGATCGGGCAGCAGGGTAACGGTAACACCTTCCCACCGGCTCCATGCCTTGGCGGCGGCAACGCGGGTGTCATGATCGTCGGCTGTCAGCAACTCACCGTATGCGGCCAGCAAATCGCCCCGGCGGTCTTCCGCGATATGGTTACGAAAAGCGTCCCACTCTTCCGGGTAGATTTCGCTGGCGCCGTAACGGTACAACCAGTCGTATTCATCCTGTCCGCCAAGGAAGATACCCCGCAGCACCAGTTCGGTGGTCCTGTCGGGATGGTGTTCGGCATAGGCGAGCGACAGCGTTGAGCCCCAGCTTCCGCCGAACACCATCCACTTTTCATGTCCGCACATTTCGCGCAGCCGCTCTATGTCGCTTACCAGATCCCAGGTGGTGTTGTGATCGAGGCTGGCGAACGGAGTCGAACGCCCGCAGCCGCGTTGGTCGAACAACAGAATATCGTACAACGCAGGATCGAACTGCCGACGATGATCGGGGCTGCACCCGCCGCCAGGCCCGCCGTGGAGGAACACCACCGGCTTCGCGCCCGGAGTGCCGCAGCGCTCCCAATAGAGAGAATGACCGTGGCCGACATCGATCATCCCGCTTTCGTAAGGTTCGATCGGTGGATAGAGCGTGCGGCGTTCGGTCATGATAACCTCCTGATCGGTAGTTACTTTTCGCTTACCACCACGATGGGGCCAAGCGGGCCTCGGCTGTCCATGCGCCCGGTTGCGGGATCCCACAAGGCCGAGACTCCGCCATCGAGATAGAGGGCCTCCTGCGCCTTCACCACATCGCGATAATAGCGCGCCAGTTTGCCGAAGCTGATGGCTTCGTCGGAAATCACGAAATGGGCGCGGCCCTGCGGATCGATACCGACCCCGTTTCGCACTGTGCGGCTTGGCCCGTCTTCGGTGATTTCGGGATGGAGTTTGCCGCGGATCAACAGCATCGGGCCACTCTGTGTGCCAAAATCAGGGCGGTCCGCAACGCTGTGATAGAAATCGTTGCTCGTGCGGATATGCCAGTCGCCTTTGCCGCCATAGAAAACGCCGTTGGGCTGCATATGGAAGTTGCCGGGGCCATCGTTGCGGTTGAGCTCCTTCAACCGGTCGCCGCCCTGCACATAATATCCGATGGGCTTGCCTTCACCATCGAACATGCCTGCGTTCATCGCGAACAGAACAGGCGGTGCATCATCCGAACGCTTCGCTGCCAGTTGGGCGAAGCCACGGTAAGGTGCGCCATCCCTGGGGCCTAGCACCAGTGCGATGCGATGCTTTGCCGGATCGGCAATGCAGTCCGTCAGTTTGGCACCATCGAACGTAACCTGCTTACAAGCGGACGCGACACTCTCGGTCGGCGTCGGACTGGGCGCATCGCTGGCCTTGTCCTTGCCCGTGGGGAGGGCCTTGCCTCCACCGTTCGGCCCAATGGCCATCCGTTCGACGGGCTCGCCCGCCTGTTGCGCCCCACATGCAGCCAGTGCGAACAGCAAAGCCAGTGGCAGTGCGCGTTTCACTGGCCGAATCCCGGCTCGCTGGCGATCCGTGCTGCTTCACGTGCGGCGGCAAACAGTGCGCTCGCCTTCGCTTCACATTCCCGCTGTTCATATGCCGGGTTGCTATCGGCCACGATGCCGGCACCCGCCTGTACGTTCATGATCCCGTCTTTGACGACGGCGGTACGCAGCACGATGCAGCTATCGACCGATCCGTCCGGCGCGAAATAGCCGACACCGCCAGCATAGGCACCACGGGTTTCCGGCTCCAGCTCAGCAATGATCTGACAGGCGCGTACCTTCGGTGCCCCGCTGACGGTGCCTGCCGGAAAACCTGCGAACAATGCGTCGAGAGCATCTTTTGACGGATCCAGCGCGCCGATCACATTGCTGACAATGTGCATCACATGGCTGTAACGCTCTATCGTGAAGCTGTCGGTGACCTGCACACTACCGCGTGAGGCCACCCGGCCCACATCGTTGCGCCCCAGATCGAGCAGCATCAGGTGTTCCGCCCGTTCCTTGGCATCGGCCAGCAGGCTTGCTTCGGCCTCCCGATCGGCCTCCGCCGTTTTACCACGTGGACGGGTGCCAGCAATCGGGCGAATAGTCACTTCGCCGTCGCGCACCCGGACAAGGATTTCAGGGCTCGATCCGACGACCGCAAACCCAGGCAGGTCGAGGAAATAAAGGAACGGCGACGGGTTCACGCGCCGCAATGCGCGGTAAAGCGCAATCGGCGGCAGCGGGAAGGGACAAGTGAAACGCTGTGCCAGCACGACCTGAAACACATCGCCCGCCTCGATATAGGCCTTGGCGCGATCGACCATCGCTTCATATGCGCCCGCCGCCATTGTCGGTGTGAGCGCCATATCCGGCAGATCGTGTGCCACCGGAGAAGGCGGGACGGCGCTTTCCAGTTTTCGCAGCGTTTCGTCGATCCGTTCCTGCGCGTCGTCAACGGCCCGATCAGGCGCAGCGGCGCCCGGCCACACGGGGGCGACACAGGTCAGCTCTTCGCCCAACCTGTCGAACACGAGCAAAACGGTAGGGCGCACGAACAGCATATCGGGCAATTGCAGCGCGGAATCGGGGGCGCGCGGCAGCTTTTCCACCAGGCCGATGGTTTCGTACCCGAAATAGCCGACCAGACAGGTGAGGGCGGGGGGTAAACCCTTTGGCACGTCGATCCGGCACGACGCGACCAGCGCGCGCAATTCCTCCAGCGCCCCACCATCGCAATCGCGGAAAGCCTCGCGGTCTGTTCGCCAGTCAGCATTGATCGCGGCCCGGTTGCCCTGCGCGCGGAATACGAGATCGGGATCGAGCCCTACCATGCTGTAACGCCCGCGTACCTCGCCACCTTCGACCGATTCGAGCAGGAAGTCGCCCCGGCCCGGCTCGATAAGCTTCAACGCTGCGCCAATGGGGGTTTCCGTGTCAGCGACGACCTTGCGCCAAACGAGCGCAGGCTTGCCCGCTGCAAGAGCGTCACGCGCCGCGCGGGCGTTATCGGGAGCCAATTCGCTCAGCTCGCCCTCCTGTCAATTTGCGTTGTTGGCGCCGGTAAGTTGTTTCCGTACCGCGTCGATCGCCTTCTGATTGCGCTCGACTTTCATATCGGCCCGGATGGCAGTTCGCAGAGAATCGGAATATTCCCGGCCGAGCATCTGGCCGAGCGTCTGCTGAGCGGCTGCGATCTGCGGATCCTTGGCATCGATCTTGCCCGGCTCGATGTCTTTCAGGGAGACGACGAACCAACCGGCATCGTTGGGCCCTTCCAGTTTCTTGCTCGTGCCTTTCGCCATCGAAAACATCAATGCCAGCGGAGGCGGGACACGCTGTCCCGCTCTCGCGAGTTCTTCGCGAGTCAGGTTGAGATCGTCGACGGCAGGAAGTTTAACCTTCTCGGCAGAGATTGCCGCTTGCAGACTCTGGCCCTTCTTCACGCGATCCAGCACGCGCGTTGCCGCAGCCTTGGCCGCCTTGCTCCCTTCGCTGGCGCGCCATGCGAGAGTGAGGTCGTTGGTGATTTCTTTCATCGGAGCAGCCGCGGATTCGGTAATCTGCGACGTCTCGAAAATGATATAGCCACTATGGTCCGCAGTCGCGGCAATTTGCGGCTGACCTTCGTCCATTTCGAACGCGGTTTGCAAAACGGGGCGGATTACTTCGGGAGCCATATCGCCCGGTGTTCCACCATAGACGCGGCCATCTGCGACAAGTGGCTGGGTCGACTTCACGTCTGCCTTCAGAGTCTTGGCAACGTCAGACAGAGATTCACCGTTGTCGAACCTGTCCTCGATATCGCTCGACATTTCGGACAGCGCCTGCGCCCGCTTTTCATCGCGGAGGGCAGTTGCGATCTCTCCACGCACCTGATCGAGCGTGCGCGAAGGGATGGTTTTCACTTCGTCCACCCGCACAACATACCATCCCAAGCTGCCGCGCGCCGGCGTCGCGACCTTGCCGCGAGGCGCGGAAAAAACAGCCTTGGCCACTGCATCGGATGCCTGCGAAGCGAGATCCTTGCTATCAATGGCATCGACGTGACTGACTTCGAATCCAGCCTGACGGGCCGATTGTTCGAACGAACCACCCGCATCGACCTTCTTGCGAATATCTTCTGCTGCCTGCTGGGTGGGAACGATCAACTGAGTCAGCTTGCGCTGCTCGCCTCCGGCATACATTGATGCCTTATTCTTTTCATACCGCGCTTTAATCTCGGCATCGGTCGGTTCGACATTGCCCAGCGCTTCGTCACCGAAAACCGCGTACCGCAGAATCCGGCGCTCGGGGCGGATGAAATTCTTTTTGTTCGCTTCGTAATAGGCGGTGAGCTGCTTTTCCGTCGGTTTACCCTTCGGTGCGAAAAGGTCGCTTGGCAAAATGGCAACGCTGCCCTTGCGCCGTTCCTTGATGAGCGCCGCATAGCGAGCCGCGATCTTCGAAGGCATTTTGGCGCCGAATGCAGCCGGCACCAGCACTTGTTCTGCCAGCAAACCCTGCGCCAGATCGGTACGGACCTGCTGGTCGGTCAGTTTGCGCTGTGCCAGCATCTGCCGATAGAGAGACTCGTCGAATTCGCCATTTGGCCCCGCAAAGGCCGGGATACGGCGTATTTCACTGTTCACCAGATTATCGCCCGCGCGCAGGCCAATCGAATTGGCGAACTGGGACAGGGCTTTACGGTCGATCAACTGGTTCAGCACGTCGTCCATCGCCCCCTGCTCAATCAGAGAGGCCATCGATTCTGTGGGGTTCTGCTGACGCACATTATCGAGCGCGCCTGTCATCGCCTGACTGAATTCCGCACTGCCGACCTTTTCGCCCCCGACCGATGCGACATTATCGCCCCCGGCTATTCCGCCAAAAGTCGCGTTGCTAGCGACATCGCCGCTGGCAAAAGCAACAGCGATAAGTGCAAGGAAAGCCAGCGTAAAAGCGACGCCGAGCTTCGTTTTGAAGACATTGCGAAAAGATTGGAGCATAGTGGCGGTTAACTTCTTCCACTGATAACGGGTCGGCGCGCCATTGGCGCATGCAAACAGGCGCTTTAGAGGGCCTGCGTATTTGTCGCAACAGGTCCAATCCGTTTTGACCGATTTACAAACTCGGACTAGCCGGATCGGTATTCTGCATCCTATAGGGCCGCTCCCAATCAGGGAGCATCCCTCCTATTGCACTCAACAGACGTGAGGATTTCGTCATGGCCCTCCGGCCGTATATCGTCGGTAACTGGAAAATGAACGGCACGCGCTCGATGCTTTCCGAAGCTCGTTCGATTGATCGTTCGGCACAACGACTCATGAAAGTGGAGGTCGCGCTTGCGCCGCCTTATACCCTGATTCATCCGGTTCACCGCGAGGCAGAGCAGATCGGCGTTGGCGCGCAGGATTGCCATCACGAAGTGGAAGGGGCGCATACTGGCGACATTTCCGCGACAATGCTGGCCGATGCCGGTGCGAAATTCGTTATTCTGGGGCACAGCGAACGGCGCCAGAATCACGGCGAAACCGATGAATTGGTAAATGCAAAGTGTCATGCCGCCATTTCTGCTGGGTTGAAGCTGATCGTTTGCTGCGGCGAAGCGGAGGAGACCCGCAACGCAGGAAATGCAGAGTCTTTCGTGATCGCGCAGCTACGCACCTCGCTGCCCGAGACGCTGGATGACGCTGCAGAGCGACTCGCTGTGGCCTACGAACCGATCTGGGCCATCGGCACCGGTCGCACTGCGACAACCGACGATATCGCTGCGATGCATGGTGCCATTCGGGCCTTGCTGATCGAGCGATTCGGTGAGGAGCAGGGCGGGGTGGTCCGCATCCTTTATGGCGGTTCGGTCAAACCGGAAAATGCCCGCGAAATCCTCGAAACCGCCGATGTCGGTGGTGCGCTGGTGGGTGGTGCCAGCCTGACTGCGGAAAGCTTCCTCGGCATCGTTGCCGCGGGCGCCGACGTTCAGGAAAGCTAGCGGCACGGGCAGAACATAACAGCCCGTACCCTTGCCCCGGCGCACATGCGCGCTTAGATGCGCGACAACCTGTTGTTAGAGTATCCGTTCGATGTCCTCACTTTTTCTGTTCCTCATTGTCGTTCAGGCGATCATCGCCGCAGCCCTCGTCGGGGTTATCCTGATGCAGCGCTCGGAAGGGGGCGGACTGGGTGTCGGCGGCAATCCCACCGGATTGATGAGCGCGCGCGGCGCGGCGGATTTCCTGACGCGTATAACCAAGTGGCTGGCGATAGCTTTCGTGCTCCTGTCGATTGTCCTCGCGGCGATGGCGGCTGAAACCAGCACTGGCGGATCGAACGTCGAATCGACTCTCGATCGTTCGGCGCCTGCTGCTGCCCCGGCTGCACCTGCGCCAGAAGCCCCCGCTCAGAACGATCCGCTGTCCGGCGCTGCCGGCTAACCCTTTTGTTCAATCGCCGCTGTGGATTGCGGCGCGAGCGGAGCGTATTCTGCTTGCGCCGACTCCTGAATGCGGCTTAAGGCCCGACCCCCATGGCGCGGTACATTTTTATCACCGGCGGCGTGGTTTCCTCGCTCGGCAAAGGTCTCATGGCGGCGAGCCTCGCGGCTCTGTTGCAGGCGCGCGGATATCGCGTTCGGATTCGCAAGTTCGATCCGTACCTGAACGTCGATCCTGGAACGATGAGCCCCTATCAGCACGGCGAAGTCTACGTCACTGACGACGGTGCTGAAACCGATCTCGATCTTGGCCACTACGAACGCTTCACCGGGGTTTCTGCCCACCAGGGGGATAACATTACCTCGGGCCGGATCTATCGCGATATCATCGCGAAAGAACGGCGCGGAGACTACCTTGGCGCAACCGTGCAGGTGATCCCGCACGTAACCGATGCGATCAAGCAATTCGCGCAAGCCGACACCGAGGATCTCGATTTCGTGCTGTGCGAAATCGGTGGCACTGTCGGCGATATCGAAGGGCTGCCTTTCATCGAGGCGTTGCGCCAGATGCGTAACGAGCTGGGCCGGGACAATACCTGCTTTGTCCATGTAACCCTTGTGCCCTACATCGCGGCGGCCGGCGAGTTGAAGACCAAACCGACCCAGCATTCTGTGCGCGAATTGACCGGGTTGGGTATTCAGCCTGATATCTTGTTGTGCCGGTGCGAGCACCCGCTGCCGGATAGCGAACGCGCCAAGATCGCGCTGTTCTGCAACGTCCGCAAGGAAGCGGTCATTCCTGCGCTCGATGCCAGCAGCATCTATGCCGTTCCCTTGCAGTATCACCACGAAGGGCTCGACTCAGAAGTGCTGCGCCACTTCCACGTCACCGATGCACCAACTCCCGATCTGGCGCGCTGGGATGACATTATCGATCGCTACGAACATCCCGAAGGCGAAGTGACCATTGGCGTTGTTGGCAAATATGTCGGCCTGCCCGATGCCTATAAGTCGCTGAACGAAGCACTGATCCACGGCGGGATGGCCAACCGGGTGAAAGTCAATATTCGCTGGATCGATGCCGAAATATTCGAAGGCAACGAAGAAGATATCGCAGCCCGTCTGGAACCGATGCACGGTATTCTGGTGCCGGGCGGGTTTGGGGAACGCGGCAGCGAAGGCAAGATCGCTTCGGTTCGGTTTGCGCGCGAACGCAATGTGCCTTTCTTCGGCATCTGTCTCGGTATGCAGATGGCGTGTATCGAAAGTGCGCGGGCTGCGGGCCTAGAGCATGCCAGCTCGACCGAATTCGGTGAAACCGATGAACCGGTTGTCGGCATCATTACCGAATGGATGAGCAAGGAAGGCCTCCAGCAGCGTAGCTCTGAGGGCGACCTTGGCGGCACGATGCGATTGGGCGCATACGAAGCGAGACTTGCCAGCAACAGCCGCGTCAGTTCGATCTATGGCGGTGCCGCATCGATCAGTGAACGCCATCGCCATCGTTACGAGGTCAATTCCGCGTATCGAGATGCACTGGAAGGGGATGGGCTGGTGTTCTCTGGCATGTCTCCCGACGGACTGTTGCCGGAAATCGTCGAGCGTCCCGATCACCCGTGGTTTATCGGTGTGCAATTCCACCCGGAACTGAAGTCCAAACCGTTCGACCCTCATCCGCTGTTCGCCGGTTTTATTGAGGCGGCACTTCGGCAGGCGCGTCTGGTCTGATTTAAATCCGACTGGCGGAGCTGCGATCGAAACTTTGCCCCCCTGTCTCGCAGGGAATTTATGCAAGTATTTCTGTGCATTAGCTGCTAAGATTTGCTTTATGATAAACGACTGGCCACAAAGGCAGTTCGAATCAATCGGCTTAGTTGTTGTGCGGTGGCATATTCACTCGCGTGATCAGGGGGTTAGGGGCTTTTCCATCATCTCCATCCTGACAAAAATATAAGCTCCGACCGGAGATGATCGTCTTCTGCGACCCGGACGATCACTTTCGGAAAGAGGCGGCGTTATCGCCGTTGGGGGCGGGTCTTCGGGCCCGTCCCCTAAATTTTTCAGGAACCGGAGTGATCAGTGGTTGATCCGGTTGGTGAGCGAACTGACATACAAAAGGGCGGCCCATGCAGGCCGCCCTCGAAAAAAGCGATGGATGCGATCGCGATCAGGCCGCGTCGGCTTTCTTGTCATCCTTGACGACCTCGAGCGCTGGCTGTCCGCCAATGGCGATCTTCTTGGGTTTCATCGCTTCGGGCACTTCTCTCACGAGATCGATTACCAACAGGCCATCTGCGAGATCCGCGTTATCGACGCGCACATAATCGGCCAGTTCGAAACGACGTTCGAACCCGCGATTGGCGATGCCG
Source organism: Tsuneonella flava (assembly GCF_002870965.1). Taxonomy (GTDB): domain Bacteria; phylum Pseudomonadota; class Alphaproteobacteria; order Sphingomonadales; family Sphingomonadaceae; genus Tsuneonella; species Tsuneonella flava. The sequence goes on from NZ_PHSO01000004.1 coordinate 127,969, forward strand.
ACATGCAGCATTTCGCCGTCGGGTGCATCGTCGCGCTTGCGACCCTGAATCACCAACAAGTTCTGTTGTGCAGTGATTTCGATATCGGCCGGACGGAAACCCGCGACTGCCAGAGTGATGCGATATTCGTCGTCACCACGGCGTTCTATGTTGAACGGCGGGTAGTTATCGCCCGAATTATTGCGGACTTGCCCTTCGAGCAAATCGAATAAACGGTCGAACCCGACGGTGGTGCGACGATAGGGCGTGAAATCGAGACGTGACATGGTACAAATCCTCCTACGAGCAATTTGAATGACGTGCCGGACCCGCATCGGGCGTCCGGCGTTTCTTTCATTGCCGCCCGGTGAAACGGCGCGGCAACGGATATGAGATAGGGTTGGCCCAACCGCTTTCAAGAGCATGGTGCACACCCGGATGAAAGGATGGAAATGGCGGTCCCAACTGTCGAAATTTACACAAAATTCGGATGTGGATATTGTTCACGCGCTAAAAGCCTTCTCAACAGCAAAGGCGTCGAATTCACCGAATATGACATTACGCTGGGCGGCCCCAGGAAGGCCGAAATGCTGGAACGTGCGCCGGATGCTAGAACGGTCCCGCAAATTTTCATTGGTGAAACCCATGTGGGTGGTTCGGACGATCTTGCCGCTCTCGACCATGCCGGAAAACTAGACGCTTTGCTGGCCGGCGAATGACACGCATCGCATTGCTCCAGATGACAGCCGGGATCGATCCGGAAGAAAATGCCGCTGTCGTTGCTGAGGCAGTGACTGAGGCAGCGCTGGGCGGAGCAAAAATTCTGTTTACTCCGGAAATGACTGGTCTTCTGGATCGTGATCGAGCACGGGCAGCGCAGCATATTGTGCCTGAAACAGACAATCCAGTTCTTGCCGCCGCGCGAACCACTGCAGATATCCACGGCATCTGGGTTGCGATCGGCTCCCTCGCATTGAAAGGCGATGGCGAAAAATGGGTGAACCGGTCGCTTCTGATCGATGACTCAGGGCGGATCGTTGCCCGATACGACAAAATACACATGTTCGATGTCGATCTCGCCACAGGTGAGAGTTGGCGGGAATCGAATGCCTATACTCCCGGCAAGAAGGTCGTTGCCGCTGACAGCCCGATTGGCAAACTGGGCCTGAGTATATGTTATGATTTGCGTTTTCCCGCTTTGTTCGAAGCGCTGGGGCGAAAATTATGCGATGCTATTGCCGTCCCCGCTGCGTTCACCGCACCTACTGGCAAGGCCCACTGGCACGTATTGCAGCGCGCGCGCGCAATCGAGGCCAGCGCATACGTGATTGCGGCCGCCCAAGTGGGCAAACACGCAGACGGACGCGAAACATATGGGCACAGCCTTGTGGTCGATCCGTGGGGCGATATTGTGCTTGATATGGGGGGTGGCGAAACCGGTATTGGCTTTGCTGAGATCGACCCAGCTCGCATTGCCGAGGTTCGTTCGCAATTACCTAGTCTTGCCAACCGTCGTGAAATCTCCATTTAGGCGCACGTTATGATTGTTTTCGATTTACATTGCGCCAATGGGCACCGGTTCGAAGGGTGGTTCGGTTCCTCCAGCGATTTTACGGATCAGCAGGAATGTGGCCTGGTCATTTGCCCGGAATGCGATACCAGCGATGTTGCCAAGGCGCCTATGGCACCGGCAGTTCCTGCGAAATCCAACCAGCGCTCTGAAATCCGGCAGTCCTCTGACATGTCGGATAACTCCGATGTGGAGAGGGCGCCGGTCAAAACCGGTCCATTGCCGCCCGAAGTCGAAAAAGCGATGGTGGCCTTGGCGCAAGCTCAGGCAGAAGCGCTCAAGCAAAGCACCTGGGTTGGCGACCGCTTCGCTGAAGAAAGCCGGGCAATGCATTATGGCGAACGGGATCAGGCCCCGATTCACGGGCAAGCCTCACGTGAAGAAGCCGAATCACTTATGGAAGAAGGGATTGCCTTGGCCCCGCTGCCCTTTCCCGTTGCTCCACCGGAAGAATTGAACTGACGCTTCCATCGTTGCGACTAAGGCGAAAGACATAGTCGGAGCTATCTCTCACATTCAGAGCGCGAGAATCTGATCGAAGACTGAATGGTGCGCCCAAAATGATGAAGATGGGAGCTGGGTGATCTTTGTTTGAGGGTCTGATCGCCTGACCGACCAGTCAGCATCTGGCTCATTCAGTTGCAAGCTTGTTCGTCGTCTTGCTTATCATAGCTCCTCCCTCTCAGGAATTAGAGCCTCCGGCAATCCCGGAGCTGCGCTCAAAAGGGGCACCATAATAGACGGCGACCAAAGTGCTTGTATTCGAGTTGTCAGTCTGTGATCTCAGGCGCTGATGCTCCAAATTCCCTCTCCCCATGCCATAGCTGCGATCATTGTTACGATCAGCATGTTCATCGCTTTCGCCCGGGCGAAGCTGTCGACCGAGATCGTTTCCCTGATGACAATCGCGGTGATTGCGGTTGGTCTTTATTTCTTCCCTCTCCCAGACAGTCAGCCGACCGAAGGACTGGCTCTCGCTTTTTCCGGCTTCGGTCATTACGCACTGATTACCATTTGCGCGCTTATGATTATGGGGCGCGGTCTTGTAGTGACCGGTGCGCTGGAACCGGTTGCTCGCGTTCTGGAGCGCGTATTTAAATTCAATCTCCAGCTTGGCCTCTTGCTGTCGCTGGTCATGGCGCTCTGCCTCTCAATGGTTGTCAACGATACGCCGGTTCTGGTGCTGTTGCTGCCAATCTTCGTCAGTCTGGCCGCGCGTGGTGCGATGCCGGCCTCCAAGACGCTCATTCCGCTCAATGCGGCAGTGCTGATTGGTGGGATGGGGACCACGATCGGCACATCAACCAACCTGCTGGTGGTGTCGATTGCGCGCGATCTCGGTATGCCGCATATGAATGTGTTCCATTTTACGCCCATCGTATTGATGGCCGCTCTGGTGGCGCTGCCATATCTATGGCTTGTGATGCCGCGTCTGTTGAGGGATAATCGCGTTGCCGACGTGGCGGAAAAGCGCCGCTTTCATGCGCGCCTTAGGCTCGGTGAAGATAGCATATTGACCGGGCAGGAACTGTCCACTGTCATACGCCGCCTGCCATCCGATCTCGAATTTCACGAAGCGCCGATGGGGCCGCTTCAACCGCAGCAACGACTGGCGATTTCCGGGACTCACGAGGCGCTGGAAGAAGCGATGCGGACTCTGAAAGGGGAGATCGCACCTGCCTGGGTGATCGATCGGATTCGGCAGCAATCCTCTGAGACGGGCTCCGATATCAATGTAGTGGAGGTCAGTGTGACCGCGGATTCGCGGCTTATCGGACGGACATTGCCAAGTTCTGGCGTGGCTGATCTATATGGTGTTGCGGTTTTGGGAATTCACCGCCCGCATACTCTGCTGGGTGAACGCGATCAGTATAGCGAAGGTGGTGACCTGCGGATTTCCGAAGGGGATGTGATGCTGGTGATGGGGCTGCTCCCGGCAATCGAGGAGTTCGCCCGCGCTGATAGCTTGCTCATACTTGCAGGTAAGCTTGAGATGCCTCGCCGGTCGAAAGCGGTTTTGGCGGGGGGCATTATGCTGGGGTCAGTGGGGCTGGCGTCAATTGGCTTGCTGCCCATCGCCATTTCTGCGTTGGCTGGAGCGATCCTGATGTTCGTCACGGGCTGCGTGCGGTTCGACAGGGTGGGGCGGGCGCTGTCGGCCAAAGTGATCGTTCTGGTTGCGGCATCGATCGCGTTGGGGCGACTTGTGCTTGAATCCGGGGCGGCGGACTGGCTGGGGCAAACACTATCGCTTGGCCTGCAGTTTTTGCCGCCAGCCGCGGTGCTCGCGGCAATCATGCTATTCGTTACGGTACTGACGAACTTCGCGTCGAACGCGACTGCAGCCACGGTCGGCACACCGATTGCCTTTAGCATCGCTGAAAAGCTGGGCTTGCCCGCAGAACCATTGATCCTTGCGGTCCTGTTCGGTTGCAACCTTTGTTACGCCACGCCAATCGCGTACCAGACCAATATGCTCATCATGGCTGAAGGCAGTTATGAGTTTCGTGATTACATTCGCACCGGGGTTCCGCTGGTATTGCTGATGGTTACAACACTGTCCGTTTTGCTGGTCAGCACTTACAGCATGTAAGCCGACACAGTGGGTGTATCATTCGCGTTTCAGGCACACTTTTCGACCGAATAAGAGCGATCCACGTTCGACCTGTCGCGCCATACGATTGACGACCGCCGAAGGCTTCCCCTCGACGGCCGTCGCTCCCCCCTCCCGGAAAAGTTAGCAGTATGTGCCCAACCGATGGTGCAAAGCGTTGATCTTGGCCAGCTCCTCCCGATCTTCGATAGTGCGGGCATAAGAAGTGAGCGCAGTCCGCAGCAGTCGGAAATCGGCGGTAGAGAACAACGCGCGCGCGCGTTGCGGTTCGGCGCTGGTGGGACGTTCTTCTGTCATGACGGTCATCCTTTCCTCTCCGGGTTAAGCTGCTGCGAACTGGTTCATAGTGTTGTCTTTGCCGCCAGCCTTGAGGGCTGCTTCACCGGCGAAGTACTCCTTGTGGTCGTCTCCGATATCGGAACCGGCCATATTCTGGTGTTTCACGCAGGCGATACCCTGGCGAATTTCCTCGCGCTGAACCTGTTTGACGTAACCCAGCATGCCATCGTCACCGAAATAGCGTTTGGCGAGGTTGTCGGTGCTCAGCGCTGCCGTGTGATATGTCGGCAGGGTAATGAGGTGATGGAAGATGCCTGCTTCGCGCGCCGCGTCGGCCTGAAACGTGCGGATACGTTCATCGGCTTCAGTGGCGAGATCGCTGCCGTCGTAATCCACGCTCATCAGCTTGGCACGGTCATAGCCCGACACATCTTTGCCTTCGGCTTCCCATGCATCGAACACCTGCTGACGGAAATTGAGCGTCCAGTTAAAGCTGGGCGAGTTATTGTACACCAGCTTGGCGTTCGGGATGACTTCGCGGATGCGGCTGACCATTCCGCCGATCTGGCCGATATGCGGCTTTTCGGTTTCGATCCACAGCAAGTCCGCGCCGTTCTGCAGCGCTGTGATGCAGTCGAGAACGCAGCGGTCTTCGCCTGTTCCCGAACGGAACTGATACAGGTTGCTGGGCAGACGCTTGGGCCGCAGCAGCTTGCCATTGCGCGTGATCAGGACATCGCCATTGCCAATCTGCTCTGCCGCGACTTCGTCGCAGTCGAGGAAGCTGTTGTACTGGTCACCCAGATCGCCTGCTTCGGTGCTGTAGGCAATTTGCTTGGTCAGCCCCGCGCCAAGCGAGTCGGTGCGAGCGACGATGATCCCATCTTCCACGCCCAGTTCGAGGAAGGCGTAGCGAATGGCGCGGATTTTCTGGAGGAAGTCTTCGTGCGGAACAGTGACTTTGCCATCCTGATGGCCGCACTGCTTTTCGTCAGACACCTGATTTTCGATCTGAAGCGCGCAAGCACCGGCTTCGATCATTTTCTTGGCGAGCAGATAAGTCGCTTCTGCATTGCCGAACCCGGCATCGATATCTGCAATGATCGGAACGACATGCGTTTCATGACTTTCGATCGCATGTTCGATCCGCTTGGCTTCGACAGCGTCGCCGCGTTCACGCGCTGCGTCGAGTTCACGGAACAGGCCGCCCAGTTCGCGGGCATCTGCCTGACGAAGAAAGGTGTACAGTTCTTCGATCAGTGCAGGGACCGACGTTTTTTCGTGCATTGACTGGTCGGGCAGGGGGCCGAAATCGCTACGCAGAGCGGCGACCATCCAGCCTGAAAGATACAGGTATCTGCGTTTGGTCGAACCGAAATGCTTTTTGATGGCGACCATCTTCTGTTGACCGATGAACCCGTGCCAGCAGCCAAGCGACTGAGTGTATTGCGCCGGATCGGTATCGTATGCGGCCATATCCTCACGCATGATCTTCGCGGTGTAGCGTGCGATATCCAGCCCGGTGGGGAAGCGGTTCTGCAAGCGCATACGTGCGGCGCTCTCGGCATCGATTGCGTTCCACGGGGCACCTTGGGTGCCAATGGTCTGGCCCAGCTGGTTGATCTCGGTCTGATAGGTCATGGATTTTCTCCAGAGAGGAATTGTGTGATCGGCACCCTGTGTCGCTCTGGTGTGGTCCAATTGATAGAAAGAGTTACAAACTATCTTGTCTTTATGAGCTGATATCGCCAATGATGCATGTAAATATGTAAGGATATTTACAATGGATGGCGCTGCATTGTTCGCTGGCCCGGCTCTGCGTCGCCTGCGTAAGCGGGAGGGTTTAACTCAGGCGGCGATGGCTGCGCGTCTGTCGATATCGCCCAGCTACCTCAATCTGATCGAGCGGAATCAGCGCCCGCTGTCGGGCAGGGTGGTTATCAAGATAGTCGATGAATTCGACTTCGATCCACGCGCTCTGCGAGAGGATGAAGCGATTGGCGGTCTGGATGGGCTGGCCCGGCGAATGTCCGATGAACGGTTTGCGGATCTGGGGATCGATCGCGATGAACTAGCGGAATTTCTCGGTGCCGCACCACAAGCTGCGGCCGCTTTTGCTCGCCTGTATGATTCCGCGATGCCTCAGGACCGCAAGGACGATCCGATTGCTGCGGCCCGTCGTGAGATTGAACGCTGGCGCAATCACTTCGCCGATCTCGATACCGCGGCAGAGGCGCTGGCCGACGATCTACGTCTTTCGCGCGGCGACACTTACGCCGCACTGGCCGAACGTCTGCGTGACCGCCATCAGCTCGCTATCCGAATCCTGCCGCGGGAAGTGATGCCCGACAGCCTTCGGAGGCTCGATCTGCATGCTCGCCAATTACAGATCAACGAGATGCTCGACCCGGCAAGTCGGACATTTCAACTGGCCTATCAGATCGCAACACTAGAGTATCGTGAGGATGTGACCACCCTCGCGGCGGGCGCATCCTTTACGGACGACACGGCACGAACGCTGTATGAACGACATGTCTATGGCTATGTCGCCGCTGCGTTGATCATGCCCTATGGTCGTTTCTTACGTGCCTGTGAGGCGACCGGTTACGACTTCGCGGTGTTGATGAGGCGTTTCGGTGTCGGTTTCGAACAGCTCGCCCATCGGTTGACTACTCTGCAGCGCGTCGGGCAGCGGGGGCTGCCGTTCTTCATGGCAAGGATCGACCGAGCCGGGCAGTTCTCTAAGCGGTTTGCCGGGGCCAGCGGAGCCAGCATTCTGGAGGCAGAAGATAGCTGCCCTCTGTGGGATGTCCATCTGGCGTTCGAGCGGCCGGGAACGTTGTGTGTTCAGCCAGTGATGCTCGACGGGGCCGGGGCGGCCCCTGCTCATTGGCTTACTATGTCGCGTACAGTGGACGGCCGCGGTGCAGCCGGAGCTGCGCGGTTTGCTATTGTCTTGGGCGTTGAGGCCCGTCTGGCAAGCGATCTGACGTTGGCACGGCAGGTTTCTTTACGACCGGACGATGCACAGCCCGTCGGCGCTGGCTGTGCTCGTTGCCACATCGCACAATGCGCTCAGCGATCGCTACCCCCTAACGGCGCGCAACTACGCTTCTCTCCGTTGACGCGCGGTAGCATTCCGTTCGAGTTCGGTGGTTAGATGCATGCATCCGCCGTGCCGGGAACCCCAACGCCGCGCCGCACGTTTTGAGGGCCACTGAAAGGGGATTTTCCATGACAGAAGAACGTATTACGGAAACCGAAGGCCCTGCGGGGGAAACGCATACAACCCATACCATCATCACCGACCGCGAAGAACAGCGGAGGTCCGGTGGAGGCTCGGGGTGGATGATCCTGATGGTTATTGTGATCGTTGCAGTCGCGGGTTTTTTCCTGTTCTCCAACATGAGCAACTCCGAAGTCGCCAAAGACAATGCGGTAGCCGAGGCGGCCAATCAGGTGGGAGATGCGGCGCAGAATGTTGGTGACGCGGTCAAAGATGCGGCCGATCCGGCCAAGTAAACCGTAAGTGCCATCGCAGTGGACTTTTGTTAACCAATCGCTGTAAAATTTACCGACATTTCACCTCTCGGCTTTAGTCGGATGTATGGAATTCCATTCTGACCGGGCCGAGAGATGATCCGATTGTTCAAACATTACATCCCGCATGCGGTCATGCTGTTGGGCTTATTCGATCTGGCGCTGTTGGTGGTGAGCGGCGAATTCGCCTGGTTAATTCGGTCAAGCCAGATCGATACGGACCCCGGCCATATCGTCGATCGTGCCGGAATGCTGACCCTTTTCGCCGGAGTTGTATGGTTGGCGATGATCGCGGTCGGGACATACGGTTCCGATGCGCTGCGTTCGATGCGCTTTGCTTGCGCGCGGTTGCTGGTTGCAGTCAGCCTTGGCATCATCGTTCTGTCGGTCATCGACTTTGCGCTTCCCGGTCACACCTTCTGGCGCTCAACTCTGCTCTACGCGATGTTTATCGCCATCGGCATGTTGGTGTTAAATCGCCTGTTGGTGGGTAGTGTGATCGGTGCCCACGCTTTCCGCCGAAGAGTACTGGTTCTGGGTGCGGGTAAACGTGCCAGGCGTTTGCACGATCTGGCGGAAGATCCGGGCAGTGGATTTGCCATCGCTAGCTTTGTCGCAATGAATGAAGGCACTCAGGTGCTGGACGAGGCGATTCCACGTGCGGCCATTCACGATCTGGGAAAGTTCGTCGAAAATATCGGAGCAAGCGAAGTTGTTCTGGCCCTTGAAGAACGACGCAACTCTTTGCCCTTAAAGGATCTCCTGCGGATAAAAACTATGGGGGTTCACGTCAACGAATTCTCAAGTTTCATCGAGCGTGAGACGGGTCGTGTCGATCTCGATACGCTCAATCCAAGCTGGCTGATTTTCTCTGACGGATTTTCTTCAGGTCGCATGTTGTCGAGCGCCGCGAAGCGGGTGTTCGATGTGTTAGCTAGCGGAATGCTGCTGATACTAACCCTGCCGATCATTGTCCTTTTTGCGTTACTTGTAAAACTTGACAGCAAAGGGCCGGCATTCTTCCGTCAGACCCGTGTGGGCTTGTACGGGCAGCAAATCGAACTCGTCAAATTACGGTCGATGCGGATCGATGCGGAAAAAGATGGCGCCAAATGGGCTGAGAAGGACGATCCCCGGATAACCCGGCTAGGCAAGTTCATCCGTAAAGTTCGCATCGACGAACTGCCTCAGGTGTGGACGGTTTTAAAGGGAGAGATGAGCTTCGTCGGTCCGCGACCTGAAGTGCCGCAATTTGTCGCCGACCTTGATGACAAACTCCCCTATTACGCAGAACGGCACATGGTAAAACCTGGAATAACCGGGTGGGCACAGATCAACTATCCATATGGTGCGTCGGTTGAGGACGCGCGCGCCAAGCTGGAATACGATCTTTACTACGCAAAAAACTATACGCCCTTTCTCGATCTGCTGATCCTGCTGCAGACAGTCCGTGTCGTCCTTTGGCCGGATGGGGCGCGCTGAGATGGTCGGCGATTCAATCTGGGTCTTGATCGGATTTTTTCTAAATCTGCTCGCTGCGGTTGTGTGCGTTGTGGTTTCTGTATGGCTGGCGCGTCGCCGCACCGACACCAGCCGACAGGAAAAGCCTGCAATGATGTTGGCGTTGCTGACGACAAGTGCGTGGTGTGTCACGGCGGCTGCGTTCGGTGGGCAAAGCCATCTCTCTGGCTGGCTTGAGACCGTTCGCAATCTTGCCTGGATATTCCTACTTTATCGGTTGTTCGCCAACGATGGTCGCGATCACAGCCTCACTCCGATCAGGCCCTTGGTGGTTGTGCTGGCGGCGGTTGAATGCATGCAGACTTTGTTGCTGATCGTCGACATTCGTCTTGGCAGCGATTCGCACGCTGGTGCGATTATGTTGTCAGCCTCGTCGCTCCTTCGCCTGTTGGTCGCTGTCGGCGCTCTTGTTCTGACGCATAACTTGTATGCAGGTGCCTCTGCGACCTACCGCCAGACATTGCGGTGGAGCGCCGGCGGGCTGGCAATTCTCTGGGCTTTTCAACTCAACCTGTATGCCGCCGCCTACCTGACCGGCGCTGTCTCTCCAGAACTAACTGCTGTGCAGGGCCTTTTCATTGGGTTGTCTGTGGGGCTGTTTGCCCTTGGAAGCAATGCCCGTGCAGCGCAGTTGCAACTAGCACCTTCGCGTACAGTGGCCTTCCAATCGCTGTCTCTCCTTATCATTGGCGGGTATCTGCTGACGATGCTTGTTGCGGCGCAATCGCTGGAGCTGCTCGGCGAAGGTTTCGCGCGACTGACGCAGGTCGGTTTCGTTTTTTCGGCAATCGCCATGGCCGTTCTCTGGCTTCCTTCAAGACGCTTGAGAGGCTGGTTGCAGGTGAAAGTCCTGAAGCATTTGTTTCAGCATCGGTATGATTATCGCGCGGAGTGGCTGCGTTTCGCTGATACGATCGGCCAGGGAGGTACACGTGCGTTGCCTGAACGCGCATGTCAGGCGCTCGCAGACATTACGGACAGCGACGGGGCTGTGCTGTTCCTTCCTGATGCGAGCGGTGACTATCAATTCGCAGGAAATTGGAATTGGGCGGCCTTCAAGCCGGCCTTATCGGCATTCGATAATGAACTTATTGCAGCCCTGGAGCGGACAGGTTTTATCCTCGAAATCGACGAGATTCGATCAGGCGCAACCAATATGCCTGAAACTTGGCTCGTTCCCCAATGGTTGCTCAGCACAGAACGTGCATGGGTTTTGGTGCCACTGATGCATTTCGAACGACTGGTCGGCCTCGCGCTACTGGCTCGCCCATCAATCGCCCGCAAGCTCGATTGGGAGGATTTCGATCTGCTGAAAGTCGTTGGACGGCAGCTTGCCAGTTACATTGCTGAGCAGGTCGGGCACGAAGCGTTGGCAGAAGTGGAGCGTTTCGATGATTTCAATCGTCGCATAGCTTTCGTGATGCATGACATCAAAAACCTGGCCAGCCAGCTATCATTATTGGCTCGAAATGCAGAAAAACATGCCGACAATCCTGCGTTTCGGGCCGACATGTTAGTGACTCTGACGAGCAGCGCCGGCAAGTTAAACACCCTTCTGGCTCGCCTTGGACGCTATGGCTCCGTGGGAACGACAAAAAAAGAACATGTAGATGTTATGCAGCTAACACGCGCATTAGCGCGGCAGTTCGGCGACCTTCATCCCGTCCAGCTCGCTCAGGAGCAGGGTTGCTGTATTCTGGCCAATCAGGAAGCGCTGGAACAGGCAATGGTACATCTCATCCAGAATGCCGTTGATGCCAGCCCGACGAACGCGCCAGTGATAGTCAGCGTTTTGTCAGACGGATTGAAGGGGCAGGTCGAGATTATCGATTCAGGATCGGGTATGAGCGCGCAATTCATTCGGGATGGCCTCTTCAAGCCATTTGTGTCGTCAAAAGAAGGCGGATTCGGTATCGGGGCATACGAAGCACGTGAGCTGATACGCGCGATGGGCGGTTTGCTGGAAGTTGAATCGCATGAAGGGTTAGGTACGCGCTTCGTGATGACGTTCCCTCTCTCCATAATGCCAGCTTTGACTCCGGCCGGTACTGATGACGGGCGGGAGGTCGCGTGATGGGGCGCCAGAAACCCCCTCTATTGGTAGTCGAAGATGATGAAGGGCTGCAGGCCCAACTCAAATGGGCCTACGAAGATTTCGACGTGATTGTCGCGCAAGACCGAGACAGCGCTTTGGCTGTGCTCCGTTCGGATGAACCAGCAGTCGTGACGCTTGATCTGGGGTTGCCGCCGGATCCGGATGGAACCACCGAAGGTTTGGCTATTTTGGACGCTATTATGGCGTTGAAGCCGGATACAAAAGTGATCGTCGCCAGTGGTCATGGAGCCCGTGAGAGCGCATTGCAGGCTATCGAACGCGGGGCATACGATTTCTATCAGAAACCGGTCGATATCGACTCTCTTGGCCTGATCGTGCGCCGAGCGTTCAACCTTCACACGATTGAGGCAGAAAACCGTCGCCTTGCTGCCCGTGTGAGCGATGGCGCGACTGTGTTGGGCAACCTTATAACAGCCGCGCCTGAGATGGCCAAAGTTGCACGGACAATAGAGCGGGTAGCCAATACCAACGTTTCGGTGATGCTGTTGGGTGCCAGCGGAACGGGAAAGGAGTTGCTGGCTCGCGGATTACACGATGCCAGTGAGCGCAAGGATAAGGCATTTGTGGCAATCAACTGCGCGGCAATTCCCGAAACCTTGTTGGAAGCGGAACTGTTCGGACATGAAAAGGGGGCATTTACCGGCGCGGTCAGGACTACAGAAGGTAAGATCGAACAGGCGCAGGGCGGAACCTTGTTCCTTGATGAAGTGGGGGACATTCCATTGCCTCTCCAGGTCAAATTGCTGCGCTTCCTTCAGGAACGGACAATCGAGCGGATCGGCGGGCGCAAGGCGATTGAAGTCGATACCCGCATTGTTTGCGCGACCCATCAGGATCTCGAGACAATGATTGCAGCGGGGACATTTCGTGAAGATCTGTTTTACCGCCTCGCGGAGATTGTCGTGAAAATTCCGCCACTGGCTGAACGAACCGGTGACGCCGTTTTACTGGCCAAGCATTTCCTGATGCAGTTTGGACGCGAAATGAACCCTGCGATCAAAGGCTTTGCTCCGGATGCGTTGGCGGCGATCGATGCGTGGCATTGGCCCGGTAATGTGCGTGAACTGGAAAATCGCGTGAAACGCGCCGTCATTATGGCTGATGACAAACTCGTCGCAGCGGAGGATCTGGATCTGGATCAGGCAGATGAGGATATGGCAGAAGCCTTAAACCTCAAAATTGCGCGGGAGCGTGCCGATCGAGTTATGATCCGCCATGCGCTGGCCCGCAGCGAAGGGAATATTTCTACCAGCGCTAAGTTACTTGGGATTAGCAGGCCAACTCTGTACGATCTCCTGAAGCAGTATGATCTGCAACCATAAAAGCACGTCGGGTGTTGTCCTGAGTATTGCCCTGATAGTCGCCGGGTGCACCGCGAATCCACCTGAGCCGGATTTGCGGGAGAAAGCGTTGACTGCTCTGAATGACGGCGATGGGGTCGGTGCCGAGCTCGCCTTGCGCGAAGCCCTTGATGAAGGTGCGCCAAAATCATTGCTAGCGCCTTATTTTGGTGAAGCAGAGATTTTGCAGGGCAATCTTCTGGAAGCGCATCAGTGGCTGGATAGCGAGAATTTTGCGCCGGAATCACGGACTCATGGGCTGCACATGCGCGGTCGGCTCGCAATGATGGAAGGAGACCTCGATCTAGCGAACCGCGCCCTTTCTCAAGCAGTGAGGGGCCATCCGCAAGATCCTGAATTGTGGGTCGATCTTGGACGATTGCGCTATCGCGTAGGGAAACAAACAGGTGCCATTGCAGCCTCGAAAGAGGCGCTGCGGATCGGACCAAATAATCCTGCTGCATTGCTTTTCCGTGGGCAACTCGTACGGGACGCGGAGGGGATGGCCGCTGCACTGCCGTTGTTGGAACGAGGGCTGCAGTTTGCGCCTGAGAGCGTTCTTCTATTGTCCGAATATGCGGCAACTCTAGGGGAATTGGGCCGGGCCCAGGAAATGCTCACGGTGCTTCATCGGCTTGCTGTACGTGGTCCGGCCAACCAGCAGATGTTCTTTCTTCAGGCCGTGCTCGCGGCAAGGGCGGGAAACTACGAACTGGCAAGAACTTTGCTTCAACGCAGTGGCGATCTGGATCGTCAGATGCCGGCTGCAATCCTCTTGCTTGGCGCGATCGATCTTGAAAACGGCAACTATGCAAGTGCTGCACAAGGGTTTGACCGGCTATTGCGTATGCAACCTAGCAATCAGCGGGTGCAATTTCTTCTGGCACGATCGCTGAAACTCGGCGGACACAATCGAGAACTGGTTGCTCGATTCGCAGATCACGCGGATGCGCCGTATATGGCGATGATCGTCGGGCGGGCATACGAAGAATTGGGTCAGCGCGAAAAGGCCGCGGAATTTCTTGATCGCGCGAACCGTCCATATGCGATGAGCGTGCGGATATTACCGGCTGATCGCGATGTCTCTGCCGATGATCTGGTCAGTATTACCGACGGCCCGTCAATCGTCTCTCGGATACGGGTATTGTTGGCTGCGGGGCAAGTGGATGGCGCTCGGTCGCAAGCGAATGCGTTTCTCCAGCGGTTTCCGGAATCTTCCGACGCAAAGACGCTCGCGGGCGATGTGGCGCTTGCAGCGGGCGATTATTCTCAGGCGACCAGATTTTACGATAAGGCTGCGGTAGTTCGACGCCCTTGGCCACTAACGATACGTATGGCTTACGCATTGATCGAGCAGGGACGCGAAGCGGATGCTGCAAGGTTGATTGCGGATCATCTTCGGGGGGAGCCAAACAACGCCGAAGCCGCAGCATTGCTGGCGCGATGGAATTACCTGCGTGGGGACATAGTCCATTCGCGGTTATTGCTGAGGTATGCTTTCCAGCAAGGTTTGGCGAACGATCCGCAATTAGGTGATCTGAAAATGAAGCTAGCGCAGCGCCCCTAAACTATCGACAAGTATGTGGTGGCTGGGCACAGGACTTTTCTATGATCCGGCGGGCTTTCTCTCATATCGATCTGATGGTGCGGCTTCTGGTGCTTGCCATTGCGTTGGCGAGCGTTTTGCCTGCGACCGGGCGCGGATATTTGATCGCACAAAGTGTATCGAATGCTGCGATCTTCCTGCTCTTTCTCCTTAACGGTCTGCGTTTGCCACGGACTGAGGTATTGCGAGGCATATCGCATTGGCAATTTCTTTTACCACTGACGGTATGGTGCTTCGGCGCAATGGCTGTCGCCGGAAAAGGATTCGCGAGTGTGGTTGACAGCACTCTTCCACCGACAGTTGCATTAGGGTTGCTCTATCTTGGGGCGCTTCCCTCTACCGTTCAATCCGCCACAGCATATTCGTCGCTCGCTGGGGGGAATGTTGCAAATTCGGTGATTGCTGCAGCGCTGCTCAATATCCTGGGAGTTTTCGTAACTGTTCCGATCATCTCTTTGCTTGGCGGTGGAGCGGGCATCTCGCTCGGCGCGGATGGATTATTGAAAGTGGCCCTAATTCTGGTTCTGCCATTTGCCATTGGCCAGCTCTTGCAGAACCGAGCGAAAGGCTGGATTGTCGCACATCGCGACATCGTCACCTGGATGGATCGCATTTCTATTGCAGTGGCCGTCTATGTCGCGTTTTCGGGCGCTGTGTCGCAAGGCCTGTGGAGCAAAGTTGGGCTAGGCGATTGGGCGGTTTTGCTTGCGGTAGTGACTGGCTTTCTACTTCTGGGTTTTGGCGGATCGTGGCTATGTTCACGATTGTTGGGCCTGAACCGACCGGATCGAATCGCCTTTTTGTTTGCCGGTGCCCACAAAAGCGTGGCTATGGGAGCGCCGCTGGCGGCAGTTCTGTTTCCTCCTGCAGTTGCAGGAATGGTTCTACTGCCGTTGCTGACATATCATCTTCTGCAACTTGTGGTGTCCGCACCGCTGGCTAACGTTCTGGCGCGCGATCCGAATGTCGGTTGAAACGGATCGACCACCACAAGGACAGGCCAATCAGGATCGCTCCGATTAAACCAGTTACTGCTTCCGGGATATGATATCGGGCTGAGGCCAACATAATAACGCCAAGAGCGAGGATGGCCCAGAACGCGCCATGTTCAAGATATCGATACTCGGCCAGAGTTCCTTTCTGAACCAGCATAATTGTCATAGAGCGTACGAACATCGCGCCGATCGACAGACCCAATGCGATGATCACCATATTGTTGGATAGAGCAAACGCACCAATCACTCCATCGAAGCTGAACGAACTGTCGAGCACCTGCAGATAGAGAAACCCCCCAAGACCGGATGCAACGGTCACGCCCCGTAAACGGGCTGCTTCTTCGCGCATTTCCAGCCAGGTGCTGATGCCTTCAACCACAACAAATGCGATAGTCCCGAAAATGCCTGCAATCAGGAAAGTCAGCGCGTCACTATCCGGCAGCAGCAACGAAATGCCAAACATTGTCAGCAGGAGCAGTGCGATCTCGACCGCAGGAATATGAGAGAACCGCGAGAGCCACTCTTCTATCTGGCGAATCCAGTGAATGTCCTTGTCCTTGTCGAAAAAGAACTTTGAGCCAACCAGACACAGGAATGCGCCGCCAAAGCCCGCTATGCCGACATGGGCGCTGGACACGATCCGCTCGTATTCGACCGGCTGACCCAGCGACAGCTTGATTGCATCGACAGGGCCGAGACCTGCCGCAATAGCGACGATTGCCAGCGGAAACGCCACTCGCATACCGAAGACAGCGATCGCCATCCCCCACGTGAGGAAGCGTCTCTGCCAGATTTCATCCATGTCTTCGAGGACGGTCGCATTCACCACTGCGTTATCGAAACTCAGCGAGACCTCGAGGACGGAGAGAACCGCGATGATCCATAGGATCTGAGCGACGCCAGCTACGCTGCCCGTACTTTCCCACCCATACCATGCACCAATTGCCATGCAGACAAAGGTGAAGGCTGCAGAGCCTTTGAAATATCGCATCATTGAGTCAGTTGTCCGAGCGTGATTATGATTTGGGCTGGTAGGTCTGATCTTCGCTGGGGAAAGTCCTGTCACGCACTTCTGCAGCGTATTGAGCGACGGCGGCGGTGATCACCTCGGCCATGTTTTCATAGCGTTTGACGAAGCGTGGTACGCGGTCGAACATGCCGAGCATATCTTCGGTAACCAGTACCTGACCATCGCATTGGTCCGATCCACCGATCCCAATGGTGGGAATCTCAAGGGACTGGCTAAGGGCGATGGCGATTGGTTCGATCACGCCTTCGACCACCACGCCAAAGGCGCCTGCATTCTGCACGGCCTGCCCATCGGCCATGATCTTTGCATGTTCTTCCTGACTGCGGCCACGGGCGCCATAGCCCCCCAGAGCGTTGACCGCTTGAGGAGTCAGGCCGACATGGCCCATAACCGGGATGCCGCGCTGGCACAGGAATGAGATCGTTTCGGCCATTGCTTCGCCGCCTTCCAGCTTGACTGCGGCACAGCCGGTTTCCGCCATGATCTTGCTGGCGTTTTCGAAAGCTTGTTGCGGAGATGCCTCGTACGATCCGAACGGCATATCGACGATCACCACCGAATGATATGATCCGCGTACCACGGCGGCGCCATGGGCGATCATCATGTCGAGGGTTACCTGCAGGGTTGATGGCAGGCCATAGATCACTTGCCCAAGAGAATCCCCGACCAATAAAATGTCGCAGTGTTCATCCAGCAACTGCGCCATGCGCGCTGTGTAAGCGGTCAACATGACAAGCGGTTCTTTGGTTTTGCCGTCAGCCTTACGTGCCTGAATTTTGGGCACAGTCAGGCGCCGCATCGGCTGCGGTGTGGGATTGGCGCGACTGGTCGCGGTGTCGAGCTGGAAAGTAGTGGACATACGAAAGGTTCCTAGCCGGGCAAGATTAGCGGGGGAAGCCTTGAGATTATTTCTTGCCTTGAAGCGGTGCGGCGTTAGCTTTCAGTTCCATGACAGGTGAGGGGCAGGGCGCACCTCCGCTGCTAAGGGGATTCGGATCAATGATCCTAGATCGCATCAAACCGCTGGACGCCATTTTGGCGACGGCGGAAAAGAAATCGCTTAATCGTACTCTTGGTTGGTTCCAGCTGATGCTGTTCGGCATCGGCTGCGTTATCGGCACGGGTATTTTTGTACTTACGTCTGCCGGGGCTCAAAAGGCCGGGCCCGGGCTCATGCTTGCTTTCGCCATTGCGGGCGCGGTGTGTATCGTTGCGGCGCTCTGCTATGCAGAAATTGCCGCAATGGTGCCTGTTGCCGGGTCGGCATATACTTACAGTTACGCGACAATGGGGGAATTCCTCGCGTGGACTGTGGGTTGGGCACTTATCATGGAATATGCCATCGCTGCAGCGGCGGTGTCGGTCGGTTGGTCCGGCTATTTCAGTGGTACCTTCCTGAATGAATTGTTCGGGGTGCAGTTGCCGCCATGGCTGGCAGCAGGTCCGCTTGCGCTTGGGGGCGCGCCAGGTGGTTTGATTAATCTTCCCGCGTTGCTGATTGCATTGCTGGTGACTGGTCTGCTTATTATCGGAACGAGCGAGAGCGCCAAGTTCAACGCCATTCTCGTTGCCATCAAAGTGACTGCGCTGACGGCATTCGTTGCCTTGACGCTGACAAGCCCGCATTTCGATACTGCGCGTTTCAATCCTTTTCTTCCCGCCGGTGTTTTTGGCGGTTGGGGGACTGGCGTAGGTGCGGTTGGGGCCGCTGCGACGATTTTCTTCGCTTATGTCGGCTTCGATGCTGTTTCGACAGCCGCCGAAGAAACCAAAAACCCACAGCGCAACGTGCCGATCGGGCTGGTCGGATCGCTGCTGTTTTGCACGGTGTTCTACATTCTGGTGGCTGCCGGTGCAGTTGGCACGATCGGCGGTCAACCGATTATGGGGCCAGGCGGGGTTCCGTTCCCGGCGGGGTCGGAAGAGCTCGCCCGTCAGTGCGCTATGCCACAACATGCTGGCGCGCTCGTCTGTTCGAACGAGGCGCTGGCTCACGTTCTGAGGGAAATCGGTTTCTCCGGTATCGGCAATATGCTCGGTATCGCAGCTTTCCTCGCGCTACCTTCGGTTATCCTTGTTCTGATTTTCGGCCAGACGCGCATTTTCTTTGTGATGGCGCGTGATGGGTTGCTGCCTGAAAAGCTCAGTTCGGTGCATCCCAAATATAAGACACCGCATGTCGTTACGCTGTTAACTGGCGGTGTAGTCGCTTTGGGAGCTGCGTTTTTCCCGGTAGGTAAGCTGGCCGATATCTCGAATGCCGGAACTCTCTATGCCTTTATGATGGTGGCATTTGCTGTGTTGATCCTGCGTAAGCGTGATCCTCAGCGGCAGCGGGCGTTCCGTGTGCCTGCGGTTTGGGTAGTCGCACCGATCACAATCGTGGGTTGTGTGTTCCTATTCCTCAATCTTCCGATTGATGCGATGTTGTTCCTGCCGGGCTGGGGTGCACTGGGGGTTATTATCTATTTCCTCTACAGCCGTCATAACAGCCATCTGGGCCGCGGTATTGTCGAGGTGGTGGATGATATCGAAGGCGATGAAACATCCATTCCGATCAACCCACCCAAGGGCTAAAATCGGATAGGTCGATAAAGCAAGGGCCGCTCTCCTTACGGGGCGGCCCTTTTCTTTTGGATACTTGGCTGTTGGCTTTAGAGGGTGGTTTCGGTGTGCTTTTCCGCAGCATCTTCTCGGACATCCATGCCCAGAGCCATCTTTGCAGTTGTGAGCAAGCTGAGATCGCCGTTCCAGATTTCCGCATCACCGAGATCCATCCTGAGCATAACCAGATTGGGATCGTCCTTACCTCCGGGAAACCATGCTTCGACGAAGTTCGACCATTGTTTATCGAGCCGGTCACGGCTTGTCTCGACGCTCAGAACTCCGCTGAAGCGGGCGAACAGATCGTGACCTTTCCCAGTGAAGGTACATATTACACGGCCTAACTGAGCGAGATGACTTCCTTTTGAAATGAAGAACCAGATCGCGCTGTCGGCATCTTTATCGAGTTGTGCGGTCATGGGCACTGCTTCGCCCGACATGCTTTCCAGTTCGACAAAGACGAAGGGTGAATCAGCCAGAGCATTCCAGAACTTATGCTTCAATTCTTCGGCGTTTCCAGATTTGTATTTCATGTTGATCTCCTTCCCTCTTTCAACGGACCGGATCAGCAGATCGTTCCTGTGGGGGGGAGGGTGTCGCGAACGTTATCAGATTGAGGCGCAATAAGAACATATGTGTCGTTCTTATGCTCCCCTACCGCTCATGCATTTTCCGAAGCGGAATTATGCCTTCTGGATAGGCAGAAAAAGGGAACCCGCTCGCAACTGTGGTTCTTCGGAAAATATGTTGAAGACGGACCATCTGCTCGCCCGTCAGCCAGAACAAATCACTCATTCTTCAGGCTCCTCACCGCGAGCCTGAATCTCAGCCGACATCGCAAATCAATGGGCTGCTGCCCCTAGGATTCGATGGAATAACCTGCCCCACGCACGGTTCGCACGGGATCTTTGGTGTTTTCCATCTCGATTGCCTTGCGGAGCCGCCGGATGTGCACGTCAACTGTCCGCAACTCGATATCGCTGCCAGTGCCCCAGACCCCGTCGAGCAACTGGTTGCGGCTGAACACCCGGCCGGGATTTTCCATCAGGAATTTGAGCAGACGATATTCGGTCGGGCCAAGCTGTAGCGCGCGACCGCGTCGCTCCACCCGATGGGCCACCGGGTCCAGCATCAGGTCGCCCACGGTGATTGATTCACCCGCCAGAGCAGGGCGGATACGCCGCATTACGGCTGCCACGCGGGCCAAAAGCTCTCGCGGAGAGAATGGCTTAGTCAGGTAATCGTCAGCCCCCGTTTCCAGCCCGCGAATGCGATCGTCTTCCGCTTCGCGCGCGGTCAGCATTATGATGGGAACGTGAGCCGTGGATTTGTCGCGCCTCAGCCGGCGACAGACCTCAATCCCGCTAGTGCCTTCGATCATCCAATCGAGGATGACGAGATCGGGCACCTCTTCTGCTGCCATTTCCAGCGCCTCGTCACCATCGGCGGTGACGCGCACGTCATAGCCTTCGTTGTGGAAGCGGTATTCCAGCAGTTCGGAGAGTGCCTGATCGTCTTCTACAAGCAGTAATTTGGCAGCAGGCATAACAATGTTTCCCTTGTTGCCCCCTTATGGCACTGCCAAAGTTACATTTTCACGACAAGAACGTGTCAATCGCCAGTTTGATGCAAAGGCTCGCCATCGTCGTCCGCCGGATAGGTGCCGGTGGCGGCAAAGTGGACCATTTCGGCCACGTTGGTCGCATGGTCGCCGATACGTTCGATATTGCGGGCTACGAACAGCAGCTGGGCCGATGTGGATATGGTCGCAGGGTTTTCGACCATATGGCTGACGAAATTGCGAAATATCGAATCGTAGAAATTGTCGACTTTGGTATCGGCCACGATTACCTCTCGCGCCAGCCCGGCATCGCGTGCGGCATATGCGGTCAGGACATCGTGGACCATTTCCGCCGCCAGCTCACCCATCGCAGGCAGCAGGGTCAGCGGTTCGAATTTCTTGCGATTGTCGATCTTGCGCGCCGCCTTGGCAATGGCCTTCGAGTAATCGCCGATACGCTCCACCACGCCGGCAATTTTCAGCGCAGCAATCACTTCGCGCAAGTCATCCGCCATCGGCGCGCGCAGAGCGATGATCCGCACGGCGAGCTTGTCTACTTCGGATTCAAGCGCATCGATACGCTTGTCGCCCTTGATAACCTGATCGGCCAGCGCGTCGTCACCTTTGACGAGCGCGTCCATTGCGTTGGTCACGGCGGCTTCGGCCAGACCGCCCATTTCCGCGATCAGCCCGCGCAGACGGGTAATGTCCTCATCAAACGCCTTTACGGTGTGTTCTGCACCCATGTTCATGTTCCTTAGCCGTACCGTCCGGTGATATAATCCTTGGTCCGCTCTTCCAGCGGATTGGTGAATATATCGGTGGTCCGACCGTACTCTACCATTTTGCCGAGGTGGAAAAAGGCTGTTCGCTGGCTGACACGGGCGGCCTGCTGCATCGAGTGCGTCACGATAACAATCGCATAGCGCCCGTGCAGTTCTGCGATCAGTTCTTCGATTTTCGCGGTGGCAATCGGATCGAGTGCCGAACACGGCTCATCCATCAGGATCACTTCGGGATCGACCGCGATGGCGCGGGCGATGCACAGGCGCTGCTGCTGGCCTCCGGAAAGCGCGGTGCCACTGTCGCTCAGCCGATCTTTCACTTCATTCCACAAACCTGCGCGCTGCAACGATTTTTCGACGATGGCATCGAGATCCTGCTTACTTTCGGCAAACCCATGAATGCGAGGGCCGTACGCGACGTTTTCGTAAATCGATTTCGGAAACGGGTTCGGCTTCTGAAACACCATGCCGACACGGGCGCGGAGCTGTACGACATCCATCTTTGATCGATAGATATCTTCCCCGTCGAGCATGATTTCACCTTCCACCCGAGCGGAGGCAATCGTGTCGTTCATCCGATTGAGCGTACGAAGGAAGGTCGATTTTCCGCAACCGGAAGGGCCGATGAACGCAGTGACATATTCCGTGGGAATATCGATCGACACGCCATCGATCGCTTTCTTCTCCCCATAGAACACCGACACATCGCGTGCGCTGATCTTGGCCTTGGTTTCGTCGAGGTTGGGATGGACTACGGTCACCAGGTTTTCTCGAATTTGTTACGAAGATAAATTGCCAGGCCGTTCATCGCCAGCAGGAACAGCAATAGCACGATAATCGCGGCAGATGTCCGTTCCACGAAGCCACGGTCGATTTCGTCGGACCAGAGGAAAATCTGCACCGGCAAAACTGTGGCGGGCGATGTCAGGCCATCGGGCGGCGAGGCGACGAATGCCCGCATGCCGATCATCAGCAGCGGAGCGGTTTCACCCAGTGCGCGGGCCATACCGATGATCGTGCCCGTCAAAATGCCGGGCAGGGCAAGCGGCAGGACATGATGGAACACCACCTGTACCGGCGATGCGCCGACGGCCAGCGCGCCATCGCGAATGCTGGGCGGAACGGCCTTGATCGCGTTGCGCCCGGCGATCACGATCACTGGCATTGTCATCAGAGCCAGCGTCATGCCGCCGATCAACGGGGCTGAGCGCATATCGGGGAAAAGCCACAGGAACACGGCCAGTCCCAGGAGCCCGAAAATGATCGAGGGCACTGCAGCAAGGTTATTGATCGATACTTCGATCAGGTCGGTCCACCAGTTTTTGGGCGCATATTCTTCAAGGTAGAGCGCGGCCAGCACACCGATGGGAAACGCCAGCACCAGCGTTACAATCATCGTCAGTATCGATCCTTTGAGCGCGCCCCAGATACCCACTTCCTGCGGGTCGGTTGCGTCAGAGCGGGTCAGGAACCCACCGTCGAAATGCTGGGCCAGCTTACCTTCGGCGGAAAGCTTAGCGGCGAGCGCCTTTTCCTCTGTCGAACCATCGCCGGAATATGCCTTGGCCAGATCGCCCCCGGCGGGAATCCAGAATGTCTGCTGGCCCTGTGCGCGGGACGGGTCGGCAATAATGGCTTTGCCAACATCCTGCCATGCATTTGGCGAGAGATCGGCTGCTGCGACCGGGCCAAGCGCCTGCTCCGCCGAAAACTCTACCAGTTCCGGCAGGCCTTGCGCGCGCAGCAGTTCCATCGCGCCAGGTTGGTTGAGCATTTCAGGTGTCGCGGAAATGCCAACTGCAGCAAAATCGACCGGCACCTGAACTTCGGCGCGTTTGAACCCGCCAATACCGTTACCAACCATCGTAACCAGCAGGATCAGCAGCATGGCAACGGAGAACAGGATCGCTCCCAGACCCATTGCCTTGAACCGTTTTTCCGCACGGTAACGCCGTTTCAGGCGCGCTTCAAACGCGACCGAACGGGTGGGGCCGAGGGCTGGCTGTGCCGCGGCACTGTCGGTGAGAGATGTATCACTCATAAGCTTCGCGGAACCGTTTTACGACGCGCAGTGCGATGATGTTCAGCGCCAGTGTCACGAGGAACAGAACGAACCCTAGCGCAAACGCACTCAGGGTCGCCGGGTGATCGAAACTGCCTTCGCCAGTGAGCATGGCAACGATCTGATATGTAACCGTAGTCATCGTTTCCAGCGGGTTTACTGTCAGGTTGGCAGTCGCACCCGCTGCCATAACCACGATCATCGTTTCGCCAATCGCGCGGCTGATCGCCAGCATGACCCCGCCAACGATACCGGGCAGCGCAGCGGGAACCAGCACCTTGCGGATCGTTTCGGATTTGGTGGCGCCCATCGCGAGACTGCCGTCGCGCATTGCCTGCGGAACCGCGGCGATGGAATCGTCTGCCATTGAAGACACGAACGGAATAATCATCACGCCCATCACAAGGCCTGCGGCAAGCGCGCTTTCCGAGCTGGCGTTAGTAATGCCGACGGCCTGCGCCACATCGCGGATCCACGGCGCCACCGTCAGCGCAGCAAAATATCCGTAAACGACCGTGGGAACACCGGCGAGAATTTCGAGCAGTGGCTTCAGCCATTTGCGCCATGTCGGATGGGCATACTGCGTAAGGTAGATCGCGCTCATCAGGCCAAGCGGGATGGCAACGATCATAGCAATGATCGCTCCGATGAAAATCGTGCCCCAGAATAGCGGCAGAGCGCCATACCGGGTCGGATCGGGGTTAGCGGCATTCGCCATTGGGTCCGGCCCCCAATGAAGCCCGAACAGGAAATCAATCGGAGAGACCATGCCAAAGAAGCGCACAGTTTCGAACACGAGGCTGGCGACGATGCCAAGCGTAGTTAGAATGGCGACCAGCGATGCCAGCAACAGCATCGCCATGACAATCCGTTCCACCTTGGTGCGGGCAGCAAAGTCAGGCTTCACTTTCAGGAATGCCCACGTTCCGCCGGCAAACCCGATCAGTAATGTCCCGATGGCGCCGATCCAGAGATATTCGGCCAATGCATTGCGGAACGGCTCAATCAGCGGTTGAGCAGCGGGATTGTAGACCGCAGCCGCCGCGCCGGTCGCGACATTCCGCGCCTCTGCCAGCAGGGCGTTACGCTGAAAATCGAAGGCAGGCAGATTGGCCGCGGCCGGATTGGCCAGCACAGATTGCAGAACGAGGCCGGGTTCGATTGCGCTCCAGATCATGATAAAGATCAGCACCGGCACGACGATCCACAACGCGACGTACCAGCCATGATAGCTGGGCAAGGCAGCTAGCCGTTCCGTTCCGGAACGGCGAAAGCTCCATGCGCGGGCGCGTGCAGCCAGCCATCCGGCTAGCCCGAGGCCGATTGCAAGCAATAACAGGACAGCCATAGACATCAGGCAAACGGGTCCGTTTGGAGGAGTATATCGCGGCGCAAATACTCTCCCGCCGCACGGTCGAGCGGGCCAATGCGTAATTTTTGTGACACTTTCATGACGTTTTTGTCTGCCTGTGTTTCAGCGGACCGGTATGTTCCAAGGGTGGCGCTTCCTCCGTCAGAGGAATACGCACAGTCACAGTGGTGCCCTGTCCGACTTTACTGGCAATGTCGAGACGCCCGCGATGCCGCTCAACAATATGTTTGACGATTGCGAGGCCAAGCCCGGTTCCACCCGATGCCCGGCTGCGGCTTGGGTCGGTGCGATAAAACCGGCGAGTGAGATGGGGTAAATGTTCGGCGGCGATCCCTTCGCCGCGATCTGTCACAGTCAGCCGCGCTTCGTGATTGGGGGTGCGGTCAAGAATGACCTGTACGATTTCGTCCACAGCGCCATATTTCAGGGCATTGTCCACCAGATTGCGGACAAGCTGTTCGAGTTGATGCTGCTCGCCTTTGATAGCGATATTGGGCGCGCATTCGAGAGTGAGGCGTTCGGCCCGATCCGGCCCTGCTGCATCGCGCGCGGCGCGTTCGACCAGCGCAGAGAATGCAATCAAAGCGGCAGGCTGATCGTGCTTTTCCGCTTCCACCCGCGAAAGCGACATCAGGTCTTCCACCAGATGCTGCAACCTGCGTGCTTCGCGCAGAATTGTGTCGTAAAATCGCGTAGTCGTAGCTTTGTCCGCGCCGCCATCGGCCAGAGTTTCTACATAGCCGATGATCGATGCCAGCGGAGTGCGGAGCTCGTGGCTGGCATTGGCGACGAAATCGGTGTGCGCCCGGCTGATGTCAGCCTCTGCCGTACGATTGATCAGTTCGATCATCGCGATTTCGCCATCCATCGGGTGGCGGCTGATGCGCCAGATGTCGCGCCGTCGGGCAAGGCCGCGGACTGACGTTGTCCCCCCTTCGTCACGGTCGATCAGGGCAATCGCTTCTGGTTGGCGGAGGGCGACACGAACATCTTGCCCCAGAATATGCGCCCCGAACACATCGCGGGCCGCTTCGTTGGCGATAATGACGCGATTCCGCTCTGTCATCATAAGCGGGGTGCCCGAATGCTCGATCATTTCGCCGAGCTTTTCACGGCTGAAGGTGCCGGAAACCTGCCGCGGTGGAGGTGGCGGTGGCCGATCGCTGGCCAACCACAATGATCCAAGCCACAGCAGGAGTAAGGCACCGCCAAGCCACGGCGTTACACCGCCGATAACGACAAGCAACGTGCCGACTAGTGCCAGAACGAATCCGGGCCAGGGGATGGGGCGTTCCTGCCTCATGCTTCGCGCGCTTAGCTATGCCTCTCTGCAAGCGCCAGTGCCTGCATGATGTTTTTCACTCTGGCAGCTATCGATGTCAGTATTGTTGCGTAGTCGTCAGACTGCGATTGGGTGCGATTCGGTTCGCTCGATACGATCCGGTTACCTACCTCCGACGTGACTTCGCACGGGAAGCGCATCGCGGCTGCGGGATGTGTAGAAATGAAGAGAGAGAGAGAGAGAGAGAGAGAGAGGAAACTATTGCCACCATGGTGGTGACCCCAACGGGAATCGAACCCGTGTTTCAGCCGTGAAAGGGCCGCGTCCTAACCGCTAGACGATGGGGCCGCGCCTGTGTGCAGGGCGCTGCTTCCGGTGGTGACCCCAACGGGAATCGAACCCGTGTTTCAGCCGTGAAAGGGCCGCGTCCTAACCGCTAGACGATGGGGCCACGTCCGGAAGCGTGGCGGCGCACTTACGGGGGCATTGTGATGCGGTCAAGCCTGACGCGACGCTATTTTTCGTGAAAGTGCAATTCACCGATCAATCCGCCCATGCTGCATCCTCCAGATGAAGCTCTGCCGCAGGGTGAGTGCCCCAGTCGTCGATCTTCGCGCGCCCGGCCAGCCATAGTCGTCGTCCACGCGAACCGTGAAGGAGGGCCTGCCCCATAGGCGTTTCCGCTGCACGGAAGGCAATGGCCTTGAAACTGCGCCCGTCCTGACCTGCCGCGATCAAACGAACATGATCGTTGCCGACAACATCGCATTTTATCAGGCGCACGGGGCCGACCGCCAGTTTCGGGCCAGGCCAGCCAACACCGAACGGCCCGGCACTGTCGAGTGTTTCGATCAAGTCGGGGGTCAGGCCGCCGGGAGCCAGCGCAAGATCGAGTTGCAGAACTTCGTTTTCCTTCGCCTGAGCTACCGCACGTGAAAGACGCGCATCGAGCCATTCGGCCAATGCATCGACTTTGTCGGCTTCGATCGTCAGACCAGCGGCCATAGCATGGCCACCGCCCGCCACCAGCAGGCCGCTTTCCCGCGCCGCAATGATCGCGGCCCCCAGATCGACCCCGGTTATCGAACGCCCCGATCCTTTGCCGGTATCACCATCGAGCGCGATCACCAGTGCGGGCTTGCCAGTCTTCTCTTTCACGCGCCCGGCAACGATCCCTATCACGCCCGGATGCCAACCCCGCCCTGCAAGGACGAGTACGGCGCGGTTATGCTGGCTGTCGATTTGTAGTTCGGCCTCCGCCTGCACCTCCGCTTCGATTGCGCGACGCTCTTCATTCAGAACCGATAGCTGAGCGGCAATGGTGTCGGCTTCATCGGGGTCGTCGGTGGTGAGCAGGCGCACCCCCAGTGTTGATTCACCCACGCGTCCGCCTGCGTTGATACGCGGACCTAGTGCAAAGCCCAGATCGCTGCATTGGGGGCTGCGCTTCAGGCGACTGGCGTCGATCAGAGCGGCCATGCCGGTATTCGCCCGGCGCGCCATGACTTTCAGCCCTTGCGCTACGAATGCCCGGTTAAGCCCCCTGATCTGTGCAACATCAGCCACTGTGCCCAGCGCCACCAGATCGAGCAGCCCCATCAGGTCCGGCTCCTTACGGTCGGCAAAGTACCCGCGCTGGCGCAAAGTCCGCACCAACGCTACGGCTAGCAGGAACGCCACCCCGACAGCGGCCAGATGACCATGCGCGGCGCCTTCATCGCTTTCGTCCAGCCGGTTGGGGTTCACCAGTGCCAGCGCGCATGGCAGTTCCGCAGAGCATTTGTGGTGATCGACCACGATGACATCCACACCTGCCTTGCGCGCCTGCTCCAGCGCATCGAACGCCATTGCGCCGCAATCGACTGTGACGATTAGGCTCGAACCTTCCTCTGCAAGACGGACCAATGCCTCGCCGCTCGGCCCGTATCCTTCGAGCAGGCGGTCAGGGATGTAATAGTGCGCCTCGTGCCCCAACATGCGTAGCAAACGCACCAGCAGCGCTGCGCTGGTCGCGCCATCTACATCGTAATCGCCATATATCGTGACGGTTTCGTCAGCGAGAATTGCCTGAGCAATCCGTTCCGCCGCATTGTCCATGTCGCGGAAAGTGGATGGATCGGGCAGGAATTCGCGCAGGGTTGGGTTGCGATGCCTTGTCAGATCGTCGCGAGCGACACCGCGAGAGAGCAGCAACTGAGTGACAATGTCATCCATTGCACCAGATGGGTCACTCAATTCCATATTTCCGCCGCGCCATTGCCATGTGCGCCCGGCAAGCGAATGAGTGACACCGAAAACAGGGGAAAGCGATCTGGAAGCCATGGCGCTGCCATAGCTGTGTAGGGGCATCCTCGCAAAGCTCTCTCGATTGACATTCGGACATTGTCCCGGATGCTAGGTTGCCATGGCTCCACATTTGCTCATCATCTGGCACAGTCGCACGGGATCAGGCGAGGCGCTGGCCCGTGCCGCATACGATAGCGCAGGCCGATCGACACAGCTCATCGCTGCGGAGGCAGTCGATCCGAAGTATCTGCTGGATGCCGCAGGCTATCTGTTCGTCTGTCCCGAAAATCTCGCGTCCATGAGCGGAACGATGAAAGAGATGTTCGATCGGTGCTACTATCCAGTGCTCGGCCGGATTGAAGGGCGCCCTTACGCTACGATTATTTCCGCCGGTTCGGACGGGGAGGGCGCTCAACGTCAGATAGATCGAATCGCTACGGGATGGAGGCTCCGTCGCGTGGCTGAGCCAGTTATTGTTCTGACACACGCTCAGACGTCGAAAGAAATCCTCGCCCGGAAAGTTCTGACCGGTCAGCAACTCCGCCAGGCCGAAGAAATCGGTGCAGCGCTGTCTGAAGGACTGGCGGACGGCATATTCTGAGCATTGAAGAATTAATATGCGGCACGATTGTTTGTTCACGCAAGTATTGCTTGATTTTCGGGCAATTACATGGAGAAAGGGCCCGATCGAAAGGGTTGAACATAGTTAACCGCACACAAAAAGATCGCTGGTCACGGATCGGAGACCTTTTTTTGCTCTTTCCCAGGGGCAGGGAGCCTGATTCAGCTACGATGCGGGCCAAGTGCGATGATGCGGGGCGGATTGCGGTTACTCACGAAATGCCCGCTAATGGTGAACGCGCCGCTGGGTTTGAATTGTTGCGCGATGGCATGGCGTTCGATCTAATCGGGATGGCTCCGGGCCCATCACCAGTGCCGCCACAATCTCGGCATCGCTACGGCGTTCCTGAAGATCTGATCGAAACCCGAAAAGCGGCGCTGATTCTTCGGCCGGGACTGCATCTGGAGGGCGGAGCGTACAGCTTGCCGGTTGTGCGGGTGATGATGGACCTGGCATGCGCTCTGGCACGCGAAC
Organism: Tsuneonella flava; assembly: GCF_002870965.1. Lineage (GTDB taxonomy): Bacteria > Pseudomonadota > Alphaproteobacteria > Sphingomonadales > Sphingomonadaceae > Tsuneonella > Tsuneonella flava. Next base: position 157,607 of record NZ_PHSO01000004.1, read on the forward strand.
TCGATGATCTATGCGCGCTTTCCTGGCGGCCGGCATCCAGCCTGGTGGGGGTCGAATTCTTCTGCAACTCGATCACCCACTGGATTGGGGGCGGACCTTTTCCGGCGTTGGGTTTAACCGGGCTGGCAACCGCGCCTGATGGTGGCCTTCATTCCGAAGGGCTGGTTTACTTCATCGGGCAGGAATTGCGAGTTGAGCCTGAACTGGCCGAAGACAAAATGCGAGCTGCTCAACTGGCGGTTCGACTGATCAATCAGTTGGTATATGAAGGACGAATGGAGGCGCGTCAGCAAATTGTTGCGCCCGATGGAATGCAGCTGCTCATGGAGCCTTCGATCAACAAACGATTTATTCGCGTTCGGCGTGCGTGAACGGCTTTTCGCCGACTGCAAAAATGCTTTTCCCCGTCGGCCCTTCATCTCATTTCGTCGCGTAAATCGCCCGCAATCGCCCGCCTATGATTCGTCATTGCAACGGCATCATCTATTGCCGTTGCAAATAAAATACTTTCCTTTCGCTCATTGGCAGAGATGTTGGAACGTCTTGGGCATGCGCTGATCGGCTTTGATGATTTCCGCCGCAATGGCTTGCTGCTTCCTGCGCGCGATAGCGCGGCACTGCGGCTTGCCTTGCTGCAACGTGCGTTACGACGACGCCTGCTCAACCCGCCCGGCAGGCCTTTCCACCTCAACCGGCGCGATCCGGTCGGCGCCGGATTCGATTTTACCAATTAAGATGCAATGGCGGAAAGCCTGTGGGGCGCAACTCAGAACATGGCTGCTTTCAGAGCGACCTTTGCGTCCTGATATTGCTGTTCGAGCCGATCCACGCGCTGGGCCACTGTTTCTACCGCATCGATAGCGCCGACCCCCTGGCCTGAGCCCCAGATATCTTTCCAGGCCTTCGCCTGGGTGTTGCCGCCTGATCCGAAGTTCATCTTGCTTGGATCGCTGACGGGCAGATCGTCCGGGTTGAGCCCGGCGTTTTCGATGGAGCTACGCAGATAGTTACCGTGCACCCCGGTAAAGAGGTTGGAATAGATGATATCCACCGCTTGCGAATCGACGATCGATTGCTTGTACGCAGCATCGGCATTGGCTTCCTGCGTCGCAATCCACGCCGAGCCGATATAGGCGAAGTCCGCCCCCAGTGCTTGCGCGGCGAGAACGGAGCGCCCGTGCGCGATCGATCCCGACAGTGCCACCGGCCCATCGAACCAGCTGCGGATTTCCTGCATCAGCGCGAATGGGGACTGGGTGCCTGCGTGACCGCCGGCCCCAGCGGCGACCGGGATGAGGCCCGTCGCACCTTTCTCGATCGCTTTATGAGCGAAGCGCTGGTTGATAACATCATGCATAGTGATGCCGCCCCAGTTCTTCACGGCCTTGAACACCTCTTCCTGTGCGCCGAGCGATGTGATGACGAGGGGAACCTGCCACTTTTCGCAGACGCCCATATCTTCCTCCAACCGGTTGTTGGACCGGTGGACAATCTGGTTCACGGCAAACGGCGCGGCCGGACGGTCGGGATTGTCGCGATTGTGTGCGGCCAGCTCTTCGGTGATCTGGTGCAGCCATTCGTCCAATACGCCCGAGGGGCGGGCATTGAGAGCGGGAAACGATCCGACAATACCCGCCTTGCACTGTGCAATAACCAGCTCGGGGCCGGATACGATGAACAGCGGCGATCCGATCACCGGCAGACGCAGGCGGTCGAACGGGGCGGGAAGGGCCATACGAAAACTCCGTTGCAGTTAAAGACTTTAAACTCGCCTAGCGAGTGATGGGGCAGGTGTCGAGAGCGGGTAGTCAGCCCGCGTCGAGCAGGTGTTGGAGGCGATAGATCTTCGCTGCAGTCCCAGCATAAAGCTGTTGCTTTTCCGTATCCGATGCTCCTGCAGTGATCCGTTTGAACGCGTTCCACAAAGCGGGATAACTGGCCCCCCACCGGTCAACCGGGTAATTGCTTTCGAACATGGCCCGTGCAGGGCCAAATGCTTCAATGCAGGTTTCGATATAGGGACGCCACATTTCAGCCAGCTTGTCCGATCCGATTCCGGCAGCAGGGCCTTCCTCCGGCATCATGCAGAATGCCATTGCCAGGCCGCCAAGCTTCACGGAAACATTTGGGCATTCGGCCAATGCCTGAATGTTGTCCCGCCAGCGCCCGAAGTGATCGCCCAAAGTACCTTTCCAGCGCCCGATGTTGAGTGGGGTGCCGCAATGGTCCAGCACGATGGTTTGTTCCGGGAAAGCCCGTGCCAGATCGATCACGTCACCCAGTTGTGGTTCAAGAACCCATGCGTCGAAGATCAGCCCGCGTTTGCCTAATTCGGCAAATCCTTCGCGAAATGCGCTGTCGCGATAGAGCCCTTCAGGATGATGAAACGGCGGACCGAGCGTTTCGGGATCGCTATCCCACGCACCCGCATGGCGAATGCCGACAAAGCGCGGCGAAGCGGCCATCAGGGAATCGAGCACATCGCCCGACTTCGCGCCTAGTCTCAGGTCCGCGTGGCCGACGATGGAGGCGCACGGGCGGTAATCGCCGTAAAGGCCACTGGCCCCTTGCGCGGCAACCCCGTTGACGAATTCCACTTCGCCCACCGGTTTCGTCGCATCGTCACGCGCCGCATCGTAAAAAGCGCCGCATTCCATAAACACCGTGCCGATAACGTTGTGGCCGGTGTGCGTATCGGCGTGAAGCTGATCGAATGTGTAGTAAGCCGCGTCGACCAGCGCATCGATAAATGGATGATAAGGCTGAGGGAATACCGCAAGTAAATGCCGCAAATCCCACAGGTGATGGTGGGGGTCGATAATCGGCAGATCGGGTTCGAGGATCTCTTCTGCAGGCATTGGCTCTCTCTCCGGCTTTGTGGCCGAAAGTGGACCATAAGCAGTGGCAGGCTGCAACTGAAATCAGCGTGATCTTGCGTGGCTCGGTAAAACTCGCGCTCTGCCGAATCTCGGTTACCCTCTCTCCATTTGCAAATCGTACAAATGGAGGGAGGGGGAGAAGTATCTCAACTTTCAGGGATTCAGCTTATCCCGCCTGCGAAACGGCAGTGTTCGCTGCGCTCAACACAGCTCGGACGCTGGCTGTGGCGATGTCTTCATCGATGCCGCAGCCCCAGATCGTGTTACCGGCGCTGTCCTGACATTCAAGATAGGCGGCCGCACGCGCGTTAGTGCCGGTACCCAGAGCGTGCTCGGTGTAATCGGTCACTTCCAGATCGACACCGAACGCCTCTTTCAATGTCGCAAGAACGGACGAGATCAGGCCATTCCCGCGCCCAGAAACTGATTGCGCTTTCCCTTCCACCTCGATCGTCCCGGCGAATACGCGGGTACCATCGGCCGCCTTGCCCTCCTCGTAATCTACCAGTTGGAAGTGCTTGGGTCGGATTTGCACATGATAGGCCTGACGGAAGGTTTCCCAGATATCTGCGGCGTTCAGTTCGCGACTCATTTCGTCGGCCACGCGCTGTACATGGCGACTGAAATCGGCCTGCATTTTCTTAGGCAGTTTCAGGCCCTGATCTTGCTCAAGAACCCATGCGAAGCCACCTTTGCCCGACTGGCTGTTGACGCGGATCACCGCCTCGTAATTGCGGCCCAGGTCGGCAGGATCGATCGGCAGATAGGGTACGCGCCACTGTTCGTCGTTCTGCTTGCCGTGCGCTTCGAAGCCTTTCTTGATGGCGTCCTGATGGCTGCCGGAGAAAGCTGTGAACACCAGTTCGCCGCCATATGGGTGGCGCTGATGCACGGGGATTTGGTTGCAGTATTCCACCGTTTCGATGATCCGGTCGATATCGGAAAAGTCGATGCCAGGATCAACCCCTTGAGTGTACATATTGAGCGCTACTGTCACGAGGCAGCAGTTGCCGGTGCGTTCACCGTTTCCGAACAGGCACCCTTCCACACGGTCCGCCCCAGCCATCATGCCCAGTTCCGCTGCGGCAACCCCGGTGCCGCGATCATTATGTGTGTGCAGGCTTACCACCACACTGTCGCGATTGGGAATGTTGCGGCAGAAATACTCGATCTGATCGGCGTAGATATTGGGCGTTGCCGCCTCAACCGTAGCGGGGAGGTTGAAGATAATTGGATGGTCGGGCGTGGGTTGCAGCACATCCATCACTGCGCTGCACACTTCCAGACTGAAATCGAGTTCAGCAGTGGAGAAGGTTTCCGGGCTGTACTGGAAATGCCAGTCGGTGTCGGGCCGCTTCCCGGCCTCGTCACGCATAGTTTTGGCACCGGCGATCGCGATTTCGCGCACCTCGGCCTGGCTCATCCGGAACACGATGTCACGCCATGCCGGGCTGACTGCGTTGTAAAGGTGGACGATGGCCGCCCGCGCACCGTCGAGACTTTCGAAGCTGGTGCGGATCAGATCTTCCCGGCTCTGGGTCAGTACCTGAATCAGGACATCCTCGGGAATACGGCCCGATTTGACCAGCCCGCTGATGAAATCGAATTCGGTCGCACCTGCGCTGGGGAAGCCGACTTCGATTTCTTTCACACCGATTTCTACCAGCATGTCGAAAAACCGACTTTTTTTGACCGCATCCATCGGATCGATGATCGACTGGTTGCCATCGCGCAGGTCTGTACTGAGCCAGCGGGGCGGGGTTGTGATCGTGCGGCCCGGCCATTGTCGATCGGGCAGATCGACTTGCGGGAAGGGGCGGTACTTGCGGCTCGGATCGGAGAGCATTGTCATGATGGCTGGTGCCTTATCGCCTGATGCGCACAGCACAACCGCTGCACGACTTGGAAATGCCAAATTTTCGCTTGAAGCCCTTAGGCGGGTGCCGCGTCATCGGAGGATGCACGGCGAAGGTCGCGCCTAAGGGCGCGTAAGTCGAATAAGCTGTAGGGCGAGCCAATTCTTCATTGCACAGGTGATATGATCGACCGCACAGGCTTTGTCCACCACTCGTTTCACCTGCCTGGCAGGCAAGCCTGTGCGTTGGGTAAATCAATGCCAATCTGGCGATCGAATAAATCAAGATAAGCATCTGCCGCCGCCGAAAGGCGATGCCCGCCGATTGCCTGTTCGATAGCCTCAACCTGAGGGAAGGGCTGTGCCGCACGCTGCTGCAATGCCTCTGCAAGTTGGTCGGCATCATGAGCGCTAACCAGCATTCCCAGCGTAGGATTGCGCGCGACGAGGCCTTGCAGCCAAGCCGTGCAGGGGGAGGCGACAAAGGGCATCCCCGCCACCAGCGCTTCGCCAATCACTGCGGGCACACCTTCGTAACGCGAAGTCATTAGCAACATGTCGGCTTCACGAAAGAATGATGCCGGATTGGCGATATGGCCGTGCAGGGTGACGTAGTCAGCAAGTCCGAGTCGTGCGACCTCCTTGTGCACCGCTTGCTCCATCGCTCCGCCACCCACAATCGTGAGTGTGAAAGCCGTACCGAGATCCCGTAGTCGTGCTGCAGTGGCCAGTGCCAGCAGCGGGTTTTTCTGCGGTTCGAGTCGGCCGACGAACAATAACGACAGTGGCGAGGATGGTCGCCCGCTGCGAGCCACCACGGGCACGTCGTCATCGAGAAAGGGGTCGCGAATCGCGACGATACGTTGGGACGGAACGAACTGCGAAAGCTCGTCGCGCAGGTCGGGCGACATCGCGACCAGCCTGTCCACTCCGCCCGACCACCAGGCAGCCAGCGTCCGAGCAAGTTGTCCGGTTCCAAGCGCTGCCGGAATAAGCGGATTACTTACTTTGCCGAGGATTGGCACTTCGGGCATTGCCCGCTTCAAAGCGCGAGCAACCGCAAAATGGAAGTTGCCGATGAGAAACACGGCATCGGGGGCGAGCGCCTTGGCTGGACCCGCCATAGCCGCACCCAGTCGCATTCGGGAAAATGTGCTGCGCGGCACGGGTTCAGCCAACACCTCGATTCCAACGCCATGCGGCACCTGCGGTGCCATCGGGCCATCGCTTGCCCCAGCTAGTAATGTAACCCGCCTCCCCCTGCGGACCCATTCGCCCGCCATACGAAAGGCAATCCGCTCAGTCCCACCGAGCGAGAAATCATGGATTGGGATCAGGATGTGCTGTGCGTTTGCCTCGCCCATAGACCTGTCGAACACGAAAAGGCGCACGATGTGAAGGGCATCGCGCGCCTTTTTGCGATTCTTATTGGCTGGTCAGCTTAGTTTTTTTCCTGATCGACCAGTTTGTTCTTGCCGATCCACGGCATCATCGCGCGCAGGCGAGCGCCAGTTTGTTCGATCAGATGCGCTTCGGCAGCTTTGCGACTCGCCTTCAGCTCGGGCTGGCCCGCGCGGTTGTCGAGCACGAAGTCTTTCACGAAGCGACCCGATTGAATATCCGCCAGAACTCGCCTCATTTCCGCCTTAGTTTCATCGGTGATAATCCGCGGACCGGTGGTGATGTCGCCGTATTCTGCAGTGTTGCTGATCGAATAGCGCATATTGGCGATGCCGCCTTCATAGAGCAGATCCACGATCAGCTTGGTTTCGTGCAGACATTCGAAATAGGCCATTTCAGGTGCATACCCGGCTTCGACCAGCGTTTCGAAGCCCGCCTGAATCAAGTGAGTGATCCCGCCGCAAAGCACGGCCTGTTCGCCGAACAGATCGGTTTCACACTCTTCCTTGAAATTGGTTTCGATGATGCCCGAACGTCCGCCACCAACGCCGCTGGCATAGGCGAGGGCAACATCGTGAGCATTGCCAGTGGCATCCTGATGCACGGCGATCAGACAAGGCACGCCCCCGCCACGCTGATATTCGCTCCGCACAGTATGGCCGGGGCCCTTGGGTGCGATCATGATAACGTCGATGTCCGCCGGCGGTTCGATCAGGCCGAAATGGACATTGAGACCGTGTGCGAAGGCGAGCGCGCTGCCTGGCTTCATGTGGCCAGCCAGATCGTCGTTCCAGATTGCGGCCTGATGTTCGTCCGGCGCGAGGATCATCAGAACGTCGGCCCATTCGGCAGCTTCGGTGTTGGTCATCACTTTGAAGCCAGCCTCTTCCGCCTTTTTCCGCGTAGATGAACCGTCGCGCAGCGCGATGGCGACTTCCTTTACGCCGCTGTCGCGCAGGTTCTGGGCATGGGCATGGCCCTGACTGCCATAACCGACGATCGCGATTTTCTTGTCGGTGACCAGATTGAGGTCGGCATCGGCGTCGTAATAAACCTTCATGTTCGTTCCCTCTTCATCCCCGGCCAAAGCACGGAGTAGAAATGTAGTTGTCTCAGAGTGAATATCCGGCCCGTAGGCCCCCCGCCACACAGGGGCGACGGAATTTTTCTAAGGCCGCCTTAAGCTGCTGCGGCCCCACGCATCATACCGACGATGCCGGTGCGGCCAACTTCGACCAGACCAAGCTCGCGCATCAACACGATGAAGCTATCGACTTTGTCCGGCGGGCCGGTGATCTCAAAAACGAAGCTCTCGGTTGTCGTGTCGACCGGGCGCGCGCGAAAGATGTCCGCCAGGCGCACGGCTTCAACCCGTTTTTCGCCGGTGCCAGCAACCTTTACCAGCGCCAGTTCGCGCTCCACATGCGGACCCTCGGCGGTGAGATCGGTTACCTTATGGACAGGGATCAGGCGTTCAAGCTGTGCATGTATCTGATCGATTACCGGCGGAGGACCGTTGGTGACGATTGTGATCCGGCTGACCGCGTGATCTTCGGAAATGTCAGCCACTGTCAGGCTGTCGATATTGTAACCACGTGCCGTGAACAGGCCTGCAATCTTGGCGAGAATTCCCGCTTCGTTGTCGACAGTGATCGCCAGAACGTGCCGCTCGGAATCGGCTTGATGAATTTTCATGTCCATATGCCCTTACACCAATGCCTTGGCTTCATCGTCGAGCGTGCCACTGACCATATCGCCATACAGCAACATGTCTGTATGCGCCGCACCGCTGGGGATCATGGGGAAACAGTTCGCTTCCTTTGCGACACGACAATCCACGATCACCGGCCCATCATGATCTATCATGGCCTGAATACCGGCATCGAGCTGGCTTCCATCTTCGATCCGAATCCCCTTCCAGCCATATGCTTCCGCCAGACGCACAAAATCAGGCAAACTATCGGAATATGAGTTGGAATAGCGGCTCTCATACGTCAATTCCTGCCACTGACGCACCATTCCCATGAATTCATTGTTCAGAATGAATACCTTAACAGGCAGTCTATACTGACTAGCGGTGCCCAGTTCCTGAATATTCATCTGGATGCTCGCTTCGCCTGCGATATCGATGACCAAGCGCCCCGGATTACCCAGTTGGGCGCCAATCGCAGCGGGCAGGCCATAACCCATCGTGCCCAGCCCACCGCTTGTAAGCCAGCGATTAGGGCCGAAAAAGCCGAAGTACTGCGCGGCCCACATCTGGTGCTGGCCCACTTCGGTTGTGATCACCGGATCTGCATTCTTCGTGAGGGCGAACAGCCGTTCTATCGCCTTCTGTGGCATGATTTCAGCGTCGTTTTCAGGATACGTGAGGCTTTCGCGGGCCTTCCAACCCGTGATGCGCGCTTTCCACTCACTCAGATCCTTCGCCTTACGTTCGCCCCATACCGAGATGATCTGATCGAGAACGGCAGTGCAATCGCCAATGATTGGCAAGTCTACCGGCACCGTCTTATTAATACTGGCCCGGTCGATATCGATATGAATCTTTTTCGAATCCGGGCTGAATGCATCAAGCCGACCGGTTACCCGGTCATCGAACCGCGCGCCGATGCAAACCATTACGTCACATCGGTTCATCGCCATGTTGGCTTCGAATGTGCCGTGCATTCCCAGCATGCCCAGCCAATCGGGATGATCCGCCGGAAATGCGCCCAGCCCCATCAAGGTGCTGGTAACTGGAGCCCCCGTGAGGGACTGCAACTGCCTCAATAACTCAGTGGCGCGCGGACCAGAGTTGATGACGCCGCCGCCCGTGTAAAAGATTGGGCATTCAGCCTCGGCCATCATTTCGACTGCATCGAGAATATTGTCGAGCGGTGCGACCGAAGGCGGTGTGTAGCGCGCCGAGGCCGACTTTGCCTCAGCCTGCGCCCCCCACGATGCGAGAGCGACCTGCACATCTTTCGGTATATCGATCAGCACAGGGCCGGGGCGTCCGCTGGTCGCGATACGAAATGCCTCCTCGATGGTCGCACGCAACTTAGAGGGGTCTTTCACGAGATAATTGTGCTTTGTGCAATGGCGCGTGATGCCAATAGTGTCCGCCTCCTGAAAGGCGTCAGTACCGATCAGCGGAGTTGCAACCTGCCCGGTGATGACCACCATCGGGATCGAATCCATGAAGGCATCGGCAATACCGGTCACCGCATTGGTCGCGCCCGGGCCGCTGGTGACGAGCACAACGCCCGGCTTGCCCGTGGAACGCGCGTACCCTTCCGCAGCATGCGCGGCACCTGCTTCATGACGCACAAGAATGTGGCGAATACGCTGCTCCGAAAACAATTCGTCGTAAATCGGCAGCACTGCGCCGCCAGGATAGCCGAACACGAATTCGACTCCCTGCTCCACAAGGCATTCGACCAGTATGTTTGCGCCGCTGCGCTCTTCCACGTCACTCATCCTTCTGAATTCGGCACCTCAAAGGGCACTAAGCGTCTTGCTTCAAAAAATCGACCCGACGCGATCAAGCGCGCCGGGCCTCCTCTCCTGTTACGTTGAGGGGCTCCTATTGATTATGAAATATCATGTCAATAGTAATTTTGGAAATAATATTTCAAAATCCATGAGGGTATCGGAATAATTTGCGTTCGCACGTATCCAATGTTCGGGCAACTGGTGGCGGAACCATGTGAATTGGCGCTTGGCATAGTTCCGCGTGGCCTGCTGCCCGGCGGCGACCGCATCGGCGCGGGCCATGTGTCCGCGCAGGAAAGCGGCAATTTCAGGGACGCCAATGGCACGCATGACCGGCATTGTCGGATCGAGAGATCTGGCCAATAGCGCTGTCACTTCTTCGATCGCGCCATTCTGCATCATACGCTCGAACCGAAGATCGCACCGGTCGTACAGCCATTCGCGCTCTGCCGTCAGAATCAGCGGAGCGAGCGATATATCACCTCCGATCCCCCCTTCTTTGCGCGTCTGCCAGTGAGCGAGGGGCCTCCCGGTCGAACGGATAACTTCGAGTGCGCGTGCTATGCGGGAGGCATCGTTTGGGGCCAGTGATGCCGCGCGGATCGGGTCTTCCGACTGCAACGCCGCGTAACATTCGGCAACCGGGAGAGAGCGAACAGTTTGTCGTATCGTCGGGTCGATAGGAGGGATCGGTGCAATCCCTTCTAGCAGGGTGCGAATATATAATCCCGTGCCACCGACCAATATCGGCAATGCGTCTGATGCATGAGCCTGCTGGATTTCAACCTTTGCCGCCGTGGCCCAATCTGCCGCAGAGCACGCTGTTGCACCATCCCACGCACCAAACAGACGATGGGGAATGCCGGCCATTTCCTCATCTGAGGGACGAGCGCTCAATACGGACAAGTCCGCGTAAACTTGTGCACTGTCCGCGTTGATGACGATTGATCGTAATCCGCGACATTCCCGCGTCTTGGCCAATTGCACCGCCAGATCGCTCTTGCCGCTGGCGGTCGGCCCTGCAATGAGCACGACCGGCTGACCTGAACCAAACATCTGCGGAGAATTTTCGTTGCTCATCGCCCGCCTGATAGCAGACCCTGAAGGGCTGGAAACACGTCTCGATGCAGTAACTGTGGCGCTGGAGCGCGAGGGGATGCCTGTCGCGCTGGCGCAAATGACCGATTTCTGCGGCGATGTTCTTCAGATCGCATTGCCTGCAGGCAATGCGAGCGTTGTGCGACGGCTGATAGATGAACATTTCACACCTGCCGATGTGCTGATTTCTCAAGTCGACTTCCATATCCCACAGCTGTTTGTGTCGGATATGGATTCAACGATGATCGGGCAGGAGTGCATCGATGAACTGGCCGACTTCGCTGGGCTGAAAGGCAAGGTCGCCGCCATCACGGAACGGGCGATGCAGGGGGAACTCGATTTTGCCAGTGCATTGATCGAACGGGTCGAATTGCTCGCCGGAATGCCCGAAGCGACGATAGATACCTGTCTGGCAGACCGTATCCGCCCTATGGCCGGGGCCCAGCAACTGGTAGCGACCTTGCGCGCAAAAGGATGCAGGACCGTTCTGGTTACCGGGGGTTTTCATCACTTTGCCGATCCGATTGCCGCTCAGCTTGGGTTCGATCACGTTGTTGGCAATCGACTTGCGGTTGCAGACTGCAGGCTGACCGGTCAATTGGCGGGCCCGATTGTCGATAGTTCAGTGAAAGAGCGCGTGCTGCGCGAGGAATCTGCTAGGATAGGAGAAGGGGCGATCAGCCTCTCTACCGGGGACGGAGCGAACGATATTCCGATGCTACGCGCGGCGACATGGGGCATCGCGTATCGCGCAAAGCCAAAGGCGCGTGCCGCAGCTGACGGGGCAATCGACCGTGGCGACTTGACGGCCATTCTCGACCTTCTGGGCATTCCACGTGATGAATGGGTTGCGTCAAGCGTCGGTTGATCTTTTCAGTTGTTGATTGCAACGTTATGCTACCCTCTCTGCCTGAGGATGCGTTGCACGATGACACAACACCAGTCGATCACCCCATTGCGCCCGACCCTGGGCCTGGCATCGGATGGCACTTTATTTTGCGATCCGAGGCGTAAAGAGCCTAAGCGAGATATTCCAAAGGCGTTTCACCATTTTCGCGAACTGATTAAAGACAAAGAGGATACCTCCCATGTCTTTGAAATCTACGATGCGTTGCCATCGCGCAATTTCCGTCCGCGTGCCCATAGCTTCACTTTGAGTGCCCGGGGCGACGCATTGCGCGCTGCGGAACCGTACCTTCCGTCGATACTGGATGATCACGACGCCCTGTTGCAGATGCCGAGAGACAGTGTCGCAGAAGCTTATGTATGCTTTATGGAAAGCGAGGGATTGAGCGCAGCAGGACTGGTCGCCGAATCCGAAAAACTGGGCCGCCCCAAATATGGCGATCTGATGGAATGGTATGGTTTCCGTCAACGCGACACGCATGACCTGCTACACGTTCTGACCGGCTATGGCCGAGATGCATTGGGTGAACAATGTGTGTTGCTGTTCACTCATGGTCAAAGCCCGAGCCTTGGGCATCTGCTGCTCGGCTACGCTGGCGCGGCAAATATCAAGAAGCAGGTGAAGAGCAAGGCCCCGGTTTATCGAGCCGTGCGAGAGGCGCAGCGTATTGGGAAAGTGTGTCCGTCGATTGTCGAGATGTCTATTCGCGAATTGCTGGCGATGAACCTGTCGGAAGTTCGCAAGCAGCTCGGGATCGCCGAACATCAGTGGTACCGCGCCTGCCACGAAACATGGCGAGCCGAACGGGTCGATCCCTACGATCTTCTGGCCAATGCGGGGTAGCTAATTGGCGAGAGCAGGGGACTCTCGCCGGTTGGGTTTAGGTAAAAAGGGCTGACCGCTTCGTGCAATCACCCCATCCAGTTACGGAAAAAGCTTTCGTGTGCTTCGCGTAATTCATCGAGTGAGACCTGGGCTATGGTCGTTTGTTCATCAGGCCCAATGCGGATCACGTATCCGCCAGTCCAACCGATGAAGCAACAACCGACTCCAGCCTCTTCAGCCAACTTTTCGATTATGTGCGCGTCGTGCGGTTCGGTTACGAGATAACGTGCCTGATTTTCTGAGAAAACTGACCAGGCGTGGTGGTTCTTCTCGCGGTCTACATAATCTTCGAATGCACCAGTGAGGAGATGGGCTCCAATCCCGCTGGCAAGAGCCATTTCAGCCACGGCGACGAGAATGCCGCCATCGGACACGTCGTGGACAGCAGTGGTAAGCCCATCTTCGATCAACGAACGGACAAACTCGCCGTGCTTACGCTCCTTCTCCAAATCGACACGCGGGGGGAGGCCAGCCTCAATACCGTGACAGACAGACAGCCAAGTTGACTGACCTAGCTCTGGCGCGGCCTGCGGATCGGCACCCAGCAGTATGATCTTCTGCGCACCGTCCTTAAAACCGATCGAGCCAAGCCGTGCATAGTCATCGATCAGCCCGACACCGCCAATTGCCGGCGTAGGCAGAATCGCAGAGCCACCTCCGGTCGCCTTGCTTTCGTTGTACAAGCTGACATTTCCGCTCACGATTGGGAAATCAAGCGCGCGACAGGCGTCTCCCATCCCGTCTAGCGCATGAACGAATTGCGCCATGATTTCCGGGCGTTGCGGATTCGCAAAATTGAGGCAGTTGGTTACGGCAAGCGGCCGCGCACCGACAGCGGAGAGGTTGCGGTATGCCTCTGCAATCGCCTGCTTCCCGCCTTCATATGGGTCGGCATAAACATAGCGGGGGGTGCAATCGGTGGTGATGGCCAGAGCCTTTTTCGTACCATGCACACGCACGACGCCAGCGTCACCGCCTGTCTGGAGCGTGTCTGCCCCGACCTGACTGTCGTACTGCCCTGCGATCCAGACGCGACTGGCAAGGGCAGGGCTGGCGATCATCTTGAGAAGATCGGCACCGATGTCTTCACTTTTGGGAGCTTTATCCAGTGGCTTGATCTGCGCCCATGTCTTGTAATCGTTCCTGGAGAGATAAGGGCGATCATATTCCGGGGCATCTGCGGCGAGCGGACCAAGGGGAATATCGCACACCACCTCACCCCCGAATTCGAGCACCATGTGCTGCGTGTCGGTCACTTCACCGATAACTGCGAAATCCAGTTCCCATTTGCGGAAAATTTCCGCCGCCATTTCTTCCTTGCCGGGCTTCAGCACCATGAGCATCCGCTCTTGGCTTTCACTCAGCATCATTTCGTAAGGCGTCATGCCTTCTTCGCGGCATGGCACATTATCCATGTTCAGGCGGATACCGGCCTTCCCATTGGTCGCCATTTCCACGCTGGATGATGTGAGGCCGGCTGCCCCCATATCCTGAATGGCGACGATTGCGTCGGTTGCCATCAGTTCAAGGCATGCTTCGATCAGCAGCTTTTCCGTAAACGGATCACCCACCTGAACGGTGGGGCGCTTTTCCTCGGCATCTTCGCCGAAATCCGCACTGGCCATGGTCGCGCCGTGGATTCCGTCGCGTCCGGTCTTCGAGCCGACATAGACGATGGGATTGCCAACCCCAGTGGCCGCCGAGTAGAAAATCTTGTCCGCATCGGCGACACCTACAGTCATCGCGTTGACCAGAATATTTCCGTCGTAAGCCGAGTGGAAGTTGGTTTCTCCACACACAGTTGGAACACCCACACAATTACCATAGCCACCGATTCCGGCGACCACGCCTTGCACCAGATGCTTCATCTTAGGATGATCGGGACGACCGAAGCGAAGGGCATTGGCGTTCGCTACGGGGCGTGCACCCATAGTGAACACGTCTCGCAGAATACCACCTACGCCAGTCGCAGCACCTTGGTAGGGCTCGATGTAGCTCGGGTGGTTGTGGCTCTCCATCTTGAAGATCGCGGCCTGGCCATCGCCAATATCGATTACACCTGCGTTTTCACCTGGACCGCAGATGACCCACGGCGCCTCTGTCGGCAACTTTTTAAGATGCAAACGGCTCGACTTGTAGGAGCAGTGTTCGCTCCACATCACTGAGAATATGCCTAGTTCGACAAGATTGGGTTCGCGTCCGAGTGCATTGAGCACGCGTTCGTATTCTTCAGAACTGAGGCCATGAGCCTCCACGATATCTGGTGTGATTTCGGCCATGTCGCCGCCCTTAGCGACGGTGAACGAATGTCGCTAGTCTATCTATCTCCGGTGGCGGCGGGTTGTCCCCACCCACCAAGCGACGATGGTCGTCAGAAGATAGGCGGCAAGTGCCATCAGCGCCATAGGTGCGACCGGCGCACCGGCTGCGGGTGAGGGGTCAAGCCAATTGAACAGTTGCAGAGCAAGCAGCACGATCGCCAGAATTAGCGGCGGCATGGGCGGTCCATCGGTCCGGCGCAGATACCACCACATCGCTCCAAAAGTCAGCGCGAGTTCCAGGGGAATTTCAACCGAAGGAATGTTCCAGAGGCCGATGCCCAGTTTGGGAGGAATTCCGGCAAGAGTCAGGTCGGGTCGATGCACAAGAAAATCGAGCATCCAATGCGAAACCACAACCATTGCCGTGACGAGCGCCGGGAACAGTTCTCGCATACCAAGCCATACCACTGCGCCGAATGCGAAAGCGAAGCCGCATGTACCAAGCAAGCTGTGGGTCCAGGGCATGTCATACAAATCCATCGGATTCATTACCGTGATTCCCGGCACGACCCGCATATGTTCTACGCCGAGCAGGACAAATGCGAAAAACGCCCAGTCGACCAATTGTGCGGCGACGAACAATGTGCCGAGCCTAGGCGATCGTCCAGACATCGCACACGCGACAAATGCGGCGGACCAATGGCCAATGAACATCTGGCAAAACCCCCTTGGTTGCGACTGACAACTTGACCGCGTGGCAGCAGGCGGTCAATGCATGGTTCACCATGGTAGAGGAAATCCCTGACATTTCGCAGATGACATTCGAAGACGCTTTGCGCGCTTTGGAAGACGTTGTTCGTCGGCTCGAAAGCGGGGATGTCCCGCTGGACGAATCAATTGGCCTTTACGAACAAGGAGAGGCTTTGCGTAAGCACTGCCAGGCACGGCTAGACTCAGCTCATATCCGGATTGAAAAGATCGTTAGCGGCACGGATGGCAGGCCAACCGGGACTGCTCCGTTCGACGCAGATGGTTGACCTGACTTTGACTGACAACGGCATTTTACAACAGGCATTCATCCGCATTCAACAGGATGTCGATGCCAGATTCGATGCATTTTTGCCTATTCCGTCGGATTCTCGCACTCGTCTGGTGGAGGCAATGCGATATGCCACGATAGGCGGAGGAAAGCGGGTGCGCCCGCTGCTTACCGTAGCGACAGCGGCCCTATTTGGGGTCAATCGCGATGCAGCAGTGAGAGCCGGCTGTGCCGTAGAGGCGATACACGCCTACTCATTAATTCATGACGATCTGCCATGTATGGATGACGACACATTGCGGCATGGCAAGGCAACCGTCCATCTGGAATTCGACGAGGCAACAGCGGTGCTCGCGGGCGATTCCCTCCATGCGCTGGCGTTTGAAATTCTATCGATGCCTGAGACAAGCGGCGATCCGTTTGTTCGTGCCGAAATGGTCGCGGCATTGGCCGAAGCGAGTGGCTTTAACGGTATGGCTGGAGGTCAGATGATGGACATCGCTGCCGAGGGGGCAAATTTCGATCTCCATACCATCACACGGCTCCAGCAACTAAAAACGGGTGCCCTACTTGGATCGGCGGTGGAGTTAGGCGCGATTCTAGGCCGACTGCCTGTCGAGGCACGAAGCAACCTTCGCAATTATGCGCGAGATATCGGTCTTGCATTCCAGATTACGGATGATTTGCTGGATGTCGAAGGCGATGAAGACGCTGCGGGCAAGGCCTTGCGAAAGGATGAAAAGGCTGGAAAGGCAACATTCGTATCGCTGATGGGGGCCGACGATGCGCGCAGGCAGGTCGGTGCCTTGATAGATCAGGCGATTGGCCATCTGGCAATTTATGGAAGCGAAGCAGACCTGTTGCGGGCGCTCGCCAGATTTATCCAGAATAGGGATCGATAATGACAGAACGCATCGGTATCTACCCCGGCACATTCGACCCGATTACCCTTGGGCATGCCGACATTATCCGGCGGGGTTGCAAGCTGGTTGATCGGCTCATTATTGGGGTGACGACCAATCCCAGTAAGAATCCTATGTTCTCACCGGAAGAGCGGATAGCAATGGTGGAGCGCGAAGTGTCTGCGCTTGGCCTCAATAATGTTGCAGTCGTTGGATTTAATGCTCTGCTTATGCATTGGGCGGAAAAAATGGGAGCTAGTGTGATCGTGCGCGGCCTGCGCGCGGTTGCCGATTTCGAATACGAATATCAAATGGCCGGGATGAATCAGCAGCTTAACGAAAATATCGAAACGATATTTTTGATGGCGGATGTTTCATTGCAGCCAATCGCTTCCAAACTGGTAAAGGAAATCGCACTGTTCGGCGGAGAGATTGCGCCATTCGTCAGCCAGCCTGTGCGGGAGGATGTGATCTCCCGCGTGAGCAAGCTTGGGCGTTTAGGCGATCTTTGACAGGGAACGCAGTAATCTTTGTTACGGCTGTCATTCATTGATCCGACAGTCCGCTCGCGCTAGAGGCCGCGCTACTTTCCTTATTTTGACGGAAACCCGATGTTCAAACGCTTGATTGCTTCTTGTGCGCTCGCAGCACTGGCCCTGACCTCTTCCACTGCTTTCGCTCAGAACGTTGCCGATGAGGCGCCCGCCAAGCCGAAGGTATATTTACCGATTGATTTCAACGTTCAGAACGATCTGGAAAATATACTGCTTCTCGACTTGTCGAATGGCAAACGGGTTGCAATCCGGTTGAAGCCGGATTGGGCTCCACAGGCAGTCGAACGTATCAAAACGCTGACGCGCCAAGGGTTTTACGACGGAATCATTTTTCATCGTGTAATTGAAGGATTCATGGCCCAGACCGGTGATCCGACTGGTACAGGGCGCGGTGGATCGGAACTGCCGGATCTTGTGGCAGAATTCAATCCAATGCCGCATCTGCGCGGCACGGTTTCAATGGCCCGCGCGAGCGATCCGAATAGCGCGAACAGTCAGTTCTTTATCATGTTCCTCCCACGGTTTAGTCTTGATAAGAACTACACTAATTTTGGGCGTGTCATTGCGGGCATGGATGCCGTAGACGCCATTCATCGCGGCGAGCCGCCTGCCGATCCAACCTATATTGTACAGGCGTCTATCGCCTCCGATAAGAAGCCGCAGAAATTTGCAGCTCCAAGGGCGGCAACTGAGGAGTCTCCGGTTACCGCCGATATGCTCAATGCGCCACAAGCAGACAAATCGGAGCGCAACTGATTAGCCGGTAAGCGGCCTTTCCATCTGTCCCCTGGCCGATTACGGCGCATGTCATGCGTGTTGACCTGTTCGATTTCGACTTGCCGCAAAATCTGATTGCGCTTCGCCCGGCGCGTCCGCGCGATTCTGCCCGTCTGCTGGTCGTTGACGGTTCTGAAAGTCCTTTCTCGGATTGCGTAGTCAGCGATTTACCCAGCTTGCTGCGTGAAGGTGACGTACTGGTTTTTAACGATACCCGTGTCATACCAGCTCAACTTACGGGGAAACGTGGCGATGCTACGATCGGGGTAACACTCCACAAGCGCATCGATCTGCGTAGATGGCAGGCATTTGTTCGCAATGGCAAACGTCTGCGCGAAGGAGATCGGATCACTTTCCTGCACAGCGTTACGGCCATTGCGGAAGCGCGGCACCCGGACGGAAGCTGGACGCTTTCATTCGAAGGGGAGGAGGCGGTCGAAGTACTGCTCGAACGCGCGGGCACTATGCCATTGCCCCCCTATATTGCAGGCAAACGCCCCACAGACGAATCTGATCGTGAAGACTATCAGACGATATTTGCGAGAGAAGAAGGCGCTGTAGCGGCCCCGACCGCAGCCTTACACTTTACACCGGAATTGATTTCCGCCCTCGACGCAAACGGCATCGGTAGGGAAACGCTAACTCTGCACGTGGGGGCCGGAACCTTCCTCCCAGTCAAAGCAGAGGATACTCGCGATCACGCCATGCATTCGGAATGGGGGCGGATCGACGCGCAAACAGCACAGCGGCTCAATACAGCACGAGCTGCGGGTGGGCGGTTGATCGCAGTTGGAACTACTTCGTTACGCCTGCTTGAAAGTGCCGTGGATGAAGGTGGAGTTATACAGCCATTCGAAGGCGATACCGCGATCTTTATTACGCCTGGTTACCACTTCCGGGCGGTTGATGGGCTGATGACAAATTTTCATCTCCCTCGGTCGACCCTTGTGATGCTTGTGAGCGCGCTGATGGGGCGAGAGCGAATGATGGACGTCTATGCTCATGCGGTTGCAAACCACTACCGCTTCTACAGCTATGGCGATTCTTCTTTGCTGTTGCCGAAACGCTAGCTGGTTCGGCCTTTCTGCAGGCAAACTGTCTGATTTGCGTTCGTATTCAGGCCAATTTGTCGGCCCTTAGCGCTTAACACTGGCTGGCGAAGTACTGATCGAGACGCTACTCTGCGCGGGTTATGATTCAGACACGTATCTTTCTCGCTCCCGCTATTGGTGCTTTTGCAATTGCGGGGATGGCAGTTCCAGCACATGCTGAGCTTCCCAAACCTGTACGTGACATGATCGAAGCCGCAATTGCCACGGGCAACAAGGACAAAGTCGCGGCAGTTGTCGAGGTGGCAAAGAAGACGCAGCCTGATGATGTCGGTGAAATCGATGCGTTGAACAAAACCTTTCTCGATCAGCAGGCGCGTCTGGCTGAAGAGAAGAAGGCGCGTGATCTGGAGGCTATTCGAACCGCGGGAATATTTAAACGGTGGAAAGGGAAGGGTGAGTTTGGCGCCTTCCGCTCCACCGGCAATGGAGATGATACCGGCCTTACCGGCTCTTTATCGTTAAAGCGCACGGGGATCGATTGGGATCAGAAGATAACTGCAAGGGCGGAATTTCAACGATCCAATGGGAAAACTTCGCGGGAGCGGTTCTTTGCCTCTTACGAGCCCAATTATAAAATCAATAAGCAGGTGTTTGCTTACGGTCTGCTGCAGTACGAGCGTGACCGGATTCAGGGCTACTCCGGGCGATATGCCGTTTCGGGCGGCATCGGGTATAAGGTCATCGACCAGCCCAACCTACACTTGTCGATCAAGGCTGGGCCGGCATATCGGTTGACAGATTATCGGAACGGAACCGAAGAATCGCGTTTGGCTGCTCTATTTGGCGCTGACTTTGACTGGTCGATCACGAAACGTTTGAAGTTCACGCAAGGTGCGAATGCGGTTGCCGAAAGTGGTAGCTCCGCGGTGGCGATCATCGATTCCAGTAACACCTCTATCAGTCTGGTTAGCGGGCTGGAGGCGAAGGTAAGCAATCGTTTATCCACGCGGTTTTCCTATACGATCGATTACAATAGCAATCCTCCGGCGGGCTCAGTGAAAACTGACACGCTTAGCCGATTTACACTTGTCTACGGATTTTAGGATGGCTCGATTCGCGTTTTCCGTCTTTGCCACCGATGGCAAGGCGCGAACTGGCCGCATTGCTATGAACCGCGGTGAAATCCGCACCCCTGCGTTCATGCCTGTTGGCACAGCCGCCACGGTGAAGGCTATGAAGCCGGAGGCTGTTCGTGCAACTGGTGCGGACATCATTTTGGGCAACACCTATCACCTGATGTTGCGACCGGGGGCGGAACGAGTGGCGCGCCTTGGTGGGTTGCACCGCTTTATGAATTGGGATCGCCCGATTCTGACGGATAGTGGTGGCTATCAGGTGATGAGCCTGTCCGAATTACGCAAGCTTACCGAGGAAGGGGTTTCGTTCCGCAGTCATATTGATGGATCGAAACATATGCTGACCCCGGAACGATCGATGGAAATACAGCGACTGCTTGGATCGGATATTGTCATGGCATTCGACGAATGTCCCAGAGCAGACCGTCCATTGGCAGAGATCGCCGCTTCGATGGAACTTTCTATGCGTTGGGCTAAGCGCAGTCGCGATGCATTTGATGGTGGTGGCGAGCATGCTGAACGGGCAGCTTTGTTCGGGATTCAGCAAGGCGCGCTGGATGAACGGCTTCGCGCCCGCTCTGCAGAGTCTCTGAAGGAAATTGGCTTTGATGGCTATGCCATTGGCGGGCTGGCGGTTGGAGAAGGTCAAGAGGCAATGTTCGCTACACTCGACTTTGCACCCGACCAACTGCCTGAAGATGCGCCACGCTATTTGATGGGCGTTGGTAAGCCGGACGATCTGGTGGGGGCAGTCGAACGCGGGATCGATATGTTCGACTGTGTTTTACCCACCCGATCTGGCAGAAATGGCCAAGCTTTTACGTGGAATGGCCCGCTGAACATGCGAAATGCCCGGCATGCCGAAGATACGGGGCCACTGGATACACGGTGTTCCTGTTCCGTGTGCGGCACTTATTCTCGCGCCTACCTTCACCACCTTATCAAGTCAGGGGAAATGCTCGGTGCCATGCTGCTGACGGAGCATAATCTGTCTTTTTATCAGCAGCTCATGTCTGGAATACGAAATGCAATTGCGAAAGGGCACTTTGCCTTGTTCGCATCCGATTTTCGGCGGGACTATTTTCCCCGCAGTTAGAAACTGCCTGAAAATCAGATAAAAAAAGGGCGGCCTTGCGGGGCCGCCCTTTTTCATAACTGGATAACCAATTAGCGCGAATAGAACTCGACGACCAGGTTCGGTTCCATCGTTACCGGGTAGGGCACTTCGTCCAGCGTCGGAACGCGGCTGTAAGTGATCTTATCGGTACCATCGGCGGATACATAGTCGGGGATATCGCGTTCGGGCAGGCTCTGCGCTTCGATGATCAGCGCCATTTCCTTGGCCTTGTCACCCAGCGAAATAACATCGCCGACGTTGATGCGGCGGCTCGCCACGTTACACTTCACGCCGTTCACGCGGATGTGGCCGTGCGAAACGATCTGACGTGCAGCGAAAATCGTCGGAGCGAACTTGGCGCGATAGACCACCATGTCAAGACGACGTTCGAGCAGACCGATCAGGTTCTGACCGGTATCGCCCTTCATACGCGACGCTTCCTGATAGGTGCGCTTGAACTGCTTTTCAGTCACATCGCCATAGTAGCCCTTCAGCTTCTGCTTGGCACGAAGCTGCAGACCGAAGTCGCTCATCTTGCCCTTGCGGCGCTGACCGTGCTGACCGGGGCCATAAGAACGGCGATTTACCGGAGAATTCGGACGACCCCAGATGTTTTCGCCCATCCGGCGGTCGAGTTTGTGCTTGGCGCTCTTGCGCTTCGACATATGTCGTATCCTTCAATTTGCGTGTCGCGTGCCCCAGCGGCCGCGCTTCAACCCGGCATCGCCCGTATGGTCAATCACCAAACGCGGCCTCCGCTTCACCGGGATGCGGGACCAAATGCGAAGCGGCGCGCTTAGCACGTTGTCGTGACAGGTCAAGCTACGCAATAGGTGCTCGACATAAGCCGCGGGGCAGGGCAGGGGCCCCGATCATGGAAGACGCTATTAAACTGCCGGATGTTTGCGAGACTATGGCCGATGTGCGGGCCGGTGTCGATACGACCGATCGCGCCCTGATGGAACTGCTCGATCTACGTTTCGGTTACATGCGCGCTGCTGCTCGGATCAAGGCAGACCGCGAAGCGGTGCGTGATGAAGAGCGTAAGGCAGAAGTGATAAATAACGCACGCACGGACGCGGAAGAGCGCGGGCTTCCTGCATCCGAACTGGCCGATATCTGGGATAAGCTGGTGGAATGCTCGATTGCTTACGAACTTCGCCTGTGGGACAGCACTCGGCAAAACTGAGCGGGCCGCAGTCAGAAACTGGTCAAAGTATCCATTTTAATCACGGGCAGGTCGCTCCAGCGCACTCAAGACTCCGCGCAAAGTGCGGATTTCGAGATGGTTCCAGCCCGGCTTGGTCAGTACATTGCGTAATGTACGGCGGGTCGCTTCTGAACGGGATTCTGGAAAAAAGTAACGCTTTGGCTCCAGCAATGCCTCAAAATGGCCAATCAACCCTTCCAAATCTTCTTGTGGGGCAGGGGGGAGCAGCTCCTCAATGGTCGGCGTTTCGAGCTTTGCTCCCTTGGACCATTCATAAGCGCAGAGAATCACCGCCTGTGCGAGATTGAGAGAGCCAAATTCGGGATTGATCGGCACCGTCAGGATTGAGCGCGCAAGCGCGACATCCCCAGTTTCGAGCCCCGATCGTTCGGGTCCGAACATGATCGCACTGCGGCCAGGCTTCGTATGGATCTCGCGTGCGGCGACATCAGGTGTAACGACGGGTTTGGTCACTCCTCGCTTGCGAACCGTTGTGGCATATACGTTCGCGCAATCGGCCACTGCATTGGTAACGCTCTCGAATATCTGTGCATTTTCCAGAACGACATCAGCGCCCGATGCCGCGGGGCCCGCTGACGGATTGGGCCAGCCATCGCGTGGAGCAACGAGCCGCATCTCGGTTAGCCCGAAATTGAGCATAGCCCGCGCTGCTTTGCCGATGTTCTCGCCCAGTTGAGGGCGGACGAGAACGATGACCGGCGGTTCAGCTTGCACCGACATCGCGCACTGTGCTGGCAAATTCTTCGAAATCTTTTGCTTCGGAAAAATCGCGATAAACGCTCGCAAATCGAATATAGGCTACACTATCCAGATGTCGCAATCCATCCATAACCATCTCTCCGATCCGGGCAGAGGGAATTTCGTTGTCGCCAGCGGTTTCGACTTGCCGCTGAATACCGGAAACGAGTTGATCGATACGCTCCTGCTCGATGCCGCGCTTGCGACATGCCAGAGCGACCGATTGTTCGATTTTGGCGCGTTCGAATGGTTCACGCCGGACTGCTTCGCCGTCTTGTCCGGCCTTGACCACGGTCACATCGCGCAACTGGACCCGTTCGAAGGTTGTAAAGCGCGCTCCACAACCTTCGCATTGGCGACGGCGCCGGATAGCGGTGTTGTCTTCCGTCGGACGACTATCCTTCACTTGGGAGTCGTCGTGGGCACAGAAAGGGCAGCGCATCCGTCTGACTTACTTTTTGATGCGGTTATAGAGAGCGATGCCCGCCCCTGCTGCGAGCCCAAGTGGCCACGAAACCGGCGGCACCAGCAAGCCAGCGACCGCACCGATCGCGGCACCAGTTAAAACTGGTTTAGTCGAAGGATGGTGCATTCCATCTTTAGCCATACCCGATACTTCGGTTTTCAGGTCTTCAACCCAGTCCTGCCGATTTGGATCGGTCATCGCTATCACCTTCCAGGATATACGGGAAACGCGCTGCACAGCTCGGAAACGCGCCGACGGACGCTTTCTTCCGCTTGTGCATCCCCTTCTGCACCATTTTTGGCGAGGCCATCGACAACCTCGGCGATGAGTCCACCGATCATGCGGAATTCATCTGGACCAAAGCCGCGCGTCGTTCCTGCAGGTGCGCCCAAACGAATTCCGCTGGTCACAAAGGGACTACGCTTATCGTATGGGATGCCATTTTTGTTACAGGTCAGCCAGGCGCGATCGAGACCTTTTTCGGCATCTTTGCCTGTCACATCCTTTGCGGTGAGATCTACCAGCATAGAATGGTTGTCCGTCCCGCCTGAAACAACCCGCAGGCCACCAGCCTCAATTCCTTCAGCGAGTGCGCGGGCATTGGCAACGACACGAGCAGCGTAATCTTTGAAATCGGGCCGCAGCGCTTCGGCAAAAGCGACCGCCTTGGCTGCAACGATATGCATCAGCGGTCCGCCTTGCATGCCGGGAAATACCGCCATGTTAATCGGCTTTGTCAGTTCTTCATCGTCCCACAAGATCACACCTGAACGAGGGCCGCGTAAACTTTTATGGGTCGTTGTCGTTACGACATGGGCATGGGGAAACGGAGATGGATGAGCTCCGCCAGCCACCAGACCTGAAATATGGCTCATATCCACCATGAGATACGCACCAACTTCATCCGCAACCTTGCGGAAAGCTTCCCAATCCCAGACCCGTGAATATGCAGTGCCACCAGCGATGATGAGTTTCGGCTTATGCTCTTTCGCTGTGGCCATCACAGCGTCCATATCGATCAGCTCATTATCCTGCCGCACACCATAGCTGACAGGATTGAACCACTTGCCGCTCATGTTAACTGGCGAACCATGCGTCAGGTGACCGCCAGAATTAAGATCAAGCCCCATAAAGGTATCGCCCGGCTGTAACAGCGCGAGGAATACCGCTTGGTTCATCTGACTGCCGGAATTCGGCTGCACATTGGCAAAATTGCAACCGAACAGCTTTTTCGCCCGATCGATCGCCAACGTTTCAACGACGTCGGCATACTCGCAGCCGCCATAATAGCGCTTGCCAGGATAACCTTCCGCATATTTGTTGGTGAAGACGCTGCCTGCTGCTTCGAGCACTGCCTTACTGGCAATATTCTCACTCGCGATCAGTTCGATCTTTGTGCGCTGACGCTCCAGCTCGTTCTGGATAGCGGTATGGATTTCGGGATCGGCGGTTGCCAGATCATCTCCCCAGAAACGGGTCATATCGGGAGCGGTTGAGAGATTGTCAGCGATAGTCGTGGTCATGCCAGTTCTTTCGATCAGGACAGGGCGGGGGAAGAGAGCTTATCAACACGGCGCTGGTGGCGGCCGCCTGCGAAGTCAGTGCCAAGAAAGGCTGTCACGCAGGCTTTAGCCATTTCGATACCAATCAGCCGGGCCCCCATCGCAATGCAATTGGCGTCATTATGTTCACGGGCCAGACATGCAGACAAAGGCTCCGAAACCAGCGCACACCGAACGGCGGGGTTTCGATTAACTGCAATTGATATCCCAATGCCGGACCCACAGAGCGCTATCCCTCTGTCAGCCGTTCCATCTGCGACGACTGACGCCAGTTTATATCCATAGTCGGGGTAATCGACGCCTTCGCCATCGTAGGGTCCAAGGTCGGCAACTTCATGCCCTTGCTCAATGAGCCATTCGCACAATGCGGCTTTCATATCGAGCGCGGCGTGATCGGAGGCGATGGCGATTCTCATGCGTGGCGCATAGGCAACTCTTGTCGGCTACTCCACCCCTTGTGTGGTATTTCGTCCGCCCATGCTGAAACAGACGGCCGCATGTGTTTGTTGTCGCGGAATTTTGGGGAGGGAATCGCCCACTGATTTTGCGGCATTATCTCCAGTAAGAATTGAACGAAAGCGATCAAGTGACCTGTGAAGTCAATTTAAGGTTATGAAAAATAGATGTAGTTTATGGTTATCTTGCGTTCATCATGGACCACCCTATAAACACTGCTGTAAATAAGTGGTGGAACGCACCTGAGATGGAAAAACCAAACGCTCGGGAATGGGACAAGGATGTTCGCAACAATTGCGAGCAAACTGAAGTGTGCCGTCCGCTTGTTTTTCACGCCAATGAAAACTGGCAGGGAGAAGGCAGCGAATGTTGTACTATTCACTCGGTTTCTCAGGCATTCATCATATTGGAAACAGAAGAAAAAATGCTCAGGGTGGGACCATTGGCCTCTGTCTTGTTGACGATGTTGTGCATCGAGCCAAGGTCGTATGGGTTAATGGCTCAATGCATGGCTGTGAGTTCGATCACCCATTGAGCGATACTGAATTTCAGCGTCTCCCTAATTCCTTTAGATTGGGTGGAACAGCATTGAAAAACGAACAGATTGACGTTTCTCAAAAGGAAACTTTCGGGGAGAGACTTCGCCGATTGCGGACCGATCGTGCAATGAGCCAATCGCATCTCGCGCGGCAACTGGGTGTTTCCAAGGTTACAGTCTGGAATTGGGAGAAGGATTCATCAGTGCCCCGTAGTCAATCGTTGGAGCAGCTTGCCGAGATCTTCAGATGTTCGGTTAGGGAGTTGCTGTTTGGAGGTGAGGCCAACACCTTTCCTGATGACAAGGAGCATGGCTCGCTGCGTGAGGCGCTGGACTTTTACAAGACCAAGATTGCAACTGTGGCCGGCGTCAGCACGGAAGACGTTACGATTACGATTTCATTCAGTAACTGATACTTACTCTTTAGAGTCTACGCCACCTTCGCCCTCCAGCCTGGCGGTGACATCAGGGTTCTTTTTCAAGTAGTCGGAAATTTCAGCTTGCATGCGGTCCCGTTCGGCAAGCTGAATCTTCTGGATAGCCGCCAAATAGGCTTCATTAACTTTGGCGACGGCAGGATCTCCGAGCAATTTCATCGAAGTTTGTAAGTAACGGCTTCCGGCAGGTGTTTCGGCGAAAGCGCGAATGTGTCTGAGCTCATCAAGGAAATATTCGTGTGTATATGCCAGCGCAGTTGCGTTGAGAATCTGTGGCAGATATTCCCTAACTGTAGGCATCAATAAACTAGGCATCGCGTCGAGCTGTTCGTTCAATATTTTCCGGATCCCGGCATCCGGTACGCTGTCGACCTTCATCGCGCGCCGGAACTGTCCCACCATATCGTCGATAGTCTTGGCGAAAGTTTGTTCACGGGTTTCTGGCGGGAACATGATCCGAACGATCGCTTGTGACTGGTCCAATGCCATTGCGTCCGAATGGCGCGTGGAGTCAGTGGTGGTTACCGGGACAGGCGCAGGAGGTTCGGCACTGTGAGCGACTGCCGCAAAATATGCGAATGCAAACGCAGCACAGGCCACCAAGACGTGGCGAACCATAAGAATATTCCGGATATAAAGGGCTAGTTGTTTAGCCCCACATCAAACAGGCGGGGCAAAAACCACATTGCCCCGCA
Organism: Tsuneonella flava; assembly: GCF_002870965.1. GTDB lineage: Bacteria > Pseudomonadota > Alphaproteobacteria > Sphingomonadales > Sphingomonadaceae > Tsuneonella > Tsuneonella flava. The sequence goes on from NZ_PHSO01000004.1 coordinate 185,070, forward strand.
TATTAGAAGATCACTGATCGAGGAAGCTACGCATTTTTCTGCTGCGGCTCGGATGCTTCAGCTTACGCAGAGCCTTCGCCTCGATTTGCCGGATACGTTCACGTGTCACAGAGAATTGCTGCCCGACTTCTTCCAGCGTGTGATCGGTGTTCATGCCGATGCCGAAGCGCATGCGAAGCACACGTTCCTCACGCGGAGTGAGGCTGGCGAGCACGCGGGTAACTGTTTCCTTGAGGTTGGACTGGATCGCAGCATCCACAGGGATAATCGCGTTCTTATCTTCGATGAAATCGCCAAGGTGGGAATCTTCTTCATCGCCGATGGGCGTTTCCAGACTGATCGGCTCTTTGGCGATCTTCATAACTTTACGAACTTTTTCCAGAGGCATGGAAAGGCGTTCAGCCATTTCCTCCGGTGTCGGTTCGCGGCCCTGTTCGTGGAGGAATTGTCGACTCGTTCGTACAAGTTTATTGATCGTTTCGATCATATGTACCGGAATGCGGATTGTGCGGGCCTGATCGGCAATCGAGCGGGTAATGGCCTGCCGGATCCACCAGGTGGCATAAGTGCTGAATTTGTAGCCGCGGCGGTATTCGAATTTATCGACCGCTTTCATCAGGCCGATGTTTCCTTCCTGAATTAAATCCAGGAATTGCAGGCCGCGATTGGTGTATTTTTTAGCAATCGAAATCACCAGCCGAAGGTTCGCTTCAACCATTTCCTTCTTGGCGATGCGCGCTTCGCGTTCGCCCTTCTGGACCATGTTAACGATCCGACGAAACTCTGGCAGAGCCATACCAGTCTGGCTGGCAATGTCTGCGATTTCAGCACGGATACGCTCGACTGCGTCAGCCTCTTTCTCTGCGAAAGCGGCCCACTTTTTGTCTTTTTTGACGTTATCAGTCAGCCAGTTATCGTCCAGCTCGTTGCCGATATAGGCTTTGAGGAAGTCGACCCGCTTAACTTTATGACGTTCAGCAAGGCGCAGCATCTGGCCGCCCAGGGCGGTCAGGCGGCGGTTGAATGCATAAAGGTTGTCGACCAGGAATTCGATCTTACTCGCGTGAAACTGAACGCTTTCGACCTCTGCGGTCAGCTGTTCGCGAAGTTCCTCGTATTTCTTTTCCTTTGCTGCCGGAAAATCTTCGCCCCGGCCGAGTACGTCGACGCGTTCAGCCTGAAGTTTTTCGAATTTCTTGAACAGGTCGGTAATACGCGCGAAGCGTTCCAGAGCGTCCGGCTTGAGCGCAGCTTCCATTTGCGCGAGCGACAAAGTATTGTCCTCGTCGTCCTCTTCTTCGCGCCGCTTGGATGAGCCTTCCTCGCCATCTTCATCATCGCTGTCGACATCGTCGTCGTCATCGTCATCGTCGTCGCGGATGCTGGGACCGGCGGTTTCTTCGGAGATTTCGCCGTCGTCGTCTTCAGCGCCCTCTTCCATCTTGTCGACGGGGGGCTCTTTCGACAGCATGGCATCGAGATCGAGAATTTCGCGAAGCTGCATTTCCTCGGCATTGAGCGCTTCGGACCATTGGATAATCGCGTGAAATGTAATCGGGCTTTCACATAGTCCGATGATCATCGTGTCGCGCCCGGCCTCGATGCGCTTGGCGATGGCGATTTCGCCTTCGCGGCTGAGCAATTCCACCGCGCCCATTTCGCGCAGGTACATTCGCACCGGGTCATCGGTGCGCTCGACAGTTTCTTTCTTTTTGGCAGCAGCGGGTTTTGCCTTGGTGGCAGTGCCGCCATCTTCGCTGTCATCATTATCGTCAGAAGAATCGAGTGCGTCCACACCTTCGTCGGAGTCACTATCCTCTTCGGCGTCTTCGTCTTTTTCAACGATATTGACGCCCATTTCGCTGATGGCGGACATGACGTCCTCGATCTGCTCTGACGAAAGCTGATCCTGCGGGAGCGCTTCGTTGAGCTCGTCGACTGTCACGTATCCGCGGCGCTTGGCGCGCGTGATGAGCTTCTTGATCGAAGCTTCGTTGAGGTCGATGAGGGGGGCGTCGTCTTTGCCGTTACCGTCGTCGCTTGCCATCTGGTTCCGTATCAATCCGTTGTCTCGTCCGCTTCGCTGTTCCCGCCAGCTTGCGGATCGCCTGAATTATCATGAGCCGCGCCGGCGGCCCGCTTGCTTGCCATTTGCCCGAGTCGCTGCTGATTTTCCAGCATTCGTTCTCTCAGGCGCTTTTGTTCGGCAAACGCGCCCTCGGGATCGATAGCAAATCGCGCTGTTGCCGCGGAAATGGCGGCTTCCAACGCAGGCCTTTCGACCAGCAACGATATGGCTTCAGCCAAGACTTCGCGCGCCTCGTGCGGATCGGTTCCTTCTCTAAGGAAGGCAAAACGGGCTTTATCCAGTGGCGCGGATAGACCAGCGGGTGCTGATATGGGCGTTTTTGCGCCGGGATCAAGCATCTCTGCAGCTTCTATCAACGAATCCAGAGCAGGGCCGATCTTTTTATCAGCAACAGCAAAGCGTGACAGTTCGTCAGCGTGGGCAGTAATCTGGTCAGGAAAACGCAGTAATCCGGCAAGAACAGCCGAAGCGAGTATATCCCGAGATCCACCTTCGATTACTTTGCGGAGCCTGTTGGCTGCCTCTGGCGAAAGGGGGGGCGGAGCTGACTTGGTAAATCCGCTTTTCCAATCGCGTTGCGCACGGGCAGGGCGGGGCGCGCGGGGAGGAAAAGCGAACGCAGAAAATTTCTCCAGCAACTCGCGGCGATAGAGAGCTTTGATGTCAGAATGTTCGATGGCATCGACATGGGCCATCAGCCGTGCCTTCAGCCCTGCCTTGTCTTCCGGTGTATGGAGTGGCTGAGCATCGCGTTCGGCATTCCACAAAGTATCGAGAAGTGTGCTTGGAGAATGAAGCAGGTCATCCATCGCCTGAATGCCGCTAAGCTTTATCAGGTCATCCGGGTCGAGCCCCGCTGGTAAGTGAACGATTCCCAGTGACTTGCCCGGCTGCAACAAAGGTAAAGCCCGCGCAATCGCACGCATCGCCGCCCGCTGGCCCGCACTATCGCCATCGAAGCATAAAATCGGTGTGTCGACCATGCGCCACAACAAGCCAAGCTGGCGTTCGGTCAGGGCCGTGCCCATCGGGGCAACCGCGTCCTCTATCCCGGCTGCGGACAGCGCGATCACATCCATATAACCTTCGACAACGATAACCCGATTGGTCTGGCGACTGGCGGGACCGGCGCGATGCAGGTTATATAGTGTGCGCCCTTTGTCGAATAACGGTGTGTCAGGACTGTTGAGGTATTTCGGGGCTTTCGTGTCGCTGTCGAGAATTCGCCCGCCGAATCCGATCACGCGACCACGTGCGTCCTGAATTGGCAGCATAAGCCTGTCACGAAAACGGTCGTAAGGCTCCTTGTCATCGACAGCGATACGCAGGCCAGCTTCGATCAGCAGCGGCTCTTCGAAATGCGACAGCGCCGCTTTCATGGCTTGCCGATCAACCGGCGCGTAGCCAAAACCGAAGCGCTCCAACGTGCGCGAATTGAAACCGCGCGAAGCCAAATAATCGCGCGCCCTGGTTCCACGTTCACCCGTAAGATTGGCAACGAACCATTGCTGTGCCGCTTCGCAAACATCGTTGAGCGTGGCGCGCTGTTCAGCCTGTTGCGCGGCGCGCGGATCAGGGGCGGGGACTTCCATCCCGGCTTCCGCGGCCAATTCCTTGACCGCATCCATGAATGACAGGCCACGCTGATCGGTCATCCAGCGGATGACATCGCCATGCGCCCCGCATCCGAAGCAGTGATAGAAGCCCTTTTGATCCGAAACGGTAAAGCTGGGCGACTTCTCATTGTGGAATGGGCAGCAGGCTTTCCATTCATGCCCCGCCTTCTGTAGCTTGGTCGTGCGCGAAATAACGCTGGACAGCGTTATCCGCGCACGCAGTTCGTCAAGCCACTGAGGTGAAAGCATACGAGCAGTATTGCGCTACCCACTCCCGGAAGTCGAGCGGTGCCGGCAAATTTCGCTGGGCAGGCCGATGTTCATTCAGCTCAGCGAATCTTTCACCCATCCGCTTGCCTTGCCCATGTCGAGCTGGGTTCCGTGGCGAGCCTTCAGTTCAGCCATCACCCGGCCCATATCCTTCATGCTGTCTGCCCCAAGTTCAGCCTTTATGGCCTCGATCTTCGCCTTCGTTTCCTCTTCCCCCATCTGTGCGGGGAGGAATTCTTCGATCACGGACAGTTCGGCAGCTTCCTTTTCGGCCAGTTCGTCGCGTCCGCCATCGCGATACATCTGAATCGATTCGCGGCGCTGCTTGGCCATTTTTTGAAGGACATCGATAATCACGGCATCGTCATCGCCTGCAGCTTTGCCCGTTCGCAGCTCGATATCGCGATCTTTCACTTTGGCGAGGATCAGGCGTACTGCGGCGAGACGCTCTTTCTCGCCTCCCTTCATCGCTGCAATCTGGGCCTGCTTGAGATCATCGCGAAGCATCGTGTCGGTCTTTCCTGTGGAATGAGTAGTGTTGTTCACGCGCTTAGCCGGAATAAACGCGCTTGGACAGGTTGACGAGGCGCGTAAGCAGGCCTAGCGGCTGGGTCTTAGCGACATCGCCGGAAACCCCTGACTCGGAGCGCCCCATATGGCCGACCCCGCAACTTCTCGTGTGCAACCTGACGGAGCCACGGGAGTTCTCGTTCTAGCTGACGGAACAGTAATATGGGGCAGGGGTTTTGGAGCGATAGGCAGTGCAGTTGGCGAAGTGTGCTTCAACACTGCAATGACCGGATATCAGGAGGTTATGACAGACCCCTCCTATGCCGCACAGATCGTGACTTTTACTTTTCCGCATATCGGCAATGTCGGTGCGAATGGGGAAGACATTGAATCGCATGTCGAGGGTGCTGTCGGTTGTGTGGTGCGCGAAGCGGTGACTCCACACTCGAATTTCCGCGCTGAGCAACAGTTTGACGAATGGATGGAAAAGAACGGGAAGATCGGCTTGTCCGGGATCGATACCCGTGCGCTGACTCGACGCATTCGCCAGTCTGGCGCCCCTAACGCGGTGATTGCACATGCGCCCGATGGAAAGTTCGATCTCCCCGCGCTGATTGGACGGGCGCAGGAATGGCAAGGGCTGGAGGGTATGGACCTCGCCCTTCGCGTAACCCGCGATAAGGATGAAAAATGGGGCGGAGGCCCTTGGGTGCTCGGTACAGGTTATGCCCGCGCTGCCTGGGACAATCGCCCGCATGTCGTCGCTATCGATTATGGCGCGAAAGACAATATTTTCCGCAACCTGGTGAAGGCCGGCGCGCGAGTCACAGTTGTCCCTGCAAAAACTTCGCTGGAGGCTATTCTCGCGCTTGATCCCGATGGAGTGTTTCTCTCCAACGGGCCGGGCGATCCGGCGGCGACGGGTGAATATGCGGTGCCGGTGATTCAGGCTTTGCTGGAGCGGGACATTCCGTTGTTCGGCATCTGCCTCGGTCATCAAATGCTCGCGCTGGCGGCAGGCGCGAAAACGGTGAAGATGCATCAGGGGCACCGGGGGGCTAACCATCCGGTTCAGCGCGTCGGGGAAAGCTGGGGCGAAACCCGCGATCTGGTCGAGATTACCTCGATGAACCACGGCTTTGCAGTCGACGCTGACAGTCTCCCCGCCGGGGTGGAGCAAACCCATGTATCGCTGTTCGACGGATCGAACTGCGGCATCGCTATCAGCGGCAAGAAGGCATTCGGTGTGCAGTATCATCCCGAAGCGAGCCCCGGCCCGCAGGATAGCTTCTATCTATTTGAGAAATTCGTGAGGATGTTGGGGTAACAATGTCCGATTGGATCGTGACTACCCCAGACTACAACCGGCCCGTGCGCTCTATCAGCGCGAAAATCTGAGTACGAAACAAATGCCCAAACGCACTGATATCTCATCCATCCTCGTAATCGGTGCCGGGCCGATCGTAATCGGTCAGGCTTGCGAGTTCGATTATTCGGGCACGCAGGCGATCAAGGCTTTGAAGGAGGAGGGCTATCGCGTCATCCTCGTCAATTCCAATCCGGCGACGATCATGACCGACCCGGAATTTGCCGACGCGACCTATGTCGAGCCGATCACACCCGAAATAGTCGCCAAGATCATCAAGAAAGAGCGGCCCGATGCTGTGCTGCCGACGATGGGCGGGCAGACTGCGTTGAACTGTGCGCTGGCTCTTTTCAACGACGGCACTCTGGAAAAATTCGGCGTGCAGATGATCGGCGCCGATGCCGATGCGATCGACAAAGCGGAAAACCGCCAGCGTTTTCGCGAAGCGATGGATAAGATCGGATTGGAGTCGGCGCGCAGCGGCGTAGCCAATACGCTGGACGAGGCGTTTGCTGTGCTCGAACGCACCGGCCTGCCTTCGATCATCCGGCCCAGCTTCACCCTAGGCGGAACCGGTGGCGGTATCGCCTATAACAAGGCCGAATTCGAGCGGATCGTGCGCGAAGGGCTGGATGCCAGCCCCACCACCGAAGTGCTGATCGAGGAATCGCTGCTTGGCTGGAAAGAATATGAGATGGAGGTCGTGCGCGACCGGCACGACAACGCGATTATCATCTGCTCGATCGAAAATGTCGATCCGATGGGCGTGCACACCGGGGATTCGATTACTGTCGCCCCCGCACTGACGCTGACTGACAAGGAATACCAGATCATGCGCTCCGCCAGCATTGCGGTGCTGCGCGAGATTGGGGTGGAGACTGGTGGATCGAACGTACAGTTCGCGGTCAACCCGAAAGACGGTCGCCTGATCGTGATCGAAATGAATCCGCGGGTTTCGCGTTCGTCCGCTCTGGCGTCGAAAGCCACGGGTTTTCCCATTGCGCGTGTCGCTGCGAAGCTGGCGGTCGGTTATACGCTGGATGAAATTACCAACGAAATCACTGGCGCCACTCCGGCAAGTTTCGAGCCGACCATCGACTATGTCGTGACCAAGATCCCGCGTTTTGCTTTCGAAAAATTCAAGGGCACCGACGCCTCGCTCTCCACGGCCATGAAATCGGTCGGTGAGGTGATGGCGATTGGGCGCAACTTTCAGGAATCGATGCAAAAGGCGCTTCGAGGGCTGGAAACGGGGCTGGACGGGTTCAATCGTCAGATCGATCTGGAAGGCGCGACGAAAGATGCCATCACCGCTGCGCTCGCCAAACGGACTCCCGATCGTCTTTTGAATGTCGGGCAGGCGTTCCGTGAAGGTTTCACGGTCGAAGATATTCAGCAAATCACCGGTTACGATCCCTGGTTCCTGCGCCAGATCGAAGAGATTATCGCTTGCGAAAAAGTCGTGATGGAACGCGGCTTGCCGAGCGACGCCGCGCAATTACGCCGCTTGAAGGCGATGGGTTTCTCCGACAAGCGGCTCGCGACCCTCGCGGTGCGCTCAGTCGGTGTTGCCGGAGGTCTGGGAGAAACACAGGCCCGGCGCTCAGGGTTGTTGCATGACACGCTGAGGGCGATGGCTGGAGCTACCAGCGAAGAAGAGGTGCGCGCTCTGCGCCACAAGCTTGGTGTGTTTCCAGTGTTCAAGAGGATCGATTCCTGCGCGGCGGAATTCGAAGCCATCACCCCCTATATGTATTCGACATACGAAGCCCCCAGCTTTGGGGAGCCTGAAGACGAGGCTGAACCGAGTGATCGGCGCAAGATTGTTATCCTTGGCGGTGGGCCGAACCGTATCGGGCAGGGCATCGAGTTCGATTACTGCTGCGTACACGCATGCTTCGCATTGAGCGAGGCGGGTTTCGAAACGATCATGGTCAATTGCAACCCGGAAACGGTCAGCACCGATTACGATACCTCCGACCGCCTCTATTTCGAGCCGCTGACCGCGGAAGACGTGCTGGAGATTTTGCGGGTCGAACAACAGAACGGCGAGCTGGTCGGCGTGATCGTCCAGTTTGGCGGACAGACTCCGCTTAAGCTCGCGCAGGCGCTGGAAGACGAAGGGATTCCGATCCTTGGGACCAGCCCCGATGCCATCGATCTGGCGGAAGATCGCGAACGTTTCGCCAAGCTGGTTGTTCAACTCGGCCTTAAGCAGCCTTTGAATGGCATTGCCAAAAGTCGGGATGAAGCCGCCGCAGTGGCGGCGCGTATCGGCTATCCGGTGTTGTTACGCCCCAGTTATGTACTGGGTGGTCGGGCGATGGAAATCGTCGATAGTGAAGCCCAGCTTGACGACTATATCGCCACCGCGGTGAATGTTTCGGGCGACAGCCCGGTGCTGGTCGACCAATATTTGCGCGATGCGATAGAGGCCGATGTCGATGCTCTGTGCGATGGAGTGGAAGTTCGTGTCGCCGGCGTCATGCAGCATATCGAGGAAGCCGGTGTACATTCGGGCGATAGCGCCGCGACGTTGCCGCCTTATTCGCTTTCGCCTGAAATCGTTTCTGAAATGGAACGACAGGCGGAAGCACTGGCGCTGGCATTGGGCGTGCGCGGTTTGATGAACGTGCAGTTTGCCGTGAAAGACGGCGAAGTATACCTGATCGAAGTGAACCCGCGTGCAAGCCGCACGGTGCCATTCGTTGCCAAAGCGATAGGGCAGCCAGTTGCCAAAATCGCCAGCCGGGTAATGGCAGGTGAAAAGCTGGCCGATTTCGAACCTTTCCGCCGCGATCTGGATTATATGGCCGTCAAGGAAGCGGTATTTCCGTTCACTCGTTTTGCCGGATCTGATCCTGCTTTGACGCCGGAAATGAAGTCGACAGGGGAAGTGATGGGGATCGACCGCGATTTCCCGACCGCGTTCCTTAAATCGCAACTCGGTTCGGGTGCGACATTGCCCGATAGCGGAGTACTCTTCGTATCGGTGAAGGATAGCGATAAGGCGATCATTCTTCCTGCGGTCAAAGACCTGATCGAACATGGCTTTTCAGTAATCGCAACCGGCGGTACACAGCGTTATCTGGAAGAGCAGGGGCTTGCGGTCGAGCGTGTCAACAAAGTTGCGGAAGGGCAGCCGCATATTGTGGACAGGATCGTCGATCACGAAATCGCTCTGATCTTCAATACGACCGAAGGATGGCAATCGTTGCTCGATTCCAAATCGATCCGTGCGTCGGCTCTCGAATCGAAGACTCCATACTACACCACTGCCGCAGCCAGCCTTGCTGCGGCACGCGCAATTACGCAGGTTAGAGCAAGCCAGCTTGAAGTGCGACCGCTGCAAGACTATTATAGTTGAAACAACCGCACTCCTCCCCAGACATTCAGACTGGTTTGTCGCCGTTTCTCTGAAGCGGCCCAGTACCGAATTGCCGCAGGGGAAGTTGAAGGAAACAGGGAATGGCCACGATGGAAAAAGTTCCGATGCTTGCCGAGGGCTACGAGCGGCTGACTGCCGATCTTAAAACCCTGCGTGCAGAGCGTCCCAAAATTGTCGACGCGATCGAGGAAGCGCGTGCACACGGCGATCTGTCAGAAAACGCCGAATATCACGCCGCTAAAGAGCGGCAGGGTCAGGTAGAAGCGCAGATCGCCGAGTTGGAAGATCGCGTCAGCCGTGCACAGATTATTGATCCGACAGCGATGTCGGGCGACAAGATCGTGTTCGGCGCTACCGTTACTTTGCTCGATGAAAACGACAAACCAGTGAAGTACCAGATTGTTGGGCAGACCGAGGCAGACGCAAAGGTCGGTCGAATCAGCTACAATTCCCCACTCGGTCGCGCGCTGATCAGCAAGCAGGTGGGTGACGAAATCGAAGTCACCGTTCCTTCTGGCGACAAATTTTACCTCGTCGACAAGATCGAATTCATCTGATCGATTGAGTGGGCGGGGCATGTTGCCCCGCCACCCATCTTGTACATGGTTGGCTCAGGCCCCCTCGGCTTCCGGGTCGAGCAGTTTGTGCAGATGCACAATCACATATTTCATTTCTGCATCGTCCACAGTGCGCTGCGCGGCGCCGCGCCATGCGTCCACCGCCGCCGTGTAGCTGGGAAATACGCCGACTACGTCAATTTCTTCGGGATTTTCGAATTCGAGCGTGCGAGGATCGGTGACCCGACCACCCATTACCAGATGGAGTAACTGTTTGGACGTTGTGCCTTGCGTCATCTTGGGACCTGTTAGCTTGGGAGAGGGAGAGGAGCCTCGCCCATAAGCAAAACGGCACGTCAGGAAAAGCCCGACGTGCCGTAAAATGGTCGTATGTCGTAAGGGCAAGTTGTGGGTTAGTGGGTCAGTCGTTCGTGGACCTTGCGTGCGATGCGATTAGCTTTCTTGCTGGCTTCGCGTTTCAATACGCGCGCGGTGTCGCTCGCTTCTCCGGCCAGATAGCCAGCCTCGCGACGTGCAGAGCGCGCATTATCTCCGATCGTATCTCCAATATCTTCGAGACGATCCTGTCCGATGCGGGCAGCCTGAGTGGCATTGTCCAACAACTGAGCGCCGTAAGCGATGCCCAATTCGGCCAACGCGCCGGCAAGCGCTGAACCGCGTTTGGCCGCTTTCTTACGAAGCCGACGACCTGGACCGGGGACGATCGCCGCAATCGTTGCCCCAACGACAAGGGCACCGGCAACAGTCGCCAACGGATGGGCCTTAACGAAATCGGTTGCCGTTTGCTGAGCGACCTTAGCCTGCTCTGCAAGACTGCGCTGTTCGTTGCGGGCTTCAGCCGCTTCGACCTTTTCGCGCAACTCTGCCCGCTTTTCTTCTGGAGTCATGGCAGGTGCAGTTGGATAGGCATCGTCAGACATCGGGATCGTTCCTGATTAAGCGGGTTCAGTAAAAAGTCGAGTGATGCCAATTTAACGAATATGGGAGACAGATTGTTCCTCTTCTGGCAGAAACTCATCGCCTCCTTCATACTCCTCATCCCCAAAAAAAAGGGTGATAATCGGATTACGCGCAAACCATAGCGCAATCGCGCCTAGCAGAGCGGCGAGGGCGCCTTTGTTATTATCGGCGACTTCTATCGCCTCTTCAAAAACGCCCAGTGCGCTATCGCTAATCCGGTCGGCGACGCGGTCCCCTACGCTTCGTGCTGCTAAATCGGTTTTAATATTGGCAATGTCTGCCGTAACCACTGCCTTCGCGGCGTCGCGTATGGCGCGGTCCTGATACATGCGATCGTCAATGAAACCGCTCATTCGCCACTCCTGAAAGCATCGCCCAAGCGCAAAAAGTACCGCCTGGCTGCAACGCCCAGAATGATCGCAACAAATGCCAGAATGCCGACTACCAAGGCGGTCGCGCCCCATGGGGTCAGCGTGGGCGACAATGCAATCACAGCACCGAGCGCAAGCGTCACAACTGCGAGATGCAAAAGCAGAAGCGCCGAGATTGCCAGCGCAGCCCCTTTGCGGCCTTTGTCAGCGACAAAGGCTGCGCGTGACTTCTGAAATTGGAATTCAGCTTCGGCATAGGTTTTGCCATCCTCGATCAGATCGAGGATATCGTCCGCTAAGGATCGTTCTTCAGCAGATTGTTCGCGTTGATCGCCCGCCGACTTATCATCGGCGGGCGAATCTATCTGGGAATCTCGTTCAGCCAACTTCCCGCCCCTCTGCAGGCGGATCAGTCTTTGCGACCGCGGAACATCCGCGCGAGCAGAAATCCGCCCACGGCAGCGATACCAACCGCCAACCCCGGACTTTTGCGGACGAATTGGCGGGCATCTTCTCCCAATTCGTCAACACTCTTGGCGTCGAGCTTGGCCGAGGTTTCCTGTAACGAGCGCGAGGCAGTGCGGGCATAATCGCCATACTTCGCCCCCAGCTTATCGTCGACAGTAGGAGCGGTATCGAACACCGCCTTGCCCAAGGCGGAAAGAGCTTCGGCAACTTTGCCTTTGCCTTCGGTGGCCAGTTCGCCTGCCTTACCTTTGGCCTGCTCGCCATACTGTTTGACTTCGGTAGCCCAGTCGTCGCCGCGTTCGGTAGCCTGCTGACGATAAGCCTTTGCCCGTTCGCCAGCTTCGGTTTTAAGCGCGGCAGCACCGGCCTTCGCTTCTTCGAGCGCAGCGTTGAAGCGGCTTTTCGCTTCTGCAGTGTTGTCCGAACCTGCGGCGACCACTTCAGCTGCAGCCGCAGCTGCGGCAGCTTTCTTGCGCGGAGCCGGTTTCTTGGTTGTCTTGGTCGCTTCGGCCATCAGTCGATTTCCTTTACGGTCGAATAAAGAATCCATCTGCCCCGGATTGTGGGGCAAACGCCTCTATGTTGCAACGCAACTTGCGCGACATTGTTCCGCCGCATACAGAGCGCGTGCATCCCCGATATGGGAGTGTGTTAGGCTTTTACAACACCTCTGCAACGGAGCAGTTTGATATGACCGCCATTATCGATATCCACGGCCGCGAAATCCTCGACAGCCGGGGCAACCCGACGGTGGAGGTCGATGTCCTGCTGGAAGATGGCAGCTTTGGCCGTGCGGCGGTGCCTTCGGGTGCCTCCACCGGCGCTCATGAGGCTGTCGAGCTGCGCGATGGCGACAAAAATCGCTATCTCGGCAAAGGGGTAATCAAAGCTGTCGATGCAGTGAATACTGAAATCGCAGATACTGTGCTGGGGCTCGACGCCGAAGATCAGCGCGACATCGATCTGGCGATGATCGCTCTCGATGGGACAGAGAACAAGGGACGCATTGGTGCCAACGCGATCCTTGGCACGAGCCTCGCCGTTGCCAAGGCTGCTGCGAATGCACGTGGGCTGCCGCTGTATTCCTATATTGGTGGCATTTCGGCCCATGTTCTGCCGGTTCCGATGATGAATATCATCAACGGTGGCGAGCATGCTGACAACCCTATCGATATTCAGGAATTCATGATTATGCCGGTCGGCGCACCGAATCTTGCCGAAGCGGTGCGGTGGGGCGCGGAGGTGTTTCACACCCTGAAAAAAGGTCTTTCGGAAAAGGGACTTTCGACATCGGTGGGGGACGAAGGCGGTTTTGCGCCCGACATTGCAAGTACCCGCGCTGCGCTCGATTTCATCATGGCCTCAATCGAGCGCGCCGGTTTTAAACCGGGTGAGGATATCGCGCTCGCACTCGACGCCGCATCGACCGAATTCTTCGAAAACGGGAAATACGAATTGAAGGGAGAGGGTGCCTCGCTCTCGCCCGACGAGATGGCGCAGTACCTCGCTGATCTATGCAACGATTATCCCATTCGTTCGATTGAAGACGGGATGGCGGAAGACGACTTCGACGGCTGGAAGGCTGTGACCGAATTGCTGGGCAGCAAAGTGCAGCTGGTGGGGGACGATCTGTTCGTAACCAATCCCAAAAGGCTCGCCATGGGTATCGAGCAGGGTATGGCCAATTCGTTGCTGGTCAAGGTGAACCAGATCGGATCGCTGACAGAAACGCTGGAAGCCGTCGATATGGCGCACCGAGCGGGCTATACTTGCGTGATGAGCCATCGTTCGGGCGAAACCGAAGACTCGACTATTGCCGATCTCGCCGTCGCCACGAATTGCGGTCAGATCAAGACTGGCAGCCTTGCCCGTTCGGATCGGCTGGCCAAATACAACCAGTTGATCCGCATCGAAGAAGAACTGGGCGATAGCGCGGCTTATGCGGGCAAGGGCTGTTTCGGGCGACTGATTGCCTGAGACATGCGGCCAGCCGTGACGGTGCGATTGCAGAGCGGTTACGGGAACGATAACACGCAGCTTTAACCGGATATGGGCGCAGGCTGTCTGCGCCCATATCCGCGACAAGGATTCGTGTATGAACAATCGCCTGATCGCGGCTCTCTTGCTTGGCACAGCGACTGCTACATTAGGGCCGGTTGGCTGCAAGATGAGCGCTGAGCAGCCTGCGGAACCGAAAAGCACGACTGGCGAAATTGGTATCCGTACCGACTGGATGGATACCAAGGCCAAACCGGGCGATGATTGGTATCGTTATGTCGATGGCAAGTGGATGGAAACAACAACCATCCCGGCAGATCGCTCCAGCGTTGGCGGTTTCACGATTGCCAGCGAACAAACCGAAAAAAATCTGGCTGAGCTGATCGCGGATATCGAAAAATCGAAGCCCGATGGCGATAGCGATATGGGCCGTGTCAAAACATTCTACGACAGCTTGCTCGATACCAAATCGATCGATGCGGCCGGTATGCGCCCGGCGGAAACCGATGTCGCACGCTTCGACGCGATAACCGATAAACAGGCACTATCGGAGGTTCTCGGCAGTCAGGTGCGGGCAGATGTCGATCCGCTCAATACCACCAATTTCTGGACCGAGAACCTGTTTGGCATATTCGTGACACAGGCGCTCAAAGGTGGCGAGGTTGTGCCATATATCCTGCAAGGCGGCCTGGGCATGCCTGAGCGGGAATACTATCTTTCGTCCGATCCGAAAATGGCCAGCCTGCGTCAGGAATATCGCAAATATATCGCCAATTTGCTCGATGCAGCGCACATCGATGACGCGGAGGCCAAGGCGCAGCGCATCTATAAGCTCGAATTGAAAATTGCAGCTGCCCATGCTTCGCGCGAAGACAGTGAAGACTGGGCCAAGGCGAGCGATATCTGGACCCAGAGCGACTTCAAAACAAACGCGCCGGGGATCGACTGGGACGCCTTTTTCCAGGGCGCAAGGCTCGCGCCATTCGATTCGTTCGATACATACCATCCGACAGCGATCGCCAGACTTTCCGCACTGGTCGCGTCGGAACCGCTGGATGCATGGAAAGACTGGCTGGTATTTCACCAGATCAATTCCAGCACTGAAGCTTTGCCGACGCAGCTCGACCAGCTCCATTTCGAATTCTACGGCCAGAAGCTCTCCGGCGCCGAAAAACAACGCCCCCGCGACAAGCGCGTACTCGAAGCGGTTAACACATACCTCGGAGATGCGCTGGGCAAACTTTACGTCGAGAAATTCTTCCCGGCATCGTCCAAAGCCGAAATCGAAGGGATGGTGAAAAACATCAAACAGGCATTTGCCGAGCGTATTGGCAAGCTTGATTGGATGGCACCTGAAACGAGGCAAGAGGCCGAAAAGAAGGTCAAAGGGATCGTCGTCGGCGTTGGATATCCCGACAAGTGGACCGATTATTCATCGCTGAACCTGAAAGCCGGGGAGCCATACTACAATCTTCAGGCTGCGCGCCGCCTGCGCTACGCTCAGCAGCTTGCCAAAATCGGAAAGCCGCAGGATCGCGGCGAATGGTGGATGAATGCCCAGCTGGTCAACGCGGTCAACCTGCCGGTGCAGAATGCGCTGAACTTCCCGGCGGCAATCCTGCAACCACCGTTTTTCGACCCCAATGCCGATCCGGCGTATAACTATGGTGCGATCGGCGCGGTGATTGGCCACGAAATCAGCCATAGCTTCGATAACAACGGTGCCGCATTCGATTCCACTGGCGCGATGCGGAACTGGTGGACCGACGCGGACAAAGCCAAATTCGCAGAGGCGGGCAGGGCACTGGCGGCGCAATACGATCAGTATTCGCCGTATCCGGGGCTCCATGTGAACGGCAAGCTGACGTTGGGCGAAAATATCGCCGATGTGGCGGGTTTGCAGGCAGCGTATCAGGCGTACCGGAAATCGCTCGGCGGGAAAGAAGCGCCGACGATTGACGGCTTTACCGGCGATCAGCGTTTCTTCATCGCATTTGGCCAGACATGGGCGACCAAAATGCGTGAAGCAGCAATGCGGCAACGCATCGCCACCGATGGCCATGCACCGGGACAATACCGTGCGCTCACCGTCCGCAATCTGGAGGCGTGGTACAAGGCGTTCGACATCAAGCCGGGCGACAAGCTGTACCTGTCGCCTGAAAAGCGGGTTACTGTATGGTAGTCTGGTAAGGCCTTAAGCGATCACGCGAACTTCTGTTGCAGATCGAGCAGGGCGATGGCAGCCTTCGCCGCTTCCCCGCCCTTATCCTTCTGCTGCGGATCGGCGCGAACGAGAGCCTGTTGTTCGTCTTCGACGGTCAGGATTCCGTTGCCGATGGCGATGCCATCCATCGTGAGCGCCATGATCCCGCGCGCACTTTCCCCAGCCACGATTTCGAAATGGTAAGTCTCGCCCCGGATCACGACACCGATCGCGACAAATCCGTCGAACTGGTCGCTTTCCGCGGCCAGAGAGATTGCGCCCGGAATTTCCAGTGCTCCCGGAACCGTGAGCACCTCAACCGCATGACCCGCCGATTCCAGAGCGTTGCGAGCGCCAGCGACAAGCATATCGTTGAGATGTTCGTAGAATCGAGCTTCGACGATCAGGAAGCGGGCCACGGGAATACTCCGGTCAACAAAGGGCAGATGGCGGACAGGGTGGGATTCGAACCCACGGTGGGCTTGCACCCACGCCGGTTTTCAAGACCGGTGCATTCAACCACTCTGCCACCTGTCCGCTCGGGCAACCCCGCTAGCTGCATGAAAGCCACTTGTCACCTATCGGTTTGCGGAACCACGAAGGCAATATGACGATTGGTGTTTGAACAATTGGATCGGCTGTGAAAAGGCAGGGATTATGCGTTTCAAATTTTCAGCTATCCTTCTTGCGATCACCGCCACGTTCTGTTCGGCCATTCCTGCTTCCGCGCAGGATATGCCGTTCGATGCCTATCTCCAATTGCTGATCGCCAGGGCAAGAGCGGAAGGGGTGAGCGAGCAGACGATCCAGCGGATGACATTCGATCTCACCGCCAATCCGCGGGTAATTTCATTGGATCAAAGGCAGCCCGGCACACCCACGCGAAGTGGCTATCCGCCACTTGCGCCCTATATCGATAGCCACGTCGACAGTGCCCGGATTTCCGGGGGGCGGCGTGAATATGCGGCGCTGGGCAATCTACGCTCCCGGATCGAGCAGCGGTATGGCGTTCCGGCATCGATACTTGTCGCGATCTGGGGCCATGAAACCAATTATGGCAGCTATACCGGCGATTTCGACCTTGCGCGCAGCCTCGCGACACTGGCGTGGGAAGGCCGCCGCCGCGAATTGTTCGCAACCGAATTCGTCGATCTGCTCAAAATCGCCGATCTCGGTGTCAATCGCTCCACCCTGAAGGGGAGCTGGGCCGGGGCATTCGGCAATCCGCAATTCCTACCCAGTATTTACCTCCGTCTGGCACAGGATGGCGATGGTGACGGTCACCGGGATATCTGGAACAGCCGGGCTGACACATTGGCCTCTATTGCCAATTACTTTCGCGATGCGGGCTGGCGGGCCGGGCAGCCCTGGGGTGTGCGTGCGACGGTTCCTGCGGGCTTTGACTGGGCATCTGTTGTCAGCAAGCTGAATTCGCCGGTCTGCCCCCGCGTTCACGAACGGCAGAGCCAGTGGAAGACAGTTGCGGAGTGGAAACGGCTTGGCGTGCAACCGCAGGTTTACCTTCCCGATTCAACGATGACAGCTCTCTTTCAGCCAGATGGTGCCGGGACACCGGCATGGCTGTTAACCTCAAATTATCGGGTCATCCTCGAATATAACTGCTCGAATTACTACGCGATGAGTGTGGGGTTGCTTGCAGATGAAATTGCCCGGTGAAGTTCGTTTGGGTGCGCTTGCCGCACTGAGTTTTGCGCTGCTTACCGGCTGCGGAGCTAGTGGCAGTTCGGGCTATCCCAGTGCAGCAGCCATCGCGCCGGTCGGGCAGGCCAGCGAAACCAGGTTTGGTCCGGCAGCGGATTATCCGATGGTGTTGGGCGATCCGTTTACGATCGATGGCGAAACCTACACTCCCAGCGACACGCTCAATTATGACCGGGTTGGATATGCCGCGCTCGATCAGGGGGAGGGCGTTACTGCAGCCAGTAAGACACTGCCTCTCCCCTCTTACGTCGAAGTAACTTCGCTCGTAACAGGCAAGACAATTCTCGTTCGTGTCGAACGGCGCGGTCCGATGACGAATGCCCGGCTGGTGGCTTTGTCGCCCGATGCCGCCAGTCAACTTGCTGCGTCGGACGGAACTCCTGTCCGCGTTCGCCGGGTCAATCCGCCTGAAATCGAACGCGCGGAGCTGCGGTCCGGGCGCCCCGCAGGCGAGCGGCTGGAAACCCCCAAATCACTGGTCGAAGTGCTGAAACGCAAGTTACCTCCAAGCGGAGAGGCGAGTTTGCAGAACGCCGCCGCCGTGCCGGCCGATCCGGTTCCGGCATCTGCTAAAGCATCGAGTGAAACCAATGCGCCGAAGAAGCCAGCGGTTGCCGGGAAGGCCCCCACGGAAGGTTATGCGCTGAAGCCACTTGATAAAAGCACTGCCGTTCCATCGGTTACTTCGCCCTCTGCCACTAAGCCAAAGACGACGGTGGATGAAAAATCGAAGGCTGACGTATCCGATGGCTTTCTGATTCAAGCAGGAGCGTTTTCCGTGAAGAGTAATGCCGATCGCGCTGCTCGCTCGGTTGGCGGCTTCGTTACCCGATCGGGAAATCTCTATCTGGTCCGCAGCGGACCCTATCGCACCCGTGGACAGGCCGAAGCGGCTCTCGTCAAGGTGAGGGCTGCCGGTTATAGCGACGCACGAGTCATTTCTACCAGCTGATCCGCCGGCTCCCGTCCGGTGGCGGGAGTTCGCTTGAAAGCCTGCTTTTCTTTATTGGCCGCCGCCCTCGTCTGGTTGACGGGCACGTCGGCAACGCCTGCCGTTCCCCCGGCAAACCCCGTATTGCACGAAACGGGAATTGCATCGCCACCCTCTCCCACCGATGCGCCGATTGCTCTTCTGGTGGATCTCTCGTCGGGCCAGACCCTGTTTTCGCGCGATCCGGATCGGCGCTTTGTTCCGGCGTCTATCACGAAAGTGATGACGGTATTCGTCGCTTTCGAGATGATCGATTCCGGCAAGATCGATCCTGGCCAGACAGTGATGATGAGCAGCGATGCATACAAACACTGGCATGCGGTGGGGTCGACCATGTTTCTAAAGGAACATCAAAGGGTCACTGTCGATCAGTTATTGCACGGCATCACCACGGTTTCGGCCAACGATGGCTCGGTCGTGCTGGCAGAGGGCCTGGCGGGCAGCACCGAAAAGTGGGTCGCAATGATGAATGCGGCCGCGCGCAGGATCGGAATGAAAGACAGCCATTATGGCCGCCCTAACGGATGGATGGACGATGGCCAGACATTCGTGACAGCACACGATCTGGTGACGCTGGGCGCGGCGCTTATCCAGAGACATCACGATCTCTATCGCCGATACTTTGGCCATAAGCGGCTGCGTTTCAATGGGTTTGAACAGGTCAACCACGATCCGATCACCGGTGTGGTGCCCGGTGCCGATGGGATCAAGACCGGCTTCACCAATCAGGCGGGTTATGGTTTCGTGGGAAGCGCGGAGCGTGACGGTCGGCGGCTGATTATGGTGGTCGCGGGCTCTCCCACCGGCCGGGCCCGTAACGAGGCGGCGCGCAGCCTGATGGAATGGGGGTTTGAAGCATTTAGCAGCCAGCCTCTGTTTCCGAAAGGCAGCGTAGTCGGAGAAGCTGCTGTTCAGGATGGCGATAGCCGCCATGTGGCGCTTATTGCGCCTCAGGCGATCAGTGCGGCAATGCCGCAAGGGACGCATCCCCAAGTAAAACTATCCATTCGGTACGAAGGGCCGTTGCGCGCGCCGATCCGTGCCGGGGAACCGGTCGCTGAACTGGTTATAGAGGCTGCCGGAATGCCCACCTCGCGCGTTCCGTTGACTGCTCGCGATGATGTCGCGCAGGCAAACCTGTTCTATCGCCTGACGAACGGCATTGCGGGAATTTTATGATGGCGCGCGGCTGCTTCATAGCATTGGAAGGCGGGGAGGGGGCAGGCAAGTCCACTCAGGCCCGCCTGCTGGCCGATGCGCTGATATCGCGCGGGATAGATGTCGTGCTGACACGGGAGCCGGGTGGAACACTCGGCGCGGAAGCAATCCGCGAACTGCTATTGCATCCCCCCGGCGAAGGGTGGGAGGCGGAGGCGGAGGCGCTGTTATTTGCCGCCGCCCGTTCCGACCATGTGGCGCGATTGATCCGCCCTTCGCTGGATGCGGGCAAGTGGGTGATATGCGATCGGTTTGTCGATTCGAGTCGCGCCTATCAGGGAGGGGCAGGCGGCATCGGTGACGAGGCCGTCAAAACCTTGCACCGAATTGGCAGTGGTGACCTGAGGCCCGATATCACCATTTTGCTCACCGTCGATCCGGCTGCGGTTACACGTCGGCTCAAGGCCCGCGACGGCGACCGAAGCGACGCTATCGGCGGGCGAAGCACTGCCTATCATGCGACGGTGGCCGAAACGTTTACGCATATCGCAGCGGAGAATACCGATGCGTTCGCGACTATCGATGGTTCGGGCTCCCCGAATGAAGTCCATGCACGTGTCTTCTCCGCAATCGAACCTCTGATCGGGCGAAGGCAATGACGCTGGTCGGCCATGAAGCTGCGTGGCGCGAATGGGACGAGGCGCTGGGCGGCATCCGGATGCACCATGCCTGGCTGTTGGCGGGAAAGAAGGGGCTGGGCAAAATGGCCTTCGCCATGGCCGCCGCGCGCAAGCTGGTGGCAGAGCCGGGCATTCCGCAACCCGACGGGCCGCATCCTGACATAATCGTTCTGACAAACCTGCCGAAAGACGAAAAAGAGGAACGCAAGCGCGTAGAGGGCAAGCCTTACGAGGCGAAGCGCAACATCGCAGTGGATCAAATCCGCCAGATGCAGTCGCGACTGGTAACCCGGCCCACGCTCGGCACCAAGCGGGCTATCATTATCGATCCTGCCGACGATCTGGAGAAAGGTTCCGCCAACGCCTTGCTGAAGAGTCTGGAGGAACCGCCTACGGGCACTTTCTTCCTGCTGATCGCGCATCGGCCTGCGCGATTGCTGCCGACGATCCGTTCGCGGTGCAGGCTGTTACGCTTTCCCGCGCTGGACGATGCCGCGATCGGGCGACTGCTGGCGGAAAAAATGCCCGACAGCGATCCGCAGACCCGCGAAGCCGCCATTGCGGCGGCGGCAGGATCGCCGGGGGCCGCGCTGGAATTTGTCGCGCAGGATCTCGGCAAGCTCAATGCGCTGATGCAGCAGATTGCCCGGAATGGCGATCGCGACTTCTCCTTGCGCGGTCAGTTGGCCGGGGAAATCGGCGCGCGCCCGGATCGCGGCCGGATTGCAGCGGTGCTTGATCTTGCCCGCGCAACGATTGCCGCGCAGGCGAACGACGCACCGCCGCTGGCGTTACCCACCATTGCCGATGCCCATGCGGAGATTGTCCGGCTCGCAGCGCAAGTGCCGACCTATAATTTCGACCCCGGATTGCTGGTGATGCATATCGGCGGCTTGCTCGCCGGGGCTGCCGGGGCTAGCGAGCGGACCAATGTCTGAACCATTCTATATCACCACCGCGATCAGCTACCCCAACGGGCGCCCGCATATTGGCCATGCATACGAGGCGATCGCCGCGGATGTCATCGCGCGCTTCCAACGTCAGCGGGGAAAGGACGTACGGTTTCAGACCGGGACGGACGAACACGGCCTGAAGATGGCCCGCAAAGCGGAAGAGCAGGGCCGCACACCACGCGAACTTGCCGACGAAATGTCAGGCTATTTCCAAGAGATGTGCGACGCGCTTGATGTAAAGTACGATCGTTTTATTCGCACAGTGGAAGAGGATCACCATCGTTCGTGTCAGGCGCTGTGGCGCGCAATGGAAGCGAACGGGGATCTCTATCTCGATCGTTACGAAGGCTGGTACTCGGTCCGCGACGAAGCCTATTACGACGAAAGCGAACTGGTCGACGGGGAAGGGGGCGAACGCCTTTCTCCACAAGGCACCCCGGTTGAATGGACGGTGGAAGAATCGTGGTTCTTCCGCCTGTCGAAATATCAGGAACCGTTGCTGGCGCTTTATCGCGACAATCCTGACTTTGTTCAGCCCGACAGTCGGCGGAACGAAATGATCGCTTTTGTTTCGGGCGGCTTGCGCGACCTTTCTGTGAGCCGGACGAGCTTTGACTGGGGGGTCAAAGTCCCCGGCAGCGACACCCATGTGATGTATGTGTGGGTCGACGCACTGACCAACTATATCACCGGTCTCGGCTATCCCGACGATACCGAGAATTTCCGCAAGTTCTGGCCCGCCAGCCTTCACCTGATCGGCAAGGATATTGTCCGGTTCCACACGGTTTACTGGCCGGCATTTCTGATGAGCGCGGGCCTGCCATTGCCGAAGAAGGTGTTTGGCCACGGCTTTCTGCTTAACCGTGGACAGAAGGAATCGAAGTCGCTCGGCAACGTCACCGATCCACTGGCACTGGCGGACCAATTCGGTGTCGACACCTTGCGCTATTTCTTCATGCGTGAAGTGAACTTCGGGCAAGATGGCAGCTATTCGCCGGAAGCGATTGTTACCAAAACCAATGCCGAACTGGCGAATAGCTTCGGTAATCTGGTCCAGCGCACTTTGTCCATGATTAACAAGAATATGGACGGCGTACTTGAGCGGTTTGAGACAGCCGGTGACGATAAGGCATTGCTGACGATCGTGCAGGATGCCTGCCGTCAGGGCTTGCCACATGCTTTCGAGAGACTGGCGTTTTCGGTTGGGATAGAGGACTGGTTGCGCGCGGTGTACGCCTGTAACCAATATGTCGACGAACAGGCTCCGTGGACTTTGCGGAAGACCGATCCCGAGCGTATGAAAGTCGTCCTGCAAACGCTGTACATCGCCATCCGCGATCTGGCGCTGGCGATCCGCCCGGTTATCCCGACCAAGGCCGATGCCGTGCTTCAGCAGCTTGGTGTTGCCGAAGGGCAGGCGGGATATGCCGATATGCACGACGAAGGCTGGTACAACGCATTGGTTGCATCGGGGCATATTGTGGCCAAACCGACCCCGGTGTTCCCACGCCTCGAACTGCCTGAGGAAGCCTCCGATTGATGTTGGTCGATAGTCATTGCCATCTCGAATACGAAGGGCTGGTGGACGATCAGCAGGCGGCGCTGGAGCGGGCGAGGGCTGCGGGAGTTGGCGGCTTTCTGAATATCTCCACTCGCCAGAGCGAATGGGGCCAGGTCGTCGCCACTGCCGAACGCGAAAGCGACGTGTGGGCCAGCGTCGGCATTCACCCGCACGAGGCCGATGGCCACGCGGATCTGGGTCGAGAGATACTGCTGGCCGCCACCGATAATGCCAGAGTCATCGGCATCGGTGAAACAGGACTGGATTATTACTACGACAAATCCGACCGTCAGGTGCAGCAGGCCCTGTTCCGAATGCATATCGGAGTGGCGCGGGAAACCGGGTTGCCGCTGATTATCCATACCCGCGATGCAGAAGAAGACACCGCGGCGATTTTGAGAGACGAGATGGAGAAGGGGGCTTTTCCCGCTCTGATCCATTGCTTCACCGCTTCGGCGGAATTTGCCCGGATCGTGCTCGATCTGGGGCTGACGATATCGCTGTCAGGTATTGTGACGTTTAAGAACGCGCGCGAACTACAGGAAATCGCAGCAAAACTTCCGGCGGATCGTATGCTGGTCGAAACCGACAGCCCGTTTCTGGCGCCGATCCCGCATCGCGGCAAACCGTGTGAGCCAGCGTTCGTGCGCGACACCGCCGCCTTCGTCGCGACATTGCGCGGCGAATCGCTCGATGCGCTGGCTGCCCGAACCACCGCGAATTTCCACGCATTGTTCGGGAAGTCGCTGTGAAGCTGTTGATGCTCGGTTCCGGCACCTCGACCGGTGTGCCGCGGATCGGGAACGACTGGGGTGCTTGCGATCCCGATGAACCGCGCAATAGCCGCACACGGGTTTCGATCATGGTCGAAAACAATGCAGGCAAACGGCTTCTGGTCGATACCTCGACCGATTTGCGGGCGCAGTTGCTCGCGCATGAGATCGACTCTCTCGACGCGGTATTCTGGACACACGATCACGCCGATCATTGCCACGGTATCGATGACTTGCGGGCGCTGCGCTATGGCCGTGGCGGGCCGCTGGCCGGCTTTGCTGCCGATGAAACCGCGCGACGATTGCGCCAGCGGTTCGGATATGTGTTCGCAGGCCAGCATGGCTATCACACGATTGTCGAGCTGGAGACGCTCGACAGACTGCGGATGTGTGCCGGGTTTGGCGTCGAATGGTGTCAGATGCCGCACGGGCCCGCGCAATCGACGGCATATCTGTTCGATGCTGACGGAAAAACAATTGGTTACGCGACAGACTTCAGCGAAATTGTCGATGGTGTATTGGAAATGTTTCAGGGCGTCGACTTGCTGGTCTGCGATTGCCTGCGCCGTCAGCCGCACCCGACACATGCTCATCTGGCGATGGCGCTGGAACTTGCAGAGCGCTGCGGCGCCGGGCGAACCGTGCTGACTCATCTCGACAAAAGCATGGATTATGCGACGCTGTGTGGCGAAGTGCCAGATAACGTCACCGTTGGTTACGATGGTCTGGAGATTGTGCTGTGACCGAAGGAAACTGGATTCAACTGGTGGCGCTGTTCGGTTGGCTGATCCTGGCTGGCAGCGCATTTGCATCCTATCGGCTCAACTGGCGTGAAGGTGTGCGAATGGCTTTGCTGTGGGCCGGTATTTTCGTGGCAGTGGGACTGGTGTTCTCGCTGGCTATGGGATGAGTGAAAGGGCGCTTTTCGGGGGCCAAGCTCGGTTTGAAGCGATCCTTCATTTAACATAATATATATTATCGTGCTAATGGAATTGGGATAGCGACAGAACCGTGACCGATCAGATCAGCCGCATTCTCACGATTATGGCAACACTGCGCGATCCGGTGCGCGGTTGTGAATGGGACCAAGCGCAAACGTTCGCTACGATTGCGCCGTACACGATCGAAGAAGCTTACGAAGTTTCCGACGCGATCGAGCGCGAGGCGTTCGATGAATTGCGCGGCGAACTGGGCGATTTGCTGTTTCAGGTCGTGTTCCACAGCCGGATGGCCGAAGAAGCCGGCCATTTCGCTTTCGAGGATGTTGCACGCGCCATCAGCGACAAGATGGAAGCGCGCCATCCGCATATCTTCGGCGGTGAAACCGGCACGATGAACGAGCGCCGCTGGGAAGACATCAAGGCGGCGGAGCGGCAATCGGATGGTGCGACCAGCGCGATGGACGGTGTGGCACGCGCCCTTCCCGCGTTGTTGCGCGCGGAAAAGCTACAAAAACGCGCCGCCCGCCATGGGTTCGACTGGCCGGACCACGATGGCCCGCGGGCAAAACTGCACGAGGAAATCGACGAGCTGACTGCAGCGCCCCAGGACGAGCAGGTTGAGGAAGCGGGCGATTTGCTGTTCGCCGCGGTCAATCTGGTCCGGTCCTATGGGATCGGCGCGGAAGAGGCGCTGCGCGCAGCCAATGCCAAGTTCGAACGGAGATATCGGGCGATGGAAGATCTGGCAGAGGGGCAGTTCGACAGCCTCTCTCTCGATCAGCAAGAAGCCTTATGGCAGGAAGTCAAACGCGCAGAACGCGGATGAAGTTTGCGGATTAAAGCGTTTCAAACTGGCCGAATTCTTTGGGGTTGAGCCGCACGGTCAATCGCCGCAACGGACCTTGCGGCCCATTGCCGGCATCAACTTCGCTCAACACTTCGCCGTGAGCATGAAGCCAGGCGATCCGGCGTCCCGCGCTGGCCGGAATAACCAGTTCATGGACCCGCGCACCGGCGGTGAGAACTTCGCCAAGCCGGGTCAGAAGATCGTCAACACCCTCCCCCGTTACTGCGGAGATCGCCTGCACCATCGGATCGCCTTCTGCCACAGCGCGCAATTCTGCCGCGTCGTCCGGTGGCAGCAGATCGACCTTGTTCCACACCTCCATAATGGGGATCGCCCCTTCCCCGCTGTCGTTTTCCGTCACGCCCAGATCGGCCAGCACTTCCAGCACTTGCGTTTTTTGAGCGGCGGAGGACGGGTTGGCGATGTCGCGCACGTGCAGGATCAGATCGGCCCCGGTGACCTCTTCCAGCGTGGCCCGGAATGCAGCGACAAGCTGGGTCGGCAGGTCGGAAATGAACCCGACGGTGTCCGACAGAATCGCCTTTTCCACCCCCGGCAAGCTGATGGCGCGCATCGTGGGATCCAGCGTGGCGAAAAGCAGGTCTTCCGCCATGACGTCAGAACCCGTCAACTTATTGAATAAAGTAGACTTTCCAGCATTGGTATAGCCAACCAGAGCGATCACGGGCCAGGGCGCCCTGCCCCGCCGATCGCGATGCAAGGCACGGGTGCGACGGACCGATTCCAGCTCTTTCCGCAGCCGCGACATGCGTTGGCGGATCATGCGGCGGTCGGCCTCGATCTGGGTCTCGCCCGGCCCGCCGAGAAAGCCGAAGCCCCCGCGCTGCCGTTCAAGGTGGGTCCATGAACGAACGAGGCGGCTTTGCTGGTAATCGAGGTGGGCAAGCTCCACCTGAAGGCGCCCTTCCGCCGTGGCGGCCCGTTCGCCAAAGATTTCGAGGATCAGACCGGTCCGGTCGATCACTTTCCGCTTCAGCTTGTCTTCCAGATTGCGCTGCTGAATCGGGCTGAGCGCGCCGTCGATAACGACCAGCTCCGCTTGTTCCAGCTCGCATTTGGTCAGGATCGAATCGACCTGCCCCGAACCGAACAAAGTGCCCGGCTTCACATCGCGCACAGGCAGCACGAACCCTTCCGCCACGACAATGCCGATGGCGAGAGCAAGCCCGCATGCCTCCTCCAACCGCGCCTCGGCATCGAGATCGTGGTGGCGGCCGCGAATGTCGGGGCACACGACGAGAGCGCGCGCACCGCGCGACACCTCGCCCATCAGATCGTCATCGAAGCTCAGTCTTCGTCGCCTTCCCAATCTTCCGACAGGTCCACCGCGGTTGCGGGCTGGACGGTCGAGACAGCGTGCTTGTACGCCAGTTGCACATAGCCTTCGCGTTCGAGCATGACGCAGAACAGATCGTAAGCGGCAATCACCCCCTGCAACATCACGCCATTGACGAGAAACATCGTCACCTGAACTTCCGCCTCGCGCACGCGGCCCAGGAACACGTCCTGCAGCAGGCGTTGCTTACGGTTGGTATCCTGACTGGCGTACTGGTTGGCGTCGATCGGCGTGCTTGGCATGATGGTCGAAATCGCGTGCTTGTACACAAGCTGAGACTGACCATCGCGGCGCAGCAGGATCGAAAAATTATCGAACCACGTGACAATACCCTGAAGTTTCACACCTTTGACCAGAAACATGGTCACAGGCACTTTGTTCTTCCGCAGGTGATTGAGGAAGGCATCCTGCAAGCTGGTCTGCTTGCCCTGCGGCTCCGGCGCCGGTTCGGGTGCCTTCGGGGGCCGTGGTCGCGCGCTCAGTGTGCGGGAGGTTGTCATTATTTTATCTCCTTCTTTTTGGCGCCTGTCCCGATGGAAAGGCGCGATCTGGCTGGCCCGGATTCCGGGCAAAGCCGATGTATCGCGAACGATTATGACGATCCGGCTGCAAATGCCAACCGTTTTGCTGCCACGGCGTTCCCGCAATCCGTGCAGCCGTTACTCCTCGCCGCGTCGATCCGTCAGGCCGAGCAGCTTGAGTTTGCGGTGCAATGCAGAGCGCTCCATCCCGATAAATGTCGCCGTTTTCGAGATATTGCCTGAAAAGCGGCGGATCTGGATAGTGAGATACTCGCGTTCGAAACTCTCGCGCGCATCGCGCAGCGGCAGGCCCATCAGCGTGCCGAGGCTGCCCCCGCCACCCAGCTTCCCGCCCGAAACCTCGCTCGGCAGCATTTCTGCCTCCACCGTGCGGAAATCTTCGCGCGGGGTGAGGATGATCGTGCGTTCCACCACATTGCGAAGCTGGCGGACATTGCCCGGCCAGTCATATGCCTGCAGCGCGGCAATCGCTTCTTCGCTGATGTCGGGCGGATCGATCCCCTGTTCGGCGGCATAGCGGGTGAAGAAATGTTCGGCCAAGGCAGGGATATCGTCGCGCCGCTCCGCCAGCGAGGGAATCGCGACCGGCACGACATTGAGGCGGTAGAACAGATCTTCGCGGAACCGCTTTTCTTCCATCTCCTGCTGCAAATCGCGCGACGTGGAGGACACAACCCGCACATCGACGCCGATCTGGCGGTTGCCACCGACACGGACAAAGCTCTGTTCGGTCAGAACGCGCAGGATGCGGGCCTGCGTCGACAGCGGCATATCGGCCACTTCATCGAGATAGAGCGTGCCGCCATCGGCCATCTCCAGCAATCCAGGCCGCACCAGCTTGCCATCGCTTTCTTCCCCGAACAGTTCCTGTTCGAACCGTTCCGGCGTGATGCGGGCGGAATTGACGATCACGAACGCCCCGTCCGAACGCGTGCTCCACGAATGCAGCAGGCGCGCGGCGACTTCCTTCCCCGCCCCGGCAGGGCCGCTGATGAGCACACGGCTGCCCGTTCCGGCCACCCGCTTCAGCGTGGCGCGCACGACATTGATGGCAGACGAATTACCGGTGAATTCCTCCCCCCGTGAAAAGCCTTGCCGCAACCGCGTGTTCTCGCGCCGCAAGCGCTCTGTCTCGGTCGCGCGCTGTACCAGCAGCAGCAACTTTTCCGCTTCGAACGGCTTTTCGATGAAATCGACTGCGCCCCGGCTCACCGCGCTGACGGCGGTGTCGATATTGCCGTGGCCGGAGAAAATCAGCACCGGCAGTTCGGGTTCGCGCTTCTTGATTTCGTCAAGCACTTCCAGCCCGTCCATCGGGCTACCGTGGAGCCACACGTCGAGCAGGACGAGGCTGGGGCGTCGCTCGTCCACGGCCTTGAGCGCGCTGGTGCTGTCGCCCGCAGTGCGGCATTCGTAGCCTTCGTCGCTCAATACGCCCGCGACCAGTTCGCGGATATCGCGTTCGTCGTCGACGATCAGAATGTCGAGCGCCATGACGCAGTCTCCTTAAATTTTATCATTCTTCTTCTGTCGGCCCGGAGATGCGCGGATCGCGCGCGAACCGCATGGTGACCGCCGTGCCGCCGCCGGGCACACTGGCGAATGTCATTTCGCCGCCGTGTTCCTCGACAATCTTGTTGACGATGGCGAGGCCCAGACCGGTGCCCTTGTCACGTGTAGTGACGTAAGGTTCGACGATCCGTTCCCGATCCTGCGGCAGACCGACGCCGTTATCTGTAACGACAATTGTGATCCGGTCGTCTGTAGCGGTCACATCCACTGCGATCCGCCCGCGATAATCCGGCTCTGCCGAACGGGCGCGGGCGTCCACCGCCTCCGCCGCGTTCTTGAGTACGTTGGTCATCGCCTGGCCAAGCTGATGCCGGTCGCACGCTGCCTGCATCGGCCCTTCGGGCTGGCTCGACAGCAAATAGCTAATCTCCGGGTGCCCGACTTCCTGCAGGAACAGCGACTGGCGCACCAGATCGAGCGCGTCTTCGGAACGGAACACCGGCTTGGGCAAACGCGCGAAGCTGGAGAATTCGTCCACCATCTTCCGCAAATCGCCCACCTGACGAACGATCGTGCTGGTCAGTTCGTCGAACAGCTCGCCATCGGTTTCGATCTGCTTGCGGTAACGGCGCTTGAGCCGTTCGGTTGCGAGCTGGATCGGAGTAAGCGGGTTCTTGATCTCGTGCGCGATCCGCCGCGCGACATCCGACCATGCGGCCTGCCGCTGATCGAGCAACTGGCGCGTGATATCTTCGAACGTAATCACCCGCCCTTCGGGTGCTTCGGCCACTTTCACCGCCAGCGTCAACAGGTCGCCATTCTTGTTATAGCTGACAATCCCGCTTGCCAGACGCGCTTCGATCAGGGCCGCCATCTGCGGCGCCACTTCATCGAGCGACAGAGGGGCGCCCTCGCCCGTTTCGGCGTTCAGCAGCAGTGCCTTTGCCGAACTGTTCATCAGCAGGATGCGCGCATCATCGTCCACCGTGACGATCCCGGCAGTGATCGATTCCAGCACCGCTTCGATAAATGCCCGGCGTTCGTCGAGCTGGCGATTGGCGGACACCAGCGCATCGGTCTGTTTTTCAAGCTGCGATGTCATCCGGTTGAATGCCCGGTTGAGCATGCCGATTTCATCGGTGCCGGTGCGCCCTTCCACCCGCATGGCGAAATTGCCCGCGCCCACTTTCTCTGCGGCATCGACCAGTTGCGTCAACGGCTTCACCTGACGATCCGCGATCCGCAGGGCAAACCACACCGCCAGCCCGACCAGAAACAGGCTGACGAAAAACAGCGCCAGATTGAACCGCAACTGGATCGTCTGTGCCCGCTTGGTCAACGCGTCATAACCGGTCGCCACCGCCTGCGCGTGGCGCCATTGGCTGAATGCCAGCGCCTGCGTATTGCGCGCGTTGTAGAGGAAAATCCCGGCTTTCAGATCGACCGGAACCATCGCTTCGATCCGGGTCGGATTGCCACGCACCACCACCGGCTCCCCCTTTTCGAGCCGCGGCAGCGCAATCTTCGCCAGTTTCTGCGGTTCGTTATCGGGTTGCAAGCCGGCAATCGCAGCGGTGCGTAGCGAACCGTCGGGCATTCGCTGGAGGATAGCGGATTCGTTCAGTTCGCGCCCCTGCACCTGAAGGATATAGGCATCCGCGAAATCCGGGTCGGTCAGTTTCAGGCTTTCGAGATAATAGCGGATGTCCGATGCCATCGTGACGGTGTTATTCGCCACTTGCAGCTGGTTTTGTTCGTAATACCCCCGCGCCAGTGCATCGGCATTCTGCATCAGCCCGCGCGAATTGTCGGAAAACCAGAAATCCACCCCCGACTGGAACAGCACCGCGGCAAAGCCCGCGACCAGCAATGTCGGCACAGCGGCGATCAGCGAGAAGAAGAACACCAGCCGCACATGCATTTGCGCGGTGCCGCCCGCTGCGCGCCGCAATGCCAGCCGCCTGCCCAGCAGGACCAGCAGCGTCATCGCCGGGATCAGCGTCGCAATCAGCAGCAACGCAACGTTGCCGATAGGCGGTGCCTGATTGGATTCGGGGGCCTGAGAAAACGTCAGCCAGTCGACCCAGACCATTGCGATAGTCGCCAGCGCGGCGATAATTTCCAGAATTCCGAACAGG
Source organism: Tsuneonella flava (assembly GCF_002870965.1). Classification (GTDB taxonomy): domain Bacteria; phylum Pseudomonadota; class Alphaproteobacteria; order Sphingomonadales; family Sphingomonadaceae; genus Tsuneonella; species Tsuneonella flava. The sequence goes on from NZ_PHSO01000004.1 coordinate 216,062, forward strand.
TTCGCGCGGCCCGCTGCAACAAGCAGCCGACGCCGCCAACGCGGACTTTTCTGGGAAGTGTGAGCTGGCAAATCGGCCATCGTTGCTCGCTTACAATAGCACTGTTGCAATTTTGCAAGAAGTTTTCGCCCGTCGGGGCCGGATTTTCGCCCGGCCGACCGCTACCCAATCCATCTCAATCGCCGCAAGCGTCGGGATCGATGGCTAGATCGGTCAGGCGTTTTCGCAGGGTATTGCGATTGATACCAAGGATTTTCGCGGCCTGCACCTGATTCCCGCCGGTCTGCGACAGGACATGTTCGAACAGTGGCCGTTCGATTTCGGCAACCGCCGCGTGATAGAGCGTGCCAGAGGGCAATTCGTTCGAACGCAGCCAGTCGCTTAGCACAGTGGCGAAGCCCGATTCTGCGCTGACCGGGGTTGTCTCTCGCGGTTCGCCCAGAACCGACAGGACGGTCTCGCCGTCGATCACGTCGTTCCGCGCCATCAGCGCAAGGCGATAGACGGCGTTTTTCAGTTCGCGGACATTTCCCGGCCACCCGAACCGGCTTAACCGAGCGAGCGCGCCATCGTCGATCGTGTGGCGGGCGAGGCCCTCCGATGCCGCTTGCGTCAGGAAGTGATTGACCAGCGCGGGAATATCGTCCCGCCGCTCTCTCAACGGCGGGAGAGTGATGGGAACCACGTTCAGCCGGTAATACAGGTCTTCGCGGAAGCGACCGGCGGCGATCATCGGTTCGAGATCGCGATTGGTCGCGGCGACGATGCGAACATCGATCGCAATTTCCTGACGCCCGCCGACCCGGCGGATCGCGCCCGATTGCAGCGCCCGCAGCAAACGGGTCTGCGCCTCCAGCGGCATGTCGCCGATTTCGTCGAGGAACAGGGTGCCGCCATTGGCTTGCTCGAACTTGCCGATGGCTTGACTGACGGCGCCGGTGAACGCGCCCTTCTCGTGACCGAACAGCTCGCTCTCGATCAGCTCGTGCGGGATCGCGGCGGCGTTGACCGCGATAAACGGTCCCGATTTGCGGTGGCCCAGTTGATGAATGGCCTCCGCCACCAGTTCCTTGCCCGTGCCCGATTCGCCCAGCACCAGCACAGTCAGATCGTTCCGCAGAACGCGGGTAATCATGCGATAGACGCCCTGCATCGCCTGACTGCGACCGACCAGCGGCAGCCCCCCATCGTGCTCACCGGCGTCGGGCGTGCTCAGAACCCCCGATTGCCGGGCCGCCTGCTTCACCGCATGGACCAGTTCGTCGAGGTCGAACGGTTTGGGAAAATATTCGAACGCTGCGATTTCGGTCGCCCGCACGGCGGTGTCGAGCGTGTTTTGCGCCGACAGCACGATGATCGGTAAATCGGGGTTTTCGGCACGCACCGGATCCAGGCTGGCGATCCCATCGCCATCTTCCAGCACCACATCGGTCAGCATCGCGGCATAGCGGTGCTGGGCCAGCAACCGATCCCGGCCCACGATGCTTTCCGCCCGATCGACGGCGAAACCATCTTCCTCCAGCGCAGCGGTAATCACGGTGGCGATCGAAGCGTCGTCTTCGACCAGTAGAATTTTCTGTCCCACGTGCATGCCCCTTATCTGGCGACTGGAAGATGGACGCGGAAATGGGTCAGGCCTTCGCGCTCATCCCGCTCGTGTGTGATGCGGCCTTCCATGTCCCGCACAAGCCGTCGCACCAGCGCCAGACCGAGGCCCTGCCCGCTCTTTTTGGAGGTGACAAACGGTTCGAACACGAATTCGCGCAGCTTTGGATCAATTCCGGGACCATTATCGGTGATTGTCAGTTCAATTGGCAGCCTGACAGACCTTCCGGGGCGAATTGCGTTGAAAATTAAACCACTTATGTAACGTGTACGGACGATAACATGTGGGTGATCCATTTCCGCACATGCGTCGCACGCGTTGCTGACGAGGTTGATAACTACTTGTTCCAGCGCATCTTCATTGCCCATCACGGCCGGCAACGATGGATCGAACTCTTCGCGAATGGGAACAGCGGTGCGATCCGCCGCCCGCACCGTCGAGAGCGCATTACGGATGGCGATATGCAGATTCAGGGGGGCATTGGGCTCTGAAGATGCGCTGCCAAGTCGTTGCATTCTATCAATTAATGATGCGATGCGATCGACTTCGTTCGATATCACATTGGCCAGCGGGCGGTCTTTCGGATCGAGCTTACGGGCCAGCAACTGCCCCGCCCCACGGATCGCCGCCAGCGGGTTTTTGATCTCATGCGCCAGCACCGCGGGCGCACGCAAACCTGCTTCGCGTGGGTCATCCTCCCCCATGTCATCTTGCCCGGAATCTGAAAGGGTTAGCACGCGCCACCCCTTATGAGCGACCAGCGGCGACAGCGTCAGATTGACTCGCCTTTCGCCCGTTGCCGTCGAAATCGCCACGCTTCGCGCAACCAGTCGCCCCTCCGGCTGTCGCGCATGAGAAGCGACCCGCGGGTCGGGAATTGTCAGGACATCGTATATCGGCTTGCCAACCAGCCGCCGCGCACTCTGGCCAAGCATATCTTCCGCCGCAGGATTTGCCTCGGCAATCTGCATATCCGGGTCCAGCAAGAGCATTGCGAACACCAGCCCATTGACCTGCGAACGCAAGCTTGGAGGCGGCGCCATAGGCGAGGTCATGCCGCTCTGCGTTCGAAGAAAGGTTCGTAGAACCGGTCGATCTCGCCACGCACTTGCCTGGGATCGTCGATGAAGTTGACTTTGTTGCGGAATTCTGCCGACCCGTGCAGTCCTTTCGTGTACCATCCCAGATGCTTACGCGCCATCTTGACGCCGACATCGTCGCCGTAGTGTTCAAGCATGGCATCATAATGCTCTCTCAGTACCCCATGCTGCTCGACCAGATCGGGGGCGGCAAGCGCCTCTCCCGTACGAAGCCAATGCATTATCTGCCCCAACAGCCACGGTTTACCATAGGCTCCGCGACCTATCATCACGCCATCGGCACCGGATTCCCGCAGGGCCCTTTCAGCATCTTCGATGGTGCAAATATCGCCGTTCACGATGACCGGGATCGAAACCGCCTGCTTCACCTTTTCCACGAAAGCCCAGTCGGCGCTGCCCTTATACATCTGGTTCCGTGTGCGCCCGTGAACCGTTATCATCTTCACGCCCAGATCTTCGGCAATTCGGGCGAGTTCGGGCGCGTTGAGGCTGTCATGATCCCAGCCCATCCGCATCTTGACCGTCACAGGGACATCGACTGCCTTGACGGTCGCCTCCATCAGGCGGGTGGCAAGCGGCACTTCCCGCATCAATGCTGACCCGGCGAGTTGGCCGACAACTTTTCGAACCGGGCAACCGAAGTTGATATCGATGATCGCCGCACCATTATCTTCCTGAAGCTTCGCGGCTTCGCCCATTGAATAAGGGTCGCAACCGACAAGCTGCATGGAAACGGGGTCTTCTATCGGCGCCCAGGCTGCCTTTTGAATCGACTGGCGTGTTTCGCGGATCGCCGCCTCGCTTGCGATCATTTCGGTCACGTTAAGGCCAGAACCGTACCGACGCACCAGAGCGCGAAAAGGCAAGTCGGTCACACCTGTCATCGGAGCGAGGACGACAGGCGATTCAATCGTCACCGGCCCGACCTGAATCGGCTTAAGCGTCAAAGGAGGGGGAGTATCCGTCATATAGTGTGCCTAAAATTTAGGCAGCGCATAGTGGATTGCCCATTTGCGTGCAAGGCGTTAGCGCGCTGAGTGATGGCCGAAGCTGCCCCCCTCCCCTCATATGCGGCGATCGTGGTTGCCGCTGGAAAAGGCCAGCGCGCCGGCCAGCCAATTCCCAAACAGTTTGTTTTATGGCGAGGCAAGCCCGTCGTACGGCATTCGGTCGAAGCTTTTCTCGCCAACGGGGCTGTGCCGGTTATTGTCGTGATCCCGCCCGATTGCGAGGCTCTGGCGGAAGACGCGTTGCGCGGCCTTGATGGATATCGCCTCGTCCCGGGCGGAGCGACGCGGCAGGAGTCAGTGGCCGCGGGCCTTCAGGCTTTAAAGCCCGACAATCCAGAGCGCGTTCTGATCCATGATGCCGCGCGCCCCGACTTACAGCGCCCCGTCATCGAGTGGCTTTTACAGGAAATAACGGATCATCCCGGTGCGATTCCGGTTCTGCCGGTGGTGGACAGCCTGGTTATCGATGAAGGCCGGACAATGGCGGGTACGGCGGATCGCGACGTGCTCCGTCGGGTGCAGACTCCGCAGGCATTCCGCTACCTCGATATTCTCGATGCCCATGCATCTTGGCAAAAAGAACCCACTGCCGGGGATGACGCGCAGGTTTTGCGTGCCAGTGGCGGAGTAGTCCGCCTTGTCAAAGGGGATGAGAGGTTGGCCAAATTGACCTTTGCCGAAGATTTTTTAAGCGCGCCTCCCCCCGTGCGTACTGGCACGGGATTCGACGTACACCGGCTGGTCGGCGGCGAGGATCTGTGGCTATGCGGCATACAGATACCGCATTCCAGAGGTTTGTCCGGGCACAGCGATGCCGATGTGGCGCTCCATGCTGTTGTCGACGCCTTGCTAGGGGCGGTTGGCGCCGGCGATATTGGTTCCCATTTTCCACCAAGCGATCCGCAATGGCAGGGCGCGCCTTCCTTCCGCTTTGTTGAACACGCTGTCGAGCAGGTTGCTGCCGCCGGATACCGGATCGGCAACATCGATCTTACACTGATTTGCGAAGAACCGAAAATCGGGCCACACCGCCTTGCCATGCGAGACAAGCTTGCGGAAATTGCGGGCGTGGAGGCCAGCCTGATAAGTGTAAAGGCTACGACGACGGAGCGGCTTGGTTTTGCAGGGCGCAGCGAAGGAATCGCCGCGCAAGCAGTGGCGACGGTTTTGGCTTTTTAGAGCCTGCGAAGGGAATTTTTGATGAATGTCCGAACCCAACTGATCGGTGGTGCGGCCGCTTTGATTGCTTTGGCGCAACCGCAAGTCTCGCTGGCGCAGGACTGCATCTCCAAGCGAGAAGTTGGCAGTTTGGTGATGTATATGATGCCTATTGCGATCGACAGTGTGGATCAGGCATGCAGTGCCCGCCTCTCGCCAGACGGCTTTCTGGCGAGAGGCGCAGCCGAGATGCGAGAGCGTTACGCAGCTATGTCAGATAAAGAATGGCCCAACGCACGACGCGCATTGTTCAAGTTTGCACGGAACGGAAGGCCTGCCGAAGCCGATGATCCATTCGACTTCTCGGCCTTTCCAGACGAGGCGGTAAGGCCACTTGCCACTGCCATGTTCGGAACGAAAATTCGCAACGCGATCAAGGTGGATGACTGCGCAAATTATGAAGAAGCCCTGCAGGTTTTTTCACCCATCGAACCGAACGATGTTGCCAACCTGGTGGCCTTCATTGCATCGGTGGCAAAAGTTAAAAACCCGTCGGTTTGTAAGGAGCCGCAGGAATGACCGGATCTGTTTTGCCTGACGAGATTGTCGAACTCGCTCAGAAAGTGGTGGACGAAAATGCTCGTCTCGGGCGCAAAGTAGTCACTGCAGAAAGCTGTACTGGCGGCCTGGTCGCCGCAGCCGTTACGGAAATACCCGGCTCTTCCGCTGTCCTCGATCGCGGCTTTGTGACTTATTCGAATCAAGCAAAACAAGAAACGCTCGGTGTATCGAGCGAACTGATCGAAACGTTTGGCGCCGTATCCATCGCATGTGTATGGGCGATGGCTCAGGGAGCTTTGGAAAAAAGCGGGGCCGATGTGGCGGTGGCGATCAGCGGTGTTGCTGGCCCAGACGGCGGAACCGAGTTGAAACCTGTCGGCACAGTTGTTTTTGCCCGCGCACTTCGCGGCAAAGACGGTGAGCCAGAGGGTGAAATGAAGCTGTTCGACGGACAATCGCGCGGTGAAGTCCGCCGTCAGGCAACGCTCTGCGCGCTCGAACTGTTGTTGCCATAAAGGGCATCGGCGCGGGCTTCGAATGCAGCGACCATTTTGCGAAATGCGCGATCGAAATACTGGCCAGCGAGTGCCTCGAACATCCTGTTGCGAAATGTGAAATCGACTGCAAAATCGACTTCGCACCCGCCATCCGGTAAATCCGTGAAAGTCCAGACGTTATCCAGATCCTTCATCGGACCGTCGATATACTGGACCTCTATCCGATGTGGGCGATTCTTCCTCACGCGCGAAGTGAACTTTTCCCGCAACGCCTTGAACCCAACGAGCATGTCGGCAACCATTTCAGTTTCACTGTCCGACCGGATACGCGTTGCAACCACCCAAGGCAGAAATTCGCTGTAATCACCGACGTCAGCGACCAGATCAAACATCTGGCCAGCACTGTAAGGCAAGCGCCGTACTTCGCGAATGCCCGGCATCAGGCCTGACGCTTAGCCAGTTTTGCTTCGCGGGCTGCTTTCATTTCTGCGAAATCATCGCCTGCGTGATAGCTTGATCGGGTCAGCGGAGTGGCTGCAACCTGCAAAAACCCCTTTGCGCGTGCGATCGATCCATAGGCTGCGAAGGCCTTGGGATCGACGAACTCCTCGACCTTTGCGTGTTTGGGCGTGGGCTGAAGATATTGCCCCATCGTTATGAAATCGATGTCCGCGCTCCGCATATCATCCATCACCTGATGAACTTCCAGGCGCGTCTCACCCAATCCCAGCATGATACCGGACTTCGTGAAAATCAGCGGATTATGCGCCTTGACTTCTTCGAGCAAACGCAACGAAGCATAGTACCGCGCCCCGGGGCGGATGGTGGGATAAAGCCGTGGAATCGTTTCCAGATTGTGGTTGAACACATCTGGCCCGGCTTCGCAGATTTCCTCAATCGACTGCTTCATCCTTCCGCGAAAATCGGGAGTCAGAATTTCAATCGTTGTGTCCGGTGTCTCGCGCCGCAAAGCCTTGATGACTTTCACGAACTGCCCTGCCCCACGATCGGGCAGATCGTCGCGATCAACGCTGGTGATAACGATATGCGCCAACCCCATTTCTGCCGCGGCGATTGCGGTGTTTTCCGGCTCAAACGGATCGACTGGCATCGGCATACCGGTCTTGATGTTGCAAAACCGACATGCACGGGTGCAGGTGTCGCCCAGAATCATGACTGTCGCATGCTTCTTGGTCCAGCATTCGCCAATATTCGGACACGCCGCTTCCTCGCAAACCGTATGCAAGCTGAGATCGCGCATCAGTTTACGCGTTTCGTTGTACCCCTTGCTGGTGGGGGCCTTAACGCGAATCCAGTCTGGCTTGCGCTGACGTTCCGGGCGAAGTGCGGATGAAAGGTCGTTCATGACCGTGCACTTAGTATCGGGGCTTGCCAGAGGCAATGCCATGCGGCAATCCGACACGTGATGAATACGAAGCCGTCCTTAGAACTCGCAAGCCTGATAGAGGGTTACCGTCGTTTTCGTGCCAATGGGTGGAACCCGCGGCGCGAACGATGGGCAGCATTGCGCGAAGGGCAGGAGCCGCGCGTGATGGTTATCGCCTGCTCCGACAGCAGAGTCGATCCAGCACAAATATTCGATGTCGATCCGGGACAGATCTTCGTCGTTCGCAATGTCGCCGCGATGGTTCCTCCGTTCGAAACCAATCCCGGGCATCACGGTGTTTCTGCTGCTTTGGAATTTGCCGTGCAGGTTCTGAGAGTTCGTGAAATTGTGGTGATGGGTCATGGAATGTGCGGCGGGTGCAAGGCGGCATTGACACAGGAACTGGCTGGCACCGAACCCGGCAAAGGTGGCTTTATCGCCGATTGGATCGAACTTCTCGATGGCGCGCGCGAAGAAGTGGTGCACAAGCATGGCATCGAAGGGCGCGAAGCAGAAAAAGCGATGGAGTTGGCCGGGGTGAAGGTCAGCCTTGCCAACCTGCGGACTTTTCCTTGTGTTTCGGAACTGGAAAGCCGGGGTAAGCTCACTTTGCGTGGAGCATTCTTTGCGATTTCCGATGGGCTGTTGCACGTGCTGGATGAAGAAAGTGGAGAGTTCTCGCCGGTCGAATAACGGCGATCCAAGGTTGCGGACCTGCTCCATCCGGCCCATTTAACCGGCTATGACTTCAGAAAGCCTCAAGAATATCGCCCTTCTGATCGACGCGGACAATATCACGCCCGCAGGTATCGATCCGGTGTTGACGGTGATGGCCGAGCTGGGCCAGGTCAACATCCGTCGTGCTTACGGCAATTTCGCCAAGCAGGGTTTGTCCAAATGGGATCGGATCACCAATAAATATGGTATTCGGCCACAGCAGCAATTCGATATATCGAAAGGCAAGAACGCCACCGATATGGCAATGACGATCGACGCGATCGATCTACTTTATCAGGGCAAGGTCGATGGCTTCGGGATCATGAGTTCGGATAGTGATTTTACACCGCTGGTCACACGATTACGTCAGGATGGTATAGTTGTGTACGGCTTTGGCGGTGCAAAAACGCCGGATGCATTCAAGTCGGTCTGCACACGATTCATCGACATCGATCAGCTGATCCGCAACGCGAAGGAAGATGAAAAAACGGCCAATCCTGCGGCGGCGGCTGATGCCGATCTGCTCGATCTGATCGGTGCCGCTTACAAGGAAGCCAAGCGGGACGACGAAGGGTTCGCTCGCCTCCAGCAAGTCGGTCAGATCGCCGGTAACCGTTCAAGTTTCGACGTTCGAAACTACGGGTTCAAGAACCTTTCTGACCTCTTTCGCGCGCTCGACAATTATAAGGTTGAGCGGCGCGACGATGGGCAGTTGTGGGTCAAACGTCTGCGTTGAATGTCAGCGCGTTCATTCGTGCGCTGGCCGATTATCCCGGCGTTGAGCCTTCATAAAAAGAGAACGCGGCGCCAACCCTGATTGGGCAGCGCCGCGTTTCTGATTTTGGCAATGTTTCAGGTGGAATTACTGACTATTGCCCGCAGTAGCACCGCCAGCCTTCTGCTTGGCATAGATCGACCACAGATATGCAATCGGCTGACGCTCACCCTGCACCTTGGCAAAAGTCTCCTCTGCCTCTGCATATTTGCCTTGGTCAGTGAGTGCGATGCCAAGGCGTGTCAACACACGCGGGGTGTCCACACCCGGCTTGTCTAAAGCGCGCTTGTAGTAACCTTCCGCCTTGGCAGCTTCGCCATAGCTAAGGAACGCATCGCCAGCGGCATTGATAGTGGCGAGAGAAGCACCAGCTTTATCGGCATCGCTCGCGAGAGACGGCAAACTCGATTTGTCCGCTGAGAGGCGGGAAGTAGCGATCGACTTCGCTTCCGAAACGGTAACATCGCTTGCCGAGAGTTGGCCTGCGGCGATACCCGCATCAATAACTTTCAGCGTTTCACCTGGCAGGCGACGGGCGTCTGCGGCAGTGAAATATTCAACGTAATCCCGAGAGTTACGCAACGAATTCGTCCGCATGGAGAGACGCATCAGATCAAGAAGCGACTGACCTTCAAAATCGTAGAAATTGCGTTCGATTGCGATCGCGTCTCCCCAGCTGTTCACCGAAGGAAAAAGTTCAGCGTAGAGCCCGGCATATTTGAGAGCAGACTCTTTCAGGTTGCCCTCGTAAGACATTGCCACGGCGCGCTTGATCCATGCCTCAGGCACTGCTTCGCCAGCCTGCTCCTTCTTGGAAATCGCCAATTCCAGGGCGTCGATACCCTTCTGCGGCTGCTTTTGTGCGAACCACGATTCTGCGATCAGAAGTTCAGGATCGCCCTTGTTATTGCCCGCATCAATCGACTGCTGCGCGCGGGAAATCGCTGCATTCCAGTCTTTCGCCTGATACGCGAGTTGCGATGCGGCAAACAAGTTGGTCGCCAGTGATTCAGCGGGCGTTTTGCCACTGTCGAGCATCATATCGAGGCCCTTGCGCTGAGCGGCGAGATCTTTCGCCTTCGTTCCGACCGAATATGTGATCTGGCCGGCAACGAAGTTGTCATCCGGCGTTTTGGCCATAGCGACAACCTGAGGCAGTTCGGCCTGAAGCGTGGCAACGTCCGTGCTATCGTCCTGAAGCTTCTTGGCAAACGGCTGATAGGCGCCAACAAATTCCTTCGAGTAGTTTGCTTTCGGCGCGCTTTCTTTCTCTTTCTTCTTTGCCGCAAAAGCTGGTGTTGCCGTCGCCGTAAGGCCAACGGCAGTGCCTGCGGTCAAAGCGATCGCCAGAGCGAAGCGCGAGGCAGGGCGGCGGATGGAATGCAAGGGCATCAATGTGATCTCCCAGGGGGTTATTAGAGTGAGTGGTGACCCGGCCGACATGGCGCGGGCTTCGGTCTCGCAGTGCTACTGCCGTGTCGAATGGAACATTGCAAACCCGATATCGATCCCCGCGTGAATGCGCTTTGAACGCAGATGAGGGCTTCGAGTAAGGGAACTGGCCCGACCTACCTCAATGATATGTGGAAAACGGCGGATTTCCGGGCCTCTCGCCTACGATCAAACTGGCCACCAGCCCCCCCTTCCCCTAGGCTTTTCTGACCCTGCGCGAATGGCGCGAAACTGTCAGAACGAAAACCTTGAACGACGATACCCCAACCGTAACCCCGCCAGTTCCTTCGGATGAATATGCTCGCGTCGACATCGTCGACGAAATGAAAACGAGCTATCTCGATTATGCGATGAGCGTGATCGTGTCCCGCGCGCTTCCCGATGTGCGCGATGGGCTCAAGCCGGTGCACCGCCGCATCCTGTTCGCCAGTCAGGAAGGCGGCTTCGTTGCCGGGCGCCCTTATCGTAAGAGCGCGAAAATCGTGGGTGACGTGATGGGTAACTATCACCCGCACGGCGACAGCGCGATCTACGACGCATTGGCGCGCATGACACAGCCGTGGTCGATGCGAGTGCCATTGATCGACGGTCAGGGTAACTTCGGTTCGATGGACCCCGATCCGCCGGCTTCGATGCGCTATACCGAAGCCCGTCTGGCAAGGGTGGCGAATTCGCTACTTGACGATCTCGATAAAGATACAGTCGATTTTGCGGAAAACTATGACGGATCGCGGCAGGAGCCTACAGTTCTTCCCGCGCGCTTCCCCAACCTGCTTGTTAACGGTGCGGGCGGCATTGCTGTCGGCATGGCGACCAATATTCCGCCCCATAATCTCGGTGAAGTGATCGATGGGTGCCTCGCCTACATCGAAAACCCGCACATCACGAGCGAGGAACTGTTCGAGATTATTCCGGGTCCGGATTTTCCGACTGCTCCGCTAATCCTTGGTCAGTCTGGCGCCAAGGCGGCTTACACCACAGGGCGCGGCTCGATCCTGATGCGCGCGCGACACACTATCGAAACCGCGCGTGGCGACCGTGAGTCAATCGTATTCACTTCAATCCCCTATCAGGTCGGCAAGGCTGGTCTGGTGGAAAAGATAGCTGACGCGGCCAAGGAAAAACGGATCGAGGGGATCTCGGATATCCGCGACGAGTCTAACCGCGAGGGTGTGCGGGTAGTTATCGATCTCAAGCGTGACGCAACGGCGGAGGTAGTGCTCAATCAGATCTGGCGGCACACCCCTGCACAAGCCAGCTTTCCGGCGAATATGCTGGCGATCCGCGGTGGGCGCCCTGAAACGCTCAGCCTGCGTGATATTATTCAGGCATTTATCCATTTCCGCGAACAGGTCATCACGCGGCGCACCAAGTTCGAACTGAACAAGGCGCGTGAGCGAGCACACGTCTTGCTCGGCTTGGTTGTTGCAGTCTCGAACCTCGATGAAGTGGTGGCGATGATCCGTGGATCGTCTAACCCTGCGGAAGCACGCGGCCGTCTGCTTTCGAAAGAATGGCCAATTGGCGATATCGCTCAGTATATCGCACTCGTTGAGGCGATCGAACCGTCTGCTGATGAAAGTGGTGGCACATATCGCCTGTCCGAACGACAGGTGCGCGCCATCCTTGAACTGCGACTTCACAGGCTCACCGCGCTTGGCCGCGATGAAATTGGTGACGAGCTCAAGGAACTCGCCATCGCTATCGAAGAATACCTTTCGATCCTTGGCGACCGCGTGAAGCTCTATGGCGTAATGCGTGCCGAGCTCGAAGAAATTCGCGATCTCTATGCCACCCCTCGTATCAGCGAAATTGCGCCAGCCTGGGATGGACTGGAAGACGAAGATCTGATCGAACGGGACGATATGGTGGTGACTGTCACCCTCGACGGTTACATCAAGCGCACGCCTCTCTCGACTTTCCGAGCACAGCATCGCGGCGGCAAGGGCCGTGCCGGGATGGCAACGAAGGATGAGGATGCCGTGTCGAACATGTTCGTCACCAGCACCCATAATCCAGTGTTGTTCTTCTCAACTGCAGGCAAAGCCTATCGTCTCAAAGTGTGGAAGCTGCCCGAAGGCGGCCCGACCACGCGCGGACGCCCTATCATCAACCTGCTGCCTGCACTCGACGACGGCGAAACGATCGCTGCAGTCCTGCCTTTACCGGAAGACGAAGATAGCTGGGGCGCACTTTCGGTTGTCTTTGCTACCGCCAAGGGAAGTGTGCGCCGCAACTCGATGGATGCATTCGCGAATATCCCGTCAAACGGCAAACTGGCGATGCGTTTCGAAGATGGGTCCGACGACAAGCTGATTGGTGTCGCTCTGCTCGATGCGACCGACGATGTCTTGCTCGCCAGTCGCAATGGCAAGGCGATCCGTTTCGCTGGCGAAGACGTGCGTGAGTTCACCAGTCGCACCTCTACCGGTGTGCGTGGGATGAACCTGAAGGACGGGGACGAGGTCGTTTCGCTATCCATCCTGCACAAAGTGGGAACCGATTCAGAGGAGCGGGAGCAATATCTGCGCTTCGCCCCCTGGAAGGCAGAGAAAGAAGGCGAACCTGAGTTGGCACCCGAACGATTTGCCGAACTGGCAGAACGTGAACAGTTCATCCTTACCGTCTGCGCCAACGGGTTTGGCAAGCTCTCGTCCGCCTACGAATACCGGCGCATCGGTCGTGGTGGCCAAGGCATTACAAATATCGATAATATCAAGCGCAACGGCCCGGTTGTGGCCAGCTTCACCGCTACACAGGCCGATCAGTTGATGCTTGTGACCGATCAGGCAAAGTTGATCCGCATCGGTCTGGATAGTTTGCGTGTAATCGGTCGCGGTTCGGCAGGGGTCAAGCTGTTCGACGTGGCCAAGGGCGAAACTATCGTCAGCGCGGTACGGATCGACGAAGATGAAGCACCGGAAAACGATGCCGAAGAAGCCGTTGTCGAGGAAATGGTCGGCCGCGGAACGGAACAGACTACGCCTCACACCACTCCGCAAAGCGATAGCGATATAGACGGCGACAAGCCCGACGCATAATCTGTCAGGCAGAAAGCTGAATTCAGCTCGGGCTTTGGGCTTGAGCATTCGCAAATCCCGCATCACCGATTATGGTGATGCGGGATTTGCAGGAATGTGGTTCCTTTAACACATCGGGGGCATTGGCTGCCGCGATGCCGCCCTTATCTCTCCTAATAGTCAGGCGCGATGATCGCGGCGCAGGCCTTGGATAATGCCGGTGCAGATCATGAACTGTCCCGCGTAATACAGCGGCCAGATCAACCACGAGGTCGCGCTCTCGGGCAGCGCCCCGCCCATGCGTGCGAAAATCAGCCAGTCGGACACAATGAACAGCATGGCCCCGGCACCGACGTGATATCGACCGAACCGGCTAAGCCATGCACTCGCCGCCATAGCACCCAATCCAATGGCGTATATGCCAACACCTGCATCGCCCGACAGAAACCATGAAATGGTCGGCACCATAACCAGCATAGTCAACGCCGCCGCGCGCTGTGACCCGGTGACGTTCGTTCTGCGGTTACGCCAATAGAGTCCGATCGCGATCAGATGGCCGATGAAGAAGATCGCTCCACCAACAATCGTGTCGAGCTCCATCCCCACATCGCCCGCCGCACCGAAGGCCATAATGATCGCCAACAGTTTTGCATCCAGCGAATGATGCCGGACAAGTGCATATGGCACCAGAAAACCGACCGAGAGGCCCTTCAGCACCATGGCATAAACGCTGCCGATCCACGGTTCGGGCAAAAAATAGAATGTAATCGAAGCGGTAAGGCTAGCCAACAACCATGGGCGGTCTTCGATTAGAGTGCGTCTTGGCATGGTCAGGTCGTTCTCCCCGCCCCGCTTGCCTCAATGTTGGGTGCTATGCAATCGCACACCCCTTGCCGCATGGGGACAGCGAGACTAGGCGCGCCGTAACATGACACATCAAGTACATATCATCGGCGGCGGATTGGCAGGAAGCGAAGCGGCATGGCAGCTTGCCTGCCGTGGATTTAAGGTCCGCCTTTCGGAAATGCGCGGCAGCGGGGAAATGACCCCAGCACACCAGACCGATGGTTTGGCGGAACTGGTTTGCTCGAACTCATTCCGTTCGGATGACGACACGAAAAATGCTGTCGGCTTGCTGCATCATGAAATGCGGCGGCTCGATTCGATCATTATGCAAGCTGGCGAGGCGGCGCGTGTTCCGGCGGGTTCGGCGATGGCCGTGGATCGCGATGTCTTTTCCGCCGGAGTGCAACGCGCATTGGATGAACATCCGAATGTGACTGTCGTGCGCGAACGGATCGATGCTCTGCCCATTTCCGGCCCTACCCTCGTCGCCACCGGCCCCTTGACCGCTAGTGCGCTGGCACAAAACATCGCGAAGGCAACCGGGGAGGACAGCCTGGCATTCTTCGATGCCATTGCTCCGATCATTCACCGGGATTCCATAGATATGGAAGTGGCATGGTTTCAGAGCCGCTGGAACAAGGGAGATGGTAAGGACTACATCAATTGTCCGATGAACCGGGAACAATATGCCACGTTCGTGCAAGGTCTGATCGATGGCGAGAAAACCGAGTTTCGCGAATGGGAAGCGGACACCCCGTATTTCGAAGGCTGTATGCCGATTGAAGTAATGGCAGAACGCGGACCGGAAACGCTCCGCTTCGGCCCGATGAAGCCTGTCGGACTGGATAATCCGCGCGATACCACGCCGGATTTCCCGCAGGGTCGATGGCCTTACGCCGTGGTCCAGCTACGACAGGACAACAAGCTCGGCACACTATGGAACATGGTGGGCTTCCAGACGAAGCTGAAACACCGGGCACAAATCGAATTGTTCCGCACGATTCCGGGCCTGGAAAATGCCGAATTCGCACGGCTTGGAGGGCTGCACCGCAATACTTTTATCAACTCGCCCATGGTCCTTGACCGCGAATTGCGACTGCGCGGTGCGGAACATATCCGTTTTGGCGGCCAGATCACCGGTTGCGAAGGCTATGTGGAAAGCTCTGCCGTGGGGTTGCTCGCCGGCCTTATCATAGCAAGCGAGCTGGAGAGTAAACCGTGGTCACCCCCGCCGCGCACCACCGCGATGGGCGCTTTGCTGGCGCACATCACCGGCGATGCGGAAGCGGAAAGCTATCAGCCGATGAACGTCAATTTCGGCCTGTTTCCTCCACTTCACGACGTCAAAAAGAAGGTACGCAAAGAAGCCTATACCGATCGTGCAAAGGCGCACTTCGGTGAATGGCTCGCCTCTATGAAAAGCGCCACCACCTGACTCTTCGCTGGCCTAACACTTGCATTTCGACTTTTTATTGTTGCGCTTAGGAGCGGTAGCCGCAAATTCGGCCTGATCCAAAATTCCATCACCATTGCGGTCGGCCTTATCAAACCGATCAGCGGTGGCATGAGCCCATTCTTCGAATGAAAGGAGGTTGTTGCCGTCTTTGTCCAGTTTACGGAACGCATCCGAGCGTGTCGAAAGCATTTCGTTACGTGTGATCCGCAAATCGCGGTTGCGATCATAACGGAAAAAGCGCTGCTGCTCACGAGTCAGTTCGGTAGCTTCCGGCGGTACAGGTCCGCGCATATTCGCGGGAACATCCGTCGGCAAATCACTTGAAGCTGGCAAGGGGGGGGCGGTCGATGGCGGCGGTGCATTGCGTTGAACCTCGGCCTTTCCCCGCCACCAGAACAGACCAACTGCGGATAAGGCCAAAGCCGCAAAAGCGCCGAGCGCGACCCGTTTCATTTTCAATCATTCCATTTCAAGGGCGCGATCACCTCGGCCGATAGCCTATCTGCCGATCAAACCAACCCGCAGCGCGACAAATGCAGCGCTACGTCCGGTGAGCAGAGGAGTTTCGGTTTTGAGAGAATGGCAAGCAAGCCGGTCAAGCACCTGAATACCCCGGAGTGAGCGCGGGAGGATTACAGTGCTTTCAATCTGCCGCGCCAGACCAAGGGCGGTCTCATGTTCGACTGGCTCGCTGGTTTTCCAAGCGAAATCGACCAAAGCCCATCGTTTTCCGGTCCGCATTACCTGATCAACCAGCGTCTCTTTTTCTGTTTGCTGGATGAAAGCGGCCAACGGCTGCGCCCGGCCTGCGGCAAACTGACTGATTGCAGCTGCTGTCAGCGGCGCTTCACCCAATAGTTCTTCCCACCCATCGACCAACGCGAGCAACGCGCTCGCATCGGCGCCCCACATAACCTCAACTGCATCAAGCACTTGGTCGCCCTGTGCACGTTCGGCTGCAGGAAGCTTCAATTGATCGCGCCACCATGCCAGCCGGATTTGTCCGAGCATCGGTTCGCGTGCCTGAGCGACCTGTCGGGCCAACCGAGCATCAAGCGCGAAGTAGAGCTTCAGCGCGCGGCGCATAGTTGGCTCCATATGGGCCAACGCCAGAGTGCGTTCTTCCGGAAAGGTAGTTGTAGCGAGCGGGTCAAGCACCGATGTATTGTCATTTGCCATGATGCATCCCACAACACGCGGAAGGTATCGATCCAACTATTGGACTGATAAACGCTGCGGTGGACTGATAAACGCTGCGGCCGCCGATAAAGCACATCGGCAGCAGCGCTCATCTCAGTTCAATCGCGGTAGCACACTTTCTTAGCCGCAGTGACAATCTTGTCCGCATCGATCAGCGCCATCGCCTCAAGGTTGGCGGCATAGGGCAGTGGCACGTCTTCGTCGGTTACCCGCAAAACGGGGGCGTCGAGATAATCGAACCCTTCCTCCATGCAGATGGAAACGATCTCGGATGAGATCGAGCAGGTCGGCCAGCCTTCCTCGGCAACGATCAGGCGATTGGTTTTCGCCAGACTTGCCAGAACGGTTTCCTTGTCGAGCGGCCGAAGGGTACGCAGATCGATGACTTCCGCATCGATACCTTCTTCTGCCAGCCTTTCCGCTGCTTCAAGCGCGAAACCGACACCGATAGAATAGCTGACAATCGTGACATCGCCGCCTTCGCGCACGATCCGTGCCTTGCCGATTGGCAGGACGAAATCATCCATATCCGGCAGTTCGAAACTGCGTCCGTAAACGAGCTCGTTTTCGAGGAATACGACCGGATCTTCGGACCGGATCGCCGCCTTGAGAAGCCCCTTTGCATCTGCTGCGTCGTAAGGTGCGATCACAATCAAACCCGGAACGCTGGCGTACCACGGTCCGTAATTCTGACTATGTTGCGCCCCGACCCGGCTGGCAGCGCCATTGGGTCCACGGAAGACGATCGGGCAACGCATCTGGCCACCAGACATATAGTTTGTCTTGGCCGCAGAGTTGATGATGTGGTCAATCGCCTGCATCGCGAAGTTAAACGTCATGAATTCAACGATCGGACGCAGACCACCCATTGCCGCACCGGTGCCGATTCCGGCGAAACCATATTCGGTGATCGGGGTATCGATAACGCGCTTCGGACCGAATTCGTCAAGCAAGCCTTGGGTAACTTTATATGCACCCTGATATTGGGCAACTTCTTCACCCATCACGAATACGCGGTCGTCCGCACGCATTTCTTCCGCCATCGCATCGCGCAACGCTTCGCGAACTGTCACCGTTACCATCGCGGTGCCTTCCGGCACCTCGGGATCATGAGCGGGGGTAGGTGCATTTGCTTCATTCGAAGCGACAATTGCCTTCGCGCCACCGGTAGCAAGTTCGCTGCCACGGCCGACGTCTTTGCCCTCTCCCGCCACATTATCCGTATTGGCATTCTGGCTCGCCGCAGGCTTAGACGCAGCATCGTCGCCCTCACCCGTCATAGTGGCGATAACTTCGCCCACTTTCACGTTCTCGGTCCCTTCCGGGACAACGATCTGACCGATCGTACCTTCGTCGACCGCTTCGAACTCCATCGTCGCCTTATCGGTTTCGATTTCGGCAAGGATATCGCCAGCGGAAACGTTATCGCCTTCTTTTACCAGCCATTTGGCCAGCGTACCCTCTTCCATCGTCGGCGAAAGGGCCGGCATCTTCAGCTCAATTGCCATCTCAGTATTTTCCCACCAGCACGTCGGTATAGAGTTCGGCCGCTTCGGGCTCGGGCGAGTTTTCGGCGAAGTCTGCCGCTTCGGAAACCGTCGCACGGATGCGCTTGTCGATTTCCTTCAATTCGTCCTCCGTTTTCCCGCGTTCGATCAACTCCTTTTTGGCACGTTCGATCGGGTCATTGTGTTCGCGCTGATCCTGCACTTCTTCGCGTGTACGGTACTTCGCCGGGTCGGACATAGAATGCCCGCGATAGCGATACGTATTGAGTTCGAGCAGGACCGGGCCGTTTCCTTCACGGGCATGCTTGAACGCGACCTCGGCCGCCTGGCGCACCTCCAGAACATCCATCCCGTTCACATCCATGCCGGGAATTCGGAAGGCGGTACCGCGACGGTAAAACTCGGTTTCTGCACTCGAACGTTTAACCGCAGTGCCCATCGCATATTGATTGTTTTCAATCGCGAACACGATCGGCAGTTTCCAGAGCGAAGCCATGTTGAAAGTTTCGTAAACTTGCCCCTGGTTGGCCGCACCATCCCCGAAATAGGCGAGGCAAAGGCCGCCATCGTCCCGATATTGATGCCCGAGGGCGAGTCCCCCGCCGAGCGAAACCTGCGCGCCAACAATGCCGTGACCGCCGTAGAAGTTATGCTCTGTGCTGAACATGTGCATCGAGCCGCCCTTCCCCTTGGAAATGCCAGCTTCCCGCCCAGTCAGTTCGGCCATGATAATCCGGGGATCGATGCCATAAGCGAGCATATGCCCGTGATCGCGATAACCGGTAATCACGCTGTCGCGATCATTGTCGAGCGCACTCTGCAAGCCGATCGCAACTGCTTCCTGGCCGATGTACAGATGGCAAAAGCCACCAATCAGGCCGAGGCCGTAAAGCTGCCCTGCCCGCTCTTCAAACCGGCGAATCAACAGCATCTGCTCATAAAACCGCAACAGCTCCTCGTCGCTGGCTTCATAGCGTGGCTGCTTTTGATGCTCTTCCTGCAGGCTCCGCAAGGCAAAATCGTTGTCCGGTTCCGCCTCATTCTTGGCGGCACGGGAACGATTGGATGCAGCGGATTTTACTGCTGCCTTCGGGGCAGGCTGCACTGTGGAAGCAGCCGGGGTCTTTCGCTTGCTGGCGGGCTTGGCCAATTCGCTATCCTCGCATGGTTTTCTCTGCCGGACAGGCCTCTGTCCGATACCGGCCCGCTATGGCCTAAGGCGCCGTGTGGCGCAACGCTCTGCATACGAAATCGCTGTTCCGACGCTACGGAACCGTATGCTCTGCCCAGGGGGTCAGTTTCCGGTGTCGGTCCCGTGCCCGTCTTTATTATCCAGGCTAATAACCACTTCATCGGGACGAACCGCATTGAGATCGCGGCGGATAAGTTCGCCCACGAGATCGGGATCTGCATGATTCGGATTCAGTGCATCCACAACGATCTTGAGTTCATCGCGTTCATGCTTCAACTTCGCGATCTGGGCGTGCCGCTGATCGAGCTGACGCAGGTTTTCACTCCACGCCAGAAGCCCGCTGGGCCCAACAATAGCCAATCCGCCAAGCACGAGCAGACACCCAAGCGCAATTGCTTGTACTGCACGCTCCTTTGGAGATGTAATGCGGTGGCCTTCGCGCGTCATAAGACTGACAGAATCACAAATGACTCAGCTATTCAAGGAGTTTCTTTGCAATGTGCGACAGATCGGGCCCTGGCAGGTACAAGATGCTTTTGTCCAATGGTCATGATTGCTGCTAGCTGACTGAGAAGATGACTTCCTCCAGTTTTCGTCACGCCCTGCGTCCGCTGCCGCTTCTGATGTTAATCATCCTTGGCGTTGCCCTTTGGTCGAACTGGCGCACCGACCCGGTCGTAACCGAACACGAAGGTCTCAGTTTTGCGTCTGGCGAGTTACTGGATGCGCTATCATCTTCTAAAAGCAATCTGAATACCCGCATTGTGGAACGGTTCCGGGATCGGGATGGCGTTAAATGCGCTGGTTTTGTGCGCGACGATCTGTCGGGAATCGCCTGTGACGAACGCGGCGGCTGGCATTTGCGGCTGCAAAGGGATGGCGCTTCGATTGCGACTACCGACGGCGAGCGAGCAAAAGAAAGTGATCGCGCCTTAGCCCGCGCAATTTCAGAAATGAAACGGACACCTTAACCGATTATCGGAACCCTCGAGGTCTTGCGGGCGTTGGCTTACTAACTGCACGTCAATCTCATGACTCTAAATAGTATTATAATTATGCAATTAGAATTATAGTCATCGGTAATTTATATTAATAAAATTCATCGGAAATGATTAAAAAGTGAATTATTTAGAAATAATACAAAAACAAGTTACTGCAATGGCAGCGGATTTTGTGGCCACATTGCCGCAAATATTAATAGCCATGATCGTTCTTGTTCTCACATGGGGAATTGCGCGATTCATTTCGCGTTTGGCTCGCAAAGCAGTCGAACGCGCCCGATTGCGAGAAAGCCTCAAGCAACTGGTCCAAACGATGGTCAGGCTTGGAGTGTGGCTGGTTGGTCTTTTGATCGCGGCAGCAATCGTTCTGCCCGGATTTACTCCTGGCAGTGCAATCGCCGGACTGGGGATCGGCGCGCTTGCCATTGGGTTTGCATTTCAGGATATTTTTGAAAACTTCCTCGCGGGCATTCTTATTATGCTGCGCGACAAAATGCGGATCGGCGATCTGATCGAAGTGGAAGGTGTGCTTGGCAAGGTCGAAAAAATCACTTTGCGCGAAACGCATGTACGCCAGTTATCAAACGAGCTGACGATCATGCCCAACTCGTTTTTGTTCAAAAATCCGGTCAAAATTCTCACCGATGACACAATACGTCGAAACGATCTGATCGTTGGCGTGGCATATGACACCGATCTTGAAATGGCCGAACGGGTGATTTTGGACGCGATGGGTACGGTCGATGCCATCGTATCGGATCGGCCGGTTGTGGTGTATGCACAGGAGTTCGGCGCGAGTTCGATTGATTTTCTGGTCCAATGGTATGCTCAGTCTGCATCGCGCGACCTACGCAAGACAAAGGCGGAAGCGATCAAAGCCATCAAGAAAGCGCTGGATGAAGCCGGGATTGAAATACCGTTTCCTTATATCACCCACACCTTCAAAGAGCCGGTGTCTCTCGCACCAATGGTCTCTGCTAATTGACCCGTGCAGTGCCATCAGCAATTGCCAGCGCCGGGCCGCGTGACTATGGATCGCGCCCGGCGCGCCCGTAGCTCAGCAGGATAGAGCACCAGATTCCTAATCTGGGGGCCACAGGTTCGAATCCTGTCGGGCGCACCATTCTCGAACAAAAGAGAGAACTGCGGGCGTGGTTTTGGCTGCGCCTCCTGCGGCACTCCGTGTCAGCGCTGCTTTGGATCTGCTGATGCGGATTTCCCGTTCATCCACACTAACCTCGCTGAGCAGCAGCCGGGGGCATAGGCTCACCACAGATAGAGCAAGGCGTGATGCAGCTTAGCGCGCAGGAGCAGCGCCAGCTTCTCGATCTTTGCTGCGGGGGTCCGATGCGGCCATTGCGGCGCTGCGTTGGTTCAGGACACCAGCAGGGGAAGACAGTATCGCTATGCTTTTCCAGCAATCTTTCGCTCGACTTCAAGGCGACCGACGACCTGACCCTGTCGTTCATGGGTATCTACAACCGGTCCTACAACCTGTCGGAACAGCGCGCCTATGTGTTCACCAGCGGAGCTCGCAGCGCCGGGCTGATCGGCGACCTAGCCTTCGACTATACCACGCAAGTGGCGGACGGCACCAGGACGGTGCAGGCCTCCGCCAACACGATCGCCAAGATCGGCACCGGCGTGACACTGACGCCCAGCTTCGAATATCGCGGCAATTACCTGACGGTGGATGGCAATGCCTTCTTCACCAATTCGCACAGCCACTACGATCCGATGGGCCAGGAGCACGCGGTGTACACCGTCGCTTCGCCGGGAGCTTCCGGAAACTACTCCGCGCACCGCAGCGAAGACTATTTGGCGACCGATTGGACCATTCGCCAGTTGAGCGGGGCGGACTGGAGCGATCCCGCCAGCTATTCGCTGTCGTCGATCATCATCAACACCGAGGACGGCCGTTCATCCAAGGTAGACCGCACCGGCGGTGCTATCAATGTTGGCTACGAACTGCCGGGCAGCGCCTTCCCCATCACTATCAGGACGGGCGGTAAGATACAGCTGGCATCCTACCAATATGAAAAACAGCGCGAGGCCAGCCGCTATGTCTATACCGAACCGCTCAGCACGGCGGAATTTCTTACAGCGACCCAGAGCGGCATCCGGAGCAACCTCAATGAAGCCGGGCTGACGTACCAGACGATATCAGGCTCCTCATACCTGTATATGCCCAGCAACTACCTCATCGGGCAATATTTCTTCGACCATCCCGACGAGTTCAGCCCACTGATGACGGCGACGAACTACTACAACGCCTATATCGGCGACAGCCGTCACTTCGACGAAGATACCTATGCCACTTATTCGATGGGGACAGCAAAGCCAACCGACTGGCTGGCGCTGCGCACGGGGCTACGCTGGGAACAGACGCGCACTGCCGCACTGGAACCGGACCCGCTTTCGGCCGAGGAAGTGATCGTCGCAGGCTATGACGTTTCGGCATCGACGGGCCGCGCGACGACAGTCGAAGGCATTAAGTACCAATATGAAACGCGCCCCCGGGTCGCCCGCAAGGGACGGTACGACTATTTCTTCCCCAGCGCCTCGGCCAAGGCCTCCTTCACCAACAGCCTCGACCTGCAGCTTGGTTACAGCCGGACGATCCGCCGCCCCGAAGTGATCGTCCTGGCAGGCGTGTGGTCGGTGAACAAGACTATCCAGACCGTCACCGCGCCCAATCCGGGCCTGACGCCCGAGCTGTCCAGCAACTACTCCGCCCGGATGGTCAAGTATTTCGAACCGGTGGGGCTTGTCGCCATCAACTATTTCCGCAACGATTTGAGGGGGGCATTTCAGACGCAGGAATTCACGGCGCAGGAATTCGGCTACACCGGCACGAAATACGCCGACTACACCTTCCGGACGACAACGATGGTGGGCGAAGGCACGATCAGCATCCAGGGCGTGGAACTGGAGTCCAACAATTCGCTGGAACGCCTGCTGCCAAACCCGTTCAAAGGCCTGACCCTGCGCGGATCCTATACCTACACGCATCCGGCCCCCCGATTTCGCTGACTCCCGAAAACATGTTTACCCTGGCGCTGGCCTACAAGAGCGGGCCGGTGCGGCTGGCGCAGGCCCCGCGCATCGGTGGGCTGACCATGTACCGGCGGCTGCACTTCGGACGGCTGGTGAGGATGCATGTCCTCGACACGCGCAGCTATCGCAGCCAGCAATTGTGCGAAACGCCGGCCGGACGCGCCTGCCGCAAGCGGGACGATACCACATCGACCGTTCTCGGCAGCGCGCAGGAGGCATGGCTGGGCGCGGGGCTGCGCAATCGGGCCTGCTGGAACCTGATCGCGCAACAGGTGCGGATGATGCCGATCATCCGCCGGGATGCGGACGGCATCCGCCTGCCCGCCCCTCCCGACAGCTGGAGTGGCTACCCGACCGCCCGCGCGCGGCTGCTCCAGGCCATCCGCGACAATGGATTGACCAACGTTGTCGTGGCCAGCGGAGATTCCCACGTCCACAATATCGGGCACCTCCCTCTACGCGACGATGAACTGGACGGTCCTGCCGCCGCCGTCGAATTTCTCGGTACTTCGATCAGTTCGGGGGCGACGGTCGGGCGGACAGTGAAAAGCGGCGCTTTCTGCTGCGCGACAACCCACACTTCATCCTCTACAACGAGCAGCGCGGTTATCAGCTCTTTGACATCGCCCCGCATGAATGGCGCACAGACGTCAAGGTGCTTGACAAGGCGGAGACGGCTGGAGGCATGCTCAGCACGCTGGCGAGTTTTCGGGTGCACCCGAATAAGGCGCAGCTCCGTTAGCATTGGATATCCGAAGAATTTCAATGGCCGAGCGAGGTGTATTGCTGTCGCGCTGATCAGAGGATCTGGAATGGCGGGCCTTGGCAACGGCCGCCGATCGACGGTCCGGATACATTTCCTGAAAGCTGCCCTCCGTTCACAGAGCGGTGGGCTGAAAACAGCAGCGGCTTTGTGTCGGAGTAAAGTGTCGGCTTTTCGGTCAAAGACGCAGCAATTATGCCGTTCAGCACGTGACTCACGCAGGCATTTGAAAGCCGTATCGGATATTAGAATTCGACTTATTCGGCCGAAAACCAAGACGACCGGTCTTTTTTCGCCGCACGGGCGAGTTCGCGTGCGAGGTCGACGAAAACCTTGAATGCCGCAGGCGGGTTGCGGCGGCTGGGATAGTAAAGGCACAGAGGCGAGAGCGGCGGCGTCCACTCTTCCAGAAGTTGCACGAGCCGCCCTGCCTCGATGTCCTCGCGTACGTCGGATTCCATGAAATAGCCAATGCCCATCGATTCAAGCACGGCTATGCGCGCCAGGCTGCCTTCGTCGAGCGTGATCGGACCCTCGACATCGACTTGCACCGGTTGGCCTTCCGCCTCGAATTGCCAGCGAAACAAGACTCCGTTGGGTAAGCGAGTGCGAACGCATGGGTGCGCAAGCAGGTCGGAGGGCACGCGGGGTTTGTCGTGATTATCGAGATAGGATGGTGACGCGACTACGACATTTCGCCTTGCGGGCCCCACCGGGATCGCGATCATGTCTGTGGGAACGAGGTTCTTTGTGCGAACTCCGAAATCGAACCCGTCCGCGACGATATCGACGAGATTCCCGTCGGTCACGACATCAATGTGAACTTCGGGAAAGCGCCGCAGGTATTCGAGGATGAGTGGCGAGAGTATTTCACGCCCTGCGGTCGCGAATGTGTTGATTCTCAATGTGCCGGACGGTGTTTCCTGCTGCGAGCGCACCGTATCGAGCGCCTGATGAATATCCTTGAGAGCAGGCGTCATCTGGTCGACGAACCGGCGCCCTGCATCGGTTAGGGCGACACTGCGCGTGGTGCGATTGAACAGGCGCACCCCAAGCTGCCCTTCCAGCTTGGCGATCGCATTGCTGAGCGCGCTCGTTGACATTCCCAGATCGAGCGCAGCCGCACGAAAGGAACCTCTGCGGCCAATGGCGAGGACCGCATCGAAATCGCTCAGATTATAGCTTGGCATTATCCTGAAATCCGAAATTACTCATCCAGATTTATCCGAGTTATCTGGATAGAATCAAAGCGCTAAATTGCTCCTCGTAACCGAAGAGGAGAAACAGCATGACCATCGAACTTCCAGGCGCGATCGCCGACTATTTCGCGGCCGACAAAAAGGGCAATGCGGAGGCGATTTCAAAATGCTTCACGCAGGATTCTGTCGTCGTTGATGAAGGCAATACCTATACGGGCCGCGATGCGATCCGGCAGTGGATGGCGCATGCATCCACGCAATATAGCTATACCGTCGAGCCCTTCGCGCTCGGCAAAGAAGGCGAGCGAACCGTCGTCACCAGCCATCTCGTCGGCAACTTCCCCGGAAGCCCGGTGGATCTGCGCTACTTCTTCGTCCTTGAGGGCGACAAGATCGCCGAACTGGAGATCGTCCCATGACCCCGTTTCTGACGCTGGAGGGCAAGCGGGCTCTCATCACCTCCGGCACACATAGTGTCGGAGGTGCCACCGTCGGGCTATCCACTCGCAGGTTAATGTCCTTTCTAGTCCCACCGACAGGAGCGATGGAGGCATATCCGCCCAAATGATAAGTGCGCCAACTCGTTGGACTGCCGCCATTGCAGCTGCGTCATGCCCGTCCATTCCTTGAAAGCGCGGTAAAAGGGGTTTGTATCCTGATAACCCAGAAAGCAGGCTATTTCCTCAACCCTGCTCGGAAGGTCCGCCAGCAACTGCCTGTACTTGATCGGCGAAGCTGCTTCCCACTTCCAGATACTGCTTCGCTTCCGAAAGCGCTGGCGTTAGCATCTGTAACAGCTCGGGGTTGTAGTCGGTGAACGCACGGTCGAGGTCGGCTGATGCCAGAGTAATTCGATTGCGGAGCGCCCCGAAACGGATCGGACAGCCAAAGAAGGTATCGTGCAGATCGGTAGACGGGCCGGACCGCTCGAATTCGATTCCGATGGGGCGGACAGGCTGCCCGGTGCCCCGCCTTCCCAGCTCGACCACAGCACAATGGATGCTGCCCGACCGAGGTTATGATGCCAACTGGTTCAGCGACGCCTTGCAGGGAAAGGGGATCCCACCTGTATCCCGGGCCGGAAAATACGGAACAAGGCCGTCAAAAATGACAAACGCAGCAACTGCATCGAGATCATGTTCGGCAGCCTGAAGGAACTGGCGACGCGTCGCAACCCGCTACGATCACTGCCCAAGGGCCTCTTCTCCGCCGTGGCACTCGCCGCTACCGTCATCTTCTGGCTCTGATCAATCAGTCCTGAACCTACAATACTCGCAGGCGCCATTCATATCTGGGCGGCATCAGCCCGCTCGCATTCGAAGCCAACGTAGCTCAATGAGATAGCTGACCCGCCCAAAACCGTTACAAGTCCCAAATGCCGTTGCAGAACTCACCTTACGGATTGAGATCCTGGAGAGCCAACTCGCAAGAGGCTCGCGAAAGGATTACCTCGGAGGTGCTCGAAAAATTCTCGACGCAGTTACGCGAGAAGCTTTGTGGCGGGAATCCCACGCTACGAAAAGCCTATCGTGGATCGCATCGAAGTGTCTGACGAGAAAATTCTCATTCGCAGGACGAAAGCAGTTCTCGAAAAGGGCATCGCGCGAGGCGCTCCGTGTATCGAAGGCGCTGGCCCATATTTGACCGGAAATGGTGCCCCCGGCCGGACTCGAACCGGCACTTCCGTAGAAAAACGATTTTGAGTCGTTCGCGTCTACCAATTCCGCCACGGAGGCTCCGGGCGCGCGCGACCTAGCGTGGTCGCGACGCGCCTGCAAGCAATGTCGTTAAGTCTTCAACGCCCCACTCAAAACTTTATGCAGTTTGGAGTGTAGCCCATCATTGCCAGCCAGCACCTGCTTATCGCAAATGGGCAAGCTACGTCCCCGGAAATCTGTCACAAATCCACCGGCCTCACGCACGAGAAGGCACCCTGCAGCGGTATCCCACGGACTCAGCCCGCTTTCCCAAAAACCATCGTAGCGACCAGCAGCCAGCCATGCGAGATCGAGCGAAGCCGCGCCATAGCGGCGAATACCGGCGATCTGCGGGCCGATTGCCGCGAATATCTTGACCCACTCCGCGAAATCGCCGTGCCCTTGAAACGGAGTGCCCGTGGCAACCAGCGCCTCGTGCAGACGGGAGCGCGACGACACCCGCAAGCGTCCGTCGTGAAGCCATGCACCACGCGTCTTTTCCGCCCAGAAAGTCTCATCGGTAATCGGCTGATAGACGACAGCAGCAGTCACTTCGCCCCAACCGGAACCATCCAGCTTGGGCTCCTGCACAGCAATCGAGATTGCAAAGTGCGGAATGCCGTGGAGGAAGTTGCTTGTTCCATCCAGCGGATCGATAATCCAGCGCGGCTTGTCTGGGGCGCCTTCGATGATCCCGGCTTCTTCCAGCACGAAACCCCAATCGGGCCGTGCGTGAAGCAGTTCATCATAGATCGTGCGCTCAGCAATCTGGTCGGCCTTAGAAACGAAGTCGCTCGGCCCCTTGCGGCTGACCTGCAAGTGCTCGACTTCACCGAAGTCGCGACGCAAGCGGCCTCCCGCCTTGCGGGCGGCCTTTTCCATCACACGGATTATGCCTGGTACGGCTGCCATTGCTGCCTCAGTTCGCTTTGCCGATGTAGGCTTGCTCGTAAACGTCAACGACGATTCGCGTGCCACTTTCGATGTGGGGCGGGACCATAATCCGCACACCATTGTCGAGCACGGCGGGTTTGTAACTGGAAGAGGCAGTTTGCCCCTTCACCACAGCATCCGCTTCCACGATCATCGCTTCGACCTGCTGCGGCAGTTCGACGCTGATGGGCTTTTCTTCCCACAGTTCTAGCTTAACCTGCATACCGTCCTGCAGAAACGGGCGCGCATCGCCCAGCAGATCGCTCGGCAGGTTGATCTGTTCGTAACTTTCCTGATCCATGAACACGAGCATATCGCCATCTTCATAGAGGAACTGATAGTCCTTCGTATCGAGACGGACCTTCTCAACCGTGTCGGCGCTGCGGAAGCGGACGTTGGTTTTGCGGCCGTCCTGCAGGTTCTTCATTTCGACCTGCATATAGGCGCCACCCTTCCCCGGCTGGGTGTGCTGGATCTTGGCAACTTTCCAGATGCCGCCTTCATACTCGAGAATATTACCGGGACGGATGTCCACACCGCTGATTTTCATGGGAGTGTTGCGCCTTCTGTAATGGAGGGACGGGCGGCATATACGCCAGCGTCTGCGCCGCGCGCCTTAGCGGCAAGGACGCGTATGAGCAAGGAGGGTGACAGAGGGAAGTTTGCGATGCTAGAGCCGAGGAGCGATGAAACGTCTTCCGATACTGCCCACTCTGGCCGCGCTGCTAGTCGCTGCGGCGCCTGCCCCCGATGAATCAGTGGCCTTAAATGGCAAGCTTGGCACTCTGCCGCATGGTCGCTGGATTTGCGAAGTGCCGGGTGATGCGAGTGGTCCGGCAGTATTGCCGATACCTGGCGGGTGGTTCGAGACGGAAAATAACTCCAGCTACGTAAACCCTAATGGACACGGCACCTACCTCCTCACCGGCAAACAGGTGCACTTTACACGAGGCTCAATGCTTGGTGCACGGTTCGAGCGAACAGGTGCCAATACCCTCAGCCTGTTAAATGCATTGGGAGAATTGAGTAGTGTACGATGCGTGCGAGGGCCCATTCCAATTACTTTGAAATCTTCCCGGTCAAAATCGGATACGGATTAACCGCAGCGGCGGCTTCCCACCATTTCGCGTCCGGTGTCGTTCGCATAATGGCAAAGTGGAGATGCGGCGCCTCCGCACTGGCATGCCCTGTATGCCCCACCGCACCCAGCCTTTGACCGCGACGTATTTTTTGCCCTTCTTTCAAGCCCGGCGCGTATTCGGCCAGATGGGCGTAGTAATAGATTGTCCGCCCATCTGCGGAGCGGACATAGATAGTATTCCCGCCGACCTGAGACTTGAACATTTTCTCGATCTTGCCTGGGGCTGCGGCGGCGACGGTTGTTCCTTCTGGAGCCATGATGTCTAGCGCATGATGGATTTGTTTTCCCCCTCCACGTTCGTCAACAAAGGTGTCGCTTAAATCACTGGGCCGAACATTGAGGACCGGCACGATAATCTGCTGCGCCTCGGTGTCATTTGGGGCCGTCAGATCCTCTGTCTCCAGAGGGGGAGCGCTCACTTTCTCGCCAGAGGCATTCTCAACAGCGGGGACGTCGCTCGATTTCGGGCTGGGTTGAGCATCCGCAGGGCGGGTACGCGCAATCTGACTGGACGAGCCTGCCAGATCAAGCACACTGCCCCCGGCAACGATCCACGCCGCCGAAGTGACAGTTGCCGTGATGAGAATGGTTGCAATGCGATCAAGGACAGTCATCGTCGCCTCTTTATGCGATAACTGCCACATTTGTCGATTGCGACACTGCAGGCGCGTGGACTGCCCATCCCTCATGGTTACAGCCAATGGAGGCAGGCGGAAGGGCTTAGCGCCTTCTTTCACCGGGCGTTTTCCCAGCAGTTCATCAATGACGATAGAGCCAGCGATAATTGCACCACCTGACCCAACCAGAATCCCATCGCGGCGCTCCGCCAAGATAGCCTTGGGCCAGACTGGAAATGAACGAAGCTTGCGGCGCAGGCAAAGCATCCGGCTCTGCACCGGGCGCCCCGCCCCCACCATCGTTGCGCTTAACAGATTCGGCACCGGCGGGATAACCTGTCTCCCCGTAGCCTCGCGCAGCACAAGCATTTCCCACGGGCCGATGCATGCCTGTGCTTACGCTTAATCGTCAGGTTGAAAAGCATACTCCTGCATCGCGCGGTGGAAGGCACGCACGGCCTCTGCCTCATTACCGCTCCATACCGCCTGTGACACCGCAAGAAAGTCGGCTCCGGCCTGTATGATCGGGCCACAATTCTGCGGCGTAATTCCGCCAATTGCGACGCAGGGAATTTCGACCATTGTCTGCCACCAGGTTAGCAGTTCCAGTTCCGGGCGATGTTCGCTGATCTTCGTGGTCGACGGGAAAAAGCTGCCGAACGCAACATAATCCGCACCCGCATCCCCGGCTTCGAGAGCGAGATGGCGGCTCGCATGACACGTCATACCGATCTGCGCCTCGCGCCCCAATTCCTCCCGCGCTTCGCGGGGATCGCCATCGCTCTGCCCCAAATGAACGCCATCGGCCCCCAATCGCTTTGCCAAAGCGATGGAATCGTTGACGATGAAGGCGCAATCCTTCGCCGCGCAAATCTCTTGCAGCGGGCCTGCAAGGATTGCAGCAGTATGCTGATCAACGTCCTTCACGCGAAACTGAAACGCTGCCACCTCACCCGCGGACAGAGCGGATTCCAGTCGTCCAGGAAACGAGCCGCCAACATCGGGCGGCGAGATCAGATAGAGTTGGCAATCGGTCATGCTGCGGGTGTTAGTCGCTTGCGCCGCATTCGTCACCATTCAGAGATGCGAAAGCGGCAAGCTGCTCATCTGATTACATGAAGACGTTCGCAATTCTCGTTTTCGCAAGCGCCACACTGGGCGCCTGCGCGGTCATCCCCAACGCACCCAATGTAGATCGCCCACCTCAACCGGCAGGCTACGCAGTGCCGTTCGATCAGCCTGTTCAAGTCGGCGATCTGGTCCTGACACCCAAATCCGTGGTCGAAGACAGCCGCTGCCCGGCCAATGCGCGATGCATGTGGGCAGGGCGCGTGGTTGTAAGAACAAGAATCGATGGCGCGGGCTGGCGCGAAACCAAAGATCTGACCCTTAGCGAAACCTATGGCACTCACGATCGCAGGTTCGCTCTGGTGCAGGTGTTGCCGGAGAAGATAACGGGAGATGAAATTGCGAGCGACACCTATCGTTTCCGATACGAAAGTCGCTGATTAATTATCCCGTGGACTCTGGGATAGTCGAATCGGCAAAAGCCAATCCGACTATCCCAAGATATTCTGACAGTGGAAAATTATGCCACTGAAGCAGCGTGAATTTGGTCGATTGCGCTGCCTAGCGTGCCATCGAATTCCACATCCGACTGCCCGTGACGCAAATCCTGCAACAGACCACGGCTGAAGCTCGCTATCATTCCGGTATTCTGCGCCAGCTTTTCACATGCCTCATTGGTCGAATATCCGCCCGACAGAGCCACAACCCGCAACACTTTGGGATGCGCGATCAAAGGCGCGTAAAGATTGGCTTCAACCGGGATCGACAGCTTGAGCATCACTTTCTGCCCGTCGGGCAAATCATCGAGATGCGACAGGATTTCATCGCGCAGAATGGCTTCCCCTTCTGCGCGATCCTTCGCAGTGATATCGTATTCCGGCTCAAGCATAGGCACGAGACCGGTCGAAAGAATTCGTGCGCCCTCGGCGAACTGCTGATCGACGATTTGGCGAATACCGACAGGGTTGGCCGTCTTGATAACCGAACGCATCTTGGTGCCGAACACGCCCAGCGCTCTGGCCCGGTTGCAAAGGTCTTCAAGCCCCGGATTCGGCTTCATCAGCTGAACGCCGTTTGCTTCGTCTTCGAGGCCCTTGTCGACCTTGATGAACGGCACAACGCCGCGTTCAGCCAAACGGGTCGGCACCGGTTTGCCGCCGCTCACCCCATCCATCGTTTTCTCGAACAGTATTGCGCCGATCACCTTACCATTCCCAAAGCACGGGCTTTCAATAATCCGGCTCCGCATTTCGTGAATGGCTGCGAACATTTCATCATCACCATTCCACGATTCGTCAGCAATGCCGTAACCCCGCAATGCCTTTGGCGTGGACCCGCCGGACTGGTCGAGTGCGGCAATAAAGCCCTGCCCATTGGCAATGCGGTCGGTCATTTCCTGGTGATTCATCTGACTGCTCCGGGTGTTATGCATACGAATGCAGAAGGTGTCGCGAGGCCTTTAGCCAGCGCAACCGCACAGGGCAACAACAGTGTCAGCTGCGTGTGCCAACCTTGCGTATGATACCGTTGAAAGTGAGCGCCGGTGTACCGTCCGCCGTTATCATTCCGCGCACGAAAACGGTTTTACCGCCTCCACGCGTCACTTCGCCACGAGCTTCTACGAGCTGTCCGACTGCCACTGGCGAAAGGAAGTCTCCCGCCAGTTGCAGCGTAACTCCACGAGCCCCCGCCATTTCGTCAGTGGCGATGGTGAACAACGCGGAATCCGCAAATGTCATCAGACAACCGCCATGCATGAATCCAGCACCATTCATGTGCCGCTTTTCAGCACGGAAGGCGCTGACCATTCCGCCATTTTCCTCACGGCGTTCATAGAATGGACCGGCTCGTTGTTCGAAAGCGTCACCCGACCAAGTTTGCCACCCGACCCATTCGCCCTCGTCGACATCGGACAGACTGCTACCCGCGCCGATAACTGTCGGTTCTTCGCTCATGCTTCCAGCGCCGCCACACCTGGGAGAACCTTACCTTCCATCCATTCGAGGAAAGCGCCGCCAGCAGTTGAAATATAGGTGAAATCATGCGCGACGCCGGCATGGTTAAGCGCCGCCACAGTATCACCGCCACCAGCAACAGATACCAGCGAACCATCTTGGGTCAAAGCTGCCGCAGTCCGCGCCAAAGCCACAGTTGCCGCATCGAACGGTTCGGTTTCAAATGCCCCCATCGGGCCGTTCCACACCAAAGTGCGACAGGTTTTCAGCACATCGCCCAATGCCTCCACCGCGAGCGGGCCTACGTCGAGTATCATCTCCTCAGCCGCCACCTCGTGCACGTTGCATGTACGCAAGCTCGCCGGATGAGCGGCAAATTCTTTCGCGACGACCACATCGTAAGGCAAATGAACGGTGCATCCGGCATGACTGGCGGTATCCAGAATTTTGTTTGCCGTACCGGTCAGGTCGTGCTCACACAGACTCTTGCCTACATCGACGCCGCGCGCAGCGAGAAATGTGTTGGCCATTCCCCCGCCGATTATCAGATGCTGCACTTTGCCGACGAGGTGTTCGAGCACAGCAAGCTTGGAACTGACCTTCGCACCGCCAACCACAGCTGCAGCCGGCATTTCAGGGTTGCCAAGCGCTTTATCCAGCGCGGTCAGTTCCGCTTCCATCGCGCGCCCGGCATAGGCGGGCAAAAGGTGAGCGAGACCTTCCGTGCTGGCATGCGCGCGGTGGGCCGCGGAAAATGCGTCATTGACGTAAAAATCGCCGTGGCCGGCAATCGCCCTGGCGAATTCGGGATCGTTGGCTTCCTCGCCCGGCCAGAAGCGGACATTATCCAGCAAGCCGATATCACCATCGCGCAGAATGCCGATCGCCTGTTCCACCACTGGCCCGGCGACCTCAGGAATGAACATGATTTCGCGATCGAGGACACGCTCCACATCGCCCTGCACCATACTGGTGCTCATCGTCGAATTTCGCTGCCCCTTAGGACGTCCAAAGTGCGCCAGCAGCAGTACTTTGGCACCCTTGTCGGCCAGTTCAAGAATGGTCGGAGCACTTGCCTCCACCCGAGTCACATCGGTTGCGCGACCATCTTTCATTGGCAGGTTGAGATCGACCCGCACCAGCGCGACCTTGCCACGCACATCACCAATATCGTCGAGCGTCTTGAATTTGGGCATATTCGACTCCCATCCTCCCCGACAAGAGAGAGGAACCGCGCAGGGCGCGGGATGAAGGGGCACCCGCAGATAACTCCGACCGTGGCGGGCGCCCCCGCCGCCACGGCCCGTCAATCGTTTCCCTCCCCGCTTTCGGAGGAAGGAATAGGTTCAGATCAGCTTCGCCATCACGCCAGCGGTATCGATCATGCGGTTGGAGAAGCCCCATTCGTTGTCATACCAGCTCACAACCCGTGCCAGCTTGCCTTCGAGAACCGCGGTTTCCAGCGAATCAACCGTGGAACTGGCGGGGTAGTGATTGAAGTCGCTCGAAACCAGCGGCTGATCGGTGAAAGCGAGAACGCCCTTCATTGCACCTTCAGAAGCTGCCTTCAGCGCGGCGTTCAGTTCTTCGGCTGTCACATCGCGCTTGGGTGTGAACACCAGATCGATCAGCGACACATTCGGCGTCGGCACGCGTACCGACGACCCATCGAGCTTGCCCTTAAGCTGCGGCAGCACCAGGCCAACCGCACGGGCCGCGCCGGTCGTGGTCGGGATCATATTCTGTGCACCACCACGGGCACGGCGCATGTCGCTATGCATCTGATCGAGCATACGCTGATCGTTGGTGTAGGAGTGGATCGTGGTCATGAAGCCACGTTCGATGCCCACCGCATCGTCGAGTACCTTAGCCACCGGTGCGAGGCAGTTGGTCGTGCAGCTTGCATTCGACACGATCACATCGTCAGCTGTCAGGGTATCCTGATTCACGCCATAAACGATCGTGGCCGACACACCGGTTGCCGGGGCCGAGATCAGCACGCGCTTGGCACCTGCGGCGAGGTGTGGGCGGCTCTTCTCATCCGACTGGAAAAAGCCGGTGCATTCGAGCGCAATGTCGATGCCATTGGCCTTGTGGGGCAAATTGCCCGGATCGCGTTCACTGGTTACGTGAATGCGCTTTCCATTGACGATCAGATCATTGCCGTCGACCTCAACCGTGCCAGGGAAACGGCCATGCGTGCTGTCGTACTGGAACAGCAGGGCATTGGATTTGGTGTCTGCAAGATCGTTGATCGAAACGAGTTCCAGATCGTGATCGTCCCGCTCCAGCAGTGCACGCGCGACAAGCCGCCCGATACGTCCGAAACCGTTGATCGCAACTTTGGTCGCCATGAGAAGAGCTCCTGCTTATCCGTTGAGTTTGTTTGTGATTTGCGGGACGATTGCGTCCACGGTGAAACCGAATTTGGCGAACAGTTCCTCTGCCGGGGCAGAGGCGCCAAAGCGATTGAGACCAATCTGCAAGCCGTCGCAACCGGTATAACGTTCCCAACCCATCGTTACACCTGCTTCGATCGAAATCTTGAGCGTATCGGCAGGAAGGAGATCCGCCTTGTATGCAGCTTCCTGCTGCTCGAACAGTTCCATACTCGGCATAGAAACCACGTCGGCCCCAATACCCTGTGCTTCGAGCGCATCAGCCACGTTACAAGCCAGCTCCACTTCGGAACCGGTGCCGATCAGCACGGCTTTGCGCTCTGCTTTGGCCATCCGAAGGCGATAAGCTCCTCGTGCGCTCAACATATCGCCTTCGTGGCGCAGTTGCGGCAAATTCTGACGGCTAAGCGCGAGAACCGAAGGTGTTTCTTTATTCTGCAAAGCAAGACGCCAGCATTCGGCGGTTTCAACGATATCGCACGGACGGAACACATTGAGGTTCGGTATCATCCGCAGGCTCATCACCTGTTCCACCGGCTGATGGGTAGGCCCGTCCTCGCCCAGACCGATACTGTCGTGCGTAAAGACATAGATCGCGCGAATCTGCTGCAAGGCGGAAAGGCGAACCGCGTTTCGACAATAATCACTGAAGATCAGAAAAGTACCGCCATACGGAATTACTCCGCCGTGCAGCGCCATACCGTTCATCGCCGCCGCCATGCCGAATTCGCGAATGCCGTAATAAACATACCGTCCGGCATAATCATCAGCAGTCAGAGGCGTTGTCGCCTTGGTTTTTGTGTTGTTCGATCCGGTGAGATCCGCCGATCCGCCGACCATCTCCGGCAAAAGCGGAGTCAGAATATCGAGTGCAAGCTCCGATGCTTTGCGCGTAGCGACCTTTTTATCATCCGACAGCCAGGCAGAGAATGCTGCGGCCACTTCATCGCCTCTGGTCAGATCGCCTGCCATGCGGCGCTCGAACTCAGCCTTGTCGGACGAAGCATCAAGGCGTGCATTCCATTCCTGACGCAAAACGGCGCCGCGTTCGCCCGTCTTGCGCCAGTCCGCAACGATTGCAGTAGGAATCTCGAACGGCGCAGCCGTCCAGCCCAGTTCGGCACGGGCCGCCGCGATTTCCTCTGCTCCGAGCGGCGCACCATGGGTGGCACTCGTGCCCTGCTTGTTAGGAGCCCCCTTCCCGATAACGGTACGACACACAACCAGAGTGGGCTTGGCGGTTTCCGCTTTCGCTGCACCAAGAGCGCGGTCGATATCGGCAAAATCATGCCCATCGCATTCGACCACATTCCAGCCAGTTGCGCGGTAACGCGCAGGAATATCCTCGCATGTCGACAGGTCGGTCGATCCGTCGATTGTGATCGCGTTGGAATCCCACAGCACCTTAAGGTGACCGAGGCGAAGATTGCCCGCCAGCCCGATCGCCTCGTGATTGATGCCTTCCATCAGGCAACCGTCGCCCGCGACAACCCAGGTATCGTGATCGACGAGATCGTCTCCGAACACGCCGTTCAGATGGCGTTCGGCAATCGCCATACCGACTGCCATCGCCAACCCCTGACCAAGAGGGCCAGTAGTGCATTCGACGCCGGGCAGGAGAAAGTTTTCCGGGTGCCCGGCACACGGGCTGCCGAGCTGACGGAAGTTGCGAATATCGTCCATCGTCGGCGCATCGTATCCGCTCAGGTGCAGCAGACTGTAGATCAGCATCGATCCATGCCCGGCACTCAGCACGAAGCGATCACGATCGGCCCAATCAGGAGCCTTCGGGTCGAATTTCAGATACTTGGACCACAGAACCGTAGCGACATCGGCCATGCCCATGGGCATCCCCGGATGCCCGGAATTGGCGGCCTGAACCGCATCCATCGACAGGGCGCGAATGGCATTCGCCATCGGCGCGAGACGGGACGGGTCGATGGTCATGGGCAGTGCTCCGGCAGAGAGAAAACAAGGCGATTCGTCGCGCGCGCATCCCTCTTGCGGACAGGCGGAGGAAGGTCAAGCAACCCCTCCCCCGCTTCCACCGTCAACCCGACCGAAACCGCGCCCGCGTCGCCTCATGCGAGTTATCAACAGCCCACCCCAACCCTTTGCGTAGAAGCGCTAATTTGTCTATCTAAAGCGCATGAGCGGAGATCGTATAGAAGCAGCAACCCGGCGGATCGAATCCGCTCTGACGCGGATCGCGGCAGCGTCGGAGGAAGTGCACACTCAACCGCTTTCGGTGTCCAGACTCGTGGATGAACACGAAACCTTGCGCGAAACCGTGATTGCAGCGCTGAAAGAACTCGACATACTCATCGCAGATATCGAACAATGAGCGAGGTATCCGTCACAGTTGGCGGACGCGTCTATCGCGTCGCTTGCGCTCGGGGAGAAGAGGACCGCGTTCGCAATCTTGCTACGCTGGTCAATGCCAAGCTTGAAACGATGGGGCGCCTCGCTCCTCAGGATGCACAGAATCTGCTCTTCGCATCGCTGATGCTTGCCGACGAAACGCATGAAGCAAAAGAAAATGCCAGCAAGGCGATTGCGGCCAAAGATGAATCCGAACGCAACGCGCAATCTGCCGAAGTTGAACAAGCCGCACTTCGCAGCACTATAGCAGACCTCGAATCCGAGATCGTTCGCCTGAAGAACAGTGCCCCCCAACCCGCCGGTGAAATGGAGGGTGCGCGCAATCAGATCGAAGCGTTGACACAGCAGATTGCCGAGCACGAAACGCAGCGTGCTGCATTGAGCGCGCAAATCGCCACCCTCATTGAAGAGAAGAGAGCGCATACGAGCGCAACCGCATCGGGCAAATCATCCTTGCCCGATGCAAATGATCCAAACCTGGCCCTGGCCCTGGCACTGGAAAGATTTGCCGAACAGCTCGAATTCTATGCCGACCGGCTTGAGAGCAAGCCAACTGCATCCTAAATAGGCGGCGGCGGGACTGCCCGGCACGAACCTGCAGAAAATCCCTGGGGCTATAAGCAATCCAAGGGAGCCGTCCCTGTCCGGGGTGCGGGGCCTGAAATAGGGTCCGGCTCCGAGGCACATGGCGCCCACCTGACCCTTAGGCGTCAGAGGATTTCCCGGTAAACGACCATGGTGGTTCCGCCACTTACCCCATAAGGGGGGCAAATGCTCACGAGATGAAAGCCTGCGTGACCGACAAACAAACTCTTCGCAAACAGTTACGTGCTGATCGCAAGCGGCATGTTGCCGCTCTCCCTGCGGTAACCCGTGCCCTGCTGCTACGCATACCGCCTGCGCCATTGGCAGCACTTGTGCCAGAGAACGCGGTGATCGGCCTCTATCGCGCCACTCCGCATGAGGCACCGGCAGGCACTTATGCGAAATACTACATCGAGCGCGGCCATCGAATCGCGCTCCCCCGATTTGCCGCGGACAATGCGCCGATGGAATTTGCCACACATTGCGATCCGTTCGGGGAAACCGATCTGGAGAGCGGCCCCTTCGGGTTAAATCAACCGGGATCAGAGGCTCTGGTTCTGGTGCCCGACGTAGTGTTCGTCCCATTGGTGGGTTTCACCGACAGCGGCCAGCGGCTTGGTCAGGGTGGCGGGCATTATGATCGCTGGCTGGCCGAACATCCCGGCACCACCGCGATAGGGCTGGCATGGGACTGCCAACTTGTCGACACCCTGCCGACGGAGGAACACGACATACCTTTGTCAGCCATCGTCACCCCTACACGACTTTACGGACCATTTACATGAGAACCGAACCGACCCTGCGTATCCCGCTTGGCATACTTGGCATGTTGCTGGGTGTGGCCGCCTATGCGCTGGTTATCGCGCGCTATGTGCCCGATCTGATCGGGGGCTGGCATACGCTGTTGCAGACGATGGTCTATATCGCGCTGGGGATCGTGTGGATCCTGCCGCTCAGGCGCTTTCTGGCGTGGATGGAAACAGGGCGCTGGCGCTAAGCGCCAACGCCCCGATTTTCACCGTTTCCGAAGAAAGAGTCCCAAGTGGCGCGAGTGACGGGACTTGAACCCGCGACCCTCGGCGTGACAGGCCGATACTCTAACCAACTGAGCTACACCCGCGCATTTAAGCGGCAGCGCCTCTTGGGAGACGCGCCACTACGGCTTGAAGCACGGGCTGTCAACCGGTCGTTACAGCCATTTTTGCAGGTTTTTTGCACCTCCCTCAATCTACGGGATATTAACCATATTCCGACAGTCAGGCGCAGCCCCTTATCGGGGATTATGCGGAGCAAATGATATGCGTGGACTTATCGGACTGGGGGGCACCCTCGCCTGCGCCCTATCGACAGCGGCGGCAGCGCAAGCCCCGGTAACGATAGATCGCGCGGTCTATGTCGAACGCGCCATAAACGGCTCTCGCTCGATCGAGCCCGCCACCACTCTGCAACGTGGCGATAAAGTGGTTCTCATCCTCACGTGGCAGGCCCACAGCGCGACTCGCGGGTTTACCGTATCGAGCAGAATCCCGCCCACTCTGCTGTTCCAGCGAGCAGGAAGCAATTCGATTGAGGTTTCAGTTGATGGCGGACGCAGTTGGGGTGCGCTCGATAATATGCGCGTAGGGAACCGGGTGGCGGCCCCCGAAGACGTGACCAATCTGCGATGGAAAGCCAACGCATCGACGGGGCGAATGACGTTCAGCGCAATCGTTCGATAGAAACAGAGCCCCTCCACCGATATATCGGCGGCAGAGGGGGCGTTCTAATCCACCAGAAGCAGAGCGGGAGTTTCGATCAGCTTCTTCAACTGCTGGATAAAGCTTGCCGCATCCCAGCCATCGACGACCCGATGATCGCAACTGATCGAAATATTCATCAGCTTGCGCTTTTCGATCCGTTCGCCGCCATTGCCATCGGGCACGAACATCGGCCGTTCGACAATCCGATTGGGGCCGATGATCGCCACCTCAGGACGATTGATGACGGGGGTTGTTGCCACACCCCCTAGAGGTCCAAGTGAGGTGACTGTGAGTGTGGAGCCGGAAAGCTCGTTTGATTTGGCCGAGCCATCCCGCGCGGCGTTTGCCAGTCGCACGATCTCCGCAGCAAGCTGCCATAAATTCTGCCGCTGGGCATCACGGATCACCGGCACCATCAGCCCACCATCGGTCTGCGTCGCCATCCCCAGATGTACAGCGCCGTGGCGTGTTACCACGCCTGCTTCATCGTCATAGCGCGCATTGATCATCGGGAAATCGGGCAGTGTCTTGCAGATTGCGGTAATAAGCAGCGGCAGCATCGTGAGTTTGGGACGCTCCCCACGTGCATCGTTCAGCTGAGCGCGCAAGCGCTCCAGCTCGGTCACGTCGCATTCTTCGACATAAGTGAAGTGAGGAATGGTGCGCTTTGCCGCGGCCATATTTTCGGCAATCCGACGGCGCAGGCCGATCACCTTCACAGTCTCATCCGGTCGGGTCGCAGCAGCCGGGGCGTGCCCGGATTTGGCTCCATACGATATGAACGCATCGAGGTCGGCATGGCGAATCCGCCCTTCCTCGCTCGGCCGCACTTCGCTCAGATCGATACCAAGATCGGCGGCGCGCTTGCGAACCGCAGGGGTCGCGAGAACCTTGGATGTCGTACCGGTGCTGGCCTGGCTTAGCGCTGCATCGGGTTGAACCTTAGGCGCTGGGCGCGGCTTCGGGGTTTCTGCGGGCACCGCTTCGGGCGGCGGAGCATTCTGCGGGCCATTAGCAATCGCATCGTCGGCATCGGATGCATCCGACACTTCGGTTTCGATCCGCTCCTCAACCTCGTCCGATTTGGGGGCTGGCGCGCCATCGCTGTCCGCCAGAACATCTTCGGGCACCTCGCCTTCGACTTCGATCACCACCAGCATAGAACCGATAGAGATGACATCTCCGACCTCGCCAGCGACTTCGATCACTTTGCCCGAAACCGGGCTTTCCATTTCGACCGTCGCTTTATCGGTCATCATATCGGCCAGACGGCCATCTTCTTCGACTGTGTCACCCACTTTGACATGCCAGTCGACGATTTCAGCTTCGGCGATGCCTTCCCCGATATCGGGCAGGTTGAATGTAAAACGTGCCATAATCCCTCAGGCCTCCAAAATCTTGTCCATCGCCTCGCCGATGCGGATCGGCCCGGGGAAGAATGCCCACTCAAGGCTGTGCGGATATGGCGTGTCGAAACCCGTCACTCGCTCCACCGGCGCTTCGAGATGGTAGAAGCATCGCTCAGTCACCAAAGCGGAAAGCTCCGCACCAAACCCGCTGGTGCGGGTGGCTTCGTGGACAATCAGACAGCGGCCGGTTTTCTCCACCGATTCTTCGATCGCTTCGATATCGAGCGGGACGAGAGTCCGCAGATCGAGAATATCGGCATCGATACCCTTCTCCCTCGCCACTGCCTCCACCACATGCACCATCGTGCCGTAGGCAAGGATAGTCATCGCCTCGCCATCGCGCACTTTGCGCGCTTTGCCGAGCGGGATCGAATAATAACCTTCGGGCACCTTGCTTTGCGGGAATTTCTTCCACGGTTGCACGGGCTTGTCGTAGTACCCGTCGAACGGGCCGTTATATATCCGCTTCGGTTCGAAAAAGATCACCGGATCGTCGTCTTCTATCGCGGCGATCAACAGCCCCTTGGCATCGTGCGGCGTGCTGGGGATCACAGTCTTGAGGCCAGACACATGCGTGAACAGCGCTTCGGGGCTCTGGCTGTGAGTCTGCCCGCCGAAAATTCCGCCACCAAATGGAGAGCGAACGGTCAGTGGCGCGATAAACTCACCCGCTGAGCGATAGCGTAGCCGCGCTGCCTCGGAAATAAGCTGATCCAGACCGGGATAGATATAGTCTGCGAACTGGATTTCCGGCACCGGACGCAAGCCATATGCCCCCATCCCGACAGCCGCACCGATGATGCCACACTCGTTGATCGGTGTGTCGAACACCCGCGTCTTGCCATATTTTTCCTGCAAGCCCGCAGTGCAACGGAACACACCGCCGAAAAAACCGACATCCTCGCCCATGATGATGACTGACGGATCGCGGCTCATCATAATGTCGAGCGCATCGTTGATCGCTTCAATCATATTGAGGCTGCGCGTCGGCGCATCTTCTAACCCAAAGGGGGTGTCGTCCTCGATCACGCTTGAGGCCATTTGATCTTCCTTTCGCGGATCGCCTGCGCCGCCTGTTCTTCCAGATGCCAGGGCAGATCTTCGTAAACGTCTTCGAACATGGTGTGAAACGGATGGTGCAGCCCGTGGCCGAGAATACCGTTCTTTTCGGCTTCCTTGGTGGCAGCCTTCACTTTCTCGGCACATTCGAGGTCCAGCGCGGACTGACGATCTTCATCCCATTCGCCAATGGCGATCAGATGATCTTTCAAACGCATAATCGGATCGCCCAGCGGCCATTCGGTGTGTTCCTGCGCCGAACGATAGGCAGTGGGATCATCGGACGTAGAGTGACCTTCAGCACGGTATGTGAAGTGTTCGATCAGAGTCGGCCCGCCGTTTGCACGGGCGCGGTTTGCCGCCCACTGGGTTGCTGCATAAACGGCCAGCGGATCATTGCCATCCACCCGCAGCCCGGCAATGCCATACCCAACGGCCCGCGCGGCAAAGGTCGTCCGCTCACCACCAGCGAAACCCGAGAAGCTGGAAATCGCCCACTGATTGTTCACTACGTTGAGGATCACCGGCGCATTATAAACAGCGGCGAAAATACAGGCCGAATGGAAATCTCCTTCGGCCGTACTGCCTTCACCCAGCCAGGTCGCCGCGATCCGGCTGTCCCCACGAATAGCACTGGCCATCGCCCAGCCAACCGCCTGCGGAGTTTGCGTCGCCAGATTACCGCTGATGGTGAAGAACGAATGCGCGCGGCTGGAATACATGATCGGGAGCTGGCGCCCTTTCAGCTTGTCCCCCCGGTTGGAGTATATCTGATTGATCATCTCGACCAACGGATAGCCGCGAGTGATCAGAATGCCTTGCTGGCGATAGCTGGGGAACACCATGTCGTCGCTCGCCAGTGCCATCGCCGGGGCAACACTCGTGGCCTCTTCCCCCGTACACTTCATATAGAAGCTGGTCTTGCCCTGCCGCTGGCCGCGATACATCCGTTCGTCGAACGCACGCGTCAGCGCCATTTTCTCCAGCATGGCGCGCAGGGTATCCGGGTCGAGGCGCGGATCCCAAGGGCCATACGCCTGATTATCATCCCCCAATACGCGCACCAGATCGGTCGCCAACGGGTTGGTCTCGGACGCTTCACAGCTCTCATCTGGCCGGGGCTGTGCGCCCGGCTTGGTTACAGCGAGATGTGAGAAATCAACCTCATCCCCCGGACGAAACTTCGGTTCGGGTACGTGAAGTCTGAGAGAGGGGCGATTATGCCCCACCTGCCCGTTTCCAGTCGGCCCATTGGCCATATCCTTCTCTCCCGTTCGGTCAGACGCCATCAGCAATGCCAGTAGCAATCTTCTACGATTGCGACATAATATTTCAAACGACGGAAACGGTCAAGAAGTCCCAA
Organism: Tsuneonella flava; assembly: GCF_002870965.1. Lineage (GTDB taxonomy): Bacteria > Pseudomonadota > Alphaproteobacteria > Sphingomonadales > Sphingomonadaceae > Tsuneonella > Tsuneonella flava. The sequence goes on from NZ_PHSO01000004.1 coordinate 259,914, forward strand.
CTACACCGCAACGGGAGCCTTTATCGCGCCATGCGGGGTGTAATCTGACACCTGGAAATCCTCGATCCGATAATCGAAGATCGTTTCTGGACGCCGCAGTAATTCAAGTCGTGGATGTCCGCGTGGTTCCCGCTCAAGCTGTTCTTCGATCAGATGCGCGTGGTTGAGGTACAGATGGGTGTCCCCTCCCATCCACACCAGTTCGCCGGGCTCCAGATCGACTTGCTGAGCCAGCATCCGTGCCAGCAACGCCGCCGACCACAAGTTGAACGGCAGGCCCAGCGCCACATCGCAACTGCGCTGATAGAGCAAAGCGTTCAGCTTTCCGTTCGCGACGTGGAACTGATACGTCTTATGGCACGGGGGCAATGCCATCCGGTCCAGCTCTGCCACATTCCAGCCTTCGATGATGTGGCGCCTGCTGCCGGGATTGGTCCGTAGTGATTCGACCACTTCAGCGACCTGATTGATCCCCGGCCCCGGTTCATATGCGCCATCCTTGCGATAGCGGTAAGTCGGCCAGTCGACCCACTGCTTGCCATAAACCGGCCCCAGATCGCCCCAGCGCGCCGCGAATTCCTCATTGTCGGCAATTCGCTGGACGAAATCATCGAGAGTAATCTCGTCTCCTGTGTCGCGAACATATTTCGCATGGGGCCACTCGTTCCAGATACCGACGCCCTGCAGTACCAGCGCCCGAATGTTGGTATCGCCTGTCAGGAACCACAGCAGTTCGCGAGTCGCTGTTTTCCAATAGACCCGCTTGGTGGTCAGCAACGGCATCGCCCCACCCGACAGATCAAATCGCAGAGTCGCCCCAAAGACCGAACGCGTGCCAATTCCCGTCCGATCAACCCTTTCCGAACCGCGCTCCCAAATATCCCGCATCAGATCGAGATATTGCTGCTCCGGATGAGGAGCGGCGAGAGAATCGGTCGTATGCGATGCAGTGGCCATATGAATTACCTAGCGGTGCAAATGCCTGCTTGCCACCCCGGCGCATGGTGCCTATAGGGCGCGCCTTGCCTCGGCCCGCGTGGGCATTCGTCCATGCGGGAACGACACGGTCGGGGAGTAGCTCAGCCTGGTAGAGCACTGTCTTCGGGAGGCAGGGGCCGGAGGTTCGAATCCTCTCTCCCCGACCAACATTTTCAAGCACATATCTAATATTCAAATTACGTCGGACTGGGCGGAGTAGTCGCGCGCCGCGCGCGCGAGTTCATGCAGCGCCGGTCTGTATCGCAACCATCGCCGGTGTTTATCGACGCATCGAGTCGGGTGCTGAGCCGACTTTTCTCCACCACAGATTGTTGCGGCGCGGAACTGCGAACAGTCCCGCGCCGCTAATATTGCTGGCCGGGCGATGTACCCTGCCTATGTTGTCGGCCAGATATCAGCGCGCGGCCAGTTCCTTCACCAGTGCGGGTGCCGGATAGATATTTTCCAACGCTTCCTGCACAGCAGCGGTCGAGACCACCACCGTCCGATTAAGTGTCGGATCGTACCCGTAATTGCCGCCCAACGAATGGATATTACCGTCGAAGGCGGCGCCGATTACCGTGCCATTTCTGTCAATTACCGGCGAGCCGGAGTTGCCACCGATGATGTCGTTCGTGGTTACGAAATCGTAAGCCGCACTCATATCGATTTTGGCTTTGTTCGCGGCGAACGCAGGAGCCACATCAAATGGTGGGCTACCCGTCGCACGGTCGAACGTGCCACCCAGCGTGGTGGCAATCGGCACCTGATTGCCACGCTCGACCCAGCCCTTCACCTGGCCATAACTGATGCGAAGCGTGAACGTCGCATCGGGATAGAGCGAGTCACCATAAGCGGCGAACCGCGCGTCGGCCAGTTTGCCACCCGCGACAGCCAGCGGACCGACATAGGCCTCGTCCACCTGCTTCTTCAGTTCGCGTTGGCGCGGGTTCAGCTTGAGCGCGTACTGGATCATCGGATCGTCCGACGCCTTCACCGCATCCAAGCCACCATCCCACAGCTTCTGGCGATAGGCGGGATCGGCAAGCTTGCTGCCTTCGACCAGACGCTTAGCCAGTTCTTCCGGGCTTTCCTTGCCCAGCAGAAGCTTCGAATCCTGATCGTCGACACCGAGGTATTCGCGCGCTTTCGACAGGCTCCATTCCAGAGTCAGCTCGTCCAGCCAGTTGTACACCGGCTTTTCATCGAGGATGCGCTTCTTGGTCAGCGGCAGAGCGCTGTCGGTATAACCCGGCAGGCGTTCTGCATTGGGCTTGGCACGTTCCTGTGCGGCGAACACCAGAGCCTCGGCATAACCATAAAGATCGCTCGATGGCGAGACGAAGCGATACGGGAGATAGAGCGAGCGATAGGCCGTCACTGCGCTGTCAACCGCCGACCACGGGTCACCGATGGCGGCATTGCCTGCGCTCTTTTCCTTCAGGTCGGCCTCTTTAGCGGCCAGCGTTGCGGTGAAGGCCGGATCGTTGAGTGCTTTCTGACGGCCGATATAAACCTTGAGGCTGTTTTCCACTCCATTGAGCATGTCCAGCCCTTCCCGCGCATGGTCGGGATTTTCCTCCATTCCCCGGATCAGGCGACCGCGCAGTTCGGACATTGTCGTGACGGTGATCGGCAGACGGACCTCACGCTCGAAGGCGAGCTGGCTGGAGGTATAAAGGCGGCTGGTCGAACCGGGATTGCCGACGACGAAAGTGATTTCCCCTTCCTTCGGCGCACGAGGGTTCCATTCCAGGTGATTGGGCGTCGCCACCGGCTTGCCATTTTCGTATGCGCGCAGGAAACTGGCATCGAGCGAATAGCGCGGAAAATTGAAGTTATCCGGATCGCCGCCAAAGGTCGCGGCGCGATCTTCCGGTGCCCAGACAAGGCGCACATCGGAATATTTGCGATAAGTGTACAGCTTATACTGCCCGCCTCCGAAAAGAGTTACCACCTGGCAGCGGTTTGTATCCGTATCGGGGCAACCATCCTTTTCGATCTGCGCGATTTTCGCATCGCGCGCCTTGGTCAGCGCCTCACCCGAAAGCGAGCCCATCGCGGCCTTCACAGCACCGGTGACATCGGTGATCTTGGTGACAACTTCAGCTTGCTGGCCGGGGCACTTGAGTTCGGCATCGCGCCGATCGGCCACATATCCATCGTTGAGATAGTCGCTGCCCTGCTTCGAGTTATCGAACAGGCACGAGGCGACGCAGTGATGGTTTGTCAGGATCAGGCCCGATCCCGATACGAAACTGGCAGAACAGCCGCCGGTCAAACGAACCGCGGCAGCCTGTACTTTTCCTAACCACGCCCGATCCGGCGACCAGCCATACGCCTCCTTTACTTGCGCGGTCGGGAAATTATCGAAGGTCCACATTCCCTCATCAGCGGCGGCGGGCCGCGATGCCAGAGCGCAGATAGCGACTGCTGCAAAAAGGCTGGCGCGATTGATTTGCATACGAACTTGTCTCTCATAAGTGGTTGAGACCGCAATGGCCCCCGAATTGCGCGATCGGAATATGTCGTCGCTTCATTGCGGCAACACGCCAGACCACACTCTTGAACCGACGGAGGAAGAACGCAAGCACACACCTCCCGTCAGCGACAGGGCAGTGATATGTTATATCTCAGAATATGCAACTCTGTGAGCATTCGCGCCGCAAAAGTAGGCAGCGCGGTTCGCAAGCACCTGAGATGCAGTTGCAGACGGCCAATCCGGCCATTTGCGCCACGCAAACTGCCGGGTCATCCGTCAACCACAGCTACGGACTAACCGGACTATCGTCGGATTTATCTGTGAGAAGGACGATCCCGACCGCTGCCGCGATAAAACCCACCATGATCAGCAAGCGATCCCGTTTGCTCACACCCTTTTCCTGAACAGCGGCGCTTTGCTTCGCCCGAGCCTGCGCCGCCACCGGAGCGGCAACGAGAGACGACAATGCAAGACTTAACATCACATTGCGAACCAACTTCATGAGTTACCCTTCACAAAAATCCGCAATTCAACAAAAGTACTTGCAGATAAAAATAGATAGAAGGGCCGTCTAATTTCTATAAATACCACAATCAAATCAATATTTCATATAAACATTTATCTCTTATTAAAATAATATGCCCTTAAATAGTAAAAGGTCTATGCAACGCCCCCTCTGACCTAACACCGAAATGCCGACAATCTGCCGAAAGTGCCGCGAACATCACGCTCCGCCAAGCCCCTGACCGACCATGTCGCCGGGACGTATCAGTCGGTCGTATTCATTTTCGCTTACTTTACCCGAGCGGATCGCTTCGGCGCGCAAACTGGTTCCGTTGGCAGCGGCCGCCTCTGCGATATGCGCGGCCGCCTGATATCCGATATGCGGTGCCAGCGCGGTCACCAGCATGAGCGAATTTTCGACGTATCCGGCGATTGCTTCGCGATCCAGTTCAGTGCCTTCCACCGAATGCAATCGGAACATTTCGCAGCCATCGCTCAGAATTGCGATCGAATGAAGCAGGTTATTCACCACGATCGGGCGCATCGCGTTAAGCTCAAAATTGCCCTGACTGCCGGCAAAGGCCGTCGCAGTATCTTCGCCGATCACCTGAATCGCGATCATCACCATCGCTTCGCACTGCGTCGGATTGACCTTGCCCGGCATGATCGAGGAGCCCGGCTCGTTATCCGGCAACTTCAGCTCCCCGATCCCACAGCGCGGCCCGCTGGCGAGCCAGCGCATATCGTTGGCGATCTTCATCACCGCCACCGCCACGCCACGCAAAGCCGCCGATACGCGCACGAGTGGATCGAGCGAACCCTGCGCCGCGAACTTGTTGGGTGCGGTGACGAAGGGGCGCGCCGTCAATTGCGCGATCACCTCAGCGGAACGCTGCGAAAAGCCCTTCGGCGCATTGATCCCTGTGCCAGTGGCAGTTCCGCCTAAGGCCAGTTCGTAAAGCCCCTCCCGCTCGCGTTCGACAGCGGCAATCGCATCCCGCAACTGGCCGACCCATCCCATCCATTCCTGCCCCACAGTAACCGGGACGGCATCCTGCAAATGGGTGCGGCCGATTTTGACCACGTCCATCCATCCAGTTGCCTTCACCGCCATAACATCGGCCAGAGCAATAAGCTCGGGGATCAGCCTGACGGTCAACGCATGTTCGACTGCGATATGCATCGCGGTGGGGAACGTGTCGTTTGACGACTGGCTCATATTCACGTCATCGTTCGGACCCACCGGAGTCTGGCTGCCCAGTTCGCCGCCAAGCAACTGGATCGCCCGGTTGGAGACGACTTCGTTGATATTCATGTTCGACTGGGTGCCAGATCCGGTCTGCCACACGAACAGGGGGAATTGCGGATCCAGATCGCCCGCGATCACTTCGTCGCAAGCACGGACGATGGCGTCGGCTTTCCATTGCGGCAGACGCCCCATCTCTGCGTTGACCAGCGCGCAAGCCTTCTTGACCACGCCATAGGCGCGATAGACCGCAATCGGCATTCGATCCCCGCCAATGGAGAAATGCGCCAGCGAACGCTCTGTCTGTGCCCCCCAGTACTTGTCTGCAGGCACCTGCACCTGCCCCATCGAATCGAACTCGGTCCGAGTGCCAGTCGCATCGATTCCAATGGGAATATCGCGCATCGTCGGGTGATCGGAATTGGACTCAGTCATCATCTGCCTCGCAGTGGTATCGGAACACAGAGGTAGGCTCTGCGCCCTCGTTCTTGCAACTGACCGCGGGAGCAAAGGTGCCCTTCCCATTTACTCCCTTACCCGGCAAGGGAGCGTCATGGCACGTTCCAACCCATCGATACTGTTCGTGTGTCTCGGCAATATCTGCCGGTCCCCGATGGCGGAGGGCGCCTTGCGGCAGGCTGCCGATGCCACCGGGCTGGCGCTGACGATCGATAGTGCAGGCACTTCGGCATATCACATCGGTTCCCCGCCCGATGGCCGCGCTATCCGCACTGCGGCATTGCACGGCGCGAACATCGCGGGCCTGCGTGGGCGGCAAGTGGCGGATGAGGATTTCGAACGGTTCGACCTGATCTTCGCGCTCGACGAAGTGAACCTTGCGGACCTGAGAGATCGCGCGCCGGCCGATTGCCGTGCGGAAATCGCGCTGCTGATGGACTGCGTGCCGGGCCGCGCGGGCGAAGCGGTTGCCGATCCGTATTACGGCGGCGAAGAGGGTTTCGAAGAGACATGGACCGATGTCGCTGCCGCCGCTCAGGCATTGGTGAAACGGTTCGGCGGGTAGCGTAGGGGCGACTTTCTCCGGCCTCCTCGCGGCGAGACATGGACCACATGTTACACTGTCCAGAACACGAAAAACGGACTGGGCCCGAAGCCTGTTATCCAAGCGATTTTCGTTCAGGTTGAGTATGTTGGCCATCGCCGCACAATGGCGCCTGGGTTGCATGTAGGACAGCGCGAAATGTTTGCGGGCTAAGTAGGACGTCGGAGCTTCGGAGAGGTGAGAAGGCGGAGACCCTTTACGTCAGCATCGCCCCTGCCCCCGTCGCCCCGGACGTGATCCGGGGCCCGGCTTCTTCTGGGGCAACGCTGAAGGATAAGCGGGACGCCGGATCGGGTCCGGCGTGACGGGTTCGCAAAGGCAGTTCCCGTCTCCTTCCCTGAAAGAGACAGGCCAGTCGTCCATTCACGTCTTCGCTCGGCGCGCTGTATCATCCATGCCATAACCTGCTCTGGCAGCTTAGGAGATCCGTACCCAAAACCCCGTCGCCCCGGACCCGATCCGGGGCTCGGCTTTCTTCCGGGGCAACGCTGAAGGACAAGCAGGATGCCAGATTAAATCCGGCGCAATATCGCCGCCACAGCAGTTCCGCGCCTCTCGCACCGAAGGCGAAAGCGCCCTCAGCCTGCTTTCTTCTTCGCCTTGCGCGCTACACCGCTGAGGCCTTTGGTCAGTTGGAACAAGCCGTTCAGGCGGCTTTGCGGATCGCCCCATGCGCGGCTGAGCACCAGTTTCATATCGGGGCGAAGCTTGGCGGTTTCGCCCACCCGTTCGACCCAACCGATCAGCCCTGCCGGAGCAGGGAAGTCGTCGTTATGGAACGTCACCAGCGTACCCCGCGCGCCGACATCGATCTTGGCGATATTGGCATCGATAGCCTGCTGCTTGATTTCTATCAGACGCACAAGGTTGGCGGTCGGCTGCGGCAGCGGACCGAAGCGGTCGATCATTTCTGCCGCCAGCGCCTCGACCTCGCCCTTGTCCTTCGCATCGTTGAGGCGACGATAGAGCGCCATACGCACCGCGAGATCGGGCACGTATTCTTCCGGGATCATGATCGGCGCATCGACGGTGATCTGCGGGGAGAACGCATCCTTCGCCGGTTCCAGCCCCATCGCGCCTGCCTTGGCCGCCACAATCGCGTCTTCCAGCATCGACTGGTACAGTTCGAAACCGACTTCGCGGATGTGGCCCGATTGTTCGTCGCCCAGAAGGTTGCCCGCCCCGCGAATGTCGAGATCGTGGCTGGCAAGCTGGAACCCCGCCCCCAGACTGTCGAGATCGCCCAGCACTTTCAGCCGCTTCTCCGCCACTTCGCTCAATGCTGTGTCGGCAGGCGTAGTGAGATAGGCATAGGCACGCAGCTTGCTGCGCCCCACCCGCCCGCGCAGCTGGTATAGCTGGGCCAGCCCGAAACGGTCGGCGCGGTGGATCACGATGGTGTTGGCGCTGGGAATATCGAGCCCGCTTTCGACGATAGTGGTCGACAGCAGAACTTCGTATTTCCCTTCGTAGAACGCGCTCATCCGCTCTTCTACTTCGGTGGGGGACATCTGGCCGTGCGCGGCGATCGGCTTCACTTCGGGCACATGTTCGCGCAGCCAGTCTTCGACTTCGGCCATATCGGAAATCCGCGGCACGACGATGAAGCTCTGCCCCCCGCGATGGTGTTCGCGCAGCAGAGCTTCGCGCATCACCATATCGTCCCACTCCATCACATAGGTCCGCACGGCGAGGCGGTCGACCGGCGGGGTCTGAATGGTGGAAAGTTCGCGCAGGCCGCTCATCGCCATCTGCAATGTGCGCGGGATCGGAGTTGCGGTGAGCGTCAGCACATGCACATCGGCGCGCAACTGCTTCAGCTTTTCCTTATGCGTAACCCCGAAGCGCTGTTCTTCGTCGACGATCACTAGACCAAGATCGCGAAACTCGGTCGATTTGGAGAGGATCGCGTGCGTGCCTACGACGACATCGACGTCCCCCTTCCGCAAACCGTCGCGGGTATCGCCCATCTCCTTCGCCCCGACCAGTCGGCTGAGCCGCCCGACTTTGAGCGGAAAGCCGGAGAAACGGGCAGCGAAGTTCTCGTAATGCTGGCGGGCGAGCAGCGTAGTCGGAGCGACCACCGCCACTTGCTTGCCCGCCATCGCCGCCACGAATGCGGCGCGCAGCGCGACTTCGGTCTTGCCGAAACCGACATCGCCGCACACCAGCCGGTCCATCGGCTTGCCCGATGCCAGATCGCCCAGCACATCGCCGATGGCGCGATCCTGATCGTCGGTTTCTTCCCACGGGAAGCGTTCGACGAACTGATTGAAGCTGTCGCCATCCGCCTCCAGCGCCGGGGCCGTGCGGAGCGCGCGCTCGGCCGCGGTAATCATCAGCTCACCCGCGATCTCGCGGATGCGCTCTTTCAGGCGGGCGCGGCGTTTCTGCCATGCTTCGCCGCCCAGCCGGTCGAGCGGAACCGTCTGCTCCGCCGCGCCATACCGGCTGAGCACTTCGAGGTTTTCGACCGGGACATAGAGCTTGTCGCCCCCGGCATATTCGAGCATCGCACAATCGTGGTGGCTCTTCCCCACCGGAATCGCTTCCAGCCCGCGATAGCGCCCGATCCCGTGCTCGACATGGACCACCAGATCGCCTGCGTTGAGCGCGGCGAGTTCGGCCAGGAAGGCATCGGCATCCTTGCGCCGTTTCTTGCGCCGTACCATCCGATCGCCCAGCATGTCCTGCTCGGTAATCAGATCGATCTGATCGTTGGTGAACCCGGTATCGAGCGGCAGGACAAGCGCGACCGGCTTGCCCTTGGCCGCCAGCCCCAGCGCTTCCTGCCATGAATCGGCCAGTTGCGTCGGTGCGCCCGCTTCGGTCAGGATCGAGGACAGCCGCGCCCGGCTGCCTTTCGAATAGGCGGCCAGCATGGGTCGCTTGCCCGCCTTGCCGACTGCCTTCAGATGATCGGCGGCGGCGGCATAGATATTATCTCCCCGCGCCCTTTCCGGGGCGAAGTCGCGGCCCGAATGGAACCCGAAATCGATCACGTGGTCGCTCTCCGGCTCTGCAAATATCGACGCGCGATGGATCGGACGGTCTTTCAGCGCTTCCCCGAATTCGTCACCCGTCAGATAAAGCGAGTCGACCGCCAGCGGACGATAGCTGCCTTCGGAATGTTCGACACGCTGGCGGTGATAATCGGCCACGTCGGCCAGCCGTTCTTCGCCCGCCTGCAACGCACCTGCATCGATGACCAGCAGATCATCCTGCCCCAGATGATCGAACAGCGTCGCCATCCGCTCTTCGAACAGCGGCAGCCAATGCTCCATCCCTGCCAGCCTGCGCCCGTCGCTGATCGCCTGATAGAGCGGATCCTGCGTGGCGTTCGCGCCGAACATTTCGCGATAGCGGCTGCGGAAGCGCTTGATCGAATTCTCGTCGAGCAACGCCTCGCTCGCGGGGAGCAGCAGGTGACTGTCGAGCACACCGGTGCTCATCTGCGTCGATGGATCGAACGTCCGCAGCGATTCCAGATCGTCTCCGAAGAAATCGAGCCGCAGGCCCTGATCCAGCCCCGAAGGGAATACGTCGAAAATCGACCCGCGCACCGCGAATTCACCGTGATCGATCACGGTATCGGTGCGCGAATAGCCCTGACGCATCAGCATAGCGGTCAGCTTGTCATGCGGGATCACCGCACCGGGGCGAAATTCCTGCACCGCCTCGCGAATGCGGAAAGGCGTAAGTACCCGTTGCAGTAATGCGTTGACCGTTGTGACGAGCAACTGGCTGCCTGCCTTGCCCACTTGCAGGCGATGCAGCGCAGCCAGCCGCTGGGCGCTGATCGACAGAGCGGGGCTGGCCCGATCATAGGGCAGACAGTCCCATGCCGGGAATTCGATCACGTCCAGTTCCGGCGCAAAGTACTGCGCCGCTTCGGCCACGGCATGCATCGCGGCATCGTCGGGCGCGATGAACACCGCACGCCCTTTCGCCACACGCGCCAGATCGCCCAGCACCAGAGGCTGGCTGCCACGCGGCAGCGAAGCCAGAGTTAGCGGTGTACGGGCATCGAGTAAGCGGTGAAGATCGGGCATGAGGGCACTACAGGCTTAAGGAATCGGGAGTTATTCGTCGGCAAGACGCGCTCCCTGCCGCATCAGTCGCCTGCGCGCCACCCCCCGAGCACGCGATTGACCAGCGCACCGGCGATAAGCCCAACCAGAGCAGCGGCGACATCGATCTTGAAATCGACCATCTGCATATCGCGGCCGGCGTGCATCGTTCCCTGTAACACTTCGATTGCGCCACCGAACAGCGCCAGCAACGCCAGCAGTACGATCATATACCATCGCGGGAACGCCAGCCGCGACAGGAAACCGAGCGTCACGAAAGCGAATGCATGGTCGATATTGCCACCGCGTCCGCCGAGGTTGACGGGGGCCAAAGCGAGGTAAGCTATCGCGACAGCGGCAATCAACAGAGCGAGGCGGACGAGCCAGGCGAGCGCGCGCGGCGGATGCATAGTACTGGAACTCATGAACAATTCGGTAGCCTTGAATGGATACTGTTGGCTTGTCGGTAACCCTAGCGGATCAAATCTGAACGTAATCCAGCCGCTTCATCGCGGCCATCTGATCCCCGACAAACTCCTCAGGCACAATTTGCGTTCCCAACGCCCATGCCATGATGTCCACATCCTCTTCTTCCAGCAGCGCTTCGAACCATGCCATTTCGGTTTCGCCCCATTCGGGATGGAAACGATCGAAGAAACCGCCGATCATGTAATCCGCCTCGCGCGTGCCGCGATGCCATGCACGAAACTTCGCGCGAGCAAGGCGAGTGGCAAAGGCGGGCATATCTTCTGGCGTCGTCCTGGACATAGCTGGCCCGGTAGAACCCCACCCGACCAATGGCAAGCAATGGGATTGTGTAGCCGACCAGACAGAGAGCGCAGAACCCATCGTTCAATATCTCCGATAACCACCGATGGAGCCATCGGGATAATGTTCTTTCCACACGCTATCGTGGATCCGCAGATTGACCGACTGCGGCCTCAGGCCGGCGGTATCCAGCGGACAGCCAGTTGCGTTCACTCTTTCAACCACCTGCGGCAATGTCGGCCCGCTTCCCGCCTGATATCCGCGCAGGAGGTAGAGGTGGAATTCATTCCATTGGTCGAATACCCACAGATCGTGCCATTCGAATTGCTTCGGTCGCCAGATCGAGTTGTGGCATCCAAAGAATCCCGGCCCGGCAAACATCGGCATCGCATCAGGCGTGAGAAGCAGAATGTAAGCCGCCCGATAGACAAGGAATTGCAGCAGATCCAATCCATCGGATGCCCGCATATGTTCGATCACGTCCCCCATAATTACGAGGTCGGTAACGAAAAACGGATCGTCGAACAGCGATTCCGGCAAATCCGCGCGCGCCGTCAACCCGGCGTACTTACCCGATCCGGCACCGATATCGATAACGCTTCGCGGTGCAATCGCGCGGAGAAGTTCGACCACCGCATCATCGAATGTGTTTCGCGATGTATGCTGATATTCCAAAAACTCGGCGGCATCCATCGCAAACTCCAATGATAAATGAGTCATTTATAAATTAGCAAGTCATTGTTATTAATTATTTTATATCTGTATTTACAGCACACTCAAGAGGCGTGACGAAGCGAGCGGACGCCAGCACAGACCGGCTTCGCATTCGCGCCCAAACACGATAGGGCTGGTGCGATGCGCCCCGATATTCTCAACCCCCTGTTTGCTGAGCTCGACACACTCGATGGTGTCGGGCCGAAGCTGAAGAAGCCGCTCGATAAACTGGGCCTGACGCGGGTACGCGATGTGGCCTATCACCTGCCCGATCGCTTCGTGACCCGCCGCCCGGTCGCGAACCTCGACGAAGCGAGTGTTGGGGAGCAAATCGTCATCCCCCTTACCCCGACAGAGCATCGTGCTAACAGCAGCGGGCGCGGCCCCTATCGGGTGCTCGCCGCCGATGCGCTGGGGAATACCTGTGCGCTGACTTATTTCGGGCGCGCCAGCTATTCCGCGAAAAAACTGCTGCCGGTTGGCGAACAGCGCTGGATTGCCGGCCGTCTGGATGAATACGGGCAAATGCTGCAGATCGTGCACCCCGATCATGTAGCCGAAAGCAGCGAGGGGTTGCTCGCTACCTTAAACGAGCCGGTCTATCCGCTCGCCGCCGGGCTTACGCAGCCCAAAGTTGCCGGACTGGTCGATCAGGCGCTGGCCCGGCTGCCCGATTTGCCAGAGTGGATCGAACCGGGGCAGTTTTCCAGGGCGGAATGGCCAACGTGGGTGGAGGCGCTGAAACTGGCGCACAAAGGGCACCATCCGGCTGCGCGCGACCGGTTGGCTTATGACGAACTGCTGGCCAACAGTCTGGCGCTGATGCTGGTGCGAGCCGACAACCGGCGGCGCAAGGGGCAGGCGCTGCGCGGCGATGGGCGGTTGCGGGACAGGCTCGCCCTGCCCTTCCCGCTCACCGGCGCGCAGCAGCGCTCCATTGGCGAAATCGAAGGCGATCTGGCGCAGGACACGCCTATGCTGCGGCTGTTGCAGGGCGATGTCGGCGCGGGCAAGACCGTGGTCGCGCTGGAGGCGATGCTGGTGGCTATCGAGGCAGGCGCGCAGGCCGCTCTGCTCGCCCCGACCGAAATCCTTGCGCGGCAACATTACGAAACGCTCCGCAAGCTGGCCGCGCCAACTGGCATCGAAATCGCGCTGCTCACCGGGCGCGACAAGGGGCGCGCACGCGAAGCGATCCTGATGGGATTGCACGATGGCTCTATCGATATGATCGTCGGCACCCACGCCATTTTTCAGGACGCCGTCACTTATCGCAACCTGGGGCTGGTGGTGATCGACGAACAGCATCGCTTTGGCGTGTCGCAGCGCCTGATGCTGGCGCAGAAGGGGCGCGTCACCCCGCATACGCTGGCAATGACTGCTACCCCAATCCCGCGCACGCTGACACTGGCGCAATATGGCGAGATGGATGTCAGCCGGCTCGACGAATTGCCACCGGGGCGGCAGGCGATCGATACCGTGGTGGTTTCCGTCGAACGCATGGGTGAAGTGGTCGATCGTCTGGCGGCGGCGATTGCGGGCGGCGCGCAGGCCTATTGGGTATGCCCGATGGTCCGCGAGCTGGAGAGCGAAGACATCGCCGCTGCCGAGGCGCGCTTCGCCGCGCTCCGTGAGCGCTTCGGAGACGATGTCGTACTGGTCCACGGCCAGCTCAAGCCTGAACTGAAAGATGCGGCGATGGAACGCTTTGCTTCGGGGCAGGCCAAATTGCTGGTCGCAACGACAGTGATCGAAGTCGGCGTCGATGTCCCCAACGCCACGCTGATGGTGATCGAACAGGCCGAACGGTTCGGGCTGGCGCAGCTTCACCAGCTACGCGGGCGGGTCGGGCGCGGCAGTGCGAAATCGGTCTGTGTGCTGATGCGCGGCGGCGAACTGAGCGAGACCGGCAAAGCGCGCCTCGCGCTGATGCGTGAGACGCAGGACGGGTTCCGGCTGGCGGAGGAAGATCTGCGGCTGCGGGGCGGCGGCGAACTGCTGGGCACCCGGCAATCGGGAGACACACCGTTCCGCATTGCCGAACTGGAACAGATCGAACGCCTGCTTCCTCTCGCTCACGACGATGCGCGATTGCTGATGGAGCGGGATGGCGGCCTCGCCAGCGAACGCGGCCAGGCGGCGCGCACTATGCTTTATCTGTTTGAACGCGACTGGGGCGTACAGTTACTGCGCGGGGGATAGAGAGAGCCCCCGTCGACGTTGGCCTTCAGCTCGCCTTGGCGTCTGGCGCGTACTTTTCCATCAGCTTGTAAGCCTTGGCATACCACTCGCTGCCCGGATAGTTCGCCCCCAGCACAGCAGCGTATTTCTTCGCCTCTTCGGGAATGCCGAGCGCCAGATTGGTTTCGGTCAGGCGGAACAAGGCCTCTGGCGCGTGGCTGGTGGTCTGGAAGTTATCGACCACGTTGCGGAACCGTAGCGATGCCGCCAGCCATTTGCCGCTCTTTTCATAATAGCGACCGATTTCCATTTCCTTGCCCGCGAGGTGATCTTCCACCAGATCGAGCTTCAGCCGCGCATCGGTGGCATATTCGGTCGCCGGATAGCGGCGGACCACTTCGCGCAGGGCGGCGCGCGCCTGTTCGGTTGTTTTCTGATCACGCGTAATGTCGCTGATCTGTTCGTAATAGCTGAGCGCGATCAGGTAATACGCATAAGGCGCATCCTTGTTGCCCGGATGGATCGAGAGGAACCGCTGCGCGCTGCTGATCGCCTTGTTGTAATCGCTGGCGACGTAGTAGCTGAACGCACTCATCAACTGCGCCTGACGCGCCCACGGCGAGTAAGGGTGCTGGCGTTCCACCTCGTCGAACAGCGCGGCGGCCAGCTTGGGCTGCCCACGGTCGAGCCGATCCTTGGCCGAATTATACAACGTCTCCACATCGCGGGCGACGTAGGCGGTATCCTTGGGCTTGCCCCCGCTCCCGGCACACCCGGTCACGACCAGCGAAGAACCGACGACTGCGGCGACGAGAGCGAGCTTGAGCGGGCTGCGTGAAACGATCTGCATAGGGCCACGCCTATAGCCAGCGCGCACGTGAACGCAAAGTGAAGTTATCGCCCTCACCCACCGTTCATTTTCCTACACGCCGCAAAATGTGCATCAGGCCGCCCCGCCATCCCCGCCCTGTCGCAATAAAGGAGCCTGCCATCATGACCCGCCGCGCTGACAATCGCACCATCCGCGTCCCCGGCAATCACGACGATCTGCCCGCCTTCGATCCCGTCCCCCGCAAATCGAACCGGCACGACGGGTGGACGCCCGAGCGACAGCGCGCATTCATCGGCGCGCTGGCCGACACCGGCAGCGTGAAACGCGCCGCGATGCACGTAAACATGAGCACAGTGGGCGCCTACTATCTCCGCCGCCAGGCCGGTGCGGAGGGATTTCGCCGCGCGTGGGAATGCGCGCTCGATTTCGGGGTACAGCGGTTGAAGGACGAGGCCTTCGAACGCGCGCTCAACGGCCAGCTTTCCCCGGTGTTCGTCGGCGGCAAGCTGAAAGGGTTTCGCCGCGTGAAGAACGATCGGCTGCTGATGTTCTGCCTGCGGATGAACATGCGCGGGGAAGACGGCCGCCGCCTGTCCGCCAGCTATTTCGATCCCGGCGCCTTCCGCCTGTCGGGAAGCGACGATTCGCAAGCCACCACCCGCCTCGGCGCCAGCATGACCGCCCCCGCCCTCACCCGCGCGGAGAAAGACGATATGAACGCCGCGATGATCGAACACTTCGATCCGGTGCAGATGTCCTTGCCGGATATCGAGGCAATGCAAGCCAAACTGGCCGAACTCGCCGCCTGGCACCGCGCCGAGGAAAACGGCCCGCCCGACGGCCAGATGGAACCCCATTTCGTGATGCTGGGCAAAAACAAGGACTGGGCCGACGTCGGCGAACTGGAAGGAATCGTCGAGACCGAAGATGAACTGGAACCGTTCAACCCGGACGAGGATGACTGGCGTTGGCTGGATGAAAATGACGGCAAAACCGAACAGACATAACAGCAAAGGTGCCGCACAGGCCCCTTCAACGGCCGAACATCTTCGTGCCCTCGTGCCTTCGTGTGAGTGAACAGCCCGAACCTATCCCGCCGCTGGACAATGCAGGAGATAAATTCCGAATGGCCCATGTCCACTATCGTCGGAACATGGGCCACTCAGCTATCGCTGGCCGTCAATGAAAGGCACTCATCCCCCCAATTCGCGAAGCTGGGATTCGAATTTGGCGCGCAGCCCCTCGTCAGCGTTTTCAAGCTGAGTGCGAATGTCTGACATCAGCCGCCTCGACAAACCTTTCATCCGGCTTTTCGCTTTTCCGCTGAGCAGCAGCAGCCCGACACTGACAATTGTCATCAGCACCAGAGTTATCGTCCACCGGCCAATCGACTCCTGCGCTTCAGTCGAATACCGCAATACCATTTCGGACGTTTGCGCCATTTTGTAGATAAGCAGCAGCCACCCCAACCCTGTGACAATGCTAACGATTTTCGCCCACTTCTTCAGCTTGGCATGGCTGTCCCGCGCCTTCTGCCATTCGGAGAAATCCCGCGCGATGGTGTCTTTATCCGACATACTAACCTCCATTGATACGATTCATATCTTTGTCTGGTCCCGGTCGTTTGGAAATCACCGGGACGGATCGATCCGCAGAGTCAGCATCCCCTGCTTCAACTTGTTGCCCGCAAAGGACACGGGAACGCCGCTGGCAGTGGTCATCAATGGTTCGTAGTCGATAGAATAGAGGTTACCGGCAAACCGCAGCTTCGACGGCATCTCCATGCGAAGCTGCGCCTCCTCACCGGCAGTCATTCCGGCCAGTTTCCCCACCAGGCTCCATACAGGGTCAAATGCGCCACTGGCTCCATTCGGGCCCATCGTGATGAAAACCGTGCCCGCCTTCGCGACGGTTCCATTTTCGCGCAACATCGCGAGCCCGTAGTTCTCCGTCGGGGATGAGCGCCCTGAACAGAGCAGGAGCGGAGAACCGGCCAGATCATCCCCTTCGCTCGGCCCACCCTCTTCCTTGTAGAAGAGGCAGTTGTTCGGCGCAGCTTCATGAAATTCTGCAATCAGTGCAGCGCGTTCATCGACACCGGGTGCAGCGGGCTGGCTGGCAGCCTGTTCCTGCGCCGCGCTGTCTGCGCCCCCTTCTGTCTGGCCGGAATCAGAACCGCACCCGGCCACCAGCGCAGACATGCCAATCGCCAGCAACAGGCGGCTTGGCAGAGCGACTTTCGACATCAAACTGATTGATGCTGTCATTTCATTAACCCTCACAATCTCAAGATTTATCCGAAGCGACCCGAGATTATTCTGGCGACATCTTATGGTCGCCTTTCATCAGCTCAAACGAACACCAATCATTATCGTAACAATTTGCGGGTCTTCGATTTGAGGAGAGTTACGTTTTTCATATGCACCGGCCCGTTATCCTTCGGGCCGTTTCGTCATCCAATAGAGAAATCGGTTAATCGATCTCTGTCCCCACGATATAGGTGTATAACCAATCTATCATCCGGGAACGGCCAATGAATGCGTTTTAAAATATCGCGATAATAGAAATAAGATACTGATCAAGCGACTGAAATTAATCATCGACATCACCCCCCTATCGATCACTTGATCGAATATTTACAAATGGGTCATGTGACGTCAAGTTTGAACAAACTGCACATGAATTTGAATTACCACTCAATATGCGGAATAAATGTGGAAAAAGTTCCAGCATTGACAGCAACTTACGATTATTTCGATGCTGAGCTTCGAAACACGCGCTGGTCCTGGTCTGCCATCAGCCGAGACGGACGGACGGACGGTTGTAGTCTCATTGTGAGACGACGAGATCAAGCAGGACGGATCGGTTGATTTCTTTCATCATCCCCGCCTCGATTGGTGGCGAGATCGGCTAGGAAACCATTTTCGTATCAAAGATCTGGCTTACGCAAGGGATAACTGTGGCGGAAAATTCCGCGTTGTCCGTCTTAAAGCAGCCGATACCAATGCGCTTAACCGCAAGACTATCTGGCGTGCCGCAGACCCGCATACCGTGATGGAACTGGTCCGATTGGACACGTCGACCGGAGAGTTCTCTGCAAAGCCGGTTCGCTAGCTATTCCTCGCCCATCCGCAGCGCAGCAATAAACGCCTCCTGCGGGATGCTCACATTGCCGTATTCGCGCATCCGGGCTTTGCCCTTCTTCTGCTTTTCCAGCAGCTTCTTCTTGCGGGTGATGTCGCCGCCGTAACACTTCGCCGTCACGTCTTTCCGCAAGGCGGCGATGGTTTCGCGGGCGATGACTTTGCCGCCGATGGCCGCCTGAATCGGGATTTTGAACAGGTGGCGCGGGATCAGGTCTTTCAGGCGTTCGCACATGCCGCGACCGCGCGCCTCGGCCACGCTGCGGTGGACGATCAGGCTCAGCGCGTCGACCGGTTCGTTGTTCACCAGAATGTTCATCTTCACCAGATCGCCTTCGCGCAGGCCGATCTGTTCGTAATCGAAGCTGGCATAGCCGCGGCTGATGCTCTTCAACCGGTCGTAAAAATCGAACACCACTTCGTTGAGCGGCAGTTCATATGTCACTTGCGCGCGGCCGCCTACATAAGTCAGCTCGGTCTGGATGCCGCGGCGATCCTGACACAGTTTGAGAATCGCGCCGAGGTATTCGTCGGGGGTGTAGATCGTGGCCTTGATCCACGGTTCCTCGATCGTTTCGATCCGGCTGGGATCGGGATAATCGGCCGGGTTATGGAGGTAGATTTCGCCCGCCGCCTCCGTCTTGCTGGCGCGCAGTTCGATGCGATAGACCACGCTGGGCGCGGTGGTAATCAGATCGAGATCGTATTCCCGGCTCAGCCGTTCCTGAATGATTTCAAGGTGCAGAAGACCGAGGAAGCCACAACGGAAACCGAAGCCGAGCGCCGCGCTGCTTTCCATTTCAAAGCTGAAGCTGGCATCGTTGAGCCGCAGGCGGGCGATCGATTCGCGCAGCTTTTCGAAATCGGCGGCATCGACCGGGAACAGGCCGCAGAACACCACCGGCTGCACTTCCTTATAGCCCGGCAGCGCAGTGGTCGCCCCGCCCTTCACCGTGGTGATCGTGTCACCCACGCGGGCTTGTTCGACTTCTTTGATCTGCGCGGTGACGAAGCCGATTTCGCCCGGGCCGATTTCGGGCAGGTCCACCCGCTTGGGCGTGAACGCGCCGACGCGGTCGATCAGGTGTTCGGTGCCGCCCTGCATGAACTTGACCTGCAACCCCTTGCGGATCGCGCCGTCCATCACGCGCACGAGGATGACCACGCCGAGGTATGGGTCGTACCACGAATCGACCAGCATCGCCTTGAGCGGGGCATCGCGGTCGCCCGTGGGGGCGGGAATTTTGGCGACGACCGCTTCCAGCACGTCTTCGATGCCGATGCCCGATTTGGCGCTGGTGAGCACCGCTTCGCTAGCATCGAGGCCGATGATGTCCTCGATCTCCGCCTTGACCTTCTCCGGCTCCGCAGCGGGCAAGTCGATCTTGTTGATGACCGGCACGATTTCGTGATCGTGTTCGATAGACTGATAGACATTCGCCAGCGTCTGCGCCTCAACCCCCTGCGCCGCATCGACCACCAGCAACGCCCCCTCGCACGCCGCGAGGCTCCGGCTGACTTCATATGCGAAGTCAACGTGGCCGGGGGTGTCCATCAGATTGAGCTCATACGTCTCGCCATCGTGCGCGGTGTAGTTCAGGCGAACGGTCTGCGCCTTGATCGTGATCCCCCGCTCGCGCTCAATGTCCATGTTATCAAGGACTTGCTCACTCATCTCACGGTCGGTAAGCCCCCCGCAAAACTGGATAAGCCGATCAGCCAGGGTCGACTTTCCGTGGTCGATGTGGGCGATTATTGAAAAATTGCGGATGCGGGAAAGCTCAGTCATTCGCCGCCCTTAGCCGCGCCGATGCGCCCTGTCAGCAGGGGAAGATCAGGCGAATGTCATTCGCTACTGTAGATCGGTCTGCGAAACGACCGTTCGCTCTCACCTTGCCAGACATGTCACATCGCATCGCCGAACGTCACCGTCGCTGCTTGCAAACGTATTGGCAGAAGCGCACTGTTCAGCGCTGAAACATCCGCCGGAAACAAACTTGACGGCGCCCTTTCACAACGTGCAAATCAGCATCCCGACAACGGGCAGCCGGTAGAAGGAAACGTTTTTGTCCGATCCCATGCAATTCGCCGATGTCTCCATCATGCGAGCGGGCGGGCGCGATTTGCGGGTGGCTCATTGGCGATTGAACCAACCATCCGATCGCTTTCCGGTACTGTTCTTCAACGGCATTGGCGCAAGCCTGGAAATCGTCGCCCCCTTGGCGGAGGCGCTCTCCAACCGCGCATTCATAACCTTCGATATGCCCGGCATAGGTGAATCACCCGAACCGATTGTACCATATACTCCTCAGACCATGGCATGGACCGCAGCAAGATTGCTCCACCGGCTTGGCATCTCTCAGGTCGATATCATGGGCTTCAGTTGGGGCGGTGTGATCGCGCAGCAACTTGCATTGCAGTATGGTGCACGCGTGCGCCGGGTCATTTTGGCAGGCACCACTGCAGGGTTGCTGGCTGTTCCCGGCTGCCCGCTGGCTCTCGCCCGGTTAGGGGATGCACCACGCCTCGCCGGCCGCGACGAAGGCGGACGTATCGCGGCGCGGATCGTGCCCCCAACAATACGCGGATATGCCTATCAACTGATGGCAATGGCTGGTTGGACCAGCGCGGCCGCTCTGCCCTTTTTGAAGAAGCCGGTATTGATAATGGCGGGCGAACGCGACGATGTGGTTCCGCTGGCCAACGCCCATATTCTGAAAGGCCTGATTCCCGAAGCGAAGATGGAAATTTTCGCAGACGGGGGTCACCTGTTCCTCGCTACGCACCGTGAACAAGCGCAGACGGCAATCCGCACGTTTCTCGATGCGCCGGATATGGAGGGGGATGTCTGATGCGACATATCGCAATCGTCGGCTCCGGGCCCGCCGGATACTACACTGCGGAGGCCGCTCAGAAACAGTGGGGTGACGATGTTCGGGTCGATGTTATCGACATGTTGCCCGTGCCGTATGGCCTTATTCGCACAGGGGTCGCCCCGGATCATCAGTCGATCAAAGGTGTCAGCCGACGGTATGAAAAAACGGCTCTGACCGAAAATGTGCGTTTTGTCGGCAACGTTATGATCGGGCGCGATATTTCCGCGAAGGAGCTAAAGGCACTGTACGACGCGGTTATATTCGCCACCGGAGCGCCCAATGACCGCGCGTTGGACTTGCCCGGTGAAGACCTCGGCAATGTCTTTGGCAGTGCGGCCTTCGTTGGATGGTATAATGGCCACCCGCAATTTGCCGGTCTCGATCCCGACTTGTCAGGCAGGAACGCCGTGGTGATCGGAATGGGAAATGTCGCACTCGACGTCGCGCGCATCCTGTCAAAGACCGACAGCGAGCTCGAAGGGAGCGATATCGTCGCACACGCACTCGATCTGCTGCGGAATTCCCGGACTTCGACGATCACAATTGTCGGCCGACGCGGGCCCCATCAGATTATGATGACGCCCAAAGAACTGAGTGAGCTGATGAACCTCACTCGTGCCAGTCCACGAGTTAATCCGGCGGACTTACCGGAGCCAGAGGAAGACGCATTTCTGGAACCGGGAGTGCGAAAATCGGTCGGTCTGCTACGCAGTTTCGCGGCCATTCCGGAAAGTGAACGTGCCGACAAGACAATAGAAATCGACTTCGACATGTTTGCCAGCCCGGTGCGGTTCATCGGTGAGGGTAAGGTTTCTGCGCTGGAGATAGAGCGGACACGGGTGGAATCTGGCCGCGCCGTGGGCACGGGCGAGATCTATACGATCCCCGCCGATTTGGTTGTCTCCTGCATCGGCTATCGCAGCTCACCCATCCCCGACGTGCCATTCGATGAACGCGCCGGACGGTTTGCAAACGATGGCGGGCGGATTGAATCCGGTTTGTATTGTGTGGGCTGGGCCCGACGGGGACCGACCGGTACAATTGGCACAAACCGGCCCGACGGCTTCTCGGTCGTCGAAAAGATTGCCGAAGATTTCGACACTGGTGCGATCGCCAATGTCCCGCGCGAAGGGCGCGTTGGCCTCGACAAGCTGATTGCCGAGCGCGGCATCGAAGTCGTCACCTTCCGCGACTGGAAGAAAATTGAAGAAGCAGAGGAACAGGCCGCTCGCGAAGGTGCGCCGCGCGAGAAATTCGTAGATGTGGAGGCGATGATCCGCGCGCGCCAGTGATCTGGAACTGAGGCATCGTTCCAACTCGGATGCGTAACATCGCCCTATAGACACATCAGTTGCGATGTGAGACTTTCCTCTCCAATAATACAAGAGAGGATTTGCGGCATGGCAACTTATGATCTGATTGTCCGCGAGGGCACCATTGTCGATGGCACTGGCAAAGAGCGATTCATCGGTGACATCGCAGTGAAAGATGGCCTGATCGCGCAAGTAGGCGCGATCACCGGCGATGCCACTCAGGAAATCAATGCCAGCGGAATGATTGTAACTCCTGGCTTTGTCGATGTGCACACTCATTACGATGGGCAAGCGACCTGGGACCCGGAAATGGCCCCAAGTAGCTGGCACGGAGTGACAACTGTTATCATGGGCAACTGCGGTGTTGGCTTTGCCCCTGCCGCCCCCGACCGCCACGAATGGCTGATTGGCCTGATGGAAGGAGTTGAGGACATTCCCGGTACAGCTCTGGCCGAAGGAATGAAGTGGGATTGGGAAACCTTTCCCGAATACCTTGATGCTTTGGAAAAACTGCCACGCACAGTCGATGTCGGCACCCACGTGCCCCACGGTGCAGTTCGTGCTTACGTTCTGGGTGATCGGGAAAAACCCGGGGCCGTTCCCACTGATGACGACATCGCGAAGATGGGCAACATCGTGGAAGAAGGTGTACGTGCAGGGGCGCTGGGTTTTTCAACCAGTCGCACGGTGATCCATAAATCGGTCGATGGCGAGCTAGTCCCCGGTACAACTGCCACCGCAGAAGAGCTGATCTCGATCGGCAAGGCGATGGCGCGTGCAGGGCACGGCGTGTTCGAGATGGCCAGCGACCTGAAACGCGAATGGAATGAATTTGACTGGATGGGAACGCTGAGCCGCGACACCGGCTTGCCCGTTACATTTGCGGCGCTGCAATCGATTGCCAAGGAAATGCCGCTGGACGAACAGATTGCTGCGATGCGCGCGGAGAATGACAACGGCGCGAACATCGTCGCTCAGATTGCCCTGCGGGGTAACGGGATCGTAATGGCGTGGCAGGGCACGGTTCACCCATTCCGTTTTCGCCCAAGCTGGATGGCGATTTCCGATCTTGGATGGGCGGAGCAGAAGGCGAAGCTGCTCGATCCTGTATTCAAGGATCAATTGCTGGCGGAAGAAAACGACTTCACAGGAGCCCCTCAAGATCTCATCCATCTGTTCATGGTGATCGTGAACGGCTGGTCCGCTCAGTTCGAAATGGACCCGGATTTCGATTACGAACCGCCTGCTGAATCCTCCATTCAAGCACGAGCCGAGAAGGCTGGCGTGGGCCCACAGGAATATGCCTACGACCTGCTATGTCGTGACGATGGCAAAGGGTTTATCTATCTGCCTATCCTCAATTATCAGGATGGTAATCTCGACTTTCTCGAAGCGTTGCAGGCGAGCGACGACACCGTCAATTCCTTAAGTGACGGCGGCGCCCATTGTGGCACAATCTGCGATGCCGCCAGCCCTACTTTCATGCTCCAACATTGGGTCCGCGATCGGAAGCGCGCCGCTGCGCGTAACAGTGGCAAAGTCAGCCTGGAACATGCCATCAAGCGACAATGTCGTGATACCGCCCTACTTTATGGGCTGGAGGACCGCGGACTGATCGCGCCCGGATATCTCGCAGATCTCAACATCATCGACTTTGACCGCCTGAAGCTCGGCAAACCTTGGCTGGCATTCGACTTACCTGCGGGCGGTAAGCGATTGTTGCAAAAAGCAGATGGCTATGTCGCCACAATCAAAGGCGGCGTTGTGACGTTCCGCGAAGGAGAATGGACGGGAGCAACACCGGGCAACCTTATCCGTGGTCCACAGCAAGTCGCAATGCTCGAGGCTGCGGAATAAAGAAGGGTAATCACAGTCCCTACCGTCGTTTCACACACCGAAACGACGGTAGGATCAAATAGCTATTCAGGATGATCGTTTATTCAGAGCAGTAGCAAGGCTGAGGGCGACAAGTATAACAGTGCAGAGGGTCTCGCCCCCCCCTTTTGACTAAAGCACCACCACCGGAAGGGGGCAGGCACCGAAAGGCCGCCTTGCATTCGAACCCGATCAAACCCGCATCGGCATCAATACGTAAAGCGCCGGGCTTTTTTCATCCTCACGGATCAGTGTAGGGGCACCCGCGTCGGCAAGATGCAATTCCACTGTATCACTGTCGATCTGATGAAGGATATCCTTCAGGTAATTGGCGTTAAAGCCAATCTCCATCCCTTCGGCACGATAATCGGCAGGCACTTCTTCCGCTGCCGTTCCGTTATCCGGGCTGGTCACAGACAAAGTGACGCGATCGTTCTCCAGCCCCATCTTCACAGCACGTGTTTTTTCAGTGGCGATGGTCGCCACACGATCTACGCCAGCATAAAGGCTCTTGGGATCGAGCTTGAGGAGTTTATCGTTCCCGGTGGGGATCACCCGGCTGTAGTCTGGGAAAGTGCCGTCGATCAGCTTGCTGGTGAGCACGACTCCACCCTCACCACCTAAAGTGAAGCGAATCTTGCTCGCGGAAAGGTCGATCTGGACGTTGCCGTCCATTGATTCATCCAGCAACTTACGCAATTCGGCCACCGCTTTGCGCGGCACGATCACGTCAGGCATCCCTTCGGCACCTTCAGGGCGAGCGATCGTGAACCTTGCCAGTCGATGGCCATCGGTCGCGGCAGCTTTCAGAACCGGCTGTTCATCATCCGAAACATGGAAGAAAATGCCATTCAGGTAATAGCGGGTTTCTTCAGTGCTGATCGCAAAGCGCGTGCGATCAATCAGTTCAGCCAATGTCTTGGCGGGAAGTTCGAAGCGGGTCGGCAAATCGCCTTCAACGATCACAGGGAAATCGTCGCGCGGCAAAGTCGGAAGCTGGAACCGGCTACGTCCCGCTTTCACGATCATGCGATTATCGGTAGTTTCCAGGCTGACCTGACTACCATCGGGCAGCTTACGGGCGATGTCGAACAGCAAGTGTGCCGAAACGGTGATCGCGCCGCTATCTTCCACCGAAGCCGCAGCAATATTTTCCACCACCTGCAAATCGAGGTCGGTCGCCATCACTTTCAGCGAACCACCGTCCGACGCGTCAAGCAGGACGTTTGACAGGATCGGGATCGTATTGCGTCGCTCAACAACCGATTGGACATGGGAGAGACACCGCAGCAGTGTCGCGCGTTCGATAGTGGCCTTCATCGGTCCTACTTTCAGCCTTCTGTGCGCGCTAGCGACCGGAATCGCCCGCCAGCGCCGAAATATGTCGAAACAACCTTAGCGATGGCAGGAGATGGGACAAGGGTGCGATGCACTACTGCGCCCTGTCATAACCGATTCCTTGGGGATAATTGCCCCCAATCTTCCGCCAAACTCCGCAGAGCGACAAAATCGCCCTACCGCCAGGTCAACCCAACATCGCCATCCCGCCATTGACGTGCAGCGTCTGGCCCGTGACATATCCTGCCTCTTTCGAAGCGAGGTAAGCCACAGCAGCTCCGATATCGCTGCCTTCCCCCATACGGGCCATCGGTATTTTCGCGTTGATCGCTTCCTTTTGCGCGTCATTCAATGCGTCGGTCATCGCAGTGCGGATGAAGCCGGGCGCCACACAATTCACCGTGATTCCGCGACTGGCCAGTTCCTGAGCGAGGCTCTTGCTCATCGCTGTCAGCCCGCCTTTTGCAGCCGTGTAGTTCATTTGACCCGGATTACCGGTCGTTCCCACTACGCTGGTAATCGAAATCATGCGACCAAAGCGTGCCTTCATCATTGGCCGGGCAGCGGCCCGCATCAGGCGGAACGATGCCTCCAGATTGACGCGGATCACATCATCCCATTCGTCATCCTTCATTCGCATCGCGAGATTGTCGCGCGTAATACCGGCATTGTTCACGAGGATATCAAGCTGCCCCAGCGTATCCACGGCGGCGGGGATCAGTTTCTCCACGCTTTCCGCGTTGGAGAGATCGCACGTAATTTCAACGTGGTCACCGCCAAGCTCGTCGTTCAACTGCTCCCGAAACACGCGCAGCTTATCGGCGTTCGAACCTGACAGGGCCAGGCGTGCGCCCTGACTAGCAAGCGCACGTGCAATTTCCGATCCGATACCCCCACTGGCACCGGTCACGAGCGCAGTCATTCCTTTGAGCGAAAACATCATCCGATCTCCTTTGCCAGCGCTTCCAGGTCTTCCATCGAAACCACGCTGATAGCGACAGCTTCCTTATCTGTGCGTCCAATCATCGGGCCCAGGACTTTTCCGCCAAGCTCAACAAACTGTTCGACGCCCGCTGCGCGCATGGCCAACACACTTTCCCGCCAGCGAACCCGCCCGCAAACCTGCTGCACCAGCAAGCCCAGTTCTTCCATCGGGTCAGTGACGGGAGCAGCAGTCACATTGGCATACAACGGCAGCGCAAGCGGGCCCGGCGGAGTCGCTTTCAGAGCCTCTGCCATCGCGTCGGCGGCAGGTTGCATCAGGCCGCAATGAAACGGGGCAGACACCGGCAACAACACGCCACGCTTGATGCCAAAATCCTTTACCTGAGCCACAGCCCGTTCGATCGCGCCCTTGTTGCCCGACAGGACGACCTGCCCCGGATCGTTATCGTTCGCGACCTGGCACACCTGCCCTTCGGCGGATGCGTCTGCCAATGCCTGAGCCTTGTCCAAATCGGCACCGAGCAGTGCACACATCGCGCCGTTGCCAACCGGCACCGCCGCCTGCATCGCCTGCCCACGCAGCTTCAACAGTCGAGCGGTATCGGCCAAGCTAAATGCGCCCACGGCGCACAGCGCGGTATATTCCCCAAGACTGTGGCCGGCGACACAATCGCCCTTTTCCACAAGCGAAACGCCAAACTCACTTTCCAGAACCCGGAGCGTGGCAATCGCATTGGCCATAATCGCTGGCTGAGCGTTCTCGGTTAGCGTCAGCTGATCGTCGGGCCCTTCGGCCATGATAGTCGACAGCTTCTGCCCCAGAGCATCGTCAACTTCTTCAAAAACCGCGCGCGCCGCTGCGCTGGCTGCGGCGAGGTCGGTGCCCATGCCGACCTTCTGGCTCCCCTGCCCGGGAAATACGAACGCTCTCATCTTGCTCTCCAGTGAAAGAATGGCCCCGCGCCTATGCGCCTGCAGGCGGTACGGCAAGACCGAAGGGAACGATCTTGTTGTCTATCGTGTGTCCAATTTCCGCTCGCCCCAGATAAGGCACCCCTGCCCGCGCGCACCAATATTGTGCGATCTCTTCCGCTGTCGAACCGAAGGGGCGATCATTTTCCGGTACATCTGAAACAGCCCCTAATCGCAATCCCGCCACCTCTGCCAGATATGGCATCAGAGCGAAGAACAGGCGATCCACAGCATAGAGATGCTCGCCCACCTCCTCGACCATCACAATATGGCCACTCAGGTCGGGCATCAGATCGGTACCGCAAAGCATTGCGAGCGTTATCAGATTGAAGGCGACAGTTGGCTGCTCGCCATCGAGCGTTGGCTCAATTCCCCCTCTGCTACCGGATAGCCATGCCAAAGCTCGGTACGCAGCGGCTCCCTTGCTTACACCTTCCCCTCGGCGCACATCAGCGACGACAGGCCCGTGAACAGGCTTACCGATGCGGTGCCTGTATAATGCGCCGAGCAGATAACCGCAGTCAGAATAGCCGAGATAAGTCTTACTATGCGCCGCCCGATTCATTCCTGCAATCGCCTCAGCGGCAATTCGGTTTGAACCATAACCGCCACGTGCGAACCACACAGCTTCCACCGCTGGATCGTTGGCGCAATCGAGCAGCGCAGCCAGACGCACATCGTCGTCTCCTGCAAAATGCCCATGTGAGGCAAAACATTGTGGATGAAAATCCAGCGTCAGCGCGGGAAAGCTGGACTCGGCCAGCACAGTGACCTTTGCCGCGATATCCGGGGTTATGGGTGTGGCGGGCGCGCAGATTGCGATGCGGGTCATCCACGCTTCATATCAGCCGGTTCACATTTGACGAGTCCCGCACTAGCCAGAGAGCTGTATGACTGACACGACCGACCTGACATCCATTCCATGGTATTTCTGCGGCATTGGCGGCTCCGGCATGTTGCCACTGGCGCAAATTCTGCACGGAATGGGCGCGCATGTTTCCGGGTCGGATCGCAGCAACGATCAGGGGCGCACCCCGGAAAAATTCGACTGGCTGGAAGAGCACGGTTTCACTCTGTTCCCGCAAGATGGCAGCGGCGTGATTTCATCCGAACAGGTAATTGTCGCCAGCGCCGCCGTGGAAGATACCGTGCCGGAAATTGTCCGTGCGAAGGAGCTAGGCTGCAAACGAGTGACCCGTGCCGATTTGTTGTCCACGTTGTTTAATGGTGCGGATACAGGGATAGCTATCGCCGGCACCAGTGGTAAATCGACCACTACAGCCATGCTCGGCTGGATCCTGTACGATAATGACCGTGACCCGACGATCATGAATGGCGCGGTGATGAAGAACTTTGCCACCGCTGCCTCCCCCTATACCAGCGCCCAGGTGGGCAATGGCAGTCTGTTTGTCAGCGAGGTGGATGAAAGTGACGGTTCTATCGCGCTTTATCGCCCTGCAGTTGGCTTGTTGCTCAATGTGAGCCTCGACCATAAGTCAATGAAAGAGCTGCGCCAGTTATTTGGCGATTTTCTACGCGTTTCACACATCCGCGCTGTCAACCTGGACGACGAGGAAGTCCGGAGACTGACCGCCGGATTGGACAATTCCGTAAGCTATGCCATCGAAACGGACACAGCAGACGTTACGGTCGATCCAGCATCGATTGAGAGCAAGCCTTTATCGATTGCGGCAACGGTAATCGATAACCGCGATGGTTCGCGCCACCAATTACATGTTGCGATGCCGGGCAGACACAACCTGTCGAACGCATTGGCAGCGATTGCTGCGGCGAGCGCTGCAGATGTCCCCGTAGAAAAGGCGGTAGCGTCGCTGGGTAGTTTCAAAGGGCTGGCCCGGCGTTTCGATGTCATCGGCACTACACCTGGTGCGGTCAGCGTGATCGACGATTTCGGGCACAACCCGGAAAAATGCGCGGCGACCTTGCGAACGTTGAAAGCGCATCCGGGGCGGATCATCGCGTTCTTTCAGCCACACGGATATGGCCCATTGCGCCAGATGGGGCACGAACTGGCGGAAACATTTGCCCGCGAACTGGGGGACGGTGACCGCGTCCTGTTTTCCGATCCGGTCTATTTCGGAGGCACAGTTGACCGTAGCGAGGGCTCTGAACGGATCATCCGGCTGATAGAGCAATTGTCCGATGATGCCGGAAAAGACATCCGCGCCGACTATATCCCAACGCGCAAGGCGATTGCAGACCGGATTATTCAACTGGCCCGACCGGGCGATCGTATCGTTGTGATGGGCGCGCGCGATGACACCTTGACCGAGTTCGCGGAAAAGCTGTTACCGTTTCTACCGTAATAAGCGAGCAGGCGTGCCGAGCTGCTTCAATACACGCTGCCCCCCTTCCCCAGCAGCGTCTGTCCCCAATGCACGATCAGGGCAAGCACCGCACCTATTGTGAGGCCGAACGCGGCCGATCCCGCTGCATAGGTCAGCCAACCCAGCACACCAGCGAGCCCGCCAGTTGCACTTTCAGTGGAATGACGCAGGCCTTCCACGAAATGCTCAGGCGCGGAGATGCCGACTTGTGCCAGCCCGTGCAGGATAATTCCTCCCCCAACCCACAGCATTGCGACTGTGCCGATAGTCGATAATGCATTGAGCAACCACGGCATTGCACGGAGTAAAAAACGACCGGTTGCCTGCAGGGTCGCCGATGACTTCTTCGCCAAGTGCAGGCCGACATCATCCATCTTCACAATCATCCCGACCGCACCATAGACCAGAAAGGTGATACCAACTCCGACGATAGCGAGAACCGCCGCCCGCACGAAGAAACTTTCTGTCGATACTGCCGCGAGGGTGATCGCCATAATCTCTGCCGACAGGATCAGGTCTGTCCTGACCGCCCCGTTCACACGCCCTTTCTCGAATGCCACCGGGTCTTCGATTGTATCATCAAGCGTTTCACCATGTTTGGCACCGCCTACTTTCTCGATAATCTTTTCCGCGCCTTCGAACGAAAGGTAGCAGCCGCCTGCCATTAGAATGAACACAATTGCGGCGGGAAGAATCAAGCTGAGAATCAGCGCGCCGGGGAGCAGGATCAGCAATTTGTTCCGCAAGCTACCCTTGGTGATTCTCCAGATAATCGGCAATTCGCGCGCCGGGGACAGCCCTGTGACATATCCCGGCGTCACGGCCGCATCGTCAATTACGACACCGGCTGCCTTCGTTCCCGCCTTGCTTGCGGCAACACCAACATCGTCGATCGATGCCGCCGCCGCTCTCGCAATTATGGAAACATCGTCAAGCAGTGCAACCAGTCCACCAGGCAAATTCGTGCTCCCCTAAAAGCAATCGAGCCATTCAATCTCCGGTTGCTCCTCCCGTTCCCGACGCACAAGACTTGCATTTATCGACGATGCCGCTATGTGCGCGCCTTCCGCATCCACGGGTGCCGAAGAAGAAGAAGGCCGGAGGGGCCCCGTCATTCGGACGGACAAGCCAGCGATCGGCATTATGAAAGGACCGCGAAATGGCTCTGTACGAGCACATCTTTCTCGCGCGCCAGGATCTGAGCCAGGCTCAGGTCGATGCACTGGCGGCGACGGCCACTGAGATCGTCGAAAAGCTCGACGGCAAAGTGACCAAGACCGAGACCTGGGGTCTCAAGAACCTTGCCTACAAGATCGACCGTAATCGCAAAGCGCATTTCGTTCTGCTCAACATCGAAGCGCCGGGTACGGTGGTTGAAGAGCTCGAACGCCAGACGCGCATCAATGAAGACGTCATTCGCTACATGACGATCCGTGTCGACGAACATGAAAATGGCCCCAGCGTGATGATGCGTAAGGGCGACCGCGAGCGTAAGCGCCGCGACCGTGAGGAGCGCGACTGATGGCCCGCCCGTTTTTCCGCCGCCGTAAGTCTTGCCCGTTCTCGGCCAAGAATGCGCCGAAGATCGATTATAAAGACGTTCGTCTGCTGCAGGGCTTTATGTCCGAACGCGGCAAGATCGTTCCGAGCCGCATCACCGCCGTTTCGGCCAAGAAGCAGCGCGAGCTGGCCAAGGCCATCAAACGGGCACGCCACATCGGCCTGCTGCCCTACATCGTTAAGTAAGGAGGGCGGAACCGATGGATATCATCCTGCTCGAACGTATCGCCAACCTTGGTGGCATGGGCGATGTCGTGACCGTGAAAGATGGTTACGCACGCAACTTCCTGCTGCCGCAGAAAAAGGCGCTGCGCGCCAACGAAGCGAACAAGAAGGTTTTCGAAGCCAACCGTGATCGGCTGGAAAAAGAAAACGCAGAGCGCCGCACTGAGGCTGAAAAGGCCGGTGAGAAGCTCGACGGTGTCGAAATCGTTCTGATCCGCGCGTCTTCAAACGCCGGCCATCTTTACGGTTCGGTCAACGTACGCGACGTGGTGGTCGGTCTCGAAGACAAAGGTCACTCGGTTGACAAGCGTCAGGTCGTGATGGGGCATCCGATCAAGTACCTGGGCATCCACGATGTCACCATCGCGCTGCACCCTGAAGTGCACGTAACGGTGAAGGCAAACGTTGCTCGTTCGGACGATGAAGCCGAATTGCAGCGTCAGGGCGTCGACGTCATCGGTCAGATGGCTGAGGACGAGCGCTCGGAAAGCGAAGGCTTTACCGAATCTGTCGACCCCACTTTGGAGCCGGGCGAAATTCCGGCTGACATGATGGGTGAAGACGAAGCCGAAAAGGCAGACAGCGCTGAAGCCTGATCGGTTTACACCGCAGACAAAAAAAAGCCCGCTTTCCATTATGGAAAGCGGGCCTTTTGCTATCGGGGAACAACACCCCAATCAGCGCAACGTCTTGGCCAGAATGACGAGATGGGCATCGCCTTCACATGCACGAGGCACGAAACCACGTTCACGTTCGAGTGCAATCGCTTCATGGTTGTCGCGATCTTCGATGGAAATCACTTCGCGCACGCCGCGCTTCTTTGCTTCTTCAGCCAGCAAGCCAAGAACGGCCCAAGCCACGCCCTTGCCCTTGTAATCGGCCCGTACGGAAATAGCGACTTCAGCCGTATCCAGATCATTGTCGCAAGCCAGCATCCCCGTTGCAACCAGCTCGTTGTTGGCATCGTCGAATGCAAGGAACGTTTCCGAGCGGAAGTGATCGACTTCCACCATCGGCTTAAGTTGTTCGTGCCCAACGTGGCGATGAGCTGTCAGAAATCTGAAACGGCGATCTTCGTCCGAAACCTTGTCAAAGAATGCTTCCAGAGCGGTCTCATCACCAGGCTCTGCGGCCCGTGCATCGATGACCACGCCGGAGCGCGTATTCAACCTGTAAGCGATGTCCTGGATCTGGTCGTTCATGATAAACCCTCGCGTTTGCGCCCCATATTGAGCCAGCCGATTGCTGCGCTGCAACATGAGCCTCAGAGATCAATAATGCTAACTGATTTGCAGCAAATCAAGTTGCATTGATTGCAACACCTGCTTCGCGGCTGGCATACTGAGCAAACCGGGCTTAGATCGCCAGTTATGCAATCAATCGAATCGACCATCGCGCAACTCATCGCCATCCACGAAGAATCGGTGAGTACGCTACGCGCAGATATTCTCGAATATGGGCGGAATGGTACTGTCCCTGCCCCTGAAAAACGTCTCGACGGCAGCTATGCCTATCCCGAATTACGGATGCACTATAGCGGCGGCGAGCCGCATTCGACCAAAGCGCGCGCTTATGGAAAGCTGAATGAGGCAGGCGTGTACGCCACAACAGTCACGCGGCCGACAATGTTTGCCGATTATCTTCGCGAGCAACTTGAACTTATCGCAGCGGACTATCCGGTCGATCTGGAGGTGGTACGATCGCGGCAAGAAATCCCATTTCCCTATGTACTCGATGGTGAGGCGGGTGCGGAGCTGGCCGGCATCGCTCCTCAGGAACTTGCGCGTCATTTTCCATCGACCGAACTGGCTCTGATTGGGGACGAACTGGCCGACGGGATCGAAATCAACGATCCGGGCGACACGATACCCCTCTCGCTGTTCGATGGATTGCGAACCGATTTCAGCCTTGCTCGCCTTGCTCACTATACAGGTACGGCTCCCGAACATTTTCAACGCTTCGTGCTGTTCACAAATTACCATCGCTACGTCGATGAATTCGTCGACTGGGCTGGCGAACAACTGGGGCAGAACGGATACACAGCGCTTGCCGGGGCAGGCGGACTGATGCTTACCGAACGGCACAGTAATGCGCGTGAACACCTATCCGATACTGCATGGCGACGGCACCAGATGCCAGCATATCACCTTCTTAGCGAGGACGGGAACGGCATTACGCTGGTCAATATCGGAGTGGGGCCGTCCAACGCGAAAACGATCACTGATCACCTTGCCGTATTACGACCGGAAGCGTGGCTAATGATCGGTCACTGTGGCGGCCTGCGTCCGACACAGAAGATTGGCGACTACGTGCTTGCCCACGCTTATCTGCGCGACGATCACGTGCTCGATCATGTCCTGCCTCCTGAAATTCCGCTCCCCGCGATTGCGGAAGTGCAACAAGCACTTGCCGCAGCAGCGGAAGACGTATCCGGCACGGACGGCGCCGATCTGAAAGAACGGATGCGGACCGGTACAGTCGTTACGATCGACGATCGCAACTGGGAGCTACGTTACACCGATTCTGCTCACCGGTTTTCTTTGAGCCGTGCAGTCGGAATCGACATGGAAAGCGCCACCATCGCCGCGCAGGGCTACCGCTTCCGGGTGCCATACGGGACACTACTCTGCGTGTCGGACAAACCTTTGCACGGGGAAATCAAGCTTCCCGGCCAGGCCAACAAATTCTATGAAGAAGCCATCGCGGCGCATTTGCAAATCGGCATTTCAGCCTGCCATAAGATGCGCGCCGAAGGGGATCGGTTGCACAGCCGCAAGCTACGCGCATTCAATGAACCGCCGTTTCGGTAATTCTGCCGTCACGGCCATTTGGCAATGATGAAATAAGTCGACAGGGAAAGGGGGCGAATTTCACCCCTTCCCTTTTGTCTTCGTCTTCCCGGCAGCAGCGTGGGTTGCGATAAAGTCGATGATCATCCCGGCGATATCCTTCCCCGTGGCGGTTTCTATCCCCTCCAGACCGGGGGAAGAATTCACCTCCATAATGACCGGGCCATGATTGCTGCGAAGCATATCCACACCGCACACGTTCAAGCCCATGCGCCGCGCTGCCCTAACCGCTGTGCTGCGTTCCTCCGGGGTGATTTTGATAAGCTGAGCACTGCCCCCGCGATGGAGGTTCGAACGGAAATCGTCAGGCGCCCCTGTGCGTTGCATGGCCGCAACCACCTTACCCCCGACGACAAGAGCGCGGATGTCCGTGCCTCCCGCTTCCTTGATGAACTCCTGCACCAATATATTGACGTTGGCCCCGCGAAACGCCTCGATAACCGATTTTGCGCTCGCTTCGGTTTCGGCCAGAACCACTCCAATACCTTGCGTCCCCTCCAGCAATTTGATGACCACTGGCGGACCGTTGACCGCTTTGATGATCTGACTGGTCTGTTTCGGGTCGTGTGCAAATGCTGTGAGCGGCAGACCCAGCCCATATTTGGCAAGGATCTGCATCGACCGCAGCTTGTCCCTGCTACGTCCGATAGCGACGCTCTCGTTCAGCGGCCACACCCCGGCCATTTCGAACTGGCGTAAAATGGCGAGGCCATAGTGCGTTATCGATGCCCCGATCCGCGGGATCACCGCATCGTAGCCAGTGATCGTCTCGCCTTCATATGCCACGGTGGGCCGATGGCTGGCGATCTGCACGGTGCAGCGCAAAGTATTAAGTATATCGAGGGTGTGCCCGCGCGCCTCGGCCGCTTCCACCAGTCTACGGTGCGAATAGAGCGACGCATTACGCGCCAACATCGCGATTTTCATTTGAGGAGCTTTCTGCGTTCATCTGCGTCCGATTGCAGGTACGAACGCCCGCTATCGACGAGAAAGCGGCCCCTTAATGCGCTACGGCCGATAAGGATAGGGAATTTCATATCCGAACGATCCCTCAAGCTGAATTCTGCCGCAAATACCTGACTACCAAGGCGAAGTTGCGTCTTGATGATAGGCCGCTGCTCTGCCTCGCCATTCGAACTGGTGATCGTCCGCCGGTCTGCGCGCGGCACCTCAACAACCACCGGCTCGCTCAGCCCGTGCCCGACATCAAGCAGGAAACGCAGCCAGCGATGTCCGTCGCGGTCAAACCGCTCAATATCACTCGCATGCAAGCTGGAGGTACGCGCCCCGGTATCGATTTTTGCCGGAATGCGCGCAGCAGACAGATCGGGCAGCGCAATCATTTCGCGCCACCCGACCGTATCCAATGCCCGCTTCGGGGCGGTTACCACCCCTTTGGCTTGCCCTTGTTCTGTTCGTCGAGCCACTTCTGCAGCGGTGCAAAGTATTCAAGCATCGGCTTTGCACTCATTTCTCTGGTGCCGGTGAATGCCTTCAGTGCCTCAGGCCAAGGTTTGCTGGCGCCCATTTCCAGCATCGCGTTGAGGTTTTCACCGACCTTCTTGTTGCCGTAGAAACTGCAACGGTGCAGCGGCCCCTTCCACCCGGCCTGATCGCACGCAGCCTTGTAGAACTGAAACTGTAAGATACGCGCAAGGAAATAACGCATGTACGGGGTATTGCCGGGAATGTGATACTTCGCACCCGGATCGAAGGCGTCATCAGGCCTCGCGACTGGCGGAGTGATGCCCTGATACTCGCGCTTCAGATCGACCCATGCCTTGTTGTAATCGGCAGGTTTGATCGATCCGTCAAATACGCCCCAACGCCACTTATCGACCAGCAAACCGAATGGCAGAAACGCGACCTTATCCATTGCCTGCCGAAGGAGCAAACCGGTGTCCTTATCGGCACCTGGCACGTCCTTCTTATCCAGCAGACCAATGTCTACCAAATATTGCGGTGTGATCGACAGAGCGATGAAATCGCCGATAGCTTCGTGGAAACCATCGTTCGCGCCGTTGAGATAGAAATACGGCTGCTTGTTATAGGCGCGCTGGTAGTAGTTGTGGCCAAGCTCATGGTGAATTGTGACGAAATCGTCTGCATTCACCTTGATACACATCTTGATGCGGATATCGTCCTTGTTATCGATATCCCACGCGCTCGCGTGGCAGACAACTTCGCGATCCGCGGGCTTGGTGAACAAACTGCGTTGCCAGAACGTGTCCGGCAATTTCTTGAAGCCAAGCGAGGAATAAAAGTTCTCGCCATAGTGCACCATGTCGAGCGGGCCCTTGCCCTTGGCCTTAAGCAAGTCACCGATATCGTATCCCAGATCGCCCGATCCCTTCGGAGCGACCAGGGGATAGATATTGCCCCATTCCTGTGCCCACATATTGCCCAGCAGATCGGCACGGATCGGGCCAGTTTTGGGCTGGACCGCGTCGCCATATTTCTCGTTCAGCTTCCACCGGACATAGGTGTGCAGCGCTTCATACAGCGGCTTGGTTTCCTGCCACAAACGCTCTGTCATAGCTGCGAACTCCGCCGGGCTCATATCGTAACCCGAACGCCACATCGCTCCGACATCGGAAAAGCCAAGCTCTTTCGCGCCATCATTGGCGATGGCAACCATGCGGGCATAGTCACCCTTCATCGGCTTGCCGACTTGATCGTGCCAGCTTTGCCACATCTCGGCATATTCGGCCGGGGTATGATCGAGATTGCCCATTTCCGCTTCGATGTCGGAACCGTTGATCGGCTTCCCATCCAGCGTGCCCTGCCCCTTGCCATATTGGCTGGACAATCGCGTGGCGATTTCGTTTAGCTCTGTAGCTGCGCCCGCCGTTGTCGGGGCCGGTAGCACCAGACCATTCCGCATGATGTTCAGCTTGCGATTCACATCGTAGCTAAGCCCGGCAATATCGGCATAGCGGGCCGCCTCCAGCGCATACTTCACGCTCTTTTCAGTGCCCACTGCATTGATCCGCGCGGCCATCGCGTCGGTATCAGGCGTAATGAAGTTATAGTTGACCCAGTTCACCTGACTGGCTTCGACCGAGTAGTCGAACATATCTTTTTCAGCAGCGACCACAAATTCGCCTGCCCCTTCCGCGGTATGCGGATATTCGGACACATCGTCGTTGCCAGCGGTATCTTCGGCGTAAGCCGGCGCAGCAAGAGCGACCGACAGCGCTGCCAGCGCAGTGGATGCGTATTTCATAAAGTGTTGTCCCCCAAGGACTGCTGATGTGAAACAGGTTTCTATCGTTACCAGTGTGAACCTGTGTTGTAACTTAATCAAGCAGACAAGAAGCGCACCAGCTCCTCGCCCAATGCCTTCTCTGTGACCGAACTCATATGTGTACCGGGAATTTCTGCGAGCGTAGCATTTGGCAGCGCTTCAACCAGTTTTTCCGGTGAGCCATTATCGCGATCATTGACACCGCATAGAACCAGCGTCGGCATGGCGATCTTTGCTAATTCGTCTGGCGTTATGTCCCCGACTGACTGGAGAAGCAAACGCGCCGCCAAGCGGTCAACCTTTTGGGTTTTCATGAAGCTGACTGCGAAAAATGCGGAATCGCCGTGCTTGACGCTATCGAAACGGTCGATAGCATCGAGAAAGAAGGCTGCGCGACGGTTCCACCCTGCGAGCCCTT
The DNA here is from genome assembly GCF_002870965.1 of Tsuneonella flava. Lineage (GTDB taxonomy): Bacteria > Pseudomonadota > Alphaproteobacteria > Sphingomonadales > Sphingomonadaceae > Tsuneonella > Tsuneonella flava. The sequence goes on from NZ_PHSO01000004.1 coordinate 297,861, forward strand.
CCAGCCCCATACCGGAAAGCACCAGCCTCCGCGGCTTCAGACCAGCGATCACGCCGCGCGCAGCCGTTCGCGAACCGAGCGAGAAGCCGACAAGATCGTAGTCCTCCAGCCCGATTGCCTCAACCAGTGTGAACAGATCACGCACCAGCACGTCAATCGGATATGCCCCCGGATCATGCGGCTTCGCGCTGTGCCCATGTGCTCGCAAATCGGGCATGATCGCTTCGAAACCCGCCTCGGCCAGTTGGCGCGCATGTCCGAAACGCACCCAATTGGTGTTCGCGTCCGAAAACAGGCCATGCAGCAGCAAAACTGGTCGCCCACTACCTATACGGTGAACTGCGAGATCGGCACCGCCAAAACCGGGAACAGTCTCTGTGCGAAGATCAGGTTCGAGATTCGTCATGGCCGCCTTCTATCGTTGTGCAGAGCCATCGCAAACCGGATTGAACTTCATAAGCACCCTTATTATAATTGCACGTATGGAAAATTCGACGGCATACCTTTTGTCCGACAGCGCCCGATTGCTGCGGCGCGAATTCAATGTCCGGGTTCGATCATTGGGTATTACATCGGCACAGGCGCGATTGCTGCTCTTGCTGGATAGAAAACCCGGTGAGAATCAGGCCTTTTATGCTGATCGGCTTGAGATCGAACCGATAACCCTCTGCCGAATGGTTGACCGAATGGAAGATGCTGACCTTGTCGAAAGACAAGCTAACCCTAGCGACCGAAGAGCAAGATTGCTTTTCCTGACCGAGAAGAGCCGGAAAGAGATTGCGCGTATCAGGCAAGCCCTTAGAGTATTGATAGAAACCATGCTGACAGGTTTCAGTGGGGAAGAGGAATCTCAGCTTATGGGCCTGTTGCAACGGGTATCCGTGAACCTTGGTAGTACGTCGAATGGAGAGTCGCGTCATGGCTGAAGCAGACGCGGCCCGTCCTCTCGAAGGATCTGATCAACTGGCTGACGCCACCGAAATAACCTCTACAGCAGAGAACAAGAGGCAGCCTCGCCCCTTTCGCAAGTTAGCGTTGATGATCTCGCTTCCGCTCGTGTTGATTGGCGGAGCGGTGTTCTACTGGCTGAGTCTCCAGGGGAAAGTCTCCACTGACAACGCCTATGTCCAGCAGGACAAAGTATCTGTGAGCACGGAAGTGGGTGGAAAGATCGTACAGGTTGCTGTCAAAGACGGACAAATGGTAAAGGCGGGACAGTTATTGTTTCGGATCGATCCAGAGCCATTCCGTCTCCAGGTCGATCAGGCGAACGCACAAATTGCTGTTGCGCAATCGAATATTACCGCCCTTGAAAACTCGCCAGATCTAAGCGGCACGGACATTTCTGCGGCACGGGAGGACATCGGTTTTGCCGAGGCCAAGCTGGCGCGACAGCAGGCATTGTGGAAACGCGGATTTACGACAAAGGCAGATCTGGAAGCGGCGGAACATGCGGTTGCTCAAGCCCGCGAATCTTTGCGAGCAGCGCAAGCACGACAGGTTGAGGCGCGCGCCAAGCTTGCTCATGGCCCACAGGTGCCAGGCGAAAATCCCCAAATCGCTGCAGCGAAGGCGCAGCGTAGCGTGGCTGAATTAAATCTCGACCGAACAGAGGTTCACGCCCCTGAAAACGGAAGGATTGCACAAGCTGATCGCCTGCAACTTGGCCAGATGGTGCTACAGGGCCTGCCGGTGCTAACAATTGTTGAAACTGCAAGCTCGTATGTCACCGCAAACTACAAGGAAACCGACCTCGCCGATATGAAAGTCGGCCAGCCTGCAGAAATTACCTTCGATGCCTATCCTGGCCTCAAGGTCAAAGGACGCGTTGAATTTATCGGAGCAGGCACCGGATCTGAATTTTCCGTCCTCCCCGCACAAAACGCTACGGGCAACTGGGTGAAGGTCACACAGCGCGTTCCCGTGCGGATCGCGATCGAGGGGAAAACGCCACGTTCGTTAATCGCGGGCCAGTCAGCATACGTCACAGTCTTCACCGACGGCCGCAAGTAAGCATCTGATATGGCGAGCACGGCCAACCCTGCGCGCTCTGGAAAACGCACTCGTGCGCCTGCCGCGCCTATCGAAGATGTAGCGGCAAACCCATCCGACAATTTCCCGGCTCTGGTGGTTGGGGCAATGATGGCTTCCCTATTGCAGGTGCTAGACGGGACAATCGCCAACGTTGCGCTGCCTCACATGCAGGCCGCGCTGGGCGCCACAGCCGATACTGTAACATGGGTGCTCACCAGCTATATCATCGCCTCTGCCGTCGCGATGCCCATTACAGGCTGGCTTGCGGACAAAATCGGCGCACGCCGCTTGTTCATGACGGCGGTCGTCGGATTTGTCGGATCTTCTATGCTATGCGGTCTGGCACAGAGCATCGAACAGATGGTCTTCTTCCGCATATTGCAAGGAATTTCAGGCGCATTCATTGCACCGATGAGCCAGAGCTTCATGCTCGATAGCTCCAAACCGAGCAGACAACCGACGATGATGGCCATCTGGTCAGCGGGGATCATGATTGGTCCCATCGTGGGTCCGGTACTTGGAGGGTTTCTCACCGAAAGCGGTAACTGGCGCTGGGTATTCTACGTCAACGTACCGGTCGGTGCCCTGGCATTCGCAATGTTGGCAATTGGCCTGCCCGAACGCGAACGGCGAAATCGGTCCATCGATCTGGCAGGGTTTGCGATGATCGGGATCGGGCTTGCCTCTCTACAGCTCCTGCTGGACCGGGGGACACAGATCGATTGGTTCGCATCGGTCGAGGCCTGGGTCTATGCGATCACGCTGGCTTCCGCGATCTGGTTCGCAGTTATCCATTTTATCACTGTAAAGCACCCGCTGTTCGACCTGGAACTGTTCGAGGACCGCAACTTCCTGATCGGCATGGCGCTGATATTCATGGTCGGCTTGGTGCTGTTCGCTTCGATCGCGCTGCTACCACCTATGATGCAGCATCTGCTCGGCTACGACGTCGTCGATACCGGCCTCGTGCTGGCTCCTCGCGGAATCGGGGTGCTGATATCGATGCAGATTGGTGGAATCCTCCTCCGTAAGAGAATCGACCCGCGTATTCCGGTAGGCATTGGGTTTATGATCTGTGCTTACTCTCTGTTCGAGATGTCGCACTGGTCCTTAGCCGTTGATCGGTGGCACATCATATCGGCAGGGTTCGTGCAGGGCCTAGGGGTCGGCCTGGCGTTTATGCCGCTAAACTTCACATCTTTTGCGACACTGCCTGCACATTTGCGGACTGATGGAGCGAGCCTGCTCAATCTGGCTCGTAACGTAGGCTCTTCAGTCGGCATTTCGGTGGTGACGGTGTTTCTCGCAAGAAATATACAAATCGCGCACTCTGATATTGGTGGCCATGTCACCTCTGTCACCACTGACATGCTCGATGTTACGACTATCGACCGATACCAAAGCCTTGGGGACACCGCATTGCGGATCGTCGATGCCGAAGTGAATCGGCAAGCAGCCATGATCGGATATATCGACGACTTTTATCTGATGGGCTGGCTCACTCTGGCCACTTTGCCATTGGTTCTGATTATGCGGAAAGCGGTGCCGCCTAAGTCGGAAGAAGCACCACCTTTATCTGAGTGAGCCACTCCACCGCCACCCTGCCCTGCCCTGCCCTGCCCTGCTGGCTTAGCCTTTCTTGAGGCAGCGTCGGCCAAGCAGTTCCGCGATTTGCACCGCATTCAGAGCGGCACCTTTCCGCAGATTGTCCGAAACGCACCAGATGTTAAGGCCGTTTTCGACAGTCGGATCTTCTCGCACACGGCTGATAAAAGTCGCACCGTCGCCGACACACTCAACCGGAGTGACATAGCCACCGTCCTCACGCTTATCGACCAGCATCACGCCAGGTGCTTCGCGGAGGATGTCCATCGCCGCCTCTGCCGACAGTTCGCGTTCGAATTCGAGATTGATCGATTCCGCATGGCCGACGAACACCGGCACGCGCACACAGGTCGCCGAAACCTTGATCTTCGGATCGAGGATCTTCTTGGTTTCAACCACCATCTTCCATTCTTCTTTGGTCGATCCATCGTCGAGGAAGACATCGATGTGCGGGATCACGTTGAACGCGATCTGTTTGGTAAACTTCTTGGCGTTGACCGGATCGCCCACGAAGATAGCGCGGCTTTGCTCGAACAATTCGTCCATGCCTTCCTTGCCGGCACCGGAAACAGACTGATAAGTCGAAACTACGCAGCGCTTGATCCCGGCGGCATCGTGCAACGGCTTGAGCGCGACGACCATCTGGGCGGTCGAGCAGTTCGGGTTCGCAATGATGTTCTTCTTCGAATACCCGTCGATCGCATCGGGGTTCACTTCGGGAACGATCAACGGAACGTCCGGGTCCATGCGGAAATAGGAACTGTTGTCGATCACTACGCAACCGGCGGCTGCCGCCTTAGGGGCGTATTCCTTGGCAGGGCCACCGCCTGCGCTGAACAGAGCGATGTCGTAGCCGCTAAAATCGAAATGCTCGATATTCTTACACTTCAGCATCTTGCCGGTATCGCCGAACTCAACCTCGGAACCGGTCGAACGGCTGCTGGCGACGGCTGCAATCTCGTCAATCGGGAATTCGCGTTCAGCCAGAACGGCGAGCATTTCCCGCCCCACATTGCCTGTCGCACCAACGACTGCCACCCGGTATCCCACTATCGATAACTCCAATTAAATCGGCTGATCTCGGCGCCTCCAATACGCGCCACAAGGCAAAGAGCAAAGTGATCGTTGTTGCGGCGCACAAAGCAGGGGTTGTCTCCCACCTCAGGCAATGCCGATAAGGTGGAGAACGAGCATCACTGCCGCACCTGCTGAGCCCACTAACCCTGTCAGAGCAACCCATCGACGCCCTGCCCGGCGTATTATCGCCAGCCAGTTGACCAGCCCAAACACGATCAGAAAAACGAAGCTGCCACCTTCAACAAGCTGTTCGATTCCGCCGATCAGCACCAATACGATAGCAACGGCGGAGATAACGATCGTGCCGAACCACGGGACATTTCGTTCATCACGACTGGCGAATAGCGCAGGCATTTCGCCATCCTGCGCTGCCTGTTCAGCTAATCGCGCAGTCGCAAACACCGTAGCATTGATGGCCGATCCGGCGGAGAAAGTGGCGGCAACGGACACAGCGACGAAGCCTGCAACCCCTAACGCTTCCCGTCCGGCAATCGCCAGCGCCACCTCCTTGTTGGCAACAATCGCATCCGCTCCGGCCAGCATTCCAGCACCCAGCGATACAACGATATAGGTGATCGTGGTGACAATAATTGCCAGAGGCATCGCCACCGCTATCGTGCGTGGTGCGTCGCGCATTTCCTCGTAATCATAGCTCAAAAGCTGAAAGCCTTCGTACGCCATGAATACCACGCCCATGCCGATCAATGCGCTGCCGAATCCCACCGGATCGCCTGCCTCCAGCATCAATCTCTCAGGCGCCCAGTGCCACAATCCAACACCGGCAAGCAGCAGCAGAATGGCAAGCTTACCCCAGACCGCGACCTTTTCAAGCAAAGTCGCCTCTGCCGCTCCCAGCAAGTTGATCCCTGCAAGAATTACAATCGCAGCGATCCCTGCAAGCAATGCAACCCAGTGCGGCATTCCAAAAACGAATGCTGCATATGCACCGAATGTCACTGCATAGACTGACACCGTCAGGGTATATCCCGCAACAAGCACCCACACAGCGATGCGCGCGGCTGTTTTCCAACCCATCTCACGCAGATAGGCATAGGAACCACCTGACTGTCCGACCTGCCTGGTCAGCGCCGAATAGGAATGACCGGAAGCAAAGGCGACGATACCTCCCAGCAGGAAACTGACCCAGGTCCACTCACCTGCGACAGAAATCACAACCCCGAGCGTTGAGAAAATCCCCCCGCCGATCATCCCACCGACAGCCATCGCCCATGCCCCGCCGGGGCCAAGCACACGCTCGTTGCCGGAAGGAGCTGATAGGTTATCGCCCACCAGCAGGCACTCCATTCTTTTCGAGGAAATCGAAAATCGTATTCCACAAGTGAACACCGATCTTCGGCCCGCTCACACGGTGAGTATAGCCAGGGTAAAGCATCATATCGAAAGGCAACGCATTTGCCTGAAGTTCCGCAATCAGGGCGCTCGAATTTTCGAACACCACGTTATCGTCGCTCATTCCATGAATCAGCAGCAAAGGATCCGCGATCTTCGTCGCATCCTGCAATGCGTCGGATTTCTGATATGCTGCGGCATCGGACTCTGGCGCAGGCAGGCCCATATAGCGCTCGGTATAGGCCGTATCGTACAATTCCCATTTGGTCACAGGTGCCCCGGCGATCCCTGCGGCATACAATCCCTGATCGGCCTCCAGCATCTTGAGCGTCATATACCCGCCATAGGACCAGCCATAAGTCGCGATGCGATCCGGATCGACATAGTCGAGACTCTTCAGGAACTGCGCCCCCGCCTTCTGATCCTGCACTTCGATGCCGCCCATTGCGCGCCAGATCGGCTTTTCAAAGTCGACGCCGCGATTTGCGCTTCCGCGGTTGTCGATCTGGAACCAGATATAGCCCTTGTCGACGATGGCCTGCTCCAAGGCGCCCCCCCAACCCCGCGACACGGTTTGAGCATGCGGGCCGCCATAATGGCTGAAGAACACAGGATAGCGTTTCCCCGACTCCATATCGGGCACAATCATTTTCCAATGAAGTGAAGCGCCATCGGCTGTCTTGAGCGTGCCGAATTGCGGCTTACGATGGTTGGCAAGATAGTGGGCGTATGGATGGTCGGCATCGAGTGCATTCTGCTCGATCCAGGTAATTCGTTGCCCCTCGGAATCGGCGAGATAACTTTGCGGCGGCTGATCGGTGGCAGATCGCGTGACGATCAGCGAGCGCCCCTTTTCGTCCATCGAAGCGCGGTTAGAGAATTTCGCATCGGTCAGCCGAACCGGTTCGGCACCGGGGGTAAGCAGCGACAGCGAATAGACCTGCGGGGCCAGCACATCGTCTTTCGTCCCGGTAAAAAACGCTGTGCCACTTGCCTGATCGACACCGTCGAGACTGGTGACGACCCACTCCCCCTGGGTCAATTGCGTCCATTTACCAGACGCATACCGATAGAGATGGCCATAACCATCCCGCTCCGAACGCCAGATCAGGCTGCCGTCGTTGAGCCATTTGTAATCGTCTGTCAGATTAATCCAGTGCTGAGGCGCGGCTTTCTCAGTGAACAATACTTCGCTTTTGCCGGTCGCGGGATCGACCTTGAGCATGTCAAGCCGGGTCTGGAGGCGGTCGAGCCTCTGAACGTACAGCGCCTTGCCATCAGGCGCCCAGTCTACCCGTGCGAGATAGATATCGCGGTCGCCCCCCAGATCGACTTCCACCTGGTTCGCACCGTTCGGGTCCATCACGAACAGTTGGACCAGAGCGTTCGGTGTACCTGCGGCCGGGTAGCGTTGATCGTATGTCCGTGTACCTTCGGCCCCAATGGCCGCACGAGTGACAACACCGACAGGCGCTTCGTCAAAACGCTGTACAGCAATGCGTTTGTCGTGCGGTGACCACCAGTAACCGGTATAGCGACCCAGCTCTTCCTGTGCGACGAACTCCGCCTCCCCCCAGTGGACCGTCTCGGCGGATTCTTGCGGCGTGATCGCCTTTGGCTCTACGTCACCGACCTTGCCGGTCCACAGTCGGCCATCGCTGACAAATGAAACAAATGCCCCTTCCGGGCTGAGCGTTGCGTTCAATTCATCCGCTTCGCTTTCAGTCAGGCGGAGAACCCTTCCATCGACCCCGGCGAGAAACAGATCTCCGTCGAGAGGTACAAGCAAACTGCGAGAATCCTCCGCCCAGTCGTATGTCACGATCCCCTTGAGATTGCCGATCCGCTTGCGTTCACGCTGCATCTTCTCCGCTTCGGACAATTCACGCCTGCTGCCGAGTTTTTCTGAATCGACCAGCATTTTCCACTGACCGTTCTCCCTATCGAACGCCCACAGGTCATAGCGCTCGCGATCGCTGTCACGATTGCGAAGCACGGTCAGCCAACGGCCATCGGGAGAAAGCTTGACCCCGCGCGGGCTTTTCCCATCCAGAGCAGGACTGGCGAACACGCGCTCCAGCGTCAGCGTGTCGCCGGTTGTCGTGCTGGGCACTGAAGAGGGTTTCTCACTCATGTAAGGGGAACTTTCACCGGCAAAGGCAGGAAACGGTATGGCGGCGGCGAAGGCAGCTAGACTCGCCACTGCGACCAGATGTTTGATGGGCATTGAATTAGGGCTCGGCTTTTTTGCTGTCATCGATCGTCTGCCTAGGGCGCACACCACGGCAGGCGCAAGCTTTCGCTGCCCTTTCCCAGAAATAGAGCCACGACAAAGGAAAAGGGCGCCCCGGCCGATTGCCGGAACGCCCTCCTTCGGTGACTGTAAAAGTCTGTAAGCGGTATCGCTTAGGCGTTTTCGCGACGCTCTGCGATACGGGCGCGCTTGCCGGTGCGGCCGCGCAGATAATAAAGCTTCGCCCGGCGCACCACGCCGCGGCGGACCACGGTGATGCTTTCGATGTTTGGCGAATAGAGCGGGAAAACACGCTCCACACCTTCGCCGAAGCTCATCTTACGGACGGTGAAATTGCTGTTGATGCCCCGGTTCGACCGCGCGATGCATACGCCTTCGAAGTTCTGGGTACGTGTGCGGGTGCCTTCGACAACGCGCACACCCACGCGGACGGTATCGCCTGCGCGGAATTCGGGAATGTCCTTGCCTTCGGCAAGGCTTTCGATGGCTTCCGCCTCGAGCTGCTGGATCAGGTTCACTGGTCCGGTTCCTTCATTTCTCGCTGCACACCAGAGGCAGGGCGGCCCCGAGCGTTACCATAACGCTCCCAAAGGTCCGGCCTGCGTAGCCGTGTATCGTTCTCGCTGCGTTGCTTGCGCCACGCCGCGATTTTCGCATGATCCCCCGATCGCAGCACTTCAGGGATCGTGCGCCCTTCCCATTCATTAGGTCGGGTATAGTGCGGATATTCGAGCAATCCTTCTTCGAAAGATTCCTCGGTCCCGCTCGAAGCCGCGCCCATTACGCCCGGAAGCAAGCGAATGCAAGCATCGAGCATAGCCAGCGCGGCAGGTTCCCCGCCCGACAGAATAATGTCGCCCAGGCTCACCTGTTCTACCGGGCGGGTTTCGAAAATCCGTTCGTCGAATCCCTCGAACCGACCACACAAAATTGTCACCCCCGGCCCTGCTGCCAAAGCACGTATGCGATCCTGCGTCAGCGGTGCACCACGTGGGGTCATAGCCAGAACCGGGCAATCGGGCTGCTGCACAAGCGCGTGATCGACCGCTGCAGCGAGCACATCGACCTTGAGCACCATCCCGGCACCGCCGCCGGCCGGCGTATCGTCCACTGTGCGGTGCCTGTCTGTCGCGAAGTCACGGATTTGCACCGGATTGCAAGACCATGTCCCCTGCTCCAGCGCGCGGCCCGCCAAGGACACGCCCAATGGGCCGGGAAACATCTCCGGGTACAGCGTGAGAATAGTGGCAGCAAAGGTCATGTTACGATGAACTCTGCCACGATAATCACCCGCTTGCTGTCCCATTCGGGCACCGCTTCTTCTGTCAGCGGGACCATGAATCGCGTGCCGTCGGGCCGCTTGACCTCAAGAATATCGGTCGCGCCGAAATTCTCCACCGCGACCACGTCACCGAGCGGATCGCCCGTATGCGAAACCGCAGGCAAGCCCAACAGATCGGAGTGATAGAATTCGCCGTCTTCCAGAGGCGGCATTTCAGCGCGAGAAATCGTAATTTGCGTACCGCGCAGCTTTTCCGCGTCGGTACGGTCGGTCACTTCGGCAAAACGCGCGATAGCACCGCCCTTGTTATCACTCCGCACTTTGCTGAGCGTCAGCGTACCATCATTGAAGCTGCGGTAGCGGGAGAGCGCAGCAACGCCCTCCCCAAACAGCTTCAGGCGGACTTCGCCCGTCACCCCGTGCGCGCCTGCGATGGCGGCAAGCATGACGGGCCTATCCGAAACCAAGGATCAACCCTCAGCCTTTTCCTCAGCAGGTGCTTCGGCAGCGGCTTCTTCGGTCACTGCTTCTTCTGCCGGTGCATTGGCTTCTGCTTCTGCAGCCTTGGCAGCTTCAGCGGCCTCTGCAGCCTTCTCAGCCTTTTCTTCAGCACGTGCCTTGGCAGCTTCACCCGGCTCACCCTTCTTCGGGTTGTTGCGGGCAGCGCGCTCACGAATGCCGGCAGCATCAAGGAAACGGGCAACGCGGTCGCTGGGCTGGGCACCAACCGAAAGCCAGTGCTTCGCACGGTCGCTGTCAATCTTCACGCGGTTTTCGTCCCCCTTGGCGAGCAACGGGTTGTAAGTGCCGATCTGTTCCAGATACTTGCCATCACGCGGCGAACGCGAGTCCGACACGACGATGCGATAGTAAGGACGCTTTTTCGCGCCACCGCGCGACAGACGGATTGCAATTGCCATTGTTTGTTACCTTTCCAAACTAAATTTATGTAATCACTTCTTTTTCATCAAATCTTGCAGGTTCGGAGGCATGTTGCCGCCCATCCCGCCTAGTCCAGGGAGCGAAGGCGGCGCGCCTGCACCACCGGGGCCACCAAGCCCACCCATGCCACCTGCCCCGCCGCCACCGGCGCCACCGGCGCCGAACATTGCGGCCAGCCCTTTGAGGCCACCCATCTTCTTGATCTGCTTCATCGCCCGCGCCATTTCCTGGTGCATCTTGAGCAGCTTGTTCACATCCTGAACCTGAGTGCCCGAACCGGCAGCCACACGTTTCTTGCGCTTGGCATTCATCAGTTCGGGACGAGCACGTTCCTTCGCGGTCATCGAACCGATGATAGCGTCCATGTGGACGAGAACTTTGTCGTCCATCCCGCTTTCCGCCATTGCTGCCTTGGCTTTTTTCATGCCTGGCATCATCCCAGCGAGCATACCCAAGCCACCCATGTTCTGCATCTGGCGCAGCTGCATTCTCAGATCGTTGAGGTCGAACTGCCCCTTCGCCATGCGTTTGGCGAGGTGTTCGGCATCTTCTTCCTTGACCGTCGCTGCCGCCTTTTCGACCAGGCTGACAACGTCGCCCATGCCAAGGATACGGTCCGCAACACGCCCGGCATGGAATGCTTCGATGGCGTCGAGCTTCTCGCCCGTACCGGCAAATTTGATCGGTTTGCCGGTGACGGCCCGCATCGACAACGCCGCACCGCCGCGCGCATCACCGTCCATCCGGGTCAGCACCACGCCGGTCAGCGGAACTTCGCCGCTAAAGCTCTGCGCGACATTGACCGCGTCTTGCCCCGTCAGCGAGTCGACCACCAACAACACTTCGGTCGGGTTCGAAACCCCGGCGACCGCCTTCATCTCATCCATCAAAGCCTGATCGACGTGAAGACGACCGGCAGTGTCGAGCATCAGGACATCGACCGCCTGCAACTTCGCCGATTCGATCGCCCGGCGCGCGATATCAACCGGCTGCTGCCCTTTGACGATCGGCAGTGTCGCGACATCGACCTGCTCACCCAGCACGGCAAGCTGTTCCTGCGCGGCAGGACGGGCGACGTCGAGCGAAGCCATCATGGCTTTCTTGCCATGACGTTCGCGAATGTATTTGGCCAGTTTGGCCGTCGTCGTAGTCTTACCCGATCCTTGCAGGCCAACCATCATCACGACTACCGGGGGCTTCGCCTCCAGCAGCAACCCCTGATGTTCCTGCCCGCCAAGCATTTCGACCAGTTCGTCATGGACGATCTTGACGACCTGCTGCCCCGGAGTGACCGAACGGAGCACATCCTGCCCCACGGCCTTTTCCGTCACCGCATCGATGAACCGGCGAGCCACCGGCAGTGCGACGTCGGCTTCCAGCAGTGCGACGCGAATTTCGCGCATTGCCTCGCGCACATCGGCTTCGTTCAGCGAACCACGGCCGCGCAGGCGGTCGAATACGTTACCGAGGCGGTCGGACAGGTTGTCGAACATGCGCTCGTTCACTCCACTCGCTGCGACGGAATGTCGCCAAATGCCAAAAACGCCGGCGGACGAAACCTCGTCAGCCAGCGTGCGGACCCTGAAACGGAACCGACTTTTCAAATCTTGAATGGTGGAGCCTAGCGGGATCGAACCGCTGACCTCCTGCATGCCATGCAGGCGCTCTCCCAGCTGAGCTAAGGCCCCGTACCATTCATCTACCGACCGAAATCGGTCTGCCCATCAAATCCGCAACCGCGGGTGACTGACAGGACGCGCCCTTTATGAGCCACGCCCCGCCAATGCAAGAGCGAAATCAATTATCGTCGTCGTCGTCGTCCGAAGATGTCTGAACGCCGAGGTCATCGTCGCCGCCCAGATCGACGTCGTTATCCGGCGAATCATCGTCTTCGTCGATGTCTTCCAGATCGTCGTCGGCAAGGTCGCTATCGGCTTCCTTTTCCTTCTTCTCTTTCTCTTCCTCGAACGGAATCGGCTGCTTGGATTTGAGCACCGGCTCAGGGAACCATTCTTCGCCGCATTCGATGCACGTCACCGGCTCATCTTTGCCGAGATCGTAAAAGCGTTCACCGCACTTGGGGCACGAACGCTTGGTGCCCCATTCTGGCTTGACCATTGTCTGTCCTTGGCTTGGCCTCGACACCATGTGGCATCAGGCGTTTAATTCCGTGGCTGCTTGATGGGTGCGAATAAACCCTGAATCAAGTAGCGCCGTGAAAAGCGCGCGCGCCTTGCCACACGGCATGGGCGCTGTCAAAGAGCCGCGCGCATTGCAAATATTCAGTACAGCCGGATCATCCGTGAACAATAACCCCGTCCCACGCCGCTTCACAGCCACTGCCCCTCTGACGGGCCGCCTCCGTGTCCCCGGAGACAAATCGATCAGCCACCGCTCCGTTATGCTGGGCGCACTGGCCGTTGGCGAGACACGCGTAACCGGCCTGCTCGAAGGCGAAGATGTGATGGCTACCGCCGCCGCGATGCGGGCAATGGGCGCTCATGTGGAGAAAGTCGGCGTTGAGTGGCGCATTCACGGCGTTGGTGTCGGCGGCCTGCTGCAACCCGATTCGGCGCTGGAGATGGGCAATTCCGGTACATCGACCCGGCTGCTGATAGGCCTGATTGCGAGCCACGCGATCACTGCGAATTTCACCGGAGACGCCAGCCTTTCAAAGCGCCCGATGGGCCGCGTAATTGATCCGCTGTCTGTGATGGGGGCCAGCTTCACCACCTCCCCCGGCGGCACTTTGCCGCTGATGATGACCGGAGCGGAACCGGCCGTTCCGATTTCATACCGCCTGCCAGTCGCCAGCGCCCAGGTGAAGAGCGCGATTATGCTTGCGGGGCTGAATACACCCGGAATTACGACAGTCATCGAACCCGTGCCAACCCGGGACCACTCCGAACGCATGCTGCGTGGTTTCGGCGCGCAAGTCGATGTTGGTGAAGAAGGGGGCGAACGCGTCATTCGCGTTCACGGTCAGGCAGAGTTGTCGCCCCAGCAGATAGAAGTTCCGGGCGATCCCAGTTCCGCCGCGTTTTTCATGGTCGCCGCCAGCCTGATCGAAGGTAGCGATCTACTGATAGAAAACGTCGGCCTCAACCCCACTCGTGCCGGACTGATCGAAGTGCTCCGCGAAATGGGAGCTAACATTGAAGAAACGAACGCTCGCGAAGTTGGCGGGGAGCCGGTTGCCGACTTGCGCGTCCGCCATGCTGAATTGCGCGGCATCGACGTCGATCCGGCAGTGGCACCATCAATGATCGATGAGTTCCCAGTGCTGTTCGTGGCCGCCGCATTGGCGAACGGACGCACCGTCACCCGCGGGCTCGACGAGCTGCGCGTAAAGGAAAGCGATCGCTTGTCCGCAATGGCCACTGCCCTCACCGCTGCGGGCGCGCGGGTGGAAGAAACCGCGGACGGATTGATTATCGACGGGTCCGGCGGCGAACCATTGCGCGGCGCGATCGGCGCCCCAGTCACCACTCATCTCGACCATCGTATAGCTATGAGTATGGCAATCGCCGGACTGGCCACGAAAGAAGGTGTGGAGATCGACGATACGCGGCCCATCGCCACCAGTTTTCCCGCATTCGAGGCGTTGCTCGATGAGGCAATGGCTTGACCGGGCTCGACATCTATTCGCTGGTTGGGTTTGCTGGCATGGCCTGCATTATCGGCGCATATGCATATCTGACTCTGCGACCGACGCACAATCCGTTCATCCTGCATGGCACCAATCTGCTCGGCGCAGCGCTGCTGACAGTGTCTCTGCTGGTCCACACCAACTGGCCCAGCCTCGTACTTGAAGGATTCTGGGCAGCCATCGCGATTTACGGTCTGATCAAAGCATTGATAAAACGGCAGCAGCGCGCATGATTATCGCCATCGATGGCCCCACCGCGTCCGGCAAAGGTACGATCGCGAAAGCTCTGGCGGCTCACTTTGGCTTGCCGCACCTCGATACCGGATTGCTGTATCGCGCCGTCGGTCGGCAAGTATTTCTCGACGGAGGAGATCCGGACGATCCCGTCGATGCTCTCGCCGCGACGACCTTTGCTGATGAATTGTTGGGCGATCCCCATTTGCGAACCGAAGAATGTGGCGGTCTGGCGAGCCGGGTTTCGATCCACCCGACAATGCGGCAAGCGCTGTTCGAACGGCAGCGGGTATTCGCTGAACAGCCGGGCGGCGCGGTACTTGATGGCCGCGATATTGGCACTGTGATCGCCCCCGATGCGGACGTGAAACTGTTCATTACCGCCAGTGTCGATGCACGTGCCATGCGGCGGTGGAAAGAAATGCAGGCGCGTGGCGCCAGAATAACGTTCGACGAAATCGCAGAGGACCTCCGCCGCCGGGATGAGCGCGACATGAGGCGAAAAGATGCTCCATTGCGGGTCGCGGACGGTGCCTATGTGATCGATACGAGCGAACTAACCATCGATCAGGCGTTGGCGGCAGCCATCGATGCCACCGAAGAGGCATTGGAAAGCCGTCGATAGGCGCAATACTTTCGCCAGAGAGTGTCCTCATCATCGACGCAGCACGAGTGAGAACGCGGCTCTCCTGATTGTGACAGACCAAGTCAATCAGCCTGTGGGGGCTGAATAGGCACCTTTATGCCAGACAACTCTCTCACCCCAACAGCTTGCATCAGCTTGGCGTTGTTGAGCACGAAAGCACCACTGGGAATCAGATGAATAGTTGGCAAATGCCAGAGGCATAGGATGCTTTTGGCAAACGGCTATTGAATACCTGCTCTGCTGGGATCCTCTCGGAATATCGGTTCAGCTTTGACCACGCAGCACAGGCCGACCCAAATTCAGTGCGCCATAATTAACTCCCCAATGCTTCGTCGACGGGCAGTAACCGGCCCATTCTCACACCCGATATACTTCGACCAAATTGCCTCGATCATCTCGCGGATTCAGAAATAACCCCAGCTGAATTTCGAACCTACGGTCACCAGTATGGGGCGTAGCTTGAGACAAACAAATCCCGCCCGAGCATTGCCCGGGCGGGACTGTGTGTTGGCTTCACCAACTACGGTAAGCCGATCAGAGGAGAGAGCTTAGAACTCGATCCCCAAGCCCAGCGAGGCCGTTGTCGCACCGCGGTCCGTTGCGATACGTCCCTGAACAGTGCCACGGTCGTCTTCCGTACGGTAGCTTACACCAAACGCGAGGCCGACCTCACCACTCCGCAAGCCAGAGCCGATTGCAAGAGCAACCCTGCCAGGATTGATCGCTTGCGGGAGGGTGCCAATCGCTGCCGCGCTAGCGATACCGGCATTGGTATCGTTACGCAGCGCATTCAGGTCGAACCTCAGCTCCTGATTGTTCGCGAAAAGCTGGCTACCGTTGATCGCATCTGTGGATGTGGCCGAAACCTCACCCGCTGCAACATTGGTGATCCGACGCTCAGCGCCAGCAGCACCAACCGACACGGTATTCGGCCCACTCGCGACGCTACCGTTACCGAGCACAACCGAGTTCGAACTGTTTGCATCGACAGTAATGTTGTTGCCCACCACGTAAGTGTTGCTGGCAGCAACCGTGTTGCCACTACCAACAGCACCGGAGTTCGTACCAGAAACGACGTTATTGTAACCAACAGCGGTCGACTGATCCCCACTTGCCTGGTTGCGATAGCCGACAGCCGTCGCCTCCTTGCCAGCCAGCGAGCTATAACCAATGGCAGTGCCATTGTTTCCGGTCACCTGTGCCCAGGAGCCAAACGCAGAGCCACCCGTCACACCTTCATCGGTCTTCGCGAAGAAGCCTGTAGCGAGCGAGTCACGACCGCCAACCGATGCAATGGCATCGAAATCGGCATAGTTACCGGCGCCCTTTTCAGTGTTGGCGTTCCCGTCCGTAGCAATCATGCCGGACGGAGCGCTGCCACTGCCACCAACGCTGGTTGCCAGCTTCTGATCTGAATCGGTCGAAGCTTCAGCAACAGCGAGCAAGGGAGCAAGTGAGCTGGTCGCAGTCGAAACAGCGGTACTCAGGGAGCCCATATTGCTGTTGGTCGTCGACAGACCCGTGCTCAAGGAGCCGACTGCCTGCGTGTTACCCGATACCGTGGTGCTCAGCGAACCAACGGTGCTCACAGCGCCCGATACGGTCGTGCTCAGCGAGCCCACCGTGCTCACTGCACCAGACACCGTGGTGCTCATCGAGCCAACGCTGCTGTTGGTCGTCGACAGACCCGTGCTCAAGGAGCCGACAGCCTGCGTGTTACCCGACACCGTGGTGCTCAGCGAACCAACGGTGCTCACAGCGCCCGATACGGTCGTGCTCAGCGAGCCCACCGTGCTCACTGCAGCAGACACCGTGGTGCTCAGCGAACCGACAGTGCTGTTGGTCGTCGACAGACCCGTGCTCAAGGAGCTGACGCTACTTTCGGTGGTGCTCGCCACTGAGTAGAGTTGGCTGCCGTTGATGGCATCGGTGCTGCTGGCGGTTACGCGACCGGCGGCAACGTTGGTTACCTGGCGTTCGGCACCCACCGCACCAACGCTGACGACATTGACCGGCGTGGTGCCGGCGAAGTTGCCGTATGTGGTGGAACCGACGGTGGCGTTGATGACAGGGTTGCTTGCAGCATCGACGCTGCCTGCACCGAGGGCAACGCCGCCCGCGGTGGTGGCGGAGGCGTTTTTGCCAATAGCGACGGAATCGGTGCCAGTGGCCCCTTCACCACTATAGTTCGTTCCAGCCGCACTACCCACACTGTTCACACCAAAATAGTGTGCTTCACCGCTAGTCGCTGTGAGGGTTTCGATAGCCTGATTGGTTGCGAACAGCTGGCTGCCGTTCACGGCGTCGGTGCTAGTCGCGCTCAGCTTGCCCGCAGCAACGTGGGCCACCTGACGTTCTGCACCGGCAGACCCGACGCTGACAGTGGACGACGCCACCGGCGCACCCGCAAAGGTGTAGCTATTACCACGAATTGTGGTGCCCGTGGTCTGGGCATATGTACCCGCCGCACTGTCATTGCCGAGCACGACCGAGCCAGCTTTGTTGCTGCCCGCCGGGATATTTACATTGTTGCCGACAACGAAGATGTTGTCGCCATTAACGGTGTTGTTGTTGCCCACCGCATAACTGCCGTTGCCGTTGACGACATTGGGATCGCCGATCGCACCCGATCCGGTGCCTGTGACGGCATTACCTGTACCGATGGCAATGGTGGAAAGACCATCGGCCTTCGCCCCAGTGCCGATGACAATGGAATTTTCTCCGATCGCTTCGACCGACGCCCCGAGAGCGACAGAGAAAGCGCCAGTCGCTCTAGCCCCAGAGCCAAAAGCGGAAGCATCATCAGCGCTCGCTATACTGGCATTACCGACAGCCAACGCACCGGCGCCACTCGATTGTGCAAAAAAGCCAACCGCCACCGAACCGGCCCCGCTCGCCACCGACTCCACCCCTAAAGCAGAGGACGAGTCTGCAGTGGCGCTCGCGCTCCTGCCGAGACTAACCGAACTTGAAGTACTCGCTTTGGCCTCAGAGCCAATAGCAGTAGCCCCAACGCCAGTCGCGCTAGCCCCAACGCCAAAAGCGGAAGCCCCCCCCTCTTTCGCCAGACTGGAGCTACCGATAGCCACCGCGCCCGCCGAATTTGATTTCGCGGAATGGCCAATAGCTAACGCACTAATTGCAGTCGCTTGTGATTCAAGCCCGACGGCAATTGCATTATCCGCCGACACTAAAGACTGCGGGCCTACAGCAACAGACGAGACACCTTTGGCCGTCGCGTTCCTCCCGACAGCGAGCGCGCTATCTTTAGATGCCCCTGAGTTATAACCAAGAGCAGTAGCCCCGTCAGCAGTCGCTTTAGCCAGCTGACCAAAAGCAGAAGTATGGTCAACACTTGCGACACTGGTAGTACCGACAGCTACCGAACCAAGGCCATTCGCATGCGCCGAAAAGCCAATAGCCGTAGCCTGACTTTCCGTCGCAAAACTGTAGGCACCCAAGGCGGAAGCATATTCACCTCTAGTTATCGACTCGCGCCCAATAGCGATTGCACTATTTGCATTCGCAGACGCAGTCGAACCAATAGTGATCGCAGACGGACCTTGATTCTTCGACTCGCGCCCAATAGCAATTGCACTAACTTCATTCGCGGTCGCAGTCGCACCGATAGAGATTGCACCCCAACCGCCATTTTTCGCTTCGCTCCCAATAGCAATTGCCTCAGTACCAGTCACATCCGCAACCGTACCGATGGCAACTGAATTATCTGCCCTTGCCTTCGCAGCCACACCGACAGCGATAGCATTATTACGGGAACCAGAATAATTATTAGCGCTCTTGCCTATTGTAATATTCGCATTACCGGTGGCGCCCCCACCTGCCTCATTTCCAAGTACAACATTATAGTCGCCTTTGACATTAGAACCCGCAGAATAACCGACGAAACTATTCTTATCCCCCTTACCGTTATCGCCAGCATGTCCACCGACGGCTACCGATTCCAGGCCGCTCGCTGTGGCCGAATGCCCGAGCGCGACAGCCCCAGAGCCACTCGCGCTGGCCGCAGAGCCAAAAGCGGAAGTATATATAGAAGTCGCTTTAGCTCCAGAGCCAAAAGCGGAAGTATTCTTGTCTCTCGCCAGACTGGAGCTACCGACAGCCACCGCCTCCATCGTATTTGATTCCGCGGAATGGCCAATAGCTATCGCACTAGTTCCAGTCGTCCTTGAGTCGCGCCCGATGGCAATTGATGCATTTCCCGTTGCAGAAGTAGTCGTACCGATGGCAATCGTATTTTCGTATTTACCGGAATTTATGTTTGCGTGCCAGCCAATTGCGACGTTTGCAAAACCGGTAGTAGACCGCCCCGCAGATGCGCCAACCGCGACATTACCCTTCCCGCTACTGTACCCGCCAGCGTAAGTGCCAATCCAGACAGTATCTTCTTGGTTCTCAATGGTAGAACCAGCACCTGCATCATGGACATTCCCGCCACCCGCCCGCGCTTCCTGCGCGGTTGTGGCCAGCATGCCGCCCAGCACCAGTGCGACGGTGAATTTCTGCATACCGACACGACCGGCCATCGCAGTCAAAGTGTTGCTGCCGAAATAGGCGGGCAGATCGACATCGGCACCATCGGCACCGAAGGCGACACCTTCGGCAGCCAGCGGGCCAGCGGCGGGCACGCCATAACCGAGCGCGCCGACACCGCGATTGCGACGGCGTTTGATGCCCAGCACCAGACAGCTGGCACGCAGAGCAGCCATGATGCGGCGGCGCATTGTCCAGCCCATCTGTTCATCCCGCGCAAATTGCCCGGCAAAGCCGGATACGCCGCGGGACGGCGCGCGATCATGAATACGATCGTTCATCAGTTTATAACTCCATCAAAAATCGAAAAGGATTGCCGCACCGCAGCCCAAAAACGAGCCACGAAGGGGGCGTGCAGCAAAAGACGCCACAATTGCGCGCGCATCACTGGCCCAGTAATAAGAACAAATTGAACAAACCAGAGTTTGCAATACGAATATCCTTACAGAATCGGGGTGATCCACGCGATCCTTACCGTAACTATATTCGCTATAATGGCCGATCAACGGTCATCTTATTGAATACTATCGATTTTTTATTAATAGTATTTAAAATGATAAATGACATCGTAGATTTATCGTGATTTTATCGTGTCTTTCGTGGGATAATGTAAATATCGCCAGCGCCTATGTGTTGCGCGCACGACACGGTCACCCTGCCCCACCCCATCGGGGCGCGCCGGATAAGGTTCGGAAAAGTCAAAGGTTACGCAATTTCAAGAATCATCCGAATCGGCAATATAATATATCCATATCGGATTTATTATATAATAGAATATAATAAATCATCGCAATGCGAAACTTATTATGGTGTTATAATAAATAAAGACTGCCATTTTTAATTAAGCCGATCTGGGCATGCCCTGTGTCCTTCTGGGTGGTGCTGTCGGGTGGATTGTGTGGTTCACACGAAGGCGCGAAGACACGAAGTGGGTTTGGTTTGGGGCGGTGACACAACGAAGGGTGCCGCACATTACTCAGCCACCTCACCGTCATCCCGGCCTCAAGCCGGGGTCCAGCTTCTTTTGACGCCGCGCCAGAAGGTAAAGCGGGGCCCCGGATCAGGTCCGGGGCGACGAGGGAGAGATACGGGCCCGCCCTGCCCCTCGTCATTGCGAGGAGCCGAAGGGCGACGTGGCAATCCGGGGCGGTGTATTGCATCTATCGCGTCGGGTGCGATGGGCGGAGCCGTCAGGCCGTGGATTGCTTCACTGTGTTCGCAATGACGAGTGGGGGAGTAGGCTGCCAACCGGGTCGGGCCTTTTTCCGATCATGGCATCGCAATATGTGGCCCATGCCTCATCCCGTGGAGGGCGCAGCGCGGGGATGGCGGTGGGCGTTTGTGCTTGCGCGGGGGGTGACTATTCCCTATTTGCGCGGCCGTTCCCGAACATCCTTCAGTTATCCGATGGATCGAATGGAACCCGCGCGATGGCATCCGGCCCCGCGCGGCAAGCGGCCCTCTTGCCCCGTCAGCCGCGCAATGGTGCGTGGAAGCGGTGA
Organism: Tsuneonella flava; assembly: GCF_002870965.1. GTDB lineage: Bacteria > Pseudomonadota > Alphaproteobacteria > Sphingomonadales > Sphingomonadaceae > Tsuneonella > Tsuneonella flava. The sequence goes on from NZ_PHSO01000004.1 coordinate 318,987, forward strand.
AAGACCCCGGTAAAACCGGTGGCCGGTAGCAAAACGAATATACAGGAACTGAAACAATGGCATCCAGCGCCAATCCCTCGCGCGCCGATTTCGAGGCGTTGCTGAACGAACAGCTTGGCGGTGCGGGTGAAGACGGCTTCGAAGGCCGCGTCGTCAAAGGCACCGTTACCGCGATTGAAAACGGCATGGCCGTGATCGACGTAGGCCTGAAGAGCGAAGGCCGCATCAACCTCAAGGAATTCATGCGGAGCGATGACGAGCACGGGCTCGAAGTCGGTTCCGAAGTCGAAGTGTTCGTCGACCGTGTCGAAAACGCCGACGGCGAAGCGATGCTCAGCCGCGACCGCGCCCGCCGCGAAGCCGCGTGGGACAAGCTGGAAAGCGAATTCGGCGAAGGCAAGCGCGTCGATGGCCGCATCTTCGGCCGGGTCAAAGGCGGTTTCACCGTCGATCTCGATGGCGCCGTGGCGTTTCTGCCGGGCAGCCAGGTCGATATCCGCCCGGTGCGCGATGTAACCCCGCTGATGGATATGCCGCAGCCGTTCCAGATCCTGAAGATGGATCGCCGCCGCGGCAACATCGTCGTCAGCCGCCGCGCCGTGCTGGAAGAAACCCGCGCCGAACAGCGCAGCGAACTGATCGACAAGCTGGCCGAAGGTCAGGTGATCGACGGTGTTGTGAAGAACATCACCGATTACGGCGCGTTCGTCGATCTGGGCGGCATCGATGGCCTGCTGCACGTGACCGACATGAGCTACAAGCGGGTCAACCACCCGAACGAAGTCATCAATATCGGTGACACCGTGACCGTGCAGATCATCCGCATCAATTCAGATACCCAGCGCATCAGCCTGGGCATGAAGCAGCTCGAAAGCGATCCGTGGGATGGCGTTGGTGCGAAGTATCCGGTGGGCATGAAGCTGACCGGCACCGTGACCAACATCACCGAATACGGTGCGTTCGTGGAGCTGGAACCGGGCATCGAAGGCCTGGTCCACGTTTCCGAAATGAGCTGGACCAAGAAGAACGTGCATCCGGGCAAGATCGTTTCGACATCGCAGGAAGTCGAAGTGATGGTGCTGGAAGTCGATGCCGAGAAGCGCCGCATCTCGCTCGGCCTCAAGCAGGCCCAGCGCAATCCGTGGGAAGAATTCGCAGACGCGCATCCGATTGGCAGCAAGGTCACCGGCGAAGTCAAGAACGCGACCGAATTCGGCCTGTTCATCGGCCTGCCGGGCGATGTGGACGGCATGGTCCACATGTCGGACATCGCATGGGGCATCTCGGGCGAAGACGCGCTGGCGCTGCACCGCAAGGGTGAAGAAGTCGAAGCGATCGTGCTCGACGTCGACATCGAGAAGGAACGCATCAGCCTGGGCATGAAGCAGCTCGAAAAGGGTGCGCCGACCGAAGGCGGTTCCTCGGGCGCGCTGAAGCGTGGCGATGTCGTCACCGTCACCGTGCTGGAAGTGCGCGACGGCGGCCTGGAAGTGCAGGTTGGCGACGACGGTGCGACCGGCTTCATCAAGCGCAGCGACCTCGGCCGCGACCGCGACGAACAGCGTCCGGATCGCTTCCAGACCGGCCAGAAGATCGACGCGCTGGTCGCCGGCTTCGACCGTTCGAAGAAGCCGAACTTCTCGATCAAGGCGCGTCAGATCGCCGAAGAGAAGGAAGCGGTGGCACAGTTCGGTTCGTCCGATTCGGGTGCGTCGTTGGGCGACATCCTCGGCGAAGCGCTGAAGCAGAAGGGCGAGTAAGCCCCACCGCCCTGATCGGCTGCCTCTGCTTTATCGAGGGGGCGCCGGGAGGTGCGATACCTTTAAAGACACAGGAAGGCCCGTCCGCTCATCCGAGCAGGCGGGCCTTCCCTACATTTGCCGTCCTTGATACAGTATCGGCATGGTTGGCGTTCTGTTGTTTTTGGGTGCCTGGGCCGTTCAATGGGCGCCCGCCTGGGTTGCCATAGGCTACATGGTACCGGCGTTGTGGGCAATTCGGCAGGTCGCCAGCGCGAAGAATGGCGATGCGGCGCGCTATCGCAAGTTGGATATGGTCGTAATCGTGGCTGCAGTGGCGAGCATATGGGCACTCCTCATTATGCAGGCGATCGGGCACGGGGCGTGGCAACCTCCGCATAGCGCACCAACCGCCTTCCTGTTTGCGGTGCTATATGGAAGCCTGTCGATGCGCCGGATGCCCTGATCTGCCCTTTCACGTGCGGATTAAGATCGATAAGATCGCCCCATGATCGAAATCCATCAGTTCCCATGCTTGTCCGACAACTACGGATACTTGCTTCACGACCCGACGTCGGGCGAAACCGCCTGCATCGATACGCCCGATGCCGACGCCTATCGGCGCGCAGCGCAGGAGCGGGGATGGCAGATCACACAGATCTGGAACACCCATTGGCACCCCGATCACGCGGGCGGAAACGAAGCGATCAAGGCGGCAACAGGATGCACGATCTCCGGCCCGGAGGAAGTGACGAAGATCTCCCCGCTCGATCGCACACTGCACTCTGGCGACACAGTGAATCTGGGTGATCACACGGCGCGGGTGATCGATGTAGGGGGGCATACTCTTGGGCATCTGGCATATCATATGCCTGCCGAGGGGATCGCCTTCGTGGGAGACAGCGTATTTGCGCTCGGTTGCGGGCGAATGTTCGAAGGCTCGCCGGAACAGTTCTGGGCGAGTTTGCAGCGGATTCGGGCGTTACCGCCCGAAACGATGCTGTATTGCGCCCATGAATACACGCAAGCCAATGCTAGGTTCGCGCTGCATGCCGACCCTGATAACGCCGCGCTAAAGGACTATGCTGCGGAAATCGACGCACGTCGGGCGCGCGGTGAAGCAACCGTCCCGACTAAGTTAGAGCGGGAGTTGAACACCAACCCTTTTCTCCGTGCGGATGATGAGAGCCTACGCAATCGATGGGGCGGCGAAACTGCGACGGAGACTTTCGCAGCGCTCAGGAAAGCCAAAGACGATTTCTGAGATTGCGTCACAGAAGTGACAAGTGGGCTAACTTTGTTGCGACCCAATGGCGTAAATTACTGCATAATCGGAAGCGCTGTATGCGGCGGAAAGACGCCGACACATAGGGCGTTCCGGCCCTCGCTATTTCACGCCCTCCGTTTCTGCACGACGTGCGGCGGAGCTTCGAGCACGAATATACCAGTGCATTATGGGACATAAGAGCGATGGCAATGCTACGAAACGCTGCGCTCTCGATCACCTTAACCTTCCTGATAATTGCTGGCGAGATATCGTTCCCTGTTCGCCGTCGCGCTTAGAATCGATAGGATTGCGATGTTGCGAATTGGAAAGGCCCGGTCCCCAAAGGTCGCCTCTCACAACACGCCAATAAAAAGAGGCCGCGGAAATCCCTGAATCAGAGAACCCGCACGGCCTCAATAAGTCTATCACAAAGCCAGTTAAACTGGACTAAATCGATGAGATAATTTCGTCCGCCAGTTTACGATCTTCTGTTTCGCCATAATTGCCAGCAATTACTGCCCCCGCAGCGGCAACGGCAGCGCCAGCAGCTTCCCGGCGAAGATTATCAGCGGCTGCCCGTTCAGCAGCTGCAATCTTCTGCTCGGCCATCACCGCACGACGTTCAAGCATAACCGACGTATCTGCCTCTGCCTGAGCAATAATCTGCGCCGCTTCCTGCTTCGCATGATCGAGCATGGCAGCAGCATCCTGCGCGCTAGCAGCATGCTGTGCCTTCGCTTCGTCGAGCAAGGCCTGAGCCTCAGCCCGGATCTTTGCCGCCTCATCCAGATTGCGACGCTTCTCCGCAATCTGAGCATCTAATGCATCAGTGATTTTCTTCGGTGCCTTGGCGAAAAAGATCGCGATAACGAAGAAAATAGTGATCGAGACATAAACCCAACCTTCAGCCCCGAGGCCGAGCAGAGTTTGTTCCTCGTGTCCTGCCACTTCGGTGTGACCGGCAGGCTGCTCTTCGACGATTGCGGGAAGTGCACTCATGTCATGCGGTCCTGTCACGTTGCCTTATCGGGCCATCGCGGCATCAACCGCGCTACTTACAGCGTCTGCCGAGGGCTCACTGCCAGTAAGCTTGGCAACGATTGCCTGTGCCCCTTCCACAGCAACCCCACGAAGCGATCCATGCGCTTTGGCACTGGCATCGGCGATGCGCGCTTCCGCTGCTTCGATTTGGGCTGCGGATTCTGCATCTGCCCTGGCAAGACGGACTTCAGAAGCCTTGGCAGCTTCCGCCTTAGCCGCAGCAATATTGCTGCGCGCCTCGTCCCGACTCTTCTCCAGTTCAGCTCGATAGCGCTCGGTCAGCTCATCTGCCGATTCCTTGGCTGCACGAGCTGCCTCGAGATCACCGTCAATCTTCGCCGCACGCTCATCCATCACTTTGCCCAAACGCGGCAAAGTGAGGCGCACAATGCCGAAATAGAGCACGATGAAAAATAGCGCCAACCAGAAAAGCTGAGGCCAGAAGACGTTGGTGAAATCGAATTGAGGCATGACTCTCGAAGCCTGTCTTTCAGTGAAGCCAATCGGTGCGACCGGCCAGCCCCATCACGGGGTCTGGCCGGCAGCAGATCCGCTTAGCTGAAGGCCAGTGCCAGCGCCACAACAGCCGCGATCAGGCCGAGCGCTTCGGTCACAGCGAAGCCGAAAATCAGGCGACCGCCCATTTTGGCGTCAGCTTCGGGGTTACGCAGTGCGCTGTTCAGATACTGGCCGAAGATAGCGCCCACACCGATTGCGGCAAGACCCGCACCAATTGCTGCGAGACCTGCGCCAATAACCTTTGCCGATGCAACGTCCATGTCGAAAACCTTTCCTTGGTTCAATCAGTCATTTTCGGGCGAACTACCCGTTAGTGAAGGTTCACCGCATCATTGAGATAGAGCGATGCGAGAAGAGCGAAAACGTAAGCTTGCACGACCGCGATCAGAAGTTCGAGCGCCGTGAGCGCGACGTTCACTGCAAGAGGCAGTACGCCAAATACATAAGGCAGCGCGTTGAACGAACCGAGCGCCACGACGAAAGTGCCAAACACTTTCAGCAGCACGTGTCCGGCGGTCATGTTGGCGAACAAACGAATGGCCAGCGTGAACGGACGCGAGAGGAAGCTGAGAACCTCAATCACGAAAACGAACAAACCGAGCACGATATTCGCATCCTTCGGCCAAAACAGGCTGAAAAAGTGCAGGCCGTGACGCATAAAGCCAACGACGCAGACCACGGTAAACACAATGAAGGCCAAACCGATAGTCACGGTAACATGACTGGTTGGCGTAAATGCCCCCACCCACGGCAACAGGCCAAGCAGGTTACAAACCAGAACGAACATGAAGACCGCAAAAATCAGCGGTGCATAGCGCTTACCTTCCGGCCCGACGTTCTCGTCCAGCATGCTGGCCACGAAGTCGTAAACATATTCGACGGCCGCCTGCCAACGCCCAGGAACGAGCTGCGGCTTAGCAGTACCGACGAACATGAAGATAGCAATCGCGCCCAACGCAATTGCCATCCACAGCGCAGAGTTAGTGAAAGAGATATCGTAGCCACCGGCAGCGAGCGGGTGAAGCTTGACGATCTCAAACTGATGCATCGGGTTCATGGGATGTCCTGTGCCTTCAGCCGTCGTTACCGGGATCGCTATCGAACTGAGCGGAGGTTTTGATTGCGCGCCGTACGCCGGCCGCAAAACCGAGCACCAGAAGGACAATCATCGCCCACGGTGCCGTTCCGAGGCCGGCCCAGGTATCAATTGCCCAACCTATAAAGCCGGAAACCAAAACCGTACCGACGAATTCGATACCCACGGCCCAGCCGCGCGTTTCCGCGCGCCCTTCCGCATTGGTCACGCCGTGCTTACGGCGCGCCTGAGCATCGGCAATACGGCGGTCAAGATCGTCGCCTGAGTGCTGGTCGTTATTGTCGGCCAAAACTAAGTCCCGTCAGAACCTTGGGCCGCCCGCGAACGAGCGATTCCGGATAAAAGATATACAGAACCGGCCCTACCCGCCAAAGGGGTTGAGCCGGTGCGCCGCTCCCTTAGGCGGGGGGTGTATGCGAGTCAACCGGTGGAGGAAGCCCAAACCGGGGATCACGCCACTATATCGTGGGAAGTTACGAAGGGCACCGACTGTCGCGCTGGGGGGCGGAGCTGGTGCGAGTTTGCCAGGAACCATCAGGAGCCTGATATTTCTCCCCTGGAGCTGTTTTGAGAATCGCAAGACATCCTGCAGTGAACGCATATTCTTCAAGCGTGGCATTCGCCGCTTGTGCTCGACTGGCATAGACCGCGCGCCGCTTGATATTGATATCGCCCACAAGCTTCTGCAGCGCCGGACTGCCAGCACCGACGATGCCGAGGTAGCCGTCCATTTTCTCTCCGACCTGGCCCGATGAGCGCGCCGCTTCGTATGCAGGATCACGCTGTGCCAACGCAGGAGAAGACATTGCGAGACCAATGCCCGCAGCAGCGATAATGATATTTTTCAACAGGCTGCTCATCTTAGAAAATATCCTCATTCTCATCGATCGTATTGTTCGCGTCTGCCGCGAGACGATAAATCACTTCCTGCCGAATGTTGATATTCAGCTCGATCACGATTGGTTTATCAGGTGCCTTGACCGAAATGCACCCGCCAAGCGCAGCCGAACCGGCCATCGCCATCAACATTGTCCGCCCCATGCCACCCAAAGGCTTATCGCGCTCGGCCGACAAGCCATTTGCAGAGACATATTCGCGGATCGATTGGGCACAGATCATGGCCTGTTCTCGCTTTCTTTGGGCTGAACGGGTGTTTTTTCCGGTAAGATATCATGCGGTGAACCAGTGGACGGTGGGAGCGAAACGGCAGGTTTCAATCGCGTCCCATCACTTGAAACCAACCCCAGATCACGTGGATCACGCACAGACGCAGGATCGTACATGGCTTTGATCGAACTGATAAGCTGATAAAATGGCGCAGAAATATTGACGTTGAGGCGAATCGGGAGTGCCGCAATACGCCGGGTGAGAAAGTTCTGTTTCGCCCCTTCCCCCTGACGCACACCGTCAAGGCTGACATGCGTGATTATCTCACCGGTCAGCCGCCCTTCCATGGTAAGAACCATCTGACTGTAATCGATCGATTTCAGAACATCGAAGGCAAAATTCGCAATTGCCCCTTTGTCCTTATACGTCAGTTCACCCAGATAAGAGACATTGCCGCCTGGTGTCCGCGCGATCAGCATGCCGTGATCGATCCGCCCAACTCCATTGCGGTCAAATACAATGGGTACTGTACCGTCGAATATGCCTGTGGCCGCGAGGTTTTCGAGCTCCATTCGCTGAATGAATTGTGCCGCATCGAGGCCGACGATCTCAAAAACATAGCGACGCTCTTCACTCGCGCCGAACCGCATTTTCGTGGGGTGCAACGTGATCGTGCCGCCCATGAACGGCCACGTCCCTCCGGCGACAGCCAGATCCTGACCGTTCTTCAGCGTGAAGGTGACGCTGCCATTATCCACCTCTATTCCTGGATTGACCGATGCAATCTGCAAGGTTTGGTTTGGCGCGGTAGTCATTCCAAGCAAATCGGTGAATACCACAGTTCCGCTGGCACCCTTCACCGGCCCGAATGCCGCAGCGAAGTCTAGCGCATCGCTGGAAAAACGGCCTGAGCTTGTTATGCCCTTCGCATTCCAGTCGATCCGCCCCACACCTCGCACGGTTCCCTTCGCATTTGCTACGACACCGAGAGCGAGATCCGTCAACTGATCGGGCTGAAGCGCCTTATCGAACACCAATCCCTTCACTGCCAGATCGGCGGCCCCTGTCGAATTCACCAGATTATGGGCAATCGATACGTCCGCTACCTCGCGATGGGAATTTGGCGCCCTGAGCGACGCGGTGGCGTGAATGACACCATCCTTAAGCGTGAGAGAGGCCGCTTCCGCATCCAGAGGATTGAACCGATCCGCCAAAGCCCGATCTTCCAGACGGAAACGTCCATCTGCGAGAGTGAGGACACCGTTAGCGTATTTCCAGTTGCCCGCAGCACCGACCATATCGAGCGGTACCGAATAGAGCTTCACGTCCGTGTCCGCGAACGTGCCCGCTATCTCACCGCCAAATGTCGCCTGCAAATTGGATATCCGGAAATCGTTGCTTGATCCGCGAGCGCCAAGACCGACATCAACTTCGCGAGCAGTCATCGCACCGGGATAAGCAAAACCGATCGGGCCGCTCTTGAGCCGAATCGGAGTGTTTGCCAGCGTGCCTGCAAGGTCGAGAGCGGCGACACCGGCGGCGATACGCAGCGCCCCGGCACGCTGCTGAACGATTGGCGCGTCTTTTGTCGGGCAAAGTGTCAAAGATCGTCGCTCAAGAGAGAGTGATGCCATTGTCAGCCCATCGAAACCGACTTTCGTGCAATGGCGCCATAATGCCAGTCCACGAGCACCAGACCAGCTTCCCTCGATCGGCAGCTGCAAGTTGCGCGCCGACCCGCCGGGTAGCGGACCTGACGCTGAGACGCGCCCACGAAATTCGATCGCCCCGGCATCGCTTTGGATAATAGCCAGGTCGGGTATCGCCATACGAGAATCGCCCGCCACATATTCCGCCATCCGCATTCGCAGAACGGCGCGTCCGCCCTGCCCGCCTTCCATCCGTCCGACGATCCGAGGCAAATCCTTTCCGCCAGTGGCGAGATTGCCGGAAAACTGCAGCCCTTTACCCCCTCCCCCGGACACTTGCACTTGCGACAACGAGAGTAGAGTCGAACCACTTCCCCCGCGCAAACTCGCCTGAGGAATCACCAGATTGGCCGCCTCGCCCGTTCTGCGCGCAGTTATATCCGCCACGAAACGACTGGCTCGCCCCTCACGCAAAAGGGCGTTGCGGATTTGAGCCAGAAGGGGTGCAGCAAGCGTATCCTTAGCCGCGTGCTCTGCTGTTGCCAGCTTGGCATCAAGCGTATCACCGAGTCGCACACCATTTCCGGCGACACCAGATCGGATTTCAACTCGACCGAACGCATCGCTGGCTCTCAACGATCCATCCAGCGTCATAACTGCCACACGCACCTCTGGTAACGAAAGACCGCGAGCAGCGAGCGTATAGTTTGCCGTCAATGCATCGTTACGCCACACTGCGCGCACCGTACCGTTCAACCCACTTGCTCGCGTATCGGCTGCATTCAAGGCGCCCGTCTGCAGCTTTGCCTTGCCGTCGAATCCAGACAAGGCGCTATCGGTCGTCAAATCGGTAAGGAGAGCCACACCTTTCAGCGCTATCTGCTGAGAAGGGCACACCAATTCAGCGATTCGCACAGGGCCTGCAAAATGCGGCTTGCTCCCTTCGGTCGTCAGGGCCCCGTACATGGAAGCTCCCAGCGCTTTGCATTGACCGCCTTCGATTTTGGGAGCGACAGCAGCAAGCGTCCCCTTAAACCCATTATCTAACCGACCCTGCCCTTCGGCCTTAATTCCGATTGGCCCGAAATCACTTTCAATAAGGCCCCGTCCATCAATCAGGCGGATATCAAGGGCAGGCAAGCCTGACTGGCTGCTGCGATCGCTAAACAGAGCTTTATCAAGGGCTCCAAAACTCAGCCTGCCATCGCGCACAGAACCATAAAGCCGCGGGCGGATGAGAGTAATCCGACCGAGTGCGGGTATTCCGAAACGATAATTTATTGCAACCTGTGCATTGGCTATCGTGAGATCGGGGCTGTCAGGATTACCGATGACGATATTTTTTAGAATCTGTCGTTCCGGGCCGATTGAATCAATTTCGTAAGTTGCCGGAATTCCATAGCTTTCAAGCTGACTGGCGATGAGATTGTCCGCAATTTCTTCCCGGGAAAACCACACCGCCGCAACGATTGAGGTAAAAATCACCAACAAAACCAAAAGGATTCGCAGCAGCACGCGGCGACGGCCCACACTTGTGGCCTCCCCGTCGTAATCCTCTGCGTCAGTTTCGGCTTCAGCCATTCGTCCCCACTTGCGCGCAAGCCCCGCCAAAGGCAATGCATCAGCGCTCAACGCGATGACGGGGAAAAGGTTGCCTCAGCCTGAAGATTCAATTTCTGCGACGCCAGGTGCAAGATCGCACAGCGGAGAAGGGCATCGTTCACGCCTTCGGCAGCGATTGTTGCACGGTGGCGCTGAAGCATTGGCTGACTACGAAGTCCTCGAATACCTATTATTCGCGGCTAATCCGCGCGGGGATACCAAGCCAGTTGCCAAGGCACTTATAGAGAGATTCGGATCGCTTCCAGCGGTTCTCAATGCCGAGCCAGCCGGGTTGCAAACGGTCAAGGGCGTAGGAGAAACTGCAGCAGCCACTCTAAAGGCGGTCGCCATCGCGACACGCCGCAGCGCTCGTGGACAGGTTCAGCAGAGACCAGTGCTGAGCAGTTGGCAGGCATTGCTCGATTACCTCACGATCGACATGGCGCATTTGACGGTTGAGCGGGTGCGGGTGCTGTATCTCGACACGCGAAACCACCTTATCCTCGACCATCACGTCGGTGACGGTTCGATCGACGAGGCAGCCATCCATCCGCGCGAAGTTGTAAAGAAGGCGCTGGAGGTAGGGGCGACGGCACTGATTCTAGTCCACAATCACCCGAGCGGAAACCCAGAACCAAGTCGCGCGGATATTCAGATCACCACGCGCATCGCCGATGCGGGGAAGCTGTTGGGCATAACAGTTCACGATCATGTGATCATTGGCCGCAGCGGACACGTCAGCTTTCGCGCGAAAGGGCTGATTTAGCGATGTGTGTCGCCGCAATCGCATGGAAGACGCACGATCGCTGGCCATTGGTCGTCATCGGTAATCGCGATGAGTACCACGCACGTGCCGCCGAGCCGTTATCCCGATGGGAATGCGACCACCCGATTATCGCAGGACGCGATCTGGTTGGCGGCGGCACCTGGTTGGGGGTAAGCGAGACAGGCCGGTTTGCGCTCGTCACCAACCGTCGCGGGTTTGGTGCCCCCGACCCTTCCTGTAAATCGCGCGGTGAAATGGTTCGAAGCGTTCTCGCCGATCCTTCAGGCCCCGCCTTTTTAGGAGAGGAGGATCTTAGTCAGTTCAATCCGTTCAGCCTGTTTACTGTCATCGAAGCCAAAGAGTTATCCTTCCACACAAACCGGCCATACGGATTACACGCGCCCCTACCGCCGGGTATTTTCGGCCTCTCCAATGGTTCTTTGGATGAACCGTGGCCGAAAACACTATCGCTGAAGGCCGCTGTCGGTGAGTGGTTGGCGGGTAGCCAAGGCAACCGCGCGCCGCTGTTCGCTGCGCTACGAAGTGAAGCTCTACCGGACGCAGGCATCCCGCCACTCAATCGCTCCGATATCGCGGTGGAACCGCAAGACACCCCGCCCTTCATTCGCAACGATCTGTACGGCACCCGTTGCTCCACCGTAGTAACAGTCGAGTCCAACGGGCGCGGTATCATTGAAGAACGGTCCTTCGCACCCGATGGCAGAGAAACCGGTCGCATCGAAGTGATGTTTCGCTGGCCACCGTTTCGTTAACGGCCGCCCCGTCCCACTCACCTGGCCGGTTCGATCCCGTATGCTGCGTATTGCGCCTTCAAATCAGGATTAAGCTGCAATGCATTGGCAATATCCTGATTTCCGCCTTTTTTGTCTCCTAATTTGATCCGCACAACCCCTCTCATAAAGCGGGTGGGCATCAGATCCGGGCTCGCTGCCAATGCCGCATTTAGATCGCGCAAGGCATCTTCAAATTTTCCCAACCGGTAATAGGCCACCGCACGGCTATCTAAAAATGGTGCGGACCAGTTCGATTTTTCAACTGCACCATTGCACGCATCCATAATTGAAGCGTCGACAACATTCCAAATACCGCCTTGCCAGCATATTGCATTCAGTAAGTGGGCATCTCCCGGTCTGCGGTCAGCCGCCTTGCGGACCATGCTCAGCCCCTCTTCCTTCTGGCCAGCCCACATCAACGCGGCGCCTTCCGTTTGCTGTGCGTCCGAGGGCGTTTCCGCATAATCGGCGTATTCACGGGCGGCAGCCAGACTTTCATCGTATCTGCCCATGCGGCCAAGTAACTCGGCTTGCGCTGGCAAACTTGCCCCCTTGCCATCAAGGGATTCCACCTGTCGATAATCCGCCAATGCCCCGGATAAGTTGCCCTGCGCCTGCCTCACCCGCGCACGATCATAATACATATCCGCTGTTGCGCCTTTGGCGATTGCCTGATCGAGATCGCTTTCCGCACCCGCCAACTCGCCAATGCCGGAACGGAAATTGGCACGATTCACATAACTGGCGGCCTGATCCTCGGGCTCCGAGGCTTGCGCGATCAGCTCGGCATAGGCCTTATCGAGCGGAACGAGCAGTTTCCGTTTAGGGCCTACGTAATCCCACTCCATTAGCGTGTCAGAATCAGCTTCGATCCGGGGAAGGTTATTGGACACAGCAGCATAGGCCCGCACCGCATCGGGAATCGCTGGTGCCGCCAGTTCATCCGCAGCTGAACGGACGGTTTGTCTTACCGCCATCCGATTGCCTGACAACGACGCATCCGAGGCAATCTCTATGCCCGCAATCGTAGTCTTGATCGCCTTATCGCCATGAAGAGAGAACCCTCTCCCCTGATGCGGCAGAATCACTGAAAACGTATAGTCGCTATAATTCGGACCATTGAGCAACAACGGAACGCCCCTCCACGCCTGCCTTGCGCGATCGGCATCGAAGGAAACATTGCTTACCGGAGCACCTGGCGGAACGAGTTGCATAATCTCGTCCTTCCGCTTCCACGGCGGCGTCAGAATTCCCTTTGCCTTTACATGGGCAAAGCCACTGACATCGTCGTACTCGATTGTCGCGCTGGTTGCCTGACTGCCTCCAATAGTCGGTGCGATCATCGAGAGAACAGCCGATCGCAGCGCATCGCCCTCCAACTGCTCGCTCGCAGTCCGCAAACTTGCCGCCATCGGACCGCTGAATGCAAAGTCGACGTCGTACATCGCCGGAACACGCACACCGACACTGCTGTCGTAGGTCAATACGATCTTGTGAAGGGGCGATTTTGGCAATCGCGGTGTAAGCGGTACAAGCTCCGCGCCATCTTTTCGCAACGCCAGGCCATTAAAGAACGGAGGCACGACATCGATATTGTCCCGGCGCGTTCCAATGCTTGTCCCATCCAGCCAGTAGTCCACTCCATCGATAACAGCATGGACGATGACGTGATCAAAGCCCCCGGGCATTGGCAGCAATTCGGGCAAAACGTCACCAGCGGCGCTACGCACGGCAAATGGTTCTGCATCGACACCCAACGCTCTCAACATCGACACCAGCAAGACCGTTTTCGCCTTGCAATCGCCGTACCTCTGTTCCCACGTCTCGTCCGGCGATTGAGGAATATAATTGCCGCCATCCATGCCATTGGCGAGGTAACTAATTTTATCCTGCACAAATCGCGTGGCCAATGCCGCCCGATCAAGTGGATCGCTGGTCTGCCGGGCTATCTCGGCCACTTGCTCTGCTAGCGGCCCGTCCTTCGCAAACCCTGTTTTCGGTTCGAAGACCGCCGCCATTGTCCGCGAGACTTCCGGCCAGTCGGCGAACGTTGTGGCCTGGAGAATAGACGGAAAATCATAACGCGCCGGAGCTGATGCCGCCACTTCGGGTCGTTTGGGCAATGGCAAAGGAATGGCAACGCTCGTCGTTTCGCCCTTTTCCACGGCTTTCAGGCCATCCGGTCCTTGAAAGGCAGCCCACTGGACCGGCTCCGACTTTGGCCAGGAAACGGTGACCTCGCCATTATCGATCTGAAAGGGTTTGACCGGCAATCCCGTGATGCTTTGCATCTCGGCACCTAGCGCCTGATCCGCTAAAGTGATGGTGTACGCGACACGCAGGACATCGCCGACCCTCATGCCGGGAACCGCCAGAGTTGCAGTTCGCCTGCCATCGACTGCTCTGCGCTCAAGATTTTGCTCGCGGCGAAGCACTTCGAATTTCGCACCTTGGGCGAGGAGGTCGATCACCTCTCCATCGCGCAACAACTCGATGCGATGAATGATCAAGTCGCCTTTATCGGGCATCCATTCCGCAGTGATGGTCCCAGCCTGTGTCAGCATCACTGGAGTGGACATGCGAATGGCACTGTCTTGATAGGTGGAGACCACCCCACCTTCCATGTGAACCTGAACATCATACAGAGCGAACGCTGGTCCTGCGCTTTTGGATGCGCCGAGCGTTTTGGGAGCGACCCACCCAGCAGGGGCTGCGTAAACAACTACATCCCCTGCCAAAACCGGCGCGGATACACAGGAAACCGCAGCCGCTGTCAGAAGCCAATTACAGAATCTCATCTCACCCCCAATAGTTCATTTAGGAAAGTGATAGAGCATTACATTCCCTTTCCGCAAATCAAAATCTTTCTATTTCATCACTTCCATCAAGTGCATTTATTTTAGTCCGTACAGTTTGTTTTCGGCAGCCAACAATTGAGATGTTCTTCAGTTAGTTACTGGCTCCAAACCGCATGTCGATGCAGCTCCCGCATCCAGATCGAGACAGCGACCGTCGATATCTCCTTGCGGAATGGTAACACCTACAAAGGGAGCCAGCGTCGGTTCGATATCGACCGTGCGAACTGACAGCGGCTGCTCGAACGGAGACAGACCTTTGCGCCAGAACAGGATCGGTACGCGACGATCATAGTCATAAGGCGAGCCGTGGGTGGCGACATAGCCCGGCCCCGGATGGGCGATAGGGGTGACAGCCTTTCGCAGCAGCACGATAATGTCGCCCGAACGCGGAGCGTAAAACGATGCACGGGCGCGTTCTTCCAGCGTCCATTCTTCCACTGGCCCGGTTGGCAAAGGCACTTGGGCCAGTTCACGCGCATCGAAAACAGCCGCAACCTGCGGATATTCCTTAAGGCGCGTAATTGCCGCAGCGCGGACTTTGTCTCTCATCTCGCCCGACAGATCGCGATTCAGATAGAAATCGCCAATCGGCCCCCGTGCGAGCAGCGGCTTCACTCCGTCTGACAGGCCAAGGTCGGCGGCAATCGCCGCGCCGATATCGTCCGCCGTCAGCTTGTCATCGATCCGGGTCGCGGAAGGATATGCCTGCATTGCCACCCGTTCCGGCAGATCGTGGCCGCCGTGGTCGGCCGTCAGCATGACCATGTAATCGATGCCCTTGGCATCAAGGAAAGAAAACAGCCCTTCCAGAGTCTGATCGAGCGACGCCTGCTGGATGCACATCTCCACCCCTTCGTTACCGAACGAATGGCCGATGTAATCGGTCGCAGACAGGCCAAGCGAAAGAACGTCAGGCACCTTGCCCTGCCCCAGCTTCATATCGTCGATCACTTGTTCGGCAACGCGCACCGTCCAAGCATCGAGTGCCGGGCTGGCACGAAATGCACCATCGACCGCCCCCGGGCGATTGAAATGATAGGTGCCGACCGTTCCGCCATCTTTCACCGGAATGGCCTGATTCAGATGGCGGCACGATTCCGGCACGCTCAGGCCATCGGGATCGGGAGCGGCAAAAACGGGGGCCAGTTCAGCGTTGATCCTCTCCACGCCGGGTTCGACGGTCCGCCCTTTGAGGGTTACAAAACGCCCCTTCTTCCAGAAATAGATCGCGTCGACATTGTTGCCGCCCATCATCAGGGCGGCCCGATCCTTGCCCGATACCGCGACATTGCGTGACGCGGGTGAAATTGCCTTGAGCCGTTCGCCAAGTGTAGGGACGAGCAGGTGCACAGCCGATTCGACATAATTGCGATGATCGGTCCCGGCCTCGCGCTCGTCTTCCGCGCAATATATTATCTTGTCTGCCCGTGCCGCGCTCTGATCGACCCAATCATTGGCGACGATACCGGTGCGCGCTGGATTCGAACCGGTCATGATGGTCGAGTGACCGGGGCAGGTTTCAGTCGCAGCATGGCTTTGATAGCCGGACGGGAACACGATCGCATTGGCGAGCCGTTTCAAGCCGCCAGTGTAAGTCTGGCGATACTGGGCGAACAGATCGGCCGAAAACTGATCGACGGAAATGGCGAGCACCAGCTTGGGCGGATCGTTATCCTCCGGGGTCGCAGGAGGTGTAGTTTCCTCTCCCAATCCCGGACTTGCTGCGAGAACTCCGAGAGATACCGCAACCGACAGAGCGAGCTTACGCGTTGTTTTCAAGGCAATCGACCTTTCAGGATTCCGAGAATCGGTGAATATAATTTCACCGTTCGGCGTATTAGATGACAGCAGCGTGTCGGTTGGCAACAGTCCTGTCGGCTTGCGGACTTGCCTTCATTGCCCTCCCCACCTAGCCGCAGCGGCAAAGCACACTCGCCACACACGGAGTCGACAATGGTCCCCCGCTACGCCCGCCCTGACATGACCGCCATCTGGGAACCAGAGGCACGCTATCGCATCTGGTTCGAAATCGAAGCGCACGCGACAGAAAAGCTGGGTGAGCTTGGAGTTGTTCCGCAAAGCGCCGCCAAGGCACTGTGGGACTGGTGGGCGACCAACCCCAAAATCGACGTGCCTGCGATCGACGCGATTGAGGCGGTGACCAAGCACGATGTCATCGCGTTTCTGACATGGGTTGCGGAACAGGTTGGTGACGAAGCACGCTTCATGCATCAGGGGATGACCAGTTCCGACGTGCTCGATACCACGCTGGCGGTGCAACTGGCACGAACGAGCGACATTCTGCTGGAAGACCTCGACTTGCTGCTGGCCGCTATCAAGCGCCGGGCGGAAGAGCATAAATACACACCGACAATCGGCCGTAGTCATGGCATTCACGCCGAACCGGTGACTTTTGGTCTGAAGCTGGCACAGGCATATGCGGAGTTCGCGCGCTGCCGCCAACGCCTTGTCAACGCACGCGCCGAAATCGCGACATGTGCGATCAGCGGGGCAGTGGGGACATTCGCCAACGTCAATCCACAGGTAGAGGCGCACGTCGCAGAGCGACTGGGCCTGGCGATAGAGCCGGTATCGACACAGGTTATCCCGCGTGACCGCCACGCGATGTTCTTTGCAACGCTGGCGGTAATTGCCGGATCGATAGAGCGCGTCGCAGTCGAGATTCGCCACCTCCAGCGTACCGAAGTTCTGGAGGCGGAAGAATATTTCTCACCCGGCCAGAAGGGGTCGAGCGCAATGCCGCACAAGCGCAACCCGATCCTGACAGAAAACCTCACCGGGCAGGCGCGGATGATCCGCGCCTATGCCTTGCCCGCGCTGGAAAATGTCGCCCTGTGGCACGAGCGGGACATCTCCCATTCTTCGGTCGAGCGCTTCATCGGGCCGGACGCGACCATCACTCTCGATTTCGCACTCGCGCGTCTGACGGGCGTGATCGACAAGTTGCTGGTCTATCCCGAACGGATGCAAAAGAATCTCGACCGTATGGGTGGGCTGGTTCACTCGCAACGCGTGCTACTGGCTCTGACGCAAGCAGGTGTCAGCCGCGAAGATGCCTATCGTCTGGTTCAGCGTAACGCGATGAAGGTATGGGAATCCGATGGCGCGTTGAGCCTCCTGGATCTGTTGAAAGCCGATCCCGAAGTAACGGCTGCACTTTCGGATGCTGAGCTGGAAGAAAGGTTCGATCTCGATTATCACTTCAAGGAAGTCGATACGATTTTCGAGCGGGTATTTGGATAACAGGAATGTCCGACCCGGAGCGCGATACGTGTTCCGGGCCGGGTTCTCTCCGCCCAATCTCAGGCATTTACCGCGCACTCGCGCCGCTCCGCAAAATCACGTTGGATTGAGCCTGTACCAATCCTGCGAGGGCGCCAGCTAATGCCCGCCCTTCCCTTCCGCCGCTCATCGCCCTAGAGACAGGGCAACGCCAATAACGCCGGGAAACCATATGCAGATCGTCCGTACACTCGTCTGGACTGTATTGCTGGTCCTTTTGCTGGCCTTCAGCTTCTTCAACTGGAAGCCGGTTGAGGTACAGATCTGGTCCAATCTGGTGCTCGAAACCAAAGTTCCTGCACTGGTGATCGTTTCGTTTCTGCTTGGGCTGGTGCCGATGTGGATGCTCCACCGCGGCGTCAAGTGGAGGTTGGGCCGCCGGATCGGCGCGCTGGAGACCGCAGCGCGCTCCAAGCTGACTCCGCCGCCTGCTCCCCCGGCACTCACACCAGCGGCAGTCTCGCCTACCGTAACGGAGCGAGACGAAGCGCCGGTTGCCACTGTCGACAAACCTGTTTCGCGGGACGATATTGTCGGATGACAAACCCGGTTTTCCTTGCCCTCGACATACCGCAAATCGATGCGGCAAAAGCTATGGCCGAAAAGGTCAAGGCGCATGTGGGCGGCTTCAAGCTCGGACTCGAGTTCTTCTGCGCGCACGGCCATCACGGTGTACGCGAAATCGCGCAGGTGGGTCTGCCGATTTTTCTTGACCTTAAACTGCACGACATTCCCAACACCGTCGCAGGGGCCATGCAATCGATCCATACGCTGGAACCTTCTATAGTGACCGTTCATGCCAGCGGCGGACGGGCCATGATGGAAGATGCAAAGGCAGCTGCGGGCGATGGCTGCAAGGTTGTCGCCGTCACCATGCTGACCAGCCTCAGCGGACCCGACCTCGAAAGAATGGGAATGGCTTCCAGTGTCGAGGATCAGGTACTGCGACTGGCAGAAATGGCGAATCTTGCGGGGCTTGATGGGATCGTATGTTCCGGTCACGAAGTAAGCGCCGTCCACAGCCAGTGGAAAGACGGTTTCTTCGTCGTCCCCGGCCTGCGCCCGGCAGGTGCCGCAGTGGGCGACCAGAAACGCGTAGTCACTCCACGCCAGGCGCGTGACGATGGCGCCGGGGTGCTCGTGATCGGCCGCCCGATTAGCCGCGCGGATGATCCGGTGGAAGCGGCTCGGACGATCGAAGCCACTCTCTGACAATCTTTTATCTGCGATGGACTACTCGCGATGACTGTCGCAATTCGACCTGCCACCGCTGACGATCTTCTATCGCTGCACGCTATGATCGAACGCGCCTATCGCGGGGATACCGCCCGGATGGGCTGGACGCACGAGGCCGATCTGCTCAGCGACACACGCACGGAACGGGGGGAACTTGAAGCGATTGTCGCTGATTCATCGCAACTCCTGCTGATGGTGCAGGATGCTGACGGCACCCCAATTGGTTGCGTCAATGTCGCCAAGCGCGATGCATCGCTCGCATATCTCGGAATGCTCTGCATCGAACCGGAGCGTCAGGCCCGTGGACTGGGCAGAGAAATGATCGCCGCGGCTGAGCGTTACGCACGCGATACCTTTGGCTGCACGACAATTGAAATGACAGTGCTCGAACAGCGGAGCGAACTCATCGCTTACTATCAGAGGCGCGGCTATGCCCGAACCGGCGAGCGGCGGGCTTTTCCCGTCCCCCTCGACCCTCCCTATTTTATGACAGTGCTGGCCAAGCCCCTGCTTCGCCCGTTAGAGAGCGATCATGCCTGATACGATGATAAAGATTTGCGGACTGAAAACGCCCGAAGCTGTCGACGCGGCGGTCGATGCCGGCGCCACCCACATTGGACTGGTCCACTTCGAACCCAGCCCGCGCCACGTTTCCCTCAACGATGCGGCCAAGCTGCGTCGGCGCGTACCCGACAGTGTCAAGGTGGTGCTGTTGCTGGTCAATATGCAGCCCGCCCCCACCGGAGAAGCGCTCGATGCCGTGCAGCCGGACGTGGTGCAATTTCATGGCAACGAGACGCCTGAATGGCTCGCTCTGGTCAAAGAAAAAACCCGATACGAAGTGTGGAAGGCATGGGGGCTGATGAACGCACAATCGCTGGAAAACGTTCTGGCGTATGAAAGTAAGGTTGACCGTGTTCTATATGACGCCCCGGCGAAGAAACTGCCCGGCGGCAATGGAGTGCCGCTCGACTGGTCATTGCTGCGCGAATACCATCACCGCATTGCATGGGGACTTGCAGGCGGATTGACGCCAGAAAACGTCGTCGACGCTATCCGCACGACCCACGCCCCTTTGGTGGACGCGTCGTCTGGGTTGGAAAGCGCGCCAGGCGTGAAGGATATCGACCGGATTACCGCATTCTGCCGTGCCGTGCGCGAAGCATGAACCAACCAAAATCCCAAAAACCATTTTTCCGGCATTGACCATCGGCACAAGCGTTAGCTTTCGTACGAAAGAACACCTGTGCCGATGGCGATCAGCAGACCATCAAAAAGCGAATCCGATCCCGGTGAGCACCATGTCACCCCGGTCGTTGAACATGTGGCGATATTCGCCCTTCAGATAAATGCTTCCAGTCAGCGCGCGTTGATAGCCTACACCGAGATGGGTTGCGCTCCCCGCTTCGGCATGGCTGAACCCACCGGTGACATAAGCCCGGCCATTAGCGGCAACCTTCGTACCCAAACGGCCGGACAGCGCCCAGACATACTCGCCCCCTCGGGATGTGGCCTTATCGACAGAACCTTCCACGCCGACAAACTGATTGGCACCAATTTGCCAGTTGCGGCCAACGGCAGCTCCAACGCTCGCTGAGTTAAAGCGCTCCTGCCAAACGTATCCGCCCCGAACTTCTGCATAGCTTTCACCAGCATGGGCCGGTGCAGCATATGCCATTGCAATACCCACAGAGGATAACGCCAATGATTTATTGTACATTTAGTATAAACTCCACATATATAATATAATTATCATTGCATAAATAAATGTATATTGATTGTTATTGTAAATATCAATCCATTTAAACGTTAATTATTGATAATTGCAGATACTGGCGTCATACCATTCCCGGCCCGCCCCACCCTTGCACACGCTGGACATGGTTCGCGCCCTCTGCCAAGCGCCAAACCAATCATGAGCACGATCGCAAACTCATTTCGCACCCAGCCCGACGATAGCGGGCACTATGGCCAGTTCGGCGGCCGCTACGTCGCGGAAACGCTGATGCCGCTGATCCTCGATCTGGAAAAACACTACCGCGCGGCAAAGGACGATCCTGCGTTTCAGGCCGAATTCGACGACTTGATGGAGCACTATGTCGGTCGCCCCAGTCCGCTCTATTTCGCGGAACGACTGACAGAGGCACTGGGCGGCGGGCAAATCTGGTTCAAGCGCGAGGAACTGAACCACACCGGCGCGCACAAGATCAACAATTGCATCGGGCAAATCCTGCTTGCAATCCGTATGGGCAAAACCCGGATTATTGCGGAGACCGGCGCGGGCCAGCATGGCGTTGCCACGGCCACCGTCTGCGCGCGGTTCGGGTTGCCCTGCACCATTTTCATGGGCGCCACCGATGTCGCCCGGCAACAACCGAATGTGTTCCGCATGAAGTTGCTGGGCGCGGAAGTGGTGCCGGTGGAAAGCGGCGCGGCCACGCTCAAGGATGCGATGAACGAAGCCCTGCGCCACTGGGTCGCCCATGTGGACGATACGTTTTACATTATCGGCACCGCAGCGGGCCCCCACCCCTACCCGGAACTGGTCCGCGATTTTCAAAGTGTGATCGGCAAGGAAGCCCGTGCTCAGCTGCTCTCCCGCACTGGTCAATTGCCCGACCTGCTGCTCGCCGCAGTCGGTGGCGGATCGAACGCCATCGGGCTGTTCCATCCGTTTCTTGACGATCCCGATGTAAAAATGATCGGGATCGAAGCTGCCGGACACGGCATCGAAAGTGGACAGCACGCTGCCAGCCTGACAGGCGGCTCGCCCGGCGTCCTCCACGGTAACAAGACTTATCTGCTACAGGACGAAGATGGGCAGATAACCGAAGCGCACTCGATCAGCGCCGGTCTCGACTATCCCGGTATCGGGCCGGAGCATTCGTGGCTCCACGAAAGCGGACGTGTGGAATATCTGCCGGTCACCGACGACGAAGCGCTGGATGCCTTCCAGACATGTTGCCGCCTCGAGGGCATCATCCCCGCGCTGGAAAGCGCGCATGCGCTCGCGGCTCTGCCCAAGGTGGTGAAGGATTATCGCGAGGACCAGATCATCCTCGTCAATGTGTCCGGGCGTGGAGACAAAGATATCTTCACCGTGGCCGATGCGCTGGGAGTGAAGATTTGAAGCGCGGAGCGATCATCGCCACAGCCGCTCCGAAGGTCGCGGTACGTAAACGCCGTCTTGGAATGACACTATGAATCGCATCGCCGCCACTTTCGCCAGACCTCACCCTGCCCTTGTCTGCTTCCTGACAGCTGGCGACGGAGATACCGCCGCCAACCTCGATGCGCTGGTTGCCGGTGGGGCCGACATAATCGAACTGGGAATGCCATTCACCGACCCGATGGCCGATGGTCCGGCGATCCAGAAGGCCAACCTCCGCAGTCTGGGTGCTGGAACGTCGACGGCGGACGTGCTTGCCATTGCGAGAGCATTTCGCCAACGGCACCCGGATACGCCTCTGGTGCTGATGGGGTATGCCAATCCAATGATCCGGCGCGGCCCCGAATGGTTCGCCCGCGCAGCAAACGAAGCGGGCGTGGATGGCGTGATCTGTGTCGACATCCCGCCCGAAGAGGACGCCGCACTCGGCCCCGCATTGCGCGACGTTGGCATTTCACCGATCCGTCTGGCCACACCGACAACCGATGATGCGCGATTGCCCGCCGTTCTCGATGGATCGAGCGGGTTTCTCTATTACGTCGCTGTTGCCGGAGTTACCGGAATGCAGCAGGCGGCGATCGAATCGATCGAAGCCAATGTGACGCGTATCAAGCAATCGGCCGATATCCCCGTTGCGGTCGGCTTCGGAGTGAGAACGCCCGAACAAGCGGCTGAGATCGCGCAAGTTGCCGATGGCGTCGTGGTCGGTTCCGCGCTGGTCGAGCTGGTTGAAAAATATGGTACAGAGGCACCGGAACATATCAGAACTCTCACCGCATCTCTGGCCGATGCGGTTCATGGCGCGCAGTAATCCGTCTTTCAGCAGAGCACGTGTTGCGCTAGGTCCGCGATGACGAGAAATCAAAAAGGTCGAATGAAATGAGCTGGCTCACCCGCGTCCGCAACTCGCTACCGTTCGTTGCCAAGCGCGAGACGCCTGACAACCTGTGGATCAAGTGCCCCAGTTGCCAGGAAATGCTCTTTGTAAAAGAGTACGAAGAGAACCTGTCGGTATGCCCGCGTTGTGGCCATCATGGCCGGATCAATGCCGATACGCGGCTGACGCAACTGCTCGACGAAGGGTTTGAACTCCTCCCCCAGCCCGAAGTGGGTGAAGATCCGCTCAAGTTCCGCGATACCAAGAAATACACCGACCGCATCAAACAGGCGCGCGCCAAGAACCCGTACCGCGATGCCTTCAGCGTCGGTTCGGGCTCGATCGACGGGCGCCCTGCCGTTGTAGGGGTTCAGGATTTCAGCTTCATGGGCGGCAGCATGGGTATGGCCGTAGGCGCTGCATTCTGCGCCGGCGCGGAAGAGGCGCTCTCTCGCGGCTGCGGCTACATCGTCTGCACTGCAGCCGGTGGCGCACGTATGCAGGAAGGTATCCTGAGCCTGATGCAGATGCCCAAAGCAACCGTGATGACTCGTCGATTGCGAGAGGCAGGATTGCCCTATATCGTCGTACTGACCGATCCCACGACAGGCGGCGTTACAGCCAGTTACGCCATGTTAGGCGACATTCATGTGGCCGAACCGGGCGCATTGATCGGATTTGCCGGGCAACGCGTGATTCAGGACACCATTCGCGAACAGTTGCCCGAAGGTTTCCAGCGCGCCGAATACCTGCATAAACATGGGATGGTCGATATGGTCGTTCCTCGTGCTGAGCTGAAAGAACGGCTCGCTACCTTGCTGGACTACCTCCAGCCCGCGAAGGCAGCATGACCCAGCCCCCTCTGCCGCATCGGAGGGGCTTGCAATGAAAGACATCGCAAAGTCAGACGACCCGTCGGTTCAGGCTCAGCTTGATCGGCTGGGGCAACTGTCCTTACCGCAAGGGCGGTTTGGGCTGGAAACGATCCGCGCATTGCTCGCCCGCCTTGGTGACCCGCAGAAATTTCTACCGCCAGTGTTCCATGTAGCGGGGACCAACGGCAAAGGATCGACCTGTACCTACCTGCGCTACATTCTCGAAGCGGAAGGTTTGACGGTTCACACCGCTACCAAGCCACACCTCGTGCGCTACAACGAGCGCATCCGGATCGCAGGCAACCTGATATCCAATGCCGAGTTGGCGGCGCTCTTGGCCGAAGTGCTGGACGCAAGCGATAGCCTGTCGCCCAGTTTCTTCGAAGTCACGACTGCGGCAACCTTCCTCGCTTTCTCCCGACATCCGGCCGATGCGTGCATTATCGAAGTCGGCCTTGGTGGCCGGTTCGATGCAACCAACGTAATCGATCAGCCTGCAGTATGCGGGATCGCAAGCCTGGGCATCGACCACGAAGCGTTTTTACTCGCCCCCGAAGAGGATACGCCTACCGAGCCGCTCGCTCGAATCGCGTTCGAAAAGGCAGGGATCGCTCGCGAGGGCGTACCGCTGGTCACACAGAAGTATCCTGCTGCCGCCGCACTCGCTGTGACGAAGACCGCGAACACCACCGGCGCCTTGCTGAAAATGCGTGGATATGAATGGGATATGCGCGCAGACGAAACACTCGAATATATGGACGCCGCAGGCACGCTGTCGCTTCCCCTGCCCGTTCTGTCCGGTGTCCATCAGGCTGACAACGCAGCACTCGCCATTGCTATGCTGCGTCATCAGAGCCGGGTAACTGTAAGCCCGGCCGCAATGCGTCAGGGCTTACGCGCTGCCCGCTGGCCCGCCCGGCTGCAACGCCTGTCTCACGGGCCGCTCGCTGCTCTGGTGCCGGGTCACGATCTGTGGCTCGACGGCGGGCATAACCCCGATGCGGGCGCTGCGATCGCTCGCTATTTCGCCGGGCCAGTGCATCTTGTTATCGGTATGCTGGCAAGCAAGGATCCCGAGGCAATCATCAACCCGCTCGCAGACAGGTTGGCGAGCCTCACTGTCGTCCCGATACCGGGCAGCGAAGCCCACGGCGCCAATGCCTTTGGCCCAACGGCGACGGCGGCAGCATCGGTTTCGGATGCGCTGGCCGCCATCGGTCCAGACCATATTCCCATTCTGATCGCCGGATCGCTTTATCTCGCAGGCGAAGTGCTGCGGCTGAACGGCGAATTGCCGGACTAAGCGGCCGAAGGAATTGGAGAGGAGGGCAAACCGCCCTCCCCCATCAATCGGACCCGCTGACGTAACACTTGCTTAGTCGAACACCGCCGGATCGTTGCGCGCATCGCCCGGGCCCACTTCACCAGCCGTGCCCATTGCCGCATCGACCAGCCCCGTCCGCATCATCCACCAGAACAGAACGATGCCCGGCAATGCCAGAACCGTGGTCAGCAGATAGAAATCAACATAGCCAAATGCTTCGATCAGGGAACCGGCTGTGGTGCCAGTGAGAAGCCTTCCCACCCCGCTCGCCGCTGCACTAATCAGCGCGTATTGTGCCGCGGTGAACCGAAGGTCGCACAGCGCCGAGAAGTAAGCGACCACCACAACACCGCCATATCCACTTGCGAAGTTTTCGAACCCGATCGCCCCTGCCATCCCGAGATTCGAATGCCCCGCAGCCGCGAGCAATGCGAAACTCAGGTTCGATACCGCCATCAGGATCAGAGCAATCAGCACCGAACGCTTGAGGCCCAGCTTGGCATATATAATTCCGCCTACAAACACGCCGATAATCAGCGCCCAGAAGCCCACGCCAACGTCGTACATCGCGATTTCATCGTTGCTGAACCCAAGATCGTCGAACAACAGGCGGAACGTCAGATTGGCCAGGGTGTCACCGATTTTGTGAACAAGAATAAATGCCAGCACCAGCCACGCGCCGCTGCGTCGGAAGAATTCCGCAAACGGCCCGGCAATCGAATGCCAGATTTCGTCCATCGAACGTTTTTGCACCACGACCTTACGCCGTTCCGGCTCGCCCAGGACCAGCCCGGTGATCATAGCGGGCAGAGCGAACACGGCGCACACCATATAGGCCACGCTCCACCCCATACGGCTGGCCACAACCAGCGCCAGTGCACCTGCCGCCGCGGCGCCGATACGCCAGCCATATTGGCTCATCCCCGAACCCGTGCCGAGCTGATAGGGTTTGAGCGTTTCGATCCGATAGGCGTCAATCACAATATCGAAACTGGCCCCGGCAAGGCCCAGAAGGACCGCGCTGGTCGCTGTCCAGTATATGTCCCCTTTAGGATCGGACAGAGCGAGATTGATCACCGCGGCGATCACCAGCAGCCCAGTCACGCACATCCACGATACGCGCTGCCCCATTGCGCCGATGACCGGCAAACGGACACCGTCTATAATCCACGCCCACAGCGGTTTGAGGTTATAAACGAAGAATGCCAGCGTGAACGCAGTGATAGTCGATTTCTCGATCCCATCCTGCGCCAGTCGCGTGGTCAGCGTCGAAGCCAGCAGCGCAAACGGAAAGCCGGACGACACGCCCAGAAAGAACGCCGCCAGCGACTCTTTCTCCAGATATGGCCGCACCGAATCCCACAGGCTGCGCCGTTCGTCGGATATCGTTTCGGCCATTCCCTAGCGTCCTTCACGTTTAACAGGTTTCGTGCGACACTTAGACCAACGAGAGAGGATTAAGGAAGCGTCGCAATGGCACAGACCATCACCGCTCCGGGGAAAAAACCCACAGCTGGCCAGCTTGCATTGGCTCAGGCCGTTGCGCGCGGAGAACAGCGCAGTGAAATCGGCGTCACATCGGTTCCGGCAGATGTCTATACCGACCCCGCGCATTTCGCGCGCGAGAAGGCGGCTTTGTTCGACCGACTGCCGCAGGTTATCGCGCCGAGCGCTCTGCTGCCCGAATCGGGTATGGTCGTGCCGCACGATGCCACCGGCCGGCAACTGCTGCTCACGCGGGATAAAGCGGGGCAGATACATGTGTTCCACAATGTCTGTCGGCACCGCGGAACCCGGCTGGTCGAAGGAACCGAGGCGCAGTGTGCCGCGCGGTTGGTGTGCCCATATCATGCGTGGACATATCGCCTCGATGGCGGGTTGATCGCCCTGCCCCGCCCGGAAACCTTTCCCGGCATGGACAAAAGCGAGTTCTCCCTTGTCGAACTGCCCAGTTGCGAAACTAGCGGACTGATCTGGTTTTCGCCATCCGACAGCGCCGATTTCACCCATGCCCGGCAGGTGGGCGACGACATGGCTGCGTTCGGGGCGCAGGACCATTTCCTGTTTCGGCGGAAAACGCACACCGTGCGCGGCAACTGGAAGCTCATCATGGATGCCTTCCTCGAAAGCTACCATGTGCTGCGTCTGCACGCGAAAACGATTGCGCCGTTTTTCAAAGATGGCGTGACCAGCGGCGATATGATCGGTCCCCATGCCCGCTCTGCGGTTGGCCGGGCGGAGGAACTGGATGGAGTGGACCTGACCGATATGGCAGCGGTGCGCCGGTTCGTGACATTCGCGTACCAGCTATTGCCCGCGACCGTGATCATCCCCAGCCCCGACTATATCAACGTGATGGTCCTGATGCCGCAGGCACACGATTGTACGCTGGTGGAAGACTTCATGCTGATCCCCGAAGCGCCCGCGTCCAACAAGGCGCGCGACCATTGGGAACGCAGCTGGGCCTTGCTCGACGGCGGGGTATTCGCCAGCGAAGATTTCCGCGCAGCCGAGCTGGGACAGCAAGGTCTGGAGACTGGCGTAGTCAGCGAAATCACTCTCGGCACACTGGAAACCGGCATCCACCGCTTCCACCAGACGGTGAGCGAGGCGTTGCGCGCAGCCAATTGAAGGCCTAACGCGCGCGCCATGTCACAGTCGGACCGGCCTCAGGGCGAACGCATCGCAAAACTCCTCGCCCGCGCGGGTGTCGCCAGTCGGCGCGAGGTCGAACGTATGATCGAGGCAGGGCGTGTCGCGATCGACGGCAAAGTGCTGGAAACCCCGGCCACGATCATCCCCAATCTCAAAGGGGTAACGGTCGATGGCAAGCCGGTGGGCCGCGCCGAACCAACCCGCGTGTTCGCCTTCCACAAGCCCACCGGGCTTATCACCGCCGAATACGATCCCAAAGGGCGCCCGACAATTTATGCCGCACTGCGTAACGCGCTACCCAAAGGCACTCCGCGACTAATGCCGATCGGGCGGCTCGACATGAATACCGAAGGTCTGCTGCTGCTGACCAACGATGGCGAATTGAAACGGGCGCTGGAACTGCCGTCGTCGAATGTGCCCCGCACATATCGCGCCCGCGCGTTCGGCGATGTGACACAGGATCAACTGGAAGCGCTGATCGAAGGCGTCACTATCGACGGGATGCATTATGGCCGGATCGATGCCGATATGGAAAGGCGCACCGGCCGCAACCAGTGGATCGTGATGAGCATTACCGAAGGCAAGAACCGCGAAGTGCGCCGTGTGCTCGAACATCTGGGTCTGGAAGTGAGCCGGCTGATCCGGGTCGGCTACGGCCCGTTCGAACTGGGCGATATGCCACGCGGCACAGCGGTGGAGATTCCGCAGGTTCAGGTCGAACGACTCCGCAAACAGCTAAGCCGCGAAAAGAAATGAGGATCGTTGCTGGCGAATGGCGCGGTCGCAAGCTGATTGCGCCCAAAGGGGAGGCCACCCGGCCCACCGCCGATCGGACACGCGAAACGCTGTTCAATATGCTCTCCAGCCGGGTTGGCGATTTCGAAGGACTGGTCGTGGTCGACCTTTTCGCCGGCTCGGGCGCATTGGGCCTGGAGGCTCTTTCGCGCGGTGCCGCATCGTGCCTGTTCGTGGAGCAGGACGATGCCGCGTTGAAGGCAATCCGTGCGAATATCGCGTCGCTCGATGCCCGCCCCCGCTGTGAAGTGCGCGCCGGTTCGGTCATGGCCCTTGGTCCGGCGAAGAAACCTTACGATCTGATCCTCCTCGACCCGCCCTACGAAACAAGCGCGGGTGCGGTTGCGCTCGACCGGTTGCACCGGCTGGGTTGGATTGGCGAAGCGACATGGGTCGCTCTGGAAACCGGTGCGAAGGAAGATCCGGCAGTGAAGTCACTGGCGTTGAACACCACCCGCAAAGTAGGGCGCGCCGCGCTGCATCTGCTGCACGGCGCGCCCTGAGCGATTAAGCAATTTTAGTTGGCGTCAGGCGTTTCGCCGCTGTCGCTGGGCGGCGCGTCGAGCGCTTCCGCACGGGATTCGAACTGCTCCCAGGCAGCTTCCCGCTGGCTTTCGGGCACGGACATCAATGCCGAACGACTGTCGGGCGCAAGTCGCAGGAACGCTTCCTTGCGATTATCGGCCAGTGTCCAGAAATATGTCTGCTCCTCCGCGCCAAGGCTATCGTAAGCCGCGCGACCCTGAGGCGTCCATGCATCGTATGCAGCCTTCTGTTCGGCGGTCATACCGCTGGCGTCGGCAGGCGCCTCGGCTGCGGGTGCGTCTGGCGCAGTATCGACATCCTGCGCCAGAACGGAAGCGCCCGGAAGGGCAATAGCGGCGACCATCAGTGTTTTGACTATATTACGCATTATTAACTCCTAATTCTGCGTAACGAACACTCAGTCTTCACCCCACCCGTGAAGACCCACTCTGTTTGGCCTTTGATGGCAGAAACCTCAATCAGTAGGCTGATCGGCCCACCGCACCCCTCAGTCCAACAGTCGGCTACCGTGGCATTTATGCGTTCAAACGAAAACGGCGCCTCCCTTATTAGGAAGCGCCGCCCTCTCCATCAGTCTCAAGCGACTGAAACGGATTTTACTTTTTCATTTCGCTCGCGGGCTTGCCCGGCCACTTGTTTAGCGGCCTGGTTACACCTTTACCGCGTTTACCGGCCTCCCACGCGTTGATGCAGTTATCCTGCTGATTTTTGGAACACACAGGTAAATCGCCACTGGGCGGGTTGGTATCGGCGGGCGTGCTCTGCACCACTTCGTTACTTACGAAGCGCGGCGCGGCGGTGCTGCCCGTGGCAGCGGCGGTCGTGGCGGCAGCCGCGGTGCCCGATGCGGCCGGAGGGGGTGCGCCGTTCATCTGCGCGGTGATCGAAGTCCACGCGGCGGCCTGTTGCTCAGGCGTCATGACCAGAACTTTGCCGCGCTGATCGGGGGTCAGCACCCACCAGCCATCCTGCTGAACCGGAGTGAGCGTCCAGTAATAGACCTTATAGTTGTCCGGCCAGCCATCGTAATCTGTCTGGCGCTCGGCGGGCCAGCCGTCATAGGCCGCCTGCTGCGTATCGGTCATCACAAAGACATCGCCGCTGGCGTCTGTGGCGACAACGGTTTCATCCTGGGCAAAAGCCACCGTGGCGGGCATCGCCAGAGCAAGTGCTGCGGCGGTTGCAATCAATGTGCTCTTCATAGGTCAATTCTCCGCTTATTGCATTGCCCCCACTACGTTTTGCTGCATAAGCGGTTCCACAGCCTCCGACTTGCGCCCGCCCGCGATGTTCCCTATTTGTTCGCCCATCGATGACTGACATAGCCCCCCTCTCCAATGACGGCGAATCTGCGCCGATTCCCTCCTATGCAGCGCGGTTGAACCCGCCCCAGAGGGATGCCGTGTTGACCACCGAAGGGCCGGTGCTGATGCTGGCCGGAGCCGGCACTGGCAAGACAGCGGCGCTCACCGCACGCCTTGCACACCTTGTCGCAACTCGCCGGGCGTGGCCCAGCGAAATCCTGTGCGTCACCTTCACCAACAGAGCCGCGCGGGAAATGCGCGAACGCGTTGCAGGGCATATTGGGGATGCTGTGGAGGGAATGCCCTGGCTCGGCACCTTCCATTCGATCGCGGCGAAGATGCTGCGTAGGCATGCCGAACTGGTCGGCCTGCAATCGAACTACACCATCATCGACACCGATGATCAGTTGCGCTTGCTGAAGGCGATGATCGTCGAACAGAAGCTGGATGAAAAGCGCTGGCCCGCCCGACAGCTCGCCGGGCTGCTCGACCGGTGGAAGAATCGCGGGCTCAACCCAGACGATCTCGATGCAGTCGAAAACGAGGCCTATGCCAATGGGCGCGGTCAGCACTTCTACCGGCTCTATCAGGATAGGTTGAAGGCGCTGAATGCCTGCGATTTCGGCGATCTGCTGCTGCACATGCTGAACATCCTGCGCCGGGAGCCTGAGGTGCTGGCCCATTATCAGCAGCGCTTCAAATATATCATGGTGGACGAATATCAGGACACCAATCAGGTGCAGTACCTGTGGCTGCGTCTGCTGGCACAGCAGCGCAAAAACATCTGCGTCGTGGGGGATGACGACCAGTCGATCTATTCCTGGCGCGGCGCGGAAGTCGCCAACATCCTGCGGTTTGAGAAAGATTTTCCGGGCGCCAAAGTCATCAAGCTGGAGCAGAATTATCGCTCCACCCCGCATATTCTCGCCGCGGCATCGGGTCTGATCCGTGAGAACAGCGAACGGCTTGGCAAAACCCTCTGGACCGAAATCGAAGCAGGCGAGAAGGTTCGGGTGATCGGCGTGTGGGACGGACCGGAAGAGGCCCGCCGTGTCGGCGAGGAGATCGAGCGACTGGAGCGCGAAGGTCTGCCACTCGATCAGATCGCCATTCTGGTGCGTGCTCAATACCAGACGCGTGAATTTGAAGACCGGTTCATACAAATCGGCCTTAACTATCGAATAGTCGGCGGCTTTCGCTTTTACGAACGCGCCGAAATCCGCGACGCGCTGGCCTATTTGCGCGTCATTGCCCAGCCGCAGGACGATCTGGCATTCGAACGAATCTATAACCAGCCCAAGCGCGGGCTAGGCGCAAAGACGCTTGAACTGATGCACCGCCATGCGCGCAACACCGGCCTGCCGCTTGCCGCTGCGTCGCTGCAGTTGGCTGATAGCGACGAACTGCCCAAACGGGCCTCTGCCGCCATCGCCAGTCTCATGGGGCAATTTCTCCATTGGCGCGAATTGGCGGAGACTGTCACTCCTTCCGAACTGCTACGCACCGTACTGGACGAAAGCGGTTACGATGCGATGCTGCAGGCAGACAAAACCGCGGAAAGCACCGGAAGGGCAGAAAATCTCTCCGAACTCGCGCGCGCGATGGAAGAGTACGGCACTTTGGGCGATTTTCTCGAACATGTCGCTCTGGTGATGGATAACGACCGTGCCGATGACGGTGAGAAAGTCACCATCATGACGATGCATGCGGCCAAGGGGCTGGAATTCGATCACGTATTCCTGCCCGGTTGGGAGGAAGGCGTGTTTCCCAGCCAGCGCTCTCTCGACGAAGGCGGTCTGGCCAGCCTGGAGGAAGAACGCCGCCTGGCCTATGTCGCCATCACCCGCGCACGGCGACGCTGCACGATCTTTCATGCCGCGAACCGGCGCATTTATGGCCAATGGACCAGTTCGATCCCCAGCCGTTTCGTCGGGGAGCTGCCTGCCGACCATATAACCGAGGAATCGACGCTAACGGGTGGTGCCTCTCTATGGCGTGCCGGGCTGAGCGAGCATGACGATCCCTTTGCCCATGTTTCCAGCAACCGCCCGGATCGCTTGCACTCGCGCGGCCCCGGCTGGCAACGGGCGCTGACCACGGGATACGATACCGCTCCAAAGCGGGTGAAAGAAGCCACCCGCTCCGTCGCCAGCTTTGCCGCCAAACCGCGCACCGATATCGCTGTCGGCCAGCGCGTATTCCACGACAAGTTTGGATATGGCACTGTGACCGATCAGGACGGCAACAAGCTCGAAATCGATTTCGAGCAGGCCGGATCGAAACGGGTGATCGACAGCTTCGTATCGCTCGCCTGAGGCGCTTCTTCCTATACCGGCAGAGACAATTGGGCTTTCGTCAGATTCGCCCGGATCAGGACCGCCCCGCAGCTGTCTTTGCACTCTCGGAGTGCACAGACGGTTTCCTACATGACATGTAATCGCCATTGCACGATGGAGTTCGGTTTTACTGCTGAATTCACGCGATTTCTTCGATGAATCCGCAAAGGGGTTTTCTGGTTCTGGACAGTGTAACATGTGGTCCATGTCTCCGCCCGATGGACGGCAGCATATGAGGCGCAGTTACGTGGGCAAATTGTCGATTGGGAGTGCGGCCCCGGATAACGCAAAGGCGCTATCCGGGCCTGTGAAGCAAGCTCCACCCACCGCACCAACCGCGTATAGCACTCCCTCAACAGGGGTGCGACGAATGGCAATTCAGGTCGTTGCGCTCACGTCGAGAAAGTCTGGTCGCGGACCATTCCACTCGCCAGCGGGGATCGGCGCATCGTCGTAATCGTCGCGCCCACGCGAGCGACGCGGTTCGTTTCGCTCTCCGCGCGGTGAACGCTCCTGACGCGGCCGCTCCTGACGCTCATCCGCATCCTTCCGGCGGCTGCGCGTGCGGCGAGGCTGATCCTCAGCCGCATCATCGCTTTGAACTTCAGGCTCTTCCACCTTCGCGGGTGCCTTCAGTTCGACCCGAACATCCTTCTTGCCGAAGATCGGAATCTTCGTGCCGGTCAGCTTCTCGACATTGTCGATCGCTTCGCCGTCTTCTTCCGCCACGAAAGTGAATGCCCGCCCCTTCGCCCCGGCGCGGCCCGTGCGACCGATGCGGTGGACGTAATCGTCGGGGTGCCAGGGCGTGTCGTAATTGAACACGTGGCTCACTCCTTTGATGTCGAGCCCACGCGCCGCAACATCGCTGGCGACCAGAATATTGACTTCGCCCGCTTTAAACCGGGCGAGTTCCTTTTGACGGCTGTTCTGATCGATATCACCGTGGATTTCGCCACTGGCAAAGCCTTCGCGCTGCAAAGCCTTGTTCAGCTCACGCACGGTCGTTTTACGATTGGCGAAGATAATCGCGGTTTCCACCAGATCGTTACGCAACAACCAGGTCAGCGTTTCCCGCTTCTGCCGCGATTTCAGCGGAATCTTGAATGCGGTAATATCCTTGTTTGTCGTCGCCGCACGGCTCACTTCGATCCGCTTGGGATTGTTGAGAAACGTCTTGGCCAGCTTCTCGATCGGAGGAGGCATCGTGGCGCTGAACAGCATCGTTTGCCGGGTTTCGGGCAACTTGGAGCAAATGAACTCGATATCGGGAATAAATCCCATATCGAGCATCCGGTCCGCCTCATCGATCACCAGAAGTTCGCAGCCGTTGAGCAAAATCTTGCCGCGCTCGAACAGGTCCATCAGGCGCCCCGGCGTTGCGATCAGCACATCGACACCTTCATCAAGGGCCTTCAACTGATCGCCCATCTGAACTCCGCCGATCAGCAGGACCAGCTTGAGATCATGGTTCTTGCCATACTTCTCAAAATTCTCCGCAACCTGCGCGGCCAATTCGCGCGTTGGTGCCAGAATAAGCGAGCGTGGCATCAAAGCACGACGTCGACCGTTGGCCAGAATATCGATCATCGGCAGCACGAAACTGGCCGTTTTGCCGGTACCGGTCTGTGCGATCCCGATCAGATCCTTCATCATCAGAACCGGCGGAATCGCTTGCGCCTGAATAGGGGTCGGCTCGGTATAACCGGCGTCTTCCACCGCTTTAAGCAATTCGGGAGAGAGGCCGAGGTCGGCAAACGTCATATGGTCAGTATTTTTCCGGGTTGGGCGGACCGTGGATGGTCCGGGATGGAACTGTGGCAGTCGCTATCCGTAAATTTACCCGCCCTTGCACACGCAATGATGAGAAAGTCAAGAAATTGTAGAAACGGTATGGCGGATCAGTTGCCTACTTCAACCAATCGACGCAGGCTGCTGATCGAACAATTGCTGCCCGCGCGGGAATGAATTTTATCGCGGTTGACGCACATTTGCCCGTCGCGCGTCCGCTCAAGATAGAATCCGGCGTAGTAATCGCGCGCACTGCAATTGCGCGCCAGTTGCGCGGTCACCAGCGTGCGATCGCTAAGGAACAATAGTAGACGATCATCACCACGCGGTTCGACTCCGACGATTCTGTTCACCGGAATGCAATTGCCCATCTTACGCTCGACCAGCCGGGGCGGCGGCGGAACATCCATCCCATTAAAAGCACTGGGCCGCACGGAATTGCCGCGCGGCGATATGCGGATGATAACCCGCTGTTCAATCCGCACCTGATCGAATGCAGGTGTTTGCGTGGGTGGCGCGAGCGGAAGCCATTCGCTCACTTCCGAACCTGCGGGCGGGCGATCTTCTGGCGCCGTCAGGTGCGAACGATCCATCGATCCCTCAGGAAGGGTACTCGGAAATAGCAACGCAAGTGGCGCGACAAGGGCGAGCATGAGGTTCATGGTGAAGAGCGGGCAATGGCCCGAAAATGGACTCCCTGTGTCAATATGCCAACCGCTCTTACGACCTCTGCTTGAATATCGGCTTAATCCCGCAGTCGAAGATCGCAAGTTCTGGCTCTTTACCGGCCGCCTGTGCAATAGCGCCAACAATGACTGAAACGACATTTTTTGCAGAGGCGTCCACGCTGCTGGGCCCGCGCGGGCTTACTCGTGACCCGGAACTGGTCGATGCCTGGCTGACCGACTGGCGTGGTCGCTTTACAGGTGCGACATGTGCTCTGGCCTCGCCAGCATCCGCCGAAGAAGTATCTGCATTGGTCAAATTATGCGCGAAGCACGGTGTGCCGATTGTGCCACAAGGTGGAAACAGCGGGATGTGTGGCGGAGCTACGCCAGATGGGAGTGGTACCGCCTTGTTGCTTTCGCTTCGGCGCATGGATGCCATTCGTGCAATCAATGCAGACGCCGGGCAAGCGGTGTGTGAAGCCGGGGTTATCCTGCAAAATTTGCATGAGGCGGTGGAAGCCGGAGGGATGCGTTTCCCCCTCACTCTTGGAGGAAAAGGTTCGGCAACAATTGGTGGCCTAATTTCCACTAATGCCGGCGGTACTCAAGTTTTGCAGCACGGGTCGATGCGCGCGCAAGTCCTCGGTCTGGAAGCGGTTCTGGCTGATGGGCAGGTGTTCAATGCGATGACTGCATTGAAGAAAGACAATCGCGGGTTCGACCTGAAACAGTTGCTGATCGGTTCGGAGGGGACGCTTGGCATCGTTACCGCAGCAACTCTTCGCATCGTGCCTGCGATTGGCGAAAGACGCGTGATTTGGGCGGGGGTGGATTCGCTGGAAACGGCACGAGCGCTGCTGCTGAAATTCCAGCACGGGGCAGGCCATGCACTCGAAGGATTCGAAGTGCTCGCTCAGTCAACCCTTGAAGACGTTCTCCGTCACCTTCCCGGATCGCGCGGACCATTAGCTGGCAAACATGCATGGCATGCTCTCATCGAATTGGTGGCAGAACCCGGCAAAGCAGGGAAGATCGATGAACTGGCTGAAGGTATGATGGTCAGCTCATTCGAAAGCGGGCTGATCGAAGACGCGACCATCGCCGCCAACGAATCGCAGGCTGAAGCATTCTGGTTGCTGCGCGATTCAATTGCACCGGCGGAACGGGAAAAGGGCCCGGCAGTGCAACACGACATTTCCGTCCCGGTCGAGCGGATGCCTGCCTTTGTGGCTGCAGCAATACCACGAATTGAGCAGGAATGGCCCGGAACGGAAGCGATTGCATTCGGGCATCTCGGCGATGGCAACGTCCATTTCCATGTTATCGCGCCTGACGGTGTCGATCCATCGAGATGGTACGAAACCGATGGCAAAACGATCAGCGCGCAGGTCTATGAGATGGTCACCCAATGGGATGGATCAATCAGTGCGGAGCACGGCATCGGGCAACTCAAGCGCGACGAACTTGGCCGCCTTGGCGATCCCGTCGCGCTGCATATAATGCGGAAGGTCAAGCAGGCGCTCGATCCGCAAGGATTGCTCAACCCCGGCAAGCTCGTGCCGCTTGCACAGGGCGGTGCCACTCCCTAAAGCGACCGTCCACAGTGCCGTCTGGATGAATGGTCCGGCGCGGCCAACTTATTCTGATCCCCTTCTTTGGAGATGTCCGATGGCCACTGCGCCCGAAACCAACCTGCCTTTGTTTTACAATGACCTGATGCCGCTGAACAGCCGCGACCACGCCAAGTGGCGCGCAAAACAGATCGAATCGCTCAAATGGCTTTCCGGTCAGCACGCCATCCCGCTGACGGTAGATGAGTTCGTGCAGACTCAGCGCGACTACCCCATCGTTTTCAGCTCGGGCGAAAACCCTGTTCCGCTTGCGCTGATGGGCCTCAACGAAGGTGTAAACGTATTTGTCGACGAAAACGGCAAAGTCACCGACCCCGTTTATATTCCGGCTTATGTCCGCCGTTATCCCTTTATGCTCGCCCGCCTTACCCCCGATGCAGAAGAACTCTCGCTTTGCTTCGATCCGACCGCAGGCGTGATCGGTGACTTCAGCGAAGGTGAAATTCTGTTCGACGATCAGGGTAAACCGGCCCCCACCGTGGAAGGTATCCTCAACTTCTGCGAACAGTTTGAACAGGCTGGCGCGCGCACCCAGGCTTTCATCGAAGAAATCAAGAAGCACGATCTGCTGATGGAAGGTGAAATCGCTATCACCGACAACTCCAAGCCCGATCAGCCCTTCGTGTATCGCGGTTTCCAGATGATCAACGAGGAAAAGCTGCGCGAACTGAGTGGCGATGTACTCAGCGAATGGACCAAGAACGGCCTCCTTCCTCTGCTCCATGCCCACCTTTTCTCGCTCGATCTTATGCGCGTGATCTTCGGAATGCAGATGGGCCAGGGCAAAGTGCCGCAGCCAACTGCGCTCAACCCGGCCGAAACGCCAGCATCCTGATTTTCATATTCCAACTGCGCGGGCACGGCCAAACGCCCTGCCCGCGCGATTGGATGAGGGTTGAACTGGCCCCGATCAGAGCCTATCTTCCCAATACCGGATCGCGCTTCCCTCATGGCCGGTCCGGCAGGTGCATCATGATGCACCTCCTCCCTGAACCTTGGCCACCTCGTGCATTTGCACGAGGTGGTTTTTTATGGGCCTACGATTTTATTCGGCGGCAAGCGGGATCGCAGAGCCGCGCCCCAGTTCGGCAATTTGCCCTGCCAGTTGACTCACCAGCCCAGCCACCAGTCGCGCGACCCCGTTCATACGAACGGACGGCTCGCTGAGATGCGAATCAAGGTAGCTGGAGCGGCAAATCTCGATCTGAATTGCGTGTATTCCCCGCGCCGGCAGGGCGTGACGATCAAGCACATAACCACCAGCATAGGGCCGGTTGTGTGCAACCAAACGGCCATGCTGACCAAAATAGTCGAGCGCGGTCGCAACGATCCCCGGATCGCAACTTGCTCCAAACCTGTCGCCTATGACAAACTCGGCCGTCCGCTCACCGGGGTGGCGCGGTCGCAATGGCGGCATTGAATGGAGATCGATCAGTAGGGCCGCTCCCCAACGATCGCGAATCAAATCCAGCGAACGCCCAAGTGCCGCATGATAAGGTTGGTGGATATCAGCGATCCGTGAATCCAGTTCGGCGCGCTCAATCGGTCCGCTCCAGATCTCGCCAATTCCGGCCAACCGGCGTGGCACTAACCCCAACCCACTTCGCGAACGACGATTGGCAAGCGAATGCCGTGCCTCGTCTCTGGCCCCACCAGACACCATGCTCCAATCCATATCGTCTGTTGCCCGATTGAGATCGATCATCGCCCGCGGTGCGTATGCCCATAGCAACGCCGCTCCGGTCTGCTCTGCCACAGTCCGGCCAATGAGATCGACATAGCGATCTTCGAGACGCAGCGTTGTCTGAGCGGAACGGCGCATTTTGGCCAACAATTGCTCAGGATAATCGCGCCCGGCATGCGGCACCGATATCAATACAGGCAAAGGGGTCTGTGTTATGCCCGTTAGAACGAACGCCCGCTTACCATCACTTCCTGGAATATATCCGCCCGATTCGCCTGTGTGATCGTTTATATCGTTCATCAAAACTAGAATGCTCCCACGCGGAAGGCATGTCAAAACAGGTGGGAACGACAAACGCATAAGATTTCTTAAGTGCTCTCCGCTATACGAACCGCATGACCGAACTGCGGAAAATCAAGATTCTCCTGGCTGAAGACGACGATGCGATGCGTACCTATCTGGTGCGCGCGCTGGAGAAAGCCGATTATGAAGTTCTCGCTGTCGACCGGGGAACGGCGGCGATACCCCACCTTCAGAATGGCGATTTCGACCTGCTTCTGTCTGACATTGTGATGCCGGAAATGGACGGGATCGAGCTTGCCCAGCGGTGCAATGAGATCGCCCCGCGGACAAAAGTTATGTTCATTACCGGATTTGCAGCAGTCACATTGCGTGCGAGTCGCGAGCAGCCGCAGGCAAAAGTGCTCTCCAAACCATTCCATCTCCGCGATCTTGTGATGGAAGTGGACCGTGTTTTCGCCGGGGAAGCACAAGCGAGTCTTTGACCTCTTGCACAGGCGCGCCGCACTCGCTACATGGCCGCCTCGCCGCACAAGCGGTTGTCCGATAGTGCGGGCGTATAGCTCAGTGGTAGAGCACTATGTTGACATCGTAGGGGTCGCAAGTTCAATCCTTGCTACGCCCACCATCGGACCTTTCGCAAAAGGCGTCGCGCAAGCGGCGCCTTTCGTGTTTCCAGCCCCCACCTTGCACCTGCGCGTCTAGCTGCTAAAGCGCGGCAAACTCTCATACGAACAGGATGAACATGGCCAAGATCAAGGTGAAGAACCCGGTCGTCGAAATCGACGGCGACGAGATGACCCGCATTATCTGGCAGTGGATTCGCGAGCGGCTGATTCAGCCCTATCTCGACATCGACCTCCGGTATTACGATCTTTCGATCGAGAAACGCGACGAAACCGACGATCAGATCACCGTCGATGCCGCCAACGCGATCAAGGAACATGGCGTCGGCGTGAAATGCGCCACGATCACACCTGACGAAGCGCGCGTCGAAGAATTCGGCCTCAAGAAAATGTGGAAGAGCCCCAACGGCACGATCCGCAATATTCTGGGCGGGGTCGTCTTCCGCGAACCCATCGTGATCGACAATGTGCCGCGGCTGGTGCCCGGATGGACCGACCCCATCGTTGTCGGCCGCCACGCATTCGGTGACCAGTACAAGGCGACCGACACACTGATTCCGGGCAAGGGCAAGCTGCGCCTCGTATTCGAAGGCGAAGACGGCAAGAACATCGATCTCGATGTATTCGACTTCCCATCAAGCGGCGTCGCCATGGCGATGTACAACCTCGACGATTCGATCCGCGATTTCGCCCGCGCCAGCTTTAACTACGGCCTTGACCGTGGATGGCCCGTGTATCTTTCGACGAAGAACACGATCCTCAAGGCCTACGATGGCCGCTTCAAGGATCTGTTCCAGGATGTATTCGACACCGAATTCAAGCCTCAGTTCGAAAAGAAAGGCCTGACCTACGAACACCGCCTGATCGACGATATGGTCGCTTCGGCACTGAAGTGGAACGGCAAGTTCATCTGGGCATGTAAGAACTACGACGGCGACGTGCAGTCGGACATCGTCGCACAGGGCTTCGGCTCGCTCGGCCTGATGACATCTGTGCTGATGGCGCCCGACGGCAAGACCGTCGAAGCGGAAGCCGCTCA
Organism: Tsuneonella flava; assembly: GCF_002870965.1. Classification (GTDB taxonomy): domain Bacteria; phylum Pseudomonadota; class Alphaproteobacteria; order Sphingomonadales; family Sphingomonadaceae; genus Tsuneonella; species Tsuneonella flava. The sequence goes on from NZ_PHSO01000004.1 coordinate 359,584, forward strand.
CGGCACCGTCACCCGCCACTATCGCCAGCACCAGCAGGGCAAGGCGACCAGCACCAACCCGATCGCCAGTATTTTCGCCTGGACGCGCGGGCTGATGTATCGCGGCAAGTTCGACGACACCCCTGAAGTGGTGAAGTTCGCCGAAACGCTGGAGCAGGTCTGCATCAAGACAGTTGAGAGCGGTCAGATGACCAAAGACCTCGCGCTGCTGATCGGGCCGGGCCAGTCGTGGTTGACCACCGAACAATTCTTCGAAGCGATTGTGAATAACCTCGAAAAGGAAATGGCCAACTGGGCCTGATCTTTTTCTCCAATCGTCAACGGAATAGAAGGCCCCCGGATATTCGGGGGCCTTTTTCATATCCTTGCAGGAAACGTCTCACCGCGCTCCGGTCCGTGACAATCGATGCTTACGCCGATAGGTGAACCGAATGTCCGCCGAACTAAACACCCCCATGCTGTCCGACGCGCTGGTGATTCTCGGCGCGGCAGGGATTGTCATCCCTGTGTTCCACCGCTTCCGCATCACGCCTGTGATCGGGTTCATTCTGATCGGCATTGCAGTCGGCCCGTTCGGGTTGGGCAAGCTGGTGTATGAATATCCCTGGCTGAACCATTTCACGATAACCGACCCCAAGGGCTTGGAGCCATTCGCGGAATTCGGCATCATCCTGCTGCTGTTCACGATCGGGCTGGAACTGTCTTTCAAGCGGCTGTGGACCATGCGGAAACTCGTGTTCGGTCTCGGCGCACTCGAGCTGACGATAACGGGCAGCCTGCTGGCTATCTTCCTGATGATGCTTGGGCAATTTTGGACCGGCGCACTCGGCCTCGGACTGGCGCTGGCGCTCAGTTCAACGGCAATCGTTCTCCCCATTTCCGGCACAACCAGCCCGGTGGGGCGCGCAGCGCTGTCGATGTTACTGTTCGAAGATATTGCGATTGTGCCTATCATTTTCATGCTCGGCGCAATGGCGCCCTATGCAGGGGAAGCGGGATGGGGCGGCCTTCTTGGAACATTGTGGAAAGGCGGCCTTGTCGTGGTAGCCCTCCTGGTTCTCGGTCGGATCGCCCTGCCCCGTCTGTTTGCTCAGGCAGCACGTACCAAAAGCCCCGAACTGTTTCTGGCCGCCAGTTTGCTCGTGGTTATCGGAGCAAGCCTCGCCACAGCCGTTACCGGGCTCTCTCCGATCGTGGGGGCGCTAATCGCCGGACTACTGATCGCCGAGACCGAATACAGCACGGAAGTCGAAGAAATCATGGAGCCCTTCAAAGGGCTTGCGCTCGGGATATTTCTCATCACCGTTGGGATGAGCATCGATCTCGCCACCATCTGGAGCAACCTGTGGACGTTGGCACTGGCTGTCGTCGCTGTGCTGACCTTCAAGGCCTGCGTCACCGGGGTTTTGCTGCGGATGATGGGTGCCCGGCGTAGTACGGCTGCGGAAACCGGCGTATTGATGGCAAGCCCCAGTGAAACGACGCTAATCGTGCTGAGCGCAGCCAGCGCCGCCTTGTTGATTCAGCCCGGCACCGCACAATTCTGGCAGATCGTTACTGCCATCGGCCTCACCGTTACTCCCCTTTTGGCCCGGTTGGGTCGCATTATCGGGAGGCAGGTCGATCCCGTGCCGGAAATGGCGGTGGAGGATCGCGGCGTACCTCGAGTGATCATCGTTGGCATCGGCCGCGTGGGACGCCTCGTGGCGGATATGCTTGACATGCATGGCAAACCGTACGTGGCAATCGATTCCGATGCCGACCTGATCGCACGAGCGAAGCGCAAGGGATACCATGCGACATTTGGCGATGCATCTCATGGTCACGCGCTGGAACGGCTCGGGATCGATCATGCGCTGGCAATCATCCTGACAATGGACGAGCCTGTTCTGGCCCATCGTCTGACTACCAAGCTGCGTAAATCGCACCCAAACCTGACGATTATATCCCGCGCACGCGATCTGACCCACGCCACCGATCTCTATCGGGCAGGTGCGACCCACGCGGTGCCGGAAACGCTGGAAAGCTCGCTTCAATTGTCGGAGGCTCTGCTGGTCGATCTGGGTGTTGCGATGGGGCCTGTGATTGCCTCCATTCACGAAAAGCGCGACGAATTCCGCAGCCAGATTCAGCGCGAGGCTCAGTTGGAGCACAAGCCTAAACTGCGGACTTCGGTTGCAGAATCGGGATAGATTGCGCCGCTCGCTCGTTATTCCCTTAAACCGAGAGGAGATAACGATGAGCGACGCCAAACAGCACCCAAAGGCAGCCCCCAGCCAAAAGCCGCAGAATCAGGTTGGCGAGAACCACGGCGCCATCAATGGCCCGCAACGCACGGGGCATAACACCCGTACCACCGACACGCCGCGAGGCAGCGAAGTGGAAACCCGCAATTCAAGCAATCGACGCGGATGATCCGCCCCTAAATTACAGGGATGCGCTGAACTCGTGCAAGCAGATCAGGTCGCGGGCGTTGCCCCGGCCAATATGCGACGCACTGCGGTCAGCGCCTCTTCTGCTTTGCTGCCATCGGGGCCGCCGCCCTGCGCCATATCCGGTCGGCCTCCGCCACCTTTGCCGCCAAGTGCTTCCACACCGGCACGCACCAGATCGACGGCACTGAACCGGTCGGTCAGATCATCGGTGACGGCAACCGCGAATGCAGCCTTCCCGTCGTTGATCGCACAGATCGCCGCAACGCCGGATCCCATGCGTTTCTTCGCTTCATCGAGCAGTCCGCGCAGCTCTTTGGCTTCCAGTCCATCGATCGCCTGACCGCTGAACTTCACTCCACCGACATCTTCATCGACCGGGCCAGCGCTCGATCCCCCGCCGCCAAGGGCCAGCTCCTTTTTGGCATCGGCAAGTTCCCGTTCGAGCTGTTTCCGCTCAGAAACCAACGCTGCAACGCGATCGGCCACTTCGTCCACGGATGTTTTGAGCGCCCCGGCAACTGACTTCAAGGCATCCTCGCGCCCGACCAGCCACTGCCGGGCGGCTTCACCGGTCAACGCTTCGATCCGGCGCACACCAGAACTAACCGCCGTTTCGGAGACAATGCGAAACAGCCCGATATCTCCGGTGGCGCGAACATGAGTGCCACCACAAAGCTCTACCGAGTAATTGCGCCCTTCGGAATCATTGCGCCCCATCGAAAGGACGCGCACTTCGTCGCCGTATTTCTCTCCAAACAGAGCCATCGCCCCTGCGGCGATTGCGTCATCCGGCGTCATCAATCGGGTGACCACCGGATCGTTAGCGCGAATTTCAGCGTTCACCTCTGCCTCAATCGCTGCGATGTCTTCATCGCTTAACGCCTTGGGATGCGAGAAATCGAACCGCAGGCGATCTTCTGCCACCAGCGATCCCTTCTGGGTCACATGGTCGCCAAGCCGATTGCGGAGCGCAGCATGGACCAGATGGGTCGCAGAGTGATTGGCCCGGATACGGTCTCGCCGCTCAACATTGACCGACAAACGCACCGTATCGCCGACCTTAATCGAGCCGGCTTCGACCTTGCCTTCATGGGCATGGAGGCGGCCAAGCGGCTTGATGGTATCGCTTACCGCAATCATCAGCCCTTCCGGTGTGGAAATCGACCCGGCATCACCCGCCTGACCGCCGCTCTCACCATAGAACGGGGTCTGATTGACGAGCACTATCACTGAATCGCCCGCATCGGCGCTTGTTACTTCGGCACCGTCCTTAACTAGCGCGACGACACACCCTTCGCCTTCGGTAGAGGAGTACCCGGTGAATTCGGTGCTGCCTTCACGATCGGCAATATCGAACCAGATCTCGCTGTCGGCAGCCTGCCCGCTACCCTTCCATGCCGCCCGCGCCGCAGCTTTCTGCCGCGCCATCGCCGCATCGAACCCTTCGCGATCGACTGCAATCCCACGACTGCGGAGCGCATCTTCAGTCAGATCGTAAGGGAAACCATATGTATCGTAGAGCTTGAACGCAGTTTCTCCATCGAGACTATCGCCTTCGCTCATTCCGCCGGCCGCGTCGTCCAGAAGACCAAGACCCTTTTCCAAAGTGCGGCGGAACTGGGTCTCCTCACGCTCCAGCGTTTCTTCGATCAGCGGCTGAGCACGCCCGAGTTCAGGATAAGCCTGCCCCATCTCGGTCACCAGTGCAGGAACCAGACGATGCATCAATGGCTCTTTCGCTCCCAGCAGATGGGCATGGCGCATCGCCCGGCGCATGATCCGCCGCAACACATATCCACGCCCTTCATTAGACGGCAGAACTCCGTCGGCCAGCAGAAAGCTGGTAGAGCGCAAGTGATCCGCGATAACGCGATGGCTGGCAGTTTGCTCGCCTTCCGCCTTCACGCCGGTCAGGCTTTCACTCGCACCAATCAGTTGCTTGAACGTATCGATATCGTAGTTGTCGTGAACACCCTGCAAGACGGCCGCAATCCGTTCCAGTCCCATGCCGGTGTCGATGCTGGGCTTAGGCAAGTCGGAGACGATTTCACCGCCCGCCTGTTCATATTGCATGAACACCAGATTCCAGATTTCGACAAAACGGTCGCCGTCTTCATCGGGGCTGCCGGGAGGGCCGCCGAAGATATGGTCGCCGTGATCGTAGAACACCTCGGAACACGGACCACATGGGCCATCGTCGCCCATTGCCCAGAAATTGTCCTTCGTAGGAATGCGGATAATCCGCTCTTCCGGAAGGCCGCTGATCTTGCGCCACAGGTCGAACGCCTCGTCATCGGTGTGATAAACCGTGGCGGTCAGCTTTTCGGCCGGAATACCCCATTCTTTGGTCAACAAAGTCCAGGCATGGGTAATCGCCTGTTCCTTGAAATAGTCGCCAAAACTGAAATTGCCGAGCATTTCAAAGAACGTATGATGGCGGGCGGTATAGCCCACGTTATCCAGATCGTTGTGTTTCCCACCGGCGCGCACACACTTCTGGCTGCTGGTCGCAGTCGGTTCAGGCGGCGTTTCCAGCCCGGTGAACACGTTTTTAAACGGCACCATCCCGGCGTTGACGAACATCAGCGTCGGATCGTTATAAGGCACCAGCGGTGCGCTCGGCACTTCGCGGTGCCCGGCACCGGTAAAATAATCGAGGAAGCTGCGGCGGATTTCGTTGGTCGACGTCATGACATGGGCAGTTAGTTGCTGCGCGCGCGCGCCACAAGCGTATTCGCGTGTCTTTTGTGAACGGCAGCAGTGATCAGTGCGTCGCTGAAACGATCCATGCAGCACCGGGGAATGCCACAACCTTGCCCGACCGATGGTCGCGCAAATATCCCCGCAGCCGCTCGATAAAGGCAGCCTTTTCCGTTTCGCTGAGTTCCGCAATGATCCGAGCTGCCGGACCAATAGTCGACAGATACTCCAATGCATCTTCCACCGGGTCGTCGCCATAACCGGCGATATAGGCATAATCGAACGATTCGAATTCGATTTCGCGCCAACCTGCCGTGCTCAGGATTGCATAGACACGATCTTTATCGGCAAAAGCAAATGGACCCGGTCCACCGGAGGGTGGCGGCTGCTTCCCCCCCGGTTGCAACGAGGCGATTCCGCTCGCCCACGGATTTTCGGCGGGTGAGCGAAAGCAGGAGAAAAATAGCCCGGCATCATCTGCCGATATGGCATGAAGGTGAGTGAAGGCGGCCACCGGATCGGGGAAAAACATCACCCCGTGGCGGGATATGAGACGATCGGGTCGGAAGCTGTCTTTACACCATACCGCGGCATCGCCGTGCTCAAAGGTAACGTTGCCCAGATGCGCGCCGCGTTCGCGAGCAACCGAGAGCAAATCTTCGCTAATATCGATCCCGATCACCTGCGACTGCGGATGTCCGCGCGCAATGGCGAGGGACAGTTCGCCCGCGCCACATCCGATATCGAGCACATGGGATAATCCATTGCCGCTTGCCCGCCCCAGAAGGCGTTCGGTCAAACCGGAAAAGCTGCGATCGGTACGCCGCCATTCATTGGCCCATTTGCGACCAACTCCACCCTTCCATTCGGATGCATCTGTCATTGCCTGGCTCCAAATAACAAGTTCGGTTCCGCAGGTGGCTCGGTGAACCAACGCGGACCTTCCTCTGTCATATAAAAACAATCTTCCTGTCGCACACCGAATCTGCCGGGATAATAAATGCCGGGCTCATTCGAAAAACACATACCGATGTCGAGCTGTGTCGTTTCGCCGTGAACGAGATTGACCGGCTCGTGGCCATCCATCCCGATCCCATGCCCTGTTCGATGCGACAGGCCGGGCAATCGATAGCGCGGCCCCAACCCCTTGCTTTCATAGAGCGCCCGCACCGCATCGTCGACCGATCCCGCCGGCTGGCCGGGTTGGGCAGCCGCGAATGCTGTGTCCTGTCCTTCACGAACGAGATGCCAGGTGGCCATCGCGGCAGGGTCCGGTTCACCAAAAAAGACCGTGCGCGAAATATCCGACTGATAATCTTCCACTGTACAGCCACAGTCGAATAGCACTGTGGAACCGGGACGAACGACTTGCGGCTTCCCCGTTCCGTGGGGATAGGCCGATGCCTCGTCGATCAAAACCATCGAGAATTCGGGCGCCCCGCCCAGCGCGCGGGTGGCGGCATCCATCAGAGCGGAAATCTGCCGATTGGTCATGCCCGCCCGGATTTGCGGCACAGCCCATTCATAGGCAGCTTTGGTTACATCGGATGCGGCTTGCATCAACGCCATTTCGTTCGCTGTTTTCCGCATCCGGCAACCCCGCACTACGGCATCGGCGGAAACGATCCGCGCATCCGGCATGGCGTGGGCCAACCCGTCGCTGGCGAAGAAGCGAACAGTTTCCTCGATTCCGATCCGAGACTTGCCCAGCCCGATTGCCCTGAGCTGGCGGGCAAGTAGTTCAGTTGGGCTCTCGTCTTCCTGCCAGACATGGATATCTGCATCGATTTCCAGCGATTCCGCAACCGAAGGTCGTTCGAAAAACGGAGTGACGATAAACGGCATACCCATTGCCGGGATCACAGCCGCCGTCAGGCGTTCAGATCTCCACCAGCGGACACCGGTGAAATAGACCATGCTCGATCCGGGTTCGAGAACGATCGCAGCGATATCGTTTGCTGCCATCAACCGGCGCGCGCGCTCAATCCTTGCTGCGCGCTCGTCACGCCCGATGGGTTCGGCATTGCCGGTGATCGGGGCCAGCGCCGATGTGTCGATTTCCATTGCCCGGGCGATGGAGTGGAACCCAAGACTCGCTGAACCGGCAAGGAAGGCACTTGCCCCCAGCACCTTGCGCCGACTGATCTGCATATTTGCCCCACTACCAAAACTCACAACGCCTGTTCACAACACATGCACATTTGCAGGTGCGGGTGGAAGGGCCTGTTTTCTGGCAGAAGCGGACTTTCAGCCAGGTCAGTGCAGAACAGTATAACGAGTACCTCCAACGAAAAACCGGTGCGGGTTCCTCCGGCAAAGGAGAGAACGCTCGCACCGGTTTCCCAGGTATGTCGGGCGCGCGACGGGGGGTGGGGTATGGCGCGCCCGATTGAGGATCAATCTTCGTCGTCCGCGTCCGGACCCGTCATCATCTCCTCGGCGACAGCGTCGGTCCGGCCACGGATCGCAGCTTCCAACTTGTCGCAAACTTCCGGATTCTCTTTCAGATACTTTTTCGCGTTTTCACGGCCCTGCCCGATACGGATCGAGTCATAGCTGAACCATGAGCCGGATTTTTCGACCAGTCCGGCCTTCACGCCCAGATCGAGGATTTCGCCGATCTTCGAGATGCCTTCGCCATACATGATATCGAATTCGACCTGCTTGAACGGTGGGGCCACCTTGTTCTTGACCACCTTCACGCGGGTCGCATTGCCGATGATATCGTCCCGATCCTTGATCTGGCCGGTACGGCGAATATCGAGGCGCACAGAGGCGTAGAACTTCAGCGCGTTACCGCCGGTAGTCGTTTCCGGGTTACCGTACATCACACCGATCTTCATGCGGAGCTGGTTGATGAAGATCACCATGCATTTCGAACGGTTGATGGAACCTGTCAGTTTACGCAGGCTCTGGCTCATCAAGCGAGCCTGGAGGCCGACGTGGCTATCCCCCATCTCACCTTCGATTTCAGCCCGCGGGACCAGCGCAGCGACCGAATCGACCACCAGCACATCGATCGCATTCGAGCGCACCAGCGTATCGGTGATTTCGAGCGCCTGTTCCCCGGTATCGGGCTGAGAGACGATCAGTTCATCGATATCGACGCCCAGCTTCTTCGCATAAACCGGATCGAGAGCATGTTCGGCATCGACGAAGGCAGCCGTGCCCCCCGCCTTCTGCGCCTCTGCAATCACGTGCAGCGCCAGCGTAGTCTTGCCCGAGCTTTCAGGACCATATACTTCGATCACGCGGCCTTTCGGCAGGCCGCCGACGCCCAGTGCAATATCAAGTCCCAGCGAGCCGGTCGAAATCGTTTCGACCTGCATCGCTTCCTTCTGCCCGAGCTTCATAGCCGAGCCTTTACCAAACGCGCGATCAATCTGCGCGAGGGCGGCATCGAGTGCCTTTTGACGGTCCGTATCCACGCCTTTGCCTTCCACAAGTTTCAGGTTCGCTGCAGCCATGACACATGCCTCCGTCGTTTGCCTAGGGCCGTAGCCCGCTCATCAACTGTAGGATTATGTATCTGGTTTGTTCCACAAGAACAAGAGCGGAACAAAATTTTTGTAGGAAATAAATTATGCCATTATATTCATGTGCTTGCACTCAATTTCGAGCGCGAACGGTCCACTTTCGTTCAACCTGCCCCCCGCCCGGAACGGTGAATTCGTAGATCTGACGTCCATTCTTCACCCGCGCCTTCGTGCCGCGCTTCACCGTCCATTCGCCCGCCCCGCCCAGGTCGAGCCGCACTTTCACAGCATCGCGATTGGCATTGGTGAACACGGCAAGCATCTGACTGGTCTCGCCTTTATTGCCGGCCTTCGATTTGCTGACCGCACATTGCATCCGAATCTGGCCGCTCTCTCCGAGAGAGAAAGCGACTTCCTCCCCCTTCGTATAGTCGCGCAAGCTGTCTTCTCCGAGAAGCAGAGTGCCCTCCCCCGTAGGTTCAAACACGGTAATCCCGCCCATCGGCATCGGCACGCCAAGTCCGTTCTTCTCTTCGTTGTCTGCTTCGACCCGCATTTCCAGCGGCACAGAATCGCCAGTGGCATCGTCGGGCGTACAGTCCCCGCGATAGATCACATCGGCTTTCACCGAATCCCGCTGCAGGAAAGCAATCTGTTTCATACCCTTCGCAGCAACGGTCACCGGTTCGGGCACGCGATAGAGTTTCAGATCGCCCAGCTCTTCCTGTTGAGCGACCATCGCCGCACCAGAGGCCAGCTCGGCCTTGGCCCGGCGCATACCTGTCACCATGATCGCGTCTGCTGCCATTGCCATCGGCGCTGGCGGCGGAGGGGGTGGCGGCGGAGGGACAGGGTAATCTACAGGCATCCCTTCCGCCGTGCTGCCTAACGGATAGCACATAAGCTGGAGAGGCTTACCACGCGGCGGATCGGCCAGTTGGCGATAATCGCTTTTCACACTGAGAGTGCCAGCCACCGCCATCAACTCGGCATCGGGGAAAGACTGACCATTGTCGTTGAGCAAAGTGAGCCAACTGGTCAGCGCCAGCGTGGCTTTCCCCCCCGCCGCATTGTCGCGCAGCGTAGCAACATAGTGCGCCTGCCAGTCGAAGCCCCACGCAAGATAGGTCAGCGTAACGGTATATGTTCCGCCCTGCGGCGAGCGCGTATCGATGCTGAAAACCGGATTGGGCGAAAGACCCGTGGGCACTTTATCGAACGCCAGCTTCTCCGGCAGGCCGGAGCAGCGCACCGCTTCGTATCCGGAGGCAGTTTGCAGTACCAGTCCCCCATCGGCACGGGTGCGGACAACGGCATCCTGCGACACTTCCTTGCCCGTGGCCGGGTTCGTGCGGGTAATCGTCACCCGGTTGCCCAGAGTACCATCCACCAGCGCGGCGGGGCTAAGCAGGTCTGCGTTGCGGTTTTTCTCTATCGTCCCGCCGGGCAGACCGGTGACGATCGCGCTGACGGCAACCATCCCTTCCGCCACACCATCGAAACGCACAGTCGATTCCCCCGGCGGCAGGGTTACGGTGCGCGTCTCGCTCACCATTGCAAAGCCACGCGGCCAGTTGCGATTCATGGCCTGATCCGCCCCGCGCTGCGGATCGCGATAGACAGTCACCGCCAGATGCTGCGGCGGCGAAGCTTCCACCGCCGGGCGTGGAGCCTGCGCGACGACTGGCGATGCCGCGAGCGCCATCGCCAGTGCCGAAGGTATCAGGAAGCGCATAGCCACCCGCTCAGCCCCCTCAGTATCGCGCCTCATACGTCACGCGCACCACGCGCTTGCCGTTGGCGGGCACGGTCACATGATATGTGCGGCGGTCGGCGTTGACCTGCTCCCCCGCGACATCTTCGTTCACCACGCGATAGTCACGGCTCCACAATCCGCGATCCAGCCCGGACTGAGTCAGATCGACATCGACCGGCACCGATTTGGCATTGGTGAAGGTGTAGCGCATCGTCGTGCGCCAGAAATCGACCGCGCGTTGGCTTTCGATCTCCGTTACAGTTTGCCCATTCTTTATCACACGATACCGGCTGGACTTTTCCCATTCGGCGGAGGGTATCTTCTCGCGCTTTTCCACTTCGGCCTGAACCAGAACGTCGAATGCGTCACCTGTTTTCAGCGTCAGATCGCTGCCCATCGGCGTGTGGCCTATCGTGTTTTCACCGATGAATTGCGGCGTGCCCTGCCGGTCGCGCTGGTAAAACCGCACCGTCCCGGCGGGCAGAGCATCGCCCAGCCCCTGATCGCGGGAAGAGGAGAACGCGATGGCGCTATCGACGTTGACTGCGGAATCCTCGTTACTCAACCAGCCGATTGTGCGGGCATATATCTTACGCGCAGCAACGCCTTGCACATCGAGGAAGCTCACCTGTTTGGTCTGGGCATTGGCAATCGTGGTGCGCGCGGACAGCGGATAGAGATAGAAATCGCCAAGCTGTTCGCGGCTGGCAGTCTCAGTGCCCGGACTCATGCGAGTGGTGGCCGGTCGCACGGGGCGCGGCCGATAGTTCGACTGTCCCGACCCCGGCGAACCGGCAACCAGCACAGTATCGGCATTGTGAAATGTTGTGCCGGTCTGGTTGGTCAGCGTGACCCAGCCCTGCATATCGATCGTGCCTTTCCCTTCGTCATACAGCGCGACATAATCGGCTGACCAGCCAAGGCCGCCAGTGAGGTAGCGGATCGATGCCGGACGGCGCCCACCGCGATTGCTGTCCACTGTGACGGAGAGTGTCGGGCGTGCACGTAAGTTCGGCGGCACCCGGTCGAACACTGCGCGCACAGGCAGGCCATCGTCGCGCAGCACCTCGATCCGATTCCCGATCTGCACAACTACGCCGCCTGCGGTGCTCAGCACTTTGGCCCGCTCGCGGGTTTCAGCGCCAGTCGCCGGATTGGTACGGATCAAGGTAATGGTCTGCCCGATAGCCTTTTCCATCAACTTGCCAGGGGTGAGCAGGTCGAAATCGAAATTTTGTTCGATAATCCCCGCGCCGTCAGCTGCGAAGCTGAGCGTTTCCGGGCGGATACGCGCGGACACATCGGGGAATTCGATCCGGCTGCGCCCTTTGGCGATATCGAGCTGGCGTACATCCTGCACCAGCGCCTGATCGTTGTTATAAATCGTCACCGCCAGATCGCCCTGGGCGCTGGGGGCGTCGGGCGTATCCTGCGCCAGCGCGGCCGTAGCGAGCGCGCCGAACGCAGTGGCCGCAAGGATAGTGGAATAGCGCATGTGTCTTCCCCCAAGACTGGTGAATGAGCGGTATCGTTGCCGCAGCGACATTGCGGCACGGTGAATGTCGGGGTCAACCCGCTTCGGGAATGGCGGCCAGTTTGGAAAACGACCGCAAAGCGCGCCTCACTTCGGCGCGTATTTCGCCAGCAAGCCTGCAACCGTCTCCGAAATCTGCTGCACGCTGAATGGTTTGGGCATGAAATGCATCGCTTCGATATCGATTTCGTTGCGAAGCTGCTCTTCGGCATAGCCTGACATGAACAGGATCGGCAGCCGGGGTTTTACCTTGCGGACCTGCCGTGCCATCGCCGGACCATCCATTCCCGGCATGACCACGTCGGAGACGATCAGATCGAATTCGCCACCGTTGGCGACAGCGGCCAGCCCTTCTTCGCCATCGGCGCAAGGGGTGACTGTGTAGCCCGCCCGCGACAACGCGCGTTCGGCCACGGCGCGGACCATGTCTTCATCCTCCACCAGCAGGATGCGCCCGCCGCCCGACCATTTCGCCGCCGGTTCGACCGACTTCGATTTTTCCGCGGCAGGCGCTTCGCCGTGATGGACCGGGAAATAGATACTGAAACGCGCGCCTTCCGGGCGGCCAACTGCCGGAATATTATCCGCGAAAATAAACCCGCCCGATTGCTTCACAATGCCATAGACGGTGGACAGCCCCAGCCCGGTGCCCTTCCCCAGTTCCTTGGTCGTGAAGAACGGTTCGAATATCTTGGTGAGATTCTCCGGCGGAATGCCGCCGCCGGTATCCTGCACCACCAGCACGGTATAGTCCGCCTCCGGCAATATCTCGCTGGCCACCTTGCGGACATCGTGCGCGGTGACCCGGCGAGTGGAAATCGACACTTTTCCGCTGTTACCATGCGCCAGCATCGCATCGCGCGCATTGACCACGAGGTTGACGATCACCTGCTCCAGTTGCTGCGGGTCGGCGCGCACCGGACCAAGATCGCGGTCGTGATGGACCGACAGCTCGATCTTCTCGCCCAGCAGGCGCTTCAACAGCATTCCGACTTCGCTGATGACATCGGGTAGTTGCAAGACTTCAGGGCGCAAAGTCTGCTGGCGGCTGAATGCCAGCAATTGCCGGGTCAGCGCAGCCGCGCGGTTGGAGTTGGCGCGTATCTGCTGGATATCGTCGTAATCGCTGTCACCCGGCGTATGGCGCAGCAGCATCAGATCGCAGGTGCCGATTACGGCGGTCAGCACATTGTTGAAATCATGTGCCACACCACCGGCAAGCTGGCCGACGGCCTGCATCTTGGTCGCTTGCGCCACTTGCCGTTTGAGCCGGTTTTCCTCTGTTGAATCGACCAGACTCAGCAGAACCGCGACTTCGCCCAGCCCCCGCACACCGGCAATGCCCAGCGACACCGGATCATCGGGCATGTCACGCAAACGGATCGCCATGTCGCCGCTGGTCGAAGGGCCTTTGCCGAAGCGACGCACTGCATCGGACAGCGCCGTCTTGTCTTCGCGAACAACGAGATCGGAGGGATATTGCGGCAAGCCCCCTTCCTCGATCCCACCTGCCCGGCGGAATGCGCGGTTGGCAAACAGGAAGCGCCCATCGCGGTCGGTCACCGCCAGCCCCAGCGGCAATGCGCCAAGCAGCGATTCGAGCTGCGGGGTCGCCTGTTGCGTGCTCGCATCGCTGCCACCCATTCCCACGGTGCTGTCAATTAACAGCATTAGAGATGCGCTTTCGTCCGGCCCCGGCGCGCGGGCCGATTGCGGATCGCCCAGCGGTACATGGATCAGCATCTGCGGGCTGCCCCGCCGCCCTTCGCGGGCGAAGAAAATATGATCCTGATCGTCGGTCCGCAGCAACCGCGCGAAATCCTGCCCTGCCAGTGTCGCGCTGGCATCGCCGGTCGCCCGTTCGGCAAAACCAGGGGCACAGGCGCTGACCATGCCATCGGTCGCAACCAGCGCAGCTTCGATCCCGGCCCGCGACAGCAGTCGGCCAAGCTGCCCGGTAATCCGCGCTGCCATTTCGCCGGTCGGATCTTCTTCGGTGATCGCGATAAAGCGCCAGACGAGGTAATCCTCCCCCCGCCCGGCTCGTTCGGCCCAGATATTCCACGCGTGGGTGCCATCGTCCGAAACGATACCACGCGCCGTGCTCTTCCCGTCGCGCCATGCCTCGCGCGCGGTACGGGTGAGCGCCTCCAGACCTTTGCGATCGAGCGGCAACCCCGGCGGTGCGCTCTGATTGCCGAACCAGCTTTCGTATGTCGCGTTGGCGCAGACCAATCGGTTGGCCCGGTCGGCAATCGCAACAGCCGCTCCGTCGCGCTCCAGCGCAGCCACTGTCACCGACCAGTCGGGCGGCGCCAGCTCGCTTCTTTCCGCAGAGGGGCGCATCCGATCCAGCGCAACCGCCACCCCAAGCAACGCTGCAACTCCGCCAAAGAACGCGAGAGCAACAACGCCCTGACCCGTTATCAGCCACAGCAATAGCGCGCTGAGCATCAGAGCGCCCGCGATCCCGCCGAGCAGGACCGGCTGACGCATATCCGCGTTTGCGCCTCGCGGCAGAGTAAAGCGTGGCCCGCCGTTCATTTGCCAGACTTCAACCGTTCATCCAGGCGCGCTTCCATTTTCCGCAACCGTGCCTTGCGGCGATTGGCAACGATAAAGCGCCATACGAAATTGGTGACGAAATAACCGACCGATGAAAACACCACTGCCATCACGATGAAGCCGACCGCCGCCGCACCGGCCAGTTCGAAAAACCCGGTGAACCATGCCCACGGCCCACTGGCCATCGTCGATTGCGAAGCGTTAACCGTGACCGCATCGATTTTCAGCATGAAACGCCCGACTTTCGTCGCCAGCACGGCCCAGAACGGGAAAGTCAGCGGGTTGGTTATAAAAGTGACGAGCGCCGCCAGCGGCACATTGGCGCGTGTCGGCAAAGCCAGAAACGCCGCCAGAAATATTTGTCCGACTGGCACGATAAAGCCAGCAAACAGCCCCAGCGCCACCCCACGCGGCACCGACCGGCGGGTGAAGCGCCACAATTCAGGGCTCAGGAAACGATGCGCGATAGGGGCGAGATACTTGTTCTTCGCCATGCCTTCGCGTGTCGGCATGTTCCTGCTGGCCCAGCGAGAGAAAAGGTTGGACATTTGCCGGTCCAGATACACCTTTTACAGGTCGGTTAAAGAGGTTGCCCGACGAACCTTTGCAATTGTCGGCTCAATCGCGGCTTCGAGGGAAGGGTCAGACGAAACTTCGGCCTCAACCGAATGATTCCGCCGACATCAGCCACGATCGCGCAACAGACGGGCCTTATCGCGTTTCCAGTCACGCTCCTTGATCGTCTGTCGTTTGTCCTGCGCCTGCTTGCCCTTGGCCAGCGCCAGTTCGACTTTCGCCCGGCCTTTGCTGTTGAAATAGATGCTCAGCGGCACCAGCGTCATCCCCTTGCGCTCCACCGCGCCGGTCATCTTGGCGATTTCGCGTTCGTGCAGTAGCAGTTTACGCGGGCGCTTGGGCTCGTGGTTGAAGCGGTTGCCGTGGCTGAATTCGGGCACATTGGCGTTAACCAGCCATACCTCGCCCCCACGAATTTCGGCATAGCTTTCGGCAATTGTCGCTTCGCCTGCGCGCAGGCTTTTCACTTCGGTGCCGGTCAGCATCAGCCCCGCTTCGAAAGTGTCTTCGATAAAATAGTCGAACCGTGCGCGCCGGTTTTCGGCGACAGTCTTTGTTTTATCGAACGGAGTAGGTTTAGGACGGGCCATGAGGGAAGCGCATCTAGGCGTTCCCCTGCATAATGCCAAGTCACCCCAGTCGCGATGCCGCCAATCAGGCCGCTTCGACCAGCCCCGCATGTACCAGTGCGGCATCGACCGCCGCCTTGGCCGCATCGTTGCATTCGACCATCGGCAGGCGGATGTCGGGCAACAGCCAGCTATGCACCCGGCTAAGCGCGTATTTCACCGGGCCAGGGCTGGCATCTTCGAACATCGCATAGTGCAATGGATAGAGCCGGTCGTTCAGCTCGCGCGCCTTCACCAGATCGTTGTCCGCACAGGCCTGCTGGAATTCGGCACACAGCGCGGGGGCGACATTAGCGGTGACGGAAATGCAACCGACCGAACCGGCGGCATTGGCGGGCAATGCCAGCTCGTCGTCCCCGGAAAGCTGGCAGAAGTGCTTACCGATGCCCATGCGGTGATCGGTCACGCGCGAAAGATCGCCGCTGGCATCCTTGATGCCGATGATCCGTTCGGGATAGCGCTTGGCCAGTTCGCACACCGTTTCCGGCATGATATCAGTCACTGTGCGCCCCGGAACGTTGTAAAGAATGATCGGCAGATCGTTGTTTTCCGCCAGATAGCTGAAATGGGCGATAATCCCCTGCTGGCTGGGGCGGTTATAATACGGCGCCACACAAAGCGCTGCGGAAGCCCCCGCCTTCTTGGAAAAGCTCATATGCAGCAAGGCGTTCTGCGTGTCGTTGCTGCCGCAACCAGCGATTACCGGCACCCGGCCCGCTGCCTGTTCGACGCAGACTTCGATCACGCGATGATGTTCGGCGTTCGAGAGCGTCGATGCCTCCCCCGTGGTGCCGCATGGCACCAGCGCGCTGCTGCCGGATTCGATTTGCCAGTCCACGAGTTTGCGAAAAGCCGCCTCGTCGAACGATCCGTCGCGAAAAGGAGTCACAAGGGCTGGTATCGATCCGGAAAACATTGCGGTTGAGCCTTTAGTCTGTTCATATCGGTCGCTGTGTCGGCCAGAAACGGCTGACACATTCCCACGGGGGGAAATTCATTCAGCGCCTGATAAGGAGCCGTTGGCCATAATGTCCAGCATGGTCGCTATTCGAACGATTGTTTTAAGTTCCGTTGCCACTGTCGCGCTCTCCGCGTCGGCACCGTTGGCGGCGCAGGTTACACCGGTGCAGGCCGGGCGCACGCAACTGGTTGCCATGCAACCGACGCAGGCGTCTGCTGCCGTCGCACGGTGGCAGCAGTTGATGAGCAACGACCGGCTGGCATTTGCCGATTATGCCGGTTTCCTGCTCGCCTACCCCGATTATCCGCGTAGTCATATTATCCGCGGGCAAGCCGAAGACGCGCTGGATCGCGATCCTTCCACCCCGGCACAGATCGTGGCATTTTTCGACCGTTTCCCTCCGCTCAGCAATCCGGCCCGCGCGCGATATGCGCTGGCGCTGGCAGCGGTGAACCGCCCCGAGGCTGCAGAAGCGGCGCGGCTGGCATGGCGCGGCGGAACGATGAGTTCGCCTTCGGAAGCCTATCTTGTTGGCATGTTCGGCAGCCGCTTTACGCAGGACGATCAGGATGCGCGGATGGACGCCTTGCTGTGGCAGGGCGATACCACTGCCGCCGCCCGGCAGATCGCGCTGGTCAGCCCGGCAAATCGAGCGTTGTTCATGGCGCGCCTATCGCTGGTGCAAGGTGTCGATCCATCAGCAAATGGCCTGCCCGTTCCTGCCGACGCGACGAGCGATGCAGGCTATGTGTATAATCTTGCACGCTTCTACCGAAAGACGAGCCAGGGATA
Organism: Tsuneonella flava; assembly: GCF_002870965.1. GTDB lineage: Bacteria > Pseudomonadota > Alphaproteobacteria > Sphingomonadales > Sphingomonadaceae > Tsuneonella > Tsuneonella flava. Next base: position 377,008 of record NZ_PHSO01000004.1, read on the forward strand.
TGCCGAGCAACAGATGCTCGCCAACCGGCCCGCATCCACGCGCCCGGCGTTCGACCCGGAAGATATGATCGGGGAAATGCTGATTTCCGCGCGTGGCGCGGATTCGCGCACCGCCGCGCAGATCGCCAGCAAGACCGACGACCTGTTCGAACCCAACGCCGATATCTCATCGATGAGCTATCGCCTGCGCGACGATTACACCTCGCTGATGTGGCTTGGCGGGACAAAGGCGCTGTGGTCGATGGGCGATGGGCGCCTGGCCGCGCCGATGTTCTATCGTTATGGCAATTCGGCGCGTACCCCGCAGACCCGTTCCAAGGGCTTCTTCTGGGCGGGCAATGCACTGGCCAAAGCGGGCGACCGCGCCGGGGCGGAACGTTATTTCGAAATGGCGGCGGAATACCCGGAATATTTCTATGGCCAGCTGGCTCTGGGCCATCTGAACCGCCCACTGCCCGATTTTGCAGCGAACACCCCGCCGCCGGTCACCCCCGCACAGCGCGCCGCTTTCGCACAGGAACCGCTGGCGCAGGCCATCGCCTCGACAGCGCGCAATGGCACCGACTGGCGCACCGAACGCTATTTCTTCATCGCGATCGCAGAAAAAGCCGAAACGCCTGAGCAAATGGCACTGGTGGCCGATTTCGCGCAGCAAATCCGCTTGCCCGAATTGTCGGTAGTGGTCGGTCGCGTCGCCCCGGAAAAGGGGCTGACACAGTTTACCGGCGCCGGGTTCCCCACCGTATCCAACCCGCCGGGAACTGACTTTACGATGGTGCACGCTATCGCCCGGCAGGAAAGTGAATTCGATGAAACCCGCACCAGCCACGCTGGCGCACGTGGCCTGATGCAGTTGATGCCTGGCACCGCGCGCGAACAGGCGGGCAAGCTGGGCATGGCCTATATGAGCGCCAATCTTACCGGCGATCCGCAGTACAACATCCAGCTGGGCGACGGATATTTTGCCCGGATGATGGACTATTACGGCGGCAGCTATCCGCTGGCAGTCGCCGCCTACAACGCCGGTCCGGGCAATGTGAACAAATGGCTGCGCGCCAATGGCGATCCGCGCAACGGCAATATCGACTGGCTGCAATGGATCGAAAGTATCCCGATTTTCGAAACCAAGAACTATGTCCAGCGCGTGCTGGAAAACGCCGTGGTGTACGAAGCGATGCACCCGGACCGCATCCGTTATGGCCAGCCTAAGTCGATCTACCGCTTCCTCGGCGCCCGTCGCCCCTGATCGGGCACGAGGGGGCAACACGACATGGCGGGGCAACAGCGACCATCCAATCCGATCAGTCCGGCAGGCTATGCCGCGATGAAGGCGCGGTACGATCACCTGCTGGACACCGAACGCCCGGAAATCGTGGAGATCGTCAGCTGGGCCGCGGGCAATGGCGACCGTTCGGAAAACGGCGACTATATCTATGGCCGCAAGCGGATGCGCGAAATCGATCGTGAGCTGGCGCATCTGGCGCGAAGGATGAAATCGGCCCGCGTGATCGATCCCGCACATCAACCGGACCAGAGCCGGGTATTCTTCGGTGCGACGGTCGAGATCGCTGACGAGGACGATGCGCGGATGGAGCTGACGCTGGTCGGAGATGACGAGCAGGATGCCGGCAAAGGGCGGATCGGCTGGTCCAGCCCGCTGGCACGCGCTCTTCGAGGTGCGGCGATTGGCGATCTGCGGACCGTGCGCCTGCCCGGCGGTGTGAAGGAATGGGAAGTCGTGGCCATCCGCTATGCATAAGGCCGCCATCCCCCTGCTCGCTCTGGCGACCACCCTTGCGCTGGCCAGTCCGCTGGCCGCGCGCGACAGTCTGGGCATGTTCGGCGGCTGGGGCGCGTTCCGCGATCCCGCTGCGCCACGCTGTTATGCCATTGCGAAGGCCCGCGACAGCACCAGCCAGCGCGATTACCAGCCTTATGCGACAGTCGCCAACTGGCCCAAGCGCGCCATTCGCGGACAGGTCCATTTTCGCCTGTCGCGCAAGCTGGCTGCGGAACCGCAACTGGGGCTGCGCGTGGGCAGCAAACGCTTCACACTCACCGGCGGCGGTGCAGACGCATGGGCCGCTGACAAGAAAGACGATGCCGCCATCGTCGCCGCTATGCGATCCGCCAACACGATGACGATCACCGCCCGCGACAGCCGCGGCCGCCGGTTCGCCAACACTTACGATCTCGATGGCGCAGCCACCGCGATGGATTCCGCGACAGTCGGCTGCGCGAAGTTGGGGCGATAGGGCGGCTCTCCCCTGCCCTCCTTATCCTCTCACATCACATGAAAAGGGCGGAGCCTTTCAGCCCCGCCCTTCCATTGGTTCGCTGTACTAAAGCTTAGAAGCGATAGCCCATCGTTGCCATGACCTGATGACGGTCGGTATCGATGTCGAAGCGGCTGGAATCCGGCGTATCGCCATTGAAGTCCAGTTCGCCCTTGCTGTAGTTCGAGTAACGGTATTCCGCACCGATATAGGCGTTCGGGGTCAGCGCGTATTCAACACCCGCACCCAGACGATAGCCGTCGGTGTCGAGACGCTGATTCAGGCTCGTCGTGCCGTCAGTCCCTTCGATGCCGAAGCGGGCGTTGGTGTAGCCACCCTTCACGTAGATCATCGTATTGGGCGAGGTCACGTAACCGAGACGTGCACCGACATAGATGTCGCGGTCGGCGCTCACGCGGCCCAGATTGAAGGTGTTGGGAACGCCATTGTTGTTGTCCCATTTGGCCGAGCTGTCGCCGATCGATGCTTCTGCACCCAGACGCAGATCGCCGCCAACGTCGGCATCGTAGCCGACAACAGCGCCATAAGCGACGCCATCGATCGACTGCTTGAGATCGCGGGTGTCGTCGATATCTTCGGTGCTGCCCGAGCGGACGTGGTCGTAACCCACCTCGCCACCGACCCGCAGGCCGGTGAACGGCGCGGCGCCCTGCGCCAGAGCCGGGGTGGCAACTGCCACCAGCGATCCGGTGGCGACGATAGCAAGAATCTTACGCATAAATACTCCATTTTCTTCATCCGGGCCGAGCGAGATGCCCTGCACCCTGGACCTGCCTAACGGAGCAGATTGCGGTCTGGTTTCATGAACGTAACACAACAAGAATATTGTTGTTTTTCAGCAACATCTGCCTCGACGAACCGACGAAATCGAACGACGAATGTCGGGAACCAGATGCTCAGATCGGTGTTCGCGCGTTGCGCGTGCGTAACAGATAATGTCAAAATTCCGATATATTCGTGCAGGTTAGCGGGAAGCTTTGCGTTGCCGCTCACCCGGCCCTATATCCGCCACGCAATGTCCCACACTCCGCTCATGACCATTCCCGGGCAAACCGATCCGGTTCCCGTCGCCCGCGACATCACACCGCGTGCCGATGGCCGTATCGATCTGATCGGCCTGCCCAAGCTACGCATCGCGGAACTGTTCGCGGAAGCGGGACTGGATGCGAAGCAGGCCAAGCTGCGCGCGAAGCAGGTGTTCCACTGGCTCTATCACCGCGGCGTGACCGATTTCGCGGCGATGACCGATATCGCCAAAACGATGCGCCCCTGGCTGGCCGAACGCTTCGTGATCGGGCGACCCGAAGTGGTGGAGGCGCAGCATTCGACCGACGGCACCCGCAAATGGTTGCTGCAAACCGCTGACGGGCACGAGTTCGAGATGGTCTTCATCCCCGATGCGGACCGCGGCACTCTGTGCGTGTCGAGCCAGGTCGGTTGTACGCTCAACTGCCGGTTCTGCCATACCGGCACGATGAAGCTGGTTCGCAACCTGACTCCCGGCGAAATCGTGGGTCAGGTCATGCTCGCTCGCGATGCGCTGGGCGAATGGCCCAAGGGCGCGATGGATTTCGCGGAGGAAGAGAGCGAAGCCGAATACCGCGCCGACGGTCGCCTGCTCACCAACATCGTGATGATGGGCATGGGCGAACCGCTGTATAATTTCGACAACGTGCGCGACGCACTGCGGCTGGTGATGGATGGCGAAGGGCTGGCGCTGTCGAAGCGGCGCATTACGCTGTCCACCAGCGGCGTCGTGCCGATGATGGACCGGTGCGGCGAAGAAATCGGCGTGAACCTCGCGGTGAGCCTCCATGCGGTAACCAAGGAAATCCGCGACGAAATCGTGCCGATCAACAAGAAATACGGGCTGGAAGAACTGCTCGCCGCCTGTGCTGCCTATCCCGGTGCCAGCAACGCCCGGCGGATCACGTTCGAATATGTCATGTTGAAGGACAAGAACGACACCGACGATCACGCGCGCGAACTCGTCCGCCTGATTAAGCAGTACAATCTGCCGGCGAAGGTCAACCTGATCCCGTTCAACCCCTGGCCCGGCGCGCCGTATGAATGCTCCACCCCCGAACGAGTGCGCGCTTTTTCCAACATCGTGTTCGAAGCGGGCATCAGCGCCCCCGTCCGCACTCCGCGTGGCCGGGATATCGATGCCGCCTGCGGTCAGCTCAAAACCGCCGCCCAGAAGAAAAGCCGCGCCGAACGCGACCGTGAGGCGGCTGCTGCGGTTGCGGCAACAACACAGGAAGCCGCCGGGTAATGACCTCCACCCGCGTAGAGGCACTGTGCATCGGGCAACCGGTGCCGTTTCGCGGGGAAGAACTGAGCGCCATTGGCAAAACGCCCGTCAGCGGGCCGATCCATATAGGGCGCGAGGGATTGGCAGGCGATGCTCAGGCCGATCGTCGCCATCACGGCGGGCCGGACATGGCGCTGCACCATTTCCCGCTCGATCATCATGCGTTCTGGCGCAGAGAAATCGGCGATCACCCGTTGCTCGATCTGCCCGGCGCTTTCGGCACCAATATCGCCACCCACGGCCTGACCGAACAGGCGGTCAATCTGGGTGCACGTTATCGACTGGGCAGCGCGCTGATCGAGGTGTCCCGCCCGCGCCAGCCCTGCTGGAAGATCGAACACCGTTTCGGCCATAAGAACATGCTCAGGCACATCCTCAAGACGCGGCGGTGTGGCTGGTATTACCGGGTGATCGAAGAAGGCACCGCGCAAGCAGGCGACATGCTGGAGCAGGTCACCCACGGGCGCGAGGAATGGCCAGTGGACCGCGTGTTCGAAGCGATCTGGGGCACCAGCGAACCGATGGATCGGGCGCAGCTTTATGCGCTGACAGAGGTTCAGGAGCTGGCGCCAGCGCTGCGCGATTCCATTCGCCGCAAACTGGAAAACGCTCCTCCCCGTTAGCCTGCATTTTGCCGCACGACAAACACAGCTCATCGGCAAATCATCCAGAAAACAAAACGTTCATGTGACGTTGTGGACCCAATCGGCAGGTTGAGCGTCAATCCGATGAACACCATTCAGGGAAAGGAAGCATCCCATGAAAAAGACCCTTCTCGTTATCGCCGCTGCGGGCCTTACCATCCCAATGGCAACCCCCGCCGCTGCCGATCCGCCATCGTGGGCCCCCGCGCATGGCTATCGCGAAAAGCAGCGTGACCGCTACGAACGCCGCGAAGCGCGCAAGTACTATCGGACCGACAATGGCATCCGTTACTGGCGCGGGGACGATGGGCGGTATTATTGCAAGAAATCCAACGGCACGACCGGGCTGATCGTTGGCGCTGCCGTCGGTGCTCTGGCTGGTCGTGCAGTCGATACCCGCGGCGATCGCACCACCGGCACCGTTGTCGGCGCAGCAGTTGGTGCGCTATTGGGCAAGGAAATCGATAGCGGGAAGGCTCGCTGCCGCTGATAGCAGCTGAGCCCTCTCCATCGGGGGCGCGTCGGGAGCAATCCCGGCGCGCCTTTTTCGTGGTTCATCGAACAGCGCGACTTCAAAGGGCGAGTCCCCCCGATACAAGCTGGCCCGATACTGGCTGGATTGGGATTTCCTAACACACTCCGGTTGTGCTCTATACTGCGCCGCCATGCTCCACCTTCACGCTCCCTCCCTCCCCTCCGTCGCGGAAGTCCGTTTCAGCACTGTGCAGCAAGGTGACTTTTCTTCTTCAGGACAGTGTAACATGTGGTCCACGTCTTCAGCTTCGGGGTGCAAAGTCTGAACATGCGGACCGTTGTCATCACTGGCGGAGCGAAGCGAATCGGGGCCGAACTGGCGCGCCGGTTCGGGGCCGATGGCTGGCATGTCGTGATCCATTATGGCCAGTCGCGCGATGCGGCAGAGGCATTGGCTGCCAGTCTGCCATCGGCAGAAACCGTGTCGTGCGACCTGCGCGATGGCGATGCCTCGGTGGCGATGGTGGAAAATCTCGCTGCGCGGCTGAGCGACTGGCGGGTGCTGGTCAATTCGGCCGCTGTGTTCGATCCTGACGATGTGCGGCAACTCGATCCGCAGGTCGCGCACGATACCATGCAGGTCAACGCATTGACCCCGGTGCGAATGGCGCAGGCGTTCCTCCGTCATGCTCAAGCCAGCGGCGGGCGGCGGGTAATCCAGTTCACCGATCAGAAGCTGGCCAACATCAACCCCGACTTCTTCAGCTATACCATGAGCAAGGGCGCCGTGGCGGCCGCTGTCAGAATGCTGGCAATGGGCGCAGGCACGGCGCAGGATCGCATCTATGCCCTGGCCCCCGGAGCGATTCTGGCCAGTCACGATCAGACCGACGATGAAATTGAGGTGTCGCACCGGCTCAATCTGCTGAAACGCAAGACCGGCGCGGACGAAATCGCCGACGCCTGCCTGTGGCTGGCCGAAGGATGGCTGGCGAGTGGAGAGACGGTTTACGTCGATAGCGGACAACACCTGCTGCACCAGCCGCGCGATGTGATCTACCTCGCCCGCGCAGGGGTGGACCCGTGATTCGGCGCACGAAACGCCCTGCAAAGCGCCCTACTCGCCGCCACGCGCTGTCCACCCGGCTGTGGCACTGGCTGAACGTGATCTGCGTCGTGATCATGTTCATGAGCGGGCTGAACATCTCCAACGCGCATCCCCGCCTCTACTGGGGGCAAGCCGGGTTCGCCGCGCGCGAGGCATGGCTGCATTTGCCGACGTTTCCCGGCTGGGCAACGATCCCCGGCTACTACAGCCTGTCAGGCGCGCGGGACTGGCATCTGCTGATAGCATGGCCGTTCGCAATCGGGCTGCTGGCAATGTGGGTCGCCATGCTCGCCAACCGCCACTTCGTGCGCGATCTCACCACCCGGCTGAACGAATGGCGCTGGAGCGCAATCCGCGCCGACATCGCCGCGCACCTGCGGTTCGATTTCGACCACGGCGGCGGCAAGTACAACTTCCTGCAAAAGCTGGCCTATGGCGGGGTGCTGGGCATCCTGCTGCCGGGCATGATCCTGACCGGGCTGGCGATCAGTCCGGGGATCGAACCGAGCTTCGGATGGTTCGTCCAGCTTGTCGGCGGGCGACAGTCGGCACGATCGATCCATTTCCTGTTCGCGTGGGGCACCGTGCTGTTCGCAGTGTTGCACATCGTGCTGGTGATCGCCTCCGGCCCGATCCGCCAGTTGCGCGACATGGTGACTGGGGGGCGCGCATCGTGAAGCGGCGTAGCGTCATCGCCGGACTCGGTGCCCTGCTCGCTACGGGCTGTTCGAAAGTGGCCGACAGCTCAACGGGGCAGGCGCTGTTCAAGGCGGCGGACGACTGGCACCGCAAGGCGCAACGCGCGCTGACGGGCCGCAAGGCAATGGCACCGGAGTTCAGCCGCGCGCAGATATCCCCCTATTTCCGCGGCAATGGCTCGCTCACAGTGGGTACGCCCGGCTATGCCGCCGCGCTGGAGAACGGGTTTGCCGACTGGCGGCTGAAGGTGACCGGTCTGGTCGAACATCCGCTAAGCCTCAGTCTGGACAACATTCGCCGCCTGCCGCAACGCACCCAGATCACGCGCCACGATTGTGTGGAGGGGTGGAGCGCGATTGGCGAATGGACCGGGCCGCAACTCTCGCTGCTGCTGGAGGCAGCGAAGCTAAAACCGGAGGCGCGGTTCATCGTGTTCCATTGCGCCGACCGGTTGCGGGGGCAGTCCTATTACGAGAGCATCGATCTCGACGATGCGTTTCACCCGCAAACCATCGTCGCGCACAGCCTGAACGGTGCACCTCTGCCCGAACGCAACGGTGCGCCGCTGCGGATGCGGATCGAACGGCAACTGGGATACAAACACGCCAAATACCTGACCATGATCGAAGCGGTTGCATCGCTAGACCAGATCGGCGGGGGACAAGGCGGATACTGGGAAGATGTAGCGGGCTATCAGTGGTACGCGGGGATATGATCCCCTACCCGGCAGCAAAACACATAAATGGAAGACGGTGTTGCAATGAGTTTGAGTGAACGGATTTTCGACCGCGTGATCGGCAACGCGGTGCACCTCGGCGTGTTCGAGGTGGTCCATGCCGATGGCACAGTGGCGCGCTTTGGCACGCCAACGGCGGGCTTCCCCGACATCCGCGTGCGCTTTGCCGATAACAAGGTCGCGCGCGATATCCTGCGCGATCCGGGCCTTGGTGCGGGCGAAACCTTCATGGATGGCCGCCTGATAATCGAACAGGGCGATATCATGGGCCTGATAACGCTGCTCAGCGCCAATTCGCCGTGGGATCATGGCCGCGCCATCGCCCCTCCCGGCGTGAAGCACCGCGTGGCCAATACGCTGGGCGCGGCTTACGAAGCAGTCAATCGGCAGGCCAGCGCGCGGCGCAACATCAGCCACCACTACGACATCGGCAACGATCTCTATCGCCTGATGCTCGACACCGAATACATGCAGTATTCGTGCGGTTACTGGCCCAGCACCGATATCACGCTGGAACAGGCGCAAGTGGCGAAGCTGGCGCATATCGCAGCCAAGCTGAAGCTGGAGCCGGGCAACCACGTGCTCGATATCGGATGTGGCTGGGGCGGAATGGCGATCTTCCTAGCGCAACATGCCGATGTGACTGTGACCGGGATCACGCTCAGCAAAGAGCAACTCGCCCTTGCCCGCAAAAATGCAGAGAAAGCGGGCGTGTCCGACCGGGTCAGTTTCGAGCTGATCGATTATCGCGATATGGCCGCACGGGGCGACCGGTTCGACCGCATCGTATCCGTGGGCATGTTCGAACACGTCGGCGTGCCGCAGTTCGAAACCTTCTTCCGCGCGTGTGCCACGCTGCTCAAGGTAGAGGGCGTCATGCTGCTGCACACCATCGGGCGGCTGGGCGGACCGGGCAAGACCGACGCCTTCACCCGCAAGTACATCTTCCCCGGCGGCTATATCCCCGCGCTAAGCGAAACGCTGGAGCGGAGCGAGAAAGTCCGCCTGATCGCCAGCGATATCGAAACCCTGCGCCTGCATTACGCGTGGACCCTGCGCGCATGGTACGATCGCTGCGTTGCCAATCGCGAGACGATAGAGGCCGCCTATGGTGCGCCCTTTTTCCGTATGTGGACTTTCTATCTTGCCGGGGCGACGGCTGCGTTCGAAAGCGGTGGCATGTGCAATTACCAGATACAGTACATCCGCGACCGCCACGCCCTGCCCGTCACCCGTGACTATCTCAGCGGCGAAGAGGCGCGGCTGACTGCGGAATGAGTGGCAGTGGCGGAGAGCCCTCCGCCCCGCTGACCCGGCGATCCATTTTCGCGCAGGCCTGGCCGATCATCCTCGGCCAGGCTTCGATTCCACTGGTCGGGATTGTCGATACCTTCGTGATCGGGCGCACCGGGGATGCCGTCGCGCTGGCCGGGGTAGCGCTCGGTTCGGTCATCGTGACATTCGTGTTCTGGGCCTTCGGGTTCCTGCGAATGGGCATGACCGGCCTCACCGCGCAGGCACACGGCACCGGCGATACGCAGGAAACCAACGCTCTGCTGGTGCGCGGGCTGGCGATGGGTGCAGCAATCGGGCTGATGCTGTTCGCATTGCAGTGGCCGCTTACTGCCGGGGCATTTGCTCTGATGGCTGGCGGGGAGAAGCTGACCGAGGCAGCGCATGGCTATGTCTCCGTGCGGTTCTTCGGTGCACCGGCGGCGCTGGGGTTCTACGCCCTGCTGGGCTGGCTGTTCGGTCTGGGCCGCACCCGTGCGGCGCTGGCGCTGCAGTTGATAATGAACGTCGCCAATGTCGCGCTCGATATCGGCTTCGTATGGGGGCTTGGCTGGGGTGCGCGCGGTGTCGCGGCAGGTACGGCAATGGCCGAATGGATTGCTCTGGCAGGCGGGATCGCTATTGCCGTGCGCGTCAGCGGGTGGCCTGCATTCCTTCGCCTGCGCCAGTATTCACACCTGTTTGCCCGCTCAGAATTGCGCCGTCTGATCAGTGTCAATCTGGACATCATGATCCGCACTCTGGCGCTGCTGTTCCTGTTCGCGTGGTTTGCCAATGGCGGCGCCCGGTTGGGAACTGTGCAGCTGGCCGCCAATGCCGTGCTGAACCAGTTCGTAGCTGTAGGCGCCTATGTGCTGGATGCATTCGCCTTCACGGCAGAGGCGCGGGTCGGAGCAGCTATTGGGAGAGGCAGCCGCGAAGAAGTGATGCGCGCCATCCGCCTGACAGGCGAATTCTCGCTCGGAGCGGGGCTGCTGTTAGCCGCGCTGATCCTGATCGCAGGCGGAATGGTTGTCGATGGCATGACCCCGAACGGCGCTGTGCGCGCCGCAGCCTACCCCTACCTCCCCTATGTCGCGCTGATCCCGTTGCTGGGGATGCCCGCATGGCTGCTCGACGGAGTCTATGTCGGGGCCACCTGGTCGCGCCCGTTCCGCAATGCCGCCCTTGTGACCGTGGCCATGTACATCGCAACCGACCTCGCCCTGCGCCCATATGCCGCGCACGGGCTGTGGCTGGCGATGCTGCTCAGCTACCTCTATCGCGCTGTCACGCTGGGGGCATTGCTCCCTGCGCGCCTGCGAACCATTGCGCCACGCGCATCTGCCGCCTAGTGGCCCTCTCCGAGTCCCATTCCAACCTTCTCCAATCGGAGCCTTTGCCAATGTCCGACATCAAGCGCGTCGTCCTCGCCTATTCCGGTGGTCTCGATACCAGCGTGATCGCCAAATGGCTGGAGACTGAGCGAGGGTGCGAAGTGGTGACTTTCACCGCCGATCTCGGACAGGGCGAAGAGCTGGAACCCGCCCGGCAGAAAGCCCGCGCAATGGGCATCCCCGATCAGCACATCTATATCGAAGACCTGCGCGAAGAATTCGTGCGCGATTTCGTGTTCCCGATGATGCGCGCCAATGCCCGCTACGAAGGCGATTACCTGCTCGGTACCAGCATCGCGCGACCGCTTATTTCCAAGCGTCTGGTCGAGATCGCCCACGAAACCGGAGCCGATGCGATTGCCCACGGCGCGACCGGCAAGGGCAACGATCAGGTTCGCTTCGAACTGTCGGCCTATGCACTCGACCCGGATATCAAGGTAATCGCCCCCTGGCGCGAATGGGATCTGACCAGCCGCACCGCTCTGATCGCGTGGGCCGAAGCACACCAGATTCAAGTGCCGAAGGACAAGCGCGGCGAAAGCCCGTTCAGCACCGATGCCAACCTGCTGCATACATCCAGCGAAGGCAAAGTGTTGGAAGATCCGTGGGAAGAAACCCCGGATTATGTCTATTCGCGCACCGACCACCCGGAAAACGCACCGGACACGCCCGAATACATCACCATCGATTTCGTGAAGGGCGACGGTGTCGCACTCAACGGCGAAGCGATGAGCCCGGCGACTTTGCTCACCGCGCTCAACGAACTGGGCCGCAAGCACGGGATCGGCAGGCTCGATCTGGTCGAAAACCGCTTCGTCGGGATGAAGAGCCGGGGCATGTACGAAACGCCGGGCGGCACGATATACGCCGTGGCCCATCGCGGCATCGAACAGATCACGCTCGATCGCGGCGCAGCTCACCTGAAAGACGAGCTGATGCCGAAATATGCCGAGCTGGTGTATAATGGCTTCTGGTTCGCCCCTGAACGCGAGATGCTGCAGGCCGCCATCGATCACAGTCAGGCGCGGGTGAACGGCACTGTCCGTCTCAAGCTTTACAAGGGCATGGCGCAGGTCGTCGGTCGCAAGAGCGCGGATTCGCTCTACTCCGAAGCGCACGTGACTTTCGAAGACGATGCCGGTGCCTACGATCAGCACGATGCGGAAGGCTTCATCAAGCTGAACGCTCTGCGCCTGAAGCTGCTGGCCAAGCGGGACCACCGCTAAGCTGGTTCGCTGAGGCGGGGATGTCCTCTCCGCCTCGCGAAATTCCTGCGCGTTTGACGGTCAAAGCCATCGCAACCGCGCAAGATGCGACCAACGGTTGAGTTATCCACTCGCGTCCACAGCGAAATCTGTGGACGGTGGATAACTACGGCTTGCAAAGCTTGAAAAGCGGCCAAGTCCGGCGCAGTCTCAACCTTGTCGAAAGGGCAGAAACCTTCCGAGATTGACGGCCTAACCGCTGGAAACTTCGAAAGAATTTCAACTCAATCGATATGGCGGCATCTGTCCGCGCGGTCTGCGAGATCGGCCATGCAGCAGGCTTCGGCTCAATGCAAGGCAGGTTGCCTGAACGGATCGCGAAGCAACGTCGCCATGACCGCAACCAGGGCGGTCTGCCGAGGAAGCGCGAAAAGGCTTCGGCCCATCCGCGCAGCCGACTGAGGCGGATCGAACGACGGAAACGGTCTCGGAACCGATAGCTTTAACGATGCAGGCCTTCGGGTCGGTAATACGGGGAGCAGTCGGAACCGGATGCCGGTGCGAGCGCCGGTGACAGAGCCAGCAGGCTTCGGCCCGATGGCGAAAGCACTGGGTGCCAAGTGGTTCCTCGCGAACCCCACGCGCCGGTGAGAGTGGGGTCGACCTTCGGGTCGGCCCCATTTCTCTGTGGGGTTGAGATGGAGCGAACCCGCGTCGCCCCCTTCCCTCAGTATCCGCGGGCCGGATCGAAAATCGGGACCAATGGCTCCCCGGCACGATACCGGTTGCAGTTGGCTAGGAAGCGTTCCGCAGAGCGCGCGAACATCTTGTCCTGAGCACGGCCCGAAAGGTGCATCGTCACTTGTGCATTAGGCAACGCCCACAACGGACTTTCGGGCGGCAGCGGTTCGGGCGTTGTCACATCGAGCAGAGCCCCGCCAATGCGCCGCCCCTCCAGCGCTGCGATCAACGCAGGCTGATCGACCACCGTACCGCGCGCGATATTCACCAGCACCGCGCTGTCCTTCATCGCCGCCAGTTCCGCCGCGCCGATCATCCCATCGGTTTCCGGCGTTGCGGGGACCGCGAGGATGACCCAGTCGAATTCGCCCAGCTTGCCGCGCCATTCGTCCGGCCCCAGTGCCCCACCGGCGGCAGAGCGGCGCACCGGCACGACTTCGACATCGAACGCTTCCAGCCGGGTTTTGATGAGCGATCCGATTGCCCCCAGCCCCAGCAGCAAGGCGCGGCTACCTGCCAGCTCCATCTTGCCCGGCGAATCGAGCAGCCATTCGCGCCGATCCTGAGCGCGGACAACGTCGCGATACCCTTTGGCGTGAGTCAGCATCAGCATGACGACATATTCCGCGATAGTCAGCGCACCGATTCCTGCGCCGTTGGTAATCGTCACCTTGCGTTCAGCCAGCAAATCCAGCGGGAGGAAATCCAACCCGGCATAGACCGAGTTAAGCCATTTCAGACCAGTCGCCGCGCGTACCGTTTCCGCCATCGCCCCGTGGTCGTACATATCGAACCATCCGATTTCGGCTTGCGGAGCGACCTCCAGCGCCTCTTCCTGAGAAGCAAACCACAACGGTTCGACCCAATCGGGTAGTTGCGGCTCGATCAGCGGCCGGATCATGGCGGACAAGGCGGCAACGGTCATGTGGCTCTCTCCCTCGTGTCCTCTGACCTCTCTGTTAGAGGGCGATCAGTCGGACATCGCTTCGTGCAATGCGGCCCGCAGCCCGTTGGGCATACTCGGCGTCGTCATATCGTCGAGCAACCAGCGGCCCTCTTCTCGGACCATAGTCAGGCGTTGTTCGACCGAACTGCCCCACCCTGCACGGACGCGCATACGGATCGTGGCGTGATCGCCATTCTGCTTCACCGAGAGAGGTTTAACCTTGAAGCCCTGTTGATCCCAGTCCTGACATTCGCAGAACCAGCCAAAATCGCTCAACTCGGTCACGTCTCCTGCTTCGTTCTTCGCCATCCACGCGGCGATAATCCGCGTCAGATCGGCGGAAAACACCGGCAGTTCCCAATCGGCGGCCGCGACATCACCCTTCCCCCGATACCCATCGTAGAGCGCGAGAGCAGCCCGCACCGCAGGGCGATTATCCGCAGCGACAGCCGCAGTTGGCAGGGCGGCCAACGCCAATGATGCCGCGAGTATCGACGCGCGGATCATCCCAGCCTCCACTCCCAGCCCAACGGATCGCCATCCATCGCCTCCACCCCCTGCCCCGCGAGCTCGTCGCGGATCGCATCGGAGGTGGCGAAATCCTTCTCCGCCCTTGCAGCTTTGCGGCGGCCGAGCGCGTCTTCGATCTCTGTCTCGCTGATGGTCACATCTTTGGGGCGAATGCGGAGGTCGGGGCGCGTCAGGCCGAACAGGTTGAGGCCGAGCACTGCATCCATTTCAGCGATCACCGCCCGCTTCGCCGCCTGATCGACTTTCTTTACCGCCAACGCATCTTCAAGCGCCGTCAGAGCCACGGCAGTGTTGAGATCGTCCGACATGGCAGCATCGAATTTTTCGAGCATCGGCACGAATTTGGGATGCAGGCGATCGCGCGAAAGCGGGGCCGTATCCGCACCTTCGGCACCTTGCTGCCTGAGATCCCCGCCTTCGCGAGGACTCGCTACTTCGCTGAGCTTTTCAGCGGCCATCAGCATACGTTTCAGCCGGGTCAGAGCCGCGCCCAACCCTTCCCACGAAAACTCCAGCTCGCTGCGATAATGCGCCTGCAGGCACATCAGGCGATAGGCGAGCGGGTGGTATCCCTTGTCGATCAGCAACTGGAGCCGCAGAAATTCCCCGCTCGACTTGCTCATCTTGCCGCTGCGTTCGACCAGGAAATTGTTGTGCATCCAGATCTTCGCGCCCGAATTGGTCGCAGTGGACAGACTGCCACAACCGCAGAATGCCTGATTTTGGGCGATCTCATTGGCATGATGGATTTCGCGGTGATCGATCCCACCGGTGTGAATATCGAACGGGAAACCAAGCAGCTTTCCGCTCATCACAGAGCATTCGAGATGCCAGCCCGGCGCGCCACGGCCCCATGGGCTGTCCCATTCCATCTGGCGCTTCTCTCCCGGCGGAGTCTTACGCCAGATCGCGAAGTCGGCGGCATTGCGCTTGCCATCGACCGCTTCGATGCGCCCTTCGCCTTCCTCGGTAACAGCGCGCGCCAGTCGGCCATAGTCGGCCACCGTCGAGACATCGAAATAGAGACCGCTATCAAGTTCGTAGCAATGCTCTGCCGCAATGCTTTCCGCGAATTCGATCATCGCATCGATATAATCGGTGGCGATCGACCAGTGCGCGGGCTGGCGGATGTTGAGCGCCTTGATGTCCGCCCAATATGCCTCTGTGTAATGCTTCGCGATGTCCCAGATCGACTGGGCGCGTTGCGCGGCAGCTTTCTCCAGCTTGTCCTCACCCGCATCGGCATCGTCGGTCAGATGGCCGACATCGGTGATGTTGATGACGTGTGTGAGTTTGTACCCCTTCCAGCTCAACGTGCGCCCCAGCACGTCGGCAAAGACATAGGCGCGCATGTTGCCAATATGCGGGTAGTTATAGACCGTCGGGCCGCAGCTATACACGCGCGCTTCGCCCGGATGCACGGGCACGAAGGGTTCAAGGCTGCGGGTCAGGCTGTTGAAGAGCGTGAGTTCGGTCATACCCACGGCTTTGACCGCGCACGCGGGCGCGGTCAATCGTTTCGCAGTCACTGACGCGTGTGCAGATCGCGACCGGGCTGGCTCAATCCCATCCTTCCCAGCGCACGACTTCGTCAAGCGGGGCGCGCTTCACATCGAAGCGATTGACCGGGTCAGCGGGATCGCGATGACCGATGGCCATGCCGCAGAAGAATGTGTGATCCGCCGGAATGTCGACACATTCGCGGACCTGTCGCGAATAGGCGGCCCACGCTTCCTGCGGGCATGAATCGAGCCCTTCTTCGCGCAGCAACAGCATCACGCTTTGCATCCACATGCCAATATCGGCCCATTGCGGCGGTCCCATGTATTTGGGGGTGTGGATCAGCATGAGAACCGGCGCACCGAATGCACGGAAATTGCTGGCGAACCATGCCAGACGTTTCGCCTTGTCCTCCCGCGAAACGCCAAGCGCGGCGTACATATCTTCCCCTACGCCGAAACGACGCG
Source organism: Tsuneonella flava (assembly GCF_002870965.1). Classification (GTDB taxonomy): domain Bacteria; phylum Pseudomonadota; class Alphaproteobacteria; order Sphingomonadales; family Sphingomonadaceae; genus Tsuneonella; species Tsuneonella flava. Next base: position 393,339 of record NZ_PHSO01000004.1, read on the forward strand.
CTTCGTATGCTCCCTCCAGATCGGGCGGGTAGATATCGTACTCTGGCTGGAGCGCAGCCCGACCCTTAGGGAATTCCTGCGCCACACGGTCGAACAACCGTTGCATCGGATCGCCGGTCAGAACGATCGCATTCCACGGCTGAATATTCCCGCCGCTGGGCGCGCGCTGGGCCCTCTCCAGAATGCGAGTGAGAGTTGCGCGATCAACCGGCTGATCGGTAAACGCACGGATCGAACGGCGAGTGGCGATGGCTTGGGTAGGGGTCATTCCAGTTCTTCCAATATCGTCCCGATATCGCGGGATGTGTGAATGACGCGGAGGATTTCCACGGCATCACCGTTGCTGTGGAACACGATGTAATAGCGCCCATGGCGCGTGATTCGCACACCGGGATTCCACTCGAAACGGCTCCGGTATAAGCGTGGATTTTCTGCCACCTGAGTAATCCGGGTAAACAGGTCACCGATAAATTTCTCAGCTCTATCCGGATCTTCCTGCCCGATATACAAAGCGATTTCGCGCAAGTCGTCACGCGCGTCCTGCCGAAACGTGTAACCTGTCACTGCTGCCCGGCGCTATACTTGGCGGCCTGTTCGGCAACAATCTGGCGCATTTCGGCAAAGACTTCATCTGCTGGATAGCTGGGGCCCGCCATCGCATCGTCAACCATCTTCCGAAACTGCTGTTCGGCGGCAAAGCGACGTTCCCGATTTTCGTTCCACTGCCGCAAGGCTTCGCGAATAACCTCGCTGGTAGTCGCGTATTCGCCGACATCGACAGCCGCGCGCAAGCGAGCAGCCATCTCTTCCGGCATGGTAACGGTGATACGTTCGAGCTTTGCCATCTGCATACTTTATCACACAAAGTATGCGTCCCGCAATCAATCGACCTCGAACAGGTCCGCCAGTTGTTCGATAATCGTGCCGCCGAGCTGTTCGACATCCATGATCGTCACAGCGCGTTTGTAATACCGCGTGACATCGTGCCCGATGCCAATAGCGACGAGTTGCACCGGCGACTGTTTCTCGATCCAGTCGATCACCTTACGCAAATGCTGTTCGAGATAGCCCGCGCTGTTCACGCTCAGCGTGCTGTCATCAACCGGGGCGCCGTCGGAAATCACGATCAGGATGCGGCGATCTTCGGGGCGCGCCAGCAGGCGGTCGTGCGCCCACAGCAACGCCTCGCCGTCGATGTTTTCCTTCAGCAGCCCTTCGCGCATCATCAGGCCGAGATTGCGCCGGGCGCGGCGCCAAGGTTCGTCGGCCTTCTTATACACGATATGGCGCAAGTCGTTGAGGCGGCCCGGTTGCGGTGGCTTGCCATCGGCCAACCACGCTTCGCGCGATTGCCCGCCCTTCCATGCGCGCGTTGTGAAGCCAAGCACTTCGGTCTTCACTCCGCACCGTTCCAGAGTGCGGCCAAGGATATCGGCGCTGATCGCGGCGATGGAAATCGGTCGCCCGCGCATCGAACCGGAATTGTCGATCAGCAGCGTGACGACCGTATCCTTGAATTCCTGTTCGCGCTCAATCTTATAACTAAGCGAATGGCCGGGGCTGATCACCACGCGAGACAGCCGCGCGGCATCGAGCATCCCCTCTTCCTGATCGAAGTCCCATGCGCGATTCTGCTGCGCCATCAGACGGCGCTGAAGCCGATTGGCCAGTCGCGTGACCACGCCCTGCAACCCGGTCAACTGGCTGTCGAGGTAAGCCCGCAATCGATCCAGCTCGTCCGCATCGCACAGCTCGATCGCCTCGACCACTTCGTCGAACTTCTCGGTATAGGCCTTGTAGTTGAAATCTTCCGGCAGATCGGTCCACGGGCGGTTCGGGCGGACGGGCATCATGCCCTCCTCGCCTTCGTCGTCCGGGTCGCCTTCGGTCATTTCCTGATCGGAAGTGGTTTCGGTCTGCTCATCGCCGTCGGAATCGCCTTCGCTCGGTTCGCCGGCGACTTCGGCGGTTTGCGGATCGCCTTCGCCTTCGTTCTGCTCGTCGCCGTCTTCCTCGGGTGTTTCGCCTTCTTCCTCGTCGCCACCGTCGTCATCGTCGGATGGCTGATCGAGGTCGTCGGGCACCACGAGATCGAGGTGGCGCAACATATCGAGCGCCAGCCCCTGAAATGCCGCCTGATCGTCGAGCGAAAGAGCCAGCGTTTCAAAGTCCGCACCTGCACGGCTTTCGATGAATTCGCGGACCATTTCCACCCCGGCACGGGCGCGGTCGGGCACCGGTTCGCCGGTCAGCTTTTCCCGCAACATCAGCCCAAGCGCCGATTGCACCGGCACATCGTCTGCCGACTGCGCACGGGAAATAGGATCGGATGCGGTGCGTAGCTCTGTCGCAGAAGCAAGATTGCCGCGCATCCCGGCGAAATTGTTCGCACCCAGAGCTTCGTAACGAACCTGCTCTATCGCGTCGTAACAGGCCCGCGCGGTCGGTTCGCTCGGTGCGTTCTTCGCGTGGAGCGCTTCGTTATGATGACGCAACCTGAGCGCGAAGCTGTCGGCAAAGCCGCGCGCTTCCCGCGCCTGATCGGGCGGCAGGGTGCGGCCCGGCAAGGGAACGCGAAAATTCTTGCCGTTGGCACTGGGCGAATCCGCGCTCCACGCGACTTCGACTTCCGGCTCGTGCGCGATGGCGCGCGCTGTGCCGGTCAGCGCCTGCTTGAAACGGTCGAGGGGTGTCTGGTCGGCCAATGCGCGTCTGAAACTTACAGAATGCTCTGCCCGGTCTTCGCCCAGTCAGCGAGGAAGCCTTCGATGCCCTTGTCGGTCAGGACATGGTTGGCCAGCGATTTGATAACCTTGGGCGGCATCGTTGCGACATCGGCCCCGATCCGCGCGCTTTCCAGCACGTGGGTCGCATGGCGAACGCTGGCGACGAGAATTTCGGTGTCGAACAGATAGTTGTCGTAGATCAGACGGATATCGCGGATCAGGTCCATCCCGTCGAACCCGTTATCGTCGTGCCGCCCGACGAACGGGGACACGAACGTCGCCCCCGCCTTCGCCGCGAGCAGCGCCTGATTGGCGGAAAAGCACAGGGTGACGTTCACCATCGTGCCATCGCTCGTCAGCGCCTTGCAGGTTTTCAGCCCGTCAATCGTCAGCGGCACTTTGATGCAGACATTGTCAGCGATTTTGCGGAGGACTTCGGCCTCTTTCATCATCGTTTCGTGATCGAGCGCGACCACTTCCGCGCTGACCGGGCCATCGGTGATGCCGCAGATTTCCTTCGTCACTTCCATGAAATCGCGGCCCGATTTGGCGATCAGGCTGGGATTGGTGGTGACACCATCGAGCAGGCCGGTTTCGGCCAGTTCCTTGATATCGTCGATTTCGGCGGTGTCGGCGAAGAACTTCATGTGAAAGTGGCTCCCGGGAATACGATTCCCGGAAAGCCTTAGCGAGCAGTTCGACCGGCGGCTAGGGGCCGATCACAGTCCGTCGGTAATTGCGCCGCATGCAAATGCGGTGAGCTGGCCCACTTTGGTAACAGAGGTGGTGACGCGCAGCGCATCGTATATCCCCTTGGCCGGATTGGCTGGGAGCAAACGGCTATACGCTTTCCCGTCGGCCCGAACCGGGAAGCCCAGTTTCCGCAACACCGGGATAACTTTGCCCGGCGGGTCGGAAAACAGCAGCGTCTCACCAGACACTGCATCGCTACGCAGGTAGAATGAGTTTTCCAGCCCATAGACTTTCAAGCCATGCCACATGCCTGAAAAGTGAACTTCGGTGACAACATAGTCCGGTTCACCCTGCCCTGTTCTGGGATATGACACCATTGTCTGAATCGGTTTGGAAAATCCGGGCACGCGTACTTTGGCCGGCAGGGGTTTTTCGGTTCGGCTATCCCATCGAACGATGCCATTGAACACATCGTAGGCCGACTTGCTCCATTCGCATTCGGATGGCTTCGCAAAATCAAGCCAGTCGAGCCTTTTCGGGGCAATCGCGAATTGTTTCGTTCCTGCTGCCGGTATGGCAGATCCGTAGATGCGGCTGGCCACCAGCTTCTGAGCCAGTGTGGCCGCCTGCGTATCGGACAGCCCCGCAGTCCCGGATGACGGACGCAGGTCAGACAAAAACGTCAATGCCTCGTCCCGCAAAGCAACATCGGTGCCCGAGAGGATGTAGGCCAACTGCCCGTAAGTCCACGCATCCTGACCAGTCGCGATCTTACGCGCTGCTGCCAGAAACCCATCAGGCGTGCCATGCATCCCGGCCTGCACATAGTATTCAGCAATCTGATCGGTGCATTTCGACTGAGAGAGGAAATTCATGATTTTCGAGGGGCCCTTCGGCTCCTCGTAACCGCATGAGAACGCCAGTGCATAATACTCGGCGCCCGTCAGCGGTTGCCCCTTCTTCACGCGCCCGCGCAAAGTCTTACGCATCTTGGTGATCGATGAGTGTTGCTTGAGGACCGGGCCGATTATCTCCCCGGATGGCCTCGCCTGCGCGGTGGTTGGCAGACTCATGACCATTCCCGCTGCCAGTACCGCTGGTAGCGTTTTCCAAAACTGCATTTCTCAGTCCCCTGCTTATTCCAAGTGCAGGACCAGCATGCAAATTAATCGGCGGATGTCAAAGTCGTGCGCCGACCCCGAACACACCCATAATCAGCGGATCGTTGGTGCTGCGCGGGTTGGCGCGAATATCGGCCTCTTCGATTCCCATTTGCTGCCAGATCACATCGTTGACCTCTGTGGAAAACCTGTTGGCAACCTGGGGAATATCCACCCCGGTCAGCGCGGCGAGCGCCTGCCCGACGATGGGATCCTGCGCCACACGCAGGCCATCGCCCACTTCGGGCAGCATCGCATCGATCAGGCGGTTGCCCATTTCAGCTTGCAGGTAACTTGTCGCCGCCGTCGGTCCGCCGCGCACCAGATCGACCGCGTTTTCGAACCCGATCACGCGGATGGTATCGGCCACCACAGGTGCGGCCCGCTGCGCCCCGCGATAGGCAATCGGCGCGAGCGCACTGGCCAGCCTGTCCTTGAATAACCCGGAGGTGAGAATGCGCGCCAGCACCCCGCCGCGCGCACCGAGCATATCTTCGAAGCCCACTTGCGCGATCTGCTGATCCCAGAAACCGCCGGGAGCAGCCATACGATCGAACGCGCGTTCGCTGGACAGGAATAACAGCCGGGCAACCGCATCGGTGTAACTGTAACCACCATAAGTGGCGCAACCGGGCAGCGCCAGCAGGCCCATCGCGCCGATTCCGGCCAGAAATGTGCGGCGTCCAACGGGGGAAATCGTGCTCGCGGCAATCGAATTGGTCATAGGTGCTCTCCTGATCCTTGCCGCTCCACCCCGGCAACGCCCATATGTATGGTCAGATATGAACCGCGCCCGACTCCTGATGATGAATGCCGCGCTCGGCCCGCTCGACTATCGCGTGCCCGATGGCATGGATGTCGTGCCGGGATCGGTCGTGCTTGCTCCGCTTGGCCCGCGTCAGGTGATCGGAATCGTGTGGGAGGAAGGTCGGCTTCCGGCGGAACGGGTTGCGGACAGCCGCCTGCGTCCTTTGCTCGAAGTATTGCCAGTACCGCCACTGCGCGCCGAATTGCGGCGGCTGATCGAATGGACTGCGGACTATTACTGCGCTTCGCTGGCATCGGTCGCGCGGATGGTCCTGTCGAGCGGCGGCGCGCTGAAAGGCCCGGCGACGATGACCGAATACCGCTTGTCGGGCGGAATGCCCGAACGGATGACGCCCCAGCGCGAACGGGCAATGGCCGCACTGGAAGGCGAACAGGCGACGATCCGCGAACTGGCCGGCTTGTCCGACGTCAGCGAAGGGGTTCTGCGCGGGCTGGTCAATCAGGGTGTGCTGGAGCCGGTAGTGGTCGATTGCGACCGCCCCTACCTCCTCGCGCGGGCAGACTATGCCGAGCCGGTGCTGAACGGCGCCCAGCAGGACGTGGCGGACCGCTTTGTCGCGGCAGTGGAGGAGCGTCGCTTTGCCCCCTTCCTGCTCGATGGCGTGACCGGGTCGGGCAAGACCGAAACTTACTTCGAAGCGATTGCAGCCGCGATCCGTGCGGGGCAGCAAACGCTGGTGCTGCTGCCCGAAATCGCGCTGACCGAGGCCTTCCTGCGCCGGTTCGAAGACCGTTTCGGCGCCGCGCCGGTGTTGTGGCACAGCTCGTTGAAATCGACCGAGCGGCGGCGCGGATGGCGGGCAATTGCCAGCGGCTCAGCGCAAGTGGTGGTCGGGGCGCGGTCGGCCCTGTTCCTGCCTTACGCCAACCTCGGCCTGATCGTCGTCGACGAAGCGCACGAGACCAGCTTCAAGCAGGACGAAGGGGTGCGCTACAACGCGCGCGACGTCGCGGTAATGCGCGCCCGGTTCGAACGGATTCCCGTAGTTCTAGCCAGCGCGACCCCCGCTCTCGAAAGCCTGCAAATGGCGGCGGCGGGGACATATGAGAAACTCGATCTGGAAAGCCGTTATGGCGGGGCAATGCTGCCTGCCATCACGACGATCAACCTGACCGAAGAACCGCCCGAACGCGGCCGCTGGCTCGCCCCTCCGCTGGTGGAGGCGATGCAAGCGCGGATGGAACGCGGGGAACAGACACTGCTGTTCCTCAACCGCCGGGGCTTTGCCCCACTGACCCTGTGTCGCAATTGCGGGCATCGGTTTCAGTGTCCCAACTGCTCCGCCTGGCTGGTGGAGCACCGGTTGTCGCACCGGCTTGCGTGCCACCATTGCGGGCATGAGACGAGCACACCCGACGCCTGCCCCGAATGCGGGGAGCACGACTGCCTTGTCGCCTGCGGGCCGGGGGTGGAGCGGATCGCTGACGAAGTCGCCGCGATTTTGCCCGAAGCACGGGTGGCAGTGGCAACCAGCGACACGCTCAACACCCCGGAGAAAGCCGCCGCATTCGTTGCCGCGGCAGAAGAGGGCGCTATCGATGTGATCGTCGGCACACAGCTTGTCACCAAAGGGTTTCACTTCCCCGAATTGACTCTGGTGGGCGTGGTCGATGCCGATCTGGGGCTGGAAGGCGGCGATCTGCGCGCGGCGGAGCGGACATATCAGCAGGTCGCTCAGGTCGCAGGCCGTGCGGGGCGCGGGGCAAAGCCGGGCGAAGTGCTGATTCAAACCCGCCATCCCGATGCACCGGTAATCGCTGCCCTCGCCGCCGGAGATCGCGATGCGTTCTACGATGCGGAAACCGAAGCACGCCGCCATGCAGGCGCGCCACCGTTCGGCCGCTGGGCCGCAATCATCGTATCGAGCGAAGACGAAGCCGAAGCGCGCGAGGCCGCCAACCGCATCGGTGCCACTCGCCCCAACCTGCCCGATGTCGCGATCCTCGGCCCCGCGCCCGCGCCGCTATCGCTGCTGCGAGGGCGATACCGTTATCGTCTGCTCATCAACGCCCGCCGCACCGCTCAGGTGCAGGACGTGATCCGCGACTGGCTGGGCGCGCTGACCTTCCCCTCAGGCGTGCGGGTCGGCGTGGATATCGATCCGTACAGCTTCGTGTGAGGCAGGCGGAAGCGGGGGAGTGCAAATCCCCTCATCTCGTCACCTCATTCATCACACCCCGCATCGAACGTGGTGCGCGCATCTTCCACCGCAGCGCGATTGGCCATCGCCCAATCCCCCAGCGCCTGCACAGGTTCGCGCAGCGACTGGCCCAGCGGGGTCAGCGCATAGTCGACCCGCGGCGGAACGCTGGGCGTTACCGTGCGACTGACCAGCCCGTCACGCTCCAGCCCGCGTAGCGTGCGGGTCAGCATTCGCTGAGAAATGCTGTCGATAGCTCGCCGTAATTCATTGAAGCGCATAGGCCCGCGATCAAGATTCATCACCACTCGCATCGACCATTTGTCTCCCACCCGGCTCAGCACATCGTTGACCGCACGGCAGGCGCTGTGATCGCCATGATCCGCTGCCTTGTCGGCAGGTGCAGTAACACTGGGGGAACTAACGGACGGAAAGGTGCCTTCTTGCATAACTGCGGTCATGGTTTCCATATGGCCTCCTGGTAACCGATAGTAACTGGAAAGATCCTTCATGCAAATACTTCGAATCGACAGCGCATCGACCGGCGAAAATTCGATCAGCCGCCAGCTCACTCAAGCGCTGACCGATCATTTCACCGCAAAGTATCCCGATGCCAAGCTGATCGCACGCAATCTGGTCGCGAACCCGCTGCCGCATATCGACGATGCGCGGACCGGCGCCATTCGCCAGCCCACCGACGCGCATACCGACGAGATGAAGCAGGTGTTCGACGAAGAACGCGCGGTGCTCACCGAATTCCTCGAATCCGATATCGTGATAGTCGGCGCACCGATGTACAACTTCACGATCCCCAGCCAGTTGAAAGCATGGCTCGACCGTCTCGCTGTGCCCCGCCTCACCTTCCGCTATGGCGAAAATGGCGTCGAAGGGCTGGCCGGTGGCCGCAAAGTCGTGATCGCCTCCAGCCGCGGTGGCGCATACGAACAAGGTGGCGCGGCCGAACATCAGGAAACCCTGCTGCGCGATTTCTTCGGCTTTATCGGCGTCACCGACCTCCATTTCGTCACAGTCAACAACGCCGGTTTTGGCCCCGAAGCGGTGCAACAAGGCCTCGCCTCCGCGAAAGAGCAGATTGCTGAATTGTAAGCGTTTGCGCTGGACTTCTCCTCGATTGCCCCCAACTCTGCCTTGCAATCGAGGAGATTAAACCATGCTGACCGTCCACCACCTGCGGATATCGCAGTCAGAGCGTATCGTCTGGCTGTGTGAAGAACTGGGGCTCGATTACGACCTCAAAATCTATATCCGCAGGTCGGACAACAATCTTGCCCCGCCGGAATACAAGGCGCTGCACCCGATGGGGATTGCCCCGGTCATTACCGATGGCGATATCGTTCTGGGTGAAAGCGGGGCGATCTGCGAATATATCGACCGCAAATATGGCGACGAAAAATTATCGGTCGGCCCGGACAGCCCTGATTTTGCGGGGCACCTTTTCTGGTTCCACTTCGCCAATGCCACTTTCATGGCCAACGGGATGATGGGGCTGGTCGCCGCACAGATGGGCGGGCCAACACCCGAATTCGTAAGCGAACGGGTATCGAAAGCCTGGGCGTTGGCGGAAGCACGTGTGGGAGAAGCGGAATTCTTTGGCGGGTCGCAGCTGACCACCGCTGACATTATGATGGGCTTCAACCTCACCACTTCGCGGATGTTCGGGAACACCTCTCTCGAAGAGTATCCCAATATTGCCGGGTATCTCCAGCGCATCGGGCAACGGCCCGCGTACCAGCGCGCAATGGAGAAGTGCGAACCGGGAATGAAACCCAAGCTCGATTGAGCGATTCTATCGGGCCGGCGGTGGTTACCGGCGATACACCGCCGACGGCCTGCTCGATTGCTCCGCGTTGACCCCGGGGGGGCGCTTACGCCCGAACGATCTCTCTCGCCATCCGGCGACGCACCCACCATGGCCGGACGACATGCCCGGCGCGAACCGCCTTTACCGTCAGCCACACTCCTACCGCACCAGCCAGCACCAGCGCGACGACCGACGCCTCGGCCCCGAATGCACCGCCAGAGATCAGCGCTGCCCCTGCCGGATGGGCTTCGACCATTCCGTCGACGGCATGACCGGAAACGGGAACGTCCCACACCAGCCCTTGGGTCACATTCCATCCGAAGTGCAACCCGATAGGCAGCCATAGCGAGCGGGACAGCATATAGGCCCCGCCCAGCATCACCCCGGCCTCCACCGCGATCGCCAGCGAACTGAACCAGGTCGCATTGTCGTTTGCGATATGGGCGAACCCGAACAGGGCAGATGTGGCAGCCAGCGCGAACCAGCTTCCGCCCAGATCCTCCAGATAGCGGAACAGGATGCCGCGAAACGCGATCTCCTCGATCACTGCCGCCTGAATGCCAGCCACGAAGACAATCTCCAGCCACGATTGCGCGGTACCCATGCCCGAAACCGTGTAGCCGCCCATCAATGCGATCAGCCCGACAATCGCGGTCATCAGCACCGCCGCGCCGACGATCCCGATCATCAACCAGCATACCGACGCGATCCCGGCAAGGGGCAGATAATCCCGCCGTTCGGTGCCGACATGCGGGACGACCAGCTTGTAAATCGCGATGGCCAGCGCCGAACCCAGCGCCGCATTAAACACCATCTTCCCGCCTTCCGACAGCGGCAGATCGAGCAACGTGACCAGATAAGCGAGCCCACCGAAAACAATGGCGAACACAAGTACACTCAGCAGCAATGCAACGATCGGGAAATCGATCACCTGCCGCCACACGGGGAATCGGCGCGGGATGAATCTGGGGTTGAAAGCAGTCATGCGACCGTATCGCCACCGCCGATTGGCAAGGCAAGCACGGATCGCCAGGGCACTGATACACCCACTCTTTCCTACATCGGGCCGAACTGGCACATTCGCGCCGCCCTTCCCTGCCGCTCTTTTACATCGTCGACCGATAGCCAGTTCGCGCTGCCGCGCCGATTGCCTTCAGCTCGCTCCCCGGGGACACCCGAATGCGATCAGGCCACGGTTGGGCAGAGTATTCTGTGTGGAACGAAAGAACGCTCAGCCGGAAGAAGGCTTTTTTGCATCAGGACAGTGTAACATGTGTAACACCTGTTCAACCCCGACCTGCGATAGCTGAACGAAGCGCCGGTCAGTCGCCAGCCTCTTCGCGCCTGAGCAGCTCGCGCTTGATGTCGAGGCCATAGGCATAACCGCCCAGATCGCCCCCGGTGCGGATCACGCGGTGGCAGGGAATCAGCACGGCCACGTTGTTGCGGGCATTGGCACTGCCTGCCGCCCGCACGGCTTTGGGATTGCCCGCCGCCGCCGCGATCTGTGCATATGTGCGCGTCTCCCCGGCCGGTATCTCGCGCAGTGCCTTCCAGCAGGCCTCCTGAAAAGCGGTGCCCTTCACATCGAGCGGGATATGCGCGAAACCGTTGGCAGGCGCTTCCACCGAAGCCACCACTTGCGCCAGCAGGGCCGCAAACGCCTCCCCACCCTCCACCAGATCGGCTTTGGGGAAGCGGGCGCGCAGTGCCTCCTCCCCTTCGTCGAACGACAGGCGGCACACGCCCTTGTCGGTGGCAGCGACCAGCATCCTGCCCAGCGTGGTATCGACCACCGCCCAGTGGATCGTCGCCCCCTTGCCTCCATTGGCCCATGCGCTCGCGGTCATGCCCAGCCTGCCTTTCGTCTCATCGTAGAACCGTGACGGAGCGGAATAGCCCGCCGCATAGATCGCATCGGTCACTGTGCCTTCATCGCTCAGCGCTGCCCGCGCCCGCTCTTCGCGCAAGGCGCGGGCATAGGCGGCGGGGGACAGGCCGGTGTGACGGGTGAACACCCGCTGAAAATGGGTGGGGGAATATCCCGCCGCTTCTGCCAGTTCGGCCAGCGCAGGCGGTTCATCTGCCGCCTTGATCGCGGCAATGGCGGCCAGCACCGCGCGTTCGTCGCGCGCCACGTCTTTGGGGCTGCACCGCTTGCAGGGGCGCAGCCCTGCCGCCTCTGCTTCGGATGGCGTCGCGAAGAACTGCACGTTCTCTCGCCGGGGATGGCGCGCCGCGCACGACGGGCGGCAGTAAATGCCGGTGCTCAGCACACCGGTCACGAACTGCCCGTCGAATGCCCGGTCGCGCCGCAGCACGGCGGCCCATGCCTCGTCGTCGGTGAGGGTGCGTTCGGTCATCGCCGGAGTGGTGGCATATCGCGTCATTGCTGGCCAGATAGCGCATCCCACAGCGGCGCACATCCCGGCGCTTGCGGTCAAAGCCCCGCCCGGCGTAGAGAACGCAGCTGAATGGGACGTTTACTAGCCTTGCTCGCCGCGCTGTGCGCCTTTGCCATCGTGCCTGCCCCTACGCACGCCGAACCGGCCGACATCGCCGCCGCTGCCCGCGGGGTGGTTCGAGTGGTCATCATGGCCACCGATGGGGATCAGGTCTATCCGATCAGCCACGGCACAGGCTTTGCAGTGACACCGACCCGGATCGTCACCAACGCGCATGTGGTGCGGCAGGCGCAGATGGACGATACACTGCGTATCGCCGTGGTTCCGCCCGATGGAGACGGGGCCTCCTACGCCCGCATCGTGACCGTTGCCGCGTCCAAGGATCTGGCGCTGGTCGAAATCACCGATGGCCTGCGCCTGCCCCCGCTGACCATCGCCGGCAACCCGGCAAGCGACGGAGACGAAGTGGCTGCCGTCGGCTTCCCGATGAACGTGGACCGGGCGCAGGGGCTCGACATCGGGGACATCTTCAAGCCGCAGCAACCGGTGAAGAGCCGGGGCTTCATCTCAGGCAGCCGCCCTACCCGCGATTTCGACACCGTGCTGCACACCGCCCCGATCGCGCGCGGCAACTCTGGCGGGCCGCTCCTCGATTCGTGCGGACGTGTGCTGGGGGTCAACAGCTTCGGTGCCGAATCGGATGGCGCCGATGCGGAGTTCTACTTCGCTGTATCCGACCGCGAATTGCTGCCGTTCCTGCGCGATAACGGTATCTCGCCTGCGGTGAATGCAATGCCATGTCGCTCTATGGCTCAGCTCGACGCGGCTGAACGGGAACGCATGGCGGCCGAACAGGCCACTGCCCGCGCACAACTGGCAGCCCGCGCCGAGGCGGATCGCACTGCCCGCGAACGCGCTCAACTGGAGGCACAGCTTTCGGTTATGAGCGAGCGGGAGAACGCTATGGCGCTGGCGATGGTCCTGATGTTGATAGCGTGTGGTGCCGGAATTGCCGCATATGCCGCGCGCAATCGCGACGATGGCGGCAAGCGGATGCGGATCTATGGCGCAGTGGCAGCCGCTGCAACGGTAACCGCACTGACGATCTGGTTCACCCGCCCCGGCCTTGACGCGATCGACCGCAAAGTGACCGAAGCAATGAATGCGCGTGGTGACGCCGACGAATCAGGTGCCGAGGCTGAAAACGCAGCTGCCGCGAAAAACGGCGGCGGTCAGGAACTTGTCTGCACGATAGAGCCGGGGCGCAGCCGCATCGTCAGCCAGCCACCGGAAGACATGGCCTTCGCGTGGAGCGAGAGTGGATGCGTCAACCATCGCACGCAATATGGCTTCGCAGACGGAAAATGGAGCCGCCTGTTCGTGCCGAACGACGAAGATTCGGTCTCAGTCAATTCGTACGACCCGGATTCGCGCACCTTCCGCACCGACCGCTACCCCTTATCCCAGTCGGCAATGGCAGCGGCGCGCGCGGCGCGCGGTAAATACACCGCCCCCGCCTGTGGCGCGGCCAGTGCGGCCAGCAGGCTGGGCGAAATGCAGTCGGGCGTGGTCTCTTTGCTGACCAGTCAGCCAAACGAACGCCTTGTCTATTCGTGCAAACCGAAAGCGGGGGAATAGACCCAGGCAATTCGTCTATCCGCCATCCTGAATGTACCGTCGGATAGCGTGCACAACTGCTTGCGCTATCCACACCCATAAAGATCAATGCGTCAGTCAGGTTGCATCCCGGCAAACCCGATGATAGGGGCGCGCCAGCTAAGCCGGGGCAGCATAACAGTCGCCCACCCAACGGTGCGGCTGTTAAACATTCCTTTCCGACCCTTAGAGGACGACGACGAGTGGAAACTTCCGCCGGTATTCAGGCTAGCCTGCCAGGGCGCTACGCTTCGGCTTTGTTCGACCTTGCGAGCGAGGCGGGCACGGTATCTGCCGTCGAATCGGATCTCGATACGCTCAGCGCCGCGCTGACCGAATCGGCCGAACTCCGCGCGCTGACGATCAATCCCGAACTCAGCCGTCGCCAGCAGGGTGCCGCCATCGAAGGCGTCGCCAAACTGCTCGGCCTGTCGGATCTGACCGGAAAATTCCTCGGTGTGCTGGCGGGAAATCGCCGCCTCGCTTCCCTATCCGCAATGATCGGTGCGTTCCGCGCGATCGCCGCCGCGCAGCGCGGTGAAGTGAACGCGGAAGTGACCAGCGCCCACGCACTGACCGACGCGCAGATCGATCAGCTCAAACAGAAGCTGACCGCGCGCGAAGGTCGCACCGTCAAGATTTCGACCAGTGTGGATCCCGACTTGCTCGGCGGCCTCGTGGTCACCATCGGCTCCCAGCGAATCGATGGCTCGATTCGTACCCGTCTCAACTCACTTGCACAGGCCATGAAAGGCTAATCATGGAAATCCGCGCCGCAGAAATCTCCAAGGTCATCAAAGACCAGATCGCCAACTTCGGCACCGATGCAGAAGTCTCGGAAGTCGGCAGCGTGCTGTCGGTCGGTGACGGCATCGCCCGCATTCACGGCTTGGACAAGGTCCAGGCCGGTGAAATGGTCGAATTCGCCAACGGGGTACAGGGCATGGCCCTCAACCTCGAAGCCGACAACGTCGGTGTCGTGATTTTCGGCTCCGACGCCGAAATCAAGGAAGGCGACAGCGTCAAGCGTACCGGCACCATCGTGGACGTTCCCGTGGGCAAGGGTCTGCTGGGTCGCGTGGTCGATGCTCTGGGCAACCCGATCGATGGCAAGGGCCCGATCGAAGCGACCGAACGTAGCCGCGTCGAAGTGAAGGCACCGGGCATCATCCCGCGTCAGTCGGTGAACGAACCGGTTCAGACCGGCCTCAAGGCCATCGACGCTCTCGTGCCCGTCGGTCGTGGCCAGCGCGAACTGATCATTGGCGACCGTCAGACCGGCAAGACCGCTGTCGCCATCGACACCTTCATCAACCAGAAGGATGTCAACGCTGGCGACGACGAAGGCAAGAAGCTGTACTGCATCTATGTCGCTGTCGGTCAGAAGCGTTCGACCGTGGCACAGATCGTCCGCCAGCTCGAAGAAAACGGTGCGATGGAATACACCATCGTGGTCGCCGCGACCGCTTCGGAGCCTGCTCCGCTGCAGTACCTCGCTCCCTACACCGGTTGTGCGATGGGCGAATTCTTCCGCGACAACGGTATGCACGCCGTGATCGTTTACGACGACCTTTCGAAGCAGGCCGTGGCTTACCGCCAGATGTCGCTGCTTCTCCGCCGCCCGCCGGGCCGCGAAGCCTATCCGGGCGACGTTTTCTACCTGCACAGCCGTCTGCTCGAACGCGCTGCGAAGATGAGCGATGCAAATGGCGGCGGTTCGCTGACTGCTCTGCCGATCATCGAAACGCAGGCTGGCGACGTGTCGGCCTACATTCCGACCAACGTGATTTCGATCACCGACGGCCAGATCTTCCTCGAAACCAACCTGTTCTTCCAGGGTATCCGTCCTGCGATTAACGTCGGCCTGTCGGTCAGCCGCGTTGGCGGTGCCGCACAGACCAAGGCGATGAAGACCGTGTCCGGCTCGATCAAGCTGGAACTGGCGCAGTACCGCGAAATGGCAGCGTTTGCTCAGTTCGGTTCGGACCTCGACCCGGCAACGCAGCGCCTGCTCAACCGCGGTGCCCGTCTGACCGAACTTCTCAAGCAGAAACAGTTCAGCCCGATGCCGTTCGAAGAACAGACGGTTTCGATCTTCGCCGGCACCAACGGTTACCTCGACAGCGTCGAAACCAACCGCGTGACCGAATACGAAGGTGAAATGCTGGCATACATGCGCGCGCAGCACTCGGACGTTCTTGCCGAAATTCGTGAAAGCAAGAAGTTCGACGGCGGAACGAAGGACAAGACTGTCGCCGCGCTCGATGCTTTCGCTAAGCAATTCGCCTGAGCCTGAAGAGACTAGCTAGGGAGCCATCATGGCCTCGCTGAAGGAACTCAAAGGCCGGATCAACTCGGTCAAGTCGACCCAGAAGATCACCAAGGCCAAGCAGATGGTCGCGGCGGCGAAACTGCGTAAAGCGCAGACCGCTGCCGAGGCCGCGCGCCCTTATGCCGAACGGCTGGGCAAGGTCATGGCCTCCATCGCTGGCAAGGTTTCGGGCGACGGTGCCCCCAAACTGCTCGCCGGGACCGGTTCGGATCAGCGGCACCTGCTGGTGCTCGTCAACACCGACAAGGGTCTGTGCGGCGGTCTCAACGCCAACCTGGTGAAAGCCGCCAAGCTTAAGGCGAAGGAACTGCTGGCAGAGGGCAAGCAGGTCCAGTTCTATCTCGTCGGTCGGAAGGGGCGCGCGCCGATCAAGCGCGATTATGCCAATTCGATCGCCGAATGGTACGATACCAGCGAAGTACGCACTCCCGGCTTCCCCGAAGCCGAAGCGATCACAGCGCAGTTGCTCGACATGTTCGAGGACGGCCAGTTCGATGTGGCGCATCTGGTTTATCCGGTGTTCCAGTCTGCTCTGGCGCAAGACCCGACTGTGCAACAGTTGATCCCTGTCCCCGCACCCGAAACCGTTTCGGAAAGTGGCGCGGTTGTCGAGTATGAGCCGGACGAGGAAGAAATCCTCAAGGAACTGCTGCCGCGGTATGTCCGCACGCAGTTGTTCGGCGCACTGCTAGAACGCGAAGCCAGCGAACAGGGTGCATCGATGACCGCGATGGACAACGCGACGCGCAACGCGGGCGACCTGATCAACAAACTGACGATCCAGTACAACCGCAGCCGTCAGGCCGCGATTACCACCGAACTGATTGAAATCATTGCTGGCGCGGAAGCGCTCTAAGACGATAGGCAAGGAAGCAACAATGGCCACCGCACCCGTGCTCAACCAGACCACCAACGGCACCATCAGCCAGGTCATCGGCGCTGTCGTCGACGTCCAGTTCGATGGCGAACTGCCCGCAATTCTCACCGCGCTGGAAACCAAGAACGGCGAGAACACGCTCGTTCTCGAAGTTGCCCAGCACCTCGGTGAAAACACCGTTCGCACTATCGCGATGGATGCGACCGAAGGCCTCACCCGCGGGCAGGAAGTCATCAGCACCGGCGCGCAGATTTCGGTTCCGGTCGGTCCGAAGACCCTCGGTCGTATCATGAACGTAGTCGGTGAAGCGATCGACGAACGCGGCCCGATCGGCGCGGAACAGACCGCACCGATCCACGCGGAAGCCCCGCTGTTCATCGATCAGTCGACCGAAGCCAGCATTCTGGTCACCGGCATCAAGGTGATCGACCTGCTCGCTCCTTATGCGAAGGGCGGCAAGATCGGCCTGTTCGGCGGCGCCGGTGTGGGCAAGACCGTGCTCATTCAGGAACTCATCAACAACATCGCGAAGGGTCACGGCGGCGTGTCGGTCTTTGCCGGTGTGGGTGAACGTACCCGCGAGGGTAACGACCTGTACTACGAGTTCCTCGACGCAGGCGTTATTGCCAAGGATGCCGACGGCAACCCGACCAGCGAAGGTTCGAAGGTGGCACTCGTGTTCGGTCAGATGAACGAACCGCCGGGGGCACGTGCCCGCGTCGCTCTCTCAGGTCTGACTATGGCCGAGTACTTCCGCGATCAGGAAGGGCAGGACGTGCTGTTCTTCGTCGACAACATCTTCCGCTTCACGCAGGCGGGTTCGGAAGTGTCCGCGCTTCTCGGCCGTATTCCTTCGGCTGTGGGCTATCAGCCGACGCTGGCAACCGACATGGGTAACCTGCAGGAACGCATCACCTCGACCACCAAGGGCTCGATTACCTCGGTGCAGGCGATTTACGTTCCGGCGGACGACCTTACCGACCCGGCACCGGCAACCTCGTTCGCTCACCTTGATGCGACGACTACGCTCAGCCGTGCGATTTCCGAACTCGGCATCTATCCGGCGGTGGATCCGCTCGATTCGACCAGCCGCGTTCTGGAACCCCGCGTCGTGGGTGCCGAACACTACGAAACAGCTCGACACGTTCAGGAAATCCTGCAGAAGTACAAGAGCTTGCAGGATATCATCGCCATTCTCGGCATGGACGAACTGAGCGAAGAAGATAAGCTGACCGTCGCCCGTGCGCGTAAGATCCAGCGCTTCCTGTCGCAGCCGTTCCACGTGGCCGAAGTGTTCACCAACATTCCGGGCAAGTTCGTCCAGCTCGAAGACACGGTGAAGTCGTTCAAGGCCGTGGTTGACGGCGAATACGACCACCTGCCCGAAGCGGCATTCTACATGGTCGGCGGCATCGACGAAGCCGTTGAAAAGGCCAAGAAGCTGGCTGAAGAAGCCTAGTTAAGTGGATGAAGCTTTCCTCCAATTCGCGGGGATCGTCATTGGGGCGATGATCGCGGTTGGAGGATGGCTGTACAATGCGCGCAAAGAAAGGGAGTTCAGGAAGTTCGAACTTCGTGTAAAGTACCGCATTGAGACACTTGAATCTGCCCTCAATGCAGTTCTGACGTTAAACGAGAAACATCCTCAAGCATCTAGAATCGTTGAGAGCTTTACGGCTGCACGAAGCAAGATTGGCCTTTTCGGCACGGATGAAGAATTTCAGGAATTTGAGCGCCTAGTACGGATGATTGAGCAAAATGCTGGTGGCCAGTTGCAGGGAGAGAACATAAATGCTTTCCCTAAAATTCTCTTAGCGAACTTTCGTCGAGAAATTGGCCTGCCTCCTAGGTGCAGCGCATTAGAGCCTAAGGAATAATAATGTCTCTACACTTCGAACTCGTCACACCGGCCAAGCTGGTCCGTTCGGAAGATGTCTATATGGTCGTCGTCCCCGGTGCGGAGGGCGATTTCGGTGTGCTCGAAGGCCACGCGCCCCTGATGTCGACCGTGCGCGACGGCGCTGTGAAGATCTACGCCACCGATGGCGCGACGCCGGAGGAAGTTCAGGTCCGTGGCGGCTTCGCGGAAGTCGGTGAAAATGGCCTGACCGTGCTGGCGGAACACGTCGAAGACTGATTGCAACGCCAGTCGATTGCGCTGGCACCAAGGTAGGTCAACCGATCACGGCCTTACACTTGCATATTGGACGGCGGTTCGGCCAGATCACCCGGCCGCAATGTGAAAACCGCCGCAATGTCTGGGCGCGAATAGAGAACACTCGCCGTGCCATGTGACCTTGTGACCACACGGCCCCCTGCCCATCCCGACACGATCTGTACCTGCAGGCTTTGTAGCTATGATGCGTCGAGCCATTTCGCAGGCGTGCCCCCTACCGTGCTTCAAAACTATCCGGGTTTTCAGGCCTTAATCATAACTCGCCTCCGCCCATGCGGCACATTCTTGCACAATCTATAATTGGACGTTGCCGGTCCTCAGCCCGCCCGGCATAATTCCTGCCAATTCGGCGCGGGCGGCATAGCGGCTCTATCGCTGATCGTCGGGCAGGTTGGTATGGCCATGATAGATGGCAATCTTTTCTACACCTACCCCACCAGCATAGTCGTGCTGGCGCTCGTGGTGCTTGCCACCGATCGGGCACCACAGCAGTCCGAAGCAAATACCGCTGCCATTTCAAACCACACCCAATCAGCCTGACGCACAATGGGCTCGTTCCGTATGGTGAAAATAAACTAAACCATTCTTCGCAGGTCACCATTAGCCTTCGGCGCGGAATATGTGCGCGACGCAAGGGGGCAAATGGAGATTGAAGTATGGCTTACCCCTATAACAGTACCGTGGCAGAGGCGATCAAGCGCGCCGGTTTACCCAAATCGCACCGCGTGCACTGGTCCGACAACCGCAAAGCCGATGTCGTACGCGCCGTTCGCGAAGAGGTTATCAGTTTCGACGAAGCTAGCGAACGTTACTTGCTAAGCCGCACCGAATTTCGCGAATGGGAAGAACGGTTTGGCAAAACAGCCACGGCGAATGAAACACGCGAAACGGCAGACGCCTGATCCGCGCGCGTAATCCGGTTTAGTACGTCGGGGCGTGAAAATCGGGTGGCTTATTCGCGACCCAGTGCACGAATTTCATCAGCGCCGGGTTATCGAGCAGGCTTGCCCGATCATCCCCGATCCGGGCGAGCTGGGCGTTGGTGAAATTCGCGTGGATGGCCTGATGGCAGATCGGGTGAAGCGGGACTGTCACACGCCCCTTCTTCGCCTTGGGCACAGGATGGTGCCATTCGGTATGGGTGCCCAGCGGCCTTCCGCATAGCCAGCACTCCGAGGGAGGCGGTACTTCAGTCAACCGCCCTTCTCCCGTTCCGCCGCTTTCTTCTTCTTCATTGCATCATGAAAGCGATCGGCCCAACCGGGTTTGACGAGTTGTTCCGCACGGACGAGGCGCAACTCACCATCGCCAACATCGCGCGTGACCGTACTGCCTGCCGCGACGATAGCATCGGCGCCAATCCGAACGGGTGCGACCAATGCTGAGTTACTGCCAATGAATGCGCGCGCACCGATCACAGTCTTGTGCTTGAAATACCCGTCGTAGTTGCAGGTAATTGTACCGGCACCGATATTCGCACCCGCGCCCACTTCGGCATCGCCTAGATATGTCAGATGGTTTGCCTTCGCCCCTTCGCCCAGCACGGCTTTCTTCATTTCGACGAAGTTGCCGACCTTGGCGCGCTTCTCCATCACCGCACCGGGACGCAAACGAGCGTAAGGCCCCACTTCGCATCCCTCTCCGACCGTCGCGCCTTCCAAGTGGCTGAACGCCCGGATGCGAGCACCGTCTGCCACAGACACACCGGGCGCGAACACAACGTTTTGTTCCACCGTAACATCGCGGCCCAGTTCGGTATCCCAACTGAAAAACACGGTTTCCGGTGCGCGTAGCGATGCCCCATTGTCCATCGCTTCGGTACGCTTGAAATCCTGCCATTGTGCCTCTGCAGCGGCGAGTTCGGAGCGGCTGTTGATACCGCGTACTTCCGCTTCATCGGTTTCGACATAAGCGCTTTTGCGACCATCGGCAGCGGCAGTCATCACGATATCGGGCAAGTAATACTCACCTGCGGCATTGTCGTTACCAATACGGGACAGCAGCGCCCACAGGTCTGCGGCGCGGACTGCCATCATGCCTGAATTGCACAGATTGCAGGCACGCTCTTCCTCTGACGCATCCTTGAATTCCACCATCTTGGCAACTGTGCCGCCCTCGTCCGCAATGACCCGGCCATATGCGCCCGGATTGGCCGCACGAAACGCAAGTACGACGCTGGCGGGGGCATCCTCTGCGTGGAGCCGTTCGAGCATGGTACGCATCGTCGCGGGGCGAACGAACGGCACGTCGCCATACAGCACGATGACATCGCCAGAGAACCCGGACAACGCAGCCTGCGCCTGCTGAACAGCGTGCCCCGTGCCAAGCTGGGGTTCCTGCAAGGCAGTGGCCGCACGGCCCGCAACGGCCGCTTTGATCTGATCGCGACCGTGCCCGACAATCACCACTGTCTTGCTGGGCCCAAGTTCATCGACCGATGCCATCAGGTGATACAGCATAGATCGCCCGGCAATGGGGTGCAGCACCTTGTGCAGATCGCTTTTCATGCGGGTGCCCTTGCCGGCAGCGAGGATTACGGCAGCGAATTCGGTCATGATCTCTCCAGTTGCACGGGCGCTTTGCCACCAAATTCTTGCGGTTGGAAGAACAGTCGCCTAGCCGAAGGGGCACATGGCCGATTTTCCATTCGATATAGTCGCCTTCGATCTCGATGGCACCCTGCTGGAAACGCACCGTGATCTCGGCACTGCTGTGAATCACGCGCTGACGCTTGGAGGTTTCGCGACTGTGCCCATTGGCACCGCATCCGATCTCATCGGCGGTGGGGCAAAAATCATGCTTGCTCGGGCGATAGACGCACAGGGCGGCATAGAAGAAGGCCGGTTTCGCGAACTCTATAAGGCGATGCTCGCCTATTACGGCAAACACTACGCCGATCACACGCAGCCCTATCCCGGCGCAATCGAAGCGCTCGACGCGCTTGCCGCCAAAGGGGTGCGCCTTGCCGTGGTGACCAACAAGTTCGAAAGCTTCGCCAGAGGCATTCTCGACGCACTCGATCTGAGTGACCGGTTCGATTGCGTGATCGGTGGCGATACGCTGGGCAAAGGCAAATCGAAGCCCGCCCCCGATCCGCTGTGGGCAGCACAGGAACAGTGTGGCGGCGGGCGCATGGCATTTGTAGGCGACAGCTCCTACGACACCGGAGCGGCCCGCGCGGCAAATGTACCGGTGATCGCGGCCGCCTATGGCTATTGCGACAAACCGGCGCACGAACTCGATGCGGACGCCGTGATCGATTCGTTCGCAGGCTTAATTCCCGCGCTTGAAACGCTCTGACGCTACGGCATGGCGAACGGTCGCCGCGCCGGTTGCAACCGCGCGCGGAAAGTGCCACTCCCGCGCCACGTTTCCCTTTACGTAAAGCAAACTGGAGAGCCGCATGACCATTTCGTTTAAAGACAAAGTCGCAATCGTTACGGGTGCGGGTGGCGGTCTGGGCCGCGAATACGCGCTCGAACTCGCACGGCGCGGTGCCAAAGTTGTCGTCAACGACCTCGGCGGCTCACGCGATGGCACCGGCCATTCCGACATGGCGCTGCAAGTCGTCGAAGAAATCGAAAAGGCAGGCGGCGAAGCAGTCAGCAATGGCGCCAGCGTGACCGAATACGATCAGATGGAAAAGATGGTTGCCGACGCCAAGCAGAAGTGGGGCGGCGTGCACATCCTCATCAACAATGCCGGTGTGCTGCGCGACAAAACCTTCGCCAAGATGGAGCCGGAAGATTTTGAATTCGTGGTCAAAGTCCACCTGCTCGGCTCGGCTTATGCCAGCAAGGCATGTTGGGAAACAATGCGCGAACAGTCCTACGGTCGTATCCTGATGACGGCATCGTCCACCGGCTTGTTCGGAAACTTTGGTCAGGCAAACTATGGCGCGGCCAAGCTCGGCCTCGTCGGTCTGGCCAAGACTCTTCAGCTCGAAGGTGCCAAGTACAATATCAAGGTCAATTCGCTGGCGCCGGTCGCCGGTACGCGTATGACCGAAGACCTGTTCCCCGAAGAAGCCTTCAAGCTGTTCGACCCGGTGAACGTAGTGCCTGCCGCCCTCTATCTCGTAAGCGAAGATGCGCCCAGCAACGCCATCGTCGGCGCGGGTGCCGGTGGCTATCACTCGGCCTGGGTCGAAATGAACGAAGCCGTCTGGCTGCCGGAAGGTGAGCGGACAGTGGAAGGCTTCGCCGCAAACTGGGCGAAGATCAGCGAAGAAACCAATCTCCACGCTCCGCAATCGGGCGCGGAACAGTCAGGTGCGATCCTTCAGGCCATGCAGAAAGTTACCGGCACCGGGCCTTCGGGCACACGCGGCTGACCAACGGCGTATCGGTACGCTTATTCTGAATGAACATCTTCACCCCGGTCTTGTGTAACACCGGGGTGATTTGCTTCAGGGCTTTGTCTGCCGTCATGATTACCAATGACATGCGGCCGCAAAGATAATCCTGACGAAACGCGCGGACAGTCCGGGGCGACCTTGCGTCACCCGCTCCTCACCCCTATCTCACGATCAGGATACAACCGGAGGAAGATCGACATGGACCTGCATCTCGCCAGCTACACCATCCCGGTTTCGTTGCGAGAAGTTCTATCCCATGTCACCATCGATTTCGCTGTCCAATCTGGCGTGGTCCACACCTGACGGCACTCCGCTATTCGCTAATCTCAATCTGACATTCGGCGCTGAGCGTACCGGCATTGTCGGGCGCAATGGAGTTGGCAAAAGCACGCTCTTGCAACTGATCGCAGGCGATATGCAGCCAGCCGCTGGGCGCATATCGCTATCATGCACATTTGCCATGATGCGACAAAGCAGTCTGGCACACCCTGACGATACCCTTGTCGATCTGTTCGGTGCGCGCACCGCGCTCGACCTGCTTGATCGCGCGGAACGTGGTGTGGCCGAAATAGATGAGCTGGCCGATGCGGACTGGGATTTGCCCACTCGCCTCGAAGCAGCTTTGCATAAATGCGATTTGTCCGTTGATCCGCGCACACCGCTGGCGACCTTATCGGGAGGGCAACAAACCCGCGCGGCGCTGGCAGCAATGATCGTGGATCAGCCCGACTTCCTGCTGCTGGATGAGCCGACCAACAATCTCGACCGGACCGGTCGGCCCGCCGTGCACGATCTGCTGGACAGTTGGCGCGGCGGAGCAATCGTAGTCAGCCATGATCGCGAACTGCTGGAAACAATGGACGCCATCGTCGAACTGACATCGCTGGGGGTCACCCGCTATGGCGGCAATTATACTGCATACGAACAGCGTAAGGCACTCGATCTCGATG
Organism: Tsuneonella flava; assembly: GCF_002870965.1. Lineage (GTDB taxonomy): Bacteria > Pseudomonadota > Alphaproteobacteria > Sphingomonadales > Sphingomonadaceae > Tsuneonella > Tsuneonella flava. The sequence goes on from NZ_PHSO01000004.1 coordinate 417,462, forward strand.
CGGCAGCCCGCGATCTCGCCCATGCGGAGAAGGTGGGCGCGGCTGCGGCGCGGCACGCGCAGCAAGCGGTTGAGCGCAAAGCTCGCAAAGATAGCGCCGGGCGCAAAAGTCGCGCGAAAGGGGGCCAGCCCAAAATACTGATGGATGCCGCCAAAGAACGGGCCGAGGCATCGGGCGGTGTCAATGCGCGATTACGCGAAACACGGCGCGATGAGGCGGCAGAGACGCTGATCGCTGCACGTGAGAAGATCGAAGTGCTGCGCCCATTGCATATGGATATGCCCACAACGGGGCTGGTACCAGGGCGAGGTGTATTGCGGTTTGAAGGAGTGAGCGGTGGATACGACCCAACCGGCCCGATCATTCACGATCTCTCGTTCGCTGTGCACGGCGCGGAAAGAATCGCGATCTGCGGGCCGAACGGTAGTGGCAAAAGCACGCTGCTGAAACTGGCGACGGGCCAGCTTACGCCGTTGAGCGGCAAGGTGCGCCGGTTCGTGCAGACGGCAATGCTGGATCAGCATGTCGGCCTGCTCGCTCGCGACGAAACATTCCTGAACAACTACCGAAGGTTGCACCCGGCAGCCGATCCACACACCACCCATGCGGCGCTGGCGCGGTTTGGTTTCCGCGCAACCGATGCCACGCGGATAGCCGGTTCGTTGAGCGGCGGGGAACGGCTGAGAGCCGGACTGGCCTGCACTCTCGGCGCAACGCCTGTGCCGATGCTCCTGATTCCGGATGAACCGACCAACCATCTCGATCTCGATGCGATCGCCGCATTAGAGAAGGCCCTGTCCGCCTACGATGGAGCTATGTTGGTAGTGAGCCACGATCAGGCGTTCATAAATTCGCTGAACATAAACAGGACTATCGAACTGCCCGGCAGCGACGTTCTCGACTAGTCGACCGCCTTCACCAGTCGCCGCTCCATCGGGGCGAGTACACCGCTAAGATCGTGCCCGCGCTTGAGCACCTGTCCGTGTTCGCCGAACAGGGTCCACATGCCTTGTTTGTTACGCAGCGCCGGACGCTTTTCGATCCGCGCCTGAGGGCGCTCCGCGGTGCGCCGGAATGCTGCAAAGGTGGCGCAATCCTTCGTGAAATCCATCGCATAGTCGCGCCATTCGCCTGCGGCGACCATGCGGCCGTAAAGGTCGAGTATCTTCTGCAATTCCTCGCGCGCAAAACCGATCTGATCGGGCGCGCGACCTGGAAAGCGAACGACAGTGCCTGATTGCGCCCCGCCCGACCCCGGGTTCATCAGCGATTGGTTCCGCTGCGCTTAGGCGAAATACCGTCGCCCTGTGCATCGCGCAGCGCGGCAACTTCGGCGCGTAAAGCGGCAAGTTCGGCTTCCAGTTTTTCTATACCGTCGCGATTGGGTTCGCATGGATCGTCGCACGGTGTCCCATAGGGAATAAATTCCCGCAGCCATTGATCTGCCGGCACGAGCGTGGAACGCGCCTTCAGCCCGATCATCGTTGCCCCTTCGGGCACATCGTCCGTCACGACAGCATTGGCCCCCACGCGAGCACGTTCGCCCACTGTGATAGGGCCGATGATCTGGGCGCCCGATCCGATGATGACATTGTCGCACAATGTCGGGTGACGTTTGCCCTTCTTACCATTGGTCGGATTGGTTCCGCCAAGCGTGACACACTGGTAGATCGTGACATTATCCCCGATCCGAGCTGTTTCGCCGATAACGGTGAAGCCGTGATCGATAAAGAAATTCCGGCCGATGATCGCGCCCGGATGAATATCGATCGCAGTCAGAAAGCGGCTGAAATGGTTGACCATACGGGCCAGCAGAAACAGCTTCGCGTCATAAAGCCAATGCGCCACGCGATGCAGCCCCAGCGCCCAGACACCGGGATAGAGCAGGATTTCCCACCGCGAATGCGGCGCGGGATCACGCGCGTGGATCGAGTCCAGATAGCTGGTCAGCCTGTCGAACATCGGTGAATCCTCCCACCAAACCGCCGCAATGGCAAGTTGCAGCTATATCAGCCGCGATTGATCCGCCCCTTGCACCGCTTCCAAAGCATCGCGCCACACCGACAATGTCGCCGGTACTTTGCGTTCGAGGCTCAGGCGGTCGATCGTCGCCACCAGAACCTCAATACCGGCGAAGCTGCGTTCAAGCCGGGGCACGAGATAAGTAGGAGCACCTTCGCCCAGCGCAAGACCGCGCGCCTCGGCATGGGCCCACAACAGCTCCTCGACCATCATATCGTCCGGCACACCCATCTGCAGGTGGAGCGCGGCCCCCATCCGGCTTCGTAAATCCGGCAGAGCAATCTCCCACGGATCGCTGTCGCTCACCAGCAACAACGGTGTGCCGCTTTCCTGCGCGCGGTTCCAGCGATGGAATACCTCGGTTTCATCGCACGTATCGACACCGTCGATCACTTCGCCGCCCTGCCCCGCGAACCAGCGCGCCAGCAGGCTCTTGCCCGAACGCGGCGGACCAACAAGCACGGCAGTGCGAAATGGCCAGTCTTGCGGGTGAGCCAACGCATCTGCCACGGCGCGATTGGCATTTCCGATGACGATGCGGACCGGATCATCGGCCCGCCGCACCGAGAGCGGCAGGGCAATCTGATTCATCAGCGACTGATCGCGAGCGCGTTGCCGCCCTGGCGGACAGTGAACCCGCGCGCCCTCAGCGCAGCAGCCAGTTCGGCCAGGCTGCCACCATAACTGACGCTCATCACCGATGTCCCGCCTATAGCGAGGCTCGATGTTGCGGCGCCACGCACACCCGGCGTTGCCCGAACGGCAGCGATGGTCGCATCGACAGCACCGGCGTTGGGTGTAGCAAACTGGACCACGAAGCTGGACACGATCGCTGGCGTTTGCGCCTGCGACGCTTCCCCTCCGGTCGTTTCGCCAGCTTGAGCCGCCTGTGCCGCTGCCGCCTCCGCTGCTGCACGCGCGCGCTCTTGCGCCTCCGCATTGCGGCCTATATTGATGAGCTGCTGCACCGCTGGATCGAGCTGTGGCGCACCGAGATTCAGCGTCGGATCGGGTTTGATCTGCCCATCGGCCAGCGCCTTTTCATAAATGGTGTTGAACCGCAGAACTGCCTTGTTGAGCATCGCCTGCAATTCCGCCGGATTGTTGGCCGACATCTTGAAACTGTCGAGATACATGTTGTCGGGGCCGTGACGCGCCGTAAACGTGCCATCGACGGGGCCGCCCGGCCAGCGATAGCGCAGATCGGCTACTGCCATCAGCACGTCGCTCGCGCCGAACTGATCAAGGATATTGCGCCACCATGTCCGGCTGCGTCGCGTCGTCTGGCCGAACGTCACCAACAGCGAACCCCCATTGGCACCCGATGGGCGCACATAATCCACCCGGCTCCCGCCCGGCTGATATTCAGCCCATGCCCGCTGCCACGGGTTACGCACTTCATAAACGGTGTCGGCCCCGGCACTGATGGTAACGGGAATCAGCAACATCGGTGCCGAACGCGCCGCCTGCCCGCCCCGGCCCAGAATCGCACCCGCACGCGCACGATCGAAACTGACACCCAGCGTGGCGATATAGCGTTTCGGCCCCAGCTCTTCCCGCTCGATCACCACGGCAGAGACAAGCGATTCGAGCTGCCCTTGCGAAATCGCCGGGCCTTTCAACTTTTTCCATGCATCCTGAATCGCCTGTTTCCAGCCCTTCTCACGGGCGGCATAGGCATTGTCGGCGGTCACATCGACTTCGATGCCGCCCACATCGATGTCGGTGGAAGAGGCGATAGCGGCGATGCCCCGATCACCCGAAACCTGCGCGATCAGCGCCCGTCCGGCGACAAGCGCCAATGCCAACGCGGCAACTGCGAAAATGGCCGTCAGGGCCACGTGGCGCCTTATGCGCGGAAGGGTCATTTGTATGGCCATGCAGAAAAGTTGGGGCCTTTTGCCCAAACGGGCATGGAAATCCAAGCGCGAATGCGTAAGGCGGTTGGTATGTCCACTGATGGTTCGCCCCCCAAGTCCTATACATATGAATCCGCTGGCGTCTCGATTGACGCTGGTAACGCGCTGGTCAAGGCGATCGGTCCGCTGGTGAAAGCCACCGCGCGGCCCGGCGCAACCAGTGAACTGGGGGGATTCGGCGGCTTTTTCGATCCCAAGGCTGCCGGATACAACGATCCGTTGCTGGTCGCCGCCAACGACGGAGTCGGCACCAAGCTGAAACTGGCCATCGATTACGATCGTCACGATTCGGTCGGCATCGATCTGGTGGCGATGTGCGTGAACGATCTGATCGTGCAGGGTGCAGAACCACTGTTCTTCCTCGACTATTTCGCGACGGGCAAGCTGGAGACCGGCATAGCTGAGCGCGTCGTGGCGGGCATTGCCGAAGGGTGCCGGATGGCCGGATGCGCGCTGATCGGCGGCGAAACAGCGGAGATGCCAGGTATGTATGCCGCTGGCGACTACGATCTTGCCGGTTTCTGCGTTGGCGCGGTCGAGCGAGGCGAACAGTTGACCGGAGAGAAAGTGGCCCCCGGCCATGTGCTGCTCGGCCTTGCCAGTTCCGGTGTCCACTCCAATGGATATTCACTCGTCCGTCGTCTGGCGGCGGACAAAGGCTGGCGACTGGACCGCCCCGCCCTGTTCGATCCCGAACGCCTGCTGATCGATGCACTGATCGAACCCACCCGGATCTACGTGAAGAGTTTGCTGCCGACGATTCGCGCCGGTCGAATCGATGCGCTGGCCCACATCACCGGTGGTGGCTTGCTGGAAAACATTCCGCGCGTTCTGCCCGAAGGAGCTCACGCCGTGATCGACGCCGACGCATGGGAGCAACCCGCGCTGATGGCCTTCCTGCAGGCACAGGGTAATATCGAACCGGGCGAAATGGCGCGCACGTTCAACTGCGGCATCGGCATGGTGCTGGCGGTTCGGGCTGACGAAGCAAGTGCAGTCGCCGCCGCCCTGGAGGCGGAGGGCGAACAGGTCGCGCGGATTGGCGAAGTCGTGGAAGGGCAGCGTGGCTGCTCTGTGCGCGGTTCGGCAGGCACATGGGCTGGCCGGGAAGACTGGGACGCGCAGCATCTGGCGTAAGCGACATCGGCAACGGTAGCGGAGACACGGGATATCTTAGGGCCGGGGCTTGAGCACTGATGACATCTGCTGCCAAAAGCACATCGCGTCGTCAGTCGCCCACATCAAGCAGGAAGTTCAACGCGATGAAGAAAGCCCGTGTCGCGGTTCTGATATCCGGCAGTGGGACCAATATGGCCGCCCTGCTCTATGCCAGTCGCCTTCCCGGCGCAGCTTACGAGATCGTTGCAGTTGGCAGCAACGATCCCGATGCGAAGGGGCTCGCGCTTGCGGCGGCCGAAGGAATCCCGACATTCGCCATCGCGCACAAAGGCATGAAGCGCGCCGATCATGACATGGCGATGGATGCCAAACTGCGCGAAAGCGGTGCGGAATATGTCGCGCTGGCCGGATACATGCGAATCCTGACGGCCGAATTCGTGGGCCGGTGGGCGGGCCGGATGCTCAATATCCACCCTTCCCTGCTGCCGAAATATACCGGACTGGATACGCACGCCCGCGCCATCGCAGCAGGCGACGCCAAGGGCGGAGTTTCGGTCCATTTGGTGACGGAGGAACTCGATGCAGGCGAAATCCTCGGCCAGATCGAAGTCGCTATCGTGCCGGGCGATACCGCCGAAAGTCTGGCGGCGAGAGTGCTGATCGCGGAGCATCAGCTCTATTCCCGCGTGTTGAGCGCCTATGTTTCACGCCCGTTCGATCCCGCATGGCTGGTCGGGCAAGTCCGCGAACGTGCCATGATAATGCCGCAGGCGGAAGAAACGATCAGCCATGGAATGCCCTGTTTCGGCATCGTCAAAGGCAAGAAATTCGCGTGGGTCAGCATGGATCATCACGGCGATAGCAAGACCGCGCTCCTCACCAAGATCAGCGGTGTGGATGAGCAGGCTATGCTGATCGAGCGCGATCCTGAACGGTTTTATCGCCCTACCTATTTCGGAGATGGCTGGATCGGCATGCGGCTCGATCTGGGCGATACGGACTGGGACGATGTCTCCGAACGGATCGCCAGAAGCTGGCGCGCTGTCGCGCCGAAGAAGCTGACGTCGCTGATGGACGCAGCAGACCAGTTCTAACACCGGAAGATGGGCAGACGATGACTGACACACCCCATATACTCCACGGCAAATGCCAATGCGGCGCAGTGCAGGTGGAGCTGACATCGACCAAGCAAACCGTGGAGGCCTGCCATTGTTCGATGTGCCGTCGGCTCAATGGCGGCGGTCCGTTGTTCTCGCTGGCCGGTGCCAAGCCGGACGATCTGAAGGTGACCGGCGCCGATCACGTATCGACCTATCATTCCTCCGAATGGGCGGAACGGGCATTTTGCGACACTTGCGGTGCAACGCTGTGGTATCACCTTCTACCCGGCGAGGGCCATTTCAGCCTCTCATCCGGTCTGTTCGATCTGCCTGAGGGCTATACCCTGAACGAGCAAATTTTTATCGACGAAAAACCAGCGTGGTATGATCTGGCTCAGGACACCCCGAAGAAAACCGGCGCGGACATTTTCGCCGAAGCGAAAGAGGCCGGTTTCACCTTCGATTGAGCCAGCGGTACGCGCTTACCGCCTGATCCAGCTTTTAGCCTCTTCCAGCTCGGCGACCGGGAACACAGCGACCTCTGCCCCCATCAGCGGAGCGAACAACTTGGTTGCGGACGTGATCCAGCCAATATCGGTGACCAGCGCAATACGGGAAAAATCGCCCCAGTGCGCGATGCCGAACCGCGTATCGTCCCACGCTGCATCGGCGGCATAAGTGGCATATTCTTCGCCCAGCACGATCAGGAACTTGAGCTTGTCGTGCTCTTTCAGCTTCGCTTCGACCAGCGGAACCAGCGTGTCACGATAGTCCTGCGCGGTAATGATTCCGACCGCCTTCAGCGCAACGACATCGCGCGGCAAACCGTCGATCACATCGAACCGGCCAGGATCGTCGTCCACGGCGTTGGCCCATTCTTTGGCTTTCGCCATCTTGTCCGTCGGGAACCGCCGAACCTTGGCGCCCACGAAATGATCGACGAATGCAGGCACAACACTCAGGATGGGCGAATCGCCAACGATGGCCACTTTCTTCACCACCCGATGATGATCGCGCACAAATTTCAGGTGTTTCTCCAGCGCAGCCAGACTGTCCCAGTGCGGCAGATGGCTGGCATCGATCACCAGATTGGGCACGATATCGGTACGATTGATATGACCGTCGATTGCAGCGCGCAAAGCGTCGAAGTCGGCTGCGCTGAGCGCACCTTCGGGTTTCAATACGGCAACCGCTGGCTGGGACAGGTCGATGTCGATCATGATCGTACTCCTCGCATTATTGCGCCCCCAAAATCCAGTTCAGCCTACCCCTTCCACTCGCGCCGCTCTTCCGCCTGGCGGAGCACTTCGTAGGCCACCTGAAACGCCTGAAACTGTTGCGCTGCGTCGGCATCGCCGGGCTTCACATCGGGGTGCACTTCCTTGGCCTTGGCACGCCACGCCCTTTTCACCGCATCAAAATCGGCGTCCGCTTCCAGCTCCAGCAATTCCAGCGCCCGCATTTCATCGGCAGTGCGCGATCCATCGCCACTTCCAGCCCAGCCATAGTGCGACGCTTCGGCATAGCCCGCGTTATCGCGTTCCTCGTTCGCTGCCCGTTCGGCCGCCTCTTCCTTCGAAAGCCCTTCGAAGTAATCCCATTTCTGGTTGTATTCGGCGGCGTGGCGCTGGCAAAAATACCAGCGATCCGGGCTGTTAGGCGATTTGGGCGCCGGGCAATTGCCCGGCTCTTCACATCCGTGCCGGTCGCACAGGCGCACGGTCGTCGCTTCACGCGAAGAGCCATAGCCGCGCCAGCGTGGGAAGCCCCAATCATTCGATCGGCGCGCCTTTACCATCGGAGATCGTTCACTTTCACTAGCCCCACCTAAGCCTTCACACCCCCCAATGGAAGGCGGAATGGGCAATTTGCACACGTCATGTTGCAATGCACAATACAGCGCATTACATTGTCAGCGCTATGTTCAGGATGAGCCCGCAAGTCAAAATCGCCGCAGTTGCATCGGCTCTCGCGCTTGTTGCGCTGGCGATTTCTGCGCCCGCTATCGAAGGCGGATCGCAGAACGGCGGGAATTCGCTATACCCGGCGATGGCTGAATTGCCGACACCGAATCTGCCGACTTTCTCCATTCTGCCGTACTGAGAGCGGCTTGCGCCCCGCCCTTTCCGGGCGAGGCACAACCTTCATTTCATCTATTCGACCACCACCGTCACATCGCGGCGGTTCTGTGCCCATGCGCTTTCGTTTGAGCCGAGCGCCACCGGGCGTTCCTTGCCATAGCTGATCGTGGTGATGCGGTTCGCCGCCACACCCAGCGAAACGAGGTAATTCTTCGCCGCGTTCGCACGGCGTTCGCCCAGCGCAAGGTTGTATTCGCGCGTGCCGCGTTCGTCGGTATTGCCTTCGACCCGGACATTGATGTTCGGATACCGCATCAGATACTGTGCCTGCGTCTGCAGAGCTGCAGCCGAGGCGCTGTCGATGTTGTAGCGGTCCGTGTCGAAATAGATCACGTTTTTGCCGTTCACCGCTTCTTCGAAGTGCGCCTGCGTGCCCAGCACCGGGCCAGTCGGCGCGGTCGGCGTCGGGGTAGCCGTCACGTTTGGTTCGGGTTCCGGCGGCAACGATGCCGGCGGTTCTTTTTTACAGGCGGCCAGCAGCGCAGTACCCGCCATCAGAGTGGCGATGACAATACGACGATCCATCTTGCGTCTCCTTCTCTATGAAACCTCAGGCAGCGATCGCCGCCCCCTTATCATGGAACAATGCACTTAGGGCAGGATCGGTCCCCAGGCCGGATCAGAAGCGTCCACCGGGGTCGGCAGGCGACGTTCATTGCGGCCGGTCAGGTCCACCTGCCACAGCGAACTGCGGCCCGAATTGCGCTCGGTGCGGAAGAACTGGATCACGCGGCCATTGGGCGACCATGTCGGTGCTTCGTCCTGCCATCCGCTGGTCAATGTTCGCACACCGCCGCCTTGCGTGTTCATCACCGCGACGTTGAAATTGCCTGCGATGCGGGTGAACGCGATCAGGTCGCCACGCGGGCTCCATTCCGGGGTGGCGCAGCGTCCGCCGGAAAAGCTGATGCGGCGCTGGTTCGAACCGTCGGCATTCATCACATAGCATTGCTGATTGCCGGAACGGTCGCTTTCAAAAACGATCTTGGTTCCATCGGGCGAATAGGAACCGCCGATATCGATGCCCGGTGCGTTGGTCAGGCGCACACTCGGCCCGCCTTGCGCCGATACGCGATAGATATCGGTGTTTCCACCAATCGCCATCGAATAGAGGATCCACTTGCCATCCGGGCTCCAGCGCGGGGCGAAAGTGGGGTTGCTGCTCTGCGTCACCAGATGCTGGCGCCCGGTGCCGATGTCGTAAACGTAAAGCCGCGGGTTGCCATCGACGTAGCTGAGATAGAGCAACTGCCGGTAATCGGGCGAATATCGTGGGGTCAGCGCAGTGGCCCGACCGTTGGTAATGAACCGGTGATTGGCACCGTCCGAATCCATGATCGCCAGACGTTTGACCCGGTGATCTTTCGGGCCGGTCTCCGCGATGTAGGCTATGCGGCTGTCGAAGAACGGGCTTTCGCCAGACAGACGCGAATAGACAAGATCGGAACACTTGTGCGCCGCGCGGCGCCAATCTGCCGGGGGCACGACCCAGCCACCGCGAGTCAGCTCCTTCTGCAGCTGCACGTCGTACAGGTAGCAGCCAACAATCAGCTTACCGTCGCCGCGCGCCCGCACATACCCTTCCACCAGCATTTCCGCGCTGCGGTTCGACCATGTCGGCCAACTGGGCGCGGTAATTTCGGGATAGCTGGGCTGCGGCAAGGCATTCGGTCCAACCGGCTTGAACAGCCCGTTGAATTTCAGATCGTTGTACACGACCTGAGCCAGACTTTTGCCCAATGCAGCAGTGCCGCCACTGCTCGCCTGTGTCGGCACATCGCGATCGGTAGCGAAACCGGGGATCGCGATGCCCAGATCCTGCCACTCGCTTTCGTCGGTAACGGTGAACGACAGTCCGCCATCGTCCTGGGCGGCCTCAACCGTTTCCACAGTGCCCCCTTCCGGCGCAGGCGCGGAAAGATCGCGATCGAAAGGCTTTGGCGTTTCCTGTGCGGCCAGCGGCGCAGTCGCCAGCGCGAGAGTGGCTGTGAACAGCAATAAGATCGGTTTCATCGCGATAGGTTCCTGTCGAATTTGGCGCCGTTAATGGTCTTCCACGCATTGTAGTACTCAGGCGGAAGATCGAACGGCGCGGCCAGTTCCACAGCACGGATTGCCCGTTCGGCGTGAAGCTGGGATTGCGGCTTGTTGGAATCGGTGATGCCCGACTGACTGACGACGCGCGGCTTGCTCGCCAAAGAGCCATCGGGGTTAAGGCGAAACGATAATACCGTTACCAGCAGATCGGCATCGGCCCCTTGCGGCGCGTTCCAGTGCGGTTTGATCTGGCGGATAATCGCCTGAACGATCGACGCCTTGGCACTGGTGCCGATTTTGCTGGCGGGAATGCGGGTTTCATTCGTGCTGGTGCTCGACCCTGCGCCAGACAGGAAATCGGAGCCGATACGGCTACCGCCCGACTTTTTGGGTGTGTCGGCCGGTTTGGCCGGAGCGGGCTTGGCCGCAGGTTTCGCCGGGGCAGGCTTTGTCGCCGCCTTTGGTGTTGGTTTGGGCTTGGCCGCAGGCTTGGACACAGGCTTCGGTTGAGGCGCACTGGTCGCCACCGGCCTGGGCGGTTGCGGCACGGGTTCGCTCACCGGCGCAGGTATCGGCTCTGGCGCGGGGGCTGGCTCTGGCGACAGCTCGGGCGCGATGGCAGCGCGGCTTTCCGGCACCGGATCGGGGGCAGTCGCTTCCAGCCCGACGTCGGTGGCGAGATTGACCGTCATCCGCTCAGGCTGAGGCGCGGCGGTCCGCTGCCCTGGCTGCAACAGCAGGACAACGGCGAGCGCAACATGCAGCCCCAGCGCGATGCCGAGGCCGATGCGTTCCTCACGGCGAAGATGCGCGATTGCCATCATTCACCCAAAACTATGGAGCGGTGACTGAACTGTTGGTGACCAGCGAGATCGAATTGAAACCGGCCCGGTTCAATTCGCCCATCACCGCCATCACCCGCCCATAATCCAGGCTCTTGTCGGCGCGCAGTGTAATCAGCGGCGGTTTCCCGCCTTTCTGCGGCAAGGCAGCCAGTGCCTGAGGAAATCCACCCACCGGCACCGGTGCATCGTCGATAAATATATACCCTTCCTGATCGACGGAGATCGTGATCTGGTCGGGTTCCTGATCGATGGCATTGGCACGGCTGTCTGGCAGATCGACCGGCACGCCTGCAGTCATCAGCGGGGCTGTGACCATGAAAATGATCAGCAGCACCAGCATCACGTCCACCAGCGGGGTAACGTTGATTTCCGCCATCGGTATGCGGGCGCGGTTGCCCCCGCGCGCACCGGCGCGATGCAGACCCATTGCCATCAGAGCGATTCCAGCTGACGGCTGAGCCCGGCGTGGAACTTGTCCGCGAAACGCTGAAGCTTCGCTTCGAACGCATTCACCGAATGGCTGAAACGGTTGTAAGCGATAACCGCAGGAATCGCCGCGAACAGGCCGATGGCCGTGGCGAACAACGCCTCCGAGATACCCGGCGCGACCACGGCGAGCGAGGAATTGGCCTGACTGCCGATCTGGAAGAAGCTGTTCATGATGCCCCATACGGTGCCGAACAGACCCACGAACGGAGCCACCGAACCAACGGTCGCGAGGAAATTCAGGCGGTTGGCCAGCTCGTCAGCCTCTGTGGCGACCTGCCCGCCCATTGCCCCGGCCAGTCGCTGACGCAGCCCTTCGCGATCTTTTACCCCGCCCTTGGTCGAACGCCGCCATTCGCCCATCGCGGCGCCCACAACGCGGGCAGCGGGGTTATCGCGCGCGCCCTTTTGATTCATCAGGTGATCGAAATCGTCGGCCTCCCACACTTCGCGTTCGAACTTCTCGCTTTTGCGGCGCGCGGCCGCGATGCGAAGCGAGAAGCTGACAATGATCGTCCAGGTCCAAATGCTCGCCAGAACCAGTCCGGCAATCACCGCCTTCACCACGATATCGGCGTCCATGAACAGTTGAACCGGGTCCAGCCGGGTGGGCGGCGTCACCGTGCCCAGTGCGAGGAATATGGTGTTGGTCATTGATGTCCTTCAGCAAAACGATCGAATGCCGCGCGCCATTCGGCAGGCTGGCGACGCGGACGCCCCTCTGGGCTGATAAATCCCACACGCACGGTCTGTTCCGCGACAAGTTGTTCCCCGCGCATCGCGCGCTGCACGATCCGCACGCTGGCCGCGCCCATTTCGGTGCAGCGGCTTTCGATCACGATATCGTCGTCAAGCTTTGCCGGGGCGGCATAGCGGATATGCAGATCGGCCACGGCATAGGCCCCCTCTCCCGCCTCCACTGCAGCGCGCTGATCGATGCCCAGCATCCGCACCAGATCGCTCCGCGCCCGTTCGAACCAGCGCAAGTAATTGGCATGATAGACAATTCCCGAAAGATCGGTGTCTTCGTAATAGGCGCGCACCGCGAACAGGTGCGTGTCGCCACGAAAAATGCCGCCGGGAGGGGTTGGTAAATTGCTCATCACGACCAGCGTCTAGCGGAGGGGCGAGTCGCGGGGCAAGCGGCAATAACGACGAATGGCACAGTGCAGGCGATGAACCGGGCAAATTGGTTAATTACGCCAGCGCAGCGTCTCGATCATTTCGACTGAGAGTGCGCCAATCGAACGTTTAGGCGATCATTCGTCCCAACGGCTGCCCGCCAAACAGATGAACATGCAAGTGCGGCACTTCCTGCCCGCCATGCGCGCCGACGTTTGCCAGCAGGCGATATCCCGGTTCGACCAGCCCATGCTCGCGCGCGATGTGGCCCACCGCGCGGACGAACCCGGCAATTTCCTCTACTGAGGCACGCGCAGAAAAGTCGTCCCAGCTCACGTACTTGCCTTTGGGAATTACGAGGATATGCAGCTTCGCCTGCGGATTGATATCGGGAAAGGCATATGCCCATTCGTCTTCGTAAATTCGGGTGGAGGGGATTTCTCCGCGCAGGATTTTGGCGAAAATATTGTCGTCGTCATACGGCAGGGTCGGATCGATCGGCATCGGATTATCCCTCTTGCTGGGTGCGACTGGCCTTCTCGTCGAGGCCCGATGTTCCTTCGCGGCGGTCGAGTTCGGCCAGCACATCGGCCAGCGGCACCCCCTTTTCCGCGAGCAGGACGATGAGGTGAAACAGAATATCGGCCGCTTCGCCGGTCAGTTCTTCATCCGAACCCGACAGCGCGGCGATCACGGTTTCTACCGCCTCTTCCCCCAGCTTGCGCGCAATCACCGGCAAGCCACGCGCATGAAGCTGCGCGACATAGCTCTTACCTGAATCGGCAGAGACGATCCGCTGGCGGATCGTGGTTTCGAGGCGGGTCAGTGTATCCATCGCCGCCGCTCATGGCGGGGCGTGGGGGGCGCGGTCAAGCGATCAGTCGCGGTCGCGGCGTTTCTTCGCAGCTTGCCGCCCAACGATCAGGCCGATTACGCCCATCGCGAACAATGTCATGCTGCCCGGCTCCGGCACGGCAGCAGTCGCGGCGAATGCGGGCGTTGCGGTCGCAAGAAGAACGATGGCAGGGATGTAGCGCATGGCGATGCTTAACGCGTTGAAAACCATGATTCGGCAAGCAGAATTTTACCACCGTCCCGCAGTGGGACTGGCAGCGGTGGGCGCTTATGCCCGCGCAGGCAGTCCCGCCGCACGCAGGGCGTCGTGTGCTTCGGCAATGGTATGCGTTCCGAAATGAAAAATGCTTGCCGCCAGCACAGCGCTGGCGTGGCCTTCGATTACGCCTTGCACCAGATGGTCGAGCGTACCGACGCCGCCACTGGCGACTACAGGCACCGACACCGCATCGGCAATCGTGCGGGTCAGCGCCAGATCGTATCCCGCCTGCGTCCCGTCGCCATCCATCGATGTGACCAGCAACTCCCCCGCGCCCAGTTCGGCCAGCCGCATGGCGTGTGCGACTGCGTCTATCCCGGTGGCCTTGCGCCCGCCATGAGTGAATATCTCCCAGCGCCCGTCCGCTACGCGCCGCGCATCGACACTGGCGACCACACATTGCGCGCCCATACGGGCAGCGATTTCGCCCACCAGTTCAGGGCGAGCGACCGCGGCGGAGTTCACCGCCACTTTGTCCGCTCCTGCCAGCAACAGCGCACGGGCATCGTCCACGCTCCGCACCCCGCCCCCGACCGTCAGCGGCATGAAACACACCTCCGCCGTGCGCCGCACGATATCGAGCAGCGTCCCGCGCCCTTCGTGACTGGCGGAAATGTCGAGGAAGCACAGTTCGTCCGCACCCGCCGCATCGTAGGCGCGCGCCTGCTCGACCGGATCGCCTGCATCTTTCAGATCGACGAAGTTGACGCCTTTCACCACACGGCCATTGGCCACGTCGAGACAGGGGATCACGCGAATGCGGACAGTCACGCGCGCGCCCCCATCGCAATCGCCGCCGCCAGGTCGAGCTTCCCCTCGTACAGCGCGCGGCCAGTGATGACGCCCTCAATCCCGTCTTTCGCGTGGAGCGAGAGGATGTGAATATCGTCCAGCCCCTTCACCCCGCCGCTGGCGATCACCGGGATATCGACGCTGCGCGCCAGCTCCACCGTAGCATCGATATTGCAGCCTTTCAGCAACCCATCGCGCCCGATATCGGTGAACAGCAACGATGCGACCCCTGCATCTTCGAACCGGCGCGCCAGATCGACCACGGGAACGTCCGACACTTCGGCCCAGCCTTCGGTGGCAACCATCCCGTCGCGCGCATCGACCGCCACGACTATGCCGCCGGGAAACTCGCGCGCCATGTCCTTCACGAACTGCGGATCTTTCAACGCGGCGGAGCCCATTACCAGCCGGGCAACGCCGAGGTCGAACCACCCCTCCACCGCTTCGCGAGTGCGGATGCCGCCGCCCAGTTGCACGTGGCCGGGAAATTCCGCGAGGATCGCTTCTACCGCCGCGCGGTTTTCCGCCCGTCCCGCGAATGACCCGTCGAGATCGACCACATGCAAATGCTGCGATCCGGCGGCAGCGAACAACATCGCCTGCGCCGCAGGGTTATCGCCATAGACAGTGGCACGGGCCATATCGCCCTCCGCCAGCCGGACGACTTCGCCGTTCTTCAGGTCGATAGCGGGAAATACGATCATGGGGCGGTGTTCTTTCCACTATAGACAAAGCGGCAGCGCAGATCCGCGTCAACGGATGACCAACGCAGGCAACTGGCCATTACGGCTGCCATGCAAGAAACCTTTCGAGCAGGGCCAGCCCGTATGTCTGGCTCTTTTCCGGGTGGAATTGCACGCCGAGCAGATTGTCGCGCGCAACCGCAGCCACCAGCCCGCCACCGTGGTCGGTAATCGCGGCGATGTGATGCCCTTCGTCGGGCTGGAAGTGATAGGAATGCAGGAAATACGCCTCCCCCGCTTCGATCAGTTCGGCACCGTCGTGATGCGGCATCGGGCGCACATCGTTCCAGCCCATGTGCGGCACCTTGATCGCCGGGTCGGTCCGCTCGATCGGCAAAACCTCTCCCGCGATCCAGCCGAGGCCCGCCGTGGTGCCATGTTCGCGCCCCTGCTTGGCGAGCAATTGCATCCCCACGCAAATGCCCAGAAACGGCACCCCGTCGCGCAGCACCCGCTGTTCGAGCGCATCGACGAGACCGGAAATCGCCTTCAATCCATCGGCACAGGCCTTGAAAGACCCCACGCCAGGCAGGACTATCCGCCGCGCACCGGCAACGATATCGGGGTCCGCCGTGACATGGACATGGCCCGCACCCGCCGCAAGCAGCGCGTTGTGCACCGAATGAAGGTTGCCCGCACCATAATCGATCAGAGCCAGTGCTTCAGACATATTGGCTTTTCGCACCCCCATCCGGGGATGCGATCCTCGCCAGACGGGCAGCAAAGCTGCCCCCGCTGCGGGCGGCCGGTCGGCCTTGCGGATGCCCGGCATCCCGAAAAGGCGCATTAGCCACCAAGCTGCCCCTTGGTGCTCGGCACAGCGCCGCCCTTTCGCGGATCGAGTTCCACCGCCGCGCGCATCGCACGGGCAAAACCTTTGTAGATCGCTTCGCAAATATGGTGGTTATTGGTGCCGTAGATCAGTTCGATATGCAGTGTGATACCGCAAGCCTGCGATACCGAGTGGAACCAGTGTTCGATCAGTTCGGTGTCCCATTCGCCCAGCTTTTCCTGGCTGAACCCGGCGCGCCACACCAGATAGGGGCGACCTGAAATATCCAGCGCCACGCGCGCCAGCGTTTCGTCCATCGGGGAATAGGCCTGCCCATAGCGGCCGATGCCGCCCATATCGCCCAGCGCCTGTGCCAGTGCCTGACCCAGCGCGATCGCGCTGTCTTCGGTGGTGTGATGCTGATCGACATGCAGATCGCCATCGACATGCATCGTCACGTCGATCAGCGAATGGCGGCTGAACTGTTCGACCATATGATCGAGAAAGCCGATTCCCGTGGCCACGTCATAACGCCCGCTGCCGTCGAGGTTAACCTCGACGCGGATCGCGGTTTCGCTGGTGTTTCGCTCAATCTTGCCGGTACGCATGAGCAGCCGCCTATACGCACGGTTGGGTATGGTGCAAGCATTCACGCTTGACCACGCGCTTCAGTGAAGCCACCTAGGCGCGAGATGAGCGAAGAAACCCCAGATAGCCTGATCCCCTACGACGAGATCGTGCAGGAAGCGCTGCGCGCTGTCGTCGGCCGTGTCCTTGGTGAAATCGAAAACACCGGCGGCACGCTGCCGGGGGAACATCATTTCTATATCACCTTCAAGACAGGTGCGCCGGGGGTCACGATCCCACCGCATCTGCGCGAACGGTTTCCCGATGAGATGACAATCGTTCTCCAGAACAAGTTCTGGGATCTGAAAGTGGATGAGGATGGCTTCACCGTCGGCCTCAGCTTCAACCAGATTCCGGCCAAGCTGGATGTGCCGTTTTCCGCTATCACCGCCTTCGTCGATCCGGCAGTCGATTTCGGACTGCAGTTTCAGGCCAGCCCCGAGGAACTCGATAGCGAAAGCCACGACGATGCCGAAAACGACGTGGCGGAACGCAAACCTCACCCCGCCGTTACCGAAAGCGATGACGGTTCGAATGTCGTGACTGTCGATTTCGGCAAGAAGAAGTAGCGGGCACCGCCACCCATCGTCCGCACAGCACAGGGGGATTGCGATGTTCGGCCGCAAAAAACGCAACAAGCGCAAGGCTACGGGCAATCACGTAACCGATCGCGGTGCCGTGGTGGTCGATAACACCGTAACCGCCGCCACCGGCAACGATAGCGATGTTGCCGGCCCGTCTCCCAATCCGGCGACCAATCTGCTGATCCACGATGTGTTGTTGCGGGCGGGGACGCGGATCATGCGTAATTCGCTTGAAAAAGGGCTGCTTTCCAACCGCTATGGGCGCGAAAGCGCGAAAGAGATGATCGACAACCGATCGGCCAAGGCAGCGATGACGACATTTCTTGTCTCGCGCCTTGCCACCCGATCGCTCCCCGGTGCGGCGATTGTCGGCACCGGCTTGCTGGCCAAAACCCTGTTCGATCGCAGCCAGAGCCGCCGCAAGGCCAAACGCAAGGGCGACCGGCAACTCCGCAGGCAACAGCGCGACAAGACATCGGACTGACGCTGCAGCCCTTTGGGTGATGCGCGAGCGGCGAAGCGGCGCGTTAGTCCGGGGAACGGCCATCTCGCACTGTGCGGACTTTTGTGATGCGCGGCGATGTCAGGTCTTGGATTGCTTCGCCACGCTCGCAATAACGCGAGGGTGAGCACGATCATCATCGCAAGCATCGTAGTAACTGAAAACCATCTCCCCACCCCGTCGCGCTGGACATGATCCGAGGCCCCGCTTCTATTTCCCCAGCACCACTGTTCGCGTCTTCCGCGCCATCAATGGCAACAACAGACACACACACCCTTGATTTTCGCCCCTACGATGCGGCAACAGCGCTCATGCCTGATTCCGCACACAGTTCCGCCACGCTCGCCCGACGCGGGCTGTTGTTCATTCTTTCCTCCCCCAGCGGCGCGGGAAAGACGACGATTTCGCGCATGTTGCTGCAAGGGGATAGCGAGATTAAGCTGTCCGTATCGGCCACCACCCGCCCCCCGCGTCCGGGCGAAGTCGATGGAATTCATTACCATTTCGTATCCGATGCCGATTTCGACCGTATGGTAGAGGAAGACGATTTCTACGAGTGGGCACCGGTATTCGGCCACCGATACGGCACCCCAAAAGGGCACATCCGTAATGCCCTGAAGGAAGGGCAGGATTTCCTGTTCGATATCGACTGGCAAGGCACCCAGCAGCTTTACCAGAAAGATCAGCAGGACGTGGTCCGCGTGTTCATCCTGCCCCCCAGCATCGACGAATTGCGCCGCCGCCTCGAATCGCGCGCGACCGATGCCGCGGACGTGATCGACAGCCGCATGGAACGCGCCCGCGCCGAAATAAGCCACTGGGACGCTTACGATTACGTGGTCATCAACGACGATGTGCAGGCCTGCTTCGCCAAAGTCAGCCAGATCCTCGCCGCCGAACGGATGAAGCGCCAGCGCCAGACCGGCCTGATCCCCTTCGTGCGCGAATTGATGAGTTAACCGGCGGATCGATGCGGCGGGCGTGATTTCACCGTCGCGAGCGACCGGCGGCAGAGTGATCGGGGCCTAATTCGCTCACCATTGGGAGCGTGGCGGAAATTCATAGCCCGACGGCAGGATCAATCGGCGCAGTTGTAATGGGATGCGAGGGCGGTCCATGGATTGCCACGTCGCCTGACGACCCCTCGCAATGACGAGGAAGGGCATGCGAACTGATGAGATGCGCGCCTACCGCCCCGCCCCCACCAACCGTCACTATTGCAGATGCGACGGTGCGTGAGATCGCCCCTTCACCCCTCCGGCGGTTGCCACAGTTCCAGCTTCACCCCCGCCGGGTCCAGCAGCCACGCGAAATTGCCGTATTCGCCATCCTGCCGGTCGAGGATCGATTCCCCTTCCCTCTCGATCCGGGCCACCATCCCGTCAAGGTCGTCCACCATCAGATTTATCATGAATGGTTGCTCACTGGGGGCCATGTAATCGGTGTCGGCGGGAAACAGGCTCCACTGCTGGAAACCGCCCGCTGTATCGGTGAACGTCGCGCTGCCCCAGTCGGTCAGGTCGAAGCCGAGTACACGGACATACCATGCGCGGACCGCGTCAGGGTCTGCCACTTTGTAGAAAACACCGCCGATTCCAAAGACTTTGGCCACGCCACCCTCCTGCGCTGTTGTGCTGGACGGCATAGCATGACGCGTGGAAAGTGCGATGCACGGAATCTGGCGCAGCCGGCGTGCGACATGGACCGTTCGCAAGGCGCTATCGACCCGTTTCCCGCGCCTGCGCCGTGTGGAGTGGTGGCCAGGTCAGACCATGAATTGCTGCGCTGCACCCGCAATGACGAGACAGTGAGTTTTGCACGGTAACGACGAATATATTCTCTACAGCAACAGATAGAGGGCAAGACCGGGTTCCCCGCGCCATCAGCCCCTCGTCATTGCGAGGAACGCAGCGACGCAGCAATCCGGCGGTCAGCCTTTCCTACACGGAAGTCGGCTGACACACTGGCGGGATGGCCCGGCTTGCTGTCCTTCTGAAAACGACCCGTTCGAAAGTCACAGGGCAGCACATACCGGCAAAAAGCAAAGTCCACACCCGCTGTCGGAAAGCAACACGCAACTATCCGTATCGACAGGCAAACCTGCCGAAAGTCACAGTTTTCAAAACTACAGGGAGCGTCACGCGCCCGTGTGGCCTTCGCCGCCGATCAGTGGCCCGACGGATCGACGAAGTTGCCCGCGCCGACATTGGCGTTGACTACGCCGCCATCGATCGGGATCGTGGTGCCGATCACGTAATCGCCCGCCCGGCTGAGCAGGTAGATCGCACCGGCGGCCATGTCCTCGGCCACGCCAACCCGTTTGCACGGGATGCCTTTGGCCACGGTATCCTCGTTGTCGCGCGCGGCGCGGTTCATCGCGCTGGGGAAAGCGCCCGGCCCGATGCCGTTGACCACGATGTTGTCGCGCACCAGCCGCGCCGCCATCCGCTTGGTCAGGTGGATCAGCCCGGCTTTCGACGCCTGATAGGGGTAGGTTTCCCACGGGTTGAGCTTCATCCCGTCTATGCTGGCGATCATCAGCACTTTCGCGGGGCGTTCCGGCGTGGCTGCTGCCTTGAGCAGAGGGTAGAGCTTCTGCGTCAGGAAGAACGGCGTCTTGAGGTTGAGATCGACCGTGCGGTGCCATCCGGCTTCGCTGAAGTTCTCGAACTCTTCGCCCCAGGCCGCGCCCGCATTGTTGACGAGAATGTCGAGCTTGTCTTCACGACTGGCCAGCTCGTCGGCCAGTGCCTTGATCCCGTCCATCCCGCTCAGGTCACCGACCAGACCGATGACCTTGTCGCCCAGTTCGGCGCTGGTTTCGTCAACCTGCTCCTTCTTGCGGGCGACGATGTAAACCCGCGCGCACCCGGCAGCGAGCAGCCCTTCGACGATCATCTTGCCAATGCCGCGGCTGCCCCCGGTGACCAGCGCCACACGGCCATCGAGGCCGAACATCTCGTTGAGGTTCATCATTGTCTCTCTCCAAATCTCGTAATCGCAGGCGCCGCCCGGCCCAGTTCGGGCTGGCGAGCGGGATCGCGGCGATCAGTATCCGCTCATCTCCGCCACGCGCCCGGCGTGGTAGTACACATCGCCCATGAACTCGGCCAGCGCGCGATCGCGCTTCATATAGAGGCCGATGTCGTATTCGTCGGTCATGCCGATGCCGCCATGCATCTGCACCCCTTCCTTGACCGCAAGACCCGCGGCTTTGCCCGCCTTCGCCTTGGCGACGGAGGCCATCAGACTGGCGTTCTCTGCCCCGGCATCGAGCAGTTGCTGTGCCTTGATAACCGCCGCGCGAGCGATCTCGACTTCGGAATAGAGGTGCGCCGCGCGGTGCTGCAGCGCCTGAAACTCACCGATCAGCTTGCCGAACTGCTTGCGCTGTTTCAGGTAATCGACCGTCATGTCCATCGAACCGCGAGCCACGCCCACGCCTTCGGCAGCAGCGCCCACGCGGCCCGCATCGAGCACCCGGTTGAGCACTGCGCGCCCGCCATCGACTTCACCGATCACCGCGTCGCCATCCAGCTCCACGTTCTCGAACGTGATGTGGCTGGCCATCGAACTGTCCACCAGCCGCACCGAGTTGTGGCCCATCCCGGCGGCGTCCCTGGGCACAGCAAACAGCGTGATCCCTTCGGCATCGGTTTCACTGCCCGAAGTTCGCGCGGCGACCACGATCATGTCCGCACTGGCACCCTGAACGACAAAGTCCTTCTTGCCGTTGAGGCGGAAGCCATTGCCCGACTTCTCTGCCTTGCACGCGATGCGGTCGGGGTTGTGCTTCGCCCCTTCGTCGATCGCCACCGCAAACACGCTGTCGCCCGCCAGCAAGCCGGGGAGATAGCGCGCTCTGAGATCGTCACCGCCCTGCCCCAGCGCGGTCGCCGCCATCACAGAGCTGGTGAGGAACGGCGACGGAGTCAGATTGCGGCCAATTTCCTCCAGCACGATGCCCGCCTCGACATGGCCCATACCAAGCCCGCCATCGGCCTCAGGCACCAGAATGCCGGTGAAGCCCATTTCGGCCATCTGTTTCCACAGCGCATGGCCGAAGCCATCCTTGCAGCCCTTGTCGCGCCAGTGGCGCAGTTGTTTGGCGATGGCGCCCTCTTCACCCATGAACTGGGCTGCGGTGTCGGCGAGCATCGCCTGATCGTCGTCATGATACAGCGGCATGTCTTACTCCCTCTCCCCCTTTGGGGAGGGGGCCGGGGATTGGCTCAATCCGTTCCCGGCCCGTGTTGTACTTCGCGCATGGGGCACTGCGGCCCCATCTCCAAGCCTTGGCCCCGAAGGGAAAGGCGGTTGCTAGGCTCCCGGCAGTTCGAGAATTCGCTTGGCGATGACGTTCAGCATCACTTCGCTGGTGCCGCCTTCGATCGAATTGGCCTTGGTCCGCAACCACGCGCGGGGCTTGGCCCCTTCGCTCGATTCGGAGCTGTCCCATTCGAGCGCGGCCGAACCGCCTGCCGCCATGATGAGTTCGTGCCGCCGCTTGTTCAGCTCGGTACCGGCGTACTTCATCATGTTTGGTTGCGCCGGATGCGCCTTGCCAACTTTGACCTCGTCCAGAAACTTCTCGCCCATCGCGGCATAGGCCAGCGCATCGACATCGAACATCGCCAGTTCGGCGCGCAGCACCGGATCGAGCGGCGCCCCTGCGGCGCGGGTCAGTGTGGCGCCGATTGCAGCGGTACGGTCGCCGCCATCGGCACCCGAGATCATCTCGCGTTCGTGGCCCAGCAGGTACTTCGCCACATCCCACCCGCGATTCACTTCGCCCACTTGCGCGGGGATACCGTCGCCATACTGCTTGGGCACTTCCACATCGTCGAAGAACGTCTCGCAGAACGGGCTGTTACCGCTGATCAGCAGGATCGGCTTGGTCGAAACACCGGGCGTTTCCATGTCGAACAGCATGAAGGTGATCCCGCGATACTTGTCGTTCTTGTCGGTGCGAACGAGGCAGAAAATCCAGTCCGCCTTGTCGGCATAACTGGTCCAGATCTTCTGACCGTTGACGATCCAGTGGTCGCCCTTGTCTTCGCCGTAGGTCTGCAGCGAAACGAGGTCCGATCCGCTGCCCGGTTCCGAATAGCCCTGACACCAGCGAATTTCGCCTCGGGCGATTTCGTTCAGGTACTTGAGCTTTTGTTGCTCGGTTCCGAACTGCAACAGCGCCGGGCCAAGCATCCAGATACCGAAGCTGGACAGCGGCGAACGGGCATTGATCCGCGACATCTCCTCGCGCAGCACTTTCGCCTCGGCCGGGGACAGACCTGCGCCGCCATACTCAGTGGGCCATGCAGGCACAGTATAGCCCTTGTCACGGCAGGCTTCGAACCACGCCTTCTGCGCGTCGTTCTTGAAAGTGGCCTTGCGCCCACCCCAGTATACATCGGCATCGTCACGCACGGGTTCGCGCATTTCCGGCGGGCAGTTTGCTTCCAGCCAGGCGCGGGTTTCCGACCGGAACTGGTCGAGATCAGACATCGTTCTCTCCTCGTCTTACCAGCAGACCGTAGGATCGAAACCGGGCGCATCGCAAGGCCTGAATTTGCGCCATACCGCATTTCTCCCTTTGCCGTAGCGTCAAGCGATCAGGCGTTGACGAAACGCGGCAGGCGTCTAACGTACCCGTTATACGAAAGACCCCCGCAGAGGGGCGCAGGAGAGTGATGCCCACCCCCGATTCTATCCAGCAGCGAGTCGCGCTGTCGTGACACCGCAAGCCGAAAAGCTGCCCACTCGCATCGTACTCGCCAACGGGTTCGGTTCGGTCGCATATGGAGTGAAGGACAACGGGTTCTCCACCTTCCTGCTGATCTTCTACAGTCAGGTGGTCGGCCTCGATGCGAAGCTGGTCAGCCTGGCATTGATGTTCGCGCTGATCGCGGATGCCTTTGTCGATCCGCTGATCGGACACCTGTCGGACCGCACCTACACCCGATGGGGGCGGCGCCACCCGTGGCTCTATATCGCGCCCTGGCCACTGGCGCTTGCCTGGATGATGTTATGGTCTCCACCCGACGATCATACGCATATCTTCGCCTATCTGGTGGTCGTGGCCATCCTCGTGCGAACGCTCGTGTCCGCCTGCGAAGTTCCGTCGCAATCGCTGGTGGCCGAACTGACGAGCGATTACGACGAGCGAACGCGTATCACCCGTTATCGCTACCTGTTCGCATGGGCGGGTGGATTGTTCGTGTTCTTCCTTGCCAACACGGTGTTCCTGCGGGCCGATGCCAACCACGAATTCGGTCAGCTCAATCCGCAAGGTTACTGGATGTTCGGCGTTGCCGGTGCGGCGATCATGATCGTTTCCGTCATCGTTTCGGCATTGGGGCAACACAAGCGGATTGCCCATTTGCCAAGTACGCGCCCGGCGCCAAGTTCACCGCTCAATGCGCTGAAGGAAATCGGTGAATCGCTGCGTCATCCGGCCGCACTTATCCTGCTGAGCGCGGCCATGATCGCAATCTCAAGCACACAGATGACGTTGACGATTTCCAACTTCCTCTATCTCTATGTCTGGCAGTTCGACGAGACCTTCTTCGCAATCCTACCCTTCGTACTGCTGGTGACCGTTCTGACGGCTTTCACCACCGTCCAGCCGCTGCATTCCCGGTTCGGAAAGCGCGCGACTGCAGTGGGCGCGGGTATTGTGGCTACACTGGTTTGGGTCACGCCCTATGCGTTGCGGATCGCCGGCGCCTGGCCTGCGGAAGGGACACCGCCCTCCAGCATCCTGCTTCTCGCCTTCATGCTCATATCGAATTCCGCAGCGATCATCGTGATGGTGTCGGCCCAGTCGATGCTGGCCGATGTCGTCGAAGCATCGCAGCAGCAGACCGGCCGGAGAACCGAAGGGGTCTTCGCATCGGGCTGGATGTTCGTGCAGAAATGCGGAACTGCGATCGGTATTGGCGTGACCGGCGTGCTGCTCAACTTCGCCGGACTGGAATCGCATGCTGTTCCGGGTCAGGTTGGGGAACCGGTAATAGATCGCCTGACGATTTCCTATGCCGCGCTGGTGACCGTTGCCGCAGTCGCCTCGTCGATCATATTCAGCCGTTTTCCCATTACGCGCGACGATCACGAAGCCCGCTTGTCGGCATTGGAAGCCGCATCTTCCGTCGATCCCGACGCGGAGGCGGCCCACCCCTGACAATCAATTGCCGAATTTGACGTAACGCCTTGGCGCGCCATTCTGGCTCTGCCACGGTCCTAAATTGAAACCGACTCGCGTCGCGCGAGCCCCGAACAGAGGAATAGCGGATATGGATTTCGACCCCACCGAACGGCAGCAACACTGGCGCGATCGGGTGCGCCACTTCATCGAAAACCATGTCCGCCCGCGTATGGGTGATTACGACCAGCAGGACGCCGAGGGCGAGCGCTGGAAAGTGATCGATGTGATCGAAGAGGAGAAGGCCCGCGCTAAGGCGCAGGGGATCTGGAACCTGTTCATGCCGCCGCAGTGCGGCCGCGCCCACGTCGACGACACCTTCGAATTTGAAGGACCGGGCCTGACCAACCTCGAATATGCACTGTGTGCCGAAGAGATGGGGCGCATCGGTTGGGCCAGCGAGGTCTTCAACTGTTCCGCTCCCGATACCGGGAACATGGAGGTGCTTCACCGCTATGGCACCCGCGAACAGAAGGATGAATGGCTCAAGCCCTTGATGAACGGCGAAATCCGTTCCGCCTTCCTGATGACCGAACCGCAGGTTGCATCGTCCGACGCGACCAACATCGAATGTTCGATCAAGCGTGACGGTGATGAATATGTCATCAACGGGCGCAAGTGGTGGTCATCCGGCGCTGGCGATCCGCGATGCAAGGTCGCCATCGTCATGGGCAAGACCGATTTCGAAGCGAAGCGGCACCAGCAGCAATCGATGGTGCTGATGCCGATGGACGCAGAAGGGGTCGAGATCGTCCGTCACCTGCCGGTGTTCGGCTATGACGATGCGCCACACGGGCACATGGAAATCAAGCTCAACAACGTCCGCGTTCCTGTCAGCAACATGTTGCTGGGCGAAGGGCGCGGGTTCGAAATCGCGCAAGGCCGCCTTGGGCCGGGCCGCATCCACCACTGTATGCGGACGATCGGCGTTGCCGAGGAAGCGCTGGCCAAGATGGCGCGCCGCCTGCAAAGCCGCGAGGCCTTTGGCAAGCCGATCTATCAGCATTCGGTGTGGGAAGAACGCATTGCCCGCGCGCGGATCGATATCGAAATGACCCGCCTGCTGTGCCTGAAGGCAGCCGATATGATGGACAAAGTCGGCAACAAGGCAGCGGCGCAGGAAATCGCCATGATCAAGGTGCAGGCCCCGACGATGGCCCTCAAGATCATCGACGATGCGATTCAGGCGCATGGCGGCGGCGGCGTGTCCGACGACTTCGGACTGGCCAAAGCATACGCCCATCAGCGCACACTGCGACTTGCCGATGGCCCGGACGAAGTTCACGCCCGCGCCATCGCCCGAATGGAATTCGCCCGTCATGCACCCGGCATGGATAAAGACGATTCGTTCAGCTCGGGCGATCTCGGAGTCACGCGATGAAAGCCGCCGTCCTCGTCCAGCCCGGACAGCCGCTGGCGATAGAAGAGCTTTCTATCGCCAAGCCTGGCCCCCACGAAGTGCTGATCCGCACATCGGCTTGTGGCCTGTGCCATTCGGACCTGCACTTCATCGAAGGCACCTACCCTCACCCCCTGCCCGCTGTGCCGGGGCACGAGGCGGCAGGCGTGGTCGAAGCGGTGGGAAGCGAAGTCCGCACAATGAAACCGGGCGATCATGTCGTCTCGTGCCTGTCGGCATTTTGCGGGCATTGCGAGTTCTGCGTAACAGGGCGCATGGCGCTGTGTCTTGGCGGAGACACCCGGCGTGGACCGGGAGAGGCTCCGCGCCTCACCCGCAGCGGATCGGGCGAAGCGGTCAACCAGATGCTCAATCTGTCCGCCTTTGCCGAACAGATGCTGATCCACGAACACGCCTGTGTGCGGATCGACCCGGACATGCCACTCGACCGTGCAGCCGTGATCGGATGCGCTGTCACGACCGGTGCCGGTGCAGTGTTCAACGCCTGCAAGCTGGTGCCAGGTGAAACGGTGGCGGTGATCGGCTGCGGCGGTGTTGGGCTTGCTGCTGTCAACGCTGCCAAGATCGCCGGGGCTGGCCGCGTGATTGCCTGCGATCCGATGCCTGAGAAGCGGAAGCTGGCCGAAGTGCTTGGCGCGACCGATACCGTCGATGCACTTGCCGAAGATGCTGCCGCGCAAGTTGTGGAAATGACCGGTGGCGGTGTCGATCACGCAATCGAAGCTGTCGGGCGGCAAGCCTCTGCCGATCTGGCGGTCAAAGTGCTCCGCCGCGGGGGCACGGCCACAATCCTCGGAATGATGCCGCTTGACTGCAAGGTCGGCCTTGGTGCGATGGATCTGCTCAGCGGGAAGAAACTGCAAGGCGCGATCATGGGTATGAACCGTTTTCCGGTGGACCTGCCGCGTCTGGTGGATTTCTACATGCGTGGCCTGCTCGATCTCGATACGATCATTGCCGAACGCATTCCGCTTAGCGCTGTGAACGAAGGGTTCGAGAAGATGAAGAAGGGCGACAGCGCACGCAGCGTGATCGTGTTCGATCAATGAGCCAGCCACCTGCAATTGACGCAGAAACCGCCTTTACCGGCACGGTAGAGCCGGAAGCTGCCGACCGTCTGGACGAAGCGAAACTGACTGCCTGGATGGAAGCCAATGTCGCCGGGTTTTCAGGCCCGTTGACGCAGGCGAAGTTCAAAGGCGGCCAGTCAAACCCGACCTACAAGCTATCCAGCCCGACCGGTAATTACGTCCTGCGGCGCAAGCCATTCGGCAAACTGCTGCCCAGTGCCCATGCCGTGGATCGCGAATTCCGCGTCCAGTCAGGGTTGCACAAGGTTGGATTTCCCGTCGCACGGCAATACGGGCTGTGTACCGATGACGATGTCGTGGGATCGTGGTTCTATGTCATGGACATGGTCGATGGTCGCACGATCTGGGACGGTGCCATGCCCGGCGCCTCACCCGAAGAGCGCCGCGCAACCTACTTCGCGATGATCGACACGCTGGCCGATTTGCACAAGGTTGATCTGGCCGAGGCCGGGCTCGAAGAATATGGAAAGCCGGGCAATTACTTCGGACGTCAGGTCGATCGCTGGACGAAGCAGTATCGCCTCTCCGAAACCGACGAGTTGCCCGAGATGGAGAAGCTCATCGCGTACCTTCCCGCTACTCTGCCTCCGCAAACGCGGACCAGTGTGGTTCATGGCGATTACCGTATCGACAACATGATCTTCGCTCCCGACCGGCCCGAAGTGCTCGCTGTGCTCGATTGGGAGCTATCGACACTGGGCGATCCATTGGCCGATTTCACCTATGTCTGCATGGCGTGGGTCACCGAAAACGAAGGTCGCTCCGGCGTGATAGATCTGGATCGCGCTGCACTCGGCATCCCGGAGCTGGACGAAATAGTCGAACGGTATTGTGCGGCGACAGATCGCAACGATGTGCCCGACATGAATTGGTATTTTGCCTACAACTTCTTCCGGTTGGCGGGCATTCTTCAGGGCATCAAGAAGCGTGTGATCGACGGCACTGCCAGCTCTGCCCATGCCAAGGCTATGTCGGAACGGGTATTGCCACTCGCTCAGTCCGCGTGGAGTTTCGCGCAGAGAGCAGGTGCCAGTTAACCAGTCGGTGCGGGGGCTGTCCATAAGGCCACCCCCTGCCTCCTGTCGCTCAGAAGATCGTGGACCAGCGCACCGCCATACCCGCGTCATCGGCTAAAGCGGCAAAATGGCCAGGGTCTTTGCGGTAGAACAGGCTGGCGCTGGCACTGCCGCCCCATAGTGGGCCGCTCCACGCAATCTCCCCGTCGATCTCACGTCCATAGGGAGACAAAGCCAATGTGCGGCTATCGTAAGACACACCCAAAGTATTGTAATCATACGCAATTGGCAGTCTGAGAGCGAGCCCGCCGCTCTCTACCCGCAAGGGTTGCGATAGACGCAGCCCCACGCGATCCTGCCGGGCAAACACCCCATCCCTTTGAAGATCGAGCGACCATGCACGGCTGACCATCTGCGATCCCGCGACGACCAGCCCGCTCCGGTCCGCCCGCGTCCAGCCCTGTCGCAACGCACCACCTAGCCGCCAGCCTTCGGCGAAGCGCCATCCGGCTCCGGCATCTATGAACAGAGTACGCGCACCGCCACCTCTAAACGCGTCGGCCATATATGCGCCGAGCACCGTCCGGTCCTCTCCTTGCCAGGTCACTGCCAGCGTGGTGTCGATTGCGCCGAACCGACGATCGGCGCCAAACGACAGGCTCTGTGTGCGATAGCGTTCGCGCTGGCGGCTCAGGATATTCGCTGCGTGGCGAACATCTCCGAGCCACGCCTCCCCACTGTCACCACTAGCGGTGAGGCCCCACTCGCCCAACTGATGGCGCACCGCAAACGACATCTCAGTCGAATGAGCGAACCCGCTGTCACCACGCGCATTTCCGGCGATCAGGAATGCAGGCTGTTCCTGCCCCTGCAACTGCGCCACCAAGCCATCGGATGGCTCCTGAAATGCAAAGCCGATCTGCGTATCCGGAGCGATCTGCATAGCAGCCCGCGCAGCCAATATGCGTGCCTGCTGCGCCTCCTCTCGCGTGAGCCGCAACGGTGCAACCCAACCCGCCATAGCGCGAGCACCGCCTGCCACCGAAAAGGCCAGCGAGACCCCTTTGGCCTGCACACCATGGCGGCGGAAACCGCTTTCCAGGGCACCGGTCAATCGTGGGGCGATATGCGCCACCTGCATTCGAGCGCCAAGGTCAACGTTATACGCTCTGCTATATCCATCGAGCACAATGGCACGCAGCGAGGCACCTGCCAGTGCGTCGCCCATCGCGGCCGATGCAATCGCTGTATCATCGCCCAATGGCATCGCGGTCGCCTCACCCGCCATCGCCGTGCGCCCTTGCGGAGCGAACGCCGCCGCAATGTTGAGCGTACCGCGCCCATATGTCGCATCGACACCGGTCGCGCCGAGATCGGTCGCTGAATCGAGCAGGATACGTACCATCTCTGCCCCTGTCAGGTTCGGAAATGCCTGCTTCAGCAGAGCCACGGCACCGGTTATTTGCGGCGCTGAAAAGCTGGTGCCTGCTTCCAATAGGACATATTGCCCACTGGCATCGGTCTGAACGAGGATTTGACCATCCTTGTATTCACAACAGATGCCTTCGCCCAATGCCGTGAGATAATAGGCGGCATCGTTGCCGGCCCGGTTGCTGAAATCAGAAATCCGGCCCTGTTTATCGACCGAACCGGCGATGATGACATTTGCGCCGCCTGCAGCACGCACTCCGCTGGCAAAGCCGTTGGGATTATTGGGATCGATTGTTGGATCGCTACCATCGCCCTCGTTTCCGGCAGATACGATAATGACTACGCCTGCTGCACTGGCATTCCGGATTGCCTGCGTCAGCGTGGCCCCAGGCCCATCGCCACTGCCAAGGCTGAGATTGATCACGGTAGCCCCGGCGGAAACCGCCCGATTGATACCGCTCGCAATCGAGCGATCGCTAAAAGTACAGCCACTTGCCGGATCGTTTGCGTTAGCAGTGGCACAGCTGCCCGGCTCATCGGCGCGATAGGTCAGAATCGTGGAATCGAACGCAATGCCCATCACGCCGGAATTGTTACGCGCTGCCGCCGCCACCAGCGTAACCTGCGTTCCGTGACCATCGACATCCTCTATCGTCCCGTTGCCCGCAACGTCTGCGCTGGCCGGATCGATACGCCCCGCAAATTCCGGACTATCTGTGTCGATCCCGCTATCAACCACAGCCAGTTTAACACCCTTACCCGTCGCCCCCTGCTCCCATGCGGTGATGGCATTGTGGTAATCGGGCCCATCGGACTGGCGATATTCGGCCGTATCGAAATTGGTCGGAGGGGGAGTAGGAGTAGGAGTAGGAGTAGGAGTAGGAGTTGGTGTGGGAGACGGCGTCGGGCTTGGCGGCGGCGCGGGAGCGGGGGTGGAAATAGGCCCACCGCCCGAACCACCGCCACATGCGCTTAGGATCGCCAGAACTCCCAGAGCCACGCCCAATCGCATTCCGCACACGATCTTGCGAGATATATCTCGCTGCGTCCGATTGCGACCCGGCATAGCAACTCCCCTTGTAATCAACTGAGTCGAAAGACTTTACTTGCTCATGCTAAAGAGATGATGAACGCTTGTCTGCGCCTGTTTGAGGTATCGGGCCGTCGTCAGTTGGCTTGCGACTGCGCGAAGCCATCGCTAGCGCAAGCGATGCTACATCCATTTGATCTCGAATATTCAGGAACCACCTCATGTCAGAAGAGCTTGCCGCCACCATCGACGCCGCCTGGGAAAACCGTGAAGAGGTAACCCCCGGCAGCAGAGAAGTTGGCGATGCCGTGGCGGAGGCGCTGGAATTGCTCGACAATGGAGAAGCACGTGTCGCGGAGCCCGATGGTAATGGTGGGTGGACGGTCAATCAGTGGCTCAAAAAGGCAGTTTTGCTTAGTTTCCGTCTCCACGATAACCGGGTGATGGAAGGCGGCAGCGCGGGCAATCCCGCGTTCGACAAAGTGCCCAGCAAGTTTTCCGGTTGGGGCGACAACCGTTTCCGCGAAGCCGGCTTCCGCGTAGTGCCCGGTGCTGTGGTGCGACGCGGCAGCTATATCGCACCGGGCGCAGTTCTGATGCCCAGTTTCGTCAACATCGGTGCCTATGTCGGCGAAGGCGCGATGATCGACACCTGGGCGACCGTCGGATCGTGTGCGCAAATCGGCAGCAACGTACACATTTCGGGCGGTGCCGGAATTGGCGGCGTTCTCGAACCACTGCAGGCCGATCCGGTGATTATCGGCGATGGCGCGTTCATCGGGGCCCGCAGCGAAGTCGCAGAAGGTGTGCGCGTCGGCGAAGGTGCCGTGCTTTCGATGGGCGTCTATCTGGGCGCCTCTACCAAGATCGTCGATCGCGCAACTGGCGAGGTTCATATCGGTCAGGTTCCTCCCTATGCCGTCGTTGTGCCCGGAACGATGCCCGGCAAACCACTGCCCGATGGCACACCTGGCCCGAACCTTTATTGCGCGGTGATCGTAAAAACCGTGGATGCCCAAACCCGTTCCAAAACAGGAATTAACGAGCTGCTGCGAGACTGACTCGCTTTCCCTCCACTGCTTCCGCCGGAACATTCGCCAATCCAAATCGTAAGTTGGCAGATGAATTTTCCGCAATGGGAGCAGTGAGAGATGGAAAAGCACGGCGAACAAGTCATCGAGACGGAAACCGAAGCAAGCGCCGGTTCGAAAGAAGGCGTTGTCCGCTGGATTCTCGGCATCAGCCTGGTTCTTGCCGTCGGTCTTCTGACAATTATTTGGGTTTCTGGAGCGATGACGCAGCCTGTAGCTTCGCAGCCACCAGCAAACACCCAAAATTCAGCCGATAGCGGTGACCAAGAGAATCAGACTAGCTTCAATGGCCTGCTCGAAGTCGAGAAAAACGACGCGGCGTCTCCTGCAAACTAACAGTCTTACGACAGGTGGGCCAACCTCGTCCTTGACTTGACAAAAGGCTGGCTAAAATCAAACCTCTCGTAGGTGAAAGAACGATGAAAGCGAAGTCCAAAGCCCAGCAGGAAGCCGCCGGTGCTGCCCTCTCGGCTAAGCGCGGCAACATCAAAGTATCCGATCTCCAAGGTGCTTCAAAGGAAATGTATGATTCCATGAGCGCGGATGAACTGGAAGATCTTGCAAAAACGAGCCGCAAGAATTTACCAGATAAGAAGAACTAAGCGCCTGTACGTCATGGCGGGAAGCAGCCATCAGACCCGCACAGTCTTGGACAGTAAGAGATTTGCCACACCAAGTGGATGGATATCGTTTCACCCCTCCCACAACAGCATTTGGGATCGCCATTACGGCCTGAATGCCAGAATTTGGTCGTCCCAAACACTGAGTTCTGAGCCATCTTAGGTCGGGATTGAGGCCCAAAGAAACCGGCAGTTCGCCATCTGCCAGGAAATCTTGCAGATGGCTTCCACTTCGCATGATGACTGCACCCGCTTCGACAGCAGATTCAATCGGCACAAGCCGCTTGGCCGTCACCCATTTCTCAAATGTGACTCAGCCCTTGGGAAATTGCTGCAATGAACGATCCCCGTCGGGGCTTGCGTCAAAAGAAGGCAGCCGTGTGCATGCTCCCCGCTTCTAGAACCGGGTCGGGCTTTCGATCGGCGGGTCGCCACGGTGTGCTGCGGAGTATGCCTCTACGGCCTTTAGCACACGCATGATATTGCCGCTGGCTATCTTTTCGAGATCTGCCTTGCTGTATCCCCGGCGCGCCAGTTCGGTAAATAACACCGGATATCCAGCGACATCTTCCATGCCTGCCGGTCCGCTGTCGATCCCGTCATAATCGCCACCCACACCGATATGGTCGATCCCTGCGATTTTGCGAACGTGGTCGATGTGATCCGCCCAATCGCTTGCGCTGGCAACCGGCTGAGGATGTGCGTCCCGCCACGCCTTCATCCCTGCTTCAACCTGTTGAGGCTGCCCCAACCAGAGCGACTTCAGCCGCGCCTCTTCCGCAGACTTATCCGCGCCCCACTGGCGAAGCTTTTCGCTTAGGAAAAAGGGGTAGCCAACAGCCATGACGATCCCACCATTCTGCTTAAGGCGGGTAAGAACCGAATCGGGGACGTTGCGCGCATGGCCGTTCACCGCTCGCGCACCGGAATGGCTGAACATCACCGGGGCTTTGCTGACATCCAGCGCGTCCATCATGGTCGCTTCGCTCACATGGCTAAGATCAACGAGCATACCGATCCGGTTCATTTCGCGCACTATGTCGCGCCCAAAATCGCTCAGCCCATCATGTTGCGGATCGTCTGTCGCACTGTCAGCCCATGGAATGGTCTTCGAATGGGTGAGTGTCATATATCGGGCACCAAGCGCGTACATCTGCCGCAATACGCCGAGGCTGCCGTTGATGGAGTATCCGCCCTCCATCCCAATCAGCGATGCGATTTTGCCTGCTTTTCGCGCAGCCATCACATCGCCTGTAGAATAGGCCATCTGCAACTGCTCGGGATAGCGCGCAACCAGACGTTTGATCGCATCGATCTGTTCGATCGTCGCCTGCACCGGCTGGGCATCCGGCAGATTGGCGCTCACATAGACCGACCAGAACTGTGCCCCGACTTTTCCCTTTGCCAGGCGCGAAAGGTCTGTCTGCATTGCACCGCCTTCCCCTTCGGCAGAAGGCGCTTTTGTGCTGTCGTTAAAGTCGAAATCGTGGATCTCGTTGTGCATCCGGGTCCGCAGTTGCCAGGGCACATCGTTATGTCCATCCCACACCGGCGCTTCAGCGAGGGCTTGCTGTGCGACCTGCTCAGGGGTTTGAGCGGCAGCCTGAGCGGTAATCGCCGTGGTAGCCAGAAGTGTCGCCAAGCCCAATCCGAAGTATCGCATCACAAGTGCTCCCCTGTTGCAGAATGCGTTCAGAGGAAATCTCTATCTGTTGCCGACCGGACTTGCCAGCAAGAACCCCTTCTCTCAGAGTTGCTCTGACATTTTGATGCTGTTTAGCGATAGATCATAGTGATGCCCGAGCAATCACTAAGACCCAAATGTCTGCCCGGAGGAGCGCGCATTACTGTCAATTTGAAACGGTAAGCAGCGGATCAGGCGGGTAATTGAGGTACCCGAAAAGACTGCAGATAGGCGGCAAAAATGCCAGCCTGAATAATCCGATAGACACCAATCGGCGCTATGGTCGTGATCGGATCGATCTAGATCCGACTTGCTTTGTGGGCGGGCGCAACGTCCGGTCTGGCCGTTCGCCCGCCACACAAAGGAGAAAGCACTCTTACGCTACGCGCAATCAGCTCATGTGCTTGGAAACAGCACCAGTCATCTTGAACATAGAAATCTGTGCAGAGCCGGTGACTTTGCCGAGAGTCGCGTCGGGGTTGATCTGACGCTTGTCCTTGCTGTCCTGCAGGTCGTGCTTCTTGATGTATTCCCACACCTTCGAAGTCACCTGAGCGCGAGTCATCGGACCCTTGCCGACAACAGCTTCGAGGTCCGGAGTGAGGTTCACCGGCTTCTGCAGTGCATTGTTCTTACCAGCCATCAGTTGGTCCTTTCATGCTTGGTCGTGATATTATCGCTAGTCGAAATCATCTTCGTCGGTCCAGTCTTCACTTTCGTCTGACCGGGCATAAGTGCCTGAATATATCGCTGCGGCGACGACATGCCCCTCAATCGCAGCAAAAACCTCGTCTTTTCCAGCCCCTGGCATCAGGGTCAAAGGCAGATCAAGCGCAAAAAGCTGGAAGACATAGTCGTGTGCGTCATCCTCACGCGGGGGCTGCGGCAATAGCCATTCGGAATTGCCGACACTGTTTTTGCCAACCCGAGGCGGAACTTCGCCTTCGAGCAATTGCCCTTTCTGTGCAGGCAAGCCCCAG
Organism: Tsuneonella flava; assembly: GCF_002870965.1. Classification (GTDB taxonomy): domain Bacteria; phylum Pseudomonadota; class Alphaproteobacteria; order Sphingomonadales; family Sphingomonadaceae; genus Tsuneonella; species Tsuneonella flava. The sequence continues at coordinate 452,951 of NZ_PHSO01000004.1, forward strand.
ACAAGCCAGTGGACCATCGGCTGCCCGCTACCTGCATCGGGATCTTCAACCACCAAGACCAGTTCGTGGGCACCAGGAGGAGGCGCTGTCCATTCAAGAGGCGGCGCGACCGCATCTTCCTCGTCCGCAGTAAAGCAGGGGTCGAGCTCATCGCCATCGCGGAACGCGGGGCTCGACAACTTGAATCCACCACGCCCGAGCGTGCCCGCATCCGCAAACCGCGCAACGGCCAGTTGCGCGTGCGCCGCCTTAGGCGCGCCAAAGGACGGTCCGAGCCAGCCGGGTACCGCATCTGCCATTACAATCCATCTCCCATTCGCAACAAAGAACACAGTTAGGCGCTTTCACGCACGACTGCGAGGGCGCAAGGCCAAAATCCGCAGTTTTCGACAGGTGTATGGGGCGGTTCGTCGCGCAACAGGCTTTTTGAAGATCCGAAATTGAAACTCCGAAAGCGCCGGTATCTTCTTCACTTGATCAATAGCGGTTAACAGCGCAGTCTAAATTGTAAACTCGCGTTCTGCGGGAGGAAGACTCGGGATAAAGGGGGAAAAGTGGGTATCGTTCGCAATACGCTCGCATTGATTCTGTCAGTTGTGCTGTCTTCCTGTGGTGGAGACGGATCGAATACTAGTGGCGGAACAATTTCTAACGGAAGTTCTGGCGGCAGTTCCGGTGGATCAAATACAAGCGGATGTTCATTGAGCGAACGACAGAACTGGGTAAAATCGCAACTAGACGAATGGTATTTATTCCCCACACTTCTGAACAATAGCGTTACTCCCTCGGCCTACACGAATGTTCAGGATTATATCGATTCTTTGGTGGCGCCCGCTCGCGCGCAGTCCAAGGATCGCTATTTCACTTACATCACCTCAATCGCTGAAGAAAACGCATACTACAATTCGGGCTCAACCGCTGGCCTTGGTGTTCGATTGGCATTGGACAGCTCCAGCAACCGCCTGTTTGTTGTTGAATCCTTTGAAAGTGGTCCTGCCCTGGGCGTTGGGATCGATCGCGGCACCGAAATTCTTGCAATTGGTACGGTTGAAAACGGTCTGCAGACGGTGTCTTCGCTTGTAGCAAGCGGCGGAACACAGGCTCTTTCGGATGCGCTTGGCCCCAATGATCCCGGCGTCAGTCGGATTCTTCAGGTATACACCAACGGGCAGGTTTCAAACGTCACGGTTACCAAAACGAATTATAACATCGACCCGGTCTCGAATCGGTATGGCGCCAAGGTGATCAACGACAATGGAACCAAAGTCGGCTATATAAATTTGCGGACTTTTATCGACAGTGCCGACTCAGACCTTCGGACTGCGATGGACACGTTCAGCAGTCAGGGGATCGACAAGGTTATCGTTGATCTGCGCTATAATGGTGGCGGGCTGGTCGATGTATCGGTGCTGTTTGGCGATCTGCTGGGCAAGGCCAATGTCGGCAAGGTTTTCAGTTATACGACTTACCGCGATTCAAAAAGTTCGAGAAACACCACCACGAACTTTTCTGCACAGTCTCAAGCGATCGCACCCACAAAAATCGCTTTCATCGGAATGCACGGGACGGCTTCGGCCAGCGAACTCCTTACCAATGCATTCATTCCGTATCTGGGCAACAATATGGCGCTGGTCGGAACAAACACATACGGAAAACCAGTGGGCCAGATCGGTCTCGATCGTTCAGCATGCGATGATCGCTTGCGGGTGATGGCCTTCAAGACTGAAAACGCCAACCATCAGGGCGAATATTTCACCGGGCTAGCCACAGTGGTCCCCAACACTTGCGCCGCCGGAGACGACATCTTCCACCAGCTTGGTGATCCATCCGAAGCTGCAACCCGCGCAGCACTCAATTTCCTTTCAGGCCAGAGCTGCACTCCGATTACATCATCGGCCAGCGGAACGCGCACCCAGGCAGCAACACCGCGCAGAACACTGATTACGCCAGCTCGCCCCAGCGCCGCGCAACACGAAACACCAGGACTGTTCTAGGCGACATCACGGCCAGCGGTGCGGATCTTACTGCGCCGCTGGCTGATCTAAGAACGCTCCGCGAGCGAATTGCTCAGCATTTGCTCCGCACGATCGCGAGCTGTATGTTCCGGCAAGCCAAGCGATCGGGCAAGCGCATGCCCCATCAACGCATCGCCTAACGCGAGCAATACCAAGGTAAGCGTATCCTCGTGCAAGGCACGAATATCGTCAGCCGTAGGTGCTGCAAGCGAAGCAATTTCGTCAATAAGTTTATGAATCGTTTCGACTATCGGGTCGAGGGCATCTTCGTTCCCGGTAACCAGCATCCAGCTTGCCAGAGCACCCGCCCCTTCTTTGTCGAATGCGTCGAACGTCAAATCGACAACATCGCGTGGAGTACCGAGGCCCGCACGACTTGCCTTAACAGCCTCTCCAATTGTTTCACATACGGTCTGCGCCAGATGTTGCGCCAGAGCCTTCTGAAGCCCCGATGCCGATCCAAAATGGTGCAGGAGATTTGCGTGGGTTCGACCAATCATTCCGGCAACCGCCTTCAGCGTGACCGCTTGCGGACCGGTTTCAATCAGTAACCGTCTGGCTGCCTCCAGCGCGGCGGTGCGCGATTCTTCAGGGCTCCAGCGTTTACGAGTGGCCACAACGAGGCCCTGACGATGTGTGGTAGATAGTCGGAAACATATTGGAACCTTGCGTAAAGTGAACCGGAACGATGGACAAGTGCGATGCGGCGACAACCGTCTGATACAGGCCACAACTTCCGGACGGTCAGCGTGGACACCTCATCCCCTTATTGACATAAATGTAAATAATTCTATTGACTCCCCTGTTAGCAACAGGAGCCAGTCTCATGAATGCGCCCGCTTCCTTTGGCGATCAACGTACAAAAAACCCCACCCCTGCGGACTTGGAAATCGTTGTCCGCGATCGCCGCTTTGCCCGCTCGGCAGAGCCGCGCCGCTGGTGGTTGAACAATGACCCAATCGCAACGGCCTGGTTTAATGCGCTTTCTGCCACATTCCCGCGCGGCGAAGCGTTCTTCATCGAATCGGTGAAGGCGCATCGTGACGGAGCGAGCGCCAAGCTGGAAGCCGAAATCCGCGCGTTCGTTAAGCAGGAAATCAACCACACCCGCGAACATATTGTATTCAACAAGCTGGCTGAAGCGAGCGGATACGATGTCAGCTTCATTGACAAGCGGGTTGCGGAGATGCTTGCCCTTACGAAAGATCGTCCTGTCATCCTCAATCTCGCCGCGACGATGGCACTGGAACACTTTACGGCCATGCTCGGCCACGAACTGCTCAAAAACCCGGCCCACCTGTTGGGGGCCGATGGCGATCTGGGCGATCTGTGGCGATGGCACGCAGCCGAAGAGATCGAGCATAAAGGCGTCGCTTATGACACCTGGCTCCACGCGACACGCGACTGGAGCCGGTTCCGCCGCTGGCGGGTGAAGTCGATCATGATGTTGATCGTCAGCAAGAATTTTATCCTCAACCGTGTGGAAGATATCGCCGCTTTGCTGGAACAGGATGGGCTGACCGGTTGGAAGTGGAAGACCAGGATCTGGGCGTATCTGCTGGTTAAGCCGGGCTTTCTACGCAAGATTGCCGGACAGTGGCTCGCTTATTTTCTCCCCGGATTCCACCCCTGGAACCACGACGACCGCGCCCTGATTGCGAATGTCGTCGAAGGAGACTTCCCCGACGCGGTCGCCCCGGCCTGACTCGGAACGATAAAGCGCGGTGGAATATTCCCATCAGACTGCTGATCGAGCCAACGTTAGTTATGATAGACGGTCACGCCGCTCGCATTTGCGGCGGACCGTCTTCTTCGCATTCTAACTCCCTTACCAGTTCCACAGCGGGAGCATCTCCGCCGCGTCCAAGAGAACTGTGAGGGCGGACAATGCCGGTCGGACGAAAGCCGACCTTGCGGAGAACCTTGCCCGAGGCCGGGTTGTCAACGAAATGACTCGCAACCAGTCGCCTGTGACCAATCGCATGGGCAATCTCGCACACCGCACGGGCGGCCTCAGTTGCATAACCGTACCCCCACCAGCGACGCCCCAGCCAATAACCGAGGTTCGCCTCTCCATTTAGATTATTGATTCCTATGCAACCGATGGGACGAGCGCCATTGGCATTGGGAATCACAACCAGAAACGATGGAAAGTCAGGATACTGCTTGCGCGAAACAAATGCGCGTGCATCTTCCGGCGCGTATGGCCATGGCGCACGCGTGAGATTCTGGACAACACCCTGATCGGCAATACCTTCGAAGACAGCTTCCCAGTCTTCCGGCCAGGCGGGCCGCAGGAACAACCGCTCGCTGCGATGGAACATCGTTACTCTCCTCGGCTCCACGCGACCGCCGATAAGCGCGCCGCATGACAGTGACGTTGCCGCGAAACAAAATTTCGCGAGATATTCGAGGGAGATACGACAAGAGGGAGACGGGTGGCCCCATCTCCCTCTGAGAGCCGGATACAAATCCGGCTGGGCCATCCCGTGGACGGCCCCTTTATCGGTCCGTCCGGCTTATTCGGCGGCTTGGGCCTGCATATCGACCGACACGTATTTACGGCCAAGCTTGCCCGAATGGAATCGCACGCGACCTTCGACGAGCGCGAAAAGCGTGTGATCCTTGCCCATCCCGACATTGCTGCCCGGATAAAACTTGGTCCCGCGCTGACGCACGATAATGTTACCCGGAATCACTTCCTGGCTACCGAATTTCTTGACTCCGAGGCGACGGCCAACGGAATCGCGACCGTTACGCGACGAGCCGCCTGCTTTTTTATGTGCCATTGTCTCGCGCCTTCCTTACTTGTCTTCGGTCTTCTTGGCGGCCGGCTTCTTGGCCGGAGCCTTCTTCTCAGCAGCGGGCTTTTCAGCAGCTCCAGCCTTTGCAGCAGACTTCTTCGGAGCGTCGGCCTTGGCGGCCGATGCAGCGTCATCAGCCTTCGGAGCGGCTTCCTTCTTGGGAGCAGCCTTCTTATCGGCCTTGCTGTCGCCCACTGCGGTAATACGCAGCAGTGTCATCTGCTGGCGATGACCAGCCTTCCGACGATAATTGTGGCGACGACGCTTCTTGAAGACGACGACCTTCTCGCTCTTCGCCTGGGCAATAATCTCGGCCGAAACGACGACCTTGGCCGCATCGGCCATCTTGTCGCCTTCGCCCGCCAGCAGGACATCGCCCAGCGTAACGGTATCGCCGGCTTCGCCTGCCAGCTTTTCGACTGCGATTTTATCTCCGGCGGCAACCCGGTATTGCTTGCCGCCCGTGCGCACTACTGCGAACATGGTGGTTGTCTCTCAATCTCGTGTGAACCGCCCTCAACTGGGCGGCGCGCCCGATCCGCCACCAGAAGGTAGCTTCTCGGAAAGATGGCTGCCGTTAAGGTAAGAGGGCGGCCAAGTCAACGTGTGGAATGCATAAACCTACGAAGGCTGGCATCGCGCGCTACCCGTGCTATGGCGGCGACGTGAACCGACCGACTATCTTTCTGCCACTTGCGGCCCTCATGATGACTGCAGGCTGCGCCTCCAGCGAAGGCTATCCCTCGCTAGCGATGCGCGATGCGGAGCGAGTGACTGGTACTTTTTCGCCCGTCACCGACAGCGAGAGCACAGATTCGATGCCTGCGCCAGAAATTCCCGGAGATGCAACGCTTTCCGCCCGCATCGACGGGCTTCTGGATGCCGCAAAGGCCGCGCACACCCGTTTCATGGATGCGGCCCCCCGTGCTCAGCGTTTGGCAAGCGCCGCTGGGGGTATCGGCAGCGACAGCTGGGCCAGCGCGCAGGTAGCATTGGCGGATCTCGAATCGCAACGCAGTCAGGCGGCCATCGCTTTATCCACGCTTGATGAAATTCATGTGGAAGGCGTCACCGCAAATGCGCTGCCAGGGATAGTCTCTGAGGCGCGCGACACAGTTATCTCTTTGGTTGGGGAAGAGGATGCACTTCTTTCACAGTTACGGGCAAAGGTGCGCGGATGACACTTGCTTGTGAAACCTGCCCGGTCCGTGATCGTGCCGCATGTTCGGTGTTGGCGGAGGAAGATCGCGCCGAGCTATCGCGAATTGGTACGACCCGTCGCCTTGAACGCGGAGAAAGCCTGTTTTTTGCGGGGGATAGCAGCGATAGTTGTGCGACCTTGGTACGCGGCGCGCTGAAAGTAAGCTCGCTGGATGCCGAAGGGACCGAACGCATTCTCGCGCTCGTCCATCCTGCTGGTTTTGCTGGAGAATTGTTCCAGCCTTTCACCCATCACGACGTAACGGCTTTGACCGACAGCGAACTCTGTGTGTTCGGGCGAAAAGATCTGGAAGCCGCGCTGGACCGATACCCGGAACTCGCCCGTGCATTGCTCCGCCGATCTCAGGAAGATCTGTTTGCTGCCCGTGACTTGCTGGCATTGACGGGCAAGCGTGAAGTCCGCGCCCGGCTCGCAGGCCTCATTCTGGCAATGGCGCGCGCGGCGAGCGATTCGCCATGTCACCCGGCAGAACGATTCGAGCTGCCGCTAAGTCGCGGAGAAATCGCGGCAATGCTTGGCACCACCATCGAGACGATCAGCCGCCGGATGACCGAGCTTGAGCGTGACGAGGTGATCCGCCGCACGGGTACGCGCGGAATCGAATTGGCCGATCCCGCGCGCCTTGCCGATCTGGCTCAGGGGTAAAGGTAGCAAAAACACCCCCGAATCAGCGTGATCCCTGACTGCATAATATTGTTGCAAAGCAATTATTTACCCTGCCTTTCTCTATGAAATCGAACTATTGTGTGACGATAGCTACGTCTGCGCGAGCCATCATTGGCGGACATCAAGATTTATCGCGTGACGGTTACCAGCGCGCGCGATCCTGAAAGTCCTGATCGCGCGGTTCGATCCAGCGCCAGCCTTCAGCGGTGCGCTCCCGTTTCCAGAACCATGCCGCCGACTTCAGATGATCCATCATGAAATCAACTACTTGAAAGGCGGAACGACGATGGGGCGAAGCGGCAGCGACCAGCACGATCGGATCGCCCGGAACCATCAACCCCACCCGGTGCCAGACCAACAGGCCATCGAGCGCCCAACGCGCCAGCGCATCACCCGCCAAATCGACCATGCCCGGCAAAGTAAGTGGTTCATAATGCGTGAGTTCAAGGGCATTCACGCCGTTGTCGGGGCGCACTGAACCTGTAAAACTGACAACCGCCCCGCTCTGTCGGTAAGCACTTTGAAATTGCGCGAGAACTTCGCTTGCTACGAAGTCGCTGGGAAGCAGCCGGACATCCAGCGGAGCATCGATCATCACGTCAGCCACCGCTAACCGGCGGTAATAGTGCGACTTCTTGTCCGTCCAGCGCAAATAGTGCGGTTTTGTCGCGCAAGACATGTCCCTGACAGGCGACGTGGATACGCTCGCCCTGCAATTGCTCCGCCACTGTTTGGGGCACTGCATCCAGCAGTTGCCGCCAGCTCAACGGCGCCGGCAGACTGATCTCCACCGTATCAACAAGGTCGGATAAGGGACCGAGAAACAACACTTTTACCGCCACCTCGCTTACCCCCCGGTGACCGACATATGGCGTGCCTGTGCAGGTGCGTCGCCGCGTTCGGTGATGGCGAAACGGTGGCGCTCTGGCTTGATTCGCATCGCTTCGCAGAGGGCGCTGTCCAGCGCGGCCTGCGGGTTGGGTGAGCGGAGTGCCGTGCGGAGATCGACCCGCTCCCCGCCTCCCAGACAAGGGTAGAGCTGCCCTGTAGCAGTCACCCGTATCCGATTGCAACCATTACAGAAATTATCGGTTAGCGGGGTGATGAAGCCAATCCGCCCACCGGTTTCATGTACATCGAAATAGCGCGCCGGGCCGCCTGTGCGGTAGTCGCTCGGCACCATATTCCATCGCTTATCCAATGCCTTACACACTTCTGTTAGTGGCAGATAGTGATCGACGCGGTCGCCATCGACATCGCCCAGCGGCATGACCTCGATCAGAGTGACATCGTGCCCCTCTGCATGCGCCCATTCGATCAGATTCGGCAGACTATCTTCATTCACACCTTTAAGTGCCACCACATTGATTTTAATCGATAATCCCGCCTCTTTCGCCGCCGTAATTCCCGCCAGCACGTCGGGTAATCGATCGCGGCGAGCCAGCGTGGCGTAGGTTTCGCGGTCGAGGGTATCGAGCGAGACGTTGATCCGCCGGACCCCGGCATTGGCCAGTGCAGAGGCGTATCCGGCCAGTTGGGTGCCATTGGTGGTGACGGTCAACTCGTTGAGATCATTACCTAATTGCCGCCCTAACCGCCCAATCAGGTCGATCACATCGCGCCGCACCAACGGTTCCCCGCCCGTGATGCGGATCTTGCTCACCCCGCGCGCAATAAACCCTTGAGCAAGTTCATATAATTCGTCGATGGTCAGCAGATCGCGGCGCGGCAGGAACTGCATCGCTTCGGGCATACAATACGTGCAGCGCAAGTCGCAGCGGTCGGTCACCGACAGGCGCAGGTAGGAAATCGTGCGCTGGAACCCGTCGACCAGCATTCCGGCTACCCGCCCCCCTCTTCCACAGAAGCGCTATCCACCTGAAAACATTGTCCTGTCACGCCCGGCGCCCGCTCCAGATAGGCCAGCGCAGCGGCAATCGCCGCATCATCGCCACCGATCACCATGTTAACTTGTTTGACACTAAATGCGCGTGCAAGTTCTTGAACTGCCGAGCGAATCCAGCCTTCGTGCGCCAAATCGGCTGCTCTTGTCACTAAAGCCAAAGATGACACATCCGTCTGGAGCGACAGACGGGCTTTAGGCACCCATTCGGCATAAAACACCTGTGCCGCGTCCAGCGCATCGGCAGGCAATGGCCCGATCCGCAGGACGGCCTGCCCCATCAGCGCCGGTCCCGGCTCAGCGTCATGCCGATTTTTTCCCCGGCTTCGGCAATCGCGAGCTTCACGATTTTAACCGTGACCCGCAGTACGCGATCATCGGCCACGAACAGCGTTTCGCAAATGTGGTCGGCCACCGCTTCGATCAGTTTGAAATGGACGCCGGGGGGCAAGGCATCGCTGGCTGCGAATTTCAGGTCCATGTAATTCTTGCTGGCATCGAGCGGCGTGTCGGGCGCGTAATGATGCGCGGGCTTCAGCTCCGCTGTGATCGTGATCCTCAGCGGTTGCGGCTTGCCCGTCTCTTCCGAATAAATTCCGGTGAGCACATCGACTTCGAGGTCGGCAACTTCCAGCGTCAGCGAATCGGCCATATGTCTTGTCCTTAGCCCGGATTGGACCAGCGCGCGAAAATCGCGGTGGGCAGCAGGCGGCCCCCTTCCCCCTCTTCGCGCACAGAGAGGTCGCCGTGTTCAATCGTGCCGGGCATCCCGGCAAAGGTTTCCGCCAGCAATCCGCCCAGCGCAAGGCTGCTCATCCGCACGGCATAGACAGTGAGGAACAGGAAACGGCTGTCGCTATCCAGCAGGCGACGGCAATCGGTGACCAATGGCCCCAACCCTTCCTCTATCCGCCAGGTTTCCCCGTTCGGCCCGCGACCGAATTTCGGCGGATCGAGGATAATCCCGTCATAGCGCCGTTCGCGCCGCACTTCGCGCGCGGCGAATTTGGCGGCGTCGTCCACCAGCCAGCGGATCGGGCGGTCGCCCATTCCCGCCAGCGCGGCGTTGTCGCGCGCCTGCGCGACCGATTTCTTGCTGGCATCGACATGCGCCACCGGGCCATGCGCGCTGAGCGCCAGCGATCCCACCCCGGTATAACCGAACAGATTGAGCGTCTGCGCGTCGTCCCGCCCGGCCAGCCGATCGCGCATCCAGCTCCACACCGGGGCCATATCGGGGAAAAATCCCAAATGGCGAAAAGGGGTGCAACTGGCGGTGAAGCGGACGTCGTCCCACGCCATCGGCCACCCTTCGCGCGGCACCTGCCCGCTGAAACGCCAGCGCCCGCCGCCGTCTTCATCCGAACCGGGCACGAATTCGCCATCGGCCTGCCAGTCGGGCAGGCGCGGCGACCACATCGCCTGCGGTTCGGGCCGGATAAAGCGATAGCGGCCGTACCGTTCCAGTTTCCGCCCATCGCCCGAATCGACCAGGCCGTAATCGCCCCAGCCCTCACCCGCCATCAGGTGCGGTTGCTCGATCAGCTCCGCCATCAGGCCGAAGGCGTCGCCCGTTCGGCGACATAGGCACGCACGGCGTCGTAATCGCCGGGCAATTCGTCATAGCGTTCTTCGCGCGCGAACAAGTCGCCCACCCGTGCGGGCAGATGCGGGCGGGTGCCGGTGGCGCGCTCCACCGCATCGCGGAACTTGGCCGGATGCGCGGTGGCCAGCGTGACCACGGGCACATCGGCCGCGATATCCGCCGCCCGCGCCGCGTGCAGGCCGATGGCGGTATGCGGATCGAGCACTTCACCGCAGTTTTCCCACGCCCAGCGCATCGCTTCGCCCATATCCTTGGCATCGGCGCGCGCACTGGTGAACAGCGCCGCGGCACCTTCGCGCTGGGCATTGGTGAGGCGCATTGCCTTGCTCGCTTCGAAACCGCGCATCTGTTCGGCCAGCGCCGCGCCATCGCGCCCGCCCGCATCGAACAGCAGGCGTTCGAAATTCGAACTGACCTGAATATCCATGCTCGGCGCGGCAGTGGGGGTGACCGTGCCCGCCGAATAGTCGCCATCGGTCAGCGCACGGTGGAGAATGTCGTTCACATTGGTCGCCACGATCAGTTGTTCGATCGGCAGACCCATCTGCGCCGCGACATAGCCCGCGAACACGTCTCCGAAATTGCCCGTCGGCACGGCAAAGGCCACTTTGCGTTCGGGCGCGCCCAGTTGCAGCGCAGAGGCAAAGTAATAGACCACCTGCGCCATCAGCCGCGCCCAGTTGATCGAATTGACCGCGCTGATGCGGAACCGCCCGGTCATCTCGCTGTCGGCGAACATGCGCTTCACCATCGCCTGCGCGTCGTCGAACGAACCGTCGATGGCGATATTGTGAACATTGGGCGCCAGCACAGTGGTCATCTGGCGGCGCTGCACATCGCTGACCCGGCCATTGGGGTGCAGCATGAACACATCGACCTGCGCGCGGCCCGCCAGCGCATCGATTGCCGCGCTGCCAGTGTCCCCGCTCGTCGCGCCGACAATCGTAAGGTGGTCGCTGCGGCGCGAGAGGAATTCTTCGAACAGCAGGCCCAGCAATTGCAGCGCCACGTCCTTGAACGCCAGCGTCGGGCCGTGGAACAGTTCCAGCACCCAGTGCTGCTCATCCAACTGGACCAGCGGCGTCACCGCCGCATGGGCGAAACGGCCATAGGCCTGCTCGCACAATTCGAGCAGCCGTTCGGGCGACAGGCTGTCCCCCACGAACGGCTGCATGACTTTCGCCGCCAGTTGCGGATAGGGCAAACCGCGCAGCGCCGCGATCTCGGCAGCCGAGAAACGCGGCCATGCGTTTGGCAGATACAGCCCGCCATCGCTGGCCAGCCCGGCCAGAGTGACGCTTTCGAAATCGAGCGCAGGCGCGCTTCCACGGGTCGAGACATATTCCATCGTGCGCCGCGCTTATCCCGCGAAAGCGCGAGCGGCAAGCAAACGCGACTTTAGCGGGGCAAAGCGGTGGGGTTTGTTGGGGGTGTTTGTGCGGCAGGAGGGGGGGGTAATTCTCCGTCTTTGTCCGTCTTGCCCAACAAGCTGGACCCCGGCTCGGAGGCCGGGGTGACGGAGGGAGCACCCTTTGCCTCTGCCACAACTGCTGCGAGGGTCAGGACCGTCAGACCATCGATTGCTTCACTACCTTCGCAATGACGAAGAAGCTTGGCGGGGCCGCCGCCCTCAGGCGTCGCCCCGGACTTGATCCGGGGCCCAGCTTTTCTTCGCAGGGCGCACTTGCTCGAATCCATTCAAAGAAACACACCAAGATGCCAACAATCGCCCACCGACCAATCAATAATCACTTCAGCACAGAATTCCCTTTGACTTCGCCCGAAAAATTACAATCATCGCAATTCCAAATAATTAGGGGGAATATACGATGGCTGAATTACTCAAAAGTGCAATAATGGCCGCCACGCTGGCGATGTCGAGCGGCGCTCTTGCCGCCGGGCCGCTGCCGGTGGATGCGCCAATCCCGAACGATCTGAAGGAGCGTGTATTCCTTCCCGCGTCGGCCGTCGCCGGGGTGCGTGACAAAATGGAGCGGGTCGTCGGATACTGGGCGTTCGTCGACAAGAACGGCAAGATCGAAGTGACTACGCTGCGCCCGGCCTCCTTCACCGGAGAAAGCGCGCTGACCAAAGTCACGCTCGGTTCGGGCAAGCCGAGTTACGAAACCATTCTCACATCATCGAAAGATCTGAATGCCGCGATTCCGGTGCTCAATTTCTCGTGGTCGACCAATCAGAAAGGGCAGGTCACGATCACCGACAGCGCCCAGTTCGTCGCCAAAGGCGATCCGACCAGCACCGATTGGGACAATCTGCCTGTTCCTACCAATGGCGGCCACTGGGTGTTCATCGATGCGGCAACGGTGAGTGTGGTGCAAACCTCTGTTCTGACAGAAAAATCAGGCGGATTGAGCGCTTTGCTGCAAGCATTCAGCATCGGCGGCAAAAACTATCAGGCGCTGAGCGGGACAAGCAGCGATCTGATCGTTGCGCTGTTCGTGAAACGCAATCCGCTCGACCTCGCCGCAGGGCTGGTTACCATGAAACAGGCCAGTGCACTGGCAGTGACGGAATCGTCGCTCAACGCACTCTCGGCGCAATAATAGCTGGCGGGGATCGGGGGCCCCCTGCTGGTGTGGGGGAGCGGATTGGCACCGCCTCCCTCATAGGCCGCGCCTTACCCGCGCCAGCGTTTCCGCAGCGCGAGGGCGTAGATCACCAGCGCGGTAGCGGCGAACAGAAACCATTGGATCGCATAGGCGAAATGGTTGTTGGGAATATCGCGCGGGTCTGGTCGGGCGAGCGGTTGCAGGCCGGCTTGTGGTGGATCGGCCACCAGTTTCGCACCGCCGGTGGTCGGGCCGATCATCCCGGTCACCGCGCCGCCACTCCATTGCGCGACAGCAGGCCGGTCGGACCAGCCCAGCGCAATTTCCGCCGTTTGCCCGCTCGCATTGCGACAGGTCACCAGATGCGCCCAACCGGGTTCGCCGCCAGCCGATTGACCCGAGCGTTCCTGATGCCCGGTCACTTGCGCGCAATCGAATCGGCTGCGGTGATAGAGCGCGTTTTCGATGGCGGGTTCCGAAGTCGGCCACGCAACCTCTGCCGAAGACATCGCCGCGCCTTCATAGCGGGCGAGCAGGTCTTCCTTCCATTCCTTGCGCTGCAATTGCCACACGCCCAGCGCGATCATGGTGGCGACCGCGGCCAACACGACGATAGTCGCCACGATAGGGATACGCCGGGTCGCCTGGGTCACTTGCGTTGCTGCCCTTCGCCCGCCTTGTTGCGATATTCGCTCGCCAGCAAAGCAGCCTTCGACACGCGCAGACCGCCCAGCACCAGCACCGTGGTAATCGGTATCCAGATCAGCGCCTGCACCCAGAACGGCGGTTCGGCCGCCAGCTGCAGCCAGATCGCCAGTCCGGCGACCAGCGCGCCGATACCCAGTGTCAGAAACGCCGCCGGGCCATCGCCCACGTTGAACTTGCCGAAATCGAGCCCACAGGCGCGGCAACGCGGGGCGAATTTCACCACCCCGTCAAACAGGGTTTTCGCACCGCATTGCGGGCACAAACCGGAAAGGGCAGCCTGACCAATGCCGGGCTGCCCCTTCGGTGAATCCGGATGTTCCGGTGTCATGTCAGCAGATCACCTCAGTGGATCGGCGCGCCCCAGCCGCCCCAGATATAGACGACTACGAACAGGAACAGCCACACCACGTCGACAAAGTGCCAGTACCACGCGGCCGCTTCGACGCCGAAGTGATGCTTGGGCGTGAAGTGGCCCTTGTAAGTCCGCACGAGGCACACGATCAGGAAGATCGTGCCAACGATCACGTGGAACCCGTGGAACCCGGTCGCCATGTAGAAGCCCGAGCTGTAGGTGTTGCCACCGAAGCCGAACGGCGCGTGCATGTATTCATACGCCTGAATGCTGGAGAACAGCAGGCCGAGCAGAATGGTCAGCCACAGACCCTGCTTCAGCCCGTTGCGATCGCCGTGAATCAAGCAATGGTGCGCCCAGGTCACCGTAGTGCCCGAACACAGCAGAATCATGGTATTGAGCAGCGGCAGGTCGAACGGATCGATCACCGCTTCGATCGCCTTGGGAGGGAACACGCCGCCGATCACGTCGGACAGGTGGCTGGGGAACAGCGCGAAATCGAACCACGCCCAGAACCATCCGACAAAGAACATCACTTCCGAAGCGATGAACAGGATCATCCCATAGCGCAGGTGAAGCTGCACGACAGGCGTGTGATCGCCCGCCTGCGCTTCTTTCACGATGTTCGAAAACCAGCTGAAAAACGTGGCGATCAGGCCCGCGATGCCCAGACCGAGGACGATCGGCCACCCGCTCATCGTGTCGCGGTGCATGAACAGCACCATACCGCTGGTGAATGTCAGCGCCGAAATCGACGCGATCAGCGGCCAGATGTCGGGCGGAAGAATGTGATAATCGTGGTTCTTGGCGCCAGCCATGTCCGAATCGTCCCTGTTTATCTGTTCAAACCCGGTTTTGAAGCCGGGCATTTTGCACTGCCTTAATGCGCCCTGCCGACCGGGTCCAGAGGGCAAAGCGCGGCTTTTCGCATCATTCCGCCGCCTTGCCGGTGCTTGCGCGGTGGAAAGTGTAACTGAGCGTGACCTGCTCCACCGGTGCGGCATCGGGATCGTCGCGGATTGACGGATCGATATAATACAACACCGGCATCACCACTTCCTGCCCCGGCTGGAGCGTCTGTTCGGTGAAGCAGAAACACTGAATCTTATTGAAATAAAAGCCAGTTTGATCGGGCGATACGTTAAATGTGGCCGCCCCGGTAACTGGTTGGTCCGAATTGTTTTTCGCGTAGTAGAACGCCATCTTGCGTTCGCCCAGCGTGACCGTCTGCGTCGTCTGCTCGGCGCGGAAGGTCCACGGCAGATTGGCATCGACATTGCCATCGAACCGCACCGAAATCGTCGCCCCGCCCAGCTTGCGCCCGGCCTCCGCCGCAGCGGCGGCCTTCGATTCATCGGCGCGCTGCGTGGTGCCGGCAAACCCGGTCACCTGGCAGAACAGGCGATAAAGCGGCACCGCGGCATAACCCAGGCCCAGCA
Organism: Tsuneonella flava; assembly: GCF_002870965.1. Lineage (GTDB taxonomy): Bacteria > Pseudomonadota > Alphaproteobacteria > Sphingomonadales > Sphingomonadaceae > Tsuneonella > Tsuneonella flava. The sequence goes on from NZ_PHSO01000004.1 coordinate 468,236, forward strand.
TCGCCAGTGCGATCGACAGGCCGATAATTCCGACTTTCAGATTGCTGCGTTCGATTGCCTGAGTCGACATGATCAGCCCATTTTCGCGATCGTGATGAAGTAGAACAGCACCACAAAGAATGTGAGGCCGAGCGCCAGAGCGACGTTTCGCCCCTTGCGGCGGCGTTTGAAAATCTCTTCTTCTTCCGGTGTCATGCCAACAATCCCTGCCCTGAAAGCGCGCGATCCGCAACCAGCATCGCAAACAGCGCGAACAGGTAGAGGATGCTGAATGCGAAGAGGCGTTTTTCCGGCTTCATAGTATCGTCTTCGCGTGTGCGCCGCAGCGCAACCGGTAGCGACAACACCAGAAATGCCAGCGAGAGCACCAGCGCCGAAACCCCGTAAAGTGCACCTGTTCCGCCAATAAACCACGGCGCGGCCGCCAGCGGAACCAGCAGAACGGAGTAGATCAGGATCTGATGGCGCGTCGCCGCCTCACCCCGAACCACCGGCATCATCGGGATCCCGACTTTCGCGTAATCGCTCTGCACAAACAGTGCGAGCGCCCAGAAATGCGGCGGGGTCCAGAAAAAGATGATGGCGAACAGCAGGATCGGCATGGCCGAGATATGGCCAGTCACAGCAATCCATCCGATCATCGGCGGAAACGCCCCCGCCCCGCCACCGATCACGATATTCTGCGGTGTCCGCGGCTTCAGCCAGATGGTATAGACGACCGCATAATACACGATCGAGACTGCCAGCACCCCGGCGGCGAGCCAGTGCACCGCCAGCCCCATCGTCGCGACCGACACGCCCGAAAGGAAAATCCCGAAATCGCGCGCATCGGTGCGGTTCATCCGCCCTTCGGGCAGCGGGCGACGCGCGGTACGCTTCATCCCGGCATCGATATCGGCTTCCCACCACTGGTTCAGCGACGCCGCACCGCCTGCGCCCAGCGCGATGCACAGGATCGCAGTGAAGCCGATGATCGGATTGATGTCCCCCGGTGCCGCCAGCAGCCCGCATAGCCCGGTGAAGATCACCAGGCTCATCACGCGCGGCTTGGTCAGCGCGAGGAAATCGCGCCAGTCGGTTGGCAATTGCAGAGCGGTTGGCTGAGTCATGATATCGCGCGCGCTATAGAGCCAGAGTACCGGCGCCTCAATGCCCCACCGGCAGTTTACCGAGCCATTCGAGCAACAGGCCGTTCACCGCCTCGGGCTTTTCCTGCTGAGTCCAGTGACCGGCGCCGGGCAGAATGTGCCCCTCCACCTTCGGCGCGAACAGTCGCATCATCGCCACCGGATCGCTGACCGCGCCGAACAGCGTGGTCGCCGGATCGCGTTCGCCGCCAATGAACAGACACGGCTGTTCGATCTTTTGGCCCGCAAACTGTTGCAGCCATTCGAAATCGCGTTCGTGATTGCGATAGCGGTTGAGCGGTCCGCGAAAACCGGACTGGCGAAACTCGGCTTCGTAGAAATCGAGATCGGCCTCAGTCAGCCAGTCGGTTGGCCGGGGATCGGGCAGGCCTTCGAGAAAGGTCGCGCCCAGCGGCTTATCGAAATAATCGCCGGGCGGCACATCGCCGCTGATCGAGTACATCATCCGGTGGACAAATTCGCGCGGGTCGGCCTCCGCCTCAGCCTCGGCAACGCCCGGTTCCTGAAAGTATTCCTGATAGAAGAACTTGCCCTGTGCGGTGAAGTGTTCCCGGAACACCTCGGTAAACGGGCGGGCCGGTATGCCGGAGAACGGCACCGACATTCCGGCCACTGCCAAAAACCGGTCCGGATGAGTCAGTGCCGAATTCCACACGATCGGCGCGCCCCAATCGTGACCGATCAGGATTGCAGGAGCGTCTGGCTGCAAGGCATCCGCCAGCCCAACAAGATCTCCGACGATCCGTTCGAGGGCATAGGCCTCAATCGGCTCCGGCTTGTCCGATCCGCCATAACCGCGCACATCGATGGCGCAGGCAGTGAAGCCGGCATCGGCAATCGCGCCGATCTGATGGCGCCAGGAATACCAGCTTTCGGGAAATCCGTGCACGAGGATGACCAGCGGACCTTCCCCCTGCACCGCGCAACGCAGGCTCAGTTCACCGACATCGATCATCCGCATTTCCGGCATTGCGCTCTCCCTCATCATTTTCGTCGTCCCTGAAGACGTTCCCACCGGTTTGCCCGAATGCGTGCCGCCATATGCAAACGGCCGGCCCTGCTGGACCGGCCGAAAACATGTGCGTGGGGCCGGTACACGCCCGGCCCGTTTCACTTGCGCCTTACGCAGTGGCGGGCGCATCACCCTTGGGCAGGTGATTGTGGTAGTCGTTATCCTCCGAAATCACCGGCAGCGTTTCGAACTGATGGTACGGCGGCGGGCTGGACAGGGTCCATTCCAGCGTCGTCGCGCCTTCGCCCCAGTAGTTGGCCGGTGCCTTCTTGCCCGCGATAAATGCGTAAGCAATGTTCACGAAGAAGAAGATCATGGAAAATGCCATGATTTCATAGCCGTGCGAGGCGATCTTATTCCAGTACTCATATGCCAGCGCATAGTCGGGATAGCGGCGCGGCATACCCTGCAGGCCGAGGAAGTGCATCGGGAAGAAGATCATGTTCACGCCGATGAAGAACACCCAGAAGTGGATGTGCGCCAGCAGTTCGGAGTGCATCTTCCCGCTCATCTTCGGGAACCAGTAGTAGAAGCCCGCGAACAGCGAGAACACCGCCCCCATCGACAGCACGTAGTGGAAGTGCGCGACCACGAAATAGGTATCGTGGACAACGTCGTCGATCCCGCCGTTGGCAAGATAGACGCCGGTCACGCCGCCAACGGTGAACAGGAAGATCATGCCCAGCGCCCAGACCATCGGGCTCTTGAACTCGATCGAACCGCCCCACATCGTGGCGATCCAGCTGAAGATCTTCACACCGGTCGGCACGGCGATAACCATCGTCGCGGCGGTGAAGTACATCTTCTCGTTCACCGAAAGGCCGGTGGTGTACATGTGGTGCGCCCACACGATGAACCCGACCACGCCGATGGCAACCATCGCGTATGCCATGCCGAGATAACCGAACACCGGCTTCTTGGAGAAAGTGGCAACGATCTGGCTGATCATACCAAAGCCCGGCAGGATCATGATGTACACTTCGGGGTGACCGAAGAACCAGAACAGGTGCTGGTACAGGATCGGATCGCCACCGCCCGCAGGATCGAAGAACGTCGTGCCGAAGTTACGGTCGGTGATCAGCATCGTGATCGCAGCGGCCAGAACCGGCAGCGCCAGCAGCAGCAGGAATGCGGTGACCAGCACCGACCACACAAACAGCGGCATCTTGTGCAGGGTCATCCCCGGCGCACGCATATTGAAGATGGTGGTGATGAAGTTGATCGCGCCCATGATCGACGCCGCACCGGCAAGATGCAGCGAGAAGATCGCGAAATCGACCGCCGGACCTGCGGAACCGGAGGTGGAAAGCGGTGCATAGACCGTCCAGCCCGTGCCCGCGCCAAGCCCGTTCACATCGCCCGGCACGAATGCCGAGAACATCAGCGAACAGAAACCGGCCACGGTCAGCCAGAAGCTAATGTTGTTCATCCGCGGGAACGCCATATCCGGCGCCCCGATCATGATCGGAACGAACCAGTTACCGAAACCGCCGATCATCGCCGGCATGACCATGAAGAACACCATGATCATACCGTGCGCGGTAATAAGCACGTTCCACAGGTGAGCATTGGCATCGAAAGACGCCTCACCACCCATGAGCTGCACCCACCAGCCAAGGTACTGGATGCCGGGCTCGGCCAGTTCGGCACGCATAATGCCCGAAATGCCGCCACCGACGATCCCCGCGAAAATCGCGAAAATCAGGTACATCGTGCCGATGTCCTTGTGATTGGTCGACATGAACCACCGGGCGAAGAAGCCCGGCTTGTGGTCGGCGTCGTGATGTCCGTGCTCTTCGTGAGCCTGGAAGGTATCGGCAGTGGTAGCCATGACGTCTCTCTAGGTTTCGTAACTACTGAATACGGATCAGGCCGCAGGGGCCGCGGCGGCAGGCGAAGCAGCATCGGCGGGGGCCGAAGCCGCATCCGCCGGAGTTGCCGCAGCAGGCGTAACGGTGGCGGCTTCTTCAGCCTTGCCAACAGTGCCGCCCTGCGAGCGGACCCATGCATCGAACTGCGGACGCGGCAGCGCCTCTACGGCGATCGGCATATAGCCATGCTTGCCGCCGCACAGTTCCGAACACTGGCCGTAATAGATGCCGGGTTCCGACACGAAGAAACGCTTTTCGTTCAGACGACCGGGAACCGCATCGAGCTTGAACCACAGCGAAGGCACCGCGAACGAGTGGATCACGTCAGCCCCGGTGGTCTGAAGGCGAATCCATTCACCGGCAGGCACGACCATACGATGATCGACCGCGAGTTGCGCCGGAAGGCCGCGCTTAACAGCTTCTTCATCGGGCAGCATGTTCGAGATCACTTCGAAACCGCCGTTGTCAGGATAAGAATAGCCCCAGTACCACTGGTAGCCGGTAACCTTGACGGTCACCGCATCTTTCGGCGGCGACTTGTACTGGGCAGACACCAGACTGATCGAAGGAAGCGCGATGCCGACCAGGATCAGCACCGGGACAAGCGTCCACACCACTTCAAGCAGTGTGTTGTGAGTCGTTTTCGAAGGGACCGGATTGGACCGCTTGTTGAAACGCACGACAACATAAACAAGCAAACCAAGGACGAAGACGCAGATGATCCCCATGATCCACAGCAGCGCATAGTGCAGCTTGTCCGCAGTTTCACCGATCGGAGAATACTGCTGCTGCACATTGAGCCCGCCATCGTGTGGCTGCCCCTTGATCCATTCCGGGCCAAGCGGCTTGTATGCGCTGTCTTCCGCGGTTGCCGCGGCATTGTCGTTAGCCGCAGCAGCAGCAGGAGCGGCTGCCTCGGTCGCCGCAGGCGCCGGAGCGGCCTGAGCACTGGCGATTTGCGGGCTGAGCGCCAGCATCAGAGCGGCCCACAGCGGAGCCCAGAAACGCACGAAAGTGCGGACGGTCGATTTGCCGGAAATCATTGGTGTGAAGCTTTCCATTGCCCTTGTTTTCGTCCCGAATCCGACATGCACCGCACACCGGAACGCCCCCCTGTCGAGGCTTGTTTGGCAGGGCTATACGCACGCTTGCCCCTAGCCTCAAGCACTTCTAGGGAGATTTTCACCCGGTCGTTGCACCGGGCCCACATGTCCCCATAGCGAGCGACCACCGAATGACCGACGAAGAGGTATTGCAGGAATTCCGCGCCAGCCAGGCTTTGTTAGAGGGACATTTCCTTCTTTCGAGTGGCCGCCACAGCGCGCAATACCTTCAATGTGCACGGGTTTTAATGAATCCAGAGCGGGCCGACCGGCTCGCCCGCGCACTCGCTCAGAAGCTCCCGCGGGAGATCCGCAGCGAGATCGAAGTCGTTGTCAGCCCGGCCATGGGTGGCATTATTATCGGGCAGGAAATGGGGCGCGTTCTCAACAAGGACGCGATTTTCCTCGAACGCCCGACTGGTACTTTCGAACTGCGGCGCGGATTCGCACTCGAACCGGGAACGAAAGTTCTGATGGTCGAAGATGTCGTCACCACCGGCCTCTCCAGTCGCGAAGCGATCGAGGCGGTGGCGCGCGAAGGCGGTGAAGTCATTGCCGAAGTGTCGCTGGTCGATCGCTCCGCCGGGGAAGCCGATCTGGGCGTTCCGTTCTTCCCCCTGATCGCACTGTCGGTGCCCAGCTATACCGACGACGAAGTGCCCGCCGAACTGGCCGCTATTCCGATCACCAAGCCGGGGAGCCGCAAATAGGATGCTCACTCCCCTGCGCCTCGGCGTCAACATCGATCATGTCGCTACGATCCGCAATGCGCGCGGTGGCGACCATCCCGATCCCGTGCGCGCTGCGGAAATCGTCGCTGCGGTAGGTGGCGACGGGATCACCGCGCACTTACGCGAAGATCGCCGCCATATTCGCGATGAAGATATCGCCCGCATTCAGGCTGCGACCGACCTTCCGCTCAACCTCGAAATGGCCGCGACCGACGAAATGCTGGCGATTGCCCTGCGTCATACGCCGCACGCTGCGTGTATCGTGCCGGAAAAGCGCGAGGAAGTGACGACCGAAGGCGGGCTGGACGCTGCCGGACAGCATAACCGCCTTGCCCCTATCGTCGCACGGCTGCGCGACGCTGATATCCGGGTTAGCCTGTTCATCGAACCGAGCGAGCGCCAGATAGAGGCCGCCGCCAAGCTCGGCGCGCAGGTCGTTGAGTTTCATACCGGCGAATATGCCAATGCCACCGGCGAAGAGGCCGAACGTCAGCGCGCACGGATCGCGACAATGGCCGCCGCAGCGGTCGATCTCGGCATCGAACCGCATGCCGGACACGGGCTGACCTACGACAATGTCCAGCCTATCGCAGCCATTCCGCAACTGGCCGAGCTGAACATCGGCCACTATCTGATTGGGGAAGCGGTTTTCGTCGGGCTGGAAACTGCCGTGCGGCATATGCGCGAACTGATGGATCAGGCGCGCCAGTCATGATTATCGGCATCGGCTCCGACCTTACCAATATGGACCGGATCGCCAACTCGCTCGACCGGTGGGGCGACAGGTTCGAAGCGCGCTGCTTCACCGAAGTGGAGCGAGCCAAAGCTGCGCGGCGCCCCTACACCCGCGTAGGCACCTTCGCGAAACGGTGGGCTGCGAAGGAAGCATTCGTCAAAGCGGTCGGCACAGGTTTCAAGCGCGGCGTGTATCACATCGATATCGGCGTTGTGAACGCCCCTTCGGGTGCGCCAACGCTGGCACTGGCCAACGGCGCAGCGGCCAGACTTGCGGAAATCACCCCGTCCGGCCATGAAGTGCTCATTCATCTTACCCTAACGGACGACCATCCATGGGCGCAGGCGTTCGTCGTTATCGAGGCTCAACCACTGTGAACCCACCGACCGGCTCCACCGCCGCCCCTTCTTCCGAAGCGAAATCCGTGACAGACGCCGAAAAACCCCGCGAGAAAGTCAACTGGATCGCCGAATTGCGCGGGCTGGCGCTGATGTTGCTCGCTGTGCTGGCATTCCACACATTGGTGGCCAAGCCGTTCTATATTCCCTCCACTTCGATGGTTCCTAACCTGATGGTGGGGGACAGGCTGGTTGTGTCGAAGTACCCCTATGGCTGGAACTGGTCGTCGGTTAGTTTCCACGTGCTGCCGCGAGGCGACTGGCGCATTTGGGGTGCGACGCCCGAATATGGCGATATCGTGATCGCTGTGCCGCCAGATAGCGACGAGGATTATATCAAACGGGTGATCGGCCTGCCGGGCGACCGGATTGCCGTCGTCAACGGACAGGTCATTCTCAACGGCAAGCCCGTGCCGCAGGCTGTCGAACCCGATCTGCAGATACCTGTCGACGCACAGATCTGTGATGGCAGGCCGTGCCTGTACTACTTTGACAATTATCGCACCCGTCTGCCTAGTGGAGAGCAGGTGTACGAAGTGCCGGTGCTGCGCGAAACGCTGCCCAACGGGGCGACTTATCGCGTGATCGATCATCGCGATCAGCAGCTCGACAATTTCCCCGAAATCACCATTCCAAAGGATTCGGTGTTCCTGATGGGCGATAACCGCGACCATTCGGCGGACAGCCGCGCGCCAGTGTGGGAACACGGTTTGGGCGGGCCGGTGCCGCTGGCCAATGTCGGCGGTCGTGCGGAATTCATCACGTTCTCGCTCGACGGGTCGACAGGATGGAACCCGCTCACGTGGTTCTCCTCCTTGCGTACCAATCGGGCGTGGAGCACATTGCGACCTGCAATCGCGCAGGGGAACCACCAGAATGAGCGACACTGAAGACACCGGGCCGTCGCCGGTTCACCGCAGCGATATCGGCACCAGCCCTAGCCGGATTGGTAACCCCAGGTTGCGGTTCGAAGCCGAGCGCGCGCTTGTGTGGGCGGCGGTCATCGGGCTGTTTGTTCTGGCGATATATGTATCGCAATCGCTGCTGGTGATATTCGGCGCGCTGGTATTCGGCACGATGATCGATGGAGGCGCGCGCCTGATCGGGAAAGTGTTGCCCATTGCCAGAGGATTTCGAGTAGCACTCGTCTTGCTGCTGACCGTGGGATTTCTGGCATGGCTGGTGCTTTTCGCCGGATCGCAGATTTCCGAACAGGCGGCGCAGTTTCCCCAGATCGTCAGCGAACAGGCCACCCGTGCTGTCCACTGGCTGCAGTCGAAGGGGTTCGACATTACGCAGGCCCAGATCGAATCGGTTATCGGCAGCGTGGTCAGTGGGGTCGGCACACTTGGGCGCGCCATCGGCGGCGCAGTCGGCGCAATTACTACATTGATTCTGATCCTGATTATCGGGATCTACCTCGCCATCGATCCCCGAATTTACGAACGTGGTGTCGAATGGATGGTGCCGGAAGAAAACCGCGAGGCATTTTCCGACACGCTCAGCCAGATGGCCTACAACATGCGGAGGCTGCTGGCCGGGCGATTGCTCGGCATGGTGTTCGAAGGCGTGTTCACTTATATCCTGCTGTCGTGGATCGGGGTGCCAATGGCGGCGCTGCTGGGTATCATCACCGGCCTGCTGGCATTCATTCCCAATATCGGTGCGATTATTTCGGGCCTGCTGATGGTGCTGGTCGGCTTTTCCGGCGGCACCGAAATGGGGCTGTGGACTCTGGCCACCTATTTCTTCGTCCAGAATTTCGACGGCTATGTCGTGGTCCCGATGATTGCCAAGAAAACGGTCGATCTGGCGCCTGCACTGGTGCTGGCCTTCCAGCTTATCATGGGCGTATTGTTCGGTGTGCTCGGCCTGATGCTGGCCGATCCGATGCTGGCGATGATCAAGGTCGGGCTGGAACGGCGCGCGCACCGCTTCGAGATGGCCGATCAGGCCAAGGCAACTAGCGACAACATCAACTGATATGGCCCGTAAGTTCCTCTACATCGTTGCATTTCTGATCGTTCTGGTGCTCGCCGGACTATTCGCTCTGCGTATCTGGTCGACCGAGCTGACCAAGCTGGCGCTGGTGCCGAGCGCTGCGTTCGAAAAGCAGACCCCGCTCAAGACGAATGCTTATGCCGACCCTAAACTCTGGCTCTCGCGGCCGGGAATGGCGAACGATCCGGCGCGCTGGCAACCGCCGGTCGGCACACCGGCCACCGACGCGGCAAGCGATGCCGCCAGCGGCGCGCCCTCACCTGACGCATCACAGGCGGAGCGGCAGGATTACGCAGTATTCTTCATCCACCCGACCAGCTACCTTGATCGCGCGCATTGGAATGCGCCTCTCGCTGGTGGGGAAGCGGATCGGATAGCGCAGATATATGTGAAGGGAATGGCCAGCCCGTTCAATCAGGCGAAGGAAATCTGGGCGCCACGGTATCGGCAGGCGACCTTCGGCGCATTCCTGACTGATCAACCCGAAGCGACACAGGCCATCGATGCAGCTTATGCCGATGTGCACGATGCCTTCACTTATTTCCTGTCGCAGATCGGCCCGGACACGCCAATCGTTCTGGCCGGGCATAGTCAGGGCGCGTTGCATCTGCTGCGGCTGTTGCGACAGGACGTTGCGAACAAGCCGCTCGCAGGGCGTATCGCCGCAGTATATGCGATTGGCTGGCCAATTTCGGTGCAGCACGATCTGGCCGGGCTCGGCCTGCCGGGCTGCGACAAGGCGGATCAGGCGGGCTGCGTGATGAGCTGGTCGAGCTATGCCGAACCGGCCGATCCGAGCATGGTGCTCGACACATATCGCAACTCCATCGGCTTTGATGGGCAGCCACGTGGCGACAGCCCTATTCTCTGCACCAACCCCCTCACCGGGAAGATCGGCGGCAGCGCACCGGCCAGCGCCAATCTCGGCACACTTGTTCCCGATGAAGAACTGACCAAAGGGCGCCTCGTTGCCGGATATGCGCTGGCAAGATGCGATGAACGCGGGTTACTGCTCATCGGGGAGCCGCCCGCGATGGGCAATGCCGTGCTCCCCGGCAACAACTACCACGTGTACGATATCCCATTGTTCTGGAAGAATTTGCAACGCGATGTCACCCGCCGGGTGAAGGCGTGGCAAGGCGCGCAGTGATTACCGACAACGCGCTCGATTTCAGCGATGCGCTAGCCGATGGCGGCGTATTGCTCGCGCTCGATCTCGGCACAAAGACCATCGGCATTGCCACTTGCGATGCGGGGTGGCGCTTCGCCACGGCGGGCAAGACTTTGCTGCGCGGCAAATTCGGGCGGGATAAAGAAGCGCTGTCAGCAATCGTCCGCGACCGGCAGGTGGCAGGCGTCGTGATCGGTCTGCCACGCAATATGGATGGTAGCGAAGGCCCCCGCGCACAGGCCAGCCGCGCTTATGCACGCAACCTGTCCGAAGCGCTCGACCTGCCGATATTGCTCTGGGACGAACGGTGGAGCACCACCAGCGCCGAACGCGCGCTGATCGATCAGGACATGAGCCGCGCCAAGCGCAAGGACAGGATCGACAGCCACGCCGCCGCCGTGATCCTGCAAGGGGCAATAGACCGACTGGCAGGCGCGGCGTTTTAGCAGGGCGCGGCTGACGTTCGTATCGCTCTTTTACGGCGCCCCTCTCTGGTGTGCCTTCTTTCTGTCGTCACCTTGACCCCGCCGCTGGGATTGCACTTCAAGTGCCCCCCTTCCATGTCCGTCATGGCGAGCGCAGGGGAGCAGTCCGTGCCGGGAAGGCGTCGCCCTCTACAACCTTTGTGTTGAGGGTGACGGGTACACCATGGATTGCCGTGTCGCTCCGCTCCTCGCAATGACGAAGAGAGAGGGGAAGCTATTGCGCTGCCCCCGTCGATCTAGTTTGGCATCCAGGGTGACAAAGTAACAGACGAGCCTTGTTACCACCTCACCAGGACCAATCATCATTCAGTCGAATGCGCGTTGCCCTACTACGCTGAGGCCATACCCCTCCAGCGCGACCAGCGAATGTTCGGTATCGGTCAGTAAAACCATATCCTGCACGCCCAGTTCAGTCAGCACTTGTGCGCCGCCGCCATAATCGCGCTGTTCGCTAGCCGAAGCACTGGCAACCGGGCCCTTACCGTTGGCCATATCAATCGCACGGCTGAAATATTCGCGCGTCGGGCGGCTGATAAGAACGATTACGCCCACCCCTTCTTCACCGATAATCTGCATCGATTTTTCAACGATGTCGCTGCGGTTGTTCTGTTCGCCAAACAGATCGGGGAAAACCGACAGCGCATGCATCCGCACCAGTGTCGGCTTCGTCGGATCGACCGCGCCTTTCACCAATGCCAGCATCTCGTCGTTTGTCGCTTTATTGTAGAACGTGATCGCCTGCCATTCGCCGCCCCAGCGGCTGGTGAACTGGCGCTGGTTGCGGCGCACGATCACTTTGTCATGCTTGCGGCGATAGGCGATCAGGTCGCGGATCGTGCCGATCTTCATGTCGTGCCGCCGGGCAAAGCGGACCAGATCGTCCATTCGCGCCATCGTGCCATCGTCATTCATGACTTCGCAAATCACACCCGAAGGGTTGAGCCCGGCAAGACGCGAGATATCAACCGCCGCTTCGGTGTGTCCCGCGCGCACGAGCACCCCGCCATCGCGGGCGACCAGCGGGAAAACATGGCCGGGCGTCACGATATCGTCGCGCCCCTTGTTGCCATCGATCGCGACCGAGACAGTGCGCGCGCGGTCACCTGCACTGATCCCCGTGCTGACCCCTTCGCGTGCCTCGATCGAGGTAGTGAAGGCGGTTTCGTGGCGGGTGCGGTTGTTCTGACTCATCAGATCGAGGCCAAGCTGCTCCACCCGCTCACGGGTGAGCGAAAGGCAAATCAGCCCGCGCCCGTGCGTCGCCATGAAATTGATCGCATCGGGTGTCGCCATCTGCGCGGGAATAATCAGATCGCCTTCGTTCTCGCGATCTTCATCGTCCACCAGCACGATCATCCGTCCGTTACGCGCTTCGTCGATAATCTCTTCCGCACTCGCCATCACTGGGCGCTCATCGTTCTCGGCAATAAAATCGTCGAGCTTTGCCAGCGTCTCGGCCGTGGGGTTCCAGCTATCCTCAGTGCAATCACGCAGCGAGTTGGCATGAAGCCCGGCGGCGCGGGCGAGCGCAGTGCGGCTCATGCGGTTTTCGGAAACGATCGCGCGCACACGGGCGATGGTCGGATTGCTGGCTGTCTGAGTCGTCATGCAGGCCGTATATGCACATTATAATGTGACGACAACACTTCAATGTGATTCAATTGCCGCAACGATGGATTCCAGCCATTTGCGCGGCGCTGCCCGATTTCCAGCGTCTGCCACAAATTCCTGCCCTCTCGCAACCGTTTGCAGTCGATTTTCGGGCAACCAGCGATCGGCGCGATCATGATAACTCAACTCGCCTTTGCGTAACCATTCGGGACGCCGCCAGATGCTGGGCGGCCCCTCCGGCACAGTCAACCGCAACTCAGGAGACGCTGCGGCGGCACCCTTGCCGGGCCCACGATAGATCGTGTCGTTCCGCGCGTGCAGACCAATGGCATGTGGGTGATCGAGAGCAGTCAGCTCCTGCCGGACAGCCGCGGCACAATCGGTCAGGTCAATAATCTCCGCCACATGCAAATAGCCAAAAATGCGATGATGCGGCGGTTCACCGGCTGCTTGGAACAAGCCGAAGAAAACGAACCAGTCGCCCACCTCGACCCCGCGATTGGCCAGATGTGTCTGCGCCGCGCCGCATTGGCCCAGCAGGCATTCGCCCTGATCGGTAAACATGGGATCGTGATGACACAGATCATCAGCCTTGTGCCGCCTTCGACTGGCATGCTCCACATAATCGCCCAGCCCCAGATCGGCCCACGAAGTGCGCGAATATCTGCTGCTGGGAATAGGCAAGCTGACCGGACGGCCATCGACAATCGGTGAAGGCCCACCCCCGGATGCGCTATCGAACCCTTTGCGGCTGAAGACAATCCGCATCGTTATCAGGCAACGGGCAGGCCTGCCGCAGCCCGCTGGATCGCATCGGGATCGTGCACAAACTTACCCTTCGCCTTCCGCATGGCCAGGGCCAGCGCCGCCTGCGCCACGTCCTCTGCCCGAACGGAGCGATAGGCGCGGTATTTACCCTGCATCAGCAGGTCCGTGATCGGCGCAGCGATAATGCCTATCCGTTCGCCCAGACGACGGTCGCCATCGCGTTCCCCACGCAGCAAACCAGGGCGCAGGATATCAAGCCGGTCGAACCCGATCTGGCGCAACGCGCCTTCCACTTCCCCCTTAACCTTCAGATAGAAATTGCGGCTCAGGCTGTTGGCCCCGGCAGAGCTGACCGCGACAAAGCTCCGCACCCCATGCACCTTAGCCGCCCGCGCCGTATCCAGCACAAGCCGTTCGTCCACCGCGCGAAATGCATCTTCGTCTTTGCCTGCCTGCGCCCATGTCGTGCCAAGGGCAGAGATCATCGCAGCGGGCCGGATCGCACCAATCAGATTGCCCCATTGCGCGGGATCGGCGATATGCATCTCCATCCGCGCCCCGGCTGGCAGCGGCATCTCGCGACGGGCAATCGCAAACAGGCAGATGTCAGTGCGGCCGACGCATTGTTCGATCACAGTGCGCCCGATCAGCCCGGTGGCACCGACCAGCGCGATCCGCAGCGGTTCAGACATTCTGCAATCCGGCCGGCACTTTGCCATATATCCGCGCACACTGATCCATCGCGTACCGATCAGTCATCCCGGCAATGAAATCGGCCAGCATGCGGCTGTGCTCCGGCTCCTGCGAAGGCAGTTTCGCGCGCCATTCGGGCGGCAACTGGCCGGGATCCTGATCGTATGCCGCGAACAACCGCGCCACCACCTCACGCGCATTCTCTGCCGCAGAAATCTGCTCAGGGTGGTAATACAGCTTGTCGTACATGAACCGCTTCAACCCCCGCTCCGCCAGCGCCATCGCGGGGGAGAAACCCGCCAGCGCCGATGGGTGCGCCCGGACTTCCGCCACGCTGGCAATATCGGCAACCTGCGCGCGGGTATGTTCGATCACATCGTTGACCATCGCCCCGATCTGGCTGCGGATCAGTTCGCGCAATTGCAGCTCGCGGCTGACAGATGGGAAGCGCCGCTCTACCGCGCGGAATTGATCCGCCAGCAGATCGATCTGCATCAGATCGTCCAGATCGAGGAAACCGGCGCGCAGGCCATCGTCGATATCGTGGTTGTCGTATGCAATGTCGTCCGCAACCGCGGCGACTTGCGCTTCAAGGCTGGGCCATGTGCCCAGATCGAGGGGAAACGCCGCATCCAGCTCTGCCAGCGCCCAGCCCGGCGATGCAACCGGGCCATTATGCTTCGCCAGCCCTTCGAGCAAATCCCATGTCAGATTGATGCCGGGATGCCCGATATAAGGGCTTTCCAGCCGCATCAGAGTGCGTAGCCCGTGGGCGTTATGATCGAACCCCCCGCGCTCGACCATCGCCTGTTCCAGCGCGGTTTCGCCTGCATGACCGAACGGCGGATGGCCGATATCGTGCGCGAGGCACAGTGCCTCTGTCAGATCTTCGTCCAGCCCCAGCGCACGGGCGATCACGCGGCCGATCTGCGCCACTTCCAGACTGTGGGTTAGCCGGGTGCGATAGTGATCGCCATCAGGCGCAATGAACACCTGCGTTTTCGAGCGCAGGCGGCGGAATGCGATGGAATGAATGATCCGATCGCGATCCCGCTGGAACTCGCTACGCGGTCCGCGCGCGCCCTTCCGGTCTTCGGCAAATTCGCGACCGCGCGTGGCGGCAGGATCGGCAGCATATCGAGCGCGGTTCATAGAAGTATGGGCGATAGTCGCAGCGACCGTCAGCGACAACCGGAACAGTCGTGGAACATTGTCCCGACGCATACACGCGGCGCGCAAAAAGGGCTGCACACCGCGAACGATGTGCAGCCCCCTTCGAGGTTGCCCGCTCTGGTGCGACCCGCCGGGTATCCTCGAAACCGTTCGGGGTTGGCGATGATAACGTCGTGACGACAGTCTGGGTGCACGCTAGCCGTTCCACAGACCAAACCGCTCCGATCTCCATCGGACTTTCTAAGATTTCAGATCGAGGTAATGACAGCTCGCGCCCAATTGAGAAGCATCAAATGATAAAATTTGGGCAATTTTTGTCCAAATTTTTCCTCGCAATAGAAATCACACCTCAAGCAGCCACTGTATTGCGGCATCGCAATGCGCGCGGGTGGAATCGAATATCGGCAGAACATTGGCATCGACATCGATCACCAGCTCCAGCTCGGTACAGGCAAGCACAATTGCCTTCGCCCCATCCTGTTCCTTGCGGGTGATGAGAGTCTTGAACATCCTCTCCGCCTCCCGTGTGGCCTTGCCGCGCATCAGATCGTCGTAAATCACGCGGTCGATCTGATCGATGGCATCGCTATCTGGCGGCATCAAATCGACACCGTGCGCGACGAGGCGTTGCCGGTAAAAGCTCTCGGTCATGACGTTGCGCGTACCGAACAGCGCCGCATCGGTTGCCCCGGCCTCCTGCATTTCCCGGCCCACGCAATCGGCAATATGGATGATGGGGATCGATACCGATGCCGCCACCCTGTCATAGACCTTGTGCATCGAATTGGCGCAAATCATCAGTGCTCCGGCCCCGGCCTGTTCGAGCCGCTGCGCGCTCTCGCTCAACACCTGCGCGGCTCGGTCCCATTCGGCATCTTCGCGTAAGCCGTAGAGATGGGAGAAATCGAGGCTTTCGATCAGCAGGGGGGCACTCGCATGCCCTCCTTCGCTGGCGCGTTGCACACCGCGGTTGATCCGTTCGTAATATGTCCGGGTCGATACCCAGCTCATCCCGCCAATCAGGCCCAGCTTACGCACGTGCGCCTCCATATATTGTAATTAGTATTTGAATTTACGATCGTTGGCCGCAGGCTCCCGGCCTTAGTGGTCTGCGCGCGCCGCGTCCATTTGCGGCAACGCAGCAATCCACCGCTCCACCGCTTCCAGCCCGTCATGATCCACCGTCGCCTTGCCCAGTTCGGGCATCGCAACCCCCGCTTCGGAGCTGGCCATACGATAGGTAAGGATCGACTGGTCCGGCTTGCCCGGCACAACATCGTACAACAGGTTGCCCGCCCCACGACCGGCAGCGACGGGATGCTTCATGATCCCGATGGCATGCGGATCGGATTGCTCCCACCGCAGATCGAGGCCCGAATTCGATGCGGTCGCGCCGGGGCGATGGCAATGGGCACAATTGGCCTCGAGATAGCCGCGCGCCGCCGCCGCTACAGAAACAGTGGCGCGATCTTCCCACATGGGAATTCTGTTTGCGACGGCAGGCACTTTGTCGATCATCCCGGCATCGGCAAAGCGATCAAGCCAATCGGCCGAAAGATTGCGCGCTTTCGGCCCAATGGGGATTACCTCTCCGTTCAACCCGTGGCATTCCTTGCACTGGTTCTTGTTGGGCACCCGATAATCGATCGCCTCACCCGCAGGTGTCGTGACGGGCATCCGCGCACCGGCAACTGCCAGTTTCGCTTCGGTCTGTTCGTCGTTCCAGACATAGGGCAACGCCAGCCAGCCATCGGCGCGGTGCAGCAACACACGGGTTTCGATCAGGCGCCGCTTGCCATCTTTCTGAAAAGCGAAAGTCTTGATCAACGCTGCGCCCACCGGCAGGTCGATCAATCCCTCCCCATCGGCCTTCGCCTGTGTGCCCTGAGGTACATAGACGAACCGCAGCTTCTCCGCTCCATCTGACCATAGCGGAGTATTCAGCCGATATGGCGTCACCCGCGCTGTCGGTATCTGCGCGGCGGCATCGGTAAAGAACCCATATTCGGACAAAGTGCGCGGCAGACCCGCTTCAGCAATTACCGCATCGTTCACTGCCCCGCGATCAGGTGCAGCGGCCAGAGCGGCAGCCGCCGTTGCCAGCGCAGCGCCGAATACGAACGAACGGATCATGAAACCAGCCGGGCTTCCAGTTCTTTGGGAGCGCCAATTCCTTCCATATTCCACGGTTGGCCATAAGCAGGCACGCTGAGTGGCCCTGGCCTGGCCTCCGCCATCGATTGTCCCTGCTTGCTAAGGTTGAGCGACCACCCAGGCATTTCCGGGCTGGCCAGAACGGCAGGGGTATCGTCATCCTGCTGTAAACCGTCCCACATCAGCGTCGGCAGCGCACCGCCGAATGCCTGCACTACGGGGGCAATACCCGGCAGATCGGGGGCCTGCCCATTATCGTATGCTTGATTGTCGGCCACCACCACCTCGCGTGGATAGGGGTTGTACCGCTTGTCCTCGAACGGCTTGATATAGCTGACCACCATCACCGCGGCGGTGGGGTTATCGACAATAGTATTGTTGTCCACCCACACCTGTTCGTTGGCCATCACCATGATGCCTGTGCCGCGCGGCACCCCGGCGACAATATTTCCTTTGGGAGCGAAATTGGGCGTGGTATTCGTGCTGACGAGGTTTTCCCGCACCAGCACGTTACCGCCCCCCATCACCGGCAGATTGGGCAGGTCGAACACCAGAATGCCGCCGGTATTGCCGGTGACCATATTGCGTTCGACAATCGCGTCTCGGCTGTTTTCGATTTCGATCCCGGCGACATTCTGCCGCGCGATGGAGTTCCGCACGGTAATCTTGCGCGACTGGCCGACATAGATCCCCGCATCCGATGCGCCCGACACTTCGCATTCGGCGATCAGCACTCCGGTGCTTTCCACGGGATAGATGCCGTATGCCCCATTGGTTGGCTTTGGCCCGCTGGTCCAGGTCACGCGGACGCGCTGATAGACGATGTTGTCGGCACCCTTCGATTTGATCCCATCGCCTTGCGGATTTTCAACCGCGAAATCGCGCAGAGTGACTTTGTCCGATGTCACCAGCAACCCCTCGCCTGCGCCCTTCTGGCCAGTGAAGTCGAGGACGGTGGCATTCATCCCTGCACCGCGCACAGTCACGTTATCGACATCGAGGCTTAGCCCGTCGTCGAGCACGAAACGTCCCGCGCCCAGCACGACCTCGTCCCCCGGCTCGCTCAGGATCAATGCTTCTTGCAATCGCTGCCCGGCACCGTCGCCTGCGGCGATTTCGTGAGTGGCCGCATACGCGGGGCTCGCGGCGCACAGCGCCAGCGCAGTCATACAGGTCATCCTCATGGGTCCGATGCTGATACTGACAGACATGTAAGTCAATCGCTCATCCGGAAATTATTCCTATGATTATCTACTTGCGCGACTCATCGGGCAGGCGCAGTCCTCTGATGTCCTACCTGGAGTGGAGCATTGTGAGATGATGCGTGCAAAGCTTGTTGGCGCCTCGCTGGCGCTGGTCCTGATCGCTGCCCCGGCAATGGCCGAAGACTGGGATTTCGTGCTGACCAACGACACCGGCAAAACGGTGACACAGGTCGAACTGTCTCCCGCAGGCACAGCCAAATGGGCTGCTCAACGGACCGACGAAGGCGTGTCGAGCGAAGTGAAGAACGGCAATGACTGGACCGTCCATTTCGACAAATCCAAAGACACCTGCGATTATGACGTGCGCCTGACGTTTGCCGACAAGAGCACCGTCGTGTGGACCGGGCTGAACGTGTGCGACAATGCCTTTGCCGAATTCAGCTATCGCAATGGCAACCCGGTGATCGTGGTCGACGACGATTGATCGGCACAGATCGCAAGGCGCCCGCGATCAGTCGAGCGCCTTGACGATTTCCTCGACCATCTTCTTGGCATCGCTCAGCAACATCGTCGTCTGGTTCATATAGAACACATCGTTATCGACCCCGGCATAGCCCACGCCGCCCATGCTGCGTTTGATGAAGAACACCTGCTTCGCCTTGTCCACATCGAACACCGGCATTCCGTAAATCGGGGATGATTTGTCGGTCTTGGCCGCGGGGTTCACCACGTCATTCGCACCGATGATGAAGGCGACATCGGCAGTCGCGAATTCGCTGTTGATGTCTTCCAGCTCGAACACTTCGTCGTATGGCACGTTTGCCTCTGCCAGCAGCACGTTCATATGCCCCGGCATACGCCCTGCAACCGGGTGGATGGCGTATTTCACCTCAACACCCTTCTCTTTCAGCACATCGCCCATCTCGCGCAAGGCGTGCTGCGCCTGTGCCACGGCCATGCCATAGCCGGGGATGATGATGACCTTTTCCGCCTGTTCCAGCATGAAGGCGGCATCGTCGGCACTGCCCTGCTTATACGGACGCTGCTCGCCACCGGCAGCGCTGCCGCCGGAGCTGTCTTCCGCGCCGAAGCCGCCTGCGATAACGCTGATGAAACTGCGGTTCATCGCCCGGCACATGATATAGCTGAGAATCGCACCGGACGATCCGACCAATGCACCTGTGACGATCATCGCGGTGTTGTGCAACGTGAAGCCCATCGCCGCCGCCGCCCAGCCGGAATAGCTGTTCAGCATCGACACCACGACGGGCATATCCGCGCCGCCGATAGGGATAATCAGCAGGAAGCCGATGGCAAAGGCCAGGCCGAGCACGACCCAGAAAATCCACCCCTCGCCCGCCCCGGCAAAAGGCTGCATGGTATAGAGCGCAGTCAGCACAATAATCGCCAGCAGGGTGCCGAGGTTGATGACATGCCGCGCGGGCAGCATGATCGGCGCGCCGCTCATATTCCCGTTCAGCTTGGCAAAGGCGATCACCGATCCGCTGAACGTGATCGCCCCAATGGCCGCGCCCAACACCATCTCCACCCGACTGACGGCCAGAATACTGCCTGTCGCGTCGAGAATGCCGAACGATCCGGGATTAAGGAATGCCGCCGCTGCCACCAGCACAGCGGCAAGGCCGACAAGGCTGTGAAACGCCGCGACAAGTTGCGGCATCGCCGTCATCGCAATCCGCCGTGCGATCACGAACCCGACTGCGCCACCGATGGCAATGGCAATCGCGATTTCCCAGATATTGGCGACCGAATGGGTGACCAGCGTCGTCACCACTGCGATCAACATACCCGCCATGCCGAACCGGTTGCCCCGGCGGCTAGTGGCCGGGCTGGATAGCCCGCGCAATGCAAGGATAAAGAACACCCCGGCGACGAGATAAGCCAGCGCCACCCACGGGTTGACCGATTGCCCCTCGGCCCCGGCGGCATAGGCCGGTGTTGAAACAGACAGAGCCAGCGCAGCGCCTACAGTCGCTGTGATCCGGGACTTGATCCGATTACCGAACTCAGAGCGATGGCCTGTTGCGGAGAATAGCGAATCCATCACTTCTTCTCCTTCTTCTTGTACATCGCCAGCATCCGCTCGGTCACAGCGAAGCCGCCGAATATATTGACGCTGGCCAGTACAACCGCCGCCAGACCCAGCCACTTGGCCCCTGGCACCTCCGCTGCCGCCGATGCGATCAGCGCACCGACTATGATGACGCTCGAAATCGCATTGGTCACCGCCATCAATGGCGTGTGCAGCGCAGGCGTGACCGACCAGACGACGTAGTACCCCACGAAGCAGGCCAGCACGAAAATCGACAGAATGGATATGAAGTCCATTAACGGATGGCTCCTGCTGATCCTCCCCCACCGGGGGAGGTGGCAGCCGCCTCAGCGGCTGACGGATGGGGATTATCGACCCAATAGCGCACTATCGAATCTGCAATGACCGACGCATCACGTGAGACCGCCTTTGCGGTTTGGAGGGATTGCAGAGTGCAGTTCTTCACTTCGCCTCCTCCGTCAGCGCGACGCGCTGCCACCTCCCCCGATGATGGAGGAATACCGCACTTTCAGACGCCTCCCTCAACCCTGCAACCTCTCGCTGACAACCGCCCCGCCTTTGGTCAGGCGCACGGCATCGCCGATCTCGTCGTCCAGAGTGACAGTGCCCGCGTCCTTGTCCCAGAAGGCGGAGAGGAAGTTGAACAGATTGCGCGCGAACAGCGCAGAGGCATCTGCCGCCAGCATCGCGGGCGTGTTGGCATAACCGATGATCTTCACGCCATGCTTTTCCACCACCTCGTCCGCAACGGAGCCTTCGACATTGCCGCCTTGTGCAACGGCCAGATCGAAGATCACGCTGCCAGGTTTCATGCTGGCAACCTGCGCGTCGGAAATCAGGCGCGGCGCGGCGCGGCCGGGGATCAGCGCGGTGGTGATGACGATATCCTGTTTGGCGATATGGCCCGATACCAGTTCGGCCTGCGCCTTCTGGTATTCTTCGCTCATTTCGGTGGCATAGCCGCCGCTGCCTTCGCCTTCGATTCCGGCCACGCTTTCGACGAAAATCGGCTTAGCACCCAGCGACTGTATCTGTTCCTTCGTCGCGCTACGCACGTCGGTTGCGGAAACCTGCGCGCCCAGCCGTTTGGCCGTGGCAATCGCCTGCAACCCGGCGACACCGACACCCATCACGAACACCCGCGCGGCCTGAACCGTGCCGGCGGCGGTCATCATCATCGGAAACGCACGGCCATATGTATCGGCGGCAGCGATCACCGCCTTGTATCCGGCAAGGTTGGACTGGCTGGAAAGCACGTCCATGCTCTGCGCGCGGGTAATGCGAGGCATGAACTCCATGCTCAACGCTTCCAGCCCGGCGCTGGCATAGGCATCGACACGCGCACGGTTGCCGAACGGGTCGAACGTAGCGGCGACCATTGCGCCGGGTTTCACCCTGGCAAGGGCACCCGGATCGGGCGCCTGCACACCAAGGACGATATCTGCACCCTTCAGCACCTGCTCCGCCGGGCCAAGCTCGGCCCCGGCATCAGAATAGGCAGCATCGGTGATGGAGGCAGTTTGCCCGGCGCCCTGTTCAACCGCGACGACAGCACCCAATCCCATGAACTTCTTCACGGTTTCAGGTGTGACCGCGACGCGGGTTTCACCCGGCGCAGTCTCCTTGAGGACAGCTATCCGCAAGGCGGCGATCAGCTTGCGATCGCTAGAACGACCAGCGCGACGATGACGATCAACACCGGAACAGTAACCTTCAACAGACCGATGAAGCTGTCGTAAGTCCCCTCGTGTTCCTTCATTTCGTTTGCAGATGTCATTTTGATCCGAACCCCTGTTATAGGCAAACTCTCTTTCCCGCTTCCTATCGGACGCGTGCCGCTGGCTCAAGCCCCGTCGCATCAGCCTTAATCTCGCCTTTACTTGCTTGGGGTAAAGCGGGCATTCGTACCAGAACGGGACAGTCGGGGAACTATGTCACACGGCGCAGAACGCCTTTTGATGCTGATTGACGATGAACCGGCGCAGAGCCGGTTGATCAGCGCGCTCGCCGCCCGTGAGGGCTGGCGCACGATCGTCGTGACCGATTCGGAAAGCGCCATCGCAACCCTTGGCACGCGCCAGGGGATGCAGCTTTCCGCGATCATCCTCGACCAATGGGTGCCGGGCGACAATGCCTGCAGCCTGATCGAAGAGCTTAAGGCCCGCCGCCCCGGACTGCCGGTATTGATGCTGACCACCAGTTCCAGCCCATTGCTGGCGGTGGAGGCGATGCGCGCAGGTGCCACCGATTACCTCATTAAACCGGTCGCGCCCGACCGTCTGATGCAGGCCCTCCGCAGTGCGACCCGGCAGGAAGCTCCGCGCGACGAACTGCAACCGCTGACCGAGAAGATGGGCACCGTGCTCGACTTCGACGCGATGGTCGGCACCGCGCCGATGTTCCGTGCCGCTCTCGCCAAAGCTGCCAAGGCCGCGCGTGGCCACGGCAACGTGCTGATCGAAGGGGAGAACGGCACCGGCAAGGAGATGCTGCTGCGCGCGATGCACGCGGCCAGCCCGCGTTCGAAGGCTCCGTTCCGGCTCATCAACGCGCGTGGCATTCCAGCCCATTCCATCGAATCGGTGCTGTTCGGCCATGAGAAAGGCGCATTTCCCGGTGCGTTCGAACGGCAGATGGGCGCATTGCAGTTCTGCGATGGCGGCACACTGGTGATCGACGAAGTCGACCGGCTCGACATGGCAATGCAGGCCAAGCTGGCCGAAACGCTGGCCACCGGGGTGGTTCGTCCCGTTGGTGCCAAGCACGGTTTCCGCATCGATGTGCGGGTGCTGAGCGCAAGCAACCTGCCGCTGATCGATGCGAAGAACGCGGGTTATTTCCACCCCGCCCTGCTCGAACAGCTTGGCGCGACGCGCATTGCGCTGCCCGCCTTGCGTGACCGGGCGGGCGATATCCCCGCCCTCTCGCGCTATTTCCTGACGCGGATCGGTGAACAACCGGGCCTTCGTACGCTGACGATAACCGACAGCGCACTGTCGCTGCTATCGGCATACGACTGGCCGGGCAACGTGCGCCAATTGCAACAGGTGCTGTTCCGCGCTGCCGTGTTCTGTGACGGCGATGCGCTGACCGCCGCCAGCTTCCCGCAACTGACCGAGATTCTGGGCAGCGAGTTCGACGATCAGCGAGACCCGCGACAGGAAGGCGTGGGCGTGATGCTCTACACCGACGATGGTAACCTGCGCCCGCTGGAAGAGATCGAGGCCGATGTGATCCGGCTGGCCATTGGCCACTATCGCGGGCGAATGACCGAAGTGGCCCGGCGGCTGGGGATCGGACGTTCGACGCTCTACCGCAAGTTAGGCGATCTGGGGATCGACAACGCTGCATAGTGGCGGTCCGGTTGCACTGTCGGTTCACGGAGACATGGACCGCTCCTTCAAGTTTTGAAAGTGTGACTTTCGGCCTCCAAAATCGCAACTCCGCGCAGCAAGTACCTGTGTTCACGACCATTTCCGTGGTCCAAACGTGGAACGCGGCATCGTCACGATGTGGCTTTCACTTTTTGCCGGATTGCGCTGCCGGATCGCACTGTTTCAAAACCTCCATTCCCCCTGCGATTGCGCCGCGCGAAACGCAGCGCCGACCGGCAAAGTGCCACGGTGCATATCGTGTAGGAAAACCGTTTCGCCGCCCGCTCTGCTCCGCTAGATTGCGAGGATGACAGACACGAACCATCCGGGTGCCGCCAACCCCCTCGACTTTTCCGGCAAGACCGCGCTCGTCACCGGGGCAGGATCGGGCATCGGCGCGGCCACCGCCCGATGGCTGGCCGATCATGGCATTGCGAAGCTGCATCTGGTCGATGTCGATCCGGCAGGATTGGAGGCGCTCGCCCTGCACTGCGAAGTCGAACATCATGTGCACGACGTGTCCGATCCACAGTTCTGGGGCGGGTTCGAGCGCAGCGTAGGCAAACTCGATCACGCGCTGGTCAACGCCGGAATCGGCAGTGCAGGCCCGATCGCGGAGCAGAGTTTCGAGGAATGGCGCCGCGTGATGGCAATCAACCTCGATGGCGCGTTCCTGACGCTGGCCGCCGTGCTGCGCCTGATGCGCGCCAATGGCGGCGGCAGCGCGGTCGTCACCAGTTCGATAACGGCAATTAAGCCGGTGGCCGGGATTGGCGCTTATGGCGTGGCCAAGGCCGGTGTGGCGCACATGGCGCGGATCGCCGCAGCAGAAAACGCCCGGCACAATATCCGCGTGAACGCCATCGCGCCCGGTGGGGTCGATACCAATATCTGGAACAGCGGAGAGGCTTTTCAACAAGCGGTGGCCACGCACGGGCGCGATGCTGCGATTGCTGCGATGGGCGCGGATACCCCGCGTGGCCGTTTCGCCACGCCCGACGAACTGGCCTGCGACATCGGCTATCTGCTGTCCGACATGGCGGCCAATGTTACCGGCACCGTTCTGGTGAGCGACGGGGGCTATTCGCTGTAGCTATATGAAAGGATGATCATCTCCGGGGGCGCCGAGCCGGAATAGCGCAAGCGGGAACACCGTATCACCCGACCATCCTCTTCCCTCGTCATTGCGAGGAGCCGCAGGCGACGTGGCAACCCATAGCCCGCCCCGGCAGCATCATCCACAAGCGCCGGATCGGGCATTCGGAACCACAGCACTGGAATTCCGTTCATTCGGCAAGCACCGAATAACGAAGGGGATTTTATGGATATCGTCGATTGCATTCTTGCCGACCACGACCGCCAGCGTCGCATGTTCGCCGCGTTGGACGAAGCGCGCGGCGATGAGAACAGCGATAAGGATACGCTGGACAAGATATTTAATCGCCTTCGCAACTTCCTCGAAGCCCATGCGGAGGCAGAAGAGCTCTATTTCTACCCACGGCTGCTGCAACTGGGCGACGGCGCGCTCGATTCCGACAGTGCGGAAGAAACCACCGACGATGCGATCGACGATCACAACAAGATCGCCGAAGCCGCCGAAGCCGCGAAGAAGGAGAAGGTCGGTTCGGACGCATGGTGGAAATGCGTCGATAAGACCAACCTTCAGAACTCCAAGCATATGAGCGAGGAAGAGCGTCAGGGCCTGACCGATTTCCGTCGCAGAGTGCCATTGAAGGAACGCGTGCAGCTCGGCCTCAAATACCTCGCCTTCGAATCGCACCATTCGGGCGAATACGAACGCGAAGAGAAAGACCCGGAAGAATACATCGAGGAAAACGAGGCCGCCTGATCAAATACACAGTTCAGAGAGGGAGGATACGCCTCCCTCTTATTGGCAGTTTGCGAGAAACTTCAAAACGACATCGCTATATTAATATATTTTTTATCGATTTAACCCGCTAATTGATTTGCGATAAGGTGGCGTCGTTGAAAAACGGCACCCGAACAATGGCCACAACCGGCCTCAGGATTCGGGAAGTACTCAATCGTGAAAATGCCTCTGCCCGCCGTCATTGCGGCCATCCTTACCTTTGGCTGCGCCAGTTCTGCCTCTGCCGAGACAAGCGGCGAACGGGACTGGCATTATCGCGATGGTGAAACAGCGGAAAACTGGTCTGCCGCCAATCCCCGTTATGCAATGTGCGATCGGGGCACGATGCAATCGCCCATCGACCTGAGCGCAGTCGCCACGCGCGGTACAGCGCGCTTCGCCGCCGCTTATGGCCCCGCCATTGCGAAGCTGACGGTCGGACCCGGCAAGGTGAAGGTCGCCGCCGACGAAGGCATGGGCCTGATCCACGGGGGACGCCTGTTCCCACTCAGGCAAGTTCATTTCCACACTCCGGCCGAGCACAAAACCCACGGCAAACTCTATCCGCTCGCCGCGCATTTCGTCCATGCGACCGACGATGGCGAGTTGACTGTTCTGGGCGTGACGTTCGAAGCGGGCGCGGCAAATCCCGCTCTGCAGACAATACTCGACGCGGCGACTAACGGGGCAGACAATGTCGAACTCGATTTCGCACAACTGGCGCCGCGCGATCCGGCGGTCTATCGCTACATGGGCTCGCTCACCACCCCTCCGTGCAGCGAAGGGGTGAACTGGTTCGTTGCTGACACCGTGATGACCGCCAGCCAGGAACAGATTGCCGCGATGACCGATCGACTGGGCACCAGCAACCGATCGCTGCAACCACTCAACGGCCGTCTGGTTCTCGCGCCGGAGAATTGACGCTGGCGGTATTCGGTTCTGATCCGACGACTAGCGCAGCCAATCAATCCCCCGGCAGGGCGGAGAAATCGGTCAGCGCGGCATCGCGCAGACCGCGCCACACATTGCGCGCCTGCACCGTTTCGAACACGTCGTGCACCCGCACGATCTGCACCCCGGCATCCATCCCCTTGACCGCGAGCGCCACGCTGCCGCCTTGCCGCTGTTGAGCAGCAACCTCGTTGCTGAGCGCGCCGATCATCCTCTTGCGGCTGACGCCCAGCATGATCGGCTGCCTCAGCGCATGGAACAGAGGCAGTGCATTGATAAGAATTAGGTTTTCCGCCAGCGACTTACCAAATCCAATGCCGGGATCGAGCACGATGTTCGCCCGCGCCACGCCGGCGGCCAGTGCCGCATCGCGCCGTTCGCGCAGCCAGTCGAACACATCGAACGCCACTGCGGCATAGTCGCCATCGGCATGGAGGTCTTCGCCCTCCCCCGGCGCATGCATCAGCACCACCGGGCAACCGCGCGCGGCGACCAGCTCCATGCTGCGCGGATCGTGGCGCAGAGCGGACACGTCGTTGATCATATGCGCCCCGCTGTCGAGCGCGGCCTCCATCACCGCGGCACGGCGGGTATCGACACTGATCGCCGCGCCCATCTGCGCGCAGTATTCGACCGCGGGGCGGACACGCTCAAGCTCGTCCCCCTCCCACACGGCAGGCGCGCCGGGGCGCGTGGATTCGCCGCCGATATCGACCATCGCCGCACCGGCTTCCAGCATCTGCGCCGCGTGGGCCGCGCCGTCTTCGGGCCGGTCGAGGAACTTGCCCCCGTCGGAGAAGCTGTCGGGCGTAACGTTGAGGATGCCCGCCACTTGCGGCTGATCGAGCCGGATCGTGCGCCCGCCCATCTGCAACGGCGGATGCGCCATCCGCAGATTGCTCCACTGCTCCTCCGCCTCTGCGCCCAGATCGGCCGGAAGCGCGGCGAAGGTATCGGCGGCCTCTGCCGGGCTGAACCGCAGGCGCTGGGTCACTTGCCCGCCCTGACGGACGATCGCGGCAAAGCGATGGGCATAGGCCAGCCCTCCGGCCAGCCGCACGGCATCGCCCTCCTCACTCTGCGGGCTATCGCAAAGGCCGATGGGCTGGAGGTAGATCTGCTGGCTCATCGCGCGCGCACCTTCATGTAACAGGGTGACATGGACCGCATGTTACACAGTCCTGAAGAGAAAAAACCCACCACCACCAATTGCCGCTTGCGATGGGGATGAAAAGGGCGATTGCGGTGCATTCCCCCGATCTATGGCTAGTGGGGGATGTAGGAAAGATGGAGAGAGGGCGGGAGGCATCGTCTATCACCCACGCGCGGCGCCTGCGCTGATCTGGCCGCCCCACACCGTCGCCCGGACTTGATCCGGATCCCGCTATTCTTCCAGCGCAGGCGGGGGGAAGCTGGACCCCGGCTCGATGGCCGGGGTGACGGCATAATGGAAGCGGCTGATTGGCGGGCTACCATGACCCACCGCCCCACCTCGTCATACCGAGGAGCGAAAGGCGACGTGGCGACCCATGAACCGAACCTCGCCTCCCATAACAACCAATGCGAGGGCGGAACCATCACATCTTGGATTGCTTCACTGCATTCGTAATGACGAGGGGAGACGTGTGACTGCCCCACCCCGTCGCCCCGGACCTGATCCGGGGCCCCGCTGTTCTTCCAGCGCAGTGCAGGTGGAAGCTGGACCCCGGCTCGATGGCCGGGGTGACGGGTGTGTTAATCGGATGGAGCGAAAAAGGCGAGCGGGGTGACGGAACAGTCCGCCCCCTCAGCCTCAGTCTTCCACGCTCAGCAGGTAAAGCTGCCTTGCCGCATCGATCGGTTTTACTTCGCCGCTCTGTTCCATGTGCCAGAAAGTCCAGCCGTTGCAGCTTGGCGCGCCTTGCAGGTCTTTGCCGAGGCCGTGGATCGAGCCGACCTGCTTTTCAAATGCCAGCGAGCCATCGGCGCGCACCGTGGCGGTCCAGCGGCGTTTCTTGTCGAACACCGCCGTTCCGGGCGGGATCAGCCCGGCTTCCACCAATGCGCCGAACGCAACCTTGGGCGCGGACTTGCGGCTCTGCATCGTCGCCAGCGCGCTTTCGTCCAGCGGCAGTTCCTTGGCGATGCGTTCGCGGGCAACGCCGCGATAGAAACTCTCGCGCTCGCAGCCGATCCATTGGCGGCCCAGCCGCTTGGCCACAGCACCGGTGGTGCCGGTGCCGAAGAACGGATCGAGCACGACATCGCCCTTCTCCGTAGTGGACAGCAGCACGCGGTAGAGCAGCGATTCCGGTTTCTGCGTCGGGTGCGCCTTGTGCCCGTCGTGCTTCAGCCGTTCGTTGCCGCTGCAAATCGGCAGCACCCAGTCGCTCCGCATCTGCAGCTCGTCGTTGAGCGTCTTCATGGCGCGATAATTGAAGTGGTACTTCGCCTTTTCGCCCATGCTGGCCCACAGCAGGGTTTCGTGCGCGTTAGTGAACCGGGTGCCTTTGAAATTGGGCATCGGGTTGGTCTTGCGCCAGACGATGTCGTTGAGAATCCAGAACCCCAGATCCTGCAGGATCGCGCCGACGCGGTAGATGTTGTGATAACTGCCGATCACCCACAGCGCGCCATCGGGTTTCAGCACGCGCTTCGCTTCGGTCAGCCAGGCGCGGGTGAAATCGTCATAAGTCTTGAAACTGTCGAACCGGTCCCAGTCGTCGGTCACGGCATCGACCTGGCTGCCATCGGGCCGGTTCAGATCGCCGCCGAGCTGGAGATTGTACGGCGGATCGGCAAATACCAGATCGACGCTGGCGGTCGGCAGACGCCGCATCGCCTCCACGCAATCGCCGGCCAGTATCTGGCCCACCGGCAATTCACGCACATCGTTTTCAATTTCCGCAACGCGCCGCGCGCGGACTTTCGTGGTCTCGATGACCCCCATCGTAATCATTCCCCCGTCAGAGTTATCCACAGGGTGAGTCCTTCGGGACTCCGCGTCAAGCGAAAGGTTTGCGAACCATCGAATCGGTTGGAATCAGTTGAGGCGGAACATAAGGTGCCCGCCACAAGATATTGAGTCACAGTGGAATCTGCAGACTCGACATAGTGGGGTGTGGCGGCGAAGACTCAAATCAGCGTCATTTGTGCGACCGGGGCGAAACTGCGGCGATGCAGTGGACACGGACCGTGTTCGCGCAGCGCCGCGATGTGATCTTTGGTGCCGTATCCCTTGTTCCGTTCCCAGCCATATTGCGGGTATTGCCGGGCGGCATCCAGCATAAGGCGGTCGCGCCATTCCTTCGCGATAATGCTGGCCGCGCCAATGGCGGGCTCCAGCCCGTCGCCCCCGACAATCGCGCGTGCGGGCCAGCGCCATTCGGCCTGCCGCCCCACCGGGGTCTTGTTGCCATCGATCAGCACTTCGCCCGGATCGCGGCCCAGCGCCTCTGCCAGTCGCGAAGTGGCCAGCGTCATCGCCAGCATCGTCGCAGCGAAGATATTGATCCGGTCGATCTCTTCCGGGGAGACGATGCCCACCCCCCACGCGCAACTTTCGCGCACCACCGGATCGAGCCGCGCGCGGGCCTTCGCGCTCAGTTTCTTGGAATCGCCGATCCCTTGGGGACATGGCTCGCACAGGACGACAGCGGCTGCTACCACTGGCCCGGCCAGGGGTCCGCGCCCGGCCTCGTCCACCCCGGCGACCAGAGATGCGGACCCGAAATCGGGATGGGGAGTTCCTGACAGTATGACCATGACCAAATTCCTTGCCGCTTTCCTATTCACTGCCGCTCTGCCGCTCGCAAGTTGCAACGCGCAGACCGTGGGGGACAGCGCCACCAATGACGCCAGCGATAGTGCCGAACGCCCGTTTGCAGTGACCGAACATGGCAGTTTCGACGAACCGTGGGCCGCGGCATTCGCCCCCGGCACCAGCGTTCTGTTCGTGACGGAGAAACCGGGGACGATGAAATTCATCGATGTCGCCTCCGGCAAGCAAGGCACAGTCAGCGGTCTGCCCAAAGTCGATTATGGCGGTCAGGGCGGCCTGGGCGATGTCGCCTTTTTACCCGGTGAATCCGCCGCCACCGTCGGCCAGCGAACGATCTATCTGACGTGGGCTGAAGCAGGCCCCGGCGATACCCGCGGCGCGGCGCTGGGCAAGGGAACGCTGACCTGCGACAAACCGGAAAGCTGCCGTATTGACGGGCTGAAGGTGATCTGGCGGCAGGAACCCAAAGTCACCGGGCGCGGCCATTATTCGCACCGCATCGCGATAGCCCCCGATGGCCAGACGATGTTCGTCGCCAGCGGCGAACGGCAGAAAGGCGAACCGGCGCAAGACCTGCAGAGCGATCTGGGCAAGATCGTCCACCTCAACCTCGACGGGACACCGGCGGCGGGCAATCCGCTGGCGGAAAACAACGTCGCCCGGCCAGAGATATGGTCTCTGGGCCATCGCAATATCCTTGGTCTGCAATTCGATGCCAGCGGACAGTTGTGGGATCTGGAACACGGCCCGGCAGGCGGCGACGAGCTGAACCGGGTGGTCGCAGGCAAGAACTATGGCTGGCCCGTGGTGTCGAACGGCGATCATTACAACGGCACACCGATCCCGCGCCACGACACCCGCCCCGACTTCGCTGCCCCGGCAATAAGCTGGAACCCGGTGATCGCGCCGGGCGATTTCATCTTCTATTCCGGCGAGCTGTTCCCGCAATGGAAAGGGGCCGCCGTGATCGCGGCGATGAAGCCTGCCGGGCTGGTAGTCGTACAGACCGAAGGCGACACCGCGAAGGAAGTCGCCCGCTACCCCTTCGACAAGCGTATCCGCGAGGTCGTGCAGGGACCGGACGGCGCGATCTGGCTGCTGGAGGACAAGGCAGGCGGCCGCCTGCTGGAATTGCGCCCGCGATAGGTGGCGGTGATCGGGCCAGACTGCTCACCGGGATGGCTATGCGGTTTGGGCTGAGATGGGAGCCATTTGGACGCCTCAACGGTGCCAATAATGGATCCCGATCCTAGTGCTCCAGCACCCGGCGAAGCGGGCGGGCATTACCTTCGCGATAGGAGTGTATCTTGCAAAGCTGATCGCCGTGAAACGTCACTTTCCAAAGCCCTTCCACGCATTCGGCGGGATCGTCGGATACGATCCGTCCGCGGCAGAGGACATCACTACCCTTGGGCGTGACGGAATCGAACACGATTTTCATATCCGGCACGATTTCAAATATCCGCCGCAGCGCTTCCAGATAGCGTTCGCGCGGGCCGATCGGATAATTGGCTGTGTCGCGATAGGTCATCGTCGGCGTGAGCATACGTTCCATCGCAGCGAAGTCGCGTGCGTTGAGCGCGTCGACAAACGCACGCGTCAGCGCGACTTTCGAGGGCTTTCGCTCGAAAAACGGGAGAAGGCGCAAGCGGCGCATTCCCCCGTTCTAACCCCCTTTCAGGGGAATTGATATTGTCACAGGTTAAACCGGATCGAACCGGCCTGCAAAAAATCAGCCGACGATTTCAGACTCGTCGAAGAAGAATGCGATTTCGATTTTCGCGTTCTCGTCGCTGTCCGAACCGTGGACCGAATTCGCTTCGATGCTTTCGGCAAACGCCTTGCGAATCGTGCCTTCGGCGGCGTCGGCAGGATTGGTTGCGCCCATCACGTCGCGATTGCGCTTTACGGCATCTTCGCCTTCCAGCACCTGTACCACGACCGGGCCGCTGATCATGAAATCGACCAGTTCACCGAAGAAAGGGCGTTCCTTGTGAACGGCATAGAAGCCTTCTGCCTGTTCCTTGGTCATCTGAATGCGCTTGGACGCGACGACGCGCAGGCCGGCTTCCTCGAGCATTTTGGTGACCGCGCCGGTCAGGTTGCGGCGGGTGGCGTCGGGCTTGATAATCGAAAAGGTACGGGTAACCGCCATTGTCTGGGTTCCTTGCGAACATTTTTGGAGTGGAAGTGGGGTTGTTGCGCGCGCCCCTAGCGCCGGGTTGCACGCGGCGCAAGTGTCACGCTTTCTTCGCCCATTTCCCGTTTTCCTGCGCGTAATAGCTGCGTGTCACATCGTCGCGACCGTCAAACTGGCGCCATGTCGCGCGCGCCGCCTGAATGCCCGCCTCGCCAAACAGCAGAAACACGCGCGCAAACCCCTCCGCCTCCGCCCGCCAGTCGCCATCGGCGATCACGCAATAGCGGGCATCGTTGGCGGCCGCGCAGTCGGCGGAGAGCAGGATCGGCTGGCGCGCGGCATGGGGGGCACTGGCTTCACCATTGGCAAGGAAAGCCTGCGGATCGCCTTCCCACATCGCCCGGCCCAGCCCCACCCGTTGTTCGGCATCGCTGTCGACCACCAGCAGCCGTTCGCCCGCCTGCCGGGTACGCGCGGCGATCAATGCCACAACGCGTTCGACAGGGTCGCGCGAAAGCTGCCAGAAATCGAGTTGCATCAGCTCTCTGCAGTGGCTTTCACAAACCGGTCGAGCAAGCGCACGCCGAAGCCTGTTGCGCCCTTGTCCCAGCTATGACCAGGTTTGTCGGACCAGACCATGCCCGCAATGTCGAGATGCGCCCAAGGGGTGTCGTTTTCGATATAGCGTTGCAGGAACTGCGCGGCGGTGATCGAACCGGCGAACCGCGAGCCGATGTTCTTCATATCGGCAATCGGGCTGTCCAGCAGCTTGTCGTAAGCAGGTGCCAGCGGGAAGCGCCACAGCTTGTCGCCGGTCGCCTTACCCGCACCAAGGAGTTGCTCGGCCAGTTCGTCGGAGTTGGAGAAGCAGCCGCCATGTTCGGTGCCCAGCGCAATCATCATCGCACCAGTCAGCGTAGCGAGATCGACGATCTTCGAAGGTTTGAACTGCTTTTGCGTCCAGGTCAGCGCATCGGCCAGTACCAGCCGCCCTTCGGCATCGGTGTTGAGCACTTCCACCGTCTGGCCGGACATCGTCGTGACGACATCGCCCGGACGCTGAGCATTGCCATCGGGCATGTTTTCGACCAGCCCGATGACGCCTACCACGTTCACAGGCGCCTTGCGTGTGACCAGCGTCATCATTGCGCCAACCACTGCGGCCGATCCGCCCATGTCCCACTTCATATCTTCCATACCCGGCCCGGGCTTGAGCGAGATACCGCCGGTATCGAACGTCACCCCTTTGCCGACAAATGCGATTGGCGCATCGTCGGGGTTGCCGCCCATCCATTTGATGGCAAGCACCCGCGATTCGCGGATCGAGCCCTGCCCCACGCCAAGCAGTGCCCCCATGCCAAGATCCTTCATCGTCGCTTCGTCGAGCACGATCAGTTCCGCCCCGGTATCGGCAAAGCGTTCGGTGCAACGCGCAACATAGCTTTCCGGGTAGAGAATATTGGCGGGCTCGGTCACAAGTTCGCGCGCCAGCTCCACGCCCTTCGCCACCGCAGCGGCGTCTTCCCATGCTTCCTTAGCGCCATCGGCCGCGCCAACGACGACAACGGAATCGAGCGTCGCCTTCTGATCGTCTTTCAGCCTGGTGCGATAGATATCGTAGCGCCAGGAACGCAGGCGGAAACCCAGCAGCACCGAAGCCGCTTCTTCCGCTGTCAGGTCGGTCAGTTCGATCGCAATCGATTCAGCCCCCGAACGCAGATATTTGGCGGCCAGAGCGGCCCCTGCCTTCTCACAATTTGCAAGACGTTCGGCATCGTCGGCCTTGCCCGCACCGGCAAGCGCGACGCGCACGACGTGCCCCTTCCTGTCGGCGAACACTTCGAATATCTGCCCCGCACTCCCCTTGAACCGGGCGACCGATGCGCCCTGTGCGATCATCGGTTCAAGACTAGCAAGGTCATCACCCTGATCGATGATACGAGCGACGAGCCGTGCATCGTCAGGAAGCGAGGGGGCGAATTCGATCTGCATGAAAGCTCCGAAAAGTAATCGTTATTTGGGGCCAGCAGAGGGAAAGCCCGGCTGGCACGCTGATGGCGATTGCGATTAGGCCGCGACGATGCGATAGGCAAGGGATGCCCCCCATCCCGACAGCATTTGTGCAAGCTGCGGCGCCTCGCTTGCCCTACCGATTTGCCAGCGCATCCGCGCTCGTTATCGCTTTGTTTGCTGCACCGGCCAGCGCGCAGGACACGACCGGAGAAACAACCGAAGTCCTCGAATCGGCGGCGAAAACCACGCCTCCGCCCACCACTGCCCCGCTTACCGGTGCGGAGCGGGTGGTACAGTTCGAAGCGGGCGAAGTCGCTTACGATTCGAACGGTGAAAGCGCGACCGCCACCGGCAATGTCGTGCTCCGCAGCGAACAGCGATCGGTCCGCGCCGACACGGTTAAATGGAACCGTAAGACCGGGCTGATCGTCGCCAACGGCAATGTGCGTCTGGTCGATGAAAACGGCAACCAGCTTTACACCGACAAGCTGGAACTGACCGACACGTTCGAAGCCGGATCGATGGAAGATGTCCTGCTCGCGCTGCGCGAAGGGGGCCGTCTGGCGGCAGTTCACGGCGAACGAATGGCCGACGGTACGGTTGAGCTCGACAAGGCTGCATACACCGGATGCCCCGTCGAAAACGCCGATGGCTGCCCGAAAAAGCCCAGCTGGCGGATCACTTCGGAAAAAGTGCTCTATGATCCGAAGACCAGCGATGTCCGGTTCAAGGGGGCATACCTCGAACTGTTCGGCATGCGCCTGCTGCCGATGCCAGGCCTCAGCGTGCGTACCGACGGCAGTGCGGTATCCGGCTTCCTGATCCCCGAAATTCAGTTTTCGGAAAACAACGGGGTTCAGGTCAGTGGTAAATACTATGCCCGATTGGCCGATAACAAGGATCTGGAGGCAAAGGCAGACCTATTCACAGATGCACCGCCGATGATTTCCGGTAGCTGGCGGCATCTGACCGATATCGGCGCGTATCAGATAACCGGCTATCTCACGACCAGCCGCCGCAGCACCAACGCGACGACCGGTGACACAGAGCGCGACGTGCGCGGATATCTGTTCACCAATGGCCGTTTTCAGTTCGATCCGAACTGGAGCCTCGATTATTCAATTCGCAGAGCAAGCGACCGCACCTTCCTGCGTCGATACGATATCAGTTACGATGATCGCCTGCGTTCGCTCGTCAAGCTGGAGCGAACGGGCGCAACCAGTTTTTTCCAACTGGCTGGCTATGCCACCCAATCCCTGCGGCTGAATGCAGACCAGGGTCAGGTTCCCGTTGCGCTGCCGCTGATCGATTGGCGCAAGCGGATCGACGACCCCTTGCTGGGCGGCAAGATAGAGATTCGGGGTAACTCGCTGGCCCTGATGCGCGACGCCGGGCAGAACACGCAGCGCGCCTTTGCCGGTGCACGATGGGATTTGCGGCGTGTTACCGGCATGGGCCAACTCGTCACTCTGACCGGACTGGTGCGCGGCGACGTCTACCATTCAACGGACAATCAACTGACCGACACAGCGCTCTATCGTGGCAATCCGGGATGGGAAACACGTGGGGTGGCTCTGGCCGCACTTGACATTCAGTGGCCGTTTGCAGGCCGTGCATTCGGCGGCACACAAGTGATTACGCCACGGTTGCAATTCGTCGCCAGCCCACCCATCCGCAACCTCGCGGTGCCAAATGAAGACGCGCGCGCGGTCGATCTGGAAGATTCGAACCTGTTCGCGCTCAACCGTTTCCCCGGTTATGATCGCGTGGAAGACGGTGCGCGTATGACCTATGGCGTCGACTACGATCTTCAGTTCCCCGACTGGCGCATCCGCAGCACTGTGGGCCAGTCCTACCGCCTGTCCAATCAACGAACGATCGTGCCCGATGGGACGGGTTTGTCCGAACAGGTTTCGGACTTCGTTGGCCGGACTGAAGTGCGCTACAAGGATTTCGTCAAGCTGACCCACCGGTTCCGGCTGGACAAAGATGATCTCGCTGTACGTCGCAACGAACTGGATGCAACAGTAGGGTCGAGCAAGACCTATCTCGAGGTGGGCTATCTCCGGCTCAACCGCGATATTTCCAGCACGATAGAAGATTTACGTGATCGCGAGGAACTACGCGCGGCAACGCGTATCGCATTCGCCCGATACTGGTCGGTATTCGGTTCGGGTGTGTTCAACCTGACTGATCGGGAGGAAGACCCGACACTGACATCCAGCGGATTCGACCCGGTTCGCACCCGGCTGGGCGTGGCTTACGAAGACGAATGCCTCGAACTCGGGCTGACCTGGCGGCGAGACTATGTGGACACCGGCGATGCACGGCGCGGTAACACGTTCCAGCTCTATTTTGCTCTCAGAGGCCTCGGTTTCCGCTGATTCCCTTTTGCGAATACGGGGATTGGCCGTTCCGCAGGCGTTGGCAGCACGGGGCAAAACCGCTATCCGCGACACTCAGCTTGGGTTAAGCCACCCGGCTACATTGGCACTTCATTACAAAGTAGCCGGAAACCGGCGCTGCAATCGGACTTTACGCGTGATCGAAAAGACTGTTTCCAAACTGATTTGCGGCATCGCCGCGTTCGGCATGATCGCCGCCCCCATCACCGCGACTGCACAGCAGGCGCAGGCGATGGACGAAGCGAACAACGATGCGAGCGGGCTCGACTTGCCGGCAAACATATCGCTGCTGGGGAACAGCAACCCGAACGAACGTAAACCGACCGCCGTGGTCAATGGACAGGTTATCACCGGCACCGACGTGGACCAGCGTGTCGCTCTCGTAGTCGCAGCGAACAAGGGCAAGATTTCCGAGGAAGAAATGCAGCGCCTGCGGGCACAAGTCCTGCGGAACCTGATCGACGAAACACTGGAAATTCAGGCGGCCAAGGCGCAGGAAATCGAAGTCAGCGCCGCTCAGGTCGATGAAACGTACAAACGCGTCGCTCAACAGAATTTTGGGCAATCGCCCTCAGCGCTTGACGCACATCTGGAATCGATCGGTTCATCTCCCGCTTCGTTGAAGCGCCAGATCCTGGGCGAAATGGCGTGGCAGCAGCTGCTGCGTCGCAATGTGTCGCCGTTCGTCAACGTGTCGAGCGAAGAAGTGAACGAAATGCTCGCGCGCCTGAATGCTTCGCGCGGGACGGAAGAGTATCGCCTCGGCGAAATTTACATGGCAGCCACTCCGACAACGCAGGCGCAAGTTGAAGCGAACATGCGTAAAATCATCGAGCAACTGCGTTCGGGCGGCAGCTTCGTCGCCTATGCACGCCAGTTTTCGGAGGCATCGACCGCCGCAGTTGGCGGCGACCTTGGCTTTGTCCGTCTCGAAACCCTGCCCGCCGAACTGGCGGCTGCGGCGCGTGAAATGCAACCGGGGCAGGTGATTGGTCCGATTGCCAACTCTGGCGGCTATTCGATCCTTTACCTGATCGACAAGAAGGCGATCCTTTCGGCCGACCCGCGCGACGCGACGCTCAGCCTCAAGCAGATTTCGCTCAATTTCCCCAAGGGGACCAGCAAGGCCGACGCGACCAAGCGGCTGGAAGCTTTCACTCAACAGGTTCAGGCGATCAAGGGTTGCGGCGATGCCGAAGCCAGTGCCGCCAAAATCGGTGCCGATATCGTCAGCAACGACAACATCCGTGTGCGCGCCTTGCCGGAACAATTGCAGCAAATCATGCTGAACCTGCAAATCGGGCAGTCCACTCCGCCGTTTGGTTCGGTGGAAGAAGGCGTGCGTGTGCTGATGCTGTGCGGGCGTGACGATCCGCAGACCGGCGATGCACCGTCGTTCGATCAGGTGATGAGCCAGCTCGAAAACGAACGCATCGACAAGCGTGCTCAGCGTTACCTGCGCGACCTGCGTAACGACGCCTACATCGTTTACAACTGATCGCGATGCCCCCCCCCCTCGCCCTGTCGCTGGGGGATCCGGCTGGTATTGGGCCGGAACTGATCGTTGCCAGCTGGGCGCAGCGCAATGCCGCTGCCCTGCCGCCGTTCTTCGCTGTGGGCGGCGCCAGTCTGCTGGCCAGCGCCGCTGCGGCTCGCGGGCTGGATGTCCCGATAGAGCGGATCGATAGCCCGACGCAGGCTGCGGATATATTTCCCTATGCCCTGCCCGTGCTGGGAGAGATCGATGCAGCGTGGACCCCCGGCAAACCCGACCGGGACGGCGCGCGACTGGCGCTTGCATCTCTCCGCACTGCCGCGGAACTGACCGTTTCGGGCGACGCGGCCGCCATCGTGACCGGCCCCATTGCGAAGGCTCTGCTGGCCGAAGTCGGTTTCGACTATCCGGGGCAGACCGAATTCGTCGCTGCAGCAAGCGGCGTGGTGGCGGATGACGCGGTGATGATGCTGGCCGGTCCACAATTGCGGACTATCCCGCTCACGGTGCACGTCGCTCTGTCACAAGTGCCCGCGCTCATTACCGGCGATCTGATCCGGCGCCGCGCCCGGATCGCCGCAGCCGCGTTGCAGCGCGATTTCGGCCTTGCCAACCCGCGCATAGCGATTGCCGCGCTCAATCCCCACGCTGGGGAACAGGGGCGCATGGGCCATGAAGACAGCGATGTGATTGTCCCCGCGATTGCTGCGCTGGTGGCGGAAGGGTTCGCTGTGACTGGCCCGCACCCTGCCGACGCGCTGTTTGCGCCGCATGCGCGTGGCGATTATGACGTTGCCTTGTGCATGTATCACGATCAGGCGCTGATCCCAATCAAAGCGCTGGATTTCGATGCCGGGGTCAATGTGACACTCGGCCTGCCGATTATCCGCACCAGCCCCGATCACGGCACCGCATTCGCCATCGCGGGCACCGGCAAGGCCGATCCCGGCGCCACCATTGCGGCGATCCGCATGGCCGGCGAATGCGCCGCGCGACGGGCAAATTTATAAAGTAGAAGCGAAGTTCGCCTCATAATACATGGCTGAGGCGCACAGCCACGCCCGCCCGTCTCTTCCTTCGTCATTGCGAGGAAGCCAGAGGCGACGTGGCAATCCATGAACCATACTTCACCTCAACCACAACCGGTGCGATGGGCGGAAACGTCAGGTCATGGATTGCTTCACTGCGTTCGCAATGACGAGCGGGGAGAAGCGCGACCACCCCACACCGTCGCCCTGGACCTGATCCGGGGTCCCGCTATTCTTTCAGCGCGGTGCAGGTGGAAGCTGGACCCCTGATCAAGTCCGGGGCGACGGCACAATAGAAGCGTCCGATTGGCGGGCGGCCATCACTCAACCGCCCGCATCACCTCGTCATTGCAAGGAGCCACAGGCGACGTGGCAATCCATGGACCGTACCCCACCTCCCTCACAGCCGATGCGATGGGCGGAGCCTCGCACCATCGATTGCTTCGCTGCACTGGCAATGGCGAAATGGTATGTGAGCGCTCCCGCATCGGCTTCAACATGGTCAGTAATAAGACACCCCCGCTCCCACTCCATTCCCTTCACCCCCTGAAAATTCCCTTCGGCGGCTTCGCATCGCCTGCAATCGCGCCTAAGAAAGCCGGGTGAACCCGCCCCTGCCCCCCATTCGCGACGTCATCAATCGCCACGGCCTGAGCGCGAGCAAAGCGCTGGGGCAGAACTTCCTGCTCGACGAACAACTGCTTGACCGGATCGCCGCGATTCCCGGCGATCTGGCAGGCCACCCCGTGCTGGAGGTCGGCCCCGGTCCCGGCGGGCTAACCCGCGCCATCTTGCGCGCCGGGGGCAAAGTCACCGCCATCGAAATGGATCGCCGCTGCCTGCCCGCGCTGGAGGAACTGAGCACAGCATTCCCCGGCCAGCTTTCCGTGATCGAAGGCGACGCGATGAAGATCGATCACGCGCAGACGATGGGCGCGCCTTATGCTGTGATTGCCAACCTGCCTTATAACGTGGGTACCGCGCTGTTCGTCCGCTGGCTGAGCGGCGAACAATGGCCACCGCAGTGGACTTCGCTGACGCTGATGTTCCAGCTCGAAGTGGCTCAGCGCATTGTCGCCCAGCCCGGCACCGGCGCATATGGCAGGCTGGCGGTGCTCGCGCAGTGGCGGTCGGATGCGAAGCTGGCGATGAAGGTCCATCGCAGTGCCTTCACCCCTCCCCCCAAAGTGATGAGCGCGATCGTCCACGTAACGCCAAAGGCTCAGCCCGAAGGCGTATCGGCCCGATTGCTGGAGCGTGTGACCGAAGCCGCCTTCGGCCAGCGGCGCAAGATGCTGCGGCAGAGCCTGAAAGGCGTGCCACACGCGCTCGATGCGCTGGATATCGTGGGAATCGATCCGCAGCGCCGCGCCGAAACTCTTTCGGTCGACGAGTTTGTTGTGCTGGCCCGTACACTTGGCACGCTGGGGTAGACAGCCAAGCCTATCCCTCTAGAGAAGTTGCCGATGAAACAACTTGCCGAAACACTCGCCGAGCGGATCGATCAGCCAGCGATGCTGGCGCAAGTGCAGGGATGGGCCGCAGTGAACACCGGCACCGCCAACCTCGACGGTTTGGCGACACAAGCTGCAATGCTGGCCGATGCGTTCTCCGCGCTGCCCGGTGCTGTCGAACTGGTCGATCCTGCGCCAGTGACTGCCATCGCCGCCGACGGGCGCGAATTCGAGAAGGCGCATGGTCAGCATATGGTGCTGCGGGTACGCCCCGATGCGCCGCGCAGATTCCTGTTCACCGGACACATGGACACCGTATTTCCGGCCGACCATCCGTTTCAGGGGCAGACATGGATCGACAGCGAAACGCTGAACGGCCCCGGTCTTGCCGATATGAAGGGCGGCCTTTCGGTGATCCTCCATGCGCTGACCGCGTTCGAGACTCTGCCCGAGGCCGCGCAGGTGGGCTACGATGTGCTGGTCAATTCGGATGAAGAGACCGGATCGCTTTCCTCCTCTGCGCTGATCGAAACGCTGGCACAGGGCAAATATGCCGCGCTGACTTACGAGCCGAGTGCTCTGCCCGATGGCACGCTTGCCCATGCACGCGGGGGCAGCGGCAATTATTCGCTCACCGTTACGGGGAAGTCGGCCCATGCCGGCCGCAATCCGCTCGACGGGCGCAACGCGATTGTCGCCGCCGCGACGCTGGCGGTGCGTCTGAAGGAATTGCAGCGCAGCGATATCAGCGTGAACCCGGCCAAGATCGAAGGCGGTGCGGCCAACAACGTCGTGCCCGATCACGCGATCCTGCGGTTCAACATCCGCCCCAAGGCGCCCGATGCCGCCGAACGCTTCGTGGCCGAAATGAACGCCCTGCTGGGCGAAGTGCGCCAGTCGCAGGAAGTGGACATATCTGTCCACGGCGGCATCACCCGCCCGCCCAAACCCGTCGGTGCACGGGCGCAAAAGCTGTTCGATCTTGTGCGCGACTGCGGTGCCGTGCTGGGCCAGCATATCGACTGGCAAGCCAGCGGCGGGGTGTGCGACGGCAACAATATCGCCGCCACCGGCGTTCCCGTGGTCGATACGATGGGCGTGCGCGGCGGCAAGATCCATTCGCCGGACGAATTTATGATCGTCCCATCCCTATCCGAACGTGCGGCGCTGTCCGCGTTCGTCCTGTCACGTCTTTCCAGTGGAGATACGCTGTGAGCTTCCTCCTGCGCGCCGCGCGCCCCGCCGATCTCGAACCGCTGTATGAAATGGCCAAGCTGACCGGCGGCGGTTTCACCAACTTGCCGCCCGACCGCAATGCGTTGACCACCAAGCTCGAACGCGCCGCCGATGCCTTTGCCCGCCCGGAAGACGACTTGCGCGACGAACAGTTCGTGCTGGTGCTGGAAAATGGTGAGACTGGCGCGGTCCGCGGCACGTGCCAGTTGATGACGCAGGTTGGCCAGCGCTGGCCGTTCTATTCCTATCGCCTGACCACCCTGACTCAGCACTCGAAAGAGCTGGACCGCACGGTGCGGGCCGAAATGCTCAGCCTCGTCACCGATCTGGAAGGGGCCAGCGAAGTCGGCGGCCTGTTCCTCCATCCGGGGGAACGCGCAGGTGGGCTTGGCCTGTTGCTGGCGCGCAGCCGCTATCTGTTCATTGCCATGCACCGGGCGCGCTTTGCCGATCGCATTCTGGCCGAACTGCGCGGGATTATCGACGAACGCGGCGGCAGCCCGTTCTGGGATGGTGTCGCGGGCCGGTTCTTCGGCATGAGTTTTCAGGATGCGGATTATTTCAACGCGATTCACGGCAATCAGTTCATCGCCGACCTGATGCCCAAGCACCCGGTCTATATCGCGATGCTGGACGACGATGCGCGCACCGCCATCGGCGTGCCCCACCCCACCGGACGGGCCGCCATGCGGATGCTTGAAAACGAAGGTTTCCGCGCCGCAGGCTACGTAGACATTTTCGACGGTGGCCCCACGATGACCGCGCAGACCGACGATGTCGTATCGATCAGGGATGCGAAGGCAGCGAAAGTGACCGGGTTCGATCTCGACAAAGGCGAGAAGGCGATCCTCGCATCGGGTCGCCTGCAGGAATTCCGTAGTTGTTACGGCATCCGCGCATTCGACGACGACGGCAATCTGCGGATCGACGCACAGGCGGCCGATCTGCTCGACGTAAGCGAAGGCGATACAGTGTGGAGCGTGGCGCGATGAAACCTGTAGAAATCAATTTCGATGGGATTGTCGGGCCAAGTCACAACTACGCTGGCCTGAGCCTCGGCAACCTTGCCGCCACTCGCCATGCGGGCGATGCCAGCTATCCGCGTGCAGCTGCGCTGCAAGGGATAGCGAAGATGCGGCACAATATGGCGCTGGGGCTGGCGCAGGGATTTCTACTGCCGTTGCCGCGCCCCAATGCAGGCTATCTTGCGGCGTTGGGTGCCGACAGCACGACCGATCCGGTGCTGACGGCTCAGGCATGGTCGGCCAGTTCGATGTGGACCGCCAATGCCGCCACTGTCTCGCCCGCTGGCGATACGGCGGATGGACGATGCCATCTGACTCCGGCCAATCTGGTGACGATGCCGCACCGGGCGCAAGAATGGCCCGATACCGCGCGGCAACTGGCGCTGGCATTTGCCGACCGCCAGCACTTCGCGCTGCACGGCCCCGTACCGCCGACTTTTGGCGATGAAGGCGCAGCCAATCACATGCGGCTGTGCGAAGGGCACGATGCCGCCGGAGTCGAAGTGTTCGTTTATGGCCGGACAGGCGGCGCATTTCCCGCGCGACAGCACGAACAGGCCAGTCGCGCAGTCGCTCGCCTGCATGGACTGGACCCGGAACGCACGGTGTTTATCGAACAAGCGCCCAAGGCCATTGCGGCGGGCGCGTTTCATAACGATGTCGTCGCTGTCGCGAACGAACGCGTGCTGTTCACTCATGCCGAAGCTTTCGCAGATCAGCAGGGCGCATACGATGCGATTCGAACGAAGTTTCCCGCGCTGGAAGTGGTTGAAGTGCCCGCCGATGCGGTGTCGCTGAACGAAGCGATCGCGACATACCTGTTCAACGCGCAACTGCTGACTTTGCCCACCGGCGAAATGGCTCTGGTCGTGCCGACCGAATGCACCGATAATGCCGCGGTCAGTTCATGGCTGAATAGCATGCTGGCCAGCAATGGCCCGATCCGCCGCGTGCTGCCGGTCGATGTCCGCCAGTCAATGGCCAACGGCGGCGGCCCCGCCTGCCTGCGCCTGCGCGTCGTGGCCGATCCGGCAACGGTCGATCCCCGGTTCATGCTGAACGAGGCGAAGGCCGATCTTATCGAAAGCGCGATAGCGGCGCATTGGCCCGAACAGATCGATCCTGTCGATGTCGGCGGCGAATCGCTCGCTCAAGATGTTATCGCCGCACGACTGTCCCTTCTCGAAA
Organism: Tsuneonella flava; assembly: GCF_002870965.1. Taxonomy (GTDB): domain Bacteria; phylum Pseudomonadota; class Alphaproteobacteria; order Sphingomonadales; family Sphingomonadaceae; genus Tsuneonella; species Tsuneonella flava. The sequence continues at coordinate 512,509 of NZ_PHSO01000004.1, forward strand.
CACTCGGCCTCGCAGAACTTGGTTAACGCACTGGACCGCCTGTCGGCACTCCTTACAGTGCGGAACTCGTTAACCGTCGTAACCCGCGGCAATTAGCCATTGGCACGGGATTTGCTCCAGGTCGCGTTAAGCATTTCGGGGAAGGTATGTTTCGCAAGCTCCGCCGCCTGTTTGTGATCAAGACACGCTTCGAAGCGTGCCTGATCATTTACGCGCTGGCGCTGGGGGCATGCGAGCGAGGCATGGCCTATGTGCACCAGTTTCCCGGCTATGGGGGAAAGCTGCTGTTCCTCGCTGCTACCGGATCGGTGTTTCTGGCTGGGGCCAAAATTTTCGATTGTTTGCGGATGGAGCAGGAGCGCAAGGCTTCAGCTGGGGAGTAGTTTTTGGGTTCGGTGTTTTTGTTCACACGAAGACACGAAGGCACTAAGATGTTGATGCCTGAATGGTCTGGTAGTGACTTATCCGCCCGCGCAGAATCATGATAATATTCCGCGCAAGCGCGGGGGTGTTGGACAGCAACCGTGGCGCGACATCCACACTCGCCCAAAGACCACTTAGTGCCTTCGTGTGAATCAAACCCTCCGCACCAAGGCCTGAATCAGGCAGCACACAAAAAGGGAAAGTGGGGGATTGTGTTGCTAGGCTCCCCCGGGCCCCCGGTTTCCGATTCTGTTACCCGGTTCGGTCCGAACCGTGCTCTAAGCTTTGTAAGATCAGGCCGTTAGGCCATCAGGTTACGCAGCGAGAGCAAGTGCTTCGTTATCGTTGGCACTTATGAGTTTTGAGCCTTGAACGGGTTACTCAGCCCGAGCGAAAACGATGCCTTTCAACACACGTCGATCCTAGTTCGGCCCCATCATCGTGCCCCCAACTGGGGAGCGGTGGTGGAGCCGCCGGGTACTGCCCCCGGGTCCGCTGTGCCTATTGCACACCGCAATTTATCGCCATAGCCAGCAAAAACCGGCACCCCCGATATAGGGAATGCCGGCTTAATGTGAAGTGACTACGGATAAATTCCGTAGGATCAGTGACTTGCGATCACTTTTTCAGTGCGTCGCGAATTTCCGCCAGCAATTCCACTTCGGTCGGGCCCGCCGGAGCGGCTTCTTCGGCCTGCTTTTCGAACCGCGCCATCACCTTGTTGGTGTACCGCACCAGCAGGAAGATGACGAAAGCCAGGATCACGAAGTTGATCGCCATCGAAATAAAGTTGCCCCAGGCCAGTACATTGGCACCGGCCTCACGCGCCGCCGCCAGCGAAGTGCCGGGCGCAACATCGCCGGAAAGTACCACATATTTGTTCGAAAAATCGACGTCGCCTACCAGCGCACCGATCAGCGGCATGATCAGATCGTCGGTCATCGATGTCACGATCTTGCCGAACGCCGCCCCGATAATAACCGCCACGGCCAGTTGCATGACATTGCCCTTGGCAATGAACTCCTTGAATTCCGAAAGCACGACGCCCCCTATTTAACCTATGATGCAATTTCGGCGTTCTGGCAGCGCGATGCCGCACTGCCAAGTGCCTTTCCCATTCAGGCTCAGTCGGTTCCAGCGCGCGACCATCAACCATGCCACCGCTTCGGTTTACGCTGACCGGGAGGGTGCGTCACGCATGGCCTGCAATTCCGCGCGGATATCGCGCAGCACATCCAGTTGCGGATCGGTTGGCAATGCATCGCTTTTCGAAGTGTCGGTGACGTTTTTCTTCTCCTCCTCGATTGCATCGAGAACTCGGTTCACCGCTTTCACCAACAGAAACAATGCGAAGGCAAGGATCAAAAAATTCACCACTTGCGTCAGGAAATCACCATATCCGATCATCGCCACCCCGGCTTGCTGCAACCTCTCATAATTATCCGGCGATCCTTCGTAAGAGGCCGGAATCGGTCCAAGGCGGATAAACCAGTTGCTGAAGTCCACACTTCCAAACAACCAGCCGATACTCGGCATCAGAATCGCTTCGGTCAGCGAAGTCGTGATTTTACCGAAAGCAGCACCGATCACCACGCCAACTGCAAGGTCCAGCACGTTGCCACGGGCGATGAATTTGCGGAATTCGCCAAACAGGTTCATCCAAATGTCTCCATTAAAAGGCTCTTTCTCCGAACCGGGAAAGCGACAGGGAGTTCCTTGAAACACCCCGTCGGTGTGCTATGTTAGCAATACAGATTGCGCGCGCAAAGTGCGTGCGACCAGAGGAGTATGTTCGACAAATGAATATCCGTTCTTTCGGCCGCTACGCGCTTGTCGCGCTGGCCTCGATCGGTCTTGCCGCGTGCGGGATCAACTCGGTTCCGACTAAGGAAGAAGCTGCCAAGGCCAAGTGGGCCGATGTCCAGGCCGCATTCCAGGAACGCGCCAACCTCGTGCCCAATCTGGCCGAAGTGGCCAAGGGCGCAGCGGAGCAGGAGAAAGCGATCCTGACCGGTGTGGTGGAAGCCCGCGCGAAAGCGACCAGCATTCAGCTGAGTGCAGACGATCTGAACGATCCGGCGAAGATGGCGCAATTCCAGCAGGCGCAGGAACAGCTCGGCGCCGGGTTGGGCCGCCTGCTCGCCAATTTTGAGCGCTATCCCGATCTCAAGTCGATTGCCAACTACCAGATGCTGCAAAGCCAGCTCGAAGGGCAGGAAAACCGCATTCGCATCGCTATCCGCGACTATAACGAAGCGGTGCGCGACTATAACACCACGATCCGCACCTTCCCGGATATCATCGGCGCCAAAATCATTCACGGCGCGAAACCGATGGTGCCCTATGAAGCGGTGACGCCGGGTGCCGAAGTCGCGCCGACGCTCGACATGACGCCGAACGGTTCGGCAACCGCCGCACCGACAGCAGGCGCGAACGACAACACCCCCGCCCCGGCGGCCACCGCCGCAACCAACTGATATCGCGATGCGCGCGCTTGCGCTGATACTCGCCATGCTGGCGGCGCTGTTCGCGCTGCCAGCATCGGCGCAGGAGTTTCCGGCGCTCACCGGCCGGGTGGTCGATGCGGCGAATATCCTGCCGCCGGAAGTGGAGGCACAGCTGACGCAGAAGCTGGCTGCGCTCGAAGCCCAGTCGCAGCGGCAACTGGTGGTTGCCACAGTACCCAGCCTGCAAGGCTACGAGATTTCGGATTATGGCTATCAGCTGGGGCGGCATTGGGGCCTTGGCGACAAAGAGCGCAACGATGGGGCGATCCTGCTGGTCGCGCCCAATGAACGCAAAGTGCGGATCGAAGTCGGTTATGAGCTGGAACCGGTGCTGACCGACGGGCTTTCCAGCCTGATTATCCAGAACGATATCCTCCCCCGTTTCAAGGCGGGCGATATGCCGGGCGGGATCGTCGCCGGGACCGACGCGATAATCAAACAATTGCAATTGCCGGCAGATCAGGCGCAACAGATCGCCGCAGAGGCGGACAAGCGCCAGAGCAGCGAAGGAATTCCTGCCAGCACGATCGTCTGGGTGATCTTCGTCCTGATATTTTTCGTCCTGCCGCTGTTCCGCCGTCGCGGCGGGCGGCGATACAATGGGTCGCTCACCGGCAGCACGATGGGCGACATCCTGCTGTGGGAAGCGGGCAAGGCCGCCGCGCGCGGGTTCGATAGCGATTCCGGCTGGGGCGGCGGTGGCGGCTTCGGTGGCGGAGGCGGATTTTCTGGCGGCGGCGGCAGCTTCGGCGGCGGCGGCGCATCGGGGGGCTGGTAATGGGTGCGATGACCGACAGCGAACGGGAGCTGATTACGCAGGCGGTCGCTGCGGCGGAATCGGAAACGGCGGGCGAAATCGTCACTGTGCTGGCCAACCGGTCTGACGGGTATAGCGACATTCAGCTTGGCTGGGCAATTCTGGCTGCGATCACCGCCCTGGCGGTGGTGGCAATGTTCCCCGATTTCTATCTGCCCAAGGTCGATTGGCTGCTGGGCGGGTGGAACCACGAATGGACCCCGCGTGCCTTGCTCACGCTGGCGGCAATCATCGCCATCGCCAAATTCGCGGCGGTCTGGCTGATATTACTCTGGCAACCATTGCGGATGCTGCTGGTCCCCTCCCCTGTGAAAAGCGCGCGGGTGCGCGAACGGGCGGTGGCTCTGTTCAAGGTTGGCGCGGAGCGGCGCACTCACGGGCGCACGGGCATCCTGATTTACCTGTCGATGCAGGAACATCGCGCTGAAATCGTCGCTGACGAAGCGATCGCTGCGATTGTCCCGGCAGAGGTGTGGGGCGAAGCGATGGCCGATATGCTGGCGGAAATTAAGCAGGGCCGCGTGGCCCACGGGCTGGCGGCGGGCATCCGCGATGTCGGCGTCGTGCTGGCGGAACATTTCCCGCGCGCAGACGACGATGTGAATGAATTGCCCGACCGTCTGATCGAAGTCTGATCGGCGGGCCGCGGCACGCCGCCCGCAGGTTCTGACCCACCCCAAACCTAGGACATACGATGGACGACCGTAATGCCCCCGAACAGATCGTGTGGCAGGGCAAATACATCACCGCCAAAATGCGGGGGAAATGGGAATATGTCGGGCGGCCCAACAATATCCGCGCCGCGGTAATACTGGCGGTGCAGGATGGGCATATTCTGCTGGTCGAACAGTATCGCGTGCCGCTGGGCAAACCCTGCCTCGAACTACCCGCCGGGCTAGTGGGCGATGACGAGAGCTTCGCCGGGGAAGACCCGCTGGCCGCTGCCGGTCGCGAGTTGGAGGAGGAGACCGGCTGGCGCGCCGCCACGCTGGAATCGCTGGGCGAATTCTATTCCTCCCCCGGCATGGTCAGCGAAAGCTTCACGCTGGTACGGGCAAGCGATCTGACTCAGGTCGGCCCCGGTGGCGGGACCGAGAGCGAGAACATCACTGTCCACCGTATCCCCCTTGCCGAAATACCCGGTTTCGTTGAAAAGCGCAGGAAAGCGGGCGTTGGGATCGACGTTCGAATAATGGGTCTGCTGATGGCAGGCATCCTGAAACCGGGAGAATGAAATGGCAGGACGGGTAGCGGGCAAGCTGGCGCTGGTGACAGGCGCGGCGCAAGGGCTTGGCGCAGCACACGCGCACACGCTGGCACGCGAAGGGGCGCGGGTTCTGTGCACCGATATCAACGGCTCTGGCGCCGTGGAAACGGCCGCTGCGATCGATGCCGAATATGGCGCGGGCACCGCCTATGCCATCGAACACGATGTGACCGACCCCGCCCAGTGGGACGCAGCGATAGAGGCAGCGCGCGATTTTCTGGGCGGGCTGTCGGTGCTGGTCAACAATGCCGGGGTCGGTGTGCGTGGCAATATCGAAACCTGCACGCTGGAAGAATGGCGGCGCGGCTTCGCGATCAACGTCGATTCGGTATTCCTCGGCTGTCAGAAAGCATTGCCGCTGATGAATGATCATCAGCCCGGATCGATCGTCAATATCAGCTCGATCGCCGGCCTGATCGCCAGCGACACCATGCCCGGATACAACGCCAGCAAGGCCGCGGTGTGGATGCTGTCGAAATCGGTCGCGCTCTATTGCGCCAAGATGGGGTGGAATATCCGCTGCAATTCGGTCCACCCGACATTCGTGGACACCCCCATCCTCGACGGAATATCGAAGAACGCAGGTATCGAAAAAGACGTGGTGATGGGCAAACTGGCGCGTCAGATCCCGCTCAAGCGGGTGGGTGCGCCGCAGGAAATCGCCGATGGGGTGCTGTTCCTCGCCAGTGACGAAAGCAGCTTCATGACCGCTGCCGAACTGAAACTGGACGGCGGCATCAGCGCGATGTGATGCGGCTGTGAGGGAGCCTGCGGGCTCCCTCAGTCGGCAATCAGGGCAATCCCCAGATAGACCAGCAGCAGCGATCCGAAGCCAAGGATCGTGCCTGCAACGAACACGATGCGGACGATCAGCGGATCGATCCCGAAGTAATTGGCGATCCCGCCGCAGACTCCGAAAACCTTGCTGTGCTGCCGGTCCAGCGCGAAGCCCTTGCGAGAAGGCTGGACCATCGGCTTGTCGGTATCGAAGCGGCTCATACCAGCACCGCCGAGGTCAGCACCGGGTTCACCGTCGGCACGATAGCGAATGCGAATACGGCAACGGTCAGACCGAGCGACATGATGGCGGCGGCGGCTTTGTCGCTGAGGCGGTTGAAGATTTGCATGATATTTTCCCTTTCAATGTGATGCCGGACACCGTGTCCGGCTGATGCCACAATGATTGCAGGGGCCGTGCCAGTTTTGAAAAATGGCGGAATTTCGCCGTTTTTGCTTTCGCGTTGGCTGACAGGCCGTTCATCTATCGCTCATGTTCGGGAATTTTCACCAACTGTTGGGATTGCACTTTTCCGGGTGGCCTGCCCCGCCCGCCCCGGCTATCGCTCCTCGTCCCGATGGCGCTCGACCGCATCTCCCTTTCCGGCTTCCGCAACCACCGCGCGACCACGCTCGACGGTACGGCGCGGTTCAATCTGCTGGTGGGCGAAAACGGCGCAGGGAAAACCAACGTACTGGAAGCGATATCGCTGTTCGCGCCCGGCCGCGGCCTGCGCCGCGCACCGCTGGCCGAAATGGCGGGCAGCGATGGGCCGGGCGGATTCTCCGTGGGTGCCTCGCTGATCGCACAGGGGGAAGAGCCCGTGCGTCTGGGCACCCTGGCCGAAGCGGCGCGCCCCGGCCGGCGGCTGGTGCGGGTCAACGGCGCAGAAGCGAGCGCGGTCTCGCTGGGCGAATGGCTGGCGATTTCGTGGCTGACCCCGGCGATGGACCGGCTGTTTGCCGACAGTGCCGGTGCGCGGCGACGCTATATGGACCGGCTTACGGTGGCGCTCGATGCCAGCCATGCGCGCAACGCCGCCCGCTATGAAAACGCGCTGCGCGAACGCAATCGCCTGCTTTCCGGCGACGATGCGCCCGATCCGACGTGGCTGGAAGGCGTCGAGACACAAATGGCGGAGCATGGCGCGGCGCTGGCCAGCGGGCGCGAACGACTTGTCGCAACGTTGCAGGCCGAACTGGCGCGTTTGCCCAGTGAGCCCTTCGCCCGTCCCGAACTGACATATCAACCGGGTGGACCGACCGCGCCCGATGCCTTGCGCGATGCCCTGCGCGCCGGTCGCCCGCGCGAACGCGCCGCAGGGCGCACGCTGACCGGCCCGCATCGTGACGAACTGGCCGTGCGGATGGCAGGCAAGGAACAACCCGCCGATCGCTGCTCGACCGGCGAACAGAAAGCGATGCTGATCGCCATCACGCTGGCCCACGCCGGGCTTGCGGCACAAGGGCGCGCCAGCTTACTGTTGCTGGACGAAGTGGCGGCACACCTCGACCCCGTGCGGCGCGAGGCGCTGTTTGCACGGCTGGCGGACTCCGGCGCGCAAGTGTGGTTCACCGGCACCGAGAGCGCACCGTTTGCCGCATTGGGCGCGGATGCGGCGGTGTGGCGTGTGACTGGCGGGATCGTCCAGCGCGAAGGGTGAATTGCAAGGTGAGTGTCGTTGGTGGCCGTATTGGTTCACACGAAGGCACTAAGACACGAGGTGGCTCTGGTTGGTGGGCTCGTGTGGCACCGCAAACGCTTGCTCAATACCACCGCGCTTGCGCAGAATTGTGACAAGGGCACCCTCTCCCCTCGTCATTGCGAGGAGCGTAGCGACGTGGCAATCCATGGGCGGCACTGCGCCTCCATCGCAACCGATGCGTTGGGCAGAAACGTCGCCTCATCGATTGCTAACGTGCGTTCGCAAAGATGAAGAGGTGGGTGCCCGCTGAACGTGCATTTCTGCGGTTATGTCTGGTTCACACGAAGACACGAAGGCACGAGGTTAGCCTGTCCTACACGCCGTCGCTTTGCCATTTTGCGCGGCATGGCAACCCGGATCGCCCGTGCTGACAACCGACTTGCGCCAGCCCTTTGCCGGAAGGTGACTTTTTTCGCTCAGGACAGTGTAACATGTGGTCCATGTCTCCCACCCCGGCAGGCGGAAACGGCCCGCGAATCGGCGAGACATGGACCGCATTCCGGCAATGGGAAACGCGCCGCGCCGCTGCACGGCCCGCGCCGGCTTATGCCTTCAGCTTCGCTTCCAGCGCAGCGATGCGTTCGGACAGCTTCTCGTTCTCTTCCCGTGCGCGGGAGGCCATTTCCTTGACTGTGTCGAACTCTTCCCGGCTCACGAAGTCGAGGCCGCCCAGCGCCTCCTTCATCCGGTCGCGCGCACCTTCGCGTGCCTCACGCGTCATCCCGGCGAACGTACCGGCGGCGGCATTGGCCATTTTCACGAAATCGGCGATCAGTGGGTTTTCGCTTTGCATGGATGCTATTTGCGCCCGGCAAGCGCGCTCGGCAAGTCAGATATTCATCCGCTGCACCGGCGCGGCGCCCTGCCCGGTAATCCCGCCTTCGGGGTTAAGCTGGAGAAATTGCCAGTTCAGCAACGTGGCAAAGGCAATCCACGCCAGATACGGCAGCAGGAGCAAGGCCGCGATACGGCGCACACGCCAGAACAGCACGATCGTCAGCACCACCAGCACATCGAGCACGGCGATCACCACCAGCGCGGTATCGATCCGATGAAACAGGAAGAACACCGGCGACCACGCCAGATTGACGATCAGTTGCACGACAAACACCGCAATCGCTGCGGCGCGCCAGCGGGCGCCCCACGCAGTGCAGACGACCGCCAGCGCGAGCCCCATCAGCACATAGAGCACGGTCCACACGATGCCGAACCAGATCGGATCGGGGAAAGTGGCGGGCACATCCAGCGATTGGAACCAGATACTGTCGGCACCGCTGCCCGACAATCGGCCCGAAAGGAAACCGAGCAGCATGACGAGCGGAACAGTGAACAACGCCCAGCGGATGAAGCTGGCGCGCAATTGTCCGCGCGATGCAATGCCGGTCATGTGTCCTCCCGGTTAGTGATTCGTTCACTCGATATTGGCCGCAGCCTTACTGCACCGCAACATGCAGGGCGCACATTTCATCCACGGTGTGCCGAGATGAGAAACTCCACATTGCCTTCGGGCCCGGTGATCGGGCTTTCGACAATGCCCTGCACTGCCCAGCCCAGCCCTTCGATCCATACCCGCACTTCATCGCACACCCGCTGGTGTAAGGCCGGATCGCGCACCACCCCGCCCTTACCCACTTCCTCGCGCCCCACTTCGAATTGTGGCTTGATAAGCGCCACGAGGCGGCACTGCGGAGCGGCAAGCTGGAGCGGACGCTCCAGCACTTTGGCCAAACCAATGAAGCTGGCATCGCACACGACCCAGTTGCACGGCGCGTCGATCATCTCCGGCGTAAGGATTCGCGCGCTGGTCTGCTCCAGCACTGTGACGCGCGGATCCTGCCGCAGTTTCCACGCCAGTTGGTTGGTGCCCGAATCGACCGCGAACACCCGCTCCGCCCCGTTTTGCAACAGGACATCGGTGAATCCGCCGGTTGAGCTACCGATATCCATCGCCACTGCCCCTGTCGGATCGAGCGCGAAGTGTTCGATGGCATGGGCCAGCTTGATCCCGCCGCGCGAAACCCACGGGTGGTCGCGCCCGCGCACATCGAGAGCGGTATCCTCGGCCATCTGGTGCCCCGGCTTTACCAGCTTGGTTTCCCCGGAAAATACGAGGCCGGCCATCACCAGCGCCTGTGCACGGGTGCGGCTTTCGGCCAGCCCGCGTTCCACGAGCAACTGGTCAAGGCGGCGTTTCTTCGTCATGGACCCAAAGCGCCTAGCGTGCGTTGCGCCAGAGTGGAACCAGGAGAGACGATGATTCGCCCAACCCGCCTGACATTTCGTTCTTCAATCGCCGTTGCGTGCCTGGTTGTGGCCGGTTGCAGCGCGCCCCGCATCGTGCCCACACCGGCACCGAAACCGGTGGAACAGGCACCCGCGCCGACTCCGGCGCCAGCCCCCGCACCCAAATTCGAAAACTGGATGGATGCGCCAGCCACGCCGGGGGACTGGAGCTATCGCTCGCTGTCGAATGGCGGACTCGCGCAATTCGGGGAGAAAGGTGCTGCACCTGTGATGTGGATGCAATGCGATCGCGGCGCTCGCACCGTCACCATCTATCGCGCGGGAGCCGCCGCTGGATCGTTGCCGGTTCGCATCCGTACAGAAACCGCCGATCGTGTGTTCAGCGGAAGCCCGGTTAACGCCGGTGGCCGTGGCGCAATCGCCACTGCCTTGCCCGCTGCATCGCCGTTCCTCGATGCGATTGCCATTTCAAAGGGACGCTTCGCCATCGAAACCGCAGGAATGGCCCCGCTCTATATACCGAGCTGGCCCGAAATAACGCGGGTGATCGAAGATTGCCGCTGAACGCAGCCAAGCATTTGTCGCAGAAATGAAATATCCGGCGCAATCAAATGCCGGAACAGACGATACTGACGTGGAAAAAGATTATTGCAAGACTTGTGTTGCGATCGATTTCGACTCACATTGCCAACCAGAGACTGACGGTGAACGCAGTTCTCTACCCGGCGGTGAAACGCGAAGGGTTTGGCTTTCTAGCGCGAAAGGAGGTGATCCGATGTCTCATGGTTCAGCAGGGAGGTCGGTGACGACCCGCGCGGAGCACTATCGGTAGTCTTCATTTCGCCGATAGAGGCTTCGTGAGCGGCTTCACTGGCCGCTGACCATGCGAAGGGCAGTTCCCGACGGGCGGAGCTGCCCTTCTCATTTATCGGCTTTCCTACATCCCCATTTTAGGTGCATCTGTGCCCATTCAGACTTGAAGCGGGCAAACTTCGTCTCCTCTTGCCCTGAATCGCCGGTGGCACTAGGCGCAATTTATGGAATTCACGCAGCGCCCTCATCCTTCGCCCACGCCTGCCAACCTTCGTGAACAGGCTATCGCCGATCCGGGGTTCGGCACTGTCTTCACCGATCACATGGTCTCGATCGACTATGAAGAAGGGCGCGGCTGGCACAACGCAGTGATCGGCCCGCGCGAACCCATCGCGCTCGATCCGGCGACCAGTGTGCTGCATTATGCTCAGGAAATCTTCGAAGGGCTGAAGGCGTATCAGCATCCCGATGGCAACCTCGGCCTGTTCCGGCCAGAGGCGAACGCACAACGGTTCAACGCTTCGGCGGACCGGATGGCGATGCCGCATTTGCCGGAAGATGTGTTCGTCGAGTCGGTACGCGAGCTTGTCCGCAAGGATGCCGACTGGTTTCCCACCGTTGAGGGCGGGTCGCTCTATCTGCGCCCCTTCATGTTCGCATCGGAAGCGTTTCTGGGTGTGCGTCCGGCAAAGAAATACAAGTATCTCGTGATCGCCAGCCCGGCGGGCAATTACTTTAAATCGGGCGTTCCGGCGGTCAGCATCTGGGTCAGCCGCGATTATGTCCGCGCGGCACCGGGCGGCACAGGCGCGGCCAAGACCGGAGGTAACTATGCCGCCAGTCTGGTGCCGCAGGCAGAGGCCATCGCCAAGGGCCACGATCAGGTCGTGTTCCTCGATGCGGTGGAGCGGAAATGGATCGAAGAACTGGGCGGAATGAACCTGTTCTTCGTGATGGACGATGGCACTGTCATCACCCCGCCGCTGACTGGCACGATCCTGCCCGGCATCACTCGCAACAGCCTGATTCAATTACTGAAAGAACAGGGTCTGACAATCCGCGAAGAACGCTACTCGATCGATCAGTGGCGCGCCGATGCCGAAAGCGGCAAGCTGGTGGAAACGATGGCCTGCGGCACCGCCGCCGTCGTCACTCCGGTAGGCAAAGTCGAAGGGCCAGATGGTGCCTTCACCATCGGCAGCGGTGGCCCCGGCCAGCTCACGCAGAAGCTGCGCGAAACGCTGGTAGGCATTCAGCGTGGCACAGTGCCCGATCCGCACGGCTGGGTCAGTACGATCTGAGCAAGCACTGCTGCCCCCTCCCCCCGTCGGTAACAGAGAGAGGGCGGCAGGATCCCTTACAACCGGCTCCGCACCAGATAGCGTTTGGCGAAAGTAGTGCTCGGCCGCAGCACGATCACCGACACGCCAGTAATCGCGATGCCCGCACCGATCAGCAGACGTGCACCGATGGGATCGCCCGTCAGCCATGCACCCAGCGCAATGGTGAACAGCGGCGTCAGCAGAGTCAGCGGGACGACCTCGTTCGTCTCATGCCGCTGCAACATCTGGTAGTAAGCGGTATGTGCGCCCACCGACACCAGCAACGATGCGAACAGCAGGCATCCGATAAGCTCTGCCGGATGGGCCGCGATCGGTGCCCACTGGTTGCTCTCGGTCGCCAGTGACAACGGCGCCAGCAGAACAGTGGAACCAAGCCCCGCCCATACCTGCAACCGGATTGAGCTGATCTCCAGCGGTTTAATGAACACAGCGCCCAGCGCGCCAACCACCGCCGACAGGAACACCAGCCACAGCCCGTCGGCGCTTTCCACACCGGCTGGCGATGATACTGCCACGATCACGCCCAGGAATGTCAGCGCGATACCCAGCGCGCGCTTCCACCGCACCCGCTCGCCCAGAAACAGGATCGCAAACAGCACCGTCAGCGGTGCGCCCGACAGGCTGACGATCCCCGATGCCGACGGGCTGGCATCGCGCAGCCCGACCGACAGCAAGGCAAACGAACCGCCACTGATGGCAATGCCGATGGCCAGCACTTTCCACAGTTGCCTGGGCACGGGCCGCAACAGAGGCAGCAAAAACAGCGTCACCAGCAGCGAACGCCCGAATGCATAGGCCAGCGGCGGCATACCCAGATCGCCCACCGCGATCTTGCTGACGACGACATTGAGCGCCCAGACCACGTTACACAGCACCAGTACCGCGACTGTGCCCAGACCAATCCCCTTATGTTCACTCATCGGGCACATTCCTACGTAATTCGTCGAGCCAGACATCGGCCACAGAGTCACTCGGTGCGCGCCAGTCGCCACGCGGACTGAGCGCGCCGCCCGCGCTTACTTTGGGCCCGTTGGGCAAGGCGCTGCGCTTGAACTGGCTGAAGCCGAAGAACCGGCGCAGGAAGCTCTCAAGCCAATGCCGGATCGTGGGCAGATCGTAAGAGTGTTTGGCTTCATCCGGGAATGCGAGCGGCCACTGCCCGCGCGCGGCATCGCGCCATGCGTGATAAGCAAGAAACGCCACCTTGCTCGGCTTCTGACCCCAGCGGATGACATGATGCAGGAAGAAGTCGTTCAGTTCGTATGGGCCAATGATGCTTTCAGTGCTCTGAATCGCGCCGTCCGCGCCGGGCGGCACGAGTTCGGGGCTGATCTCTGTCGAGACGATATCCTCCAGCACGGCATGGCAATCGGCATCGAACTGTTCGGTTCGCACCGTCCAGCGGATCAGATACTGGATCAAGGTCTTGGGCACACCTGCGTTGACACCGTAATGGCTCATCTGGTCGCCCACGCCATAAGTGCACCAGCCCAGCGCCAGCTCGCTCAGATCGCCGGTGCCGATTACCCAGCCCCCGTGCTGCCCCGCCAGCCGGAACAGATAGTCAGTCCGCAAACCTGCCTGCACGTTCTCGAACGTGGTATCGTACACGGGATGACCATCGGAAAACGGGTGGCCGATATCTTCCAGCATCCGCGTCGCAGCCGGGCGAATGTCGATCTCTGCCGCTGTAATTCCCATCGATTCCATCAGCCGCCAGGCGTTGGTCTTCGTCCCGTCGGAGGTGGCAAAGCCGGGCATGGTATAGCCCCGTATCGTCGTGCGCGGCAGACCCAGCCTGTCGCACGCCTTCGCCGCTACGACCAGCGCATGGGTCGAATCGAGCCCGCCGGAAATGCCGATCACCAGCGATTTGGGGCTGGTCGCTTCGATCCGTCGCATGATCCCATCGACCTGAATATTGAATGCCTCGAAACAATCGGCGTCGAGCATATCGGCCCTGTTCGGCACGAACGGGAACCGCCGCACGGGGCGGATCAGGCCAATGTCATGCTGTTGTACCGGATGGTCGAACGTGATTGTACGAAAGCGATCCTCTGGTCGCCCATGCTGCTCCGCCGCGTCGTTGAAGGTCTGCATCCGCATCCGTTCGGACAGAATGCGCGCGCAATCGACATCGGCGATACACAGTTCGGCTTCGAGGCTGAAGCGCTCGCTTTCGGCCATCAGCTCGCCCAGTTCGTAAATCATCCCCTGCCCGTCCCACGCCATATCGGTGGTGCTTTCCCCGTGGCCGGCAGCGGAATAGACATAGGCGGCCACGGCGCGGCTGGCGTGTGCGCTGCACAACATATGGCGTTCGTCGGATTTACCGATTGTGATGTTGGAGGCGGACAGGTTCGCCAGCACCGTCGCCCCGGCCAGAGCGGCATAAGTCGATGGCGGGATCGGTGCCCAGAAATCTTCGCAAATCTCCACTGCCACCCGGAAACCGGGAATATCGTTGGCAGCGAAGATCAGATCGGTCCCAAACGGCACCGTCTGGCCGTTGATCTGCGTTTCCAGCCCGACGATCGAGCGCCCGTTCGCGAACCAGCGCTTTTCATAGAATTCGCGATAGTTCGGCAGGTAACTCTTCGGCACCGCGCCCAGAATACGCCCGCGATGAATCGCCAGCGCGCAGTTATAGATACGTCCGTTGTGCCGCAGCGGCGCACCGATCAATAGCAAAGGCTGCAAGTCGGCACTGGCCTTTACAATCTCCGCCAGAGCGGCCTCGACCGCCTCGTGCAGCGCTGTCTGCAAGTGCAGATCGTCCAGCGCGTAGGACGACAGGCACATTTCGGGATAGACCACCAGATCGACATGGGCATCGTGCGCCCGCCGCGCCTCTTCCAGAATGGCGTCGCGATTGAAGGTAACGTCCGCCGTCCGCACTTTGGGCGTGGATGCGGCAATTCGCACCAACCCATGTGTGTGCAGCGCGAAAAACGGATGAGTCTGATCGGTCATGTCGGGGATATTCTCCGGCGAATGCGCGGGATGTTGAAACAATTGCAGCCAGTCTGCAGGATCGGCAATTCCCAGTTCCGCCAGCTTGCGCTGAACTGCGGCGCGGGGGATTTTTCCCTTGGTTTCCCAGCCATACACGGTGCGACTGGGCCAGGGTTGCGGGTCGCCATAGATACGCCCGAATTCCTCCGCCGTTAACGGAGGATCGTGGCATTCCCGCCATGCGCGGATTTTTCGACCTGCTTCATGCATAAACGATCAGTATCCCTTTCGGATACTGACTGCAAGCAATCACGCGGCCGACAACAGTTCAGCCGCACCTGGCCCGGTTTCGAGCAAGGAAAGCAGCGCCCGTTCTTCCCGCGAAAGCCATTTAGTCGCTCTTGGCATGTCCAGTGACCGTCGCCATTCCTCCTGTCGTTCGATCAGCGCGATAACGCCGGGATGAACATAACTGCGCCGCACCACAGCGGGGGTATTGCCAAGATGCTCGGAAACGATACCAAGCAATTCCTTCATGGTCAAAGTATCTTCTGCAGCAGCCAGTTCGGCCAATGCCATCGCACTCGCGTGCCATGTGCGGAAATTCTTGGCCGTAAAATGTTCCCCCATCGTTTCAGAGAGGTAGGCATTGACGTCGCTCGACGAAACAGCGTGATGATCCCCGTCCTCATCGAGATACTGGAACAATCGCTGGCCCGGCAGGTCTTCCATCGCCCGCACCACTTTGGCCAGGCTGGCATCCGACAGAACGACTTCGCGCTTCTTCCCTCCTTTACCTTTGTACCGCAGCTTCAGCGTCTTACCCGTCAGCTCGGCATGGCGGCGGCGCAGGGTTGTTGCGCCGAAAGACTTGTTCCGGCGAGCATAGCTGTCGTTCCCCACTCGAACCGCCCCCAGATCGAGCAACCGGACGACGCTCGCCACGGCACGTTCGCGGGTCAGGTGGCGGGACGCCAGGTCTTCCTCCACCCGCTTGCGGACAAGGGGAAGCAGATTGCCGAACGTGACACAGCCGTCGAATTTGTCGCTCTCACGCGCGGTACGAAATTCGGGGTGGTAGCGATATTGCTTGCGACCCCGCGCATCGATCCCGGTCGCCAGAATGTGCCCGTTGGGCGCGGGGCAGAACCACGCATCGCGATAGGCCGGGGGCAGCGCGACGGCATTGAGCCGACGCTTTTCCTCCTTATCGCGGATCAACCGACCTTCGGGATCGTAATATGCCCAGCCGGTGCCGCACCGTTTCCGGGATATGCCCGGCAGATCATCGTCCACATAGATCAGCTTCGTCATCGCGAAGCAGGAAACGGCGGGCATCACCTTGCGGTTCCTCACTATCGCCCCACCTCTCTGGCAGAAAACGAAAAATGGAGACCCGCGATGGCCGATCCCACTTATACCCCGCCCATAGTCTGGACCCACGATGCCGAAAACGACGGTCGCTTCGGCGGGATCAACCGCCCGACCGCAGGCGCACGGTTCGACAAGGAACTGCCTGTGGGGGAACACCCGTTCCAGCTCTACTCGCTCGGCACGCCCAATGGTCAGAAGGCGACGATCATGTTCGAAGAACTGCTCGCCGCCGGTCATTCGGATGCGGAATACGATGCGTGGATGATCGACATCATGAATCAGGATCAGTTCGGTTCCGGGTTCACCGCGCTCAACCCCAATGGCAAGATCCCCGCATTGGAAGACCGCAGCGGCCCCACCCCGTTCCGCGTGTTCGAAAGCGGAGCGATCCTGTTGCATCTGGCGGAAAAGTTCGATTTCCTGATCCCAAGCGAAAACCCGGCCCGCGCCGAAGTACTCAGCTGGCTAATGTGGCAGGTGGGAACCGCACCGTTCATCGGCGGCGGATTTGGCCATTTCTATGCCTACGCGCCGGAGAAATACGAATATCCGATCAACCGCTACGCAATGGAAACCAAGCGTATCCTGTCGGTCGCGGATCAACGGCTCGGGGAAACCCGTTATCTGGGTGGAAACGATTATTCGATTGCCGACATTGCCGCCTATCCCTGGCTGGGCGTGCTGGTGCATGGCGAGGCATACAACGATGCCGCCACATTCCTTTCGGTCGATGAATACGAGAACCTCGGCCGGTGGGTGGCGGAAGTCGATGCGCGACCGGCGGTCCGACGGGGGCGCACCGTCAACCGCGATGCCCTGCGCGAACGCCATGCGGCGAGCGATTTCGACAACGTCGATCCCGCACTGCTCTGATAACAGGGAAAATGTCCGGTGGAGCTACCCGGCGAGGCTAGGCTCAGGACTCATTACTGGCACCGTTGAGGTTTGAGGCAAAATGGCTCAGCGTAAGGAGAAAGGGCGCAGGAATATATCAATATTTCAAGACCTTTTGGCCCGGCGATGGGCCATTTTGGTCAAATCCCTGCGGGACGTTCAAATGGCTTCCACCTCAACCCAAACCGCCCTTGGAAAGGCATATAGCCTTCCCGGCGGGCAGTTTGGCCCGATATGTTCGCCATTTGGACGCCTCAACGGTGCCAGTAATGAGTCCTGAGCCTAAGGGGAAGACCGCCTCGCCGGGATGCACCATGATACGATTCGGTGTCGCGGGCGAAGGGGCAGCCGCCCGGCGACAATCGTGGTGCCGACCATGCCCCCTCCCCGATCGAACACGCTTCCCGCCAACCAGCGACGGCGGGCGTGTCCCAACGGGTAAGTCAGTGTTCTGGTTATCGCCCCCTTCCCCGCCGTCAAGAGAGGCGCCGCGGACGAGAAATTAGCCGTTTTCAAACACCTGATTGACGTAAACCGTTGAATTTCGGGGTTAGAGATTTGTCGGTCCTGCTTTGCCCATTGCATGACTTATCGCGTCAATAGAGGTGCTTAGCCAGTCAACAGCCACCCGGCGCAAGCCCATGAAAAATTGTCAGGAAATCGACGAACGACATGAAATCGCGTGCGGAATGCCCCGGGGTGCGCGCGAAGCCGCAGCTTAAACGCAAATCACTTCAGTTCTGTCGCCCGATCAAACCGCGCCCCACGACATGCGCCTGAATCTCTCCGGCCCCTTCGAAAATGTTGAGAATGCGCGCATCGCACAGCACCCGGCTGACTTCGTATTCCAGCGCATAGCCATTGCCGCCATGAATCTGCACCGCCTGATCGGCATTGCTCCACGCGACGCGGGCCGCCAGCAGCTTGGCCATTCCCGCTTCGATATCGCAGCGCTTGCCCTGATCCTTTGAACGGGCGGCGGCGTAGCTTAGTTCGCGGGCGAGCAGCAGTTCCGCCACCATCAGCGCCAGCTTGTCCGCCACGCGGGGGAAAGCGATCAGCGGCTTCGCGAACTGGCGCCGCTCCATTGCGTAGCTGAGGGCTAGGTCATAGGCATTCCACGCCACCCCGATGGCGCGAGCCGCAGTCTGGATGCGCGCCCCTTCGAATGTTCGCATCAACTGCTTGAAGCCCTGCCCCTCCTCACCGCCGAGCAGCCCCTCTTTCGCCACCGCAAAGCCATCGAAGCCGATCGCGTATTCCTTCATCCCGCGATAGCCGAGCACTTCGATTTCGGAGCCGTCGATGCCATCATCGGGGAACGGAACATCATCGGTTCCACGGGTCTTCGCGGCGAGCAACATCGACAGGCCGCCATATCCCGGCGTATCGGGATCGGTGCGGCACAGCACGGTCATCAGATCGGCGCGCGCGGCGTGAGTAATCCAGTTCTTCGCCCCGTCGATCCGCCAGCCACCGTCGGCCTGACGCGTTGCGCGGGTGCTGACGGAGGCCAGGTCGGAGCCGGTGTCCGGCTCTGTGAAAACCGCCGTGGGCAGAATTTCACCGCTCGCCAGCCTGGGCAGCCAGTGCGCCTTTTGCGCCTGCGTGCCCCCCGCGCCGATCAGTTCCCCGGCGATTTCCGACCGGGTGCCGAGAGAACCGGCACAGATCCATCCGCGCGACAGCTCTTCCGAAACGAGGCACATCGCCAGCTTGCCGAGGCCAAGGCCGCCGTATTGTTCCGCAATGCAGACCCCGAACACACCGAGGTCGGCCATTTCCTGCACCACCTCTATCGGGATCAGGGTGTCCGCCAGATGCCATTTGTGCGCGTGAGGCGCGATCCGTTCGCGCGCGAAACTGCGGAACTGAGAGCGGATCATGTCCATCGTGTCGTCACCCAGACCTTCGTCGGGAACGGCACCATCGGCCAACAGAACCGCAAGCGCCGCCCGCGTATCGGGCGTATTACCATCGGCAATAAAGCGCGCGACAGCGGGACTGGCCGCGAACCGGGCCGCATCATCGGCCACGCCCAGCGCGGCGGGGCGGGCGAATTCGCTCTGGCTCATCGGAACGCCGCCGATCAGTTGCGCGCAGTATTCCCCGAAACCGACGCGCAGCGCCAGTTCTTCCACTGCGCCAAACTGGCCCGCCTTGCCACATCGCTGCGCCCATGCGGAGACAGCCGCCAGCGCCTCCGCCGTGGTCGCGATCCACGCGAAGCCGTGGAGGATATGCTGGTGGCGGTCAGCCAGCGCCGGATCGACTTTGCCCGCCGGGGCCACCACCGCTGCGATCTTCGCCCGCACTGCGCCGACATAACTGTGTGCCGCCAGTGCCGCCGTATCGGACAGGTCAATCCACTCGTTCATCGTCGTCACCCCCCGGAACTCGCCGCAATACCCCGATCGATCAGATCGCCAATTGCTCCGCTCGACAGGCCGAGCACTTCGGCCAGCACCTGTTCGGTATGTTCGCCGTTGCGCGGGGCGGCCTGAGCGGGTTGCCGTTCTGCGTCGGGAACCGTCGCGAATGCGCCCGCTGCCGGATACGCAACGTCCGATGGATTGGCCGCAAAGGCAGAGAAGATTGGATTGTCCGCCACCAGACGCGGATCGTTCGCCGCATCCAGCATCGTGCGATAGGGGGAATGGACGATCCCGTTCGCATCGAATGCGGCCGCCAGATCGGCATGATCGCGCATCGCAATGGTCCGTTCGAACAGTGGATACAGTGCATCGCGATGGGTGAATCGCGCGCCATCGTCGGTCGCGAAAGAGGTGCCCCGCGCCTGTTCGATCCGCGCGACCTCTGTCGCAAGGTTCAGCACATCCAGCAGGTTGCGCCACTGGCGCGGGGTTACAACCACGATCATCGTCCGCACCCCGTCGGCTGTCACGAAATCGCGCCCGAACAAACCGTACACCGTATTGCCGAGCCGTTCGCGGTTGGCCCCGTTATACAGCACCTCTGCGATACCGCCGAGATTGGCCGCTGTTCCGATCGCCACATCGGACAGCGGAATACGCACTTCGCCGCCCTGCCCGGTCTGTTCGCGCCGCCGCATCGCCGCGAGCAACGCGAACGCCGCATATGCGCCGGACAGCAAATCCCACGCAGGCAGGACATGGTTGACCGGTTCCGGCCCCGGCCCCGTCATCATCGGATAGCCGACTGCGTTGTTGACTGTATAATCGAGCGCAGGCGAACCGTCGGCCCAGCCCATTACCCGCACTGTCACCAGATCGGGCCGCGCCTGCGCCAGTCGTTCGTGAGACAGGAATCCGTCAGTGGGAAAGTTCGTGATGAACTGGCCTGTCGCGCGCACCAGTTCCTGCAGGATCGCGCGACCTTCCTCGTTACCGAGATCCAAAGCAACCGACCGTTTCGCCCGGTTGAGATTTTCCCAATACAGCGAATCCCCGCCATCGGTCACCGGCCAGCGATGAAAATCCGGCCCGCCGCCAATCTGGTCCACCCGGATCACATCGGCGCCCATCTGCGCGCAATAGAGACCGGCGCTGGGCGACGCGATGAAGCTGGCGGCTTCGATCACGGTAAGGCCGCTGAGGAGCTGATACATCGCGCTATCGCCGGATCATGGCGGGCGGTGCGGGGCAAATCATCGTCAGGCTGCTCTCTCTATCGCTTTATCGTGGCCAACCGTAGCGCGATTTTCGCCAGCAGGTCCACCGGGATCGGTATAGGGATCGCAACTTGTTAGCCACTCAGGCTATGCCCGTCAGGCAAAATGCAACCGACGATATTTCCCGCGAAAATAGAGCAGGGGATCGCGCCGTGCATCGAATTGCGCCCGCTTAACTTCGCCCACCAGAATGAAGTGATCGCCGCCTTCGTGAACCGCATGGCGGCGACATTCGAACGCGCTGAGCGATCCGGCCAGTACCGGGGCACCGTTTTCGCCTTCGCTCCAGTCCGATGCAGCAAAGCGATCCTCGCCCTTACCGGCAAAGCGGTTGGACACCGGCTGCTGTCCGATTTGCAGGACATTGACCGCGAAGTGTTCTGCCTGCTGCAAGATCGGCCCGCTGCTGGCGGTGTTCGCGATACAGACGAGCAGCAGAGGCGGGTCGAGTGAGACGGAGGTGAAGCTGTTGGCGGTCAACCCGATCGGCGTGCCATCGGGCGACATCGCTGTGACAACCGTGATCCCCGTGGCGAAACACCCCAGCGCATCGCGCAAAGTCCGCGCATCCGAACCAGCGCGAAATTCCGACGGGCCGCGCGGTTGCTTTCGTTCGAGAAAATCGACCAGCAAGCCGTTGAAATCATCGGTCTGATCCGTGGCCAGCAATCGATCAACTTCGCCCACTTCCACCATTTCGCAATCGGGCAATGCCCGGACGAACTGTTCGGCATCGCCCGAGCTGTCATGGGGACTCAATGCGCCGCGCACGAACAGAGTGGGCAAGGCCAGCCGGGGCGCGACGGTCTCTATCTGCGATGCCAGATCGGCCGACACCGGGCCGCCGAACGCCTCCCCCTCAAAACGGGTGGGCATGTCCACCAGCACCAGCGCGGCGGCGAGCGAAGCGGCATCGTCCGCCAGCGCCACCATCGCGCTCCAGCCCGCCTGCATGGCCGCCACCACCACCGGCCGTGTTCCCACTTGCGCCAGAACCGCGCGCAAATCGCCAACATGGGCATCGAAATCGAAACGCCCTTCACCCGGCGTGCCGCTGCCGCCATGTCCGCGCAGATCGAGTGCGATCACCCGGCGACCGGCGCGGACCAGCGCGTCGGAAACATCGCGCCATACCACGCGACTCTGACCGATCCCGTGGATCAGCAGGATAGCCGGATCGTGACCATCGCCAACGACTTCAGCTTGCAGCGTCACGCCA
This sequence comes from Tsuneonella flava, assembly GCF_002870965.1. Taxonomy (GTDB): domain Bacteria; phylum Pseudomonadota; class Alphaproteobacteria; order Sphingomonadales; family Sphingomonadaceae; genus Tsuneonella; species Tsuneonella flava. Next base: position 534,500 of record NZ_PHSO01000004.1, read on the forward strand.
CCGAAGCCGTTGAAAGTCGTAATGGTCATCGTTGTTACCCGTTCGAATCCGCTGCCATGAAGGTGCGTGCAAGCCACCCCGCTGCGGCCCTATCGCACGTAAACTGCGCGGAACGCCAGACACTCCTTGCCGTGCTGTTGCTGTATCGTTCGAAGGATTGAGGCACTCACCGCATAATCTGGACAGGTCGACCAGAGACAATGCCTTACCGCACCCAACTCAGCGTATCATCAGCCGGGGGATAAAATGTATCCCACTATGGAGGTATTATGCCTCCTCCCTTCGGGCGATATTTTCGAAGCCCGACACCACAGCGCCCAAATGAAACCAACTATTAATTAGTTAAGTATAAATAAAATATCCATTTTGCTTGAAATGTTTCAATATTGCCGATAGATGAATATTGATTTTTTGATATAATATCCGCCGGATGGGTTTAGGGTTTCTCCATCCGTTATCGATGCACGCTTGTGTGGCACGAAGGGATGGTCAGTGGTTCAGTTATCGTATGGCGTAATCGCAGACGCCTCTTCGACCGCAATATCGTATATTATAATAATATATATCGTAGCAGCCCTTGCCATTCCCGTTATTGCAGTGCGCGCACTGCCCAAATCCCGCGCATCAAAGATATTCAGAAAGAATATCTGGTATGTTATATTTAGTCCATTTATTCTTTTTATAATAATTATTGTTAATTCTTTATATTATACATCAAAATCATTATTAATAATTAAAATAATATTTATTCGACTTCTTGAAGCGGCGATGGGCCGCAAAATGTATAAACGCGTACGATCGTACGAGTATTTCGGCTATTACTCCAACGACAAGTCGAGATACTCCAGCACCCCAACCCGCACCAAGCCTCATCAACCGGAAGAAGAGCTGGTGGGCGAACACCAGCGCTGAATTGCCACGGGCCTGTCGTTATACGTGGTACCCGGCTCTCCTTTCGCCCCCTCATTGCCGAACTGCGCCCTCTCCCAAGAATTTCTCCATCGACTTGGCCCATCGCTGGCCCTAACGGCACGCCGATATGGCGACTATCGTTCCCCTTGAGGCTGTCGATCCGCAGCTGATCGAAGAATTGCTCGACGAGGCATTCGGGCCGGATCGTTTTGCGCGCACCGCGTATCGCATCCGCACCGGGATGGACTGGCTGCCCGGCCTCAGCTTCGCGGCAATGGACGACGACGATTTCCTTGTCGGCACGATCCAGCTCTGGCCCGTGGCGCTGACCGATCCGCAAGGGCGCGCGCACCCAATGCTGATGGTCGGCCCGGTGGCGGTGATGCCCGGCCATCAGGGCGAGGGATACGGCAAAGCGTTAATGGCTGCTGCGCTTGGCGCAATCGATCCGCAGGCCCCGTTGCCGCAAGTGCTGATCGGTGACGCGGAATATTACGGACAATGGGACTTCTCCGCCCGGATGACTGGCGGCTGGAACTGCCCCGGTCCCTATGAGAAACACCGCCTGCTCGCCCGCGCCAGCAGCGATGCTGTTCTGCCCGAACAGGGGATGCTTGGCCCGTGGATGGGATAAATAGCTGACCGGCTGAACCCAACTGCATTGACAACCAGAGTGATGCCACCGGATCAACCTGCGGCGGCCGTACCGATACTCGCCGCCACCCGCCAACGCGCCTGCCTCAAAATATACTCTCTGGCCGCGTAACGAGCTAACCTCCCCCGATATTTTCCTCCCCACTTTCCAGATTGGCGGACTTCGCCGTCCGGCTGCGTTGATCCTGATGCACGGAGATTTTCCAGCCGACGGAGGGGATACGACAGCATGGCTATTCGAATATTCAACCAACACGCACGCATCATCGCAGCAAGCACAGCGCTGGCAATCATCGCTGTGGCACCGGGCCATGCATCGGCGCAGGGTTTGTTTGGCCAGATTACCAAGAGGGTAAAACAGGCGGTCCAGTCCGAAGTTACCAAGAAGGCTGAAAAGGAAACACGCAAGGCCACCCGGTGCGTTCTGGGGGAAGCCGACTGCGCCGCTCAGCAACGCCAGCGCAACAGCAGATCAGCGAACGGCAGCACTGCTTCGGCAGACCTCACCTCAGGGCCAAGCGCCTTGATTTCGCCCTACCCCGGCTCTGTAGAGCAAAGCCGGGAGTATCAGGACTATACCGACTATCCACGCGTCATCGGCATGGACCGGAGCCGCCATGCCGAAACGCAGGTACTCGAAGGCGCATTGACCCGCCTGCTGTATTCCAACCCCAAAGGCCGTTCGACCCTCGAATTGATCCGCAACTATCGTAATGCTCTGGAAGCGCGAGGTTTCAAGGTCGATTACGAAGTCCCCAATGCCAAAAGTTGGATTCTCAATATTCGCGAGGCCAACGGCATGATCGCCTATGGCACGGATGTGCGCTATTTTACCGGCAAGCTGCGGTATAACGATGGCACCGCATACGTTTCCATTCTGGTCTATCGCGAAGCCAGCGGGTTTGGCCGGACCAATATCCATATCCTGCAAACCAACGAGATGGATGCCGGCATGGTCGGGGTCGATCCTTCAGCAATGGCCGCCGAGCTGGAGCGTAGTGGCGAGGTCAACCTAAAAGGTGTGTTCTTCGACACCGGACGCGCCACATTACGCCCTGAATCCAGCGCGGAACTGGATACCGTGGCATCCCTTATGGCGTCACAGCCACAACTGACGATGAAAATCGTCGGTCATACCGACAGCACCGGCAGTATGGCGAACAATCAGGCGCTCTCCCTTCGACGCGCCGGAGCGGTACGGGATGCCCTGATAGCGCGCGGCGTAGATGGTCAGCGATTGCACGCGATCGGTATGGGAAGCCGCGATCCAATCGCCAGCAATGCGACCGACGAAGGCAGAGCTCAAAATCGCCGGGTCATGCTTGTGCGGCAATGACAGCAACAAGGGCTGTGGCGAGCCTGTGAAAAGAGCCTGGTGCAGAATAAACGCTTTGAACCGGCTGTCTCCGGGAATCTGCGTCACTCGCTACCGGATATAGATCATGCTGCGTCGTTCGCGGGTTTGATATAGCAACCAAAGCGGCCCCAAAACGACATCGCCCGACAGGAATACCTGATGATGGCTCTCTGACATCGGGGTGCCGCTGTCAGGTATTCCTTGAAACGGATACAAATTCCGCAATAGACATAGGGTGATGACCAGTCGTGCAAACCCGCTTCCGGCAAGGGACGGCCAACTCAGCCTGTCGGAGGAGTTGCTTGCCGAAACATATGATGCACTACGCAGGATCGCGTCGCGCCAGTTGTCGCGACAATCCGGTACGCCCTCCCTCAACACGACCCTGATCGTCCACGAGGCATGGCTGAAGCTGGCCGGAGATGAACAGCGGCGGTTTAACGACCGCAATCACTACCTCGCCACCGCTGCCAGAGCGATGCGGCAAATTCTGGTGGATCATGCCCGGCGCAAGGCGACCGACAAGCGCGGCGCTGGCGCGGTGCATATCGATATCGACGATTGCTTTGTCGCGGAAGCAACGCCGATGAATGCCGTGCTCACTGTGGATGAAGCGTTGGAGGCGTTGTCTGCCCATGCGCCTGAGCTGGAGCCGGTGGTCGAATGCCGCTTTTTTGGCGGACTGACCACTCAGGAAACCGCCGATGCGCTGGGCCGATCGGTCCGTACCGTTGAACGGCAATGGGCCCGCGCGCGCGCCTATCTGAGCGAGGAATTCCAGCCGGAATAACGGCGCACGCCGGCATACCGTCACACGCTGGAGTGGATCCCGGGACCATTCCTGCACTGCAATCGGTCGCTGCCCCTGACCGGCGATGAGCTTTCCGCGATCGCCCGCCCTCACCTCTCCATAAGTTACGATACGCACGGCATTTGCGTCCAGCGGCAGAATGTTGCCACGTGATTGACGTGACTTGTGCTGGCTCGGTCGCGCCATGTTTCGCACCCTCTGGTGGCGGGAATGGCTGCCAGGCTGCGTTGTTCCTTGCATGCCCCCTCTCCTCTCACGCGCTGAACACCGGCGCGCCACTACTTTCGGCGATCGCAATTCATCTTTCACGCAGTAACTGAAGGACTTCATTCATGGTAAAATACAAACTGTCTGTATGCTCACGGCCTACGCTTGCCATCGCGCTGATGAGCAGCATGTTATGCTTGCTTCCTGCTTCTCCGGCCCATGCCGATAGCACTGTCGAATGCAATGTCGGGGCCGGGAACAGCTCTAGCGAATGCGGTGAAAACAGTCTTGCCACCCGCCTTGCTTCAACTGCCGTCGGCGCACTTACCAGGGCAACGGGGGACAGATCAACTGCTGTCGGTGCAGGAGCTGACGCTAATGGCGATCGTTCGATTGCCGTCGGCCAGGCTGCCTTTGCTAGCGCTGACGATACCATCGCAGTTGGCAGAGCCTCCAACGCGACCTTCAGCAATGGTATTGCTTTGGGCGCCGGTTCTGCTGCTCTGGCCACCAATTCGGTGGCGATAGGATATCGTTCTCTGGCGGAGGAGAACAATACTGTCTCTATCGGCAGTGAGGGCGCCGAGCGGCGGCTCGTCAATGTTGCTGACGGCATCAACAGCACCGACAGTGCCAATATGGGCCAACTCAACAAGGAGACGGCCCAGCGCACCGCCGCAGATGCAGCGTTGCAGGGCAATATAGACACCAACACCGCCGGGATCGCTGCCAACACGACGGCCATCGCGACCAATACGGCGGATATTGCCGCCAGCATGGCCGCAGTCGCCAGCAGCATCGGCGGGATTTCAGCCAATACCGCACGGATCGACGATCTGTATGCGATCACAGACAGCAACCGGCGTCAGGCACAGCGTGGAACCGCTGTCGCCCTGGCGCTGACGGCAGCGCCGATGCCGTCCCAAGCGGGAAAAACCAGCTATACTTTCAATCTGGCGACCTATCGCGGGGCGCAGGCCGCGGGGTTATCTCTCGCTCACCGTGTGGACAGCGATAACCCGTTTGCCATAACCGTCGGCGCTTCATTTGCTGGCAAAGGGGATGTGGCGGCGCGGGTCGGTGTTGCCGGAGAGTTTTGAATCAGCGCGGCTGTGTGGCCTCGGCTCATCATCGGCCAGACCCTATGCCGCGCTTCTTTGTCCCTGCTCCGTTCACGGGGAAGGAGCAGGACACACTTGGTCGGCGTTCGAATTTGAGCCATGATTGCGTATCGGAGGGGGCGCGGACATTCGATGATGGGAGAATAGCTTAGGCAATGCCGCACAACATGGGGTCTCGACCGGGCGCGGATGCCCGGCAGCGTGTCGATAGCGCGTTCGAGGCAGTGCTTGATCTGCCCGATGGCGATCGTGCGGCATGGGTTGACCGTCATTTTGCCGATGCTCCCGAACTGGCGCACCGCACCCACCGGCTGATCTCGGCTGAACGGCGCAGTCGAAAACTGTTCGCAAACTTGCAATTCGAACGGGATTGCGTGTTGGGAACGGCCATTCCCGATATTGCCCAGGCGCCGGGCGACGACCCACGGATCGGCCGTCGCTATGGGCCGTGGCGCGTCATGCGGCATCTGGGATCGGGCGGGCTTTCCGAGGTTTATGCAGTGGTCCGCGACGATGGTCGCTATCAGCAAGATGCCGCGCTGAAGATATTGCGTAGCGGCCATTTCGGGTCCGATGCCAAGGCGTTGTTCATGCGCGAACGCCGCACGCTGGCAAGCCTCAACCATCCGGCGCTCGTGCGGATCATCGATGGTGGCGAAACCGCGACCGGATCGCCGTGGCTGGTGATGGAGCAGGTCGAAGGACAGCCGATCACCGATTATGCACGTGAACAGGCACTGCCGTTGTCGGCACGGCTCGACCTCGTCGCGCAATGCGCCGATGCGCTGCAGGCCGCGCATGAACGCGGTGTGTTGCATGGTGATATCAAACCCGATCACCTGATCCTGCAAAGCGATGGGATGGTCCGGCTGCTCGATTTCGGGATCGCGCAATTGCTGGGGGAAGACGGTGCGGCAGATGAAGTCGTCGCCCTCACCCCGGCCAGCGCTTCGCCTGAGCAATATGAAGGACAGCGACTGACGACCGCGAGCGACATCTTTCAGCTGGGCAAGATATTGGAGGAGATCACGGCGGGAGAGCGGGCTGGCCCCGAACTTGCCGCAATCATCGCGCGTGCGACCGCCCCCGATCCCAGCAGCCGCTATCGTTCGGCAGCCGCGCTGGCCACCGATTTGCGACGTTTGCTGCAGGGTCAGGCAACCGAGGCGCTGCCCGACAACACACCGCGGGCACTGAAGCGGATCATGCGGCAGAATCGATTGGCGAGCGCACTGGCGGTTCTCGTCCTTGTCGCGCTGGCCGGGTGGGGTGCCACGGCGACAGTCGGCGCCTGGCGCATAGATCGCGCGCGGCAGACTGCCGAGCTTGCCGCCGATCGCGCGGAACGCGGGCGACAGGCCTTGCTTGACCTGTTCCGCCGTGCCGATCCGCTCGAACTCGATGCAACCGGGCCGGTTTCATCGAACAGTATTACAATCATCGATGAAGCGCTGGCCGATGCCAGGAAACGGCTGGCGGACGACCCGGCCCTGTTGGGACGGCTCAGCGGATGGGCAGCACGGTTACATCAGCGCGCCGGACAGGATGGCCGGGCCGCCGCACTGGCTGCGGATGCGGAGGCGTTTGCGCGACAGGCTGATGGGACGCAAAGTAGCAAATATGCCGCTGCGCTCGCCTATCGTGCGCGGCTGGCGATTGAGCGCGGGGCAACGGTGCCAGGCAATGCAGACATGGTACGTGCGCTTGAAATCGTCGATCGCGCCGGAGCCAGCGACGAGGCTTCGCTCGACACCCTGTTACTGGCAGCCTGGTCGAAAGAGGGGGACTGGCAGGCACAACTGCCGCTGTTCCGCCGTGCCGCCGCACTGGCGGAAACACTCGATATCGATGACGCGCGGATCGAAGCGGGATCGGGCATTGGCCGCGCGCTGGATGGGTTGGGACAACTGGACGAAGCCGAGCGGCAAGTGCGGTTCGTGCTCAATCTGGCGGAAAAGCGATATGGCCCAGACCATCCGCGCCTCACTTTGCCGTTGTCCGATCTGGGGCGGATCGCGCAGCATCGCGGCCAGCCGGAAGACGCGGCCCGGTGGCACCGGCGCGCACGCGACATCGCGATTGCCGCCTATGGGTCCGATACACCGGCGGTTCTGTCCCACCGCAACAACCTCGCAATGGCATTGCAAGCGGCGGGCGATCTGGCCAGCGCAACGCGCGAACTGCGTGCGATCTACGCCTTGCGCGTTCGTAAGGACGGAGCGGATGCATTGGCCACCGGCGAAGTCGCTCAAAACCTGGCGACCGCTCTGGTTCGGGCACATAAATATAACGAAGCGGAAAAGTATCTCGCGATTGCAGAACGGGTGTTTGCCAGCAATCTGCCGGCGGGTCATCCGCGGCGTATGTTTCCCGCGCTCACGCGATCGGAAATGCGGCTGGCACAGCATCGCTGGCGTGAGGCAGAGGCCGCAGCAGCGCGGGCGCTGGGCGGTTTGCGAAACGCCCTGCCTGCCGGCCATTTTGCCATCGCCACCGCCCAATGCCGGGTTGCCACAGCACGGCTGGAACAGGGCGACAGCAAAGCCCTGCCGACATTGCGGCAGGCGGTTTCCGCGTTGGGTGTAAGCGGCGCGCCCGATATCTATCGCACCCCGTGCGAAGCCGCCCTACAGCGCTTTTCTTCCTGAAATGCGCTGAACCCGCAGATAGTGGCGGAATTTCGCCGCGCTTCTCGTGATGCAAGATGACAGGCAGAGCCGTGAGGCCCCGCCACAGCTTCATTCGAGGGGATTTACATGACAGCCAAGCAGACATTCGGGCGGAATGCGAACTTGCGCCTTATCGGTATGACGAGCCTGATGGCTTTGAGCGCAGCCCTGTTACCAACTGGCGTTCAGGCACAGGATATTCCTGAAGAGGAAATGGTCGACCTTGGCGATTTGGGTGGGGACCGCTCGATCGCGACCGAGGTCAACAGCGATGGCTCTGTTGTGTTCGGGTATGCCCAGAACGAAGCGGGCGCCGTGCGGATGGTTCTGTGGCAGAATGGAGTGGCGAAGGATATCACTTTGCCCGGTGTCGTCTATAGCGAGGCGGTGCTGGATACCAGCGGCAGCTCTCGCGGGCTGATGAGCCGTGACGGATCGACCGTTGTCATTCGCGCCACGGTGGATCTGCCAGAGGGCGGAATCTACCGCTATCGCAATGGCACCGCAACACGCATCGACCAGCCGTCTGCACCGGGAGAACTGGTCATCGAAGGGGTGACCGCGCTCGATCGCGACGGGTCCACCCTCGTGGGTTTCTCCTTCGTCGATGGGGATCAGCACGCGGTCCGCTGGACCGAGGAGGGGGCGCAGGACATCGGCGTGCTTGGCGGTACAGCCTCGTCAGCTCTCGCTGTCAGCGGCGATGGCTCGATCGTAGTGGGGATATCCGACGTCGATGGCGGAAGCCGCGAGGCCTTCCGATGGTCTGGCGGCACTATGCAGAGCCTGGGCGCATTGACCGGCCAGACGACGGGCGGCGCCAACCTGATCAGCGACGATGGCAGTGTCATCGCTGGCTATGCGCGGGTATTGACCGGATCGGGCGGCGACATTCGCCGCACATTCGTCTGGCAGGATGGCACCATGTCAGACATTGGCGATCTGGGCGGGTCCAATGTCACGGCCACGGCAATCAGCGCCGACGGGTCCACGATCATCGGTCAAAGTGACCATAACAACCCCGATGTCTATAATTCATCGCAAGCCTTTTACTGGCGCGACGGTGTGATGCGTGAAATCGGCTACCTGCCGACTGACGATCCCAACGGCGCCTACACCGTTGCCAAGGCAGTCAGCGGCGATGGCGGCGTGATTGTTGGGAGTGCGCGCGGCGAAACGAGCGGGAGCTCCGTTGCCTTTCGCTGGACCGACGATGGCGGCATCGTCGCGTTGGGCACACTGGGCGGCAAAAACTCAAGAGCCACCGATGTGAGCGAAGATGGCACCACAATCGTCGGCGTGTCCGACAATGCCGCAGGGCAGAGCCGGGCCTTCATCTGGCATTCGGTCATGCAGGATTTCACCAATCTGCTCTCTTCGTTCAACGGGCTGGCCGAAGAAGGCGAACTGGCGATCGAGGAACAGCAACAGTTCACCGAAATAGCCGCCGCACCGGGCTGCGATCCGGCCCAACGGCGTTTCTGTCTGGGGGTTGAGGGATACGGCTGGACATCGGCAGGCACCGCACCAGTCGGCCGTCGCGAAGCCATCGGAGCGCGCCTCTTCGCAGGCGTGGGCCTGACAGAGGGTCTCAGCATCGGCGGGGGGTACGCCTGGGCCGATCCGTCGATCAAGGATGACCGGACGCATGAAAGTGGCGCCCATGCATGGTCGGTGTCGCTCGATTACAAGGCGGCGAGTTCGGGGCCGTTCGCCCGTTTGTGGTATGCCCACGCGCGCGAAAGCCTGTCGCTTGTCCGTGGCGAAGGCTTTGCCGACGTACAACCGATGAACGGAACTGCGGGGCTTAGCAGCGATAGCTTTGGCCTGCGCGCAGGATATGGCTTCCGCTTGCCGGGCGGCATGGATCTGCGCCCGTGGGCGGCATTTGACCGGCGCAATAGCGAACGGGATGCATTTCTCGAAGCGGGCGGCGATTTCCCGGCACACTTCGCCGCCATCGAGGCGAAACGCACAATTGCCCATGCCGGAATCGATATGGAACTGCCTGCCGGGCAAAATCCCCTGCGCCTCGGCTTTTCGCTGGAAACCGATCTGGCAGACGATCCGATCACGATCGGCGGAACCTCCGACATTCCGGGTATGGAGGCATTCACCCTGACATCGAGCCTGCACCGCAAGGATGTGCGCGCGCGCTTTGGCGCGGGATACGACGTACCGCTGGGTCCGTTGACGATCGGGATCGGCGCAAGCGCGAAAAGCCCGGTTTATGGCAGTAGCTGGCAGATCGGCGGCGCAGTGCGCGTGTCAGCGTCCTTCTGATGCGCCGTGTCGCCACCACCGCCACGTTGCTTGCCGCAGCGTGTTCTGCGACTCCGCCCGCTTCCCCAGTGCCCGATATGACGTCGGGCACACCCTATTGTGCTGGCATGGCTGTGTGGGAATTGCCCGATTATCCGGTCCGCCTTGCCGCACCATCGGGGGCGATCGTGGCGGCCGGGGGCGCCGCAGATGGTGCAGATCGCGCAGATACCGCGAGCGCGATTGACGTGACCCTGAAGACACTCGGCACCCCGGACGAAATCGCTGCATTTTATCGATGTGCCCTGCCCTATGTCGGGCACGACAGTGTCGCCCCTTTACCCGGCGGTGTGCGCGGTTTTTCTTATAAGGGACCGGACGGCAGGCAGGGCCGCGTTGTATTGCGGGTTTACGATCTTCCCTTTCCCGACGACGGTTGGGACACATTCATCAGGATTACCGAGACGCAGCGCTAGTCTGCAGAATCAGGCCAAAGGATCAGAGAGGGCCGGCAAAAGTGATGATGATATCGCGGTATCCATCGCGAGAGATGACTTGCGTCATGGCTGGCGAATCCCCCGCTCCGGTAAAACCGACAAGCTTTGTCTTCGCCCCCGGTTTATCGTTCAGTTCGGGATTGAGGTTCCTGTTTTTCGCCCATTCGTAAAAGGCATCGGCATAAGCTTTTGCATCGACCAGAGATTTGGCTTGCACCATGAACAGGTCCGGCTCGCCGTTACGCGGGATATGCGTTGCCAGATAGATATGCGCGTCTTGCGGAAGCGGCATGTCCTGCGGCATCCAGTCGGGACTGGGCAGATTGACGCTTCCCAGCAAGCTTTCGTCGCCATCCTCAACCGGAAGAATGCCATTGGCTCGGTTACCAGTGGCCCCTTTTTCGGAAACACCGGCACCGCCTGCTCCGTCGCCGCATCCGGCCAGCGACATTGCCAGAGCGAACACCAGCGCGTTCCCTGCCAAACGGCGCACCGACATCATTGCCCCGCCTTGGTGTAAGTGAGCATGAAATCGCGATCCGCGCCGTCGTCGCGGACGCGGATATTGCCGCCTTCCACCTGTTTGCCCTCGAAATAGATTTCAAGCGGGTCGGTGGTCTTGGCACGGTCCGTCAGAACATAACCGGCATCGGACAGGCGCTTTGTGAATCCTTCAACGATCGCCTCCGCGCTTTGTCGGCTGCGACCTTCGATGAAGACATCACCCGGCACTGGCGTGCTTGCGAGAACAAGCCTGGTGTCCTCCGGCAGCACGATATCGGATGGAAAATCGGCCGGAAGCTTAACAGCCTGCCCACCAGCTTGCGTCTCCACCTGCGGTGCAGTCGCGGATTGATCCGCCGATGATCCACAACCTGACAAAATGCTGGCGCCGACAAGCCCGATGAGCGTCGCATATTTTCGCATTGGCCACCTCCTGAATAATACCGTTTCACCCTGACAAACGGGAGATGCGCGCAAAATCCGCCAGAACCGCATGTGGCTTGCCGGTTTATTCGAACCACTGGATTGCTTGCTGAATGTAGCGAGGGTCGGATGGGCCATGATTTCCAAGGCAGGTGCGATGGCTGCTTCTGCCGTCCATACGGCAGCTCGATTCAACGATAACGGCAGGTTATCACCCGCTCCCGGTTGAAGCGTTCGGCATCCTCTGGCATCGGGTGCCGGACACCATGCCTTACGAACCGCCCCCGGAAATCGCCGGACTGTCGCTGGCAGAGCTGGCCGAAGCAGTGGCCGCGCGCAAATTGCCGCCGGTCGAACAGTGGGCGCCGCAAATGACGGGCGACAGCCATATGGCCATTCGCGCCGACGGTAGCTGGACCCACGAAGGCAGCCCGATCTCCCGCCCGGCGATGGTCCGCGCCTTCGCTTCGCTGCTAATGCGTGACGAAACGGAGCAGCACTGGCTGGTCACTCCGGTGCAGAAACTGTCGATCGCAGTCGAAGATGCCGCCTTTATCGCCACCGATATGGCGGTGAAAGATGGCGCGCTCGCCTTTCGCCTGAATACCGACGAGATCGTAATCGCGGGGCCGGATCACTCGCTGATCGCGCGCGGCGATGCGGACACCCCTGCGCTCTATCTCGCGGTGCGGCGCGGGTGCGAGGCGCGGCTGAACCGTTCGACATATGCCCAGCTGGCCGAACACGCGCTGTCGCAAGGCGACGACTGGCGCGTGACGAGCGAAGGCGCGAAATTCTCGCTGGTGCCGGCATGAGCGAGCTTCTCGACCGGCTCACCCGTCTATTCGAAGCGGGCCATGCGCGCGATGTCGATCTGCTGGAAGATGCGATGGCGGCACCGGAGCAACTGCGCCCCGCGGCGGTGCTGATCGCCGTGACCGACCGGCCCGATCCGGGCGTGATCCTGACGCACCGGCCATTGACGATGCGCCAGCACGCGGGACAGGCCGCCTTCCCCGGCGGCAAGCTCGACCCCGGCGAAGATGCCGTTCAGGCCGCCTTGCGGGAGGCGCACGAGGAAATCGCGCTCGACCCGCGCAATGTTCAGGTGATCGGCACGTCCGACCCGTTTCGCACTCGCACCGGGTATGACATTACGCCGGTGCTTGCGGTCGTCCCCCCCGATTTACCGCTGACGCCCAATCCGGCGGAAGTCAGCGAATGGTTCGAGCCGCCGCTGGGCTTCGTGCTCGACCCGGCCAATCAGATAAAGCGGACCATCGAATGGGATGGCGGTCCGCGCGAATATTTCGAGATCATGTGGCACCGGCACCGCATCTGGGGTGTGACCGCAGCGATCATCGGCAACCTTTCCCGCCGGATAGAACTGACGGAGCTTTTCAATGGCTGAACTGCCAAAGGCCGAATGGACCACGCGCGCGGATCTGGCGGCGCTTGTCGCTGCACTGGGTGAAGGTACTGTACGCTGGGTCGGCGGCGCAGTGCGCGATACGCTGCTGGGCGAACCGGTGCACGATATCGACGCGGCCACCACGCTGCCCCCCGAAACCGTGATCGAACGGCTGAAGAAGGCCGATATCCGCGTGATCCCCACCGGAATCGATCATGGCACGGTAACCGCCGTGCTTGATGGCGGGCCGGTGGAAGTGACCACTTTACGCAAAGATGTCAGCACCGATGGCCGCCGCGCGACTGTCGAATTTGCCAGCGAGTGGCGCGACGATGCGGCGCGGCGCGATTTCACCATCAATGCACTCTATGCCGATCCCGAAACGCTGGAGATTCACGATTACTTCGGCGGAATGGCCGATCTGGCGATGCGCCGGGTACGCTTTATCGGCAGCGCACGCGCGCGTATTCAGGAGGACCACTTGCGTATCCTGCGCTATTATCGGTTTCAGGCGCGCTTCGGCGCGGAACTGGATGCCGAGGCGGAGGATGCCTGTGCCGAGCTGGCCGAAACCCTGATGGGGCTGAGCCGCGAACGGGTGGGTTGGGAATTGCTCAACCTTCTGGGCCTGCGCGATCCCTCCCCCACGCTGGCGCGGATGCAGGCGCGCGGGGTTCTGCCGGTCGTCCTGCCCGAAGCGGGCGCGCACGAGATCGAGCACATGGAAATCATGATCGAGACCGAACAGATGTACGGTGTCCCGCCCAATGCCGTGCGCCGCCTTGCTGCATTGTTGCCGCCGGTGCCCTCCATCGCGGAAACGGTGGCTGCGCGGCTGCGGCTGTCGCGGGCGCAACGCGAACGGCTGGTCTGCGCGGCAGAGCGCAACCCGATGGACGGACGCGACGCTCATTCGCTGGCTTACGAACTGGGCACGGACTGCGCGATCGATCGCATCGTGATGCTGGGCGGCGATCCCACAGCGGTGTCCGGCTGGGAAGTGCCCAACTTTCCGCTCAAAGGCGGCCAGATCGTCAGTCGCGGAGTTACCGCCGGACCCGAAGTCGCCCGCATCCTGCGCGAAGTGGAGCGCCGCTGGATAAGCGAAGGCTTTCCATCCGAAACACGCGTACAGCAACTGCTGGAAGAGGAACTGACCGGACGCTGATCGGCCGCTGATTCCGGGCCGGGCGTCAGCTTCAGGACGAATTCAGCTTCACTGCCTTATACGATTAGGCGGTTGCCTATTCTGTCCTGAGATGGAACTAGAGCGTTTATCTGCCGTTTTCTGGCAGAACATTGCGCGCTTGCAACCGCTTTGGCGGTTGCCGCTTCGCCTGGCGAGGCATTTGCAGGGCCGCGCGCTCTGCCCTTTGCGTGTGTTTACAGTTTTGCCGGTTGTAGCGGGGCGACCCGTGTGCCCGGCGTCGTGATTGAAGTAAAACGGAGTACCCATATGAAATTTGCCAAGCTGGCCTTTGCCGCCGCCCTTGCCACTGCCGCCCTTCCCGGTGCGGCTTACGCTCAGGATGTTGCCGCCGGGGCGACTGTCTATGGCCCGCAAGGTAACGTCGTCGGCACGGTAACAAGCGTTTCGGGCGGCGTTGTGGTGCTGGATACCGGCACGCATAAGGCTCCGCTGCCTGCCAATGCATTCGGCAAGAGCGATAAAGGCCCGACCATCACTGTGACCAAGCAGCAGCTCGATGAAATGGTCTCCGCTCAGCTTGCAGCCGCGGCACAGGCGCGCGATACCGCGCTGATCGCCGGTGCTGCTGTGAATTCCGCCGATGGCAAGCCCGCCGGTACGGTCAAGTCGGTCGAAGGCGACGATGTCGTGCTCGAAACCACCGATGGCCCGGTGGCCCTCAAGCGTAACACGTTCGCAGTCGACGCCAATGGCACGCTGATGGCGCGTTATACCGCCGAACAGCTTACCGCCGCAGCAAAGGGCGGTGCTGGCGCAGACGCCACCGCCGATACGGGCACCGCTGAATAATACCAGCGTTTAGCAACAAACAGCGGGCCGGATGCGGATGCGCGTCCGGCCCGTTTTGCATGGGAAAGCGACTCCGCGCCTCGCCATCCACAACTCCATCGTGACCCCGGCCGCCGAGCCGGAGGCGCGCTTCTGCCAACACTGCGCCGAAAGGAAAGCTGGACCCCGGATCAAGTCCGGGGCGACGGGGAGAGCGGGAGAGTGGGCGCAACCCGCCCTCGTCATTGCGAGGAGCCGCAAGGCGACGTGGCAATCCATCGACCGCCCTTTGTCTCCGCCACAACCGCCGCGATGGGAGGGGCCTTGGACGGAAACTTTTCACACGAAGGCACGAAGGCACGGAGAAGGTTTGGTTCGGGGATAAGAGCCGCACTGCCGATGGCTGGCCAATGCTACCTCGCGTATCCCCACCCTCGTCATTGCGAAGAGCTTCAGGCGACGTGGCAATTCATGGACCGAACGTCGCCACCGCCAGAACCGAGGCAACGGGCACCACCCTGACCCCACGGATTGCTTCTCCACGTTCGCAATGATGAGTGGAGAGCGGAGTGCGGGAAACCGCCTCCGCCACCCAGCAATCAGAAGCGGTTATCTTTCGGGAAACCGCGCGGCGGCATCCGGCCGGCGGCACCGCGGGCGACCTTCCACTGCCACACTTCCTCTTCGGTGCGGGTGCGGCCGGTTTCGCCGCCCATTGCCCAGCTTAACCCGTCTTCCAGCCGGAACGTGATCGCGTCGCTCAGCCCGCCATCGCGATAGCGTTGCAGCGTCACCCCCTGCCCGCGCGCCAGCACCGGCAGTTCTTCCAGATTGAACACCACCAGCTTGCGATTGTCGCCCACCACGGCAACATGATCGTGCGGCCCCTCTATCTCGCGCACGACGCGCAGCTTTATGCCGGGCTTGAGATTGACCACCTGCCGCCCCTTGCGGGTTTCCGCGAGCAGTTCGTCCATCTCGGCGGCAAAGCCCTTGCCGTTGGTCGCCGCGAGCAGCAACTGCCCCTTCGGCTTATAAATCAGCGCGGCGACGATATGCGCCTCGGGATCGATATCGACCATCCCGCGCACCGGTTCGCCAAATCCGCGCGCGCCGGGCAATTTGTCCGCCCCTAGGGTGAAAAAGCGACCATCGTCGCCTGCAATCAGCAGCTTATCCGTCGTCTGCGCGTGGAGAGCGAAGGCCGGGCCATCGCCTTCCTTGAATTTCCATTCCTGATCGAGCGGAACATGCCCCTTCGCCGCGCGGACCCAGCCGCGTTGCGACAGGATGATCGTGACCGGCTCTTTCTCGATCATCGCATCGGGGTTGAATTCCACTGTCGGCGCCGCTTCCGCAATCGTCGTGCGGCGGCGGCCCAGTGCGGTGTCTTCGGCGTATTCTTTCCTCAGTTCGGCCAGATCGCGTTTCAGCCGGGTGCGCTGGCGCGCGGGCGAACCGAGCAGCTTTTCGAGATCGGCCTGCTCTTTCAGCAAATCGTCCCGCTCTCCGCGAAGCTGCATTTCCTCCAGCTTACGCAAGCTACGCAGCCGCATGTTGAGGATCGCTTCGGCCTGCCGGTCGGTCAGGTTGAATTCGGCCATCATCACCGGTTTCGGCTCATCCTCGGTACGGATGATTTCGATCACCCGGTCGAGGTTGAGGAACGCAATGATATAGCCTTCGACCAGTTCGAGCCGCCGGGCGATCGCCTCCAGCCGGTGCTGGGCGCGGCGCTGGAGGATATCGATCTGGCTGGCGACCCAGTTGCCCAGCAATTCCTTCAGCCCCATCACCAGCGGCGTGCGGGTGGCGTCGAGCACGTTGAGGTTGAGGCCGAAACGGGTTTCCAGATCGGTCAGCTTATAGAGCGATTCCTTCAGCAATTCGGGATCGACATTGCGATTGCGCGGCACGATCACGATGCGGATATGTTCATCGCTCTCGTCGCGCACGTCTTCGAGAATCGGCAGCTTCTTGTCCGCGATCAATTGCGCGATCTGTTCGATCAGCTTGCCCTTGGGCACCTGATAGGGGATTTCGCTGATGACGAGCTGATACTGCCCGCCGCCCAGCCGCTCTATCCCGGCATCGCGATCCTCTTCCTTCTCCGCCTCCGCTGCGTGGAAGCGGCCCCGGATGCGGAAACTGCCGCGCCCGGTTTCGTAGGCTTTGGAAATGATGTCCGGGCTATCGACGATCAGGCCGCCGGTCGGCAGGTCCGGCCCGTGGAACAGTTCCATCAACCGGCTGTGTTCGACTGTGGGATTATCGATCAGTTCCAGCGTGGCATCGATGATTTCCGCGACATTGTGGCTGGGGATATTGGTCGCCATGCCCACCGCGATCCCGCTCGCCCCGTTGGCCAGCAGATTGGGGAACAGGCCCGGCATCAGTTCCGGTTCGTGTTCTTCCCCATTGTATGTCGGGATGAAATCGACCGTGCCTTCGTCCAGCCCGGCCATCAGTTGCATCGCTGTACGGGTCAGGCGCGCTTCGGTGTAACGGTAGGCGGCGGCGTTATCGCCATCGATATTGCCGAAGTTCCCCTGCCCCTCCACCAGCGGATACCGCAAGCTGAAATCCTGCGCCAGACGCACCATCGCATCGTAAGCCGCGGTGTCGCCGTGCGGGTGATATTTGCCGATCACTTCGCCCACCACGCGGGCCGATTTCTTGAACCCGTTGGTCGGATCGAGCTTCAGCTGGCGCATAGTCCACAACAGGCGGCGGTGGACCGGCTTCAGCCCGTCGCGCAGATCGGGCAGCGAACGTGCAGTAATAGTGGACAGGGCATAGACCAGATACCGTTCGCTGAGCGCGGAATCGAACGGAGCATCGACGATCGCGTCGAACGGGTCTTTATCGGTATCGAGAATATCGGCCATGACACTCGCCCTATCACCGCCACGGCGTATCGCTCAACGCGGAACACACAGCTTATCCCACGCATTGATCGGGCAATAGCGAACAAATGAAACGGAGAGCATACATGCCCCAACGCGTGATGATTATCGCCACCAACGGTTTCGAACAGTCGGAACTGGAAAAACCAAAGGCCAATCTGGAAAAGGCGGGCTTCGAAACCGTCGTCGTCAGCCCCGAAGACGGGGAGATCAAAGGCTGGGACAACAAGGACTGGGGCGCGCCGGTGAAGGTGGACCTCAACGTCAGCGAAGTGTCGGCCGCCGATTACGACGCGCTGCTGCTGCCCGGCGGCCAGATGAATCCCGACATCCTGCGAATGGACGATCGGGTGGTGCAACTGGTCAAGGATTTCGACGATGCGCGCAAACCTATCGCCGCGATCTGCCACGGCCCCTGGCTGCTTGCCGAAGCGGGCATCGTGAAAGGACGCACCGTCACCAGCTGGCCATCGATCCGCACCGATTTGCGTAATGCCGGGGCCACCGTAGTGGACACCGAAGTATCGAGCGACGGCAACCTGATCACCAGCCGCAACCCGGACGACATTCCCGCCTTCAGCCAGGCCCTGATCGCCGCGCTGAACGAAGCGAAAGTGAGCGAAGCGGCGTAGAGCCTGACAGCCCCCTACAGCCGCCGCATATCGTGGCTTTCCGCCGGGATGCGGACTTCGAGTCCGTCCATTTCGGCGGTCAGCACGATCTGGCACGACAGGCGGCTGGTGCGGGCGACTCCGGCGGCGAGGTCGAGCATGTCTTCCTCGTCCTCGCTCGCCGGGGGAAGTTTGTCGAACCAGTCGGGGCGGACGACGACGTGGCAGGTGGAGCAGGCCATCTGCCCTTCGCAGGTGCCCTCCAGCGGCATCCCGGCAGCCTGAGCCACGTGCAAAAGCTCTTCCCCCGGTTCGCCGTCTGCCGCGACTTTATCGCCCAGAGCGGTGACGAAAGTGACCTTGACCATCAGATATCCTGTGCCTTCGCCGCTGCGCCGATCAGTGCGGCGGCCTGTTCGATCTCTTCCATCGTCGTATAGCGCCCAAAGCCCAGCCGGATCGAGCTTTTTGCAGCGGCATCGCTCAAACCGATGGCTTTCAGCACGTGGCTGGGCCGTCCCGATCCGCTGGCGCAGGCCGATCCGGCGCTGAACATCACATTGCGGCAATCGCTCATCAACCGGGCGACATCCAGCCCTTCGCGGCGAAGGTTGAGATTGCCGTGCCAGCGGGCATCGGCGCTGCCGTTCAATTGCCAGTCGGCAAACAGATCGCGCGCGCGGTGCCACAGCGCGGCGATATGCGCGGCATCCTCCTCCATCCGTTCGCGCGCGAGCTGCGCTGCTGCGCCCATCCCGGCGATCAATGCCGGGCTGAGTGTGCCCGAACGCAGGCCGAATTCCTGCCCGCCGCCGGTCTGCACTTCGGCCAGATCGACTCCGTCGCGCAGCCACAGCGCGCCGACGCCTTTCGGCCCATGAAACTTGTGCGCGCTGATCGCGATCATATCGGCGGCGGCAAGCGGGATCTTGCCATAGGCCTGCACCGCATCGCACAGATAGAGCGCGCCCGCCGCCTGCGCCCGCGCGTGCCATTCGGCCGCGGGCTGGATCGTGCCGATTTCGTTGTTGACCTGCATCACCGCGATCAGCCGGGTATCTCCGGGCAAATCGCCCGCCGGATCGCACCGCCCCTCGGCATTCACGCCCAGCACGTGACAGCCGCCGACATCGCGCGCAGTATCGAGCACGGCGGCATGTTCGATGGCGGAAACCGCCACGCTGCCGCCCTGTCCGCGCCCTGTACCGCGAATGGCGAGGTTGAGCGCTTCGGTCGCGCCGCCGGTGAAGATCACCCGCCCACCCGGTGGCATCAGCGCGGCAACCTGTTCGCGCGCCAGCTCTATCGCCGCGCGCGCCATGCGGCCCATGCGGTGCGGGCTGTGCGGATTGCCGAACCCGTCGCCCCCCGGCCCGTCAAGCCAGCGCATCATCGCCTCGCGCGCCTCTGGCGCGAGCGGAGTGGTGGCCTGATAGTCGAGGTAGATCATGTGTCCGGGGCGTCCGATATTTTGGGCGTTGCGCCGGAGGAAGCTGGACCCCGGATCAAGTCCGGGGTCCAGCTATTCTTCGCACCCGGCGCTCGCGGGCCGGGGTGACGGAGCAAGCTCTGCGACGAATCGGCCCCCTCCCCGCCACCGCATTCGAACGCAGCCATTGGCAACAGCAGCACGTTCATGCCCGCTGCCCCGTCCGCGCCATGTCGAGCCACACTTCGCAGAACCGTTCGATTTCGGCGCGGGTCGTGGTCCAGCCGAAACTGACGCGGATCATCCGGTCGGCCAGATCGCCGTCCAGGCCCATCGCGGTCAGCACATGGCTGCGCTTCATCGTGCCCGACGAACAGGCACTGCCCTGACTGACCGCAATCCCGGCCATATCGAACCGCATCAATTGCGCCGAACCCGAAATGCCCGGCATCGCAACCGCGTGGATATAGGGGGTGGGATCGGCCAGCCTGTCCGACAGCCAGACCCCGCCCGCCGCGCGCACAGCCTCCGCAAAGCCATCCAGCGGGGCCAGCACGTCGGGCGCGACATAGGGTTCGTCGCACGCCTCCAGCGCGGCGACCATGCCGAGGATGCCGGGCAGGTTTTCCGTCCCCCGGCGATATCCGCGTTCCTGCCCGCCACCGGGGTGGAGCATGGCATAATCGCGCACCAGCAATGCGCCCACGCCAATCGGCCCGCCGAACTTGTGCGCGGAGATAATCGCCATATCGGCCATTTGCGGCACCGCGAACTTGCCCGCGCTCTGCGCGCAATCGACCAGCAGCAGGCCGCCGTTGTCGTGCACCAGTTCCGCCGCGAAGCCGATGTGCTGGCGGTTGCCGGTTTCGGAATTGATGTGCTGCACCGCCACCAGAGTGCGGTTTTCCGAATACCCTTCCATTTCCGCCAGCGGTTCGCTGCGGGTGGCGAGCAGTTGCATGTCGGCAGTGCCATCGGGGCGTACCGGGATTGTCCAGTCCACATCGTCACCGCGCAGAATCGCGTCATGTTCCACCGCAGTGGCGATATCGTGCACGACATTGGCATTGTCGAACGCCAGCGCGGCGGCTTCGCTGGCCCCGCCGGTGAAGATCACTTTGCCATCCCAATGCAGCGCCGCCTTCAGCCGTTCGCGCGCATCTTCCAGCAGAGCGCGCGCCTTGCGCCCTTCGCTATGCGGGCTGCTGGGATTGGCCCATTGGGCAAAGCCGTGCTCCATCGCGCGGCGCGCTTCGGGCCGCAGCGGAGTGGTGGCGGCATGGTCGAGATAGATTCGCTGTGTCGTCATCAATTGCGATTTCGTGTCAGCGCACTATATAGCCGCAACCTCGTGCTGCGCCACCCGCGCGCTGGCGTGTATCTTTATTTCGAGCAGGTCGAACCATGCCCACTGTGATTTTCCCCGGCCCCGAGGGTCGCCTCGAAGGCCGTTTCAGCCCCGGACCGCGCCCCCGCGCACCCGTCGCCATGATCCTCCACCCGCATCCGCAGGGCGGCGGCACGATGAACGACCGGATTGTTCAGCGGCTTTACAAGACCTTCGTCGATCGCGGATTCGCCACGCTGCGGTTCAATTTCCGCGGTGTCGGGCGCAGTCAGGGCAGTTTCGACAACGGTATCGGTGAACTGAGCGATGCAGCCAGCGCGCTCGACTGGGTGCAGTCGATCCACCCGGAAGCGCAGACGACGTGGGTCGCCGGGGTCAGTTTCGGTTCGCTGATCGGTATGCAGTTGCTGATGCGCCGCCCCGAAGTGCGCGGCTTCATCTCGATCTCTGCCCCGGCCAGCATGTACGATTTCTCGTTCCTTGCCCCCTGCCCGGCCAGCGGCATCTTCGTGCACGGCGCGGCGGACACCGTGGTGCAGCCCGGTGCTGTCACCAAGCTGGTGGAAAAGCTGCGGACGCAGAAGCATATCACGATCCACCACGACGAGATTCCGCGCGCCAATCACTTCTTCGAAAACGAGAATGACGAGATGATGGCGGCGGTCGATAACTATCTCGACTTCCGGCTTTCGCCCGACTGCCCGATCCGCTGATCGGATAAATCCCACGGCGCCAATCGCTTACGTTGCATCCCGCAACGCGATTGCGCTTGCCGGGATAACGTGATGATGTAACATTCCACTCGGTAGCTGTTCTCACGAGTGGCCCGGTCAGCAATGTTCGCCGGTGCCCCTCGCAAGAGGGCCGCACCCGGAGAGGAGCATTGTCATGGCTTATTCAACGCACACCACATGGAAGGATCGCCCCGGTGCAGTCGCCGGAGTGATCGCGGTTCATGCCGCGCTGGGATATGCGCTGGTTACGGGGCTGAGTTTTACCGGGATTGTCGAAAAGCTGCCTAAGCTGGTCGGGGAAACGATCGTCGATCCGGTGCCGATCCCGCCGGTCGAACCCCCGCCACAACCGAAAGTGGAACCGCAGGACACCGCGCCGCAGATCGCCCCTGCCCCGGCGCCCTTCGTTCCCAAAGCGCCCATCGAACTCGGCCCGCGCACTCCGATAGAGACAAGCGACGTGGTTCTGCCGCCGCTCGACCTGCCCAGTCTGGTTCCGGGGCCAGCACCCAGTGCATCGGCGGGCCCGAAGGTCGATCGCTTCAAACCCGTCGCTGCCACTCCGCGCAACAATGCCGGAACGTGGATCACCGAAGCGGATTACCGCTCGAACTGGATTCGGCAGGAACTGACCGGGGTGGCGCGGTTCCGGCTCGACATATCTGCCAGCGGGCAAGTGACCGGCTGCACGATCACATCGTCGAGCGGGCATAGCGAGCTGGACAACGCCACTTGCGCGCTGATTACCCGGCGGGCGAAATTCAAGCCGGCGAAAGATGGCAATGGCGATGCGGTGGCCAGCACATTCTCCAACGCCGTCGAATGGAAAATCCCCGACTGATCGCTGACCGATCCCCCGTGACAGGGCAGCAGATTATTGCCCGTTCGCAAGCTGCCCGACTGGCGAACGCCCCTCGCCATCGGGCAGCGTCCATATCGCGACATTGAACAGCGCGACCGCTGCCGCGACCAGCATCAGCACCGCCTGCCGCCGATAGCCGGGCCTGCGCCACAGATAAAACGCCCCGCCAATCAGCGCGAGCGACACCAGCATGGCGAGCGAGAGAGCAGTCGACATCATCGCCCTGCCTTAGCGCAGTCAACAGCGGAGCGGAACCTTCCCGCATATCGAACGGTTGGTTTGCAGAGGGGCACGATCAACCTGCCTCCGCCTCGGAGACTATGTGATGGGCATTTTCGGCAAAATTCGCGATGTGGTTTTCGGTCGGAAAGGCGGATCGGATGCATCTTCCCCGCCGCCGCCCACTGTCGATACGACACAGGCCCCCGGCGCAACCCCACCGGCCCCCGCCCCGCCCCCTTCCGCAACGACAGCCAGCCCGCCAGTTGATCGCAGCCGGGTGGTCGATGTCGAAAATACGCTGGATTCGATGCCAGGCGCCGATCATCTCAACTGGCGCACTTCGATTGTCGATCTGATGAAGCTGGTCGGGATCGATGCCGATTTCGAAAGCCGCAAGTTGCTGGCGCAGGAACTGGGCCGACGCGATTATTCGGGATCGGCGGAGGACAACGTGTGGCTGCATCGCAAGGTGATGCAGGGTCTGGCCAGCAATGGAGGCAAAATCCCGCCTGAATTCCTAGATTGAGGGGGTATGTGGGGCGCGATTCCACCACTATCCGTAAAGGCGGGTCGCATCAGAGAGTTTTCCGCCCTGTAAACAAGGCATTACAGCAGCGATATCGTGGTGAAGGTGTAGGTGAAGCGGTGTGCTTCCGGTCTGGTCACGGAATGATTGCAGCGGGGTGGAAAGAGGGATATTTTTCTGACTTATCAGCGTCTTAACCGCAAAACCCAACACCCAGCCGAGGTTTACGGAAGGCGTTCCGCCCTCGCCAGTCTTTGCGCGCCATTTTGGCGAGTCGGGCGCTCCCCACTCTATTATCCAATAGTGGAAAGGGAGCGCCCGTTTGTGCGGCAGAACCGCCGCGAAGTTACTTCTTGCCGAAGAACTTGCTGGCCATATCCGCGATATCGTTCAAGGGGTTACCGTCGCCATCGCGGTCGATCATGTTGGCGAATTCGGTCAGCGATCCGTCGCCGCCGATGGCATCCTTGATCTGGCTCATGATGTCGGTCGACACGCCGGTTTTGGCCGAAGCCAGCTCAACCGTATCGCCTTCCATCTGATGCGCTTCACCCAGCGCGGCAACGGCCTTCGCCGCAAGAGCGGGATCAATTCCCAGCTTTTCCGCCATGTTAGTCACGGTCGGGTGATTGGTCGCATGGCCAAGGATAGAATCGAAAAGACCCATAGGTGGTTACTCCTGAATGTAATCGCCCGGCAGGATTGCCGAACAATATTGCCCTGAAATGACAGGCCCCACTCCGGTTTCCCGGGTGGGGCCCTCCTCTCCAACTCTTGGCGCGGGGCTATCCCCGACGGCCAGTATTACGCAACAGTTTCCGCGCCCGATGGGGCCGCATCGCGCACGCCTTGATCGACATGATCGGCGAATTGTTCGAAATTGTCCACGAAAAGCTGGACCAGCTTCTGTGCAGTCCGGTCGTATTCCTCGCCATTGGCCCAGGTCGAACGCGGATCGAGGATCGCGCTGTCGAGACCCAATGCATCGAGGCTAGGCACGCTAACCGGCACTTCGAAACCGAAATTCGGATCTTTGCGGAACTCAACATCGTTCAGGCTGCCATCGAGCGCGGCATTGAGCAGTGCGCGTGTCGCCTTGATCGGCATACGGCTGCCGACGCCATATTTGCCGCCAGTCCAGCCGGTGTTGAGCAACCAGCACTGCACCCCGCCCTTGGCAATCCGCTGTTTCAGCAAGTTACCGTAAACGCTGGGATGGCGCGGCATAAACGGTGCGCCGAAACAGGTGGAAAATGTCGCTTCCGGCTCGGTCACACCGATTTCGGTGCCGGCCACCTTGGCGGTGTAGCCCGACAGGAAGTGATACATCGCCTGCTCAGGCGTAAGCCGCGCGATCGGAGGCAGCACACCAAACGCGTCGGCGGTCAGCATAATGACATTCGACGGCACCGGACCGAGGTTGTCTTCGCTCGAATTCGGGATGAATTCAATCGGATACGCCCCGCGTGAATTTTCCGCCAGCGATGCGTCGTCGAAATCGAGCTCGCCGCTTTCATCCATCACCACGTTTTCCAGCACGGTGCCGCGCATCCGGGTGGTGGCGTAGATTTCCGGCTCAGCCTCTGCCGACAGGCGGATCATCTTGGCGTAGCAGCCACCTTCGAAATTGAAGACTGCAGTGTCCGACCAGCCATGCTCGTCATCGCCAATCAGCGTGCGGCTGGCATCGGCGGAAAGGGTGGTCTTGCCAGTGCCCGACAGGCCGAAGAACACCGCCGTCTTGCCATCGGAACCGATATTGGCCGAACAGTGCATCGGCATAACGCCCTGCGGCGGCAGCAGATAGTTGAGAATGCCGAACACGCTCTTCTTCATTTCACCGGCATAGGCAGTGCCGCCGATCAGGATCAGCTTCTCCGTGAAGTTGACTGCGATCACGGTTTCGCTGCGGCAACCGTGGCGCGCAGGATCGGCACGGAAGCTGGGCAGATCGATGATCGTGTATTCGGGCGCGAAATCGGCCAGCTCCGCCTCTGTCGGGCGCACCAGCAGCGTGCGGATGAACAGGTTGTGCCACGCCAGTTCGTTGATAACACGCACGTTCACGCGATATTCCGGCTGAGAACCACCGAACAGGTCGGCGACGTACAGCGTATCCTTCTCACCCAGAGCAGCCAGAAAATCCGCCTTCAGATTGGCGAAGTGTTCGGGCGTCATGCCCACGTTCACACTGCCCCAATGGACCGTGTCTTCGGTCGTGGCATCGCGAACGATAAACTTGTCTTTCGCGCTGCGCCCGGTGTGCTTGCCGGTTTCAACTACCAGCGCCCCATGCTTGGCCAGACGGCCTTCGCCGTTGGCAATCGCTTCATCAACCAGTTGATCCGGACCGAAATTGGGTTTGATCGTGGCGTTGGTTTCGATGCCCTGTGCGGACAGGGTCTGGGCAAGCGGGGTGGTCAATTCTCTCTCCGAAAGAAACGGTTCCT
The DNA here is from genome assembly GCF_002870965.1 of Tsuneonella flava. Classification (GTDB taxonomy): domain Bacteria; phylum Pseudomonadota; class Alphaproteobacteria; order Sphingomonadales; family Sphingomonadaceae; genus Tsuneonella; species Tsuneonella flava. The sequence continues at coordinate 560,394 of NZ_PHSO01000004.1, forward strand.
GAACGCTGCGGCGGCTGCCAGTATCGGAGGCCGTGCATACGAATGCATCGAGGCATTGGCGGCGGCAATAGTCGCCGAAGCGATTCCCGTCAAACCGTTGCTGTGCGAACCTCCCCAACTGTGTTTTTCCGCCGATGGATCGCGCGCGTTGTTTCCGTGCGCGGAAGCGGCTAACCCACGTATCCAGTGGAGAATGGACAATGCACGCTGACGAACAGGTGAGTGCCGAACACGCCGCCGACGACCGGCAGACGATTGCTCTGGTCGACGACGATCGCAATATCCTGACCACCGTTTCGATCGCGTTGCAGGCAGAAGGGTTTGCCACGCGCGTCTATTCCGATGGCGAGGCCGCGCTCAAGGCATTGGTGGAAAACCCGCCCGATCTGGCTGTGTTCGACATCAAGATGCCGCGGATGGATGGGCTGGAACTGCTCCGCAAGGTCCGCATGCAGTCGGACATCCCGGTCATTTTCCTCACCAGCAAGGACGATGAACAGGACGAGGAGATCGGCCTGGGTCTTGGGGCGGACGATTACATCGCCAAACCGTTCAGCCAGCGTCTGTTGCTGGCGCGTATTCGTGCAATTCTGCGGCGTGCCGCATCGTCGGAGCCTCGCACCGACGGGATCGTCGGTGTAATGACAGGCGACAGCGGCCCGGTGGTCGAACGCGGGCGACTGACGATGGACCCTGCCCGCCATCAGGTGACGTGGGACGGGGAGCCGGTGTCACTCACAGTGACCGAATTTCTCATCCTCGAAGCGCTGGCTACGCGCCCCGGCGTTATCAAGAGCCGCAATCAGTTGATGGATGCTGCCTATCCTGACGACGTGTTCGTCGACGACCGCACAGTGGACAGTCATATCAAACGAATGCGGCGCAAGTTCCGTTCGGTGGACCCCGAATTTTCCGCCATCGATACACTGTACGGGGCCGGCTACAGCTTTGCCGACACCTGATCGCCATGCCTGTTGCCAAGCCTGAAAATCATGCCTGACGAAACGGACAGCGGCGGTGTCGTACCCGCCCTTGCGCGGTTCACGCCGGGGCGGCGGCTGTCGCTTACCCCGCGTCTGCTGATTATCAATCTGCTGCCGCTGCTGCTGCTGGGCGGCGGGGTGTTCTACCTCGATTCCTATCGCAAGCAGTTGCTGAACGAGCGGTATAAACTCGCCCGGATCGAAGCGCAGATCACGGCGGAGGCGCTGGCCGGGGCATCGCGCGAACGACAGGAAACCCTGCTGATCCAGATCGGCAAGGAACAGCATATGCGACTGCGTATGTACGATGCACAAGGGCGCCTGTGGGCCGACAGTTTCGCGCTGGATGTGCCCTCCTTCGCGTTCGACAAACCGGGGGACGAAACCTGGCAGGAAAACTTCGCCCGCTGGCTCGACCGTGCGGTGGACAAGATCGTCGGTGCTCCGCCCATCCCCGATTATGTCGAGCCCGACGAACCCAGCGCCGATGCATGGCCCGAACTCAAACATGCGCGCGAAGAAAATCTCACGCAGATCCAGTTACGCGATGCGCCCGATGGCACTCCGGTCATCAATACGGCGGCCCCGGTTGGCCTGCTCGGCGCCACTTTGCTGACCACCCGTAACGCGGTCGATATCACACAGGAAGTGCGCGAGGCACGCACCACACTGGTCACCGCAGTGGCGCTGGCGCTGTTTATATCGATCCTGTTGTCGCTCTATATGGCGCGCACGATCGTTCTGCCGCTGCGCCTGCTGGCACGTGCGACTACACGGGTGCGACAGGGGCGCGAACGCTATGTCGATGTGCCACGCATGCCCGCCCGGCGCGACGAGATCGGCCAGCTTGCCCGCGCGATTGCCGATATGACCGAAACTTTGCGTCAGCGGATCGATGCGGTCGATCACTTCGCCGCCGACGTGGCGCACGAAATCAAGAATCCGCTCGCCTCGCTTCGCAGTGCGCTGGAATCGCTGCAAACAGTGGACGATCCTGCCCTGCGCCGCCAGCTTGGCGATATCGCCGCGCACGATGTGCGGCGGATCGACCGCCTCGTGACCGAAATTTCCGAAGCCAGTCGGATCGATGCCGAATTGAGCCGTGCGACATTCGAAAGGATCGATCTGGTCGAACTGATCCGCAACATTATCGGCAGCCGCGAAGCGCGCGACGAGAATGGCGGACGCCAGTTGCTCTTATCAACCTCTATGTCCGCCGCGCCGGTGATGGGTGAACCGGTGCGCCTGGAACGCGTGATCGAAAACCTGCTCGATAACGCTGTGTCGTTTTCGCCCTCCGATGCATCCATCGAACTCGATCTGGAGCGGACCCATGACCGTTACGTGCAATTGTCGGTCAGCGATCATGGGCCGGGAATCGCGGAAGAATCGCGCGAGAAGGTATTCCGCCGGTTCCACTCGCTGCGCCCCGATGCAGAGGATTTCGGTCAGCACTCAGGCCTCGGCCTCGCGATTGCCCGCACTATTGCCGAGGCACACGATGGTGCGCTGACGGCCCATAGCCGCATCGATGGCGAACAGGGCGCACGTCTTGTGCTCGAACTGCCACTGGCACCGCGCAAGCGATGAACGCGCCGCTGCTCCATCAGGCAACTGCTGTAGCGATTGGCGGGCGAGCGGTGCTGCTGGAGGGCGCGCCGGGTGCTGGCAAGAGCAGTCTGGCTCTGGCTCTGATCGATCGTGGGGCGACCTTGGTGGGGGACGATGGCGTGGCGCTGTCCCGACAGGGCGCTATCCTGTGGGCCGCGCCGCCGCCCAATACCGCCGGGCTGCTGGAAATTCGCAATATCGGCATTGTCACACTGCCGACCGCCATCGCGCAAGTGGCACTGGTGCTGACGCTCACAACCGATGCGCCGCGCTATATCGAACAGGCCGGAGAGGCATTACGTGCCGATCTGCCGATCCCCCATCTTGCATTCGATCCGCGCGGCCCGGCCTGTGCCGTTCGCGCCGAATATGCCCTCGCCCTGCACGGATTGCCCCGAACCGAAACGACCTGACAGCAGCGGCTTCCAAAGCGCCGCGCGTTCGCGCAAGGTAATTAACGATGACGAACGAATCGAATCTCTCAGGCCCCGGATCCGGGCAGGAAGTCATGCTTGTCACCGGCCTTTCCGGCGCGGGCAAGACAACCACCTTGCGAGTTCTCGAAGATCTCGGCTGGGAAGCGATCGACAACTTCCCCATCCGGCTGCTCGAACGGCTGATCGGCAAGAGCCTGGGGGAAGAGCCGCCATCGCGCCTCGCCATCGGTTTCGATTCGCGCACACGCGGATTTAATCCCGAAGAAATCATCGATCTGGTCAAACAGTTTACGACGCGGGACAAAGTGCAGACTTCCACTCTGTTCCTCGACTGCAGCGGCGCCGAGCTGGAGCGGCGATACAACGAAACCCGCCGCCGCCACCCGATGGCAATGGGCCGCCCGGTGATCGACGCGATTCGGGCGGAACGCGAGCTGCTGGCACCGCTCCGGCGCTGGTCGGACATGGTGATCGATACCACCGCGCTGACCACTAACGATTTGCAGCAGGCGATCCGCCAGCGGTTTGCCGGCGCACCAAGCGACGAGATGAGCATAACCGTCTCCAGCTTCGGCTTTGCGCGCGGAATGCCACCGCTGTCCGATCTGGTGTTCGACATGCGCTTTCTCGATAATCCCCACTGGGTCGACGGATTACGTGAAAAGACGGGACTGGATCACGACGTCTCGGCGCACATCATGGAAGACCCCGCGTGGGATGAGGCATTCTCCCGCATTCGCGACCTGATCCTGATGCTGCTGCCGCGCTATGCCGCACAGGGGAAGGCGCACGTCAATCTCGCGTTCGGCTGCACCGGTGGGCGTCACCGTTCGGTACACACTGCAGAAGCCATCGCTCAGGCCTTGCGCGACAACGGATTTTCGCCCACTGTCATTCATCGCAACCTGGGATCGCGGGCTGCCGATCAGATTGAAGGCACGCCACAGACATGACGATCCCGCAAAGCAGGAACCCGGCATCACCCACGATGCCGCATTGGACACCACGGCAAGAATCCAGAGCTCACGCATGATCGGAATGATCCTGGTAACGCATGGCCATCTGGCCGAAGAATTCGTGAGCGCGATGGAACACGTCGTCGGCCCGCAAGAAGCTGTGGCGACGATCTGCATCGGCCCGTCAGACGATATGGAAATGCGCCGCCGCGAAATCGCCAAGGCGATCGCCGATGTCGATTCGGGCGAAGGGGCGATCATCCTCACCGATCTGTTCGGCGGCACTCCATCGAATCTGGCAATTTCATTGCTCGATGCCGGGCGGGTGGAAGTGATCGCGGGGATCAATCTGCCAATGCTGATCCGCCTTGCCGGTGCGCGCAAGGAAATGGGCGTGACCGATGCCGTTTCCGCCGCACGCGACGCGGGCAAAACATATATCACCATCGCATCCGAATTTCTGGGCAGCGGCACCGCCGGGGCAGCTGTCGGGGGTGGCCGATGAACGCGGTGCGGCGGACCTGCACCATCGTTAATCAGCGGGGCCTTCATGCCCGTGCCAGTGCCAAATTCGTCAATGCGGTCAGCGAAATATCCGCTGGCTGTTCGGTCAAAGTCGCGCGCGAAGGCAATGAAGCCGCCGGCGGTTCGATTCTCGGCCTGATGATGCTCGGCGCGGCCCGTGGCGACACAGTGGAGGTCATCGTGGAAGGTGAACAGGCCGATAGCGTCCTCGACACTCTCTGCGCCCTGATCGACAGCGGTTTCGGCGAGGACTGATGACGCCCGGCATCCGCCGCTCGATTACCGGCTTTTCCAACCCTACAGTCAAGGCGCTGCGCGCGCTGCGCGACAAGAAGCATCGCAAGCGCGAGGGGCGTTTTCTGGCAGAAGGACTGCGCCTGTTGACCGATGCCCGCGAATGCGGACGACTGCCCGAAACTCTGGTGATGGCGACCGGACGCGACCCCCACCCTTTGCTCGACGCGCTGGAGGCTGACGTACTGGCCGCGGGCGGCGAGGTGATCGAAACCGGGGCGGAGATCCTGTCCAAAATCACCGGCAAGGACAACCCGCAGGCCGTCGCCGGAGTGTTCGCGGAATTCGATACCGCGCTGGATCGGATCGACCGGACTGCCGCGCCGATCTGGCTGGTGGCGCAGGCGCTGCGCGATCCCGGCAATCTCGGCACGATGCTCCGCACAGCGGATGCTGTCGGTGCGGGCGGCCTGATCCTGATCGACGACTGCGCCGATCCATTCTCTGTCGAGGCGGTGCGCGCCAGCATGGGCGCGGTGTTCACTCAGGCCATCGCACAAGCCCGGTGGGACGATTTCATCGCCTGGCTACGCAGCGGGCCGGGTTCCGAAAAGGGCGGGCAACTGGTCGCCGCGTCGCTGCGCGATGCCGTGCCCTATCGCGGCGCAGCCTATGCCGCGCCCTGCTTCCTTTTGGTCGGCAACGAATCGCGCGGCCTGCCCGAAGAATACGAAATGGCCTGCGATCTGCGCGTGACGATGCCGATGCGCGGCCGGGCCGACAGCCTCAACGCAGCCGTCGCCGGTGCAGTGCTGGCGTACGAAGTGCTGGCCTGCCTCGATCCACGATAGGTCGGCGGCGCGAATTCAGGTCGCCGGATCGCGTTTCGCGCTGAGGCTGGTGAAGCTCCACTTCCCATCGCGGCTCGACGCCACAAGCCGGTAATCGTTGAGGCTACGCAGATAATCGGTAGCGATAAAGCCGGTGGTGCCATCGCGTGTGACGATCTTCTGGAAATCGTCTTCCGGGTGAAGATCGTCGACCAGTGTCACGACATCCCACGAGATATCTTCGAGCACTTTGCCCTTGCCTTCGCCTTTGCCCGGCTCGTCGGCATGGATTTCGACCTTTTCACCCACGACCATCACCGACTTGATCGGATCGACCGGTCCAAGATCCTGCGTCGCGAACCATGGCAGAGTAATACCGCCCTGCTTGTTCACGCCGCAGCCGAGCGCAGTGAGCTTGTCGAGTTCGTCCCACAGGCTCCAGTCGCGCTTCGACAATTCGGCGCGCAACTGGCCAGTGCCGGTGCCGCCGCCGAAATTGAGCTGCACATCGGGCGCTGCCAGCGCGACAAGCATATTGGTGTCACGTGCCTTCACCGCCGCGCGCAATTGCTTCAGAAAATCTTCCGCGCCGGGAACATCGGTGCAATCGTCCTGCGGAGCGAACGACCCTTCGGCCAATTTGGGCGCGGGCGTCGCTGCCGATCCATCGACTTTCTTGACGATGTCGGTCGCCGCTTTCTTGATCTTGTCCGAGGGCGCATTCTGCTGGCTGCACCCAGCCAGTGCCAAAGCCAGTATCGATGCAATGCCCAGAGCGTATTTCATGTTCGACCTCTAGCGGCCAATCGCTGCTCGATTCAACCTATTCTTCGCCGCCCTGTGCCGTAGCGTCACTATCGGCTGCTGTATAACGGGGTGCAGCTTCGACCAGCGGGACATCGTCAATCTCGCGCTTGCCGATCTCGATCCCCTTTTCCTGCAATCGCTTACCAGCGGACAGGACATTGCGTTCGAAGCTGCCAACGAATTTGTTGTAGTTGTTGACCGCGGTTTCCAGGCCGCCGCCGACCCGTTTTAAATGTTCAGCAGCCACCGCCAGACGGTCGTACAATTCCGCCCCGGCTTTGCCGATTTCCACGGCCTCGCGCGCAATGGTATCCTGACGCCAGACTTGGGCGACTGTCCGCGCAATCGCCACAAGATTGGTCGGTGTCGCCAACAACACCTTGTTACGGAAGGCGAAATCCCACAATTCGGGATCGTGCTCCAATGCAGCGGCGACGAAGTGTTCACCGGGCACGAACATCACCACGTAATCGGGCGCGTCGTCGAACTGGCTCTGATACCCTTTCGAACCGAGCGTCTGCACATGCCCACGCATCGACTTGGCATGAAGATCGAGCTGGCGCGCTCGCTCGTTCTCGTCATCCGCTTCGAATGCCGCCTGATAAGCGTTGAGCGACACCTTTGCATCGATCACCAGCTTCTTCTGCCCCGGCACATTGACGATGGCATCAGGCCGCAAGCGCCCGTCTTCGGTATCAATCGAGTGTTCGAGAATGAAGTCGGTATGTTCGGACAAGCCGCACTGTTCGAGCACGTTCTGCAACGCCCGCTCGCCCCACCGGCCACGCGCCTTGGGCGCATTGGTCAGCGAATTGCCCAACCGTTGCGCTTCACGCCGCACCTCTTCCTGCCCACGCTGCATTTCAGTGATCTGCTGATAGAGCCGTCCAAAGGCATCGGTGCGCTTTTCCTCCAGCGCAGCAACCTGTTTCTCGTATGCTTCCAGTCGCTTGCCAACCGGATCGAGCAACGCGCGGAGTTTTTCCTCGGATGATTTTTCCGAATGGCCGAACCGTTCATTGGCCCGTTCCAGAAATGCCTCCTGCGCCTTGGTCAGAACCGCAGAGCCGGTGTTCTGGAATTCCTTCAACATAGCATCGCGGGCCTCCACCAGCAGACGCTTCTGCTCGTCGAAATTGGCGGTCTTCTCTTTCAGTGTCGCCAGTTCGGCATTGAGCGCGCCATTGGCCCGGCGCAATTCGTCCATCGCCACTTCGTGAGCGGCGCGGGCATCGCGCAGTTCGCCAGCCAGCGCATCAGCCCGACTGGCCCGTTCGCGCGCAGCCTCCAGATCGGCAAACGTCCGCAGATGCTTCGCATCCAGTTCCCGCGCCTCCGCATCGCGCTCGGCATGGCGCGCCTTCCATTCGGCCACCGGGCGCGATCCGAAAAACCAGCCCGCCATCACACCGATGACGAGGCCGAATACCAATGCGATGAGAGCAAGCAGAGTCGGGTCCATAACCACACCTTATGCGGAACGGACCGGGAACGCCAGTGGGATAGAGGTGATTTCTACCGCTTTCGGCTCATATGAAAATTATAGAGCGGACGAAACAAAACCGTGAAGATCGCAAAATGTAGCACAAACGCGATCAGCAGCTGGAAGTCACCGAGATCACGCATAAAAGCCAGCGCGACGCTCATGATCGCGGCGAACAGCAGCCCGGCGAAGGCTGCTCTCGGCCACGACATCAGCACATTATGCCGCGCGCAGTTTCTGCAGTTTCTTGAGTGCCATACTGCGCTTCAGACGGCTGAGATGATCGATGAACAGGATGCCTTCGAGGTGATCCATTTCGTGCTGGATACAGGTGGCCATCAGCCCCTCCATATCCTCCTCATGGGTTTCGCCTTCGATATCCTGATAACGCACACGGCACGTCGTCGGGCGATCGACATCGGCATAGATATCTGGGACCGAAAGGCACCCTTCCTGATAAGTTGCCAGTTCATCCGCCGGATCGAGGATTTCGGGGTTGATGAAAACCCGCGGCTCTTTCTTCGTTGCCGGATGGGTGTGTTTGTGGCCATCATGATCGCATTCGACCGGCGGCGCATCCGGGTCTTCCGGCTGGAGATCGATCACCAGCACCCGCAGCGGCACCCCCACCTGAATTGCGGCCAGACCAATGCCAGGCGCATCGTACATCGTTTCGAACATGTCGGATACGAGTTCGCGCAGTTCGCCGTCGAACTGAGTAACCGGGGTCGATACGGTTTTGAGCCGGGGGTCCGGCACTTCGAGAATTTCGCGGATAGCCATGAGAGTCAGATAGGGGCTTGTTCGGTGGGCTGCAACTGTCGGTTGGGGGTCGTTTTTTCTCACACGAAGATACGAAGGCACTAAGAAGGAAAAATTGCCTGCGGCGGAGCCGCTTTCATTATCTCGTCGGTGGTGACGACCCACATCCGTTACATTGGCACCAGCCCTTCGTGTCTTCGTGTGAAAGTCTGAAAACCTAAACACCCTACCCCACAGGCCGCCGCGCCCGGAGTGCCTGCGCGAGAGTACCTTCGTCGAGGTAATCCAGCTCTCCCCCCACCGGCAGGCCATGCGCCAGTTGCGTGATCCGCACCGGAAACCCCTCCAGCCTTTCAGCAATGTAGTGGGCAGTGGTCTGCCCTTCCAAAGTCGCGTTCATGGCCAGCACGATCTCGTCGATCCCGCCTTCCTCCACACGCGCCAGCAATGCGGCGATGGTGAGGTCTTCGGGCCGCACTCCGTCCATCGCCGACAACCTGCCGCCAAGCACGTGATAGCGCCCGGTGAACAGCTTCGCCCGATCCAGCGCCCAGAGGTCGGCCACATCCTCCACCACGCATAGCGAGCGCTGATCGCGGCGCTGATCGGCGCAGATACCGCACGGCGCCTGTGTATCGACATTGCCGCATACCGGGCATTCGACCAGTTTATCCTGCACTTCGATCAATGCATCGACGATCTGACGCAGTGCCGTTTCCCGCCGTTTCACCAGCCACAGCACCGCCCGCCGCGCCGAACGCGGGCCAAGCCCCGGAAGACGTGCGAGGGCCGAGGCGAGGGTTTCGATCTCTTGCGATGCCATGTTGCGGGAGATAGGGCCGATTGCGAGAAATGAGAACCGAAAACCCCTCCCTCTTTGCGGGGGAGGACGGGTGGGTCTGCCGCGCTTGCCTCTCGCTCGCGGGCACCTGCCTCCAGCCCTTCCTTCACTGGTAGGGGGAGTAATATAAGAATGCGTATAGTCTTCATGGGAACGCCGGATTTCGCGGTGCCATCGCTGGTCGCACTGCACGAGGCGGGGCACACCATCGTTGCCGCTTATACCCAGCCACCCCGCCCCGCCGGGCGCGGCAAGAAACTACAACCCAGCCCGGTGCAGCGCGAGGCGGAGAACCGTCATATTCCGGTGCGCCACCCGGTATCGCTGAAAAACGCCGAAGCGCAGGCCGAGTTCGCTGCGCTGGAGGCCGATGTGGCCGTTGTCGCCGCCTATGGTCTGATCCTGCCGCAAGCGGTGTTCGACGCGCCGAAGCATGGCTGCCTCAACGTCCACGCCAGCCTGCTGCCGCACTGGCGCGGAGCGGCACCGATCCAGCGGGCGATTCTGGCAGGCGACAACGTGACCGGGGTGACGATCATGCAGATGGAGGCCGGACTCGATACCGGCCCGATGCTCGCCACCGCGCGCACTCCGATAGAAGACAAGACTGCGGGGGAACTGACCGAGGAACTGGCCGAAATCGGCGCACAACTGATGGCGGGCACATTGGAAGACCTCGCCGCACTGCATCCCGTTTCACAGGACGATGCGGACGCCAGCTATGCCCCCAAAATCGATAAGGCCGAGGCCAGGATCGACTGGTCGCACGGCGCGGAGGCGATCGAACGGCAGGTGCGCGCCTTCGCCCCCTTCCCCGGCGCCTGGTTCGAACTCGATGGAGAACGCATCAAAGTGCTGAAGGCGCAAGTAATCGCCCGCGAAGGTAAGGCAGGCACAACGCTTGACGATGCGCTGACTATCGCCTGCGGATATGCCGCATTGCGCCCGGTTCGCATTCAGCGGGCCGGAAAACCGGCGATGGATGTCGATGCATTCCTGCGGGGGAAAGCCGTTCCTGCCGGGGTATCCGTGGGGTGATGGGCGGAGACGATCCGCAAATGACCCGCTTCGCGCTGACGCTCGAATTCGATGGTACGCCGTTCATGGGCCTGCAACGCCAGCCCCACGGGCCGAGTGTACAGGAATCGGTCGAACGCGCGGTGCATGGTGTGACCGGCGAGCGAGCCGCACTCTATTCCGCCGGACGAACCGACACCGGCGTCCATGCTTACGCTATGCGGAGCCATGTCGATATCGCCAAACAGATCGACGCCTTCCGCCTGATGGAAGCGATCAACGCGCACTTGCGCCCCGATCCCATCGCTGTGATCGCCTGCGAGGAGAAGCCCGCCGACTGGCACGCCCGGTTTTCCTGTATCGAGCGGTCGTATCAATACCGTATCGCCAACCGCCGCGCTCCGCTGACGCTGGACCGCAACCGCGCGTGGCATCTCGCCAAGCCATTGGATGCGGAGGCGATGCACCGCGCGGCGCAAGCCCTGGTGGGGCTGCACGATTTCACGACATTCCGGTCGGTTCAGTGTCAGTCGGCCAGCCCGGTCAAGACGCTCGACCGCCTGTCGGTGCGGCGCGAAGGCGATTACGTGATCATAGAGACTGCCGCGCGCAGTTTCCTGCATCATCAGGTCCGCAGCATGGTCGGCTGCCTCGCACTGGTCGGCATGGGCCGCTGGCGCGAACAGCAAGTGGCCGAAGCGCTGGCGGCGCAGGATCGGCAGGCGCTTGGCCTCAACGCCCCGCCGCATGGCCTGTTTTTCGTGGCTGCGCGATACCCGGAGGATGGGGCTTAGGCGCGCAGTTTGCGAGGATTGCTGTGCCTTTTGGGGTGAGCACTGATGTTCGCTTTTCTCACACGAAGACACAAAGGCACTAAGAAGGAAAAATTGCCTGCGGCGCAGCCGCTTTCATTGTTTCGTCGGTGGTGAGAAAATACGACTGTTACATTGGCTCCACCCTTAGTGCCTTCGTGTCTTCGTGTGAAACCTACAACACCACCATCAATGCGCCAGTTGCACTACACCCGCCATCAGCCCGATCCCGAGCAAGCTGGCCAGCCCGGCCCCACGCCCCGCCGCGGCAACGCGGCTGCGTGGGAGGAGTTCGGATGTGCCGATGTAAAGAAATCCGCCCGCAAACAGAGCCAGCAGCAAAGCAATCTGGTGGGGATCGATCGTAACCGCCTGCCCTAACGCGACCCCGGCCAGCGGCGCTATCGCATTGGCGAGCAACCAGCGACGCGTGACGGCGGGCGATGCTGTCAGGCGCGACAGGCCGACCATGTTCGCGCCATCGGCCATATCGTGCGCCAGCACCGCCACGGCGACCAGCCAGCCGGTTTCGGTCGAAATCTGGAAAGCCAGCCCGATGCCCAGCCCATCCATCATGCTATGGACGATCAGGCTGGCCCGTCCGGCATGGCCGCCAAACGGCAACCGATGGACAATCAGGTAAATCGCCAGTCCCGCCGCGAGCGCAAGGAAGATCGCTTCCTGATGCAGGCCACCGCGATGCTCCAGCGCCTCAGGCAACAGATCGAGCAGCGCAAGGCCGATGACCATGCCCCCGGTCAGCCCGAACAGCAGATCGCGCCGTCGGCCGAACCGCAGCGCAAGGAAACCGCCCAGCCAGGTGGACAGGCTAGCAGCCAACCCCAGCGCATAAGGGAGCCAGCCATTCATGAAAGGCGCCCTTTCCGTGGTTCTTGAAGTGGAGTCCGTACGGGTGCGAAGTTTCTCATCGCCTCGCAGATGATATAATATATCATCGATTTCAAGAGGAGCGCCAAGGATAATTTTCGACCTTACAAAAGGGCCGCCCGAGACACTCCCTCTCTCATCATTGCGAGGAACCGCAGGCGACGTGGCAACCCATGGACCGAACCTCGCCTCCATCACAACCGACGCGATGGGCTGCTACGTCACGTCATGGATTGCTTCACTGCGTTCGCAATGACGAGAGTGAGAAGCGTGACCACCCCACACCGTCGCCCCGGACCTGATCCGGGGCCCCGCTATTCTTCCAGCGCGGTGTAGGGGGAAGCTGGACCCCGGCTCGATGGCCTGGGTAACGGCGGAGGATGGCCGGAAACAGGGAAGCGCACTTCAGTTCCTGGGCATCGCCCGCGCAGTGCTCAACGCGACGCGCATTCGCTCTGTCCTACACCGGGCAATCCCGCCAATCTGCCCGCCATGACCAGCGCACAGACAGCTCCCGCCCCATTCACCTCTTTTGCCTCGCCCACGTGCGGATTTGCCGAATTTGCAAAGTCCACACTGCGCCTCTGGCAAACGACCGCAAACCATTGTGCTTGCATCGCAATTCGCAAAAAGTCACACTTTTCAAAACTCAAAGGAGCGGTCCATGTGTGTGCTCCATAATCGCGTGTCACAAGGGACCGCCCGCCCTAGCTTTCCGTGCCCTGTCCGCCTAGCACGGGTTTCGATACGCAACTCAAGAGGAGAGATTCGATGGCCACTACAGGCAAGCAGCTATTCACCACACTCGATGCCGATGGCACGCTGACGGTCGAAGTCGCAGAAACCAGCTTCCCCGATCCCACCGGCAATCAGGTGCTGGTGAAAATGGAAGCCGCACCGATCAACCCCAGCGATCTGGCGCTGCTGTTCGGTCCGGCCGATATCGCCAACGCTGAATGCACCGCAGGCAAACTGGTCGCCACAATGCCCGAACCGTTCCTGTCGGGCGCGAAGGGCCGCCACGGCCAGCGTTTGCCCGTGGGCAACGAAGGGGCCGGCACCGTGGTCGCGGCAGGCGACAGCGAAATGGCGCAAGCACTGGTCGGCCAGCGGGTCGCATGTGTACCCGGCACCGCTTACGCGCAATATGCCATTGCCGACGCCAACCTATGCCTGCCGCTGAGCGACGTTTCGGCGGAAGATGGAGCAAGCGCCTTCGTCAACCCAATGACATCGCTCGCCTTCGTCGAATGCGCCAAGCGCGATGGACAGAAGGCGATCATCCACGCCGCCGCGGCATCGAACCTGGGCCAGATGCTCAACCGCATCTGTCAGGAAGACGGGATCGAACTGGTCAACATCGTCCGCAAGCAGGAACAGGTCGATCTGCTCAAGTCGCAAGGCGCGAAATGGGTGGTCAACTCATCCGACGGCGACTTCATGAAGCAGCTATGTGCGGCGATCGACGCGACCGATGCGTTCTATGGCTTCGACCCCATCGGCGGCGGGACCACGACCGATGCCTGTTTCAAGGCGATGGAGCGGGTCGCTGTCTCGAAGATGAGCGAATACAACCGCTATGGCTCCAACCAGCAGAAACAGATGTTCATCTATGGCCGTCTTGACCTCGGCCCGACGATCCTGACCCCTTCCTATGGGTTCGGCTGGACACTGTCGGGCTGGCTGCTGACGCCGTTCCTCGCCACTGCGGGCATGGAAACGGTAATGCGGATGCGGAAACGTGTGCTCGACAACCTCACCACCACTTTCGCCAGCAACTACAAAGCGAAAGTCTCGCTGGAAGATATGCTGAAGAAAGACGCGGCGGTCGAATACCACGCGATGAAGACGGGCGAGAAGTACCTCGTCACCCCTTGGGGATAATCGCCTTCCGGCGGCGATCAGCGTCGGTCGAATTCGGCCTGCATCGCCGCCCGGTCGCTCACCCCACTGGCCAGCAGGAGCTGGAGCAGGATGCGCGCCTTGGGCGGGTTGAGGGCGCGGGCGGCGAGGAAGCCGTTGGCATCATCTTCCGGCTCGCGGTCGACCAGCCCTTCGTCGATCCGGCTGGCGCGCACTACCGCCACGCCGCGCGCCACCAGTTCGCGCAAAGGCTGGCGCAGGGGATCGGGCATATTGCCTTCCCCCACTCCGGCGACGACCACCCCGCGTGTGTCGGGGCCGGTCAGGCGGCCGACATATTCCGGCTCGATCCCCGCCCAGATCGGCAGGATCGGCACTTCGGGCCATTCCCGTGGCCAGTCGAATCGCGCCGCGTCGCCCGTGCGCCAGGGCGCACCGAACCAGTCGAGCGCGGACGGCGTGACCAGGCCGATCGATTCGCGGGGAAATCCGCGAAACGCATCGGTGCCGCGGGTGCGAACCTTCCGCACATCCCGCGCGGCGAACACCCGGTCGCCCATCACCACCAGTACCCCGCGCCCCGCCGCATCCGGATTACCGGCGACGCGGACGGCATTGGCGAGGTTTCGCAAGCCGTCCGAGCCAACCGCATCGGCTGGCCGCATCGCGCCAACCATCACCACCGGCTTGGCCGTGGGCAATGTCAGATCGAGCAGGAGCGCAGTCTCCTCCACAGTGTCGGTGCCGTGGGTGATGATAATGCCATCGACCGCCGGGTCCGCGATCGCCGCCACTGTCGCCTTATGGAGCGGCGACCACACCGCCGGCCCAATATCTTCCGAGCCGATATTGGCGATCTGTACGCCCGACAGCGCCGCGCCCATATCCAATGCCGCCGCCGCTGCCAGCAAATCATCGATTCCGATCTGACCCGGCACATAGGCGTGACGTGTGGCCGATCCCGCCTTTCCGGCGATGGTTCCGCCTGTGGCCAGTACCCTGATGCACGGATTTTTCATGCCAAGGCGCCTAGCCCGATTGACCTCTGCCGCCAAGCAGCTAGAAGCGCGCAACCCGGATGGGGCGGTTAGCTCAGTTGGTAGAGCATCTCGTTTACACCGAGAGGGTCGGCGGTTCGAGCCCGTCACCGCCCACCATTTCGACCCGCAGCGAGAGAATCGCGCTTGTCACCCTACAGAATCGCTATCGCCGGATGCGGCCCCGCCGGACTTGCCGCGGCGCTGCTGCTTACCCGCGATGGGCACCGTGTCGAACTGTTCGAACGCTTCGCGGCTCCGCGCCCGCTCGGCTCCGGCCTGATGATCCAGCCGACGGGGCTGGCGGTGCTGGAACAGCTCGGTCTTGCCGGTGAGGTCGTTGCTCACGGCGCCCGAATCACCCGCCTCAAAGGGATCAACGAACGCGGGCGCATCGCGCTCGATGCACGCTACGCCGACCTCGGAATACCGGGTATCTTCGGTCTCGGCATCCATCGCGCCAGCCTGTTCGACATCCTCTATCGCGCAGTCAACGATGCCGGAATTCGCATTCACAGCGGGTGTGAAGTGACGGCATGCTCCTCTTTCGGCCCGACGCATCGCATGACCTTCACAGATGGCCAGCAGAGCGAAGCGTTCGATCTGATCGTCGATGCACTCGGCATCCATTCGCCATTGATGGCCGATTCGGTCGAACCACTGCCCTACGGGGCGCTATGGACGACTGTAACATGGCCCGAAGGTGGTCCGTTCGATGAAAGCCTTCTCGAACAGCGCTATCGCAAAGCACACCAGATGGTCGGTGTGCTGCCAACCGGTCACCGCCCCTCCGGTGGCACGAAAGAGGCGGCCTTCTTCTGGTCGCTGCGCCGCGCCGATTACGCTGCCTGGCGTTCCGCGGGCCTCGATCAATGGAAAGACGATGTGCGAGAGCTGTGGCCGGATTGCGCGATCTTGCTCGACCAGATCGCACACGCCGATCAACTCACCTTCGCCCGCTATGCCCATCGAACCGCTGCCAATCCGCCCCAAGACGGGATAGTGAGAATCGGTGACGCATGGCATTGCGCCAGCCCGCAACTGGGTCAGGGCGCCAACATGGCGCTACTCGACGCATGGGCTATCGCAGCGGGATTGCGCGAAGGCAGCTCGCTGTCAGAAGGGGTGCGACTGGCTCTCAGCTGGCGAAGCGATCATGTGCGGCTATACCAATGGCTGACCGCCGCATTCACGCCCCTTTATCAGTCCGACGCAGCGATGCCCGCCGCGATCCGTGACCGGGTTCTCGCCCCGCTGGCGCGAATCTGGCCGATCTCGCGCATTCAGGCGCTGCTCGTTGGCGGGCTGTTCGGTGGTGCCCTCGCCCCGCTGGGCCTGCCGATGCCAGACTATCAGGTGGCCGGTTCGACCGCTTCATCCACCAATGCATGCGCTTCCGGGCTCGACCAGTCATAGCCGCCCACGACACGGGCGATTTCCGTGCCGGTCGAATCATACAGCACCGTAGTGGGCAGAACTCCGCCGCCGAATTTGGTGGACAGTTCGGTTTCAGTATCCAGCCAAGGCTGAAGATGTTTGAACTTCTCCTTCGCAAAGAAGGGTTTGACGACTTCCGCACCCTGCAAATCCTGGCTCACCGTAATCACCCTTAGTTTGCCCTCATACTCGCCCGCCAGATCGTCGAGCATTGGCATCTCTGTCACGCACGGCGCGCACCATGTCGCCCATAGGTTTATCAGAACCGGCTGGCCCGACAGCGCACCGGTGTTGAGTTGCTTACCCGCCGGATCGAGCAGGTTCACCGCAGGCAGCAATTCGCCCGCACGGGTACGGTCGATCTTGCCGGTGAGCGGCGCAGGCTCGGTCTTTGCGGGCTGTTCTTGCGGCTGAGCCGGTTCCTCCTTACTGCACGCGCCAAGCAGCGCAGTGGAAAGAAGCAGAGTGAACGACAGTTTCGACAACGGAAGTGACAACGGGGCAAACTCCATGTGGGGCGGGCGCTTCGCAGAAGGGCCTAGCGCGATCATGCGCGAAATCAACGCTTCGATCCCATTCGATAAGGCGTTGTGGCAACAGGACATCGCCGCCAGCAAGGCGCATGTCGCCATGCTCGCCGCGCAAGACATCGTTACTGCGGCAGACGCGGAAACGATCGCCAGCGGGCTGGATCGCGTCGCGCAGGAATATGCCGACAACGGCGTTCCAGAAGACTGGGATCTCGAAGACATCCACATGACAACCGAAAGCCGACTTGCCGAACTGATCGGCCCGGCAGCGGGACGGCTGCACACCGCGCGCAGCCGCAACGATCAGGTGGCAACCGATTTCCGCCTGTGGGTACGGCAAGCCATCGATCAGGCCGACGCCGGGCTGGCTGCGCTGCAACGCGCGCTGGTGACGCGGGCGGAGGAACATGCCGCGTCGATCATGCCGGGTTTCACTCACTTGCAAACCGCTCAGCCGGTGACGCTGGGCCATCATCTGATGGCATATTACGAAATGATCCGGCGCGATCGCAGCCGGTTTGCCGATGCACGGGTGCGGATGAACGAAAGCCCGCTCGGCTCCGCTGCACTGGCGGGCACCGGCTTCCCCATCGACCGCGAGGCCACCGCCAAAACGCTTGGTTTTGACCGCCCCACCGCCAACAGCCTCGATGCCGTGTCAGACCGCGACTTTGCGCTCGATTACCTGCAAGCGGCGGCGCAGACATCGCTCCACCTCAGCCGTCTGGCGGAAGAGATGATCCTGTGGGCCAGCCAGCCATTCGGCTTCGTGAAAATGCCCGATACGCTGAGCACTGGCAGCAGCATCATGCCGCAGAAGAAAAACCCCGATGCAGCGGAACTTGTACGTGGGCATTCAGGCCGGATCGTAGGTTGCCTGACCGCGCTGACGGTGACGATGAAGGGCCTTCCGCTGGCCTATTCGAAAGACATGCAGGACGACAAGCCGCCTGTATTCGAAGCCGCCGGATTGCTGGCGCTGTCGATTGCCGCGATGACTGGCATGGTGGCCGACAGCACCTTCGTGACCGCACGTATGCGGCAGGCGGCTGAACTGGGTTATGCCACGGCAACCGATCTGGCCGACTGGCTGGTGCGGCAGGCCGATATCCCCTTCCGCGAGGCGCACCACATCACCGGTGCCGCAGTCAAGCTGGCGGAAAGCAAGGGTGTGGCATTGGAAGCGCTGACGATGGAAGACCTGCAGGCAATCGACAGCCGCATCGACGAACGGGTGTACGATGCACTCTCGGTCGAAAGCTCTGTCGCCGCCCGTGCCAGCTATGGCGGAACAGCGCCCGAACAGGTACAACGGCAGGTATCCGCTGCTCGCAAGCTGCTGGAGATGGAGGGGTAATGCGTAAACTCGCCACTATTTCCGCGCTCGCCGGGCTAGCTCTGCTTTCTGGATGCGGCCAGAAAACGGACTTGAAGCCGCTGGCGAAGCAGACTTTACCTCCGGCCCCGTATGGCGCCAAATCGCAGCCCGATGCGGGTCAGTTGCTAACGCCCGATGCTCAGGCCGCGCCCAAGCGTTCGGTCGAGCTACGCGAACGGAGTGAGGAGCGGCAGGACGATCCCTTCGATCTGCCACCACAATGATCGGAAATAACCGGCGCTAAGCCGTGCGATAGTACGACTTGATGGACAGTCGGTGCTTTGCGAGGCAAAGGCGCTGATCGATGGACCATTTTCAGCTTCGCAACGGCGCGATGTACGCCGAAGACTTCCCCCTTTCCCGCATTGCGGAGGAAGTTGGCACGCCCGTCTATGTCTATTCACGCGCGACGCTGGAACGCCACGCTCAGGTATTCCGCGAAGGTCTGTCAGGCGTAAAGAACCCGCACATCGCCTTCGCGGTGAAGTCGAACCCCAATATCGCGGTGCTGAAAGTGCTGCAGAAGCAGGGTTACGGTGCTGACGTTGTCAGTGGCGGCGAACTCACCCGCGCACTGGCCGCCGGAATGGCACCGGAAACGATCGTGTTTTCCGGGGTCGGCAAAACCCATGCAGAATTGCTGCAAGGGCTGGAAGCCGACATCGGCCAGTTCAACATCGAATCCGAGGAAGAGGGATACGAACTGGCGATGGTCGCGCGGCGGCACGGATTCGTCGCCAATTGTGCGCTGCGGGTGAACCCCGACGTCGACGCCCGGACCCACGAGAAAATCTCCACTGGAAAGCGGGAAAACAAGTTTGGCGTTCCGCTCGACCGTACCGCTGCGATCTTCGCTGCGCTTTCGGAAGAAGAAGGGCTGAACCTGCGCGGCGTGGCAGTGCATATCGGCAGCCAGCTTTCCTCTCTCGAACCGCTGGAAACCGCGTTCGAGAAACTGGGCGCTCTGATTGCCGAGCTGCGCGCTGCCGGACACACTATCACGCACGCCGATCTCGGAGGCGGGCTGGGTGTGCCGTACAAGGCAGACGATGTCATGCCCTCCCCCGCCGAATACGGCGCAATGGTTGCGCGCGTGACGGCAGGCTGGGATGTTCAGCTTAGCTTCGAACCGGGCCGGGTGATCGCTGGCAATGCCGGTATCCTGCTCACCCGTGTCGTCCGCACGAAACGGAGCGGGAACGGGCCACCGTTCGTGATCGTCGATGCCGCGATGAACGATCTTGCCCGCCCCGCCATGTACGGTGCGTGGCACGATTTTGTGGCGGTTGAACCAACCGGTGAACGGATCACGTCGCATGTCGTCGGGCCAATCTGCGAAACCGGCGATACCTTCGCAATGGATCGGGAGATCGACTCGCTCGCTCCGGGCGACCTGGCCGTGTTCCGCACCGCGGGCGCATATGGCGCGACGATGGCATCGGGTTACAACAGCCGGGGCTTCGTGCCAGAAGTTCTGGTGGATGGCGACAAGTTCGCCGTGGTGGCAGAACGTATTCCGCCGGAAACCATGATCGAAGCCGAAAAGGTGCCAGACTGGCTGGCATGAACAGCCTGCCGCTCTTCCACCGGATCGCCGGCCAGCGGGTCGTGGTGGTGGGTAATGGCGACGCTGCAGATGCCAAGCGCCGTCTGGTGGAACGGGCTGGAGGCATCCCCTGCGGCGAACCGGAAGCGCACCATGCCCGGCTCGCGTTTATCGCGCTGGACGATGATCGTCAGGCCGCCGCTGTCGCCATACGACTGAGGACCAAAGGTCTGCTGGTCAATGTGACCGACCGCCCCGCAATGTGCGACTTCACAGTACCGAGCGTGCTCGATCGCGATCCGGTACTGATCGCTATCGGCACCGGCGGTGCCTCTGCCGGGCTGGCCAAGCATCTGCGCCTGCGGATCGAAGCGATCCTTCCGCCTGCACTCGGACAACTGGCGGCAAAGCTGAATGCGGTGCGCGATGTCATTCGCCAGCGGTTTCCCGACATGGCCGAGCGACGGCGCGCAATCGATGCCGCGTTATCCGAAGGTGGCCCGCTCGACCCATTGCGCGGCGATGCGGCCGAGCGGGTGGATAGCTGGCTGGCAGCAAACCACAGCGCAGTGGATGCGCGGACCGTCGAAATCGCTCTGACCAGCGACGATCCCGATGACCTGACCTTGCGCCAGGCCCGCTGGCTGGGTGTGGCCGATGTCGTGCTTCACGATGCGGCGGTATCCTCCGAGATACTCGCCCGTGCCCGCGCCGATGCCGTGCGAAAAGAAATCGGGGCCGATATTCTGCCAGCAGGTGATGACGGTTTAACCGTCGTTCTGCGCTGTCCCTGACAGCACACCTGTGCTTGTTCTGGTTCAGATAACCGTCGCCGCAGCTTTTCCCAATTCGGCAAAATAACGCGCCATCGCGTCCGCAGCGCGATCGGAAATCGCAATAAACGCGCGCCTGCGATCGGCATCATCCTGCACCCGAACTAACAGGCCCGCCTCCGTCATCTGCGCGATCCAGCGCAAGGCGGTGGTTGGCGGAACATTGCTGGCGATGCACAGGCTGGTCACCGAAACCCGCTTGTGTTCCGCCCGCGCGGCAGTCAGATCCAGCAGAATATCCCACGCCGGATCCGCGAACAGATCGTCACCAAAATATCGGAAACGTTGTTTTCGCATGGCGATGATCTGGCGCACGAGGCGAGGATCGGGCAACGCCGGGCGCGAAATGCGGTGCGCCCTGTCATTCTGCGGGGTTTCCGGCTTGAACGGATCACTTGGCGATTCAAGACGTGCCACACTGGAAGTCTGCAACAACTTGCCTGCACTCAGGCTGTCCAGACGCGCAGCAATCCGGGCCACCTGTTCCGACATCTGGAGCAAAGTCAGCCGATCGTCGCCAGTCAGTTCGCACACGCGCATGGCAGGAACTTTGGCCAAGGCAACCGACAAGGCAATTACGTGTTCGCCCGGAGTCGGATCGAGCAGTATCTGCGCCCCCGACTGATCGAGACATCCAAACACCGCGTCGAGCGCGTCTGTAGTCGTCCAGACCAGCAATTGCTTGCCCGCTTCCGCCACCACCATATCGAGTTGCGCCAGCGCGGCCAGAGTTCGGGCATCGGCGCGGGGACAGTCGAGAACGATCACATCGGCCAGCGCCCAGCCAGATGCATCGGCGGCGCAAGACTCTGGATCGAACGCGACCAATCGCGCGCCCACGACCTGTACATCGGCATAAACCTGCGCGCGAACATGGGGCCGCGCAGGCCCCACCGCCACCGATTGCTGCTCACTCTTCCCCGATTCGGGCATTACATAATTGAAATCGGTATGTTCCAACCGCGGCCTCCATTCATCGCCTGAACAAATGGAGAACATTGCAAAAGAGGTCAAGTCGCCAGCAGGGTACTAGGGATCAATCCGTATCTGGGTGCCATCGGGGATGGCGCGCCACAGCTCCTCTATTTCCGCGTTCGAGACAGCGATGCAGCCGTCGGTCCAGTCGCCCGGCATCCTGCCTGTCGGCAAGGAATTTGGCTGGCCATGAATGAAGATGTCACCGCCGGGTGACCGTCCATGCGCCCGCGCGAACGCGCGATCTTTCTCGTCCGGGTAAGAGATATGCAAGCTGAGGTGATAGGCGCTGCGCGGATTGCGCGTATCGACTGTATAGAGCCCTTCCGGCGTCCGCTCGTCGCCTTCGAACTGCTTGTGTCCAAACGGGGCATCACCGAACTGGAGACCGGTGTAGGTCTTCAATACCTTTCCCGCGGCATACAGCGTCAGCACTCTGTCCGATTTGTCGACCAGCACGAAATCGGCGCGCATGGCCTGTGGCGGTGGCTCCACCGGCACAGGCGCGCATGACGCGACCAGCGACAATACTGCCAGCAACGCGGAAGCCAGGATCGCTCCGCGCCGCACAGTCATCAATCGACGAACGGATCGCGCACGAGGATGGTGTCCTCGCGTTCGGGGCTGGTCGAAATCAGCGCCACCGGCGTTTCGATCAGTTCCTGCACCCGCTGGACATATTTGATCGCCTGCGCGGGCAGATCGGCCCAGCTGCGCGCCCCGGCGGTGGTTTCCTGCCACCCGTCCATTTCTTCGTAGATCGGCTCCACAGCGGCCTGGTCGGCGGCGTGGCTGGGGAAATAGTCCATGATCTTGCCGTTGAGGCGATAGCCGGTGCAGATCTTCACTTTCTCGAACCCGTCGAGCACGTCGAGCTTGGTCAGCGCGATACCGGTGACACCGCTGATTGCACAGGATTGACGCACCAGAACGGCATCGAACCAGCCACAGCGCCGCTTGCGGCCGGTGACAGTGCCGAATTCGTGGCCGTTTTCACCCAGTCGCTGCCCCACTTCGTCGTTCAGCTCGGTCGGGAACGGGCCGGATCCGACACGTGTGGTGTAGGCCTTGACGATGCCGAGAACGAATCCCGTGCTGCCCGGCCCCAGACCCGAACCCGCCGCCGCAGCGCCGCTGACCGTGTTGGAGCTGGTGACGAACGGATACGTACCGTGATCGACATCGAGGAGGACGCCCTGCGCCCCTTCGAACAATACCCGCGCACCGGCCTTGCGCACTTTCTTCAGGCGTTTCCACACCGGCTGTGCATATTGTAGCACGAACGGAGCGATTTCGCGCAATTCGTCGAGCAAAGCCTCCCGATCGACCGGGGGCTGATCGAAACCGGCGCGCAAGGCATCGTGGTGCGCGCACAGGCGGTCAAGCTGCGGCTCCAGCGCATCAAGGTGCGCCAGATCGCACACGCGGATCGCGCGGCGGCCAACTTTGTCTTCATAAGCCGGGCCAATCCCGCGACCGGTCGTGCCGATCTTGCCCGACCCTGCGGCGGTTTCGCGCAGGCCATCCAGATCGCGATGCAGCGGCAGGATCAGCGGGCAATTGTCCGCAATGGCGAAATTGTCGTCGCTAATCGTGACGCCCTGCCCTTCGAGCTTCTCGATCTCCGCCTTGAGCGCCCACGGGTCGAGCACGACACCGTTACCGATAATGCTGAGAGTGCCGGTGACGATCCCGCTCGGCAGCAGGCTCAGCTTGTAGGTCGTGTCGCCCACCACCAGCGTATGCCCAGCATTGTGGCCACCCTGAAAACGGACCACGGCATCCGCCCGGCTGGCCAGCCAGTCGACGATTTTGCCTTTGCCTTCATCGCCCCACTGGGCACCGATTACCGTTACATTGGCCACGTGGCATCCATCCATTGCTGCCGAACAAACGACCGCGGCGTTAGGCTGGCCGCGCAGCAAGGGCAAGCTGCATCGGCGGAAACATTGTGCAGCTTTACCATTGTATTGCCAAAGGAGACTTTCATGACCGACACCCCCACGCTGAAGTTCAACGATGGCCGCGCCATTCCGCAGCTAGGTTTTGGCACCTATCAGATCGACAACGACAAAGCCGCCGACGCTGTACGCACCGCGCTGGATGTCGGATATCGGCTGGTCGATACCGCTGCCATCTATGGCAATGAGGAAGGTGTTGGCGAAGGCTTGCAAGGCCAAGACGACATCTGGCTGACGACCAAAATCTGGAACGAGAGCCAGGGGTATGACCGCGCGCAACGGGCAATGGACAAATGCCTCTCACGCCTTGGCCGCGACAGTGTCGATCTGGTGCTGATCCACTGGCCCTGCCCGGACAAAGGGCTAGCGGTCGAAACCTGGAAGGCCCTGATCGAAATCCGCAAATCGGGGAAAGCCAAGTCGATCGGCGTGTCCAACTTTCGCAGCGCAGATCTGCACGACATCATCGAAGCAACCGGCGTGACCCCGGCGCTCAATCAGATTGAGCTGCACCCCTCTTTTCAGCAGCGCGCCTTGCGGGCGGAGCATGACGAGCTGGGTATTGTCACGCAAAGCTGGTCGCCGCTGGGCCAGGGCAAGGGGATCGACACCCCCGCTATCGCTGCCATTGCAAATGAAACCGGGCGCAATCCCGCTGCTGTGATCCTGCGCTGGCATCTGCAACACGGCCTGTGCACGATCCCCAAGGCATCGAGCCGCAACCACATCGCCGCCAATTTCGAGGCACTCGATTTCGAACTGAGCGCCGAACAGATGGCCCGCATCGATGCACTGGACGATGCAGACGGCCGCATCGGCCCCGACCCGTCGAAGTTCAGCTAGGCGGCGTGGACACAGTCGCCGGGTTCGATGAATGTCCACTCACCGGCATTCTGGTCTGGAAAGCTGTCTGTCAGAAATCGACCCAGAAGCGGATATTGCGCTAGTCCCGGCGCGGCCAAGCTCCTGCCTCCACAGCAGCAATCACTTGTGCGACTGTGATCGGCTGGATCCTGCCGGGTGGCCCCCAAGTCTTCATCACCCAAAGCCAGAGCGCGAGCAGGGCAACGGTAATTATGATTCCTCCTACCGCGCCCAGTCCAAAAAGACCGGCAGCCACGCCACCGACCACAGCGGCGGGCATGATGATGAGGCCATTCCAGCACGAAAAGCCTTCAGGACCAAAGTGATCGCTCCATCGCTCCTGTAGTGCTGTCAGGTCGGTCCCAAACCGCTCTTGCAATAATACGAAGAAGTCCGCGGCGTCATCGCCGTCCATTCCGAGATCCTGCAACAGGCGCGAAGACGCATCGATCTTGGCTGGCGCGAGACCACGCTCCTTCGCCAGCACCTCCACCACTTCGCTTGCTGCCCCGCTCATTCGTGCAAGCTACCCAGCTTGGGAGTGTAGGGCAACGCTACATCCGCTAGCCACCCCAATTACCGTCATAGCAAGCATACGAGGTTACGCCCTATAGCTGCCGGTCATTCACCGTGGAATTTGGCCACGCCGCCAAAGGCCCGCCTCCGGCCCGCACAGTCATCCAGTGCTTGACTGTATTATGCCTGCATGACACCATATCCCGGATCCTGTCTTCCGGAGAGAGCCCATGTCGTTTCTGTTGTCTCTGCTTGCCTCCGCTGCACCTGCTGCAACCACAGTTCCACCTCCGCCCGACCCCGTGACACTGGTCGATCGGGCAGCGGCCCGACGCGGAGATCGCAGCCATGTGCTGGTGCTGGGCACAGCACACCTTTCGACTCTGCCCAAGGATATGGATTTCACGCGCTTCGCCCCGCTGCTCGACCTGTTGGCGGCCTGGAAACCCCGGCAAATCGCGGTAGAATCGCTGTCCGGCGCGCAGTGCGATTACTTGCGAGCCTACGCATTTGCCTATCCTGAAACGGCGGAGGATTATTGTTTCGATCCAGCCCCGGCACGAACCGCGCTCGCCATCGATGGTGCCGATGCGGAACGAACCGTCCTCGAAATGCTTGCTCAGCCATCCCATTCGGCCGCTGACCGCAGGCGAATGGCAGGGCTGTTTCTGGCTATGGGAGAAGCGGACTCGGCTCTTCTCCAGTGGGAGCGTCTCCCTGAAGCCGACCGTCATGCGAGTGCAGAACTGCCGCAACCGCTGGTCGATATCCTCACCAAGCGCGCGGAGTCGCGCAATGAGAACGTAGTAATCGCCGTAGCGCTAGCCAAACGGCTCGGCCTCGAACGCATCTATCCGGTGGACGATCATACAGGCGACCGGGCCGCGCGCGTTGAAGACGGCAATACATACGGCCAGCAAATACAGGCAATCTGGGATTCGCCCGCCCTGACCGCCGCATCGAAAATCCGCGATGTGGAACGCTCGCAGATGCTGGCAGGCGGCGCGGTCGTGAACTGGTATCGCTTCCTCAACTCGCCTGCGTCGGCCAAAATGGCGGTAGAAACCGATTTCGCCGCCGCTGCCGGTTCGACAGAATACCCTGAAACCGGGCGCAACTATCTGGCATACTGGGAAACACGCAATTTACGGATGGTCGCCAATATCCGCGAGGTGGTGGGGCCAGATGGGCGCGTCCTGGCTATCGTAGGCGCCTCGCACAAACCGTTTTACGAACGATACCTTTCGATGACGAGCGACATCGTGATCGACGATACAGAACAGGTGCTGGCGGATTAGGCTCAGGACCGATTACTGGCGCCTGTGCCTAGCTGAGAGCAGCCGCCTCGCCCCCGTCCAGCCGGTGTGTACAGCCAAGCGCGGCGGGGTCTTCACCCTCTTCCAGCGCAGCCACGGTCCGCCAGCCAATCGCGCGCAGGCGGTCCGCCGTCGCAACATCGTGACCCATCGGCAAGTACAGCGTATCGCGGGCAGGCTGATCAGCAAGACTGCCGATCAGTGCATCAAGATAGAGCGAGAACCCGGTGGCGACCTCCTCGGTCCCCCCGATCCGGTACGTGCCGCCCCGGCCCAATGTGCCACGCACGCCATCGGCATAGAGTGTGAAACCGAACCACGACTGATATTCAAACCCGTGGCGCTCTGTCGGGTCGAGCGTGATCCGTGCCCGGTCGCCCACTTTCGCAGCAATCGCTTTCAACCCATCGATCCGGCTGGTCAACGAACCGCCCGCATCGATTTCGGACAGGCGGGCAATCGCCTCTTCAAACGGACCTGCGGCATAGAGCAACGGCAGATACGCTGCGCCGCCCACCGTTTTCAGGGCACCTGCATCCTTGCCATCGAGTTCGCGGCGCACGGCATCGACTTGCTCCGGGTCGAGCGGCAGTTCGGCCTGCGCCAGCGTATCGACCAGGTCGGGAAGCGTGAAATCGACACTGATCGCTGTCGCCCCGGCCGCTTTGAGAGCGGCAATCGCCACGGTGACCACCTCCGCTGCCGCCGCTACGCCATCGGCACCGACAAGTTCGGCCCCGAGTTGCAGGCGCTGGCGCGACGGATCGAGCTGGTCAGAGGAAATCGTTGCCGTTTCGCCAGCATAACAAAGGCGCAGCGGACGCGGGGCGTCTGCCAGGCTGGTCGCGGCAATGCGGCCCAGTTGCACCGTCATATCGCTTCGCAATGCCAGCATCCGCAGCGATGCCGGGTCGACGAAACGGAACATCCGCCGGGTCGCCACCCCGTCCATCCGTTCGGCCAGCGAGCGTTCGAATTCGATCAGCGGCGGCATCACCCGATCGTATCCATAGCTGTCCATCGCATCGAGCGCGGCCCGCCGCGCGCGCGAGATTGCCGCGGCGGATTTTTGCAGGCGGTCTTCCAGCCCCACGGGCAGCAGGTCGGTCGTCGGATCGGTCATTCGGCTCTGCCCCGCAAAGTAGCTGACAACAAACTTCTTACCTTCCCCTTAGAGCGGGAGAGGTCGCGGGTGGGTCTGTTAAGGCCTTGCAGCCCGGTTGAACAGGGCCCGCCGCGCAATCGCACTACGGCCTGCCCGCCCCACCCGCAGAAACGAGCGGAATAAATGGTGCCCGCCCCCTCGCAAGGGCGGGACACTCTCAGAATTCCAGCGCTTTGACGGTTTTGACGCCTTCCAGCCTGGAGGCCTTGTCGATCACATCCTGCGAGATTGCGGTATCGACGCTCAGCAGCAGCACCGCTTCCCCGCCCGTGTCGCGGCGACCGAGGTGGAATGTGCCAATGTTGATGCCGCTCTCACCCAGCAGCGTACCGATGCGGCCGATGAAACCGGGCGCGTCTTCATTGACGATGTAGAGCATATGCCCGGCCAGCTCGGCTTCGATCCCGATGCCGAAGATTTCGACCAGACGCGGGGTGTCGTTGCCGAACAGCGTACCGGCAACCGAGCGATCGCCCTGACTGGTACCGACCGTGACCCGCAGCAGAGTGTTAAACGCCCCTTCGCGCTGATGACGGATCGAGCGCACGTCCAGCCCGCGTTCCTTGGCGAGATAGGGCGCGTTGACCATGTTCACGGTGTCGGAATACTGCTTCATCAAACCGGCGAGCACAGCACCTTCGATCGGTTTGCCGTTCAGATCGGCCGCGGCACCTTCGCGTTCGATGCTAATCTGCGTCAGATTGCCGTGCGCCAGTTGCCCCACCAGACTGCCGAGGCTTTCGGCCAGCTTCATGTAAGGCTTGAGCTTGGGCGCTTCTTCGGCGCTGAGGCTCGGCATGTTGAGTGCGTTGGTCACGCCACCGTTGACGAGGAAGTCGGCCATCTGCTCGGCCACCTGCAAGGCGACATTGACTTGCGCTTCGGTCGTGCTCGCGCCCAGATGCGGGGTGCAGATGAAGTTCTTGGTGCCGAACAGCGGGCTGTCCTTCGCCGGCTCTTCGGCAAACACGTCGAGCCCGGCGCCTGCGATGTGGCCGCTTTCCAGCAGATCTTTCAGCGCACTTTCGTCGATCAGGCCGCCCCGCGCACAGTTGACGATGCGAACACCCGGCTTCGTCTTCTCCAGCCGCTCGCGGCTGAGGATGTTGCGCGTCTGGTCGGTCAGCGGAGTGTGCAGCGTGATGAAATCCGCCCGCTGGAGCAGGGTTTCCAGGTCGACCTTGTCGACGCCGATTTCGACCGCGCGTTCTTCGGTCAGGAACGGATCGTAAGCGACCACTTTCATCTTCAGGCCCAGCGCGCGGCTGGCGACGATCGTACCGATATTGCCCGCGCCGATCAGGCCCAGCGTCTTGCCGGTCAGTTCCACGCCCATAAACGCGCTCTTGGGCCATTCGCCCGCCTGCGTGCGGGTGTTGGCTTCGGGGATTTGGCGGGCGACAGCGAACATCATCGCAATGGCATGTTCGGCGGTCGTGATCGAGTTGCCGAACGGGGTGTTCATCACCACCACGCCCTTGCCGCTGGCGTAGGGGATATCGACGTTGTCCACGCCGATACCGGCACGGCCGATTACCTTGAGATTGGTTGCCGCGTCGAGCACGGCCTTGGTCACTTTGGTCGAGCTGCGGATCGCGAGCCCATCGTATTCACCGATGCGGGCGATCAGTTCTTCCGGGGTTTCACCGGTGATGACATCGACATCGCAGCCACGCTCTTCGAAAATGCGGGCGGCATTGGGGTCCATCTTGTCGGAGATAAGGACTTTAGGCTTGGTCATGATACAATTCCTGTGAAGGGCTCACCCGCATCGGGGTGCCACAAGCAACTGGGACATCGCGCAATTATGGCGCGAACAAATGCACGGGAGCCTGCCCCCAACCCACAGGCCGGGGGCAAAGGCAATGTCAGAGTGCGCCGGCCTTGGCCTGCTCGTAAGCCCACTCGATCCACGGCAGCAGACGCTTCACGTCTTCCTGCTCGACCGTGGCTCCGCACCATACGCGCAACGACGGCGGGGCATCGCGATAACCGTTGAAATCGTACCCGACATCGAGCTTTTCCAGCGTCGAGGCGATCTTCTTAGGCAGGGCCGCCTGATCTTCGGCCGACAGCGATTCGTACCAGTCGCCCTGGAACACGAAACACACACCGGTGTTGGTCCGCTGCGCCACATCAGGCACCATGTTGCGGACCCACGGGGTCGCTTCGATCCAGTCGGTCAGCACTTTCGCATTGGCATCGGCCCGCGCGAACAACGCCTGACGCCCGCCGAGTGCCTGCGCCCATTCGAGAGCGGCGATGTAATCTTCGGTCGCCAGCATCGACGGGGTGTTGATCGTCGCCCCTTCGAAAATGCCGCGATTGATCTTGCCGCCTTTTTTCAGGCGGAACAGCTTGGGCAGCGGCCATTCGGGATCGTAGCTTTCGATCCGTTCGATGGCCTTGGGGCTGAGGATCAGCATCCCATGCTGCGCTTCCGAACCCATCACCTTCTGCCACGAATAAGTCGTGGCATCGAGCTTGGCCCAATCCATTTCCTGCGCGAACACCGCACTGGTGGCATCGTTGATCGTCAGGCCGGTACGGTCGGCGTCGAGCCAGTCGGTATTGGGGATGCGCGCGCCGCTGGTGGTGCCGTTCCAGGTAAACACAACGTCGTTGTCCTGCGGAACCTGCGCGAAATCGGGCAGCATGCCGTAATCGGCTTCAAGCACCTGCAGCATCCTGAGCTTGAGTTGCTTGACCGCATCCTGAATCCAGACGTTGCCGAAGCTTTCCCAGGCAGCGACCGTGACCGGGCGATCATGGCCCAGCAGTGTCCACATCGCGCATTCAAGTGCGCCGGTGTCAGATGCGGGCATGATGCCGACGAGGTAGTCGTCGGGCACGCCGAGCATTTCCTTCGACAGATCGATCGCATATTTCAGACGCGACTTGCCGAGCGCGGAGCGATGCGAGCGCCCGAGCGATTCGGTCTTGATCTTGTCGAGGGACCAGCCCGGGAACTTTGCCGTGGGACCGGACGAAAAATAAGGGCGCTCAGGCTTGAGCGTCGGTTGTGCAGTCATGTATTCTCTCCTTACAGAGAGCACGCGCGGCGTTGGGACCGCGTGGCCCGCTGGCCGCACTAGAGTTGCGCGCAGCCAAGTCAAGCACGCATTAAAATTATGCGGTGAACGGGCTTCAGGTGCGGTTGAAAACATTGGCGAACTCGCTCTCGCCAAATGAACCGCAGGCGATTATGGCGCGCCGATGGACGTGACAGACCTACGCATCGCGCTGTTCAGCGGCAACTATGCCATGACGGTGGACGGCGCCAACAAGGCACTGAACCGGCTGGTGGAATACCTGCTGCGCCAGGGGGCGGCAGTGCGCGTCTATTCCCCCACAATCGACAACCCGCCGTTCGAACCGCAGGGCGAACTTGTCTCCCTACCCTCGCTCGCGATTCCCACCCGCAGCGAATATCGCGTACCGATGGGCATCAACGCAGCGGTGCGGCGCGATCTCGATGCGTTCAGGCCCAACG
The DNA here is from genome assembly GCF_002870965.1 of Tsuneonella flava. Taxonomy (GTDB): domain Bacteria; phylum Pseudomonadota; class Alphaproteobacteria; order Sphingomonadales; family Sphingomonadaceae; genus Tsuneonella; species Tsuneonella flava. Next base: position 591,494 of record NZ_PHSO01000004.1, read on the forward strand.
TGCTGCACATCTCCTCGCCCGATTTCAGCGCGCGCGAAGCGGCAAAGTGGGCGCGCGACCGGAATATTCCGGTGGTCGCCAGTGTACACACCCGGTTCGAAACCTACCCGCGATACTATCACCTCGGCTTCCTCGAACCCGCGGTGGAGGGGTGGCTGCGAAAACTCTATCGCCGCTGCGATGCGCTGATTACCCCGTCGCAGGGGATGATCGACACTTTGCGGCAGCAGGATATGAACGACGATATCGGGCTGTGGACCCGTGGGGTCGATCATGTCGTGTTCAATCCCGGCCGACGCGACAACGGCTGGCGCCAGTCGCTCGGCATTACCGACGATGAAATGGCCGTGGGTTTCCTTGGGCGCCTCGTGCTCGAAAAGGGTCTCGATATTTTCGGGGAGACTATCGTCGAACTGAAGAAGCGCGGTGTCCCGCACAAGGTGTTGATTATCGGTGATGGCCCTGCGCGCAAGGCATTTGCCGAACTGGTGCCCGATGCCTGTTTCGCCGGTTTCCAGAGCGGCAGCGATCTGGGCCGCGCGGTGGCGGGGATGGACGTGTTGCTCAACCCTTCGGTTACGGAAACGTTCGGTAACGTGACGCTGGAAGCGATGGCTTGCGGAGTACCTGTCGTCGCCGCGGACGCCACCGGTGCATCGAGCCTGGTGGACGACGGTGTGACCGGATACCTCGTTCCGCCGCGCGATGTGGCGGCCTATGCCGACAAGCTGCAAGCCTATGCCGAAGACCCCGCCCTGCGCCACGCCCACGGCGAGGCTGGCGCGAAGAGGGCCGAGGCGTTCGAGTGGGACGCGATCAATCAGGCGGTGGCCGATACCTATCTGCGGGTGCTGGCAGCGAAAGGGGCCGCTGCGGGCTAACGCGCGCTCTGCGGCACCGTCCGACTGTAACTGAACCGAACCCCGGCTCAGGGCCAACTCGTTAGCCAACCGCCCAGTCTGTCGTCGTTGCGAGGAGCCGCAGGCGACGTGGCAATCCATGGACCGCCCTTTGTCTCCATCACGACCGCCGCTATGGGCGGGGGCGTTGGGTGACAGTGTGTCACACGAAGACACGAAGACACGAAGGCACGGAGTGGGTTTGGTTCGGGGGTAAGGGGGCGCACTGCCGATGGTTGGCTAACACTATTGCGCGCAACCTCGCCCCCTCGTCATTGCGAGGAGCCGTAGGCGACGCGGCAATCCATGGGCCGCCCTCGCTCCCGTCACAACCGCCGCGATGGGCAGAACCGTCGCGCCATGGGTTGCTTCACTGTGTTCGCAATCACGAAAGGAAGGAGAGGCACAGCGCAGAACCGCCGCCCGTTTCCTACACCCGCCCCGGCGGCCATAACCGCGCGATGCGAGCGCCCCGTTCCACCCCCACCTACACCCTGTGGATAACGCATTTGGCGAAGTCCACAGTGGATCTCCGCAAAAGCGGCGCAACCCATGGGGATTGCGCCGCAAGTTGCGAAAAGTCACACTTTTCAGAACTCAAGGGAGCGGTCCATGTCTCCCCCGCTAAGTCAGCTATCGCGCCAGTCGAATGCGAGCGGCGCCTCGCGAAAGGCAAAGCGGTCGAGGTGGCGGGCCACCGCCCCTTTGAGCGCCTCCCGCTGTTCCGCTTCACTCGCATCGATAGTGCATTCAAGGGTGAGCGGAGTGGCGACGAATGTCACCACCCCGTCTCCCGCCCAGTTCGCTCCGCGCGCGTCCTTGGGAAACACCACCGTCCCGTGCTCCTTATCGAAGGTCACGGTCAGGTTGTGCTGCCAGTGCTTGCACAGCTGCTGGAGATACTTCGATCCATGTTCCGTCGGGACCGAAGCGCTAGCGATTGCTCTGCTCACAGACGCTCGATCCGCTTGGCCATCTCGTCGATCAGGTCGACGATCTGGTTGGTCGTGTCCGTATCGAGTTGCCCGGCGCGCGCGCGGTTCTTCAGGACCGTGCCCAGATTGCCCATCGCCCGTGCGATCTGTGGCGAGCGGCCCTGCTCACTCTGTTCGGCCAGCTTGCCCAGCCGTTCGAACAGCGCGGCGATCTCGTCTGCTTTGTCGGCCAGTTCGGCGCGCCCTTCGTCGGTGGCGAGGAATGCCTTGCGCGGGGTATCGTCACCCTGCTCTGCGATCAGGCCTTCGTCGGCCAGCATCTGCAATGTCGGATAGACCGCACCGGGACTGGGCGCATAGCTGCCGCCGGTCAGGTCCTCGATGGCCTTTATCAACTCGTATCCGTGACGCGGTTCGTCCGCGAGGAGTTTGAGCAATGCCAGTCGCAATTCGCCCTGCGCGAACATCCGCCCGCGCCGGTGGCGACCACGACCGCCAAAACGGCCACCTCCGCCGCCAAACGGCCCGTCGCGCCCAAATGGGCCGTCCTGACCGAACGGTCCCTCGCCCCCGAACGGTCCGCCGGGGCCGAACATGCGACCGAATTCGGCACCATTGCGCCGGCACCCATGTCTGTGGTGATGTCTCATAGTATAAGCTCCTTTCATGATGCATCAAGATATATCTTATAAAAGTCGATATACAAGACCCCCTCGCCAAAAAAGCGCCCTGCCCCTATCTCCCGTTCCGCAATGTCCGACCTGTTCGCCGCCGATCCGCCCCAAGGCACCGCCCCCGATGAACCGCGCGAGGATGCGCCGCTGGCCGATCGCCTGCGCCCGCGTTCGCTGAGCGAGGTAATCGGGCAGGAACATCTGACCGGGCCGGAAGGGCCGATCGGGCGGATGGTCGCAGCGGGCAAGCTGTCGAGCATGATTCTGTGGGGGCCGCCCGGCACCGGCAAGACCAGCACCGCACGCCTGCTGGCCGATGCCGTGGGGATGCGCTTCGAATCGGTCAGCGCGGTGTTTTCCGGGGTGGCCGACCTCAAGAAAGCCTTCGCCGCTGCCGATCGCGCAGCGGAAGCGGGGCAGCGTACTCTGTTGTTCGTGGACGAAATCCACCGCTTCAACCGCGCGCAGCAGGATGGCTTCCTGCCATTTGTTGAACGCGGCACGGTCACGCTGGTCGGCGCGACGACCGAGAACCCCAGCTTCGAACTCAACGCAGCATTGCTCAGCCGCGCGCAAGTGCTGATCCTCCACCGGCTCGATGCCGATGCGCTGGAGAAACTGCTGGCACGGGCCGAAGAACTCGAGGGCCCCCTGCCGCTGACAGACGACGCACGCGGAGCGCTGATCGCCAGCGCCGATGGCGACGGGCGCTTCCTGCTCAATCAGGCGGAAACGCTCTATTCGGCGCGGATAACCGAGCCGCTCGATCCCGCAGGCCTCGGCCAGTTCCTCCAGCGCCGCGTCGCGGTGTACGACAAGAACCGGGAGGGGCATTACAACCTCATCTCCGCGCTGCACAAATCGGTGCGCGGGTCCGATCCGCAGGCGGCGCTGTACTACCTCGCACGGATGCTGGTGGCGGGCGAAGACCCGCTGTTCGTGCTGCGGCGACTGGTGCGAATGGCAGTGGAGGATATCGGGCTGGCCGATCCGCAGGCCCTGCACCAATGCCTTGCCGCGAAGGACGCTTACGAATTCCTCGGCTCTCCGGAGGGGGAACTGGCCATAGCGCAGGCCTGCATCTACCTCGCCACTGCGCCCAAGTCGGTCGGTGCGTACAAGGCGCAGAAGGCCGCGTGGAAAAGCGCGAAAGAAACCGGCAGCCTGATGCCGCCACAGAACATCCTCAACGCCCCTACGAAGCTGATGAAGGATGTGGGATACGGCAAAGGCTACCAATACGATCCCGATACCGACGACGGCTTCTCCGGCGCCAATTACTGGCCGGAGGGAATGGAGCCGCAAACCTATTACGTGCCAGTCGAACGCGGGTTCGAACGCGAGATCAGGAAACGGCTCGATTACTGGGACAAATTGCGGCGAGAGCGTCAGGGGTGAGCGCACCGGGTCGGTTCAAACACTTCCTCGCCATCGACTGGTCGGGTGCAGTGGGCAAGCGGCAACCGGGCATCGCACTGGCGATTGCTCACGGCGATGGCGGGCCGCCGGTGCTGGTCGATCCGGGCCGCGGGTGGAGCCGCAGCGAGGTGCTGGCGGTCCTGCGCGATGTTCTGCCACCCGATACGCTGGTGGGGATGGACCTCGGCATCGCCCTGCCCTTTGCCGATGCGGGCGCGTTCTTCCCGGGGTGGGATCGCAGCCCAGCCGACGCCAAGAAACTGTGGGCATTGGTGGACGCAATCTGCGCGGAGGACGAGAACCTCGCCGCCAGCGCATTCGTCCGGCACCCCGAAGCGGCGCGATATTTCCGCCATTCGAAGGATCATGTGGGCGACCGGTTCCACTTGCCAGATGCCGCTACCCGAGAGGGGCGCTTCCGCCGGGCCGAACATGCCCAGCGCGCGCAAGGGGTGCGCCCCGTCAGCAACTTCAACCTCGTCGGCGCGGCGCAAGTGGGCAAGTCCACCTTGACAGGGATGCGGCTGCTCCACCACTTGCGCGGACATGTGCCGGTGTGGCCAGTCGATCCCCTCCCCGCGCATGGTTCGGTGATCGTCGAAATGTACACCACGATTGCCGCGCAAGGTGCCGGGGTGCGAAAAGGAACTAGCAAGATACGCACGGTGGAGGCGCTCAACGAAGCGCTGGCGCGGCTCGACTGCGCGCCGGTGCGAGGTAGCGGAGCGATTGACGATCATTCCTCCGATGCACTGGTCACCGCCGCATGGCTCCGCACTGTGGCACACGATCCAGGCTATTGGAATCCGACGGGTCTGACCCCGGAAATCGCCCGCACCGAAGGCTGGACGTTCGGTGCCCGCTAGGCCAGACTGCGCGGCACGACTCCTGAGGAGACTTCCATGAAACGCATCCTGCTTGCCGCCACCGCCAGCCTTGCGCTCGGCGCGTGTGCCACCGTGCCTGCCGACACAGCCGCCACCTCGCCCCCGCAAGCCGATGCGGCACAATCGTGGGATCGGTTCACACAAGCAACGGTGAAGCGAATGTTCGAAATCGACCCGGCCTTCGCGGTCTATCAGGGCGATCATGATTACGACGGCAAGCTGCCAGACTGGAGCGAGGCGGGGCTGAACGCACGCGCCGCTTTCCTGAAACAGACGATAGCCGCTGCCAATGCTTTCACCGGATTGAGCAAGGATCAGGCGTTCGAGCGCGACTATCTCGTGTCCGTCCTGCGCGGCCAGCTATTCTGGCTGACCGATGCCGATGCACCGCATACCAACCCCACCTGGTATATCGGCGGCGGGCTGGACCCCAACGTCTATGTCAGCCGCAACTATGCCGACAAGGCGACACGAATGAAGGCGATGATCGCCTTCTTCGATGGTATCCCCCGGGCCGCTGTTCAGATCCGCGCCAATCTCAAAACACCAATGCCCAAGAGCTTCGTCGATATGGGTATATCCGGTTTCGGCGGCTTCGCAGACTACTATAAAGGCGATGCCCGCGCCGCCTTCGCCGATGTCGATGACCCGGAGCTACAGGCTCAGTTCAAGGCATCTTCGGAAAAGGCATCGCAGGCAATGGCTGCCTTGCGTGACTGGATGATCGCTGAAAAACCGAAAGCGACGACCGATTTCGCCTTGGGCGCAGCGAAGTTCAGCCGCATGCTGAAGGCTACCGAACTGGTCGATATCCCACTGGATCAACTGGAGAAGGTTGCGCGCGACGATCTTGCCCGCAACCGGGCCGCTGTGAAAACCGCCTGTGCCGAATATGCCCCCGGCAAATCGGTGCCCGATTGCTTCGCCAGGATGAATGCGGACAAGCCCGCCGATGGCCCGGTGGCCGAAGCGCGCCGTCAGATCCCCGAACTGACAGCCTTTGTGAAGAGCCACGATCTGGTGACCATTCCGGGCACCGAACAGGCTCTGGTGGAAGAAAGCCCGCCGTACAACCGTCAGAACAGCGCCTATATCGATCCGCCGGGGCCGTTCGAGAAAGGCGTGCCGTCGATCTACTATATCTCCCCGCCCGATCCGGCGTGGTCGAAAGAAGTGCAGCAGGCCTATATCCCCGGAAAGGACGATCTGCTGTTCACTTCGGTTCACGAAGTCATGCCGGGGCATTTCGTGCAGTTCCTCCACTCCAACCGCTCGCCTTCGCTGATCGGGCGGCTGTTCGTCGGCTATGGCTTTGCCGAAGGGTGGGCGCATTATACCGAAGAGATGATGTGGGAGGCCGGGCTCGGCGCAGGCAAGCCGGAGGTACACATCGGCCAGCTCAGCAATGCGCTGCTGCGCGATTGCCGGTTCCTTTCCGCCATCGGCCTGCACACGCAGGGTATGACTCAGGAACAGTCGAAAAAACTGTTTATGGATCAATGCTATCAGGATGAAGGCAATGCCGCGCAACAGGCGGCACGCGGAACATATGATCCCGAATATCTCAACTACACGCTCAACAAACTGCTGATCCGCAAATTGCGTGACGACTGGACAGCAAGCCGTGGCGGGCGCGCTGCGTGGAAACAATTTCACGACACCTTCCTCAGCTATGGCGGGCCGCCCGTGCCACTGGTACGCCAGTCGATGATGGAAGAAAAAACGCCAAAGACGGTGTTCTGATCGCAAGACCCTCTGGACCTTTGCCGACGAGTACGGCAAAGGCCCACCGCCTACACGGCACGCCGGCTTAGCTCAGTTGGTAGAGCACCTGATTTGTAATCAGGGGGCCACGGGTTCGAATCCTGTAGCCGGCACCATTTTTCCTAATACATTTCATTCACTTAGATTACACACTCTTATCAGCCTTAATGGCCGGAAAGGGAACAAAAACCCCCGGAAATCCCGGAATGGGCACCGAAACTCCCGGAATAATCCCGGAATAGATCGGTGTCTGGGGCTTCCTGCCGCCCAATCTGCTGTTGCCGAGGGCAGCAGCAGCCTCGCACGACAACCCTGAAAACGAGAAAACCCCCGCCTTGCAGGGCGAGGGCCTTCAGGAGCGCCGGGGCGACGCTGACTTGCGACAGTATTCCTATTCCCGACGCTCCTTCCGTTCAACCCGAAAGGAGCCAGAACCGTGGCCATCAAATCAGCGATCCAGACCGAGACGTCAGTTGAGACGATCACGGTCGCAGACTTGTTATCTGATCTCGACATCCCCGATGAGATCGGCGCAGCCCCTTACACGGGATCACAGCAGCAGCTTGTGAGCATCACCCGATGGCTGGCCATGCAGCACGGGAAGGATACTTTGTGCAGCCTCAAGCAGCCGACCCCTTCTGCACTCGTCAAAGAATGCAAGAGGATGTCCGGTGTTTGGTGGAGCTACCTCACCGATCATCTGGGGGTCGCTGACGACCTCAAGAAGGTCATTTTTCATAATTTCCGCAATGCGTTCGAGCACACGACGCATAAGATGCTCACGGGTCACGATCTGCCCAAGGCCAAGGACGGGTTCCAGCATAATGCCCTCAGGGGGCTTCGGCAGGCGACCGGTCATGGCGACGCCGCTCTGCTGCTCTACCGTATCCGCTACTGGTGGTCCAAGGCCAGCGTGATCCAGGACGGCAAGAAGTGGATCGCGAAAACCCATAAGCAGTGGGCGGACGAACTCGGCATCTCTCCGCGCACCTACCGCACTGCTCAGGACCGGCTGCTGGAACGGGGCTTGATCGAGACCATCACCGCCGAGTTCAACGGCCATTCGATGTTGCATCTGCGTCCGACACCGGAAGCTGTGGCCCTGTTCCAGTATAAGGATGCCGGGGAGGCATGACGGAAATCGTCAGGGGTGTGTAACGGATTTCGTCATAGCCAGTAACGGGAAACGTCAACACCTCTGACGTGGTTCGGCAGTCGGTATGACGGAAATCGGCAACCTTAATAAAGGGACTAATGAAGATACGAAAGAAGCTACAGAAAAAGCCTCAGCGTCCAGTCGCTGCGCTCCGAACGCCGGGGTCTCCTGAACTTTGTTCAGGGAAGGAAGGGATCGGGATACATGCTAACGCATGTCTCCCTTCCCGAACCCCACCCCCTAAAGTCCCCCGCCCCACAATCGTGCAATTAATTGCAATCCATCTTTCGTTAGGATCAGGTCGGCATACTCGATCATCCCTTGCCCGGCTGCGTCTTTCACATAGGCATCTGGTCCCAACAACTACGAAGGTTTCACAGATGGAAGGGATCAACAAAACGACGGTGGAGGTGCCCCAGGACCTGATCGACCACAGCAAGTCACGCCTCCTCGAAGCGGCGAGCCTCTTGCGGACAGTCCGGGAGGATAATCCCGACGAATTCAGAACGGTCGCCCAGAAGTTGAGGATCGGCCTTCGCAAAGCCCACCATTTGGCACAGATCGACAAGGTGTTCGAAAAGATGGCCATTCCGGTCGAACGAGCACAGCGCCTAGGCTGGACCAAGCTCTCCATCATCGCGGCTCATCACAAAACCCATACGATTGACGACCTGATCGACGTGGCGGAGAGTTGCACCGCGCACGAACTGAAAATGCACATCCGCGACGGCAAGTTCGATCCCGACGGTCGAACGGTCGTGCTGCACTTCAGCAAGGAGCAATATGCACTGCTCGATGAGGCCCTGCGCGCCAAGGGCGCCGAACCACATTCCAGAGGACTGCTGGGCAAGGAGGCAGCGCTCATGAGGCTTGTCACCGAGAGCCTGACTGCCACGCCTCCAGCACCGGCACCGAAGAAAGCGAAGGGCTGACCGGCGAGGCGAAGGCGCTGGTTCGGATTGCGATCAGCGGGCGAGCGACGATGCCGTGACGCGCACCGTGTCCGCCAGCGCGGTGACAGGCACCGCCGAGGTCAATCTGCTGATCGTGCTCAGGGCCGCTTGCTTTATGTCCGGCAGATCGCGGGTGGCGACGACATAGAACGCCCACTGGGTGGGGTCACGATGATCGGCGTGATCGGCATAGATACTGTGATGCGCGAATACATAGAGGTGGGCTGGACGACCTGCCTCGGCGATCCATTGCGTTCCAGCCTGCCAGTGCCCCGTGCGCGCAGCGACATCGAAGATCGGTTTGCTCGGCTTGCTGGTGGACCATGATTGCATCGCCGCCGATTGCTTGACCTCCAGCCGAAGACCGTCAGGACGCTCGAAATCCCATCCTGCATAGTCGCCGCCGCACAAGCGCCATTCCGGCTCCAGAGCAAGCGCGACGATCGCTTCAGCGACATGCCCTCGCAAGACATTTGTGACCAACGGCTTGCCGAACGCGACTTGCGATACCCTGGCGATCACGTCGCCGACCCCGAACGCCGGTGCCCCGGCCTGTTGTGATGTTGTAATGATCCTGCCCCTCCGTCGCCCCGGTCTTCCTGTGGGGCGACGGCCGAAGCCGGATGTTGGAAACCCGCTGAGACAACGAGCGCATGCGCCTTTACCGGCGAACCGGCTGGACATACGCGCATGCCACCCGGCCTCCGAAATCGGCGACCGAGGCGTCTCAAGAGGGGTTTCCACGCCCCGCTCTGCGGCTTTCATGCAGAGCAGGACGGTCATAGCGAAGCTCGCCCAGAATAGGAAGATGCCGGTAAATGCGGGGTTGCGTAATGGCATTTAAGTAATTGAAAATGCTGTTTTTATTTAAGTTTTGATCATAGGATCATCTTCATTCTGAAAGGATCAAGATGATTGAAATAATGAGCGTGGGGCACTCCAATGCGAGTTGGGACGAGTTCAGCTACGCCCTCGACCAGTTCGGTGTCGGGTGCGTGATCGACGTGCGATCTTCACCCCGGTCGCGCTGGCAGCATTTCAACAAGCCGCAACTGCGGGTCCGGCTGAACCGGATCGGCGTGAGCTACATCCACATGGGCAATGCTCTGGGCGGGATGCCGGTGAGCGGTCCCACCGACTATGCAGCGCGGCGTGGGACCGAAACCTTCGCCACCGCGATCGACGACATACTGGCGATAGCCGCCCGATGCAGACCCGCCCTGTTATGCTCGGAGCGGGACGTGCTGCAATGTCATCGCTTCACGCTAATCGCCCGTCACCTGCACAGCCTGCCCGAAGTCCGGGTCTCACACATTCGCCACGACGGCACGCTGGAAACGCATGACGAGGCCGAGGAGCGCCTGCTCGCCCTCCACAAGCTGTCCGACGACCTGCTCACAGATCGCAGCGAGCGACTGGCCGAAGCCTATGCCCGGCACGAGCGAAAGCTGGGTTGAAAGCGGCGATGCTTAAACCCCTCATTTTGGGCCAGCGCATTTGGATCATCCTACTGAAATCATGAGAGGAATTGTGAAATGGAAAATCCAATAATTGTCGAAACCAAGGCCGACGATCTGTGGGGCTACGGCAATCAGCGGCCAAGGGAAGTCAAGACGCTGCACGCGCAAAGTCGGGCAGGAAATGCAGGGTTCCAGACCCCTGTTTTCTGCATAGGCGACCTTGGCTTATCACTTTGAACTCACAGGACGAACCGCGATATGGAAAAACAAATAATTGTACAAAACAGAGGTGATGCGAGTTGTGCAATTAATTGCAAATCGAGCAGCCTGCCGGATCAGCAGCCCCACCTCGCAGAGCCGATCTCAGAGCCGCTTCACCGCCTGCTATCCTCATCTCTATCGGCTGGCACCCAGCGCGCCTACGCGGCTGATCTGAACCATTTCCGGGCCTCCGGCAGAGACATTCCCTGTCCACCGCACGCCCTGGCGGAGTATCTGGCCGATCTGGCCGCGACCCATGCCACCGCCACGATCCAGCGGCGGCTCGCCGCAATTGCGAAGGCGCATCGCGCCCTCGGTTATGACGATCCCACCAAGGCCGAGATAGTGGCAGCAACGATGCGCGGTATACGGCGAACCAAGGGCATGGCTCAACGGGAGGCGCAGGCGTTGCAGCGCGACAGCCTGTTCGGAGTTCTGGAGCGCATGGGCGATCGCCCGATCGACATCAGAGACCGGGCATTATTGCTGATCGGGTTCGCCGGAGCGTTTCGTCGTTCCGAACTGGTCGGGTTCGACTGCGGCGATGTCGAGCATGTTGGCCGGGGCATCGTGCTTCATCTGCGCCGCTCCAAGACCGATCAGACCCGGCAAGGTCGCAAGATCGCCATCCCGCACGGGCGCACGCGATGGTGTCCCGTCCGTCATCTGGCCGATTGGATCGCTCACGCCGAGATCGAGGAGGGGCCGCTGTTCCGCAGCATCGACCGGCACGGGCATATCGCCCCCGACCGCTTGTCCGGCGATGCCGTCTCGACCATCGTCAAACGGCGCGTCGAGGCGGCGGGTTTCGATCCCGCAACATTTTCCGGCCACTCGCTGCGCGCCGGGCTGGCTACCAGCGCCGCTATGGCCGGGGCCTCGTCATGGAAAATCCGTGAGCAGACCGGCCACAAGAGCGACGCCATGCTCGCCCGCTATATTCGATCCGCCGACCTGTTTGTCGATAATGCTGCTGGTGTAGTGCTGTGATCTGCTAAACGTGTTTGCTTGAAAATGCTCGTCCGCTGCCCCATGTTCCGTCTCCCTCGGTATGAGGTTCTTCCTGCGGCAATTCGGAAATTCTGGAAAAGCTGCTTCGGGGCAACACGATGAACCGACTTCGGGTTATCATGATGCCTGCTTGGTTGGTGATCTGCGTGCAAACGCAAGGCAGCCGAGGGTAAATGGGAGAACCCACGGTATGAAGAAAACCTCGCGTTTTAATCACTACTGTGGCCTCGCCTTGGAATACGGAGCTAATGCGTTCAAACTCGCATATTACGTTCTAAAGTTCCTCGGCGAGGTCACCAACTACCGTGCGCAACCTGTACGATCATCATTTCGCGCTTAAGCCCGGCACTCGCGTCTACATCCCCACGGAAATGGGGCGAAAACGTGGAACGGAAATCAAGGGGGCAATCGAAGGCTTATGGAAGCCGCCAGCGAACTATTTTCACCTGTTAGAAGGCGGACATGTCGCAGCGGTAAAGTCGCATCGAAACGCCACTTGGCTCGCCTCGCTAGATTTGCAGCGCTTTTTCGACCAGATCACACGAACAAAAATCCATAGGGCGCTCAAGGTCATCGGCTTGCCGCACCAAGATGCGTGGGAGATGGCGTGCGACAGCACGGTAGACAAGAAGCCGCCCAAGCGGCATTTCAGCCTTCCTTTCGGCTTCGTTCAGTCGCCCATTGTTGCATCGGTGGTGCTCGCTCAGTCCGCCTTGGGAGGTGCGATCAGAAACCTCGTTGCGGGTGGGCTAACTGTTACCGTCTATGTCGATGACATCACCATCTCTGGGTCTTCCGAGGAGCAAGTGTTCGCTGCGGTCGAGCAACTTGAAACCGGAGCTGAGTTAGCTGGGCTCGCTTTCAACCCCGAAAAGACGCAGCTACCGAACGGCGCGGTGACGAGTTTCAACATTGCGTTCGGATCAGGCGCCCTGGAAGTAAAAGAGGATAGGATGGCCGAGTTCGAGGTCGCCATCCGCAACGGCAATGAATATCAGATCGAGGGCATTCTCGGCTACGTTGGCAGCGTAAATCACGGACAAGCTGACCGGCTGGCGGATGCCGCACGCCGCTCTAACCTCCGATAACCTTCACTTATCAGAGCCTATAGACAGGCCCGAACAGACGCCCCAGCGTTGTGCAATTAATTGCAATCTCGTTTTCCTGTTCGTTTGTGTCGCCAAAAATCCCCACCGCTGCTATCGGATCATCAGGTGAACAAAGTTCGTGGCTCAGGGAGGAGCCGCGCTTCCGGGGGATCAATGCCAATACTGACGCAATCCGAACTCGAACGGCATTTGTGGGGCGCAGCGGACATATTGCGCGGCACCGTCGATGCCGGGGACTACAAGCAATATATTTTCGGCCTGCTATTCTATAAGCGCCTGTGTGACGTGTGGGACGAGGAGTATGAGGCCCTGCTCACCGAGACCGGCGACCGCGAGGAAGCCGCCGACCCGGACGAGCACCGCTTCCACATCCCCAAGGAGCACCGCTGGGAGGCGGTGCGCCAGCACGCCACGCAGATCGGGCAGCGGCTGAATAACGCGCTGGCGTCCATCGAAGATGCCAACCTACGGCTGCGCGGCGTGTTCGGCGACGTGGACTTCGCCAATCAGGATCGCTTCTCCGACGCCTTGCTGGAAAAGCTGCTGACCCATTTCGAGAAGCACCGGCTGCGCAACGTTGATGTGCCAGCCGACATGCTCGGCGATGCCTACCTCTACCTCATCAAGATGTTTGCCGAAGGTGCGGGCAAAAAGGGTGGCGAGTTCTACACGCCCCGGCAGATCGTCCGCCTCATGGTCGAGATCGTCGAGCCGCGCCCCGGCACGTCGATCTATGATCCCACCTGCGGCTCTGGTGGCATGTTGTTGGAAGCGGTGCAGTATCTGAAGGACCGGGGCGAGGATGCGCGCACCTTGTCGCTCTATGGGCAGGAGAAGAACTTCGCCACATGGGGCATAGCCGAGATCAACCTGTTTCTGCACAACGTGGACGACGCCTTCATCGCCAAGGGCGACACGATCCTGTCCCCCAAGCGGTATGACCCCAAGGCCCGCGAGTTCGTGGAGGGCATCGGGGCCTATGACCGGGTGCTGGCCAACCCGCCATTCTCGGAAAAGGTCTGGGGCTACGATGTCTGGCAGAACGGCGATCCATTCGGACGCGATACCTATGGCTGCCCGCCCAAGGGCTATGGCGACCTTGCCTTTGTCCAGCACATGCTCGCCAGCCTGAAGGATGACGGGATGCTGGCGGTGGTGGTGCCGCACGGCGTCCTGTTCCGTGGCGGGGCCGAGGGGCGGATCAGGGAGGCCATGCTGGCCGCAGACGTGATCGAGGCGGTGGTGGGCCTTGCACCCAATCTGTTCTACGGAGCGGGCATCCCTGCCGCCCTGCTGGTGTGCCGGAAGAAGAAGCCCGCCGACCGGCGCGGCAAGGTGCTGATCGTCAATGGCGATGCCACCTACCAGCCGGGCAAGGCGCAGAACTTCCTGACCGATGAACATGTCCGCACACTAGCGGAAACCGTCCACGCCTTCGCCGATGTCGAGAAGCTGGCCCGTGTCGTTCCGGTCGAGGAGATCGCCGCCAACGGTCACAACCTTAGCATCAGCCGCTATGTTCAGACCGGCGCGGATGTCGAGGCGGTCGATGTCGCGGCAGAGGTCGCCAAGCTGCAAGACCTGATTGCGAAGCGCAACGAGGCGGAAACCATCATGTTCGGGCATCTCAAGAGGCTTGGCTATGTCAGGTGAGCAGGAAGGCACTTGGGCAAGTAAATCGCTCGGCGACCTTTTCGCCGTCAATACGCCGGGGCATTGGGGCGATGAGCCTGAAGGTCATGGCAACATCTTGGTGTTGCGTTCCACCAACTTCCGAAAAGCAGGTGGCCTAATCTATGAAACCGCTGCTCCACGTCAGTTTGACGCACGAAAACTGGCCCAAAAGCGCCTACAGGCTGGCGATATCATATTGGAGCGTTCGGGAGGAAGTCCCGCCCAGCCTGTTGGTCGTGCGCGACGGTTCGAGGCCGAAGGCTGCTATTCCGCGTCGAACTTCATGCAGATCATGCGCCCATCGGATAAGGTCGATAACTGGTTTGCCTGCTACTTGCTGGATTACCTCTACGACCAAGGGCATACGGAACCGCTTCAGAAAGCCACCACCGGCATCCGGAACCTCGACTTCAAAACTTACCTTCATCTGCCAGTATCTGTTCCGTCCCTCGACGAGCAGCGGAGGATCGCCGAGGTGCTGCGGTCAGTGGACGAAGCGATTGCAGCTACGCAGGCAACGTATGACGGGATATTGACGGCGCAAGCAGCAGTCTTTCAGTCGTTCCTTCAAAGCGGGGAACGAGTTCCGCACTCCCAACCGATCATCAGCTGGATGACTGGCAAGATTAGCGGAGTGGATCAACTTCCTCCCGGCTGGCGCATCGTCAGGTTGGTCGAGGTTGCCCGTTTAGAAAGCGGCCACACGCCTGACCGGAAGAAGCCCGAGTATTGGGACGGGGGCGACGTCGAGTGGATATCCCTTCACGACACGCAAAACCTTGAACGGTGCGACATCAGTCATACGGAAATGCGCATCACGGAGGCGGGCCTTGCCAACTCGTCAGCTCGATTGCTCCCAGCCGGAACCGTCTGTTTCTCCCGAACGGCAACCGTTGGCAAGTGCGTCATCATGGCCAAGTCTATGGCGACCAGCCAAGACTTCGCGAACTTCGTTTGCTCGCCGGAGCTAAACAATCGCTACCTTTTGCACCTCATGCGATGGATGCAGCCGGTCTGGAAAGCGTTGGCCAGCGGCAGCACGCACAAAACGATCTACATGCCGACCTTCAAGGCGCTGCAAATCATCCTTCCGTCGCGAGCCGAGCAGGACGAGATCGCGGCAACGATGGACAGCTTCGTGAACACGGCAGAAGGCCATGCGGCCTCCCTTACTCATCTGCGATCATTGAAAGCTAACCTAATGTCTGACCTCCTCTCTGGTCGGGTGAGGGTGCGTGCATGAGCGAATACCGCCTCGCTGAAAAGCCCGCGCTCGATGCGCTGGCCGCGATGGGCTGGCAGGTGCTGTCCCCGGCGCAGGCGCTGGCGATGCGTGAGGAGGATAACCGCGTCATCCTCAAACCCGTGCTGATCGACGCTCTGCGTACGCTCAACGACATCGGCGCGGCGGATGCCGAGGCTATCTACAACGACCTGTCCACCCTGTCTGACAACGAGGAGTGGCAGCGCAAGCTGCGCGGCGGCTATTCCCGCCGCCTGTCCGGCGAGAACCGCGACAGCCCGATTGCGCTGATCGACTTCAAGAACCCCGGTCGCAACGCCTTCCACGTCACCAGTCAGTTCCGGGTGGCGGCGCAGCGCCCGCGCATCCCCGACATCGTGCTGTTCGTGAACGGCATCCCGCTGGTGGTGATCGAGGCCAAGTCCCCGCTTAAGGGCACCGCCACGGGCGACGAGGCGCACGAGCAAATTCGCCAGTATGAGCGCGACATCCCCCGGCTGTTCTACCCCAACGCCCTCAATGTCATCACGGACGGGATGAAAACCGAATACGGCGCGACCGGCGCACCTGCGCAGTTCTATGGCCCATGGCCCGACGCATGGCCGCGCAGCCGGGATGACTTCCCCGATGCGCTCTCCAAAGACCTGTGGTGCCTGTGCGAGCCGTCTCGCTTGCTCGACCTGTTGGCGCATTTCATCGTTTTCGAGGTGGACCCGGAGCGGGGCAACAAGATCAAGAAAATCTGCCGCTATCAGCAGTTCCGGGCCGTCAACAAGGCGGTGGAGCGCGTTGCAGGCGGAGAGGACCGCAAGGGCCTGATCTGGCACACGCAGGGCAGCGGCAAGAGCCTGACGATGGTGTTCCTTGCCCTAAAGCTGAAAACCCACCTGACGCTGGATGCGCCGACGCTGGCCAATCCCAACATTCTCGTGCTGACCGATCGGATCGACCTCGACGACCAGATCAGCAAGACCTTCGTCGCGTGCGGCTTGCCCAACCCGGTGCAATGCGGATCAGTCGCGGCACTGCGTGAGGCGGTGAACCGGGGCGGCAATGGGCAAATCCTGCTGTCCACCATCTTCAAGTTCGCCGGATCGAAGGAGGCGATCCCGAACAGCGCCAACTGGATCGTGCTGGTGGATGAGTGCCACCGTACGCAGGAAAAGGACTTGGGTGCGTTCCTGCAAGCGACCCTGCCAGAAGCCCATTTCTACGGCTTCACCGGCACCCCGATCAAATCGACCGACAAGGACACCTACGCCCGGTTCAGCGTGGCCGGAGAAGGCTACCTCGACAAATACGGGATCGACGATGCGGTGCGCGACGGGGCGACCGTCCCGATCCTCTACGAAGGCCGCAAAACCGATTGGGCGATCAATGAGGCAGAGATCGACATTCTGTTCGACCGCTGGTTCGTGGACCTGCCCGACGACAAGCGCGAGGAACTGAAGCGCAAGGGCCTGACGCTCGCCACCATCGCCAAGCACCCGGAGCGCGTGCGCCTGATAGCGCTCGACATCTGGGAGCACTTCAAGGCGGTGTGCCAGCCGGACGGCTACAAGGCGCAGATCGTGGCCGTGGATCGAGAAGCGGTGATCCTTTACCGCGCCGCGCTGTCTGCCGTGATCGCCGCCGATCTGGAGCGTGGCGGGATGGAGGCCGGGGAAGCGCAGGCACAGGCCGACGCGATGATCGCCTGTGTCTTTTCCAAGAGCCAAGAGGACAACAAGCCGAGCGAGAACCCGGATGTTGCCGCGCTGCGCGCCGGGCTGGAGGCGTTCTATCTCGACGATGAGGCCGAGAAGGACGTGAAGAAGCGGTTCAAGGCGCGGGGGCAGGAACCCAGTTTCCTGATCGTGTGCGACAAGCTGCTGACCGGGTTTGACGCGCCCATTGAGCACGTGATGTATCTCGACAAGCCCCTGAAGGAGCACAACCTGCTCCAAGCCATTGCCCGGACCAACCGGACCCACGCCTTCACCGATGCCGAAGGTGGAACCATCGAGAAGCCCAATGGCCGGATCGTCGATTACATCGGCGTCACTAACCATCTCGATGAGGCGCTGAAGTCCTACCGCTCGGAGGATGTCGAGCACGCGATGCGCGACATCGCGATCCTGCGGAACGACCTCAAGGAAGCGCACGCCCGCTACCGTGCGCAGAAGCGGGCGATGAAGCTGGACGGGCTGGACGAAAAAGCAGCCGCCTATGCTGCCGCCAAGCTGGTGGCAGACGGGCAGGAGGATGACTGGTTCGAGTTCCAGCGCCTGACCCGGACATTCATCAAGGTCTATGCGGACCTGTCACCCGATCCGGCGATCCTGGAGTTCACTGCCGAGGTGAAATGGGCAGCCGCCTTCCTGCGCTTGGCCACCCAAGCCATCAGCAAGGGCGAGAGCCTCGATCACCGCAGCTATTCGGGCAAGATCAGGGACATGCTGGAACAGCACGTCCATGCAACGGGCCTCTCCACCACGATCCGCCTGCGCAACATCACCGATCCGAACTTCGCCGACGACTTCGACACAGGCGATAAGACCGAAGCGGAACTTCAGGAAGCGTTTGTGCGCAAGTCCGCAGAGCTTCGCCGTGTCACCCGTGAACTGGTGGACAAGAACCCGGCGCAATATGGCCGCTTCTCCGAGCGGGTACTGGAGATCATCCGCCGTTTCGAGGAAGGCCAGCTTGCCGCAGCCGATGGCCTGCGCGACTTCGAGGGACTGACTGGCGACATACAAGCCGAGCAGGGCGCGCACGCCGAGCTTGGGATGGACGAGCACGCCTTCTCGATCCTGCGCATTATCGAAGCCATCGTGCCCGATACCGATCATGCGACCTTGCAAGATGCGGCCATCGCCATCGGCTCACTATATGCCGATGTCGCCGCGACCCAGCCCGCCTTCGCGCACATGGAAGCCTATCTTCGGTCACTGCGCCAGCAGGTCCGCCGTATTCTGACGGATCACGACATCGGCGAGACCAAAATCATCCGCGAGAAGGTCGAAGAGTTCGCCGTCCATGCCTATGGAGCCGGTGCCTGATGCCCACGCTTCAGATTGGTCGGAAGGAAATCCCCTACGAACTTCGCCGTTCAGCGACGGCATCGGAGCGACGGATCACCATCACGCCCGGCCATGTCGAGGTGCTGGCGCTGACCCGTGATAATGATGGCGACATCGCCGGTTTCCTTGAGCGCAAACGACAGTGGGTGTTCGACACCGTACGCGAGATGGAACGGATCACCGCCAGTCGTCATGCCGTGCCCCGGTTCACCACCGGATCGAAGATACCCTATCGGGGCCGCAACATGTCGCTGACCGTGCGCCGCACCGACGCCGAGCGGATTGCCATCGCCTATCGCAACGGGTTCATCGTCGATCTGCCACACTGGGCCGGAGAGGATGCCGATCCCCTCGTCGCCAGCGAACTCAAGCTCTGGCTGAAGCAGCGTGCCCGGCGCGACGTGCGGGAGATCGCCGCCGACTATGGCAAGCGGTTCAGCCTTGTGCCTCGATCGATCCGCACGACCGACCTTGCCCATGGCTGGGGATCATGCGGGCCGGAGGGAAATATCCTCATCAACTGGCACCTGATTTTCGCTCCCAGGAAGGTTCTGGAGTATGTCGTGGTGCACGAACTGGCGCACCTCAAGCACCGCTCGCACGGGGCCGAGTTCTGGGCCTGTCTCACCGCCCTGATGCCCGAATACGAAAGCTCACGGTCTTGGCTCGATCACCATCAGTCCGCGCTGTCGGCGTCATTCTTGGCTTGAAGCTGATCTCGTAGCTGACGCGCCTGCTCGCCAAGAATGCCGGTCTGCTCATTTGCCGGAGACAGGTTCAGAGCCTGCTCGATCATGTCCAGTCGCCCCTCGATGACGTCGAGGCGCGGCAGGATGCGACCGTCGTTTGCCTCATCTTCCCGCACATAGACCCCACCAACAGACGCATTGAGGCGATCCACGATCAACTGATTGAGAGATGTCCCGGCTTCCTTGACTTCATCTGTCAGCGCCGCGTGCACCTGCGCCGGAAGCCTCAGTGTCATTTTTACCCAGACCGTCATGCTCAGAACCTCGTGCCATGTTTCATGGTGGCACATAGCAGTGGCACGGCCATTGACCAACCCCCTCTTTGCCACCATTATTGTGCAACCAATATTTGGTGGCATGAAAGGAAGAAGAGTGAACACGGAGTTGAAGACAACCTTGCGGCTGCCCGATGCCGTTCACGCATGGTTGAAAGATCGGGCGAAATCGAACCGGCGCAGCGCCAACGGCGAGATCGTCGTCATTCTGGAGCGGGCGATGTCCAGTGACCGGCAGACGGACGCATGAAGCACGCACTCCCCACCGGGGAGCGAATGATGCTCCCAAAGGAAGCCGCCGCGAAGCTGGCCATGTCGGTTAAGACGTTGATGAAACACGTCGAGGCCGGACGGCTCCGCTTCATCAACGTCGGCACCGCGACGCGGAAAGTCCATCGCTTCACCGACAAGAACCTCGAAACCTTCAAGCAAAATCAGAAGGTCAGGGAGACCCCGAAATGTCCGTCTATAAGCACCCCAAAAGCCCGTTCTACAGCTATGATTTCCAAGTCCACGGTCGTCGCTTTCACGGCTCTACAAAATCCCGGAATAAAAAAGACGCCGAACTAGTCGAGCGTCAGATTAGGACGAAGGCGAAGGCAGACATCGAAGCCGAGAAGCGCACCGGCAACGGCCCGCTCACCCTTGATGTTGCCTGCGGCCGGTATTGGTCTGAGGTCGGGGAACGTCACGCCAACAGCGGCGACACCTACCGCAATCTTGCCCGGCTCGTGGAGTTCTTCGGCGCGGACAAGCGACTGGACGAAATCACCGATGCCGATGTTGCGGCGATGGTGGCATGGCGGAGCGGTCATCAGGCTACCGTCATGGTTCGGAACAAGGCTGGCGATCTTGTAAAGAAGCCGGTGCGGCGCGTCACCCCCGCCACCGTGAACCGCACGGCCACGCAAGTCCTGAAGGCCGTGTTCAGCCGCGCTCGTCGCACATGGCGTTACAGCTTTCCGCAAGAGCCCATCTGGAAAGACCACTGGCTGAAGGAACCGACCGAACGAGTGCGCGAGTTGCACGATCACGAGGAAGACGCCCTGGAGGCCGCTATCCGGGATGATTATCGTCCTTGGGTCGAGTTCGTCAGGTTGTCAGGCCGTCGCCTGAGTGAAACGCTGATCCGGTGGGAGAACGTCAACTGGTTTTCCAAGACCATCGTGACGATCGGCAAAGGCGGGCGCAAAGTCACCACACCGATCAACGAGGAACTGGAGGTGCTTCTGAAATCCGTAAAGGACGATCACCCCGAATGGGTCTTCACCTATATCGCCACTCGGACACGGGATGGCAGGGTCAAGGGGAAGCGGTATCCGATCACCAAATCCGGTGCACTCAGCCAGTGGAAACGCATGCGGTTGAAGGCCAAGCTGTCCGATTTCAGGTTCCATGATTTCCGGCACGACACGGCAACGCGGGTGTTGCGCGTCACCGGCAGCCTGAAAGTGGTCTCACGCCTGCTAAACCATACCAGCATCACCACCACGGCGCGTTATGCCCATGTCACGGATGACGATCTCGCCGAGGCGATAAGCAGGGCGGCGAAATCTAGGGGAAACTCCCGGAAAAAATCCCGGACTAGCGCACAGAATGTAGCTTAACCTATGAAACACAACGAAAATATGCTAGATGACCAACTCCTTTGTAATCAGGGGGCCGCGGGTTCGAATCCTGCAGCCGGCACCATTTTCAATAAGTCAATCTGGCGGCACGCTACTCGCAGCCGATCCCGTCGTTATCGCGATCGAGATGGCGGGCATATCCCGGATCGCCTCGGCGGACGGGTGCCGCCCCTGCAGCACGAGCGGCGGCGCAGTTCGGATAGTACACGTCCCCCTTCCGCTGCACCGGCTTCTGCGACTTTCCTGCATTTGGACCACGGTGGCAGTGGCGTCCGCCGTTCTTGCGATCACGATGGCAACCATCAGCGGCAAGGCCACCGGGATGCGCCTCTATCGGTGTGGCCCATATGACCAATACCGCAACGAGCGGTGAAAGTGCCCGCATCATCCCTCCCCCAGAAGTTTTACACCCACGCAATCACTGTAACATATTAATTATGATGGCACGACCACAATATCCGGACAAGTAAGGGTAAGTGCACATTAATTGATGACAGTATTGCCAGTCAGTTAACTCATCGCTAATCCATACTCACCTTAGAACAGGGTGGGAGCTTCATTGATGATCAAGCAATGTACTTATCTGGCCGCATGCCTCGCGGCAGCGTGGGCTGGCGGCGCCAGTGCACAAGAGGCCCGCTTTCCCGGCTTGCGGATCGAAGCGGTGGGCGGTCTCGACATTACAGGGGCGAAGCTGGCGTATGAAGACACAGCTTTTCCGGCTGATAACTTCGCTGTGACCGAAGACACCACCGGTGCCGTCTTCGGCTTTGGCATTGGGTACGATGCACGAATTGGACAAGGCACATATGTCGGCATCGAAGGCGGATACGAATGGTCCGACAACGAACGGTGTGAGGCTGTCTATGGCGGTGATTCCGCATGCTTTTCGCTGAAGCGAAACTATTTTGTGGGGGTTCGCGGAGGCGGCCGCCTGTCGAGCGCGGCGCTGGCCTATGGCGGCATCGCCTATGTGAACGGCAAGGGAGAAGTAAGCTATTCCGATCCCGCCGCCCCTGCCGACAACTTCGCCTTTTCCGACAATCGCGGCGGATATCGCGTCAGTGTGGGCGTGGAACAGCGGTTAGGGAAAAATGTCTACGGCAAGCTCGAATACCGATACACCGATTACGCAGACTACACTTACACCAGTGGCACCGAAACGGCGACGCTCAGCTTCGATCGCAATCAGGTCATCGCTGGCGTAGGGGTGCGATTCTAACCGAAATGGGCAAGGGGCGTGACATACTACCGTCACTCCCCTTGCCAATCATATCACGCAAGAGCGAGAAGAACTCTCAACCCCGCTCGCGATAAGGTGCGCCCGCTGATCGGGCACCTCGGCACGGCCCACGCCCTTCCTCTGCCGAGGAAAGGCGCCGACTGTGCCGCGATCAGATGTTGTTCAGCCCCATTTCGAGGTCTGCAATGATGTCGTCGATATGTTCGATTCCGACAGATATCCGCACGACATCCGGCCCCGCCCCGGCGGCGATGAGTTCGTCGCCTTCAAGCTGGCTGTGGGTGGTCGATGCCGGGTGAATGATGAGCGAACGCGTATCGCCAATATTGGCAAGATGGCTGAATAGCTTGACGCTGGACACCAGCTTCACGCCCGCTTCGAACCCGCCCTTTACCCCGAAGGTAAAGACCGCCCCGCCCCGACCGCCGAGGTATTTGTCCGCAAGGGGTTTGTAGCGATTGCCTTCCAGCCCGGCATAGGAGACCCATTCGATCTTGTCGTGCCGTTCCAGCCATTTGGCAACCGCCAGCGCGTTATCGCAATGCCGCTCCATCCGCAGCGCCAGCGTTTCCATACCAGTGAGCGCGAGCCAGGCGTTCTGCGGGGCCATTGCCGGCCCGAGATCGCGCAGTCCGAGAACCCGACAGGCGGTGATGAAGGCAATCGGCCCCACAGGTTCCAGCGCATCGACCAGCACCGCGCCGTGATACGATCCGTTCGGCTGCGTCATGCTGGGGAACTTGTGCGCCTGCGCCCTCCAGTCGAACCGGCCGGAATCGACGATCACGCCGCCGATCGAATTGCCATGACCGTTGAGGAACTTGGTCGTCGAGTGGGTCACGATATCCGCGCCATGTTCGAACGGACGACACAGGATCGGGCTGGCCATCGTATTGTCGACGATCAGTGGCACGCCGCCGTCATGGGCGATATCCGCAATGGCCGCGATGTCGGTGACGACACCGCCGGGATTGGCGAGGCTTTCGATGAAGACACAGCGGGTCTTGTCGTCGATTGCTGCACGCACATTCTCCGGGTCGTCGACATCGACGAAGCGGGTTTCCCAGCCAAACTTGCGAAATGCCTCGCCCATCTGGTTGAGCGAGCCGCCATATAGCTTGCGCGCGGCAACGATATTGCACCCCGGCTCCATCAGTGTGTGGAACGCGACCAGTTGCGCGGCGTGTCCGCTGGCGACGCCGAGCGCACCGACGCCCCCCTCCAATGCCGCGATCTTCTTCTCCAGCACGTCATTCGTGGGATTCATGATCCGCGAATAGATATTACCGAACTGCTTGAGTGCGAACAGATCCGCGGCATGTTCGGCATTGTCGAACACATAGCTCGCCGTCTGATAGATAGGCGTGATCCGCGCATTCGTCGTCGGGTCGGGTTTGCACCCGGCATGCACAGTCATCGTTTCGAGTTTCAAATCAGCCATCTTGTATCCAATCCGGTATGTTATCGAAGTTGCGAGTAGCAGCTATCGCGCGGGTGCCAGAAAAACTCTCATCCCCGCCCGCGATAGGGGGCAACGCCCTGATCGGGCACCCATAGCCCGTCGGGAACGGGGCCGGTCTGCCAGAATACATCGATCGGAATGCCGCCACGCGGGAACCAGTATCCGCCGATCCGCAGCCATTTGGGCTGCATCTCGCCGCGCAGGCGATGGCCGATACCGACAGTCACATCTTCGTGAAATCCCGCGTGATTGCGGAAACTGGCGAGATAGAGCTTGAGGCTTTTCGATTCGACGATCGTTTCATCGGGCGCATAATCGATCACGATGTGGGCAAAGTCCGGCTGCCCCGTGACCGGACACAGCGAAGTGAACTCGGGCGCGGTGAAGCGCACGCAATACAACGATCCTCGGCGTGGATTCGGAACGTAATCAAGCTTTGCCTCGTCCGGGGAAGCGGGAAGCGGGCTGTTCTGGCCCAGATGCAGGGTTTCGGGTGTGTCGCTCATGCCGCGCATCTGGCGTGAATCGCAGCGACAGGCAAGCATACGGTGGACTTGTGCGGTTCAATCCCTATTCAGCGCCAGCCCGCAATTTCGCGCGGCGATCGCTTGAAATGAAAACGAAAACGCTCCTTCCCGGCATATGTGCTCTGCTTGTTTCCACCTCGGCTGTGGCGCAGCAGGCGAATCTGCCGCCTCCGTCGCCGGGCGATTTCAGCTTACCTCCCGCCCCGACTCCGACACCGACCGATGTGCAGGGCCCGGTTGATCCGGACGCGCCGTTCGCCACTCAACCACGCGCACCAACGCCTACGCCCAGCCCGACTCCGGCACCGACGCCTGCCCCCACTCCGGCACCCAGGCCGACACCGACTCGCTCTCCGGTTGAACCGACCGGCACATCGCTGCCCCCTCGGTTCACCCCGGCACCGACAACGCAGCCGAGCGACATCCCCGGTTCCACAGCCAGCGCCGCTGCCGGTGAGGCTTCCGACCAGGGCGACAGCAGCGATTCGACGATAGGCGCGTTTCCAGCAAGCCCGGTGCCCGACGCATCGCCATCCGTCGCCCCCCAGCAAACCGACAGCGACAGTAGCGGCGACAATGTCTGGCTGTTCGCGCTGCTCGGCGCTCTCGGTCTGGCCGCAGCAGCGGGCGCGGCCTTTACCTTGCGGCGTCGCAAGAGCGCCGAATCGGTCCCGCTGATCGAACCTCCGAAAGTCGCTCCACCGCCCAGCCCCCCTCCGTCCAGCCCCCCGGCACCGGAATCCTCGCCAGACCCCGCGTCCGACGAGACCGCGGGTGGCACGGTTGGCGCAGTCGTCGCCAAAACGGTCAAGGCCCGGCCAGATGCGATTGCCGTCCCCCGCAATGCAAAGCCGGTGAGCGCTTCCACCGCAATGCCCGCCATCGATGCGGTGCCGATCTCGCTCAGCCGCAGCATGATGAATGCCACGCTGACATTCGAGCTGGTCGTCACCAACCGCAGCGGACGACGGATCGACGGTGTCTCGCTGGAGGCGGATCTGGTCAGCGCGCACGGGCGCGAACCGGCGGAACGTCAGCTGGCCGACCCGGCCACGCCTCTGACCGCACTGGACGACACCGGCCCCATCGACGCAGGTGAAAGCTGTACGATCCGTGGCGAAGTGCGCCTGCCGGTCCCGCAAATCCGCCCGCTCGGCGATTCGCCTGACAGGCCCTATATTCCGTTGCTGCGGGTGCGCGCGCTCCTCGGCGGCGAAGCACCGATGGCGCGGACATATGTTGTCGGCAAAGTTTCGCCCAGCCAGCGCACACGGGTCTTGCCATTCCTGCTGTCCGACATGCCGCAGGTTCATACCGATATCGGGTTCAAGCCGCTCGACTGATCGCGCGCGAGGCGCTACCCTTGCCGGTATATGGATAGTCTTGTTTCGACCGACTGGCTGGCGCACGAACTCGGCGCTGGCGATCTAGTTATCCTCGATGCTTCGGCGCATATCCCGGCTACCGGGCGGGACGCGGCTGCGGAATTCGCTGCGGGGCACATTCCGGGCGCGCGGTTTCTCGATCTACGCAGCCTGACCAATCCCGCCTCGCCCACACCATCGGCCGTGCCCAGCGCGGAACAGTTTGCCGAACGGATGGGCGCGCTGGGTATCAAGCCCGGCAGCAGAATCGTGCTGTACGACGACAGCACCGCGAAAACCGCGTGTCGCGCGTGGTTCATCATGCATATGAACGGCACAGCAAATGTCGCGATACTCGATGGGGGGATGCCGAAATGGCGCGCCGAAGGCCGCCCTCTCGAAAGCGGCGCGGTCTCC
The DNA here is from genome assembly GCF_002870965.1 of Tsuneonella flava. Classification (GTDB taxonomy): domain Bacteria; phylum Pseudomonadota; class Alphaproteobacteria; order Sphingomonadales; family Sphingomonadaceae; genus Tsuneonella; species Tsuneonella flava. The sequence goes on from NZ_PHSO01000004.1 coordinate 617,666, forward strand.
CCCGTAGCCTGCGATTATCCCGTCCCTGTGCAAGCGCTGGAAATGGTGCGAAGCAAGGCCGAGATGCTGACCAATTGCACCAGCCACGCCGAACAGGTGATCGACGCGCGCGACGCAGGCCGTTTCACAGCTCAGACGATCGATACGGTCCACAATCTGCCCGGCGGCCATATCCCCGGCGCACGAAACCTGTGTTATGCCGAACTCTATAACGAAGACGGAACCCTGCGCGATAACGACGAATTGCGCGCCCGGTTTATCGACGCCGGTGTCGATCTGGATGCCCCGATCGTTACCAGTTGCGGCAGCGGGGTAACCGCCTCCTCTCTGCTGTTCGCGCTAAACCGGCTCGGCAAAATCGACTTCGCACTTTACGATGGAAGCTGGAGCGAATGGGGCGCCGATCCCGCTACTCCCAAGGAAACAGGGTACGCAGCCTGACAATGGCCAAACAAACCAATCGCAATCTCAAACCCGCCACGCGCGTCGTCACCGGAGGGCGCCGTGCCGAATGGACCGGCGCCGTGGTCAGCCCACCGGTCTGGCGCGCCAGTACGCACCTGTATGAAAGCACGGCCGCGCTGGAACAGGGTAAGAAAGGCAATGCAGACGGGCGGTTCTTCTATGGCCGTCGTGGCGCGCCGACCCAATGGGCGCTGGCGGAAGCGCTGACGGAGATTGAACCGGGTGCAGCAGGGACCGTGCTGTATCCCAGCGGCGTAGCTGCGATTGCCGGGGCGCTGATGGCGGTTCTGAAACCCGGCGATGTCCTGCTGGTGACCGACAATGCCTACGATCCGACGCGCTCTATGGCGACCGGATTGCTTAAGCGTTTCGGGGTAGAGGCGCGCTTCTTCGATCCGCTCGATATTGATGGATTCCCCGACACCTTTTGCGACCGGACCCGCGCAGTGATGCTCGAAAGTCCCGGCAGCCTGACGATGGAGGTCTGCGACATCCCTGCCCTTGCAGCGATTGCGCGGGACAAGGGCGCGGTCAGCCTGATCGATAACACATGGGCAAGCTCGCTGGGGTTTACCGCGCTGGAGCATGGATGCGACATCGCGATCATGGCGCTGACCAAGCACGTCGGCGGCCATTCGGATCTGATGATGGGCAGCGCCAGTGCAGCCGAGCCGTGGCACAGCCGCTTGCGCCAGACGGCACAGGCGCTGGGTCATGTCGTCTCTCCCGACGATGCTGCGCTCGCCGCGCGCGGGTTGCGTACTATGGCGCTGCGGCTGAAACAGGGCACCGAAAGCGCGCTGCGGATCGCAACATGGCTCTCCGCCCGCCCCGAGGTTGCCCGCGTCCTGTGCCCGATGCTGCCCGGATCGCCGGGCCACGCAATATGGGAGCGGGACTTTACCGGTGGCTGCGGTTTGTTCAGTTTCCTGCTGGCCGACGCTGACGATGCGGCGCGTGCGCGGTTTATCGATGCGCTGGAATTGTTCGGTATCGGGTATTCATGGGGCGGGTTTGAAAGCCTTGCCATTCCGTTCGATCCGACACCCAATCGCAGCGCTAGCCCGTGGCCTCCGGCCGGGTGGACTGGTGACAATGCGCTTGGAATCCGGCTATCCATCGGGCTCGAAGATACCGACGACCTGCTCGCCGACCTTGAGCGGGCATTTGCTGCGATGGAGAAACGATGATCGAGCTGCTTGCCGCTGCCGCCGGTTCGGTCGCCAAGGCGACCGGGGCCGCTAAAGATGCGGCAAGCGACGTAGCGAGCGATGTTGCAAGCAGCGCCCCCAGCCCTGCAAATCTGGACGAAGCGGGCGTAAGGGCCGCCGATGGCCTGAAAGAAGCGGTGGGCGAACAAAGCCGCACCATCGGGGACATCATCCAGTCGCTCGACAGTATTTCGATCGATCTGGGCAAGTTTCACCTTTCGCTGTGGGACGCGATCGTCGTGATGATGGTGATCGTCGGCGTCTATATGCTGGCGTGGTTTTCCAGCCGCGGCGCGCGCGCCCTGCTCCGGCGGATGACCCGCCTTGACCTGACGCAGCGGCTGCTGGCGGAAAAGCTGGTATCCATCGCGGTGTGGGGCATCGCCTTCCTGCTCGGGATCGACATCCTCGGCATCGATCTGACAGCGCTGGCGGTTTTCTCGGGCGCATTCGGCCTCGCGATTGGTTTCGGGTTACAGAAAACCTTCGGCAATCTAATCGCCGGGATCATCCTGCTGATGGACCGGTCGATCAAGCCGGGCGATGTCATCGTAATCGCTGATGCTGCGGGCAATTCGACATCGGGCCAGATCCGCAAAATCGGCATCCGCGCCGTCTCTCTGGTGACCCGCGATCAGAAAGAATATCTGATTCCCAACGAAAACCTGATGGTCAACCAGGTGGAAAACTGGTCCTACTCGTCGAAGAACGTGCGGATACAGGTGCCGGTCGGCGTATCGTATAACTGCGATATCGCACTCGCGGAAAAACTGATGCTGGAAGCCGCGAAGAGCGTTCCGCGGGTTCTCAAGACCCCTCCGCCCGTCGTGTGGCTGGATGCCTATGGCGACAGTTCGGTGAACTTCATCGTCCATTGCTGGATTTCCGACCCGGAAGAGGGCGTTGGCAATATCCGATCGCAAGTACTTAAAAACCTGTGGAATCTGCTGGCCGATAACGAGATCGAAATCCCCTTCCCACAACGCGACCTCAATTTGCGGGACAACGAACAGTTCCAGCAACTGGTGGCCGCCATCGCCCAGCGCGTCAAAGAATAGAGCGCTCGCGCGCCTGCCATTCCGGTGGGGACGACGTTCAATGCTGGCATAGTTCCGCTTCGCGACCGGGTAACGGAGCTTTCAAAAACTTTGCTTGCCGACCGGACATGGTTTCTCGGTGGCGCGTATGACGCGACGCAGCCATTTGGCATTGCATGGAAAAAATCGGCACAGTCTATCTCGTCGGCGCGGGGCCGGGTGATCCCGACCTGTTGACCTTGCGCGCTGCGCGGCTGATCGAACGGGCAGAGATTCTGGTGCACGACGGGCTGATCGAACCCGCCGTGCTCGCCCTCGCTCCCGATAACGCGACACTGATATCGGTGGCCAAGCGGCGGGCGCATCACACGCTGCCTCAGGAGGATATCTGTGCCCTGCTGATCCGCGAAGCGCAGGCAGGCCGCAATGTCGTGCGACTGAAAGGCGGCGATCCGTTCGTGTTCGGTCGCGGCGGTGAAGAGGCGGAGGCTTGCCGAGCCGCCGGGGTTCCGGTGTCTGTCGTGCCCGGCATCAGCGCCGCCAACGGTGCCGCTGCGGCAACGCAGATCGCGCTGACCCATCGCGATGCCGCCAGCGTGGTCAGCTTCGTCGCGGGCCAGTGCAAGGGTCTATCCGATCAGGACTGGGCCGGGCTGGCGGGCAAAGGGCGCACGCTGGTGATTTATATGGGCGTGAAGACCGCGCCTGCCATCGCGGAAAAGCTGATGGGCGATGGTCTCGCCCCCGATATGCCGCTGGCCATTATCGAAAACGCCTGCCGCCCGCAGATGCGTGTGCTGCGCGGGCCGCTGGCGGCCCTGCCCGATCTGGTCGAAAGCGGACGGGTGCAAAGCCCGGCGCTGATCGTGATCGGGGAAGTCACCGCGCGCGAAGATAGCGCGCTCGCCACTCTCGCGCTGGAGGCGCAGCAATGAAAATCGTTACCGGAAACGACCTGAAAACCGGCGCAGTCACCTGGTGGACCGGCAGCGACTGGTCGATCCATGTCGACGATGCCGTCGACGCGGGCGATCAGGCCGAAACCATCGCCGCGCGCGAAGAAGCGGCGCGCAACGTCAACTCCCCTTATGTGATCGAAGCAGTGACCGATGCCGACGGCAAAGTCCGCCCCGCCCACATCAAGGACCGTATTCGCGCGCTCGGCCCCACCGTGCGCCCCGACCTTACTCTCAAGCCGGCCGACCCCACTGCGGGCAACTGGGTGATCTGATGTACAAATACGACCAATACGATCAGGCGATGGTGGATGCCCGCGTCGCGGAATTCCGCGATCAGGTGCGCCGCCGCGTCGAAGGCCGCATTACCGAAGACCAGTTCAAGCCGCTGCGGCTGCAGAACGGGCTCTATCTCCAGCTCCACGCCTATATGCTGCGGGTGGCGGTGCCGTATGGCACGCTCAGTTCCGCGCAGATGCATGCGTTGGCCGATATCGCGGACAAGTACGACCGTGGATACGGGCACTTCACCACCCGGCAGAACATTCAGTATAACTGGATCAAGCTGGAGGATACGCCCGACATTCTCGCCGATCTGGCGAAAGTCGAAATGCACGCGATCCAGACCAGCGGCAATTGCATCCGCAATATCAGTTCGGATCATTACGCGGGCGCCACCGCGGACGAACTGATCGATCCGCGCCCGTATGCCGAACTGCTGCGTCAATGGTCGAGCTTCCACCCGGAATTCCTCGCCCTGCCGCGCAAGTTCAAGATCTGCGTTATCGCCAGCGAGGCCGATCGCGCGGCGATGAAGTTGCACGATATCGGCATTCGCATCGTGAAAAACGACAGCGGAGAAATCGGCGCGGCATTCTATGTCGGCGGCGGCATGGGCCGCACACCGATGATCGCGCCATGCATCAACCCGTTCGTCCCGCTCGATCAACTGGTGACTTACTGCGAGGCGTGCCTGCGAGTTTACAACCGCTATGGCCGCCGCGACAACAAGTACAAGGCGCGGATCAAGATCCTCGTCCACGAACTCGGTGCTGCGGAATATACCCGGCAGGTGGAGGAAGAGTTCGCCCACCTGCTGACGCAGGATATCGAACCTCCGCTGGCCGAGCTGGAGCGTATCTCCACCTATTTCGCGTCACCCGCGTTCGAAACCGGGTTGAGCGATGATATCGACCGGTCGGACCCGGATTTCGCACTGTGGGTCGATACCAACACCGTGCCGCACAAGGCGCCGGGCTATGTCTCGGCCGTTATCAGCCTGAAGCCGGCTGGTGGCATTCCCGGCGATGCCAGTGCCGAACAGATGCACCTGATCGCTGACCTGACGAAGCAGTACAGCTTCGACGAATGCAGGGTGACCCACACGCAGAACATCGTGCTGCCTCACGTGAAGAAGGCCGATCTCCACGCGCTCTGGACCTCCTTGGAGGCGGCCGGGCTTGGCGCTGCCAACCTCGACCGCATAGGCGATATCATCGCCTGCCCCGGCCTCGATTATTGCAGCCTTGCCAATGCCCGCTCCATCCCGGTGGCACAGAAAATTTCCGAACGCCTGTCACCCAGATCGGCGGAACTGGGCGAACTGAAAGTGAAGATCAGCGGCTGCATCAACGCCTGCGGCCACCATCACGCCGGCCATATCGGTGTGCTGGGCGTCGATAAGAAGGGGGTTGAAAACTACCAGCTCCTGCTCGGTGGAAGCGAGGCTGACGATACCTCGCTCGGCAAAATCACCGGCCCTGGCTTCGACGAAGCGGGAATTGTCGATGCCGTGGAAAAGGCCACCGAAGTGTATCTGGCGCAACGCACCGACGGCGAACGCTTCCTCGACACATACCGCCGCATTGGCATCAACCCTTTCAAAGAGGCGCTTTATGGCTGATCTGCTCCGTTTTCGCGATGACGAGCCGGTCGATCACCCGGCGGTGACGGTCGATGCCTATCTCGAACAAAGCAATGCCGCCGCTGTGCGGATCGAACCGGGCGACGATGCCCGCGCATTGATCCCGCATCTGGACGGGTTGCGACTGGTCGAAGTCAATTTCCCCGCCTTCACCGACGGGCGCGGCTATTCCGCGGCACGTATCCTGCGCGAAGCGGGCTATACCGGCGAAATGCGCGCGGTGGGCGATGTGCTGATCGATCAGCTTTCGGCCATGCGCCGCTGCGGGTTCGATGCGTTCGAGCCCGACAAACCGCTCGATCCCGAAGAAGCGAAAGCCGCGCTCGCAACCTGGCCGCAAGTCTATCAGACCGCCGCCGACGGACGCGCGCCGATCTGGAAACTGCGTCATGGCTGAAGCCGATCCCATCCGCCTGCGCGACCGGATCGACACAGGTGCGCGCTATACCGATGACGATGCGATCACGCTCAACCGCCGGTTTCGCGGCGCGGATACCCGCGCGTTGCTCGATGCCGTACTCAACGAAGGGATCGCCGGGCGGGTTGCCGCGGTTTCCAGCTTCGGCGCGGAAAGCGCGGTGCTGTTGCATCAGGTGGCGCAAGTCGCGCCCAACACACCGGTGCTGTTCCTCGACACAGGCAAGCATTTCCCCGAAACGATTGCCTATCGCGATGAACTGGTCGCGCGCCTCGGGCTGACCAATCTGGTTATTCTGGAACCCGATCCGGCTGAACTTGCCGCCAAAGACGAGACGGGCCTGCGCTGGTCTTACGATCCCGACGGGTGCTGCGAAATCCGCAAAGTCCGCCCGCTGGAAAAAACGCTGGCGCGGTTCGATGCCTCGCTGACCGGGCGCAAGGCCTTTCAGTCGAGCACCCGCGCGATGCTGCCACGGTTCGAAATCGATACTGCCGATACGCTGGGGCGGCTGAAGATCAATCCGCTGATCGACTGGCAGGCCGATGCGCTGGCTGCTTATATCGCGGAGCATGACTTGCCGCCGCATCCGCTGGTGGCGCAGGGTTATCCCTCCATCGGTTGTTCCCCCTGCACCAGCAAAGTCGCGCCGGGCGAAGACCCGCGTTCGGGCCGCTGGAAGGGTTGGGACAAGACCGAATGCGGCATCCACTCGCCCGCGCAGCCTGATAGCGATGGCGATCTCCCTCCGGGTTACGAACCGGCATTCTGATCGCGCCATTCAGTCCTGATGAAACCAATCAGCGCCGCCTGCGATAGGGTTCGCAGGCGATGCCATCGTTGTCGCCATCCATTTCCGGGCGATACCCCGGTTGCCCGCGATAAATCGGCGCGGCACCGGCAGCCCGTGCCTCGCGGCAATTGCGATAATAGACCTGCGATCGTGCCGGACGCTCTGCCGCGACGGGCGCGCGCGGTTTGGGCGGCGCAAACTCCTTCGCGTGCGCGGCGCGATAATCCGCCGGGGTCTGGAATTCCGACCCCCAGATGCCTGCCTTCATCGCCTTCGCGCCTGCTTCGGGTGCGGTGTAAGCATCGCTGAACTGCCGCAGTGCAATCGCCAGCCCGGCCCGCACCATCGTTTCGCTCAGATCGCGATTGCCGACGGTGCACTTCGCCACCATCCGGCCGTATCGGTCGATAGAGATTTGTTGGCAGGATACTTCCTTGCCATCGATCAGGTGCGCCAGCACCGCAGTCGCTTCCTGTCCGCACGCCCATGTCTCACCCGCCCGCGCGCAGGTCTGCGATTTTTCCGGCGCGTCGATGCCGAACAGGCGCACGCGGGCGCCGGTCATTGCCAAAGTATCCCCGTCGACCGCCGTCGCCGGGCCACGGATAACAGCCGCCTCCGCCAGCGAAGACCAGCCAAGCGACAAGCTAACGAACAACAGCAGGGCACGCGAATAACTCATCAAGCCGAGTTATCGCGGCGGTCTTAATTATCGGTTTGCAGCCCCAGTTGGGGAATGGGGCTGCCTGCTTTCCTACAGGCCTGCGATTATGCCACTAATCATCGCATGAACCTGCCCCAATCCCTTGGTATTTCTTATGAAAACGACCCATGGAGAAGGCGGGTTTTTCTTCTTCTGGACAGTGTAACATGTGGTCCATGTCTCCGCCCGAACGGACGAGAATCAGTCCATGTGTTTGAGGCCAACGCGCAGGTAATCCCACCCGGTAATCAGAGTCAGGACGGCAGCCGCCCACAGGCAGGTCAGGCCGGTCAGGTGGATCCAGTTGTTCGCCAGCGTGCCGCAATTGTCGTACACCGAATGGCACGGCGGCCCGTTGACCGCGCCACCAAGGATCAGGGCACCCAGGCTGATGAGCTGGAACGTCGTCTTCCACTTGGCAAGCTTCGACACCGGAATCGACACCTGAGTTCCCCCGAGAAATTCGCGCAGACCGGATACGGCAATTTCACGGATCAGGATAATCAGCCCGGCAATCACGTGCAGATCGCCAACATACGGCCCGCGCATATAGCCTTGCGCTGCCAGCACCAGAATGACCGCAGCCACCATGATCTTGTCCGCAATCGGATCGAGAAAGATGCCCAGCTTGCTGACAGTACCCTGCGCCCGCGCCAGATAGCCATCGAGATAATCGGTAAAGGCAATGATGCAGTACACCACAAAGCCCAAGGCATAGCCAAAGTGCCAGTCCGGCCACCACAGCAGGAACGCCAGCAGCGGCACCGCGAGAATGCGCGACAACGTGAGGATGTTGGGCAGCGTAAGCATCGGCGCGATCGGTTCCCCCTTACCAGTTACCTCGCCCTAGCTGAATGTCGGGCCGGGAAAAACCCACCTTCGCCCCCACCTTTGCCCTTGTCCGGCTCGTGTCATCGGCTAGAGCCGCAAACGACCACGGAAGCAACCGGCAGGATCGATGACAGTTTCGACACATCTCGTGCGTACGCGGCGGTTCCTGCCGTTGTTCGTGACCCAGTTGCTCAATGCCTTCAACGACAACCTGTTCAAGACCGCGATGGTCCTGTTCGTGGTCTATTCGCTGTACTCCTCCCCCGAAGCGGAGGGGATGTTCTCAGCAGTGGCATCGGCGCTGTTCATCCTGCCGTTCTTCCTGTTTTCCGCATTGGCGGGGCAACTGGCCGATATGCGCGACAAAGCGCGGATCATCCGCATGGTGAAGGCGGCGGAAATCGCGATCATGCTGGTGGGCGGGCTCGGCCTCGCTATCGCCTGGCAGGATGTGGAGTGCGGCAAGGCAGCCTCGGCGGCCGGCGTGCAGTGCTTTGTCGCGCCGCATCCCTTTGTCGCATCGCTCTCGATCCCGCTGATGCTGACTGCGCTGTTCGCGATGGGGGTGCATTCGACTTTCTTCGGCCCGATCAAATACGCGATCCTGCCGCAGCATCTGAAAGACAACGAAGTGCTGGCGGGCACCGGACTGGTCGAGGCGGGCACTTATATCGCAATCCTGTTCGGCACGATTCTGGCGGGCTGGATACCGGTGGAAGCGGCCGCGGCGGGCGTCGTGCTGACGGCAATGGTCGGCTATATGGTATCGCGCAAGGTGCCTGCTGCCCCGGCGCAGGGTGCTGTCGAACCGCTCGATTTCCACCTGATCCGCAGTTCGGTATCGCTGGTGCGCCAGACTATGCACGATCGGCGCGTATTCCTCGCGATCATGGCGATCAGCTTTTTCTGGACCATCGGCGCGGTCCTGTTCATCGTCTTCCCGCCTCTGGCCAAGAATGTGCTGACCGCCAGCAAGGAAGTGGCCAGCCTGTTCCTGGTGATCTTCTCGGTCGGGGTGGCAATCGGCTCGGTATCGGTCAACGCGCTGCTCAAGGGCAAAGTGTCTGCACGTTACTCCCCGGCGTCGGTGATCGTTATGGGGCTGTTCGTGCTGGCGTTCTTCTTCGTCTGCGAAGCATGGACTCCGGAACCGCCGGGCACACTGATGGACGTCCCCACCTTCGTCACCCATTCGATGGCAGTGCCACTGCTGCTGTGCCTGCTGGGCATTGCGATTGCCGGGGGCATGTTCGTGGTGCCGCTTTATGCGTTTCTGACCACTTTCGTCCCCAAGACTCAGACCGCGCGTACCATCGCGGCGAACAACATAGTCAATTCAGGAGCAATGGTGGTGGGATCGCTGCTGGCCACGGGCTTGAGCGCAGCCGGACTGGACATCCTGCACCATCTGCTGCTGGCCGCGGCGATGTGTATCTATTCGGCCTGGCTGGGCTGGAAACTGTACAAGGCGGAACAGCCGCCGATCGATGCAACGGCCTGAAGGCGACCCGCTTACATGAAGAAGACGAGCACCATCGCAAAACAGGCGAGATAGGTGGCTCCGAACGTGCTGACATCTCCGCGTGTCAGCGCCCAACTCTCAGTCCGGTTCAATCGCACCGGGTCCGGTTCGATTTGCCTGAAGACATGCGGTGGCAGGCTGGCCCGGAACGGGTGCCGTGCGAAATCGCTGGTCAGGACAAGAGAGCGCCGCTTCATCATGCTGTCTTAACTAAATGGTAACCATATCGCTCCCGTAAATTCAACGGTGTCGCGAGTTGGGACATTAGCCCGATTGCCCGACCCCGCACCCCTCGCTAAACCCGGATCATGATCACCAGCCAAACCTCCACCACCGCCGCCCGCCTGCTCGTCGATTGCCTGCGTGTGCAGGGATGCGACCGTGCCTTCACCGTTCCGGGGGAAAGCTTTCTGCAAGTGCTCGATGCGCTGCACGATTGCGAAGAGATCGATCTCGTCACCTGCCGTCAGGAAGGCGGCGTTACATTCATGGCCTGTGCCGATGGCACGATGACGGGGCGGCCCGGTGTGGCCTTCGTCACGCGCGGACCTGGGGCCACCAATGCCAGCATCGGGGTGCACGTGGCACATCAGGATTCGCAGCCGATGATCCTGTTCGTGGGCGACGTCGATCGTGGAATGCGTGATCGGGAGGGATTTCAGGAGGTCGACTTTCAGGCGTTCTTTGGCCCCATCTGCAAATGGGCCGCGCGGATCGACGATGCATCGCGCATCCCCGAATACATCGCCCGCGCATGGTCGGTCGCGATGTCGGGGCGCCCCGGCCCGGTCGTCCTCGCCTTACCCGAAGACATGTTGTGGGACGAAACAACCGCCACGCCCCGTCCAGCCGTCACGCGCCCCGCGCAGCCGCCCTGCCCGGATTCGCTACAGGCGCTCAATGCGCTGATTGGGGATGCCGCATCGCCGGTGGCAATCGTTGGCGGTGCAGGCTGGAATGCCAAGGCACGCGAATACTTCGCTCAGTGGGCCGAACGGATTGGCCTTCCCGTTGCAACGGCATTCCGGCGGCAGGATGCCATTCCGCCTTCCAGCCCGGTGTACGCAGGCAATCTTGGCTATGGCCCCAATCCCAAACTCGTCGAACGGGTAAAGAATGCAGACCTGATCGTCGCGGTCGGCGCACGATTGGGCGAAGCCACCACCGATGGTTACACCCTGCCGACGCCAGAACATCCCGGCCAGTTGCTTGTCCATATCCATCCCGATCCCAACGAACTGGGGCGCGTCTATCGCACCGATCTGGCGATCTGCGCCGATATGGCCGAATTCGCAGAAAGCGCGGCGCTGTGGGACGATGGCGATACGATCCCGTTCGATGCCGGGGCCGATGCTCACGCCGAATGGGTCGAATGGTCGACGCCCAAGCCGGGCGAATATGCGCTCGATCTCGCCAGCTGCGTGGGGTTCATGCGCGATCTGCTGCCCGGCGATACAGTGATCTGTAATGGCGCAGGCAACTTTTCCGGGTGGTGGCATCGGTATTGGCGATACGATGGCTTCCCCACGCAGCTCGCCCCCACGGCCGGTGCGATGGGCTATGGTGTGCCAGCCGCTGTTGCCGCCGCGCGTCGCTTGCCCGAACGCACTGTGGTCGCGTTGGCAGGCGATGGCGACTTCCTGATGAACGGGCAGGAGTTAGCGACTGCGATCCAGCACGAATGCGACATGCTGGTGATCCTCGTCGACAACGGCGCATACGGCACGATCCGCATGCATCAGGAGCGGGAGTTCCCCGGTCGCGTCTCCGGCACGGTACTGGCGAACCCCGACTTTGCCGCTCTGGCAAAGGCCTACGGCTGTTGGTCGGCGCGAGTCGAAACTACAGATGAGTTCAAATCGGCTCTCACCGAGGCAAAGGGCCTCAAAGGCGTGCGCTTGCTGCATTGCCTTATCGATGTGGAGCAACTGGCTGCCAGCGGCGCGACCGTTTCCGGGCTTCGCGCCAAGGCCAAAGCATAGGATCAGGGACATAGAAAAAGGGCCGCCCTGTTTCGGAGCGGCCCCATCCCAAACTGACAAGCGCAATCAGATCTTGTCGCCGAGCGCACCTTTCACTTTGCCCTTCACCTGTTGGGCTTCGCCCTTCAGTTCCTGAACGCGACCTTCGGCGCGGGTGTCGGGATTGCCGCTCTGCTGTTTGACGTTACCGATCGCTTCGTTGGCAATGCCTTTTGCCTTGTCTTTGAGTTCGCCCATGGCGTGCCTCCATCGTTGGTTCTGGCGACAGCACAATTGCCGTCGTTGCACCTCACCAACGGGCAACACGATCAGCAAGTTCCCACCTTAAGCACTTGCCATAGAAAGAATTTTTTCCCACTCGTCTGGCCGCAACTCGGCCACGGACAGGCGCGAAAGGCGGACCAATTCGGTCTCCTCAAGCGTTGGTTCCGACTTGATCTGTTTGAGCGTCACGGGGTTGGGTAATTTCTCAACCGGCTTCACTTTTACAGCCGCCCATTTGCCCTCCGGATCGGTCGGATCGGTGATCCCGGCAACGGAAATTTCGACGATCCCTACGATCTCTTTGCCAATGTTCGAATGATAGAAAAACGCCCGGTCGCCCACTTCCATTGCGGCGAGGTTGTTCTTCGCACGATGATTGCGAACGCCGTCCCATGTGCCTTCGCCCTCTGCAACGAGATCGTCCCAACTATAAGCATCGGGTTCGGACTTCATCAGCCAGTATCGGGCCACGCTCATTCCTTTCTAACATTCGCGCCTCCAAACCGCAGGAAACTGCTTTTCGGGCGCTTAACACTATTTTCAAACACATAAGCGATAGGTGCTCTTCCGCAACGCGAGGGTAGCACTTTGCACCCCGGAAGGAGTAAATGTCTCAGGTCGAGAATCAACCGGCCAATACAGTGGCCAGCACCGAACGCGACCCGGTCGCGCTGGGCATCGCAGTATCGGCAATCATTTTGTTTGTCGCCACTGGAGGCATGGTCCTGCCACAGGTCATCCGTTCATGGAACGGTGTCGGCACAGCGCCCGATCCGATGCTGGTATCGACGCTCCTGCTCAATATCGCTTTAGTTATTTTCGGATGGCGGCGATATTCGGAACTGACCGCCGAGATTTCCGAACGCCGCCAGGCCGAAACGCTTGCCCGACAGCTGGCAGAAATCGATCCGCTAACAGGCACACTCAACCGGCGCTCCATCGCCAAAGCAACCAATGAATTGATGGCCAGCACCGCCGCCGAAGGACGGGCACTGGCCTTCATCGTTCTCGATCTCGATAACTTCAAATCGATCAACGATTACAATGGGCACAAGGCAGGCGACCTCCTGCTCCAGACGACAGCGAAGCGCATCGAGGCATTGCTTCCTTCCAACGGCCTCACCGCCCGGCTCGGCGGGGATGAATTTGCGTGCATCGTCCCGTTCGATCCCAACAGTCCCGACCAGATCGATCAGGTGGCAACATTGCTGATCGAACGCACAGCGCAACCAATCGATTACGAAGGCGCCTCGTTAGAGATCACCGTTTCGGTCGGTTTGTCAGCCACGAGTGGCCCGCAAGCCCATCACAAGACTGCCGCCACTGCAGCGGACCTGCTGCACTACGCCGACATTGCGATGTTTCATGCCAAAAAACACGGCAAAAACCGTTACTTCTGGTTTGAGCCCGTGATGGAAACCGAACTGCGGTTTCGCGGCGAGATGGAGGTAGGCATTCGTCACGGGATAACCGCTGGCGAATTCGTGCCATATTATGAACAGCAGATCGATCTGGAAACCGGGAAGCTGGCCGGGTTCGAAATGCTGGCGCGCTGGAACTCTCCGACATTCGGGCTCGTGCGGCCTGACGTCTTCATCCCGATTGCGGAAGAAATCGGCCTGATTTCCCCGCTTAGTGAATCGCTCATCGAACAGGCGTTGCAAGATGCCAAAACGTGGGATCCCAGTCTGACCCTTTCGGTCAACATCTCCCCGGTGCAGTTACGCGATCCGTGGTTTTCCCAGCGCATTCTCAAGCTGTTGGTTAAGCACAACTTTCCCCCTCAGCGGCTCGATATCGAAATTACCGAAAGCTGCCTGCACGAAAATGTCGGGGTGGTGCGTTCGATGATTACCAGCCTGAAGAATCAGGGCGTCACCATCAGTCTGGACGATTTCGGCACGGGCTATTCGAGTTTGGCCCAGCTTCGCTCCCTCCCGTTCGACCGGATCAAGATCGACCGCAGCTTCGTAACCGAATTAAAGGACACGAATGCGAGCGCCAAAATCATCCGCGCGATCATTTCGCTGGGTGACGGACTGGAAATGCCGATTACTGCCGAAGGGATCGAGGATATCAACATTCTCAATACCCTAAAAGCAATGGGGCGGCTCAAAGGTCAGGGCTATCTGTACGGCAAGCCTGAAGATGCATCGAGCGTACATCAACGTCTTGAGCGCGAAAATCTTCTGTCCTGCAAGAAGCAACCCGAAAGCGCCGAGAGCGACAGCAGCACAGGCCCGCAACGTCGGGTTGTGTGATCCGTCCCACTGGACGGAGGGAGAAGGGACGCATAAATACGCGCAACGATGCGTATTCCTTTCACCAAAATGCACGGTCTGGGCAATGATTTCGTCGTGCTCGACGCGCGCATCGATGCCCTTCCCCCTATCGGCCCGGCCACCGCCGCCGCCATTTCCGACCGCCGTACCGGCATCGGTTGCGATCAGCTGATCGTACTTCAACCGTCCGACGTGGCCGATTTCCGGATGCGGATTTTCAATGCCGACGGCGGCGAAGTGGAGGCCTGCGGCAATGCCAGCAGAGCGGTCGCCTTACTGCATGGGGCCAAAGCCAGCGTCGAAACCGCGGGCGGCACCATTGCGATGGAACCAATGGATAACGGCGCCCGGATCGATATGGGCACGCCGCGCTTCGGGTGGGATGAGATTCCGCTCGCCTATGCGATGGATACGCTCGCTATGCCGGTCGCCTGGGAAAACCTCGAAAATCCCTGCGCGGTCAACGTCGGCAATCCGCATGTGATCTTCTTTGTCGAAGATGGCCCTTCGGTTCCGCTGGAACGTCTGGGGCCTGAAATCGAATGCGATGCGCTGTTTCCCGAACGGATCAACGTCAACGTCGCACAAGTGACCGGCCCCGCCTCGATCGATCTGCGGGTGTGGGAACGCGGCAGCGGTCTGACCCGCGCGTGCGGCACCGGTGCCTGTGCCACCGCCGTGGCGGCGATCCGTCGGGGCGTGGTCAGCGGGCGCCGGATCGCAGTCACCCTGCCGGGCGGCACCCTCGACATCGAATGGACCGAGGCAGGCCGTATCATGATGACCGGCCCGGCCACCACCAGCTTTATCGGCAGTTTCGAATGGACCGACTACGCATGAGCGCAGTCGAAGTCGTCTCGCTTGGCTGCCGCCTGAATCTTTCGGAAAGCGAGCGCATCCGCGCCTTGCTGGCGAACGAACCGCGTGAAACCGTGGTCGTCAATTCCTGCGCCGTCACCAGCGAAGCGGTGCGGCAAACACGTCAGGCAATCCGCCGTGCGCGCCGTGAGCGCCCCGATGCACGCCTGATCGTCACCGGTTGCGCGGCGGAAGTGGAGCGCGAGCAGATTGCCGCCATGCCAGAGGTGGACGGCCTGATCGCCAATGCCTCTAAGCTCGACGCACGGGCCTGGAATGCCCCCGCCGACACCACGCTCGCTCCGCGCCAGCACAGTCGCGCGTTTATCGCGGTGCAGAACGGGTGCGATCATGCCTGTACGTTCTGCGTGATCCCGCAAGGCCGTGGGCCCAGCCGGTCTCTCCCCGTTCCGCAAGTGCTGCGCCTGATCGAACACGATCTGACATCGGGCGCGCGCGAAGTCGTTCTGACCGGTGTGGATCTTACAAGTTGGGGGCACGATCTGCCGGATGCCCCCCGCCTTGGCACTCTGGTGCAGGCGATCCTCGATGCCTTTCCGCAAGTCCTGCGGCTGCGCCTGTCATCGGTCGATGGGGTGGAGATCGATCCACTGCTGGAAGAGCTGCTGGCGCAAGAGGCGCGCGTGATGCCGCATCTGCACCTGTCATTGCAGCACGGCGACGATCTGATCCTGAAACGGATGAAGCGCCGCCATTTGCGGGGGGACGCGGCGGCATTGGTCGAACGGTTGAAGGCGCAGCGACCGGACATTGCCATCGGCGCGGATCTGATCGCTGGCTTCCCCACCGAAACGGCGGCCCATCATGCGGCCAACCTTTCCATCGTGCGCGAACTGGATATCGTGCACGGGCATATATTTCCCTATTCCCCCCGCCCCGGCACCCCTGCGGCGCGAATGCCGCAAGTCGAACGGGCGGTGGTAAAAGAACGCGCGGCCGAACTGCGCGAAACAGTTGGTCTGGTCCGCAGTAAATGGCTTGCATCAAAGATCGGCAAATCAATAGAAGTCCTTGCCGAACGCGATGGATGCGGCCATGCGCCGGACTTCGCCCGGGTGCGTGTACCGCACGGCACCGCGCCCGATACCATCGCAACCGTCACCCCCACACGGGTTGAAGAAGGCCTTCTGGCATGAACGAACCCAGCTCCCCTTCGTGGACAGAGCGCGTGTTTGGCGGTTTCCGCAAAACATCCGAACGGCTGTCGAATAATCTGACGAGCGTGGTTGGCACGGCCAAACTCGACGATGCGACGCTCGACGATGTCGAAGATGCGCTGATCGTGTCCGACCTCGGCCCCGCCGCTGCGCGCCGTATCCGCGATCGGTTGGCGGAAAAGCGCTTCGGACTGGCAATCAGCGAACAGGAATTGCGCGAGGCGGTGGCCGAAGAAATCGCCGCGATCCTGCGCCCGGTGGCGAAACCGCTGGAAATCGTCGCTTTTCCCCGTCCGCAAGTCATTCTGGTGATCGGCGTCAATGGTAGCGGCAAAACCACCACAATCGCCAAGCTGGCCCACTGGCTACAGGAAGACGATTACGGCGTGATGCTGGCGGCGGGCGACACGTTCCGCGCGGCTGCCATCGGCCAGTTGGCCACATGGGCCGAACGCATCGGTGCGCCGATCGTTCGCGGACCAGAGGGCGGCGACCCGGCCTCCATCGTGTTCGACGGTGTGAAGGCGGCAACCGAACAGGGGATCGACGCGCTGATCGTCGACACTGCGGGCCGCTTGCAGAACAAGCGCGAATTAATGGACGAACTGGCCAAAATTCGCCGTGTGCTGGGCCGCCTGAATGCAGAGGCGCCGCATGACGTGATCCTCGTGCTCGACGCCACCAACGGCCAAAATGCATTGAACCAGATTGAAACATTCATGGAAGTTGCCGGTGTCACCGGACTTATTATGACTAAACTCGATGGCACTGCGCGCGGCGGTGTGCTGGTGGCTGCAGCCGAACAGTTTGGGCTGCCGATCCACGCCATTGGTGTAGGTGAAAAACTGGAGGACCTGCGTCCGTTCGATCCCGATCTGGTCGCACGCGTCATTGCTGGAGTGGCATGATGGCCGACCAACAACCTGAAAAGAAGCCTTCGGGCTGGCTGAACGTCGCGGTCGATTACGGGCCGCTGCTGGTGTTCCTGTCGGTCTATTGGTATTACGCTCCGGAAGATAAGGAAGACATGGTCGGCGTGTTGCTGGCTGTGATCCACAGCACCGGCGCGTTTATCGTTGCAGCGCTGGTGGCGCTGGCGCTGTCCAAATGGCTTACCGGCAAGATATCGCGAATGCTGATGTTGTCGACAGTTCTGATCGTCGGCTTCGGCAGCCTTACGATCCTGTTGCGCGATCCGGTCTATGTGCAGATCAAGCCGACGGTGTTGTATGTGTTTTTCGGCCTCGTCCTCATCGCAGGGTGGATGCGCGGCAAGGCCTTGCTGCAATGGCTGCTGGAGGCCGCATTCGAAGGGCTGGACGAACAGGGCTGGCTCAAGCTGAGCCGGAACTGGGGGGTGTTCTTCCTGTTTTTGGCTGCTCTCAATCAGGGGCTGGTTCATTTCCTCAGCTTTGGCGACTGGCTGTGGGCCAAGCTATGGGTCTTCATGCCGCTGACGTTCCTGTTCACGTTCAGCCAGATCCCGATGCTGCTGAAGCATGGTCTGGGCGCTGAAGGCGTGATGGAAGAGGAAGAGAACCCGCCGCCTGTGGGTTGATGTCCCATGTGGGGCGCAACTGGATGCGCCCTGCACTCCTCTGACACGGGACCGCAATTCCCCTCACCCGTCGCCCCGGACCTGATCCGGGGTCCAGCTTATCTTCCGGCACGGTGCGAGCAGAAGCGGGCCCCTGGCTCAAGGCCAGGAGGGTATTGCGAACGCGGGTATCAGCGTCGGTGTCCGGTTTATAAACCAGCCTGCAACCCCGCCCCCCTCTGTCGCTGGGAAGCCCAACCCGTGCCTCTCCACCGCACGAGAAAGCCAGCCGGGAAAGCTAGATTTCGACCTGACTGCCCAGTTCGACCACGCGATTGGTCGGCAGGCGGAAAAATTCCATCGCCGTCGCCGCATTACGCAGCATCCATGCGAAAATCTTTTCCCGCCAGATCGACATACCCGGATTCTTCGACGGCAGCAGCGTCTGTCGGCTGAGGAAGAAGCTGGTCTGCATCATATCGAACATACCGCCACACGCCTCGCACCCTTTCAGCGCGGCGGGCACATCGGTTTCTTCCATGAAGCCATAGTGCATCACCATGCGGAAGATGCCGTCGCCCACCTCGTTGATTTCGATCCGTTTGGATGGATCGACGAACGGCTTGCCCGCGATCTGCACGGTCAGGATCACCACGCGTTCGTGCAGCACCTTGTTGTGCTTGATATTATGCAGCAGCGCGCTGGGCACACCGCCAGTATTCGATGCCATGAAGATCGCCGTGCCCGGCACGCGCGTGGCGGAATTGCGTGCGCTTTTGGCGAAAATTTCTATCGGCAGCGCCACTTCACTCATCCGTTCGCGCATCAGCTTGCGACCGCGCGCCCATGTGGTGAGGAAGGTAAAGGCAATCGCGCCGACCAGCAGGGGGAACCAGCCGCCATCGGGCACCTTGGGCAGGTTCGCACCGAAGAACGCGCCATCGACCAGGAAGAACACCCCGGCGATCGGTATCGCCATCCACCATTTCCATTTCCATACCGCGATGAACAGCACCGCCATCAGGCAGGTATCGATCAGCATCGCCCCCGTCACCGCAATGCCATAGGCACTGGCGAGGTTGGAAGAATTGCGGAACGTCAGCACCAGCAGGATGACCGCGATCATCAGCACCCAGTTCACGAACGGAATGTAAATCTGGCCATGTTCGGTTTCGCTAGTGTGCAGGATCGAAAGGCGCGGCACGAAACCGAGCTGGATCGCCTGCTGCGTGACGGAGAACGCCCCCGAAATCACCGCCTGACTGGCGATGAATGTCGCACAAGTCGCCAGCAGCACCAGCGGCAGGCGGTACATATCGGGCGCCATCACGAAAAACGGGTTTTTGATCGCTTCCGCAGCGGCCGCCGCTTCCATATTCAGGATCATCGCCGCCTGCCCGAAATAGTTGAGCAGGAGGCACGGCATGACAAAGCCGAACCAGCTGATCCGCAGCGGCCCGCGCCCAAAGTGGCCCATGTCGGTATAGAGCGCTTCCGCCCCAGTTACCGCCAGCACCACCGAACCGAGCGCGAGGAAACCCAGCGTCTTGTCGGTCATGAAAAACTGCACAGCGTACCACGGGTTCAGCGCGGCGAGCACAGCAGGGTGATCGACGATATGGATGATTCCAAGGAACGCCAGCACCGAGAAATAAGTCAGCATCACCGGTGAAAACAGCTTGCCGATGGTCGTCGTCCCGCGTCGTTGCAGCAGGAACAGCGCGATCAGCAGGGTCAGCGCGATGGGGATGACGAATTCGCCCAGTCGCGCCTCTACCGTAGTAAGCCCTTCCACCGCCGACAGCACGGAAATCGCCGGCGTGATCATACTATCGCCGTAAAACAGCGCCGTCGCGAACACGCCCAGCATAACCGCGACCCAGCCATAGCTCGACCGGCCCAGTTTGTTGGAAATCAGCGCCACCAGCGCCAGCGTGCCGCCCTGCCCGTTATTGTCCGCGCGCATCAGCACGGTCACATATTGCAGCGACACCACGAATGTCATCGCCCAGAAAATCAGGCTGACGACACCCAGCAGGTGCAGCGTATCGAGTGTGAGCGGGTGTGGCCCCACAAACGTTTCGCGAAAGGCATAGATCGGGCTGGTGCCGATATCGCCAAACACGATACCGACAGCACCGACCGCCAGCTTGACCTTGGCACTGACCTTTCGATCACCGCTCTGGCCGCTGCCGTCTTCGCTGTCTGCGACCGCCTGACTCATCCGGGTAATACCCCTTCGCCGTTAACCGCGCGCCATGCATGCATGGCCAAAGGAGCGGCGCTTATCACCACTCCCATACGCTCGCAATGCAGCGACTCGGCAGCATTTTTTGGCCGGATCACTCCGTCGGCTTTCCACTGTTCATCCGCGCAATCAATGCATCGAGCATATCGAGCCTTTGTTGCAACTGTTCGCGCCATTCCGCATCGGCGGGTGCGCGGGCGATCATATCGGCCCACAGCGCACGCGCATCGGCCAGATCGCCGCCGCGAATCATCGCCACGCCAAGGAAGAACCCCGGCCCCGGACTGTCGGGTTCCAGCTTGCGCGCCTGAGCATAGGAATAGAGCGCCGCCGGGCTCAGCCGCCCATCGGCATGCTGTACCAATGCGTTGCCCAGCGCGATCCACGCCTCCGTATCGTTCGGATCGGCATCGACCCCCGATCGCAGGATGCCCGCCGCAGTGGCGAATTGCCCCTGACGGGCAAAGCCATCGGCCATCGTAACATAACTGCTGGGCGGGTTCGGCCCGAACAGCGAACGGCGCGCTTCCACCAGTGCGCCGCCGGTCTGGTCGGGGTCTTCCACGGCAGCGCGCGGCGATCCGCCAAATCCGGGCGAACCCTGCAAAGCATAACCCGCGAGGCCGAACACCAATGCCGCGGCAAACAGCGTCCATGCCGAACGCGGCAAGCGCAGTACGACAATCGCAAAACCCAGCGCCAGCACCGCCAGCAATATAATCGGCAGGTAAGTCATCCGCGCTTGCCCCCCAGCCGCCGCCACAGCACCGCAGCAGCGATCAGCAACAGTATCAGCGGCCCGGCAAACAGCGGCCAGGTCGTTTCGCTCACTTCAGGCTTGTAGCTGACGTAATCGCCATAACGGTCCATCAGCCAGCGGCGGATCGCTTCCGGGTTTTCGCCCGCCGCGATGCGCTGGCGCACTTCGCTCCGCATGTCGCCTGCCATCGAGGCATCCGAATCGGCAATCGACTGGCTCTGGCATTTCAGGCACCGCAAGGTTTCCATCAGCGCCTGCGCCTTGGCCTCCTGCGCCGGATCGTCGAGCTGGCGATAGGCATAGGGTGCAGGTGGCAGATCGTCCTGCGCCATCGCTGGCTGTGCCAGTGGCGCGAGATGAGCCAGCAGCGCCAGCGCAAACACCATCGCGGACAGCTTGCGAATCATCGTTTCGCCTCTTCCAGCTTGCTGAGCAGCAGCTGCACATCTTCAGGGCGCACGTCTCCGATATGCTGATACCGGATCACCCCGTTGCCATCGACCACGAAAGTTTCAGGCACACCCGAACTGCCGATGGATAGTTGCACTTTGCTCAGATCGTCGCGCCCGATGCGGGCATAAGGATTACCGTAACGATCCAGAAACGCGGCGACATCTTCCGGCCGGTCGCGAATCGCCACTCCCACGATTGTCGCCCCTGCTTCCTGCAAACGGGCCAGTTGCGGCGCCTCTGCCGCACAGGGGATGCACCAGCTGGCCCAGATATTCAGCAACTTGGGCTTACCATCCTTAAGATTGGCGGTCGACAAGGCGGGCCGGTCCCCGACAGCGGTGGGCAAATCGAACGAGGGCACTTCCTTGCCGATCATCGCGCTGTGCACGAAATCGTCTCTCGGCCGGGTAAGCTGCCATGCGGCAACCCCGACAAAGGCGACGAACACCGCCAGCGGCAGGAAATAACGCCAGTGTTTCACGCGCTCGCCTCCGACCGGCGCTCGACCGCCTTACGCATCACCCGCCGCCGCCGCAGATCGGTATAGACCCGGCCGATCAGCGCCAGTGCGCCGCCCAGTGCCACCATCATCCCACCGATCCAGATCAGCGTGACGAGCGGTTTCCACCACAGCCGCAACTGCCAGCGCCCTTCACCCGCTTCGCGCCCCAGCACCGCGTATAGCTGCCCGTTCCAGCGGGTAATCAATGCGCTTTCATTGGTTTCCTGTGGCGGGGACCAGAAATTGCGGGACTGCGGATCGATGGTCACCGGTTTGCCGCCGCGATAGCTGGCCTCCAGAACGCCTTCGAGTGCGGTCCAGTTCGGGCCGGCGACCGGATCGATCCGATCCAGCTTTACCGTCCACGGGCCAACTTGCGTGGTATCGCCCACTTTTACTGCGGCCAGTTTCTCCTGCGTGAATGCGGTTTCGCTGGCCATACCGAGCAGTGACACGCCGATGCCCAGGTGCGCGATCACCATGCCCCATGTCGCCAGCGGCAGCAGACGCAGCTTGCGCCCGCGCAACGGCATAACGCTGGCCACGATCACAACCACCGCCAGCGCGATGCCCAGAGTGGGCAACACAGCGATCCCCGCGAATGCGACCACTCCGGCCAGTGTCACCAGACCCAGCACCGCGATCAGGATCAGTTCGGGCCGGATCCGCTTCGCACTGTCATGCCTCCAGCGCAGCAGCGGGCCGACCGCCATCACCAACAGCATCGGCAGCGCGAAAATCGCGGACACCGGATTGAAATAAGGCGGCCCCACCGAAACCCGCACGTCGAACGCCTCCGTCAGCAGCGGATAGAGCGTGCCGAGCAGGACCACCCCCAGGATGGCCGAGAGCATCACGTTGTTGACCACCAGCGCGCCTTCGCGGCTGACCAGAGAGAAGCGTTCACCTTCGGTCACGCTGCCCGCCCGCATCGCGAACACCAGCAGCGCGCCGCCGATATAAATCGCCAGCAGAGCCAGCAGGAAGCTGCCACGTTCAGGATCGACCGCGAAGGCATGAACACTGGTGAGAATGCCTGAGCGGACGAGGAACGTGCCCACCATGCTCATCGAAAACGCCACAACGCCCAGCATGATGGTCCACGCCCGCAATGCGTCGCGCGCAGCCAGCACGCTGACCGAATGGAGCAATGCCGTCGCCGCCAGCCAGGGCATCAGGCTGGCGTTCTCGACCGGATCCCAGAACCACCAGCCGCCCCAGCCCAGTTCGTAATAGGCCCAGTAAGAACCTGCGGTGATTCCCACCGTCAGGAAAATCCACGCCCCCAGCACCCACGGGCGCATTGCACGGGCGAAGTCCGGCGTCACCTGCCGGGTGAGCAGTGCCCCCACGGCAAAGCTGAATGCCACCGACAAGCCGACATATCCAAAATACAACGTCGGCGGATGGAACGCGAGGCCGATGTCCTGTAACAACGGGTTCAGCCCCATCCCCTCCAGAGCGGGCGGGTCCAGCCGCTCAAACGGGTTCGAGCTGAACAGCAGGAAGGCATAGAACCCCAGTCCCACGAAAGCCTGCGCCGCCAGCGTCGCCATCATGGTGCGTTCCGGCAGCCGCCGCTCGATCAATGCGATCAGCGCACCCGCCATCGCCATCACCGTGACCCACAGCAGCATCGATCCTTCATGGTTGCCCCATGTTCCGGCGATCTTGAAGATCATCGGCTTCATCGAATGCGAATTCATCGCAACAAGCTTCACTGACAGGTCAGTTCGGGCAAATAACCAGGTGAGTATCAGGAAAGAAAGCGCACATAACACGCCCTGCATCGCCGCCGCAGGCCTAACTATCTGCGAAAATTCGGCTTTCTCCGCACTTTTTAAGGTGAAGATGGTGCCAAATACGAGTTGAAGCACAGCCAGCGCGGCTGCGAGCCAGAGCGCCGCAAGGCCAAGTTCTGCAATCACTTGAATGCCTTACTCATTTAGTGGTTTCTTCAATGGCCGCCTGCTTCTGCGCCGCGGTCATATCCTGCAATTCACGCGGAATATAGTTTTCGTCATGCTTGGCCAGCAGGGTGTCGGCTCTGAACGTACCGTTCGCCAGCATCCGGCCTTCGGCGACAACGCCCGACCCTTCCTGAAAGAGATCGGGGACTATCCCCTTGTACTCAACGGGAACTCTCGCATCGCCATCGCCGACGACGAAATCGATCGTCACGCCATCGGGCTTGGTCACCAGCGATCCCGCCTCGACCATCCCCCCCAACCGAACCGCCTGCCCTGCGGGTGGCGGATCGCTCACTATTTCACTGGGAACATAGAAGAAACTGGCCTGATTGCGAAGCGCCCAGGTGGCGATCAGGGCAGCCGCGACCAACACAATAACCGCCACAACAACCAGCGCAAGTCGTTGATGCTTCGCCTTTTTCAGCGGATGAGAAGTGGCTTCTTCGCTCATTTGCGTCGTACCTCCTCACGTCGCTTCTCAGCCCGTCGCATAGCCCGCCACGACCACCAGACGAGCGCAAAAGTCGCAATGATCGCAAGAGCATAAGAAGCGATCACGAAAGGCCACGGGTCCAGTCCGGCACGCATTACCAGTCTCCCTGCGCCGACCCGCGGTCGCTGTCGAGCGCTTTGCGCCGCAACCGCGCCTCGGCCTGCGCGTCAGCGAGTAAGGCTCGCATCCGCATAAGCACAACTGCTGAAAAAATAAGCGAAAACCCCAATGTCGCGGCAAGCAGAGGCCACAGGAATTCGGGTGCCATCGCAGATTTGCCCATGCTCAGGCTGGGCGGTTGGTGAATCGAATACCACCACAGAACCGAATAATGGATCACCGGCACGTTGATGACCCCTACAATCCCGAAAATCGCGGAAATTCGGCTAGATACGCCTTCCCGCGCGGTCGCTCCCGCCAGAGCGATATAGCCAAAATACAGGAACAGAAGGACCAGCATCGACGTCAGCCGCCCATCCCACTCCCACCAGGTGCCCCACGCAGGGCGCCCCCAAAGAGAGCCGGTCGCCAGACAGATAGCTGTAAACAATGCACCGGGAACCGCAGCGGCCCGCCCTGCGATGGCCGCCAGCGGATGGCGCCAGACGATTTCGGCGATGCTGGCCATCGCGATCACGCTCCACCCCGCCATGCCCAGCCATGCGGCCGGAACATGAACGAACAGGATGCGGACCGTCTCCCCCTGCAACCGCTCTGCCGGGGCCACAAACAGCCCATAAGTCAGTGAAGCACAAAGCAAAAGCGAGCCGAGCACCAGCAAGGCCGGTGTCAGCGGGCGCGCGATCGTCAGGAAGCGCTTGGGATTGGCGAAGCCGTGCATCGAATGAAGTCTGTCCTCGAGCGGATGCTTTGGCAGGCACTGCCCCTTACGACAAGGGGCACTTGCGCCCTATGTCAAAGGATCAGCGTCCGATCAGCTTTTGCGCCATGCGGTCCGCGACAACATCGGACGAAACTCCGGTGTTTTCGCTCTCCCGCCAAATTTCGCGCAGCCGCTCAGGAATTTGGGCGATTCGCGCATTGACCTCGGTCACATCGCAGGCGTGACCTTCGACACGCGCGAAATATTCGAGCGCAACCGATATGATCCCGCCTCCGTTGATGACATAATCCGGTGCGTAAAGGATACCCCGCTCGGCCAGCAACGCGCCGTGATGCGCGCGAGCGAGCTGATTGTTCGCCCCCCCCGCCACGATCGGGCACTCGAGCTTCGCAATACTCTCCTCATCGAGAATTGCGCCCAGAGCATTGGGGCTGAATACATCGCATGGCGTTGTCATGATCGCATCGGGTGCGACAGTTTCTGCGCCGATCTTATCGGCCAGCGCCTGCACCCGCACGCTATCGACATCGGCCAGGATCAGCCTGGCACCATCCTTTGCCAACAAGCGAGCGACCCCGCCCCCAACCGATCCGGTGCCCTGCAATGCCACGCGAACGCCCGCCATGCTGTCTTTGCCCAGCTTGTGCGCCACAGCAGCTTTGATGCCGAGGTAGATCCCCATCGCGGTGAATGGACCCGGATCGCCACCTGCCTGCCCTTCACCCACAGGAAGGCCTGATACGAACGATGTCCGCTGGCTCACCGCTACCATGTCCGCTTCGGTGATCCCCACGTCTTCGGCAGTAACATAACGGCCGTCCAACGCATCGACCGCATCGCCGAATGCAGCGATCAGTTCCGGTGACTTTGTGCGATCCTCGTCCGCCAGAATAACAGCCTTGCCACCGCCCATCGGCAGCCCGGCCATGGCGTTCTTGTAACTCATCCCGCGGCTTAACCGCAGAACATCGCGCAAAGCGGCTTTCGGCTCAGCATAGTGCCAAAACCGTGTTCCGCCGCCAGCGGGGCCAAGGTGGGTGGAGTGCAGCGCAATAATGGCAGTAAGCCCGGACTTCCGATCGCGAACAAGCTGAACCAGCTCGTGATCGTCATAATCGGGTTCAGTCCAGAAAGCGGTCATATCAGGCCCCTGCTCGTGCCATAGAAATCTGGCGCTGCGCGCCCGGCAACGAGGAGGGGAAATGGGGCGATCGAGGGGTCTCGAACCCCCGACCTCCGGTACCACAAACCGGCGCTCTAACCAACTGAGCTACGATCGCCATATGCCCCGGCCAATGCCGTAAAGCGGGCCACTTAGAGCCGTACACGGCCCCGTCAAGCGGGTTCCGGCACGGGCGTGCGCCTGTTGCATACGCGAAACGGTTTTGAAAGCAAAAACTGCGCCACGCCGCGCATCACGTAAGATTGTTTCGCCTGATGGTTTATTCTATCCTTCGCAGATGACCGCTCAGGGCGAATCTTCTGCTACAATTTTGCGAGCGAACGCGCCCGTCCAGATCATCCCCTCCCCCAAGCTGGAATTGTTCCAGTTGCGCGATTTTCTGCCGCTGGCGCTCTGCCATCGCCTGATTGAACTGATCGACGCCAATCGCCGCCCTTCCACAATCGCAGATGCCAATGGCGATGATTATTTCCGAACCAGCGAGACGTGCGATCTCGACCCCGACGAAGCTGCCGTACAAGATCTCGAATCGCGGCTGTATTCCCTCAACGCTATCGATCCGGCCTTTGGGGAACCTGTGCAGGGTCAACGCTATGCAGTGGGGCAGGAATTCAAAGCCCATACCGATTACTTCGAACCCAATGGGCCGGATTGGGAAAAATATTGTGCCGTCGCCGGACAGCGGACGTGGACATTCATGGTCTATCTCAACGATGTAACGGCAGGCGGCGGCACACGATTCGGCGCGATCAAAAAGACTGTTCAGCCCGAAGCCGGTAAATTGATGTGCTGGAATAATAGACGCGCCGACGGCCGCCCAAACCCGAATACCTTACATCATGGGATGAAAGTACGCGCTGGCACCAAGTATGTGATTACAAAGTGGTATCGCGAGAAGCCGTGGCTCTGAACTTGATGCAAATCAACAATTATGCCCGCTGCCGCTACCAAAAACCAAAACGAACCTGAGGGAGACACAAGTGCACAATTTTGTCGAATTGAAAGCGCAACTCGAAGATCGTCTTGCTACCCTCTTGAACCGGGTAGACGATATCGAAGACGATCTGCGCCACCCACTCGACGCCGATTCAGAAGAACAGGCCGTGGACCTGTCGGATGATGAAGCGCTGGAAGGTGTCGATTCTATATTGCGCGAAGAAATCGCTCAGGTGCGCGCTGCCCTCGCCCGGATCGAGAATGGCACATATGGCAAGTGCGCCGTTTGCGGTAAGCTAATTAGCCGCGCCCGGTTGCAAGCACGCCCGATCGCGACTCGCTGCATCGATCATGCGTGAATGCCACAGTAAGTAGCTGATAAACGAAAAAGGGCGGCCCCGTCGGACCGCCCTCCCCAATAGCCCGAAGGCCACTGAAACTATGGCAAGCGTTACTTCTTGAGGCTGAGACCGCCAAAACGCTTGTTGAATGCCGCCACACGACCGCCTTCCTGAATCTGCTGCTTACCGCCGGTCCACGCCGGGTGGCTGGTCGGGTCGATATCGAGCGTGAGCGTGTCGCCCTCGGCGCCCCATGTCGAGCGGGTCTGGAACTCGGTCCCGTCGGTCATCTTGACGGTGATCGTGTGATAGTCGGGATGCGTATCGGCCTTCATGGCATAAATCCTTGCTAGCTCGAGCCCGGTTCCGACCGGGCGCGCTGTGTGCGGGAAAGGCGGGCGCCTAGCGGCAAGGCCGCATATTTGCAAGCCCTTCCCCGTCTACCGGGTCATTCGGGGGGATCGGCAATCATCGCTGTGAATTCACATTCACAGGTCGTTTTTCCTTCAACGCTGGCGATACCTTTGAATTTATAGACCCGGCTACGCTTCTGGAGGAACGAAACATTCAAATCCAGCAAGCAGCCCGGTTCCACAGGAGCACGAAATTTCGCGCCATCGACGCCCATGAAGTAAACCAGCTTCCCGGTACCCGCCAGTTCGAGCGTTTCTATTCCGAGAATCGCCGCAGCCTGCGCCAGGGCTTCAATCTGAAGCACGCCCGGCATAATCGGCCGACCAGGGAAATGACCCTGAAAATACTCCTCGTTGAAACTCACCGCCTTCACCGCGTGAATTTCCTCGCCGAGAGTGATCGATCTTACCCGATCGACCAGCAAAAGAGGATAGCGATGAGGCAGCGCATTGAGGACGCGGCGGATATCGAAAGCAGTTTCGCTCGCGGTTTCAGGCGCGATTTCAGTACTCATTGTGCTGCCCCGTGATCCCTTAACGGCCCGTCGTGGCCGGCTGCTGTTGCTGCTGCTGGCCCTGTGCGGCCTGTTGCTGCGCCTGCTGTTCACGCACTTCGCGCGGCACCCAGCCCTGAGGCGGCACGAGTTGTGCAGTCGGCAGAAGGGTGTTGAGTTCGTTCAGCACATCTTGCGTGATATTGTAGGCACCATCGGCATAGATGATCGCACCCTGAGTTGGGTCGAGGATCAGAGAAACGCCTTTCTTCGAGGCAGCGTTCTTCACGGCCTGATCCAGCTTGTCTTCAATCTGCTCGGTCACATACGCCCGGCTCAGCGCGACCGGAGCCAGAATCTGCTGCAATTCCTGCTGACCGGATTGATTGATCTGCTGGATGGTCTGTGCCTGCTGCGCCAGAGCAGGATTCTTCGGATTCGCCTTCTGGTCAGTGTTGAACTTCGTCACCAGCGGG
The DNA here is from genome assembly GCF_002870965.1 of Tsuneonella flava. Classification (GTDB taxonomy): domain Bacteria; phylum Pseudomonadota; class Alphaproteobacteria; order Sphingomonadales; family Sphingomonadaceae; genus Tsuneonella; species Tsuneonella flava. Next base: position 646,740 of record NZ_PHSO01000004.1, read on the forward strand.
TTCAGCTGATCGGCGATCTGTTTGCGGCGCGCTTCGGCCTGATCGATCTGCGCCTTGTATGTGGTGCCGCGCTGCTGTTCAGCAGTCTTAAAAGCATTCGAGTTTGCAACAACGGCAGGCAGGCTGACGACACCGATCCCTTTGATCGTGTCAGCAGCGGCAGGTGCCGCGGCGATCGGGGCAATTGCAGCAGTGGCTACGCCAATGGCGAGAAGAGGCTTGAGAAGAGTTTTCATCAGAATTGAGTTCCTACGTTGAAGGAGAACGTCTTGGTATCATCGCCATCGACCTTTCTCAGGACTTTGGCGAGGTCGATCCGCAGCGGACCGAAGGGGGAATTCCAGTTCACGCCGATACCGATTGAAATGCGCGGGCTAGATGAATTGCCGAGGAAGACTTCGCGGAATGGCGAAATAGGCGACGTCATTTGAGCCGTATTGGGTGATCCATCAGGTGCCGTTGGACTGGTTACAGACGTCGTAGTTTTAGTGCCGTCAGTATTGGTCACAGTCTGGAGGTAAAGCTGATTGCCGTCAGAATCGCGCACCGGGAAGCTGCATCCATCGGGATAGCCACAGCTTTGCAACGCCGGGGTTCGCACACTCCAAAGCGCACCGATATCCATGAAGATCGAGGGGCGCAGGCCCATTTCCTTCATACCGCTGCCCAGCGGGATTTCCAACTCGGCCCGCCCGATGTAGTAGGCATTACCGCCCAGTGCATCATCGGACACCTTATCGCGATCGGTAACGACCGTCGTGCCCCCATTACCATCACTAATAATTGGCTGACGAAGCACACGTGGACCAATGCCCCGAATATCGAAACCGCGCATTTGAGGTTCGCCAAGGAAGAAACGGTCGGTCAGATTTACATCGTCTCCGTTCATTCCCTTGATTGCGCCACCTTCGGCAGAGAGCGAGAAAATAAAGCCACTGCCAAGAGGCCAGTAACGCGCCGCCTTACCACTAACACGAGCATAGTGGACCGAACCGCCTACCCCCGCATATTCACCAGTAAGCGATACACTGGTACCACGTGTGGGACGATAACCATTATCGAGGTTATTGTATCCCAACGTCAAGCCAACGATGGAGCTCGTACGCGTCCCTAGTGCTTCACAAAGATAACGGCCTGCCAGCAGCGGATCGCACTCGAACGCAGGCGGATTCTGCCGATCCGTAAAGAACCGATTCTTGTCCAGCGAAACGTCGTCATAATTGAAAGTATAACTACCAACCAGCGACATATATTCAGTCAGGGGAACACCAACCCGCAGCGAGGCCCCCGTTGTCGCCTGCTTAAAGGTCGTGTTACGATTACTACTAAGATAATTGAAGCTATTGTAGTCTTTTCTGTAAATATTTATGCCAGTCGAAATATTGCGATCAAACACATAAGGTTCGGTAAAGCTCAGATTGACACTGCGTGAATACCTCGACCAGTTGACCCCGGCACCTACCGTCTGACCGCGCCCGCGGAAGTTCCGCTGCTGGATCGAAGCGGCCAGGATAAAGCTCTCGATCGACGAGAAACCGGCTGACAACTGCAACTGTCCAGTCGGCTGTTCTTCAATGTTAGCTTCGAGCAGAATTTTGTCAGGAGCGCTTCCCTGCTTCTGGTCAATCTCGAAATTTTCCTGAAAATATCCGAGCGACTTAATACGCGCAGCCGAGCGCTTGACCTGCAGCGAGTTGAACGCATCACCTTCCGCAACACGGAATTCGCGACGTACAACCTTGTCTTGGGTCAGAGTGTTGCCGTTGACATCGACCCGCTCAACATAAACACGCGGTGCTTCCTTGATGACGTACGTGACGTCCATCGTCAGGTCGTCTTTATTACGGCGGAATTCGGGATCTACCTGGGCAAACGCATAGCCGAAAGTGCCGGCCAGTTCAGAAAACTGATCGACCATATCTTCGACTTGTTTGGCGTTATACCAATCGCCAGCGTGCATCGGCAGTCGCTTGGTCATCGCTTCGCTATCAAAATCGCGCAATTGGCTTTCGACCTTCACATCGCCGAACTTGTAGCGTTTTCCTTCTTCCACCACGTAAGTGATGATGAAGTCTTTCTTGTCCGGGGTCAGCTCCGCAACAGCGGAAACCACGCGAAAATCTGCATACCCGTTGGTAAGATAGAACTGGCGCAATTTCTGTTGATCGAACGCCAGACGATCGGGATCGTAGCTGGTTTTGGAGCTAAAGAAACGCGTGAAGCGCGTCTGCTTCGTCAACATTTCGCTACGCAACTCTCCGTCGGAGAACGCTTCGTTGCCGATAATGTTGATCTGGCGAACTTTGGACTTCGGCCCTTCGTTGATCTCGAACACGACGTCGACGCGATTCTGGCTCAACTGCACCATTTTCGGTTCGACCGAAGCTGCGAAGCGTCCTTGCCGCTTATACAGTTCGATGATGCGGGCCACATCGGCACGCACTTTCGATCGTGTGAATATCTGCCTCGGCGACAGTTTGATTTCCGGCAAAATCTTATCGTTCTTGATGCGTTTGTTGCCTTCAAGAATGATGCGGTTGATGACCGGGTTTTCCGTGATCTTGATAGTCACGATACCGTTATTGTTCTGAATGGAATAATCACTGAACAATTCGGTCGCGGCCAGATCCTTCAACGCCTGGTCGGCTGCTGCCGCTGAATATGGCTGCCCCACACGCAAACGAATATACGACAATATCGTATTGGGTTCGAGCCGTTCGGCCCCCACCACATTAATCTCCGTAATCGATTGCGTGGGCGCCGATTGATCAGCGGGGATCAAGGGGCCGTCCTGCGCCCCCACATCCTGTGCGTATGCCGCAGCGGGAATTCCGCCCAGCACCGTGCCACACATCAAAGCCAGCGCCAGCTTTCCAAAACCTGAGCCAACTCTTGAATCAGCCACTTCCCGTCCACTCATCAACGTGGAACTCCCGTCATAAAAATTGTGCGCGGCCAGTCCGCCCCCACTTCACCGAAATCTTGCGTCGGATGAACAGCGGAGTATCGCCGCCCTGTGCCCGATAGCGCGTTCTCGATCAAGCGAAGGAACAAGCCTATACCCGCGCATACTCCAGCATGACCCGTTACTAGCGTCCGAAAATCGGAAGCGAGATCAGATCGTTTATCGTCACGAACAGCATCAAGGCGAGCACCAGCGCCACACCGGCACGAAACGCGATTTCCTGTCCTCGGGCGTCCACTGGCTTCCGACGGACTGCTTCAACCGCGTAGAATGCCAGATGCCCTCCGTCGAGAGCAGGGATTGGCAACAGGTTGATGAATGCCAAATTAAGCGAGACGAATGCTACAAACGCCACAAACGCCTGCGGCCCAAGGCTCAGCTGCTCACCCGACCATTTAGCCATCTTCACCGGGCCGCCCAGTTCCTGGACAGAACGCTGACCACTAAAAATCTGGCCAATCCCAGTGACCATCATGCCAACCATACTGGCACTTTCTTTAACGGCGAGTCGGACAGCCACGAAAGGACCCGCCGGTCGGTAGGTCACCGGGCTGGAATAAATACCCAGACGACCAATCCGTGATTCATTGCCGAACCGATCGGTGACGACCGTTTCCGCGATTGTGACAGGGATCCGCACCAGATCACCATCGCGCTGGACGCCCAGAACAATGTTCTCTCCGGGATGCATCATCACTCGGTCAGTGATATCGCGAAATTGACTGACTGGGTCATCATCAATGCTGACAATCTTGTCACCCACACGCACACCGGCGGCCTGAGCCGCAGATTCCGGCGAGAACTGCTCAACCTTATTGGTCTGACCTGGATCCGCTTGCACCGGCTCCCCGACAACCATGAAAAAGCCGGCAAAGATCGCCAGTGCGACCAAGAGATTAGTAATCGGCCCGGCCGCCACAATCAGTGCACGATGCCTCAACGGAGCAAGCTGAAATGCACCGTTCCGTTCATCGGGACTCACCGCGGACAATGTCCGGGCATCGGGAATACTCGCCGGACTCATATCCCCCTTGAATTGGACATATCCTCCGAGGGGTAATAATGACAGCCGCCAACGCGTTCCGCTTCGGTCAGTAAATCCCAATACCTCGCGACCAAAGCCAACGGAGAAAACTTCGGCTTTCACCTCAAGCCAGCGCGCCACCAGATAATGACCAAATTCATGAACCGTTACCAAGGGCCCCAACAGCAGCAGGAAGCCAACAATATAGAGCCAGAAAGGCGGGCTAGACATCAATTCAGACGTGCTCCATCAATTCGTTCGCCCATACCCGCGCATTGGCATCGATCTCCAGTACTTCTTCCAGAGACGTCGGCCCGCGAGGTATCGAACGCTGCAAGGTTCTTTCAACTACTACGGTAATGTGGCTGAACGCAATCTTGCCAGCAAGGAAAGCCGCAACTGCTGCCTCATTCGCAGCATTGAGAACGGCGGGCGCGGCACCACCCGATTGCGCCGCTTCGCGCGCCAGCCTTGTCGCCGGAAAACGCTCTTCGTCCGGGGCAAAAAAACTCAATTCCCCAATCGCCGCCAAATCGAGCGATGCCATCGGCGTTTCCATCCGCTCTGGCCAGGCAAGGCAATTGGCGATCGGTACACGCATATCGCTTGGCCCAAGCTGCGCGAGCGTTGACCCATCGCGATACTCCACCATCGAATGGACCACGCTTTGCGGATGCACTAAAATGCGGAGTTGATCGAGTTCGACCGGGAACAGATGATATGCCTCGATGAATTCAAGGCCCTTATTCATCATCGTGGCCGAATCGATGGTGATCTTAGCGCCCATGTCCCAATTGGGATGGCGAAGGGCCTGTTCGCGCGTGGCGGTGGCCAGTTGATCCTGGCTCCATGCGCGGAAAGGACCGCCACTCGCAGTCAATGTAATCGATCGGATATCGACAAAACGATTTCCAGAAAGACACTGAAAAATAGCGTTGTGCTCGCTGTCGGTCGGCAAAACGGTCGCCTTGTGCCTCTCAACCGCGCTCATGAGAATGTCGCCTGCGGAAACCAATGCCTCCTTATTGGCCAGCGCAATTGTTCCACCGCGCGCAACAGCCGCCATTACCGGCGCCAACCCGGCACATCCGACAATCGCTGCCACAGTCATATCGACAGGTCGCGCAGAAGCCTCACACAATGCCGCCGCGCCGCCCGCGGTTGCGATACCAGTTCCAGAAAGCGCTTCACGCAATTGCGGCAGATGGCGCTCATCAGCAACGACCGCGATATCCGCATCAAATTCACGCGCCAGCGCAGCAAGCTCGGCAACGCGGCTGTTGGCAGTCAGCGCCACAACCTTCCACGCACCGCGATTTCGCCGAAGCAGATCCAGCGTCGAAGCTCCGATTGATCCCGTTGCTCCCAGAATCGAAATCGAACGAGTCACAGGAGATTCCGGGTGAGCGTCAACACGAAGAATACAGCAATCAATCCGTCGACTCGATCTAACACGCCGCCATGACCGGGTATAAGGCGCCCGGAATCCTTCAGCCCTGCGCGACGTTTCATCCAGCTTTCAAAAAAATCGCCGGCTTGGGCAAGTACAGCGACAACTGTGCCGAGAATCAGTGCGCCGACCACGCTTTTCCATCCGAAGACTCCCTCATTACTCACGAAATAGGAATCGGCCCAGTTATAGCCGACGACCAGATAGACAATCGACGCCCCCAATATTCCACCTGCCAGACCTGCCCATGTTTTTGATGGACTGATCCGCGGCGCTATTTTCGGGCCGCCAAGCGCCCGGCCCATGAAATAGGCCCCGACATCAACTGCGATAATCGGCACGATAAAGCCTGCAGCAAAGAAGATCGGCAGATAGAGGGCCCGAAGCTGCACCATGCCTAGTGCGGCCACGCCAATGTAAATCACACCGAAGAACACCCACAGCACTTCACTTGCAGGCGACCGACCGGCCCCTTTTACCAGACCATTCCACTCCCACAACGCAGCCAGCGCAACCAATGCGACGAACGCCAGCCAGACCCAGCTCCCCAGCATCAGGGCAATCCCGGCAATGACGACCATCACTATGGCTGAAACGACCCGCGCCCCGAGGTCGGCGTTTTTTGCCTGTGAGCCGACATTCGCTTCACCGTCCGCCATATCGACGCTCCCTCCCGGCAAATTCGTCGAGCGCATGCTGCAAGTCCTGCGGAGTAAAGTCCGGCCAAAGAGTATCGACGAACATCATTTCAGCATACGCCGACTGCCATAACAGGAAGTTAGAGAGGCGGACCTCTCCGCTCGTCCGGATAAGCAGATCGAGCGGAGGGAGTTGAGCGGTATCGAGATGGGCTGCGATACTCTCGGTCGTAATTTCACCCTCGTCCGCTGCCGATGCTGCCGCACGAGCAATTTCCTGTTGCGACCCATAATTGAGCGCCACTGCCAATGTGCGCGATCCGTTCGCAGTCCGCGCCAACGCATCTTCCAGCATTTCGACGATGTCGGGCGCCAGACTGCGCCAGTCACCGATAATATGCAGCCTGACATCGTTGGCGAGAAATTCGGGCAGGTCCGATCTGACGAACTTTCGCATCAGGTTCATCAAATCACCGACCTCTTCTTCAGGTCGTTTCCAGTTTTCGGAACTGAAAGCATACAGCGTCAGACACTCGATCGAAGTGTCTTTGAGCGAGCGCACCAGCTTGCGAACCGCTTCCACGCCGCGCTGGTGCCCGATGGCGCGCGGCAGATGCCGACGTTTTGCCCAGCGCCCATTACCATCCATAATGATGGCGACGTGGCGCGCTTCGGGTTTCTGGTCGGTGGTCATTGGGTGAAGATCATGCCGCAATCACTGCGTCATGATCTCCTTTTCCTTGTTAGCGGCCGCCGCATCGGTCTCAGCAACATATTTGTCAGTCAGCTTCTGAACTTCTTCTTCAGCCCGCTTGCGCTCGTCCTCAGAGATTTCCTTTTTCTTTTCGTCATCTTTGAGCGCTTCCATGCCATCGCGCCGAACGTTGCGAATCGCAACTTTGGCTTTTTCGGCATATTGCCCCGCCAGCTTGGCAAGATCGCGGCGACGCTCTTCCGTCAGATCGGGAATCGGCAGTCGAATAGTTTGCCCATCGATCATCGGGTTCAGCCCAAGGTTGGCATGGGCAATGCCCTTCTCAACCGCGGTCAGGTTTGACCTGTCCCACACCTGCACGCTTAACATCCGTGGTTCAGGTGCAGACACCGTCGCAACCTGATTGAGCGGCATCATCGCGCCGTACACTTCGCACACCACAGGATCGAGCAGTGCCACGTTGGCGCGCCCGGTCCGCAGGCCCGACAGATCGCTTTTCAATGATTCCACCGCGCCGTTCATACGGCGCTCGATATCGGCTTTATCGTACTTGGCCATTGTCAGGCTTCCTCTTGCACTATCGTCTGAACGCCCTTGCCTTGCAGCACTCGCGCAAGGTTGCCTTTCTCGCGGATCGAAAACACCACGATCGGGATGCCATTGTCGCGGCACAAAGCAACTGCGGACGCGTCCATAACTTTAAGATTATCTGCCAGCACCTTGCTATAACCGACAGTTTCAAAACGCTTTGCTTCGGGATCTTTCTTGGGATCGCAATTATAGACCCCATCGACACTGGTGCCCTTCAGCAATGCATCGCAACGCATTTCTGCCGCGCGGAGTGCCGCACCGGAATCGGTGGTGAAATATGGCGCGCCGACACCGGCAGCAAATATAACCACACGCCCTTTTTCGAGGTGACGTTCAGCCCGACGACGGATCACTGGCTCGCAAACCTGATCCATCTGGATCGCCGACTGTACGCGAGTGGGTACACCAAGCTGCTCCAAGGCGCTCTGCATGGCGAGCGCATTCATCACCGTTGCAAGCATGCCCATATAATCTGCTTGCGCGCGATCCATACCCTGTGCAGCCCCAGCCATTCCGCGAAAAATATTACCGCCACCGATAACAAGGCAGATTTCCAGACCGGTTTCCTTCGCCGCCTTCACTTCTTTCGCCAACTCACTGACGAACGAAGGATCGATCCCAAATTGCTGATCGCCCATCAGCACCTCACCCGAAAGTTTGAGGAGGACGCGCTTGATCTTGGGAAGAGGCATGGAAGCAGAGTCTCGCGAATGATCGGGTAAACGGTGCGTCCTTATAGGCCAGCACCTTCTTGCGGCAAGGGAGAAGGCTTCAAACCAAGCTCAAATGCAAAGGCCGCCCAATCCAGAAGAATCGAGCGGCCCACACATTATATCTTGAAAGGGTCAGCCAGCGACTGCGGCAGCCACTTCGGCGGCGAAATCGCTTTCTTCCTTTTCGATACCTTCTCCGAGCTGGAAGCGGACATAATCCTTGAGCACGATCGCGCTGCCGGCATCCTTGCCCGCTTTGGCAATGACATCGGCGATCGCGGTCTTGTTATCCATTACGAAGATCTGGCTGAGAAGAGCGTTCTCCTTAGCGAACTTCTTAATCGCACCGTCGACCATCTTTTCCTGCACTTCGGCAGGCTTGCCGCTTTCGGCAGCTTTTTCAGCAGCGATCTTGCGTTCGCGCTCGATCACTTCGGCGTCGAGGCCATCAGCATCGAGAGCCTGCGGGAAAGCGGCCGCAATGTGCATCGCAAGCTGCTTGCCGAGCGGTTCGAGAACATCGGCGGGCGCTTCGCTTTCCAGAGCGACCAGAACACCGATCTTGCCAAGCCCTTCACCGGCGGCATTGTGCATGTAAGGCACGATCACGCCGTTGGTGACGGAAACCGACTTCATGCGACGAACCTGCTGGTTTTCACCGATGGTCGCCACATTGTCAGTCAGCTTTTCAGCGACTGTGCCACCGTCAGGGTAAGCGGCAGCCTTCAGCGCTTCGACATCGTCGCTGGCCTGTTCCAGAGCGACCTGAGTAGTCTTACGCACGAAGTCCTGGAACTTGTCGTTCTTGGCGACGAAGTCGGTTTCCGAGTTGACTTCGACGGCAACACCCTTGGTGCCTTCGACCGCCACGCCGACGAGACCTTCCGCAGCGGTGCGGCTCGATTTCTTGGCAGCGGTTGCAAGACCCTTGGCGCGCAGTGCGTCGACAGCAGCTTCGATGTCGCCATTGGCTTCTTCGAGAGCCTTTTTGGCATCCATCATGCCCGCGCCGGTCTTTTCGCGCAGGGCTTTCACGTCAGCGGCAGTGAATGCAGCCATGTTCAATTCCTTCTTTGCAAATCAAAAGCGAGCACCGGGCCGAACCATTTCGATCCGCCCGGCGCCTCGATTCCGCGATAGGAAGCGCGTGTTACGCTTCTGCGGCGGCTTCTGCCGGCGGCGTATCCATCGCACCGAAATCGGCACCCGAGTCGGTCACGGCCGCACCTTTGCCTGCAGTTGCTGCTTCAGCAAAAGCATCGCAATACAGGCGCACAGCGCGACTTGCATCGTCGTTGCCCGGAACAGGGAACGCGATACCCGACGGATCGACGTTGGTGTCGAGCACGGCAATCACCGGGATGCCGAGTACGCCGGCTTCCTTGATCGCGAGATCTTCCTTGTTCGCATCAATCACGATCATGACATCGGGAATGCCGCCCATGTCACGAATGCCGCCAAGCGACATTTCCAGCTTGTCCCGCTCACGGGTGAGCTGAAGAACTTCTTTCTTGGTGAAGCCGCTCGTATCGCCCGAAAGCTGCTCTTCAAGAGTCTTGAGGCGCTTGATCGACTGCGAAATCGTCTTCCAGTTGGTGAGCATGCCGCCCAGCCAGCGGTGATTCACGAAATGCTGGCCACTGGCGCGAGCTGCGTGCGCGATCGGTTCCTGAGCCTGACGCTTGGTGCCGACAAACAGGACCTTGCCGCCCGAACGAACAGTGTCCTGCACGAAGTCGAGTGCACGCGCCATGAGCGGCACGGTCTGCGACAGGTCGATAATGTGAACGCCGTTCCGCGCGCCGAAAATATACGGCTTCATGCGCGGGTTCCAGCGGTGGGTCTGGTGGCCGAAGTGTGCGCCGGCCTCAATCAGTTGCTGCATGGTGACGGTAGGAGCCGCCATGGTCATTTCCTTTCCGGTTGTGCCTCTGGAAAGCTGGAACCTGTGCGGAGAGCCCGCTGCAGGCACCGGTATGTGCGCCTTCCATGTGGATTTGCCCCCAACCTGCCCGACCACGAATACGGTCGAACTGCCGGAAGACCGCGCGCCCTTACCGCTATGTTATACGAAAATCCAGCCCTCTTCGCATCCTGCACAAATGCCGCTGCCGGAGCAGCGTTCGAGCACGCACGGTCATGAACGGTTCATCGACATAAATGCACATCTCATCGCATGATGAGGCAGGATCAGTGGTCGCGCGCACCATAGCAGGGAGAATTAAATGGCTACTTCGAATGGGTTCCTCTCGGCAATCGCCAACAACAACCGGATCGCATTGCTCTGCGCCAGCGTGGTGCTGGCAGGCGGTATAACCATCGGCTCGGTATCGCTAGCGAACGGGATGGTGGCAATGAAGCGCGCCGATCGGGAGGTCACCGTCCGCGGTGTTGCTCAACGTAACGTAACCGCCAACCGCGCATCGTGGTCGGTCAATTATTCCGAGGCAGCTTACGATCTGTCGGAGGCTCTTTCCGCCGTCGACCGGGATTCCGTGACTATTCGCAAATATCTGGCGAAGCAGGGATTCGAGGATGCGATGACCAAACCGAGCAGCGCCAATATCTCTGTCACGGACGAATATCGTGACGGGAAATATACGGGTCGAAAGGTATATACGGTTCGCCGTACAATTTCCTTCACCACGTCAAAGGTGGCACAAGTTCAGGCGGTGCAGGCGAACAAGGACGAACTGGCTCAGGGCGGGCTGGTAGTGGATGACGTAAACGCCAGCTATGAATATACCGAGCTCGACAAGGTTAAGCCCGAAATGATCGCAGAGGCGACCAAGGATGCCCGTCGCGCAGCCGAGAAATTCGCCAACGATTCGGGATCGTCGGTTGGTGGCATCAAGAGCGCCACGCAGGGATATTTCTCCGTTTCGAGCAGGGAAGCTCCCAGCGGAGACGAAGAATATGGCAGTTCCGGCCAGACCGCGAGCAGCCCGGATCAGCGAGTTCGGGTCGTAACGACTATCGACTACTATCTCGACTAGCCCCCAACGATCTCTATTTGCGTGATTTTTCTGAGCGCGGCGAGAGAGAGACCTCTCGCCGCGCATTCACTGTATCGTAAAAAAATGAACGCCTGTCGCTCAAATCGCTTGACGACTGGAACAAAACAGGAACATATATCCACAACGGCGGAACGAAAGCCACTTTACTCTGTTATCGACACGTTATCCACAGGCTACCCGCAGCATTGTGGACCAGCAAGGAAAAACGCCATGATCGCCAGCTTGCTCACTATTCTGTTTGCTGCATCGGCCACGTTTGCCGCTCTCATCCTGATTGATGGGTTTTTGCGCGGGCGAAGTGCCTGGCATCGTTTGCATGCCGAATTAAAGACAGCAGACGCCTGGCAGGTTGCGGTTGTTCGACTGGAACAACAGGTTCAGATCGACCTGAACAATCAGAGTACACAACCTGTGCGAGCTATCATGGGAAATACCGGAAGAATGGTCCGGCGCGGCACACGTGTTATACGGCAGACTCAGCATCGCGCTGCCGCCTGATGCGGGCGTAGCGAAACACCGTGAATGGCATCAAGGCAAGATAGCCGGTGCAAATTGCAATCAGCGTCCACCACGGTTCCATCAGCAGGGCAGCGAATACCATCCCGACGACTGCGATAACTTCAAGACGCACATTTCGCCGCGGCCTTAATGAAGTCCAGCTCAAAGTTGCCATATTGGAAATCATCAAAAAAGCGATCAGCGCTGTCCATCCCGCCACGGCCACCGGGTGACGGAAATCCTCCAGACCGGTGGCCATCCATAAATATATCGGCAGAAAGGCCAGCCCTGCCCCAACCGGCGCTGGCACACCTGTTAGAAAGCCCGCCGATTTGTGCGGCTGCTCATCGACATCGATCATGGCGTTGAAGCGGGCCAGCCGCAATGCACAGCAAATGGCGAATGCAAGGCTGGCAAACCACCCAAGTCGCGGCAGGTCTTCCAGTGACCACAGAAATAGAATCAGCGCAGGCGCCATGCCGAAACTCAGCGAATCTGCCAGACTGTCCAGTTCTGCGCCGAAGCGTGATTGCGCCTTGAGCAAGCGTGCGATGCGCCCGTCGATCCCATCGAGCAGACCCGCCACGAGAACCGCCAGAATCGCTTCCTTCCACATCCCGGCGATTGCGAAACGAATACCGGTAAGCCCTGAACATAGAGCGGCAGCGGTGATCGCGTTCGGTACAACGGCACGCAAAGCCAAACCGGATGCCCGCCCCCCCCGCATCAGCGACATTTCATCCTCAGCCGCCTTCGGGCCAACGCGGGGACGATCGTCTCCCATTACTGGCTGACACCCTCGATCAGCGGCTGAGTACCAATATCGGCAAGCACAGTTTCACCCGCAATAACGGTTTGGCCCAAAACAACGCGAGGTGAAGTTCCGGTCGGAAGGTACACATCAACCCGGCTACCGAACCGAATCAAGCCCACACGTTGCCCCACGGCAATCATGTCGCCGGGCTTCACGAACGGTACAATTCTCCGTGCGACCAAGCCAGCAATCTGCGTAAAACCAATACTGACGCCGTCAGGCCGCTCGACCAAAAGATGCTGCCGCTCGTTCTCCTCACTCGCCTTGTCCAGGTCGGCATTCATGAACTTGCCTGGCATATAGACCATGCGCCGCACAGTACCGCCAATCGGTGACCGGTTAATGTGGACATCGAAGACGCTCATGAAAATCGACACGCGCGTGACCGGGCCTGCGGGAAGCCCTGTAGTGCCGCTGCCATCGTCACCCACCAGTTCCGCTGGAGGCTCCACCTGAGTGATCAACGACACCATACCATCGGCAGGGGAGACAATATATTTGTCATCCTGCGGCACGACCCTTTCAGGGTCGCGGAAAAAGGCAAGCACACCCAATGTCAAAAACGCCATCGGCCAGGCGATCGTTTCCCAGGCGAGAAACGCAGTCACCAAACTCGCGGCAGCGGTAATGAGGGCGAACTTGCGTCCTTCGGGATGGATCGAGGGCCATTGCCAACCCGCTTCACCCCGGCCCTGATTGTCGAGAATATCTCCGGCCATGCGACGTCACTTAGGCGGTGCGCGCGCCAGTCACAAGCGAAACCGGCGCAAACGCCGCCCTGCGATCAGTCAGTTTTTCTCACAAAGACCGTCCCAACGGAATAACCCGCGCCGAAACTACAGATCAGTCCGGTATCTCCGCCAACAAGGTCGGAATTGTGTTTGTGAAATGCGATAATCGATCCTGCGCTAGACGTATTTGCATAGGTATCGAGCACGGTCGGGCTTTCATCGCCATCAGCTTCGTGTCCCAGCACTCGGTGCGCGATCAACCTATTCATCCCGGCATTGGCCTGATGCAGCCAGAGGCGCCGCAACGAATGCGGATCGATCTGCAAGCGCTCCGTCTCTTGCAGGATCAGTGCCGAAACCATCGGAACCACTTCCTTGAACACCTTGCGTCCTTCCTGCACGAATAGCTTGTCTGGATCAGATGCCGTTTCAGGAGCGGCTCTGTTGAGAAAGCCAAAGTTGTTGCGGATGTTGTTCGAAAACACCGTTTTCAGCTTGGTGCCGAGAATTTCCCAATGGTTCTCCGGCGCGATGGCCGCGTCTTCCACCAGAACAGCCGTCGCCACATCGCCGAAAATGAAATGGCTGTCCCGATCGCGCCAATTAAGATGCCCGCTGGTAATTTCCGGGCTTACCACCAGAACACTGCGTGCATTTCCCGCGCGAACATAATCCGCAGCGGTCTGGATGCCGAACGTTGCCGACGAACAGGCAACATTCATATCGAACCCGAAACCGTCGATACCCAATGCCTGCTGAATCTCGATTGCCATTGCCGGATAGGGGCGCTGCATATTAGACGCAGCGCATAACACCGCATCGACATCGGCCGGGGCTCGCCCTGCAGCCTCCAACGCTTGTTGCGCCGCCTTAACGCCAATTTCCGCCATGATCGAAAGCTGTTCGTTATCGCGCTCCGCGATGCGAGGGCACATAATCTCCGGGTCGAGGATCGAAGCCTTGTCGATTACGTGCCGGGCCTTGATCCCACTCGCCTTTTCGATGAACTCAACCGAACTGGGCTGGAGCGGGTCAATATCTCCCATGCCAATAGCGGCGGCATGTGCTTCGTTATACCTAGCGACATATTCGTTGAAGCTCTCGACAAGTTCGGCGTTCGAGATGCTTTCCGGCGGAGTGTAGAGCCCGGTGGCAGCGATAACAGGTCGGTTTGTCCAGTTCATCCCGCGAGGGTTAGGCCTGCAAAAATCCCAGAGCAAGACCCTCTGCATGCCAGATAACAGGATCGCGAATCCACCCGTCAGATCCCCAAATCTGTCATTCAATCGCATCGTATCTGGTGAAAAATGGCACTTTTGGGGCAAGCCTGTCTTTTTTTTGCCCAAATTCCTATATCAACGGCATGTTGATTTTATTTAGTTTTTCCCACTTCCGGCAGATTTTTGGGTGACTGATCGCTAATTTTGCAATCGACAAATCGTGCGACTGTCGGCAAACCGGCGCCGCCTCGCAGCCTCTGCGTGCGAGTGAAGACAAGGGGATTACCTAATGAAGAAGTCGATTCTCGCAGTTTCGGGCCTTGCTCTGGCCCTGACCCTTTCGGCCTGTGGCAAGAAGGAAGAAGCTCCGGTTGATACCGCTTCGGCTGTCGCCAGCGACGTCGCCAGCGACACCGCGAGCGATGCCGCTTCGATGGCTCCGGCCAGCGATGCCGCCAGCGAAGCTGCCAAGTAAGTTCTATCCGACCGGTTACCTGTAGCGATTTGGCAAACAGGTAACCGGTCGATAGTTCGTCAGAAGCGCGACTGCCGAACTTTATTGCTGCACCATGCAATGACACGGTGCCAGCCAAGCGTATATACCTGCAATATTACGGCAATAATTAGATTTGCCGCCCCACCCCCGGAAAATCCGACAACTGAGATTCGCCCGCCTACCAATAGCGCGGACGTAAACCGGTGCGCTTGTGCGGGTCGCGCCCACCGCAAAGCCATTCGTCACTGCGATGAAGAAGTGGTGGACAGGGCTGGATTCGAACCAGCGTACGCTTGCGCGGGCAGATTTACAGTCTGCTGCCTTTAACCACTCGGCCACCTGTCCACACAGGGCATCGTTTCTGGCGATGAAAAAAGCCCCCGCATCGGGGGCTGCCAGCCGAGAGGCGCCCCAATGGCGAACCCTTGCTTGCCTGTCAATGGGGCGGGTGGCAGGAGGCGCGATAAGTTTCCACATCATCGCATCGTACAAGGAGAAAAAATGGCCAAGGGTGATCGAAAGCGCGCTATGCGTGGCCGCGCGGGCCGGATGCAGGGCGGGCGTGGATCGGGGCGCGCCGGTGCCGGGCAAGTTCGCCTGTGGGGCCGCCACGCTGTCGAAGCAGCGCTGATGAATCCCGAACGGCAACACCGCAAGCTGTGGGCCACGAGGGAGGGCATCGAGTCTCTTGACGGGGAGCTGCCAGCAGACTTCCCGGTTGAATATGCCGATGCCCATGACCTGGCTCGTCTGGTAGCCCGGGATGCGCCCCATCAGGGGCTCGTGCTTGAATGCGCGCCTTTGGAGGACGTATTTCTGGCCGATGTTATTGCTGAATCCGAAGGCCCTGTGCTGGTTCTCGATCAGGTGACCGATCCGCACAATGTTGGGGCAATACTGCGATCGGCAGCAGCCTTCAGTGCAGCGGCAATCGTTACACAGGATCGCCATGCACCGGGAGAGTCGGGCGTGTTGGCCAAATCGGCCTCGGGTGCATTGGAAATCGTGCCATGGGTCCGTGTCGTCAATCTGGCGCGGACGCTCGACGAACTGGCAGAAGCAGGCTTCTGGCGGATTGGGCTGGCAGGTGAAACAGACGCGACCTTAGCAGAAGCACTTCCAGCCGGACGAGTCGCTTTGGTGTTGGGCGCGGAAGGCGAAGGGATGCGTCAGAATATCGCCGCCCATTGCGACGCACTCGCCAGACTGCCAATTTCCGATGCAATGGAAAGCCTGAACGTGTCCAATGCTGCCGCCATCGCCCTTTACGCGGTCGCGGCGCGATCTACTTGAGGTAATGTTGCGCGCCATTGGCAAGTCGGCCCAATGGAACAAAAAAGGCGCAGCAACTCCATCGGAAGTTGCTGCGCCTCTATTCGCGAAGGAGAGGAACAGTTAGTTGACCGAATCCTTCAAACCCTTACCTGCCTTGAACTTAGGCTGATTAGAGGCCTTGATCGTCATAGGCTCCCCAGTGCGCGGATTGCGCCCGGTCGATGCCTTGCGGCGCGCCACAGTGAAAGTGCCAAATCCGACCAGACGGACCTCGTCGCCGTTCTTCAGAGCTTTGGTGATGGAATCGAATACCGCTTCGACTGCACTGGCCGCATCGCCTTTCGAAAGACCGGCAGTTTCCGCAACTGTGCCGATCAGATCATTCTTGTTCATCCGCTAAACCCCCAATGAATTTCCTGTCGCAGTACCGTCGCAATATCGACAGCAAAGGAATCGCTCACGCGAAGCCGCGAAGTTGAGAGATTTTTTGTCCGTGAGTCAAAGACAAATGGGCCTTTGATCTATTGTTCGTCTCACTTTACGCCCATTCAGACGATACAGGAATGGAGCAACCTCTGTCCCTCCCACGGATCGCCGGGAGCACATGCTGCGCTCCTCGGAGAGCGCTCAATGCGGTCGCGCAACTTCTCCGGATGATGGCACTGGCTGGCTGGCAAGATCATCCGCCTCACTCCAGTCGATCGATTCGAGTGGAGAAACCAATGCCAGCTCCAGCACCCGATCGACATGGGAAACCGGAATGATCTCCAGCCCGTCTGTGATGGTCTGCGGAATTTCCACCAGATCTTTCACATTCTCCTCGGGGATCAACACAGTTTTGATTCCGCCACGAAGCGCCGCAAGCAGCTTTTCCTTCAGCCCACCGATTGCCAGCACCCGGCCACGCAATGTGACCTCCCCAGTCATCGCTACATCTGGCCGCACCGCAACTCCGCTCAGCGTCGAAACGATTGAGGTGACCATGCCGACGCCCGCGCTCGGCCCGTCTTTGGGGACAGCGCCTTCGGGCAAGTGGATGTGGATATTGCGACGCTGGAATATCGACGGCTTAATGCCATAGGCAGGCGCGCGCGCCTTCACGAAGCTGAACGCAGCGGCAACGCTCTCGTTCATCACTTCGCCCAGTTTGCCGGTGGTTTTGATCTCACCCTTGCCCGGCGTGGTAACGCTTTCGATGGTCAGCAGTTCGCCGCCCACTTCGGTCCACGCCAGACCGGTGACTGCCCCGACCTGCGCCTCTTCTTCGCTCATACCGTGTTTGAACTTACGAACCCCGGCAAATTCACCAAGGTTGTCAGGCGTAACGATGACGCTTTCCGCTTTTTTCTCAATAATTTTGCGGAGACTTTTACGGGCCAGTCGCGCAATTTCGCGTTCCAGTGTACGCACGCCCGCCTCGCGAGTGTAGTAACGGATCAGATCGCGCATCGCGGCTTCCGTTACAGCGAACTCACCCTCTTTCAGGCCGTGCGCGTCGATCTGTTTGGGCAGCAGATGACGGGTGGCAATTTCCACCTTTTCATCTTCAGTGTAGCCTTCAAGACGGATAATCTCCATCCGATCGAGCAGCGGCTGCGGCAGATTGAGGCTATTGGCTGTCGTCACGAACATGATATCCGACAGGTCGAGATCGAGTTCCAGATAGTGATCCTGGAACTTGCTGTTCTGTTCCGGGTCAAGCACTTCGAGCAGCGCCGACGCCGGATCACCGCGGAAATCCTGCCCTAGTTTGTCGATTTCGTCGAGCAGGAACAGGGGATTGCTGGCCCCTGCCTTCTTGAGATTGGACACGATCTTGCCCGGCAGCGAGCCGATGTAGGTGCGCCTGTGGCCGCGGATTTCGGCTTCGTCGCGCACACCGCCCAGCGACTGACGGACAAATTCGCGCCCGGTTGCCTTGGCAATCGATTTGCCGAGCGAAGTCTTCCCGACACCCGGCGGGCCGACGAGGCACAGGATCGGCCCCTTCAGCTTATTGGTGCGCGCCTGAACCGCGAGGTATTCGATGATCCGGTCTTTCACCTTTTCCAAGGCATAGTGATCGGCATCGAGCACGGCCTGCGCCTTGCCAATATCCTTGTTGATCCGGCTCTTCTTACCCCACGGCAGACCGAGCAACACATCGAGATAGTTGCGGATTACGGTCGCTTCCGCGCTCATTGGCTGCATGGTCTTGAGCTTTTTCAGCTCGCTGTCTGCTTTCGCGCGGGCTTCCTTGCTCAACTTGGTTTTAGCGATCTTCTCGGTCAGCTCAGCAATTTCATCGCCATCTTCACCGTCGCCGCCACCCAGCTCGCTCTGAATCGCCTTCAGCTGTTCGTTGAGGTAATATTCGCGCTGAGTCTTTTCCATTTGCCGCTTCACACGACCGCGAATTTTGCGCTCCACCTGAAGGACAGACAGTTCGCCTTCCATGAAGGACATCACCATTCCGAGCCGTTTGAGCGGATCGCGTTCGGTCAAAACAGCTTGTTTGTCCGATACTTTGGCGCCGACCGCAGCAGCAATTGTGTCCGCCAGTTCCCCGGCGTCGTCAATCTCCGCCAGTTCCGCACCGGCACCTTCGCCAATCTTCTTGTTCAGTTTGGCATATTCGCCGAATTGTTCGACGACCTGTCGCATCATGGCCACGACTTCGCTGCCCGCCGCAGTTTCCGGCTCTGTAATGGCTACGTCCGCCAGATAATACCCGCCTTCGCGGCGTATAGACACCAATTCCGCGCGCGCGCCGCCTTCGACAAGCACGCGCACAGTGCCGTCGGGCATTTTAAGAAGTTGCAGCACCTGCGCCACCACGCCGACATCGTACAGATCGTCCTGAACGGGATCGTCGCAACCAGGTTCGAGCTGCGCGACAAGAACGATATCCTTGTCGCCCTCCATCGCCGCTTCCAGTGCAGCCACCGATTTATCGCGGCCAACGAACAGCGAAACCACTTGTCCGGGGAAGACAACAAT
Source organism: Tsuneonella flava (assembly GCF_002870965.1). Lineage (GTDB taxonomy): Bacteria > Pseudomonadota > Alphaproteobacteria > Sphingomonadales > Sphingomonadaceae > Tsuneonella > Tsuneonella flava. The sequence continues at coordinate 665,866 of NZ_PHSO01000004.1, forward strand.
ATCGCGAAGAGGAAGGAGCGGGAAAGAATGAGTCATAAAAACAATCCATTTGCGATGTGGATTCGGGTCGGAACACATCGGTTTTGCAGGATATGGGTGCACCACCGGCCGCTCGCAATGGCGTAACAAGCCTTAGCTGTGGAAGTGGCGCTGTTGACCTGATGTTATGGAGGGCGCTCTCGCGGCCGCGCTGGTTTCACAGATCAGCGCGCTGAGCGGAATCATCGGCGCAACCGGCAGGGCCATCGCGCGCATTGTCATTGAGAACACTCCCGCCCCTGCCTCCCGAACCACCGTCGGGAAGGCAGGAGGCGCGAGCGGGGCGAAAGGGAGTCAGCCCATGCCCGGCAGGTTGAAACCGGGCGGCAGGCCCATACCCGACTGAATTTTCTGCATTTCATCGTTAGCCACACGATCCGCTTTACCGCGCGCATCGTTGAATGCAGCTGTCACGAGATCTTCCAGCATCCCTTTTTCTTCCAGCTTCATCAAGCTGTCGTCGATCGAGACACCCATGATGCGCCCTTTGGCCGAACAGCGGATTTTCACCAGCCCGCCACCGGCGGAACCTTCCACTTCGATTGCATCGAGTTTTGCCTGAGCATCGCCCATTTGCTGCTGTATCGTCTCAGCCGCCTTCTGTGCGGCCTGGATCATTTCTTCCATCGATTTCATGCGGATTTGCTCCAGTTTCGTGTGCCGTGCTCGTCATCTTCGAGCATCTCGGCATCGGGAAATGCGGCCAGAGTGGCCTGAACCAGCGGGTGCGCGCGCAAGCGTTCGGCGGCGGCGGCACGGGCTGCCTCGTCACGCTCGACCAGCGTCGGCTGCGCGCCAGCAGCCGCTTCGCCTTCAACACGCTCAACTTCCCAACGGCTGCCGGTCACATCGAACAGTGCCTGTCGCAGTTCGCTCGAGAGATCGTCCGTAAATCCAGCAGATTGCGTATAAATCAGCTTGCCGTGCCCGATCGCAACCGGGCGCACCTGCATCCGTACACGCGTACCGAGATGTAAGTGGCGGGCTTCGATCTGATCGACCAACTGCGCCCAATCGTATTGGGCAACCGGCGCGGTTGCTCCCGCGTCCCCAGCAGAAACCGCAGGAGCAGAGGCACTTATGCCGTTTGCGGCCAGCTCTTCCAGCTTCTTTACGAGCGAACCCGGATCGGGCATCTCGCCCGCATGAAGCGTGCGAAGCAGCGCCATTTGCGCCGCGACCAGCGGATCGGGCGCGGAACGCACCTCTTCGTATCCCTTGAGCAGCAATTGCCACAGGCGGTGGAGCTGGCCCGCAGCCAGCCGCCCTGCCCAGTCCTCAATCGCTGCGCGCTCTTCCGCCGTCGGGGCATCGGCCCCGCTGCCGCCGACCTGCTCCACAGTGATGCGGTTGGTCAGGTCCATCAGCCCGCGCATCAGCGCAAGTGGCTCAACTCCCAGCGCATATTGATCGGCCAGCGCCGCCATCAGACCTTTGGCGTCGCCTTCCAACATGCATGCGAACAAGCGTCGCTGCGCGCCCTTGTCGGCGAGACCGAGCATGTTACGCACCCGCTCCGCGGTGACTTTACCATCGGTATCGAGATCGGCGTGGGCAATTGCCTGATCGAGGATCGACAACCCATCCCGGACCGATCCTTCGGCGGCGGAAGCGATCATGTGCAGCGCCTCTGGCTCCGCCTCCACCCCTTCCTGACGGCACACGCTGGCAAAGTGATCCTGCAACAGCTCTGCCGGAATGCGCCGCAGGTCGAACCGCTGGGTACGGCTGAGGACAGTGACCGGCAGCTTCTCGACTTCGGTCGTCGCAAACAGAAACTTCACATGCGGCGGTGGTTCCTCAAGCGTTTTCAGCAACGCATTGAAGGCGTTACGCGACAGCATATGCACTTCGTCGATGATGTAGATCTTGTAGCGCGCCGACACCGCCGCATAGCGCACGGCCTCGATAATCTCGCGGACATCGTCGACCCCGGTGTTGCTGGCGGCATCCATTTCGATCACGTCGATATGGCGCCCTTCGGCAATTGCCTGGCACGGTTCGCATACGCCGCACGGATCGATAGTCGGCCCGCCGTTGCCATCGGGGCCTATACAATTCAATGCCTTGGCAATCAGGCGCGCAGTGGAGGTCTTGCCCACCCCGCGCACCCCGGTCATCAGAAACGCATGCGCCAGCCGGTCGCGTTTGATCGCATTGGCCAGCGTGCGGACCATCGGTTCCTGACCGATTAACTCACTGAAAGTTTGAGGCCGATACTTCCGCGCCAGCACGCGATAGGGCTGCGATGCCTCAGGCGGCGATAGTGCGGGCGACGGAGCGGGTGCGGTATCGCCAGCCGGAGACGATGTAGAAGGCGCGGAAGAAGCCGCCTTTTCAGGAGGTTGCACAGGAGCATCGCCAAATAGAGCGTTCTGCCCTGCCGCCTCCAGCTCAGTGGCAGACGGATTCGCCGCCTCTTCGTCGGTCTGCCACGGGAGGCCTTCGGTATCGTCCGGTGAATCACCCATGTTCGACTAGGTAGGCGTTCGGGCACCGCTTGTCATGCATGTGCGATGCATTTGTGTGTTATGGTGTTGCGGGCCACAAAGCGAGCAATCGAGGGGGAGAAAAGGTTATGAAAATCAATGCGGAACGCCTGACCGCCAGCCATAGCGACGCGGTGACGGTGTTCATCATCGGAATGCGGATCAACAGATTGTTTGCATTGAACAAATGGCTCCCTGTCGCGCGGTCTATGGGGCCGATGGTGGCGGAGCTGGCCGCCGATCCCGACAGTGGATTTCTGGGGGCGGAGACGATGCGGCAGGGATTTCGCACCGTATTGCTGGTACAATACTGGCGCGATTTCAATAGCTTGGAGAGCTATGCCCGCGACCGCGATCGCAAACACTGGCCCGCATGGACCGCGTTCAACAAGGCGGTCGGGTCTGATGGAACAGTCGGAATTTTCCACGAAACCTACGTAGTTTCAAAGGGATGCTACGAATCAATATACAACAACATGCCCGCGTGGGGCCTCGGCGCCGCGAGCGGGCTGGCCCCGGCAACCGGATCGCGCAACGCCGCGCGCAGCCGCATGAGCGCGGCCACAACCACCTGAAACAATTGAGGAAATAAGGAGCCGAGCGACCCGCTGCAATCTACCTGGGCTGCTTCCTTCCGGACCTGACCCGGTGAGCAAACGCGAACGTCCACCCGACTCCCGGCCCGGCATATGGCGGGGTTGGGCGCGGTTTTCAAGCCATTCGTAGCGCGCAAAAACAGGTGAAAAGGCGATAACGCGCCAAACCGCCAAAAACGCCCCTGGTTACTTTATGTAACGACGAGGTTACTTAAAGTTATCAGCATAAGCCTGAATTTTCAGGGTCTTATTCGGGGTCGCATGGACGCGGGCGGCGATGCCGTATTTTTCGGCATAGGCCACCGCCTCTTCCTTGCTGGCGAAGCGCAATTGCACTTGTGCCTGTGTATCGCCGCTGCCGGTCCAGCCCATCAGCGGATCGGCCTTGCGCGCTTCGGATTGCTCGAATTCGAGAATCCATTGATCGGTCAATGCCTTGCCAGATTGCATGGCGTTCTTCGGGCGTTGGTAGATGCTTGCAGACATAGACAATCCTTAGGCCACCTTTTCGCTCTGGAAAAGAGATTCACCACGAAAACACACACAGCCGCATCGATTTTACACTGAGCGCGCGCAAAACGCCGGATTCACTGCCGATTGAATGCATTTTTGGTTTTGAGGCTGGGTTTTTCGGTCCACGGCTGATCGGGCCAGCGATGTTTGGGATAGCGGCCCTTCATATCTTTCGCGACATCGGCCCAGCTTCCACGCCAGAATCCGGGCAGGTCGCGGGTGGCCTGAATCGGGCGCCCCGCCGGGCTGGTCAGTTTGAGCAGCAGCGGCGTGTCGCCAACCATCGGATGTGCCTCCAGCCCGAACAACGCCTGCACCCGCACTTCCACCGCCGGGGCGTCGTCGCCGGTGTAGTCGATGGCATGGCTGGTGCCGGCGGGCGAAGTGAATTCGCGCGGGGCCACCCGGTCGAGCCGCTGGCGCGCATCCCAGTCGAGCAGGCCGAGCAGAGCATCGGCCACCCGCCCTTTCGCCAGATCGAGATCGCGCCGCCCGTCGAGCAGCGGAGCCAGCCACAGCGGCGCTGTTTCGCGCAAGGTGGCATCGCTCAGCGCCTCCACCCCGGCATAGCGGGCACGGGCGCGCAGTGCGGGCGGGACGATTGCCGACAGGTCTTCCACCGCCTTTTCCACAAGCATATCGACAACTGCCGCCGGATCGGGTTGCGGGTCTGGCCCGCTGGCGAGCACGATCGCGCCCAGCCGCCGTTCCAACCGCGCCTCCACCCGCCCCTCCCCCGCATTCCAGTTGAGCACGGAGCGGCGCGCGATCCGATCCGCCAGCGCGCCCTCCACCTCCGCCGTGTCGAGCGCGATGGCAGCGGTGATCCGCGCGCCTTTCGCCTGCCCCTGCGCGTCACCGATGGCGAGCCATTCGGCGCGCGCCAGCGGGCTGGCCGGATCGAGCACGAAACCGCGCCCGCCCGCCGACAGCCAGTGTTCGCCCGATGCGCCGCGCCGCCGGGCAACGAAGTCGGGCCGCGCCAGCGCCAGATAGATGCCGGGATTGTCCGCTGCTCCGTCGCGCCGATCCACTCCACCGCCGCCTACGCCAACAATCCCCGCCGCCTTGCGCGCCCAGCCTTGCGCCAGCTTGCGCGAGGCGGCGGCCCGAGCACCGCGATCCGCGTTCCAGCGCGACAAACGAGCCAGCAGATCTTCCCCGCGCCCGCCCAGCCCGCGTTCCTGCAACAACAGAGCGATCTTCGCCGCATCGCCGCCACACCCGTCCCGCGCGCCCAGCAGCACCATCGCCGCTTCCACCGGGGCCATTGGCATTGCCGATAGCTGCTGCCCGAACGCCGTCAGCCGCCCGCCGTCGTCAATCGCGCCCAGCCCCATCAGCGCCCCCCGCGCCGCGGCCAGCGATGCATCGGGCGGCGGATCGAGCCAGGGGAGCGATGCGGGATCGGCGGTGCCCCATTTGGCCAGCGCCAGCACCAGCGGTGCCAGATCGGCAGTGAGCATCTCTGGCGGATCGAACGCGGGCCTGCCGGCATGGGCCGCCTCTTCCCACAAACGGTAAGCGACGCCCGGCCCCTGCCGCGCGGCGCGGCCTGCGCGCTGCGCTGCGGCGGCCTGACTGGCGCGGTGCGTAACTAGGTGTGTCGTCCCCGCCGCACGGTCGAATTCGGCACGGCGGGAGAGGCCGGAATCGACCACCACCGAAACCCCATCCAGCGTCAGCGAGGTTTCGGCAATCGCCGTCGCCAGCACGATCCGCCGCCGCCCATCGGGATCGCGCCGGATCGCCGCGCGCTGCTGCGCCGGATGCACTTGCCCGTGCAGCGGTAGGATCAGCGCATCGGGCAAGCGGGTATCGAGCCGTTCGCGCACCCGCTCTATTTCCCCCACACCGGGCAGGAAGGCGAGCACATCGCCGGTTTCGGCGCGCCATGCCGCCACTACCGCATCGGCCATCGCATCGTCGACCCGCACATCGGGGCGCGAGCCGAGCCATTCGATCCGCAAGGGATGGGCCTTGCCCGCACTTTCGATCACCGGGGCATCGGGGCCGAGCAACCCGGCAAACCGCGCCCCGTCGATAGTGGCGGACATCACCAGCACCCGCAGGTCTTCGCGCAGCACCGCCTGACTTTCCAGCGCCAGCGCCAGCCCCAGATCGCCATCCAGATGCCGTTCGTGCGCTTCGTCGAACAGCACAGCGGACACCCCGCTCAGTTCCGGGTCTTCCACCAGCCGGTTGACGAGGATCGCCTCTGTCACCACCAGCACGCGGGTGCGGGCCGATGTCCTGCTGTCCAGCCGGGTGAGATAGCCGACGGTTTCGCCCGCCTGTTCGCCCAGCAATTCGGCCATCCGTTCCGCTGCCGCCCGCGCGGCCACCCGGCGCGGGCTGGTCAGGATAATCTGCCCGCTGCACCAGTCCTCGCCCAGCAAAGCCGGTGCGACCGCCGTGGTTTTGCCCGCCCCCGGCGGCGCGATCAGCACCGCCCCGCTGTGCCCGCGCAGGGCCGCCAGCAGATCGGGCAACACATCATGGATCGGCAGGCGCGCAGCGGCCATCGCGATCAGTCCCCTTCCCAGCCGAACACGTCTTCCAGCCCCACGCCGAAATGGCGCGCGATGCGGAAACTGGTTTCGAGGCTGGGCGAATAGCGGCCCTGTTCGATAGCGATAATCGTCTGGCGCGTGACGCCCACGATATCGCCCAGCGCGGCCTGGCTCAGCCCGCCGTGTTCTTCGCGCAACTGGCGCACGCGGTTGGTGATCGGAGGGCGTTTCGACATATCAGACCATGCGGCGCAGCAGGTAAACCTGCGCCGCGTAATCGGCAAGCTGCGCCGCGATCAGCGCGAACATGGCATGGTGGAACAACATATTGCCGTTAGGTATCAACAGGTAAGCCCCGCCCGCCAGCACCACGCCCACGGCCAGCACAGTGCCCGACCAGCGCCCCGCCCGATCGGCCACCAGCCGCTCCCGCTCATCCGCACCCGAATTCGCCTCCCGCGGAGTGGCGATGGCCAGCATCACCTGCACCAGCACCGATGCGACCACCACCAGCAACACATAAGGCACCAGCGCCACCGTAACCGGCGCCCCCGGATCGGCCGCGACCGCATTAAAATAATACAGCCCCGACAACAGCATAACCGCCATCATGGCCCACGCAGACTTTTCCCTGAACGACATAGACGACGACATCGCGAATCTCCTGATCGATGTAAGATATTTTTTACATCAATGGCGCGGAGATGGGGCGATGTCAAATATTTTGGACATTATCCCCTTCGCATAGGTAATTGACTCTCAATGTAGCGCCGCTAGTTTACGACCATGACAAAGGGGTGGTGGACCGCATTCGCGTCGGTCAGTCTAGCGATCAATGGCCTTTTCATCGGCGGGTTTGTTTACCTGCTGTGGGCCTATGGACGAAATTTGAAAGCCATCGAAAACAGCCAATTCATGTGCTTGGCTGATCGCAAGGGCTTCGACAGCATCGCCGCCGCTGAAATGATTGGGCGGTTAGATCAGGTCACTTTCCTGCTGAGCATGGGAGGGCTTCTATTCGCTTTGTTCGCTTTCATGGGCTTTTGGATGATTAGGCGCGAGGTGCTGGACACCGCAGAGCGGGTGGCAGGGGAGGCTGCTAGGGAGGCGGCGCAAGTCTATTATGCAAAACAGCCGCAGCCAGAACAAAAAGATGACAAACAGGACAAATTGTCCTATATCTTAGGAAAGGTCTGGCCCTTCAATAAGCCGCCTCGGGGTAGGCAATTCGACCCCGCTCAGGTGTCAACGGAAGGGGCAGAGGAGCAACTAGGAGATAGCGATGAAAAGCCTAAGTGATGCTCTCGCTATCATTCGAGAGCACCAAAAGAAGTTGCCTATCCAAACAGTAGACCTGGCTCGCGACCTTGGTTTGCGGGTGTTCAAGGTGCCAAATTGGCCAAACGATCTTTCTGGAATGATCAGGAAGAACGATGAGAACGAAGGCGGTTTCGACATTTTTGTAAATGCGGCGCATCCGTATGTGCGGCGTCGTTTCACCATCGCTCATGAGATCGCTCACGCAGTTTTGCATCCCCAGCTTATTGGCAACGGGATCACTGATGATGCGCTCTATAGGTCTGGCCTCTCCAATACTGTGGAGGCGCAAGCCAATAGGTTAGCAGCCGACATTTTGATGCCGCGTGATCAGCTTAATGAGCTAATCAAATCGGGCATCACAGACATTGATGTGCTGTCAGGCAAGTTCGAAGTCTCTACGCAGGCAATGGCAATCCGCCTAAATGTTCCCCAGCACGATGCAGAGTCTCGACGTGAATTTGCGTGAGGCCATAGAGCAGGGCAAACTCGACCAGTTCATAGCCGAACATGGGGGCGAAACCGGCGACCGAGAGGCTTTTAAAGCTACTCTGCGCTCAATGGCCGGAAAGTCGAAAGAAGCTCCGGCAGCATCGCCTCCGGACGATTGCGACGATTGAAGCGATACTCGGCTTCCTTGGCATATTTCCAAAGGTGCTTGCCGCTCACATGAATGTGAGTGCCATTGATCGACCGCTTTAGTTGCGACCAGAAACCTTCGATGGTTTGGACGTGAGCGCCAGTGTCGCTGATATAGCTGCCAACATTGTGATTTACCCGGTCGTGGCGATAACCTTCCTCTCCTAGCTTTGCGTAGCTGTGGAGGTGGTCCGTATTAACCGTGGAGCCTTCGGCCACGTGTGCCTTGATAGCAGGGACCAGCGTAGCGCGCTTCACATCGGGAACTACGGTGGTCACGACATCGCCCCCGCGCTCTACCATGCCGAGAACGACAGTCTTGTTCGAAAGGTTGCGGCCCTGCTTGCCGGTGCGGGCAACGCCCCCGATTAGAGTTTCATCGATTTCGACCTCTTTGCCTTCACCGCCAATCGGTGTCTCTCCGTCAACATCGGCCATGTGCTTGCGGATAAGGTCAGCCATGCGCCATGCGGTCTTGTAAGTGACGCCTAGCTGGCGCTGCAATTCCTTCGCAGCCACGCCATTGCGCGTCGTGGTGAATAGGAAGATCGCATAGAACCACGATTGCAGCGGGGTGCGGGTCTTTTCGAACGGGGTGCCAACGGTCGGGTGAAGATGGTGGCCACACCATTGGCACGAATAAGCGCGCTCCGCTTTAATGCGATACCAGTTCGAAGAACGTTCGCAGGAAGGGCATTCGAAGCCCTGCCCAAACCGAACCTCAAAAAGATGGTTCAGGCACGTCTCATCATCAGGAAAACATTTGAAGAATTGGGAGATAGTTTGGGGCTTCGTCATGCCCATTTTATGCCATATCCGGTTACGTATGGCAAGGGGATAATGTCCAATATTTTGGACATCACCCCTTTGCTGGTCGCAAGGGGGTGATGCCCTTTTTAAGGTTGGATATTTGACGAGGCACGCAAGCTAGTCGATCTTGACCATCCGCAGGTATGGGCGAAGCGTGGTGAAGCCTTGCGGGAAGCGGGATTTTGCATCCTCGTCGGAGACCGACGGCGGAATGATGGCATCCTTGCCTTCGCGCCAGTCCGCCGGAGTTGCGACCCCATGCTTGTCACTGAATTGCAAGGCATCGATCGCCCGCAGGATTTCGTCGAAGTTGCGGCCAACACTCATCGGATAGGTCATCATAAGGCGGATCTTCTTGTCCGGATCGATGATGAAGACCGACCGAACAGCAGCCGTTTCGCTCTGGTCCGGGTGAATCATGTCGTACAACTTCGCGATTTTCAGATCGGCGTCCGCCACGATCGGGAACACGAGGTTGGTGTTCTGCGTGTCGTTGACGTCCTCGATCCACTTCACGTGCTCTTCGGCCGTGTCGGTTGAGAGGCCGAGAGGCTTGACGTTGCGTTTGTCGAATTCAGTGGCGAGCTGCGCGGTGCGGCCCATTTCAGTGGTGCATACGGGGGTAAAATCAGCCGGGTGGCTGAAGAAAAACACCCAACTGTCACCAGCCCAATTGTGAAGGTTAATTTCACCGTTCTGCGTATCTACGGTGAAGTCGGGGGCAATATCTCCGATATGTAAGCTCATATGAATTTCCTCGGTTGGGGTTGATGCAAGTGGTGTAGCCCGCCCTTCCGCAACTGGCCAATTCAAATAACCGATTTCTGTAAACGTCAAATTAAAAGGAGGCGAATGTCGCGCAAATCTGGCTTCTTCAGTAGCGAACCGCCCAACACATTTTCATATTATCTTTAATTGTGTGATGCAAGAAGTAGGATTGTCCAGATCTTGAGCGGCAGCCCGATATCACAGGCGACAAGGGCTATGACCCCGACACTATCCGCGCTGACCGCATAGACAGGACGAGCAATGCCGCCGCTGCGGGCAGACCACACGCCACGTGACAATTGATTATGGCCGGATATTCTACCGGCAGCGCGAACACCCAGCACAACACACATCAATACGATACCGGCATTGCTTGATTTGGAGCGCTTCCGCCCCACCCTCGCGCATCACACACGACAGACCATCCAGCCTTGTCCTGCGATCCGGCGTAACCGCCCGCCGTTTAGCGGGGCTTTCAGCGGTTCGGGCTTGCCGGTTCGCTTAAATGGGAAGCCCTCAATACCCTCGCGCGACGGCGAATTGGGCGGCTTCGGCCATTGCGGCGCGGGCGCGGTTTTCGGGGAAGATCGACAGGGCATCGATGGCGCGCTGCGCGAAATGGCGGGCGCGTTCGCGGGTGTCGGCCACGGCATCGTATCGGGCGATCAGGGCCACCGCCTCTTCCAGCGCGTCGTCGCCTTCGCGTTGCCCGCTGATCGCTGCTTTCCAGAACTTGCGTTCGGCATCGGTGCCGCGGGCATAGGCGAGGATCACCGGCAGGGTCATCTTGCCTTCGCGGAAATCGTCGCCCCGATCCTTGCCCATCGTGGCGGCATCGGAATCGTAATCGATGGCATCGTCCACCAGCTGAAACGCGATGCCCAGATTGCGGCCATAGTCATCCAGCGCCTGTTCCTTCGCATCGTCGCATTCGGCCACGACCGCGGCGATGCGGCTGGCGGCGGCGAACAGCGCGGCAGTTTTCGCGCCGATAATCGCCAGATAGCGTTCCTCGCTCGTTTCGATCTGGCGCTGCGCGGTGAGCTGATCGACCTCGCCCTCGGCAATGATCGCGCTGGCGCCGGAGAGGATTTTCAGCACTTTCAGGCTGCCGTCTTCCACCATCAGTTCGAACGCGCGGCTGAACAGGAAATCGCCCACCAGCACAGTGGCCGGATTGCCAAAGATGATGTTGGCCGCCGCCTTGCCCCGGCGCAGGTCGCTGCCGTCCACCACATCGTCGTGCAGCAGCGTGGCGGTGTGGATGAATTCGACCGATGCGGCCAGCTTGTGATGGCGATTGCCCTGATATCCCACCAGTTCCGCCCCGGCGAGCGTCAGCATCGGGCGCAGACGCTTGCCGCCGCCCGAAATCAGGTGCCCGGCCAGCGCGGGGATCAGGGGAATCTTGCTCTGCATCCGTTCGAGGATGACGGAATTGACCGCATTCATACCCGGCGTGGTCAGTGCCAGCATCGGTGCCAGCGAGGCGTCGGGACGCGGTAACGGAACGATCTCGGCGCTCATGGCGCCCCCATGCGTTGCACAGGCCCGCTTGGCAAGCGCGGAATCGCCGCTATCGTGCGCCGCGACTATGACCGATGCAACTTCACAACCAACGCCCGCGCCCACCCCGGCGCCCGATGCCACTCTGGCCGCGTACCGCAAATCGATCGACAATTTCGATGCCGCGCTGATTCACATTCTGGCCGAACGGTTTCGGATCACGCAGGCAGTGGGCGCTTACAAGGCGCAGCACGCCCTGCCCCCCGCCGATCCGGGGCGGGAAGATGCGCAGATCGCCCGCCTGCGCGCGCTGGCCGAAGACGCCCAGCTCGACCCCGAATTCAGCGAGAAATTCCTCCGCTTCATCATCGACGAAGTGATTCGCCACCACGAACGCGCGCGCGAGGGGTGATGGATGGGGTTGGCCAGTGGCGGCCGACTGTCCGCCTCTCTGGCAACAAAAAAATAACTAGCCGCCGTTCAACCCAGCAGTTTCCTGGTTATTCGACATAGTCCGCGGCGAGACGGAACATACGCACGACACTCAGGCGAAACGACTGGCGCGCGTCATACTCTTCGACAGAAGCCAGACGGGGCATGTCTTCGCACCTTGCCCGAAACTGCACCGTTTTTGCATCTTCGGCGCAGCGCGCAAGCCAGTTTGCCGACCGCTTCACCGCCCGCTGGTGTATCGCCTGCGCCCGATTGCATTGCGCTGGCATGTTGTCGCTGCACCCCATCGCAAAGGCGAGATAGGCGATATATTCGGGGCGCCAGTCCTCCTCGGGCACCCCCGCTGCATCCGCATCGGGAACATTGTTGCCAAGCAGTTCGCATCCGTTCCCATCGATAAACGGCTCGCCGCGCGGAAAGCATGCTTTCGCGAAATAACTGAATGCCCGATCGGGCCGGGGCGCCACCGACAGGCCCTTCTGATAGATGATGCCGAGATATTTACAGGCATATGGGGCGATGCCGACATCTGTCGATTCACACACCCGCTCCATCTTCTGCTTCGATTTGCCGTAATCGCGCAGCTTCGCATTCAGAAAATAGATTTTGCCCGCTTCATAGCAGCCGCCCACCTGAAAGCCCGCGGCGCAAGACGCGTCATATGCAGCAAGAGCGGCCTCAGCATTTCCACGTTCTTCCGCCCTGACGCCAGCTCGCCAGCAACTGTCGACATTCGCGTCCTTCGTGCACGGAGAGAGAGGCTGCACAGTCCTCAGCGCTTTGTCACTTTTCGTCGGCTGCGCGTCAGCGGGCCCCGAAACCACCGCCAGACCCATCACCATAATCAAGGCCGCCCAAATCGACCGCATGCCATTCTCCCAGTTGCGACAGGCGCACAGATATCGGCGCGCTTTCACCAGACATTCCGTGCGACCGCGCCAACAGAAAGTTTCCCATATACGCGTTGAGCCGCGCAAACACGCCCATATAAAAACGCGATGGCGATTTCCATTTCCAGATGAATCGCCGGGGTATGTAAAGCGGCCTCTCTCTGATTTAGGATCGGGCCCCAAATCACCGCTGCAGTTGCACCGGCCGTTCCCGTCGATCCGGTCGCAGTTGAATATCCTCTGTGCAAATGGACCTGATGGCAGGCATCTGCCACCATCCTGACGGTACTTTCGAATGTTGGCCTAAGTGTCGGATCGCTGGATGAGCGGACTCCGGGCCGCTGAACGCGCAAGCGACGCATTGCCTTGCTGCCAGCCATTGGGCCGCGTCCTGCGCCGCCTCGCGCTATTCAGGCGATACCCGCCCGATATGCAGAAACGGTTTTCAGAAGCCGATCCCCGCAACCGGGGACTGAACCATCCTCACCCCTTCACGACGCACGTGGCAGAGCAAGCTGCACCAGCAGGCCGCCCAGATCGGCGCTTTCGCCCAGTGTGACTTTGCCGCCGTAAATCGCCACTACGTCGCGCACGATGGCGAGGCCCAGCCCGGTGCCCGGTTTATCGGTGTCGAGCCGCGCGCCTCGACCGAATATGCGCGAGCGGTCGGCTTCGGGAATGCCGGCGCCGTCGTCTTCCACCCAGATGGTGCACAGCTTCTTGTCGGCTGGCTCTGCATCGACTGTCACGAACACACTGCCACCGCCGTATTTCGCGGCATTTTCCACCAGATTGCCGAGCAGTTCGTCCAGATCCTGCCGCTCGATCGCCACTGTCGCCGCGCGGTTGCCCGCCAGATCGAAGCGGACATCGGGATATAGCCGCTCCACCGCGCGCTGCACCGCTGCCGCGCTTTCGTGCACCGGGGTATGCGCGTGGCCCACCGCGCGCCGCCCCACTGCGCGGGCGCGGGCAAGGTGGTGATCGACATGGCGGCGCATCGTGCCGGATTCGCGGATCACGGTATCGGCCAGATCGGGCGCCTTGGCCGTGGCGGCATTGTTGATGACAGTGAGCGGCGTTTTCAGCGCATGCGCCAGATTGCCCGCATGGGTGCGCGCCTCTTCCGCCTGCTTTTCCGAATGGGCGAGCAAAGCGTTCAGCTCATCCACCAGCGGCTGAACCTCCAGCGGCAGCGGATCGGTCACGCGGTTGGTGCCGGTGGTTCGCATATGCTGGATCGCCAGTCGCACCCGCCGCAGCGGATTGAGCCCGTACCAGATCTGCATAGCCGCCATCATAATCAGGCCGAGGCCGAGGATTACGAAACTCCAGATCAGGATAGAGCGGATCTTGGCCAGTTGCGCGTCCACCTCACCGCGGCTGGCGGCGACAGCGAACCACCACTTCGTCTTGCTGCCCGGCAACACGACAGAGCGTTCGGCAATCCGCAGCGGTTCGCCTTCGAACTGGTCGGAATTGTAGATGTGAATGTTGGTGTCGGTATAGCTGGTATCGACCTTCAGCGTGCGATCCCACAGGCTGCGGCTGGGATAGGCCTCGTGCCCCTTACCGCTGATCTGCCAGTACAGCCCGCTGTTGGGTTCCATAAACCGCTGATCGCCGAGCGGGCGGCTGAAATAGACTTCGCCCAGATTGTCGATCTCGGTCGATGCAATCATCGCGGTCAGCATATAATTGAGCTGATCGTCGAAGTTCTTTTCGACCATGTCGGTCAGCGTGCGATCGAGCGCGAAGCCACCGCCCAGCAGCAGGATGGTGATCCACCCTGCCGCGATCAGCATCATCCGGGTCGCCAGACTGCCGGTGTGGCGTTTGTACACGCCAGTGGCCGCCGGTGCGCCGACCGCCGCGTCTCCCGTTACGCTGTCCGCCGTTGGCGGAGCGTCAGGCGCGCGGCTGGTCTGCGGGATCGTCGAGGCTGTAGCCGAGTCCACGGATCGTCGTGATGACATCTGCACCCAGTTTCTTGCGGATGCGGGTAACGAAAACCTCGATCGTATTCGAATCGCGGTCGAAATCCTGATCGTAGATATGTTCGATCAATTCGGTGCGGCTGACCACCTTGCCCTTGTGATGCATGAGGTAGCTGAGCAACTTGTATTCCTGCGCGGTCAGCTTGACCGGCTCGCCCGCCAGAGTGACCCGGCCCGAACGGGTATCGAGCCGCACCTGCCCGGCGGTCAGTTCCGAACTGGTATTGCCACTCGCCCGGCGGATCAGTGCGCGCAGGCGGGCGATCAGTTCTTCGGTCTGGAATGGCTTGGCCAGATAATCGTCGGCCCCGGCATCGAGCCCGGCGACCTTATCCGACCATGAATCGCGCGCGGTCAGCACCAGCACGGGGAAATCGCGCCCTTCCTTGCGCCACATGCCCAGCACGGTCAGCCCGTCGATCTCCGGCAGGCCCAGATCGAGCACGACCGCGTCGTAATCCTCCGTCGAACCGAGAAAGTGGCCATCTTCCCCGTCGGTCGAAAGGTCCACGGCATAGCCGTTTTGTTCAAGGGTCGATTTAAGCTGCTGGCCGAGTGTCGGTTCGTCCTCGACGATCAGGATACGCATATCTGGCTTGTCCCCGGTAAAATCATGCCACGGATGTGGGCTATCGGCGTCAACGCGTCAACTCGATGGGGTTTCCCACTGTCCGCTATCCTGTTCACCGCGAGCGGTTCAGCACACGCCCCGTGCGCGCATCGACATCGACGAACACCACGTGGCCATCCCTGATGAACTTCAGGCGATAGGCCAGCGCCGTCGAATCGTAGGAGAAACCCAGATATTCGTATCCGCGCATCTGCGGCAGAATGCGCGCCTCTATATCGCGCGACCGCATGATATTGCCGGCCCGCATTTCCTTGCGCGCGGCTCCCTGATCGGTTCGCTGGGCAATGGCAGGCGCCCCCGTTGCGACAAGAGCAAGCAAGGCGACTGCGGAGAGACAGGCAGATACGATCGGTTTCATGGTGCCTAACTGCCTGCCACAGAGCCATTGAACAAGGTGTGAATGTCAGCCTGCCCGATGGTTCAGGCATCGAAGCGATGCGGGTACAGGCGAGCCAAGGCCTGCCTGCACCCGATTGCCCTGTTATCGTGTCATCTCAAAGCTGGCCGATACCGTTACCGATGTGCCGACAAGGCCGGGCTCGACCGGTGTCGGAGATCCCGATGCATCCTGAGCAACCGCCATCTCTTTCATCATCGGCATCGGGCGATTGTTCATTACCGCCTCGCCCACCTGCAGCAACCGAACACCGGAATAGCCGGCCCACTGGGCATATTCCTGCGCCTGCTTCTGTAATTCAGCGAAAGCCGCCTTGCGCGCCTGCGCCTTGGCAGCGGCATCGTCTTCAATCGAAAAATCCGGTCCGCTGATATCGTTGGCCCCGGCTGCGACCAGCGCATCGAGCACCGGCCCGGCGCGCTTCACATCGCGCAACGTCACATTGACGCGGTTCGACGCGCGATAGCCTTTGAACACCTGCTGACGTTTGACCTGATCGTAATCGTAATCGGCATTCAGTCCGATGCCCGCCGTCTGGATATCTTTGGCATCGATGCCCAGCGACTTGATCCGTTTGACGACTGCATCCATCGCCGTGGCATTCGCCTGCATCGCGGCGACAGCGGTCGGCGCGTTGCTGTTCACACCAGCGCCGATCTGCACGATGTCGGGCTTTGACTGAACGGATTTGGTGACGGACAGGTCGACCACCGGCCCTTGTGCCTGCACTTGCACATCGGCAGCGCTGGCCTGCGAAGCAACGGCGGCGGCACCCAATGCCATTGCGGCGGGAAGCAACATGCGATTCATCGATAATTCTCCTTTTCCCTCTCTCTCCTGCACATTGGGGATTACGCGCCAGTGAACCGGCTTGTTCCGCACCCTTCGCACCGCTAGTGCGCGCAGCATATGGCATTACCTCCGATTTTGAGCTGGGAAGGGCTCGGGCTGCAACAGGGCGGCCGCTGGCTGTTCGGTGGCCCCGGCACCGATGGGATCGATCTGCACATCGGCCCGCGCGACCGGCTGGCGCTGATCGGCCGCAATGGCGCAGGCAAGACCACGCTGTTCCGCCTGATCGACAACCGGATCGAAGCCGACCGCGGCATTCGCAAGGTCAAACCCGGCACCCGCGTGGTGATGCTGGAGCAGGAACCGGACTTTACCGGCTGCGACACGCTGATGGATTTCGCGCTGCGCGGCGAACATCCGCCCGCACAATACGAAGTGGAAGCGATTGCCGGGCAACTTGGCATCGATATGACGACCGCTTCGGCTGGGGCCAGCGGAGGCGAACGGCGGCGCGCCGCCATCGCCCGCGCGCTGGCACAGGAGCCAGACGTTCTGCTGATGGACGAGCCAACCAACCACCTCGACCTGGCCGCGATCGACTGGCTGGAAGACTGGCTGAGCCGGTACAAGGGCGCATTCATGGTCATCAGCCACGACCGTACTTTTCTGAAACGCCTGACCACCGCGACTCTGTGGCTCGACCGCGGATCGATGCGACGCAAGGATGTCGGCTTCGGCGGGTACGAGGCGTGGGAAGAACAGGTCTATGCCGAAGAGGCGCGCGCTGCCGAACGGATGGACGCCCGGCTCAAGATAGAGGCGCACTGGCTCGAACGCGGGGTGACCGCGCGGCGCAAGCGCAATCAGGGGCGGCTGGAAAAACTGTGGCAGATGCGCGCTGCCCGTGCAGCGATGATCAACCCGCAGGGCACTGCCAAACTGCAACTGGCCAACGAAACCGAATTCAAAAGCAAGTCGGTGATCGTGGCCGACAAGATCAGCAAGACATACGGCGATCGCAAAGTGATCCGCGATTTCTCGCTGCGGATTCAGCGCGGGGACCGGATCGGCGTGGTCGGGTCCAACGGCGCTGGCAAGACTACGCTGCTCAAGCTGCTGACCGGCGAAATCGCGCCCGACAGCGGCACGGTGGAAATTTCCCCCAAGCTTGCCGGCGTGATGATCGATCAGCAACGCAGCCTGATGGAGCCGGACCGGACCGTGCGGCAGGTGCTGGCCGAAGGCGGCGACTGGATCGACGTGGGCGACACCCGCAAACACGTGCAGGGCTATCTCAAGGAATTCCTGTTCGATCCGGCTATCGTCGATGCGAAAGTCGGCACTCTATCGGGCGGGGAACGCAGCCGTCTGTTGCTGGCCCGCGAATTCGCCCGCAAATCCAACCTGCTGGTGCTGGACGAGCCGACCAACGACCTCGATCTCGAGACGCTCGATCTGCTGCAGGAAGTGATTGCGGACTACGATGGCACCGTGCTGATTGTCAGCCACGACCGCGACTTTCTGGATCGCACCGTCACCATCACGCTGGGGCTGGATGGCACCGGCTATGTCGATGTCGTTGCCGGTGGCTATGAAGACTGGGAAGCCAAGCGGACGCGCAAAATGTCCAAACCGGCGAAAGCATCGGGCACCCAGCGAAGTGCGGATAGCCCCGCACCCGCACCCGCACCGCAGAGGGACAGCAAGAAGCTATCCTACAAGGATCAGCGCGACTACGAGATCCTGCCCGATCGGATCGAAGAGCTCGAACGTGCCATCGCCCGCGGCGAAGAAATCCTCTCCGACCCGGAGCTGTATGCGATAGACCCGCAGCGCTTCGCCAATATATCACAAGGGCTGGAAAACGCCCGTGCGGAAAAGGATGCAGCCGAAGAACGCTGGCTGATGCTGGCCGAACAGGTCGAGGGATAAGGGCCGGAAGCGGTTCGGCCTTCCCCCTCAGGGCAGGCGATCAGTCGAACGAGAAGCTATCGGCAATCGCCATGTTCTTTTCGCGCACCATGCCGGGAATCAGGAAGAGATCGACCAGCACCCAGATTCCCAACGGGATCCAGGCGAGAAACACCGTCACCCAACCCAAAAACCACAGTACCAATTGAGCCACAGCGGTGCCGGTTGCACCGAGATAGAACCGGTGAGCGCCAAGCCCGCCAAATACGATGCACAAGAGATAGGCGACACCTGCCGATTTCTTGTTCGCATCGTAAACCATTTGCGCGCGCGCACTCGCCAGCGCAGCCCGTTCATCCGTCATAACCTTGCCCCCTAATCCAAAGTCGCATTCAGGAATGCCAAACATTTTGTTAAAATCAAGTATTCGCTGACACTTTCAGCAAATGCGATAATATTCCGCTACTCGGTCCAGCGCGATTTTCAGCACCAGTTTGCCGCTGCGCGCGGGCCATTGCAGCGCCTTTTCCGCCGCCTGCACGGTTTCCCCGGCGCAGACCACTCGCCACAACACGTCCGCCAGATCGCTGCCAGCATGTGCCAACGCGCCATCGAAGCGTTGCTTTGCCGCCAGTTGTCGTTCGCCCGGTGTCAGTTCGCTGCCGCCGCCGCTCTGTTTGATCCGCACCGGCTCCCAGCGCATGGTTACGCGCGGGGCCAGTTGTGCGCGTTCGTAATCGGCGCGCAACCGTTCGCCGGCATCGAACAGGCGATCGTTCAGGTATCCGTGGGTATAAAGCCAGCCAAGCGGGCTTTCCGCGAGGTTCACCGTCACAGTACGCCGCTTGCCCGTCACTCCGGGTCTGCGAGCGGGGCCCGCACTGGTCAGTTCACGTTCTGCGAGTTCGCGGCGCATGACATTCTCCTTTTACACTGGGCGAGCCCCTTGCCAAAACGGATTGCTTGTAGGAAAGAGTGAACCGATTTGGTTAGGAACGCGCAGTGATCAATCGTATCCGTACTATCCGCAGGCAGAAGGGTATGACTCTGGCCGATCTGGCAGAGGCGTGCGTGCCGCCCACCACTCCGCAAACCGTGGGGCGGCTCGAAACCGGCACCCGCAACCTCTCGCTCAAATGGATGGATCGGATCGCGGCGGCGCTGGGTGTCGATCCCGAAACGCTTGTCCGTTCGGAAGCCAATGCACGGGCACAAGTCGTGGCCACGCTTGTCAGCGATGGGGCCGAGGCTCTGACTGCCCCACGCGACGCGCTGATGCCCACTGAGATCGGCGGGGATGCCATCCGCGTGGTGCTGACCATTGAAACGAGCGCGGGTGAGTATCGTGCGGGCGACCAGCTCTGGCTGCGCCAGATACCCGTCGGCGAAACCGCGCAGGCGATCAACCGCGACGTGCTTGTCCCGCGCAAAGGCGGGCGGTTCGCATTCGGCCGACTGATCGACCAGCGCGGATCGCTGGTGGGAATCCTGCCGGTCGGCATCGGCCAGAAGCAGATCGTCGTGGACGATCCCGCATGGATTGCTGTCGCGGAAATGCTGGTGCGCCCGTTATGACCACGCCTCCGCCCCGCCGCGTGCTGTCGCTTTCCACGCTCTACCCCAATGCCGCCAATCGCCGTTTCGGCACGTTCGTCGCGCGCAGTCTGGAGGCGCTTGCCCGTCGCTCTGAGTGGAGCGTGACCGTCATCAATCCCATCGGTGTGCCGCCGATTGCCTTTGGGCGATACAAAGCCTTGCAGGCGGCGGCGGTCGATGCAGTGGAAAATGGCGTTGCGGTGCACCGCCCTAGCTTCCCGCTGATCCCGCGACTGGGCGGACCGATCAACCCCCGTCTGATCGCCCGCGCGGTGCTGCCGCTGGCACGGCGGCTTCATGCGGAGACTCCGTTCGATCTGGTCGATGCCCAGTTTTTCTATCCCGATGGTCCCGCCGCCGCGCGGATCGCAGCTGCGCTTGGCTTGCCGCTGTCCATCAAGGCGCGCGGCGCGGACATCCATCACTGGGGCGCACGGCCCTCTGCCCGGCGGCAAATGTTGGCGGCCGGGCGGCAAGCGGCGGGAATGCTCTCGGTATGCAGTCCCTTGGCAGACGATATGGCGGCCATCGGCTTGCCGCGTGACAAGATTGCCCTGCACTACACCGGACTGGATCGGGACCGGTTTCGTCCTTTGCAACACACAGGGTTGCGCGCGCAGGTGGCGGAGGAGCTTGGCATCGCTATCCCGGCCAAAGCACCATTGCTCGTGTCCGTCGGCGCACTGATCCCGCGTAAGGGGCAGGCGATAACGATAGAAGCATTGTCTGAATTGCCAGACGATACCGTGCTGCTACTCGTCGGCAAGGGGGAGGATGAGGCCGCATTGCGCTCGCTCGCTGCCGAACGCGGTGTGGCGGAACGGGTCCATTTCCTTGGCTTGCTCGACCACGATCTGCTGCCGCTGGTGCTATCCGCCGCCGATGCGATGGTGCTGCCTTCCGCCAGCGAAGGACTGGCGAACGCATGGGTGGAGGCGCTGGCCTGCGGCACACCGCTGGTCATCACCGATGCAGGCGGCGCGCGCGAAGTCGTTACCGGGCCGGATGCGGGCCTCATCGTCGAACGAAACCCCACCGCGATCGCCACCGGGGTAAAGGCCCTGCTAGCCGCCCCACCCTCACGATCCGCAACCGCCGCGATGGCATACCGCTTCAGTTGGGAAGCGAACGGTGCAGCGCTGGGCGAATACTACGAGCGACTGATCGGCGCGCGCTGACCTGATATTCGGTCAAATAGCCGCGATCCCCATCTGGGAGAAGGTTCGCCACATCATTCATGACCGTGGAATTGGAGGCTGGATGACGGATGCGGAGTGCCGATATACCTGGCGCCATCCTTTGCATGCCTTCGTGATTGCGAGGAGCGAAGCGACGCGGCAATCCATGAACCGTGCTTTGTCTCCATCACAACCGCGGTAACGGGCGGGACCGCCGCGCCATGTGTTGGCCCACTACGTAAGGAAAAACGGCGCTGCCCCGGACCTGAGCCGTCCGGGGCAGCGTATTTTGGTTAGACTGCCTTAAGGCATACTCGCTTCGCGAGCGAGCCGGTCCTGCTTGTCTGCGGCGGTCTCGGTTGGCACGAAGCTGTCCGATTTTACACCCAACCAGATCAGAATCGGCGCGGCCATGTAGATCGAGCTATACGTACCGATGAAGATACCCAGCGTAATCGCAGCGGCGAGGCCGAACAGGCTGGCCGGGCCAAAGATCAGCAACGGGATCAGCGCGATCAGCAGCGTCAGCGATGTCATCACTGTACGCGCAAGCGTTTCGTTGACCGAAAGATCGAGCAGTTCAGGCAGCGGCATCTTGCGATACTTCTTCAGGTTTTCACGGATGCGGTCGTACACCACGATCGTATCGTTAAGCGAATACCCGATGATCGTCAGAATCGCCGCCACAATATTGAGATCGAACTCCATATGCGTGATCGCGAAGAAGCCCAGGGTCAGCGACACGTCGTGGAACAGCGCGAACAGCGCACCTACCCCGAATTGCCATTCGAACCGAATCCATATGTAGACCGAAATCGCCAGCATTGCGAAGCTGAGTGCCATCAGCCCCTTGCTGAATAGCTCGCTGGAGACTTTTCCCGATACCGAATCGATACCATCGATGCGGATATTAGGATGAGCCGCCTTCAGCGTTGCGACGATTTTCGCTGTCATCGTATTGGCGAGATCGGGCTTCTCATCCGCACCTTCGGGCAGTTTTACTCGGATCGCCGCTTCGTTCGAGCCGCCGTATCCCTGAATGATCGGATCGCCATAACCGAGCGCAGAAATCTCGCTCCGCATCTTGGCAACCGGCACAGTCTGTTCGCCAACGAATGTGACGCGGATCATCTGGCCGCCGACGAAATCGACCCCCAGATTAAGCCCGTTGGTCAGCACGAGGCCCCAACTTGCCAGGATCAGCAAGACGCTGACGACGTAAAACGGCAAGCGCCAGCGCAGGAAACGAATGTTCGTGTTATCGGGGACGAGCTTGAGAAGTTTCATGGCGTTCGCTCCCCTATCAAATGTGGATGTCGCTGGGGCGTGTGCGGCGCAACCAGCCGGCGGCCCACATGCGGGTAATGGTGACAGCAGTGAACATCGTGGTGATCACGCCGATAACGAGGACGACTGCAAAACCTTTCACCGGCCCTTGTCCAAACAGGAACAGCAGGGTCGCGGCAATCACGTTGGTGATATTGGCGTCGTAAATGGCGCGGCTCGCTTCCTTGTATCCGGTTTCGACCGCCTGCAACACACGCCGGCCGCGTCTGCGTTCTTCACGAATACGCTCGTTAATCAGCACGTTGGCGTCGACCGCAGCGCCGATGGTCAACACAAAGCCAGCCAGGCCCGGCAATGTCAGCGTGGCGTTCATCACTGCCATGATCCCCAGGATCATCAGGACGTTCAGTACCAGCGCGCAATTGGCATAGAAACCGAAACGGCCATACGTCACGAGCATAAACAGCAGGACCAGTCCGGTGCCGACGCCCATCGCAATCAGCCCGCGTTCGATCGAATCCTTGCCCAGTTCCGGGTTGACGGTGCGCTGTTCGATCACCTTCAGATCAACCGGCAACGCACCCGAACGCAGCGCAATCGCAAGCTGATTGGCCGATTCAACAGTAAACCCACCGGAAATCGAAGCTGTGCCACCGCGGATCGGTTCGTTGATGTTGGGTGCCGAAAGCACCTTCCCATCCAGAATGATCGCGAACGGCTTGTTGACGTTCTGCGTCGTCAGACGGGCAAACTTGTCCGCGCCTTGCTGATCGAACGTAATGTTGACCACTGGCTGATTGGTCTGCTGTTCGAAACCCTGCTGCGCGTTAACGAGGTTGTCGCCCTTGATCCCGCCGAGGCGGCGCACGGCAATTTTCTGCCCGCCTTCGGCATAAGGCAGGATCTCGCTACCAGCAGGGGCGCGACCGGCCTGCACATCAGCAGGCAGCGCATCCAGATCGACCAGCTTGAATTCCAGCTTGGCGGTCTTGCCGATCAGCTCTTTCAGTGCTTCGGGGTTCTGCTGACCCGGCGCCTGCACCACAATACGGTCGACATCCTGACGGATAATTGTCGGCTCCAGAGTGCCGATGGCGTTGATGCGGCGATCAATCACGTCTTTCGCGCTGTCCATCGCCTGATCGAGCGCCGTATCGAGCCCTTCTTTGGTTGGGGTCAGTACAATACGGGTTTCGTCGACAACCGACAGCGTCCATTCGCGAGTCATGCCAGTGCCGTTGATCATTGGCATCAGCAGTTCGCGGGCGCGATCGACGTCGCTCGCGCTCTCCACCATGAAGCTCAGCTTGTCGCCAGCGGTCGAAACATCGCCAATACGAATCGCCGGACTCGCCTTCCGCATTTCGGTGCGGACGGTTTCTTCCATCGATTCAAGTTTCTGCTGAGTGATCTGCCGCGGATCGGCTTCCAGCAGAATCTGGCTTCCCCCGGCCAGATCGAGCCCAAGGTTCACCTTCGGGTCGGGCAAGCTGGCAGGCCATTGCTGGCCGGCCAGTGACACCACAGTGGGAAGCGATACAATGGCAACGGCCAGTACCAGTCCCCAGAGCCAGATCTTTTTCCAGCGCGGAAAATCGAGCATATGCAGGAATGCCTTCGCTTAGTCGTTCGCCGCCGAGCCACCCGGCGGAACGATATCGCCGATAGTGCTCTTCACCGCTTTTACCTTCACGCCCTGCGCGATTTCGATATCGGCATAGTGCTCATCCACTCGCACAACTTTACCGACCAGACCACCGGCTGTGACGACCTGATCGCCTTTCTTGATACCGGCGATTTTCTCGCGATGTTCCTTCTGCTGGCGCATCTGCGGACGGATCAGCAGGAACCAGAAAATCGCGATCATGCCGACAATCGGCAGCCAGCTCATCCAGACAGGCGGCGAACCGGCTGCAGAGGCGGCGGCAAGTAAATGAAGCATCGTGTTTTGGGCCTGTCGTAATTACGGTGGCGAGAGATATAGGTCCGGTAAGGCACCCCGCAAGCAGAACGCCTTACCATTGCGTCGCGCGCTAGCAGCATTGCCAGACAAGGGCAATCGACACCGCTCCGATGCGCGCCGCCACACAACAAACAAATGATACCAAGCCACCTTGCCACATCGTACACGCCCCCCTATAGGCGCGCCTCCACTGGTACGGGACGTAGCGCAGCCTGGTAGCGCACCATACTGGGGGTGTGGGGGTCGCTGGTTCGAATCCAGTCGTCCCGACCAGTGGTATCCCTTAAATTTTTGAAGCATTTAAACGCACGGCCTATGCCAAGCGTTTTGGTTTACGCGGCAGCCGCAATGGCCGAGCAGCGCGCCACAATTGCGATCGGTTTCTACCGTCTGTCCATCGACCACCAGCGTTCCGCCCGCTTCGTCGAACAGTGTCTGGCCAAAGCGCCACCGACTGAATTTGCTGCCCCCCATCGCCATAGGCTCAGGCTCTGTTACTGACGCCATTGAGGCGTCCAGATGGCGAACATACCGGACCAAACTGCCCGCCAGGAAGATTATCTGCCGTTCCATGGACAGTTTGGGTTGGGATGGAATCCATTTGGACATCCCGCAAAGGTTTGACCAAAATGGCCCATCGCGGCGCCAAAAGGTCTTGAAATATTGGCCTATTACTGCCTCCTTCTCCTTGCGCCGAGCTATTTTGCTTCAAACCTCGATGGTGCCAGTAATGGGTCCTGAACCTAGCCCCCATGCGGCTGTCGAAGTGACCAGGCGGTAAAGCGCAGAAAGAGAGCCATCGGCCTTGTACTGCGTGTAGAACAGGTAGCCCCCGGCATTGAGTGCCGCATAGTGCAACCTGTTCAATTCGTCGCGGTTATAGTTGACGAGGTTGCCGTCAGGGAACTGCAAGCTTGCGCTCACCGCGTCTCATCACGTCCATGTAGATCGTGTGCGCTTTCTCCACGGTGAGGCTTTCCCGCACTTTTTCCACACGTATAGCCTCGCGCGAGGCCTTGCCGCGCTCGATGGCCTGGTTAAGCTCGTTCGCCCACTCGCGGGCCATCGGGATCGTGTAGGCGGGATAGGTTCCGAGCGTGAGAGTTACGATCGCGCCGGACCTGGCTATCCGGCGTCGATAGCGCCAGGTTCTTTTCCCGGTGGCGCTGACAATGACACAAAGTCCCGCAACGAGCGGGTCCGAACACCTGCCGGAATTGAGCATATCCAGGCTTGAAGCACTGAAATTGTGGGCTTTTCCTATGGCTACCTCGATCGACACAAGGCGATCAAACGGTGTCACAAATCATGACACAAGAAGCGTCCAAAACTGGCTAAATCTGTCCAGATTGGTCCAGGTGCCCACCCGGCTCTTTGTGCGAATTGCGACTGTCTCACCACCTCATAATCGGCGGAAAACCGCCAAAAATTCGTGATTCAACGTCGATTCTCAGTCATTGAAAATGGTAGCGGAGGAGGGATCCACCAACTTCAATTAACGCGCTGATATACGGAACTTTTTTAATTAGGCTAGCCCAAAATACCCCCTGCAATACCCCCATCTTGGCACCTTTGCGATGAGTGGAAATTTGATCGCGGCAAACCGTTTCACCTACCCCGATCAACGGGCATTCACCCCCTAAGTTTGGCGTATATCGCGAGCAGCGGAGCTCGCACTCACGACACCTGAGAACCAATCCAGTGGCCTGCTGCCGGTTTGGTGGACACCGAGATAGGATGTTTCCACCTATCGGAGGTCCACAATGCAACGAAGGAAGTTCAGCCGCGAGTTCAAGCTTGAGGCGGTGAGGTTGGTACGCGAGCGCGGTGTGGCGGTAGCCCAGGCTGCTCGCGATCTGGATGTGCACGAGAACGTGCTGCGCAAATGGGTGAAGGGACTTGCCGCCGATCCGGGGCATGCCTTTCCGGGGCACGGCCAGATGAAGCCGGAGCAGTTGGAGATTGATCGTCTCCGTCGCGAAGTGGCCAAGTTCAAGGCGGAGCGCGACATCCTAAAAAAAGCCGCCGCCTACTTCGCGAAGGACTCGATATGAGGTTTGCCTTCATCGCGAAGCACCGAGGGATCTGGCCGGTGGCATGGGCTCGGTGTCTCGCGAAGCGGCTTCCATGCCTGGCTCACCCGGGCGCCGTCGCAGCGTGCCCGCGACGACGAGGTGATCGGTGCGAAGGTCCGTGCCAGCCATGTAGGAAGTTATCGCACCTATGGTGCCCGCCGTGTCTGGCACGACCTGCTTGCCGAAGGCATCTCCTGCGGCCTGCACCGGGTCGAACGGCTTATGCGGGTGCAGGGGCTGCGGGCTCGTCCTCGGCGTCGCGGGCTACCCAAGGATCAAGGCGAACGCTCGGTCATCGCCGGCAACGTGCTCGATCGCCAGTTCACGGCCGACAGGCCCAACCAGAAGTGGGTGGCGGACTTCACTTACATCTGGACTGCCGAGGGGTCGTTTTACGTAGCCGCCGTCATCGACCTGTTCTCGCGTCGGGTGGTCGGCTGGTCGATGAGCGACACCATGACGGCCCAGCTCGTCACCGACGCGCTGGGGCGACGCGATGGAGCGCAGGTCGGGGCGGTCGATGTGAGTATATTGTCACAAGAACTTTTATAGGAGCTTGGCGACCCCCGCACCTACAAGCCACGAGATCGCCGCAATAGACACTGCAATAAAAAAAACAGTTACTACAGTCTTTGATACAAGACCCGATTTGTAAAATAAAAAGACGAAAGCCAATCCTACCTCAATGACGTATGCGGTGAGGGGAATCCACCTTCCGAAAAAAAGAGCAAGCCCTACATTAACTAAAGCAGAGCAGGCGATCCAGAGCACTATAAATACACTGCTCATTATCTGCACCCATCAATCGACGGCTGACAAAATGCTTCTGACGGCACGGGCTTGTCTAAGCCGGGCGTGGGCATTGACGGATTAAGTTGTGACGATTCACCCCCCAACCTGTTGATCAAGCCACCCACGAAAGAGTTCGAGTTATAGTCCGATCCGTTGGCGCTGGGACTTAAGCTATAATCATATGCCCCGTTGTCAAAACTCTGAGCCACCCCAATCATTCGATTGATCAGATTGTTTTCTGTATCCCCTTGGCCAGGTGTAATCGATCTGACAGTATAGCTTTCGCCAGAAAGCGTTTTTCCTACATCGGTTTCCCGGTTCATACCTTGAACTAGTGGGCCGAAGATGTTGGAATCGGAATCTGGTCCAGCGCCGATGGTCGCGAAGACCGTTCCATTCGAATCCACTTGGAAACGATCGTCGTTCCGGAAAGCGTCTTGGTCGTTTGGCACGATCACGATCTTAAGATGATACGAGCCAGACCGGTAGGGGCCAACAGTGACCTCGTGCATAGCCACCTCAATCTTCTCACCAGTGTAGTCAATTAGATTCACCGGATCGTTTGCGACGTATGCGTATAGGTTTACCTGATCCTCATACCCGACAGGGTCGGT
>NZ_PHSO01000005.1 GCF_002870965.1 Tsuneonella flava
CGCACTGCCGATAGCTGGTCAATACTACCGCGCGCATCTCCTCCCCGTCGTCATTGCGAGGAACCGCGGGCGACGTGGCAATCCACGGACCGCCGCTTGCGCCATCGCAGCCACCGCGATGGGCAGCACCCTCACGCCTTGGATTGCTTCACTGCGTTCGCAATGACGAAGGAGAGGGGTAGAGGCGCGCGGGACATAGAGGGCAGTGGCAGACGAGTCGCGCGGCGGTGCGGCAGCCAGCGCCAGCAACCCGCGCAACCCCACTCTCCCCGCATCCCCTCTCCCTCCGGCACACCGTCGCCCCGGACCTGATCCGGGGCCCCGCTTTTCTTCCCGCACCGCGTTGGAGGAAGCTGGACCCCGGCTCGGGGGCCGGGGTGACGGGATAGCAGGACCAAACCACCTCCGCTCGCCGCCGTCACCCCTCACCCTTGCGAAGAGCGTCGCCGCGCGCGCTGTACAGTCGCGGGGATCGCCCTATATGCGTGGCCCGAAGGGGATTGCGGTATGGGTATCGTGGACGACATCGTTGCCAGATCGCAGAAGACCGAACACGGTTTCAACGACTTGCAGCTTGCCGCCGATGAAGTGGTGTCATCGCACGATCGCGCGGCGGCCAGCGAAATCGCGCTGGCCCTGCTCGATTCGCAAGTCCATCAGGCGCGGTGTGTCGGCACTTTCATCCTGGGGCAGTTCGCCGCAGCGGACGCCGACGCGCTGCATATCCTGAAAGACCGGGTGAGTCAGGACAGCGACTGGCGGGTTCAGGAAATACTGGCCAAGGCGTTCGACCGGTTCTGCCACGATACCGGATACGAGGCGGCGCTGCCGGTCATCCGCGAATGGCTCTCCGCTACGGCGGCCAATACGCGGCGGGCCGTGACCGAAGGGCTGCGGATATGGACCGGCCGCCCCTATTTTCGCGACCATCCGGGGGAGGCGATTGCCCTGCTCTCTGCACTGCGCGATGACGAAAGCGAATATGTCCGCAAATCGGTCGGCAATGCATTGCGCGATATCAGCAAGAAGCATCCCGATATGGTCCGTCGGGAAGTGCGGAGCTGGGATCTGACCACGCGCGGGGTGCAACAGGTGCATAAACTGGCGACGCGGATCATTGCCGACCGGCTGTAATCCGCCGCGCCCACGCAGCAACGCCTCCAACCAGATCGCCGGGAGCATTGCGTGTCTGTCGCAATGAGCGGACAGATGCGGGTGCCGTTCCCGCCGATCCAAACCTGTTGTCGGGCCGCTATTTCCAGACCGCTATATCCCGTCCGATTGTATCGCCGCATCGAGACCGGCCGGATCGATCGTCACCATCCGCGAGCGATGGTGCCCGCGCACATGAATGACAGTCGCCACGCGAACATACACGCTGCGATCGTTACCTTCGTGCACCTCTTCATCGGTATCGATATCGTAAGTGCCCGGCGGGAGCTGTTCTGCGATTTCCTTCAGCCGAAAGGGCGCGGCGAAGGTCACCTGCGTTCGGGTGGTGCGGATGGCCATACGGCGTGCTCCCATTCGGCGGACATGCGCGGGGCCGGAAGAACCCGGCCAATATCCCGCGCCTTATTTGTTGCGAATGGTTTCCAGCCCTTTGATCGCACCCGGTTTGAGGCTGGGCTGAGACGCGTTGGTCTTGGGCTTTTCCGCCTTGGGCTTGCGGATTTCGCGGCTGGATCGTCTTTGCTTCTTCGACATCGTGTCTCTCCGTTGGGCCGTCACTGCGCGAATTGCGGTGCGGCTATGGCTTCAATTCAGTCTGAGCGGAGGTGGCGCTTCGCGTTCGGCGCCGGATCGCTTTGCGCGTGCGATTGCTGTCGACGATGCTCGGCCAGTGCGAGGGGCAGATCGGTATAGACATAGGGCCCGACGAAAAACTGCCGGATGACAGCAGTGGCAACCCCATCGGGCAGCGGCACCTGCGGCGGATCGAGCGAGCCGCCTTCGCTTTCCCACGAACCGATCGAATGCGGTTCGGCCGGTGTCGGCAGATCGCCGGCATACGTGCCGTAGATAACCGTGTCGGTCGATACGGCCGGCGGAGGGGCGACGATCGTAGTGGCAGATGCGCTGTCCTGCGCGCCCAGCCGCAA
This sequence comes from Tsuneonella flava, assembly GCF_002870965.1. Lineage (GTDB taxonomy): Bacteria > Pseudomonadota > Alphaproteobacteria > Sphingomonadales > Sphingomonadaceae > Tsuneonella > Tsuneonella flava. The sequence continues at coordinate 2,103 of NZ_PHSO01000005.1, forward strand.
TTCCCGCAGCTCCCGGATTCTCTCCGCATAGAGAGCGATCTTTTCGTAGTGGCTGTCGCTCACCCCGGCGCCCGATGTCTGGCTTTTCATTACTTCTGCCTGATGGGCACGCAGCAGTTCATTGATGTCCATGATCATGGTCCTCGCATGGCGGGGCGGGAAAGCGATAAGGGCGAAGGCCGGGGACACTGGCTGGAATGCCCCCGGCTTCGCTGCCTTTTAGCCCTGCTGGTTTTCGGCCTGCGCCCGCTTGCCATTTTCAGCCTGCAGACTGGTCGCACGGGCCTTGCCGCCGCCGGAAACCTGGCTGGTGGCATATCCGTAACGCTGGCCAGACTTTGGTTCGGCCGCTTCCTGCTGAAGATCGGCCTTCACGAAGGGGAGTGCATCGCCACCCTTTTCAGGGGCAATCATGCCTTCGCCCTTGGCGGAGTCATAGCTCTTGATGGTGCCAAAATGGGTCATATCCGTATCCTTCTATCTCGCGCAGACGATCATCAGCGACCGCTTGTGCGCGGGCTAAGAGGCGAAAAAGAAAGAAGAGAGGGGGACTTGGCCCTCTGGACCGTCGATCACGACTGGCAGCTGATCCCAATGTGGTGCGTCGGCAGCAACTAAACAAGGTGCGCGGTCGCTATGTGCAGAACGGGCATCGGTGTTCAGTGGCGCGTGGCACCTGCCGATGCAGCTCCCTCCCCCTCAGGCGCGGGTGACCAGTGCGGTGCTGGCGATTTCGATCACCGGCACTTCCCACGGGTGCGCCGCGACGATTGCATCGATCGCCGCCGATACCGCCCCCTCTACTGCGTCGGCGGGGATATAGACTGTCAGGATCGCAGTGGGGGACACTGTATTGGCCCCGGCATCACCCAGCGCGGGCCGCGCCGCTGCGCCGGGGGTGAACAGTTCCCAGCCCGCCCCCAGCTCGATAACCGATTGATACAGCCCAAAATCGCCCAGCGGATTGTCCCCGCGCACCACCGCGATAACTCGCGCCAGCGCGCAATCGGGGTGAATCTCCTCCACTTGCCCGCGCATCAGCAGGGCCAGTGTATCGTCATCGAGCGGGCAGTGGATTTTCAGCGCGGTTACCGCGCGCGTGGCGTGATGGGCAGGCATAGCGCCTGTTATCACGCCCCCTGCCCGATGGCGATCAGTTGCGTGAGTCCTGGCCATGCGCCGCCCCCCTCGCCGCGGCCACAACTGCCGCGATGGAGGGGCGTCGGGTGGAAGCTTGGTTCACACGAAGGCACGAAGGCACGGAGTGGGGTTTGGTTCGGGGATAAGGGCCGCACTGCCGATAGCTGGTCAATGCTATCGCGCCGCCGCCCTCTCAGCCCCCGGCATTTACCGTGGTGGCCGCCGCGCATGGGTCGGACTTGTCCGAACTGCTGCCGGAAAGCGTCGTCAGCACCAGCACGCCGCCCACCAGCAGCACAACAAACGCCGTCGTCACCAACCCGAGATACTTGTCGATCACCCGCTTGATCGGGGCGCCGAACACGCGGAACAGCACGCCCACTGTCACGAAAATCAGTGCACGGGCGAACAGGCTCGACAGCACGAAGCTGACCAGGTTCATGCCGACGAAACCGGCAGTGATCGTCAGCAGTTTGAACGGCACCGGGGTCGCGCCTGCGATCAGGATCGCTTCGAAATCGTATTTCCGCAGATGGCATGCGGCGACGGGGAAACTGTCTGTCAGGCCGAGCGCGCCGATCAGGCGGACGCCGACGGTATCGTACAGCCCCCAGCCGATGGCATAGCCGAGCAGCGCCCCGGCGACCGAGGCCAGCGTCGCCACCAGCGCGAAACGGATCGCCTTTTTCGGTTCGGCCAGACACATCAGGCCGAGCAGAGGGTGCGGCGGGATCGGGAAGAAGCTCGCTTCGACGAAGCAGAAGAACGCCAGCCACCACACGGCATGGCGATGCGCCGCCTTGTCCATCGTCCAGTCGTAAAGCTTACGCAGCATCGCCGTTCCACCCTGCATCCCAAGTGCGTCGCAGGCGTTTAGGCGAGCGCGGCGGGTGGCACAATCGCTCTCGCAAACTAACCTATTTGGTTTTTTCTATTGACATCGTCACGCTGTTTCGGTACATAAGTCGAACATCGCGATATTCCGATTCGAACGGGCGGCCCTGCACACGCAGCGGCCGCCCGTTTGCGTTGGCCCTCGCCAGATCGCGCCCCGTCAGCGGGGCCGCACCACACGGGAGCATGTCCAATGACCGCCAGCCAGATCGATCCGCCAGCCTATCACCGGACCCGGCAACAGTGGGAACAACCGTTCCTGCAATCGCTCGCCCGCCTGAAATTCATCACCCGCGCGGCAGAGAAAACGGGGATTGCCGCCGCCACGGTCCATGCCCGCAAGCGGCGCGATCCCGATTTCGCGCGGGCGATAAAGCGCGCGGTGGCGCAGGCCGCGCCGCCAATGCCCGGCGTATGCGAAGTGGCCAGCCGCCAGCGGCCCCGCCACACTGCCACCACCCGCCGCGTCGCGCCCCTCGCTCCGCAACCGGGCCGCAAGTGGCGCGACCGGTTTATCCAGCGGCTGGGCGAAACATCCAACGTCGCGGCCAGTGCAGCCCACGCGCATATCTCCACCCGCGAAGTCTATGCCCTGCGGCGCAGCGACCCGACCTTTGCCGCCGCGTGGCAGTCTGCGCTCTACGAAGGGTATCTCAATCTGGAGATGGAGGTACTGGGCCACCTGCGCGACCCGGCGCCGGAGCGGAAGCTGGACGTGGCCAGCGCGCTGCGTCTGCTTTCCGCGCACAGGGAAACCGTGGCGAAAGAGCGCGCCGTTCGCACGCATATGAGCAAGGCGGAACTGCGCGAATCGCTTGCCCGCAAGGTCGATGCGCTGCGCCGCAAGATCGAGGCCGAACGCGCCACCGATGCCGAGCTGGATCGGGCGGCAGACCGCGCCTCTGACAAGAACACTTCGGGAAAGGAACCCCGCGATGCATGAACCCCCGCTGGGTTTCCTCTACGATGCCGACCCAAGCAAGACCGAACAATGGATCGGCGCGCTGGCGGACAGGATCACCCGCGACGAACGCGACGAGATGGCGCACGATTTCCGCTATTCCGCGCACGCCGGGCAAATCGCCCCGCCGGGGGACTGGCGGGTGTGGCTGGTGATGGGCGGGCGCGGGTTCGGCAAGACGCGGGCGGGCGCCGAATGGGTCCGCTCTGTGGCCGAAAGCGACGGCACGGTGCGGATCGCGCTGGTCGGCGCATCGCTGGGCGAAGCGCGCAGCGTGATGGTGGAAGGGGAAAGCGGGCTGGTCGCCTGCTCTCCCCCGCATTGCCGCCCTCTGTTCGAACCGTCGCTCCACCGGCTGCGCTGGCCCAACGGGGCGCAGGCGTTCCTCTATTCCGCCGCCGAGCCGGAAAGCCTGCGCGGCCCGCAACACAGCCACGCACCCCGGCCAGTCGCAGAAAGAGGTTTTCGTCAATCAGGCGCACGCGATGATCGACGCCCTGCTCCATCCCGCAATTTCCGGCGAAGCAACGTCACCGCCCGCCGATCCGGCTTCCGGCGAAGCGTGGCTTGTCGGCAACGGTGCCACGGGCGACTGGGCGGGTCACGTCGGTAAACTGGCCGTTTACCACACGGATCAGTGGCTGTTCTTCGCCCCGCGCGCCGGGATGCAATTGCTCGATACGCGCAGCGGGCAGCAGATCCGCTACACCGGCGAGTGGGAAAAACCCGCCGCCCCTCCGCTGCCACACGGAGGGGAAGTGATCGATCACGAGGCACGCGATACGTTGCAGATACTTATTGAAGCGATGAAGTCGGCCGGAATCTTTCCTGCAAACTAGCGGGAACTATTTGCAGATACGCCCGTTCGGGCTGCACATGGAGGGCAACAATCCTGTCTTTCTTCGATTATTGGGCACATGACCGATGCGTTCTTGCAACACTTGGTTTTTAATGCCTGCTTGCTCTCTCGCAAGCTAGGAGATAGGGGTTGGGTTCTTCGGTGGCTCAATATTCGCTGAAAAGGGGAATTGCATAATGCGGAAACTCGTCATCGGTATGGCGATGGCCTCTACGGCCCTTGCTGTGCCTGCACTTGCACGAGATAATTCGTGGTACGTCGAAGTCGACGGCGGCCCGATGCTCGTGGAAGATATCGACTTCAACATCAACGGCACGTCGAACGCTGCCAGCGCCAACTTCGACGCTGGTTACGACTTCGGCGGCGTGGTTGGCTACGACTTCGGCGGCATCCGCCTCGAAGCCGAAGGCAGCTACCGCAACTCGAACGTTTCCGACATGACCGTCGGCAACCTCGGCGTTGCTTCGGGCACGAACACCACCATTTCGGGCGTCACCACGCCTGCTAATGGCAGTGCCAACGTTCTCAGCTTCATGGTCAACGCTCTGGCTGACTTTGGTGACGACGATGGCCTGCAGGGCTTCGTCGGTGCCGGTGCCGGTGTCGCTCGTACTTCGTTCGACAACATCACCGTCAACAGCGCCGGACCGGGCTTCCTGGACGATTCCGACACCGGTCTCGCATGGCAGGTTCTGGCGGGTGTTCGCGCTCCGCTGACCGACCACTGGGATGTCGGCCTGAAGTATCGTTACTTCCAGACTCAGGGCACCGACACGGTCGACACTCTGGGCCGCGACGTTTACGCCAAGTGGCGTTCGCACTCGCTGCTCGGCACGCTGACCTACAACTTCGGTGGCAAGGAAGAAGTGGCTCCGCCGCCTCCGCCGCCCCCGCCGCCGCCGCCGCCTCCGCCGCCCCCTCCGCCTCCGCCGCCGCCTCCGCCGGCTCCGGTGTGCAACAAGGGCCCGTACATCGTGTTCTTCGAATGGGATAAGTCGAACATCACTCCGGAAGCTGCGTCGATCCTCGACAACGCCGTGTCGGCATACGCCAACTGCGGTAGTGCTTCTGTGATGCTGGCCGGTTACACCGACCGTTCGGGTACTGTGAAGTACAACCTCGGCCTCGCGGCACGTCGTAACGCTTCGGTTCGTTCGTACCTCTCGGGTCACGGCATTCCGGACGGTATGATCTCGAGCGAAGCCTTCGGTGAAGCGAACCCGCGTGTTCCGACCGCCGACGGTGTCCGCGAACTCCAGAACCGTCGTGTGGAAATCACCTACGGTCCGGGTTCGGGCATGTAATCTTCGGCATCAGCCGAATTTTCGAGAGGGGCCGGAGCAATCCGGCCCCTTTTTCGTTGTGGTCATGGGCTTTCTAATTTTCGGAGGGAATTCATGACGATCTTTAAAACTGCTATCTGCGCCGGGGCGCTCGCTGTGTTGGGTGGTTGCACCACGATGCAGGATCTGCCGACCGAACGGATCGGCTCCGCCACCATCTCGCTGCCCAACGGGATGCCCGCTGGCACCGCGCACTTACTGTCCAGTGGCGATACCGTTAACGTGGCCGTGGCTCTTACCGGCATTCCTGCCGGCGAGCACGGCATCCACCTGCATATGGTCGGCAAATGCACTGTGCCCGATTTCAAATCGGCTGGCGGCCACCTGAACCCGCAGGGCAAGGATCACGGTTCAATGGCTGCGGGCGGCAAGCATCTGGGCGACCTGCCCAATATCGCCATCTCCAGTAACGGCACCGGCACTCTGAATGCCAAGCTGACAGGCACACGGCAGGAAGTTATCGATGCGATTTTCGATAACGATGGCACCGCAATCGTCGTTCACGCCGATCCGGATGACAACATCACCAACCCATCAGGCAATTCCGGTGCACGGATCGCCTGCGGGGTGTTCAAACGCTCCTGATCAATCCGCTTCACCCGCTGCAGCCGCGCGTTCGCGCACGGTTGCGGCGGATAGCGGCACCAGCCTGATCGCGACCAGCAGGCAGATCAGGCCGATCGGCACAGCCCACATCGTGGACAGCACCCCGTGCGACAGATCGTCACCATTGGTGGCAGAGACCCAGCCCGCCATAAACGGTCCAAGCGCCAGGCCGACCAGCGTGGTCGCCAGGAAGAATGTCGCCGTGGCCACCCCGCGCATCCGCGGCAGAACCAGCGCCTGACTGGTCGCTGCCGCCGCGCCCAGCGCGCTGGCCGCCAAGAACTGCGTCAATGCGGCGAAGATGTAGAACACCACTACGCTGCTGGTGGTATAGCTGACCCAGATAATCGGCAACGGCGCGATCAGCCCGAACAGCACGACATAGAGCCGCCCGGCTGCGAAGCGGACAAACAGGAAATCCGCCATGCGGCCACCCGCGATCACGCCGAGGAAGCCCGCGACTGCCGCCGGGGCGCCCAGCCACCAGCCCAGATCGGTCTTGTCGACCATGAACACTCGCTCGGCATATGGTGCGCCCCAATATGAGCAGGCGTACGATACGAATGCGACGATGCCATAGCCCAGAATGGTGCAGAGAAACGCAGGCGATCCCCATGTCAGGCGGAAAGTCGGCAGATCGCGCGCGCGCAGTGCTGTGGCCCAGCTGAATACCGCGTAATATCCCACCGCCAGGAACAGCCACTGGTCCGACACCGCTGCGATGATCGAACCGGTGCCCGCATGAACATAGATCGACAGCAAATAAGCAGCGACAGCAAAAAATACCGCTCCTGCCAGATTAAGCGCCAGCCCGCCGATCCCGCGCCGCGCGGCGCCGATCACAGTGAACGGTGGAATGATCTGGTAGAGTTCCTCGAAAAAGCCCTTGAACGGCCGGGGATCGCCGGGGGTGGGTATGCCATCGATTGCCCCGCGCACAGGCTCCCGCAGAGTCATCACCCACAATGCCAGCAACAAACCCGGTGCGCCGACCGCGATAAACGCCACATGCCAACCGGCCAGATCGAGCGGCCCGCCATCGGGATAGGCCGTGTTCCAGCCATCGACGATCGCCCCGCCGATCAGCAACGAAATACCTCCGCCGAGATACAGGCCTGAGGAGTAGATCGCCAATGCCGTTGCCCGCAGGCGCGCAGGAAACCAGTCCGATATCAGCGAGTAGGCCGATGGGCTGGCGGTCGCTTCGCCGACCCCGACGCCAATCCGCGCGAATGTCAGCGCCGTGCCATTGCGCGCAAACCCGGACAACGCGGTCATTACCGACCACAGCGCCAGGCCGATGGTCATCAGCCGCACCCGTTTCCAGCTGTCGGCCAGTTTGCCCAGCGGAATGCCGAACAGCGCGTAGAAAATGGCAAACGCCGTGCCATAAAGGAAGCCGAGATACGCATCGTCGACCTGCAGATCGGCTTTGATATCGTTGGCCAGAATGGAGAGGATCTGCCGGTCGACGAAGTTCAGCACATAGACCAGCACCAGCACTCCAAGGGCATACCAGCTATAGGCTGGAACCGATTGCTCCTCGACAGTTGCGGGCGCAGGTGTACCGCCATTCTCGATCTTCAAATTGCCTCTCCCCTACGGCGCTATCAGCCGCTTGTGTAAGCTACCCTATCCTCTAATCCTGCATCCGCGAAGCCCTTTTGTCGCAAGCGGCAACTATCGCATTGCCCGCAGGCCAGCCCATCGGGAGTCGGGTCGTAACACGACCAGGACATGCCCGTATCCAGCCCCAGGCGATGCGCTTCGCGCGCAATATCGGCCTTGCTCATATGCTGCAGCGGAGCATGGATAGTGAACGGCCGCCCTTCGACACCCTCTTTCGTGCCGAGCCGGGCCGTTTCGGCAAAGCTGGCGATGAATTCGGGCCGACAGTCGGGGTATCCCGAATAATCGAGCGCATTGACGCCGATGAAGATATCGTGCGCGCCCGCCGCCTCTGCACAGCCCACGGTCAGCGCCAGAAAGATCAGGTTGCGCGCCGGCACATATGTGATCGGGATATCGTCCCCCACCCCCGACTTGGGCACGTCGATATCTGCGGTTAGCGCCGATCCGCCGAATTTCCGCAAGTCCAGTGGCAGCACGATATGTTCCCCCGCGCCCAGAGCGGCGGCAATGCGCTGCGCCGCCTCGATCTCCCGCCGGTGGCGCTGCCCGTAATCGATCGTCAGCGCGTGAATGGCGAAGCCACGTTCGCGCGCGATCGCAGCGGACACCATCGAATCGAGGCCACCCGACAGCAGCACGACTGCCACCGGGGCGCGGTTGGATTGAGAATCTGTCATGCCGCAGAGCTAGAACCAGTGCTGCGCCTGCACAATACGTTGTTTCGAACGTTCTCGGCACCCCGCCGCAACGCGTGATAGGCACGCCAAGCCCCCTGTGGGCGGAGAATGCCCGCGTTACCGGTTCCTCTAGCGGCAAGCCCCTGTTCGGCGCGCTTCCAGCTTCATATCGAACGGTCGCCCATCGGCGATGCCCTGAGTCGATATCTGCACCAGTGTAGGCGTTTCGCTGCGGATCGTGGTTCGTCCATAGCCGTTGCCACGGCAGGTATATTGCACCGTCACCATGCTGGCGCTGTTTTCAGCGACAAAGCGATTGCATGGTGGTTGCCGGTGTTTGATCTGGATGAGATCGCGCCCGTTCTTCAGACAGAGCTTACGCACTTCGCCAGTCGCACGATCGCGCAGTTCCCACGCGCCCGGCGTCAGATTGTCGAGCATTGCGAGCGCAGGCGCTTCCGCCACGGCAGGCGTCATAACGCCGCCGCCTGCCAGCAATGCGGCACCCACAATCGCCGCTTTCAGACCGGATGAAGGCCCATAACGCATTTCTCGTCACTCCAAGCTGAGGCCCATCCAGTGCCTCTCACACCAACTATACGCTGGGAAAGATGGGGAACAACACATGCGCCCGCAAGGTCATAAATCAGACAGCGATTGGAAATAACCGCGAGCAGAACGCGCAATCAACATGGATCTTACCGTCCTCGCCTCGCATCGCTTCTCTTTCATCTTCAGGGAAACGTGAAAGTATTTGGCGATAATGATCCTCAGAACACCGGCATCCACGGTTAATGTGTGCACCCGGATTTACGCGCACTTCGCTCTCTTCATGAAACAGCCGCCAGACGATTCCTTCCAGCGACAGCGCGGGATCGAGCAGTTCGTCGTGCCGAATCGATCCGGCCATGACAGCGACATGCTCCCATTCCGGGTGATCGAGCCGGGCATGGAGACGCTCGCGCCCTTCCTCCCCGTCGGGCATGTGCTGCACCAGTATGCCCGCCGCAGTCGTCCCCGCGTTGCCCGAACGCACTGCGACGCGGATAAGCGTCGGCACCTGTTCTGACTGCGTGAAATAGGCTTCGCAGGCATCGGACAGCGACTCGCCTTCGAGCGGCACCACGCCCTGATATCGCCCGTCGCCATCGGTCATATCGAACGTGATAGCGAGATAGCCTTTGCCGAATAGCGCGGAGAGCGGCGGGTTCGCACCCAGTTCCCCCAGCCGTTCGGCATCGAAATCGACATACCCGCGCAGATCGCCATCGCGATAATCGCACACCAGCAGGCGGACCACGCCGCCTTCGGTTTGCGCCTGCATCGTGACCTGACCGCTCTCCTTGTCGAGCAAGCCGCCGATCAATGACGCGATCACCAATGCTTCGGCCAGCAGGTGCGTGATCGCCGGGGGATAGGAGTGCGCGGCGAGGATTTCGTCCAGCACCCGGTCGAGCCGCACAAGCCGCCCGCGCGCGTTGCGCGAAGGGATCGTAAAGCCGAGCACTTGCCCGGCGAAGGTTTCTTCTGTGTTTTCCATCGCCGCCGATATGGGGGCTGCGCGGCCATACGCAATCGCCGCGCAGCCGTAACCGTCAGAGCAGCCCCATGCTCCACAGCAGAACCGATTTCTGCCCGTGGATGCGGTTTTCGGCTTCGTCGAACACGACCGACTGACCGCTTTCGAATACCTCTTCGCTCACTTCTTCCCCGATATGCGCGGGCAGGCAGTGGAGGAAGATCGCATCGGGCTTCGCCAGCGCCATCAGCGCGGCATTCACCTGATACGGGGCCATCGCCGCCAGCTTGGCATCGGCGTGGTCCTGGCCCATCGAAATCCACGTATCGGTCACGATCACGTCGGCGCCATCGGCCGCTGCGGCAGCGTCGTTGGTGAGGGTTACCGTGCTGCCACCCTTGCGCGCCAGATCGACGAATTCAGCGTCAGGCTCGTACCCGGCCGGAGTAGCGACGCGGACGTTGAAACCCAGCAGCCCGGCAGCCTCCAGAATCGAGTGCAGCACATTGTTGCCATCCCCGAACCACGCCAGCTCCAGACCCGGCAGCGATTTGCCCTGCTCTTCGATCGTCAGCAGATCGGCAACGATCTGGCACGGGTGCGACCGGTCGGTCAGCCCGTTGATGACCGGCACAGTGGCATTGGCCGCCATTTCGCGGATCTTGTCGTGATCGTCGGTGCGGATCATGATCGCGTCGACCATCCGGCTGAGCACGCGCGCGGTGTCGGCCACGCTTTCACCGCGCCCCAGTTGCATCGAACCGGCGTCCATCACCATCGCGCTGCCGCCAAGCTGACGCATCGCCATGTCGAAGCTGACGCGGGTGCGGGTCGAATTCTTTTCGAAGATCATCGCCAGCACGCGGCCAGCCAGCGGCGCGTCGCTGTCGATCTGTCCTTTGGACCATTCGCGCCGCGCGGATTTGCGAGCATGGCCATCGCGCAACATCGCCTTCAGCGCATCGGGGCCAGCGTCGGACAGGTCGAGGAAGTGCCGATATCCCATCACGCGACCTCCGGCGGCTGATAATCGGCAGCACCGGCCGACAGCTTATCGAAGAATTCGTCGATCTCTGCATCGCCAATCACCAGCGGAGGCAGGATGCGAAGAGTCTGATCGCCCGCCGCCACTGTCAGCAACTGATGGTTATCGCGCAGATGCGCGTAGAACGGACGGCTTTCGACTTTCATTCGCAGGCCGAGCATCAGCCCCTTGCCGCGCACGAAATCGAACAGATCGGGATAATTGCCAATGAACTGCTCAAGCCGGGCACGAATGCGTTCGCCCTTTTCGCGCACTTCGCTGAGAAATTCGTCGTTGGCCACAGCATCGAGCACTGCCGAACCTGCCGCCATCGCCAGCGGATTGCCGCCGTATGTCGAACCGTGGGTGCCGATAACCATGCCGCGTGCGGCCTTTTCCGTTGCCATGCAGGCGCCGAGCGGGAAACCGCCACCGATTCCCTTGGCCGTGGCGAGGATATCGGGTTCGACTCCATATTGTTCGTAAGCATAGAGCGTTCCGGTGCGCGCAACGCCGCACTGCACTTCGTCAAACACCAGCATCAGATCGTGCTCGTCGCACAGCGCGCGCAAGCCCTTGATGAATTCATCCGAGCCGGGACGGATGCCCCCTTCGCCCTGAATCGGTTCGACCAGGAAGCCCGCGGTGTTCGGCCCCATCAGCGCCCTGGCGCTTTCGAGGTTATCGAATTCGGCATATTTGAAGCCTGCGAGCAAAGGCATGAAGCCCTTGTGCATCTTCTCCTGATTCGATGCGCTGATCGTCGCCATCGTCCTCCCGTGGAAGGCGTTGGTGAACGTGATCAGCTCATACTTGTCATCGTTGCCCACGCTCTGGTGATAGGCGCGCGCAGTCTTGATCGCCGCTTCCACCGCTTCGGCACCCGAATTGGTGAAGAATACCGTGTCTGCGAAAGTCTTGTCCACCAGCCGCTGTGCCAGCGCTTCGCCCTGCGGGCTGCCGTAGAGGTTCGATACGTGCATCAGCGTTTCGGCCTGCTTCTGGATCGCACCGATCAGACCGGGATGGCTGTGGCCGAGCAGGTTGACCGCGATGCCGCTGGCGAAATCGAGATAGCGCGTGCCGTCTTCGTCGATCAGGTGGCAATTGTCGCCGCGCACGGGGCGCACACCACACCGGGGATAGACGGGCATGAGCGGAGTGATCGACATCGGCATAATCCTTCAAGCAGAAACGAACGAGAGATTTGAAACGACAAATGGCGGCCCCGTAAAGGGCCGCCATTCGCACCGTGTAGGCAGTTGCATTGCTACGGTCAAACCAACCGCAATGCCGCCAGCGATCAATCCTGGACGGGCACCAGGTTAACCGCCGAATGCTTGCCTCGTCGATCGACTTCGAGGTCGAACTCGAACCGGTCGCCTTCGTTGATCGAAGACAGACCAGAGCGTTCAACCGCAGAAATGTGAACGAATGCATCGGGCTGGCCATCGTCGCGAACGAGGAAACCGAAGCCCTTGACCGCGTTGAAGAACTTAACCGTACCGGTCGCCTTCTCGCCAGTCAGTTCGCGACGCGGCTTCTCCGGAGAGCTGCTGCTGCTGGCAACCGGAATTACGTCACCGACGACCTGAAGATCCTGAGCGGAAACTTTGCCACCGCGATCGACAAGATTGAATTCCAGCTCCTGCCCTTCGGCCAGCCCTTCCAGACCGGCACGTTCGACTGCGGAAATGTGCACGAACACATCTTCACCGCCAGTTTCCTGTGCAATGAAGCCGAAGCCTTTCTGGCCATTGAAGAACTTCACCGTCCCTTTGCCGGTGCCGACAACTTGCGGGGGCATGCGGTTGAAACCGCCACCACCACCGCCGCCGCCGCCCGGACGGCCACCGCGACCGCCGCCGCCGAAACGGTCACCGCCGCCGCCGCCGAAACGGTCACCGCCGCCGCCGCCGAAACGGTCACCGCCGCCGCCGCCGAAACGGTCACCGCCGCCGAAATTATCGCGAGGAGGAAAACTGTCCGGCCCCCCGCCGAACGGATCGAAGTTGTCCTCGCCGAAACCATCGCGTTTGTCCCGGCCGCGACGGCGCCCTCTGTCATAACCCATAGTCTAAAACGTACCTTCGCACTTTAACCGCCCCACAACTCCCCCCCGACGGCGCGGACGGAACGCGCCGGGCCGACACGATTCGCTCCGAAGAACAATGCACGCCGGTCAATCAGTGTAGGTTCATAGCGCATACCAAAGTGTTAAGCGAACATTTTGATTGGCTCGCCCGACAGGGCGGTAAATTTCCTACGGCGCCGTAATTAAACGGTTACCACGAGCGGACTTCTTGCCAGCGGGATCGAGTGTTGCCATTGACGCAGGCAATGGACCTTCTTGCACTCCTATCCGACCCTGCGGCATGGCTCGCACTGCTCACCCTGATTGCGCTGGAAGTCGTTCTTGGGATCGACAATCTCGTATTTATTGCTATTCTTTCCAATAAGTTACCTGAACATCAGCAAGCGCGCGCACGGCGCATTGGCCTGTCGCTGGCATTAATAATGCGAATCGCCCTGCTGATGCTGATCGGCTGGCTGGTGACATTGCAAACGCCGCTGTTCGACCTGGGCCTGCAAGGCGCGCCCGGCCCACATGGCGAGCCTACATTCGAGACTGCATTTTCGGGACGCGACCTTATCCTGCTGGCCGGTGGCCTGTTTCTGTTATGGAAAGCGACCAAGGAAATTCACCATTCGATGTCGCCCGAAGACGAATCGGGCGACCTGCTCGACAAGACACCGGCGAAAGCTGTCGCTCAACTCACTTTCGGCAGCGCTATCGCTCAGATCATCGCGCTCGATCTGGTGTTTTCGATCGATTCGATCCTCACTGCCGTGGGAATGACCGACGAAGTACCGATCATGGTCACAGCAGTGATCATCACCGTCACCATCATGCTTTTCGCAGCAGATCCATTGGCGCGATTTATCGAAAAGAACCCGACACTGGTGATGCTGGCGCTGGCGTTCCTGGTGATGATCGGGTTCGTGCTGATCGCCGATGCGTTCGGGTTTCACGTTCCCAAAGGCTATATTTACGCAGCGATGGGTTTTTCGGTCGCAGTCGAAGGACTGAATATCGCCCAGCGCAAGCGCCGTCAGAAGGGATAAGATACACATGGCCCAGTTTCGCCGCCTGTCCGACATAATGCTCGCCAGTCCGCAGATTTCGGTCGCGGATGTGTCCGATGCGCTCGCACAGGGTGTGACGCTGATCATCAACAACCGACCCGAAGGGGAAAGCGACGATCAGGTGCCCGGCCCGCAGATAGAGGCTGCGGCGCGCGCGGCAGGTATCGACTATCTCGCTATCCCAATCACCCATTCCGGTTTCAGCGCGCCGCAAGTCGATGCCATGGCCGAAGCATTGGCCCACGCCAGCGGGCAGGTTCTTGGCTATTGCCGTTCGGGCACCCGTTCCACGCTGTTGTGGGCATTGGCGCAAGCCAAGGCAGGCGAAAACCCCGATGCCATCACCGCTGCCGCTGCCGACGCGGGATACGACGTATCGCCCATTCGCGGCGCGATGGATGCGCTGGCTGGCGCCGCGCACTGATCCCGGCATCAGACGATGGCCATGCAGCTGGTCCTGTTCGGTGGTTCGTTGGCAGCTATCCTGCTGCTTGCCTTCATCGCGCATAAGCTGGGGCTTGGCGGCGATATCCGCATTCGCGATGCCGATCAGGCCCGCGCATTGGCGAACGAAACGATCGATGGCTTCAATCCGGTAGAGATTTCCATCGATCGCGCAGGATATGGCGCGCTGCTGCGCGATGCCGACGGGCGTGTGCTGCTGCTGCGCCGACATGGAGCACGCTTTGTCGGGCGCCTGCTCGATAGCCATGCCGAATCCCGACTCGACCAGCAATTCATCACGATCGGCACACACGAAAAGCGCTTCGGCACGGTCACGCTCAATCTCGGCCCTCAAGCTCAGGCTTGGGCGGCGAGCCTCCGGCGGCTATAGAGCGAAGCATCATGCCCGATTTCTCGCCCGTCGATTATGCCGTACCCGGCTTTGTCCTGCTGGTCCTGATCGAAATGGTCTGGGCGTGGAAGGTGCGGCGCGAGGCATACGAAGCAAAGGATACGCTGACCAGCCTCGGACTGGGGCTGGGCAGCACGGTGGCGGGCGTCCTGCTGGGCGGAATCGCACTAGCGGCATTCGTTTATGCCTATCAGTTCCGTCTGTTCGATATCGGCTGGACATGGTGGGCTTGGATCGCCTGTTTCGTGCTCGACGATCTGGCCTATTACTGGATTCACCGGACGGGGCATCGTGTACGCTGGTTCTGGGCGAGCCACGTGAATCATCATTCCAGCCAGCATTACAACCTGTCGACCGCGTTGCGACAGACATGGACCGGCGCGCTGACGCTGGGCTTCGCATTCAAGCTGCCGCTGGTGCTGATTGGATTTCATCCAGCGATGATCGCGGTGGTGGCCGGATTCAATCTGATCTACCAGTTCTGGATTCATACGGAGGCAATCGAAAGGCTGCCGCGCTGGTGCGAAGCGGTGATGAACACGCCGAGCCATCACCGCGTGCATCACGCGACCAACCCCCGCTACCTCGATCGCAACTATGCGGGCGTTTTCATCGTGTGGGACCGGATGTTCGGCACGTTCGAACCAGAGGTACTACCCCGCGAAGGGGGAGAGCCGATCCGCTATGGCATTGTCAAACAACTCGGCAGCTTCAATCTGTTGTATGCCGTGTTCCACGAATGGGCGGCGATGCTGGCCGATATCTGGCGCGCACCGTGGCGGCACAAACTGTCGTATCTGCTGCGCCCTCCGGGCTGGAGCCACGATGGCAGCCGGGAGACATCGGATACCATGCGCGAACGCTGGCTCGCACGGCAGGCGCAACAGGAATCGGCAACGCCAAAGCAAGTTTCATCTGAAAACCCGATTGCAGGGACTCGCGAAGCCGCCTAACCCTTGTCTCCAGATAAAAGAGGAGCCTTGGGAATGGATGAGTTCGACGTCATCGTAATCGGCGGCGGCAGCGGCGGCAGTGCAGTTGCCGGGCGACTGGTCGAAGCAGGCAAACGCGTGTGCCTGCTGGAAGCAGGACCGCGCAACGATAACATGCTTATCAAGACGCCGGGGTTCATGCCCTTCATCCGCAATGCCTCCAATTATCGATACGATACGGTGCCGCAGAAAGGTCTGAAGGGCCGGATTGGCTATCAGCCGCGTGGCCGTGGGCTGGGCGGATCGAGCGCCATCAACGCGATGATCTATATTCGGGGCAACCGGTGGGATTACGACAACTGGGCTACGCTTGGCTGCAATGGGTGGAGCTACGACGACGTGCTGCCCTATTTCAAGCGGGCGGAACACAATGTGCGCGGTGAGAACGAATACCACGGCGCCCGTGGCCCGCTGTGGGTCAGCGATCAGAAGTACTACAATCCCGGCAGCCACGCCTTCGTCGATGCGGCGACGCAACTACAGCTTCCCCACAATGCCGACTTCAACGGCGCGAAACAGGAAGGTTTCGGGCTATATCAGGTAACCCAGAAAGATGGTGAGCGCTGGTCGGCAGCCCGCGCCTATGTCGAACCGCTCCGTAGAAGTCGCAATCTGGATATCCGCATCGGGGTGACAGTGCAGCGGATCGAGATATCCGAAGGCCGCGCGCGCGGGGTGACTTATACCGTCGCCGGCAAGGAACGCACACTGACGGCGCGGGGCGGCGTTGTGCTGTCGGCAGGCGCGTTCAATTCGCCGCAGATCATGATGCTGTCAGGTATCGGTCCGGCAGCGCATCTTAAGGAACACGGGATCGATGTGCTGGCCGATATGGCCGCTGTCGGTTCGGACCTGCAGGATCACCCCGACTACGTATCGAGCTGGGAAACGGACAATACCGACTTTATCGGCACCAGCTTGAAAGGCAGTGTGCGGATGGTGAAGGCCATCGTCGAACACCGCCGGAAGCGTACCGGCATCATGACCACGCCCTACGCCGAGGCAGGGGGTTTCTGGAAAGTGATGAACGATGCGCCTGCGCCCGATGTCCAGTGGCACTTCGTCCCGGCTATGCTGGAAGATCACGGACGGCAAAGCGTGAAAGGCCACGGCTTTTCGCTTCATGCCTGCGTACTGCGCCCTGAAAGCCGGGGAACCGTGCGGCTGGCCAGCAACGATGCCGACGATGCGCCACAGATCGATCCCAACTTCCTCGATGACGAACGCGATATGGCTACCTTGCGCGCAGGTGTCCGCTTGTCGCACCGGATTGTCGATGCCCCGGCGATGGCAATCTACAATCCGCAAGACCGCTACCCCATCGATCTCGATGATGACGATGCGCTGGACGATCTCATCCGCAGTCGCGCCGACACCGTTTATCACCCGGTCGGCACCTGCCGCATGGGCAACGACCCCGACAGCGTCGTCGACCCGCAACTCAAAGTGCGCGGTATCGATGGCCTGTGGATCGCCGACGCATCGATCATGCCCCGGCTGGTCAGCGGCAACACCAACGCGCCCAGCATTATGATCGGAGAGCGATGCGCGGATTTCGTGAAAGCGGAATTACAGCGTTAGGTATTGCACCGAACGGCCTGCCGATGGCGGGCTGCAAGTCGCATGTCCCTCAAACAACGGCACCGGGGGCTTCGTGAAAGCTCCCGGCTAAACACCAATGGCTATCTCGCAAAAAAGAGGCCGGAGCGGCTGGCTCCGGCCTTTTAAAGGTGTTGTTCGCAGGAGGAACATCTGATGGCGGGACCGGGATTGAGGAGAGGAGAGAGTCCCCGACCCCGCCAAACTGGATAATCTTGTTCGATCAGTTGTAGGCGCGCTCTCCGTGTTCACCGATGTCGAGACCTTCCTGTTCGACTTCGGGGGAGACACGCAGCCCGGTGATAAGCTTGGCGATGTAGATCGCGATCACGGTGCCGATAGCAGCCCAGACCAGCGAGACGAGCACGGCCTGAATCTGGATCCAGACCTGTGCACCCATCGCAGTGGAGCCATCGCCCGGTCCGCCGAACACCGGCTGATAGACGATGCCTGTGCCGATGGCGCCAACGATGCCGCCTACGCCGTGGATCCCGAATGCATCGAGCGAGTCGTCGAAGCCGAGCTTGGGCTTGAGCTTGCTGACCACCAGGAAGCAGACGATCGAGGCGACAGCGCCCAGCACGATCGCACCGAACGGGCCGGAGTTACCGGCAGCCGGGGTCACTGCGACGAGACCGGCAATAATCCCCGAGCAGAAACCGAGCGCCGAACCTTTGTGGCCGGAGACCTTTTCCGCCAGCATCCAGAACAGGCCTGCCGAAGCGGTGGCAACGAAGGTGTTGATCATGGCGAGACCTGCAGTGCCGTCGGCTTCGAGTTCCGACCCGGCATTGAAGCCGAACCAACCCACCCACAGCAGGCCGGTGCCGACCATAGTCAGCGTCAGGCTGTGCGGCGGCATCGGTTCGCTGGGATAGCCTTTGCGCTTACCGAGGATGATCGCAGCGACCAATGCGGACACGCCCGCATTGATGTGCACCACAGTGCCGCCAGCAAAGTCCAGCGCGCCGAGCTTGAACAGCAAACCGCCGCCTGCCCACACCATGTGGGCAATCGGGAAATAGACGATCGTCAACCACACAGCCGTGAACACCATCACTGCCGAAAACTTCATGCGCTCGACTGTCGCACCCAGCACCAGCGCTGCGGTAATCGCGGCGAAAGTCATCTGGAAGCTGACGAAGACATATTCGCTGATCACTTCGTCAGAGAATGTCGCTGCAGTCGAATCGGGCGTGACCGACGACAGGAACAGCGAACCGGAACTGACGAAATTGCCGATGAACCCTTCCGAAGTCGTCGGCCCAAATGCCATCGAGTAACCCCACATCACCCAGATCAGCATCGCCAGCGCCGCTGCCGCGCCGATCTGTGTCATGGTGGACAGCATGTTCTTCGAACGGGTCAGACCGCCATAAAACAAGGCAAGGCCCGGCAGGATCATCATCAGGACGAGAACGGTGGAAGTCATCATCCAGGCATTGTTGCCGGGGTTGGGAACAGGTGCAGCCTTTTCGGCAACTTCCTGAGCAAAGGCAGCGGTGGTGGCGAGCATCGAGCCCCCTGCCACGACCGCGCCGGTAACGAGTTTGCGGATCATTGGAGTACCCCTCGTGTCCATGGGAATTACAGCGCGGTATCGCCGGTTTCGCCGGTGCGGATGCGCGTGGCAGAGGCGAGATCGAGCACGAAAATCTTGCCGTCGCCGATGGCTTCGGTGCTGGCGACTTGCTGGATCGTCTCGACAACTTGCGGTGCGATCGCGTCGGTTGTTGCGATCTCCAGCTTCACTTTAGGAAGCATGTTGGTCGAATACTCGGCTCCGCGATAAATTTCCGTCTGGCCCTTCTGGCGCCCGAAGCCCTTCACTTCGGTCACCGTCATGCCCGCGACGCCGATGCCCGAAAGAGCTTCGCGCACTTCGTCGAGCTTGAACGGCTTGATTACGGCGATGATGAATTTCATCCCTGCCCCCTTGCTGACCGCCGGACGATCCCGGCTCGGCCCATTCAGCAAGAGGCGTGCCAAGCGCCCGAATCTGCCTGAAATACGTGCATTCGGACAGATTCTAGAAATCCGAGTTGTTCATATATGCCTTAAAATTAGGCTTTTGCCTATTATTCGGGCAATTCGAGGCGCGCCCAGACAGGAAGATGGTCCGATGCCTGGGATGCCAGTGCGCTGCGATGGACACCATGCTCCACCACCCGCCATTCTTGCGATGCGACAATCCGGTCCAGGTTGGCGACCGGTCTGCGGCTGGGAAAGCTCGGCCCGGGCACCAGCGATTGCCACCCGGCACCGAACTCGCGCATTGCACCGCTCGCCTTGCCCCACTGGTTGAGATCGCCAAGCAACACCGCCGGACACCCGCCCTCGCAATCGTCGACGTGATCGAGCACGGCGCGGATCTGATCCCGCCGCCTGAGGCCTGACAAGTCCAGGTGCATTCCCACCACGCGCAAACGCCGTTCGCCCACAAAAAAGTCGCCCCGCACGGCCCCGCGTGGTTCCAACGTGGGCAGTACCAGCGGCTCCGATTCGACTGGCTTGAAACTACGCCGCACCAGCAAAGCATTGCCGTGCCAGCCCAGACTGCGCGGCCTGCGCGCTACGGGCAGCGCGCGCCAGGGCGTATCGTCGAGCGCGGCACGCTCTATGACGCTCACTCGCTGGCCAAACCGGCGATCGCACTCCTGCAAGGCGATTACATCGGCATCGATTTCCCGCAACACCGATACGATACGATCAGCGTCACGGATGCCGTCAATGCCGACACCCTTGTGTATATTATAACTGGCGAAAGTGAGCTGCACTGCGCTCAACCAACACCGATCATTCGCTGACGGTTCCGGCTTCGCCCGCAATATAGCGGTCGGTCGGGCGCGCGGGCAGCCCATCGATACTGCGATTGCGCGCGATGTATTTTTCCCTCCACACTCCGGGATCGGCCTGCCGGTGATACTTGGTCAGTGTTTCGCGCTGGCGGTCGAATTCCATCAGCGGCACGCCCCATCCGCAACTGGTCTGCACACTTTCGACTGCGATATCGAAAATCTGCCGTGTGCCGGGCAGCAACGCGAAATGCGCGGCCAGCTCTTCCCATTCGGAGTCAGCAGGCAGAACCGCCCGCCCCTTGCCGTATATCCGCAAAATCAGTGCTGGCTGCTGAAAGTTGCACACCATCACTGTGATACGCCCGTCAGCCATCAGATGGGCGTTGGTCTCGTTGCCCGATCCGCCGAGATCGAGATAGGCGACTCGTGCAGGTGACAGAACGCGAAGCGTATCGGCAAGCCCCTTGGGACTGAGATTGATCCGCGCATCTGCGGCAGCCGTGGCGACGAAAAACACCGGCTGCGCGACGATCATCGCGATATGGTCTTCCGTAAGCGCATCGAAGAATTCAGCCATCTTGCAACAGGAATAGGCCCCAAATGGGCCTTCTGCCAAGTGCAACAGACTTAATCGCGATTCAGCGCAGCTTCTTCTCTTTCTTGCCCAACCCGCGCATTCTGCCTCGCCCGAGGCTCATTACCGCATCAGACCGCCCAGCAGGTTGCGGACAAAACGCCCGGCAATCTGCCCGCCAAAGCTGGTCGCAATCGTCCCCGCGGCACTGGTTGCTGCGCTCCGCACAGGATTGGCGCTCGACTTGCGGCCGCTTATCTTCGCGGCGACGATCGCGGCGGTCGAACTGGCAGCGGCGCCCATCGCCGCCTTGCCCGCACGTTCCCACAACGATGTAGTCTTGCGCGAACGCTTAGCGACTTCGTCCTTACCCTTCTCCGCCACTTCTTCGGCGGTATCAGCGGCATCGACAGCTTTGGCGGCGAGCACTTCCTGTGCACTCTCGCGATTAACCGCAGTATCGTATTTGCCATCCACCGGGCTGACCGACTGTATGATTGCCCGTTCTTTGGCGGTCAATGGCCCAAGGCGGCTGCGCGGCGGCTTGATAAGGGTGCGCTGAACGACAGACGGCGCGCCATCGGCCATCAGAGTCGACACCAGCCCCTCGCCCACTTTCAGCTGCGTGATGGCCTCCGCTACGTCGAGTTCGGGATTGATGCGGAAGGTATCGGCAGCAGCCTTGATCGCCTTCTGATCGCGCGGTGTGAAGGCACGCAGAGCATGCTGTACACGGTTGCCCAGTTGCCCCGCCACGTCTTCAGGAATGTCGATCGGATTCTGCGTACAGAAATAGACGCCGACACCCTTGGATCGGATCAGCCGGACCACCTGTTCGATCTTGTCGAGGAGCGCCTTAGGCGGATCGTCGAACAGCAAATGGGCTTCATCGAAGAAGAACACCAGCTTCGGTTTGTCCGGATCGCCCACTTCGGGCAATGTCTCGAACAGTTCCGCCAGCAGCCACAACAGGAAAGTGGCATAGAGCTTTGGGCTCTGCATCAGGCGGTCGGCGGCCAGCACATTGATGTACCCGCGCCCCTTTTCGTCCACCTTCAGGAAATCGTCGATCTCCAGCGCTGGCTCGCCAAAAAAACGGTCGGCCCCTTGCGATTCGAAGCTCAGGAGCTGACGCTGAATCGCCCCGACACTGGCCTTGGTAACATTGCCATACTTGCCGCTCAACGCGCCGCTATTTTCAGCAGCCCATTGCAGCATCGCCTGCAGATCGCTGAAATCGAGCAGCAACAGGCCGTTGTCGTCAGCATAGCGGAACACGATCTGCAACACGCCTTCCTGCGTATCGTTGAGATCGAGCAGGCGGGCGAGCAACAGCGGCCCCATCTCGGAGATAGTGGTACGGATCGGGTGCCCCTGTTCGCCGTACAAGTCCCAGAAAATCGCGGGATTATCGGAATAGGCATAGTCATCCATGCCCAGATCCTTCGCCCGTTGCTCGAGCGAAGCGGCATGTTTGAAATCATGACTGCCCGGCATGGCGATACCCGACAGATCGCCTTTCACATCGGCCAGGAATACCGGCACGCCATCGGCGGAAAAGCTTTCCGCCAACCCCTGCAAGGTCACTGTCTTACCAGTGCCAGTCGCCCCGGCGATCAGCCCGTGGCGGTTGGCACGGCCAAGGTTGAGATACTGTTTCTCTCCATTGGCAGCCAGACCCAGGAAGATTTCACCCATTGCTCAAGATACTCCGGCATTTGGTTGACCCGGTAATCGCATGGCGCAGCGTGCCCTGCACGGTCAAGCACCCTCGACTTGCGCGCCGAAGAAGCTAAGGCAGGGGCAATGGGAGAACGCAGCCCTTTCGTATTGCTTGACGACGCGCGCGACAGTGGTGCCGCCAGTGCGCGGCACTATTCCCATCCGCGCGCTGTGTTCGTCGCCTATCGCCCAGCAGAGGTGGCATCGGTGCTGGAGGCGGCCGAAACCGCACGGATCAGCAAGGGCGGCATCCTCGCGGGTTACATCGCCTTCGAAGCCGGGCTCGCGCTCGAACCCCGGCTCGCGCCGCTGGCCGACGCGCGCAGCGGCGCGGCCGGACCACTGGTGTGGCTGGGCCTGTTCGATGCGGAAGAAACAATTTCCGCCAACCGGGTACCAGACTGGCTGGACGCCAATTCCGACGGGAATGCATCGCTTGGTCCTCTCGACCCACAGCTGTCCACTGGCGGTTATATCGAAGCGTTCACCGAAATGCAGGATGCGATTCGGGCTGGCGATATCTATCAGGCCAATCTGACTTTTCCTGTCGCAGGCAGCTATCGCGGCGACCCGCTCGCGCTTTACGCGGCGCTGCGTCGCGATGCGAAGGCAGGTTATGGCGGCGCGGTCTTCGACGGACAGCGCTGGCTGCTCAGCCTCTCACCCGAACTGTTCGTGTCGCTGAAAGGACAAAAGGCGCGCGTCAAGCCGATGAAAGGCACCCGCCCGCGCGGGCACAATCTGGAAGAAGACCACGATCTGGCAGAAGAACTGGCCCATTCGGAAAAGGATAAGGCCGAAAATCTGATGATCGTCGATCTGATGCGGAACGATCTCAGCCGGGTCGCCGTGCCCGGAAGTGTACGGGTCGAATCACCTTTCACGATCGAAAGCTATCCCACGGTGCATCAGATGGTTTCCACGGTAGAGGCCAGACTTGCCCCCGGCATGGGCACGATGGATCTTGTCCGCGCGATGTTCCCGTGCGGATCGGTAACCGGCGCGCCAAAAATCCGGGCGATAGAAATGATTGCCTCCGTGGAGCGCGACGCCCGCGGGCCATATTGCGGCGCCATCGGCCGGATCGGACCCGATGGAGACGCGGCGTTCAACGTGGCCATCCGCACCCTGCGCCTGTCCGAGATTGAAAACGGTCAGGGGACTGCAGTTCTGGGTCTCGGCTCCGCAATCGTTGCAGACAGCGAAGCCCTGTCTGAATGGCGTGAAGGCATTTTGAAGGGCGATTTTGCCCGCCGCAGCGCCAGCGCATTCGATCTGATCGAAACGATGCGGTTCGATCCTGAGGCGGGAATAGAATTGCTGGAACTGCATCTGGAACGAATCAAGGCAAGCGCAGAGGAATTCGGCTTTTCATTTGATCGGCACGCAGCACGTAATCAAATTCAGGCACTGTGTTTCGATCTCGATGCAGCATCGAAAGTGCGGCTGTTGGTGGCCCGCAGTGGCGCGATGGGTCTGGAAGCATCGCCTCTGCCCGAAGCGCCAGAACGACCGCTGACCTGCGCGATTCTGCCGCTGCCGGTCAATTCAGGTGACTGGCGCTTGCGGCACAAGACAACTGACCGCGCGTTCTATGATGCCGCGCGTGAAGTGGCACGCGATGCCGGTGCAGACGAAGCCCTGTTGTTGCGAGACGATGGCTTGCTCACAGAAGGCAGCTTCACATCGCTGTTCATCGAACGACGCGGTATGTTGCTGACACCGCCCGCATCGCTTGGACTGCTGCCGGGTGTACAGCGTCGCCATCTCATCGAACAAGGGCGCGCGCGGGAGGAAAATCTGACGATCGACGATCTGGCCGATGGGTTTTTTATTGGCAACGCCGTGCGCGGTCTGATGCCTGCAAGGCTGATGGAATGATTCCGATTTTGTATGAGGATGGCGAAGCGCTGGCGATCGATAAGCCCGCACGCCTGCCGCTCGAACGTCCGCGCGCAGGCGGTGCATCGCTGGAAGATCGGATCGGTGAATTGCGTCTTGGGTTCCTACGCGATCCGGTGCCGGTCCACAGGCTCGATACCGACACTTCGGGATGCCTGCTGCTGGCACGCAACCCCAAAGCCCTCAAACGTTTCAATAAGGCGTTTGCCGAGCGGCTGGTGGAAAAACGCTACCTCGGCATCGTGGAAGGAACTTTGAAGCAAAGCGAAGGGACTATCGCCCTCTCGCTTTCCAAGATCAGTTCGGCGGAGGCCGGATGGCGGATGATCCCGGCTAAGAAGGGCAAACCCGCAGTCACCCATTGGCGACAGATTGCGTCAGCTGGAGGATTCACGCTCGTAGAATTTCGGCCTGAAACCGGGCGCACTCACCAGATTCGCGTACACGCGGCATCAGGGCTTGGTGCACCGCTGGCAGGCGATCCCGTCTATGGCAATCGCGCGACCGCGCCACGCACAATGCTCCATGCAGCAGGCCTCGTTGTTCCGCGCGAAGGCAAAACGCCAATCGTTGCCGTATCACCACTGCCGCCCGATTTCGCGCAGCTCGGCTTCGCGCATGAGTGACGCGGACGAAACGGTCGCACGCGCACTTTCGCTGGTAGAAGAGAGCTTCATCGCTGCATCCGGGCCGGGTGGGCAAAACGTCAACAAAGTAGCGACCGCCGTGCAACTGCGGCTCAACGTGTTCGCCCTGCGACTGCAGCCACAGGTCTTCACCCGCCTCAAATCGTTGACGGGCAGCAGGATGACGAGCGGGGGCGAAATCGTGCTGACCGCCCGCCGATTTCGCACACAGGAAGCGAATCGTGCCGACGCCCGCGAAAGACTGACGGAACTGATTCGCAAGGCGCACGAAAGCCCGCGCAAACGCGCCAAGACCCGGCTCAATCGAATCAACAAGGAAGCCCGTATAAAAGCAAAGAAATCCCGCGGCACGGTGAAGGCCAACCGCGGCAAAATCGATTGGTAGCCACAGCGCAGACCCGCCCCCTCGACACTTGACTTTATCCACCGTTTGCAGCATTGGCCGCGCCGGACGGGCGGCGCACGTGTGCCGCCCTTGGTATTTGTGAGGTCCGGCAGGACTTCCATCAAGAACGCATCAGGACGCAAAAAATGGCGAAGCCCGCAACCGTCAAGATCCGGCTGGTTTCCACCGCCGATACCGGTTTCTTCTATGTTACTAAGAAGAACCCGCGCAACACGACCGAGAAAATGTCGTTCCGCAAGTACGACCCGGTTGCGCGCAAGCACGTCGAATTCAAGGAAGCCAAGATCAAGTAAGCTGAATGGCCGGAACCGGTTGGGTTCACTGGCGGTTCAAGGCTCCGACACCATAATCCGGAGCATGATGATCTTGACCAAATTCCGTAAAGCCCCAGTGCGCGCCGCCCTTGTCGGCGCGCTTTCGCTTGCCTTGCCTGCAAGCGCTGCTTTTACGCTGGCAGCAACGCCAGCAGTGGCTGCCAGCCCGGACAAGCTCGATACCGCCGTATCGGCACTCCGTGCGATCTCGACGATGACTGCCGATTTCGTGCAGACCGATGCCAAGGGGCAGTCGCTTTCCGGCAAGATGACACTGAAGCGTCCCGGCAAAATTCGCTTCGAATATGCGAAGAGCGCCGACATGCTCATAGTGTCGAATGGCAGCTCGCTCTATCTGATCGATTATGCGGTGAATCAGGTTCAACGCTGGCCGATCAAAAGCTCGCCGCTCGGTGCGTTACTCGATCCCAACCGTGACGTAAAAAAGTACGGCAAGTTGATGCCGACCAGCACGAACGACGTGATCGGCGTCGAAGTGCGCGATCCGAAGCATCCGGAATACGGTGTCATCACGCTTGTGTTCAGCCGCAATGCATCGGCCCCGGGCGGATATGAACTGGTGAGCTGGGTCGCCCTCGATTCGCAGAACAATCGCACGACTGTGCGGCTGAAGAACCAGCGCTACGGCGCAGCCATTTCCGACAGCACATTCAAGTTCAAAGATCCGCGCCGATCGGGCCGTCGCCCTTAATCAACGCATTCAGGTCGGGTCGTTCGCATCCTGCGACAAAGCGCGACAATACGTTCATGGACCCGAAAGGCGCCCGTTCCTACATATTAGGCAGCAGGATGGCTTGAGAGGGCGGTTTCCCCCCTGTTGCCCCCTCTACCCTTAACGGGTCACCTGCAACAGCGTGACGAACGCTCAAAAGGAACCCTCGTGCCAATGCCCCCGGCACGAGGGTTTTCCTTTGCCTGCCACTTATTTTCATACCAAAGCCAGACTAAGCACGAGCAACCGCGTTTCACCGCTATTGCAATCCATTATCATTATCCTTAGGGCGCCTCGCATTCACAGGAGGTACCATGCATTTCGGTCGGCTTTTTATCGCATCAGTGTCCACTCTCGCCTTTGCCGCACCGGCTCTCGCGCAAGAGGCGGCGGAAGCAGACAGCGATGCCCCGGTAGAGGCAGCCGCGTCGTCCGATATCGTGGTAACCGCCACACGAACCCAGCTCCCTGCCAGCGCGCTGCCGCTCACTATCGATGTGCTCGATTCGGAAACATTCAACCGCCAGCTGACCATTTCCGGATCGACCGTTGATGCAGTGTCGGCGCTCCTCCCCTCGTTTTCTCCCACACGGGAAAAATTGAGCGGCGCCGGGGAAAGCCTGCGTGGCCGGGCACCACTCTTCGCGATTGATGGAATCCCGCAATCGACCCCGGTGCGCGATGGATCGCGCGACGGCTATACCATCGATCCGTTCTTCATCGACCGGGTGGAAGTGATCTATGGATCGAACGCCTTGCAAGGCATCGGCGGCACCGGCGGTGTCGTCAATCAGGTCATCGTGGCCGCGCCAAAGGAAGATGGCGTATCGGTTCGCACTCTGGTTCAGGGTACCGCAGCCGACAGTTTCGCCGGGGAAACACTGGGCGGCAAAGTTGCCGCACTGGGAGGCTGGCGCAATGGTGCGCTCGATGCTTCGATAGGCGGAGCATTCGAACGGCGCGGCGCATTTGTGGACGGAGCGGGCAACCGGGTCGGCGTGGATGGCACTCAGGGAGAAATTCAGGACAGCGATAGCTGGTCGGTGTTTGGCCGTGTCGGCTACGATCTGACGCCCGACACCCGCATCGAACTGGTCGCCAATCATTTCGAATTGAAAGGTAACGGCCATTATGTGGTGGTTCCGGGCGACCGTCTCGCTGCCCGCCCCGCGTCGAGCGAGTTGGGGCAAAGCCCCGGCGACACTCCGGCGAACAAGGCCGACATGGTTTCCCTGTCGCTAAAGGACAAGAATCTGGCAGGCGGCACGTTCACGCTACAGGGATTCTACAACC
This sequence comes from Tsuneonella flava, assembly GCF_002870965.1. Lineage (GTDB taxonomy): Bacteria > Pseudomonadota > Alphaproteobacteria > Sphingomonadales > Sphingomonadaceae > Tsuneonella > Tsuneonella flava. The sequence continues at coordinate 29,741 of NZ_PHSO01000005.1, forward strand.
GCACACAGGACATATTCGGCGGCGGAATCTACGCATCGTTTCAAGACCCGACGATTGACCCCACCGGCCAGCTGTTCGACCAGTCGGCGAACAAATCGCGCAAGGTTGGCGGCAAAGTCACCTACGAACGTGGCGTTCCGGGGTTTGACGACCTGGTCCTCACTGTCGGATTCGATGTGTTGTTCGACAAAACTACCCAGACGTTGATTCAGACTGGACGCGCATGGGTGCCTGAAACGGAATTCCGCAGCCTTGCCCCGTTCGCGCAAGCCAACCTCAAGCTGCTGGATGGTGCGCTTCGCCTCGCTGGCGGTGTTCGTCACGAAGATGTGAAGCTGACCGTAGGCGACTATGAAACGCTGGCCGCCAACGGCGCGACAGATGACAACGATATCTCGACATACACGCCGATCTTCGTCGCAGGCGGCTCTCCCTCGTTCAGCCGGACACTCTTTAACGGAGGCGTGATTGTGGAGCCGATGCAGGGCCTGCGGGCATATGGCAGCTACGCAGAAGGGTTCACTATCGCCGATGTCGGCCGCATCCTGCGCGGGGTTTCAGAACAAGGCGTGGACATCGACAATTATCTGTCGCTCGAACCAGTCATTTCCAACAACAAGGAACTGGGCGTTGAACTGGAACGCGGCCCGGTCAAGGCTAACGCCAGCTATTTCTGGTCGTCGAGCAAGCTCGGCTCTCGCCTTGTGCTCAACAGCGACGGCATCTTCGAAGTGGTCCGTGCGCCAGTCGATATCGAAGGGCTTGAACTCAACCTCAAGACCCAAACTCCCGTTCCCGGACTGGACGTGTCTTTCGGCTATAGCCATCTGATCGGCAAGACAGACGGCAACGGAGACGGAATTCTGGAGGCGGATCTCGACGGCGCAAATATCTCGCCGGATCGGCTCAACCTCGCGGCCGATTTCACCCGTGGTCGTTTCAGCGCACGGGCGCAGGGGCGGTTTTATCTGTCGCGCACGTTCGCCGGGCAACCGGCGGACAGCGCCTTCGAAGGATACACACTGCTCGACGCCTACATCGGGTATCGCACCGGGTTCGGTCTGGTCTCACTGGGCATTCAGAACGCGCTCGACGAATATTACCTGACGTATGACAGCGATACTGTCCGCACGTTCGACAATTCACGGTACTTCACCGGGCGCGGGCGCACGTTCACGTTATCGCTGCAAAGCGAGTTTTAATGAACCTGCTGGCCACGCTGCACCGCTGGGCCGGGGCAACGATCGGCGCAATTCTGATCGTCCTCGGCCTGTCGGGTATCGCGCTGGTCTGGGAGGACGAGTGGATCGGCGTGCCCGGGGCGGGCGATCTTGTCGACGCAAGCCCACCCGCGCTTGCTCACGCTGTGGACGCCGCGATGACGCATCACGACGGTCTTTCACGAGTTACATTTGCTAGCGACGGAACGGGGCTGCATCAGACGGCCTATGCCGACGGCAGCGGCGCATATCTGAACGGGCAAGGCGCTATCGTCGAACAATGGTCGGGTAAGTGGCAGCGGCCCGAATTATGGATTTTCGACCTGCACCATTATCTGTTCGCAGGCGATATCGGCAAGACGATCACAGGCATCGCCGGACTGGCGGGGGTGTTCTTCGTTATATCGGGCGCGATCCTGTGGTGGCGCACCCGGCGGACGTTCGTTTTCCGTCTCTGGCCGAAGCGAATGACGCGCAGCGCCATCATCCGGCAGCATCGTGATCTTGGCATAATTGTCGCCCCATTTCTGTTCGTAGTGCTGCTTAGTGGCAGCGCGATGGTGTTCAAACCACTCGGCGCAGCCCTCGTCACTCCCTTTCCCGCGCCAATAGAGCACCCTGCATTGCCTGCCACCCAGGTCGATCCGAACGACTGGGAGGCAATATTCCGTCTGGCGAAAACGACTTTCCCCGGCGCCGAGATCCGCCGCCTCCAGTTTGGTGCGGAGACGACAACACTGCGCCTGCGGCAGCCGTTCGAATGGACACCCAACGGACGGTCCTATCTGCGGATAGACAACGCAGGGCTTGTTACCGTCGACGCGCCGACCGGCGCCATCGACAGGCAGAATGCGACTGAGAAGTTCTATCCGATCCACGCAGGCAAAGTTGGCGGCATCTGGTGGAAAATCGTGCTGACCCTGACCGGGATGAGCCTGGTGTTGCTCGGCGCGCTGGCATTTTTCGGTTTTTGGTTCAGGCGGAAATAATCCCGCTGGCCGCATCTGGCGGTAAAAGGATACAAGGTAACGTCTTGCCCGCGCGGCCCGCGCTCCCTATCGAAACGCCATGCTGTCTGTTGCCACTTGGAATATCAATTCAGTCCGCCTGCGTATCGAGCAGGTTCAACGTATGCTGCGCGAACAGGCACCCGACGTGCTGTCCTTGCAGGAAATCAAATGTCAGGAAGGCCAGTTCCCGGCGCAGGCGTTCGCGGACATGGGCTATGTCCATCAGGCGGTGCACGGCCAGAAGGGATATCATGGCGTAGCTACGGTCAGCCGCGTGCCCTTGCGCGAAATTACCCGGTTCGACTGGCAGGATAATGGCGAAGCACGCCACGTCGGTGTCGAACTGACCGAAGGCGAAGGCAAAGGCCTCGTCATCGAAAACGTCTATATCCCGGCAGGCGGCGATATTCCCGATCGCGAACTGAACCCGAAATTCGGGCAGAAGCTCGATTTTCTGGAACGGATGACGCGCTGGTCCGAGACACTGGACCGGCCCACACTGCTGGTCGGGGATTTCAACATCGCCCCGCTCGAATGCGATGTTTACGATCACAAGGCTTTGCTGAAAGTGGTCAGCCATACTCCGCTGGAAGTGGAAACGCTGAACAGGTTGCGGGACGCGCATGGGTGGGCCGATCTGGGGCGTCATTTCATCCCGGCGCCGGAACGCAATTATTCGTGGTGGTCGTATCGCAGTTACTGGCGGCAGAAGGATCACGGGCGGCGGCTCGATCATATGTGGGCCAGCCCCGACCTTGTCCCTCAGGCGTCGGCGCATCGCTTCGTCGAAGAAACGCGCCGCTGGGAACAGCCAAGCGACCACATCCCGCTGATTACGGAGTTTTCGCTCTGACCGGGCCAAGCCCGCAACGCCGCGCGGCGCAGGCAGTCGATGCCTTGCGCCACGGCTGGCCTATCGCGCTGGATGGCGGACCGGTCCTGCTGCCCGCCGAAACCGCAATAGTGAATGGCGCGACATCGCAACTTGCGCTGATTTCCTCCGCCCGTGCAGCGACCCTCAAACTCGCCAATCAGCGTGAAGCGGCAGAGCCCCATGCCCCCGTTCTGGTCCGCGCCGCCGAACCCTTCGATCTTGCCGCGGCGCGCGCGCTGGCCGACCCGGCCCTCGATCTGGCCACTCCGCTGAAAGGGCCGTTTCGGGCGGAAATGCTCGAATGGGAGGAGGCGGCACAAGCGGCGCTGGCGCTGGCGCGGATTGCCGGAATTCTACCTGCTTTCATGGTCGATCCGCAAAATGCCGGCGAAGCGCAACCATTTGCACCCGGCGACCTGTCGGCCCTGTCCGATCCGATCCACCTGACTATCGCCAGTCGGGCGCATTTGCCTGTCGATGCCAGCGATCAGGCCGAAATAGTCGCCTTCCGCAGTATCGACGATACGCGGGAGCATGTTGCGCTGATCATCGGGGAACAGCGCAGCGATCGCGCGCCTATCGTCCGACTTCACTCCGAATGCCTGACGGGCGATGTGCTTGGCAGTCTGAAATGCGATTGTGGGCCACAACTCGACGCCGCGCTCCACGCCATCGCCCACGAGGCGCAAGCGGGCGGCTGGGGCGTGTTGCTCTATCTGCGGCAGGAGGGGCGCGGGATCGGGCTGGTCAACAAACTGCGCGCCTATCGCCTGCAGGACGATGGTTTCGACACCATCGATGCCAATCAACGGCTGGGTCTGCCCGATGAAGCGCGCGATTTCCCGACCGCTGCGCGTATGCTGGATCTGCTGGGCGTCTCTGAAATCCGGCTGATGACCAACAATCCGGCAAAAGTCTCAGCGCTGGAACAAGCGGGCGTGAAGGTGATCGAACGACTGGCGCACCAGTTGCCCGACAACCCGCACAACGCGCGTTATCTGGCGACCAAGCGTGATCGGGCAGGGCACCTGCTGACGTAACGTCCAATGGCGCCGAAAAGACTTCGCGACAGCTTTATCGTTTCTCGAACGGCTTGATTCCGTCACCCAATGTATTGGGCCCAAGCTTCAGCGCCGCGCCTGTCCAGTCAGCGACGAAGGCACTGCTGCGGCGTAACGAAGGCGCAAAGCGGGCATCGTTGCCTGCTATTGTCAGACCGGTCGACGGATTGGACCGATTTTCCGCCCCGACCGCGATAAATGCAGAATAGTTTTCCTTATCCCGCCCCTGCACGAACCAATTGTTGGTGATCTGGCCAGTCGCCCCATTGGGCAGGTCGATCATGTAATTGGTGGCGCGTCCCGCAGAATCGTCGAAATCGCTCGATGCGATCTCCACCACTTTCGCGCGTGATTTCAGATAATGGCCGCCGGTTCCGCGCTCAAAGCGCGTGCGCGTTACCCGCAGATGGCCGTATTCACCCACGTAAAGTGAATGGGCGCACCCTGACTGATCCTCACAATTGCCGAGGCCGGAAAAGGTGGTCTTGTCGATCACGATCATCCCGTTCGGATCATTACCGGTAAGGATTCCCTGCTGGCTATCGAGAAACCAGCTCTGCGCCACAGTCAGATTGCCGTTCTCGAGACGAATGCCCGCACCGTTAAAGTCAGGCACCGCCATGTCACGGAACACCAGACCAGCTACGCGCGCCGACTGTCCGCCCAGCACCAGTGCTGCTTTCCCCTGACATGTCTTGCCAGAAAATACCGCTTTGCCCGGATCGCTGGCGAGATAGGTGATATTGCCGCCGCTCTGCACCGCGCATTCGCGGTAAGTGCCCGGCGCAATCGCGATGGTGCCAGTTCCGCCACCGATGGCATCCACTGCTGCCTGCAATGTGGGATAGCCACGCTTCGTTTCAGTCACCGTGAATGGCGCTTTGCCATCCTGTGCCAACAGGGTCGCTGTGGGAATAGCGGCCACCGCGACCGCGGCCACCGCAGCGATGAGCAGGGGCGATGGGCGCGCTGGTGCGGCGGGCTTCGAGGCATGGCTTTCCATAGCGCCTGCGATAGTGGAAAAGGGTTAACGCCGGGCTAAGCCTTGGCCCGGCACTGCATTCAGTCTTCCGAACCCCAGCGCCAGCGCCACTGGCCGCGTGTGCGCTTTTTCGCGATGATAATCAGCACCGCAGTGGCGATCACAAAACCCGTCCACCGCAGGAACGGATCGAGATCCGGCACGTTCGCCAGCCCGATCAGGAGCGCAGCGAAGGCGATCAGCAAGACCCAACCCTGCCACGCAATCGGCATCCCGGCACCATACCCAAACCGTTTGGGAGCGAACCAGTATCCTTCTTCGAAAAACTTATGCAGCATGGATCAATCTCCTTTTGGTGGGCGACCGCGACGGACAGGCTTCGAGTGAGCGATGGAAATCCCGCGCGCCTCCAACGCTTCGCGCAGCAACATTTCGATTTCCGCATTTGCACTCCGCAGTTCGGCTGCGGCCAGGCGCTCGATCGCAGCGTGAACCGCCGGATCGAGACGCAGGGCAAAGGCTTTTTTCTTCGAAGCGGACATGGAATGAGAAGTCCTGTCAGAGCCTCTATTGGTAGAGCGTTCCGGCGTTGACGACCGGCTGCGCCTCACGTTCACCGCACAATACGACCATCAGGTTCGATACCATCGTCGCACGGCGTTCGTCGTCCAGTTCGACGATCTCGTCTTCGCTCAACTTAGCAAGCGCCATTTCCACCATACTGACGGCGCCCATCACCAGCTTCGCTCGCGCAGCAATCACCGCTTCGGCCTGCTGGCGGCGCAGCATGGCTCCGGCGATTTCAGGGGCATAAGCAAGGTGCGTCAGCCCGGCTTCGTCCACGACGATCCCGGCAACATTCAGTCGTTCGTTCAGTTCGACCTGCAATTCGCGGTTTACCACATCGGGGCTGCCGCGCAGCGTGGTTTCTTCCTGCTCCAGATCGTCATACGGATGGCGGGCACCCACGGTCCGCAGACCTGCTTCGATCTGGATGTTCACGAATTCCTTGAAATCGTCGACGTCGAATGCTGCCTGTGCAGTATCCGCTACGCGCCACACCACGTTGCAGGCAATATCGATCGGGTTACCTTTCAAATCGTTGATCTTCACCCGATCCGAATGGACGTTGTGCGCGCGGGCAGAGATCTTTTTCCGCATCATCCATGGCCAGATCCAGCGCAGCCCTTCCGTCCGATCGGTGCCAGAATAGGCGCCGAACAGCGTGATGACAGCCGCCTGATTGGGCTGAATCATGTAAAATCCCGATGCCACCACCAGCGTAGCAACGATGCCCAGCAGCACACTCCCCACGAACAGCAACTTGGCCGCGCGATCAGCACCGACAGGCGGAAATCCGCCACTCACAAGCCACACCGACACTACAGCAGTCGCCAGCAGGACCAGCAACATGATGTAGCCATTGTAGGTCTTGGCCGACCGTTCGCGGCTGGTGTTCATTCCCTTGAGTTCAACAGACACGATAGTGATTCCTTCGATATAATTATGATATCATATTTATATCGAATCGCATTCATGTCAATCGATATGACGGATCACCGACAGGAATTCGTCGCCATAAGCTTCCAGCTTTTTCGCTCCGACCCCGCTGATTGCGCCCATTTCGGCGCGCGACCGCGGGCGCGTGGCAGCCATTTCGCGCAACACAGCATCATGGAATACCACATAAGGTGGAACGCCCGCTTGCTGCGCGAGTTCGCGGCGGCGTTCACGCAATGCATCGAACAGCGAATCGCCGATCGGATTGGCTTCTCCGCCTCTGCTTCTGCGGCGACTACCCTGCTCGCGACGCGGCGGGATGGCAATCTCGACACTCGCCTCGCCTTTCAGGATTGCCTTGGCATCGCCGGCCAGTTGCAGCCCGCCATGCTCGGTCGCGGTCAGGCTGCCACGCGCCTGCAATGCGCGACTGAGAGGCTGCAGCAGGCGCGCCTCTTCATCGGTCACGATGCCGAACACGCTCAGCCGATCGTGGCCGCGCTCGGCCACCCGAATATCATTCGATCCAGTGAGCACTTTCTGAACGTGGCCGAATCCATATGTCTGTCCGGTACGATAAACAGCCGACAGCAATTTGCGCGCCAGTTCGGTCGCATCGGTCACACTGGGAGGCGACAGGCAATTGTCGCAATTGCCGCATCGTTCCGCCGGATGTTCCCCGAAATGGCGCAGCAGCACCGCACGGCGGCATCCCGGCGTTTCGACCAGACCGGCGAGTGCATCGAGCCGCTGCCGTTCCGATTGGCGGCGGGATTCGTCCACTTCGGTCAATCGCTGCCGCGCGGTCGCGAAATCGCTCGCCCCCCATAACATGACTGACTGAGCAGGGTCGCCGTCGCGCCCCGCACGCCCGGTTTCCTGATAATAGGCCTCTATCGACTTGGGGATACCCGCATGGGCGACGAAGCGCACATCGGGTTTGTCGATCCCCATGCCGAACGCAATCGTCGCGACGATCACCATATCTTCGCTGGCAACAAAGGTCGCCTGATTGGCAGCGCGCTGTTCTGGCGGCAGACCGGCATGATATGGCAGCACCGATCGTCCGGTCGCTGCGGCGAGCTGTTCGGCCAGCTTTTCCACCCGCGCACGGGTCGGTGCATAGACTATGCCCGGCCCCGGCTGTTCAGCCATCAACGCAGCCACTTGCCGTGCGGGATTATCGCGATGGCGGATGGCATAGCGGATATTGGGCCGGTCGAACCCGGCCACGATCAGCCCGCTTTCGGGGATGCCGAGCTGGGCCAGAATGTCGCTACGCGTATGCGCGTCCGCTGTCGCGGTCAGCGCCAGGCGGGGCACATCGGGGAATGCATCCATCAACGGACGCAGTTGCCGGTAATCGGGCCGGAAATCGTGGCCCCATTCGGATACGCAATGCGCTTCGTCGATGGCGAACAGCGCGATCCGTGTGCTGGCCAGCAAATCCCGAAATTGCGGTTGGCTGGCCCGTTCCGGGGCGACATAGAGCAGGTCGAGATCGCCCCGGCGAAATGCGTCCATCGTCTCGCGCCAGTCGGAATCGGCGCTGGTCAGCGTGGCAGCGGCAATGCCATTGGCACGCGCGGAACGAAGCTGATCGTGCATCAGTGCGATCAGCGGGCTTACCACCACGCAGGTGCCATGCATCATAGTTGCCGGCAACTGATAGGTGAGCGATTTTCCCGCCCCTGTCGGCATAACCGCCAACGTCGACTCCCCTGCCAGAACACGAGCGACAACCTGATCCTGCACTCCGCGAAAGCTGTCGAAACCGAACACCTCCCTCAAAGCAGCGCGAGCAGGACCAAGATCGGCAGGCGGGGCAAGCAAAGTATCCATTGACCCGGCCAATGCCACAGCGCGCTGCGCGGGGGAACGGGGGGAGGCGGTTGTGTGGACAGCTTCGCGTTGCCCTTGGCCGACCTGGTGGCTAAACCCGCGTGCAACCCATTCCAATTGGAGAGACCACACAATGAAGAAATTTGCCTATGTAGCTATCCCGCTCGTGCTGACTCTGGCCGCTTGCGGGAAGTCCGACGATGCATCGACCGAAGCGGAAGCCGACACCGTTGAAATGCCTGCGGACGACGCGATGGCAACAGTCACCGAAACGCCGGAAGCCGACGACGCCGCCAACGCAGCCGCCCCGGCCATCGACGCTGCATCGGAAGCCGCCGCACAGAAAGTACAGCAAACCGCGCAGCAGGCAGGCGAGAGCGCAGCTGAAGTCGCCGCCCGCGCTCAGGCGGCCGCTGCTGCTGCTGCCGCAGCGACAGGCGAGCAGGACGCAAAGGATTAAACACCTTCGCTTAATCCGATGAACAGGCGGGCGGATCGGGCGGATCGCATGGCGCGATTCGCCCGCTTTTCCTTTTCGCCGTATGCGGTATGGCATGGACTATGCGTTTCATCCGGCCACTTGTCGCCCGCCCCGCCACCGCATTCGCCGCTGTTGCAACGGTACTGCTGCTTTCTGCCTGCAATGGTCAGGGTGAAGATCCCGGCCCCACCAGTATGACCGAGAGTGAGAGCAAGGCGCTCGACGATGCCGCTCAGATGATTGAGGAGCGGCGCCTGCCGCCCGACGCTATCCCAAGCTCGGACACATCAGCGACCAACGATGTCGCCAGCCCGAACCCCACCGATAATTGATCACGCGGGGCGCAAGCCCCCAAGGGAGATAAGTCAACATGAGCCAACGCCGCGCCGCCATCGTCAGCCCGCTTCGCACACCGGTGGGCAAATTCCTCGGCGCGCTCTCGTCGCTCGATGCCGGCCAGCTCGGTGCAATTATTCTCAAAGCGTTGATTGACCGATCTGGAATCGATCCGGCGCGGGTCGACGATGTCGTGTTCAGCCAGGGATATGGAAGTGGCGAAGCCCCCGCGATTGGCCACTGGGCGTGGCTGGCGGCAGGGCTGCCTTTAGAAGTACCGGGCTATCAACTCGACCGACGCTGCGGGTCGGGACTGCAGGCGGTCGTCAATGCTGCAATGATGGTGGAATCGGGCCATGCCGACGTGGTCGTCGCTGGTGGCTGCGAGAGCATGTCCAACGTCGAACACTATGCAACCGGGCTGCGTACCGGGAAGAAAGCCGGACATATCGAATTGATGGACCGCCTGACCCGTGGCCGAGTGATGAGCCAGCCGGTCGAACGGTTCGGCGTCATCAGCGGAATGATCGAAACGGCGGAAAATCTCGCCAGCGATTATGGCATTACGCGCGCCGCGGCCGATGCCTATGCTGTCCGCAGCCATCGCAATGCGACTGCCGCATGGGAAGCGGGCCGGTTTGACGCTCACCTCGTCCCCGTCGAAGTGCCGCAGCGGCGCGGAGATCCGGTTGTCTTCGCAAAAGACGAAGGTTTCCGTCCAGATGCCAGCATGGAAACCCTCGGCGCACTGCGCCCGCTCGAAGGGGGTGTTGTCACCGCCGGCAATGCCAGCCAGCAAAACGATGCCGCTGCCGCCTGTCTTGTCGTGGCCGAAGACAAACTGGACGAACTGGGGCTGGAGCCTGCGCTGTGGTTCACCGGATATGCCGCCGCCGGATGCGACCCAAGCCGCATGGGTATTGGCCCCGTCCCGGCGGTCGAGCGTCTGTTCGCCCGCACCGGCATGGGCTGGAACGATATCGGTATGGTCGAACTGAACGAGGCCTTCGCGCCGCAGGTTCTGGCTGTACTGAAAGGGTGGGGCTGGTCGGAAAACGACAGCCGGATGGACATGCTGAACGTCAACGGGTCGGGTATCTCGCTCGGCCACCCCATTGGCGCGACCGGAGGCCGTATTCTGGCCGATATGGCCGCTGAAATGGCACGTCGCGAAGTGCGTTATGGGCTTGAAACCATGTGTATCGGCGGCGGGCAGGGTATTGCCGCGATTTTCGAACGGGCGGCGTAACGATGAACGATTGGACCGCATGGGTCGGGCGCGAAGAACGCCGCAACGACACACTCGATACCGCGCTGGCCGCGCGCTGGCTGGCGACATTCGACCTGCCCACCCCTACCGACGGGGCGATGCCGCAGGGCATTCACCTGTGCCTGTGCACACCCGATGCGCCGACTGCGACACTGGGGGAAGACGGCCACCCTGTGCGGAACGAGAGCGAGGCCAGCTTCCTGCCTCCGATCCCGTTGCCCCGCCGAATGTGGGCATCGAGCAAGATGGAATTCCACACCCCGATTGCCATCGGCGCAACTATCGAGCGCACCAGCAGGGTCGCTTCCGTCACACCCAAATCAGGCCGCAGTGGCGAAATGGTGTTCGTCGATGTCGTCCACGATACTGCCGCCGATGGCGCGCTGGCCGTGCAGGAGACGCAGACGCTGGTCTATCGCGAGGCGTCACCAGCCGATGCCCCACTCCAGCCGCCCGAACCCGGTGAAGGGATGTTCGATCCCGCAGAGTGGGACGCGCATCGCATTCTCACACCTGATTCCCGGCTGCTGTTCCGCTACTCCGCTCTGACCTTCAACACCCACCGCATCCATTACGATGCGCCTTATGCTCACGACATAGAGCGTTATCGCGGGCTGGTCGTCCACGGCCCGCTCAGCGCCAGCCTGCTGTTGCAACTGGCTGCACGCGAATTGGGCGACAACCGCCTGACCGGCTTCTCCTTCCGTGGAGTAAGCCCGGCCATCGCAGGAGAGGCATTGCATCTGGCAATGCACGAGAGCGATACGGGGATTGCATTGGGTGCGTTTGCCGATGACGGGCGCGAAGTAGTCCGCGCAAAAGCGATGGTGGGATAAGGCCCGCAATCAGCGACCCCCCGCTATTCGACCGGATAGTCCTTTATCGGTTTGAGCACGCCATATTCCTCCGCATGTGGAGGATGGTCCAGAGGTGGAAACGAAAGTTCCTCCGGCTGCACAGCGGTATCTGGCATTCGGTCGAGCAGGTCACGCACCAGTGTCAGGCGTCCCAGCTTCTGATCGTTGAATTCCACCAGAGTCCACGGCGCATGTTCGGTATGCGTCGCTTTCAGCATCTCCTCCCGCGCATGGCTATAATCGTCGTATTTGCCCCGCGCGGCGAGGTCGATCGGTGACAGTTTCCAGCGTTTGAGCGGATCGTCGAGCCGCTCTCTCAGCCGCTCTTCCTGTTGCGCCTGATCGGTGGTGAGCCAGTATTTGAACAGCAGGATGCCATCGTCCACCAGCATTCGTTCGAATACCGGAGCCTGTTTGAGAAAAGCGTCCACTTGCAGCTGCGTGGCAAAACCCATGACCTGTTCCACTCCGGCCCGGTTGTACCAGCTCCGATCGAACAGGACGATCTCCCCCGCGCTGGGCAGATGGCGGACGTAGCGCTGGAAATACCATTGCGTCTTCTCCGTTTCGGTCGGCGCAGCCAGCGCCACGGTGCGACATTGGCGCGGATTGAGGGGGCCGCCCACGGCCCGGATCGCCCCGCCTTTGCCCGCGGTATCGCGCCCTTCGAACAACACACAGATGCGCGCGCCCGTCGCTTTTGCCCAGCGCGCCATCGCGACCAGTTCCAGTTCGAGCGGCTCGTATAGCTCTTCGTATTGTTTTTTCTTCATTTCCCTATGCGCCGGGCCTTCACGGACAGTTTGTCAGCACCGTATGTAGGTGCTACAAGTTTCAATTGTAATCATGGCTACTCTCGCAGACCAAGATCAGGACTTTTCCGTCCTGCCCGATTTGCCCGCGGATGTCTTCACCGCTCCGCTTCGCAAGCCCGCGCATGTTGGTGACGATTGGATTGAACCGGCGCAAACCCAATACGGCACAGCAGAAGATGCTATCTGGAACGATCTTTACGAACGGCAGATGGACGTACTGCCCGGTCGTGCGGCCAGCGCGTTTATGGCAGGCCTTCAGAAACTGCCGCTGGGCCAGCGCGGTGTACCCGATTTCAACGAACTGTCGGAAGAACTAGGCTACCTGACCGGGTGGAGCGTGGTGCCGGTGCCGATGCTGATCCCCGACCACGTGTTTTTCTGGCATCTGGCCAACAGGCGTTTTCCTGCGGGCAATTTCATCCGTACACGCGAAACGTTCGATTACATTCAGGAACCGGACGTGTTCCACGATGTGTTCGGCCATGTGCCGATGCTGGCCGATCCGGTCTATGCCGATTACATGCAGGAATATGGCCGCGCCGGGTGGAAGGCCATGCGTTACAACCGCCTGAAAGCACTGGGCGCGCTTTACTGGTATACAGTCGAATTCGGCCTGATACTGGAAGGGCCCGACGATGTGCGTGCCTATGGCGCCGGTATCCTGTCCGGCCCGACCGAAGCGGTATTTTCAACCGAAGCCAAAAGCCCGAACCGCATCATGCTAAACGTCGATCGCGTCATGCGAACCGATTATGTCATCAGCGATCTTCAGCCGACCTATTTCGTGATCGAAAGCTTCGAAGACCTCTATCACCAGACGGTGGAGCGAGATTTCGACCGCCTCTATCGCAACCTGCCGCCCGCGTTCACTTACGCCAACGCAGCAGTTATCGATGTCGACGACGTGCTCCACCGCGGCACGCAGGAATATCTGCTACGCGGCGGGCGCGGCAGCGGCGCGAAACCGGTCTGAGCGAAGCCTCAGCAGCAAGAGATAACGTGCGGGCATAGAAAAACCGGCCCGGAATCGCTTCCGGGCCGGTTTCTGTCGCTTGTCTGCGATTAGTTGCCGTTGGCGTGGTCGGCTGCTTCGCCAGCTTTTTCCATCGCATCGGCCTTGTCTTCGGCCTTCTTGGTCATTGCATCTTCCTGTGCATCGGTGATCTGGCCAGCGTCTTCCATCGCTTCGGCTTTGTCGTTCACCGCTTCGGCATGCTGTTCACCGGCATCTTCCATCGCATTTTCCTTCGGACCGTCGCATGCAGCAACGCCGAGGCCGAGCGCGAGAGCCGACGAAATCATGATAAACTTCTTCATTTCAGTATCCCCTTCTTGGATTAGGCTGTCGATAAAACCGGTTGCGTGACCAGCTAACGATCGGTCACGGATTAATGATGCTGACGGGCGAGCGCCTGCCGCAGAATGTTGAAACTAGCCAACAATCCGATCGTTCCGACAAATGAGAAAAGCAGTGACGAGGCGGTCAGACCGACGAACAGCGAACCGTCGTTCGTCAGCCAGCCGATGGTCAACGCGCCCAACGAACCTACCGTCAGGTTGGCGAGGACACATTGCCGATTATCGGCGCAGATAAGAATAGAGGCCAGCCAGCCAAGGACGCCCCCGACAGCCAGCAGCACGATCAAACCCATTACACTTCAAATCCCTGTGACTGCTGCTCGGGTAACGAGCTGCCAGCCGACAAGGTTCCAAAATGTGCGGTGAACCGATCCCCGAACAGCAGGCCAGGCTCAGCCGAAGCTGAGCCAGGCGATAGCTGCCGCGCCAATTACGATGCGATACCAGGCGAACGGAGCGAAGCCGTGGCGGCTGACGTAAGCGACAAAGGCACGGATCACAGCCAGAGCCACGATGAAGGAAACGGCAAACCCGATGCCGATTTCGGTCCAGCCCACCGGGCCAGAGCCCGCGGCCAGCTCTTCACGGTGGTCGATAATCTGCAATACGGTCGCGCCCATCATTGTGGGAATGGCGAGGAAGAAGCTGAATTCTGCCGCAGTACGCCGCTCCACACCCATCGCCAGCGCGCCCATGATCGTCGCCCCGGAACGGCTGACACCGGGGATCATGGCAATGCACTGGACAAATCCGATGCCGAGTGCAGTCTTCATGGGAAGATCGCCAATACCCGTCGCTTCGCCTTGTTTAGCGACGCGTTCGATCACCAATATCGCAACGCCACCGATCAGCAGTGCCCAGCCAACCGGCACCGGACTTTCGAGCAAAGCATCGATCTGATTCTTGAACAGAACCCCCAGCACTGCCGCCGGGATAAATGCAATCAGCAGATTGCGAATGAAGCGCAAACTATGCGCCTCTCCCTTCAGTAAGCCCATGCCCACGGCCCAGAACGTGCGCCAATAAGCCACGACGACCGCCAGGATCGCACCAAGCTGGATTACGATATTAAAGACCTCCCAGGTCTTCGGATCGTAGCCGAACAGCTTGGAGGCCAGAATCAGGTGCCCGGTGGATGATACCGGCACGAATTCCGTCAGACCCTCGACGATGCCAAGGAGGATGGCTGTAAGTGTAAGACCCATGACTGCCGCCCATTGAAGCACGGGCGGAACAAGTCAAGTGACCTGTCCCGCCCGCGCAAATGTTAGCCAGTTCAGCGCAATTCCTCGCGCCGGACTTTTCTTACCAGATCTTGAGCCGCTGTTCCGGCGGGAGGTAAAGTGCGTCACCCGGCTTCACGTTGAACGCCTTGTACCAGGCATCCATGTTGCGAACGATCCCGTTCACCCGGTACTCTTCCGGGCTGTGCGGGTCGGTGCGAATCCGCATCCGTGCGGCATCTTCACGCTGCTGCGAACGCCATACCTGTGCCCATGCGAGGAAGAAACGCTGATCGCCGGTCAGACCGTCGATTACCGGCGCTTCCTTGCCGTTCAGCGCCAACTTGTAAGCACGGTAAGCCAGGCTCAATCCGCCCAGATCGCCGATGTTTTCACCCAGCGTGAAGCGGCCGTTCACACATGTCTTGCCATCGTCGAGCGGGCAGAACTTGTCGTACTGTTCGACCAGCTTGTTGCCCAGCTTGTCGAAAGCCGCGCGGTCCGCAGCAGTCCACCAGTTGCGGAGTGCGCCGGTGCCATCGCTCTTCGCACCCTGATCGTCGAACCCGTGGCTCATTTCATGGCCGATCACCGCACCGATCCCGCCATAATTGACCGCCAGATCGGCTGTCGCATTGAAGAACGGGGGCTGCAGAATACCAGCCGGGAACACGACCTCGTTCATGCTGGGGTTGTAGTAGGCGTTGACCGTTTCCGGCAGCATACCCCACTCGGTGCGATCGATCGGGCCACCCAGCTTCGACAAGTCGTGGTTCCATTCCCAGGCACTGGCCGCAACGCGGTTAGCGATGGGATTGTCCGGCGTCATCGTCAGGCCTTTGTAAACTTCCAGATTGTCGCGGTAACCGATCTTGGGCGTAAAGGCATCGAGCTTGGCAATCGCTTCCTTCTTGGTAGCGGCGCCCATCCAGCCATTCGACTTGATCGATTCCGCCAGAGCAATCCGCAGATTGGCGACCAGCTTGTCCATCGCCACTTTGTTCGCAGGCGGGAAGTACTTCTCGACATAGGCCTTGCCGACCAATTCACCGACGAGACTTTCGGTTTCATCGATCGCGCGCTTCCACCGGGGACGCTGCTCAGGCGTACCCGACAGAGTCTTGCCGTAGAATTCGAAGTTCGCCGCATCGATGTCTGACGGCAGGACAGAGGCATTGCTGGAAATGAACCGCGCGATGGTCCACGCCTGCAGCGTCGAAACCGGCACTTCGCTCAACAGCTTGAACATGCCCGGCACACCGCTGCCGATCGACTGAACCTGTTGCGGGGTGAGGCCCAGCTCCTTGGCGCGTTCGGGCGAAGGCGGCAGGTAGGCGACATTGAATTTCGTCGCTTTGTCCAGGCCCGATGTCTGCATGAATGCGGCCAGCGGGAAGTCGCCCGCCAGCGCGGCAAGCTGTTCTGGCGTTTCGGCATTATAGGTCAGGTCGCGATTGCGGCGCGCAGTGCGATCCCACGATACGTCGCGGGCAATCACATCTTCCAGGCTGTACACGGCCTCAGCCGCCGCCTTGGGGTCGGCATATCCAGCCTTACCGAGAATAAACGCGAGATAATCGCGATACTTCTGCTGGATCTCCTTACCCTTCTCGCTTGTGTCGAGATAGTAGTCGCGATCGGGCAGGCCCAGTCCGCCGTTGTAAATTCCCACGAGGTACTGATCGGGCTGCTTGGAATCGACCATCACACCGCCGCCGAAGGGCGCGGGATAGCCCGGCTTGCCCCATAGCGCGGCCAGTTTGGGCAAAGTGTCGGCACCGATGATCGCCGTCAGGTAAGGTTGGGCGTGGCTCAAGCCCGCAGCGTTGATCGCCTGCGTATCGATGAAGGCGTTGTACACATCGACTACACGGGCATCGCTGCTGTCGGGCGCGGGGTTGGATGCGACCATTGTATCGACCACGTTCTTCACGTCTTTGGTCGAACCTTCACGCAGCAGGTTGAACGCCCCGAAGCGCGAAAACTCTGCTGGCAACGGATTGGCTTCGAGCCATTTCTCGTTCGCGTAAGCGAAGAAGTCGTCGCCCGGTTTCACATCATGATCGATGTAGGCAGGGTCGAAACCCCAGGTGCCGAAACTCATTGTCGGCAGTTTGTCTTCATCTGCGGCGGCATCCTTGGCAGGTGCGGGCTTTGCGGCGGCGGCAGGCGCCGGATCGGCAGCAGATGCAGGAGCGGCAAGCGCCAACGCAAATGCGCTGGCACCGGCGGCGATAGCGGTCTTGATGGTCATGAAAGTCCCTTCTTGATCCGTTCGAGGCGCGAATAAAGAAGCCCGATACGGGCGCGCCCGGAATGGCCTTGTCTGTGCGCCGCCCACGGGTAACCCGTCAAGCAACGCCAATACGTTCGTCGGCTGCATTAACCGCTTTGTAGATTAACCCGCCTGAGGCTCGACTGAACGCAGGTGCTTGCTGGCTTCAGGCCATTTCTCCGGTGCCAAACTGCAACCGGGCAAGCCGCGCGTACAGACCGCCCGCTACCGCCAGTTCGGCATGGGTGCCCTGCTCCACAATGCGCCCGTCTTCCATCACCACGATCCGGTCGGCAGCGCGGACAGTGGCGAGGCGGTGAGCGATGACCAGCGTGGTGCGGTGTTGCATCAGCCGGTCGAGCGCGTCCTGCACCAACCGTTCGCTTTCCGCGTCGAGCGCGCTGGTCGCTTCG
This sequence comes from Tsuneonella flava, assembly GCF_002870965.1. Taxonomy (GTDB): domain Bacteria; phylum Pseudomonadota; class Alphaproteobacteria; order Sphingomonadales; family Sphingomonadaceae; genus Tsuneonella; species Tsuneonella flava. Next base: position 47,259 of record NZ_PHSO01000005.1, read on the forward strand.
TCGAGCAACAGGATCGGCGCATCGCGCAGTATGGCGCGGGCAATCGCGATCCGCTGGCGCTGTCCCCCCGATAGCTGCGTTCCATTCTCGCCGAGGAACGTATCCAGTCCCTGTGGCAGATCGCGCAGGAATGCTTCTGCATTGGCCGCCCGCGCCGCTTCCCAGATCGCTTCGTCGCTTGCGTCCCATGCGCCATAACGCAAGTTGTCGCGGGCATTGGCGGAAAACAACACGCCTTCCTGTGGAACCAACGCGATACGCTGGCGAATTTCCGCCGGATCGGCGCTGATCAGCGGCACTCCATCGAGCCGGATCGTGCCCGCCTGAGGATCGTAAAACCGTTCCGCCAACTGGAAGATCGTCGATTTTCCCGCGCCCGACGGGCCAACGATGGCCACGGTTTCGCCGGGCTGCACCTCCAGCGTAAAATCGTGCAGTGCAGCGGTGTCCAGCCGCGTGGGATAACGGAAACTGACATTGCGGAACGACAGGTTGCCACGCGCGGGCACTGGCAGTGCCTCTGGCCGGGCAGGCGCGGCGATTGTCGGCTGTTCATCGAGCAATTCGGCCAGTCGACTGGCTGCCCCCGCGCCACGCAATAAATCGCCATAAACTTCGGTCAGCGATCCGAATGCGCCCGCGACCAGACCGGCGGTGATAACCACCGCGGCAATCGTACCGCCGGATATTTCGCCGCTCGCCACGCCGACGGCCCCGCGCCACATCAGCGCAGTGATCGCGCCGAAGATCAGCAGGATAACAATCGCCGTCATCGCTGCACGGATCAGGATGCGGCGCTTGGCCGTGGTGAAGGTGCTTTCCACTGCGCCGGTAAACCGTTCCCGCTCACGCGTTTCCTGATTGAACGCCTGCACGATCTTCATCGCGCCGAGCACTTCGGTCACCATCGCTCCGATATCGGCCACCCGGTCCTGACTCGACCGCGAAACTGTACGCAACCGACGGCCGAAATACGTGATCGGGATCACGATGGCGGGGATCACCAGCATCATCCACATCGTCAGCGTCGGCACCAGCCAGAACAGGTACGCAGTGCCGCCAATCGCCATCAGCGTGTTCCGCAGAGCGACCGAAACGGTCGTGCCCACAACCTGCTCGATCAGCGTGGTATCGCTGGTCATCCGGCTGGAGATTTCCTTGGGGCTGTTCTCTTCGTAAAAACCCGGCGCAAGGCGCAACAGGTTCTGCTGCACGCGCAGGCGGATATCGGCCACCACCCGTTCGCCCAGCCACGAAACAAAATAGAACCGTGCCGCTGTACCCAGCGCCAGTACGCACACGATCATCATCAGATAGCGGAACCAGCGCGCGATATCGTCAGGGTTTCCTCCCGCGGAAAAGCCCCGGTCGATAATCAGCTTGAACCCGGCCGGTATCGCCAGAGTCGCGCTCGCCGTAATCACCAGAGCGATCAAGGCCAGCGTCACGCGACCGGGATACACCAGCGCCTGCTGCCAGATCATCAGCAGCGGGCGAATGCTCTTCGCCGCCTGTGGATCGCGCTCCTTGCGGCGGCGGCCCCGCTTGCGGCGGGTGGGAGCGGCGGTTTCGTCTTCCAGCGGAGTGTCGTCCATCGGGGCCGCACATAAGCCTGCCTTGCGGCGAAATCCACTGGTACGCTCGACATTTGGCGCCAGCCTCCCATATTGTGCATTGCACAATGAAACGAACGCGGGCACCATACCTCCCGTTCGGGAATAAGCGCCAAAGGCGCGACAACAACGCCGCACGGCAGGAGAATACCAATGCTCTATCACGCACACGAGATGCAACGGGCATGGCTGAACGGAGCCAGCGCATGGGCTTCGATCGCTTCGGAAATGTTGGGAAATCCCGCCAATCCGATGGGTTATTTCGGGTTAGGCCCCACTGCGGCGAGCGCATTGGAAGTGTTCGCTCACGCTACGCAGTCACGTGGCAAACCCGAATTCGGGATCGATGCGGTCAATGTCGACGGGCAACCCCACGCAGTGATCGAATCGATCGTGCTGAACAAACCGTTTGGCGATCTTCTCCGCTTTACCCACGACGGGCTGGACGATTCTTCGCCCAAAGTTCTGATCGTCGCTCCGATGAGCGGCCATTATGCCACACTGCTGCGCGGCACCGTCGAACGGATGCTCGAACATAGCGAAGTGTACATCACCGACTGGGCCGATGCGAAGATGGTCTCCATGCGCGAAGGCAGCTTCGACCTGGACGATTATATCGATTATATCATCGATTTCCTCGAATATATCGGGCCAGGCGCCAATGTGATCGCCGTGTGCCAGCCTTCGGTGCCCGCGCTTGCAGCCACGGCCGTGATGAATGCTGCGAAAAACCCGGCGACCCCTGCGACGCTGACGATGATGGGCGGCCCGATCGACACCCGTTGTTCGCCCACCACGGTCAACGATCTGGCGATGGAGCGGCCCATCGAATGGTTCCGCCAGACAGTGATCGCCACCGTGCCGATGCAGTATCCGGGGCACGGGCGGCGGGTCTATCCCGGCTTCATGCAGCTCGCCAGTTTCATGAGCATGAACCTCGGCAGCCACATGATGAGCCATTACGAGATGTTCAAACATCTCACCGCAGGCGACGATGCCAGCGCCGATCTGACCAAGGCATTCTACGACGAATACCGTTCGGTGTGCGACATGACCGCCGAATTCTATCTCCAGACGGTGGAGGAAGTGTTCCAGAAGCATTCGCTGCCCAACGGAACATTCGTCCATCGCGGCAAGCCGGTCGATCTCGGCGCGATCAACCAGACCGCGTTGCTGGCGGTCGAGGGCGAACGAGACGATATTTCAGGCATCGGCCAGACCAAGGCTGCGCTCGATCTGGCCACGGGCCTCGCCAAATCGAAGAAGCTGTATCTGCTGGCCGAAGGGGCCGGACACTATGGCATCTTCAACGGCAGCCGCTGGCGCACCAAAATCGCGCCAGTGGTCGAAGAATTCATCGCTAAGCACGCCGCGAAGGGTAAGGCGCGACTCAAGCAAGTCGCCTGACGTGCTAGCCTGCGCCCGCGTCGAAATCTCTGGCGCGCACCCGGGCCGGTACCGGCTCGCCCCGCCCCTTGCGACCGAGTAACTTGCGGATCACCCTTCGCGCCATCAGCGTAAGGTAAACTGCCAGCACCAGCAGCGCCACTGCGACGACAGCAGCAATCGCTGGGAAAGCATAGACCAGCACCAGCGAGCCACCGATCACCACATCTTCGGCTAGCGAAGCGGCAAGATTGCTGACCGGTTCGGGGCTGGCGTTGATAACCGCGCGCGTACCCGCCTTGCTGGCATGGCTGGCCAGCGCCCCGGCGCCCCCCAGTATGAACGCGATCACTTGCGTGTTTGGATCGGAAGGATCGACGATCGCCAGCGCCAGCATCGCACCGCCAATCGGACGGACAAGCGTGTGCACTGCATCCCATGCGCTGTCGAGCCAGGCAATCTTGTCTGTCAGCAGTTCGATCAAAGCGGCCAGCGCAGCCACACCCATAACCCACGGATTGGCCAGCACATCCAGCGCGGCGAGATGTTCGGGCAACGGTAACGGACCCCAGCGCATCGCCGCACCGGTGGCGAAGATGCACAGATACAGGCGCCATCCGGCCAGCAGGCTGACCGATCCGGCAATGCCCAGAATCTCGATAATCCCCATCGGCCCCTTCCCCCTCTTGCGGCTGCCTAGAATTTCGCCGGTGCGTCCATGCGATCCTGAATGCTACGCCGGAACCACACAAATTGCACGGCCTAGAACCAGCCTGCAGCGCGCAGTTCCTCCACCATGCTACGGGCAACAGGCACTTCGCGCCCGTCTGTCAGTTGCAAGCGGATCGCCCGCCCGTGTCTGATTGTGCCGCTGACAGCCCGGCGCGCCACCCACCAGCCACGGTGGACCCGCGCCCCGTCGATCCCGCGCAGCGCCTCTGTCGCATCGCCCATCCGCATCAGGATCAACGCATCGCCCCTGTCGGTGTGGACCCTCAGATAATGATCTTCGTTTTCTAGATAGAGCACATCCTCCCCCAAGGCAGGAGGCAGCTTGTCGAAAACCAGACGCGCCGGATCGGGCGATGGCGCTTCTTCGCGCGCGGGCGAGGTCGCTGAAGGCACTGTGGCGGCAGGCTGTATGTTATGATCCGCATGGGTGGGCGATGCGCTCTCCCCCGCCACACGCCTGTTTCGCCGCAACAATACCTGCAACGTAGTAACTATCCCGCCCACCAGCACGACATTGGAATAAAGTACAGCCAGCCTACCAAGCCGCATCTCGCCAAGCTGCCAGCCATAGAGCGTACCCGCAACGATCAGCGTCGTCGGAAACGACGCCAGCATCGTAGCAAGCGCAAGCCCCAGCCAGAGCGGCAAACCGGTGCGTTCGGACAAGGCGATCCCGCCCGCCACGACCGGGCGGAAACAGAGATATCCGCCAATCGCAAACACCAGCCACACGAACAGGCGCGTGCCGAACGGCATGGCGTCCATTCCGAACGGAGCCAGCAGCGCCATCGCCAGCGCGGCAACCGCCATCAGCGCGATTTCGCGGGCCAGCTTGCCCTTATTCAACTGAATACCTGCTCCGTTCATGCTTCGCGAGATGTACAGCCTGCGCCGCGGAAGGCCAGCCTGCGAAATGCGGGTCGCGTTCGTGCAATCGCGATTGCCCGCCAACGGGCGAGTGGCATTTCCAGTGCCATCGAAACCATCGGATGCACGAAGGAATTGCCATGACACCCTCTCCCGCCCCTACGCATTCCAGCCGCACTGCCGGTGCAGAGGCCGCCATGCCCGGTCGTTCCGCACAGGCTGTGCGCTGGGGCGCGATGGTCGTCATTGCCGGGATGAGCGTTGCATGCGCCGTTGCGATCGCCCGTCTGGCCGCCGCCCCCTACCGAGTGACGATTGCCCCGCACATCCCGCACCTTTGGCTGACCATTCATCTGGTCTGTGCTGTCCCCGCGATCCCATTGGGCGGCTGGATCCTGTTGAGCCGCAAGGGTGATCGGCGCCACAAAATGCTGGGCCGGATCTGGGGCATCATGATGCTGGGTGCGGCGCTATCGAGCTTCGCGCTGACCGGATTGCTGGGCGGAAGCTTCAGCCCGATCCATGCGCTGTCGATCCTCACGCTGGTGACCATCCCGCGGGCGGTGTGGAACATTCGCCGCGGTAATGTACGCGCTCACAAACGTTCGATGGTCACTCTTTACATCAGTCTGCTGGTGGCCGCCGGGTTTGCATTCCTACCCGGCCGCCTGATGGGCGACTGGCTGATAGGCTGACCGCCTTCACCAAAAAACGCAGCGCCACCGGGCGGGCCAGGGCGCTGCGCGTATTACATTGCTGTTGGTGACCTCAGAGGACTTCGAACAGGCCCGCTGCACCCATACCGCCGCCGACGCACATCGTCACCACGACATACTTTTCGCCGCGACGTTTGCCTTCGCGAATGGCGTGGCCAACGCAGCGCGCGCCAGTCATTCCATAGGGATGGCCAATGGAGATCGAACCGCCGTTGACGTTGAGCTTCGCACCGTCGATGCCGAGCTTGTCCTGACAGTAAAGCACCTGCACTGCGAAGGCTTCGTTCAGTTCCCACACGCCGATATCGTCGATCTTCAGGCCAAACCGATCGAGCAGCTTGGGAATAGCATATACCGGACCGATGCCCATTTCATCAGGCTCCGTCCCGGCGACAGCCATGCCGACATAACGCGCCATCGGGGTCAGGCCCTTTTTGGCTGCAACACCGGCTTCCATCACCACGACCGCCGCAGAACCGTCGCTGAGCTGGCTGGCATTACCGGCCGTGATCGAACCGCCGGGGATCACCGGCTGAAGGCTGGAAAGCCCTTCCAGCGTGGTCGACGGGCGATTGCCTTCGTCCTGCTTCAGCGTGATTTCCTTGTCGGAAATTTCGCCGGTTTCCTTGTTCTGCACCTTCATCGTGCGGGTCACTTCGACGATTTCGTCGTCGAAAATGCCGGCCTGCTGCGCGGCAGCGGTGCGCTGCTGGCTGGACAGCGCGTATTCGTCCTGCCGTTCGCGGCTGATGTTGTAACGGTTGGCGACCGTTTCCGCGGTCTGCAACATCGGCATGTAAACAGCGCCGTGCATCGCCAGCAATTCGGGGTCGGGCATCACCCGCATTTCAGGCGTCTGCACCAGACTGATCGATTCCTGCCCACCGGCAGCAACGATGTCCATCCGGTCCATCACCACCTGTTTGGCTGCAGTGGCGATAGTCATCAGGCCACTGGAGCACTGGCGATCGATGGTCATGCCCGAAACGGAAACCGGGCACCCGGCGCGCAGTGCGACCTGGCGGCCGATATTGCCTGCCTGTGCGCCCTGCTGCAACGCAGAACCCCAGATGACATCGTCGATTTCGCCCGCTTCGATACCGGCACGTTCGATGGCCGGGGCGAGCGAAAGGGCGCCGAGCGTGGCGCCCGGAGTGGCGTTGAACGCACCGCGATAGGCCTTGCCGATCGGGGTACGGGCGGTGGATACGATCACTGCATCACGTGACATGGAGTATTCCTTATGTTGCGAAGTGCGGGTTTCCTGATCCTGACAACAGATCAGGCAAATGAGTTTCGCGCGCCCGATCGCCCGTGGGCACAGGCGCGCAGACGGATCAGACGAAGATCTGGGTGATCCATTCGCAGATCAGAGCGGGCTTTTCCTCGCCTTCGATCTCGATGGTGATTTCAGCGGTCTGCTGCCACTGGCCGGGCCGTTTTTCGACCATTTCCACCAGTTTCCAGATGCCGCGAATGCGCTTGCCGGAACGAACGGGGTTGATGAACCGCGTTTTGTTGCCGCCATAGTTGATGCCCATTTTCACGCCGTCGATCTGCGGCATATCCGAATTGGCACCAAGATAGGGGATCATCGACAGCGTCAGGAACCCATGCGCGATCGTGCCCCCGAACGGAGTCATCTTCGCCATATCCGGATTGACGTGGATAAACTGATGATCGCCGGTCGCATCGGCAAATTTGTCGATCCGGTCCTGGCCAATTTCGACCCATTCGCTGGTCGCGATGGTTTCGCCGACTTTCGCCTGGATTTCCTGCGGGGACATGCGCCTCTCCTCTTTTCGAAGCCGTGGTATGTTGGCGGCTTCATAGGCGCATGACTGGCCCTAACGCAACGCGCCTGCCTGTGCCGCTACGGCATTCTGGCCTGCACGGGCACGCCGCCGCCGCTGGGCAGCGCGGGGCGATTCGGGTTTCTGCGAATCGGTGCGCTTGCAATACGTCCACAACGCGCACTGCACCCCCACCAGCGTGAGGATAAACGGCTGATAGGCAATTCCCTGAAACAGCGAGCCGAGCAGATAGATCGCCTGCCCGAACTGCAGCGCCACAGCCAGCGGCGCCTGCCACGCTTCATGCTCTGCCGTTCGCCCGCGCCAGCGCCGCCGGATGCGTTCCATCTGCCACAGGCCGAGCGCGTGAATCCACAGCCACAGGGTAATGCCGGGATACCCCTGTTCCCCCAGCATTTCGAACACCGCCGAGTGATAGGCGCGGCCCTTGTCGGTCACGGTCGTCATCCGCACCGATTCGCCGGTGCCATCGTCGACTCTTTGCGGCATCCGATATGTAAAAGAATTGCCACGATAGGCATCGAACCCACCACCCAACGGGTGTTCAGCGGCATAGTCGATCGTCCACTGCCACACCGCCAGTCGGGTGGACGCGGATTCATCTTCCTTGTGATCCTCGATGGTGTTCATCCGGTCCCAGTAGCTTTGCGGCACGAACGGCAATGCCGCCATGCCCAGCAGGCCAGCCCCGACGATATAGAGAAACCGCCGCTTGGTATCGCGCAGCATCAGTATGCCAAGCAGCGCGATGCAAAGCAGGCCGGTGCGCGCCTGCGTTCCGATGGGCATCAGCAGGCAGGAAAAAATCAGCGCCGCGGCAAATGTTTTCACCCGCCAGTCAGGCCGGAAGATCGTTCCGTATTTCACCAGCCACAGGATCGTAGGGATGATAGCGATGGCAACGGTGGAGATGGTCGAGCTTTCGTACATCCCCGAATTGTCGTTCACGAACAGCGACAACACGCCATATCCGCCGCCGCCGGTTGCGGTTTTCATCCCGCCGTCGATGATGATCGCTCCGGCTGTCAGGACCATCGTCAACAGCACCGCTTCGAATCGCAGGCGTGTCGTCAGAGTCAGCGGCACGAATATCGCGAACAGCAACGCCTTCCACACCCAGCTCCACTTGTGCGCGGCCTCCGCCGGGAAGTCGGCCCCGAATGTCGTGAACGCACAATAGGCCAGCAGCGCCACCAGCAGCCACTGGCGAAATGCGAACTGCGCGCCTTTCTTGTTATCGACCAGCAGCCATCCGCCGAACGCGGCGCAGAACGCAATCAGCGACACCGGCAGCGCCGCGACGAAGCGCCAGCCAATCGTCTGCGGCGCCAGTGTGTCGATATAGATATAGAGCAGCACCCAGATGAAGGAGCGTTTCAGCCCCAGCACCAGAAACGCGACGATGAACAACAGCAGCGCGAGATCGGTCATGGCGCGGCGCTCTCTTCCGGCCCATCGTCTTGCGGAAGCGGCGGCGGCGGCGGATCGGCATCGAGATCGTCGCGCATCGCCAGCCGCAACCCCATCAGCAGCAGCAGACCGTGCGTAAGCGCCAGAGCGAACAGGTCGATCATGCTGCTATCAACTGCTCCCTGGACTTCACGCAATGCGGACGGGACGATTCCGGTCCATCGTCGCACCCGATAACAGCAGGCGGTTGACGTGGCGTTAAGGCTATCGTGAGATAGTCTGGCCATGACCAGAGTTCTACATGTCCTCGACCATTCGTTGCCGCTCCACAGCGGCTATACCTTCCGCACACGCGCGATCATGACCGCGCAGGCCGCCAGCGGGCTGGAGGTACGCGGGATCACCGGGCTACGGCACGAAGCGGATGGGCCACCAGCCGAAGTGGCCGACGGGTTGTTGTTCCACCGGACCACAGGCGATGCCGGTGGCCCCGTCGGGCTGCGCGAACTGCGCGAAGTCGCCCGACTGGTGGAAGCAATCGAGCGCGTGGCGCAGGATTGGCGTCCCGATGTGCTGCACGCGCATTCGCCCGCGCTGTGCGGGCTGGCCGCGCTACGCGCCGGGCGCAAACTGGGCATTCCGGTGGTGTACGAAATCCGCGCCTTCTGGGAAGATGCCGCTGTCGGCAACGGCACCGGGCGCGCCGGATCGGTGAAATACCGGCTGACACGAGCGATGGAAAACCGCGTTGTCGGTGAGGCCGACGCCGTGTTCACGATCTGCAACGGTTTGCGCGACGATCTGATCGCGCGCGGTTTCGACGGTGGGCGGATCGGCATTTCGCCCAACGGCGTGGACCTGTCGCTGTTCGGCGATCCCCCCGCGCGTGACGACGCACTGGCCGCCGAGCTGGGCATCCCTGCCGGGGCGCCGGTGATCGGCTTCATTGGCAGTTTTTACGATTACGAAGGGCTGGACGATCTGATCGCGGCCATGCCGCGCCTGCGCCAGCGCCACAGCGATGCCCGCCTGTTGCTGGTCGGCGGCGGGCCGATGGATGCGGCATTGCACGCGCAAGCCGCCGCATCGCCCGCGGCCGATGCGATCGTGTTTACCGGGCGCGTACCGCATAGCGAAGTCGAACGGTACTATTCGCTGATCGATATCCTTGCCTATCCGCGCAAGGCCAGCCGCCTGACCGATCTGGTCACACCGCTCAAGCCGCTGGAGGCGATGGCACAGGGCCGGATCGTCGCCGCGAGCGATGTCGGCGGACATCGCGAACTGATCGACGATGGCGAAACCGGCACTCTGTTTGCGCCCGACAATCCCGCCGCCTGTGCCGACGCACTGGCCGATCTGATCGATGCGCGCGAGGGATGGGAATGCCAGCGCAAGCGTGCCCGCGCCATCGTAGCCGAACGGCACGACTGGGCGCGCAACGTCCATCGTTATCAAGTCGTTTACCATCATCTGTTAGGCACAGCGGTTGATGAGGGGCTGAGTGCTGCCGCCTGAGGCGCGAACGCACATCGAACAGCTCGTAAACATGGGGTAAACGAGTGCAACCCACGAACAAGAAGCAAGCGGCTAAACCGCCGGTCAGCGCCCACCCGGCGTTTCCCGTTATCGTGGCGCTGTGGTTCTGCGCCCTGTTCGGCATTGGCAGCATGGTTCTGCCGGCGGCATTGCTCGAAAAAGTCGTCGCGTCGACGGGCATTTCCGTCGTCATTCCTGCAGCTGCACCGCCACTGGGTATGACCGCGCGCATTCTGATCGCGCTGGCGGCAGCGGGCATCGGTGTTGTCGCGGGCCTGTTCGTTGCTCGCAAGGTTGCCGCTTCGCAAGGCAACACCACTCCGGCCCGCAGCCGTTCGATCGCGTCAGGCCCGGAAGAGAAAGCCGAGAGCACCGCCGATCCTCTTTCGACCAAGAAACCCATTTCCGCGCATGAAGAACTGGGGAGTGACCGGTTCGACGCTCCATTCGACGATGATGAAAATGAGGTGATGTCAGTCGCGCATAACGCGGAGAGCGATGCCGAGAGCGACTCGCTCCGCTTTCACACTGTTCTGCAAAGCGATGAAGTGCATGACGATGCGCTCGAACTGGCGGCCTTTGCCGAAGGCGGGGAGGAAATCGCCGCAGACGAATATGGCATTCCGCTCGCGGGGCCGCAGGCTCCCATCGCGCATGCCTCAATCGCCGGGTCAGACGAAGAACCCGCGCCGTTGGCAAATGAGAAGGAAGCGATGGCCGACCATATCGAAACTGCGCCGTTTGCAACCACCGACGCAAACGGCCTGCCAGCCTCTGCACAAGCGGAACAGGCGCCTGCCACACATCCTGCCGACAACATTCTCAACCGACCGGTGGAGGAGCTGTCGATTGCCGGACTGGTAGAACGGTTCGCGCATGCGCTGGAAACCCACCGCGCATCGGTCGCGGCGCAGGCGAATGCCGCGCCCGCACCGCAATATTCCGACCAGACGCCCGATTCCGCGCACGAAACACGCCCATCGACCGCCCATCGCGAATCAGTGCCTGCAGCCCCGCCGCCGCCGTATGTGCCAAGCGCACTGCGCCCCATCGCCATCGATGACGACGACGAAGGGTTTGGTGACGAGCATATTTCCGATTTCGATCCGACCTCTGCTCTTACCTGCCCGACATATTCTGCGGGGCATACGACAGATTATTCTGCCAGCAATCGGGCCGCCGAACACGTTCCGTTCACTCTCACGCGCGATTCGTTTGCAGAACCGGCAAATGTAGCCAACAGCGATTATGACGGCTGCGAAAGCAACGATGAATATTCATCGTTACTGACGATGAAGAGCCCGTTCACTCTGCCGCGCGAACCAGCGCAGGTCTATGACGAGGACGACCGCGAAGCCAGTGACAGCAAGCCGACAGCGGCCTTCCCCGGCCAAAGCGACCGGCAGACACGAACCGCTGACAATAGCATCGCGCATCTGGCTGACGGGCTCGATACCATTGCCCAACATAGTGATTTCAACCCTGCAACAGCGGTCCGCCATCATGACGCCGCTGAAACCGAGCGGCGCCTGCGCGAAGCGCTGGAGAAACTGCAGAGAATGAGCGGGGCCGCCTGAGCCAGCCCTGCCGCCCGCATGTAACCCCCCGTGGGTAAAGCCGGACTTTAGCCGACTCAATCGCCTTCGCGGTTGCAATAATTCGATCCTGTCTGCATTGATCAGACTTGCGATAACTTTGCTGCGCGAAAACGCGCTGCGAATCGCGCTTCATTGCCGCGAACGCCGCTTTCCTGCGGACAGCGGCCAGTGACAGGACAGGAATTGAATGGGTTATCCAACGCCTCAGGGCCTCTACGATCCGCGCAACGAACACGATGCCTGTGGCGTCGGGATGCTCGCCCATATCAAGGGCAAGAAAACGCACGAAATCGTGACCCGGGCGCTGGAAATTCTGGCGAATCTCGATCATCGCGGCGCAGTCGGCGCCGATCCGCTGCTGGGCGATGGCGCGGGCATTCTGATCCAGATTCCCGATCCGATCTTCCGCAAATGGGCCGACGCCGCAGGGCACGATCTGCCGCAGCCGGGCGATTATGCCGTCGCCATGTGCATGATGCCGCAGGATGAAGCCGCGCGCGCATTCGTGGTCGACAAGTTCGAAAAATTCGTCGGCAAGGAAGGGCAGCGACTGGTCGGCTGGCGCGATGTTCCCGTCACGCTCGACGGGCTGGGCAAGGCAGTGATCGAATCGATGCCGGTGATGCGCCAGTGCGTGATCGCCCGCGGCCCCGCCTGCGAAGATCAGGACGCGTTCGAACGCAAGCTGATCGTGATCCGCAAGCAGGTGCAGAACCCGCTGAAAAAACTGGCGATCAAGCACAACCTGCCCGATCTGACAGACCTGTATATCCCCAGCTTTTCCAGCCGCACGATCGTGTACAAGGGGCTGTTGCTGGCAACGCAGGTCGGCAGTTTCTACGACGATCTGCGCGATCCCGACTGCGTTTCGGCACTGGGGCTGGTTCACCAGCGGTTTTCGACCAACACTTTCCCCAGCTGGCGTCTGGCCCACCCCTATCGCTTCATGGCGCATAACGGTGAGATCAACACCGTTCGCGGCAATGTGAACTGGATGACCGCCCGCCGCCGGACGATGGAATCGCCGCTGCTGGGGGCCGACCTCGACAAGTTGTGGCCGATCATCCCACACGGGCAATCGGACACCGCCTGCCTCGACAATGCGTTGGAACTGCTACTGCTCGGCGGATATTCGCTGGCCCATGCGATGATGATGCTGATCCCCGAAGCGTGGGCCAAGAATCCGATGATGGACCCGCAGCGGCGCGCATTTTACGAATATCACGCCGCACTGATGGAACCGTGGGACGGGCCGGCGGCGGTGTGTTTCACCGATGGCCGCCAGATCGGCGCAACGCTCGACCGTAACGGCCTGCGCCCCGCGCGCTATTGCGTGACGAAGGACGATTATATCTGCCTGTCGTCCGAAAGCGGGGTTTTGCCGTTCGCGGAGGAGGATATCGTCCGCAAATGGCGCTTGCAGCCGGGCAAGATGCTGCTGGTCGATCTGGAACAGGGCCGCATCGTCGAAGATGCGGAAGTGAAGGCCGAACTGTCCGCTGCCGAACCATATGCCAAATGGCTCGACGCGGCACAGTACAAGCTGGCCGATCTCGATCATATCGAACCCGAACTGAGCGATGTGCCAGAAGACGCCAGCGATCTGATCCAGCGTCAGCAGGCGTTCGGCTACACGCAGGAAGATGTCGGCAAGTTTCTGGAGCCGATGGCCGCCAATGGCGACGATCCGATCGGTTCGATGGGTACCGATACGCCGCTGGCCGTGCTGTCGCAGCGCCCGCGCCTGCTCTACGATTATTTCAAACAGAACTTCGCTCAGGTCACCAATCCGCCGATCGATCCGATCCGCGAAGAACTGGTGATGAGCCTGCTGTCGATGATCGGCCCGCGCCCCAATCTGCTGGGCCACGAAGCCGGTACGCACAAGCGACTGGAAGTCGAACAGCCGATCCTGACCAACGAAGATCTGGCCAAGATCCGCTCGGTCGAGGCGGCGCTCGATGGCGCATTCCGCTGCGCCACGATCGACATCACCTGGGACGCCGCCAGCGGGGCCGAAGGTATCGAACTGGCGATCAAGGAAATGTGCTGGGCCGCCACCGAAGCGGTGCTGCAGGACCATAACATCCTCGTGCTGTCCGACCGCGCTCAGGGGCCGGACCGGGTGCCGATGCCCGCGCTGCTGGCTACCTCCGCTGTCCATCACCATCTGGTGCGGCAGGGCTTGCGGATGCAGACCGGGCTGGTGATCGAAACCGGCGAAGCGCGCGAAGTGCATCATTTCTGCGTGCTGGCCGGCTATGGCGCCGAAGCGATCAACCCGTATGTCGCCTTCGAAACGCTCGAACAGATCCGCAGCGAGAAGCTGCCGCATATCGATGCCGCGCAGGTTCAGAAAAACTATATCAAGGGCGTCAACAAGGGCATGCTCAAGGTCATGTCCAAGATGGGCATTTCGACCTACCAGTCCTATTGCGGCGCGCAGATTTTCGATGCGGTCGGCCTGTCGAGCAAATTCATCGACGATTACTTCTCCGGCACTGCGACCACTATCGAAGGGGTCGGGGTGAAAGAAATCGCGGAGGAGGCGGTGCGTCGCCATGCGATCGCTTACGGCGACAACCCTATTTACGAACACATGCTCGACGTGGGCGGAATCTACCAGTTCCGTATGCGCGGCGAAGAGCATGCGTGGACCCCGGAAAGCGTGGCCGATCTGCAGCATGCGGTGCGCGGCAATTCGCAGGATCGCTACGACGCGTTCGCCCGGTCGATCAACGATCAGAACGAACGCCTGCTGACAATCCGCGGGCTGATGGAATTCCGCAACGCCGATCAGGCCATCCCGCTGGATGAAGTCGAACCGGCGAGCGAAATCGTTAAACGGTTCGCCACCGGCGCGATGAGCTATGGCTCGATCAGCTGGGAAGCGCACACCACTCTGGCGCTGGCGATGAACCGCATCGGCGGCAAATCGAACACCGGCGAAGGCGGTGAAGACCCGCGCCGGTTCGTGCCGCTCGACAATGGCGACACGATGCGTTCGTCGATCAAGCAGGTCGCCAGCGGGCGGTTTGGCGTCACCACCGAATATCTCGCCAATGCCGACGATATCCAGATCAAGATGGCGCAAGGGGCGAAGCCCGGCGAAGGCGGGCAGTTGCCCGGCCACAAGGTCGACAAGATCATCGGCAAGACGCGCCATGCCACCCCCGGCGTGGGCCTGATCAGCCCGCCGCCGCACCACGACATCTATTCGATCGAAGACCTCGCGCAATTGATTCACGATCTGAAGAACGTGAACGGCGACGCGCGGATTTCGGTGAAGCTGGTGAGCGAAGTGGGCGTCGGCACGGTCGCGGCGGGCGTATCCAAGTGCAAGGCCGACCACGTGACCATTTCGGGTTACGATGGCGGCACGGGCGCTTCGCCGCTGACCAGCCTGACCCATGCTGGCGGCCCGTGGGAAATCGGCCTGGCCGAAACCCAGCAGACCCTGCTGCTCAACAACCTGCGTACCCGCATCGCGGTGCAGGTCGATGGCGGACTGCGGACCGGGCGCGACGTGGCCATCGGCGCGTTGCTGGGTGCGGACGAATTCGGCTTTGCCACTGCGCCGCTGATCGCCGCAGGGTGTATCATGATGCGTAAATGCCATCTCAACACCTGCCCGGTGGGCGTGGCCACGCAAGACCCCGAACTGCGTAAGCGGTTCAACGGGCAGCCCGAACACGTCATCAACTATTTCTTCTTCGTGGCGGAAGAGCTGCGCCGGATCATGGCCGATCTCGGCTTCCGCACCGTCCGCGAAATGGTCGGGCGGGTGGACAAGCTCGATATGCGCCGCGCGCTGCGCCACTGGAAGGCGAACGGTGTCGACCTCAGCCGGGTTCTGCAACAGGTGCCGCTGGGCGACAGCGAAGAGCTGTTCTGGTGCCAGACGCAGGATCACAAGCTGGACGAAGCGCTCGATCGCAAGCTGATCGAAATCGTTCAACCCGCTATCGATAAAGGCCAGACGGTCGCTGCGGACCTCGCGATCAAGAACGTCAACCGCTCTGTCGGGGCGATGCTTTCGGGCCATATCGCGAAGGCGAAAGGGCACGCCGGGCTGGCACCCGATCAGGTGAAGCTGAACTTCACCGGAGTCGCCGGGCAAAGCTTCGGCGCATGGCTGGCGCACGGGGTCACGCTGGAACTGACCGGCGATGCCAACGACTATGTCGGCAAGGGCCTGTCGGGCGGGCGCATCGTCGTGCGCCAGCCGGACACTGTCAATCGCGATCCGGGCGAGAACATCATCGTCGGCAACACCGTGCTGTATGGCGCGATTGCAGGCGAAGCGTTCTTCAACGGCGTCGCGGGCGAACGCTTTGCGGTGCGAAATTCGGGCGCGGTCGCAGTGGTCGAAGGGACCGGCGATCATGGCTGCGAATATATGACCGGTGGCGTGGTCTGCGTGCTGGGCAAAACCGGGCGCAATTTTGCCGCGGGGATGAGCGGCGGCATCGCCTATGTCTATGACGAGGATGGCGAATTCGCTCAGCTCTGTAATCCGGCGCAAGTCGATCTGGAGAAGATCGATCCCGCCCGAGACGAGGAAGACGGCACCGGCCGCCCGCAACAGCGCGCGCGTAATGTCGAAGACACCGGCATGGGCGACATGTTGCGCCACGATGCCGAACGTCTGCGAATACTGGTCGAACGCCATCACCTGCACACCGACAGCGCAAAGGCCAGGGCATTGCTCGACGATTGGGACAATGCGCTTGGCAAATTCGTGAAAGTAATGCCCCGCGATTATCGCCGCGCGCTTAAGCAGCTCGAAGCCGAGCGCGAGGAAGCCGCGATGGAAGCGGCGGAATAGGGGTCGAAACGATGGGCAAGGAAACAGGCTTCCTCGAATACGAACGTCAGGATCGCACTTATGCGGACCCGGCGGAACGGCTGAAGCACTACAAGGAATTCGTGATCCCGCACAGCGAGCCGGACCTGCGCCTGCAGGCCGCGCGGTGCATGAATTGCGGCATCCCGTATTGTCACAATGGTTGCCCGGTGAACAACCTGATCCCGGACTGGAACCACCTGACCTACGAAGGGGACTGGAAGAACGCGCTGGAAGTGCTGCATTCGACCAACAACTTCCCTGAATTCACCGGTCGTGTCTGCCCCGCTCCGTGCGAAGCGAGCTGCACGCTCAACATCACCGATGAACCGGTGACGATCAAATCGATCGAATGTGCCATCGTCGATCGCGGCTGGCAGGAAGGCTGGATCACACCGCAAGTGCCGGAAACCAAGACCGGCAAGTCGGTGGCGGTTGTCGGCTCCGGCCCGGCCGGGCTTGCTTGCGCGCAGCAACTGGCGCGCGCGGGCCACTCCGTAACGCTGTTCGAAAAGAACGACCGCGTCGGCGGGCTGCTGCGCTATGGCATTCCCGACTTCAAGATGGAAAAGCACCTCATCAATCGCCGTGCGGTGCAGATGGAAGCGGAAGGCGTGAATTTCCGCACCAGCACCGAGGTAGGGGTCGATGTCTCCTTCAAATCGCTGAAGGAAAATTTCGATGCCGTGGTGCTTTCGGGCGGCGCGGAAGATGCGCGCCCGCTGGCGATCCCCGGCGCGGAGCTGCCCGGTGTGCGAATGGCGATGGAATTCCTCACTCAGCAGAACAAGCGCAATGCAGGCGACGACGAAGTCCGCGCCGCCCCGCGCGGCACGCTGACCGCCACTGGCAAAAAAGTGGTCGTGATCGGCGGCGGCGACACCGGCAGCGACTGTGTCGGCACATCCAACCGGCAAGGCGCGGAAAGCGTGGTGCAGCTGGAAATCATGCCGCAACCGCCGGAGAAGGAAAACAAACTGCTCACCTGGCCGCACTGGCCGCTGAAGCTGCGGACCTCCTCCAGCCACGAAGAAGGGGTGGAGCGCGATTTCTCTGTCCTGACCAAGCGGGTTGTGGGCGAAGGCGGCAAAGTGACTGGCCTCGAATGCATCCGTCTCGAATGGGATGGCGGCACGATGAAGGAAATCGCAGGCAGCGAATTCACCATTCCGGCCGATCTGATCCTGCTGGCGATGGGTTTCGTCGGACCGAAGAAAGCGGGCCTGCTCGAACAGGCGGGCGTGGAGCTGACCGATCGCGGCAATGTTGCCGCCGATACGGTTGGCTATGCCACCAGCGAGCCAGGTGTGTTCGCGTGTGGCGATATGCGCCGCGGGCAAAGTCTGGTGGTGTGGGCCATCCGCGAGGGTCGCCAGTGCGCCCGCGCAGTGGACGAAGCACTGATGGGGGCCAGCGAACTGCCGCGTTAAGGGGCATCAGCCATTGGCATTCGTGCCGCGCCCAACCGCCTGTCCGTCACCGCAAACGCAGTAACCCAATCCATGGGATCAGGGTTTCGCCCATCGCGGCGTTTGCGGTGGACGAAACGGGCGGTCCATAGATTGCCGCGTCGCTTCGCTCCTCGCGATGACGAGGGGTGGGCGGCGGTCGGGAGGGCCATGACACCCTGCACGCCCCCAGCTCCCTCCCCCGTGACGCAGTCCATGGCTTGAAGGTTCCGCCTTTCGCAGCGGGAGCGATGGAGCGGTGAAGGGCAGTTGCGCTCACCAGACCGTTCGAAATTCCGCGCCGCCGAGTGTCCTAAAATGATACACATGGGACACAAAACCGCGTAAACTTGGCGCTGTGCGTCGCTCCTATGCATACTGCCACTTGCGAATCGCAGAGCGAACGCAATCGGAGAACTGGATGGCGAGTGGCGATGAAACCGGTTTCTGGCCCTGGGTCGAAGCAATCGACCGAGCCGAAACGATATCGGGCCTGCGCGATACATTGTTGGCGGCTTTCTCGTATGTCGGCTTTACTGCAGCCTATTTCCTTGGTCCGGTGGTATCCGATGCACGTGTCGGGCGAGTGCTGACCAATGTCGGTTTCCCGCGCGAATGGGAGGAGCGCTATCGCGCAGAATTCTATCTGATCGATCCAATCGCAACCCACGCGATTACCCGGCGCGGCGCGTTCTGCTGGCCCGACGATCTGGCAGGAACTCCACTCAAACCGGCAGAGCGCGACTATCTTGCGCTGCTGGCCGATTATGGAATGGAACGCGGAGTGGGCCTGGCATCTTTCGGTCCGTTCGCACGCACCGGCTTTATCGGTGTCGGATTGCCCCGTTCAGGCATCGCAATCGATCGTCGTTCGATCCTGATGGTAGAGGTTGCCGCGCGACTGGCGCATCAGCGTTACCTGCGGCTGATCGATCCATTCCCCAATGGCCCGCCCAGCCTGTCCGACCGGGAAATCGAAGTTCTGTCGCTGATCGCGCAGGGAAAGAGCAACGCTGTGATCGCTCAGCTCCTCGATATCTCGCCCAGTTCGGTCGATGTGTATGTAAAACGGATTTTCACCAAGATGGGGGTGGCCGACCGGACATCGGCATCGGTGCGGGCGCTGGCTATGGGGCTGGTTCTCACCGGCAGGTTTCCCAAGCAGCCGCATAGCGGGCGGCTATAGCCGCTCTTCGCAGTTGCCTGCTGCCTTTCGCGCTTAATCATGTACCGTAATTGCCGCCTTGTCGGGTAATTAAGGTACATGATGGCATCCTAAGAATAAACTAGGAGGCCGTTGCAATGCCCTCGGGTCGCCCCGATGGCAGAGGTGCGCCGGGCCGATCCTCCCAAAAGATAAGCGCGGCGCACCGCCTACCTCCGCCCCTTAAATGATCCGTCACGCGCATCGGTGCACCGACCGACTGGAATTTTGCGCGACAGCACGCTATCGGGAACTGGGATCTGACGTCTTCCGGGGGAAGCAAGCTGCAGATTCCTGCCACCCAGATCAGCGCTGCCCGGATCACCGGCGCCCAAATCGCCACCACGCGCATTCTGATCGCGGGCGATGTCATGCTCGACCGGTATTGGTTCGGCGATGTCGAACGGATCTCGCCCGAAGCGCCGGTGCCTGTGGTCCATGTCACGCGCGAGGAATACCGGCTCGGCGGCGCAGGGAACGTGGCGCTGAACGTCGCGTCGCTCGGCGCACAGGCCGCATTGATGAGTATCGTCGGGGAAGACGATGCCGCCACCCGCTTGCACGCCCTGCTGCGCGATGCCGGGATAGAGCCGCTGCTGGAAAGCGATCCGACGCTGCCGACAACGGTCAAGCTGCGCGTCAGCGGCCGGGCGCAGCAGTTGATCCGGCTCGATTTCGAACATGCTCCCGGCTCGCGGGTTCTCGATCGCAAACTGGCGCGGTTCCGCAATCTGCTGGACCGGTTCGATGCGGTTGCCCTCTCGGATTATGGCAAAGGCAGCCTGGCCCATGTGCAGGCGATGATCGCGCTGGCCCGCGAAGCGGGTAAACCGGTGCTGATCGATCCCAAGGGTAGCGATTACACCCGCTATCGCGGCGCCACTGTCATCACCCCCAACCGCGCGGAATTCGAACTGGCCGCCGGCCCGTGCCATAGCGAAGCGGAACTGGAACAGCGGGCGGAAACGATGCGGCGCGACCTCGCGCTCGACGCCGTGCTCGTCACCCGCTCGCACGAAGGGATGTCGCTGTTCGACGATGCCGGGCATCTGCATGTGCCCGCCGCCGCACGCGAAGTGTTCGATGTGACCGGCGCAGGCGACACCGTGGTGGCTGCGCTGGCAGCTCTGATCGCCAGCGGTATGCCCTTGCGCGATGCGGTGGAAATTGCCAATCGTGCCGCCGGGATCGTCGTCGGTCGTTTCGGTACGACCGCTATTGCATACGAAGATCTCTTCTCATGACAGTGGTTGTCACCGGGGCTGCCGGATTTATCGGCGCCAATATCGTCAAAGAGCTGAACCAGCGCGGCTGCAGCGATATCGTTGCAGTGGACGATCTGTCCCAGCCGGGCAAGTTCGCCAATCTGGCCGACCTCCGGATCGCGGATTATTTCGACAAGAACGATTTTCTGCACCGGCTGGCCGCCGGGCAACTGGGCCGGATAGAGGCGGTGTTTCACGAAGGTGCCTGTTCCGACACGATGGAACACGACGGGCAATTCATGATGGCCAACAATTACCGCTGGTCGAAACACCTGCTCGATATCTGCCTGCGCGATCGGATTCGCCTGCTCTATGCTTCGTCTGCGGCGGTCTATGGCGCATCGACGGAGTTTGCAGTCGATCCGGCGAACGAGCACCCACTCAACGTCTATGGTTATTCCAAGCTGTTGTTCGACAATGTCGTGCGCCGCCATCTGGATGCAGACAGCCCGGTGCAGATCGCCGGATTTCGCTATTTCAATGTCTACGGCCCACGCGAAGCCTGCAAAGGGCGCATGGCATCGGTTGCCTGGCACCATATGCAGCAGTTGCGGGACGAAGGGCACGTGCGCCTGTTCGGCGCATATGGCGGCTACGCAGCGGGAGAGCAGCTGCGCGATTTCGTTTCTGTGCGCGATATCGTGCGGGCCAAGCTGTGGTTCTTCGACAACTCGCATGCTGCGGGTATCTTCAACCTCGGCACCGGGCGGGCAGAACCGCTCAATGCGGTGGCCAGCGCGGTCATCAATGCCGAGCGGGCGGCCAGTGGGCAGGCACCGCTGACGCTGGCCGAACAGGTCGCGCAGGGGCTCATCCGCTATGTCGATTTCCCGGACGCGCTGAAGGACAGGTATCAGTGCTTTACGCAAGCCGACCTGTCGGGCCTGCGCGCTGTGGGATATGATGCGTCTTTCGCGACAGTGGAGGAAGGCGTCAGCGCCTATGCCCGCGATGCGAGCGATGCGCCTGTGGCGGAGCAAACGGCATGACCGGCCTCCTCACTCCACCCGATATCCACCGTATCTGCACCGCAGGCAATGCCCGGTTGCACGAAAAGCTGACCCCCGCCCGGATGGCCAGCGGAGGGCTCGCGCTGCCGCGCCCGCTGGTCTTCACCAACGGTGTGTTCGACATCCTCCATCGCGGTCATGTCACTTATCTAGCAGCGGCGCGCGCATTGGGCGCATCGCTGGTGGTAGGGTTGAACAGCGACGATTCGGTGCGGCGGCTGGGCAAAGGGTCCGACCGCCCGATCAATCCGCAGGTCGACCGCGCGCTGGTGATCGCTGCACTCGCTTCGGTCGATGCGGTACTGCTATTTACCGAAGATACCCCGTGCGAACTGATCGCCCGCATCCGCCCCGATATCTATGTGAAGGGCGGCGATTACGACATCGATGCCCTGCCCGAAACGCAGATCGTGCGCGGCTGGGGCGGGCAGGCCTATGCCCTGCCGTTTGCGGACGGATATTCGACCACTGCGCTGATCGCCCGCACCCGTGCCGCGCCATGTTGACCCCGGCGGCCTTTCTCGATCGCGACGGGGTGATCAACGAAGATCGCGGCTATGTTTCGACATGGCGCGATTTCGCTTTCCTGCCCGGTGCAGTGGAGGCGATCTCGCGGTTGCAGGATGCGGGATATCTGCCAGTGGTCGTCACCAATCAATCGGGCATCGCGCGCGGCTATTTCAGCGAAGCCGAGTATCGCACATTGACCGAACGGATGTGCGCCGCGCTGGCCGATGCCGGCGTGACGATTGGCAAAGTCTATCACTGTCCCCATTCGCCCAGCCGTCGGCCACCGTGCACGTGCCGCAAACCCCGCGCGGGGATGATCGAACGGGCAATTGCCGAACTGGGGATCGACCGCGCCGCATCGTTCATGGTGGGCGACAAGCTAGGCGATATCGCCGCCGGGCGCGCCGCCGAACTGGGCGCGACATTCCGGGTCGGCCCCAAGGCAATCGGCGCGAAAGACGGCGCAACCGCGCGCTTCCCCGATCTCGCCACCTGTGCCGCCGCCATCGTTGCGGGGGACGTCGCGGTGGGGTGCTGACGCAAGGGGGGGGGCAGGGGGGGGATGTCACCCGTATCCGCGAAACGCTTCCCTACACCCGCCGCGCTATGCTTGAGCGGGTGGCATGGTTTTGTGCCGCTACGCTATGCGCCAGATGGCTCATTTGCGGTGTCGCCTGGTCGCGCCGCAGGAGGCAGCAAACCGCGATTTGGCGAAGTCCACAGCGGGCTGCGGAAAGTCACACACAAGCCACGGAAAAAACCGCACCTTTCCCGCGAAAGTCACAGATTTCAAAACTACCGGGAGCGGTCCATGTCCCAGTCGATTGCGCCGCGCCCGTGCTGTTCCAAAAAGGCATTGGTCTGGCTGAACGGGCGCGATCCGAAAAACCCGCGATAGGCCGACAGCGGGCTGGGGTGCGGGCTGCGGATGATCAGATGCGGGGTGTCGCCCTGCAGCGCCGGGATACGCGCGGCCTTGCTCTGCGCGTGGCTGCCCCACAGGATGAACACGCTCGGTTCGGGCCGCTCCGCCACGGCAGCGACGCAGGCATCGGTAATCGCGTCCCACCCGCGCCCGGCGTGGCTGCCCGCTTTGCCCGCCTCCACCGTCAGCGTGTTGTTGAGCAGCAGCACCCCTTGCCGCGCCCAATGCGACAGATCGCCATGCCGGGGCGGCGC
Organism: Tsuneonella flava; assembly: GCF_002870965.1. Lineage (GTDB taxonomy): Bacteria > Pseudomonadota > Alphaproteobacteria > Sphingomonadales > Sphingomonadaceae > Tsuneonella > Tsuneonella flava. The sequence goes on from NZ_PHSO01000005.1 coordinate 70,396, forward strand.
GATGCCGAGGTCGCTTTCCAGTTCCTTGTAGATATTGACCAGACTGGGCGGCACCTGCACCCCATCGGGCACGGCAAAGCACAGGCCCATCGCCTGACCCGGCCCGTGATAGGGATCCTGCCCCAGAATCACGACTTTCACCGAATCGAGCGGCGTCAGTTCCAATGCCCGCAAACGGCTGCCGCGCGGGGGATAGATGGCGTGCCCGGCATCCTCCTGCGCGCGGAGGAAACCGCCCAGTTTGCGGGCTTCGGGGGTGGCCAGCACGGGTTCCAGCACCGCGCGCCAGCTATCGGGGATTGCTTCGCTTGCCATGCTTTCTCGCTACGCTGCGCGACCGATGCTCGCCAGCGCCTCTTTCCCTCTATCCCCAATCGCCCTAAGGACACCTGCGATGACAGTACATTTCCATGAAGAGGATCTGCCCGCCGGTGTGCTGGCAGGCGACGGGCCGATTGCGGTCGATACCGAAACGATGGGTCTGGTGACGCATCGCGACCGGCTGTGCGTGGTGCAGCTGAGCGATGGCGGGCCGGACGAACATCTCGTGCGGTTCAAGGTGGGCAGCGATTATCGCGCGCCCAACCTCAAGGCCTTGCTGGGCGATCCGAACCGGTTGAAATTGTACCATTTCGCCCGGTTCGATCTGGCAGCAATCGAATACTACCTCGGCACGATGGCCGCGCCGGTGTTCTGCACCAAGATCGCCAGCAAGCTGACCCGTACCTATACCGACCGCCACGGACTGAAGAACATCGTTACCGAACTGCTCGGCGGGGAGATTTCCAAGCAGCAGCAGTCGAGCGACTGGGGCGCCCCCGAACTGACCGAAGCGCAGCGTGACTATGCCGCGTCGGACGTGCGCTATCTCCACCGGCTGCGCGATGTGCTGGCCGGGCGGCTGGAACGCGAAGGCCGCACCGAAATCGCGCAGGCGTGCTTCGATTTTCTGCCCACCCGCGCCCGGCTCGACATGGCCGGCTGGGCGGACAAGGACATATTCAGCCACGAGTAGGGCCACCCCCGCTCAGGATAACAGGCAATGACAGGCGTCGAAGAGATCGAAACCGAACAGGCGAGGCGGCTCCGCAGCACGCGGCAGCACTTTGCCGCGCCCGGCGGTTCGCACGATCGGCTGGTTGGGTTTCTGGCCAAAGCATTGCCGATGGCGGTCGGCGTAGTCGCCGCACTGATGGTTATTACCCCGCTGTCGCCGCGCGGCGAAGTCAGCTTCCTGCTCGACAAGAACAAAGTCGCCGTGGTCCACGAACGACTGCGTGTGGACAACGCGATGTATCGCGGGCTGGACGATAACCGGCGGCCGTTCTCGCTCACTGCGGGCAGTGCGGTGCAGAAATCCAGCAAGGAAGGGATCGTGCGGATGGACGATCTCGTCGGCCGGATGCTGATGTCCGATGGCCCCGCACAGATCGTCGCCCCGGCGGGACAGTACGATTTGCGTACGCAAGTGGTCGATGTCGACGGCGATGTCCACTTTACCGCCGCCGATGGATACAATGTGCTGGCGCGCGGTGTGAAAATCAACCTTGCCAAACAGACACTGGTGGGCAGCAACGGGGTATCCGGTGCGATCCCGGGCGGCACGTTCTCTGCCAACCGTCTGGAGGCCGACCTCGCCGCGCGCACCATCCTGCTGGATGGCAATGCGCGCCTTCGCATGGTTCCGGGCAAACTCCAGATGCCTCAGATCAGCCAGACCAGAAAGCCAACTCCATGACCTCTCGTTCCCCCTTCAATGCCCGCACCGCGCTGCGTAATGCCACGCTGGGCTTTGTGCTGACCTGTGCGGCGTTCGCCGGGATACAGGCGGGCGCGCAGGCGATTGCCGGGCACAATTCCGATGCGCCGGTCGATTATGCCGCCGACCGGATCGAGCTGCAGGATCGGGAAAAGCGCGTGGTGCTGTCGGGCAATGTCGATGTGACGCAGGCCGGGCTGCGGCTGCGCGCCGCGCGCACGATCATCAACTATACCGATACGGGATCGCTGAAAATTCAGCGCATCATGGCCACTGGCGGAGTGACAGTGACACGCGGCAACGAACGCGCATCGGGCGATGTGGCGGTGTACGATTTCAATCGCCGGATCATCACGATGGCGGGCAATGTGCGGCTGCTGCGCGGCACCGATACCCTCAACGGCGGGCGGCTGGTGATCGACTTGCGGAGCGGGGTGTCGAGCGTCGATGGCAATGCCAGCGGATCTGCCCCGGTCACCGGCGCGGTGAAGAGCAGCGGCAACGGGCGCGTCAGCGGATCGTTCTCCGTGCCGAAAGACGGCGGGAAGTAAACCGCTGGCCACGGTGCGCTGCGGCACGATGCGCCAGGCGCGAATACCTTACTTACGGGCTCCAGCGCCCACCCGTGCAATGCCCGCCAGCGTTTGCGTCAGCAGTGTTTCGCTGGCCGAGCTGTTGGCCAGCAGCGCACGATGCAGTTCGACCAGACGCGACACCAGCCGGTCCAGCCGCCTGCCGCGCCATACCGATAGCTGATCGGAGAGGTCGGGCGCATCCTTGAAGAACACCCGGCGCGCCTTCGTTTCCGCCTGCACGAACTGGCGCGGATTCTGCCCCGGCCCCATCCGCGAATCGAGCTGAGCCAGTTGCGCCGCGCGCCGTTCGAACGCCAGCAACAGGCCAACGGGGTTGAGGTTCATCTCCCGCATCCGGTGCAATTCGCCCGACAGTTCCGCTGTGCGGCCCGACAGCACTGCATTGACCAGCGGCATGAACCCGTCTTCCTCCGTCCGCGCGCCAATCTGGTCGAGCGCCTCGGCGTCGACCGTCACCGGCGCTTCCGGGCTGGCATCGAGATAGAGCGCCAGCTTGGTGACTTCGGACTGAGCCAGCCGCACGTCCAGCCCGGTGGCGCGCGCAATCCGTTCCGCCATCGGTCCGCTGAGGCGCAGACCCGCTTCGTCGCCCATCGTGCGGACTGTATCGCGGACCTGGTTGAGATCGGGCGGCCAGAACATCGCGACCAGCGCATCGTCGCGTTTTTCCAGCAGCTTCGCTGTGCGCGATTTATCCGTTGCGGAGGTAGCGACAATCAGCACGGGGCACGGTGTGCCCTCTCCATTGTCGATTGCCGCCAGCAGATTGGCCACGGCATCGTGGGCTTCGTCCCCATTGGCACGAACGACGATATGACGGCTACCGGCGAATAGCGACGTCGAGCGCGCTTCGTCGTCCAGAAGAACCGGATCGCGCCGCAGGTCGCCGCCCGCCAGATCGACCCGCTCCCCCGGATCGTCGAGCATCGCGGCTATCCGTTGTGCAGCGGCATTGGCCCCCGCTTCATCCGGTCCGCAGAAAAAGAACACCCGTGCAGAGCGCGCGGCCCGTGGGGCAGCGGCGGCAAAATCCCGCTGTGTCGCCTTCATCGCCGCTCGCGCAGCGTCAGCGCGACTTGCGTAGCGATCTTGTCGGCCACTACGTTGGCGAGGTTTTCCAGCGCAGTCTGTTCAGCGGCGATCGTTGCATATTCGCTGGAGACGACATCGATCCCAGCATCGGATCCCGCCGTTGCGTCGAGCAGTATCTCGTTATTGGCAAGGCTGACAAGCTGGTAGCGCGCCCGCAAAGTGCGCCGTTCGCGGCCCACGGTGTCATCGCTCAACACGCCCAGTCCTTCGAGCTGATCGTCGAGCCGCACGATCAACTTGTATTGCGGAGCAGACTTGCCACCGGCCGAAAACCGATCGTTCAGAGCATTGCGAACCAGCCACCCGGCCTGCCCTTCGATAGCCGGAACCTCGATTGCGGACAGACCGCGCGCAACCGCGCCGCTGGAACCACCGGCATACATCGGCTGCAACCCGCAGGCGGACAGACCGGCCAGCAATGCCCCAGCGGCGAGGAGGCGCAGCGGCGCCATCATGCGACGATATTCACCAGCCTGTCGGGCACTACGATCACTTTGCGTACTTCCGCTCCATCGAGCGAACGCTGAACCTTCTCGCTGGCGAGCGCAAGCGCTTCCAGTTCTTCGCGAGGCATACCCTTGGCAACGGTCAGCGTATCGCGCAGCTTGCCCTTCACCTGCACCGCGATGGTGACTTCGTCATCGACCAGCAGCGCCGGATCGACCGTGGGCCAGTCCGCTTCCGCCACCAGCCCGCCGGTGCCGAGCGCTTCGGCCATCGATTCGGCCAGATGCGGCATCATCGGGGATACCAGACGCGGCAGCGTAGCGACCGCTTCGGCGCGTTCGGGCGAAGGTCCGGCCTTCTCCACCGCGCCGGTCAGTTCGTATATCTTGGCCACCGCCTTGTTGAACTGCAGCGCTTCGATATCGGCGGCGACACCGGCAATCGTGCGATGCATCAGTTTGGCGAGCGCGGGATTGGCATCGCCCGCTGCATCGGGCGCGCCATTGGCGACGATGCGCCACAACCGCTGAACAAAACGCCCGCAGCCCTCGATCCCGGCTTCTGACCACGGCAGATCGCGCTCTGGCGGGCTGTCGCTCAGCATGAACCAGCGCACCGCGTCGGCCCCGAAGCGATCGACCATCGCATCGGGATCGACCACGTTCTTCTTCGACTTCGACATTTTGACGACTTTGCCAATGTCGACCGGCTGGCCATCGGCGATCAGCACTGCACCATCGCTGCCGCGCTCGATCTCTTCGGGGCCGTACCACACGTCGCGCACCAGATCTCCGGCACCTTCGCGGCGCGAATAGGTTTCGTGCGTCACCATCCCTTGCGTGAACAGGCTGGCGAACGGTTCGGCAAAATCGATCATCCCGCAATGCTGCAACGCACGGGTCCAGAACCGGGCGTAGAGCAAGTGCAGGATCGCGTGTTCGATCCCGCCGATATACTGTTCCACCGGCAGCCATTTGGCGACTTCGTCCCGGTCGAACGGCTTATCCGCAGGCTGGCTGGCGAAGCGGAGGAAATACCAGCTCGAATCGACGAAGGTGTCGAGCGTGTCGGTTTCCCGCCGTGCCGCTGCGCCGCATTGCGGGCAATCGACATGCTTCCAGGTGGGATGACGTTCGAGCGGGTTGCCCGGCGTCTTGAAATCGACATCTTCCGGCAGAGTAACCGGCAATTGATCTTCGGGCACTGGCACGATCCCGCAGGTATCGCAATGGATGAACGGGATCGGCGTGCCCCAGTACCGCTGGCGCGAAACGCCCCAGTCGCGCAGGCGCCACACTGTCTGCCCTTCGCCCCAGCCACCGGCTTCGGCGCGGACGATCACCGCGGCAATCGCTTCCTCCACCGCCATGCCGTTGAGGAAATCGGAATGGACCAGCACCCCGTCGCCCGCTTCGGCCTCGCCCGCGAAGGGAGCGTCGGCTTCCCCGGCATTCTTCGCGACAACGCGGGTGATCGGCAGATCGTATTTAGTGGCGAATTCGAAATCGCGCTGATCGTGCCCCGGCACGCCCATCACCGCGCCGGTGCCGTAATCCATCAGCACGAAATTGGCGATGAACACCGGCAAATGCTGCCCGGTGAACGGATGGACTGCGCCGATGCCGGTATCGAAGCCGAGCTTTTCCGCGGTTTCCAGCGCCGCAGCAGTGGTCGCCCCGCGCTTGCACTGATCGATGAACTTCGCTGCGTCGCAATTGCTGGCGGCAACGCCCTGCGCGATCGGGTGATCGGGCGCGACCGCCACGAAACTGGCGCCGAAAATGGTATCGGGCCGGGTGGAATAGACCTCCACCTCGTTGCCATCCGAGAGCGCAAAGCGGAATTGCAGCCCCTGGCTCTTGCCGATCCAGTTTTCCTGCATCAGCCGGACTTTTTCAGGCCACTTGTCGAGCGCGCCCAACCCGTCGAGCAGGTCTTCCGCGAACTGCGTGATCTTCAGGAACCACTGGCTCAGCTTGCGTTTCTCGACTTCGGCGCCCGAACGCCAGCCTTTGCCGTCGATCACCTGTTCGTTGGCCAGCACGGTCATATCGACCGGATCCCAGTTGACCTCGCTTTCCTTGCGATAGACCAGCCCCGCTTCGTACAGGCGCAGGAACAGCGCCTGTTCGTGGCCGTAATATTCGGGATCGCACGTGGCGAATTCGCGCGTCCAGTCGAGCGCGAAGCCGATCCGTTTCAGCTGCGCTTTCATGTTGGCGATATTGTCGCGCGTCCACCCGCCGGGATGCACGCCCTTTTCCATCGCTGCGTTTTCAGCGGGCATGCCGAATGCATCCCACCCCATCGGGTGCAGCACTTCGTGCCCGGTCATCCGTTTATACCGGGCGAGCACGTCGCCCATCGTATAATTGCGGACGTGCCCGATATGGATGCGCCCCGATGGATAGGGGAACATCTCCAGCACGTAGCTTTTGGGTTTGTTGCTGTCGCTATCGGCAGTGAACGTCCCGGCTTGTTCCCAGGCACGCTGCCAGCGCCCGTCCGCCGCCGACGGATCGAAACGCTGATCGGTCATGTAATATCCTCCGGCTGGGAAATCAGCCTGCAATGGCCTGACGGCGCAGTTCGCGCGCCTTGGTCAGGATGATATCTTCCAGTTTCTGCACTGTGGCCGCCTGCACCGGGGCATCGACCCAACTACCGTTCTGGTTCACTTCACGGCTGGCGGCGACGCGAATGGCATCGGCACGCAGATCCTGATCGAGGATCGACACAGTCACCTTCACCCGTTCGCCGGGGTTCTGCGGGTTGGAATACCAGTCGGTCACGATCACGCCGCCCGCACTGTCCGCCTGAAGCAGCGGTGCGAAGCTGACCGTTTCCAGCGCCGCGCGCCAGAGATAGGAATTGACGCCGATCGTCGTCACATTGGCGGCGGCAAGGTCCGCCTTGGGCCGGTCACGACCGCCACAGGCAGCGAGAGTGGCGATGGCCGCAACGGCAATGGCGGCGCGGGCGATACGGGTGGTGGTCGAACTGGCGGTCATGATGGGGGTCGATCGTCCTCGATAAGTCTCTGTCGAGCCTCTAGAGCGCGCGGCTCCGGCAAGCAAGGTGTCGCGCAGCAAATGCGCCTTGTCGCGGTGAATGGCCGCTGAACCTCTATTCGGTGGACCGGTTGTGGAAAAGAGGCAACAGGTAAACCGGCAAAACCACGCGGCGCATCGAAAAACTTGTAAAAACTGGCGCGTTTTCGTTATCGTTCGAGTTAACCCAAATCCGGCGGCGAGTCGATTTTTCAACCGCCATCGCAAAAGGGGCAAGGGCTGGCCGGTAACCGAGCCGCTCATTGAAGGTTAAGGTCGGCAGGCGTTGAATAGTACGCTGCCCGTAAAAGGGCCGATCGCATAAGGGACGAGACAGGGCTTTACCGTGGGCAAGCGTGGCATCAGCATCGGCAACAAGGCGTTCAAACGCTTCGGCGCGCCTGCTGTTCTGAGCGTTGCCGCCGTGGCGGCCCTGGCCATTCCCACCGCAGGGCTTGCAGTGACCGCAGTCGGTTCGCAGACTGCCGGGACCGAACGCCCGCTCGGCTCGATCACCACGTTCACGCCTGCCAATGTCGATCCGGCAGTCGCCCGGCGGCTGGCCGCCAAGATCGCGGCAAGCGGCAAATCGCTGCGCTTTACCCCTGCGGCATCGCCCGCCAGCGACGCCCGCACGGTAACCGTCGCCATCCGCATCGACGATGACAGCGCCCGCGCCATTTCGGTGCACAACGCCATCGCTTCCGCCAAGGGCGAAGCGGGCAACGGCCCGTCGATCGCCAGCCTGGCGTCAACGCGGTATAATCTGGGCATCGCCCGCGGATACCAGTCTTTCGCGAAGCCCGATCCGGTCAAGCTCGACATATCGGATACGCCGATGGCCGACCTGTCCACATTCAATTCAGGCGACAAGAAAGACGACAAACCCAGCCGGTTGCAGGCGCGCATTTCGGTGGAGCATGATGGAAACGTTGGCCGCGCACCGCGCACTCTGGGCGCATCCGGCCAGCAATCGGTCGATGTCGGCGGTGCATTCCGTGTATCGCGCAACCTCGACGTGACAGCGGGCGTCCGCCTGTCGCAGGATCGCGACCGTCTGGCCCCGCTGACCGATTCGGTTCAGGATAATCAGGCGGTCTATGTCGGGACTCAGTTCCGCTTCTGATAATCTCTTTTTGCCGGATCTGCGGCCCTGTTCGGGCCGAATATAGCGAATTCGTATGAATAGCCCCGCTGCCAGCGGGGTTTTTCTTTGTCCCCGGCGGCTGTTCGCCTACGTTCGACTGTGGAGAGTCGAGAGAACCTGAACAGGCACGGGAGTAATTATGACACGCGTTGCAATCGTTACCGGGGGCACCCGCGGGATCGGGGAAGCGATCAGCCTTGCGCTGAAAGAACAGGGCCGCACAGTCGTCGCCAATTATGCAGGCAACGACACGAAGGCGAAAGAATTTGCCGATCGGCACGGCATCGCCGTGATGAAGTGGGATGTGGGCGATCACGAAGCCTGCATCGAAGGCTGCAAACAGATCGCCGCCGATTTTGGCGATGTCGATATCGTCGTCAACAACGCCGGGATCACCCGCGACGGCACTTTACACAAGATGACCTTCGACGACTGGAACGACGTGATGCGCGTCAATCTGGGTGGCTGCTTCAATATGGCCAAGGCCTGCTTCCCCGGAATGCGCGAACGCGGCTGGGGCCGGATCGTCAATATCGGCAGCATCAACGGGCAGGCTGGTCAGTATGGCCAGGTCAACTATGCCGCTGCGAAGAGCGGGATTCACGGCTTCACGAAAGCGCTGGCGCAGGAAGGCGCCAAATTCGGTGTGACAGTAAACGCCATCGCCCCCGGCTATATCGACACCGACATGGTGGCCGCCGTGCCGGACACGGTGCTGGAGAAAATCGTCGCCAAAATTCCGGTGGGCCGCCTCGGCCATGCCGAAGAAATCGCCCGCGGGGTCGCTTTCCTGACCAGCGAAGACGGCGGCTTCGTCACCGGATCGACCATGAGCATCAACGGCGGGCAGCATATGTATTGATCGGGTTGGGGCGCCGGACACCGGCGCCCTGCCCCCCCAAATTGCTCAGTCGATCAGGATGCCGACGACCTTCCACGCGCCGCCTTCCTTTTGCAGCGTAACCGTCTCGATAACGTCGGCTTTGTTAGCGAACGTGGTCCTGAACCGCACCTCCTGAAAGCCGTGCGGCGGCGCATTGAGGTAGCGGATGGTTTGCAGGTTGCGCGAAACCACCGCACCGAGCGGGACGCGCACCTGCTGAGACGCTTCGGCCCAGCCCGCAACCGTATTGGCATCGCGGAAGCTCTTGCCCGCACTATCGAAGGCCCCCTGCCAGTTACCGGCATCGCCCAGCGCGAGCCAGTTGCGAGCGGCAGCCTCCACCGCAGAGTCGCGCGCGGCATCTTCTGCCGATGGCGGGCTTGCGCCATCGGCCATCGGGCCATTGGTCATCAGGGGGGCGGACAGCAGCAGAGCTGCAGCTAGCAAAGACATCGCGATACCTCCGATCAGCCAGGCGACTGTGCGCCTGGCACCCCACCCGCCACTGTGGCGAGTTCCAGGGAGAGGCGCAGGTTCGCCGGTTGTGGCGGATTCGGCTTCCCCCAAATTCTTGCGGGCAAGAAAATCGGGGGTCTCGCTCTCTTCATTCATCAGCATTCGCGCAGCTTCGCGGCTGCTCGACACTTCCAGCTTGCGCCGCGCCCCGCGCAGTCGCTCGTTGACGGTATGTACCGATATATCGAGGTGGCGGGCTGCCGACTTGGCATCGTATCCCCGCACGATCAGGCGGAGAGTCTGCTTCTCCTTGTCGGTCAGTGCATCAAGTCCATCGCCCATCCATTGTGGGTAAGACGCTGCCCGGCGACGATCCACCCAAAAAAATTCGTAGGCCAGCCTGCACCTTGCGACTAGCGTGGGGAGAATGAACGTACCCTACCACCCTCCTGTGAAGCGGTCGGTCGCCATCGCCGGGCACCGCACTTCGATCAGCCTCGAACCGCTGTTCTGGGATATGTTGCGCGCTGCGGCAGAGCAGGAGCAGGTGGCGCTGTCTTCCATCGTCGCCCGGATCGACGAAGAGCGGATACGGGCCCAGCACCCCTGCGGGCTGGCAGGCGCGATCCGGCTGTGGCTGGTCGCGCGGCAGATGGGGGTAGACGGCGGATTGCCGGGGGCGGAGAATGTATGACGGAGGGTAAAGAGCGGGGATCCGCTGGTCAGGGGCGATTGAGTGGGGGGCAAATGCCCCACTCTCCCACGTCGCCCCGGACGTGATCCGGGGCCCCGCTTTTCTTGCGAGCCACGTGGGAGGGAGCTGGACCCCGGCTCGGAGGCCGGGGTGACGGCGATGGTGGGAAGGTGCCACAACATCCACACCCCGCGCCCCACTCTCCCCCTCGTCATTGCGAGGAGCCGCAGGCGATGCGGCAATCCATGGACCGCCATCGCCCCAGCCTCAATCGAAGTAGGGGGCGGGACAGTCAGGCCATGGATTGCTTCACTGCGTTCGCAATGACGAGTGGTGGGTGGCATGGGTTTTGGATACCAATGGTGCGCGAAGCGGGCACATCCGAAGCGCCACCAGCAACCCGCTCCACCCGCGAATACCAGCACCGGCGAAAACCCCTAGGGCATACGTCGCCCCGGACCTGATCCGGGGCCCCGCTTTTCTTCCGCGCCGCGTTGGAGGAAGCTGGACCCCGGCTCGGGGGCCGGGGTGACAATTACGGTGGAGTGCGGCTCCTCGGCAAACCGCCCCTCGAACGGGAACGGGAACAAGCCTTCCCGCCTCGTCAGTGCGAGGAGCGTAGCGACGTGGCAATCCATGGCTCGCCGGTCGCTTGCATCACAACTGCCGTGACGGGCAGAACCGTTCCGCCCTGAATTGCTTCACTGCGTCGCAATGACGAACGAAGGGCAGCACCGGAGTGAGGTGGGCACGAACACGGTTCCACCGCATCACCCCACACCGTCAGGCCGCAACCTGCCCGTCAGTAATTCGCAGGCGGATCGCTGGCGGGGAAGCTCTGGTCGCTGTCCTCGTCGGTTTCGCTCCATTTGCGGCGCGGTGTGTCGCGCATGGCCGATGGTCCGGCATCGCGAACGTCGACGTTACCCTGATTTCCGGCAAAGGCCGCACGGTCGCTGCCCTGCCGTTTTTCGAAATATTTGTACCCGGCATAACCCAGGGCTCCGAGCGCGGCGAGTTTCAGTAAAGCCATGATAAACCTCTCTTTCTTACCCCACCAACGGTTGGGAGTGAAGAAAGGTCCACGCTTCGCCTCAGTCGTCGCCCACCCGTTCGACTTGCGCGCCGACCAGAGCGAGTTTCTCTTCCAGCCGTTCGTACCCACGGTCGAGGTGGTAGAGGCGGCGGACCTGCGTCTGCCCTTCGGCGGCAAGCCCGGCGATCACCAGGCTCATCGACGCGCGCAGATCGGTCGCCATCACTTCCGCCCCGTGCAGCTTGCCCACACCCTTGACGATTGCGGTGCGGCCGCTGGTTTCGATATCGGCCCCCATGCGCGCCAGTTCGGGCACGTGCATATACCGGTTTTCGAAGATCGTTTCGGTCAGCACACTGGTGCCTTCGGCCACTGTCAGCAGAGCCATCAACTGCGCCTGCATATCGGTGGCCAGCCCCGGATAGGGCGCGGTCGAAAGGTTGGTCGCCTTCAGCGGCCCCTCGGCGGCGATCCGCACGCCTTTCTTATCCGCATCGCACGCCACACCAATGTTACGCAGCGCGTGCAGCGTGGCCTGCATCTCGTCCGCCTTCGCCCCGTCGAGATAGACCTCGCCGCCGGTGATCGCCGCGGCACAGGCATAGGAACCGGCTTCGATCCGGTCGGCCATCACGCGGTAAGTCGCGCCATGCAGACGCTTGACCCCGTGCACCGTCAGTTCGGAATTGCCGATCCCTTCGATCTCCGCCCCCATCGCCACCAGCAGGTTGCACAGGTCGACGATTTCCGGCTCGCGCGCGGCATTGCTCAGGCGGCAGGTGCCACTGGCGAGCACCGCCGCCATCAGCGCATTTTCCGTCGCGCCCACCGAAACCACGGGAAAGTCGAACTCGCCCCCCGGCAAGCCGCCATCGGGCGCATGGGCGCGGACGTATCCCTGCGCCAGTTCGATCTGCGCTCCGAATGCCTCCAGCGCTTTCAGGTGCAGGTCGATCGGACGGTTGCCGATGGCGCACCCGCCGGGCAGCGAGACAGTCGCTTCGCCCATCCGCGCCAGCATCGGGCCAAGCACGAGGATCGAGGCGCGCATTTTCCGCACCAGATCGTAAGGCGCGACAGTGCCGGTGATGCGGGTCGCTTCCAGTGTCATCACCCGGCCGAAATCTTCCGGCCTGCTGCCCTGAATGGCAGTGGTGACGCCGAACTGGTTCATCAGATGCTGAAACCCGTCGATATCGGCCAGCCGCGGCAGGTTCCGCAAAGTCAGCGGTTCGTCGGTTAACAGCGCGCAGGGAATCAGCGTGAGCGCGGCGTTCTTCGCGCCGGAAATCGGGATCGTGCCGTTAAGGCGTTTACCGCCTTCGATAATAATCTTGTCCATTGCGCGGCATTAGCGTGTTTCCAAGCGCTCGCAAGTCGCGGTTGCGCGGGGGCGGCACAGTGCTTATCCCCGTATCATGACCGACCGTAAGCCGATCAGGAAAGCCGTATTCCCCGTTGCCGGGCTCGGCACGCGTTTCCTTCCTGCGACCAAGGCCATTCCCAAGGAATTGTTGCCGATCGTCGATCGCCCGCTGATCCAGTATGCCGTGGACGAAGCGCGCGAAGCGGGGATCGAACAGATGATCTTCGTCACCGGTCGCGGCAAGACCGCCATCGTCGAACATTTCGATATCGCTTACGAGTTGGAAACGACGATGGCCGAGCGCGGAAAATCGCTCGACGTGCTGGCCCCGACCCGCTTCACCCCCGGCGATATCATCACGGTGCGCCAGCAGGTGCCGCTGGGCCTCGGCCACGCGATCTGGTGCGCCCGCGCCATCGTAGGGGACGAACCGTTCGCGATCCTGCTGCCCGATGAACTGATGATCGGCCAGCCCGGCTGCATGAAACAGATGGTCGATGCCTATAATCAGGTCGGCGGCAATCTGATCAGCGTGCTGGAAGTGCCGCAGGAATCGGTATCGAGTTACGGCGTGATCGCACCGGGCGAAACCGTGTCCGATACACTCACCGAAGTGACCGGGCTGGTGGAAAAACCGCCGGTCGAACAGGCCCCGTCGAACAAGATCCTCTCTGGCCGCTATATCCTGCAACCCGAAGTCATGCGGACGCTGGAAGATCAGGAGAAGGGCGCAGGCGGCGAAATCCAGCTCACCGATGCGATGGCCCGAATGATTGGCACTCAGCCGTTCCACGCGGTGACATTCGACGGCAAACGCTACGATTGCGGCAGCAAGACCGGCTTTGTGGAGGCAACCCTCGCGCTCGCGCTGCAACGCGAAGACATGGGCAACGAAGTCCGCGCCATCGCGCAACGCCTGCTGGCGGAATAACGCGGCGCGGAAGAAAAGCGGGGCCCCGGATCAGGTCCGGGGCGACGTGGGCCGTAGGGGTTTTCGCTGGTGCTGACGCCTGCGGGGTGGTGCGGGTGTAGTGAGGGACTGGGGGACTGGGGAGCCGCACCCCACCAGCCCCCAACCGTCACGCGTTCTCAGTCTGAGCAGCTATCGCCGCATATTCGTCGCGCAGTTCGCGCTTATAAAGCTTGCCATTGGCTTCGCGCGGCAGTTGCGCGCGGAAATCGATCTGGCGCGGCATCTTGATGCGGGCGAGACCGGGGGCGAGGAAGGCGCGCAGTTCTTCCTCCAGCGCAGGCCCGGCGTCCGCCATATCGACCGGCTGGACCACGGCAACAACCCGTTCGCCCATATCGGGATCGGGCGCGCCGATCACCGCGGCGTCCATCACCTTGTCATGCGTGACCAGCAGGTTCTCGATTTCCTGCGGATAAATATTGACCCCGCCGGAGATAATCATGTGGCTCTTGCGGTCGGTCAGATAGAGGAACCCGTCTTCATCGACATGCCCGATATCGCCCAGTGTCATCCACCCTTCGCGATGCATCGCCTCCGCTGTCTTTTCCGGGTCGTTGTGATACGTGGGCAGGACATCGTTCTCGAAATAGAGCAGACCATCGGTGCCCGCGGGCACTTCCGCCCCGTCCGGGCCGCAGACATGCAGCTTGCCATGAATTGCACGCCCCACGCTGCCCTGGTGTGTCAGCCAGTCCTCGCTGCGGATCAATGTCATGCCGATCCCTTCGGACCCGGCATAGTATTCCAGCACGATCGGCCCCCACCATTCGATCATCGCCCGCTTCACCGGCACCGGGCACGGGGCGGCGGCGTGGATCGCGCGGCGGTGGCTCGACAAATCGTAGCGGGTGCGAACATCCTCCTCCAGCTTGAGCATACGGATGAAATGGGTCGGCACCCACTGGCTGTCGGTCACACGGTATTTCTCAATCGCCGCCAGCGCCGCTTCGGGATCGAATTTCTCCATAATCACGACTGTGCCGCCCAGCCGGTGGACCGTGCAGCACCACGCCAGCGGAGCGGCATGATACAGCGGCGCGGGGGAGAGATAGACCATCTCGCCATCGGCGGGCATCCCCACGCCCATCACCGCCAGCCCGACCAGCGCGTTGGTTTCCTGAATATCCTCGCTCGGCGGCGGCGGCGGCTTCACGCCTTTGGGTCGCCCTGTCGTGCCTGAGCTATAGAGCATATAGGCGCCCGGTGCCTGATCGGGGATCGGCGTGGCGGGCTGTTGCGCCAGCGCAGCGGAGAAATCCTCCGCCCCCGCGCCGCCTACGATCATCTGGCGGCAATCGGGGCATTCGTCGCGCAGCGCCGCGCTGACATCGGCGAAATACGGAGTCGTAATCAGCGTCTTCGCCCCCGAATCGCGGAGGATATAGGCGACCTCCGGCGCAGTCAGCCGGGTGGAAACCGGCACCAGCATCGTGCCCGCGCGTTGCGATCCCCACACCAGCGGCAGATAGAGCGCGTTGTTTTCCATCAACACGCCAAAGGCATCGCCCCGCCCGAACCCGTTGGCGCGCAGCCATTGGGCAAAGCGGTTGGCGGTGGCGTCCATCTCGGCATAGGTCACCGTTTCACCGCTGTCGGCCATGATAATCGCCGGGCGGTCGGCACGGGTCTGCGCGTGGCTTACCGGGTGCATCCATCTCTCTCCATTGCGACTCCTTATGCGGAGTTCGATTGGGTCGAGACTAGTTGCAAACGGCAACCGGGCAAGCAAAAAGGCGGCGGGATCGCTCCCGGCCGCCTTTTTGCTTGCTTGCGGTGATTGCGAAGCGGGCGGGCTTACTCGCCGCCGCGGCCGCCGGTGCTGTCCGCCACCATCATCACCCGGCGCTGAGCATCCGATTCAACCATGTACGGGATCGGGTTGACCGCCTGGCCATCGACGCGGACTTCGTAATGCAGGTGCGGGCCGGTCGAACGGCCGGTGCTGCCGACATAGCCGATCACTTCGCCTTTCTTCACCCGTTCGCCAGCGGCAACCGCCAGACGCGACAGGTGGGCATAGCGGGTCTGCAGCGACGCGCCGTGATCGATCGCGATATAGAGGCCGTAGCTGGAAAAACGATCGGCGCGCTGCACCACACCGTCTGCCGTGGCATAGACCGGGGTGCCGGTCGGCGCGGCCAGATCGATACCCTTGTGCGCGCGACGGCCACCGATAACCGGGTGTTCGCGCATCCCGTAATTGCTGGTGGTGCGGGCGCCATCGACCGGCATCTGCGACGGGATCGACACGGCGATGGATGTTGCCGGCGGTGCCGACGGACCGTTCTGATCGAGCGAGCGCCACGAAGCGAACAGTTGCTTGAACTGTTCATCCCCGCCGGAGATCGACGATGCTTTGGCATCGCGCACCGGGGCGGAAATGTCGGTGGCAGCGGCGGCGCTGGCATTGGCCAGTGCCGGGCTCATCCCTGCGGTGAAAAAAGCGGCAACCGATGCGATCACGGCGAAGATTCGGCGTTGCAAACTGCTTACGACCACGAAATCCCGTCCTTGTTTTTGCCGCACATGCAATGCGCGGTACGATCCGAAGGTATCGGCAAAACAAACCCGAAGGCCTGCTTCGCGAAAAATTTCTGAGACTTTACGGAACCCCCCGCCGTCTCGTGGATTATGGGTTAACCGTTGAAAGATTTACGAAGCAAGCGCAGCGCACGCTTCCAGCGATAAACCGGCTGCTGAACGCGCCGAGTCGTTGAACGGAGGCTTCAGCCCACCCCTAAAGTGCCGCCGAACCAGCCGAATCCAGAGATTTTCTGCCGATTCACCAAGCGATTCAGCAATCGCCCCAAGATACCTGGCGCCGACCGCGACATGGCGGATTTCATCGTCAAGGATTCGCTGAAGCAGCCGCGCGCCCGCTTCGTCGCCCTGCGCCCGTACCCGGTCGCGCATGGCGGGCGTGACATCCAGCCCGCGCGCCTCCAGCACCATCGGCACCACAGCCAGCCGCGCGGCGACATCGTGCGCGGTTTCCTCCGCCGCCTGCCACAGCCCGTCGTGCGCGGGCAAAGCGCCATAATGGCTGCCCAACTGGCGCAGCTTGCGATCGATCAGCGCGAAATGCATCGCCTCGTCCGCGGCCACCGCCAGAAAATCGCTGACGAATTCCGCCCCCATCTCTGCGCCGAACCGCCCCGCCATATCGAGCGCGAGATCGATGGCGACGAATTCGATATGCGCCAGCGAATGCCACAGCGCGATCCGCGCCCGTTCCGATCCCCCGCGCCCGCGCTTGGGCATGCGGTTGGGTGCCAGCAGCTCCGGCGCTGCGGGCCGCGCCGGGCGGTCGGGCATCGCCGCATCGAACCCCCACGCCAGCCGCCCCAGCCGCCAGTCGCGCGCAACCTGCCGCGCCGCGAACACCTTCGCCTGCGGATCGGCGGTCAGCAGCGCAGCACGGATCGCCGATCCAACAGCGGCGGGCGCGGCGGGCGGATTGGCGGCGGGCGGGTCTGCGGCGATCGGAGACGCGGTCATGGATGGCGGATTGCTCAAAGCGCCTTCGCGGCCTCCAGCACTTCCTGCGCGTGGCCCTTGACCCGCACTTTGCTCCAGATGCGGGCAATCGTGCCATCTGCGGCCAGCAGATAGGTGCTGCGGATCATGCCCATGTAGGTCCGGCCGTAATTCTTCTTCTCGCCCCACACGCCCAGCGCATCGGACAGGCCGCCTTCTTCCGCATCGGTGGCCAGCGGCACCTTCAGATCCTGCTTTTCGATGAAGTTGCGGTGTTTTTGCGGCGAATCCTTGCTTACCCCAAGCAATGCGACCCCGTGTGCGGCGAATTCATCCGCCAATGTGGTGAAATCCTTCGCCTCGGTGGTGCATCCGGGGGTATTGTCCTTTGGATAGAACCAGATAACCGCCTTCTTTCCTGTCAAAGATGATGGTGAAATGGTGCCACCGTCGGGCGTTTCCATAGCGATGTCGGGCATCTTGTCGCCCACTTGCGGGAAAGTCATGTCAGGTCGTCTCCAGTTTCTCGTCGAATGCCGCGGCCCAGGCGGCGGCCACTTCCTGCCGCGCCGCTGTAAAGGCATGTAAAAGCGCCGTAAAATCACTCTGCCCACATGCCTCGGCCAGCGCCTGCGCCGCATCCGCACCGGGCTCCGCAAGGTCGGGCGACAGCAAGCGGCCCGCCACCAGCAAGCGGGTCATCAACTGCCGCGCCTCCACCACGGCGGGCGGCAGAAGGCCCTGCCCTACCAGCTCTTCGACAGCAATTCCCAGCCGTGGATTGAAAGCCGTGCGTTCGCGTAATTGCAGGTAATGTATCAGGAATTCCAGATCGACCAGTCCGCCGCGCGCCAGCTTGGCATCAAGCGGACCCTTGGCCGGTTTGTGCCGCGCCATCTCTGCGCGCATCTTCAGCGCATCGGCCCGCAGCTTCTCCGGGTCGCGTTCCTGATGCAGCACACTGTCGATAGTCGCTTGTAATTGCTGGCGAACTTCGCTCGACCCGGTCAGCGGGCGAGCGCGCGTGAGCGCCATATGCTCCCACGTCCACGCCTCATTTTTCTGATATTGTTCAAAGCTTTGGAAGCTAACCGCCAGCGGCCCCTGCGCGCCCTGCGGCCGCAGCCGCGTATCCACTTCGTACAGCGCCCCCTCCGCCGTCGGCACCGACAGCGCCGCGCTGACCCGCTGCGCCAGACGGTTGAAATAGAGCGTGACGCCGAGCGGCCTGTCCCCGTCCGACTCTCCCTCAAAATCGCCGGAAAACAGATAGATAACGTCAAGGTCGGAGGCATATGTCAGCGCCCCGCCACCGAACCGGCCCAGCCCCAGCACGACCAGTTCGCGCCCCGGCACGCGCCCATGAACGCGCGCAAACTCCTCCTCCGCTGCCGCCTGCGCCACCAGCAAGGCGGCCTCTGCCGTCCGCGCCAGCGCGGTGGCGATTTTCAAAGGATCGTGAATAGCTGCAATGGTTTGCAAGCCAAGAGCGAAGCGTTCTTCCCCCGTCACGATACGAATTCGATCGAGCTTGCGTTCGTAATCGTCGCCCGCTTCGCCCCGCTCCATCTCCGCAGCGAGCTCCTCGACACTGCCCGGCAGATCGAGCGCGGTCTTGTCGATCAGCGCATCGAGCAATTCGGGCCGCCGCCCCAATGCATCGGCCAGCGGCGGCGCAAGTATCAGAATTCGCACGAGTTGATCGAGCAGAGCCGGGCGCGCTTCCAGCAAGCGGAACAGGTTCAGCGCGCTCGGCGCAGCGGCCAGCACCCGTTCCCACCGGTTGATCGCCTGCACCGGATCGGGTGCCTTGGCGAACCGTTCCAGCAAGGCGGGCAGCAACGCTTCGAACGCACCCCGCGCCGCTTCGGATCGCAAGGCACGGATGCGGCCATCGCTCCATCCTTCGATCCGTTGCGCGAGTTGCGCCGCCTGAGGAAAGCCAAGCGTTTCCAGCTTATTGGCCAGCGCATCCCCCGCTACCGCAGTTGTTGAGCCGCCTTCGGCATCGTCCGCGATCAGGGCGTCGTATCGCTCTGCCACTTGCCCCGTGATCGCTTCCAGTTCAGCGATCAGCGCCGCCCCGTCCGCCAATCCATCGAGGCGCGCAACATTGTCCAGCGCATCGCCCGCAGGCAGCACGTGGGTCTGATGATCCTCCACCATTTGCAACCGGTGTTCGATCGTCCGCAGCCGGTCGTAACTTTCGCCCAGGATACGGGCGTCCTCGCGCCCGATCCGCCCCGCTTCCGCCAGCGCATCCAGCGTCGCCCGCGTACCGCGCAGCCGCAGTGAGGGATCGCGACCGCCGTGAATAAGCTGATGGGTTTGCGCGAAAAATTCGACTTCGCGAATACCGCCCCGCCCCAGTTTCACATTGAAGCCCGGCCCCGGCGCGGAAGGCCCGGCATGGCTGGCCCGTATGCGCGCGGTCAGCCGCCGGATTTCGACTATAGCCCCGAAATCGAGGCTCCGCCGCCATACGAACGGGCGGATCGCCGCCAGAAAATCCTCTCCCGCTACGACATCCCCGGCGCAGGCACGCGCCCGGATAAAGGCCGCCCGCTCCCACGCCAGTGCGGAGCTTTCATAATGCGACAACGCCGCATTGACCGAGATCGCCAGCGGGCTGACTTCCGATGCCGGGCGCAGTCGCAAATCGACCCGGAAAACATAGCCTTCGGCGGTGTTTTCGCTCAACATCCGAACAATTTCACGGGCGTAGCGCTGCGCTGCCTCGCCCGGTTCGTCCCGCTCGCGCCGCGGCAGGGTATCCGGGTCGTAGAGCAGGATCGGGTCGATATCGGAACTGTAGTTCAGTTCCCCCGCACCATGTTTGCCCAACGCCAGCGCAATCATCCCGGCAGGCTCCGCATCGGGCACGCGGCTGCGGATAGTGGCGGCAATCGCGCGGTCGAGCGCCCGGTCGGCCAGCGCCGATAACTCGCTGGTAATCCGCAACAAAGGAAACGCCCCTGCCAGATCGCCAATCGCCAGCGCCGTCGCCAGCGCCAGTCGTTCGCGGCGCAAGGCGACGCCCGTATCCTCGATCCCGTCACCCGCCGACTTAGCCAGCGCCAGTGCCCCTTCACCGTCGCCGGCAGCCAGCAAGGCCGCCAGTTCCGGCTGCCGGTCAAGCGCACGGGCAAGGAATGGCGCATGGTTGCGCGCCCGCTCTATCGCTGCTGTCCAGTCTCCACTCATCGCCCGCGTCACTGCCCGTTTGCCCGCAACGGCGCAAGAACCTGCCCTTGCCCTTGGCCCCGGCCAATGCATAAGAGTGCAGGCAAAGGAGATTTTCCGGTATGATCCGCACCCTGTTCGTTGCAACAGCCACGCTCGCGCTTGCTGCATGTGCCACTACACCGGCGCCGGAAGCGCCCACCGCATCGCTCACCAGTGCCGAAGAAGCGGTGGCTCCGTCGATCCCGATCATGAAGGCCATGACCAAACGCCTTTCCGCCGACGATTTCGAAGGGCGCGCACCCAGCACCGCGACAGAGCCGAAAGTGCTTGATTACATTGAAGCCGAATTCAAAAAGGCAGGCTTGCAACCGGGCAACAATGGCCAGTGGTTGCAGGAAGTGCCGACAGTGGAAATCACCGGCAGCCATTATACGCCGATGGCGATCACCGGCGGTTCGCAGCCGCTGTCGTTTGCATTTGGCGATCAATATGTCGCCACCAGTTACCGCGTTACTCCGCATACCCGTGTCGAGAACAGCCCGCTGGTCTTCGTCGGCTATGGCATCAACGCCCCCGAACTGGGGTGGAACGATTATGCCGGGGTGGACATGAAGGGCAAAACCGCCGTCATCCTCGTCAACGATCCCGACTATGCGATGGAAAGCCAGGACGGGCTCTTCAAAGGGCGCCGGATGACCTATTACGGACGCTGGACCTACAAATTCGAAGAGGCAGCGCGTCAGGGTGCCGCCGCTGCGATCATCGTGCACGACACCTTCCCCGCCGCCTATGGCTGGAACGTCGTCAATTCGAGCTGGACCGGCGCGCAGTACTATGTCCAGAAACCGAACAACGCGATGGATCAGACGCAGGCCAATGGCTGGATACAGAAGCCTGCCGCCGAAGCGATCCTGAAAGATGCCGGGATGGATCTCGCTACGCTGACCGCAGCCGCGCAGAAGAAGGGATTCAAGGCGGTACCGCTGGGCCTCAATGTCAGCTTCGGGTTCGACAATGCGATCCGCAAATCGACATCGCATAACGTGGTCGGCATCCTGCCGGGCAAGACCCGGCCCGACGAATATGTGCTCTATTCCGCGCACTGGGACCACCTGGGCCGCTGCACCCCCGATGCCACCGGCGACGATATCTGCAACGGGGCCGTCGACAACGCCACCGGCGTCGGCGCAATCACGGCACTGGCCGATGCCAGCCACCGTGCGGGCGGTGCCGAACGCAGCCAGGTATTTATTGCGCTGACGCTGGAGGAATCGGGCCTGCTCGGTTCGGAGTACTACGCACAGAACCCGATCTATCCACTCAACCGCACCGTTGGCGGCGTGAATATCGATGCACTGCTGCCCGGCGGACGGGTGCGGGATTATGCGATGACCGGTGGCGACAAATCGGACCTCAACGACCTGTTCCGGCAGGCTCTGAAAGAACAGGGGCTGGTCGAAGCCCCTGAAGGCACACCTGAAAAGGGGCACTATTACCGTTCCGACCACTTCAGCCTTGCCAAGCGCGGGGTGCCGATGTTCACCGCCGGACGTGGCAGCGACTGGGTCGATGGCGGCAAGGAAGCAGGCGAGGCCGCAGAGGAAGAATACACCAAGCACCACTACCATGCGCCGAGCGACGAATGGTCGGACAACTGGAACTGGGCCGGGCTGGCGCAGGATCTGGCGCTCTATTACCGTCTGGGGCAGATGCTGGCCAACGGCGACACATGGCCCAACTGGCGCGCCACCGACGAATTCCGCGCCATTCGCGACAAGTCCTGTGCCGCCCATTCGGGCGGCTGCTGATCCTGCCGACCGGATACGCCAGATGACCGCACGTATGCCGCCCGAATGGGCTCCGCAGGATTGGCTGTGGATCGGTTTTCCGCACGATGCGGACGAATGGCCCGGCTTCCTCGAACCGGCGCAGGAACAGATCGCTGCATTCGCCAATGCCGTGGCGGAAAGCGGGCAGGACGTGCGCCTGCTGGTGCGCGATGGCGCCAACGAAGCGCGAGCGAGATCGCTCCTCTCCGGCGCGGTCAGGCTGGAACGGCGCGTTTATGGCGATGTCTGGTTACGCGATACCGGCCCCTTAGTGCGCGAGGACGGATCGGCGCTACGCTGCCGTTTCAACGGGTGGGGCGGCAAATACCTGATGGATGGCGACCAGACCATCGGTGCGGAGCTGGCGCGCGATGCAGGCCTGCCCGTGGTGGAGAGCGACTGGATTTTGGAAGGCGGCGCACTCGATGGCGACGGCACCGGGCTGGTCGCCACCACCGAACAGTGCCTGCTCAACCCCAATCGCAACCCCGATCTTTCGCGAGATGATATCGAGGCACGGCTCGCCCGCGACCTTGGGTTCGACCGGGTGCTGTGGCTGGGTGACGGACTGATAAACGATCACACCGACGGACACGTGGATAATCTGGCCCGTTTCGTTGGCCCTAACAGGCTGGCTCTGCCGCGCGCCACAGGGCCTAACGATCCGAATGCCGCGATCTACGCCGATGCCAGGGCGCGCGCGCAGGACTTCGGGGTGGAGGTATGCGAAATCCCCTCACCCGGCCTGATTACCCGCGGCGATTGGGTCGAACCGGCCAGCTACGCCAATTTCGCTATTACGAGTCATCTGGTCGTCGTGCCGACATTTGGTTCCCAGCACGATGAAGACGGTGTCGCTGCTATCGCGGAGCTGTTCCCGGACCGGGCGACCATTGGCCTGCCGGGAGATGCGGTGCTGGCAGGCGGCGGCGGGTTCCACTGTGCCAGCCAGCAGATGCCGCGCCTGCGATCACACGGACACCCTTAACTTAACCACTCGTTAGGAAACCGGGCGCACAATGGTCGCATGGCCACGGCAATCGCCCTTGCAAAAACAACCTTGGAGCATCGCGCATTCGCAATGGCGCGTACGCTGATCGTTAGCGGGTGCGCCCTCGCCCTGATCTTCGCCGATCGCGCGTTGCCGTTCTGAGTTAGCTGAGCAGCTTCACCAGCGCCACAGCCGCCGCAGCGGCCAGCATCAGCGCGACAAAGCTGCGCCACAGCCTGTCGCTGACTTTCCCGAATGCCTGCGAGCCCAGCCAGTTGCCCACCAGCACCGCCGGGAACAACAGCGCCGCCAGCACCAGATAGTGCCACTCCAGCACCCCCAGCGCCGCACCCGAAACGAGGCTGCTGGCCGATGCGATGGTGAAAATCAGCAGCATCGACGCCTTTGCCACATGCCGCGGGATAGCTCTGCCAACATAGTATGGCACGACAGGCGGACCGGGCATCCCGGCAAAACCAGTCAACAGCCCAGTGGCAATACCTGTTGCGCCAGTGTGCAAATGCCCCGGCAAATCCGCTGCGCGCTGCGGTAGCAGGATTGCAGCAAACGCTGACAGCGCGACGAAAGCGATCAGCACGCGGGCAATATCCGGGGGCGTGATCGAGAGGAGCCACAATCCAGGCGCAACCGCCAGAACAACCCATGCGGCGATGATCAATGCAGACCGCTCCGCATGGCGGGCGATGAAACGCGCGTCGCTCAGCCCGATCAGCACCGACACACCATTGGTGACCAGCACCGCCTCCACCGGAGTAACCGCCAATGCCAGAACCGGCACCAGCAGGATCGCCATGCCGAACCCGGCCAGCCCGCGCACAAACGCCGCAACAAACGCAGTCGCCAACGCCGCGACAATCTGAATAAGGGTAAACCCGGCGAGTGCGATCACATGCGAAGGTCCGTCAAGCAGATCAACGCAGATCGGGCGGTGTCGCCTCGCCCTTCAGCATCGCAATCGCTTCAGCGAGCGGGAGAACTTTCTGCTGCTGCTCACCCAATGTGCGGATCGCGACTGTGCCCTCGTCCGCCTCGCGCTTGCCGACGACCAGCAAGTGCGGAACTTTCGCGTGGCTATGTTCGCGCACCTTGTAGTTGATCTTCTCGTTACGCAGATCGGTTTCGGTACGAATGCCCGCCGCCGTCAACTGCGCGGCGACATCGTTGGCATAGTCATCCGCGTCGGACACAATCGTTGCGACAACTGCCTGCGTCGGTGCCAGCCATAGCGGCAGGCGACCTGCATTGTGTTCGATCAGGATGCCGATAAACCGTTCATACGAACCGAAGATCGCACGGTGCAGCATGACCGGAC
Organism: Tsuneonella flava; assembly: GCF_002870965.1. GTDB lineage: Bacteria > Pseudomonadota > Alphaproteobacteria > Sphingomonadales > Sphingomonadaceae > Tsuneonella > Tsuneonella flava. Next base: position 94,711 of record NZ_PHSO01000005.1, read on the forward strand.
GATGTTTCTCGCCGTCTTCCCCGACGTAGCTGGCATCGAGCCGTTCGGGCAGCACTCGGTCCGACTGGATCGTGCCAACCTGCCAAGTGCGGCCGATGGCGTCGGTAAGGTGCCATTCCAGCTTGGGCGCATAGAACGCGCCTTCGCCCAGCAGCTCTTCCCATCCGTATTCTTCGGTCGCCATGCCCGCATCGGCCACGGCCTGACGCAGTTCGTCCTCAGCCTTGTCCCAATCGGCATCGGAGCCGTACCGCTGCTCAGGCCGCAGAGCCAGTTTGACCGAATAGGTAAAGCCGAAGTCGCGATAGATCCGGTCGGCCAGTTCGCAGAACTTGCGGACTTCATCAACGATCTGATCTTCCCGGCAGAAAATATGCGCGTCGTCCTGCGTGAACTGACGCACACGCATCAGGCCGTGCAGCGCCCCATGCGGTTCGTTGCGGTGGCAACAGCCGTTTTCGTAAATCCGCATCGGCAGATCGCGATACGATTTGATGCCCTGCCGGAAAATCAGCACGTGCGCCGGGCAATTCATCGGCTTCAGCGCCATCCACGCCGCATCGTCCGACACCAGCGGCCCTTCGTCTTCCACATTGGGCACTTCGTCGGGGATGACGAACATATTCTCGCGATATTTGCCCCAGTGGCCGGACTGTTCCCACTGGCGGGCATCCATTACTTGCGGGGTCTTTACTTCGCGATAGCCCGCCGCATCGATCGCGCGGCGCATATATGCTTCCAGTTCACGCCAGATGCGGAAGCCCTTGGGGTGCCAGAACACGCTGCCGTGCGCTTCTTCCTGCAGGTGGAACAGGTCCATCTCCCGGCCCAGTTTGCGGTGGTCGCGCTTGGCGGCTTCTTCCAGCCGATGAAGGTGTTCGTTAAGCTGCTTCTTGTTGAGCCAGCCAGTCCCGTAGATACGCGTAAGCTGCGCGTTGTTCTGGTCGCCGCGCCAGTAAGCGCCCGCCACTCGCATCAACTTGAACGCCTGCGGATCAAGCTTGCCCGTGCTTGGCAAGTGTGGGCCCCTGCACATGTCGAGCCAGTCTTCACCCGACCAGTACACCGTCAGGTCTTCACCTTCCGGCAGTTCTTTCGCCCATTCGGCCTTGAACACTTCGCCTTCCGATTGCCAGCGGGCGATCAGATCTTCGCGGTTCCACACTTCGCGGCGCAACGGTTTGTCAGCCGCGATGATCCGCCGCATTTCTTCTTCGATGGCGGGCAGATCGTCCATGCTGAACGGATCGCGACTGTCGGGCGCCTTCACGTCATAATAGAACCCGTCATCGGTCGCGGGACCGAACGTGATCTGCGTTCCCGGCCACAGCGACTGAATCGCTTCGGCCAGAACGTGCGCGTAATCGTGGCGCGCCAGTTCGAGGGCATCCGCCTCGTCGCGCGCGGTGACCAGCGCCAGTTGCGCGTCGCCATCGAACGGCCGCGTCAGATCGCGCAGTTCGCCGTCGACCCGCGCTGCCAGCGCCGCCTTGGCCAGCCCCGGCCCGATAGAGGCCGCAACATCGGCAGGCGTAGAACCAACCGGCATTTCCTTTACCGATCCGTCAGGGAGAGCGATCTTGAGCAGTTCCGTCATCGTATCCGTCCATTTGGTATGGCGCGCCCATGACACAGGCAGGCGCAAACCGGAAGGCGTCGGATTACAATTCGCGAATTCGGGAGGTGACGCCATGCCGCCCGAACCCGGGCGGCAGGAGCCGTACCTAGCGCACGACCGCCTGCCCCCGGATCGCGGGGGTAGTGGTGGTAGTGGCACGAATTTGCATCATCGCGCTGGCATATAGGCACGAAAGGTTAAGCGGTCGAGGCCTATCGGTTGAATGAGCGATACGGCCCCCAGTCGATCTAAGCCTCCGCAAACTTGCGCGCGCCATAGTTCGCGCTCATCCGGCGAGTTTTGGCCAACACGTCCGACCGCTTGCGGATCGTATCCATGAACCGCCATTCACTGCTGGCTCGTTCAGGTGTCAGCTCCACTGCCATGTAACCGCGGTTCGCGGTTTCAGCCCATTTGAGATCGGGGCTGCTGGCGACCAGTTCGCGGGCGGTGTCCTGTGGCTTCTTCCAACCGAGATATGCCTCGGCGCCAGGGGATGTCACCGAATGCCCGGCGAATTCCACCCCGGCTCCATCCAGTTCGCACGCCCATGCATTGTGACTGTCGCCCGACAACACCACCAGATTGGCATCAGCCTCTTTCGCTGCATCCAGCAGGCGTTGCCGCGCGGCAGGATATCCGTCCCATGAATCGAGGTTGAAGGGGATGCCGACTTTCGACGCCAGAACGCCCGCTGCGAGCCGCTGGCGAACATAGTCGGGCGTATCTGCGGATAGCCCTTCGGCAACTTCTGGCGGAAGGAACAGCGATCCCATCACTATCTGTTGCACCAGCACCTGCCACTTGCGACCGGCACCGACGGACTGCTTCATTCCGGATGACAGCCACTGCTGTTGATCTGCCCCCATCAGATTACGTGCCGGATTTTCCCAATCGCGCGTTTTGAACGCTTCCAGCGCCGCCTGCATGTGCGCCGGATCGGTGTCTTTAAGAGCGGCAGCCAGATCGAGTTGCTTGTCACGCCCGGTCAGTCGGGTTTCCAACCGGAACAGCGTCGCCAGATCGCCGATGTCGTAGCTGGCCCAGTTGGCATCGCTGACCGGCATCCATTCACGATAGGCGCGCATGGCAGCAGCCTTGCGAACACTCCATTCGCCTTCGGTGTCGGGTTGGTGATTTTCGGCCCCGCCCTTCCACGAATCGTTGGCGCTTTCGTGATCGTCCCACACCGTAATCGTGGGATAGATCTGGTGCAGTCGCGCAAGATCGGGATCGCGGCGATAGCTGGCATAACGCGCCCGATAGTCGGCAAGATGGATCGTTTCGCCAATTGGCTCTGGCAACCGCCCGGCAACCGCCTGAGCCTTGGAAGGGTAGTGGCCGTAATCGTATTCGTAGAAGTAGTCGCCCAGATGCACGGCAAGATCGAACGCATCCTGTTCGCAAGCATGGCGATAGGCATTGAACCAGCCAAATCCCATGTTGGAACAGGAAAACACCGCCATGCGAAACTTGTCGGTCGCCCCATCGGGCAAAGTGCGGGTTCGGCCAACGGGGGACATCGCTCCATTCGGTGCGACAAACCGATAGAAATACCAGCACCCCGGCTCCAGCCCGGCGGCCACTGCCTTGGCGCAACAATCGTGTTCAGGGGATGCTTCAACGGTGCCACCGGCAACGATCGCCCCAAAATCCTGCCGATCGCTCACTTCGAATTGTAGCGTTGTGGGATGAGGCGCAACGAAACGGGTCCATAGCAAGACAGATCGCGCCGCAGGTTCGCCGCTGGCGATTCCGTGGGTAAAACCGCTGCCGAACGGCGCCCCCGCCTGTGCTGCCAGCGGTGCAGCCGCGAGTGTCCCGAGCGACAACGCACTCATTCCAAAAAAACTGCGGCGTGTCAGAGGCGAAGCGGCAGGCAAGGCCGCGTTAGGCTGGTCAGTCATACCTCAACGCTAGGCCCCGATAGCGACGGAATGAAGACACAATATCGCCAAGCGTCATCGACATTATGTATAGCAAACTTGACACCTCACCTTCGCATGTCTAGTAAGCTTTACATATTGAAGAGGAACATTGACATGACAACCATCCAAAGGAGCCTTGTGCTTGCTGCCGCCATGCTTCTGGCCGCACTGGCTGCGATTTTCGACATCATCCCTGCTGCGTTTGCGGAATATACACCGCTTGGTTTGCTGGTGTTTTTGCCGTGGGCCCTGTCAGGGGAGCGCCAATGCAGCCTGAGGAAGAGCAAGGAATCCTGAGCGATGGCAGGGATCGTGGATAAAATCGCAGGTCGCCGGCCCTGGATGTGGGCGCTGGCATTTGCCGGAGCGATGGGGATTGTCGCATGGTTCGAACACCGCCATGTCCTTGGCGGCATCCGCTCCCTCCCGTTTGTAGCGGCAGGTTGCCTGTTTCTGATTCCACTGGCAAAATCGGCCAACAATTGCGCCTCGGCCAGTGGGACTCTTACGCCCGCCATGCGCCAATATAACCGGCGGATGATGATATGGGCGGTCTCGTATATCGTATTGCTCGGCGTTGCGATGTCGATCCGCAACAATCTCGACCCGCAAGGGCCGCTACTATGGCTGATCGCAGTTCTGCCCAGCTTGCCCATGTTGTTCTTCATCTGGGCAATGGTGCGATACCTGAAGGAAGAGACAGACGAGTATCTGCGGTTACGCAACACACTAAGTGCCTTGTTCGGGCTTGCGCTGCTGCTTGGCGTTGGAACGTTCTGGGGCTTTCTCGAAGCGTTCAAGGTCGTTCCGCATGTCGATGCATGGTGGGTTGTTCCGGTGTGGGCAATGGGCATGGGTCTCGCCAATGTCTTTCAGGTGATGCGCGACCGCAAAGGCAACGATCAATGAAAAACCGGCTCAAAGTATTGCGCGCCGAGCGCGACTGGAGCCAGCAGGATTTGGCTGAGCGGCTGGAAGTCAGTCGACAGTCAGTCAATGCCATCGAAACAGGGAAGTACGATCCCTCTCTCCCCCTCGCTTTTCGTATCGCGGAGCTGTTCGGCCAACCGATAGAGGCAATCTTCCTGCGCGATTGACCGCAGGGGCCGCATAGGACCATTGTGGCATGATGCACGACATTCAATACCACAGTTTCGACGACGGTCGCCGGCTCGCTTTTCGCCATTGCAGCGGCAGCGGCCCGGCAATCGTGTTTCTGCCCGGCTATATGTCGGACATGGACGGCAGCAAGGCCACTGCGCTGTTCGACTGGGCGCAAGCGAACGGGCGCGAATGCCTGCTGCTCGACTACTCTGGATGCGGCCGTTCGAGCGGCGACTTCGCCGATGGTACATTGTCGACGTGGCGGGATGAGGTCGCCACTCTGATCGATGCCTATACCTGTCATCCGGCTATTCTGGTCGGATCTTCAATGGGAGGCTGGTTGATGTTGTTGGTGGGCGAAGCGATTGGCCACCGTTTGCACACGCTCGTGGGTATCGCCGCAGCGCCGGACTTCACCGAATGGGGCATCGACGCCGCCGCCAGAGCGAATCTTCTGAATGGGGAAACGGTATACGAAAAGAACCCCTACGGCCCTGAGCCGACGCCGACTCACGCTACATTCTGGGCCGATGGGCAGGCCAACCGGCGCCTTATCGGCGAAATCGCGCTCGATTGCCCGGCACGCTTGCTGCACGGGCAGCAAGATAACGATGTCCCGTGGGAGATTTCGCTACAACTGGCACAGGCGCTGCGTTCGACCGACGTTCACCTGACACTTGTCAAAGATGGCGACCATCGACTGTCGCGCGAACAAGATATCGCCTTGTTGTTGCGGACAGTGGCCACCATCTGAAGGTTTGCCATGCTTACTCTCCTCCTCCCAATTCTGATGCAGGTCGGCCCGAACCCTTCTGTTGGCCTCAGCCCCATCGAACAACTCGACATGAACAATCGCCCGCCGCGCACCCGCGCCAACCGAGATGCCCAGGAGCGCACGCCCAGCGCTCTGGAAACCTGCCTCGACACAGCGCGCACCGCGCCGGAAAAGGCACATGCCATCTCGGTCGAATGGATCAAGCGAACCACCGGAGAGCAACGCGCTGCAGGCGAACATTGTCTGGGGGTCGCGGCAGGCAATATGGGCGAATGGGACGCTGCCCGCGCAGCTTTCATCGCTGCCCGTGCGGATGCCGAAGATGCCGCGTTTCGCACACGGATGAGCGCACTGGCAGGCAGCGCCGCGCTCGCTTCCGGGGATGCGGCAGGCGCTCTTGCACTGCTCGATGCAGCGAAGAACGAAGACCCACTCGATCCGTCAGTGAGAGGGGCCATCGCTCTTGATCGCGCCTCGGCCCTTGTGGCGCTCGACAGAGCCGACGACGCCACTTCCGCACTAGCCGAAGCGCGCGCTGCGATGCCGGGTGATCCGCAAACCTGGTTGCTTTCAGCTACGTTGTCCCGGCGAACGGGCGACCTTGCCACTGCTCAGGCACAAATCGAAAAGGCCGTATCACTCGATCCGCAAGATCCGGCCATCGGACTGGAAGCGGGCGTGATCGCCATACTGGCAGGGCACAGCGAAGCGGCCCGCAAGTCGTGGCAGTCAGTGATGGAAACCGCACCTGACAGCGAACAGGCGCAAACCGCCAAAGATTATCTCGCTCAAATCGGAGAAGGCGCGCAATGATTCCGCTGTCAGTCCTCGATCTCGTCCCCGTTCGCGAAGGTGGTACATTGGCAGAGGCATATTCTGCCACCGTTTCATTGGCGCAAGCTGCCGAACGATTGGGATACAAGCGGTTCTGGATCGCCGAACATCACGCGATGGAAGGGATCGCAGGTGGGGCAACATCGGTCGTTATCGGCCATGTCGGCGCCGCGACGCACACGATCCGCCTCGGTGCCGGCGGGATCATGCTACCCAACCATAATCCGTTTGTGATTGCCGAACAGTTCGGCACCCTCGATGCTCTGTTCCCCGGGCGCATCGACCTTGGACTGGGTCGTGCGCCTGGCGCAGGGCCAGAACTGCAACGCGCCCTGCGGAAAGACCTGCACCGTGCCGCCGAAATGTTCCCTACTGACGTGGCGGAACTGCGCGCCTTGCTAACCGGGGAGCCGGAACTGCCACTCCGCGCCACCCCAGGTTATGGATCGAATGTCGAAATGTGGATGTTGGGCTCCAGCCTTTTCGGAGCCCAACTCGCTGCGAAGCTTGGCATGCCCTATGCTTTCGCCAGCCATTTCGCGCCCGACCACCTGGATGCGGCGCTGGCGCTGTATCGCGAGCGGTTCGAGCCATCGCGATGGCTGGACAAACCGTATGCGATGGCGGCGATGACCGTATTTACAGCCGAAACCGATGCCGAAGCGGAGCTGATCGCCAGTTCGCAGCAACAGAGTTTTGTTCGTTTGCGGACCGGCAATCCGGGCAAACTGCCACCCCCGGTAAAGGGGTATATCGACACGTTGCCTCCACAGGCCCAGGCGATCCTGGCCAATATCGGACAGGCAAGCGCTATCGGATCACCGGACACAGTCCGCGCGTCAATCGGGCGTTTTATCGAACGCACACAGGCAGACGAAATCGTCGTTTCCGGTGCAACCTTCGATCCGGCGACACGGGTTCGTTCGCTCGAATTAACGATGGAAGCCCTGGCCTGAAAATTTGGCGTCAGTCCCCTCTGGCCCCCGTCACCCATTCAGGCCTAAAGGAGAGGACGAGCCGCTCGAACGCTACGTCACTGCTGCCTTGCAGTCGCGCAAGCACGGGCCTATCACAGCCAGATTGCTGCGCCGTGCAGCAATAATATAACAGGGCTCGCAAGACATTTGGCGGGCCGACGGAGCACTACGGATGTCCGCTGAAGCAGCTGATTCTACTTCTGGTTCCACTTCACGCATATCGACCGATGCCGCACTGGCGAAGTCTCTCGCCCGCCTCATTCGCGATTCGTTGCTGCCGGGGGATGAACCGCTGAGCAAAGCCCGCGTGGAAGATGTCGCGCAATTCCTGATCGAATCAGCGGCGCAGCGCGGACCCGGCGAACCGTCTATCACGCTCAATTCGGCATCGGGCGACCGGCGATTCATGCGTCTGGCTCTCGTCAACGATGATATGCCGTTTCTGGTCGATTCGATTGCGGCCACGATCGCGGCACACGGAATTTCGATTGATCAGTTGGTTCACCCTGTCGTTCGCATGAAGCGGACCGATTCAGGCGAACTGGCGGAAATCCTTTCATGTGAAGCTGAAAGCGGCCAGCACGAGTCGTTGATTTATATCGAAACACCGCGTGTCGATGCACGCCAGCGCCGGGCGCTCGAAAAAGATCTACGGACAACGCTTTCAGACGTCCGCGCTGCCGTAACCGACTGGCAAAAAATGCGCACCGCGATGCTGGACGATGCAGCCAGTGTTACCGATACCGAAGGTGCCGCTCTGCTGCGCTGGCTGGAAGGCGGCATGCTGACACAGCTCGGTCATGTCACACGTCGTCGCGATGGCAGCCATTCGACAATGCTGGGCATCTGCCGCAAAAGCGCAAAGGAAATCCTCGCTGACGCATCGTTTGACCGTGCCTTCGCGTGGTTCGATGGATGTGGCCGAGAAACAGCACGTAGCCCGCTGATTATTAAAGCGAACCGCATTTCCAATGTTCATCGCCGGGTCCCGCTCGATCTGTTCATCGTGCCTGTGTTCGAAGGCGATGAGGTGACCGCACTTTCGATCCACGCGGGCGTCTGGACCAGTTCCGCGCTTGCCGCCGCGCCCGGCTCGGTGCCACGTCTACGCACTCAACTCGCTGAGCTGAATGCCAAGTTCGGGTTCGATCCCAACGGCCATGCAGGGAAATCGCTGGTCCACGCGCTGACCATGCTGCCACACGATGTGCTGATCGGTTTTTCCGACGCGGACATCGAACATGTCGCAACCACTATGATGAGCCTGGTCGACCGTCCGCGCCCGCGGCTGGTTCTGGTGGAAGCTCCGCTCAGCCGTCATCTGTTCGCATTCGTCTGGTTACCGCGCGATCTGCTGTCGACGCAGGTCCGCACACGCATTCAGGAAATGCTCGAAACCGGCGCAGGCGCTGTGGCGCTTGACTGGAGCTTGCAGGTCGAAGGCGGCAATCTGGCGATGATCCGCTATGTGCTCGATTATCGTTCGGGCGAAGGTTCGCCCGATGCCGCGACAATCGAAGCGAGCATTCAGGCTTTGCTGCGCGGCTGGAGCGAAGCGGTCGAAAGCGAACTGGCGACGGATGAAGACCCCGCTCGCGCTGCTGCTCTCGCTACTCGGTTTGCCGATGCTTTCCCGACTGCCTACCGCGCCGATTATGGCCCGGCAGAGGCCGCACAGGATATTCGCCGTCTGCGTCGGCTTGCCGCCCATCACGAGGATGGCCCCACCACCGCGAGCACTGCCCCTCAGCGCGATGTACGTCTGTATCGCCACGAAGATGATCCGTCGAACCGACTACGCCTGAAAATCTATCAATCGGAAGGCGCTTTGGCTCTTTCCGATGCCGTGCCGGCGTTGGAAAACTTCGGATTTCGCGTATTGGAAGAAGTGCCTACTTTTCTCGATGAAGGAAAGCTGGGCACCATCCACGATTTCACGCTCGGACTGAACGAAGCGGATGATACCGAACAGCTTCTCGGTCGCACGCCACAGATCGAGGAAGCAATCGCTGCCGTACTCAATGGCGGGGCGGAAGATGATCCGTTCAACCGCCTCGTAGTCGGCACCGGGCTCGAAGCGCGCGAGGCTGACTGGCTGCGCGCGTTCTATCGCTATCTGCGTCAGGCGGGAATCGGTTACACGATCTACACTGTCGTCGATGCACTACAACGGGCGCCCGACGTTACTCGCGCACTGGTCGGCCTGTTCGCGGCCGAACACGATCCGGCATTCGCGGGGGACCGCAAAGCAGCCGCAGAGGTGCAGGAAGAGGCGATCCGCAAGGGCTTGCTTAATGTCGCTGCAATCAACGACGATCGGCTGCTGCGGCTCTATCAGGCTCTGATCGGCGCAATTCTGCGGACCAACGCTTTCGCCCCCGCTGCGCGCGAAGCTTTGGCCTTTAAGATCGATTCACACCTCGTTCCGGGCCTGCCCAAACCGATTCCGTGGCGCGAAATCTTCGTTTATTCGCGCCGTTTGGAAGGGATTCACTTGCGCGCTGGGCCCGTGGCACGCGGCGGCTTGCGCTGGTCCGACCGGCGCGACGACTTCCGCACCGAAATCCTTGGTCTGATGAAAGCGCAGCGTGTCAAAAACGCGGTGATCGTGCCGACAGGGGCGAAGGGCGGTTTCTATCCCAAGCAATTGCCCGATCCCACGCGCGACCGCGAAGGCTGGGCTGCTGAAGGCAAGGCCAGCTATCAGGCGTTTATCCGCACTCTGTTGTCGATCACCGACAACCTCGTCGATGACAAGGTCGTTCATCCGCGAGAAGTTGTGATTCGCGACGGTGACGATCCTTACTTCGTCGTTGCCGCAGACAAGGGAACTGCCTCGTTCTCCGACGTTGCCAATGCCATTGCTGAGAGCCAGAACTTCTGGCTCGACGATGCATTCGCCAGCGGCGGCTCCAACGGATACGACCACAAGGCAATGGGCATCACCGCCCGCGGCGCATGGGTTTCCGTCACGCGTCACTTCCTCGAAATGGGTATCGACGTCCAGAAGGATCCGGTGCGCGTGGTTGGCTGTGGCGACATGTCGGGCGACGTGTTCGGCAATGGCATGTTGCTGTCCAAATCGATCAAGCTGGTTGCAGCTTTCGATCACCGCCACATCTTCCTCGATCCCGACCCTGACGCGGCTGCAAGCTGGAAAGAGCGCAAGCGGCTGTTCGATCTGCCCCGTTCGAGCTGGGAGGATTACGATCCCTCACTGATTTCCAAAGGGGGCGGCGTATTCGCTCGCTCGCTCAAGAAAGTTCCACTGAGCAAGCAGGTTCGCGAGGCGCTCGGTATCGACAGTAGCGAACTGGAACCGGAAGCACTGATTTCCGCCATCCTGAAAAGCCCGGTCGATCTGCTGTGGTTTGGCGGGATCGGCACTTACATCAAGGCCTCGACCCAAAGTAACGCGGAGGTTGGCGATCCGGCGAACGACGCATTGCGGGTGAACGGCGCAGATTTGCGTGTTCGCGTCGTCGGAGAAGGTGCCAATCTTGGAGTCACCCAGGCCGGGCGGATTGAGTTTTCGCTGAATGGCGGCCGGATCAATGCCGACTTCATCGACAATTCCGCCGGGGTCGATTGTTCGGATAACGAGGTCAACATCAAGATCGCGCTGGCCGCCGCCCGCCGCGCCGGTCGCCTTTCGGAAAAGAGCCGCAATGCCTTGCTGGTCGAAATGACCGACGAGGTGGCGCAGCTTGTTCTGGAAGATAACCGTTTGCAAGCGCTGGCATTGTCTATCGCTGAGAGCGGAGGCAGCAAAGCGGTGGCCGCTCAGATCCGTCTCATCGAATCTCTGGAAGATCGCGGCTACCTCGATCGCAAGACCGAGGGGCTGGCTGATAGCGAGACACTAAACCGCAGAGCAAGCGATGGTGCAGGCCTTACCCGGCCTGAACTGGCCGTTCTGCTTTCATCGGCCAAGCTGGCATTGCAGGATGCGATAGAAGGTAGCGATCTTCCCGAAGATCCGCAGGTAGAGGCCCTGTTGCTCAACGCATTCCCCGAACCGATGCGTAGCAAGTACCGTACATTCATCGAAGGCCATCGCCTGCGGCGCGAAATCATCGCCACCAAACTGGCAAATCGGATCATCAACCGACTGGGGCCGGTCCATCCGTTCGAACTGGCGGAAGAGGAAGGAGCGGGGCTGGCCAACATCGCCAGCGCGTTTGTCGCTGCTGAACACCTGTTCGCTATCGACGCGCTGTGGGACCAGCTGGAAACTGCCAGGATGCCGGAAATTGCCCGCATCGTGCTGTTCAACCGCGTCGCCGTCGCTATGCGGAGCCAGATGGCCGACCTATTACGTGCCGGGGCCGGGCCGCTGTCACCCAGCAAGCTTGTGGGTGATATCGGCAAAGGTGTGAAGCATCTGGCCAAAGACACGGAAGAGTTGCTCGGTGCCGAATCGCTCCAGCATTCTGCCCGATTGCGCGCCGAATTGATCGAGGTAGGTGCCAGCGAATCGTTAGCAGGCGAAGTTACGCACCTGTTCGATCTCGATGGCGCTGTCGGCCTTGCCCAGCTCGCGCGGGAGGTCGATATCGCCCCCCGCAAACTGACCGGCGCATTTACCCTCCTTGGCGCACAACTCGGTCTCGACTGGGCGCAAGGCGTGGCGGCACTGATGAACCCGTCCGACGTGTGGGAACGCCTGCTCGTTGCCGGGCTAGCCCGCGATTTTCAGCAGATGCGGCTGGAGTTTCTTAGCCGCATCGCCCGCCGAAAAGATGCAAGGGCCGATCCAACCGCAGCAGTCGATGCGTGGACGGAGACTCACGCCGACGGGATTCGCCAATTCCGTTCGATGATCGCACGCGCGCAGGCTCACAGCCCGGTTTCACCGGCCATGCTGGCCCAGATCGCAAGCCAGGCGCGCAACCTGCTGGGGCGCTGACATCGCACCTATCCGGCGATTCATCTTGCAGAATCTACAAGCACGCTTGACCTGAAGGCGATTTGCCTCAAGTCAAGCGCGCATGGAGAGTGCAGACATCGTCATCGTCGGCGCAGGGCACGGCGGCGCGCAAGCCGCTATCGCTTTGCGTCAGCAGGGTTTCACTGGCTCGATCATGATGATCGGACGCGACAGTGAACCGCCTTACGAGCGGCCGCCGTTGTCGAAAGAATACCTTGCGCGGGACAAGCCGTTCGAACGCATCTACATTCGTCCGCCTCAGTTCTGGGAAGAACGCGAGGTTACTCTGCGACTTGGCAATGTGGTAACTGGCGTCGATCCGCAAACACACACCGTCAAGCTTATGGACGGGACGGAAATCGGTTATGGTAAGCTGATCTGGGCAGCGGGTGGCGATCCGCGCCGCCTGTCGTGCGCGGGGGCCGATCTCAATGGAATCCACGCAGTACGCGATCGCGCCGATGTCGACCGGATGATGGCGGAGCTGGATGACGGCGCGAAGCGTGTCGTTGTAATCGGCGGCGGCTATATCGGGCTGGAAGCGGCCGCTGTGCTGACCAAACTGGGATGCAAGGTAACCCTGCTCGAAGCGCTTCCTCGCGTGCTGGCGCGGGTCGCAGGCGAAGATCTTTCACAGTTCTATCAACAACAACACACTGCCCACGGAGTCGACCTGCGAACCGAAGCAATGGTCGACAAGCTCGAAGGTGAGAATGGCTGGGTGCGCCGCGTCGTGCTGGCTGACGGGAGCAGTGTCGAGTGCGATATGGTCGTCGTCGGGATTGGTATCGTGCCCGCAGTCGGCCCGCTGATCGCAGCGGGGGCAGCCGGGGCCAACGGGGTCGATGTGGACGAGCATTGCCGGACTTCGCTGGAGGACGTCTATGCGATTGGCGACTGCGCGGCCCACGCCAATCCATTCGCAGACGGAGCGGTGATCCGGCTGGAATCTGTCCAGAATGCCAATGACATGGCAACCACCGCCGCCCGCGATATCATGGGTGAGCCGGTTCCTTACAACGCTCTGCCGTGGTTCTGGTCAAATCAGCACGATCTCAAGTTGCAGACCGCCGGGCTATCGCTCGGTCACGACACGACAGTGCTGCGTGGCGATCCGGCAGATGGGAAATTTTCCGTTATATATCTGAAAGATGGTCGTGTAATTGCGCTCGATTGCGTGAATTCGACCAAGGATTATGTGCAGGGTCGCAAACTGGTGGAAGCCCGCATTTCCCCCAATCCCGACGTACTGGCCAATCCGGAAATCCCTTTAAAAGAGCTGGTTTAGCGCCCACTCTGCCGCTTCAGCCACCACCGGATCGGGGTCGGCGGTCAGAGCGCGGACCTGCGGCCCAAGTGCCTGATCGCTGCTATTCCCTGCGGCAATCAGGCAGTTACGGACGAAGCGATTACGCCCGATCCGCTTGATCGGACTGCCGGAAAACAGCGCACGAAATCCCGCGTCATCCAACGCGAGCAATTCCAGCAACTTAGGCGCCACCAACTCGGCCCGAGGCAGGAAAGCACGATGGGTTGCTGCACTGCTTGCAAACTTGTTCCAGGGGCAAACTGCGAGGCAATCGTCACAGCCATAAATGCGATTTCCCAATGCCTTACGAAACTCATGCGGGATCGGTCCGGCATGTTCAATTGTGAGGTAAGACAGACAGCGGCGCGCATTCAACTGATAGGGTCTCGGAAATGCACTGGTAGGGCACGCTGTTTGACAGCTAGAGCATGATCCGCAGCGATCGTCATGCATCGCGTCGGGCGTGAATGGCAAAGTGGTGTAGATCGCGCCAAGAAACAGCCACGATCCATGTTCGCGGCTGACCAGATTGGTATGCTTGCCTTGCCAGCCGATTCCGGCGGCCTGCCCCAACGGCTTTTCCATCACCGGCGCGGTATCGACAAACACCTTCACCTCCGCCCCCGGCGCTTCGGCCACCAGCCAGCGAGCAAGGCGCTTAAGGGCCTTCTTCACGGTGTCGTGATAATCGCGGCCCTGAGCATAGACCGAAATCCGCGCACGATCCGCCTGATCGGCCAGCGCCAGCGGATCATGGTGCGGAGTATAGGCCATGCCCAGCGCGATCACGCTGCGCGCATCGGGCCACAGCCCTTGGGGAGAGCGCCGTTCATCGGCACGGCGTTCCATCCATTCCATCGCGCCGTGGTGTCCTTCGCCCAGCCATTCGGCATAGCGGCGGGCACGCAGCGGGTCTTCGGCGGCAGAGGCAAAGCCCACCGCGACGAAGCCTTCGTCGCGCGCACGCCCGGCTGTGCGGGTACGCAGTTCGTCGATTTCCAGTCGTTCAACCAAACTTGGTCTTGCTCCCATGCACCATCCACGGCTAGTTCGCACGTCATGGACGCCGCGCCAAGCGTAACTCCCGTTTCCGAAAACGACATGCGCCCGCTTGCGATTGAGGCACGCGGGCTGGTCAAGCGATTTGACGGTACGACTGCGGTCGACGGGGTCGATATTTCTGTGCCCGAAGGGGCGATCTACGGCATCCTTGGCCCCAATGGGGCGGGTAAGACCACGACCTTGCGAATGCTGCTGGGGATTATCGATCCCGACGAAGGGGTTCGCAAGGTATTCGGCCATTCGCGCCCGCACGATATCGGCCGCCTGATCGGATACCTGCCGGAAGAACGCGGGCTGTATCCGGCGATGAAGGCGGTGGACGCCATCGGTTTTCTGGGTGCCTTGCGCGGAATGCCATTGGCGGAAGCGACCGCGCGCGGGCGCGAGCTGCTCGAAGAAAACGGCCTCGGCCACGCCGCTGACAAGCAGATTCGCCAGCTATCGAAAGGCATGGCGCAGACTGTGCAATTGCTGGGCACACTGGTGCACCGGCCCAGACTGGTCGTGCTGGACGAGCCATTCAGCGGGCTTGACGCACTGAATCAGGGCAAGCTGGAACGGATGATCCGCTCTTTGGCAGAAGACGGGACGACGGTGATCTTCTCCACCCACGTTATCGCCCATGCCGAACGGTTGTGCGAAGGGGTGGCGATCATCGCCGGGGGGAAAGTGCCCTATGCCGGCAGCGTGGACGCAGCGCGAGACCGAATCCCGGCACAGGTCCGCCTGGAAACCCGCGCCCGCGAAGGGGCATGGCGCGCCGCCTTGCCTGCCGATGCCCGGCACGAAGGCGATTACTGGTATTTCTCACTGCCCGACAGTGGGATCGAACCTCTGCTGCGCGCACTGATCGAAGGCGAAGCAGGCATCCTGTCGCTATCGATCGAGCGGGCCGGGCTGCACGATGCCTTTGTCCATATCGCAGGCGAAGCGGCGGCGCGCGCTCTCGAAGAAGGCAATGCGGCGGAGCAAGGCCAATGATCGGACAGACCGCACCCGCTGCCCGCCTGTCACTGTTGCGCGCTGCGTTCGTTATCGCCCGACGCGATTTTCTGGCGATCCTGCTGTCGAAGGCGTTTTTCTTCTTCCTGCTCGGCCCGATCATCCTGATCGCAGTCAGCGGCGGAGCCGGGGCGATCGGTGCCAAGGCCGCGAAAAATGCCCATCCGGCGCAACTCGCCGTGGCAATGCCGACAGAGCAGGCCCACGCCTTCGCCGCTGCCCATGATCGCATCGATCCGCTGGTGTCGCTGCCCGCAATCACGCTGGTCGATCCGATGCAGGCCAGCGACCCTGCCGCGCTGCTTCAGCGCAGTGGCGAAAACTACGGCGCTGTACTGACCGGTTCGCTGACGCAGCCGGTGCTGACCGGTACAGAAGATCAGATCAGGAAATGGCAAGGCGAAGTCGCGCTGCTGGCTGCCACTGCGTCGGGCGCGGACCAGCAGTCCTTTCCGCGGGTCGTCACCGAATCGACAACGACAAGCGGTGCCGCCAAGAAAAGCGCGCGGGCAGGCACCGCGACCGCCGCGCTGACACTGCTGTTCCTGCTGACGATGTTGCTGGCAGGCATGGTGCTGTCGAACCTCGTCGAAGAAAAGGCGAACAAGATTATCGAAGTGCTGGCCGCGTCGATCCCGATGGACGCGGTTTTCCTCGGCAAGCTGTTCGCTATGCTGGCGGTCAGCTTTGTGGGAATCGCGGTCTGGGGCGGTATCGGGCTGGCGATTATGGGGGCGACAGGCGGATTGACGGCATCCCTGCCCGTTCCGGCGGTTGGCTGGCCGCTGTTCGTTGTGCTGTTCCTGCTGTATTTCGCAATGGCTTACCTGATTATCGGTTCGGTCTTCCTCGCTATCGGTGCGATGGCCCCGACTGTGCGCGATGTGCAGACCTTGTCGATGCCGGCCACGATGCTGCAACTGGGCGTGTTCTTTCTGGCGACATATGCCAGCACCGATCTGGGATCGCCGGTCGAGCTGGCCGCTGTGATATTTCCGCCCAGCTCCCCTTATGCGATGATTTCGCGCGCAGCGCAGGTGCCGGATCTGTGGCCGCACCTGGTGGCACTGGCATGGCAAGCGATGTGGGTGGTGCTTTTCGTGCGTGCCGGGTCCGCCATGTTCCGCCGCCGCGTGATGAAATCCGGCCCGCAGCAGAGCGGAAAACGCAGCCTTTTCGGCAAGTTTGCGCGCTAAGCCGGACAATAGATCAGTCGCAATCGGCAACTGACTATTGACAGTGCGGTAAGTAACGGCAGGATAGGCTCCGACAGAGGCGTCCCGATATGGAGTCGCCCGACAGGAGAGAATGCGATGGCGACTCAGGCAGCCGAAAAGCCCACCACATGGCGCACCGAGCCGCGCGCGGTCGATGCGCTCGATGCAGCGCTCAAGGCCAATCCGCAGGCAATGCCGGTGCACCCGGAAAAATGGGATGTCAGCCGCAGCGATATCTACGTGGAAGATCGCTGGCAGCCGATCTTTGCCGAAATGCGCGCGGCAGGCGATCTGCACAAGATCGAAAACAGCCCATACGGCCCGCACTGGAACGTCGTAAGCCACAAGGCGATCCAGCATATCGAAGCGCTGCCTGAGCTGTATTCTTCAAGCTGGGAATATGGCGGCATTACGATCCTCGACCGGATGGACGATGCCCAGCTTGAAGAGCTGGGCCGCGAACGGTTCGAACTGCCGATGTTCATCGCGATGGACCGGCCCAAGCATACTGGCCAGCGTCGCACCGTTGCCCCCAAATTCACGCCAAGCGCAATGGCCGGAATGGACGATGAGATCCGCCAGCGCACCGGCGAGCTGCTCGATTCGCTGCCACGTGGCGAGGTGTTCGACTGGGTGGACAAAGTCTCCATCGAATTGACCACCGGCATGCTGGCGATCCTTTTCGACTTCCCCTGGAAGGATCGCCGGCTGCTCACTTTCTGGTCCGACTGGGCAGGCGACACCGAAATCGCTCTGGTCCGCGAACTGGACGATCAGCGGATGGATATCCTGCGCGAAATGGCCGCCTATTTCCAGCAGTTGTGGATCGAACGCGCCAACAAGGAGCCCGGCCCGGATCTGATTTCGATGATGATCCATTCCCCGGCAATGAACCAGATGGACCCGCAGGAATTCATGGGCAATCTGGTGCTGCTGATCGTGGGCGGCAACGACACCACCCGCAATACCATGAGCGGGATCATTCATGCCTTCGACAAATTCCCCGATCAGCGCAAACTGTTCGAAGAAGATCCCAGTCTGATTCCCAACGCAGTGCAGGAATGCATCCGTTACCAGACCCCGCTGGCCCATATGCGCCGCACCGCCACCGAAGACAGCGAATTGTTCGGCCAGACTGTGAAAGCGGGCGAGAAGCTGATCCTGTGGTATCTTTCCGCGAACCGTGACGAAACGGTATTCGAAAACGCAGACAAGCTCGATATCACGCGCGAGAATGCCCGGCGTCACCTCGCCTTTGGCTATGGCATCCACCGCTGCGTTGGCGCGCGGCTTGCCGAAATGCAGCTCCGCATCCTGCTCGAAGAAATGCACAAGCGTCGGATGCGGGTGCATGTCGCAGGCGATGTGGAGCGAGTGCGGGCAAACTTCGTCCACGGGTTCCGCAAGCTGGAAGTGGAAATCACCGAATTTTGATCCCCGCGCGACGGGGGCGGGCGTTCAGCGCAGGTTATCGCCAACATGGGATGATGGGACGATGATTCGCTCCGCCTCCCGTCGTTCGTTCCTGTCTTTACTGGGGGCGACTGTGGCCACCGCCGGTCTGGCGGCATGTGGTGGGAAAGCCGAAGCGCGAACCTTTCCCGTCACGATGAGCGACGCACAGTGGCGAAGAAAGCTGACCAGGGCGCAATACCATATCCTGCGCGAAGCGGGGACGGAACGGGCATACAGCTCCCCTCTCGATAAAGAACATCGCGCGGGCACGTTCCTCTGCGCTGGCTGCGCCCACCCGCTCTATTCATCCAAAACCAAATACGACAGCGGCACGGGCTGGCCCAGCTTTTGGAAACCCCTGCCTCGCGCCATCGTGACCGACCGGGATTTCAAGCTCGGCTACCCTCGTACAGAAGTGCTCTGCGCGCGGTGCGGCGGGCATCTCGGCCATGTGTTCGATGACGGCCCGAAGCCGACGGGCAAACGCTATTGCATGAACGGCGCGGCGATGATGTTCCGCCCCGCCTGACCGGCTGCCCGTCGCTGCGCCGTCTCCGGCACGGGCAACGAAAAAGGGCGGCAAAGCCAAGCCTCGCCGCCCTTTTGCAAAACAAGTTTATCAAGACAGCGTCGTTTAGCGGACCCGCCCGCGCTGCACGAGATTGAGAATCGCCAACAACACGACAGCGCCGACAAATGCAGTGATCAGATACATGATCCACCCGGCGTTGGTTGTCAGGAACCCGGTCATAGTGCCGATCCAGCTACCAATCAGGCCGCCGACCACGCCGACGATGATATTCAGAAAAATGCCCATCGATGCATCGCGGTTCATAACCATGCTGGCAAGCCAGCCAGCGATACCGCCGATAATGATCGTTGCAATCCAGCCCATTTCCGTAATCCTCCTGTTTAGCGCGCGGAAAATGCTACGCTTCGCATGGCAAACAAACGAAGCACACGACCGTGCGTTCCCCTCCGCCCGGAATTCCGGTGCGGAAGACAGGATGATGCCCGCAAATCGGGCCGACTGCAACTTGAGCGCAATCAGTACTTGTGCTGGCGTTCGTAGAGATCGCGATAGTGCTGGATACGGGTGACGCGCAGGCCCTGCATCCCCGAACGATCGACTGCGCGCTGCCACGAAGCGAACTCTTCGAGAGTCAGGTTATAGCGTTCGAGTACTTCGTCGATCGTCAGCAGGCCACCATTGACCGCCGCGACCACTTCCGCCTTGCGGCGCACGACCCAGCGTTTGGTGTCGGGCTTCGGCAAATCTCCCAGAGAAAGGGGTTCGCCAAGCGGCCCGATTACCGATGCCGGCCGGATTTTCTGGTTCTCGATCATGGGGTTTCTCGGTCACTCTTGCCCGTGTTGATGTTCGTTGCCGGGCAATCTGCCGGAACACCTTTGCCAACGCCTGAAACACAGTGGTTAACGGGCTCTTCGCTATTATCTCGCCCGGCAATCGCCGGGGCAAAGCTGGCGCTGGCATTTGCTTGCGCCAGCGAGTCATGCAGATCACGCGCAGCCGCTAGCCGCGCCACGAGTTCCCCCCAATCAACGCGGCGCATCGCGCCGGACGGTGGAGCGGGGGAAGCATCAACAAAGGTGTGTCGTTCGATCATGCTCCATTGTCTAGCCGAGCACCGGTCAACATTCGGTAAAATCCAAATTCATTGGTGGTTAGGATGAGTTACCGATTTCCTGCACCTGACCTGCGGTTTGCCGCAGGCTGCCCCGCCCCCAACCGCTGGCCAGCGGCGCGCGGTGCGTGTATGGGCCCGCAACACCATATGAACACCTCCGTTATTCCCCCTATGGCCATCGACGCCGCAACCGCCGCCGCGCTGTTCGATCTTCCACGCCCGGCCAGCGAATGCCGCATCGTGGTCGCGATGTCGGGTGGGGTCGATTCGTCGGTCGTCGCTGCGCTGGCCGCTGCCAGCGGGGCCGAAACGATCGGCATTACGCTGCAGCTATACGATTATGGCGCTGCCACCGGACGCAAAGGCGCCTGTTGCGCGGGCGACGATATTCGCGATGCGCGCGCCGTAACCGATAGACTGGGCATCGCGCATTACGTGTTCGATCACGAAAGCGCATTTCGCGAAGAAGTTGTCGAGCGGTTTGCCGATGATTACCTGTCGGGCCGCACACCGGTGCCCTGCATCCGCTGCAACATGGGACCGAAGTTCACCGACCTGCTGCGTATGGCACGCGAGCTTGGGGCCGACTGTCTGGCAACGGGCCATTATGTTCGCCGGGTGGAAGGTGCTGCGGGCCCGGAACTTCACCGCGCACTCGATCCGGCGCGTGATCAGTCGTACTTCCTCTACGGCACAACGGACGAGCAGCTCGATTTCCTGCGCTTCCCGCTCGGCGGCTTGCCCAAGCCCGAAGTGCGCGCACTGGCTGAAACCGCGGGCCTGCGTGTGGCCGGCAAGCCCGACAGTCAGGATATCTGCTTCGTCCCCGATGGCAATTATGCCGGGATCGTCACCAAGCTGCGCCCTGAAGGCGCGCGACCCGGCGCAATCGTCCATGTCGCCACCGGCGAAACGCTGGGCCGGCATCCGGGGGTAATTCACTTCACCGTCGGCCAGCGGCGCGGTCTGGAAATCGGCGGCCAGCCCGAACCGCTCTATGTCGTCGCGATCGATGCCGAAAGCGCCGAAGTGCGCGTTGGACCGAAAGCGATGCTGGCCGTCAGCGCCGCCCGCCTGACCGAAACCAACCGCATCGGCCCCCTGCCGACAGACGAACCGCTGACAGCAAAGGTTCGTAGCCTGGCAAAGCCTGTTCCGATCAGCCTCGAAGGGCCGCTGGGGGACAATGCCGACACCACGATCCACTTCGCCAATCCCGAATTCGGCGTGGCCCCTGGCCAGGCGGCCGTGATCTACGCCGGAGACCGCGTGGTGGGCGGCGGCTGGATAGATGGGACGAAAGGCTGACCATAACGCAATTACGAAACAACCCGAAGAACGCATGGTGATTCAGGCACTGCCTGATAACAAGAAGGTTCATGCTCATGCCCACCCCACTGGTTATTATAGGCACTGGCGGTCACGCAGTTAGCGCAACGAATGTCGCGCTCTCTTCCGGGTACGAAGTCGTATCTTACGTAGACGACAAAAATGACGCATCAGAATTAGCAGGCATTCCGATTATCAAAGTTGAAGATTGCCTATCTCAATTTTATAATTACAATTTATTTATTGCCATCGGCGACAATTATATTCGAGAGGAAGTATTTTCCGAAATTAAGAAGATGATGCCCAATGCGCGATTTCCGTCTCTCATCCATTCAGCAAGTGCTGTGGGATGGAATGCACAAATAGGTGCCGGATCAATACTCATGCCTTTCGCGAATGTTGGCCCCAACTCTATTGTGGGAAGCGGGTGCATTCTGAATACAGGATCTTCTATTGATCACGATTGCCACATGAATGCATTTTCATCTATCGCTCCAGGTGTATTTTGCGGAGGCAATGTGCACATTGGCACACGATCTGCCGTATCCATCGGAGCGAATATTAAACACGGAATCAATATTGGATCAGATGTGGTAATTGGCGCAAACAGCTATGTTAATACCACAATTGATGACAATATTGTCGCTTATGGAAGCCCGTGTAAAAAGGTCCGGTCTCGCAAAAAGGGCACACCATATCTCAGATGACAGGGGTCATCTTATAATATAAAGTCAATATTTCATTGCCTTCAGTGATCCCACCTCTGCAACACGCAGCCATATCCCTTACGGAAACTCGCTGTATCGCTGGCCAATAATGGGAAACGGGCCGTCACGCTTTTCGCTTCGGCGTCTTTTGACAAGCGGATCAGCTCCATCCCTGCGATCTTATCCTTGGCACAGTCGTCAAGGCTGCGCCCTGCGATATAGACGCACGAACAGGCCACTCGCGCGCTGTAAGCCGATCCGGCGCGCGCATAGCCAAGTGCTGCATTGCCGAACACCGCCCATAGGGCCAGACCTGCGACCGCGATGACCGCAAACCAGATCAGTATGCCGCGCCGCGGACCGGCATTTGCCTTTCGTGAACGGGTTTTTGGCGTTGCCAAGCGGGAATCCCCCATGCCAGAAGCGACGCGACCGATGCGCCATTTATCACCCCTTATCGCTTGCCTCGCCTTCCTGCCAGCCCTTGCCGGCTGCAGCACAGATGCGGAGGCACCGCCTCCCCCGCTGAGCAAGGAAGCGATGTCCGCCGTGGCCAAAAATCCCGGCGCTCCGCGCGCGCAACTGGCTCGTGCAGTCGATAATCTGTTCGTCGATCCGCAATTGGGGGAAACCCGCGCGGTCGTGGTAATGCACGGCGGCTACATCGCTGCCGAACGATATGAACCGGGTTATGACAAGAACACCCGCTTCATATCGTGGTCGATGGCCAAGACCGTAACGGCCGTGATGATCGGGATGCTAGTGGCCGATGGGCGGCTGCGGCTCGATGAATCGCCGCCAGTGCCGCGCTGGCGACGCCCTGGCGATCCGCGCGGCGAAATCACCTTGCGCCAGTTGTTGCAAATGCGCAGCGGACTGCGCCACACCGAAGCGGGCAATCCGCCCTACGAATCGAGCGAAGTGCGGATGCTGTTCCTCGACGGGCGCGACGATATGGCCGACTTCGCCGAGAGCCAGCCGCTAGAGGCAGAACCGGGCAGCAAATTCGAATACTCCAGCGCAACCTCGGTGATTCTCGCTGACATCGCCGCACGGGTTCTCAGCCGCTCGGACGATCCCGATGCGCGGCGCAGAGCAGTGGCCGATTACCTACAAAGCCGCCTGTTCGGCCCGCTGGGCATGGATTCGATGGTGCCGGAATTCGACGCAAGCGGCACGCTCATCGGCGGCAGCGTAATTCAGGGAAGCGCACGTGACTGGGCCAAATTTGGCGAGTTTCTACGCAACAAGGGCTCTTATCGCGGGAGCCAGTTGATCCCCCGCCGCTGGATTGAGTTTATGACGACGCCCAGCCCGCGCTCCGCCAATTATGGCGCGCAAACATGGCTGAATCGCAAAGCGGAAAACGAGGAAGATCCATTGTTCGCCACACGCGGCCCGAAGGACTTGTTTGCCGCCATCGGCCACATGGGGCAGTACATTCTCGTCGATCCCGATCGCAAGCTGACGGTGGTGCGATTGGGTCAGTCGGATGCGGAAGAGCGAAAAGTGCTGCTGCCGCGACTGGCCGATGTGGTCGACCTTTATCCAGGCAAATAGAAGCGACCTTCCACTACAGTCACGCACTGCCCACCGAGCCACGCCAGTTCCCCATCAAGACGACAGGTCAGTTCGCCGCCCCGCGCCGATGCCTGATATGCGGTGAACGCATTTCGGCCCAGCTTCTCCGCCCAGAACGGAGTGAGGGCTGCATGGGCCGATCCGGTCACCGAATCCTCGTCCACACCCCCGCCGGGCACGAATACCCGACTAACCACATCGGTTCGCGCGCCCGGTGCAGTGCAGATAAACTGATCGTCCCCCAGATTGCCAAGCGCGCGCAGATCGGGATCG
Source organism: Tsuneonella flava (assembly GCF_002870965.1). GTDB lineage: Bacteria > Pseudomonadota > Alphaproteobacteria > Sphingomonadales > Sphingomonadaceae > Tsuneonella > Tsuneonella flava. Next base: position 118,461 of record NZ_PHSO01000005.1, read on the forward strand.
AGCCCAAGTACTGTCGCTTCGCTATCGAACAGATAGATGCCGTAGCGATCGGCGCTGCGCCACACTTCCACTGGCACTGCGCCCAGCAGCGCGACCGCTTCGGGCCATGCGCTGGCCTGGGTTGCAATTGTCGGCAAAGCAACTTCATACCCGGCGTCGCTGCGACAGACCTCGAGAATTCCGGCTTTACGTGTGCGAAACGTCACCCTGTCACTGCTGCCGAAACCGTTGGCCAGGTCAAGCAGCACGTGCCCGCTAGCCAGCGTTGCATGGCCACATAGCCGAATTTCCATCTGGGGAGTAAACCAGCGTAATTCCCAATCCGCCGCACCGCTCGCATCGCGCACGAGGAAGGCAGTTTCAGCAAAGTTGTTTTCTTCGCCAATGGCCTGAAGCACAGCACCGGGTAGCCATTCATCCAGCACCATCACCGCTGCCTGATTGCCAGCGAATGGGCGGTCGGCGAAAGCATCGACATGCCAATAAGGGATGTTCATTGCCCGTCCCCTGCACCGGGCAATAATTCTTCCGCTGCCTGACCGGTTTCATTGATCAGCCCTTCGGGGTCAGGGTGGATCAGCACCTCCACCCCGGGAAATTCCCTGGCGATCCGCGCTTCGGCTTGATCCATCAGGTCGTGAACCTGCACAATAGTCATGCCCGGATCGACCGCCATGTGGAACTGCACGAAATCGTCCGCCCCGCTGGTGCGGGTGCGTAGATCGTGAACCCCGCGGATATCGGGATGCTTTGCCAGCACCGCGAGAAATTCCTCGCGCCGTTCTTCCGGCCATTCGCGATCCATCAGGTGATCGATGGCTTCGCCTGCCGCCCGCCACGCTCCCCATGCCAGCCACAGGGCGATGGCCAAACCGAACAGAGGGTCAGCAGAGGAAAAGCCGAGGTATTGATCGACAACCAATGCGGCGATCACGCCAAGGTTGAGGAACAGATCGGACTTATAGTGCACATTGTCGGTCCTGACCGCCAGGCTCCCTGTGCGCGCGATCACATGGCGCTGCCATACCAGCAGGGCAAATGTTCCTAGGATCGCAATCGTCGATACCAGAATGCCATCGTCCGCCGCCTGTGTTGGCGTGCCGCTCAGCAGCTGCTGGATAGCACGCCATGCAATGCCAATCGCGGAAATCACGATCAGGATGACCTGAAAGATCGCCGCCAATGCCTCTGCCTTGCCGTGGCCGAAACGGTGATCGTGATCCGCAGGCTGTGCGGCGACCCACACTCCGATCAATGCGGCGATGCTCGCGATCAGATCAAGCGACGTGTCGGCAAGGCTGCCCAGCATCGCCGCAGACCCGGTCTTCCACGCCGCCCATCCTTTCAAGGCACCAAGAAATAGCGCCATCGATATCGATGCCAGTGCAGCGCTGCGGGTCAGCCGCGCGCGTTCATCGCTGGCAATCGCCGTCATGGATAGAGCAGCCTGCTGTTCCACCCGCCATCCGCAGTACGGGTAAATCGTCGACGATCGTGCAACCGGTTGGGTCGGTCGAGCCAGAATTCGATCGCCACAGGATCGAGCGTAAATCCGGTCCAGTGCGCCGGGCGCGGCACATCGCCGCCACTATATTGTTCCTCGACCTCTGCGACACGGGCGAGATATTCGGCACGCTCCAACAGCGGTCGCGACTGGTCGGATGCTGCCGATCCGACCTGGCTGACGTAAGGGCGGGAATGGAAATAGGCGTCCGCCCGTTCGGGCGAGACTTCCGTCAAAGGCCCTTCGATGCGAATCTGGCGGCGCAGGCTTTTCCAGTGAAACAGAAGCGCAACGCGCGGATTAGCAAGAATTTCGCCGCCCTTCCGGCTTTCTGCATTGGTGTAGAACGTGAATCCTTCCGGCCCCCATTCCTTCAACAGCACCATGCGGACAGATGGCACGCCATCGGGCGTTGCCGTGGCCAGCGCCATCGCATTCGAATCATTAGGCTCGCTCTCGCGCGCCTCGGCAAACCATTCCCCGAAAATTGCGAATGGATCGGTGGCGGGGATCTCGGATACGGCGTTGTTCATAGGGGACGCTCCTACTGCAAGGTTCGAATGGAACACAGCCCTGAATCGAAAAATCCTGCCGCGCCTTGTCGTCGCGCAACATCGTTGTGCGCTTACCATTTAAACCGCCCGCTTGCGCGCGGGCGCTGCTACACCTAGCTAACACGGCATGGCAGCCGATCCTTATACCACACTGGGCGTTTCCCGTACCGCAAACGAGAAGGACATTAAGTCCGCCTATCGCAAACTTGCGAAGGAACTTCATCCCGACCGGAACAAGGATAACCCAAATGCGGCCGAACGCTTCAGCGAAGTCACACAGGCCTATGATCTGCTGGCCGACAAAGACAAACGCGCCCAGTTCGATCGCGGCGAAATCGATGCCGATGGCAACCCGACCAATCCGTTCGCCGGAATGGGCGGCGGAGCCCGCAGTGACGGCTTCGGTGGCGGATTCAATCCCAATATGGGTGGTGGTGCCCGCGGCGGCGGATTCGGCGCCGAAGATGTCGATATCTCCGACTTGTTCGAAGGATTGTTCGGCGGCGGCGGTGCTCGCCAGTCGCGCGGAGGATTCGCAGGTGGTTTCGGAGGAATGGGTGGCCAGCAACGACGCCAGGCCCCTCCACCCAAGGGCGCGGATATCGCCTATCGCCTGAAAGTGCCGTTCATCGATGCCGCAACGCGTGCGGACCAACGGATCACGCTGGCCGATGGCAAAACAATCGACCTCAAGCTGCCTGCGGGAGTTGAAGACGGCACGCAGATGCGCCTGAAGGGCAAAGGACAGCAAGGCCCCGGCGGCGCTGGCGACGGGCTGGTAACGATCTCTGTCGAACGGCACTCTTTTTTCCGTCGAGACGACGACAATGTTCTGCTCGACCTGCCGATTACGCTGACAGAGGCGGTCGAAGGCGCGAAAGTGAAAGTGCCCACTGTCGATGGCCCGGTGATGCTGACGATCAAGCCCGGCACCAGCGGCGGGACCGTAATGCGCCTGAACGGCAAGGGTTTTTCAGGCAAGGATGGCAAGCGTGGCAATCAGCTGGTGACCATCGAAATCGCATTGCCCGATGATATTTCCGAACTGGCCAAACGACTTGAGGGCTGGCAGGATCACTCCAATCCGCGCGCCGACCTAGGGGTCTGACGACACCATCAGGTCGGCTTCCGTAATTGAGGGACGAATGCCGCATCGGATTGAAATCGAACCAGAAGAGCGGCAGGTTCACGGGCTGTCACCAGAAGAACGGCGGCGGTTCGCGCTCACCCATCCGGAAGCGTTGCGCCAGCGGGTCGAAAACAAAGTCGGCCCCGGAACGCGTTTCTTCGAAATCGCGAAACGCGTTTTTCTGGGCGCCTATCGCGACGGATTCATCCATGCCGGAAACCTTGCCTACATGGCGATGGTCGCCATTTTCCCGTTCTTCATTTTAGGCGCGGCCCTATTTTCGCTGGTGGGGGAAGAAGGCGAGCGCACCGCGGCAATCAACGCAGTGCTCTATGCTCTGCCCCCGATGGTAGGCAATGTGATCGGACCTGTCGCCCGCACGGTGGTGGAGGCGCGCAGCGGCTGGCTGCTGTGGGCGGGCGGCCTTGTGGGATTGTGGACGGTGTCGAGCCTGATCGAAACTATCCGCGACATGCTTCGCCGGGCATATGGTACGCCCGCAACGCTGGCATTCTGGAAGTATCGGCTGTTTTCGTTCGGGGTTATCGTGGCATCTGTCGTGCTGCTGATGATTTCGCTGCTGGCACAAGTCATCATTGGCGCAGCGCAGGAAGTGATTTCTGCCTATTTCCCTTGGCTGAGCGATGCCGTCACCGATCTGCGCCTGTCGCGCCTGATCCCGGCATTCGGACTATATGGGTCGCTCTATCTGCTGTTTTATACTCTCACGCCCAAGGCGTATCGTGAGAGCCGTTATCCCAAGTGGCCGGGCGCGCTCGCCACCACGTTCTGGTGGCTGGCGGTGACGGTCGCTCTGCCCCCTCTGATCCGGCGCTTTTTCAGCTACGACCTGACATATGGCAGCCTTGCGGGGATCATGATCGCGCTGTTTTTCTTCTATCTCGTCGGGCTCGGCATGGTGCTTGGCGCCGAACTCAACGCCGCGCTGGCCGAAACACCGGAGGAGGAAATCAACACGATTGGGCAGGCGGACGATCGGACACGCGAGGCTGCACGACGCGCAGGTGCGACTGCAGGCGGCGGCAATGGGGAAGGAGGGGGAGAATCGGACTGAACCACTGCGGCACCGCTCGGTGTCGTAGCGTCAATCATATCTGGCACCGCGGCAACACGCCCCCGCAAAGCAAGCGTAAATTCGACGAACGTACTTTCCATTCGCGCACAAACACGCTTAGGGACTTCGTCACGAAAATCGGAAAGCAGTATAAGAGGTATCGGGATGACCGGTCTGATGGCGGGCAAGCGCGGGTTGATAATGGGCCTGGCAAACGACAAGTCCCTTGCATGGGGCATCGCCCGGAAACTGAACGAACATGGCGCTGAACTGGCGTTCTCCTATCAGGGCGACGCCCTGAAAAAGCGGGTCGAACCACTTGCAGAACAGCTGGGCAGCAACTTCCTTATCGAATGCGACGTGTCCGACATGGATGCGCTGGATACCGCGTTCGATACGCTGAAAAGCCGGTGGAACACGATAGATTTCGTGGTTCATGCCATTGGGTTTTCCGACAAGAACGAGCTGCGCGGGAAGTACCTCGACACAAGTCTCGACAACTTCCTGATGACTATGAATATTTCGGCCTACAGCCTGGTCGCTGTGGCGCAACGTGCCGCCGCCATGATGCCGCCCAAGGCGGAAGACGGCTCCGGCGGCGGATCAATCCTGACGCTGAGCTACTACGGTGCAGAAAAGGTCATCCCGCATTACAACGTAATGGGTGTGGCCAAGGCAGCGCTGGAAACCAGCGTACAGTACCTCGCCAACGATCTCGGCCCCGACAATATTCGCGTGAACGCGATCAGTGCCGGCCCGATCAAAACTTTGGCCGCCAGCGGCATCGGCGATTTCCGCTATATTCTCAAATGGAACGAACTGAATTCCCCGTTGCGCCGCAATGTCACCATCGACGATGTCGGCGGCGCAGGCCTCTATCTGTTGTCCGATCTGTCGAGCGGGGTTACCGGGGAGACACATCATGTCGATGCTGGCTATCATCTGGTCGGCATGAAACAGGAAGACGCACCCGATATCGCGTTGGGGTGATTGTGGGCGCTGAGCCGATTTGTTCAGCGCCTCATTCGTCCTGCAAATTGCGAAGACACACGATCGCTGTCTGCCCGCTTTTCACAGATGCTGCGTCTGGGTCTACTTGATCGTCTGGATCGCTGCTGTTCATTGCGAGAGGCTGAGCGGAATTCTTCCGGGCCGGGGGAATCCTGTCCTCATAAATTTGTCGCGCCCGATCCAAAACAGCAATCTGCTCTGCACTGATGCCGTCCGCCTCACGCAGCTTTGTAGCGATCTCCCCGATGGCCTGACTGCAGGCCGCCGCTTGAGCACCGGGTTCCTTCAATTTCTCCAGGCTTCTCTCGTCACCGAGCGATAGCGCGCGTGCTGCCGCCTTATCAGCACTGCTGAATTCAGGCGCATGTATATACTGCTCGCGCATTTTCGATGCCGGAGATGTATCCGAACACCCGCCCAGAAAAGATCCGCACAACACAAGGACGCACAAGCCTGACCGTATTTTTACAGAATGCATCTGATGGCCAATAAGCGCAAAAATCATTTGCTCCAAGCGCCCGTTTAGCTAGGGCCTCTCCATGCCAAGACGTTTAAAGCCTGTCGGCGACAAGCTGTTCGATCTAAATCTTGTTCTGTTCATAGTGTTGCTGCTTGTTCTCGCTCTGGCTGGCGGCGCATCCAGAGCGGATGTTCTGGGCCAGACAGTCACCCGCGCAAGCGCCTGGCTGATCGCGATTGCTGCGATCCTGTTCGCCCCCCGGCCAGACTTTCGGCCGATTGCGCCTGTCGCATTTCTGTTGGCGGCTTCGATCGCGCTCGTGGCGCTGCAATTAATTCCTTTGCCACCATCGATCTGGACCGCGCTGCCGGGACGCGATTTTCTGATGCAAGCGGCGATCGCAATCGGCGAGCCACAAACGTGGCGCCCCATTTCCTTATCGCCCGGGGCGAGTTTGAACGCCCTGTCTTCCCTTATCGTGCCGATAGTTGCCCTTCTGCTGTGTGGTGGGATGAGCCTTCACGACCATCGCCGGATCAGCGTCGCCATACTGCTGATTACTGTCGTATCATGTATGGTCGGCGCACTGCAATTTTCCGGCTCGCGGTTTGACAATCCGCTGATAAACGACGTGCCCGGTAGTGTGAGCGGGATTTTCGCCAATCGGAATCACTTTGCGCTTTTACTCGCCTGTGGCTGCGCCATCGCGCCCGCATGGGCGTTCAGCAGCAGCAGGGCGCCTCAATGGAAGGCATTTGTCGCGATCGGTTTGATGCTGCTGTTCGCGCTGACGGTGCTCGCTACCGGGTCGCGCATGGGCATAGTGTTGAGTGCAGTTGGCATTGGCTTGGGCCTACTGTCCGTGTGGCAGAGGGTAGTGGCTAAGGCCAGATCGGTTCCGCGCCATATTTTGATCCCGGTTTTGGTGACGATTGTCGGCCTGCTGGTTGTAACCATTGTTGCGTTCGTTGCGATGGATCGCGCCGTTTCGATATCCCGCGCAATGAATATCGATGCCAGTTCCGACCTTCGCACCGCCGCACTGCCCACGGTATTGGAATTGACGAAGATATACGCGCCATTCGGCACTGGTTTCGGAACATTTGATCCTGTTTATCGGATCCACGAACCCGCAAGCCTGCTTAGTTATCGTTATTTCAATCATGCCCATAACGATTTGCTGGAAATCCTTGTGGAAGGGGGCATTCCCGCCGCTCTGCTGCTGCTTTGCGGATTAGGCTGGTGGGCGCTCAGAAGTATTCGTGTGTGGCGCGCTCCACTCGAATCGCATCTCATACTGCCGCGCACAGGATCAACCATTGTGTTTTTGGTTGTGTTGGCGAGTGCAACCGATTACCCAGCCAGAACGCCTTTGATAATGGCTATCCTTTTGGTTGCCGCTGTTTGGTTGAGTTCATTGGGAGCATCGCGAGCGCAAACCAAAACTTAGCTTCAACTGCAGTGTGGGTCGACACTGCTTAATCGGGTATCGACGTTCATAATGCTGGACACTTCCAGAGAGATAATCGCTTTTATATTGATCGCCGCGGCTTTTATCATTGCAGTTCCCTGGTTGGGCGCATTGATTTTCCGGAAAAAGCGCGAAAAGCTGCGCCGCAAAGGTATCAAGCGGCACGGTCACTGAGGCTTCACGCCCACGCGTTAACATGGCCACTCTTATTGTCAGCACTATAGACGCTCGAAATGCAGCAAGCTTGCATTAAGGGGTGTCAATCTATCCGGGTTCGCTCTATGTTTTCATCTTGCAACGAAATTTCATAGCGATACAGGATTACATGCGCAAATTCTTGATTGTCGGCTTGGCCTTCATTGGCCTTGCGGGTTGTGCTGGCCGCGAGCCACTAAGCTCTACGCCGGACCTCACCGTAGTGGATGGTGCGAATGAATTGCCGTCTCCTGTAAGGAACGACTTGACGGCACCCGACCGCCCTGCCCTGATCGGACCACTCGACACGATCGAGGTTGAAGTTTTCAATGTGCCGGATCTGACGCGGGAAGTTCAGGTCGATGCAAGCGGGCGAATTTCGATTCCGCTCGCAGGAACGATTTATGCTGGTGGCAAAACGTCACGCGAACTAGCCGCCGACATCGAAAACGGCCTGCGTGGGCGCTACATTCGCGATCCGCAAGTCACCATCAATATAAAAAGTTCCGTCAGTCAGGTTGTCACTGTCGATGGTCAGGTAACCGAACCAGGGCTTTATCCGGTGACAAACCAGATGACACTCCTGCGTGCGATTGCTTCGGCAAAAGGTTTGACCGAATTTGCCCGCGCCGATGACGTAGTGATCCTGAGAACGGTCGAGGGGCAGCGAATGGCCGCGCTTTACAATGTCACGGCCATTCGCAGAGGGGCTTATAAAGATCCCCCGCTGTATGCCAACGACGTGGTTGTTGTAGGCGATTCACCCCAACGCCGGATGTTCCGCGATTTTGTCTCTTTAGCCCCCTTGCTCGCTGCGCCTCTTGTGGCAATTTTGCGTTAAGCTTACAGGCTTTCCCTATGAACTCTTCTTCTCTGCAGGTCGATGGCTCGTCGGCTGAACCGAACGAATCGACCGCCCGACATCCCGGCTTGGCGGGTCAATATGCACCGGAAGGCATCCCGCTGCTTCGGCAATATTTGCGTATTGCGCTGCGCTGGAAATGGGTCATCCTCGGTTCGATTGCTGCGTGTGTATTGCTGGGTGTTATCATCAGCCTATTGATGACGCCGCATTATACCGCCGCGACGACTATCGAAATTTCCAGAGAGTCCGACCAGGTAACTGAATTTAAGGGTGTCGAACGCGATACCGGGGTTGCCGATCAGGAATTCTATCAAACGCAATATGGTTTGCTGCGCGCCCGCACCTTGGCGGAGCGGGTCGCCGCACAGCTTCGCCTGATCGATGACCCCAGCTTCTTTGAAAAGTTCGGCGCCCCTAGCGGGGATCCTGCGTTCGAACTGCGTGACGGACGATACCCGGCGGCCGGTCGGCGAAAGCGGCAAAGAGAAGCGGGCGAATTATTGCTTGATCACCTTAGCGTCGAACCAACGCGATTGTCGCGCTTGGTAGATATTAAATTCACCAGTCCCGACGCCTCGTTCTCCTCTCGCGTTGCCAATGCGTGGGCCGAGAATTTCATCGAGTCGAACCTTGAACGCAAGGTGCAATCAACTTCCTACGGGCGCGAAAAGTTGCAGCAGCAACTCGCAGAATACAAAAGTCGCCTCGATGAATCGCAAAAGCAACTGGTAGGCTATGCGTCGAACCAGCAAATCATCAACCTGCCAGCGGGATCGGGCGGCGACGGAGCGACTACTCAGGAAAGGTCGATTGTCGTCGATAACCTTGCATCACTTAACACTGCTCTGAATCAGGCGACTGCCGATCGCATCGCTGCAGAAGCCCGCTTCCGGCAGGCGGGCGGTAAAGGCGCTTCGCCCGAAGCCCTGGATAATCAGGCCATCAATGGTCTTCGCCAGCGCCGGGCGGAACTTGCCGCCCAATACGAACAAATGATGGTGCAGTTTGAGCCCGGCTATCCGGCAGCACAGTCGCTCAAATCGCAAATCAACGAGTTGGACAGTGCGATTGCCCGCGAAGAAACGCGTGTATCTGGCTCTCTCCAGTCGACCTATCGCGCTGCCCTCCAGCGTGAGCAGACGCTTAAGACGCAAGTCGACCGCCTTAAGTCGGATTATCTGGATCTTAGGCGGCGAAGCATTCAGTATAACATCTATCAGCAAGAGGTGGATACCAACCGGGCACTTTACGACGGGTTGTTACAGCGCTTCAAGGAAATCGGTGTTGCGGGCGGCGTCGGGATAAACAATGTCGCAATAGTTGATCCGGCCGATGTTCCCCAGTTGCCTTCCAGCCCAAACTTGCTGTTGAATATCGCGCTGTCCATCCTTGCCGGCGCGGGCATTGGGATCGCCCTTGCTTTTGCATTGGAGCAACTGGATGAAGCAATCGCGGATCCATCCGAAGTGGAACGCAGGCTGGGCTTGTCCCTCCTGGGTTCTGTGCCGACGGTGGCTGATATGACCCCTCGCGAGGCTTTGCTCGACAGAAAGTCCGATCTTTTCGATGCGTATCTGGCGATTCAGACCAACCTCGGTTTTACAACCGATCATGGTGTTCCACGCTCTTTCGCTGTTACTTCGACACGTCCGGCAGAAGGCAAATCGACCACTGCGCTTTCGTTGGCAACCACACTCACCCGTGCCCATCGCAAGGTCATTCTGGTCGATGGCGATATGCGTTCTCCGTCGATCCACCATCTGGCCGGGATTACTCACGATCGCGGGCTGAGCAATTTCCTGTCGGGTGAAAACGACGTTCCATCGATGGTTTTCGAAATTCCCGAATTGGAATTCAGCGTGATGACGGCCGGGCCGATCCCGCCCAACGCAGCGGAATTGTTGATGGGACCGCGCCTTTCAGAACTGATCGAAAAGCTGCTTAAGAATTACGATCATGTGATAATCGATTCACCACCTGTGATGGGGTTGGCGGATGCTCCGCTTATCGGCAATCAGGTAGAAGGTGTCATCTACGCGGTTGAGTCGCACGGCATCCGTTCAAGCATGGTCAAAACCGCGCTGGCGCGCCTGCAGGCGGCCAATGCCAAAGTGCTCGGCGGAGTACTGACTAAGTTCGAAGCGCGTAAAGCGCATTATGGGTACGGTTACGAATATGGCTATGGCTACGGCCGCGACGAGCGCGAGGTCGAGGCCGCTTGAGAAAGAACCGCCATATTAAGCGATCTAGCCGCGAATGGGCTTTCAGGGGCGGGATAGCGATTGCCGCTGCGATATGCGGCTATATTAGCGTAACATCGACGCTGGCCAACGCCGTGGTAAAAACCGATCCCACGGTCGCTCATTCCCTCAGCCCTTTCAATTGGTCGATTACCGCGGAACTGGCTGCCGCAGAAATGACTGCAAAACCCGATTCCCGGCACGATTCGCGCCCGGCATTATTAGCCCGGGATGCGCTTAGGCATGACCCCACGGCAGTCAGCGCCTTGAACGTTCTGGGGTTGCAAGCACAGCTATCAGGCGACACCCAGAAGGCGAGATCCATATTCGCATATTCGCTCGCTCTATCGCGGCGGAACCTGCAAACTCATTTCTGGGCGATCGAAGATGCGGTTTCGCGCGGCGATATAACCGGCGCTCTTCAACAATACGATATAGCTTTGCGAACCTCTCGCCGGGCGCCCGATGTACTGTTCCCGACTCTCGCCGCTGCAATCGCCGAGCCACGGATTCGCGAAGGGCTGATCGACATTCTGCATACACACCCTGTTTGGGGCGAGCAGTTTATCGGCTTCGTTAGTCAGGGCCAAATCGACCCGATCTCCGCAGAGTTGTTTCTTCGCGCCGCCACGAAATCCGGGCTGGAAGTCCCCGATAGCAATCGGGTGATTTTGGTGAATGAACTGATCCAGCGCCGACAGGCTGATCGTGCATGGCGATACTACACCTCATTTCGCAAAGGTGATCGACACCAGTCTCGCGACCCCGCTTTTAAGGCTGCGATTAAGAGGCCTTCTCTATTCGACTGGGTGCCACATAATTCGGCCGGCATTTCCGCTTCATTACAGTCTGGCAAGCAAGGCGGTGCCGTCGAATTTTCCGTCGCGCCGAGCGTGGGTGGAAAGTTGATCGAACAACGCCAGATGCTCTACCCAGGCATATATCGATTTGAAAGCACGATTGAAGATCTGCAGCAGCCGGAACGGTCTCGCCCATACTGGACTCTGGTCTGCCAAGATGGCCGGGATTTAGGGAAGATTAATGTTCCCAACGCAGAAAAGGGTGCTGTTCGTTTCTCCGGCCAATTTACGGTGCCCGACGGGTGCGTTATGCAAACTCTCACACTGATCGCCCGCCCGTCGGATGAAATTGCCGGGGTCTTCGGACGCGTCAAATTCGCACGTCTGTATAAAGGTGTAGCGGGTGACTGACTCAAGAACGGGAAAGGCATCTCAGCGTCGTCGCCCGGCATATCTTTGCTTGGGTTTGGCGATCGTTTTTCTGGCTGCCCCTACTCCTTCCAATGCCCAATCTGCTGAGCAGGCTGGGCAGACTGCGGAAACAGGGGCGGGCGAAGTGGGCGTCCGACAAAATGCACGCACAAACGCAACGAAGATAGAACCGCAAGCGCGGATAACCAATCGTATCGAAAATCGTCTTGATAGTCGCATTAATAACCGGCTTGATCGCGGTTATGATCGCAATGCCAATGCAACATCTCAGTTTAATCGCGCCGATGCACAATCGCGCAGCTTGGGTCGGCGAAAAGGCCCCACTCAGAACTCGATCAAGCGCCGCCCCATATCCGGCCGACAGACACTCAAAGCCCCTGATTGGCGCAGGGTTGATCCGAAGAACTGACTGACTGGATGACATGCGGGAGGAAATGACCAAAAGCCTAATCAGGATCACAGGGCACCCAATTGCACTAACGGTTAAAATGCCGGAAATGATTGAAATAGAACGGCGTGACCAAACATATCACCTACAGTTGGCGATGGCGGGCAAACCTGCGCCACAACCATACAGCGCAACCGGTGGTCGGCGCCCCTAAGGGCAGCGAACATTCTTCAGCAAAAGATGGACGCATTACCAGCAGGCATCTGACCCGGGTCAACTTCGGTTTTCTGCAATCATGCCCCCAAGGTCGGTCAAAAATGGCAGAGTGTGTTTGCAGTGCATTAATTGCTTGGTCTAAGGTCGCATCCGCACCTATTCGGGACGGCGAACACGACCAGCGGATGCACGGTTGTTTTTAGCCTGTTATGTGAAGGTCGGCATTTATGTCATCGATGCCCCGAAGGCAGAAATGAATAACGGACACCCATTGTACGTTTACAATTTCACTATTAGCAATTGCGAAGAATAACACACCAATGCCTCAACGTATTTTGATCACCGGAACGGCAGGTTTTATTGGCTTTCATCTGGCCAAATTGCTGATATCCGAAGGCTTTCATGTTCATGGCTACGATGGCATGACCGATTATTATGACGTTAATTTAAAACGCAAACGTCATGCCACACTGTTACAGCATCCCAATTTTGCAGCCACAGAAGCCATGTTGGAAGATCAGAAGAGTTTTGATGATGTGGCAGATCGCTTCCGGCCCGATGTCATCGTCCATTTGGCCGCACAGGCCGGTGTCCGCTACAGCCTTGAAAACCCACGCGCCTATCTTGACTCCAACGTAATCGGCACCTTCAATGTAATGGAGGCGGCTCGGCGGCTGGAAGTACAGCACTTGCTGATGGCATCAACCTCTTCTGTATATGGCGCCAATACGGAAATGCCCTTCACTGAGGGGGAAAAGGCGGACACTCAGTTAACGATCTACGCTGCGACGAAGAAAGCAAACGAGAGCATGGCGCATGCCTATGCCCACCTGTGGAATTTGCCGACAACGATGTTCCGGTTTTTTACCGTGTATGGAACATGGGGAAGGCCGGATCTGGCGCTTTATAAATTTGTCGATGCGATTTTGAAGGATCGCCCGATCGATATATATAATAATGGCGATATGTATCGCGACTTTACATACGTGGATGATCTTGTTCGGGGCATCCGATTATTGATCGATGCCGTGCCGCACCGTCCTAATAAACCAGAAGATATTGAACCGGGAGACTCGCTATCCCCGGTCGCACCGTTCAGAATTGTCAATATCGGCAATTCAGACAAGGTACGCCTGCTCGATTTTATCGATGCGATTGAGGAGTGTCTCGGCAAAAAGGCCATCCGCAATTATATGCCGATGCAAATGGGCGATGTCCCCGCCACATGGGCAGACGCGTCGCTATTGCAGCGGCTAACGGGGTTTAAGCCTGAAACGCATTTCAAAGATGGGATCGCTCAATTTGTCGCCTGGTTCCGCGATTACTACAGGATTTGATAGCGATGAATATGTCTGATCGTGTGATTGCCGTAATCGGGCTTGGGTATGTTGGGCTGCCGCTGGCGGTGGAATTCGGGAAACGGCGCCGCGTGATTGGCTTTGACGTTAATCGTACGCGTATCTCCGAATTGCAGGCGGGGCATGATCACACGCTTGAGGTGGAACCGCACGAACTGGCCAGTGCACAGCATCTCGAATTTTCGTGCGACCCGCAGGATCTGGCAGCGGCGAATACGTACATCGTCACCGTGCCAACGCCGATCGACGCACATAATCGCCCGGATCTGACTCCATTACGCAGGGCCTCGGAAATGATCGGCAGCGTACTGAAACGGGGCGATATCGTTATCTACGAATCAACCGTTTATCCAGGAGCGACCGAAGAGGATTGTGCTCCTGTCCTGGAGCAAGCATCAGGGCTAACCTTCAATACAGACTTCTTTTGCGGCTACAGCCCGGAACGGATCAATCCAGGCGACAAAGCGCACCGATTGCCCGATATCGCGAAAGTAACTTCAGGCTCCACAGCGGAGGTCGCGGATATTGTTGATGCCCTTTATGGCAGCATTATCACTGCCGGTACGTATAAGGCGGAATCGATCCGGGTGGCGGAGGCTGCGAAGGTTATCGAAAACACCCAGCGCGATCTCAACATTGCTTTGATGAACGAACTGGCAATTATCTTTAACCGACTGGGCATAGACACAGAAGCGGTATTGAAGGCGGCCGGGACAAAATGGAATTTTCAACCATTTCGCCCCGGTCTGGTTGGCGGCCACTGTATCGGGGTCGATCCCTATTATCTGACACATAAGGCGGAATCGATCGGCTATCACCCTGAAATCATCCTTGCAGGGCGGCGATTGAACGACGGCATGGGCGCCTACGTTGCCAGTGAAATGGTCAAGGCGTTGCTGCAGAAACGCATTCAGGTGAATGGTGCACGAGTTCTGATCATGGGGCTGACATTTAAGGAAAATTGTCCCGATCTTCGCAATACACGCGTAATCGACCTGATCCACGAACTGGAAAAATACAGCATCACTGTCGATGTCCATGATCCTTGGGTCGATGAGGAAGAAGCGCGGCAGGAGTACGGGCTGGATTTGATCGCCGCGCCGAAAAACGATTCGTATGATGGCGTAGTCATCGCCGTCGCCCATGACCAGTTTCGCGCGATCGGCGCCGCCGGGGCTCGAAAATTTTGCAAAGGCAATCACGTACTTGCTGATCTGAAATACGTTTTCGCCGCCGACGAAAGCGATTTGCGGCTGTAACGCTGCGAAACCGGAGTATGCTCCCGATGATGGTGGCGAAGAAGCTTCTTGAGCCGCTGCGGGTGCTGATCGGGCGGTTTATTTCTTCCGCCGGAGCGATTTTGATCACCGTTCTGGCGTTGCGCGAATTTCCCCTAGAGGAATCGGGCAAGTTTCTTCTGGCGTTCACCACCCTAACCGGGGTGGCGATTTTGACGCAATTTGGCCAGAATCTGTCGATCATTCGCGAAAGCGCGGCCCCCGATTTATCGCCAGAGGATGCGGCGGACACGTTTTACAGTGCGGCCGCGGCAGTATTCGTGCCGTGCGTGGTGATCAGCGCGGTTCTGGCCATTTTGTCCGCATTGCAGAAATCGCCAGCCGATCCGGTTCAGCTTTTGTGGATTGCGATCATCCCCTGCGGGCTACAGGGGATCATTTCCTCCTATTTCAAGGGGCGCGGATATGGGGGCTGGGGCGGTTTCTGGGAACAGGGTATTGCAGCAGCATTTGCCTGTATCGCCTTCATGATCCTACCTTTGCAGACTGCCAACCAAGCCTGGCTGATATATAGTGGTTTTTTATGGCTGGCTCTCATCATATCCAGCCTCCATTTAATCAGCCTTCGCCTTCTGGCAAAGCCGCAGCATTGGCGGTCTTACTGGCGGTTCGATACATATATCGATGCGAAGTATCTGGGGCTAATTGCCCTGCTGAGTTATCTTAGCCAGTGGGGCGGGGTATTGCTGGCGAAATTTATGATCGGCGATGCAGGGGTCGCCGTTTTGAACGGTTTGTATCGATTGCTGGCCCCGCTACAATTTGTAATCCTGACGCTGGATTCCTTTCTGGCTCCCAAATTCTCCAAGGCATCTGCGGAGGGAGTGCGAGCATACTTGCGGATCGGCCGGGCGCTGGGCCTGATGGCCGCCA
Source organism: Tsuneonella flava (assembly GCF_002870965.1). Taxonomy (GTDB): domain Bacteria; phylum Pseudomonadota; class Alphaproteobacteria; order Sphingomonadales; family Sphingomonadaceae; genus Tsuneonella; species Tsuneonella flava. Next base: position 134,330 of record NZ_PHSO01000005.1, read on the forward strand.
TACCTTATGTGGCCGTTGCCCTCTATTTCTCTAAGGAGATACTGAACTATCTGTTTGGAGAAAGCGGCCCTGCGTATGCCTTTGACCTGGCCCTGCTCTTGCTGGCCGTATTGATACAAATGGCGCTGGGGCCAACGGGAATATGCCTGAATATGCGACGGCACGATCAAATTACCTTTGGCATCTTGATATTAAAAACAGGCATTTCCTTTGTCGGCGCCCTTATGATCGTGCCGTTCGCTGGCTTCTCAGGGTTTGTCTATATGTTCACGCTTTCGATAATGGTGCAGGCGATTTTCCAATTTATATACGTTCAAAGGGATATTAGTTTGTCGATTGGAGAAAGGGGGGCGCGCATATGAACTTTCTTCTGGTATTTCTAAGCGCATCTCCGATTTTACTCACTAGCTTGCGACATAAAGACAATTTCAATCGTCTTTTTTCGTTGCTCTCGTTCTGTTTCACCATGGCTTTCTATGGCCTGCCGTTGGCGTACGCTGGTGAGAGCGGAAGAATATCTTATTTAGGTCAAAGCGCCCTATTTCATGAAGCAGACCGCAATGACGCACTCGTCGCTTTGTTCATTTTTTCGTGCGGGTTCTTCTTATGGGATTTGACTATTAAAAATAACCTTAAAGAATCCATAAATCAGTTAGGAAAAAGCAACAGATACGTTACGGCACTATTTATTATTATAAACATAATAACATGCTATTACGTAATCACGAGTGATTATTATACAATATCTAGCGAAATAAGGTCATACGGGTCGGGCGGAAATTATCTAATATCTACAATTATTTTATGTGCCTATTACCTTAATTGCTTCCTATTAATTATTTCACTATCCAGATCTAACTATACGATGGCATTTGTCTGGTTTTCTTTTGCATTGTTCTTGGTTCTAGGTTTTGGCGGAAGATTCCAAGTTATTATCGTCCTCTTGATTCCAATCATGCATTTCGCTCGCCGACCGATCATTCCGATCATTATTGGCATCGCCGGTGCCATAGTGCTTTTCCCTTTATTGCTTGAGGGCAAATCGATTATCGCCACCATCTCAACAGGCGGGAGCGTTTCGGAAGCAGTCAGGATGGCCTATACATCTGGGCTTGACATGGGGGAGGTGCTAAATAACTTTTCCCACCCTCTTATTTCATATTTTTATGCCCCTTCATTAGTCAATGAAATTGGGTACAGATATTTTTGGGATATTCCACAAGGCTTTTTATTTTACCTCAGGCTGTTCGGAATAGATTTCGGGGACTCTCTTACATATTTTAATACAGAGCTAATTCTACGCAAACGCGAATCAATTATTCCGCCGGGTTATTTGGCATTTGGCTATATTCAAGCCAATTATGTTGGCGTATTTATCTCCGGCATCATTTTCAGATTTACCGGGCGTATTGCCGAATTCGTTAAATCACAGATCAAGGGAGAATTGTCATCCGCAGATTTTTATCTTGCGTTTCTTGCCGCAAATACATTTTATATTGGGGAGATTAGAGGATTAGTACTTACATTCATATTCCCTTGCGCCCTCATGTATTTAACAATTAAATTGGAAGAAAAAAAATATTAGCGCTGCCTCAAAATTTGTTCCGAGGAATTGGAAATGCGAATACTGCATATCACCACAAATTTTGAACGATTGGCTGGAGCAGAGCAGGCGCTGATTAATCTGCTCAATTCGGGTCTGGGCGAAGACAATATGGTTGTCTCGCTCCGTTCCTGCGCGCTGGCCAACAAAGTCAGCCTGCCGGATGGCTGTCGAATTGAATCGCTCGGTCTTCCGCATATTTCCATTGCTCAGGCAGCGAGGAAGTTAAAAGCGTTGGCGGCCGAGTTTCAACCCGATGTTCTGATCGGGTGGATGTACCACGGGAATGCTGCGGCCAGCCTGCTGGCGCTTACCAGCCAGCGGGATTGTCCCGTTGTCTGGACAGTCCACCATGCGCTTGACGACCTGAGATCGGAAAGCAGAAGTACAAAACTGGCGATCGCCGGTTCCGCAATATTGTCCAGAATGGCGGACGCGATCGTATATGTCTCGCAACGAGCCTTCGATCAGCATAAGCGGTTGTTCGGCAATCCCAAGCGCAGCGTGATTATCCCAAACGCCATTCAGATCGGGCGTGCGGCGACAGGTGGCCGACATACCGGTGGCCGGACAGTCGGTTTTGCTGCGCGTTACCATCCGACCAAAGATTTCCCGCTTTTCCTCAAAACGGTCCACAATATCCATGCCAGCGATCCGACTGTTCGGTTCGTCGCTTGTGGCGAAGGAGCATCCGGCGACAATCCGCAACTGGCCCGCCTGATGGAAAACGAAGGGGTCGCGCCGGGTGAGATCGAATGGCTGGGGCCGCAACGCGATATGGCATCTTTTTACAATAACCTTGACCTATTTGTGATGACATCGCGTTCAGAGGGTTTCGGGATGGTGCTGGCGGAAGCATTAAGCCACGGCGTTCCCTGTGTTTCAACCGATGTCGGTGCTGCAAATGAGATCATCGCGGAATTTGGAAGGGTCGTTCCCGTTGGCGATGCCATTGCGATGTCCGATGCGGTCCGGGAGGTTTTGAATCGCCCGACTTCTGAGCGCGTCGTTCAATCGCAATCGGCCGCAGAACATATCGCCACCAATTTCAGCGCGGAGGCCGTCAAGCGACGTTTCAAAGCCGTTCTGGATCAGCTCTGAACTTATATCGAAGGCGTATTCATCAATGATGCCCCGGCATATTGCCTTGTTCGTTTCTTATGCCCCGTCCCTACTGAATTTTCGGGGGCCGTTGATCCGCGCGATGCGCGATCGGGGGATTACTGTATCTGCGCTAGCCCCGGATTTTGATGAAGAAACAATCGCAGGATTGAACGCACTGGGCGTTGCCTGTCATCAGATCCCGCTTTCGCGGCGTGGTGTTAATCCAACTGAAGATCTGAAAACGCTGCGGCATCTGACACGGGTTTTGCGCGACATACGGCCCGATCTGCTTTTGACCTATACGATCAAGCCCAATATCTGGGGCGCCTTTGCCGCACGGCGCGCCAAGATCCCGTCTATCGCCAATATCACCGGGCTGGGATATAGTTTTTCTGCCGAAGGAGGCTCTCTCGCCTCGCGCATCATCCGATTTCTGGGGCGCAAGCTGTATGCAAAATCGGTGCAGATCAACGCCAGAGTGATTTTTCAGAACGCTGATGACCGGAATGATTTTATAGCTGCCGGTTGTCTGAGAGATGCCGCGAAGGCGCGGCTGGTCAACGGTTCGGGTGTCGATATAGTACATTACGCCCGCACAGCCTTGCCCGCAGCCCCGGTATTTCTGATGATTTCCCGCTTACTGGGCGACAAGGGTGTGCGCGAATATGCGGAGGCCTCTTTGAAACTGATGGCCGCTCATCCCGCGGTTTCTTGCCGCCTAGTGGGGTTTATGGATGACGGGCTGGATGCAGTAACAAAGGACGAGGTGGAGCGGTGGGTCGCAGGCGGGCTTGAATATCGTGGCCCACGAAAGGATGTGCGCCCGGAAATAGCAGAGTCCAGCGTATATGTTTTGCCGTCCTATCGCGAGGGAACGCCGCGCTCTGTCCTTGAGGCGATGGCGATGGGGCGGGCCGTGTTGACAACGGACGCACCCGGATGCCGCGAGACAGTAGAGGACGGCGTCACCGGCTATCTGGTGAAGCCCAAAGATGTCGAAAGCCTCTTTATCCGTATGGAAGAGCTGGCCCAATCGGCAGACTTGCGGCGAGACATGGGTGAAGCGGGATACGATCTTGTGCGCCGCAAATTTGATGTGGACGCTGTAAACCAACAGATTTTTGATCACATTAATGAGGCGATGGAAGAGACTTCATAAGCCGTATTGCGCGCCTCAGGCACCGGACATTCGGCATGCTCGGGCACAAGTGTTGGCCCGATTGATGGCGGTGCGGACTGCCACCCATTTGCGATAACGTTGGGGGTATGGCGGTATCGGCCAGCAAACGATTGCATGCCAATCCACCCTGATGGGCGGCCTGATTTACAGCGAGGTTCCCGGTTGATTAGCCTTTTCCCGATATGCAGGTTTCAGGCTTGCCGCCTTACTGATACTGAGCGGCCTCCTTTTCGATCGGACTCTCGCTCCACAGGTATTGCCACATTATGAAGCGTCTGCTTGATTTGTTGATCGCCCTAATGGCGAGTTTGGTTTTGCTGCCAATCATCGCCATAGTCGCTCTGGCCATCCGCATCTCGCTGGGGGGCCCGGTCTTCTTCAGACAGGAACGCCCTGGGCTGAATGGTACACCATTCATGATGGTGAAATTTCGGACGATGTCGAACGCACTTGGTCCTGACGGCGCCCCCTTGCCCGATGCCGAGCGCCTGACCCCGTTTGGCCGATTTCTCCGCTCGACAAGTCTGGATGAGCTTCCAGAGCTGTGGAACGTTATCGTTGGCGATATGAGTCTGGTCGGTCCCAGGCCATTGCTGATGAGCTACCTGCCCCTTTACTCTCCCGAACAAGCCCGGCGGCACGAAGTGCGACCCGGCATTACCGGATGGGCGCAGATAAACGGTCGCAATTCACTGAGTTGGAACGACAAGTTTGCTCTCGACATATGGTATGTCGACAATCGCAGCATTGTCCTCGACATTAAGATTCTGTTTCTAACTTTGCGAAAAGTCATCGCGCGAGACGGAATAAGCGCTGATGGCGAGGCGACGATGCCTCCTTTCGAGGGGGCTCCAGACCGCAAAACTGCCGGCTCGCCTGATCACACCTATCCTGACAGATAACAATGCGCTTATGCCATCGCCATGCGGCCTGTGCGTGACGCGATCATGGGAAACTTCATTTGCATGGATCGCGTCGGTGGCGCAAATGGCCATAATTATCAGTTTACAAAAGCAGGCCTAGATTGTTTTGGTGATTTTGACACACTGCCATTCGGATGACACACCGACGCAGTATCGGATTCAGTTCCCAATTTGTAAGCCTCGCACAAAAACTCAAACTAACTTAATATCTTACTGAAAAGAGCCACGATGCTAAACGCAAATGTATCCCCTTGGCCGAGCTTTACCTCAGAGGAGATAAGTGCAGTCGTTTCTGTGCTTCAATCAAACAGAGTTAATTACTGGACCGGAAGCGAGGGCCGTTCCTTTGAAAGCGAATTTGCCGCTTGGGTCGGCGTCGATCATGCGATTGCGCTAACCAATGGAACGGTCGCGCTGGACCTTGCGCTGCATGGCCTGGGCATAGGTGCCGCCAATGGTGGAAGCTCAGACGATGAGGTAATCGTAACCCCACGTACCTTCATCGCATCTGTCAGCAGCGTCATCAATGCGGGTGCGAAACCTGTGTTTGCCGATGTCGTTTCGCACAGCGGGAACATCTCGGTCGAGACGATAGCGGCAGTCACTACAGAACGGACGCGCGGAATTGTCGTAGTTCATCTTGCGGGCTGGCCTGCGGATATGGACCCGATAATGGAGTTTGCTGAATGCAAGAACATAAAGGTCATCGAGGACTGTGCTCAGGCACATGGCGCCCGATATAAGGGGCGCAGCGTCGGATCAATCGGCCATGTCGGGGCGTGGTCGTTTTGTCAGGATAAGATCATGACTACCGGCGGTGAAGGCGGAATGGTGACCACCAACGACCGTGAATGCTGGTCTCGTATGTGGTCGTTCAAAGATCACGGGAAGAGCTGGGATGCAGTTTACAACCGGCAACACCCGCCTGGCTTTCGATGGCTGCACGAAACAATCGGCACCAATTGGCGGATGATAGAAATGCAGGCGGCCATCGGCCGCGTTCAATTGCGGCATATGGCCGAAACGACTGAGCGCCGCAACGCGATTGCCTCCCGCTTATATAGCGTGCTCGCCGCCTATCCCAAGATAGTCCAGACTCCCTTGCCTGCAGACGATATAGTCCATGCCTATTATCGGCTTTATGCGTACGTCCACCCGACCGGCCTCAAAAATGGTTGGACTCGTGATCGGATCGTCGCTGAAGTGGTACAGCGGGGCGCTCCGTTATTTCAGGGAACTTGTTCCGAAGTTTATCTGGAAAAGGCATTCGACAATACGCCTTTTCGCCCTGCAAGCCGTCTTCCCAGAGCGCGCGAACTTGGCGAAACCAGCCTTATGTTCCTTACGCACCCGACACTGACCGATGCTGAATTAGATCGCATTTGCAATGTCATAACATCTGTGCTTGATGAAGCGGGAGCATGATGATCCGATTTGATATTCCGGATAATTCAGCTGCAACAGCGTATGAACCAGAGTGACTTCCAGCGATTAGTCCAGCCGTTCATATTTGTCCTGTCGCTGCGTTTAATCCTACAGCAAACCTGTATCGATAAAGGAATGTAGGCAGGCGCTCTTTTTGCGTATATGCGCTCTGGCCAACGGTTTTACGGAATTGCCTCCATTGCAACAATTTCAAATATTTCATGAGATTGCGATGACCGTTTCGTTTCCGGGTCGATACGACCGATCAGGTCGCGTGCGATATCATCCAGCCACGCTGCCGGAAGCGAGGCAGGGGTGATGCAGATCGGCATTACTGACAGATTGGTCGATCGCGTGATCGATGTGTTGCAGCGCCTCCTCGGCCTTAGCCGAGGCGCTAAGATTTCCCTGCTTCTATCCCTCGATGCAACCCTATGCGTGATTTCGGTATGGATCGCATTTTCCCTGCGATTGGGAGTTTGGGATCTCTGGAGCAAGCCGATTGCCATCGTCACCCTGGCCAGCCTCGCGGTCTGGCTACCGATCTTTGTTTTTCGCGGGGTGTATCGCTCAGTCTTGAGGTTCATCGGGTCGCGCACGATGGTCGGTATCGCGACATCGTGCATCTTTATGTCGCTCGCCCTTTCCCTCTTGTTGACCGTTAATCACGTCACAGGGGTACCGCGAACAATTGCTGTTTTACAACCGATGGTGTTTGCGGCGTTGCTGATGATAAGCCGGCTGTTTGCGAAGTATGTCCTGTTCGATCTTCTCAACAGGCAAGGTTTCGAAGGCACTCCCGCTCGCGTAATGATTTATGGGGCTGGATCGGCCGGGCGGCAGCTTGGACTTGCGCTGCGACATGAGCCCGGAATGTTCCTATGCGGATATATTGACGATGATGAACGTCTGGCCGGGCATCACCTTGACAATATTCGTGTATTCCACAGCGGAGATGCCGCAAAACTCGTTGAACGGCGGGACATCGACATGGTGCTACTGGCAATGCCTAGTCTGTCACGTCCCGAACGGGAAGAAAAAGTACGTATGTTCGCCGACATCAGTTGCCGCGTACTCACGCTACCCGCGGTGGGAGAGTTGGTCGATGGGCGCGTTTCTGTCAGTGATTTACGCGAAATTGAAATTGCCGATTTGTTGGGGCGCGATCCTGTTCCGCCCAACGATGTCTTGCTCCATCGCACAATCACCGGGCGCACAGTATTGATTACAGGTGCAGGCGGCTCGATCGGAAGTGAGCTCTGCCGTCAAATTGCGAAGTTACGCGCGTCGGCCATCATTCTTGTCGAAATGACCGAGTACGCACTCTATCTCATCGAAAGCGAGCTTAAGCAGGCGCAACTCTCTGGCGAAATTGAAGCTGGGACCGAAATTCACAGTGAACTGGCGAATATTGCCGACGATTCAACGACGCGCCGCCTGTTCGATCGCTGGCGCCCTGATACCGTTTTTCACGCTGCGGCGTATAAACACGTCCCCATTGTTGAGGAGAACGTTATTGCGGGCATACGCAATAATGTTTTTGGCACTCTACAATGCGCGCAGGAAGCGAAGCGGGTGGGTGTCCAACATTTCATCCTCGTCAGCACCGACAAAGCTGTGCGCCCGACAAATATCATGGGCGCAAGCAAGCGTATATGCGAACTGATCCTGCAGGCTTTCGCTGCGGAAGGGTCTGCAACCCGATTTGCTATGGTGCGTTTCGGCAATGTATTGGGATCAAGCGGATCGGTGGTCCCGCGGTTCCAACAGCAGATCAGAGATGGCGGACCGGTTACCCTCACGCACCGGGATATCACGCGCTATTTCATGACAATTCCAGAGGCAGCGCAACTCGTCATCCAGGCCGGCGCGATGGCCGAAGGCGGCGAAGTCTTCGTGCTCGATATGGGGGACCCGGTCCGTATATACGATATGGCGCGCACTATGATTCATCTGTCGGGCCTGTCCGTTCGTGATGAAAGCAACCCGCAGGGCGATATCGAGATTCAGGAAATCGGGCTTCGCAAGGGCGAAAAACTGTTCGAAGAGCTACTGATCGGCAATTCTCCCGAAAAGACGAACCACGCCCGCATTATGAGAGCCACGGAACAACGATTGTCGTGGGAAGATTTGTCTTTAAAACTCGATCAAATGGAAACAGCCATTGCCACCGGCAAAAGGGATCAGGCGCTGATGATATTGTGTGAGTTGGTGCCTGAATATACAGGTCAGCGCCCTACGCCCGCACTCATTGCCTAGCGGACCAGCAGACTGTAAGCGACGCTAATCGTTGATTGCACACATCTCAACGCATAGACACCCTTTAACGAAGCATATTGAGGACGACCTCACATGAAAATCGCTATGGTCGGCTCGGGCTATGTCGGGCTTGTCTCTGGGGCCTGTTTTGCCGATTTCGGGCACGATGTGGTCTGTATCGACAAGGACCAGTCCAAGATCGACCGCCTTCACGACGGGATCATGCCGATCTACGAACCTGGGCTGGATTCGCTTGTTGACGCCAATGTGAAGGCGGGGCGACTTTCATTCACCACCGATCTGGCTGAGGGCATCAGGGGTGCGTCCGCCATCTTCATCGCTGTCGGCACGCCCAGTCGGCGGGGCGATGGTCATGCGGATCTGAGCTTTGTTTATGCCGTTGCTCAGGAGGTAGGCGAAAGCCTTTCGGGTGATGCTGTGGTAGTCACCAAGTCGACAGTTCCGGTCGGCACTGGCGACGAGGTCGAACGGATCATCGCGGAAACCGGTTGCCAGCATCGTGTCGCGGTGGTGTCCAACCCTGAATTCCTGCGCGAAGGCGCGGCGATTGGTGATTTCAAACGCCCGGACCGGATCGTAATCGGCGCGGAAGATGATTTCGGGCGAGATGTTATGCGGGAGGTCTATCGCCCACTGTTTCTCAATGAAGCGCCGATCCTGTTCACTGGGCGCCGCTCGAGCGAACTGATCAAATACGCCGCCAACGCATTTTTGGCGACCAAGATCACATTCATCAACGAAATGGCCGATCTGTGCGAGAAAGTCGGCGCGAACGTGCAGGATGTGTCGCGTGGGATCGGGATGGACAACCGTATCGGCCCCAAATTCCTCCACGCCGGTCCTGGGTACGGGGGAAGCTGCTTTCCCAAGGATACGCTCGCGCTGCTCAAGACCGCTGAGGATTACGACAGCCCGGTGCGGATCGTCGAGGCTGTTGCCAAGGTCAACGAGAGCCGCAAACGCGCAATGGGCCGCAAAGTGATCGAATCGCTTGGTGGGGTCGAGGCTGCACGCGGCAAGAAAGCGGCTCTGCTGGGCCTCACCTTCAAGCCGAATACCGACGATATGCGCGATTCGCCCGCGATTGCCATCGCCCAGGCTCTCACCGATGCAGGCGTGAATGTTGCTGCTTACGATCCCGAAGGGATGGAGCTGGCAAAACCGCTGATGCCCAAAGTTGTCATGTGCGATGATCCATACGCAGCCATCGAAGGTGCCGACGCAGTTGCCATCGTAACGGAGTGGGACGCATTCCGTGCGCTCGATCTGGACCGGGTCAAGGAATTGGCCAATGCACCGGTCATCGTCGACCTTCGCAACATCTATCGCCCTGACGATATGCGCGCGAAGGGCTTCACTTACACCAGCATTGGGCGCCCCTGAGGGTTCAGCCCGCTAGCAGGTTGACGATCCGCGCGCTCGCCTGCCCATCTCCAAATGGGTTATGCGCGCGGGCCATCGCATCGTACGCATTGGCATCGTCAAGCAGTCGCTCTGCCTCAGCGACGATAGTATCTGCGTTTGTACCAACCAGTTTGGCGGTGCCAGCAGCAACGCCCTCCGGGCGCTCGGTCGTTTCCCGCATCACCAAGACTGGCTTGCCAAGCGCCGGTGCTTCTTCCTGCACCCCGCCGCTGTCTGTCAGCATGATGTCGCTGATCGCGATCAAACGCGCAAAGTGCGGATAATCAAGCGGTTCGATCAACGCGATATTATCGAGCCCGGCGAGCCGCTGATTCATCACGGCGCGCACATTGGGGTTAAGATGCACCGGGAAAATCACCGCCACATCGGATCTCGCGGCAAGCCGTGTGACTGCCGAAGCAATCGCTTCCAGACCTTCGCCAAAATTCTCGCGACGATGGCTGGTCATGCCAATGATCCGCTTGCCTGCGAAACGCTGCTCAAGTTCGGCCAGCCCAGCTGCGAGGTACGGCTCTCGCTCGATCCGGTCTGTGACCCAGTGAAGCGCATCGATCACGGTATTGCCGGTTATGTGGACCGTGTCCGCAGCAATATTCTCTCTCAGCAGAGCATCGGCCGCAGTCTGTGTCGGCGCGAAGTGCAGCGTAGCAAATGAACCGACGATCTTACGATTCACCTCTTCCGGCCACGGATGATAGATATTGCCGCTACGCAAACCCGCCTCGACATGAGCGACCGGTATCTGCCGATAATATGCAGCCAGACCACCCGCCATCGCGGTCGCAGTATCGCCTTGCACGATGACCCAGTCTGGCCGCTCCTCGTCCATGACTTTGCCAAGGCCGATCAGCAGGTTGGCCGTCAGCGCATCAAGCGTTTGATTCGGCTGCATCACCGCAAGATCATGGTGCGGCGTGATGTCCGCTATCTGCAGCACCTGATCCAGCATCCCACGATGTTGCCCCGAAACAGCCACGCGCGACACGAATCGCGGATCGGCATCGAGTGCGTGAATCAACGGGAACAGCTTGATCGCTTCGGGGCGAGTGCCGAATACGGTGAGAATTTTGCGCGGTGCAGTCATGCCCGGCACATTAACTATGAATGCTTAAAAGAGCCCTAGCTCCAGCCGTGGAAATCAGTGCTGCGGCGGATTGTCAGCCGCCGACTTAGCTTCGGCATCGGGCGCTGCATCGTCACGTTCCTTCTCGGCCTTGTCCAGCTGCTGCTTTTCGATTTGTTCGACGCGTGCCTGCTCCGCCGCGGCATCGGTATCGATAGTTGAGAGGCGTTCCTGCCGCGCCTTGTCTATCAACTCGCCAAACCGGATATCGCTCGATTCCTTTTTCGCGGCATAAGCAGCATCGACCAGTGCCTGAGTACAGCCGGTGAACCCGCCTGCGCCCTTCGGTGAACAAGACATTGCCCCGAAGTTACCAACGGTTTCCAGCTTCTGAACCCGCTGGGTCCACGAGGTGTTTTCCGGGCTATCCGATGTACGGAGCGAAGATGGGATGCGGAATCGATCGCCTTCCGGCCGCCGGGCACAAACCGTAATTTCCGCTTCGGTCGATTGCGGGCATTCGTCTTCGCCATACACGATGACCATATTCACCGAATCATCGCCCGGCGCATCCTGCGCCTGATCCTGCGCCGCAGCGGGAAGCGCCCACAGCGCGGCGACGGCCAGCGTCGGAAGGGCAAGCAAACGGGCAACAGTCATCGGTCGAACTCCTCGAAATCGTCGGTCAGCGTATCCATCGTCACTACTGAACCGCCTCTTAAACTCTAGATACGCTCCGCCAGCCGGATAGCAAGGCGACACCCAAGCCGGATCGCGCCTGACAGCAACGGATAGGCGGGCGCCTGTTCTGCCCCGGCCGCCAACGCGGCATCGCGGTGTTCGCGTTCATCATCGCGAAATTCCTCGATCATGTCGGCAAGCTCCGGATCATGTCCATCTACCTTCAGCTCTTCGAGCTGAGCGGTGTAATGCAGGTCGATCTCGGTTTCGACCGCAGCTGTACAAGCCATCGCCGCTTTCGGGCCGATCAGCGCAGTCCCTGCGCCCAGCGCGAACCCGGCAACCGACCAGAATGGTTGCAACAATGTCGGGCGCACACCGCGCCGGGCCATCAGCGCGTCGAACCGCGCGCGGTGATCTGCTTCCTGCTGAGCCATGCCGGCGATCTCACCAGCCCCCGGCGCGCGATCTCCCATGACGGCCAGCTGCCCGGCATATATGCGCGTCGCGCCATATTCCCCCGCCTGGTCAACGCGGATCATTCGAGCGGTGTCGGGCCGATTCACAACGTATCTCCCTTGCGCCGCCCCAACAGCCAAAGGACTGCCAGACCACCAAAGGTCGAGATCAGAAAATTGTATCCGGCCAGAGAAATGCCAAACAGACTCCACTGCACCTCGTCACAGCGGATCAGGGGTGCATTCATGATTGCATCGAGAGGATCGCCACCGCCCAGCGCAGTTGCGGAACAGGCGGTATGGCCCTGCCACCAACCATATTCGACACCGGCATGATAGGCTCCAATCAGACCCGAAACGATTATCGCCAGCCCCGCCAGTGCAATCCACATTCGCCGTGGCGGCGTAACAAATGACAGCAAAGCGAACGCCAGTGCCGCAAAATGCGGATAGCGTTGCCACCAGCACATCTCACACGGATATAAGCCGAAGACGTACTGGCCGATATAGGCCCCGCCTAGCAAACCCACGGGGAGGAGCAGCGCAAGAATCTGCGCCTGTCTTTCACTGGCTAAACGTGCCATCGAATCAGTCCTTCCGCGCAATATTGCCCGATGTTGTACGGCGCAGCGTCTTCAAGGCATAATCGAGCTGGAAATCCTCGATCCCCTTCGCCTTCAGTTCTTCGGCTGTCTGCTGGAAGCGCGGATCGGCTTTCTTGTCCCTTTCCATATCCTTGTCCTTCAGCGCCGCTTCGTTGACGAGATGGCCGCGCAAATCGGATTCGCGCAGGCTCATCTTCTCACGCTTGGCAAGGTCGGGATCGGAAAGCTGCGGCACGATCACGTCGGGTTCAATGCCGCCTTCCTGCACCGAATGGCCGGAAGGAGTATAGTACCGCGCAGTCGTCAGTTTAAGCGCAGCATCCTTACCCAGCGGCAGCAATGTCTGCACACTGCCCTTCCCGAAGCTGCGCTCGCCCATAATCATTGCCCGGTGGTGATCCTGCAGCGCACCGGCGACAATTTCGCTGGCAGACGCCGAACCTTCATCGATCAGCACGATCATCGGCACGTTCTTCGCCATATCGCCGCGATAGACGGTTTCGGCATCGTATGTGATCGATTCGCCTTTCGCCCGGCCCCGCTGCGACACGATCGCCCCATCGGTCAGGAACAGATCGGACAATGCGACCGCTTCATCCAGAGAGCCGCCCGGATTACGCCGGAGGTCGAGCACCAGACCATTCAACCGGCCTTTCGCTTCTGCCTTCATCTTCTCGTATGCGGAGAACACATCGGAACCCACATCGCGCGAAAACTCGTTGACGGAAATATAGCCGATATTGCCCGACTTCAGTTCGGACGTGACGGGCTCCAGTTCGATAACGCCGCGCGTTACCGTTACATCGAACGGTTCGTCGCTACCGGGACGATAGATCGTGAGGCGGATTTTGGTGCCCGCCTCGCCACGCATCTGCGCCACGGCATCATCCAGACTGCCGCCGTAAATCAGCTTGCCATCAAGGTGGGTGATATAGTCACCGGCCTTGATGCCTGCCTTATCAGCAGGACTGCCTTTGAACGGGGAGACAATCTTGACCGCGCCGTCGTCCATCACGACCGACAGGCCGAGCCCCGAATAGTTGCCATCGATCATCGTCTCCAGCCGCTGGAGATCGCCACCATCGAGATAGGCCGAATGCGGATCGAGGCTGGCCAGCATCCCGTCGATCGCCCCACGTACCAGTTTATCGTCGGACACGGGATCGACATAGCTTGCCTTGATACGGTTATAGACCGCGAACAGCTTCGCAAATTCCGGGCTCGCGCGGCTATCTACCTGAGCAAAACCAGCGGTAGTTGCAGGAACAAGAGCGACCGCCGTGACAAGTGCAGCGGAGCGGACGAGGGCGGCAAATTTCATGTACTGCGTCGATCCCTTTAAAATGTTGTCCCTTACTATCCGAGCAGAGGGCTTAATGCCAGATGAGGATCGTCGGACGATCAACGGACATGGTCGAGCGGATTTATCGCCGCCCCACCCTTTCGCAACTCGAATGTGACAATTGCGTGCCCGGTTCCTGCAACGCCGATCGGCGCACCTGCCACGAGTTCGTCACCCACTGCCACATCGGCGCGAGCCAGGCCGGTCACAACACTGGTGAAGCCATTGGGGTGTTCTATAATCACGATCCGGTCAAACCCACGATATGGCCCTGCAAATGCGACGCGCCCTTCGGCAGGAGCCACCACTTGCGCTCTATCGACAGGGGCCAGCGATATGCCAGTGGCGCGTACGCCGCCAACACCTGCCTCCCCGAATCCGGAAACCGTGCGCCCGACCACCGGAAGCTGAAACCGCATTTGCGGATTTGCCGCATCGCTCGGCCTGGCGGCGGGCTCCGCCACTTTTACAGCATCGCCCCGCCCCGGCCGCAGAACAGGGCCTGGCAGCGCCGCAAGCTGACGGCGCAACATTCCGGCAGCGTCGAGTTGCCCCACCAGCGCATCGAGATCACGGGCCTGCTCCGCCAGCGCAAGTGCGCGCTCCGCCTCCCGAGCGGCATCCCCGCTTGCCTTGCGCGATGCGAGGCGTTGCCGGGATTCGACTGCTGCCAGCTGGCGGCGGCGATTGCTCAGGGCCGCCTCGCTTTTCTTAAGAGCCGCGAGTGCCTGCGCCGCTTCGGCGACGATGCGGTCACGGCGTGCAATTTCCCCCCGCAATGCAGCAGTGCGCTTGCGAACTTCAGGAATCGTTGTTTCAAGCACAGCGCGTAAATACACTGTTTCGCGAAGCGACCCTGGCTTGAATACCGACAAGGCGAGTGGGCGCATGGCCATTTTCTGCAGCGCACCGGTCAGCCGCACCAATGGACCTCGGCGAACCGCCAGCCGCGCATCGAGCGCAGCACGCTGCTTCCCGACAATAGCTATACGCGCCTGCGCCGCCGCAATTCCCGCTTCATCTTGCTGGACACGGGCCGCGATGGCAGCGGCTTCCTGAGCGCTCTTGTCTGCTACGGCGCGTGCTTCGCGCGCGCGCTGCTCCAGCTTTTCCGCCCGCGCTGCAGCGGCACGCCCATCCGCTTGCGCTTTCGCCAGTGCGCGCTGCGCCTCTCCTGCATCGGTATAGGTTTCGGACGCCCGCTGCGCGATCGCATCGCTAGCGAGCCAGCCGCCCAGGGCGAGCAAGACTATGGCGATCACAGCAAAGAGCGGGCGTGGCGTCATGGCGTCCGCCTCATGCCCGATTATCCGCTGCGGTGGTAGGGGTGCCCGGCAAGGATCGTGGTTGCCCGATAGAGTTGCTCCATCAGCATCGCCCGCGCCAGCAAATGCGGCCAGGTCATCTTGCCAAAGCACAACAGCATATCCGCCGCATCGCGCTCGGCATCCGAATGTCCGTCTGCCGCACCGAGTACGAACCGCACTTCACGCACCCCATCGTCGCGCCAGCGGCCAATCACCTCGGCAAACTGTTCGGAATCCATCGCCTTGCCGCGCTCGTCGAGCAAAACTGTGCGGCACGGCGACAATGGGTCGGCAACTTTGCCGCCGGTTTCCGGCAACTCGGTAATGCGGATCGGCCAGCCCAGCCGCTTCTCATATCGAGCCACCAGCTCGGCTTCGGGCGAACGTGCGATTTTCCCGCGAGCGATGATATGGAGAAGCGTGATAGAAAATCCTTTGCGAGCCGCGAACGCATGCAACCGGCTCGGTCAAAAAAACGTCTTGGCAAGACAGCACCCGCGGCACATGCCGCGCAAGAAATTATGCCGTGCCGCTGGCCGCCGGTTTTTCGTCTCCAAAGCCCCACATCCGTTCCAGATTGTAGAAGCTTCGTACTTCAGGACGGAACAGGTGGACCACAACGTCGCCTGCGTCGATCAGCACCCAGTCGGCAGTCGGCAGGCCTTCGACCCGTGCGTTCCCGAACCCTTCCTGCTTGATCTTTTCGGCCAGTTTCTGTGCCATCGAAGCAACCTGCCGTGTCGAACGACCTGTTGCCACCACCATGTAATCGGCGATGCTCGATTTACCGGCAAGCGGGATCGAGACGATCTCCTGCGCCTGATCGTCGTCTAGCTGGCTCAGAACCAACTGATGCAGCCGGTCGGCCGGGGTATCAGTATCGGGCATAGTGCCCCGCTGATTGTCGGCAGATGCCGACAAGGATTGCGCCTGTTGCATAGGCGGTGATCAAGCTCCTTCGATGATGGGCGAAAAACATGAGTTCACCGACGCGCATCATCAAAGCGGATTATCCTCCGCGCCAATAATGTGGTGAGTGATCGCATCGCGGGGAGCGGCATTGAGATATTGCGTCACCCAATCCGGATTGCCCCGGCGGATCGCCGTTGCGGAAGTAGGATCAGGATCGAAACGCAGCATTATCAGGGCCGGAGCTCTCCATTCGCCCGCATTTTTCAATCGAGCTGCAGACACTTCGAATCGCCGCAGCCAGGCCATCGCAGGGCTTGCGAGGGCATCGTCATCATAGCCGGGCCGGGCAATCACTGCAATCGGCAACGTGCGCGCTATGCCGCGCCAGTTCTTCCATTGGTCGAACTGCGCCAGATTATCGGCCCCCATGAGCCATACGAAACGCGGTTTGGGATAGCGTCGCAGCAAGGCGCGCAATGTGTCATAAGTATAGCGCGTTCCCAGCTCTCGCTCGATCGCAGTTACTCGGATCGGTGCGCGACGTGCCATCACCCGCGCTGCCGCGACCCGGGCATTAAGCGGCGCCATGCCCTTCCTGGGCTTCAACGGATTCCCCGGAGAGACCATCCACCATACTTCATCTAGCCCCAGAGCGCGCCGGGCGAACAGGCTTATCCGCCTGTGCCCGGTATGCGCTGGATTGAAGCTCCCGCCGAGCAGGCCGACAACCGGGCCGGAACGGCGGCGCATATCCGTCAAACCTATCAATCCTTCGGCGCTTCGCCAGCATTTGCGCCAGCACGATATTCGCTCTGCCGTTGGATCATCCAGCCGGGATATTCACGCGGCAAGGGACAGCAAGCGTCCAGTGTCGCCAGCTCATCATCGGTCAGCTTCACATTCACCGCGCCAAGGTTGTCGTCGAGCTGGTCCAGCCGTTTCGCGCCAATGATCACGCTCGTCACAGCAGGCCTGGCCAGCAGCCAGGCCAGGGCGACCTGTGGCACAGTGCAACCACGCGCATCGGCAATCGTCCGCATGGCGTCCACCGCGTCATAGGCATTGTCCTTGTCGATCGGCGGAAAATCGAACTGTGCCCGGCGGCCGTCCGCATTGCTGCCATCGCGCGTGTATTTCCCGGACAGGAAACCACCGGCCAGCGGGCTCCATACCATCAGACCCAGACCTTCGCTTTCGAGCATAGGCGTGACATCACGCTCAAGATCGCGCCCGGCGACCGAATAATACGCCTGAAGCGAAGCGAAACTTTCCAGCCCCAGTCGCTGAGAAATCCCAAGCGCCTTGGCAATTTGCCAGGCCGCCCAATTGGATACACCGATATATCGCGCCTTGCCTGCACGCACGATATCGTCGAGCGCGCGAAGGGTTTCTTCAATCGGAGTGAGCGGATCCCAGCCATGGATCTGATAAAGGTCGACGTGGTCCAGCCCGAGCCGCGTCAGGCTTTCATCGATGGCATGCATCAGGTGATAGCGCGACGCGCCCCGCTGATTCACGCCTTCCCCCATTGGGCCAAGCGCTTTGGTAGCGAGCACATATTCGTCTCGCGCGATGCCCAGATCCTTCAGCGCTTTACCCGTGATCTGTTCGGACAGGCCATTTGAGTAGACGTTGGCAGTGTCGATAAAATTGACCCCGGCATCGAGCGCACGCTTCACCAGTGCACTCGATTCATCCTGAGCCAGCGCCCCGATCGCAGTCCACATTCCATCTCCGCCGAATGTCATCGTGCCAAGGCACAGTTCGGACACGAGCAGGCCAGTCTGGCCAAGGCGATTATACTGCATGATTGCGCTCCATAGCTGGAAGGAAGCGCGTCAGGGGCGTGTTTGCCCCGTGCCGCGCACCAACCATTTATAGGTAGTGAGCCCCTCCAATGCCACCGGGCCGCGCGCGTGCAGTCTGCCGGTCGCAATCCCGATTTCCGCACCCAGCCCGAACTCGCCGCCGTCTGCGAACTGGCTGGATGCATTGGTCATCACGATTGCCGAATCCACTTCCTTCAGGAATCGATCTTCTGCACCCGCATCTTCAGTCACGATCACGTCTGTATGGCCTGAACTGTGGGCTGAGATGTGAGCCAGAGCTTCATCTATACCGTCCACCATCGCTACCGATAGAATGGCATCGAGATACTCGGTGTCCCAATCTTCGTCTGTCGCGGGCTTGATCCGCGAATCTAGCTTTTGTGCCCGTTCGTCACCACGCACCTCGCACCCCGCATCGATCACATCGGCCACCAGCTCTGCAGCTTCGGGAAATGCGGTATCGATCAGCAACGTTTCCATCGCACCGCATATCCCTGTGCGCCGCATCTTGGCATTCACAGCAAGCGCGCGCGCCTTCGCCGGATCGGCGGCAGAGTGGACATATGTGTGACATATCCCATCAAGATGCGCGAGTACGGGTACTCGTGCATCGGCCTGCACCCGTGCGACCAGCCCTTTCCCGCCACGCGGCACGATCATATCGATCAGTCCTGCCGCTTTCAGCATGGCCCCAACAGCTGCCCGATCTTGCGTTGGCATCAACTGGATCGCTGCTGCAGGAACGCCTGCGCTTTCCAGCCCACGCGCAAATGCGGCTTCGATCGCTCGGTTCGAACGCACGGCTTCGCTGCCTCCGCGCAACAGTGCTGCATTACCGCTCTTCAGGCACAATGCCGCAGCATCGGCTGTCACATTGGGGCGAGATTCATAGATGATGCCGATCAATCCGATGGGAATGCGAACACGTTCGAGCACGAGGCCATTCGGACGCTCATCACGCGATATCACCTGACCAACCGGAGTCGGCAAGTCGGCAACGGAATCCACTGCGTCGGCAATCGCAGCGAGACGATCTGTGTCGAGGCGCAGGCGATCCAGCATCGCGCCTGTCAGGCCCGATGCCTCTCCGGCTGCGATATCATCCGCATTAGCGGCCAGAATTGTCTTGCGATCTTCTCGCAACGCCGCCGCAGCGGAATGCAGGGCAGACGCGCGATCTGCATCGCTCATCCGGGACAAAACGGCCTGTGCTTTGCGACCTTCACGCGCAAGATCGGCCACAAGGGTTTCTGGGTTCGTTGTATTTACTGCAATATCCATTTTCTCAACTTAGCAGGCCTGACAAGCGATGTCAGGGGTAGCGTCGAGACCGATTCGGACCTCTTGGCCATCAAGATTATAAGAATGGTTCCCGTCAAATCCGGAGTAATACGCATTTTATCGTAGGACTCACTCGATTCATCCCCGTTTTGGTGCCTTCGATTCGACCGATACCAATCACGCTGCTACCGGGCTGCCAACCATAACAGGACGACGGGGGTCGCCTTACAATGCAATTTGCCGTTGGCGGAACATTTGACCGCCTGCGCGCCTGGTTTCCGGATCGCGAATTTTTCATGCGATCGCAGGGACAGGTACGCTTCATCAAGGTATCCTCCCGCATCCAGATGGCGGCGGCCGGTACTGTGGCACTGGCCCTGACAGTATGGGGTATCTCGCTGGCGGGAATGGCCTGGAGCCAATATCGCGCAGAGGCCGACCGCGCTTCCCTACTCGACCGTGAAGCGCGCGTTTCTACCGCTGAAGAACGAGTCGATGCCTACCGCGGGAACATCAAAGCTGTCGCCAGCGATCTGAAGCGGCGTCAGGATTTCATCGAAGAAATGGTCGATTCGCTTCCCGCCGATGTGAAGCAGGGCGCGAAAGTAAGCGATTCCTCGGGCGAGGCGGCGAAAACCGTTTCCAAAGTGAGCGCCTCCATCCCTGAAGCCGGGGCACTCGCTCGCATCGAAGCGCGCCAACTCGCTTTTGTCGAACGCCTTACCCGCTATGCCGACCGCCGCGCCGCCCGCGCAGCGCAGGCCATTCGCAAGCTGGGGCTGGACCCGCGCTCGATGGTCAATGCGGAAAAGCATCAGGCGATGGGTGGCCCACTCGAAAAACTGTCCACTGCGGCTGACGGCACGATCGATCCTCGATTCGAACGGCTCGGCCTGAGCCTTGCCCGGATGGAAGCGCTGGAGCGCGGCCTGCAAGGTATTCCGCAGGTTTTGCCCGCCTCGGTTGAGATGGTCACATCGAGCTATGGCGTTCGTCGCGATCCCTTTACCGGAGCGGCGGCCATGCATTCGGGGCTGGACTTCCGCGGCCCCATCGGCGCGCCGATTTATGCAGCGGCCAAAGGCGTCGTCACGTTCGTCGGGCAGAAATCCGGTTACGGCAATATCGTCGAAGTGAGCCACGGCAATGGTATGGTGACGCGTTACGCGCATATGTCGAAATTCAGCGCTCATGTCGGTGAAAAGGTGAAGGCCGGTGCAGTTATTGGTGCAATCGGCAGCACAGGCCGTTCGACCGGCCCTCACCTTCATTTCGAAGTTCGAATCAATGGCCGGGCGGTGAATCCGCGGCCTTTCCTGGAGTCAGCCCCCGATGTTCTCAAAGAAGCACGCCGCAACGCCTCGGCAGAGCGCACCAATGGCTAGTACGGGATCGACTTTCTCTGTCATCGGCAGCGATGTCACTATCAAGGGTGATATAACGGCGAGTGCAGATCTGCATATCGATGGACAGATCGAAGGCGACATCGCCTGTGCCAGTCTGGTTCAGGGTGAAAGCAGCCACATCCAGGGGGCAATTTCGGCGGAAAGCGCACGCATCGGCGGTGCCGTCGCCGGATCGATCACTGCCCGTGAACTTGTTGTTCTGCAAAGTGCCAGGATCGAAGGCGATGTGCACTACGACACATTGACGATCGAGCAAGGTGCCGCGGTCGAAGGCCGTTTCGCCCATCGCGAAACAGGCTCCGCAGGCGAACCCGCGCTGTCCGACGACGATAGCGAACCCAAGCTTCATATTGCCAGCTAACACCCCTCCTTCTATCCCGCGCTCATGCGGATATTAGTTACAGGGGCAGCAGGATTTATCGGCGCAGCGGTCAGCAAAGTGCTGCTCGCGCGGGGCGATAGCGTTGTCGGGATAGACAACCTCAACGATTACTATCCTGTGAGTCTGAAACGCGACCGCATGGCCGATGTGACAGCCAGCATCGCACACGGTGCCAACGCGGCGTGCTACGAAACGCATATAGTGGACTTTGGCGACAAGGCCGCTCTCGATTCGGTGCTGGCGAATCAGGAAATCGACCGGATTGTGCACCTCGGCGCGCAGGCGGGTGTACGATATTCGCTCGAAAACCCGATGGCCTATGCCCATTCCAATATCGTGGGGCATCTCAATCTGCTGGAAGTCGCCAGACACCGGCAGATCGAGCATATGGTCTATGCCAGTTCCAGTTCGGTCTATGGCGGCAACGACAAGCTGCCGTTTTCCGTCGCTGACCGGGCCGACCATCCTGTTTCGCTATACGCCGCAACCAAGCGTGCGGATGAACTGATGAGCGAATCGTATGCCCATCTCTTCCGCATTCCACTGACAGGCCTGCGGTTTTTCACAGTCTACGGGCCCTGGGGCCGGCCCGACATGATGATGTGGAACTTCACCCGGCGCATACTCGCAGGGGAAGAACTGCCGGTGTTCAACAACGGCGATATGTATCGCGACTTCACCTACATCGACGATATCGTCAGCGGGATCATCGCTTGCCTCGATAATCCACCCGCAGACGATGGTGCGGAAAAGGCAGGGGGCAGCTGCCGCCCGCACGCGCTGTACAATATTGGCAACAACCGCTCCGAACACCTGATGAAGGTGATCGGGCTGCTGGAGGAAGCGTGCGGGCGCAAGGCACGGCTTAAGATGCTGCCGATGCAACCTGGCGACGTGCACAAGACATATGCCGATATCGATGCGCTGACTGAGGCTGTGGGATATCAGCCCACGACGTCTATCGAAGCCGGTGTGCCCGCTTTCGTGCAATGGTATCGCGCATATCACGGCATTTGATCGCCGCGCCGCGCTGAACAGCGATCAGCTACCAAGCACTTCCAGCCGCAGAGCCTTGCGGTCGAGTTTGCCGATCATCGTCTTGGGCATTTCGTCGCGAATCGTCACCCCGGAAACCCGCTCGTGCTTACCAACCCGGGCGTTGAGCCAATCGGTCAGCGCTTCACCAGTTGTGTTGGCATCAGGGTTCAGCGTGACATAGGCATGGGGCTTTTCGCCGCGGTAATCGTCGGGCAAGCCAAGAACCAGCGCCTCTTTCACTGCCGGATTATCCAGTAATACAGCTTCCACCTGGCTGGGAAACACCTTGAACCCGCCAACTGCAATCATGTCCTTGATGCGGTCGACAATGCGGATGAAGCCACCTTCTTCCACCACAGCAACGTCGCCCGTGCGAAGCCAGCGTTCGCCATTTATCTCGGCAAAGGCCGTGACCGCGGCATCGGGCAGGTTCCAGTAACCCTGCATCACTTGCGGGCCGTTGATGACCAGTTCGCCCGGCTGCCCCGGATCGGCGAGTCGTGAGGCATCTTCCTTGTCGAGCAAAATGACCCTCGTTCCCGGCAGCACCTGCCCGATCGTGCCCGGACGGCGCTCCCCTTCGTAAGGGTTGGTCGATACCACCCCGGAGCTTTCCGTCAGGCCGTACCCTTCCACCAGTCGCGCGCCGGTCTGCGCTTCCCACTGCTCGCGCACCGGCGCGGGCAGCGGAGCCCCACCTGAAATGCAAACCTTGAGCGACGAGAAATCGGTTTTCGCAATGCGCGGGTGGTCGAGCAGCGCCTGATACATTGTCGGAACACCGGGGAACGATGTCGCCTTGGTCCGTTCGAGAGTTTTCAGTGCCTGCGCCGCATCGAATCGCGGCAACATGGCGATGCATCCGCCCTTGGTCACTGTGCGGTTCAGCACACAGGTATTGGCGAATACATGGAACATCGGCAGCACGCCGAGAATCACGTCGCGTTCTTCAAATGGATCGATCGCGTCCACCTGTTGAGCATTGGTGGCAAGGTTCGCGTGGCTGAGCATCGCGCCCTTGGGCCGCCCGGTAGTGCCTCCGGTATATTGCAAGAGCGCAAGGTCAGCGGGATCGATATGCGGCAAATCGCCGCCGCCGATGCCGAGGCAATCATTCCATTGGATGACATCCCCCCGTGCAGGAATCGCGGAAAGACTTTTGCGCCCCAGCACCGCCAGAGCGATACGCTTGGCCAGCGGCAGCATTTGCCCCAACCGCCCGACTACCAGTGTTTCAAGATCCGATCCGTCAAGCACCTTCAGGGCCGTGGGCAACAGGCTGGCCACATCGACCGTCACCAACAGGCGTGTGCCCGAATCAGCAACCTGCGCGCTCAGTTCTTCCGCAGTATAGAGAGGCGAAAAATTGACGGTGGTCGCACCGGCCATCATCGCCCCATAGTAGGCGGAAAGGTATATCGGCACGTTGGGGAGGAAAAGGCCAACTCGGTCGCCCTTGCCAATCCCCCGCGCGATCAGGCCGCTGGCAAACCGCGCCGCCTCATCGTGGATTTCGCGATAACTGTAGATGCGCCCCATGAAGTCCGCCAGCGGTGCATCGGGGGCGGCAGCCACCGAGTTCGCCAGCAAATCGGGCACTGTCACGGATTGGAAAGGCACGTCCCACGCGCAGGGATGGCAGTAATCTTCTGCTGCGGGGTGATCGGCAACGGCTACAGGCGAACTACTGACATCCATGTAAACATGGTGCAGCGAAATGTTCGCGCAAGCAAGCAAAACCGCCGTATCTTGCCAGAAACGGCGGCTGTGACGGAATCAGTCGTCGTCTTTTTCTGGCGCTTCCGGCGCGGCAGGCGCAGGTTCCTCGCCCGCTTCGGCGGCAGCGCGGCGCGCTTCCAGCCATGCTTCGGCTTCCGCTTCCTGTGCCGCCTCAACCGCGGCCTTAGCCGCAGCGACACGTTCCGCCTTGAGTTCGGAAATCAGCGCATCCTTGTCGCTGCCGAAGCGTTCGTCAGTCGGAACCTGATCCGAAATGCCCGCTTTCTTCGCTGCCTTGGCAACAACGGCATCGAGTTCGCGCTGCGAACACAGGCCCAGCGTGACCGGGTCTTTGGGCTGAATGTTCTGGATGTTCCAGTGGCTCCGCTCACGGATCGCAGTAATAGTGTTGCGGGTGGTGCCGATCAGCTTGGAAATCTGCGCGTCGGTTACTTCCGGATGGCTGCGAAGTATCCAGGCAATCCCATCGGGCTTGTCCTGCCGTTTCGACACCGGAGTATAGCGCGGCCCCTTTGTGCGGTTCACCGCGAGCGGCGCCTTGTGCATCTTGAGCACATATTTTGGGTCTTCCTGACCCTTTTCAATTTCAGCGTGTGTCAGTTCGCCTGCATGGACCGGATCGCGGCCGGTATATTTCGCCCCGGCCAGATCATCGGCCATCGCCTGCACTTCAAGAATATGCAGCCCGCAAAATTCCGCGATCTGTTCAAACGAGAGGCCGGTGTTATCGACCAGCCATGTGGCGGTCGCGTGCGGCATCAGCGGTTTGGGTTGGTCGGCCATGGAAAATCGTCCTGAAAATAGAAGGGCCGCCCCTCGCGGAGCGGCCGTTGCCCAATCGATTTAGGGGATTGGGCGCGTTTCGGCAAGCGCTTAGGGCGTTGCCCGTACTTCGCCCGACGCGACCAGCCCGGCGCGAAACTGATCGGTTGCCGCTTCCCAGCTATATTGCGCCCCGATCCGGGCGCAATCGCGAGACGAACAGGTCAGGGCGCCGGCAATCGCCCGTTCGAGCGATTCGGACAGAGCACCGCATTCGGCGGTTACAATATCGCGCGGGCCCGCAACCGGGAAGGCGGCCACAGGTGTCCCGCAAGCAAGCGATTCGACAAGAACCAGCCCGAATGTGTCGGTCCGGCTCGGAAACACGAAGACATCGGCGGCGGCATAGCATCCCGCCAGCTCGCGACCGCTCCGGCGACCGAGAAAGCGCACAGCGGGATAGCGTGCGGCAAGCTCTGCTAAAGCAGGTCCATCACCCACCACAACTTTGCTCCCCGGCGTATCAAGCGTCAGGAACGCATCGAGGTTCTTCTCCACTGCCACGCGCCCGACATATAGCTGAATAGGGCGCGAAAGATCGGCATATTCCGCCGGAGCCGGTGCATCGGGGGTAAAGCAAGACAGGTCCACGCCTCGGCTCCAGTGATGCAGCCGCGACAAACCGCGATCACGCAATTCCGAACGGATCGACTCCGTCGCGACCATGATCCGCCGCGCGGGAGAGTGGAACCAGCGGATATACCGCCAGAACCAGTCGGCGGGCAGCCCGGTGCGCCGCGCCACATAGTCGGGAAACTGCGTGTGGTAAGCAGTCGTGAAGGCGACTTCCTTGCTGATGCAGAAACGGCGTGCTGCGAATCCCAACGGCCCCTCTGTCGCGATATGAACCGCATCGGGAGCCAATGCGGCCAGCCGCCTGCCGACAGCACCGGGAGCGGTGAAGGCAAGGCGTATCTCAGGATAAGTCGGGCATGGCATGGATCGGAATTGATCGGGGGAAATCACAGTGACGTCGTGCCCCCAATCCTCCAGCACCCGAACGGTGGTGGACAGTGTGCGGACAACGCCGTTCATCTGCGGCATCCATGCGTCAGTGACGACCGCGATGCGCTGCGGCACACGAAGAGGATCGGCTTCGGCGGGGAACAAACGCGTAGTGGCGATGTTCATGCCGCGGCCAGCGAGCCATCGCCGCCCGCTCCATCCGCCTGTTGCTGTTCGCGGTCACGGCGAGCAATTTCATCGGGCCAGTGGAGAATTTCCATCCGCCCGTCGAAGTGTTCGACCAGCGCGTTGCACCCTTCGACCCAGTCGCCATCGTTCCAGTATTCGACCGATTTGCCGTTGTGGCTGAATTCGCGAAACTCCGCGGTATGGATATGGCCGCACACTACGCCGTCCACGCCACGCTCCGCTGCGGCACGGGCGACGACTTCTTCGTATCGCCCGATGAACTCGACCGCGTTCTTGACCTTGTGCTTGGCGACTTTCGACAACGACCAGTACGACAATCCCAACGCCTGCCGGACAGAGTTCACCCACCGGCTCAGCCCCATCATCAGCGTGTAAAGCGCGTCCCCCACAAATGCGAGCCAGCGGTGCGCGAGCATAACCGCGTCGAATTCGTCCCCGTGCAGAACCATCAGTTTGCGCCCGTCGGCGGTGGTGTGAAATGCAGCGCGCTGAATCTCCACTCCGCCGAAATGCATCCCGGAAAACTGGCGCACCATTTCGTCGTGATTGCCCGGGATATAGACGATCCGCGTGCCACGCTTCGCCCGCTTCAGCACACGCCAGACGATGTCGTTATGCGCGTCGGGCCAATAGACCTTCTTCTTCAGGCGCCAGCCATCGATGATGTCGCCAACGAGATACATCGTCTCGCTGTCGGTGTGGTCGAGGAAATCGATCAGCAGGTCGGCATTGCAGCCGCGCGTGCCCAGATGGACATCGCTGATCCAGATCGTGCGATAACGCTTGCGTTCGCCGATTTCCGGCTCCGGCACAGTGGGCTGGCGCACGGGAAAGGCGGTAATGTTGGTCAGACCGGCCAGTTCGCCACCCAACCCGTCAATCTCATTCGTCATGCGCGGGCTCCCCCCGAAGCAGATGTCCTATGCGCCTCGGGTAAGTGCCATGCGAATGTTACGCGTTCGAATCAGTCCAGTGACTGTTGAAAGAATATCAGGCGATTTCAGTCATTCCATTGTCACGTAGCCCGGCAGACTGGCGACACGGGCCAGCCATGCCATCACATGCGCCCTGTCCGCCAGGCGAAAGCCGCCCGCTTCGGCCACATGCGTGTAGGCATAGAGCACGATATCCGCCAAAGTCGGAGCATCGCCGACGAACCACTCACGCCCGACAAGATGCGCGTCCATCAGCGCCAGCGCATCTTCGCCAGCGATACGTTTGGCCATCACTTGCGACTGTTGCTGTCGCGACAGGTTTGCCTCGCCCACGAAATGGAGCCAGAAACGCAAAGTCGCGATATTCGGTTCGTGGTTGTACTGTTCGAAAAACATCCAGCGCAGCACATTTGCCTGATCGAACCTATCTGCCGGAATCAGCGCGCTGCCGGTCGCGAGATACCAACACGCAGCATTGCTTTCAGGCAGGAACCGATCACCAATCTGCAACACCGGAATGCGGCCATTGGGATTGACATTGGCGAGGAATTCAGGCGTCCGCGTTTCGCCCTGCAGGATATCGTAGACGCGCCGTTCGAGTGGCAGGCCAAGCAGCGCGGCAGTCAGACGGATCTTGTAGCAATTGCCGCTACGCGGATCTTCATGAAGGATCAGGTTGTCCATCCGCATCTTCTCTTAGTTCTCATTTGGCTCAGCCGTTCAATATCTGCTCCGCCATTTCATCGGGCACGGCATACCAGTTTCCTGCACCGGCCGGCCGGATCGCCACCAGACACCCTCGCGCCCGGTCGAACCACGCCCGACGATAGCCGAGCGGTTCCAGCAATGCGAGGCATTCGCTATCGCGCGCATTACATTCCAGCATTACCAGCGGCCGGGCATCGCGCAATGTCCGCACCATACCCGATAACACTTCATATTCATAACCTTCGACATCGATCTTGATCCCTGTGGGGGTCAGGCCAAGGCTGTCGAATGTCTCCACCGATACCTCTACAGCGGTAATGTCCACCTGGCGGCCCGTATCCGCCTCCAGCCGGGCGGCCTGCTCACGTGCGCCATCGGGCGTCAGGCTGGCACGGGTTGTGATCGGCAGCCCGCCAACTGTCGGTATATGCAACTGCATCCGCGCTGCTTGCGAACCCAGACCAAGCTGCCTGCGTTCGAAGCGGGGGCCGATCAATCGCTGAACGAAGGCCAGTTCCCGCCACAATACGGGGTTGGGTTCGAACGATACGATCCGCGCATCGGGCACGATAAACGACAACGCCACCGCCGATTGCCCGCCATTCGCTCCGATATCGGCGATGAGCGGAGCCGAGCCGGAGAGCACGGCAAAGCCGCGCAGATCCGGCTCATCCGGGCGGCGCAGTACTTTCTGGCCGACCAGCATCGCACTACGCATCAGGGAATAGACACGCGGCGGGACAGCCGCCCGACGCAATGCGTTCCGCAAAGCCCTGCGCACTAGGCAGGCATCTCCAGCACGATCTTGCCGATATGGTCGCCCGCTTCCATCCGCGCATGCGCGGCGGCAACGTCTGCCAGCGGAAAACTCTCATCCATAACCGGGCGGATCGTGCCATCGAGCACCAGTGGCCAGGCGACCTGCAGGATCTCTTCCGCCAGCAAAGCCTTGAATTCGTCCGAGCGCGGGCGCAGCGTCGATCCTGTCAGGCACAGACGTTTTGTCATCACCTTGGCCATGTTGATTTCCGCCTTCGCCCCCCCAAGCACGGCGATCGTCACATGCCGTCCATCAGGTGCGAGGCAATCGATATTGCGTGCGACATAGCTGCCCGAAACCATATCCAGCACAACGTTCACGCCTTTGCCGCCGGTGAATTCCTTCACCACAGCGACAAAATCGTCCGTCTTGTAATCGATCGCCCGGTCCGCGCCGATATCCAGCGCCGCCTGGCATTTTTCAGGCGAGCCGCATGTTGTCAGCACAGTCAGACCGAACGCCTTACCCAGCATGATCGCCATCGTGCCGATCCCACTGGTTCCGCCGTGGACCAGCAGGGTTTCCCCTTCGCAAACAAAGCCGCGCTCGAACACATTGTGCCACACCGTAAACAGCGTTTCCGGCAGCGCAGCCGCTTCGCGCAGAGAAAGGCCATCGGGAACAGGCAAACAATGACCGGCGTGGGCGAGGCAATATTGGGCATAGCCTCCGCCAGACACCAACGCGCAGACCTGATTGCCGATCATGTCCGGTGAAACGCCTTCGCCCACAGCAACGACAGTACCCGCAACTTCCAGACCCGGGATCGGGGATGCACCCGGAGGGGGGGGATAGAATCCCTGTCGCTGGATCACATCGGGCCGGTTTACCCCGGCAAAGGCCGCCCGGATCAGCAGTTGCCCGGCACCAGGCCGGGGCAACTCCACTGTTTCGGCGCGAAAAACCTCGGGGCCGCCTGGTTCGTCGAAACCCATTGCCGTCATGGTAATGGGCAGTTGCTGAGAAGTATCGGATTCCGCCATCGGTGATCCCTGTTGCCGTGATGTTACATGCGCCCGACGGCTGTGCGGATAGCGGTGTGGCCCATTGACAGCAAGCGCAGTCCGTTGCGATGCTACAACTTGTCATGGACGAGGATGATCGGCCACGCCTCAAAGGCGACGCAGCGAGCCTTCTGGCGAAGGAGGATCTCTCGCCCTATTCGCAAGACGAATTGAACGAACGCATCGCGCTGCTTCAGGCGGAAATAGAGCGGGTGAAGGCCCACCGCGACAAGGCGGCGGCGCATCGCAATGCAGCCGAGGCATTGTTCGGGAAATCGACCGCGTGAGCTGCCTCGCCTCGCATTTCTGCCGGGCGATCCTATATCTGTTGCAGATGGTTATGCACCATCCCGACCGAACAGATAAAACCCGTGTTCATAGTCGCCTTGCATACTCCTCCCCGAACGCTCGCCCGTTCCCCCGCACGAGAGACCGCTAAATGCCCAGTTTCGCCCAGAGCCTTGAAAAAACCCTCCACTTTGCAATCGATAACGCGCGCGAACGTCGGCACGAATATGCCACGCTCGAACACCTTCTGCTCGCGCTGATCGACGATGAAGATGCAGCCGGCGTGATGACCGCATGCGGAGTGGATCTGGCAGAGCTGAGCGATGTCGTGCGCCGCTATCTCGACGAAGAATGCCGCACGATCGAAGTGGGCGAAGCCGGCGAACCCCAGCCGACCGCCGGTTTCCAGCGGGTGATTCAACGCGCCATCCTGCACGTCCAATCGAGTGGCAAGGATACGGTTACCGGCGCCAATGTACTGGTCGCACTGTTTTCCGAACGGGACAGCTACGCCGTCTATTTCCTGCAACAGCAGGATATGAGCCGTCTGGATGCCGTCAGCTACATCAGCCACGGTATCGGCAAAGGCGGGCGGCAGGTCGAAAACCGCCCGGCAGAGGGCGCTGGCGACGGTAATCAGGCCGAAGGTAAGAGCGACGAGGGCGGGTCGAAGAAGGATTCCGCACTCGATCAGTTCACTGTCAATCTCAACGCCAAGGCGAAGGCTGGCAAAGTCGATCCGCTGATCGGCCGCGGGCCTGAAGTCGACCGGACGATCCAGATCCTCTGCCGCCGGAGCAAGAACAACCCGCTCTATGTCGGCGATCCCGGCGTTGGGAAAACCGCTATTGCAGAAGGGCTTGCCCGCAAGATCGTCGAAGGTGACGTGCCGGAAGTGCTATCCGATGCAGTCATCTATTCGCTTGATATGGGCGCACTGCTGGCAGGCACACGGTATCGCGGCGATTTCGAAGAACGGTTGAAGCAAGTTGTCTCCGAGCTGGAGAAAATGCCGCATGCCGTTCTATTTATCGATGAAATTCATACAGTTATTGGCGCAGGTGCGACCAGTGGCGGGGCGATGGACGCATCCAATCTGCTGAAACCCGCGTTGAGCGGCGGGACCATCCGCTGCGTCGGTTCGACCACTTACAAGGAATTCCGCAATCACTTCGAAAAGGATCGCGCGCTGCTGCGGCGGTTCCAGAAGATCGACGTGAACGAACCGACTGTTGAAGATACGATCAAAATTCTCAAAGGCTTGCGGACTGCTTTCGAAGATCATCACGGGGTCAAATACACCCCCGACGCGATCAAGACCGCGGTCGAGTTGTCGGCTCGCTACATCAACGATCGCAAGCTGCCCGACAAGGCAATCGACGTGATCGACGAAGTCGGCGCGATGCAGATGCTGGTTCCGCCCAGCCGTCGCAAGAAGAAGATTACCGGCAAGGAAATCGAGTCGGTCATCGCCACGATGGCACGCATCCCGCCTAAGTCGGTGAGCAAGGACGACAAGCGTGCGCTCGAACATCTCGAACGCGATCTGAAGCAGGTCGTCTATGGGCAGGACAACGCGATACGCGTGCTCTCCACAGCGATGAAGCTCAGCCGCGCTGGTCTGCGCGATCCCGATAAGCCCATCGGAAGCTTCCTGTTTTCCGGCCCCACCGGCGTCGGCAAAACCGAAGTGGCACGGCAACTCGCCAGCATCATGGGCATCCCGCTCCAGCGGTTCGACATGAGCGAATATATGGAGCGGCACAGCGTCAGCCGCCTGATCGGCGCGCCTCCGGGCTATGTCGGGTACGATCAGGGCGGATTGCTGACTGACGCCATCGATCAGCAGCCGCATTGCGTGTTGCTGCTCGACGAAATCGAGAAGGCCCACCCCGATCTGTTCAACATCCTGTTGCAGGTAATGGACAATGGCCGCCTGACCGATCACCACGGAAAAACGGTCGATTTCCGTAACGTAGTGCTGATCATGACGACCAATGCCGGGGCCAGCGACATGGCGCGCCAGGGTATCGGCTTTGGCGATGTCAGCAAGGAAGATGCGGGCGACGAAGCTGTGAAGAAAATGTTCACGCCCGAATTCCGCAACCGGCTGGATGCGATCGTGCCGTTCACGTATCTCGGCAAGGAAACCGTGGCGCGGGTGGTGGACAAGTTCATCCTCCAGCTCGAACTGCAACTGGCCGACCAGAACGTCCACATCCAGTTCGATAGCGACGCACGTAAGTGGCTGGCAGACCGTGGTTATGACAAGCTCTACGGCGCCCGCCCGATGAGCCGTCTGATCCAGGACAAGATCAAGCAACCGCTGGCAGAAGAGCTGTTGTTCGGCAAGCTGTCGAGCGGAGGCGAAGTGCATGTGAGCGTGAAGGACAACAAGCCTTCGTTCGAACTGACCCCCGCCCCGCCCAAGGCGCGCCCGACGCGGAAAAAGGCGGCGAAGAAGCTCGCTGCGAAGAAGCAACCCGAAGCGGGGGCCGAAACCGGCAGCGATGACAGCAAGAGCTAAAGCACTTCGATGAAACAAGAATTCGGGCGCTGTGCGGGAACGCATGGCGCCCGTTTCGTTTGAATCGCCAATGGCACGCGATTTTGCATGGATCCGGCCTGAGCCGCACGGCATCCATGTCGCACCCGCCGATATCTGGATCGATCCGTCGCACCCGGTGCCGCGGGCACTGGTGACGCATGGCCATGCCGATCACGCGCGTGGCGGACATGGTGAAACGATCGCTACCGCCGAAACACTGGCAATAATGGAGCTGCGGTATCAGACCCGCGAGGGCGCGCGGCCTGTGCAATATGGCGAGACGATTCGCCTAAGTGGCGGTGTCGATGCGACTTTTGTCCCCGCCGGGCATGTACTGGGCAGCGCGCAGATCCTGCTGGAACATGCTGGGGAACGGGTGGTGGTGACCGGCGATTTCAAGCGTCAGCCCGATCCGACTTGCCCCCCGTTTGTCACAACTTCGTGCGATATTTTCGTTACAGAAGCGACATTTGGCCTGCCTGTCTTCCGCCACCCCCCGATTTTCACCGAACTGACCCGCTTAATTGACAGGTTGCACGCCGATTCCGACAGATGCGTGCTGGTTGGCGCCTATGCATTGGGAAAAGCGCAGCGTGTGATCGCCGAATTGCGCCAGATCGGGCATCGCGATCCGATCTACATTCACGGCGCGATGGAGCGGATGTGCCAGCTGTATGAAGAGTTCGGAATCGAACTGGGCGAACTGCGGCTGGTGTCCGATGCAGAGAAAGACGCGATGCGCGGCGCCATCGTGATCTGCCCACCATCGGCGCTGAACGATCGCTGGTCGCGCCGCTTGCCCGATCCGGTCACGGCAATGGCATCGGGCTGGATGCAGGTGCGCCAGCGCGCGCGGCAACGCAATGTCGAACTGCCGCTGATCATTTCCGACCATGCCGACTGGGATGAACTGACCGCCACCATCGAAGAGGTCGATCCGGCGGAAACCTGGATCACCCACGGGCGCGAAGAGGCGTTGTTGCGCTGGCACCAGTTGCACCAGCGGCGCGCCCGCGCATTGGCGCTGGTGGGGTACGAGGACGAGGATGACTGAGCCACCCGCCAGCCAATCAGGGGGCGCCCGCTGATGGAACGGTTTGCCGCTCTGGTCGATGCGCTGGTCTATACCCGTGGCCGGAACGACAAGCTGCGCCTGATCGCGCGCTATCTGCGCGACACGCTCGACCCCGATCGCGGCTGGGCGCTGGCGGCGCTGACCGGAGCGCTCGATTTCCCGGCGGTAAAATCCTCCACTATCCGCGCGATGATGCAGCAGCGGGTCGATCCCGAACTGTGGGCGCTCAGCCGCGATTTCGTAGGCGATACTGCCGAGACCACCAGCTTGCTGTGGCCTGCCCCCGATGGCGAACACGATCCTCCGCCCACTGTTTCGCAAGCGGTGGCGCTGCTTTCCGCGATGACCCGCAAATCGGTGCAGGCCGACCTGCCGCAACTGCTCGACCGGCTGGACCCGTCGGGCCGCTATGCCCTGCTCAAACTGGCGACCGGGGCGATGCGGATCGGAGTATCGAGCCGCCTGGCCAAAGTCGCCTTCGCGCAGGCCTTCGCTGTCCCGGCGGAGGAAGTGGAGGAACACTGGCACGGGCTGGAGGCACCCTATCGCGAACTGTTCGCCTGGGCTGCCGAAGGTGCGGCCCCGCCCGACACCGCCAGCCGCCCGACATTCCGCCCGTTCATGCTGGCACATCCGCTGGAAGAGAGCGAAATCGATCTGGCGGACTATGCCGCCGAATGGAAATGGGACGGTATCCGGGTCGAACTGGTGCGGGTGGGCGGAGAAACCCGGCTCTATTCGCGGTCGGGCGACGATATCTCCGCCGCGTTCCCCGAACTGACCGACGTTCTGCCGATCGATGCCGTGCTCGATGGCGAACTGCTGGTGCGCGGCAGCCATCAGGGCGGCGAGGAAGGCGGCGCGGCCAGCTTCAACGCCTTGCAGCAAAGGCTGGGCCGCAAGACAGTCAGCCGTAAAATGCTCAACGAATATCCCGCGTTCATCCGGCTATACGATGTGCTGATGGCCGAGGGCGCGGATGTGCGCGAACTGCCGTGGAGCGAGCGACGCACCCGGCTGGAGGCGCTGATGCCGCGCCTGCCCGACAGCCATTTCGACATCAGTGAAATCGTTTCCGCCCCCGATTTCGCCGCGCTGGCTGCGATCCGCGAATCCGCCCGCGATGCCGCCATCGAAGGACTGATGCTGAAACGCCGCGATTCCCCTTATGTCGCCGGGCGCAAGACCGGGCTGTGGTACAAATGGAAACGCGATCCGCTGCTGATCGATTGCGTGCTGATGTACGCCCAGCGCGGCAGCGGCAAACGCAGCAGTTTCTATTCCGACTATACCTTTGGCTGCTGGAACGGCGACCCCGACGGCGGGGCAGATCTGCTGCCAGTGGGCAAAGCCTATTCCGGGTTCACCGATGCCGAACTGAAGAAGCTCGACCGCCATGTGCGCCAGCATACCGTAAACCGGTTCGGCCCGGTGCGCGAGGTGGATCGCAGCCTGGTGTTCGAAGTGGCATTCGATTCGGTCCATGCCAGCAAGCGGCACAAATCCGGCCTCGCCATGCGGTTTCCCCGCATCCATCGCATCCGGTGGGACAAGCCCCCGCACGAAGCCGACCGGATCGACACTTTGCGGGCGCTGATCCGCGATTGATTTGCGCCAGATCAATGCCGGGCGCACAACCCACACGATAAACTGCTTATTTGCCGCTGCTTTGCCACTGCGAGGGACGATTCACGTCGTGATACCAGATACTGAACCGACTCAGACCCCATACGATGCATTGGGCGGTCGCCCGGTGATCGACCGGATCGCCAACCGGTTTTACGATCTGGTGGAAACCGATCCGCAATATGCCGAACTGCGCGCTATGCATGCAGGCGATCTCACACCGATCCGTCGCTCGCTGGCCGGATGGCTCACCGCATGGGCGGGCGGCCCGCACGACTGGTTCGTGGAAAATCGCGGCAAATGCATGATGAGCGCGCACCGCGGGCTGGGCGTCAGCGCGCAGACCGCCCGCCAGTGGTCCGACGCGATGGCCCGCGCTATCGCGGAATGCGGCCCGACCGACACCGACGCCGGGCGCGCGCTGGGCCTGATGATGGCCGAACGGCTCGACATGATGGCCAATGCAATGATTCCCCGCACCGAAACGGCGGACGAAGTGGCCGCTGCGGAGTAGCGCGGTGCAGCCCCGGCGCTGACTCCTCCGACGCTACCCGCCGATCCGCACCAGCTTTTCGCGCGAAGTTGCGCCGCGCAACAATTCGATAGCGGATGGCGGAGTGCCCAGTGCCTTCGCCAGCATGCGGATCACCGCATCGTTAGCCGCGCCATCGGTGGGCTTGGCGCGGACTTTCACTTGCAGCTTGCCATCGCCCAGTTCGATCCCCTCGCTGCGCGCGCCGGGGGTGACGCGCAACGCCAACCGCCCTTCGCCATCGGCCAGCGCGCGGATCGCGGCGGGATCGGGGAAGTCAGCTTTGGGCCGCGCCATCGCTGCTCAATGCCCCACCCAATACCTCACCCACCGCGGTGGAGTGCGTCTTCGCATTGTGGGCATAATGGGCCACGCCCATCTTCATCCCCATGATCGCGGCATCGTCCAGATCGCGCATCTTGCGCGCGGGGCGACCGCCCCACAGCTCGCGTTCGCCCATCGTTTTCCCTTCGGTCAGCATCGCGCCTGCCGCCAGCATCGCATCGGAAGCGATCACTGCGTTGTTCATCGCAATCGCACCCAGCCCCACGAACCCGCGATCGTGAATGCGGCAGCCGTGCACCATCGCCATATGGCCGATCAGTACATCGTCCCCGATAATCAGCGGCGCACCATCGGGCATCGCCGGGTTCGGCCCGTCGCAATGCAGCACGCTGCCATCCTGCACATTGGTCCGTTCCCCGATCACGATGCGGCTGACATCGGCGCGCAACACGCAGTTGTACCAGATCGAGGAATCCGCCCCGATGGTGACATCGCCAATGATCGCGCATCCCGGCGCGATCCATGCGCTGTCGTCGATTTGCGGCGATTTGCCGTTGATGGGCACGATTGTCACGCCCGGTCGATGCACTGTCATGCCCGGTTTTCCTCCCACTGCTGGCGCGCGATGGCGTACACGATAGTATCGCACCACGGCTTTTCGTAACGCGGATCGACATAGTCGAGATCGGCGCGCCGCTCCATTCCGAAGCGTTTCATCAGGCCCCAGCTATCGGTGTTTTCAGCGATAGTGATGGCATAAACCGTTTCTGCCCCGAACTGCCCGAATGCCGCTTCGAAACAGGCGGCAGCGGCTTCTTTCGCGTAACCTTTGCCCCAGGCATCTTCGCGCAGGCGCCAGCCGATTTCGAATTCGCCCTCAATGGTGCCGTTGGGTGGCGCACTGGCGCGCTTCAGCCCGCAAAAGCCGAGCAATTCGCCCGCCAGATGCCCGCCATCGTCCTTGCGCTCCACCACCCAGAACGTGTGGCCATAATCGCGGGCATATCCTTCGACCCGTTCGCGCGCGCTCTGCATCGCCTCTTCATCGGCCAGCCCGCCCAGCCAGCGCATCACCGCAGGCGTATTGGTCAGCGCCCAGAAACGCGGCCAGTCCTCCGCCCGCCAGTCGCGCAGGATCAGGCGTTCTGTTTCAAGGCGGAACTCAGCCATTGAGCAGGCGGGCGGCATGAGCGGCGTGATATGTCAGCACTCCGCTGCATCCGGCGCGCTTGAACGCCAGCAGTTTTTCCATCAGCAACGCATCGCGGTCGGCCACGCCCGCTGCCGCGCCCGCTTCGATCAGGGCATATTCGCCGCTGACCTGATAGGCGAACACCGGCACTTCGAACCGTTGTTTCGCGCGCCAGATCACATCGAGATAGGCCAGCCCCGGCTTTACCATCACGCTGTCGGCCCCTTCCGCCAGGTCGAGCGCGATTTCGCGCATCGCCTCGTCGGCATTGGCCGGGTCCATCTGATAACTTTTCTTGTCGCCTTTCAGCAGGCCGCCGCTGCCCACCGCATCGCGGAACGGGCCATAGAACGCACTGGCATATTTGGCGGAGTAGGCCATGATCTGCACATTGGGATGCGCGTTCATTTCCAGCGCCATACGGATCGCACGTACACGTCCGTCCATCATATCGCTCGGCGCGATCACGTCGGCCCCGGCATTCGCCTGATTCAGCGCCTGATCGACCAGCACCGCCACGGTATCGTCGTTCACGACATAGCCGCTGTCGTCGAGCAGGCCATCCTGCCCGTGGCTGGTATATGGGTCGAGCGCGACATCGGTCAGCACGCCGATATCGCTGCCGCAGGCATCCTTGATCGCCTTCGTCGCGCGGCACATCAGGTTATCGGGATTGAGCGCTTCGGCGCCATCGTCGCTCCGCCGCCCCGGCTGGGTATGCGGGAACAGCGCGATACACGGGATGCCCAGCGCCACCGCCTCTTTCGCGCGGGCGACGATACCATCGACCGACCAGCGCGATACGCCGGGCAAGCTGGCCACCGGCTCTTCCACGCCGCTGCCGTCAGTCACGAACAGCGGCCAGATCAGATCGGCGGGTGTGAGCAGGGTTTCGCGGTGGAGCGCGCGGCTCCACGCGCTGGCGCGGGTGCGGCGCAGGCGGAGGTTGGGATAGGCACTGGTCATGATGAACCGCGCAATGCCGCATTCGCGCAGCGGGCGCAATCGCCCTGTACCAAAGTGTTAGGCGGCGATCAGTCGACCTTTTTCGATTCGTCGAGCTTGTCGATCTCTCGCACCGGCTCGCTCGATTTCGCTTCGCTGGCGGTGGGGGCCAGCGGCGCCAGCGCCGCGCCCGCTTCGACTTGCTTGATCTGCGACAGGACAGAGCGGAACTGCTGCAACTGCACGCCCGACAGCATAGCGCGGGTGACATATTGCACCGACGCCGGATTGATCCGCTTGCCGTTGCGATACATCTCGTAATGCAAATGCGGCCCGGTGGAGAGGCCGGTGGAACCGACATAGCCGATCACTTGCCCGCGCCGCACCGATTGCCCGGCGCGCACGGCCATCTTGCTCATATGGCAATAACGGGTGGCAAGGCCCGCGGCATGTTGCAGCTTCACTGCGTTGCCGCAGCCGCCCGCGCGCCCGGCGGAGATAACCCGCGCATCGGCCACCGCCACGATCGGCTGGCCATAACTGGCATGGAAATCCATCCCGCCGTGCATCCGTACATAGCCCAGAATCGGGTGGCGGCGCGGGCCGTATTTCGATCCGATCGATCCCGGCACAGGGCGCATCAGCCCCGCGCGCTGTTCCCCGACGCCCGACGCTTCGTAGAAACGCCCGTCGCTGCCCCAGCGCATCAGTTGCACTTTGGGCGATCCGGCACGGTCGATCCCGGCATAGATCAGCTTGCCCGCCTGTCGTTCGCCTGTGGCAGCGCGGCGATAATCGACGATCATGTCAAACGTATCGGTAGAGCGCACTGCACTGTCGAGGTTGACCTGATCGCCCAGCGCCTTGAGATATTGCTGCACCGCGCTGGCGGGCGCACCGGCAGCGCGCATCGAGCGATAGAGGCTGGAGCCGACCGTGCCGCGAATCCGCAGCGGGGTATCGTCCACCCGGATCGGCTTGCGTTCGAGCGAGAGGTTGCCGTCCGGCCCGCGCTGCACCGACAACGCCAGATCGAACCGCGCCCGGAAATCGAGCGCGCTCAGCGGGCGCGGGCTGTTGGGCGCGGTGCGGCGGCCCAGCGTGATATCGACTTGCGTACCCGGATCGATGTCCGCCAGCGAAACCGATTTGGAAATCAACGCTTCCACCCGCGCGGCATCGGCGCTGCCGATCCCGGCGCGTTGCAACATGCGCCCGAAACTGTCGCCTTGCGCCAGCGTGGCAACCAGTTCGATCTGCGGCCGTTCGGGGGCGGAGGCAAGTGGCGTCACGGCGGCGGTGGCCCCCATGTGTCGCCCGCTGTCCCCGCCCAATGCCAGCGGCATGATCATCTGGCTGCGGAATTCGTCGCGCACGCTGTCGCTGACCCGCGTGGCGGGGGCAGCCTCCAGCGGAGCGAAACCCGGCCAGAAGGCAATGCTGGCCGCCGACAGGCCAAGGAACGTTGCCAGCCCGCGAAACCAGCGGCGGCTGCCGATCGCCTCCGCCAGATTGGGCGCGAAGTCGATGTTAGAGAGGCGTTCGCTGGTCTTCAGCCGCCAGGCTTCGAACCGCTCCGCCAGATTGTGCGAGCGGCGCAGGATCGCGGACGATGTTTCCGGCCCGATCTGCGCCGACATGATCTGCGAATGCGTCAGTACGGCAGCGCGCCAGCCCGGCCCACCATCGGCCCGACTGTCCGCCGGGTCATCGCCCGCCGTATCCTGATCGTGCGTGGTGAACACCGCGCTCTCCGTCAACTCAACCGAGCCGCATCGCGATGCGGCCGACGACCCACTTGCGGGCCAATTGCCTGAAACCCCTGCCCGATTGAAGTTAATTCCGCCTTAAGTTGCGACGGGCCGAGTCAGGTGCACGGCGGGCTGTGGGAACATCGCGCAACCCATTGCAGTACCGCCCGCACAGTGCCACCTTCGGCGGTGTGAGCGATGCCATTATCAAGGCGGTCCTCGGGCCTACCAACACCGGGAAGACGCACCTTGCGATCGAACGGATGTGCGCGCATTCGAGCGGCGCCATCGGTTTCCCGCTGCGCCTGCTGGCGCGCGAAGTCTATGATCGGGTGGTGGCGATCAAGGGCGAGAAATCGGTCGCCCTGATCACCGGGGAAGAACGGATCGAACCGCCCGATGCCCGCTATTTCTGCTGCACGGCAGAGGCGATGCCACGCGGGGGACACTGGCGCGGCGGGCCGCTGGCGTTTGCCGCGCTCGACGAAGCGCAGCTCGCTGCCGACCGCGAGCGGGGGCACGTGTTCACCGATCACCTGCTCCACACACGCGGGCGGGAAGAGACGATGTTGCTGGGCGCATCGACACTCGAACCGATGGTGCGGGCACTGGCGCCGCGGGCGGAAATCGTCACCCGGCCCCGCTTTTCCACGCTTACCCATATCGGCCCGCGCAAGCTGAGCCGCCTGCCCCCGCGCAGTGCCATCGTCGCGTTTTCCGCCGAACAGGTATATGCCGTGGCGGAAATGCTCCGCCGGTTTCGCGGCGGTGCCGCCGTCGTGATGGGGGCGCTCAGCCCGGAAACGCGCAACCGGCAGGTCGCATTGTTCCAGTCTGGCGAAGTGGATTATATCGTCGCCACCGATGCCATCGGCATGGGGCTGAACCTCGATGTAACTCACGTCGCCTTCGCCGGGCTGTCGAAATTCGACGGGCAGCGTCAGCGGCGGCTGAACCCGGCGGAAATGGCTCAGATCGCCGGCCGCGCGGGTCGGCACCACCGCGACGGCACTTTCGGCACACTGGCCGGGCAGCACCAAAGCCCCGAATTCACCGAAGAAGAAATCTACGCCATCGAAGAACACCGCTTCGCCCCGCTGACCCGGCTGTTCTGGCGCGAAGCAGAGCCGCGATACGATTCGATCGACACTCTGATCGACGATCTGGAAGCGATTCCGCCCGAACCGCAACTCGCCCGCGCACCCGAAGCGATCGACCTGGCGGTGCTGAAACGGCTGGCCGAAGAACCGCTGGCGGATGACGTCACGACGCCCGGCATGGTCCGTCGCCTGTGGGACGTGTGCCGCCTGCCCGATTTCCGGCAGCACGGGGTGGACGTGCATACCCGCTTCGTCGCCCGCCTGTGGCAGGATCTGCGCGGCGGATACATCGGCGCGGATTATGTCGCGGCGCGGATATCCGAACTGGACCGGACGACCGGCGATATCGACACGCTGCAAGGGCGCATCGCTGCGATTCGCAGCTGGGCCTATATCTGCCAGCGGCCCGACTGGGTTCTGGCGCGTGACGAAATGGCCGCACGTGCCCGTGCAGCGGAGGCGCGATTGTCCGATGCGCTTCATGCCCGGTTGACAGAACGCTTCGTCAACCGGAGGACGGCAATCCTGATGAAGAATCTTGGACAAGACCCCGCACTGTTACCTGTCACTCTGACGGAAGACGGCCTCGTTGCTGTCGAAGGCGAGCCGATCGGCCATGTCGAAGCGTTCCGCTTCGTGGTCGATCACCGCGTCAACCATGCCGATCATCGCCTGCTGCTGTCGGCGGCGGAAAAGGCGCTGCCCCGGCTGCTGGGCGACCGCGCCCGTGTGCTGATCGCCGCCGAACTGCCCGGCATGGCGCTGACCGATGGCGCGGTGACGTGGAATGGCACTGAAATCGCCCGGCTCGAATCAACTCAGATCGCCACTGCGCCCCGCATCGTGCCTTCGCGCGAACTGGCCGCCTTGCCCGAACCGGCGAAAACCGAATTTCTTACCGCGCTGGAAGCATGGGTCGCCGCGCAGCTCGCTCCGCTCGAACCGCTCGCCAAACTGGAGGAGGCATCGCGCGATCCGGCAGCTGGCAGCGAAGCGCGTGCG
Source organism: Tsuneonella flava (assembly GCF_002870965.1). Taxonomy (GTDB): domain Bacteria; phylum Pseudomonadota; class Alphaproteobacteria; order Sphingomonadales; family Sphingomonadaceae; genus Tsuneonella; species Tsuneonella flava. The sequence continues at coordinate 176,102 of NZ_PHSO01000005.1, forward strand.
CTGCTGCTCAACCTGATCGACGGGCACGGCTATGCCACCCGCGAACGCACCGGGATCGAACATCTGCCCCGCGAAGCCCGCCCGTTCCTGCGTAAGCTGGGCGTTGTATTCGGCGCGCTCGATGTATTCGCACCCGCTTTGCTCAAGCCTGCTGCGCGCGCGGCGTTTCATGCCAGCGGCGCGGACCAGCGCCCGCTGGAAGCGGCGATGCGGGCGGTGATTCCCGGCGGCAATCGCCTGCCCAGCGGATATCGCCCTGCAGGGGAACAGGCGGTGCGGGTCGATGTCGCGGAAAAACTGCTGCGCGCCGCGCACGAGGCGCGGGCGAAGGCCACTGCGCGCCAGTTCACGCTCGATCCGGCGCTGGCAGTATCGACCGGGCTGACCGAGGATAGCTGGAAGCGCCTGCTCGGTGCGGGTGGATTCCGCGCGAACAGTGCGCGCGCGCTGGCCGAAGGGGCCTTTGGCCCACCTGCTCCCGATCGGTGGAGCTGGCGCCCCGGCTTCGCCCGCCGTGTCGATGGCGATGGCGCCGGGCGCCCGGCGAAGGAAGGCGGCAAGCAACGGGGCCACGGGCAAAAGGGTGGCGGCCAGAAAGGCGCCGCGCACAAGGGCGATTCGCCCCGGGGCAAGCCTCACGGCAAGCGTCCGCCGAGAAAGGGTGGCGGGAAGCCCCGCGGCACCTCCGCGCCATCCGCGCCGCAACCGGGCAATGCCTTTGCCGCACTGGCGGACCTGCTCCGCAAATGATCGGCTGACATGCGAATCGACAAGCTGCTGTGGCAGTTGCGGCTAACGAAGAGCCGCAGCATCGCACAGGCGCTTGTCGGTCGGGGGCATATCCGCCGCAACGGGCAGCGGGTGCTGCGCGCCAGTCAGGATATCGTCGCAGGCGATACGCTCACGATACCGCTGCCCGCCGGGGTGCAGGTGATCGAAATCGCCGCCCTTCCCACCCGGCGCGGTCCGGCGGCAGAAGCACTGGCATGTTATCGGGTGCTTGACCCGACGCGGCAAACCGCGATAGCGGGCCAGAAAGATCAATCGCCTGAAAGGGGCCAGCTTCCATGACTTATGTCGTCACCGACGCGTGCATCAAGTGCAAGTACACCGATTGCGTCGAGGTGTGTCCGGTCGATTGCTTCTACGAAGGCGAGAACATGCTGGTCATCAACCCCAGCGAATGCATCGACTGCGGCGTATGCGAACCGGAATGCCCGGCGGAAGCCATCCTGCCCGATACCGAGGACAACCTCGAACAGTGGCTGGAGATCAACACCAAGTATTCCGCCGAATGGCCGAACATCACCAGCCAGAAAGAACCGCCCGCCGATGCGGACGAGCACAAGGGCGAAGAAGGCAAGTTCGACAAATACTTCAGCCCCGAACCGGGCGAAGGCGACTAAGACCGCCCCCCTGCCGCGCGCCCGATTCCGCGCGGCATCTGCCCCTTCTCTGGGCCTGATTTCCCTCGCTTTACTGTCGGGGTGGAAATTTTGTTGCCAACCTGTTATATAATTACACAACCCGCCGGGTCGCGTGGCGACTCGCGGCGGCGTTTTGAGTGCAGGAACAGGCGCGACGAACCAGCATACAGTCCAGACTCGCTCACGACCGCGTAATCCAACCCGGTCGCCAGAGAGGATTGGTCCGCTTGCAGGCGCTGGCCGCGTCGCCAGGAAAGGACGATTGATGGCAACTCAGGCCCCGGCTTTCGATGTCGGCGATTACGTAGTCTATCCCAAGCACGGCGTTGGCCGTGTGATCGAACTGCAGAGCGAGGAAATCGCCGGTATGCAGCTCGAACTCTATGTCCTCCGGTTCGAGAAGGAGAAGATGACTCTCCGCGTCCCGGTCAACAAAGTCGAAGCGATCGGCATGCGTAAGCTTTCCAGCGACAAAACGCTGAAAGAAGCGATGGAGACGCTGAAGGGCAAGCCCAAGGTCAAGCGCACGATGTGGAGCCGCCGCGCGCAGGAATACGAAGCGAAGATCAATTCCGGCGAAATCGTACTGATCGCCGAAGTGACCCGCGACCTGTTCCGCCCCGACGATCAACCTGAGCAGTCGTATTCCGAACGCCAGATCTTCGAAGCGGCCTCCAGCCGCCTCGCTCGCGAACTGGCTGCGATGGAAAAAACCGACGAGCCGACCGCGCTCGAAAAGATTCTCGACGTCCTGCGCGAACACGCACCGCAGTATTACGAGAACGCCGAAGAAGCCTGATCGACCAACGTCTTACAGGCATCGACAGGGGCCGTCCGCAAGGGCGGCCCCCTTGCTTTGTGCAGTTGCGGCGCGTTGCTCAGTGTATTACATCGGCAACACGGAAGTCACCGCAAACAAACAGGGCAGGATAGATGCTTCACAAGATTATCAAGGGCGTTGCGCCCCTCGCTGCAATGGTGGTCGCACTGGGCGTATCCGCCTGCGACGGCCACATTTCGATCAACGGCAAAAGCGGCGTACCGCTGGCTGAGCTCGACACCAAGGGCAAAACGCCCACCGAAGTCGTTCTGGCCGGGCCGGACAATGTCGTCGTTACCGATGGCGATGCGCTGACAATCGAAGTCAGCGGAGATGCCAAGGCGACAGACGCAGTGCGCTTTACCATCGATGACGATGCGCTGGGCATCATGCGCGAGAAAAACAGCGGGGACAAACTGGGCAAGGCCACAGTGCATGTCACTCTGCCGCGCCTGACCAAGCTGACGCTGGCCGGATCGGGCACGATCGACGCACAGAACCTGGTCGGCGATGCGGAAGTGACCGTGGCTGGCAGCGGATCGGTCAAAACCGCGAAAGTCACCGCCGGATCGCTCGACGTTACGATTGCCGGATCGGGCAGCTACACAGCAGCGGGTACAGCAAAATCGCTCGATCTCAGTGTTGCAGGTTCAGGCAATTCGAAGATGGCCGGGCTGAAAGTGGATAGCGCGGATGTCACCGTCGCCGGATCGGGCAGCGCGTCCTTCGCCAGCGACGGCAAAGTCGATGCCAGCATCATGGGTTCGGGCGACGTCACTGTTACCGGCAACGCCACCTGCACGGTATCTTCGAACGGTTCGGGTAAGCTGCGCTGCAACCGCGTAACCCCCGATGGTAGCGACAAGAGCGTGCCCGAAGCACCGAACGATCCCGCCAGCGACTCCTGAGTCATCGACCTGCAAGGCTGGCGCGGCTATGCGCCTGCATCGAGAGGAATTTCGATGCGTCGCATAGCCCCCACCTTGGTTGCCCTGACCGCCTTGCCCTTGCTCGGCGGTTGCCTTGCGAAAACCGCGCTCGACGTGGCGACCGCACCGGTCAAAATCGGCAGCAAAGCTGTCGATATGGCCACTACCAGCCAATCCGAAGCGGACGAGAAGCGCGGCCGCGAAATCCGCAAACGCGAAGAACGTCTGGGCAAATTGCAGCGCGAACGCGAAAAGCTGGAGCGCAAATGCAGCGACGGCAACGAACGCGCCTGTCGCGATCTGGCCGAAGTGGAACACGAGATCGAAGTACTGAAGCCGCAGGTGCCCTACGAACCCGATCGGTGACGCGGATCAGGCGGTTCCCCGTTGCCTCAGTCGCGATAAAGACGAGCTGCATCGCATGGATTCCCGCGTCGCTGCGCTCCTCGCAATGACGAGGAAAGCGGCGGTTAGTTGAAACCGTGAACCTGCCTGCATCACTCTGGCTGTGAGTCCGGTGCACCGCCCGCCCTCTTCCACGTCACCCCAGCCCCCGAGCCGGGCTCCAGCTCCGCCCTTCTGCCTCCTTACGCTAAAAGGAAAAGCGGGGCCCCGGATCAAGTCCGGGGCGACGATGTGCCATTCCGATAAACTTTCACGCCGCCGCACGGCGCAGACGGTCGTTGATGGCCGCACCGATGCCTTCATCGGCAATCGGGGCGACCGCGACGCGCGGTTTGGGCGAAGCGGCCGCCATATGCAGGCAGGCGTAGAGCCGCGCCGCTGCCTCTGCCAGATCGCCATCGGCCGATAGCGTGCAATCACCCGCCACCGGGCCGAACCCGATCATGAATTCGTCCGCCTCCGCCTCAGACGCGCCCAGCCGCACGGGTTTTCCCGGCGAATAGTGCTGCGCCAACTGGCCCGGCGCCTCCACTTTGGCCGAGAGTACCGGATCGGGCGGGCCGAGCATCGCTGTCAGATCGGCTTGCGGAATCGGCCCGTGGCGCAACAGTTGCCAGCCGGATTCGCGAACCGCCACGATAGTCGATTCCAGCCCGCGCTCGCACGTCCCGCCATCGAGCACAGCGGCAATCCGCCCGTCGAGCGTCGCCAGCACATGATCTGCATCGGTCGGGCTGACGGCCCCGCTCCTGTTGGCCGATGGCGCGGCCAGTGGCAGATCGCACTGTTCGAGCACCGCCCGCATCACCGGATGCGCGGGGCAACGCACGGCAATCGTCGGCAACCCTGCCGTAACCGCCGGAGCGATTTCCGCCTGCGCGCGCAGCGGCACCACCAGAGTCAGCGGCCCCGGCCAGAAAGCCGTTGCCAGTGCGCGGGCGCGATCATCGAACACAGCCAGCCGCTCTGCCGCCGCCAGCGAGGGGACATGGACGATCAACGGATTGAAATCGGGCCGCCCCTTCGCGCGATAGACAGCGGCAATCGCGGCATCGCTATCGGCCCGCGCCGCAAGGCCATAGACCGTCTCTGTCGGCAGCGCGACAAGCACCCCGGCGCGCAGCAATTGCGCCGCTTGCGCGATTCCCGCCGCATCGGCGGCCAGCCTTACCGTAGCGTCCTTGTCGCTCATCGCATGGCGCTATAAGCAGCGCGCGACGAAAGCCCAAGGAGAACCGCGTGTACACCCCCGCCACTGCCGACCAGTTGCTCGCTCTTTCGGTCAACACCGGGATCGACGAACTCGCACAAAACGAACGCTTTGCTGCCGCGGAGCCCGATATGGTGTCCGCCATTGTCGAAGGAATCGGTGCGCTTGCCGCCGGTGAATGGGCGCCGCTCAACCGCACGGGCGATCTCGAAGGGGCGAAACTGACAGACGGCACCGTGCACCTGCCCGATGGGTTTGCCGGTGCTTATGGCGATTATATCGAGCAGGGGTGGAACACGATTGCCGCCCCTGCCGATTTCGGCGGGCAGGGCCTGCCATTCGCATTGGCGACCAATGTGCTGGAAAATCTGGGCACGGCCAACATGGCCTTCACTCTGCTGCCGATCCTCTCGGTCGGCGCAGTGGAGGCGCTGTTCCATCATGGGGCCGAGGCGCAGAAAGCGAAGTATCTGCCCAAGCTTATCAGCGGGGCATGGTCGGGCACGATGAACCTGACCGAGCCGCAAGCAGGCAGCGACGTGGGCGCACTGCGGACTACCGCCACGCCGATCGGGGAAGGCGAACACGCGGGCAAATACCGGATCAACGGATCGAAAATCTTCATCACCTGGGGCGAACACGAACTGGCGGAAAACATCATCCACCTCGTACTTGCCCGCCTGCCCGGCGCACCGGAAGGCAGCAGGGGCATTTCGCTGTTTGTCGTGCCCAAATATCATGTGAACGACGACGGATCGCTGGGCGCGCGCAACGATTTGCGCTGCGTCAGCCTGGAACACAAGCTGGGCATCAATGCCTCCCCCACATGCGTGATGAGCTTCGGCGAAGGCGCGGGCACTGGCGGCGAGTGCATCGGCGAGCTGGTCGGCGCGGAAAATCGCGGGCTGATGGCGATGTTCACGATGATGAACAACGCGCGGATCAATGTCGGCAGTCAGGGCGTGCAGATTGCCGAACGCGCCACCCAGCAAGCCATCGCCTATGCCAAGGAACGCGTGCAGTCGCCCCGCGCCGGTGCGGCAGACAAATCGCCGGTGGCGATCATCGAACACCCCGACGTGCGCCGGATGCTGATACGGATGAAGGCACTGACCGAAGGGGCGCGTGCGCTGCTCTATTACACCGCCGGTCAGGTCGATCGGGGCACGCTGGGCGATGCCGATGCCGCGACGCGCGCCGAGGTTCTGGTGCCGCTGCTCAAGGCATGGGGCACCGATATCGGCTGCGAAGTGGCAAGCATCGGGGTGCAGGTCCACGGCGGAATGGGCTTCATCGAAGAAACCGGCGCGGCCCAGCATTACCGCGATGCGCGGATTGCCCCGATTTACGAAGGGACCAACGGCATTCAGGCCGCCGATCTGGTGACCCGCAAACTGGGCATGGATGGCGGCGGCGCAGTCGAGCGGCTGTTGCAGGATATCGCCCGCGATGCAGCGGACGAGAGCAATCTGGCAGCTCTGGCGCAGGATTGCGTCGCGATTGCCCAATGGATGCGCGACACTGCCAGCCTCGACGACCGGCTGGCGGGCAGCGTGCCGTTCACTACAATGTGTGCGGTGGCGGTCACCGGGTGGCAATTGCTGCGTCAGGCGCGCGCGGTGGCCGATGGTGCGGCCCCCTCGCTCGCTCAGGTGAAGCCGGTGACGGTCCGCTATTTCATCGATCATATCGTGCCGGAGGCGATGGGCCTGAAGGCATCGGCCACCGCCGGTGCGGCGCTGCTCTATACGCTCGATAGCGAGGCACTGGCAGGATGAGCGATCCGCTGGAAAGAATCGCGGCGGCGCTGGAACGGATCGCGCCGCCACCTGCGCCCGATCCCGACTGGCTGGCCGCGCCCGCCTACATCTGGGATGGCAAGGCAGCGCGGCCCGTGGCCAGTTTCAGGGCACCGTCGCTCGACCAGTTGAAAGGGATCGAGCGGCAGAAGCGCGTCGTGGCCGAAAACGTCGCCCGGCTGGCGCAAGGGGCCGCCGCGCACGACATGCTGCTGTGGGGATCGCGCGGCATGGGCAAGAGCGCGCTGATCCGCGCATCGATCATCGCCGCGCAGGCCGATGCGCCGCAGCGGGTGGCACTGGTGCAAGTGGGCACCGATGCGCTGTCGACGATCCCCGCGCTGTTCGCCAAACTGGCGAAGGTGGAGCGCAACATGCTGGTCTATCTCGACGATCTGGGGTTCGACAGCGACCATGCCGGGCCGCGCCACCTGCGAAGCTGGCTGGAAGGCGGAGTCGAAGCGCGCCCTGCCAACGTGCGGCTGGCGGTGACATCCAATCGTCGCGCCATCGTCGAACGGCACATGAGCGAGCAGGACGATCCGATCAATCCGCGCGACGCAGTGGACGATATGCTGGCGCTGGCCGACCGGTTTGGCCTCAGCGTCGGTTTCCACGCTGCATCGCAGGACGATTACCTTGCTATCGTCGATGCCTATGCCGATCCGCTGGGTCTGGAATGGGAACCGGGCGACGCGCTGGAATGGGCGCGACGGCGCGGTGCCCGTTCGGGCCGCACGGCGTGGCAATATGTTGCGGAGCTGGCCGGGCGCGCGGGCAAGGCACTGTAGGCCCCGCCCCGGCGCGGCTAAAGCACCCCGCGCCCGTAACGCAGGCTTACTTCGGTACTTCCTGTGCGTAGCTTTCCCCGAACGATGCCTCCTGCCCGCGCAGTTCGCGTTGCGGCGGCAGCGAGGGGCCGGTCAGCGGCTTGATCTCCGGTGCCGGTTTGGCCCCCGGTGCCGTCACACGCCAGACGATGCCCGCGGTGTCGTCGCTCACCAGCAGCGCGCCATCCTTCGCCCAGGCAACCCAGGTCGGGCGGCCATGCGTGGTCTTGCCATCTTTGGAGAGGAAGCCGGTCAGGATCGGCACCGGCTTGCCCGTGGGATTGCCGCGCGCGTCGAACCGCACGAACACGACATCGTAGCCCGATTTGGGCTCGCGATTCCACGATCCATGCTCGGCAATCACCGCGCCCGACACAAATTTTTCGCCCAGCCGCGAACCATTGCCCGCGAAAGTCAGCCCCAACGCAGCGACATGCGGCCCCAGTGCATATTCGGGGATGCGGACATATTGCGGATTGAAATAGGCCGGTTGCGGCGCATCGACCCGCTGGTCGAAATTCTCCCGCCAATACACCCACGGCCAGCCGTATTGCGCGCCGATCGGCACGTTAGTGAGATAATCGGGCACCAGATCCGAACCAAGCATGTCGCGTTCGTTCACTGTCGTCCACAACTCGCCCGTCCACGGGCTGAATGCCAGCCCGTTGGGATTACGCATCCCGCTGGCGAACAGGCGCGCCTTCCCCGTCTTGAGCGAATATTGCCAGATTGCAGCGCGGCCCTGTTCCGCCTCTATCCCGCGCTCAGCGATGTTCGATGCCGAACCCACCGCGACGTAGAGGTTTTCGCCTGCCGGATCGATCACGACATTACGCATCCAGTGGTTGCCGCCACCTGGCAGATCCATCAGCTTCTTCGGTTTGCCCGTCAGCTTCGTGTCGCCCGGCGTGAAGGGAAACGCCAGCAAGGCATTGTGATTGGCGACGTAAAGCGTTCCATCGTGCCACGCCATGCCAGAGGGGGAAGCCAGCGCCGCGTTCTTCATCGGGAAAGTCTGATCGGCCCGGCCATCGCCATTGCTATCGCGCAACACCGCGATTTCATTGGCCGACGCAACATCGGCCCCGGCTTTGGCAAACAGGAAACCCGCAATAAACCCTTCGATTCCGCCGATATCCGATTCCGGCGGACGATTGGTCAGCGCCACCAGCACATCGCCATTGGGCAGAGTGTACAGGGTGCGCGGATGCGACAGACCGACAGAGAATCGCTCGACTGTCAGGCCCGGCGCGGCCACGGGCTTTTCCCCTTCTGCCCAACCGACCGGCTTCGCCACTTCAGCGGTGGGGAAGCTTTCCGCGCGCGGATCGGTCAATTCGGGATCGGCACCTGTAACGTTCGCGAAGGCAACCTGCGCCTTGTCCGGCATACGGAGATAGAAAAACACCCCTGCCAGGATGACGATGGCGATAATTGCGCCGACGAGAATCTTGCGACCTGTGCTCATAATACGACGGAATAGCCGCAGTGCCCGTTCCCGGCAACGGCGCAACGCACTGGCGCAACGCGATTGCCCCACCTAAATAGCCGCCACCATGTACGATTTCGCGCCCGATCCCGATCTGCCCGCCGCCGAACGATACCGCCAGCTTGCCAGCGCCGCCGAGGCGCTGACATCGGGGGAGCCGGATGGCGTCGCCAATATGGCCAATGTCGCCGCACTGCTGTGGGAATTTCTCCCTCAGCTCAACTGGGCGGGATTCTATCGCATGATCGATGGCGAGCTTGTGCTGGGTCCGTTTGTTGGCCGCCCCGCCTGCATCCGCATTCCCGTGGGCAAAGGAGTCTGCGGCGCTGCCGCGCAATCGGCACAGACGCAGCTGGTGGCCGATGTCCACGCCTTCCCCGGCCATATCGCCTGCGATTCCGCCAGCCGATCCGAACTGGTGGTGCCCGTGATCCGCGATGGAGCGGTGATCGCAGTGATCGATCTCGACAGCCCCGAACCGGCGCGGTTCGATGCCGACGATGCAGCCGGGGTGGAAGCGCTGGCCGCTCTGCTTTCCACTCGCATCTGACAGACACTTAAACTTCACCGTGTTTCCGGCCCGTTTCGGGACATAGGCGCGGCTCGCTCTTCTGAAACTCCCGATTATCATGATAAATTCTGCGTTAATGGTGAGAGATTCGTATTCTTGCCCTCTGTAAACAGGGAATTATCGCATGACTTTCCAACGCCAACTTCTGGCCGCATCGGCCGCCGCCGTGGCGCTCGCTTTCGCCAGCCCGTCGATGGCGCAGGAAATGACATACGAATACGCGCAGCCCGGGCAGGCCGCTCCGGTCTATACCGAAGAACCGGTGGTGCAGCCGCTGCCCGGTGCCCCCGCCGCAATGCCTCCCGCACCGCCCCTGCCCGCAGCGCCGCCGATGCATGTTGCCCCCCCTGCGGAATGGCAGCATGACCATCGCCATGCAGAGGGCAGCCCGTGGGCAGAGCCAGTTCCTGCACCGGCCCCCTACCCTGAATATGCTGCGCCGATGGGCGGATATGCACCGATGGCCTATCCCGGCCCGGCTGGCGCACCGGCCTATGGCTATGGCGCGCAAGCTCCCGCCCCTGCACCGCAGTTCGACCGTGACGCCTGGCTCGACAATTGTCAGGACCGGCTGCGCGGAGTGAAAGAGAAAGATCGCGCCGGCGTGATCGGCGGCTTGCTGGGCGCAGTGGCTGGTGGCGTTGCCGGCAACCGCATTGCCGGAGCTGGCGAACGGCTGGCCGGATCGCTGATCGGTGCCGGGGTCGGCGGGCTGGCCGGGCTCGCCATCGGCAGTGCGATTGGCGCGTCGAACAATCACAAGCGCCGCGCCGAATGCGAGGCCTATCTCGATCGGTATACTGCCGGATATCCGCAACAGGGCGGATATGCCTATGGCTATCCCGGCTACGGCTATGCTTATAGAATGGTGCCAATGATGGTGGCCGTGCCGCAGCGCCGCGTGGTGCATGAAACAGTCACCGAAGAATGGGTCGATGTGCCCGCCCCTGCAGTACGCAGCCGCCGGATCGACCGCCCGGCCCGCCGTTCTGTCCCTGCGGGCGATAAACGCATCAAGTACACCAGGAACAAGTAAGGCCCGTTGACGGGCGCAACCAGAGCTTCATGCCCGCCCCCCCCGCAGCCTCTCGTCATTGCGAGGAGCGTAGCGACGTGCCAATCCACGGCCCATCGCCACATCCACCGGAAGCAGGGCCCCGGATCGGGGGTCCGGTGGAGGCAGGCAATGACAGAGAAGAGCGATACAACTTCGGTTGCAGCTCACTAGTCAGTCAGTCGGTGGAGCGTTTCGCCTGCAAGGGCAGTCCGCCCCGGTGCCACACCGGCGATTCCGCCCGCTGAGTTGCTCCGCGCGACTTTCGTACCCGGTGCAGGCTGGCCGCTCTCCACGATAGAGCGCATCTGGCACACCAGCGGTGTGTCGTCGCTGTCATCGAAACTGTCGGCGGCGGGCAGACCGACCACGCATCCCATAGTAGGCGTGCCGATCACCAGTGCGCTGTCGCCCGATGCCGCATTGATTTCGACCATCCCGTCGTAACCGATCATCGTTGTCGTGCCCGACGGATTCATCTGCACCGGCATGCCGGGGGCGACCGGCCGCCCGTCTGCCATCACCACTTTACGCATGATCGGGCGGAAGTGGACCGCGTCGATCTCTACCAGCGCCACTGCGCGGCGGGGCACGACGATGTGATGCGTGGTATCGCGCACCACTGCATCGGCGGGCAAATGGTCTGCATCGACATCGATCTTGATCCGCGCTTGCGACGGGATGTTCTGCACCAGCAGCAAGCCATTGCGGTCAGTAGCACCGACAGTGCGGTTTTCCCGGGTAATCGGCACGCCTGCCACTTTCCCGGTGGTCCGTACCAGCGCATAGCTGCCGCCGCTCTGGTTGCGGGCGAACACCGTGCCCCCGGCCACCAGCAATGTGCCCCGCGCATCGACCCGCGCGGCGAAGCGACCATCGACCTGCTCCACTTGTCCATCGATCAGGAAATTGCGGTTGCGCCACGACAGGCCGCCCGCCACGCGTTGCGACGAATCCGATGCATTCACCGCGGCGCGGTATCCCACTTGCCCGTCGCGCACTGCATCTTTCGAATAAGTCAGCGCCCCGCTGGGTGTGCCGTCGTTGTAACTGGCCAGAGCGCTGGCATGGCGCTGGCCGCCCAGGCTGACCGACAGGCCCACAGCCCCGGAATACCCGGTGCCGTATTCGGTGCGGCGATATCCGCCACCTGCAAAAAACGACGCCCGGCGCGACAGGCGCGAACGGAAATTGGCGTTGAGCGCTTCGTTAAACCGGCTGTGCGGCGACTGAGTTGGATTTTGGGTCACACCCTCGCCGCTGTATTCCTGTCGCGCAAACGAGAGCTGCATTTCGCTGGCAGACGACAGGCGATAGGATAGCTGCGCGGAATACTGCCGCGGCGGTGCTTCGTCCCCCAGATGGGCAGCAACGTCGCGATAGTGTGCGGTTGGGATGGTCGCAGCGATCCGCCCGCTGATCGTGCGCCCAAGCGATTCGAGCGCAAAGTTCGCCAGCACACCGTTGCCAATGGTGCCGTCATGACTGATCCGGCCTTCAACCGTTAGTTGCGCCACATCGGCCAGCACCAGATCGGCGCGGCCACCGGCATTGGCGATCCCGGCCGACCATTCGCCGCTCGCTTCGACGGTCAAGCGCTGCGAAATTCCGCGGCGGTAAAATCCGGTGGCGACGAATGCGCCATAATCGTTACTGACCCGACCAAAACCGCGCCTTACGAAGCCAAAATTGGCGGCGTATTGGTGAGTTTTGGGCGCCAGGAGGTCACGCGACATATAAAACTTAGTCGTTTCAATCATTTCGCGCCCTAAAGTATCGTTCATAATCACCGATACTTCACCCCGGCCCGGCTGGCTGGGAATGTTACGAACCGTGAATTCTCCGGGCTTTACCTCGCCCAGCTGATATCGCGAATCTGCTGTCAGGATATCCAGCGATGTCGGTACAGCGACATTGCCACTGAACGCCGGCAGCGGCGTCGTCACGAGATCGGGGCGCAGGCTGAAGTCGGTGCCAATCTGCAAACCGCCCAGGCGCACGGCCCGCTGCGTCTGGCTGCCGGCACTGACGAAGTCGCCCGCCGTGGCGACAAGGCCCTTGTTTTCAAATGCAATACTTGCGGCGGTTTGCAAACGGAGCAAAGCGGGCGAGCCATCTTGCGGAGTGCTCGTCACCCGGACACTGGTGTTGACAGCCATGTTTCCGCGCACGACCGCAGCATCGAATACGCCCCCCGCGCTCGCCCCCGATCGCGAAAGTGTCGCTGACAGATCGTAGTCGATACGCAATGCCGTCAGCGGGTTGCTTTCCCCGCGCCTGTCGGTCGCTGTGACGAAGTCCTTGAGGTTCTCGCCACCCGCCTTCCGAAACAGCGTGACTGAGAGGAGCTGGGCGAGAGGGTCGAATTTGAACTGGTAAATCTGCAGGGATGACAGCGGGATATAACCGGTCGCCCCGTCTGGCACCGGCAGCCCGGCAGCCCGCGCTGCGTCAGCGTCGATCCGCATGGCAGTGCCGTGCCCTTGCAGGTCGACCATCCGGTCCTGTCGCATTCCGTCGACCACGATCTCGGACATGCCGGGACCGGGCGCATCCCTGACGCTTTGTGCTGTCAAGCCTTCTGGCAGAGCGAACGGGTCGCTTTGAGCCGCCAGAGGAGAGGAGCAGAGCGCCGTGAATGCGACGAGAAGCGCTAGAGCGGAGTTAGTTGCACGTCGTACGAGGTGTCGCATCGACCGTCCGGCCGTCCATCTGTACAGTGATTGTCACCGGACCGAGGGAGCAGGCATTCGCTACGGGCCAGAAAATCGTCGATCCGCCCATGACATAGCGCAGCGAGTTGCGCTGAAGCTCGATGGGGGCGCCATTGGCCTTCTTTGCGTCAATCCGAACGATCTTTACCGTCGCGCCGCCACTGTTCGTAACGGTCAGCCCATCGGGCCCGATAGTCCAGGCGAGCGATTCCGGCACCGCCTTGTCACGATCGATGAATACCGGAACGTTAAAGCGAATGCGCGCTTCCGCCGTCCCGGAGTGAGCCAGCGTTGGATCGGGCAACTGATCGACGATCAGGCGATACCGCTTTTCCCCGGCGGTCGCAGGCCCTTTGCGGATCAACCGCACGATTTGTGTTTCCCCGGCCGGGATGGAAATGATGGACGGCGAGATGGTCAGTGCCGTGCTGGGCGCATAAACGTCTTCACCACCTTCCTGCGTCCATTCAAAAAGCCGCGTCTGCACTGGCAATGCGCGCGTTGCGCGATTGGCAACCAATACGGTTGCGCCGGATTGTGTGCTTTCGATTTCGATACGCAGCGGCGATATGTTCAGCCCTGCGCCAGTATCGGTCGGGGCTGAAAGGGCCGCAGAAATACTGCCAGTTCCGGGAGTGAATGACCCGCACGCCACGATCGCAGCGATCGTTCGCAAGAATATCCGGGTGCGGGTCATTCATTCCTCCATAGATATTAGTAAGTAACGGTAACCACGACCGAGTCGGTGTAGTTGCCTGCCGGAACGGCGGCCTGACTCGGAACGCGGCCATAAATTGTCATCGACTGGTCGGAGCCATTGCCGACACCGGTGCGGCCCGATGTCGGGGTCCATTCGGTGGTGCGGGTTGCATCTGTGTAGAGCGCATAGCTCACTTCATCGCCCGCGCTTGACTTCAGCTTGCGCACCGTGCCGGCGCCAGCGTTCGAGCCGTAGCCGACGTTGACAGTGTAATTGGCATTCGGCGTGCACTTCACCGTCGTGGGCGAACTGGCATCGATCGCCGCGTCGAGCGCGGTAACCGAACCAAACGACAGCGGCTCTGCGGTAACGCTGCAGGCCGACGAGACATTGAGTGACACTTCAACAGTGCCGGTTGCCGTCTGAGCGAGCGCCGGAGTGGCCACAACAGCCGCAGACGCGGCAAGAACGATTGCAATCTTACGCATGATATTGATCCCCTAAATGTTGGCTAACTGCCGGGTCCCTTCATGACCAAGAATGCTTTCGAAAACGCTAATGGTTAAGCGACTTTCGCATCCTCATTATGTATTTTTACATAGCGAATGTATGGTTAACGAAATGTAAAACCGCCCGGATGCTTCCGGGCAGCTGTATTCATTCAACAGGCAAGGATTAGTCGCCGGGCGACTTAAAATGTGAGGGTGACAGTAACCGTGTCGCGATATTCAACCGACCAGGCGATGGTGTTCGGTACGCGACCGTACATTGTGTGGGTAGCATGTCCGCTAGCCGGAATTACGCCACTAACGACATGGCCCGGATTCGATCCCCACACCTGATTACGGCCGGGATTGCGGTAGATCTGATAATTCACATACCGGAACAGGCCGAGAAACGCGCTCGTCGAGACCATCCGGCGTTGGCTGTTCAGGGCATTGTCGCCGTTATCGACGGCCACCGTATAGGCCGTGCCGGGATTGCAACGCACATCGATAGTCGAAGTTGCGTCGATCTGGCCGGTAAAGAAATTCGCGTTGCCGAACATCAGTGGCTCGGTATCAAGGCGGCAACCCGGCTGCACTTCCAACGCGAGTGCAACAGTATTCGTCGCCTCGCCCGCATATGCCGGATTCGCCACGGCCAGACAGGCCACGGTTACAGGTAGAGCAGCGATTTTCAGCATGAATTTCACTGTAGAAGTTCCCCAATCGAGGTTCTTCCTAAGTGAAAATGCTTACTGACGTCCTAAGAAAAATTATCTGTATGCATTTTGTGCAGAGCGGAGGAATCAGATATCGCCGCCTGTCAGGCGCTGACAGATAAGATCGAGTTGATCCAGCGTGCGATAGCGAATCGATACTGTGCCTGCGCGCGGATCGGTATCAGTCTTGATCTGCACACTAAGTCCAAGAAATTCTTCCAGATGGCGCTGAACCGCAGCGATATCGGCATCGCTTGCCGGATTTCGGGCCGCTCTGGTTTTGCGACGGGCATTCGATTCTCCGCCATCCGTGCCGCTACGGCGCACGAGTCGCTCCACTTCACGAACGGACAGCTTATCCTTCACCGCCTGACGCGCAAATTCGACCGCATTATCGTTGCCGATCAATGCCCGCGCATGCCCCATCGAGAGCGAATCAGCTTCCACCATCTCCAGTACTTCGTCGGGAAGGAGCAACAGGCGTTGCAAATTGGCGACATGACTACGCGACTTATCTACCAGTTGCGCGATTTCTGCCTGAGTCATCCCTTCCAGATCAGCAAGCCTTTGATAAGCCCTGCCTTCTTCCACGGGATTGAGATCTTCGCGCTGCACGTTCTCGATCAGGGCGAGCGCCATAACCTCGCGTTCGTCCAGATCGCGGACCAGCGCGGGAATCTCGTGCAGGCGCGCTTTTTGCGCGGCGCGCCAGCGTCGCTCGCCAGCCACCAGCTGGTAGCGACCTCCGGCAAGAGGACGAACTATGATCGGCTGAATCACTCCGCGCTGAGCGATCGATTGAGCCAGTTGGTCTAACGCATCGGCATCGAAATGTTTGCGTGGCTGATCGGGAAGTGGCTCAATCGATGCGACCGCAAGACTAGAAAGCCCTGAAACACCCGATTTTTCAATATCTTGAGCAGCACTATTCGAACCATCGGAGATCAAAGGTTCTTCCCGACGCGTCTCGCCCAACAGCGCGCCAAGGCCCTTGCCAAGCTTCTTTCTGGTATCCCCCTTCGGCCGTTCGGGAATCGAGAATCGAATGGCTGAATCTTTTGATTCGCTCATGCCGCCTTCCTTTCACCAGGAATTCGCCCGATTAATTCCCGCGCAAGCGAGATATAGGCGCGGCTGCCGGGGCAGTTGTGATCGTAAACCAGAGCGGGCAGCCCATGACTGGGCGCCTCGGAAAGACGGACGTTGCGGGGGATCACCGATTCGAACACCAGATTACCAAGGCAATCACGCACATCGTCCGCCACCTGATCGGTTAAGCGATTGCGGCGATCGAACATTGTCAGCGCAATGCCGATAATACCCAGATCTGGATTGAACCGACTCTGCACCCGCTCCACCGTTTGCAAGAGCTGGCTGAGCCCCTCGAGCGCAAAGAACTCGCATTGTAATGGCACCAGCAAAGTATCGGCCGCACTCAACGCATTCAGCGTGAGCAGACCAAGCGACGGTGGACAGTCGATAAAGGCAATATCATGCCCCATATGCCCGGAAAGCGCCTTCGAAAGGCGCGCCGTGCGATCTTCTACTGCGACCAGCTCCACTTCCGCGCCGCTCAAATCCTGAGTCGCGGGAACAATATCCATTCCTGGAATGCTGGTGGGTTGAATGCAGGACACCAGCGGAGCGCCTTCAACAAGCAGCTCATAACTCGAACTCTCTCGATCGTCGTTACCAAGCCCTAGCCCGGTAGAGGCATTACCCTGCGGATCGAGGTCGATCAGAAGTGTTTTCCACCCGGTGGCGGCCATGGCGGTGGCAATATTGATCGCCGTAGTGGTCTTCCCCACCCCGCCTTTCTGGTTTGCAATGGCGATTGTGATCATGCGGGCTTCGCCTCCTTGGCTCTTCCGACGACGATACCCGATTCGGGATCGGTTAGCGAGGGTTCCACGTGGAACATGCGCTTTAACTGGCGCGGCAGCTCATCGACTTCATTCGCTGCCGAGCGCCCTTTCGGCAACAACCACAGTGTTCCGCTTGTGGAAAATCGACGGGATAAGTCGAGTAGGCGCGGCAACGGGGCAAAGGCACGAGCCGATATGACTGACGCAGGAGCGCTATCGACCAGCTCCAGCCGCTTACCTTCAATCCGGCATCTAGGCAGTTCAAGCTCGGCTGCCATTGCCGAAAGCCATTCAACCCGACGCTTGCGCGACTCGACCAGACAGACATTCCACTCCGGTCGGGCCATCGCAATTGCGAGACCTGGGAAACCCGCACCAGTGCCAAGATCGAGCCACAATTCCATTGTTGTTTCACGTGGAACATGGAGGAGGAGCTGGATCGAGTCCGCGATATGGCGCTGCCACACCGAATCTAGTGACGCAGCAGACACGAGGTTCTGCCGACCATTCTCTTCACGGAGTCGCTCAACGAACAAATCGAACCGGGGTGCGGCGTCAACGTCGCATAACCGTTCCACCAGCGCCCGTGCCTCCTGCTCGTTGGTGATCATGCTGCAACGTCCTGACCGTGACGACGTACTCGCACGAGCAGCGCTGCCAGCGCGGCAGGTGTCACGCCAGGCACTCTACCCGCAGCGGCGAGCGTCTCAGGGCTTGCTGAGGTAAGGCGCTCTATCATCTCATGTGAGAGACCGGGCACCGTCGCATATGAAAAATCGGCCGGAATACGAACAGCATCGCTAGCCCTTAAATCTCTTAGCTCGGCCTCCTGTCGGGCGAGATAGGGGGCGTAAGCTGCATCTTCCACCAACTCAAAGCCCACATCATCCGACGCAAAGCCCTTGGGCAGCCAGGGCGTAAGACGCTCTGCGGTCAGGTGTGGGTGTGCAAGCCATTCCGCCAGCGGCTTGGAACCCGCGTCTCGCTTCACATCGAATCCCGCTTCGGCCAGATCGACCGAAGAAACTGGAACAGTGAGGGCTTCGTTCCACGCGGAACGTTTCGCAGAGCGCTCCGCATACCACTCCCTCCGCTCCGCACCGACACATCCCGCAGAAAGAGCCAGTGGGGTAAGGCGCGTCGTCGCGTTACTCGCCCGAAGGCGCAGACGGTATTCCGCACGCGCGGTCAGCATGCGATACGGCTCGCTCGCTCCATGAAGAGTCAGGTCGTCAATCATGACAGCGATATAGGAATTGGCCCGATCCATCGCGGCAGCGCTACGCCCCAGCACGGCAGCACTTGCGTGCATCCCGGCAACCAGCCCCTGAGCTGCTGCCTCTTCATAACCGGTAGTGCCATTTATTTGCCCAGCGCAATATAGACCGGGGATCACCCGAACCTGCAAACCAGAATCCAGCGCGCGGGGATCTATATGATCGTATTCCACGGCATAGCCGGGCACAGCCATCTCAACACGTTCGAGCCCGGCCATTGTCCGCAGGAAAGCCAGCTGGACGTCGACCGGCAACGAGGTACTGACTCCATTGGGATAGACAAGATTGCTCGCTAACCCTTCCGGCTCCAAAAAGACCTGATGTCCATCGCGATCACCGAAGCGATGGATCTTGTCTTCAATCGAAGGGCAATAACGCGGACCAGTCGCCCCAATAGCTCCGCTGAATAACGGGGAGCGATGAAGGTTCGCCCGGATCACATCATGCCCCGCCGCGGTTGTACGCGATATTGCACAGGCAAGCTGCGGATTGGTTCGGCTCGGGGAAAGTGGCGACATAGTCCAGTGTTCAGCATCGGAAGGCTGCTCCTCCAGACGAGCCCAATCGATAGTACGTCCGTCGAGGCGTGGCGGCGTTCCAGTCTTGAGCCGTGCCATCGGCAAATCCGCCTCGCGCAATTGCGCTGCGAGAATCTGCGCCGAACTCTCCCCGATTCGTCCACCTTCGAACTGCTCCTCCCCCCGGAACAGAGTACCTCCCAGAAACGTCCCCGTGCACAGGACAACCGCACCGGCATCGATCCGCTGACCGTCAGCCAAGGTCAGACCGACAATTCTCCCACCATGCAATACGAGCCCGGCCGCCTCGCCTTCAACAACGGTAAGATCGCCCTGCCTGTCCAGCAAATGCTGGACAGCCGCCTTGAATAGCACCCGATCGGCCTGAACCCGCGGACCCCATACAGCGCTGCCTTTCGAGCGGTTGAGCATCCGATAATGGATCGCAGCGGCATCTGCAGCGCGACCGATGATGCCATCAAACGCATCCACTTCACGAACCAGGTGTCCTTTACCCAGGCCACCTATGGCCGGATTGCAGCTCATCGCGCCCACGGTTTGCCGATCGAAGGTCACCAAAGCCACGCGTGCACCCATGCGGGCGGCAACCGCCGCCGCCTCGACGCCTGCATGTCCGCCGCCGACTACGATGATATCAAACTGCTTCATATGTCGCTGCAAATACGGCAGCTATCCCAACGGGTCAAAGCCTTGTTCCACGTGGAACCAGTCAACCATCACACTACTCACCGTGTTTCACGTGAAACATCGGAGCTATTTTCCGATACAGAAACGACCAAACAATGCATCCAGCATGTCTTCCGTTGTCGCCCGCCCGGTCAATCTATCAAACGCCACACGGACAGAACGCAATTGTTCAGCCACTATCAACGCATCTCTTTGAACATCGATGCCGCGCAATGCCTCATAGGCATCCTGAAGTATTCCATGCTGACGGGCATTGAGAGCCCCCTCGCCCGGCTTGGGAAGACAGGTTCGGGCATGTTCAATCAGTTGACGTTTCAGCTCACCAATACCGAAGCCGTCGCTGGCAGACACCCGCAATCTGGGAGAAGCCTTTGTCGCATGACCTGCATCGGCCTTGCTCTCAATCTCCCAGGCATCATCAGGCCCTTGCCCTTCCGGGCCAAGCCAGAGCACCAGATCGGCATTACCCATTGCTGCCTGTGCCCGCCCGATTCCTTCGCGCTCAATCGCGTCGTCACTACCATCATGCAAGCCTGCGGTGTCGACAAAGGTGAACGGTACTCCATCAATCGCGACCGAGCGCTCGATAATGTCACGCGTTGTACCTGCTATCGGAGAGACAATTGCTGCTTCATTTTCCAACAAAACATTGAATAAGCTTGACTTTCCAGCATTAGGCGGGCCTGCCAGCACCACTCTGAACCCTGCCTTTAGCGGTTCGCTACGCGGCCTTGCCAGCCAGTCGGCAATGTCTCCCGCCAACGTATCGACTCGTGATCCGAAATTGCCGGGAAGACCGCTGACATCGTCTTCATCTCCGAAATCGAGCACCGCCTCGACCAACGCCGAAAGACCCAACACACGCTCGCGCCAGTCATCGACGGTCCGCGATAATGCACCCGACGCCAATGCCATTGCCGCACGCCGCTGCAGCTCCGTCTCCGCCTCAAGCAGGTCGGCCAGTCCTTCTGCCTCGGCAAGATCGATTCGCCCATTGGCAAAAGCACGGCGCGTAAATTCTCCTGGCTGCGCGCGCCGCAACCCCGCCGAATCCAGCGCAGCTTCCACAACGGATACTACCGCACGCCCACCGTGGAGGTGAAGCTCCACCGTATCTTCACCCGTCGCAGTACCCGGCCCCGGAAGCCAAAGAACCAGCGCGCGATCGAGCAAATCGCCAGCGGAATTATACAGCCGCGCCGCCACGGCCCGCCGTGGCTCAGGCACTTTGCCTGACAGCTCTGCCAAAGCTTCGCGAGCCCGCGGACCACTTATCCTTACGACAGCAATCGCGGCAGGCGGCGCGCCACTGGACAAGGCAAAGATAGTGTCGGTCATCAGGACAGCCGGACGATGAATTTTTGCTTCGCTACCCGCCCTTTATCCCTACTTGTCCTTATCAGATTTGCCCGCGGCTGCACCGCTGGCCGCACCCTGCGCCTTCACCGCACCTTCGATGAAATTCTGAAACAGCTTCATTCCCACCTGCCCCATCGGAGCGAGCTGATTGGCATATTCCTGAAGCTTTTCAGTGCTACCCACACCCTTCATCGCCTTCGTCATCATCTCGACATAGACATCGTTGGCCTGGCCAACGTCCGGCAATCCCATGAAGGTCCGGGCTTCTTCCGGCGTGCAATCGATTTCGACATGGACCTTCATTACAGCTTCTCCGTTATACGTAAGTTATACATCTTGGCTTGCCGCGCCCCATCCGCAAGCCCTACGCTCAAATGTGCATCCAAAAGACGGGAGATATCGCGTGACTACCGAAACCACGATCCATACTCTTTCTGGCGACGGCAGCTTTTCCGCATATGTAGCTAAACCGGCCAATGAACCGAAAGCAGCCATTGTCGTTATACAGGAAATCTTCGGTGTAAATGCCGGGATCCGCCGTAAGTGCGATCTGCTGGCGGAACAAGGCTATCTAGCCGTTGCGCCCGACCTGTTCTGGCGACTGGAACCGGGGATCGAACTCGACCCCGATATCGAGCCGGAATTTCAGCGTGCACTCGATCTGATGGGCAAGTTCAATCAGGATCAGGGTATCCGGGACATCGAAGCAACGATCAAATGGGCCCGTACGGAAAGTGGCGGCAGGAAAGTCGGTGCCGTGGGTTACTGCCTCGGTGGGCGTCTGGCCTATATGACCGCGGCTCGCACAGATGTTGATGCATCTGTCGGGTATTATGCGGTTGGCCTTCCCGATCTGCTGCGCGAAAGCCATGCCATATCCAACCAACTTATGTTGCATATACCGACCGCCGACGGATTCGTCCCGCCTGAGGCACAAAAAGCGATGCATGAAGGGCTTGATGAGCATCCCAAGGTTACGTTGCACGACTATGCAGGATTGGATCACGGCTTCGCCACTCAGTTCGGCAAGCGTCGTGACGAACAAGGCGCAACTCTTGCCGACAGCCGTACCGAAGCCTTTTTTGCGGAGCACCTCGCGTAATGATCTTTAGCGCCGCCACGCGTCACCACACGGAAAACCTCTTTGCACGGATGCTGCCACTGCTGACATTGGCAGTTTTCACTCTGCTATTGTTGTGGCTCGGTGGCCCGTGGCGGTGGGGTCTGATCGCTACGCTTCCGTTGCTCGCACTCGCCATCTGGGATTTCTTCCAGCACGAACACTCATTGCGACGCAATTACCCCCTGCTCGCCAGAGTCCGGTGGGCAATGGAAGACCTGCGCCCGTTTGCCCGCGCCTATATAGTCGAAGGCGATCTGGAAGGTCGCCCCTTCAACCACGACGAACGTTCACTGGTCTATGCGCGAGCCAAAAAGGCGCTGGACGATCACCCCTTCGGCACCGAACTGGACGTCTATTCCGATGAATACGAGTGGCTCGCCCATTCCATCGTGCCGAACGAAAAGGCTCCCAAAGACTGGCGCGTGACAGTCGGTACAGAGCAATGCAAACGTCCATATTCCGCTGCTTTGCTGAACATTTCCGCGATGAGTTTCGGTTCGCTGTCCGCCAACGCGATCATGGCGCTGAACAAAGGGGCCGCGCTTGGGGGATTCTATCACGATACCGGCGAAGGCGGCCTGTCGAAATATCATCGCGCGCATGGTGGCGACCTCGTTTGGGAAATCGGTAGCGGATATTTTGGGTGCCGCGATGAAAAAGGGGGTTTCGATGAAGGCCTGTTCAGCGAAACGGCCAGTATCGATCAGGTCAAAATGGTCGAAATCAAGCTTAGCCAGGGGGCCAAACCGGGTCACGGCGGCGTGTTGCCAGGCCCGAAGGTAAGCGAGGAAATCGCTGAAACCCGTCATGTGAAAGTTGGGCAGGATTGCGTATCGCCCGCTGCCCACTCCACCTTTTCTACGCCGATTGAATTGCTCGAATGGGCAGCCAGGCTGCGCGATCTGTCGGGTGGCAAGCCAGTGGGTATCAAACTATGCGTCGGCCAACCGCACGAAGTATTCGCAATCATGAAGGCGATGCGCGAAACCGGCATCCGGCTCGATTTCATCGTCGTCGATGGTGCCGAGGGAGGCACTGGCGCTGCCCCGGTCGAACTGTCCAACCGTGTTGGCATGCCACTGCGCGAGGGCCTGATCCTTGTCCGTAACGCATTGATAGGCTGTGATTTAAAGGGTGAAATCAAGTTAGGAACATCGGGCAAGGTACATTCCGGTGCTGGCCTGGCGATGAATATCGGGCTGGGTGCCGACTGGTGTAATGCCGCGCGCGCGATGATGTTTTCGCTCGGATGTGTTCAGTCAATGCGATGCCACGAAGATACCTGCCCCACCGGCATCGCAACGCAAGACAAGACCCGGCAACGCGGTCTGGTGGTGGAAGACAAGGCCGAACGTGTCGCAAACTTCCAGAATGCCACCATTCAGGCTCTGCGGACGATGGTCGTCGCTATGGGGCTCGATAACCCCTGGCAAATCACCCCCGATCACATCAACGAACGTCTCAACAGCGCGCGGGCCCATGCAATCGATCGAATTTATGATTTCCTGCCCAACGGCATTTTGTTGTCCGATCCTGACTCGACACACTATTCTCGATACTGGAATGCCGCACAGGCGCACACTTTCCAGAGGGTGATATGAAGCCACACAAGGGGCTGGAGAACTGGCATCGCGTTCTGGAAGGCGGAAACCAGCCCGACGAACTGGCGGCGATCATTCGCGAAGATGCCGTGTTCCATTCCCCGGTGGTCCATACACCGCAGATGGGGCGCGACATTGTCGTCACCTATCTCGCGGCAGCTGGCGTGGTGTTGAAGACCGATAAATTCCACTACGCGCGCGAATTGCTGGATGGAAATCAGGCGCTGCTGGAATTTTACACAGAGCTGGATGGCGTGCAGATCAACGGCATCGACCTGATCACTTTCGATGATGATGGAATGATCACCGATTTCAAGGTGATGGTTCGCCCGCTAAAGGCGATCAACAAAGTGTGGGAAAAGATGGGCGCTCATCTGGCGAAAGCATCAGTCTAGACACTCGATCACGAAATCGGCTCGCTCAGCCACTTCGGTAAACGGCAGATCGATCAACTCATATCCATAATCGCGCCAGGCGACACAAACCGCGGCATCGCTGGCCCGCGCCTGATCCCAATCCTGAATCCGCTCCTCATCCGGACGATAGATCTCCCGCCACGGTGGCGCGCGGAAGATCGGGCCGCTATAGCGAGTATCGCGACATATCCGGTCCATCATTTCTGGCACCGGTAAGCCTTCAAGCCTCAGAAAACCTACTGTATCGGGAAACCCTCGGTCGAATATGGTAGCTCCATCACGCTCACCAGCTCTTTTGAAACTGACCTGTTCTCGCGCAAACATCGCCTCGGCAAAGCCTTTAGGGTCGCGCTCCCGCAGAGCCATACCCTCAGAACCCTGCAGAATGGCGCGCGCAGCCTCTTCCTCAATGGAGAAACCGCGCCGCGCCAATTCGGCCAGCAATGTCGACTTGCCCGCGCCCGGGCCACCGGTAACCACCGCACGGATCGGGCCGGGCATGGCCGTTTACTGATTCATTGTTGCGAAGAAATCTTCGTTGGTCTTGGAATCCTTCATCTTGTCGAGAAGGAATTCCATCGCATCGATAGTGCCCATCTGCATCAGAATACGGCGCAGGACCCACATCTTGGAGAGCTTGTCCTTCTCCACCAGCAATTCTTCCTTGCGGGTGCCGCTCTTGCCGACATCCAGCGCGGGGAAGATACGCTTGTCGGCCACCTTGCGGTCGAGCACGATTTCGCTGTTACCGGTGCCCTTGAATTCTTCGAAGATCACTTCGTCCATCCGGCTGCCGGTGTCTATCAGTGCGGTGGCGATAATCGACAGCGAGCCGCCCTCCTCGATATTACGCGCCGCGCCGAAGAAACGCTTGGGCCGCTGGAGCGCGTTGGCATCGACACCGCCGGTCAACACTTTGCCGCTGCTCGGCACAACGGTGTTGTACGCCCGACCGAGACGAGTGATCGAGTCCAGCAGGATCACGACGTCCTTCTTATGTTCGACCAGACGTTTCGCCTTTTCGATCACCATTTCAGCAACTTGAACGTGGCGCTGCGCCGGTTCGTCAAACGTGGAAGAGATCACTTCGCCCTTCACGCTGCGCTGCATGTCGGTCACTTCTTCCGGGCGTTCGTCCACCAGCAAAACCAGCAGGAACACTTCCGGGTGATTGTCGGTGATCGCCTTAGCGATATTCTGCAGCAACACCGTCTTACCAGTGCGCGGCGGAGCGACGATCAGAGCACGCTGCCCCTTGCCCTGCGGGCTGATAATATCGATCACCCGCGCGCTTTTGTCCTTCACTGTCGGGTCGAGCGTATCGAGCGACAGTTTCTCTTCCGGGTACAGCGGCGTCAGGTTGTCGAAATTGGTCCGGTGGCGAACAGCGTCAGGGCTGTCGTAATTGACCGCGGTAAGGCTGGTCAACGCGAAATAGCGCTCGCCTTCCTTGGGCGCACGAATTTCACCTTCGACGGTGTCGCCGGTGCGAAGGCCCCATTTACGGACCTGATTGGGCGACACGTAAATATCGTCCGGCCCGGCGAGATAGTTCGCTTCCGGGCTACGAAGAAATCCAAAACCATCGCTCAGCACTTCGATCGTGCCGATACCCATGATTTTTTCTTCGTATTCTTCGTCTTCAGCGAGTTCGCGCAGGATGGAAAACAGCAGATCCTGCCGCCGCATCGTGCTGGCGCCTTCGACGCCCAGTTCTTCGGCCATGCTCACGAGCTCGGCCGGCGCTTTTTTCTTCAGTTCTTTCAAATGCATGGAATGATTCCAGTTGGAGGTGTCACGGCCGGCCGGTCATCTGGGCTTGGAGAAAGCGGACCGGGGCGGATCGCTGAAAATGCGATGCAGCCCGAAGCCGGTTGATAGGCAGGGGAAATACTGCGTGCCGCGAGCGGCGTCAATCGAATGCGTATGCGGTTCGTCGTCCGGTTATATCGGACGGACGATCACCAGCACTACCACCAGCGCAGCGACAATCCCCGGTACTTCGTTGAGCAGGCGGAGCTGTTTGTCTCCCAGGGTCCGTTCCCCGCGGGCCAGCTTCTTCGCATAACCCGCCATCCACCCGTGATAGCCAGACAGCAGCAACACGAGAAACAGCTTGGCATGAAGCCAGGGCTCGCCCCACAGATGCTGGCTGGTTGCGAGCAAAATCCCGAACACCCACACGACCACCATCGATGGATTAAGAATAATCTTGAGCAACTTACGCTCGCGGTCAATCCATTTGGAATCTTCCGCAGAGCCAATTTCGGTTTCCTGATGATACACGAAATAGCGTGGGAGCATGAACAGCCCCGCCATCCAGAAAATCACGAAAATGATGTGACCGGCCTTCAGCCACAGGTACGTCATCGCCAGCGCGCCTTGCATGATGCCCAGATAGGCGTTGAAAGCCGCATAGTCACCCCCTCCAGCTACGAACTGTGGTTTTCAACCGTTCAACGTGTTCGATCGGAGTACGCCGGTCGATCCCGTGGCCGAGATTGAACACGTGCGGACGATCGGCAAATGCGCGCAGAATCGTTTGCGCTCGCATCTCCAGCGCCTCTCCACCCGACAACAGCAACAGAGGATCGAGATTGCCCTGCACCGGCATCCCGCCTGGCAGTTCGCGTGCGGCCCATTCGGGGTCGATGGTTTCATCCACACCCACGGCATCCACACCGGTATCGCGCGCATAAAGCGGCAATTTCTCGCCCGCGCCCTTTGGAAAACCGATTACCGGGACACCGGGACACCGCTGATGCAACGCCGCGGTAATGGCTGCATTGGGGGCAATGACCCACCGGGCAAATTCGTCTGGTGCGAGACTACCGGCCCATGAATCGAACAACTGCACTGCTTCGGCGCCCGCTTCGATCTGACCCACCAGATATTCGACCGTCACATCCACGATTGCATCGATGATCGCGCTGAATCCCGCCGGATCGCGGTAGGCCATGGCCCGCGCCTCGTGCTGATCGCGGCTGCCTTCACCATTCACCATATACGTCGCAACGGTCCACGGGCTACCTGCGAAGCCCAGCAAGGTAGTCTCAGGGCTAAGTTGGGCCTTCACGCTGGTCACGGTGGCATAGATCGGCTCGAGGCGCTGAGGAACCGCCTGAAGCGACGAGAGCGTACAATCGACCAGCCTTGGACTCAGTTGCGGCCCCTCGCCCGCCAGAAATGCCAGATCCTGTCCCATCGCATAGGGCACGATCAGAATGTCGGAAAACAGGATGGCACCGTCAAATCCGAACCGGCGAATCGGTTGAATCGTAACCTCTGCTGCGGCTTGCGTATCGTACACCAGTTCAAGGAACCCGCCTTTGTCCGCCCGCAACTCGCGGTATTCGGGAAGGTAGCGTCCAGCCTGGCGCATCAGCCACATGGGAACCGTGTCAGCGCGCGTTCCGCGCAGGGTATCGAGAAGGAGACCGGGCATCGTTTTTAAAGGTCCAATCCAATACAAATAAGATTCTTATATAAGATGATGGAGTCTGTTGGCCCTGTGGATTGTGGGGACAGCCGTGCCCTGCCCGATTTCTCCCCCGCTGAACAGGGCAAATGGGCCAACGAATCATTACAATTCCGCGTCAACCAAAGGTTATCCCCGCTGTCCCCAGCCTGGGGAAAGGTCAGCGAACCTGTCCACAACTCGCCGGTTGGCGGACTCGTAGTGGGTATGAAAAGGTGGGCTTCGCTTGTCCGCAGCTCTGTCCCATGGTTTATGCCGGTACTTGTCCACAACTCGTCAGAGCCTGTCACCAATGCCGCGTCTCCACCTTCATCTGCTATCGGATTCCACCGGCGAAACGCTGGAGATGATCGCCAAGGCGGCCCTCGCGCAGTTCGAGGAAACCGATATTCAGCGCCATTTCTGGCCAATGGTTCGCAGCCGCCAGCATCTCGACCGGATCGTGCCCGATCTGGCCGCCAATCCGGGGCTGGTGCTGTTCACGCTGGTCAATGCCGAAACCCGTACCCGGCTGGAGGAGCATTGTCGTACCCTCGGCTTGCCTGCCGTCCCCGTGCTCGATGCCGTGACAGAGGCGTTGGAAACGCAACTGGGTCAGGCCGCCCATGGTCGCCCCGGCCGCCAGCATTCGATGGACGATGCCTATTTCAAGCGGGTGGAGGCGATTCATTATACGATCGCACATGACGACGGGATTGCATACGAAGACTGGGAAGACGCCGATATCATTCTGGCGGGGGTGTCGCGCAGTTCGAAAACACCGACCAGCATCTATCTCGCCAATCGCGGGTATAAGGTCGCCAATATCCCGCTGGTAGTGGAAAGCCCGCCGCCCGATCTGCTGTTCCGCCTGCGCCGCCCGATGGTAGTTGGCCTGACGACCGCGCCCGAACGTCTGGTACAGGTGCGGCGGAACCGGTTGCTGACAATCGCAGACGGGCAGGAAAGCACTTATGTCGATGCGGAGCGGGTGGCCGAAGAAGTGCGCTTTGCCCGCCGCATGTTTGCCGACAATGCCTGGCCGGTGATCGATGTGACCAGGCGGTCGATTGAGGAAACCGCCGCTGCGGTGATCAAGCTGTATAACGAACGCGAAGCGCGCGAGATTCCTCCGGTCGTGGGGCCCAAGCCAATATGACCCTGATCCTTGCATCCAAAAGCGCTAGCCGCCGCGCTATGCTCGACGCAGCCGGGGTAGCTTACGAAGCGATACCTGCCGATGTCGATGAACGGGCGATAGAGGCGGAACTTGGCAACAGCGTTCCGGCGCATGTGGCGCTGGCACTGGCTGAGGCGAAGGCCATCGCTGTAGCCAATACCAATCCGGGGCATCTGGTGCTGGGCAGCGATTCACTGGTCAGCGTTGGCGGAAAACGCTTCGACAAGCCTGTGTCGCGTGCGGATGCCGCGCGTCACTTGCGGGAATTTTCGGGCAAGCCAATGAAGCTGCATAGCGGGGCGGCGCTGGCGCGGGATGGTAAGGTGTTATGGAGCGGAGGCGATCTTGCCCGGCTGCATGTTCGCGATCTGTCGGATGGGTTCATCGAAAGCTATCTCGATGCCGAATGGCCCGAAATCGACGGCTGCGTCGGTTGCTTTCGGATCGAGGCGCGGGGTGTGCAGTTGTTCCAGGCAATAGAAGGCGATCAGTTCACTGTGCTGGGTATGCCATTGATTAAAGTGCTTGGCGCACTGCGCGATCTGGGAGTAATGCAGGCATGAGCCCCGCCGCACCGGTAAAGCCCTATTCCGAAGTGATCGGGTATCCGATTGCTCAAAGTAAATCGCCCGTGATTCATGGCTTCTGGTTGGAAAGACTGGCGATTGACGCTGACTATCGCGCCACTCTGGTGGCCGATGGGGGCCTGCCGGATTATCTCGCATCGCGCCGGGCGGATGCCGAATGGCGGGGATGCAACGTGACGATGCCGCACAAACAGGCGGTGATCCCGCTGATCGATCGTCTCGATCCCATTGCGGATCGGATCGGGGCAGTGAACACGATCGTTCGGGAAGGTGATGCGCTTGTCGGATATAATACCGATGCAGCCGGTTTTCTCGAACCGCTGGCGGCGCGGCTGGCGCAGGCGCATTATTTCCGCATGGCCCGGATAATCGGCACAGGTGGCGCTGCGCGGGCGATTGTCGCTGCGCTGGCCGGTGAGGGCTTCACTCTGGTGCTGGCGGGTCGCAATCCCGACAAGGCTCGCGATCTGCTCGACACGCTCGATCCGGCGGGGGAACATTACGCCATCGATCTGGCACACTTTGCCGATGCGACCGATTTTCCGTTCGACGATCGCGAGGGATGCCTCGATCTCGTGGTCAATGCATCCCCGTTGGGAATGCGCGGGCAACCGCCGCTTACTTTCGACTGGAGCCATGCGCCGCCGGGATCGGTAGCATACGATATTGTTACCGATCCGCTCGACACCCCGTTTCTGACTGGTGCCCGTTCGCAGGGGCTGCACACCATTGATGGATTGTCGATGCTGATCGGGCAAGCCGCGGTGGCATTCGGGAAATTCTTCGACAAGCCCGCTCTGCGCGACGTGGAAACTGAGGCCGCCCTGCGCGAAAGGTTGCTGGCGTGACGCGGCCAGTCATTCTCGGCCTGACCGGTTCGATCGGCATGGGCAAATCGACCGTAGCGGAAATGTTCATGGAACTGGGTGTGCCGGTGTTCGATGCCGATGCCACGGTGCGGCGATTGCAGGGGCCGGGCGGGGCACTTGTCCCTGCGATAGAGGCGGCGTTTCCCGGATCGACCGGCCCCGCTGGTGTGCGGCGAGAGGCGCTGGGCGAACAGGTGTTCGGCGATAAGGCCGCGCTCGCCCGGCTGGAGGCTATCGTGCACCCGGCGGTCGCGGAAGAGCGCGGTGCGTTCATGATCGAACATGCCGGGCAACCGCTGGTGGTGTTCGACATTCCGCTATTGTTCGAAAAAGGCGGGGTGGAGCAGGTCGATGTTGTTGCCGTGGTGTCGGCACCGGCGGAAACCCAGCGGACACGCGTACTCGCCCGCCCAGGCATGACGCCGGACAAGTTCGCTCATATCCTGTCGCTGCAAGTGCCCGATGCGGAAAAGCGCGCGCGCGCAGATCATGTGATCGATACCGGCACGACTCTGGCTGAAACCCGCCAGCGGGTGAAACGACTCGTTACTGCGCTGACTGACCGATAACTGCCGCGAATTCGTGAGTCGTGCCCTTGTCACAAGGGGGTTTCAGGGCGATATAGTTGCTGATGCGCGAGATCGTTTTCGATACCGAAACCACCGGGCTGGATCACAAGACAGGTGATCGGATGGTTGAGATTGGCTGTATCGAAATGGTCAATCGCGTGGCCACGGGCCAGACCTTCCACGCCTATTACAATCCCGATCGCGATATGCCTGCTGCGGCGGAGGCGGTGCATGGCTTGTCGGCGGCGTTCTTGTCGGACAAGCCACGGTTTCATGAACAGGTGGATGAGCTGCTGGCCTTTATCGGCGATGCACCGCTGGTGGCGCACAATGCCAGTTTCGATTTCGGCTTTCTTAATGCCGAGCTGGAAATAGCCGGGCGCGAACCGGTGTCGCTCGACCGGATGGTGGATACCATTGCAATTGCCAAGCGGCGGCATCCGGGTGCCAAACTGACGCTGGACGCATTGTGCACCCGCTATGGCATCGACCGCAGCCACCGTATCAAACACGGCGCATTGCTCGATGCCGAATTGCTGGCACAGCTTTATGTCGAACTGACCGGCGGCCGCCAGATCGGGCTGGAGCTGGCGGCTGGCGAGGTTGGCGGTGACGATGATGTAGTGGGCATGCCCGCGCGCCCTGAACGGCGGCGCGAATTCCGCCCACCGCGTCCGCATTCCGCGTCGGAAGAAGAATTGGCCCGCCATCGCGCATTTATCGGCCGGATGGACGGAGCGATTTGGAACAGTTGAACGTTCCGAATGTGAGCGATCGCTAGTGGTCGCACCAGAAGAGGAGTAGATTGACGATGGATATTCGCGTTTCAGGCCACCAGATCGAAACCGGCGCTGCGCTGCAGGAACACGTTGCCGATCGGCTTAACGCTATCGTCGATAAGTATTTCAATCGTGCGCTGTCGTCCAATGTCACGTTTGGCAAAGCACCTGCCGGCGCGTTCAGTTGCGATATCGTGACGCATGTGATGCATGGCCTTATCCTCAAGGCGCATGGCGTGGCGCAGGATGCCCATCAGGCTGCCGATGCGGCTGCGGAAAAGCTGGATAAGCAGCTCCGCCGGTATAAGCGGCGCCTGCAGGACCGCAACGCGCAAAGCCAGCAGGCCGTGCTGGAAGAAGAGGCCGCCTACACGATCTTCGCCGCCCCCGAAGAAGATGCGGAAGAAGAGACGGGTGGCGATGCGCCGATGATTATCGCGGAAACCACCGCCGATATTCCAGAGGCCAGCGTTGCCGACGCGGTGATGATGCTCGATCTGCGTGATACCAACGCTATGTTGTTCAAAAACGCTGGAACTGGGCGGCACAATATGGTTTACCGCCGCGGTGATGGTTCGATCGGCTGGGTCGAACCGCGGTAGATCGCGATCTTCGGGGAGAGGATACGTGATCGGTCCTCTCCTTTTCCATGATCGAGTGTTTGGTTTTTTAAGACCATGATGAACGTTATCTTCAAATTGCTGCCGGAGGCTGTGTGGGTCGATGACCTGCACGACAAGCGCTCCATTATCGAAGCTCTCGCGACCCGTTTCGCAAAAGTCTATTCGCTCGACCGGACGGCTGTGCTCGAAGGGCTGGAAGAACGCGAAGCGCTGGGCAGCACCGGGTTCGGTCGTTCGGTTGCACTGCCGCATGCCCGGATCGATGGGCTGGCTCGCCCGGTGGCGGCGCTTCTCAAGCTGGAAAGTTCGGTCGATTTCGATGCAGCGGACAATATGCCGGTCGATATTGTGATTGGCCTGTTGTCGCCGACCAATTCCGGCGCGACACATCTCCATGCGCTGGCCGCGCTGTCGCGGATGGTGCGCGACGAAGATATGCATCGTGCGCTGACTGAAGCGCAGGATACCGAAGCGCTCTATGCCTTGCTGACAAACGCGTCGGATCGTGACGCTGCCTGACGATATCCCCGATGGCGCGAATCCCCATGGGGCCGCCCTGCACCATCGCGCGCTGGAACGGCTCTATGCCGCCGCGCCGGTCAACCGCCTGTTCAATTCCCGGCTGGAAATCACCGGCGACGGCGCGGCCCGCATTCATTTTACGATAGACGAGCGAGTCTATCACGCGGCTGGCGCGGCGCACGGCACGGTCTATTTCAAGATGCTCGACGATGCCGCATTTTACGCGGCGAACACCCGGATTACCGATCGTTTCCTGCTGACCACGTCGTTCAACCTGCATTTCACTAAGCCGGTAAAATCGGGAGAGGTAATCGCCGAAGGTCGCTGGATCAGCGGGCGCAAGCGCGTGCTGGTAGGCGAATCGCGCCTGATCGACGCGGAGGGAGAGGAAATCGGGCGGGGCACCGGCACGTTCATGCGTTCGCGCATTCCGCTCTCCAGCCTGCCCGGCTACTCCGATCCCGTATAGCGATGGATGCGCGCCTTCCTGCCCATCTGGAAGTTGCCGCGATTCGCCGCCTGGCTGAGTCGCAGGGCGGCTTCGCTACAGTGCTTGCGCGCGGTGAACGCGATGCCGGGACAGTGGCCATCGTAATTATCGATCGTGATAAACCCGCCGCAATATACGAACGTATGCCACAGATGGATGGTACCCGTTCTTTTGTGCGTACAAAATCAGAAGACACTGAAAACAAATCGGAATTTTCAGAATACCTTGATCGACGACGGCTCCGCGACCCCGATCTGTGGTTAATAGAGGTGGACGTCGCTGATGAAGAACGGCTCATCGCAGGTTTACCGGGATAATCGTTACCAGAGTTGACTTCGCGGCTGCAGCATCTATTTGCGCCGCCACCTTTACGGGCGCAGGCGGCTCGGGCGACATGGGGTCGGCCGGTCAGCGCGCAGACGGGGGGCGGCCGGCAGGCAATGTGCAGAACCCACTGTTAACGCATGCAATGCGCTAAGGGTTCCCAGTCTGCGTCGGGCGCGTCCACCGCCTAAACCGACGGATAAATGAAGTTTCATCGCGCCACTCTCGCGGCAATCGCCGCGACGACAGTGTTTACGCTCTCGTTCGCCGATGGTTCCGGCGCAAATGCTCAACCGGGCGAGAACCAACCCCAGGCTGCTCTGCCGCTGACCGAAGAAACGGTCCCGCAGGCAGAAAACGTCCAGTTCGTGTCAGAACCGGTCGTGCAGGCGATTACCGAACAATCCGAAGATCAGGCGGCTGACGGCAACGATGCCGATGTGGACGCACTGCTGAGCAACGCCGGTTCGCTACGTCAGCTTGTCGCAACGGTGCCTTCCGGCGAAAAGCTGTCGCGGCAGATGAAGTGCCTCGCCGGTGCGATCTATTTCGAATCCCGTGGTGAGCCGCTCGTCGGCCAGCTTGCTGTGGCGAAAGTCATCATCAATCGCGCTGAATCGAGCGCCTTTCCGTCGGACTATTGCGGTGTTGTCTATCAGCGTTCGCAGTTCTCGTTCGTGCGGGGCGGGCGTATGCCGCATATCCGCACGGCCTCTGCCGCGTGGAAGCGTGCGAAGGCAATTGCCCGGATCGCTCACGAAGATCTGTGGGAAAGCAAGGCCGATGATGCGCTGTATTTCCACGCTCGCCGCGTGAACCCGCGCTGGAGCCGCAACCGCGTGGCCGCCGCGACGATCAGCTCACACGTATTTTACAAGTAAGGCCGCTGCTGGCCAGCTCCTGCAAGCCGGATGAATTAGCCAGCGATATCCACCCACACAGGGGTGTGATCGCTGGCTTTTTCGCGTCCGCGATACTCACGATCGACCCCGGCCGCGGTCATCCGGTCGGCCAGTTCGGGGCTGAGCAGCAAGTGATCGATGCGAAACCCGTGGTCCCGCTGCCACCCGCCAGCCTGATAATCCCAGAATGTCCACACCCCGCCGCGCGGGTTGAGTGTATCGATGGCATCGGTCCACCCATCGCCCAGTAAACGGGCATAGGCATCGCGCGATTCGGGTTGCATCAGCGCATCGGCGGCCATCGCCTTAGGCGACCAGACGTCTTTATCTTCTGGAATAACGTTGAAATCGCCTACTACCGTGCAGGGAATTTCCTGATCCCACAAATCGCGCATGCGGGCGCGCAGTCGCTCCATCCATGCCAGCTTGTATTCGAATTTCGGCCCCGGCACCGGATTGCCATTGGGAAGATAGATGCATGCGATCCGCACCCCGTTCACGTCGGCTTCGATATAGCGCGAATGATCGTCGTCCGGGTCCCCCGGCAGGGTGCGCTGGGTTTCGACGGGTTCGATCCCATCGGCCAGAATGGCGACCCCGTTAAAGCCCTTCTGGCCATGCCAGATCGCGCGATAGCCGATTTTCTCGAAAGCCTCGGCCGGGAAGCCTTCGTCCTGGCTTTTGATTTCCTGCAGGCAGGCGACCGTGGGCCGGGTTTCTTCCAGCCATTCGATCAGGCGGGGCAGGCGTGCTTTGACGCCGTTGATATTGAAGGATGCAATCCGCATCCGGCGACTATTAGATGCCGAAGCTGGAACCGCAACCGCAACCGGCGGCCGCTTGCGGGTTTTCGACCCGGAATGCGGCGCCGCCCAGCGATTCGACGAAATCGACCGTGCTGCCCGCTACCAGATCGTGACTGACCGGATCGACCACCAGCTTAACCCCGTCGGTCTCGCTGACGCTGTCGTCGGTCTCGGCAGCGTCGGACAGGTCGAATTTGTACTGGAAGCCCGAGCAACCGCCCCCTTCGACCGAAAGGCGCAGGATCGCCGGTTTCGACTGGCGTTGAGCAATCGCCGCCACGCGTTTGGCAGCAGACGGGGTCAGGATGAGCGGATCGGCCATAGATACGATGTAGGGAGACTGCCGCCCCCACTCAAGATCATGCCGACTGGATATAAGTCCGCATCGCTTCGGCTTCGGTGGCGATGGCATCGACCTGCGCCTTCACCAGATCGCCGATCGAGATGAAACCGCACATCTGCCCGTTCTGAATAACTGGCAGGTGGCGGATGCGCCGCCGGGTCATCAGCCCCAGCGCTTCGTCCACCGATGTGCCCGGCTCCACTGTAATGGCAGGCGCGGTCATCACTTCGCCCAGCGGTTTGGAAAGGCTCGCCTCGCCTTCCTGCCCCAGACAATAGACGACATCGCGTTCCGAAAAAATGCCGGCCACTTCGCCGTGACGCATCACCGGCAGTGCCCCGATTCGACGGGTAGCAAGCACCGCAAGCGCTTCGCGCATCGGCACATCGACATCGCAGGTCACGATATCCGAACTGGCGCGGCCTGCAATCAGTTGGGCAATATCCATCGTTCGATCTCCCCATTATATGTCTTTATCTTGCGCGCAAGAATGCCACGATCTGCCGTGAAAGGCCAGCAGCAGGCATTGCCATCCCGTTCCGCAAGGCCCATGTGGGGCCTGTGAAAACCCCTCCGCCCCCTTCCCCGCTCGACGATCCCACGAATGCTGCGTTCGCCTGGAACAAATACCGGCGCATGATGCAGATTGTGGGCGGGGTGACAGTCGTTGTCGTGATCGCTTCGCTTGTCGGCCTGTGGCTGACGGTGGAAGATGCATCGATCCACTTCTATATCGCCACCGGGCTGGGCGTGACCTTCACCATGCTGCTGGCCGGGGCGCTGATGGGGCTGATGTTCCTGTCGAACGGCACCGGGCACGATGCTGCCGTCAGCGATCCGTTCGACGGGGAAGACCGGTCGGGCAAGCAGGATTAGCGCCGCCTTCCATTGGATCGCCTTTCGCCTGGTTATTTCGAGGAGCGGCGCGGCAGTTCGTGTAGGTACGTCGTTTCCGCCACAACTGTCCCTATAAGAAGTGCCCTCGCACCATGGATTGCTTCACTGCGTTCGCAATGACGAAAAGGGTAAGCGGGTGCGGGAGTGGCGTCGGCAGGAAGCCAGCATTCATCGCCTTACCCGGCCCCTCGTCATTGCGAGGAGCGTAGCGACGTGGCAATCCATGAGCCAAGCCTTGCCTCAATCGCGACCGTCGCTGTGGGCGTATTCTGGCCGCGTCAGCCCTTCGCGCTGCCTCGCAGGCGCAGTTCCTCCACCGGCTCTCCGCCGATCAGGTGCTGCTGGATTATCTTTTCCAGCGCTGCCTCGTCGCACGAATGATACCAGACCTGATCGGGCCACACGACGGCGATCGGCCCGGCCTCGCATACTTGCAGGCAATCGGCCTTGGTACGTTGCACGACCGATCCGGCTAGCCCCAGCTCTTTCAGCCGCCGCTTGAGATATTTCCACGCGCGTTCGCCGTCTTCGCGGCGACAGCATTTCTGCTTGTCAGATACGGCACAGAGGAAAATCTGGCGCTTCATTTGTTCGCCGCCGATTTTCGACAGTGCGTTGCGGGCTTTTTGCAGGTCGGCCTGAGAGTTGGCAGGTGTGCTCATACCGGGCGATGTAGTGACTCGACCCGGCTGCGGGAAGCCCTGCGCGACTAACTGCGCTTGCCGGCGATCCGGCTGATTTCGGCTTTCACCAGACGCTCGACAATCTCGGGCAAGTTGCGATCGAGCCATTCGGCCAGCATCGGGCGCAGCAGGCTGCGTGTCAGTTCTTCCAGCGACGTTTCGCCCGACCGCACGATTTGTGGCGGCTTGCCGGGTTCGGCCAGCATCGCCAGTGCGGCGAGGTTATCGCGCATGGCGTCGCGCACTGCCTCGGTCGTCAGCGGGCCGAGATCGTCATCCTCATCGTCGCTAATGTCGGTCGTGGAATCGGCCGAGGGGACTTCTTCTGCCAGATGGCTCGTGCCGAGATCGAGGATCTCTTCGTCGTCTGCGATATCGCTGGCAGGCGGCGGGGAATCCATCACGCGGGCGATTTCTGCCAGCCCGTCGCTTTCGCGGCGCTTGCGGGTTTCCATCGCGATATTGCGATTATCGCGGGCGATCACTTTCTTGATCGATTCGAGGATTTCCTCGACCGAAGCTTCGCCGTCTTGTCGCATTGGCATGTTGCCCCCGTAACCTGCCTCAGTTGATCCCATACCGCCTGTGGCGAATCAGTTGCCGGGTGTCTCGGTCACTGATTCGGCGGACGG
Source organism: Tsuneonella flava (assembly GCF_002870965.1). Lineage (GTDB taxonomy): Bacteria > Pseudomonadota > Alphaproteobacteria > Sphingomonadales > Sphingomonadaceae > Tsuneonella > Tsuneonella flava. The sequence goes on from NZ_PHSO01000005.1 coordinate 213,784, forward strand.
AGGAATCTCCGCTCCGGGAGCCGGGATGTCAACGGTTCGTGTCGATTGCGTCTGCGGATCGGGATCGTGGGCCCAATCGTTCCACTTGCCCTGCACCCGGTCATAATAGACCGCCGGATCATACAGCGGGCCATCGTCGCCCAGCCCCAGATCGCGCGCCTCCGCCCGGCCCATCGCCGCCAGCAGACTGAAACCGGCAACATAGGCATTGCGCCGTGCGGTCACCAGTTGCGCGCGGGCCTGTACCAGTTCCTGTTCCGCGTTGAGAATGTCCAGAATCGTACGGTTACCGACGGTGTTTTCCGCCTGCACCCCTTCGAGGCTGAGCGAAGCCGCATCGATTGCCTGCTGGCTGCTTTCGATGATCGCCTGTGACGCCTTCCAGCTGGCATAAGCCGAGCGGACCTGCGCGATCAGGCTGCGTTCGGCACCGATCTGTTGTTCCAGCGCAGCGGAAGAGCGGGCCTGCGCCTGTCGTTCCTGCGCCGCCGGACGGCCGCCCTGATACAGCGGCAGGCTCAGCTGAACCCCCGCCTGCACTGCAGTGGAAGTTTGCGGATAGCTGGTTGCGACCGCCCCGCTTTCGAGCGAGCCGAGATAATTGTTATACGTGCCGCCGGTGAACAGCGACACAGTGGGCAGGCGAGCGGCCCCGGCCACATCGATATCGTATCCGGCGGCTTTCGCCCGTTCGCGCGCGGCGATCAGGTCGGGATTTTCGACCAGCGCGGTGGATACGGCATCTTCCAGACTGTCGGGCAAACCGGGCAGCGGTGGCGGTGCCTGCAGATTGTCGGGCGCGAGGCCGACAATCGCAATGTAGTTTTCCCGCGCGGCGATCAGGTTCGACTGCGCGCTTTCCAGATCGCTCTGCGCGGTGGCGAGGCGGGCCTGCGACTGCGCGACATCGGTGCGGGTAAGATCGCCAATCTCGAACCGGTCGCTGGTCGACTGGACGTTCACGCCCAGCACTTTCACCTGATTGGCCGACAAAGCGACCAGCGCTTCGGCGCGGATCACGTCCATATAAGCGGCCACGACCTGGCTGAAGACCGAGGATTCGGTGCCGCGCAAATCCGCCCTGCCCGCCTGCACGCGGGTTTCAGCGGCCTTGATCCCGTTCCTGACCGCTCCGCCGGAATAGATAGGCACTGCCAGATCGAGGTTGGCGACTACGTTGCGTTTGGGGGCAATCAGGCTGGTCGAGCTGGATTTGACGAATTCGATGTACTGCGAATTCGTGGTCACACTTGGGCGGCCGGCAGCCTTCTGCAGCGGGACGTTTTCGTCTGTCGCGCGCTGTTGCGCGCGGGCCGCTTCCAGTGTCGGGTTGCCGCGATAGGCAGCTTCCAGTGCGTCGCGCAGAGTGTCGGCGTGGGCCGGAACAGCGGCAGCGGCCGTCAATACGGCCCCAGCCATCAGTGCGGCCCTGCAGTGTGCGCGGGCCACGATCAGAAGCTCCAGCTCTCGGCCTTGTCGAACTGTGTCAGTCGCGGAATGCCGATTTCAGCCAGCGGCCACAGTGCGACTGCACCTGCGGTCTTGCGACCGACTGCCAGCCGGGTGACCCCGCGGCGCACCAGCCCGGTGACAAGGCGACCTTCGTCGGCCAGCCGGTTGGTGAGGCTATCGGGCAGTTCTTCCACCGCTCCATCGACCAGCAGTAGTGTAAAATCGCCCCGCTTGCGCGATGCAGCGACCGCATCCTCCGGGGTGATAACGGTCATCGATCCCACCAGCGGTTCGAGCAGAGCTGGCAGGTATCCGCTGCCGCCATCGACCACCAGCGCTTTGTCATCCAGCGTTGGTGCCGCTTCCGCCAGCATGCGGCCCTGCACTTCGGGTGCGGCCAGCATCTTGCCATCGCCCAGCGATACGGCGCGATCGATATAGGCGGCGGCGCGGGCGGATTCGGGCACGAAATCTTCCCGTGGGACTGCGGCCATCCGCGCGATCACCCACGGCTCATTGACGCCGCTGGTACGCAGCTGGCTGTCGATCATCGCCTTGCGGGCGGCGGCAAAATCGGTTGCGGTGCTGATTGCGACGGTCATTCGATAACTACCTGTATTGCGCGTCTGGTCCCGCCGGGCGGGGTGGCATTTCCCTTATGCATAAAGCCACCCTCACGCCAAGCGCTTTGACGGGGTAGCGCGGATGCGCCTATCGGGCTGTGGCGATTCGATCAGCAGGAGTTTGGTTTCGATGAGTGACTTGGTGACTATCCGTGAAGACGATCTGATCGAAAGCGTCGCGGACGCCTTGCAGTACATCTCTTACTACCATCCGATGGACTATATTCGCGCGCTGGGCGAAGCTTACGAGGCGGAGCAAGGCCCTGCCGCGAAAGACGCCATCGCGCAGATTCTGACAAACAGCCGGATGTGCGCCGAAGGGCATCGCCCGATTTGCCAGGATACCGGCATCGTCAACGTGTTCGTTAAATGGGGGCAGGAATGCCGCCTCGATTCGAAACGCAGCCTTCAGGAAGTGGTCGATGAAGGTGTCCGCCGCGCTTATGGCAATGCGGAAAACAAACTGCGCGCATCGGTGCTGGCCGATCCGGCGTTCACTCGCCGCAACACCCGCGACAACACGCCTTCGGTGCTTAGCGTCGAAATGGTGCCGGGGCGCACCGTGTCGATCGATGTCGCGGCCAAGGGCGGCGGTAGCGAAGCGAAATCCAAGTTCAAGATGATGAACCCCAGCGATAATATCGTCGACTGGGTGCTCGAAATGGTCCCGCAGATGGGTGCCGGGTGGTGCCCGCCGGGTATGCTGGGCATCGGCATCGGCGGCACGGCGGAACATTGCGTCAAGCTGGCGAAACAATCGCTGATGGACCCGATCGATATGGGTCAGCTCAAGGCGCGCGGGCCGCAAAACGATATCGAAGCGCTGCGGATCGAGATTTTCGATAAGGTCAACGCACTCGGCATTGGCGCGCAGGGGCTGGGCGGGCTGGCCACAGTGCTCGACGTGAAGATCATGGACTGGCCGTGCCACGCCGCGAACAAGCCGGTGGCGATGATCCCCAACTGTGCCGCCACGCGCCACGCGCACTTCACGCTCGACGGTTCGGGGCCAAGCTATCTGGAGAAGCCCGACCTTGCCGAGTGGCCGCAAGTCGAATGGAAGCCGAGCGCCGAAGCGAAGCGGGTGAATCTCGATACGCTGACAGCGGAAGAGGTGCAGAGCTGGCAACAGGGCGATCGTCTGCTGCTCAATGGCAAGATGCTGACCGGGCGCGATGCCGCGCACAAGCGGATTCAGGACATGCTGGCCGCCGGCGAGCAGCTTCCGGTCGATTTCACCGGGCGGGTGATCTATTATGTCGGCCCGGTCGATCCCGTGCGTGACGAAGTCGTCGGCCCGGCTGGACCGACCACTGCCACCCGCATGGATAAATTCATGGGCATGATGCTGGAGCAAGGGCTGCTGTCCTGCGTCGGCAAGGCGGAACGCGGTCCGGCGGCGACCGAAACCATCGCTCAGCACAAAAGCGCTTATCTGATGGCGGTTGGCGGTGCGGCCTATCTGGTTGCCCGCGCGATCAAGGAAGCCAAAGTGGTGGCGTTCGAAGATCTCGGGATGGAAGCGATCTACGAATTCACTGTGCAGGATATGCCGGTAACAGTGGCGGTCGATGCCGATGGTAAAAACGTCCACCAGCTTGCCCCTGCTCGCTGGCAGGAAAAGATTGCTGCTGAACATCTGTTGCCAACAGCCTGATTTTCAGCACCTTCGCTCGGCTCCATCCGTTCGACGAAAGGTAGATTCGCTTCGACACGCGCGCTGGCCTGTGCGCGTGTCGTAAGGCACTACGCGTTATGACTATGGCCGATTCCGCCACCCTCCCCGATACAGAGCCGCCCGTGCGGGTCGAATTCCGCACGGTGCTGCTGTCGATTGTCGGGCTGTGGGCGTGCTATTTCGTTCTCGCATCGCTCCGCGCCTCGCTGGGGCTGGAATTGCAGTACGAGCTGTTGTGGCGCCGTGCGGTGGTCACGCTCGCAGGGATCGTGATCACGCTGGTATTCTGGCTGGTGCTGCGCCTGTTCGACCGGCGCGCACTGGCGGTGCAGATCATTGCTGCATTGCTGCTGGCGATGCCGGCATCGATCATGATCGCTACCATCAACCAACAGATTTTCGCCAGCGTTCAGGACGATGTGGAATCGGCGATGGCGGAAAAGCGCGGCTTTCAGGTCCGCAAGGATGGCAAAGGCAACAAGATCATCGAAGCACGCTCTGCAACCAATCCCGATGTCGATGGCCCGCTTGGCCCCGATTCCACCGTTCGCGGGCGGATCATCGTGCCCGCCGATCTGGGCGAGGAAGAGCGCTGGCAGGGCGTGCTGGAAATCGCGCTGGGCCGGTATTTCCTGCTGCTCGCGTGGGGTTCGCTCTATTTTGCGCTGCTCGCTATCGAACGGGCACGGCTGGCCGAACGGCGAGAGGCGCGCTTCCGCAGCGCGGCCAAGGCCGCCGAACTGCGAAGCCTGCGTTATCAGGTCAATCCGCATTTCCTGTTCAATGCGCTCAATTCGCTGTCCTCTCTGGTGATGACCGGAAAGGCCGAGCGGGCGGAAGAGATGATTCAGGAATTGTCGAACTTCTACCGTCACTCGCTGGCAGACGAAGCGACCGTCGATGTCGAATTGTGCGAGGAATTCGCGTTGCAGCAACACTATCTGGCGGTGGAACAGGTGCGCTTCCCCAGCCGACTGAAAGTCGCCATCGATCTGCCACCTGCGCTGGAACAGGTGCGGGTGCCGGGGATGATCCTGCAACCGCTGGTCGAAAATTCCGTGAAATATGCCGTCGCCCCGGTCAATCGCCCGGTCACCATCACGCTGTCCGCCCGTGCGGAATACGGGCGGCTGGTGCTGACTATCAGCGACGACGGGCCGGGCGCGCCCGAAAATGCCGCATCGGGCTTCGGTATTGGCCTGGCCAATGTCCGCGATCGGATACAGGCCCGCTTCGGCAGCGATGCGATCATCGAATCCGGCCCTGTGCCGGGCGGCTATCGCACCGAACTGCGCTTACCGGTGGTGACCCATGTCTGAATCTGTTGCCGAAGCTCCCAAAATGCGGACTCTGATAGTTGATGACGAGCCATTGGCGGTCGAACGGATGCAGGTGATCTGCGCCAGAATGGACGGGCTCAACGTGGTTGGCACCGCCAGTGACGGTGCCGCTGCATTGCGCCTGATCGGTGCCCTGTCGCCCGATCTCGTCCTGCTCGACATGACTATGCCAGAGGTGGATGGGCTGGCGGTCGCACGCAAGCTGGCCAAACAGGACAACCGACCTGCGGTGATTTTTGTAACTGCTCACGATCATTTCGCGGTCGAGGCATTCGATCTCGATGCAGTCGATTATGTGCTGAAGCCAGTCACGCCCGAACGGCTGAGCCGTGCGATAGAACGGGCAGGCAATCGCCGCGCTACCGTAGAGCGGACGGATAGCCAGTGGCTTGACGAACTGTGGGTGCCGCACCGCTCCGAATTGCTGCGGATCGAAGTCGCGCAAGTCGCGCGGATCGATGCCGAGCGCGATTATGTGCGGCTGCACGTCGAAGATCGCAGCTATCTGCTGTTACAGACCATCGCCGGGCTGGAAGCACGGCTGGACCCGGCGGAGTTCATCCGCATCCACCGCTCCACGATCCTGCGCCGCGACCGGATTCGCGGCCTGCGCCACGATGGGCTGGGCGTGTGGTCGGTGGAACTGGAAGATGGCGATGCGATGCGGATCGGTCGCACTTACCTTCCCCGCGTGAAAGCGATGGCCGGGCGCTGAGCCGTGTTGCTTCCTGGTCGTTGCAGATAACTGCCGCCGGTGAATAGGAAGCGAACTTTACCGCATAGTTCGTTGCCCCGGACCTGATCCGAGGCCCCGCTTCCCGAGTTCTTCCAGAGTTCACCGGGTTGTTGGCCATCGCGAATTCAGGGGTGATCGATAGCGCATGGGCCAGGCCATCGCATCGGTTGTGGCGGTGGCTCTACCTGCGACACTTCGGTGTACACGTTATCGGTACGATACCTATCGGCCCGCTGCGTTTCGGGCTCCGGAAGTCCACCGGTTCGATCTGTGGCCAGCTTTGTTTGCGCTACGCCATCATCCGAATGGCGATTGCGCGCCAGACAAACGAAAGCCCGAGCCGGGGGACTAAGACCGGCTCGGGCCCGATTCCCGCCAGGTACAGCGGGAGCTCGTTTGCTATTCGGTTCAGCTATCGGAGCTGGCTTTGCGGACTGCCGCCGCGACTGCGGCAGTGGCGGAGCCAACCGCCTGATTGTAGCACCGCGCCGATTCCGACGAGCGAATGCGGGTGCCTGTGGTCTTCTCATCCATTCCGCAGACTTCGCGGGCGGCGGATTTGATGCGCTTTTGCAGAATCTCCTGCCCGGCGGGGGTCGACAGGTTCAGATCGTCGAACTTCACTTGCATCGTCGGCGCTGGCGAAGTGGCTGAAATGGCGCTGGCAAGGGCAATAGCGAGAAGGGGGCTGGACATGGTTCGTTCCTTACATTGGGTGCGAAGCCATGCGGGGGGCGCATCGATCGCACAGTGATTCATCCTCATTCCGGTTGCAGGAACGGAGCCATTTCCCGTGGGCTGACGACCTCTCCTGCGAAGCCATTTCTACGCAGGGGCGGTGTTGCGATCAGTAAAGGCTCGACAATGTGCCGCCGGGTTCCGACCACCGAATCCGCCAGACGACAGATGGCGGACTTTGCCGGATGAAAGGCATTTGCAGCCCGACGAACAATGCGGCACATTCGCTCACATGGTGATGGTCGTCATTTTCATGCTGGGGATTGGCAATTTCGCGGTTCACAAGGCCGTGTTGGAAAGCGGCCACCCGCTGCTTGGCCGGATGCCGTGGTATGTTCACATGCTGGGTGGTCGGGGAACGCTGGTGACAGAGTTTCTGGTTCTGCTGGCTGCGATGCTGCTGGCCGCCAATGGCTGGCCCTGGCTGGTCTGGGTCTATGCCGGGTATTCCGCGCTGAATTTGCTCGGCGCATGGCTCATTCTGTCCAATCGGGTATGATACCTGCCAAATGATGCTGTTTATCCGTCAACGGGAACCGTCTGTGCGTATCTGCGCTGATGCAGCATGACGGAAAATCCACTCACATGGTTGATTTATAACGGTTCCAGCGGGAGCTTTGATCGCACTTTACTAGGTGAAGTGACTGTCATGTTGCGTGACGCCGGCTATGCCCCGGATCGGGTAACCGATTGTTGTGAAGAGGATATTTTAAGCGCTGAAGATGCCAACCGCGCGGGTGTTGAATTGATCGCAATTCTCGGCGGCGATGGCACCCTCAGCCGGACTATCGCTGGGTTGGAAGGGTTCGATGGGGCGGTGCTGCCATTGCCGGGCGGGACCTTCAATCTACTCTGCCGGATGATTTTTGGGGAGCGTGATCCCCTTGAAATATTGAAAGAATTTTCTGACGGGCGACTCACGCCCCAGCGGCGCGCCTGCATTCGGGGCGACGGCGGGCTGCTGGCTTTGTCCGAAGTACTGGCCGGGCCGGGCGCGACATGGGCCGATGTACGCGAAGAATTGCGGGACGGTAACATACCGGAATTATTGGCAAAAAGTATCGAAGCAGCGTCCGAAAGTACCGCCGGTCCGATGGTTGCTGTGGCCGAACCCCGGCGTGGCCGACCGGAAGGATACTCCGGGGTGCGGCTCGTCCCCGGCCCTTCCGGGATGGCGATCGCGGGCTATGGGGCCGAAGGATTTCTCACATTACTTCAACAAGGTGCGGCGATTCTTGCGCGCGACTTTCGGGGTGGCCCGCACGATGATCTGGCCACTGCGAAGAAGGTCGTATGCCGTTCTGTAGAGAGCGCACCTATCCCCTTGATGATCGATGGAGAACGGTCCGAAGGCAGCCCGCAAGTTGTGTTTTCACTCGACACGCTGGGTGTCGATCTGCTTGGTCCTGCGGATGGCCGATAGACCGTTGTTATTCCACCTGTCCGATGTCCATTTCGGGCTCGAGCACAATCGCGCGCTCGATTGGGTCGCCGCAGAAGTGGCGAACCGGAAGCCCGATGCGGTTATCATTACCGGCGACCTCACGATGCGCGCCCGCCATCGCGAATTCGCTGCCGCGCGCGACTGGATACTTTCGCTGGAAGCGCCGGTCACTGTCGAGGTGGGTAACCACGACCTCCCGTATTTCAATCCGTTAGAGCGTTTTCTCGATCCATATCGCCGGTTTCACGGGATGGAGCAGGTCGTGGAAAAGGAAATCGATCTACCAGGCCTGGCGGTGGTGTCGCTTCGCACAACCGCTCGCGCACAACCCCGTCTCAACTGGTCGAAGGGATGGGTCGGAGACGCTGCATTGGCCAGATGTCTGACGGCGATCGATGCACTTCCCGAAGGAACACAGGTACTTGTCGCCGCGCATCACCCGCTGGTGGAAGTCGGCACACGGGGAACGGCACTGACGCGGGGTGGAACCCGCGCTCTTGCCGAACTGGCAAAACGCAATGTGGTTGCCGTGCTGACTGGCCATGTCCACGATCCGTTCGATCTGATGGCAGACACCGTCAATGGCCCTGTACGGATGGTGGGAGCGGGGACTTTATCGCAGCGCATCCGCTCGACGCCCCAAAGTTTCAATGAGTTAACCTTCATCGATGGCAAATTGTGCGTTGAGGCGCGCAATCTGCAGGCAGTCCCGACCGAAGATATGAAGATCGATTCGGTGCCCGAAGATGCCATGCCTCCGCGTGAACCGGGCGAACCCGTTGCACCGGTCGGTGCCGTTCCGCGCACCGACCCGCCGGTTTACTGATCTCGGTCAAATCTTTGCGGGATTTGGTGATTTAAGACCTGTTCTCCAGTCGTTTAGGGACCGAGAGGAGGGGCGCGATGATCCGCCTTGCATTGATCCTGCATTTCATTGTGGCAACCGTGTTGATGGGCGTGGCGATTACTGCCTTGCTGGTAATCGACAAATCCGATCCGACATCGCTGCTGCTGGGCGCGCTTGGCGGGTTCGTGGCGGGGATACCGGTCAGCTGGGCAGTGGCCCGCGCGATCACGCGCAGTACTGCAAGCTGATCTTTCGCCAAATGAAAAGGGCGACCCAAACGGGCCGCCCTTTTGAAATTCGTTCGTTCCGAATCGCTTAGCGCTTCGAGAACTGGAAGCTGCGACGTGCCTTCGCACGGCCATACTTCTTACGTTCGACCACACGGCTGTCGCGCGTGAGGAACCCGGCTGCCTTGACGGTGGAACGCAGGGCTGGTTCGTACTTGCTCAGTGCCTGGCTAATGCCGTGCTTCACAGCGCCAGCCTGACCCGACAGGCCGCCGCCGCGTACGGTGGCGATAACGTCGTACTGGCCAGTGCGTTCGGTCAGGCCGAAGGGCTGGTTGATAACCAGACGCAGCGTCGGACGTGCGAAGTACACTTCCTGATCGCGGCCGTTGACGGTGATCTTGCCGGTGCCCGGCTTGATCCACACACGGGCCACAGCGTCCTTACGACGGCCAGTGGCATAGGCGCGGCCATGCTGATCCAGTTCCTGCTCGCGCAGCGGCGCAGCGGGAGACTGAGCGATCGCCTCGGCGTCCGCCGCGGGGGCGTCGCCAGCGATGTCCTTGAGGTCGGCCAGATCCGACACGGTGTTGTTTTCGTCAGCCATCACTTGGCAACCTTGTTCTTGCGATTCATCGAAGCGACGTCGAGCACTTCGGGCTGCTGCCCGTCGTGCGGATGCTCGGTCCCGGCATAAAGGTGCAGCGCCTTCATCTGCTGACGGCCAAGCGGGCCACGCGGGATCATGCGCTCGACAGCCTTTTCAAGCACACGCTCGGGGAAGCGGCCTTCCAGCACCTTGGCAGGGCTGGTTTCCTTGATGCCGCCGGCATAGCCGGTGTGCTTGTAATAGCGTTTGTCCTGCAGCTTGCGCCCGGTGAAACGCACCTTGTCGGCGTTGATCACGATCACGTGGTCGCCGCAGTCGACATGCGGGGTGAAGCTCGGCTTGGTCTTGCCGCGCAGGATGTTGGCAACGATTGTCGCAAGGCGACCGACGACGAGACCGTCGGCATCGATCAGGTGCCATTTCTTTTCGACCTCGGCCGGCTTGATCGACCGGGTCGTTTTGCTGAGCGCCTTCATGGCTGGTGTTCCTTAATTCGTGTTCACGCCCGTTGCCGGGCGATCATGGGCGGAGAATCGGAGGTCCGCCCCGGTCCGCGAAGGCGCGCATTTGTCTCGCAAGGCCCGTGAAGTCAAGCAAATCCGGGCGTTTCAGAGGTGGTAAAATAATACCACAGAAAATCAGGCAGTGGGCTTGGCACCGCCCAATGCGGCCAGCCAATGTGCAGTAGCTCCGCCCGCAGCGTCGCACCGCCAACCCATCACGGCAGGGGATGTGTAGGGGTGGATCGACGCTATGCGAGATACAGTCGCCTGCAATTGCGTGGCGTCGGTTTTGGCCAGCAGGCCCCATTCCTCTGCGTTGCCACGCTCTCCATTCCATTCGAATATGGAATGAATTGGTCCGATCAGGTTCGCACACCCTATCAGTTTTTCGTCGAGCAGTTCGTTTGCGGCGGCTTCCGCGGAGGCGCGATCGGGGAAGGGGCACCACGCCAGCGCAGTCATGCCGCCATGCCCCGCCGTTCGCTGCCGAGAACATGGACGCACCAGGTCGTGGCGACCACCACCAGGGCGCCGGTCAACTGATGCAATCCGGCCAGCCACAGTGGCACCCCGGCCAGCACTGTCGCGATTCCCAGTATGATTTGCAGACCGATAGCTGAATGAATGGCGACCGATGCAAGGCGTCGGATGTGGCGGACCTTGCGGGCCAACACGATCAGGAAGCCCAGAACGCCCCATGCCCACCAGCGATGGAGGAAGTGAATCAGGAACGGATCATGCGCCGCCGCCCACAACACACCATGAACATTATTGAATTCAGGAATGAAACGCCCTTGCATCAGTGGCCAAGTATCTGAAGCAAGGCCAGCATTCAGCCCGGCAACCCACGCGCCCAGCAGCAACTGGATAAACAGTGCGACCGCAGCCGCCGCGCCCAGCATAGTCATGCGAGCTGGCTGAGCATTCGGGTTACGCGCCAGTGCGCGCAGATCGAGTGCGGTCCACACAAGACCTGCCAGTGTGAACAAAGCTGTCAGCAGGTGGATGGAAAGCCAGAAATGGCTGACATCGGTGACCTGTTCCGACAGGCCGGAGCGGACCATATACCACCCGAAAACGCCCTGCAGTCCGCCCAGAGCAAGCAGCGCACCCAACCGCCAGGTATAGCCACGTGGGATCTGCCGCCGGATTGCAAACCATGCGAACGGGACGGCGAAGGCCAGCCCGATCAATCGGCCAAGCAGCCTGTGGCTCCACTCCCAGAAATAGATGAATTTATAATCCGCCAGCGTCATTCCGGCGGGGCCGTTGATCTGCTTGTACTCACCAATCTTCTGATAGTTGGCGAATTCCGTCTGCCATTGCGCCTCGCTCAAAGGGGGGAGGGCGCCGGTCACGGGTTTCCATTCTGTGATGGACAATCCTGACTCAGTTAACCGGGTTACTCCACCGACGACGACCATCGCAATCACCAGCGCAGCGACGAATAGCAGCCAACGGGAAATAGCCGCCGGACGCGGATTGCGGGCAGCGGCTGCGGCAAGCCGGGGCGAAGGGGATGCTGTTGCGACCATAAGGCGCGATTTTGCGGCGAATAGGCGTGTTTCGCAAGCAGGAACTGAATTTGGCGCGGCAAGCCTTGCGAAAGGATATGCTATAACATAAATGGCAGACCACAGATGACCAGCCTTTCCCTTTCTTCGATTCGTGCGGCGATATCCGAACGCATAGACCGCGTAGGCGTTATCCTGTCTGCGCTGTGCGCGGTCCACTGTCTTGCCAGTATCGTGCTTGTCTCTGCATTGGGAATCGGCGGGGAATTTCTGCTCGCACCTGCTATTCATGAAGTCGGTCTCGCGCTGGCGATGGTAATCGCAGCAGTGGCCATAGGGGCAGGGGCGTTGCGTCATCGTCGCGCGGCGCCTTTCGTTACTGCGATGACCGGGCTTTCGTTCATGGGCGCCGCGCTGGCGGTTGGGCATGGGTTTGAAGAAGCTGTGTTGACCATCATCGGGGTCGCATTGGTATCTGTCGGACACATACTGAACTTGCGTCGTTGTAGCTGTTCGCTATCTGGCGGGCATGACTGCTCCCAAAACGCTGACCGTTAACGGCGAGTCTCGCCGTACTTCCGCTCCGACCATCGCGGCACTTGTCCGCGAACTGGATCTTGTTCCTGAAAAGGTGGCGGTGGAACGGAATGGTGCAATCGCGCCGCGTTCGCAACTCGAACAGATCGTGCTGAACGATGGCGATTCACTCGAAATCGTGCACTTCGTCGGGGGGGGCGACGATGGCAATACATGGGGCGACACATGGAGTGTGGCAGGGCGCACGTTTCGCAGTCGGCTGATCGTGGGCACTGGCAAGTACAAGGATTTCGCGGAAAATGCGGCTGCATTGGAAGCGTCCGGGGCGGAAATTGTCACGGTTGCCGTGCGCCGGGTGAACGTCAGCGATCCCAAGGCGCCGATGCTGACCGATTTTATCGACCCGAAAAAAATCACTTATCTGCCAAACACCGCAGGGTGCTTTACGGCCGAAGACGCCATTCGCACTCTTCGTCTGGCCAGAGAAGCTGGGGGCTGGGATCTGGTCAAGCTGGAAGTGCTGGGCGAAGCGCGCACACTTTACCCCGATATGCGCGAAACCCTGCGCGCAACCGAAGTATTGGCCAATGAAGGCTTCCTGCCAATGGTCTATTGTGTGGACGATCCCATCGCGGCCAAGCAACTTGAAGATGCCGGGGCGGTTGCGATTATGCCGCTTGGCGCACCGATCGGCAGCGGACTGGGTATCCAGAACAAGGTTACTATCCGGTTGATTGTTGAGGGGGCCAAGGTGCCTGTTCTGGTCGATGCAGGTGTTGGCACCGCCAGCGATGCGGCCGTGGCGATGGAACTCGGCGTCGATGGCGTGTTAATGAATACAGCCATCGCAGAAGCGAAAGATCCGATTCGCATGGCCCGCGCGATGAAGCTGGCAGTGGAGGCCGGGCGCGATGCTTATCTTGCCGGGCGCATGGCTACTCGCAAATATGCAGATCCCAGCAGTCCGCTTGCCGGGATGATCTGATGGCATGCAGGCCATTACCTTCGCGGAGCACCGCGGGCTGAAGGGCGCTTAGGTGGGCTGACAATGATTAATTTTAATAAAACGTAAATAACGATATCGATCTGAAATCGCTATTTGACATAATGGCCGTAATCATAGTACATATGCGTATTATGAGAAATATTTCAAGTAAAAATGATATTTTTTTGGGCTTGCATTTTTTCTGTCAGCTGGATTAATTTACTTTCCCGCTTCTGCCCAGAATTCCTCTGTATCAAATGTCGACGCAATTTTAAAGAAGAGCGAAGACATAAAGAGGGGCGAAAATATAAAGAAGGGCATAGAGAAGACTGTAGTTGACCCTCAGCCGCCGCAGAAGTCGCCTCCAACCTTTTTTGCGAAAGATCCTACCGACGGGATGAAGCGCGAACTCCGAAGTGAGCGCTATTTCGACAACAATTACTGGCGGGATGACTCTGTTCCGGTTTTCGTGGGTGGTGGCGATTGTAATCAATTGAAAGGTGCACGAATAGTGGGCATGACTCACTATAAGGCGAGGGAATTTTCCAGCGTGCTGAAACGGTTGAAGGGTTCGTGCGTAAAAGCCGGCACTATTCAGTTGGCGCTTGAGGATATCACGCAGCGGTTCCGGGCTGATGGCAATCAGGATTGGCGCGCAGTTGTGCTTCCTGACAGTATTGATGACGCCGGTATCATCACTATCACCGTGCGTGAGGGGGAAGGGCAAACTGTTCAGCAATAGAATTAGCCCACATTGCGGATGATTCCATTATTGGCCAGTCGCCAAGGCTGAAAATAGCGAAACAAGTTCCATTTTTCCTTATGGGTAACTCGGAATTAACCATCATGGTGGAAGCTCGTCTCTGCAACAGGGGACGATGTTATGGCCACCACGGGAATTGCTTCGCTAACGATTAATGAGATGCGGGAGTTCGCGGGCTTCACCGGTGCCGAGCAACGTTATATCCGCCGCAGTCTGGACATCGGGCTCGGCCGACAGGATGCGTTCAAGCTGTGGGCGCGCGATGCTGACGAAAACGCTGCAATCCGTAGCCAGTATGTCGCCTATCAGGATCTGAAGGTGCTGCGTTCGGCGATACCGGAAGAAACCGGCTTCGAATGCGTTGAGGCGTTTATCGGCAAGCTGACGCGGGTGGCGGCATTCGATCTGGCGCAGGAGCGCATCGATTGCTTCTCGGCCTTTCGGTTTCTCTATGAGCGTCTGCTGGGCCCCGATGTCCGCCCATGGTTGCCAAGCGGATTTTGTGCGGCCAGTGCGTTGCCTCAGATCAAGCCAGGACGTCGCAAAATGTTGCTGCAGAGCCTCAGCGAAGCTGCGGCTACTGCGCCGGGGTGGAGCGACCGGCCGCCTGTATTCTTTCCGGAATTCATCGACGAAGACGCGCCCTGAACAGGGGTGGGAACGTAGCCCCGCCTAGGTTTTATATAGTCCGTCGAGGCGATCGCCGTATCGTTCGCGAATCTTGTGCCGACGGATTTTCATACTGGGCGTCATTTCTTCATTTTCGATTGTGAATGGTTCGTCGGCAAAAGTGAAGCCGCGCACCTTCTCGACTACCGAGAGCTCGCCATTCGTTCTGTCGATTGCGTCACGCACTGCGCTGCGAAATGGTGGCAATTCCATCAGCGCGCTGAGGTCGCATTTTTCGCCATGTGCCTTGGCCCATTCGGCGGCCCATTCTGCATCGGGAACGATCAGCCCCACCAGATAGGGGCGCTTGTCTCCGCTCACCATCGCCTGCCCGATCTCCGGCTGCAATGTCAGCATGCCTTCCACTTTTTGCGGGGCCACATTGTCGCCTTTGTCATTGACGATCATGTCTTTCTTACGATCGGTTATAACGATGCGCTCGCGCTCGTCGATGTGGCCGATATCGCCGGTGTGCAGCCAGCCATTCTGCAACGTGCGCGCTGTTTCGGCGGGATTGTGCCAATAGCCGTGCATCACCAGTTCGCCGCGACACAGAATCTCGCCATCTTCCGCAATCTGGATTTCTACACCTCTCATCGGCGGGCCGACGGTATGCATCGCGATCCCTGCGGCAGGTCGGTTGCAACTGATGACAGGGCCGGCTTCGGTCTGTCCGTAACCTTGCAACATGGTCAGGCCCATCGCCTGAAAGAACACGCCGACTTCCGGGTTCAGAGGCGCTCCCCCCGAAACCATAGCCTTGATGCGACCGCCGAATTTGGCCCGGATTTTGGGGCGCAGCAGCCGTTCGAGCATAAAGTCGAGGGTCTTATCGCCAACGCGATAGCGCCCTTCCGCTTTTCTTGCGCCCAATGCGAGGGCACGGTCCATCAGCTTTTGCGCCAGCCCACCCTGCTTGGCCACCTGCTTCATGATCCGTGTGCGAAGCACTTCGAACAGGCGGGGAACCACGACCATGATCGTCGGGCGCACCTCTTCGATATTGCTGGCAAGCTTTTCCAGCCCTTCCGAATAGAAGATTTGCGCGCCAACGCTGATCGGCAGAAATTGTCCGCCCGTATGCTCGTAAGCGTGGGACAGGGGGAGGAATGAAAGAAAGCGCTCGTCTTCCTCCAGCCCGAAATCGTCGTTGAGGATTTCGGCCGCTCCGGCAGAGTTGCACAGGATTGCACCGTGGTGTTGCAACACTCCGCGTGGGGCGCCGCCGGTGCCGCTGGTGTAGATGATGCAGGCCGTATCATCGCGCCCGATATTCGCGATGCGGGCTTCGACAGCCTGGCGCGCTTCAGCAGGGCTGCCTTCCAGCATCGATTCCCAGGTGTGAATCGTGTGGTTCCCGCTTTGGTGCGCGCGTACGCTATCGATCGCGATGAGGTGTTCCACCAACCCGGTGTGAAGGATGGCCGGGATCAGCGGAACTGACAGTTTGTCGTTCGAAACGATGACTGCCCGTGCCCCCGAATTATCGAGGATGTGGACGTGATCGCGCTCGGTATTAGTGGTATATGCCGGAACTGTGACACACCCTGCGGCCATGATCGCAAGGTCCGCGATGCACCATTCGGGCCGGTTTTCCGACACCAGAGCAACCCGGTCGCCCGATTCCAGCCCCAGCTTACGGAGGTTTTGGGCCAGCAGGCAAACCTGATCGGCAACTTCGCGCCAGCTTTGCGTAACCCATTGCCCGTCGCGTTTGGCGCCGAGGAAAGGCGCATCGGCCCGCGCATCGGCGCGACTGAGAAATAATGCGACGAGGTTATGGACCGTATCAATGTCGCTTAGCTGCAAGGCTTCACCTGTTCCTGATCCCAAGACTTCTGATAACTCTTATGGTTATCTATAGTTTAAGGCTGGCCGGCCGTAGCGGCAAGCGGTCTTATTCGACGATGGCCACCCCTTCGCTGCGCGGGTCGCCCGCACCGGTCCAGCCATTGGCGGTGAGCAGGGCTGCATTGGCCTTCAAGGGGAGTGGGCGGACGGTAACCTGCTTATGACCGAGTCGCTTCAACTCCGGAATCATGGCTACCAGAGATGTGTCGGGTTCAATTGCGACGATATCGCCGGGCGAAAACAGCACCGGCAATGCCAGAGCTTTGTCGATCGGCAGACGGAAATCGATCACTCCGATGATCGCACGCGTCGTTTGCACCGGGATTGTCGCCCCTCCCGCAGCACCGACTGCCATCAGCAATTTGCCATCGGGTGAGAATACCAGTGTGGGCGCCATCGAACTGCGCGGACGTTTGCCGCCTTGCACGCGATTGGCAACAGGTTGGCAATCCGTGCCAACGGCCATTTCCAGCTTCCCATCGGCAATGTCGTCCATCCGAGCTTTTGAGGAACCGTCCGCACGGTCACCGCAGTTTTCCCGTGGAGTCATGCTGAAATCGGTCAGCTCGTTGTTGAGATAGAACCCGCCAAACATGTTGCCTGATCCGAACACACTTTCGATGGTCGATGTGTAGGATACGGCGTTGCCCCATTTGTCGACGGTCACGAAATGGGAGGTGCCATGTTCATCCGGTTCCTGCCCGTCGGGCGGCGGAAGTGGCAGGCCTGGCTTTACCTTAGCCATTGTGGAAGTCGGGCTGATCAGCGCGCCGCGTTTGGTCAGATATGCATGATCGGTAAGCGCCTTGACCGGCACCGGGAAGAAATCGGGATCGGCAAGGAACCGTTCGCGATCGGCATATGCCAGTCGCTGCGATTCGGCGAACAAGTGCCAGAATGTGGGCGAATTTGGGCCGAGTGCCGACAGGTCGAACCGCTCGAGCTGATCGAGCATCGCGATAACGGTTGTTGCGCCCGATGACGGCGGGCCCATCCCGCAAATCTTGTAGGTGCGATATGTGCCGCAAACCGGAGCGCGATCGGCGGCGCGATAGCTTTCGATATCAGCGACTGTCATCTTGCCATCGCTGGGGGTGTCGTCGGCAATCGTCTTCGCTAATGCGGCGGCAGTTTGCCCGGTATAGAGCCAGCTTGACCCGTGCGTAGCGATCTGTTCCAGCGTATTTGCCAATTCAGGGTTTTTGACCACTGTGCCAACAGGCTTGGGATTGCCAGCCGCATCGTAAAACAGTGCCAGTCCGGCCTTTGTCCGCGCGCCAGTGCTTTTGGCGCTCTTCAGCGAGTTGTACAGGCGGGGCGTAATCTCGAAACCATTGCGGGCAAGGCGGATCGCGGGTTGGAAAACATCGGCCCATGCCAGCTTTCCGTCGCGCTTCATCGCGTCTTCGGCCAGACGCAGGCTACCGGGTACACCGATGCTCAGCCCGCTTTCGACAGCGGTGCGGAAGTCCATCGGTTTACCATCAGGGCCGATGAAACGTGTAGGGGTGGCAGCCATCGGCGCCTTTTCCCGACCGTCCACTGTGTCGACAGTGCCGTTGGGATCGGTGTGCAGATAGAACCCGCCCCCGCCGATGCCCGAGCTTTGCGGCTCGACGACAGTAAGCGCGAGCATGACTGCGATGGCGGCATCGGTCGCGCTGCCGCCTTTACGCAACATGTCGATGCCTGCCTGTGCGGCACGCGGATCGGCGGCGCTGACAATCCCGTGTTCATAGCGAGTTTGTGTCGCCGGTGGCGGTGCTGCGGTAGCAACCGTCTCGGCGGGGACCGTAGCGCAGGCTCCCAGCGCGAGGGGGAGAGCCAGGGGAAGGGCGAACGATATGGAAAAGCGCTTGAGCATGGCGCTATCAGCTAACCGCTCCCGACCGCCTCGGCAATCGTCGAAAACCCTTCGGCGCGCATTCGTTGCTCCAGCCCACGGACAATTCGCCGGGCGAGGCCCGGTCCTTCATAGACCATCGCACTGTAAAGCTGGACTAAACTTGCTCCGGCTTTGATCCGCTTCCAAGCGTCGTCCGCATCGGCAATTCCGCCGACTCCGACCAGAGGTAAAGCGCCGCCTGTGGCAGAGCGGAAGTCCTTGAGGCGTTGAAGCGCGAGATTCTTGAGTGGTTGACCGGATAGCCCCCCACTTTCCCCGGCATCCCGAGAGACAAGGGGCGGGCGCGAAATAGTGGTATTCGACACGATCAATGCGCCCAGTTTCTTCTCAATGGCAATACGGGAAATCGCATCGATATCCGTGGGTTCGAGGTCAGGGGCGACTTTCAGGAAAATTGGCGGCCGGGCATTGTTTTCGCTTTCGTCGCGGGCCGCAATCACTGCATCGAGCAGAGCGATTAATGCGCCTTCGTCCTGCAAGGCGCGCAGGCCGGGCGTATTCGGGCTGGAGATATTCACCGCGAGATAGTCGGCCAGCGGAGCCATTGCCCGGGCCATCGTCGCATAATCTGCGATACGATCGGTGGAATCCTTGTTCGCACCGATATTTATGCCAACCACGCCGGGTCTGCCCGCGCGTTGAGACAACCGGCGATGCGCGGGTTCCAATCCGCCATTGTTGAAGCCCATGCGATTGATAACCGCACGGTCTTCTTTCAATCGGAAAAGCCGGGGCCTGGGATTGCCCGCTTGCGGCAAGGGGGTGATCGATCCGACTTCCGCAAAACCGAAGCCAAGCCCCAGTAAAGCATCGGGAACTTCCCCGTCTTTGTCGAAGCCTGCCGCCATGCCGAGCGGGTTAGGGAATGAAATGCCTGCAACGGTCGATGTCAGCGGCCCAGGGCTGGCGGGCCTGCCGGCAGGGCGCAATTTCAGCGCTCTGAGTGCAAGCCCGTGTGCGATTTCGGGGTCGATGGCAAACAGGGCGGGGGAGAGCAGACGGTAAAGCATCGTGGCGCGCTATGGCGCGGTAACGGATCGCTGTCGAGACTGTCCCAGTTTGGTCAGGAAAGTATGAAAGGCGCTCAAAAGGCGTGAAAAATTGCCTGAAATTGCGCCAGATTGCCGCAAATCCGACTGAACTGACGTGATGCGTCGATTTCCTACAATTGGCGAATCGACTCATCGTGTATCAAACAAGGGCGACCCGAAGGGCTCGAAGCTTTTGGCAACGAGTACCTCTACTTAACAGGCGGCCCCGGATAATCTGGGGCTGCCTGTTTTTTCATTGAGCATCCAGCGTCCCGCATTTTCAGCTTGTAACTGCCGGAATTGTACAGATAGGCGCCCGGAATAGCGTGACAGATCGCTTTGGCCCCTTCGGCGTGCTTGAAAAGATCGCAAACCCCTCCTAGGTGCAATTCGGAATGAATCGGTCCGAATAGAAATGCGTCTGTCCAATCTTGCTGACTATGCCGTGGTCGCGATGGCCGCTGCCGCGCGTCGTTGCGGTGGCGGGCGTGTGTCTGCCGGCGAGCTGGCGGCGGAAACCGGACTGCCTGCGCCGACAGTCGCGAAACTGGTCAGCAAGCTGACGGCGGCGGGACTGTTGCGGTCGATGCGCGGGGCGCATGGCGGCTTGCAACTGGCCCGACCGGCAGCTGCGATCACCCTGGCCGACATCGTGGAAGCGGTGGAAGGTCCGAT
The DNA here is from genome assembly GCF_002870965.1 of Tsuneonella flava. Lineage (GTDB taxonomy): Bacteria > Pseudomonadota > Alphaproteobacteria > Sphingomonadales > Sphingomonadaceae > Tsuneonella > Tsuneonella flava. Next base: position 233,913 of record NZ_PHSO01000005.1, read on the forward strand.
TGCACTGACTGCCTGCGTCGAAGGCGATAGCTGCGCGCTCGACCACGATTGCACCGTTCGCGCGCACTGGCCCGTGGTCAACGAAGCGGTGCGCGGGGCATTGGCGGGGATCACTTTGACGCAGTTGGCATCGAGACGAGAAATAGCATGAGCGAAGACATACAGGTGACCGATCGCGCTGCCCGCGATGCCGCTGCGAAAGCGGCAGAGTACGAATTCGGCTGGTCGAGCGAGATCGACACCGAATTTGCGCCCAAGGGACTGAACGAGGACACCGTTCGCTTCATTTCCGCCAAGAAGGGTGAGCCGGAATGGATGCTCGAATGGCGGCTCAAGGCGTTTCGCCTGTGGCAGACGATGGAAGAGCCTGATTGGGCCAAGCTCGGCTATCCCCCGATCGATTATCAGGATGCCTATTACTACGCCGCTCCGAAGAAGAAGACAGAGCTGGAATCGCTCGACGAACTCGATCCCGATATCAAGGCGACCTACGACAAGCTGGGCATCCCGCTGGCCGAGCAGGAAGTGCTCGCCGGGGTGAAGGGCGCACGCAAGATCGCGGTGGATGCTGTGTTCGACAGCGTTTCGGTGGCGACCACTTTCCGCAAGGAACTGGAGAGCGCGGGCGTCATCTTCCGCTCGATCAGCGAGGCGATCCGCGAATATCCCGATCTGGTGAAGAAGTGGCTCGGCAAAGTGGTGCCGCAGCACGACAACTACTTCGCCACGCTGAACTGCGCGGTCTTTTCCGATGGCACCTTCGTGTACATCCCCGAAGGGGTGCGCTGCCCGATGGAACTGAGCACGTATTTCCGCATCAACGCGGAAAATACCGGACAGTTCGAACGCACGCTGATCGTGGCGGAAAAGGGTAGCTATGTCAGCTATCTGGAAGGATGCACCGCGCCGATGCGCGATGAAAATCAGCTCCATGCTGCCGTAGTCGAACTGGTCGCGCTGGAAGATGCGGAGATCAAGTATTCGACCGTGCAGAACTGGTATCCCGGCGATGCCGACGGCAAAGGCGGGATCTACAACTTCGTGACCAAGCGAGCGCTGTGTCAGGGTGCGCGCAGCAAAGTGAGCTGGACCCAGGTCGAAACCGGCAGCGCGGTGACGTGGAAATATCCATCCTGCGTGCTGAACGGCGAAAATTCGGTTGGCGAGTTCTACTCGGTAGCGGTGACAAACAACCACCAGCAGGCCGATACGGGAACCAAAATGATTCATAACGGCAAGGGCAGCCGCAGCACGATCATTTCCAAGGGGATCAGCGCGGGCAAGTCGAACAATACCTATCGCGGATTGGTGCGCGTGGCGGCCAATGCCGACGGGGTTCGCAATTTCACGCAGTGCGACAGCCTGCTGCTGGGCGATACCTGCGGCGCACACACCGTGCCCTATATCGAAGTGAAGAACCCCTCCGCGCAGATCGAGCACGAAGCGACCACCAGCAAGATCAGCGACGATCAGCTGTTCTACGCGATGCAACGCGGGCTGGGCGCGGAAGAGGCGGTGGCACTGATTGTCAACGGCTTTGCCAAGGAAGTGCTGAAGGAACTGCCGATGGAATTCGCGGTAGAGGCGCAGAAACTGCTGGCGATCTCGCTGGAAGGAAGCGTCGGATGACGATCCTCTCCCCCTTTTCCCCTGTCTCTAACGCCCTTGGTGGCTTCGTGGCCCTCGTGTGAACCAACCCTATGACCGACCGTAAAACTCTCCAGCTCCGCACTCCGTCCGAAACGGCGGACACCCCCGCGCTCAAGAAAAAGGGCCGCGGCTGGGAAATTTCCGAAAAGCGGCTCGATGCTCTGCACGAACGCGCGCGCGATATGCGCCGCCATTCGAGCGAAGCACACAAGGCGCTGGCGGAACGCTTCGCCAAGGCCGATCTGGGCCGGTACAAGTTCACCCGCCATGCTGTCGTCGGCAGTGCGATCGTCGATTTCAACTGCCACCTCCTCGGCATGGCGATCGCTATTGACGAAGACGGCGCAGACGAAACGCTGGCCAAGCGCCGCGACAAGAGTCTGGAAGCGGTCGGCATCCGGGTGATGCGGATCAAGGCGCGGGACATTATCGACAATATCGACGATGTGCTGGCGCGCATCACTGCGGGCATGCGGATGCGTATTGCCGACAAACAGGACGCGCGCCGCGCCCATCGCGTCAATTCCGCCCCTCGGCGGCCACGGCGGGACGACGCATGACAACGTCCACCGCGCCTGTTTTTGCAATCGCAGCGATTGCCGCGACGGCGATGCTGGCGCCGGTTGCCCCTGCCCGTGCCGCGCCTGAGCAACTGACCACGGCGCAGGCGATCAAGCGGCTCGACGCATGTCTGACGAGCGGAGCGCCCGGCGCGCCGCGCAGCAGCCTTCAGGCGGCGGTGATCGCATTGCGTACTCTATGCCGCCCCCAGATCGATCGTGTGCTGGATCATCGCTATGCCGAAATCGATACCGCTTACGGTCTTCCGGGCGCGAAGTTGACGCAAAGCCAGCAGGCCGATCGGACAAAACGCCGCGATGCGGCCCGGAAATTGCTCGACCGCCAAATCGCCGTGGCGGTTTCGCGTTACACCCAACTCCTCCCGAACTGACCCGGATCGACCAGATAATATGCTGATAATCGATAATCTTCACGCCGAAATCGACGGCAAGAAAATCCTCAACGGCCTTTCGCTGACTGTGAACGCAGGCGAAGTTCATGCGATCATGGGGCCGAATGGCGCCGGCAAATCCACGCTGGCCTATGTGCTCGGTGGCCGTCCGGGGTATGAAGTGACCGAGGGATCGGTCATGTTTGCCGGGCAGGATCTGCTCGCGATGGAACCGCATGAGCGCGCTGCGGTCGGCCTGTTTCTCGGTTTCCAGTATCCAGTGGAAATTCCGGGCGTTTCGAATGTCCAGTTCCTGCGCGAAGCGCTCAATGCCCAGCGCATTCAGCGGGGGGAAGAGCCGCTGACCGGCGGCGAATTCCTCAAGCTGGCGAAAGAGAAAGCCGCTCTGCTGCGGATGGATATGGAAATGCTCAAGCGGCAAGTGAACGTCGGCTTCTCCGGCGGGGAGAAGAAGCGGGCCGAGATGGTTCAGATGGGCATTCTCAACCCGTCGCTGGCGATCCTCGACGAAACCGATTCCGGGCTCGATATCGATGCGCTGCGGGTGGTTGGCGAAGGTATCAACGCGATCATGCGCGCACCGGACAAGGCGGTGGTACTGATCACCCATTACCAGCGCCTGCTCGATTACGTGAAGCCCGACCGGGTCCATATCCTCGCCAAAGGGCGCATCGTCAAAAGCGGCGGCCCTGAACTGGCGCTGGAACTGGAGCGTGAGGGGTATGACGAGGTGATGGCATGAAGCGCCTCACAACATTTCTGTCCTTCGCCGCTCTGATTGCGATGAGCACTGCACCTGCTCAGGCCGCGCCGCAGCAACGCCAAGTGCCGCCTGCCGTGGCCAAGCAAGTGCCGATCATCGCGGGCAAGCTGCGTAACTGGCGCGGGGTGTGGGGCGCTGTCGATGGCAAGCTGGCCTGCAAGACGGTGAAATCGACCGGCGATAAGGACATCGACAAGATCGGCTGCGCCGCGCTCGTCGCCTGTATCAAGCCGCATTACAAACAGCTCAAGACAATCGCTGACAGCAAAGCGAGCGAAGCGGATAAGAAGCGCCGCATCTCGGCCAGGCTCAAAACGCTCGACCCGTGCCTGCACGAACATCGCGGCAATGGGATCGCGGCGCTGGCCGTGGCGCGGGGGACAGGGAAGTGACTTTGATTGCACGTCCGACTAATCGAGAAGAGGACTGGCGGTATGCCGATGCCGCATTCCTTTCGACCGCCCCTATCGACACGTTTGACGACTGGCGCACCGTCACGGTCGCGCCGGGCGATGTGCTGCGTGAAACCGTGCAGGCCGACGACGCTGCGCCATCGGCCGTGGCGCGGTGCCGCGTGCATGTAGGCGCCGGTGGACGGTACGAATATTTCGCCACTATCGTCAGCGGCCCCTATCGGCGGATCGAACTGGAAGTGACGCTGGAAGAAGGCGCGCATTTCGAATTTGGCGGGGTAACGCTGGGCGGCGATAACAAAGTGCAGGAATTCGTGACCCGCGTTATTCATGCCCAACCCGGCGCGACCAGCAATCAAGTCGTGCGCGCGGTCCAGTGGGGCAAATCGACCGGCAATTTCCTTGGCCGGATCGAAGTCGTGCGCGATGCACAGAAAACCGATGCGGCGCAGAACTTCCGCGCGATCCTGCTGGAAAAGGGGGCGAGCGCCAACACCAAGCCGGAACTCGAAATCTTCGCTGACGATGTGAAATGCGCCCACGGCGCAGCGATCGGTGCGCTCGATCAGACGGCTGCATTCTACATGGCTGCACGCGGCTTATCGCCGGAAAAGGCGCGGGCGTTGCTGGTGCGGGCATTCATCGCCGATGCCTTCGCTGCCATCGATGACGAAACGCAGCGCGAAACCATGCTGGAAGATGCACTGGCTCATCTGGACGAGGGCGCGTTATGACCGACACAGCAACGCTTTCGCGCAAGGCCGACTTTCCCGGTTTGCTGAACGATACCGGGCAGGTGTGGCACTATCTCGATACTGCCGCGACCGCGCAGAAACCGCAGGCAGTGATCGACGCCTGCAGCCGCGCGATGGGCGCGGATTATGCCACCGTGCATCGCGGGGTCTATTCGCGCAGTGCGGATATGACACTGGCTTACGAAGCGGCGCGGCGGCGGGTGGCGGCATTTATCGGCGGGGCGGAAGCGGAAATCGTCTTCACCCGCGGAGCGACCGAAGCGATCAATCTGGTCGCCTATTCCTATCCGAACAAAGGGCGGGTTCTGCTCAGCCAGCTGGAACACCATTCCAATATCGTGCCCTGGCAACTGGCCGGGTGGCAAGTCGATGTCTGCCCGTTGACCGAAGACGGACGGATCGATCTCGATGCTGCGGAAGCGATGCTGACGCCGGATCACACGATGGTGGCATTCGCGCATGTGTCGAACGTGCTCGGCTCCACTCTGGATGCCGCACGTGCGGCGCGTCTGGCCCATTCGGTAGGCGCAAAGCTGTTGCTTGACGGATGTCAGGCAGTGCCGCGGTTGCCGGTCGATGTCGCGGAAATCGGATGCGATTTCTATGCTTTCTCCGGCCACAAGCTCTACGGTCCGACCGGGATCGGGGCGCTGTGGGGGCGGGCCGATCTGCTCGATGCCATGCCCCCGTGGCAGGGTGGCGGATCGATGATCGATCAGGTCACGTTCGAACGCACGACCTATGCCCCGGCGCCGCAGCGGTTCGAAGCGGGCACCCCGGCGATTGTCGAGGCACTCGGACTGGCGGCAGCCTGCGACTATGTCGCGGCTATCGGGCTGGACGTGATCCACGCGCATGAGGCGGCTTTGGTCGCTCGCTTGCGCGATGCCCTGCAACCGATGAATGATGTGGCGGTGTTTGGCCCGGAAGACAGTGCCGGCATCATCAGTTTCGCGATGCAGGGTGTCCATCCGCACGATCTGGGCACCATTCTCGATGAAGAGGGCGTGGCGATCCGTGCCGGGCACCATTGCGCGCAACCTCTGATGGCGCATCTGGGTGTGCCGGCAACTGCGCGCGCCAGTTTCGCGCTCTACAGTGACGACAGCGATATCGATGCGCTCGTGAAAGGGATCGAGCGCACGCGGAGGATTTTCGGATGAACGAAGAACGCAATATCTCGGTTGAGGAAGTCGATACGGTCGATAAACCGCGCCGCGCCAGCGTGGACGATGCCCAGCAGGAAAGCCCGGCGGAGAAGCTGGAGCGTAAGCGCGATTATCTCGAAGGATTCCTCGCGCAGAAGCCGCAGCCAACTCACGAGGGAGAGCCGGGCGGTGCCGTGTATGAATCGATCATCAGTGCGCTGAAAGAGATCTATGATCCCGAAATTCCGGTCAATATCTACGATCTCGGCCTGATTTACGCAGTTGAAGTGACCGACGATGGCGATGCCAAAGTCACTATGACACTGACGACTCCGCATTGCCCGGTAGCCGAATCGATGCCTGGCGAAGTGGAGCTGCGTGTCGCCACGGTACCCGGAGTGCGCGATGCCGAAGTGGCGCTGGTGTGGGATCCGCCGTGGGGGCCGGATAAAATGACCGACGAGGCCCGGCTCGAACTGGGCATGTTGTGAGCGTTTCTGTCGTCCCCGAAGTGGCGATCGCGATCGTCGACTATCGCAATTCGGTGGATGCGGCAGCTATTGTTGCGCTGCTCGATGCCTATGCCCGCGATCCGATGGGCGGTGGCACACCGCTGGCCGAAGATGTGCGCGAACGGCTGGTTCCTGCGCTGGCTGAACAGCCCGGCGCATTCACACTGATCGCGCGGGTAGCGGGCGAGCCTGCCGGGCTGGCCAATTGCTTCACCGGGTTTTCGACTTTCGCTGCGCGGCCGCTGGTCAATATTCACGATATTGCGGTTCTGCCGCAATATCGCAGCAAAGGCGTGGGCCGTGCGCTCCTTAATGCGGTCGCGCAGGAGGCGCATGCGCGTGGTGCGTGCAAGATCACGCTGGAGGTGCTGTCGGGCAACGAGCCCGCCATCGCAGCATACCGGCAGGCCGGATTTGTTCAGTATGGACTTGATCCGGCAATGGGCACTGCCCAGTTCTGGGAGAGGAAACTGCCATGACCGATACCGTTACAACCCTTCGCCAGCGCCCCGCCGCCGTTACGCTCACCCCTGCTGCGGAAGCGCGGGTGGCAGACCTGATGGCCAAGGCGCCGACCGATGCCATTGGCGTGAAGCTATCGACACCCCGGCGGGGGTGCTCCGGGCTGGCCTATTCCGTCGATTATGTGACCGAAGAGACTGCGTTCGATGAAAAGATCGAAACGCCCGGCGGCACCTTTTATATCGACGGGGCCAGTGTGCTCTATCTGATCGGCAGCACGATGGATTGGGTGGAGGACGATTTTACCGCCGGTTTCGTGTTCGAAAATCCCAATGCCAAGGGTGCATGCGGTTGCGGCGAAAGTTTTATGGTCTGACCGCGCTTCGCATTACGGGCGGAGCATTCGATTTGGCCGTTTTGGGGCCTGAACCTTGTTCTGGCGGTGCTCCGGCTTAACGATGCAGCGCTTTAGCGCAGGCAGCCTTATCGACATCCAGTCCGTCGCTTGCGCGCCGCGCATCGACATATGTCGCGGTCGGTTCCGCGCCGGGACGCAGCGGGTAGAGGTAGATGTCGAGCACACAGGCCTCGCCGCTGAATTGTAACTTGCGCGCGTCGCCTTCCCACACGTCGAGCCGGGGGGCGCCGAAAGTGCGTTCCAGTGCTGCCTTGTTCTGCCCGATGACCGACTCCAGTCCCGCGCTGTTCATCACCTTGGGCACACGGAAACCTTCCGAAGCCGGTGGTGGCGGGCGCGTGGCAGGCACGCGCACTGCTTGCGAAGTGGCTGCGGGGGCCCGAGGGGGCGGACTGCTGCCGGCCCGCCCTTGCGGAACTGCAGAGGCGCAACCGGCAAGCAGAATGGCAATGGAAAGCGGCAGAATCGTGCGGATCATGGACGAACCCCGGTTGAAATCGGTTTGCGCGAATGGATCAGATGTGCGGTTGCAGCGGCGCCGATCACGGGGGCCAGAAGATTGGCAAATGGGATCAGCAGCATAGCGGCCACGATCCCGCCCAGTGCAAAACGGGTCAAGCCAGACAGCGGCAGGGCGCTCTCTTCCGGCGTCCGGTGGCGCAACCAGATCATTTCGGTCAGCTCGCGTCCCAGCAACCATGCGTTCACGGCCCAGAACAGAATAGCCGTGCCAGCCCCGGTCACCAAGAGTATCGCCGCGAATGGCAGAGCGACGATGTTCGCGATTACCGCGCGCACAAGTCCGCGCAGCGATGCCTTGAGATCTTGCGCGAATGGCAAATCGCGCCGTGTGGCAAGTGCGGAGGGATAATGCCGCGCCTCCACCGCTTCCACCACTTCGTCGGCAAAGAACTGCACCACGGCCAGTGCAACCAGCCGGAACAATAGCCAGCCACCGATGATCGTTATCACTATCGCACCCAACGCACTGAGCGATCCGCCGCCGCCCACGCCGTAGTGGGCCAGCAGGGCTGCAAGACCATACCATACTGCCACGCCCAGCATGGCGAACACCGCCAGCGTGATCGCAACCGATCGTGCCAGAACAGCAAGAATAGCGCGGTCGCCCAATTGGCCGAAGGCAAGGGCAAAGGCGTGGGGGATGCGGTTCATTGCTTCATCATGTCGGTGAGCAAGTGATCCAAGTCAATCTATCGCAAACCGCACTTGGCGTGGCGTTCCCCAGCCGCTAGGCGCACCGCACGCAGATCTTCCATCCAATTTCAGGACTTTCATGACCCAGACCACGACCGAGCCGCGCTATGACGTGATTGCGATCGGCAATGCCATCGTCGATGTGATGGCCCCTTGTTCCGAAGACCTGATCGAAGAACTCAATCTCAACAAGGGCGGGATGACCCTGGTCGATGCCGAAGGGGCGGAGCGGTTGTATCAGGCGATGGGCCCCGCGCGTGAAATTTCGGGCGGATCGGCGGCGAACACACTGGCAGGTCTGTCCGCGCTGGGCGCGCAATGTGCATTTATCGGGCAAGTGGCTGACGATCAGCTTGGAGCAGTGTTCGCGCACGATATTCGCGCGGTAGGGATCGATTTCGATACACCTGCGCGCACGGGGGAGCCTTCCACGGCGCGGTGTCTGATTTTCGTGACCCCCGATGCACAGCGGACGATGAACACGTTTCTGGGGGCCAGCCAGTTTCTGCCGCCGGAATCGCTCGATGATGAGGCCGTGGCTGCTGCCAGTGTGCTCTATCTCGAAGGGTACTTGTGGGATCCCGAAGAACCCCGCGCTGCAATGCGTCGGGCGATAGAGGCGGCACGTGCCGCCGGGCGCAAGGTCGCCTTTACCTTGAGCGAAGTGTTCGTGATCGAACGGCATGGCGACGATTTTCGTGCGCTGATCGAAGACGGGATGATCGATATCCTGTTCGCCAATCATCACGAACTGGAAGCGCTAACCGGCACGGATGATTTCGAAGCAGGGATTGCAGCGCTCGATGGCAAAGTGCCTACGCTGGTGGTGACCCGCAGCGCCGATGGGGCAGTGGCGATTTCCAATGGAGTGCGCGCCGAAGTGGCCGCCGAACCGATCGATGCCGTCGTCGATACCACCGGGGCTGGCGATTTGTTTGCCGCCGGGTTCCTTTATGGCCACGTTAACGGCGAACCGCTGGAAACATGTTTGCGTCGCGGAGCAATCGCAGCAGCTGAAATCATCAGCCATTATGGTGCCCGCCCGGAAACCGATCTGGTGCGACTGATGGCGGAAAAGCTCGCCCGATAATTTGCCGTGTGCTGTTGCAGGACGGCGGCGATTCGTAGGAACGGCGCCGTGCGGGCATCCGCCCCGTGCGGCAGGCTTCGACTATTTCTTTAGATTTGTGCGCTATTCCTTCCATTCGAGAAGGAAGCGCACCGTTGTATCATTCAGTCACACCTCTCAGTCTTGAAAACGCCTGGCTTGCAGTGCCCGATCGCCTGCGAACAGTCGGTTGGTGGCAACTGGCAAATTGCGCCACGTTGCCGACGCAGAGCGAGGAGTTCATTTCTGCGCTGGAGCAGACGATGCTCGGCAATGGCGAAGTGGAACTGTTTGAAATCACCGCAGACCAAGGCGCTCTCGCATGTGTGGCCATGTGTCGGAAGCCGGGTCCGTTGGGGCGGTGGCATATGCTGGGCGATGAGGAGCTGTTCGAACCATTCGATGCGCTGGTCCGTGATGCCGCAGCGGCACAGGCTTTGGCGGAACGGCTGGCAGCAGAGGCCAGACCGATCGAATTCGCCCGTCTGCCGGATAACTCTCCGCTCATTCCAGCTTTGCGTGCGGCGATGCGTGGGCGAGGGTTGATGCATGTCGGCCCTGCGATGGCCAGCCCTTACATCGCCCTCAATGAAGGATGGTACGATCCTTTGCTTCGCCTTTCCTCCCGCCGCCGATCCGATTTCCGTCGCGCCCGGAAGCGGGCAGCAGAGGCCGGGGCGGTAGAATTTGTAACCCACCAGCCAACCCCTCGCGAATTCGATGCGTTGTACGATCAGGCCGTTGCCGTTGAAGCGCGTAGCTGGAAGCTGGCGGCTGGCAGCGCATTGGCTGCAGATCGGGCTAAGCGGGCATTTTTTCGCCGCTATCTCACCGCAGCAAGTGCCAAGGGGCAATGTCGCATTTCGTTTATGCACATCGGGGGCGAAGCGGTGGCCATGCACCTCGCGGTGGTGTGGGACGGGCGATACTGGCTCTACAAGATTGGTTTCGACGAAGCTTATGCCCGTTGTTCGCCGGGTAACCAGCTTATGCTACATACCATTGGAGAGGCCGCTCAGGCGGGCCTTTGCGGGTACGAGATGATGGGTGAAAGCGAGAGCTGGATTTCCGACCTTTGGACTCGCGATGAACATCCACGTGTCCGAGTGAGGACTTACCCTTATTCCGCTCAGGGACTGGCGGCACTGGCCGAAGATGGCGGCCAATGGGTTCAGGGCCGGGTACAGGAAAAAGTGTCGAGTCGGTTGCTGGGCCTTGCCCGTCGCCGGACTCTGGCGGCGTGACCTCGGCTGCTTACGCTCGCTTGCGTGGTATCCGCTATGCTTTGCCCGACCGCATCGGTCAGGTCATGCCAGTGGCGACAATCGATAATGTCGTGAGAGCATGCGTCGAGGTTGGCCGCGGCGGCATGTCGAGCAGCGTTGGATTGTTTGCCAGCGACGATGCGTCTGCCGGTGACGTAGCTATGGAATTGATCGAACTGGCTGACAAGCTGAGAGCGACAGGTTGCGATGCGGTGATCGCTCTCAAGCCGCCACAACTCGCATTCGATGCCACATTAGTGGGGCAGATCGCTGATAGCGGAATGCCGGTGGTGCTCGATGCGTTGCGTCTGGATCAGGTCGATCGTATTCACGCGTTGGCAGTTGAGAGCGGGGCAGGGATTGCCATTCCTGCGCGCTGGCAGCGGAGTACGCGCGATGTGCAGGGTTTGCGCGATTTGCCGTGCCGCATCCGACTGGTGAAAGGGGAATGGGCCGATCCGGTGCACGATGCAGAGGATATCGGCGCTGCCTACCTCTCGCATGTTCGGGTGCTGGCGGGGCGCAAGGCCGTGGTTGGTGTGGCGACGCACGATCCGGCGCTGGCTCGCGCAGCGCTGGGCATTTTGCGCGCGGCGGGCACGCCGGTGGAGTTGGAACAGCTGCGCGGTCTGCCTGCGCGACGCACGATCCGTGTGGCGCGGGAAATGGGCGTGCCGGTGCGGCGATATATGGCATTTGGTCCCGGTTGGTGGCCTTACGCCATCGAACAGGCGCTCCGCCGACCCTATTTACCGGTCTGGGCATTGCGCGATTTGGTTGGGCGTTAATCTGCCGCAATTCCTTCGCCCTTCACCGGCATCGGCGCCAGCAGGCGTAGCAGTACCAGCGACAGAGTAAGCCACGCACCGGCTCCCGCCAGTGTAAGAGGTATCGTGGTGTAATCGGACAGTGCCCCCCACCCCCATGCGCCCAGCGCCATCCCGCCGAATGTCGTCGCCTGATAGATCGACATGCAGCGTCCAAGAATCTCTTCAGGCGCGCGGACCTGCATCGCCACGTTGATAGTCGTCAGCGCGAGCACCCATCCCGCTCCGGCGGCAAAGGCGGCGGGTATCGCGGCGGGCATATTGCCTGCCTGCATCAGGATCAGATAGCCGATAATGAACGCAATCGTGCCGATGCCGACTACAGCTTCGCTGCCGATCCGTCGCCGCAGGTTAGAAACGAAAAGCGCAGCCAGAATCGACGCGATGCCGAAACCGCCCAGCATCAGCCCATAGTCGATCTCGCTTCCATGCAGACGGTTGCGGACGATCACCGGCAGCAATGCGGCATAACCGGCAAAACCCACGCCCAGACAGAATCCACGGATCAATATGCGGCGTACCGACCCCGACCCCGCACAGAAACGCAGGCCGATTGCGATGGAAGCCATCATCGGAATGCGACGTGGCGGACTGACCTGGGGCCTCCACCGCAGCAGCACGACGATCAGCAGCGTATAGCTAAGCGCATTGAGTGCGAATGCGAGCGACGTACTCCATAGTGAAATCAACACGCCGCCCAGCGCAGGCCCGACGCTGCGCGCAAGGTTGAACGCAACCGAATTGAGACTGATAGCCTGTGGCAGATCGCGCTTGCCGACTTGCGCGCGCACGGATGCCTGCCACGCGGGGGAATTGAGCGCGGTGCCAATCCCGACGAGCAGAGTGAACAGCAGCAGACTCCATGGTCCGATCATTCCTGCCCAGCTTACCAGTGCGAGCGCAGTGGATACCAGCAACATTCCGCTTTGCGCGGCCAGCATCACGCGGCGGCGGTCGAAATTATCGGCAATCGCGCCTGCGAATACCCCGAATGCCATGATCGGCAACGTAGTCGATGCCTGAACCAGAGCGATCAGCACGTGGGAATTGGTCAGATCGGTCATCAGCCACGCGGCAGCGACCGATTGGATCATCGATCCGAGGTTGGATACCAGATTGGCGATCCATATCGCCCGAAACGCCGGATAACCGAATGGAGCCAGTGTCTTGCCGGGGGCAAGCAACCCTTTGTGCGCGTGGGATGAATCGGGGTTGGGTGGCATTTGATCTGCCTTGGGGCCGATGTCAGGGCCGGTCAAGCGAGCAAACTGTGCCCCCTCAGCTCTCCCGTGCGATTTCCCGCCAGCCGATATCGCGGCGGCAGAATCCGGTCGGGAAATCGATCGCATCGACTGCACGATAGGCGGCCTCCTGCGCTTCCTGAACGCTGCTGCCGAGCGCCGTCACGTTCAAGACACGTCCGCCGTTGGCCACCAGTTTTCCATCGGTCAGTGCCGTACCCGCATGAAACACCTGCGCGCCATCGCCTTCGGCATCGTTCAGCGCGATCGCGCCGCCTTTTTCCGGGGCGCCGGGGTAGCCATCGGCTGCCATCACCACCGTCAGCGCGAAACGCTTGGCCATATGGACGCGGGGAATCGTCGCGAGCCGGTTCTGCGCGCAGGCAAGCAGCAGTTCGCCCAGATCGTCTTGCAGGCGCATCATCAGCACCTGGCATTCGGGATCGCCGAAACGGCAGTTGTACTCGATCAGCTTCGGACCGTCTTCCGTCAGCATCAGTCCGGCATAGAGCACGCCCGAATAAGGCATTCCTTCTTCCGCCATGGCCCGTACTGTCGGCGCGATGATCCGTTCAAGAACCTGCCCACGGGTAATCGGATCGAGCACGCGGGCCGGGCTATATGCGCCCATCCCGCCGGTATTGGGCCCGGTATCGCCTTCGCCCACTCGCTTGTGATCCTGCGCGGAACCGAATGTCAGCACGATGGCCCCATCTGTCAGGGCGAAGAAGCTGACTTCTTCCCCTTCCATGAATTCTTCGATGACGACTTCGGCACCGGCATCGCCGAATTGCCCGCCGAACATATCGGTCAGCGCTTCTTCTGCTTCGGTGCGGGTTTGCGCGATGACGACGCCTTTGCCGGCAGCCAGCCCATCGGCCTTGAGGACATATGGCGCGGAAAATCCGTCCAGCGCGGCAACTGCTTCGGGTAAAGAGCGTGTGCGGGCATAACCGGCTGTCGGGATGCCCGCGCGGTCGCACAGTTCCTTGGTGAAGGCTTTGCTGCCTTCCAGTTGTGCGGCGGCCTTGCTCGGCCCGAATACTGCAATTCCCGCTTCGCGCAGCGTGTCTGCCAGCCCGTCGACCAGCGGAGCCTCCGGCCCGATCACGACGAGGCCTATGCTTTGACCTTCGCAGAATGCAATCACTGCACCGTGATCGGCTGCGTCGAGATCGACCAATTGTGCGTGCTCGGCAATCCCCGGGTTGCCCGGCGCGGCATAGAGGGTATCGTCATCGTCCGCGAGCAGCCGCGATTGCGCCAGCTTCCACGCCAGCGCGTGTTCGCGTCCGCCACCGCCGAGCAAAAGGATATTCATGGCCGCTCCTGATAACTACGAAAATGATGCTGCCGGGCTGGTAGCGAAGGGGCGCGCCGGGGACAACGCCGAGCCGCTATCGGTCAGCCAACTATCCGCCATCCTGAAGCGAACAGTCGAAGATCGCTTCGGTTTTGTCCGGCTGCGTGGTGAACTGTCGGGCGTGAAGCGCGCCGCCAGCGGGCACCTTTATTGCTCGCTGAAAGACGAGAAGGCAGTAATCGACGGGGTCATGTGGCGTGGCAGTACGCAGCGGCTGGCCTTTGCGCCCGAAGATGGGCTGGAAGTGATCGCTACTGGCAAGCTGACGACATATCCGGGCCGCTCCAAGTATCAGATCGTGATCGAATCGCTCGAACTGGCAGGCGAGGGGGCTTTGCTCGCTCTGCTGGAGAAGCTCCGGCAGAGGCTGGGTGCGGAAGGGCTGTTCGATCCGGCACGTAAGCGTGCGTTACCATTCCTGCCGCGCACTATTGGGGTGGTCACCAGCCCGACCGGGGCGGTGATTCGGGACATCCTGCACCGGCTGGCGGATCGATTCCCCAGCCATGTCGTCGTCTGGCCCGTTCTGGTGCAGGGGCAGGGCGCTGCCGAGCAAGTCGCCGCCGCGGTGCGTGGCTTTTCCGATTTGCCTCCGGGCGGGCCGGTTCCGCGCCCTGATATCGTAATCGTCGCACGTGGCGGCGGTTCGATTGAAGATCTGTGGAGCTTCAACGAAGAAATTGTGGTTCGCGCAATTGCAGAATGTACCATCCCAGTTATTTCGGCAGTAGGGCATGAGACTGACACCACGCTGGCCGATTATGCAGCCGATCGCCGTGCCCCGACACCGACCGCTGCGGCGGAAATCGCAGTGCCGGTGCGGGCTGACCTTGCGGCGACCCTGCATGATTTTACTGGTCGGCAACGACGCGCGATTGCCCGGCCAGTGGCGCTCGGTCGCGAACGGCTGGCGGCGCGGGCAGATCGCTTGCCGCGCATTGAGGCGTTGCTCCAGCCACAGGCGCAAAAGCTGGATGAATTGACCGAACGCCTGCGGCGCGGGCTGGCTGATCGCGCGGCAAATGGGCGCGAAGCACTGGGTCGTCTGCGTTTGACGGACGCGGTGCTGACCAGAACGTTGCGCGATGCCCGTCAGCGATTCGCACAAGCACGGCTATCGCCGCAATTGGTGGAGAATCGTGTGCTGCGCGAGCGCGAGCGTCTTTCTGCGCTGGAGCGACTGCATATCTCGCTCAACCCACGCGCACCGCTGGCACGGGGCTTTGTCCTCATACGCGGAGAGTCGGGCCAGTTGATACGCAAGCGCAAAGACGCAGGCAGGGAGGCACGTCTGTCTATCGAATTTGCTGATGGAACATTGGATGTTGCGCCGGTTGAAGGCGCTGTGCCGCCTGCTCCGCCCCCTTCATCTTCAGCGAAACCCAAGCGGCGAACGACGCGCTCTGTCGCACCTGAACAACCGCCCGTACAGGATGATTTGTTTGGCGGAGCATGACTTGCTAAGGCGCATCGCATGTTGATGAAATCCGGCGACCCTACCGCGCAGCTTATCTATGGCCCCAATGGTTTTCGCGTAATGCGTCCGGGCAATCATGTTCTGTGCGCGGTCAGCGGTGTGCCGATCCCGCTGGAAGAATTGCGTTACTGGAGTGTGCCGCATCAGGAAGCCTACGCCTCTGCTGAAATTGCGAGTCGACGGCTGACGGGGCAGTGACGCGCAGCGCAGCGCTGGCTGCGGGGGCATTGCTGGCACTGTCTGGCTGTGCCACTGGTGGAGGTGCTGCCAAACCGGCGAGCACCGCTGTTGTTCAGCCTGTCGCTCTGCCCACTGCGTCACCTGCTCCAACACCCACACCGAAGCCCGGCCAGTCCGCCGTTATACGCGGACCGACTACGTTCACATATCAGGGCGAAACCGAACAGGGCGGCTGGATTCGCGGACAAGTGCCCGGCGGCGCTGTTTCCGCGACGTTCGATGGTGAGGAGCTTTCGTTTGACAGCGCAGGCAAATTTTTCGCCGGATTCGATCGCGATGCCGGGCCAATTGCGACGCTCAGCGCGACTTTGGCCGATGGTCGGATCGTTACCAGCCCCATTACCGTCCGGCCACGGGCCTGGCAGATCGAACGGGTCAATGTGGCGCGCCGCACAGGCGTGCCGAGCGAAGCGTTCATGGCGATCCGGCGCCCTGAGCTGGCCCAAATTGCCGAGGCGCGGAGCCAACGGAACGATACCGATGGCTGGAAGCAAGCCTTTATCTGGCCGGTAAAGGGGCGCATCTCCGGCCGGTTCGGCTCACAACGGATCTATCGCGGAGAGCCGGGTGCGTATCATTCGGGCCTGGACATCGCGACGGGAGAGAGCGGTACGCCGTTTGTCGCTCCGGCAGACGGTGTCGTGGTGCTGGCCGCTGGTGACAAGCCTTTCAGTCTGGAAGGGCAGCTCCTGATTATCGATCACGGCAATGGGTTGAACAGTGCGTTTCTTCATGCCTCCCGTCTGGCGGTGAAAGACGGCGATGTGGTGAAACGCGGGCAGTATATCGGCAATATCGGCAGTTCGGGCCGTGCGACTGGCCCGCATCTGCACTGGTCGATCAAGTGGCGCGATGCCCGGCTCGACCCCTTGCTATTCCTCCCGCCGATGTAGGTGCAATGCCGATCAGGTTGCGTTTTCGTGCGATGCAGTTCGGGGCAATTGCTATTATCGCGCTGGGCCTTTCACCAGGGACATGGCTGCGGGATACGCCGGCAAAGGGTGTGGATTCGCCTGTGGTTGTATTCCGGCCGATCGCTCTCGATGAACGCGTGTTGGGCTCGTTTGCAATTGAAGGTGCATGGCACCTTGATAGCAGCAACTTCTGGTTCGGGGGCTACTCGGGGCTCGTTGCGCTCGACAGCGGGACGTTGTTGGCTGGGGCAGATCGCGGATGGACTCTGCGCTTCACGGTTCCGCCCGCAAATCGTGTCTCGCAGCAGTCGGCGCGGTTCTCTCCTATCGGCACGAAATACGCGAGAAAACACATGTCCGACCTGGAGGCCCTCACTCATGATCCAGTGACTGGCGGAGTTTGGGGGGCATTCGAGTATCGTAACGCCATAGCGCGCTTTTCCCGGGATGGTCGTATGCAGGAGGTGGCTTTCCCGCGAGCGATGCGTGGCTGGCCATCCAATGCCGGGCCAGAAGGCATGGTGCGGCTTGCAGATGGGCGCTTTCTGGTTTCTGCCGAAGCAGTGTGGCGATCGGATGCGGAACACGACCTGCACACTCTGCTGGTGTTTTCGGGCGATCCGTTAGGCGGTGCCGGATCATGGAAGGCGCGTATGGAAACCCCTCCCGGTTATGCGCCGGTGGATATGGCGCAACTGCCCGATGGCCGCGTACTGGTTCTGATGCGGAAGGTGAATTATCTGCCACCGCGTTTCACCGGGCGTATTGCCGTTTACGACCCGCGAACGCTTACGGCAGAAAGGCCTTGGCGGGGACAAGTGGTGGCAAAGCTCGAACTGCCGCTACCAACGGACAATTACGAGGGGATTGCCGTTGTTCCCGACGAGTCGGGTAAGGGCGCTGCGGTGTGGGTGATGTCGGACGATAATCGGATGCGGACGTTCCAGCGCAACATCCTGCTTAAACTGCGATGGTCGCCGTCGGAGCAATGAGGCGTGCGGCTGACGGACAGCCGCCGACACCCCTGCTCCGGACGCACGAAAGGCGCGCGAGGGTCTTGCCCTTCGCGCGCCTTTTCGAATCGCACACCCCGTTTCGGGGCGGCGGCAATCAGGCGGCCTTCGCAGCCTTCTTCAGCTCACGCTTCACTTTGAGAGCGCGATTGCTGAGCTTGCTGTCGTTGGTCTTCAGCAGCCAGTTATCCAGACCGCCGTTGTGTTCGACCGAACGCAGACCCTGCGTAGAAACGCGGAACTTGAAAGCACGGTCGAGCTTTTCGCTCAGCAGCGTGACGTTCTGCAGGTTGGGCAGGAAGACCTTCTTGGTCTTGTTATTCGCGTGGCTTACGTTGTGGCCAACCTGGCGGCCCTTGCCAGTCAGTTCGCAGATGCGCGACATGATAAATCTCGTTCGTAAAAGGTTGCCGGTGTTCCGGGAAAGGCGCGCGCATAGCGAGAGGCTCGCGAATCGTCAAGCTTCGCGCTACCGCATCTGCAATGACTCGCTGGCCTTTACCCCCCCATATGAAGCGCGCGCTCGCTCTCGCTGCCGAAGCGGCGGAGGCTGGGGAGGTGCCTGTGGGTGCGGTAATCGTCAGGCAGGGCCGAATCGTGGGCGAAGGACGCAATGCGCCACGCGAGTTGCATGATCCTACCGCCCATGCAGAAATCGCTGCGATTCGTGCCGCTGCGGGTGTGCTGGGGAGTGAGCGACTGACGGGGTGCGAATTGTTCGTGACGCTGGAGCCGTGCGCGATGTGCGCGGGCGCTATCGTACATGCCCGAATCGCGCGCGTGACCTATGGTGCGCCCGACCCAAAGGGGGGCGCTGTGGCACATGGGGCGCGGGTGTTCGATCAGCCCGGCTGTCTGCACCGGCCCGAAGTGATCGCAGGATTGGGCGAACGCAAGGCAGCGGAGCTGTTGCGGGTGTTCTTTCAGGAACGGCGGTAATCGGTCTTGGGTTAGGGAAAACTCAAAGGCCGCGCCAGATCTTCACGTTTGTCCCGTCTTTCGGCCCGAAACGCTGCCGATTGCATGCGGTCGGCATGAAGTTCTTGGCATAGCACAGCCGCAGTTCTTCCAGCCATCCGCGCTGATTGATCGATAGGCCCACCGCGCTGCGTGGCCAGTCCGGGTTCGCGAGGACAAAAGCATCGCGAATCTTACCTGCTGTGAGCGCGCGGTCGTGTGACAGGCGGTCGAGATCGGGTTTGCGTAGCCCATCCCACAAGATGCGGGTGACTTTGAAATAGGCTTCGGGTGTACGCACCATGCAAGCGCCGTGTTTGGCCCATTCGGTCGCCTGAATGCGAGCGGATGGCATCATGCACAGGTTGCGGCGTACCTCTGCGGGAGGCACACGTCGCGGGTTCGCGCACCATTGAGGCCAGCTATTGCGGCCATCGGGCCATAAGCCATGGACGATCAATCCGAAATCACCGTTTCGGCCAGAACATTGTGTTGAGTGTGTAGGGCTCGATTTGCGGGGTTTGCAGAATTCCGGGCTCCAGCTCAGCGCCAGAGTGTAGCCGGTGACTGGCATTTTGCGTTGCGGCCCATCGGGTCGCACGTGAGGTACAGCTACTGTGCTGGGCACTCGGCACTGATAGGCCTGGGCATGAGCGAGCGAAGGCAGCGCCAGAATCGCCAGAATTGGGGTGCGTCGGAATGCCCGACAGCGCATAGGCACGATCACAATGCGGTGAAGTCCAGCCCGATATCGGCGGCAGGCGCGCTTTGCGTGAGGCGTCCGACCGAGACGTAGTTCACCCCCGTTGCCGCTTTGGCTTTGATCGTATCGAGATTGATTCCGCCGCTTGCCTCTGTCGGTACGCGACCGGCCACCAGCGCGACCGCTTCGCGCAGAGTCGGCGGTTCCATATTGTCGAGCAGCAGGCGGGTTGCCCCGGCGGCGAGCGCGGGTTCGATCTGATCGATCCGGTCGACTTCGCAGATGATTTCTTTCACTCCGGCACTGACTGCCCGCTGTACTGCTTCGCGCACTGAACCAGCGACAAGGACGTGGTTATCCTTGATCATCGCGGCATCCCACAATCCCATGCGGTGATTGCTGCCCCCACCCATGCGGACAGCATACTTTTCCAGATGACGCAGGCCGGGGATCGTCTTGCGAGTATCGAGCAATGTGCAATCGGGATTGTCCATCGCCTGCACATATTCGCGCACCAGCGTGGCGACCCCGGACAGATGCTGCACTATATTCAATGCACTGCGTTCGGCAGTGAGCATCGCGCGGGCGTTGCCCTTCAATCGCATCAGATCGGTGCCAGGGGCGACCGGATCGCCATCGGCCACCAGCAATTCGATCTCCATACCGGGGTCCAGTGCGCGGAAGAATGCCATCGCCACCGGCAACCCCGCCACTACAATGGCGTCGCGGCTGTCCATCACACCCGAAAACCGCGCATCGGCCGGGATCACGCTCTCGCTGGTCACATCGCGTCCGCCATTCGGCAACCCGATGCCAAGATCTTCGGCGAGCGTTTCCGAAACGAAGCGGGACAGGTCGAAGCCGGGAAGAGCGAAATCGGTCATGCGCGCGGTGTGGCGCAATATCTCTTCCGCCTCAAGTTACACGTACGATCATATGGAGTGCGGTGGGGCCGGTTGAGCAAGGTTCAGTGGACGAAGCGAGCCACGACATCGCGATAACTGCGCGAAACCTTTACCTCGGCACCGCTTTCCAGCACGAGGAAGCACTCGCCGTTGGTGTGCGGTTTGACCTGACGCACCTGATCGAGGTTGACGATGGTCGAGCGATGCACGCGCTGGAACTTGCGCGGATCCAGACGCCGTTCGAGGTCTTTCATTGTTTCGCGCAGGATCAGCGAGTTATCGCCGGTGTAGATGCACATGTAATCGCCAGCAGCTTCGATATGCTCGATGGTTTCGATCTCCACACGGAAAATCTGCCCGCGATCCTTGATATTGATGAGCTTTTCATAGCGATCGGTACTTTCGCCATCGCCTTCTGCGAATTCTTCGGCGGCATCGGGGGCGACTTCGTTGAGCACATTCTTGAGCTTTTCCGCCTCTTCCGCGCTGCGCTTTTCCGCCATGCGGACGCGAACCCGCTCGATCGTATCGGCCAGCTTGTCCTCGTCGACCGGCTTCATCAGATAATTGACGGCGTTCGCTTCGAATGCACGAATGGCATGTTCTTCGAATGCAGTGACGAATACGAACAGCGGGGGCTCAATTTCCATCACCCCTTTCACCACCGAAAACCCATCGAAACCGGGCATCTGGATGTCGAGAAAAACAAGGTCGGGCTTTTCGGTTTTGATCGAGCGGATTGCTTCGCGCCCATTGGCGCACGTGCCGATTACCTCGACGTCTTCAAACTTCTCGAGGCGCAGTTGCAGCCCCTGGATCGCGAGCTTTTCATCGTCGACGATGAGAGTACGGATGGTCATGCGGGTGTTGTTCCAATCGGGCGCGACGAATCGCGCGTAAGGGGTATGGGTGTAGCGCTAACGGATGGCGGCGCGGCAGGTTTCACCTGTGTGCCACTCTGCGCTGCATTTTTGGCGGTTTCGTATGGGATTTCGATGATCACCGTGAAACCCCCATCGGGTGGATTGCGAATTTCAAAACGGTGGTCGTCACCATATGCTTGAGCGAGTCTGTCGCGGATATTGGCAAGACCTACGCCAGTCGACACGGTCCTGCCCGCACCTGCGAGAGCGAGCGGCAAATTGGCTCGCTCCTTCCTGTCGCGCAAGCCGGGGCCGGTGTCGGACACGGCAACGCGCAGCCGTTGTCCGACGAGTTGCGCGGTCAGGCTGATCTGCGCGCCTTCTTCCTGCGGACTGACGGCATATTTAATCGCATTTTCAACCAGAGGTTGCAGCAGCATGGAAGGCAGGCACGCCGTCGCCGCTTCCGGTTCGACATTGAATTCGGTGCGCAGACGCTCTTCGAAACGCATCCGTTCGATGTCGAGATACAGCTTCAGGGTTTCGACTTCCTGCGCAACGGTGACTTTGCTGCCGGGCTGACTGACCAATGTGTGGCGGAGAAAAGCGGAAAGCCGTGTTAGCATCGCATTGGCCGGCTCGGTCTGTTTTAACAGAACGAGTGTTGATATCGAATTGAGCGTATTGAACAGGAAGTGCGGATTGAGCTGATAGCGCAGCATCGCCAGTTGCGCGCTGGTTGCCTGTGTTTCCAGCCGTTCGAGCCGATCGGCCTGTTCTTCGACTTTGAGGAAAAAATTGATCGCATAATAAAGCGCTGACCAGGCGCCCAGCAAAGTGCCATCGAGGTAAGCCAGCGCAACCATTCGCTGCACGAACGACGTCTCGCGGATGCCTGAATAATAGATACCCTGGAACCACGAATCGATGGCTGCGTATGCTGCGACGGATCCCATGAGAACCAATGCGGTCACGCCCCATGTCACCAGTGCAGAACGGCGGATAAGCTGGCGATAGATAACCGACAGGATCAGACTTATGGCAAAGCCGGTCACGATCTCCACGATCACCAGCAGCAAGAGTTCGACCGGTTGATCGTTGGCCAGCACCGACATTGCACGCAGTACCAGCACACCGCCCCATCCTGCCAGTTGCAGGTGCCAGAATGCCCGGTTCTTGTTCGCAAAGAACGGCGCGGGAGAGATGGGCAGCATGGCCATGATATGCCCCTTAAACTAATCGCACTGCATCGGGAGACAAGTTTTGTCGTGCAATGCGAATTGCGATATGCTGCTCGGTGAGAGAGGTGGCACTATGAATATGAGCCAGGACGCCGTGAGCGACACAGCGGAGCGGGCGAAGTTCCGCGAAATGAAAGAAGGCACAGCGCAGGACTGGGCGATTATCGGTGGCGAGTATATGGCATTTGCCAAAGGGTTGCCCGATCGTGTGCTTGACCACCTGCGTTTGCTCGATGGCGATTTCGGCGGGTTTCCGGTCGATCGTTTTGAACATTCATTGCAGACGGCGACACGTGCTCATCGCGATGGGCGGGACGAACAATATGTCGTGATGGCTCTGCTGCACGATATCGGCGATACGTTGGGCAGCTACAACCACCCCGAAGTCGCAGCGTCGATTATCAAGCCGTTTGTCAGCGAGGAAGTGCACTGGATCTGCCAGAACCACGGGCATTTCCAGGGATATTATTATTTCCACTTCCTGGGCATGGATCAGAATGCCCGCGACCAGTTTCGCGATCATCCGTATTTTGGTGCCTGCGCCGAATTTTGCGAGAAATACGATCAGGCTGCGTTCGATCCCGATTATCAGAGCGAGCCACTGGAGTTTTTCGAACCAATGGTGCGTCGCGTAATGACGCGCCCCCTCAATTCGCTTTACGCGAAAGCGGCGGAGGCGGCCTGATGCGAATCCTGGCTGGTACAGCCAGTTATTGACTGCCCACTGGCACGCTACGTTTGAAATGTGTCTGCCAGTCGGCCTTTCCCTCGCTCGCCATTAGCTGTTCGATTTCCGGTAGCTCTGCGGCGACGAATTCGGCGCGCTCGTCCCAGCCATCGTGTGTCCGGGCGCGGAATATCCATCCGTCGTTGCGCGGCCCCCATTTCTTGAAGAAGTCAACGGCGGATTGCGGATCGTAACCTGCATTGGCCAGCAGCCAGGGCATGAGTCGGTCGGCTTCGCGCTCTGTCAGTCGGATATTTTTCTGTTTGCGCCCCACGTGTCCCAGCCACGCACGGTGAGCGAACAGATTATGCGCCAGTTCATGCGCTACGGCAGCGGCAAACAGAGGTTCGCTATAGCCAACACCGGAGAACTTCCGTCCGATCAGCACACGCCTGCCATCGGCTTCTGCAGTGCCCCCTTTGGCGAGCAGCTCGAAACGACTTGGGCAAACCGGGACACCGGCGATCTGAGCGGTATGAACTGTGCCATCGCTGGCACGGCGCCATTCGATATGGACGGAGCCATCTTGCGCCAACACCTGATCGACCAGATCGTGCAGCCCGGTCAATCGTTGCCAGTCTCCTGGGGGCGCTGCGGACAGATCGGCCATGCGCTGCGTCCCGATGGAGAGAATTTCATCATTCGGCGCCAGCCCTGCTTCACCTGCGGGTGATCCGGGCACGACAGCTTCGACCGCGATATCTCCGGTAATTCCAGCGGCGGCGCGCATGGCATCGGGGTCGCCATAATTGGCCATATCCTGCAACAGCAGCCCAATTGCTGGATGCGCGTGTATACAGAAAGGTGCATTGGCTTGCGCCAGTCGCCAGCCGACCGTTTGCAAACGCAAATCGCCCGCCTGCAATTCAGACAGCGCTTGCCGGTCTTCCTCTATCGCGGCGTGTGCGGGACTGCCTGCAATCGGAGCTGCAATCGCGAGAAAGCAGGCGAATGCTCGTTTAGTGATCCGGGAGACGATCATTTATCGGAGATCGCTTGGCGCGCAGCCTCCACTGCCTTCGCCAGATTCGCTTCACCCACCGCACCGCCGATGACCTGATTGCCGACCACCCATGCGGGCGTGCCTTCGAAACGGAGCTGTTGTGCCAACTGATGGTTCTTCTGCAGTTCGTATGTCACGTCTTGCGCTACACCCTGTTCCCTGGCGGCTTTCATATCGATTCCGGCCTTCTCCGCAGCGGCGGCAATCGTCGCTGTGCTGGGCGGGCCGCTTGCGAACATCGCATCGTGGAATGCTGCGAACTTGCCCTGCTTTGCGGCCACCAGCGCCATGCGCGCGGCAGCTTCGCTTCCGTCAAAGATCGGCCATTCGCGGACTACAACCCGCAAATCGGGATTGGCGGCGATCAGTTTCTTCACATCTTTGACCGAGTGGCGGCAGAACGTGCAGCCATAGTCGCTGAATTCAACCAGTGTGACAGTGCCATTGGGGTTGCCCAACACTGCACCGGGGAACGGTTTTTCCACTTCGCCACGAATGCCCGCCAGTTGGCGCGCGCTGTCACGCTCTTGCAGGGCCTGCGCCATTTCCGGCAGGATATCGGGGTTTTCCACCAGCCATGTTCGCATGGCTGAACCGTGCAGCGGCGTGAGGGTGAAAGCCCACGCGCCAAGAAACCCGAAGATCAGCGCCACCAGCGCGATGGGGACGAAGGATAGAAGCCTGTTCATGGATGTCCGCTAGTTGCGCCTTTGCATTCGTTCAAGCGCCTGACGCGCTTCGAATTCGATATCCTGCGCGCGCAGCCAGTCTGCAGAATTCTCCGGCAACCCTGCTTGTGCTGCTTTGGCGCTACGCATGGCCTCCATGTACTGGCGGCTCATCACCTGCTGTTCTGCGCTGGCCAGACGGGCGCGGGGCATATCGCCTTTAGAGGCGTATATCGTGCCAAGCTGATACCAGGCGAAAGGATTGTATCTGTCGCGAGCGACGGCATTGCGGAGGACTTGCTCTGCTTCGTCGTAATGTGCGGGATCTTCCGTCGCGATCAGGGCATGCCCAAACAGCGATGCGATCAACGGGGCATTGCCGGAAAGATCGGTCGCTTTGCGTAGGGGGGCGATAGCATCGGCAGGACGCCCGGATTCGAGAAGAACCTGCCCCTCCAATTCGAGGAAATAAGGATCGTCTGGCGCGGATTTGATCAGTGCATCTGTTTCTGCCAGCGCTTTATCCATCAGCGCTTCCTTGTGATAGGCATATGCGCGGGCATAGCGGGCAGGAACCGACAGATCGCTGGGCGGATAATCGCGCAGTGTCGCTTGCGGTTCTTCGATATAACCTTCGAGCTTGGCCTTTACACGGGCAAACCGGGCATCGAGTTGTGGGTCATCGGCCTTGGCCCATGCCGGATCGCGCCGATAGGTTTCCGTCAGTGTCGCGATGCGGTCGCTCGTTACCGGGTGAGTGGAGACGTATTCGTCGTCAGGCCGGGGCGAGTAGCCATAACGAAACGCCTGATTTTGCAATTTCTTGAAGAATTCTATCGAGCCGCGCCCGGAAATGCCCGCCTTGGAAAGATACTTTGCGCCTGCCGCATCCGCGGAGCTTTCCTGACCGCGGTTGAAAGCGAGGTATTTGCCCATCGCGGCACGTTGCCCCGCCATTGCAACGCCCATCGCCGCGTCCCCCGCGCCGGCGGCGGCGGCCATGCCCGCCAACAGCAAAGAAAGGATCGAGATGCCTGTCGCCTCTTTCGACCCTGCGCCGGAAATCACATGTCCGCCCGTGATATGGCCCAGCTCGTGCGCGATAACGCCCTGCACTTCATTGGCGTTGTCGGCGGCGGCAATCAGGCCGGAGTTGATATAGACGGCCTGTCCACCGGCAACGAACGCGTTGATCGACGGGTCGCCGACCAGCACGACATCGACATTCCTGGGATCGAGCCCTGCCGCTTTTATCAGCGGCACGGCCATGTCGTGCAGCAAAGCTTCGGTCTCACTGTCACGCAGGATCGATTGCGCTGCGACCGGCTCAATCGCCAGCGCGAACGCAGCCATCATGGCCAGTGCCGTGGCAGCAAGGCGAGTTAGTGAAGAGGAGAACGGGCGCATTGGCCCGGTGTCTAGCGGGTTTTGCCCTGAACCGGAACTGAAGCCTGCGTTGCGCCCGGATGCGATCTCGCAATTCAGGCGACGAGCTTGCGACCTGCCTTTTCGATCATGCCGATGTCATCGGCAATTTCGCCGAGGACGACGATATTGCCTTCGCCATCGCGGCGGATCATGACCAGCGAGAACTCTGGGCCGTCTTCAGCGATATCTTCAAAACCGAGGGGGGCAATGTCCCGCAGTTTGCGCGCCAATGCTTCTCGCGGGGTTTCTCGCTTTTCCGGCTCACCTTGTTCGGACCGCCTCAGTGCCCGTTCGGCCTGAACCACACCCTTCAGCCCACCTTCCGCTTCGCTCAGGAAGCGGGCAAGTGCACCACGTGCCACGCCCAGGCGCTGTGCGTGGCTGAGGACCGCGGCATATTCCGTGACACGTGTCTTGTCGTAATCGGCGCCGAAGACCAGCTTCACCACCGGGGTCATCGGTGCGCGATTCTGCACGGTCAGGCCGCTGTCTGCCAGAATGTCAGCGAAATCTTCCGGTGCCTCCGCCGCAGCCAGACTGACGTCGTAGGCCCGACCGACAGCGGCATAGAGCGCGCCTCGGCTGCGGTCTTCGCTGTTGCGGGCCGTCTGAGCAAGCTCGCGTGCTTCAGCGAGGCAATCGAAGAGGGAGGCGTCATTACCTCCTGCAAATCCCGGCTCTGATTCGATCGAGGTGTCGTCAGTTTCCATGTCAGATCGTCCGTCAGGGGCGATTTCCGTCATGGCTGACAGATCGAGCGGGGTTTTTGTTAGCGGCTTGGAGCGCAGCGAGGAAAGCGGATCATGGACGTTCCGATTTTCGGACCAGCTATCTGCACTGTCGCTTGTGTCCGGTATATCGAACGTATCTTCGTCGAGCGGTTCCTCGTCTTCTGCGGCAATGCCACCTAGCGACAATAGCGAAGCGAAGCGGATGTCGTCAGGCCCATCCTCGTCGGACGCTTCGATCGCATCATAGAGGTTGCCGCTCTGGTCCGCAGAGTCTGTGATCGGCCCGTCGTCGTTATCGGCATATTCGGCCGGTTCGATGCCGAATGAGGGCACAGGCAACGGATGCGCGCTTGCATCAGCGCCGCTATCGGCATCGATGTCGGCGGGGCCATCGGCCCATCCATGCACAGGTGTATGGGGTGTTGGCAGAGTGTCGCTTGCCGCAACTTCATCCGAGAAATCGTCTTCGTCCACTGCAAGCGCCTGATCGATTTCCAGCAGCAGCTCATCAGATGTGATCTGGTCGGCCAGCTCTTTCCAGTTGATCACGCCATATATGAAATCAATCGTGTCGTCATCGCTGGAATAGGGCAGGAGAATGCCGCGATAAAGAATCGTAGCTCCGCGCTGATTGACGAACTCCGCTTCAAAACCAATCGGTGCCTGATTGGCCAGAATCTGCATATAATGATCGGTAATCCGGCTCAACAACGAGCGGCTGGGGACATCCGACAATTTGTCATAGCCATTCTCTGTTCCGCATTCCTGAGCAAGCATGTTGCCAAGGAAACGTATCGAAGGGTCTTCGATACCGTTCGTAAAATCGAGAAGCACCGAGTAGGGGCCGAAATCGGGCAGGCCAGCCGGAGATAAATCCTCGATATCGGGGAAATTGCGTTCTGCAAGCTGGCTGGCCCAATGATTGTAGGCCCGCACCTGCATACGCCGTTCGTCCTGCCCGATAGGGCTTGGCGGCAACTCACGTCCCGTGTCGTCGCTGTCGACCGGATAGTCTTCCACCTCGTCGTCGAGCCCGAAACTTCCGAATTGTCCGCTAAGCGTATCCATGTCTGCGGCACTGCCCCCAAAAACTGATTAGAGGCACTTTGCCCGCCTGCGGTAAAAAAGGCGTTAAGTGAAGGCTTTGTATTCGCGATCTGGCCTGATCGAATGTTAACGGCCATCGTGACTTACAGCATGTAGCGCATGCGGATCGATACGGAGACGTCGTCCTGCGCCACAGCAAATGCAGCGTCATCGAATCGGGGCGGCCCAAAACGCACCGGAGCATCGCGTGAAAAGCCAAACCCCTCCCGTGGGATCATCAGGGCCTTGTCCGCTTTGCCGTTGCTGTTCTCATCGTGGAGTACGGCAATTGCCCATGATCCCGACGGAACATGGGTGAACGTCAGTTCGAGCGCTTTATCGGCAGCGACGGACATTTGCCGGGAGGCCGGGTCGCCCTTGCATTCGGGAAATGATTTGGGGATGCGTGTCATGCAAACCCGAATCAGCCCTTTGGTTGAACGCAGGCCGGTAATCTCCACACGCACGTTACCGAACGGTTCGATAGTCACTGGCGCGGCCCGCGGGCTGACTGGAATCATCGCTGCGCCTGAACACGTTATGGCTGCGATAAACCACCATCGGTATGGCATAGGCGGTCCCACACGCGGAAATAAAGCCCGAAATTGCATCTATACTGCTCATGATGGCGATGGTGATGGCTGGCGGTTATCAGCCATGCCCCCAACTGGGAATGAATGATTCTGCGGGGGACGATTTCCCAACCCATATGATTGATGATCCCCATCACCGTCATGACCAACAGTACGACGCCCAACATGGCGACGTGAATTGGCACTATGAATACCAAAAGGGGTATCACAACTGCGCCGGTAATTGCCTCGTAAGGATGGAAACTCATTGCCGCCCATGCGGTCGGTGGCCGACTTGCATGGTGGACTGCATGCATGGCCCGAAACAATGTCGGTCGGTGCATCAGTCGGTGTGTCCAGTAAAACCAGGTGTCGTGGAGAAAGAGATAAATTAGTGGGGCAATTGGCAGGTACCACAGGGGGTAAGCATCCCAGCGAGTATAAACCAGGGTCCATCCGTGCGCCTGCCATCCCCATGCCACGATGCCGGCCGGAATGCCGTAAATCGCTGCGGATAGCAGGGACCAGCCGATTTCCTGCCGAATCTGGGGATTCTGGCCATCGTATATGCCTGGTTTCATCCGCATACTGATCCACGCGAACAGTCCGCTTGAGACGATATAGCGCAAAGCAATTATTACAGTCATCGCCAGTGCGGACAGGAAAATGGCAGACCACATCATCATCTGCTTATGCCTTGCCTGTACTGGTGACTAAAGCCCTCCATTATCGGGTTGCCCCCAGGCAGCGCAAGATGGGTCGGCGGCGACTAATTGCCGCCTCAGGGCTGCGCGGGCGAGCCGCTCCACTTCGACTCTCCGTCGGGCAGTGGCCAGTGCATGAGTAGTGGCGGGGCGAATTATCTCCGCATCATAGCTGTCGGCCACGATTACACCGCACCGATCTGGCCGGAAATCGCCGCCGTCGAGCACTGCCCAATCGAGCGCCGGAGGCAGGCCCCAATAGAAACGGTCGCAAAAATCGAGATAGTCCGGCCACTTGCTGTCACCCAAAAGGTCCGCACGGCTGACTTTGATTTCCACAATGATGATTTGTCCCTTTGGGTCGATTCCCAGCAGGTCCGCTCGCCGCCCGTTGCGGAGAGGCATTTCAGGCAAGCACCAGATTTCATTACGGGCAAGCAGCCGGCAGATGCCGCGCGCAACGGACGCCGCATCGGACCGGCCTGCATCTGCCTGATGCGATAACGAAACGGCTGGTGAATCACGTGGAACCATTCCTGTAGAACTGGAACATAGCGCGAACTTCGTCAAGCGTCGTGAGGGCGACCTGCCTCTTGAAGTCAGACTCTTTACGAAGACTCAGGACAATCGCTGTCCGGGACCAGCGACAGCAGCGCGCTTCGCGCTTCGCGAAATTCGCACCAAAGTGAAAAAGCTGCCGCAGTAGGATCCTGACCACGATCTGCGACAGCCAGCAAAGCTTTTACGCCAGGCTCCATCATCGCGGCCATGTCGGAAATGCCTTGCATCGCCAGATCGAATCGCCATCCACCCGCATCACGGATCATTGCAGGAAAGCTCTGTACCCGCGCATCTTGCTTCTCGGGCGTTAGCCCCGCGAGTGCTGCAACCGCCAATCCGGCGTCCTGCAGGGCGGCCCATTGAGCACCCATTGCACTTGCGCCAGACAAGTCCTTCTCAGCGAATCGCCGCTTGTATGGGATGTCGGTTATTGCGTTCATCCCTTTTTGGGTACTGCTGACGACTTGCCAAATCCCTAATATCGCCATGCTCGCGGTACGATAGGGGCTGGTGTACAACGAATCGCAATGCTAAGCGCCCGCCTCCCGGCCTTGCACCCGTAGCTCAGCTGGATAGAGCGCTGCCCTCCGAAGGCAGAGGTCACAGGTTCGAATCCTGTCGGGTGCGCCACTTCCGAAAAAATCAGTACCCCGTGCCCCGTTCAGTCTGCTTCTGAACGCGGCCATTGCTGCACTTAATCATTGCAGGCTGAATCCTGTCGCCTCGTCCCCGTGATCAGAAGAAACGACACAGCCAATGCAGACATCCCGCCCCACAGCACAGCGGCGTTGAATCCCTTGGCGGCTGCTTCTGCCATGCTGTCCCCCATGGCGATAGCTCGGGAACTGGCACCGGCCATGAGTGACCCCAGCAGAGCTATGCCGATCGTCATGCCGCTTTGTCTCATGGTGTTGAGGGTTGCTGATGATGCGCCGGTACGCGTGCGGGGTGTAATGGCCATGATCACGGCGCTCGTGGCAGGCACGGAAAGGCCCATTCCCGCCCCGAGAAGCAAGAACATAGCGAAGAGCAAGGCGTAGGACGTATCGGGTTCGAACGTTGTCATGCCTAGCATTGCAACCCCCATGGCTGCGTAGCCGCCAATCATCGGACGGATCATACCGAAGCGACTGGAAATCATGCCAAAACGGAAGGAAAATACTGCCATAGACAGGAAAACCGGTGCCATGCGGAGGCCGGCCTGGCTCGCGGATACCCCCTGCGCATTTTGGAGGAAAAGGGAAAAGAAGAACAGACTGCTGTATCCCATAAAGCCGAGCACGAAGGAGGCGATATTCACGGAGGCGAAGGTCAGGTCACTAAACAGGTCCACAGGAAAAACTGGCTGCGCAGCTCTTGCCTCGACCACCAAGAATAAAAGGAAAGACACTCCGGAGGTGAAGAATCCGGCGAGAACTAGCGGCGTGTCCCAACCACTTCGCCCGGCTTCTGTCAGGGCAAAGGTTAGTGACGCCAGCAATGTTATGCTGAGCAATTGTCCGGCTGGATCTAAAGCTGTGTGATCAGGATCTGCGCTTTCCGAAACGCCGATGCTGCCAAGTATGAGCGCTGCGAAGCCGAGCGGCACATTGAGCAGGAACACGCTGAACCAGCCGAAAAGATCGATGAAAATGCCACCGACAAAAGGACCGAGGATCAGGGAGACGGCGCTGACCGATGCCCAGCCACCGATGACGCGGCTGAGTTGTCCGGGGTCGTGATAGGTTTGCGAAAGGATGGAGAGCGCGCCGGGGATAACCAGGGCGCCAGCCACCCCCTGAATCGCGCAACCGGCAATCAGCATCGGTAATGTACTGGCCCCGGCGGCCAGCGCTGACCCCAGTGCGAAGATCGCGACGCCGATCAACCAGACCCGCTTTCTCCCGTATCGGTCACCCAGTGGTCCAGCCGACAGCATGAAGGCCGACAGGCACAGTCCATAGCTGCCAACGATCCATTGCAGTCCGGTCACATCCACTTCCAGGTCGCGTTGGATTGCCGGTAGGGCGACAGTCACGATGCTGATGGCGATCGTGGCCATACAGGTGCCAAGATAGACCGCTATCGTGCCAACGGTTCTTCGGGAGAGTGGCATGAGAAAGTTTCCTGCGTTGGGCAATGTCTGCCGCCGGCAACAGCGCTTGGACGCTCGGTGCCGACGCGGTGGTGAAGACTAGAAGGATGAAGGGCTTGCGTGGTCACGGCTCTTGATGCCCGTCACATTTGGAACAAGCCGCATGAAGTACCAGATCGCCAGGGCGAAGGTGGCCATCACGGTGATCTGAAACGTGGGCCAGCCGATAGTCTCGATCATTCCCGGCAGTGCCATTAGCGAAACGGTCGCGATCAATCGGCCCAGCCCGTGCAGCATTGCGGCCGATTTGGGATTGAGCTGCCGATCCATAACGGAGGCGGAATGCCAGCTCGTTCGTGCCGGGTTCGTCAAGCGTGAGACGGGCCGACAGGGCTTTCGCAAAGGCGCGCGCATCGACGGCATCATTCGCTGGGCCTTCATTTGCGCTATCGGGCGAAGGTGATGCTTCGTTATCGCTGATGACATACTTCCGGCGGCCAGCTGGACATGGTCGTCGCTCTAGCTTGCCTGATCTTCCTCGATTTGGCCGGCGTGCTCGCCTGCGAGCAGCTGCGCGGCAACGCTTTCCGCTTCCGCTTCTGAGGCGGTGAAGAGCATCGGAAAGCCCCAGAACTTTTGGAAAATGGGAGCCGACGTCTTGGCCAGCAAGCGTTTTGCCTTGCTCGGCTCGATATAGACCATTGCCCGGACATAGCTGTGCAGCGCCTGACGATTGCGCTTCATCCACAGCGTCACCCGCTTGCGTTCCTCGACCGACTGATCGTGATCGGCGTCCTCACCGACGCCGATCAAGATAAAGGTCTGCTCACGCTGCAAGAGATCTTCGAAGATCTGGAAGCTAGCATCATCGCCCCGCTCGTCGGTGCGATTATAGTACATGTGTACGATCGGGAATTTTGCGTCATCTACCAGCATGGTCGTAATCCAACACTTTCATCAATTATATCCACCTTAGGCCCTCGCTGCTGCTTTGAATTTGGCCAGTCAGGCAGATGGTTTCTCGAAACCGCCAATCTTTGCCCCTCGCGCATCACAGCCCCAGCGCTTGCTGCGCCTCCCTCATCGAGGTTATGAAATTAGCCCTGCGTTGCCGCGCCTGCGGGACAGCTGCACTGCGCCGCGCGGCCAGGAACTGCCCCGGTGGCTGGCCCATGACCTTCTTGAACATCGTGATGAAAGCGCTGGCACTTTCATACCCCAGATCGAACGAAACGGTCTGCACCGATGCCCCCTCGGTCAGCCGCTCGATCGCGAACATCACCTGAAACTGCTGGCGCCACCGCCCGAAATTCATGCCGGTGTGTTTCATGATAAGCCGGAACAGGCTGCGCTCGCTCATGGCGACGATCCGGGCCCATTCGCCGATGGTTGTCCGATTGGCCGGATCAGACGATAGGGCCGTCGCGATGGTTCTCAATCGTGGGTCCGCCGGCATCGGCAGGTGGAGGCTGCCCATCGGTGCGCGCTCAAGCTGGTCGAGCATGGTCTGGATCAGACGGCCATCAGCGCCATCGGCATCGTAGAGCGCAGGCAGGCGGGTCACGGCGATCAGCAACTCCTGCAGCAGTGGCCCGGTCGAGAAGGTGCTGCACTGCGCAGGCAGATTGTGGGCCAGATCGGGGTCGATGAAGAGCGTGTAGACCTCAAGGTCGCCGACGCAGCGCACGCTGTGTTCCATGTCGCTGGGAATCCACAGAGCGCACTGCCGGGGCACCATCCACAGGCCCTGTGCCACCTCGCAGGTGATGAGGCCGCGGACCGCCAGGATGAGCTGCGCTTCGCGATGCCGATGCGGGGGCTGCTCCAGGCCTTCGGTGAACAGCTCCATCCCCACCGCCGAAACGGGGCGGGGAATCTCCGCTGGTTCAAAGTCCTCGTAGTCGTCGTTTTGCATCGTTCTGGTCCATTGGGGCGACCTTGTATGTAGCACCATAGCTCCAGAAATGCGAATCATTCTCAATTGACTGGCCATATAGCGAAATATTTTGGCGGTATTGCGCAATCCGGCGGCCTAAGACGCCTCAGGAAGATGCGGCCTGAGCAAGCCTCGCGGGGGCAGCGCGCCGAGGCTTGAGCATCGGTCGGGCGACAAAGACAGCGGTGACGAGCAGCGCGGCATCCACCGCCCAGCTCATCGGATCGACGGCGGAAACGCCTTTCGCGGCGCTGATCGCGGCATGGAACAGCGCCAGTCCAGCCAGCGCCAGGGCCGTCGCTGCACGCAGCCACGCTCCCAAGCGCGTCTGCATCGAAGGCAAACATGCCAGACTATAGGCCGCTACGGTGCCCGCGCCCCAAGCCAGCAGCGGCGCGCCCTTCGCCTCCGTTATCAAAGACGGAATCGCCGCCAGCGTAAGCGCAAGCGGTTGGCCCCAGATAGTGGCCGTCCATAGCCGCTCCATGATCGGCGCGGGCCGCCCCTTGTCGCGTCGGCGCGTCAGCCAGATCTGGAAGCCCGTCGCCGTAATGCTGCACATCGACAGGCCAAGCAGGCCATAGGCAAGCTTGACAAAGAGCCCGCCAAACCAGCCAAAGTGAAGCGGCTGGATAGCGAATATCATCTGCTGGGCGAACGACCGTTTGGCCACGTCGGATGCGAAGACATTGCGGCCAGTGCTGTCATAGACAACGCTTTCGCTGAGCGGGAGGCCGCGCGGGTCGCGCAGGCCGATCGCGATCATTTGCCCCTCGGCGCCCGGCTGCTGGATGGAGACCGACTGGAGCGTGAAGCCGGGCGCGGCTGCGGTCGCAGCGGCGATGAACGGCGCGCTCGGCGGAACCGGATCGGTGCGCGGCGCATCCGCCGCCCCTCGGGCGGAAGGTCCGGCAAACTCGGAAAAGGCCCTGGTCATGTCCCCCTTATAGGTGGTCGCAGCGACACTGCCCAAAACGATGAGGAAGACGCCGAGGAAAGCGCCGGTGAACGCGATGATGAAGTGGAAGGGCAAGCCCCAGGTGCCGATGCGGTTATGCAGGTCGGCCTGACTCAGGCGAGCAGACCCGCCGCTGCGGAGCCGAAACGCGTCCTTGATGATGCGCGGATGGGCAAGCACACCGGAAATCACCAGCGCCAGCAAGGCCAGCCCCGCCAGCCCCACGATCACCGTGCCGATGCCATAGGGCAGGTGAAGATTGATATGCAGCCCCACCAGAAAGTCGCTGACATCGTGGCGCACCTTTATCGCCGGCTGCCCCGCTGCATCGGCGAACCAACCTCCGCTGTGCGTGCGGTCGCCACTTCGGGCGGAGAGCACGAGATGCGGATTGGCGGGCGATGGAAGGTTCGCCGAAACCGAACGCACTTCGTCCTTCGGCCCCATCTCGCGCAGCGCGGCCAGCCCCTTATCGATCACCTCAGGCGCTACGGCGACCACCCTCGGGGCCTCGGGCTGTTCCCAGCGTTCCAGCTCCTCGACGAACACCACGACGCTTCCCGTCAGGCAGATAAGGTAGATTGCCGCGCTGAACGCGAGGCCAAGGGCGGAATGCCCCGCTAGCACCGCGCTCACCCAGCCTTTGGAAAACAGCGGCTTGCGCGTTTTGGGGCGAAGAGGATTGGTCATGACAGCAAGGTCCAGGCAATGGCGGCGCCAGCGATTACGGATGCTCCGGTCATGCCGAGGACCGGGCGCAGCATCACGCGGTCACTCAGCATCCAGATGACGAGGCACGCCCACAGCAGCGGCACGACAACCACGGCGGTAGCGAAGCGGTCGGCCTGCGCCCCCGGCACCATGCCTGCCACCCCTGCCCCGATCGCATTGGCGGCGATCGCGGTGAGAAGGAGCGCCGCCGCGCCCCTCGCCCAGCCGCGCCAGCGCGCCCCGCGTCGCTCTGCAGGATCAAGCGCCTTTTCGCCTCTGACCCGCGACTTCGCGAGGCGGGCTGGCCGACGCTCCTCGCCGAACTTGACCACCACCATCGCGCAGAGGCTAAAAGCCAGCAGCAGCGCGGCCAGACCGACGACCACCCCAAGCCAGAAGGCAAACAGACCGGCGGCCGGGATCAGCATCAGCCACCCTCCTGCCGCCCATAGTTTGCGCTGCATTCCTGCGCTGCTCCATGCTGCCCGCAACATCAGGACCGACGCAAGACACGCCGCCATCCCGAAGGCCCATGCTACCTGTCTGATCAAGGAAACCCCGTGCCTCTCTGAAAACGCGAATTGATTGCAATAAGCAGTAGTGCGGTTCGCTGGCGAGCGCGTTGCGCGAGTCCGCCAAAGAGTTTCGCAATGCCGCCAAGCCCCCCCCCCCCCCCGCTTCGCCAGCCGGAAAAGAGCGGCGCCTGAACGCCGGGAAATGGCAGAATAGCGCAAGAATCTGGCCGATGCGTCCGATGCGGAAAAGGCGCGCCTGACCTAGCTCTGCAATGTGACTGAATTGCGTGTTCCGTCGCAAGTCTCGGGGGAGCAACAGGACACAATGCTATGAACCGAACTCTACCGATCCGCACCCTGCCCCGGCTCCGGTAATGCACGCCAAGCCGATGACCATGCGGGCGCGCCACTACCACGAGCGTCTGATCATCAAGGCGATGCGCAAGCTGGCAGCGCCTGCCCCCGCGCCATCCACAGGCGGAGAGTTGTTGCGCCGTGCGGGTGTAGATGAAGAGGGAATATCGGCGCTGGCTGCCGTAGTCGCGCTGTTGCCACGGCTGCTGCCTGCGGCGCGCCTTCACGACATTGGCTCCCCCTATGTCTCGTCAGGCGAAATTCTGCTGCTGGGCGAGCTCGCCCGCCGTCAGCGGCAGCGCTCCGTGCCGATGTACGCCGCCGATCGCTGGCCGCTCAAGCTCGCGCCATCGCTCGATCTGCTGCTCGATGCCTCGGCTTCCGCGCTCAGCGCAGCCGACCTCTTCCTGTTCCATCGGACCATTACCGCCGCGCTCGACCGCGCCCGCGAAATGCCGAGCCAGCAAACCACCCTGTGACCTGAATACGGCGGACCGACCCCATCAGGTCGATCCGCCGCAACAAGGCGATACGTTAGTACCGCAAGTTCACAGTAAATGTGGCATTGCGCGGTGCGCCCACGGCCGCCGTGTCGTAGAATCCGGCGCGCATCCAGTACCGCTGGTCGAACAGGTTGTTGACGTTCACCGAAGCAGACAGCCGATCGCTGAAGGCATAACGAGCCAGCGCATTCACCAACGCATAGCTTCCCTGGACGACCGTCTGATCCTTCAAGATTCCGCCCTGCCCATCGGGCCGGTTGATCCCATTGAACAGGATATCGCTTTGCCAGTGGATCCCGCCGCCAATCGTCAGCCCGTCCAATGCGCCCGGCAAACGGTAGCTGGTGAAGAGCTTGACCGTCTTGCGGGGCTCCTGCGGGTTGAGGCGTTCGCCATCGGGCCCTTCGCTTTTCAGCAAGGTGAAGCCGCCCGAGATGCTCCAGCCCGGAAGAATCTCGCCATTCGCTTCGAGATCGAAGCCGCGGGTCTTGGTCCCGTCGACCGCGATATAGGCGCTGCTGAGCGGATTGTTCGGGTCGAAAAATCCGACATCCTCCTGTGCCAGCTTGTCCAGCCGCGTGTCGAACAGCGTCAGCGAGAGGTTGAGGTCGCCGCCGAAGAACTCACCCTTGATGCCCACTTCCCGGCTGTTGCCCTTGGTCGGCTCAAGAATGTTGCCGTTGCGGTCGCGCCGATCTGTCTGTGGCTTGAAGATCTCGGTATAGCTTGCGAACAGCGTGAAGTTTCCGGTTATGTCATAGGTCACGCCAGCATAGGGCGTGACCCTGTTCTGCCGATAGCGGAGACTGTCGGACCCGACCTCGTCCTCATCCAGCTCATAGCGATTGAACCGGCCCCCAAGAATGACCTTGAGCTCATCCGTGGGTGACAGACGGGCTGCCGCATAGACCCCGTATTTCCTGGCCTTGACGGTCGAAGCCGCACCCCAGGGGAGGGCGTTGTTCTCAAAGTCGAGGCGCGGAATTTCGCCCACCTGGTCAAGCGATGGCGCAGGCGTTGCCGAGAACGGAAAATACAGGTTGGTCGCAAGGAGAGATCCCGGCGAGGTCCGTTTCATCCACGAGAGGGTGGTGCCGACAACCAGCTGGTGCTCCCTGCCAAACAGTTCGATCGGCCCGTTGCTCTGCAGGTCAATCGTATCCTGCTTTGTCTTGCTGCTGAATTTCGTGCCCGCGCCCATCACCGCGACGCTGGAGAAACCGGTCTGCCGGTCGGGATAAAAGCCGATATTGCGCCGAGGATTGGTGGGATCGACCCCCGTCAGCGCAAACAGCTCCGCATCGGAATCCAGCTGCGAGTGGGTCAGCGCGCTCTTGAACTTCCAGCCATTGGCGAACTCGTGCGACAGGTTGACGAAGGCCGTCTGGGATTCGACGTCGAAATAGGTCCATGGCGGCGACAGGTTTGCCGAACGGCGCAGATCGGTCGTCAGCGAACCATCGCTGTAGAACAGCGGGGCAGCGCCCCAGGATGATCCCTTCGGCTGGCTGTGCTGATATTCGAAGCCTGCGGTGAGGATCGTGTTATCGGTCAGATCGGCTTCGACCACGCCATAACCAATGGCCTTCTTCTGCTCGTAGAAATCGAGATAGGATTTCTGATCCTGATAGACACCGATGGCCCGCGCACGGATGCTGCCGTTGCTTGTAAGCGGCGCGGAAACATCCAGCGTGCCGCGGTAGTTTTCCCAGGATCCCACCATGCCCGATGCGCCGATCGCCAGGTCCTGCTTGGGGCGCTTGCGGATCAGATTGATCGAGGCCGAGGGATTGCCCGAACCCGTCAGCAGGCCGGTCGCGCCCCTCACGACCTCGACGCGATCATAAAGCGCGGTGTCGATGAACCCGATGCCGTTATCGAGCGAACTAACCACGCCGTCATACATGATGTTGTCGACGCTAAAGCCGCGCGACGAATATCTGACACGCTCGGAATCGATATAGTTGCGCGTCACGCCGGGCGCGCTTTGCAGCACGGTATCGAGACTAGTGAGGTTCTGATCCTCCATGTTCTGGCTGGTAATGACCGTCACCGCCTGCGGAATTTCTCGCGGCTTGAGCGGCATGCCGAGCGCCGCACCCGTTGAGCGCGTGGTGTAGGAGCCGGAGTCTTCCGTGGTCTGCCCTTCCTGCACACCGGTGACGATGATGACGGTATCGCCCGTGGTCGTATCCGCATAATCTTGGCGCGACGCGCGTTGCCGTTCCTGCCCGTTATCCTCTGTCTGTGCATGGGCAGCACCACTTGCTGTAAAGATTGCGCATGCGATGAGAGATCCCGCCCCTCTTGCGATTGCTCGCCTGCGTCTGCCTTTACGATTCAACCACTCTGAGCGATTGCTGGCGAAACCGTTCACCCCAGACATCTGGAACCCCTTTTCTAATTCATGCGAATGCCTCGCATTACCAATTCTGGGCTCCGTACAGTGCACGCCACGATCTGCCACATCTCAGATCCGCCAATTGATTTCGCGATTTAGACAAAAATCGCGAAATGCCGGCAGGGCTGGCGTTCAACGGGCTTTGGTGACGGCCTGCTTTCCAAGCCCGACTGCTCGCTCCAGGCGTTGCCGGATGCGCTGGACTGTCGAGGCCGCGACCAGTCGCGAAGGCCGTGACTATATCTCGGTCAAGCTGGACGATCTGAGTTTTCCGGTTCCGGTCTATGCCACGCTCTGCGAGACCGACACTGCCGGCGAATACGTCCTCATCTGGTCGCGCTGACGGTCAGCAGAGCCCGTCCGTTCGGGCGGGCGCATCGGTCATCGGATGGATCGACCGGCTTCCTTCTTGAGGTCATCGCCATCGTCAGCTAACACTTGCGAGTTAATCGCAATAAGCGACATGAGGGGATAGCGCAGAAAGGACAGATCGATGACCCGCCACTTCCCGCCGCCAAGCCTCGACGATGCCGCGCATCGCTCATTGCTGGTCGAGGCGGCACGGTGCTGGCGCAATGCGCGTGACACAGGTCAGTCTGTCCAGCCCTGTCTCTACAAGATCCTGGCGTCCCATAATTGCGAGATGCTTGCTCCTGTGTTCGATAGCCTGATGCACCTGTGCGAAGATGCACTTGGGCGCGCGGTCGCTACCGGTGAAGACGCGGCACTTTCGGGTGACGAGCATTTGCTGCTCGGGCTGCTCGACGGATCGAAACCGCGCCACGCCTGCATCGAATGCGCTGAAGGTGCGGCCTTGGCCCTCGATTGTGCCATCTGCTCGACACGGATCATGATGGGCTATACGACTCCGTATTGGATCGGCTCGTGCTGGCGAAACACTGCCGTCGAATGACCCCGAGCATCGGTCCCGGCATATCCAGCTGCAGTCACTTTAGGCTCAGGACTCGTTTATCACAGCCACAAGATGACGGTAGCGGCGAGCGCTATGGCGGAGAAGAAGACCGTAGGGCGCCGATCGTAGCGGGTGGCGACGCAGCGCCAGTCTTTGAGACGGCCAAACATGATCTCGATGCGGTTGCGACGTTTGTGCCGGCGCTTGTCGTATTTGACGGGTTGAAGCCGGGATTTTTGGCCCGGAATGCAGGGCTCGATACCCTTCGCCTGCAAAGCCTCCCTGAACCAGTCGGCGTCATAGCCGCGATTCCCGAGTAGCCATTTCGCTTTGGGCAGATCATACAGCAGAGCCGCAGCGCCGGTGTAGTCGCTGAACTGCCCCGCGGTTATGAAGAAGCTGAGCGGGCGGCCGTTGGCACCGGTGACGGCGTGAAGCTTGGTGTTCATGCCGCCCTTGGTGTGACCGATCAGCCGCCCGAGTTCCCCTTTTCTACCCGCAGGCTCGAAGCCGTACGGTGCGCCTTCAAATAGGCCGCATCAATCATGACGGTCCCTGGCTCGGCGCCTTCAGCAGCCAGCCCTTCCATCATGCGAAGGAACACGCCCATATCGCCCCATCGCTTCCACTGGTTGTACAGCGTCTTGTGCGGACCATACTCCCTGGGCGCATCGCGCCAGCGCAGCCCATTGCGGTTGACGAACACAATGCCGCAAAGCACCCGCCGGTCGTCAACGCGCGGCTTGCCGTGGCTCTTGGGAAAGTAGGGCCGCAGACGATCCATCTGCTCGTCGGTTAGCCAATACAGGCTCCTCACGGAGCCCGAGTCGCATCGCGCGTCTCACATCAATGGGTCCTGACCCTAGGGGAATATCGGATGGCAAGTCGCCGCTCTTGTTGGCGGCAATGAGCTGTCACCATGCTCCGACCACGACCGCCAGATATCAGTTGCGATGTCTCGGATATCCAATTTTCACATTGTCCAGATACCATCGATCATTCTGATCGTGCCTTCCTGTCCAGCCCCGATCAACTGTGTGGGCAGCAGTTCGGAAGGGAAATCCTGATAGCAAATTGGTCGCAGGAAGCGATCGATGGCCAGCGTACCGACCGAAGTCGATTTCGGCTCCGAGGTTGCCGGATATGGCCCGCCATGAACCATCGCATGGGATACTTCGACCCCGGTCGGCCACCCGTTGGCGATGATGCGACCCGCCTTGCGTTCGAGCACGGACAAAATCTCGCCCGCCATGGCAAAGTCATCTTCCGCCATATGCAGTGTCGCGGTCAGCTGGCCTTCGATTTCTGCAAGCAGGCCAAGCAACTGATCGATGTCGTCGCATTCGATGATCACGGAAGAGGCGCCGAAGTTTTCCTCTCTCAACAGAGGGTTTTTGACAAATTCGGCGGCGCTGGTGCGGAATATGGCTGCGCGGGCCAGACGGTCATTGGTGGTGGGTGCCCCTTCGCCGATAAGCGCAACGCTGTCGCTGTCGGTCAGGTTGGTCTTACCCTTTCCAAACTGTTCGCGAATGCCTTGCGTAAGCATGACTTGCGGTGCGGCCTGCCTGATCGCCTCGGCAACTCCAGCGACAAAATTGTCGAGCGCTTCACCGCGTACAGCGAGAATCAGACCGGGATTGGTGCAGAATTGCCCCGCGCCCATCGTGACGCTTCCGGCATAATCTTGCGCGAGCGTATCACCGCGCGATGCGAGGGCAGCGGGCAGCAGGATTACGGGATTGATCGCGGACATCTCTGCATAAACCGGGATCGGCTGTTTCCGGGAAGCGGCCACTTTCATCAACGCCTCGCCACCCATGCGCGATCCCGTGAAGCCGACTGCCTGAATTCGATGATTGCTCACCAGCGCCGTTCCCAGTTCGTGCGAGGTTCCGTTCAGAAGGCTGAACACGCCTTGCGGCAAGCGAGTCCGTTCCACCGCGCGCATGATCGCGCTGGCGACGAGTTCGGATGTGCCGGGGTGGGCAGGGTGCCCCTTTGCCACTACGGGGCATCCTGCGGCCAATGCCGAAGCGGTGTCGCCACCTGCAATCGAGAAGGCGAGCGGAAAGTTGGAAGCGCCAAACACCGCGACCGGCCCCAACGGTATTTTGTGCAGGCGTAGATCGGGCTTTGGCGGAGTGCGCGCAGGATCGGCGCTATCGATGCGGATACCCTGCCATGCGCCATCGCGCACTACCTGTGCGAACAGGCGCAGCTGCCCCACGGTTCGGCCGCGCTCTCCGTTGAGGCGCGCTTCCGGCAAGCCGGTTTCGCTATGGGCCCGTTTCGTCAGCGCTTCGCCCAGCGCGTCGATTTCCTCGGCAACCGCTTCCAGAAACTGCGCTCGCATTTCGAGAGAAAGGCTGGAATAGACAGCGAATGCAGCTTCGGCTGCCGCGCATGCGTCATCGATATCGCGCGGCCCAGCGATGGCAAAGGCGGGTTCGGGGATGGCCTCGTCTGTCGAAGGATCGAAGGCATGGAACCGGTTTTCGGAATCGCGCCGTTCCCCGGCGATGAAGAGTTTTCCGGTGAGTGTCATAATGATCTGTCCGTTCGAATGGATGATGGTCAGGCAGCGGCGACTGCGTGCCGCTGGCGGATTGACCGGTAAAATTCGCGAATGCCGAATTCCCATGCGGGCGCATCGCACGAATGGACGACCTCGTTGGTTAGTGTGCCTAACCTCGCGCTATGGATATGCACTGTGTCGCCGACATTGTGAGTGAATCCTCGGCCCGGTTCGTTGCGATCCTGAACCGGAGCGAACAGAGTGCCCAGCATCAGAACGAAACCGTCGGGGTAATGGTGTTCGGACAGGGTCTGGCGAACCAGTTCCAGCGGGTCGCGGCTGATTTCCTTCATCGAGCTGTGGCCTTCGAGCCGGTAGCCGTCCAGCCCTTCGACCTGAAGGTCGAGTTCTGCCGAACGAACGTCGTCCATGCTGAAATCACCGCCGAACAACCGGATGAACGGGCCAAGGGCACAGGCGGCGTTGTTGTCCTTCGCCTTGCCCAGCAACAGAGCGCTGCGTCCTTCGAAATCGCGCAGGTTTACGTCATTACCCAGCATCGCGCCCACAGGTTTGCCCGACGCGTTCACGGCCAGCACTACTTCCGGTTCGGGATTGTTCCAGCTGGAATCGGAGCGGATCCCCACTGCCGCCCCCCATCCGACGGTGGATAGGACTGGCGCCTTAGTGAAGACCTCTGCATCGGGGCCAATCGCGACTTCAAGATATTGGGACCACATGTCGGCATCGATCAACGCAGCCTTCAGTTCAGCCGCGCTGTTGGTGCCCGGTGTGACGTTGCGGATCCCGCTGCCGACTCTGTCCTCCAGATTGGCGCGGATGTCTGCGGCGTGTTCCGCGTTGCCGCGAGCACGCTCTTCGATCACCCGCTCGATGGCGGACACCGCGAACGTCACGCCGCACGCTTTCACACATTGCAGGTCGATTGGGGAGAGCAGCGCATAGTCGCCCCCTCCGACGGTCAATTCGCCTACCCCACAGATATCGCGACCAGAAACACCGGCCGGATCGCCCAGGTCCAGCAGGTCGGAGATCGTGTCCACTTGTCCGGAGACGTCGAACACCTGACCTGCGCGAACGATAACAGGACGCGGATCGCCTTTTATCGAAACGCGACCTGCCAGAACGGCACTTTCGTGATCGACAGGCAGAGCCGATACGTCGAAACGCTTTACCATTGCATTCTCTTCCTTTGGTCGGCGCGCGCGGCGCATCATGCGGTGAGCCGCTCGTCATCAAGTTGTTCGAGCGACTTGCCTTCGTTTCGCGGTGCCCAGACGAACCCGATCACACCGCTGATCGTCAAAAATCCAACGAGTATCCATGCCAGCGTGGTGAACCCGGTCGCTGTCAGGAACGGTACGAAGAAAGTGAAGACGCCCAGCACAATCCGAACCACCGCGAACATCACGCCCTGAGCGGTGCTCCGCAGCAAAGTGGGAAACATCTCCGAGCTCCAGAGCTGGAAGAAGCATTGCGCTCCGAAACCCTGGCCGAATGCCATCAGGAACACATGCGCCAGCGCGACGGGCAACGTCAGCGGGAAGATAGCAAGCAGCGACATTCCGATCACTTGTATCACCGCGGAAAGGCCGAAAAGCATTCGCTGATTCAGCTTGTCCGCGTATTTCATGAACACGAAATAGATCGACGCCATCCCGATCAGGAAGCTCAGCGCCTGAATTGCGACCGACATCGCCTGCGACTGGTTGCCGACTGTACGCAGGATGTAGGGGAAGAAGAAACCATTCGTCCCCGCCCACAGATTCCAGAATAGGTACATACCGGCCAGAAACGCCATCGAGCGGATATGGCGGCGGGTGAACAGATCGCGCCAGCGCCCCCGTTCGAACGGAGCGCCATCGTCCGGTTTTGTCGACTGAGCATCAAGCCAGCGCTGCGATTCCTTCATGCGTGATCGCAGAAAGGTCAGAGCTACAGCCAATATCGCAAGATGGGCAAAAACCAGTCGGGCCGCCATCAGGCCAAGCGGCTCGAGCACCAGAAACATCAGCA
The DNA here is from genome assembly GCF_002870965.1 of Tsuneonella flava. Lineage (GTDB taxonomy): Bacteria > Pseudomonadota > Alphaproteobacteria > Sphingomonadales > Sphingomonadaceae > Tsuneonella > Tsuneonella flava. The sequence continues at coordinate 278,739 of NZ_PHSO01000005.1, forward strand.
GGACGACGACCGGGCCCAGATACCATAACACCTGCGCGACTCCGCTGTGTTTTCCGCGCTTTTTATCAGGGGCCATTTCCGCGATCAGCGACCACGATGCGGGGATATCCGCTCCAACCGCCAGACCGACCAGGAAAAACCCCAGTACGATCATCCACGCGTTCATCGCGAACACCAGCCACATCATGCCGAAGGCGTAGAACAGCATATCATACTGGTAGATCTTCTTACGACCCAGCTTGTCGCATAGCCGCCCGCCGATCAGCGCGCCGATACCGGCGGCGATGGCGTTGGGCCCGAATGCGCCGATCAACCCGACAAGGTCGGTGGACAGGCCATACGCCTCTACCCACAGCGCCAGCGCCGCCGATCCGGCTACGATCGATCCAGCATCGATATAGTTGGCCAGTCCGGCGAGGATGGTGTTTTTCCAGTCCTCCTTGCCGGAAGGGTCGGGTTGTTGGCCCTGAGCCAATTTGCCTTCGGCTGTCATTGTTTGTTTCCAATCCCTTGCGGCGTGCCGGATATTTTCTGTTCGGCGTTCAGTTCCTCGGTGGTGTTCATGCGGCGACCGATGCCGGCGCAGCATTTGGAGATGCGGCTGCGGTTACCTGTGCGATCGCGCGTTCCCATTGTTGGCGCGCGTTCGTGCGGTCGCCTTCGCTGATTTGCGGCATGAATTGCTGTGCGGGCGCTCGGTCGGCGGAGCCCGCGATACCGATTGCGGCAGCTGCCATCAGTGCCGCGCCGACTGCACTGCTTTCCTCTTGCGGCGCCTGCACGATTTCCTTGCCGCTCAAATCTGCGAGTATTTGTGCGAGAAGCGAATTCCTGCCCGCGCCACCGTCAATTGTCACCGAGGGGAAGGGGCGGTGCAGATCGCCTTCCATCGCTTCGATCACGTCGCAGATCTGATGCGCGATCGCCTCCAGCGTAGCGCGCGCCAAATGGGCGGGGCGCGTTGCCAAAGTCATGCCCATGATCGTGCCGCGGGCACCTGTCCGCCAATGCGGTGCGCCCAGCCCGGCCAGAGCTGGCACGAAGATGACGCCATTGCTGTCCGAAACTTGCTCGGCAACGGTGCTTAGCGCTTGCGCGTCGGGCAAACCCATCAATTCGGCGGCGAAGGCCGCGGCATGTCCTGAAACGCTGATATTGCCTTCGAGTGCATACCGCACACCGCCATCCTCGCGGCTCCACGCGATAGTGGCGGAGAGGGCGTGGCGCGATTCCGGACGTTCTGGCACTGACACCATGAGCGAGCTGCCTGTGCCGATGGTCACTTTGACGATGCCACTTGCTGTCGGATCGTGAGCAAACAAGGCCGCGTGGCTATCGCCGAGGACGGCGTGGACAGGCGTACCTGGCGGCAGAGCGCCGAAGCCGTCGCAGATCGCTCCGAAGCTGGCATCCGATGGCCGGACCTCAGGTAGAATAGCAAGTGGGACGTCGAACACGGCAGCGAGTTCGTTGTCCCACTGAACGGTATCGATGTTGAGGAGTTGCGTGCGCGATGCATTGCTGTGGTCGGTTGCGTGAACCACCCGGCCGGTGAGGTTCCAGATCAGCCAGCTATCGACTGTGCCACATAGGATATCTCCCGCTTCGGCCAGCGCGCGGGTATCGGGCGCGTCATCCAGCATTCCAGCGATCTTAGCGGCAGGGAACAACGGATCGATGCCAAGCCCGCTCCTCTGCGTGATCAGAGGCCCATGTCCTGCTTTGCGTAGCTGTTCACAGTGTTCGGCCGATCGGGCGCACTGCCATGTCACGGCAGGCGCGATCGGGGCTCCGGTGTGGCGGTCCCACAGAACCACAGTTTCGCGCTGGTTCGATATTGCGACCGCAGCGACGGAGGCGTGTGGCGCTGCGTTTAGAACGTCGGCAATCAGATCTCTGACAATTTGCCAGATATCCACTGCGGATTGCTCCACCCATCCGGGACGCGGATAGGACAGCGGAACGCTGCGCGACCGGCTCAGGCATATCTCCCCGTGACCATTGACCAGCAGGACTTTTGTGTTGGTTGTCCCCTGGTCGATGGCCAGTATAACCGGCGCGGAGTTGGCCGACGGAGAGTGGACAGGCGCCGACATTCAGGCCCTTTTGTCCAGCACTTCGCGCGCCGCAGAGGCGATGCCCGCTGCGTTCAGGCCGAATTCGTCCAGCAACCAGGATGCAGAGCCGGTAGGAAGAAACCCCGGAAAGCCGAGAATACGCATCGGGACCGGCGCGGACTCCGCGCAGAATTCCGCAACCGCACCGCCCAGACCACCTTGCTTCAGGCCTTCTTCCACTGTCACGATGGCGCCTGTCGCGGCGGCATCGGCCAGCAGATCTTTGTCGATTGGCGACACTGTTGCCATGTTGATGACGCGCGCGCCAACGCCTTCGTCCTTGAGGGCAGCCGCCGCTTTGAGCGCCCGATGGACCATCGTACCATTGGCGATGATAGCGACATCAGCGCCTTCATGAAGTACTTCACCTTTGCCGATTTCGAACCGGGTACTGGTCCGTTCGAGTGCAGGAACCGGCATACGGCTCAGGCGGATATATACCGGCCCGTCATGGCTGGCTGCGGCGCGGATAGCCTGTTCGGTTTCCCAAGGGTCTGAAGGAACGAGCACCGTCATACCGTCGATGGCGCGCAGCCATGCGATATCTTCGATGCTGTGATGGGTTGCGCCCAGTTCACCATAGGCGACGCCAGAGGAGATGCCGCAAAGCTTCACATTCGCGTGGCTATAGGCGCAGTCCGCCTTGATCTGTTCCATGGCACGGGCCGTGAGGAAGCAGGATGCTCCGCTGACGAAAGGAATCTTGCCGCCATTGGCAAGTCCCGCGCCGACACCAACCATGTTCTGTTCGGCAATGCCCACGTTAATCAGGCGGTTGGGGAAGCGCTCGCGGAACTTACCCAGTTTCGAAGAGCCAACCGAGTCGTTGACGACCGCAACGATCCGATCGTCTGTCACGGCGAGTTCCTCGACCGTGCGAACATAGGCATCGCGGCAATCGAACAATGCCGCGTCTGATTTGGTGTCGGCTCCCATTACGCGATCTCCGCTTCGAGTTCGGCAAGCGCCTGTGCGTATTGTTCCGGGTTGGGAACGCCGTGGTGCCAGCCGGCCTGATTTTCCATGAAGCTGACTCCCTTGCCTTTGCATGTGTCAGCGATGATCACCCGCGGTTTATCGCGCGGTTGTGCAGCAGCGTCGAAGGCGCTGAGCAGTTCGGCATGATCATGCCCGTTCACGCCAACGACTTCCCAGCCGAACGCGCGCCACTTGTCGCCGAGCGGCTCGAGCCCGTTGGTGTCTTCGGTATTGGCGCCTTGCTGCAATCTGTTGCGATCGACGATGACAGTCAGCTTGCCCAGCCCGCGATGGCCCGCGAACATGGCGGCTTCCCACATGCTGCCTTCTTGCAACTCGCCGTCGCCGGTCAGCACGAATGTGCGGAAGTCGGCGTCGTCGATCTGACCGGATACCGCGATGCCCACGCCAACCGGAAAGCCATGGCCGAGCGGGCCGGTGTTGGTTTCAACCCCTGGCAGATAAGTGCGGTTGGGGTGGCCGTTGAGCCGCGATTTCGGCTTGAGGTAGCTTGCCAGTTCCGCTTCCGGGAACAGACCTCGTCCTGCCATGGCGGTATAGAGCGCGCCGGTGCAGTGCCCCTTGGACATGACAAATCTGTCGCGGTCCGGGGCAAGCGGATTGGCGGGATCGAGGCGCAGCACATCGAAATAGAGCGTTGCGAGGATATCGGTGGCTGAAAGATCGCCCCCCGGATGCCCCTGACCTGCATCGACAATCATCTTGAGAAGCCGTCGGCGCATCCAGTTTGCACGCTCGCGCACATGTTTTGCGCGATCTTCGATCGTGCCGGTTGACGTGCCGTTCGAGTCAGGCATAATACATATCATGAATTGCTCTCCTCGCCGCTGGATAGCGAGATAGGAAAGCAGTCGCAAGACATTTACTTTCGAAAATTTTCGTTAATTCCAAAAGGCGTAAAAAATTGACATTAAACGCCAGTCATCATACGAATTTTGCGAGTCCCGCCCGATCTGGGTGGATGGCTTCGTTTTCCGTTGATGAAGGCAGTGCCCAAAGTGTCAAAAATGAGTTTTCGCCCGCTTGCTCAGTCCATTTCGGGGGCTATCGCGCGATGAGCGGGATGGGGTCTCGTTCGAAAATGCTGGGGGAAGCCCGCCGTGCGAGAATGCTCGCCTGGCTGCAGGAAGAAGGCAGCGCGCGGGTCCGTAAGCTGGCTGACGTGTTCGAAGTGTCCGAAGTGACTATCCGGCAGGATCTGGAGACTCTGGAGGCGCAGGGCCATATCGTGCGAGAGCATGGCGGTGCCTTCCTCAAGTCCGTACCGCAACAGGTTCGGTCGATGGCGCTGCAGAATACCGGGCAAATGGAGGCCAAGCGTCAGATCGGCGTTGCAGCAGCGGCGTTGGTCACCGATGGTTCTTCGATCATTCTCGATGCCGGTTCCACTACGACCGAAGTGGCCGCCAGCCTGGCTGGTCGTCGTGACATCACGCTTATTACCAACGCTTTGAATATCGCGCTCATGCTTGGCGGCGAGCCGGGTTTCGATGTTCATATGACCGGTGGCCACTTCAAAGCGCCGACCCTTTCGCTGTCTGGCGAGCGCTCGGCGGAATATCTGCAAGGGCTGTATGTCGATCGTCTGTTTCTGGCCGTCGCTGCAATCGATGTCGCGGCGGGGCTGACGTATCCGGCATTGTCCGACCTGCCAGTGAAGCGGGCCATGATCGAAGCTGCAAGCGAAGTCGTCCTCGTGGCTGATTCGAGCAAGATCGGCGGGCGATCCTTCACTGCGCTGGGCGGGCTCGACCTGATCGATGTGCTGGTGACGGACAAGGGCATTTCCGATGCGGATCGGGCGGTAATCGAGGCTGTCGGCGTGAAGACCATCGTGGCCTGACCGGCGCGGGATCGCGCAATACCGGGGCCATTTGGTCGACAACAATAATTTGGGACGAGGACAGAAGAGTGGGAAATCAGAAATTCGGTGCAGGTATCTGGCACTTCGCCACTTATGTGGATCGCTATGCGACCGACGGATATGGTCCGCCACGCACCTTAATCGAAATGATCGATCTGGCGGGGCAGGTCGATGACCTTTCGGTTGTCGACATTAATTTCCCATTTGCCGATCCTGCGCTGTCGCTGGATGCGATCGATAAGGCGCTCGATCGCAACGAGTTATCGGTAATCGGCATCACGCCAGAGATTTATACGCGCCGGTTCGCGAAAGGTGCCTTCACTAACCCCGATGTGGGAATTCGGCGCCTTGCGAACGAGATGTGCAACGAAGCGGCCGATGTCGTCCGTCACTTCGGCGCCAAATATGTGAAACTGTGGCCGGGGCAGGATGGATGGGATTATCCCTTTCAGGTCGATCACGGTTCGTTGTGGAAAGCGAGCATGGACGGCATCGGCGAGCTTGCCGAACAAAATCCCGACCTGCAGTTCGTGATTGAATACAAGCCACGCGAACCGCGCGTGCACATGAGCTTCGACAGCGTATCCCGCACTCTGTTGGGGATCGAGAAGATTGGCCTGCCCAATGTCGGCATATTGCTCGACTTCGGGCACTCGCTTTACGGCGGGGAAAGCCCTGCGGACGCCGCGCAGCTCGCGATCGATCACGGCCGCCTGTTCGGCATGGACGTAAACGACAATTTCCGCAGCTGGGACGACGATCTGATCGCCGGTTCTGTCCACCCGATCGAGCTGTTCGAATTTTTCTACACCCTGCGTAAGAACAACTGGGAAGGCGTCTGGCAGCTCGATCAGTTCCCCTTCCGCGAAGATAGCGTTGCGGCGGCCAATTCCGCCATCGATTTCCTGAAAGGAGTCGAGCGCGCGCTCGACAAGCTGGATTTCGAAGCGATGCGAGAGGCGCAGTTGCGCCATGACGCGGTGACGGCGCTGGGTCTGGCCCGGCAGGCTTTGTTCTCCAGCTTCTGATGGTGTGTGCGGCGTGATTGTATCGTCTGCCAATGATTTCCGGGAGGCCGCGCGCAGACGCGTGCCGCGGTTCCTGTTCGATTATGCAGATGGCGGCGCATATTCCGAGCAGACACTCCACCACAATGTCGCCGATCTTGCCGATATCGCTCTGCGCCAGAGGGTGCTGAAAGATGTCGCCAGCATCGATTTGAAGACGACGCTGTTCGGGCGACAGATCGATCTGCCGGTGGCGCTAGGGCCGGTCGGTATTGCAGGCATGTTCGCGCGTCGCGGCGAATTGCAGGCTGCGCGTGCAGCGAAGGCTGGCGGTGTCCCGATGTGCCTGTCGACCGTTTCGATTTGCTCGATCGAGGACGTATCGCAACGCGCGGACCCCTTCTGGTTCCAGCTTTACGTGATCCGGGATCGCGATTTCATGAAAGACCTGATCGCCCGCGCAAAGGCTGCCGGTGCAGAGGCGTTGATCTTCACTGTCGACATGCCGGTGCCCGGCGCGCGCTATCGCGATGCCCACTCGGGCATGTCGGGCCCGAATGCGCCGCTGCGTCGCGTTTTGCAGGCCATAGGTAAGCCGATCTGGGCATGGGATGTCGGGCTGTGGGGGCGCCCGCACACATTGGGCAATCTGGCGCCGGTGCTGGGTAAAGATAGCGGCCTGAACGATTACATGGGGTGGCTGGGTCGCAACTTCGATCCATCGATCCAATGGAAGGATCTCGACTGGATCCGGCAGGAATGGGACGGCCCGCTGATTATCAAGGGCATTCTCGACCCCGACGATGCGCGCGAGGCGGCGGCTATCGGGGCGGATGGAATTGTCGTGTCTAATCATGGCGGCCGCCAGCTGGACGGCGTGTGGTCGAGCGCGCGGGCGTTGCCCGAAATTGCCGACGCGGTGGCGGGAAAGCTGACTGTGCTGGCCGATGGTGGCGTGCGGAACGGGCTCGACGTGGTCCGTATGCTGGCACTGGGTGCCGACGGTGTGTTGCTGGGCCGTGCATGGCTGTGGGCTCTCGCGGCTCAGGGAGAGGCAGGCGTGGCCAGATTGTTGCAGCTGATCGCCGCTGAAATGCATGTCGCAATGACGCTGACCGGAGTGAACCGGATCGACGAGATCGATCGGTCGATACTTGCGGAGAACAACCAATGAAATTGCTGGAAGGTAAGACCGTACTGGTCACCGGCGGATCGACCGGGATCGGCAGAGCCGCTGCCATCGGCGCGGCGCGCCATGGTGCAGATGTCGCGATCAATTACGCGTCAAGCGACGACAAGGCGCATAGCTGCGTGGCCGAGATCGAAGCGTTAGGGCAGCGGGCCATTGCGGTGAAGGGCGATGTCGCCGATCCCGCGACATCCGGCGAATTCGTCGCCCGTGCGGTGGCGGTATTCGACCGGGTGGACGTGCTGGTTTCGAATGCTGGAATCTGTCCGTTTCATGCGCTTCTCGATATGCCGGTGGAGACTGTCGATCGCACTTTCCGGGTTAATCTGCATGGCGCCTATTACATGGTGCAGGCGGCGGCTCGCCAGATGGTCGAGCAGGGTGAAGGCGGAGCGATCGTTGCCGTTTCTTCGATCTCGGCGCTGGTGGGGGGCGAGTTTCAGACTCACTACACGCCAACGAAGGCGGGTGTGCACTCGCTGATGCAATCGGCGGCGATCGCGCTCGGCAAACATGGCATTCGCTGCAATTCGGTGCTGCCGGGCACTATCCTTACCGAGATCAACAAGGATGACCTCGCCGACGACGCCAAGCGGGCCTATATGGAAAGTCGCACACCGCTTGGCCGGTTGGGGCAGCCCGAGGATATTGTCGGCCCCATCGTCTTCCTTGCTTCGGATATGGCTGAATACGTTACCGGCGCGGCTCTGCTGGTCGATGGCGGCATGTTCGTGAACCTGCAATGATGCGGCGCGGTTCCATCATCTCTGCGCTGCTGGCGGGATTGCTCTGTGCCCCGGCGGCGCTGGCGAACGAACCTGTCGCGCCGCTCAGCATATCGGACAACCAGCGCTTTCTGGAAGCGGGCGGGAAACCGTTCTTCTGGATGGGGGACACTGCATGGCTTCTGCTTAGTCGCCTTAACCGCGAGGAAACCGAACATTACCTTGCCACACGGCAGGCACAGGGTTTCAAGGTAGTGCAGGTGATGATCCTGCACACGGCGCAAATGGAAAGCCGCAACGGTTCTCCGGCATTGGTCGATGGTGATCCGGGGCGGCCTTACACGACGCCGGGCGCGGACCCCGCCAAGCAGGGCGAATACGATTATTGGGATCACCTCGACTGGGTGGTGGAGCGGGCCGCGGCGCATGGAATCTATCTCGCCCTGGTGCCTGCGTGGGGCGATATCGCCGATCAGCGTGCGCTGAATTTCGAGAATGCTTCGGTTTACGGTCGCTTCCTTGCTCAACGGTATGGTGACAAGCCCAACGTCATCTGGCTGAACGGGGGCGACACGCGCGCCGAGAACCGTACGAAGGTGTGGGAAGAACTGGGCACTACGATCAAGTGTATTGCGCCCGATCAACTGATGACCTTCCACCCGATCGGCCGGACAGCTTCGTCATGGCAGTATCACGAGGCACCCTGGCTGGATTTCAATATGTTCCAGTCAGGTCATCGGTCCTACGCACAGGAAGGGCCGCATGCACGCGCCGAAGATAACTGGCGTTATGTGGCGGAGGACTGGGCCCGTACGCCTATAAAGCCGACGATCGACGGAGAGCCGTCGTATGAGAATATCCCACACGGATTGCACGAAGAGAACCAGCCCCGCTGGCAGGCCGAAGATGCACGACGCTACGCGTGGTGGGCAGTGATGGCAGGCGCGTTCGGTCATACCTATGGTGAGAACAACGTCATGCAAATGTATGTCGTGGGCGCGCCAACGGCCAATTTCGAAGCGGATACGCGCTGGGACAAGGCGTTGCTGGCTCCCGGTGCGCTGCAAATGCATCATCTGCGCGCACTTATTGAAGCTTACCCCATGCTGGAGCGTGTGCCCGATCAGTCGCTTATCGTGAACAATGGCACGCGTTATGATCGTGTTCTGGCCAGCCGGGGCGAACGCTATGCATTTGCATACAGCTATACCGGCGCGCCGTTCACTGTGGCGTTAGGCAGGATTGCCGGGGATATGCTTCGTGCCCGCTGGTACTCGCCGCGCGACGGTGGCTGGCGGGACATCGGAACTATCGACAACAGTGGCACACATCGTTTCGACCCACCGGGCGCAACCGCGCCTGGTAACGACTGGGTACTTGTGCTCGATAACACAGAGGATCCGTCATGACTGTGGCTGCCACCAAAGGACTGCCCAAAATTAAGCACGTACGTGCCTTTACGGTGCGCGGGGGTGGGGCCGATTATCACGATCAGGGCGACGGGCACTGGATCGACGACCATATCGCGACGCCGATGTCGCGTTATCCCGAATACCGCCAGTCGCGGCAGAGCTTTGGCATCAATGTGCTTGGCACTCTGGTGGTCGAACTGGAAGCCGAAGATGGCACCATCGGATTCGCGGTGACCACTGGTGGCGAGCCTGCTTGCTATATTGTTGAGAAACACCTCTCCCGCTTCCTGATCGGTCGCAGTCCCGCCGAATATGAGAAGATCTGGGACCAGATGTACTTCTCCAGTCAGTATTACGGACGCAAAGGGTTGGCGGTAAACGCCATTTCGGGCGTCGATCTGGCGATATGGGATTTGCTGGGCAAGCTGCGCGGCGAACCGGTGTATCACATGCTGGGTGGCGCGGTGCGCGACGAGCTGCAATTTTATGCCACTGGCGCGCGGCCCGATCTGGCCAAAGAGATGGGCTTTATCGGGGGCAAGCTGCCACTGCACCACGGGCCTGTCGAAGGACTGGAGGGGATGGAAAAGAACCTCTCCCTGCTGGCTGACATGCGGTCGAAATGCGGCGACGATTTCTGGCTGATGTACGATTGCTGGATGTCGTTAGATCTCGATTACGCGACGCGGTTGGCGCATCGAGCTTGGGACGAATGCGGCCTCAAGTGGATCGAAGAAGCGCTATCTCCCGACGATTACTGGGGGTACGCGGCGCTGAAGAAGAATGCGCCCAAGGGCCTGCTTGTCACAACCGGCGAGCATGAGGCGACCCGCTGGGGTTTCCGTATGCTGATGGACATGGAATGCTGCGACATTATCCAGCCCGATGTTGGCTGGTGTGGCGGCGTTACCGAACTTATCAAGATCGCCAGTTATGCGGACAGCCGTGGTGTTATGATGATCCCTCACGGATCGTCGGTTTACAGCTATCACTTCGTCATCACGCGCCACAATTCTCCATTTGCCGAATTCCTGATGATGCATCCGGGGCCGACCGAAGTCGTCCCTATGTTCGCACCCCAGCTTCTGGGCGAGCCGGTGCCTGTCAACGGTCGCATCCGCGCCAGCGCGCTCGATCAACCTGGCTTTGGCGTTTCTCTAAATCCTGAGATCGCGCTCCACCGCCCGTATTCCAATTCCTGAATTCGAACGAGGACTTACAATGAAACTTTGCAGATTTGGCGCGCCCGGTGCCGAAAAGCCCGGTCTGGTCGATGCCGATGGAAAAATCCGCGACCTTTCCGCCCACGTTGCCGATATCGGCGCGGAAGTGCTGAGCCCGGAAAGCCTCGCAAAGCTGGCGGCAATCGATCCCGGTTCACTGCCGGTAGTGGACGGCAATCCCCGTTATGGCTCGTGTGTGACCGGCACGCGTCAGTTTGTTGCCATCGGCCTCAACTATGCCGATCACGCGGCGGAATCCAACCTGCCGATCCCGGAAGAGCCCGTGGTGTTCCAGAAATGGGTCAGCTGCATTCAGGGGCCGAACGATCCGGTCACAATTCCGAAAGATTCGGAAAAGACCGATTGGGAAGTGGAACTGGGCATCGTGATCGGATCGCGCGCATCATATGTAAGCGAGAGCGATGCGCTCGATTACGTTGCGGGCTACTGCGTTATAAACGACGTGTCCGAACGCCACTGGCAGACCGAGCGCGGCGCGACATGGGATAAAGGCAAGGGCTTCCCCACTTTTGGCCCGGTCGGTCCCTGGATGGTCACCGCAGACGAGGTGGGCGATCCGCAGCAGCTTTCCATGTGGCTCGACGTCAATGGCAAGCGAGTGCAGGACGGTTCGACCTCCACTATGATTTTCGGTGTTGCCGAGATCGTTTCCTATCTCTCGCAGTTCATGACGCTGGAGCCTGGCGATATCATCACAACCGGGACACCTCCGGGTGTCGGCTTGGGCCAGAAGCCTGAGCCCTGGTATCTGAAAGCTGGCGATGTTGTTGAGCTGGGCATCGAAAATCTTGGCCGTCAGCGGCAGGATTTTGTCGCGTGGCAACCGGCATGAGTGTTTTCGAAGGACGTTTCGCCGGACGCTGCGCCATTGTGACCGGTGGCGCCTCTGGCCTCGGAAAAGCGGTTGCGGCCCGTATGGTTGCCGAAGGTGCGCGTGTGTCGCTGTGGGACCTCAACAGCGATTTGCTGGCTGAGGCACAGCGGGAAACCGGTGCTTGCGACATCAGGGCTCTCGACGTGTCGGATGTTCAACAAGTCTCCGCCGCCGCTGCTGAGAGTGCAGAAGCGCTTGGGAAGATCGACGTGCTCGTGTGTTCCGCAGGCATAACCGGTGCTACCGCGCCGGTTCATGAATTCCCTGTCGATAGCTGGCAGCGCGTGTTTGAAATCAATGTTCACGGCCTTTTCTACTGCAATCGCGCGATCGTGCCATTTATGCTGGATGGCAGTTATGGCCGTATCGTCAATGTGGCGTCGGTCGCTGGCAAGGAAGGCAACCCGAACGCCAGCGCCTATTCCGCGTCGAAAGCCGCAGTCATCGGCCTTACCAAGTCGCTTGGCAAAGAGCTGGCGGGACGGAGTGTCATCGCCAACGCGCTGACACCGGCTACGTTCGAAAGCCCGATCCTGGCGCAGCTTCCGCAAAGCCAGGTGGATTACATGCGATCGAAGATACCGATGGGGCGCCTGGGCGAAGTGGAGGAAAGTGCTGCCATGATCTGTTTCATGGCCAGCGAGGAATGCAGCTTCACCACTGCTTCCACCTTCGACACTTCCGGCGGCCGGACGACATTCTAGCCAACCGGAAAGCACTGGGGAGAGCCATGGCAAAACGTCCACCGCTGGTCGATCCACATGTCCATTTGTGGGATCTGTCGCACATCCGTTATCCGTGGCTTTCGCCGCCATTCGATACCGATAATCCGAATGGCAGTGTGCAGTCGATTGCAGTCGACTATTCGCTCGATTCCTATCTTGAAGATGCGTCCGCATGGGATGTGTGCGGCATCGTTCATATCGATGCCGGCGCTCATCCCGGCGACGCCATTAAAGAGACGCGGTGGCTCCAGCAAATGGCTGACCGTTATGGGAAGCCCAATGCCATCGTCGCCTTCGCGATGCTGGAAGATAAGGGTGTGGAAGCCGTACTCGAAGCGCAGTCGAGCTATGCCAATGTGCGGGGTATCCGACAGATCGTAAGCTGGCATCCCGATCCGGCGCGAAGCTACGGCCCGGAAGATATCACTCTTTGCGAAGAGTGGGAGCGCGGGTTCGGCCTGCTCAATAAATATGGGCTCAGTTTCGATCTGCAGGCCTATCCGGGGCAGATGGACCATCTTGCCGGCCTGATCGGTCGACATCCCGATACGCAGGTGATCCTGAACCACACGGGCATGGCCATCCCCGAGGATGAAGACGGCTGGAACGTATGGCGTAACGGTATGCGCGCATTGGCTGCGCTTCCCAATGTGGCAGCCAAGATTTCCGGCATGGGTTTCACCTGGAACCCGTGGAGCGAGGAGCAGGCGCGCTCCTATGTTCTCGACACGATTGAGATATTTGGCATCGACAGGGCCATGTTTGCCAGCAATTTCCCGACCGACAAGCTGTTCGCTTCTTTCGATAAATATTTCAACGCATACGATTCCATCACATCCGCTTTCAGCGACGATGAACGGGCAGCGCTGTTCGGCGGTAACGCCAATCGTATCTACCGGATGGGGCTGAAGCTGTAGGGATGGGGCCTGTCGATCTTCGTGCCGAACATACTGTCGATCTGCTGGGGACACAGTCGCCTCATCCACGTCTGTCCTGGCGGATGGAGGCAGATCGCGCCGGGGCGTTTCAGGTCAGCTACCGAATTCAGTCGGCCGATAGCAGGGAAGCGCTAAAATCCGGTCCGTTGCTGTGGGATAGTGGCCCTGTACGGTCGGGCAACAGTCTGGATATTCCACATGGCGGCGCGCCGCTTACCACTGGACAGCGGGTCTGGTGGCAGGTCGAAACTTGCGATGATCAGGGGCAGAGCGCCACGTCGGATCCGGCGTGGTTCGAAGCTGGTCTGATGAATCCGGCGGACTGGAAGGCCGACTGGATTGTGGCGGAAGACGATGATGCCGCTGCCGATCGCGCCGCTGGCATTCCATGGCTGTGGAGCGGAGACGCATTGGATCCGAGGCCGCATGGCTTCCGTCTGGAATTCGATGCACCCGCCGATCTGGTGGGCTGCGACGTGCTCGTGTCAGGCAAAGATCATCTGCGCGGGGTTTGGATTAATGGCTGCGCCTGCAAGCCCAACTGGCCATTCGGGTGGGATAGCGATTTGCCATTCTGGGGCGTTCTTGGTGAATATCATGGCCAGATTCGTCCGGGCCGAAATGTCATATGCGCCTTGGTCGAAGCCGACACCGAAGGCTTCTTCCCGGTTGATGGCGGCGCCTTCGCGGCGTTGATCCGCGTGCATCGCGCCGATGGCTCTACCGGCCGGATTCCCGGTGCCGCGTGGCGTGTGATGCCTGATCCACCTCTGGGCTGGTGCCAACCGGATTTCGGCAGTGGCGAGTGGCAAGTTCCGCAGCCCAGCGGATCGTGGGCCCGGGGCTATCCATGTCCGAGTGAACCAGCCATATTGCTTCGGCGCGAATTCGATCTCGATGCGCCTGTCGTTTCAGCTCGCCTGTATGCAACTGCGCTTGGGGCGTACAAAGTCTCCATCAATGGTCGTGCAACGGAAGAAGCTGTCCTTGCACCGGAAATAACGGTGGCATCCGATCACCTGCTATATCAATGCTATGACGTGACCGAGCTGGTGCGGCAGGGTATGAATGCCATTGGTGCGATGATCGGCGATGGCTGGTATGCGTCCCCCTTCGGCTGGCGGATCGAACGGTATGGGTTTGGCCCGCCCCCGCGTCGTTTCTCTGCGGTACTGCATGTCGAGCTAGCCGACGGGCGCAGGCAGACAATAACGACAGGACCGGGGTGGAAGTCTTCGGTTGCGCCGGTCCTGGTATCGGAAATCTATGATGGAGAAATGCGCGACGCGCGGCTCGATCAGCCGGGATGGGACAAGTCGGAGTTCGACGATGCGCGCTGGTCCGACGCGCCTGTAGGTGAAGCGCCAGAGGTGCGGCTGGAGGCGCAGACCGCGCCTGTACTAAGGCGCATGGACAGCCTTCGCCCAATTTCGATTAGCGAGCCTGTGGCCGGGCGCTATGTCCTCGACTTCGGGCAGAATTTTTCGGGCTGGGTGCGCTTGTCGGCCGCCGGGCCAGCAGGAACGCAGATCACCATGCGCTTCGCCGAACTGCTAAATGCCGATGGCACGGTTGATCAGTCGAACCTGCGACTGGCGCGCGCGACGGATCGCTATATTCTGGCAGACGATGGGCAGGAGATATTCGAACCGAGCTTTTCCTACCATGGCTTCCGATATGTCGAGATTGAAGGATATCCCGGCGATTTAACTGCGGACAGTGCCGAAGGCGTGGTGGTTTACAGCGCCTGCCGAGAGACCGGCGCAATGACATTCCATGATGCGCCATTGCTGCAGAAAATCTGGAACAATGCACTCTGGAGCCAGCGGAGCAATTTCTTCTCGGTGCCTACCGATTGCCCGCAGCGAGACGAACGCATGGGGTGGATGGGGGATATTCAGGTGTTCCTCGATGCCGCAGCGTTCAATATGGAGGTCGATCCCTTTATACGGCGCTTTCTGATGGAAGCGCGTGCGGCGCAGCGGGAAGACGGTGCCTATCCGATTGTTGTCCCGCAACCGCAATCGTTCCCCGATGTTGCCACTGCGGGCTGGAGTGAGGCGGGCATTATTCTCCCGTGGCAGCTTTGGCAGCGATATGGCGACACGGCGGTCATCGAAGAGAACTGGGATGCGATGCAGCGCTGGATGGACTATCTGGAGCAGCACAATCCCGATCTGGTCTGGCGTCACAAGCGCGGGCTGGATTTGGGTGACTGGCTCTCGGTCGATGCAATCAAGCCCGATGACGAAACGACGCCCCGCGCTTTATGTGCAACGGCCTATTGGGCCTGGTCTGCCGAACTTATGGCGCAGATGGCCACAGCCTCTGGCCGCGAACATGCTGCGGGGCGTTTTTCATCTTTGCGGGAAGGGATCGGCACTGCGTTCGTTCGTGAATTTGTGGCGGCTGACGGAACGTGCGGGAATGGCAGCCAGACCGGTCAGGTGCTCTCGCTTGCCTTCGGGCTGGTTCCCGATGGCCTTCGTCAGAAGGCGGCCGGAATCCTTTCTGCCGATATTCACCGTCGCGGTATGAAGCTGTCCACCGGGTTTCTTGGCACGCCCTACCTGCTCGACGTTCTGGCCGACGCGGGGCTTTTGAAGGACGTTTCAGGCCTATTGTTGCAGACCGGGTATCCCAGCTGGGGCTATATGCCCACGCAGGGTGCCACTACGGTGTGGGAGCGGTGGAACGGCGACACCGGCGACCTTTCGATGAACAGCTACAACCACTACGCTTTCGGTGCAGTAGTCGGGTTCTTCTATCGTCGGCTGGCTGGGATCGCACCGGCCGCGCCCGGATTCCGGCGAATAGCGGTGCGGCCGCTCTGGTTGCCTGACGTTGGGCGTGTTTCGGCTCGGTACGATTCCGTTATGGGTGTGATCGAGACCACGACGGATGGCGATGCATCTGGCCTCACAGCGCTGTCGTTGACGGTGCCTGCCAATACTGTCGCCGAGGTTCAGTTGCCCGCAGGCGGCTGGTTGATCGATGGCCAGTGTATCGAGGATGATCCGCGCATTTCAGCTCTTGCGACTGCAAACGAATGCACTTCGTTCGAGATTGCAGGCGGCCGCTTCCAATTCACTCGCTGACTGGAGCCCGCAGGCGAGGGAATTGCACCGCTTGCGGCACCGCTGCGCTTGCTTGCTGCCCGCTACGCCAAGCCTTCACATAGAGAATGCCCCGGCTTGCGTTGGCAAGCCGGGGCGCAGTTTTTCGTCCTGGAGGGGACTGATGATTAAAAGCGCAGGCGTACACCTGCGGAAACACGACGGCCGGTCTGGCGATACTCTTTCGTTCTGTCAGGCGACACCGAGTAGAGGAACTCTTTCGCGTTGTTCAGGTTGATGACGTCGGCATACACAGTGAAGTTGTCAGTCAGGTCGTACGAGACACTGGCATCCAACTGGCCATAGGCATCGAAATATTCCGGTTCGCCATTACGACCCGATGCGACTTGCAGGAAGTTGTCACGATATGTGTACGCGAGGCGTGCCTGCAGACCGTTCTTTTCGTAATAGCCGACCAGACTGTACGAGTATTCTGAAAGCCCTTCGAGGCCGAAGTCCACGTTCGCTACCGCGTTCGTATATTCAGCATCGGAGTCGGTATAGTTGAAGCTTGTCTGGACGCCGAAACCGTCGAAGGGGGCTGGCAGCCAGTTGGCAAACGATTGACGGTAGCCGATTTCGAAACCCTTGACCGTCGCACCTTCGCCGTTGTCGGGCACGGTGACCTGGAAGGTTACCTGATCGACAACTTGTGGTGTGGTGACGAGCGTGACGAAGGAATCGATTTTCTTGTAGAATACAGCCCCTGACAGCAGCGAGTTGTTTGCGAAATACCACTCCGCACCCAGTTCGACCTGCTTGGCCCGGAAAGGCTGCAGATCGGGGTTGCCGCGACGGATCGTCTCGTTGCCCGGATTGGTCTGAATCGACTGGCGCGGTGACAGGTCCGACAAAGTCGGGCGTGTCATGACTTTCGATGCGGCCATACGCAGGATGAAGTCGGACGTTACGCCAAGCTTGACGTTGAGCGAAGGCAGCCAGTCTTCATACTCGCCACGAAAGCTCACCGGTATGACGTCGGACAAGACAATGATGTTCTGGCCCTGACCGTTCGGCATGGCGCTCAACACAGTGCGCGATGCGCCGGACGAGGTGTACTTGGTGTTTTCGTAACGCAGGCCCGCATTGACGGTCAGATCCATGCCGCCAAGCTGGGTTCCCCAGTCTGCCATCAGGTAGCCGCCCCATACATCTTCGTCGACTTCGGAAGACGCCGAAGGGGAGAATACGGCGGGATCGAACGTGCGCCCATCTTCCTGAGCATACTGGTTGATCTGGAGGATCAGAGCACGCGGATCGTAATAGAGCCAGTCATGAATAATATCACCGTCATAACCCGAGAAGAAGTCCCGGTCGGTGGGCGAGAAGAACGATTCGGGGAGTGTCCGATCCGATCCGCAATAGGCGCACTGCTGGCCGAAGGGCATTTCAGCTCCAGTGATGGTCTTGGTGCGGTTGTTCTTGAACATGCCGCCAGAGAAGGTCAGCGGGCCTCGGCCCGGATTCCATTCGGCGTCGACTCTGTATTCCAGAATCTCGTCGTCAATGTCGGCGCCGCCACCCCAGATGTAATAGTGCGCGGTTATGCCTTGCGGATTGGTCGCTGCGTTACTGTAATTGGGGCTTGAGAAGCCATAGTCGTAGATTGGACTGCCCGAACGACGATCGTAGTAAAGATCGACGTTTTTGCGACGGATCGTGGTGAAGTCGTTGTTTTCTTTACCGCGGCGCTCGGCCTTGGAATATGATCCGTCGAACCGCATCTGGAACGTGTCGGTCGGTTTCCAGTCGACGTTTACGCCAAACTGATCGGTGGTCACGCTGCGATCGTCGCGCTGGATGATCTGGTCGACGAAGCCACCTTCAATGCGCTGATAGAGTGTTTCGCCGCCCACCTGCACTCCGTTGGCGGTGGTCCCGTTGCCAAGATCGAAATTGTCGACGATGCTACCGCCATCGACCACGTGCTCGACCAGCGTTCCGCCTGAAAAGTCGTAGGCAAGGCCGGTCTGCTGTTCGATGAACCTGGCCTTCGAATGCAGCCCATCGATGGTGACTGTAAAGGTATCGTCCGGGCGCATCTGCACCGAGCCGTTCACGGCCCATCGTTTCAGATCGCGTTCGAAGAAAAACGGCGACAGGTTCGACGGCATATCTACGCCGCTGAATTCCGTCACGCCGGCGCCGGTGCGGCCGAACCAGTAATCCTTTGCTCGCCCGGGAATGTTGTTATTCGCGTCCGCGGCCACCTGAGGCTGTACACTACCGCGCTTCACATGCCCCGCGCCGATCGTGAACTCGTCGTCGCGCGTCTTCTGTTCGGAATAAACCCCTGAAAGGGCGACACCAAAGCTACCTGCATCATTCTTCCAGCTGGCGACGCCCGAAAATTCAGGGTTGAGGGAGTCGCGCATTTCCGACCACATTGCATTCGCGCTGGCGGCAACCATCGAGTTTTCGCGCTGATCCAGCGGATGGAGGGTCTTGACGTCCACAGTAGCGCCAATGGACGAGCCGTTAAGATTGGCCTGCGGCGACTTGTAGACGTCGGCACCCGAGATGATTTCGGAAGGCAGCACGTCGAACGAGAATTCGCGGCCATTGTTGTCGGTCGCCAGTGTGCGGCCATTGACCGTGACGGCGTTGAACTTAGGACCAAAGCCACGAACGGTCACAAAACGGCCCTCGCCGCGGTTCCGCTCGATGGTGACGCCGGCGATACGCTGAAGCGATTCGGCGACGTTCTGGTCGGGCAACTTGCCCAGATCTTCAGCAACGATCGAATCGACCACAGCAACCGAGTTACGCTTGATGTCGATGGAGGCTTGCTGTGAAGCCCGGATGCCGGTCACGATAATCGCGTTGTCCGACACGGCTTCATTCTGATCTTGTGGCAACTGGCTCTCTGCTGCTGCGTCCTGCGCTGCCGCCGGGCTTGCCACGAGCATTGCTGCTGTGCTTGCGGCGCTCAACAAGGTCGAGCGATAGATAATGGTCTTGAACGCCATGATACTCCCTCTCCGAAAATTTGTTTTGGTTTCGATCCTACTGCGTTGAAATGACGCAGGTGTCAAATGACATCATACATATGATGTATAATTTTTCAACGGACTGATCGTATTGGCATCACGCAAAGCGCCGATGCGAACACGAAAATCACCGCAGCCCAGAAGATTGCGCTGTAATCATTCGCGAACAAATTCAATAATATGGCTGCCATAATGGGGCTGAGAATCTGCGGAATGTTCACAGCTGTTGTCAGGATGCCCAAATCTTTGCCTTCGTCGCCCAAAGCGCTTTCGGGCAAAACTTGAGTCATCAACGCCATGTCGATGGACATGAACATTCCGTATCCAACCCCGATGATCGCGGCATATGTCCACATTCCGCCCATATCGGGCGAGATGAGAGGCGAGACCATCGCGCAACCCATGATCAGGCTGCCAAGAATGACGAATGGCTTGCGCCGCTGGAACTTGTCCGACAGCCAGCCAGAGACAAGCGACGACGTGACGAGGCAGACAAGCGTCACCATGGCGAGATTCGCGATAGCGATATTCGATGCCTCATCCGCAAGGCCGATGTAATCGCGAAGGATGTACAGGAGATAGGCGGCCACGGCCTGATATCCCATGTAAATCAGGAAGCGGCTTGCAAAGGCCCACGCAAAATCGGGATGCTTCTTGGGCGAAATCCAGAAGCCCCTGAAGAATTCGCCCCACACAATGGGGCGGCGAGGCATGGCGTCGCTGGCAGGCTCGCGATTGATGGCCACAAACGCAAGGCACGATACCAGAATGGCGCCTGCAAACAGCCCATAGGCTAGCACTCGTTCGCCGGCGAGATAACCGGCAACAACTGTTCCTGCTGTCAATCCGCCAGTCATGCCCGCCCCGACCAGACCGGAAACGGAACCACGGGATTCAGGCGCAAAGCGGTCCGCTATCAGTGTCGTCATTGCCGGTTGCATTGAGTTGTAAGCGATGGCCGCCATCACCCAGAGCACCATCAGCGACCAGAAACTCGTCATCCACGATACGCCGAACAGCGCCAGAGACCCGAACAACGATCCGATGGCGATCCATGGCGAACGTTTGCCCCACCGGCTGCGCGTGCGATCTGACAGCGCGCCGGCAATTGGCGTAGCGAGCGTCGAGAAGATCGATGTCACTGCAAACAGCAGCGCCAGATTGTTGGCCTTGGATCCTTCATCCAGTTCAGCGATCTGATTGGGTAACAACACCCCCAGAACGCCGCTGTAGAGCGCCATCAGCAGGAAGAAGTTCACCATCAAAGAAAGCTGCAGCCTCATGCGCTGCGGGCCCAGCAGGTAGGCGTCAGCCGGGGCCTTTGCGGTTCCCATTTGTCTCTCCCGTTTTATTCTATTTTGCGTGGAGCTTACTTCTGAATATGGCCTGTTGGTGCCAGTTGGAGCCCTGCCTGTCGCGGCCTGCAGTGAGGCCCCTCGGTCGCGGCCCATCCGTCGCCGGCCTTAGGCTCCAACTCGGCCTCATTCACTTCGATACCAAGACCCGGACTATCGCCCAGCCTGATTCCACCGGCTTCGATAGATTGGTCGACGGACAGGCCTGCGGGCCATTTCCAATCCTGCACTTCGATGCCCATCAGATTGGGGATGGCCGCCGCTACGTGTGCCGCGGGATTTGCGTCGTAGCCTACCGGAGAAATCGGCAAATTGCGCGAATGGGCAGCAAGCGCCACGCGCAGAAAGTGGGTGATACCCCAAACACTGCCTGTTTGAACGACATCAAGCGCGCGCGCCTCGAACAGAGGGGCATACTGGTCGAGCCCGGTTAGATTCTCGCCTGAGGCAACTGCAGCGCGGCAAGCCCTTGAAACGCTGGCTAGCCCGGCCGCATCCCAGCGCCGCACAGGCTCCTCGATCCAGGTAAGATCGAGTTGCCCTTCGATTTCGTGAAGATGGCGGATCGCCTGCTTGGCGTTCCAGGCTTCGTTTACGTCCAGCATAAGACCCGGGCGTGAACTGTTTTTCGACATAATGTCACGGACGGTTTTAAGACGTTCGACGTCACGCGCCAGATCTGCGCCGCCCTTGATCTTGGCGGAAGAAAACCCGCGATCGCTCCAGCTTTGGTAGTGTGCCTCGAACTCACTGTCGGAAAGGCCGTGGCACAAACCAGATGCATAACCGGGGATAAATCGGTCCAACGCCCCCAAGGTTCGCCAGAGCGGTTCGTCGGCCATTTTCGCCTTGAGGTCCCATAACGCCATGTCGACTGCGGCAATGGCACCGAAAGTTGCGCCAGCGTGACCGCTTTTGAAGACCTGCGACAGCATCGCATCATAGATCGCAGTTACTGCCCGCGGATCTTTGCCCTCCACGGCGCGGAAAACGCGCGCGATATCGGCATGCTGACCAAGGCCAACGCCTGTCAGTCCACCATCCGTTTCGAGCAGCAGAACGGGAACTTCCGTAATGCCGTCCTGAATGATTCCGTTTACATCGCCAACCGGACGCCCCCAATCGTGAGTGGTGACCAGTGAACGATATCCGGTAACTTTCATGCCTTTCGCACCCCGTAACAAGCCTGACCGACCCCTCTGCTTCGAAACATAGTATGTATTATCTTTTCTAACAAGCAAGCCCTTGACGTGATTTTGCTTGAAGGACAAGCGGAAAGGAATCGTTCCACTTCCCATCGGGGCAAGAATATGACCAAGGAAACTGTCGGAAATCCTCCGCGAGCAAGACGTCGGCCACGGCTGTCCACCGCGGTGGTTGAGGATCTGGTGAACCTGATCGTCGCCGGAACCTATCCGGTCGGCACAGCCTTGCCGCCAGAGAATATGCTTTGCGAGATGTACGAGGTAAGCCGGACGGTTGTGCGTGAAGCGACAACCGCCCTGATTGAGAAGGGCTTAGTCGTGACGCAGCAAGGGCGCGGCACGATCGTTCGTGAAAATCAGGCATGGAACATGCTCGATCCGGTTATCCTGTCCGCTCTGTTCAAGGGTGAGGAGGGCCTGCGATATCTGGACAATCTCTCTCAGGTCCGCGTGCTGCTTGAATCGGAAATGGCGGCCAACGCCGCCCGCGAGGGGACCGATGAACAACGTGAGGAGCTCGCCGGTCAGATCGAAAAGCTGGAGGAACTCGTCACTATTCCCTCGGCCTATGTTCATGAAGACTTGCGCTTTCACGACATCATTATGCGTATGTCGGGTGACCGGCTGAGCAAGGCCATCATCGATGGTATCCAGTCCGAAGCGCTCCGCACTCATGCCTATTCGGGCAAGCTCAGTGTCGAACATGTCAAACTGACTCAGGCGGCCCATCGCAAAGTGTTCGATGCGATCATGGTGCGGGATCCCCAAGCGGCAAGGGACGCTATGCGGGAGCATATCTCCGGTTCGTGGACGAAGCGGCGGACCGATTCGGTTCGTAAAGCTCAGGGCTGATCGCGCAGGTCATAAATGCGTTCCATCTCCACCCAGGTCTGATCAGGGGAAGATGGCAACGGTCTTTGAAATGCGGCCATCATCCGGTCCCACTCGGCAACTTCGGGATTCGCAGCATCACGCTGCTTTTTGACATGGGGGTCAGGTGCGAGTTCGCTATCCTGCTCCATAATCATGAACATACGGTCTGCGATCTGCCATATTTGTAGCGAGATTACTCCATCGGCACGGATCGCGTTACTAACTGCGGCGGGCGGGCCTCCTGGTTCATGCCAGCGGCGATAGGCCGCGATCATTTCGGCATCGTTGTGCAGATCGACTGCGAAGCAGCGTCGCTCAATAGCCATCACACTCTCCTGTTTCCTTCGTCCCTGATTGCGCCAATCGAATTCGTTTGACGAGAGCGATTGACGTGCATGAGCATACTGCCCTAAACATAATACATCTTATGTATGAAGGGCGGGAGAGGATTGTGCCACAGCTTTTCGGCAAGACCATCAGTCGGCGCGAACTGGCCAGTCGGTCCGGTTCGTTTTCGCAGTTCGCGGGCGTGCGCCTTTCGACATTGGGCGATGGAGTCGAGCGAGGCAATCGCCAGCTTGAATTCCGCACCGGCAGTGGTCTTCGGTTCACAGTGCTGGTTGATCGCGCGATGGATATCGCCGAGTGTGATCACAATGGTCGCGCGGTCGGCTGGCACTCACCATCGGGTTTCCGCAATCCCGCGCTTCATGATTACGAAGGCGAAGGGGGGCTTGGCTGGTTCCGGTCGATGTCGGGCCTGCTGATCACGTGCGGGCTCGACCACGTGTTGTTTATGCATGACGATCCCGCCGACCATTACCATTATGGTCCGCGCGAGAAGGTTTCATCCTCTCTGCATGGCCGCGTCGGGACGATACCCGCGCGACTGACGGGCTATGGCGAGGAATGGCATGGCGACGAATGCGTCCTTTGGGCTGAAGGGGTGGTGCAGCAGTCCACCGTTTTCGGAGAAGACCTTCACCTGATCCGTCGGATCGAGGCTGATGTCGGCGGCAATGAGATCAGGCTGCATGATCGTGTGATCAACCATGGTTTTTACCGCACGCCACACATGTATTGCTATCATATCAACGTGAGCCACCCGGTCGTGGCCGAAGGCTCGCGCTATATCGCACCGGTGCGCGATGTCATCTGGGCCGCGCATCAAGCCGACTACCAGCGTCAGAATACCGGCTACCGCCACATACCGGCGCCCATCCCCAATTTCCACGAACAGGTCTGGCAGCACGACATGGCTCCCGACGCCGGTGGGCGGGTCAACGTCGCCATTGTGAACGAGGCGATGGGCTTCGGCTTCGAGGTGGAAACCCTGAAAAGCCAGTTTCCCGCGATGTATGAATGGCAGAACCTCCATGCGGGCCATTATGCGATGGGGATAGAGCCTGCGACTAACCACGTGCTGGGGAAAGACTTCGCGCGCGAACGGGACGAGCTGATCTGGCTCGAGCATGGGGAGGAACGCTGTTACGACAGCGTGTTCCGCATTCTGCCCGATGATAGCGCCGTTCACGATGCGGTTCGCCGGATCGAAGCAGTGTGCCGCCAACCGGACGAAGACTATCCAAAGCCGTCGGGCCACTATCCGCCGATATCTGTCGGAACGGAGGTCGGGGCATGAAAGGGCGAACGGCTCTCTATACCGGCGCGGCAGGCGGCCTCGGTTTCGAAACCACCCTACTGATGATCGAACGTGGGGCGACTGTCGTCGCCGTGGATCGCAATCGCACCAAGCTGGCGGAACTGGAGCAGGCAGCGCGGGATCGCGGGCCAGGGCGGTTGCTGACATCCGATGCCGATATGGGCGACCTCGTCGCATATCGCGCCGTGCTGGAGGGGCTTCTCGCAGAGGTCGGCGGGTTTGATATCGTGATTAACAACGCAGGGATATACCCTGCCAAGCGGTTCGAGGAATTCACTCTGGAGGAGTATCAGGCTGTCCAGCGTGTCAATGTCGATGCTGGCGTGCTGGCTGTGCAGGTGTGCCTTCCCGGCATGAAAGAGCGCGGTTTCGGCAGGATTATCAATATCTCCAGCATCACGGTGTCGGGCGGTTGGGAGAACCTGTCGCCTTATGTGGCGTCCAAGATGGCGCTGATCGGGCTGACACGTGCATGGGCGCGCGAGTTCGGGCCTGCGGGCGTGACGGTCAATGCCATCGCGCCGGGTGCCTTTCCCACCGATGCCGAGAAAATTCATCCCGATCCCGAAGGTTATGAACGCATGGTACTCGATGCCCAGGCGATCAAGCGCCGGGGGCACGCGGGCGACATTGCCAATGCCATCGCATTCTTCACCAGCGACGAGTCCGGCTTCATCACCGGTCAGACGCTGCACGTGAATGGTGGATGGACCATGAATTGATAGTTTGGAAAGCAAACAGATGAAAATTCTCGAAGGAATACGCGTTCTCGATTGCTCCATCGCAATGGCGGGCCCGTTCGCGGCGCAGCGCATGGGTGACATGGGGGCGGATGTTATCAAGGTGGAGCCGACCAGCGGCGAATGGCAGCGCCACGCATCGGCAGGCGGGGCCACGGGCAACAAAATCAATGTCTCGTTCCTATCGCTGAACCGGAACAAGCGTTCGCTGGCGGTCGATCTGAAGGCCCCCGAAGGCAAGGCAATTCTGATCGATATGGTCCGCGAGGCCGACGTATTTCTGCAGAACTACCGCCCCGGTGTGGCGGAGCGGTTGGGAGTGGATTACGAGACGCTTTCCGCGATCAATCCGCGACTGATCTACATTTCGATGTCGGGTTATGGTGAAGACGGGCCATACAGAGATCTGCCGGGGCAGGATCTGTTGCTGCAGGGCATGTCGGGCGCAATGATGTCGACCGGATCGGCGGGAGCGCCTCCTTCTCCTGCCGGGCAATATCTTGTCGACGCAATAGCCGCCTATTCCGCATTCGAGGGCGCGCTGGCCGCTCTGTTCCACCGTGAAAGGACGGGGGAAGGACAATTGGTGCAGGTCAACATGCTCGATGCGATTGCGACGATCCAGATGCAGGAGCTGTCGGTGTTCTCTGTGGGCGGCAAACCGCAGGCGCGATCGGCTGAGCCGCATGCCCATTCGTATATCCGTGCACCATATGGCGTTTTCGCGACGTCTGACGGTTATATCACTGTGGCAATGGCATCGCTGGCCAAGCTGGAACAGTTGTTTGAAGACGAATTCTTTGCCGGGCTGAGCGACGAAACCGATGGCTGGATCAGGCGCGACGAGATTTTCGCAAGGGTGAAAGGGCATCTGCTGAAAAAAAGCAGCGCGGAATGGCTGGCCGAGATGCGCGCGCGCGATATCTGGGCAGGGCCTGTCTATGGTTACGAGGATCTGATCAACGATCCCCAGATTAGGCACAACGGAACCTTCATCGAATACGACCACCCGACAGAGGGGCATCTGAAGGTGCCCGGCTTCCCGATCCGGTTCTCGCGCACGCCATGTGCGGTGAAACGTGGCGCGCCGCTGGTTGGTGAACACAGCCGGGAGGTGATGAGGGAAGCGGGCATGAGCGACGACGCGATCGATGCGCTGATCGAATCCGGTGTGGTGCGGCAGCACGCATGACATCCTCTGTCGATGCGGTCGCGCCTCCTTATCGCGGGCTGACCTGGGACCATCCGCGTGGCTACAATGCTCTGGCGCAGGCGGCGCGCGACGCTGAGGGTTTATCGCTGCAATGGGACCGCCACCCATTAGAGGGGTTCGAATCCCATCCGATTGTCGATTTGTGCGAGAGATACGATCTTGTTGTGCTCGACCATCCGCATGTGGGCGAGGCGGTCGCATCCGATTGCCTTGTTCCGGTCGATACACTTTTCGACGAGAGCGAGCTTGCTGCGTGGCGGAACGCGATCGCAGGGCCTTCGCTAGCCAGCTATCGCTATGCGGGGCGGTACTGGGCTCTGCCGCTGGATGCGGCAACACAAGTCATGGCCTGGCGCAACGGAAGCGTCGACGATGTCCCGGTGACCTGGGCGCAGCTGATTTCTCTGACTGAAACGCGCAAGGTCGCGCTGTCGCTGGCGGGGCCGCATGCCTTGCTGACCTTCCAGTCGATCTGCGCGGCGTTCGGGTTCGACGCGCCTGCCCCGCGCGACAATTTTGTCGACCGCGCTATCGGCAGGGAGGCGTTCGCTGTCATGGCGCCACTAACCGGCAACGCCACACGCGCTGCGGCGGGAATGAACCCGATCGCTATGTTGGAAGCGATGTCTTCGGGCGATGGGCCGGACTTGTGCCCGCTCATTTATGGTTACGTGAATTATGCCACGCGTGGGGTGACATTCGGCAATGCACCTTGCGGTCCGGGCGGGCGTATCGGATCGATTCTGGGTGGGACCGGGATTGGAATATCGCGCCGTTGCCAGGTGACTCCCGCGTTGCTGGATCATATTCGCTGGCTGATGTCCGACAGCGGGCAACGCGGGTTTCTGCCGGCCCATGACGGTCAGCCCGCTTTCCGTTCGGCATGGCGCGATCAGGGCGTGAATGCAGCGACCGGCAACTTCTTCGCTGCAACTTTGCCGACACTGGAACAGGCATCTCTGCGCCCACGCCACAATGGCGCGATCGCATTTCAGACCGCTGCGTCCCGCGTTTTGCGAGAGGCATTGTTGGCGGGTGACGATGTCGAACCGACGCTGGACGCGATCGAGCGGCTGTATCAACAGAACCATCCGGCAGGAGCCGAAACATGACCGATACCCTGATTTTCGACGTGCGCGACCATGTGGCTACGATCACTTTCAACCGGCCTGAAAAGCTGAATGCCCTGACGCCGGAGATGGCGACGGCGCTGATCGATGCCGTGTCGGAATGCAATGACAGCGACGCTGTTCGTTGTGTCGTCGTTACTGGCGCTGGTGAAAAGGCATTTTCTGTTGGCTCGGATATCTCCACGCTCGATAGCTATGCGACGCCGTGGGATTTCCGCAATCGCGATGATTACTGCGATGCCCTGCGCGCCTGTCGCAAGCCGGTGGTCGCTGCGATCAATGGTTACGCGCTAGGCGGGGGGCTGGAAACGGCCATGGCCGCCGATATCCGTATCGCATCGGACAATGCCCGCTTCGCAGCGCCAGAGATCAAGCTGGGCTGGATCGGCGGCGGCGGCATGGCGGCCGGGCTGTCTTATTGCGCGGGATCGTCCAATGCGGCGATGATGGTTCTGACCGGCGATATGATCGATGCGGAGCATGCCAGAAACTGGGGTATCGTAAGCGAGGTGCACGCGCCATCGGCGCTGATGGCGCGCGCGATGGAAGTTGCCGCGACCATAGCAAGTCGCGCACCGATTGCAGCTGAGACTGCCAAGCTGAACTTGCGGGCCGCGCATACTATGCCATGGGACAAGGCAATTGAGTACGAGCGCGATCTGCAGGCGATCTGCTTCGCCACTCAGGATGCGGCGGAAGGTCGCGCGGCCTTTGCCGAACGGCGAGACGCGCAGTTTCGTCGACGATAGGAGAATTCATGGACAAGCCCCGGATCCTGTTGTCCCGGCGCTGGCCCGAATCGGTCGAACAGCGGCTGGCGCAAAGCTATGATGTGACATTGAACGAAGATGACGTGCCGCTCGGGCCCGATGCGCTGGCCGCGGCCATGCGGGAATACGATGCCGTGTGCCCGACCGTGACCGATCAACTGGGGGCCTCCGCAATCGAAGGCGCCGATGTGCGTGCCCGGATTATCGGCAACTTCGGTGCCGGTATCGAACATGTCGATCTGGATGCGGCGCGGCGCGCTGGCATTATAGTCACCAACACGCCCGACGTGCTGACCGATGCCACCGCCGATATCGCGATGACTCTGCTGCTCATGGCGACACGTCGCGCGGGCGAAGGAGAGCGTGAGTTGCGCGCCGGAGAATGGACCGGCTGGCGGCCAACCCATCTGTTGGGCTCTTCGCTGTCGGGCAAAGTTCTGGGGCTGGTCGGTTTCGGCCGGATCGCACGGGCAGTGGCCGACCGCGCGAGGGCATTCGGCATGACCATCGCCTACCATAGCCGCACTCCGAAGCCGGACATGCCCGAAGACAGCTATCACGCGTCGCTGGCCGACCTTCTGGCCATTTCGGATGTTGTGTCCCTGCACGCACCAGGCGGTGCGGAAACCCGCCACATGATCGATGCGGCAATGCTGAAATGCATGAAGCCGAACGCGGTTCTGCTGAATACCGGCAGAGGCACTTTGGTTGACGAAGCGGCGTTGGCCGATGCATTGCGCGACGGCACGATTGCGGCGGCCGGCCTCGACGTTTTCGAAAGCGAGCCCAAGGTGCATCCGGTTCTGGTGAATTTGCCCAATGTGGTGCTTCTGCCCCATCTGGGTTCGGCCACGCTGGAAACACGCGAGGCGATGGGTATGAAAGTTGCCGACAATCTCGACCACTTTTTTGCCGGGCAGGAACCGCTTGACCGCGTTGTCTGATATTGTCGCTCCGGCGATAGAGGGTTGGCTGTCGGACGGTGATCGACCAATCGTCGTGGGCATCTGCGGCGCTCAGGGCAGCGGAAAGTCGACTCTCGCAGGCCAATTGGCGGAACGCCTTGCGCGTGATGGACTGAAGGTCGCCACGCTTTCGCTAGACGATCTCTATCTTGGTACGGAGGCGCGGCGAAAGCTTGCC
Source organism: Tsuneonella flava (assembly GCF_002870965.1). Lineage (GTDB taxonomy): Bacteria > Pseudomonadota > Alphaproteobacteria > Sphingomonadales > Sphingomonadaceae > Tsuneonella > Tsuneonella flava. Next base: position 308,031 of record NZ_PHSO01000005.1, read on the forward strand.
CGCGATATCCACCCGCTTTTCGTGACACGGGGAGTTCCCGGAACCCACGACGTGGCGCTTGGCATGGCGGTGATCGATGCCATTCGGGCCGGCGAATCGGTTGCGTTGCCGCGGTTCGACAAGGCGAGCGACGAACCGGTTCCCCGGAATTTATGGCCCTTTGTCGATGGCCGAGTCAACGTGCTGCTGTTCGAAGGCTGGTGTGTCGGCGCGACAGAAGTCGCGCGAGACGACTTGGTTATCCCGGTCAATGTACTGGAGGCGGAGGAAGATCCCACAGGGCACTGGCGAACGGCAGTGAACGACTTCCTCGCAGGGCAATATCAGGCTTTGTTCCGCCGAATCGATCGCCTGATCCTTCTGGCAGCACCGGGCTTTGAAGTTGTGCATCAGTGGCGGGTCGAGCAGGAGCGCACGTTGGCCCGGCGCGTGGTGGAAGAAGGGCGCGATGCGGCGCTGATTATGAGCGATGCGGAAATCGCCCGCTTCATCAGTCATTACGAGCGGATTACCCGTTCGATCCTTAAAACCATGCCATCGCGCGCCGATCTTGTCGTCCATCTGGACAAGGATCGCTGTATCATCGGCTGATCCGACAGCAGCCTTGTCTTCCGGTAAAACATAATACATCATACGATGAAAATTGACTGGGAGAAGATCTGTTGCCTGAAGGATTCGCCGAATTCAGCCGTCGTGCCGCGCTTTATGGGTTGGGGGCCGCATTCGCCGCCAGCTCTGTGCCGATCCGGGCCGCTGGCAGCCTGTCCGGTTTTCACGATATTCGCGAATATGGCGCGGTCGGCGATGGGAAGACAATCGATTCCGGCGCTATCAATCGCGCGATAGAAGCGGCCAGCGCCAAGGGCGGCGGCACTATCGTTGTGCCGCCGGGCGAGTATCTGTGCTTTTCCATCCGTTTGAAGAGCCACATCACGCTGGTGCTTATGCCGGGATCGGTGATCGTTGCCGCCGATCCCGACAAACACGCAGGGCAATACGATCTGCCCGAAGGCGTGTTCGAGGAACAACTGGTCGATTACGGCCTCGCTCACTTTCACAACAGCCTGATCTATGGCGACGGAGTGACCGATATCGCTATCGTCGGGCAGGGCATGATCTTTGGTCGCGGGCTGGATCGCGAAGGACCACCGCCGCGCTGGCATGGGATCAAAGGCTGGAAGTCTCCGTCGGAGCTGGGGATGACAGCCGACGAAGCGCGCCGCGCTATCCCGCTGGAAATGAAGTACGAAGGGCGTGGCAACAAGGCAATCGGGCTGACCCGCTGCCGTAATGTCGTGCTCGAAGACTTCAGTATCCTGCAGGGCGGGCATTTTGCCTGTTACGTGCTTGGCTGCACCAATGTGCGGATCGAAGGGCTGACCGTCGATACCGATCGAGATGGCATCGATCTCGATTGCTGCCGCGATGCGAAAGTGGTGAACTGCACCGTCAACGCTCCGAAAGACGACGCTATCGTGCTGAAAAGCAGTTATGCGCTGCAAGAGGCGCGGTTCTGCGAAGATATTCAGATCATCGGCTGCAAAACCAGCGGCTATCTGCTCGGCACCGTGCTGGATGGCACCTATCAGAAATCGCCCTACATGGCGCCGGACAATGTCGGTGTGCTGGGACGCATCAAACTGGGTACGGATTCGGTTGCCGGTTTCCGCAACATTCTGATCGCCGACTGCATGTGCGAGAATTCGCGCGGTATCCAAATGGGCGCGATCGATGGCGGAGTGCTGGAAGACGTGACTGTGCGCGATGTCAGCTTGCGAAATCCTGTGAACCATCCGCTGTTCCTCCGTCTCTCGGCGCGCAATCGCGCACCACGGGGGGCGGGCGTCGCGCGGGTCCGGCGGGTGCGCTTTTCCGATATTCAGGTATCGGGCGCGCGGATGGAATATCCCTGCGGCGTGGTCGGGATTGAAGATGGCATCATCGAAGATGTGAGCCTGAGCGGTGTGCATATTACAGCCGCCGGTGGTGGCAGCGCGGCCGATGCTGCGCGCGCGGTTCCCGAACGCCGTACTTCGAGTCTGGAGCCCAGCTTTATGGGTATTTTGCCAGCTCACGGCCTTTACGCTCGACACGTGCGCAATCTTGGCGTCACCGATATGCGGGTCGAAGTGGAAAGCGCCGATGCGCGCCCGACAATCGCGCTGGAGAATGTGCAGGGCGCTGTGATCGACGACCTTGTTTCGACCAAAGACGCAAAGCGCGCCGTCCGTATTGCCAAGGATTGCCGGAATGTCGCCGTCCGTGACGTATCCGTGCTGGAGAGCGCGACATGAAGCACCTGATTGCCGATTTCGTTGGCCGGATTGCTCTGGCCATTCTCGCAACCATTGCGCTTGCTCAGCCGGTGAGTGCTGCGGAAGGAGTGCCCCTTCACGACGGGTGGCAATTCATCAAAGGCGATCCTGCGGGCGCATCCGCCCAGACTTATGATGACGACGGCTGGAGCAGCGTTACTGTCCCGCATACCTACAATGCCGTGGATTCCGGGATTGGCGGGGCAAAGGCACGTGGAGAGCCCGAAGGAAAATACTATCGTGGACCAGCCTGGTATCGTCTGACATTCGATCACGTGTCCGAAGCTGGCAAGCGCCAGATCCTTCATTTTGGAGGGGCGACGTTAAAGGCCGATGTATGGCTGAACGGGCGCAAGGTCGGCACGCATCGCGGAGGATATGCTGCATTCCGCTTTGACGTCACCGAATACCTGAAGGCAGGGCGGAACATTCTTGCCGTGCGTGTCGACAATTCCAAGAGTTCCGAGATTTCGCCTCTCAACGGTGATTTCAATGTGTTCGGAGGCCTCTATCGCGAGGTTCGCCTGATTGAGGTGCCTGAATTGCATCTCGACAGGATGAACCATGCCGGTCCGGCGATCCGGGGCTGGACCGAATCAATCGGCAAAGGCTCCGCTAGGATCGGTTCGGCCGTGGAACTGGTAAATTCGCGCTCCCGCCCGGCGCAGTTCGAGATCGAAACGCAGATCCTCGATGCCGCTGGCGCGGCAGTGGCCTCTCAGCGCGAGCGTGTGCAGCTTGCTGCAGGTGAGAAGCGCGCGATGTCCGCTTCTTTCACCGTGGAGAACCCGAGGCTGTGGCGGGCCAGGGCAGACCCTTATCTCTACCGGATACGTAGCCGGATCATCGAAGGGGATGCGGTTATCGACAGCCAGGCTGTGCCGCTTGGCATCAGGACGGTTGCTGTCAAAACAGATGGCACCTTTCTGCTCAACGGTGAGCGGTATCCTCTTTATGGCGTGAATATGCAGATGCCGACGCGTTTCGGCCGGGGGCCCATCGTGACCGATGGCGAGATCGACGAGGATATGCGCCTTATCGATGAAATGGGCGCAACCGGTATCCGTCTGGCGCATATGCAGCATCCCCCGCGCGTGTATGATCGGGCGGACGAACTGGGAATGCTGATCCTGACCGAAGTGCCGCTGATCGACGATCACGACCAGTCCGATGCCTTTCGTGAAAACCTCGTCCAGCAAATGAAAGAACTGATCGCGCAGCACACCAACAATCCGTCTGTGGCGCTGTGGGGTATCGGTAACGAAATCCGCGTGTCGGATGCCGCGTCGAACCGGCTTCTGGCAGATCTGAACAAGACCGCGCATACGCTGGACCCATATCGCCCCACTACATACGCCCATTGTTGTCTGGACGATGACGATCCTATCGCGCAGCACAGCGATACGGTGTCGTATAATCGGTACTTTGGCTGGTACTGGACCAAGTCGGAAGACATCGGCCCCTGGGCTGACGAACTCCATGCCAAAATGCCGAACCGGCCGATCGGTGTGAGCGAGTACGGTGCGGGCGGATCGATCCGCCATCAGGAAGATCCGGTTGTGAAGCGCCCGGAATCGAATGGTTACTGGCACCCCGAACAATATCAGACCGATTTCCACATCAAGCACTGGCTGGAGATGAAGAAGCGTCCGTTCCTGTGGTCTACCTTCGTCTGGGTCGCGATCGATTTTCCATCGTTCAAGCGGAACGAAGGGGATCGGCCCGCCATCAACGACAAGGGGCTGATTACAGAGGACCGCACGCCCAAAGATGCCTATTACTGGTATCAGGCCAACTGGGCCGAAAAACCGATGCTGCACATCGCCAGCAGTCGTGACACGCAGAAGCGTACCCGGCAGGTCAAAGCGATGGCTTTTTCCAACCTGCCAGCGATCGAAGTGCGCCTGAACGGTGGCGAATGGACTTCCGTGAATGTGGAAGATCGCATGGCCAAATGGACCGTCGATCTGGCAGATGGCGCCAATCTGGTGGAGGCACGCGCGCGCACCCCGGATGGCAGGCTGCTGACCGACAAGGTCGGCTGGCGGTACGATCTGCGGCCCTGAATTGCCCCTCGCAGACGAGGCCCAAATAAAAAGGGGCGCGCCCGATAAGGACGCGCCCCTTTTTTATGCAGACCGATTAGTTTCGAGGGCCGGCTTCCTCGATCACCTTCAGAGCTTCAGCGGGCCAGTCCGAGTCCGGCACGAGATGGTTGCCCCGCGCATCATTGCCTACGCCCGGCAACCAGCGCCCGCCGGTTTTCAGCGAATTGTGCCAGTTGCCCAGCGCACGATTGTCGGTGGAGATACCCTGATCGTACATCTTCCCGGCGGTATTGATGTTCAGCCACACGCCGTCGGTGTCGACCACATTCTCCGTTACCGTGAAGTGCTTGCTGCCTTCATCGAGATAGATCGCGATCTTGCCGTCGATGTCGAAAATGTGATTGCGGCGTATAATCGCGTTCGGATTGGCCGACAGATTGTAGATCGCACCGCCATCCATATACCATTGCTTCACGCCATGGATGCGATTGCCTTCGACCACGGTATTACGCAGTGTGGTGGGAGTCTGAAACCGCGGATTGTGGACGTAACCCTTCTGATTCTTATCGTAATTGGGGTTGCCGCCTGCGTCGTTGTAACCCCAGCCCCAACCGGTCGCGATCGCATCGTAAGGCGCTCCGCTGATGTCGTTGTGTGCGATTGTCGCTCCGTCGAAATACGTGGAGAGGATCGCGGCATTGTCTTTGTAATCCTGGCTGACCAGATGGATCACATTGTCTTCGATCCGCAGATCGCGATTGATCAGCGCGGGGTCAGATGGGTGATGGGCGTCGGTTCGCACCCCTCCGGCCATAATCGCGCCGCCTGCCAGAACGGCAAAGCGATTGCGCGCAACGCGAATATTCGACGTTGCCAGCCCGACGCCCGTTTCGTGGGCCAGCGGCTCGTTGCCGATGCCCAGCGCTACCTGTCCAAGCTGGCTGAAAGTATTGCCTTCGAACGTGATGTCGCGTGCGGCCGATACCTGAACCGCGCCGGGGATCTGATGCCATTTCAGGCGCATCGATTCGAATTCGACACAGCCCCAGCCGCAGTTCTTCCAGGCATCATCGGGATGAAGAGGCGATATATCGCTCAGGTAGGCACCGCTTTGCTGGTTGGCGTAGCCGGTATCGCGTGACGGGCCGAGCCACGATGTGTGCGAGAAACGCAACCCGCGGAAGGACAGTTTCTCGATCGGGGCATCGGGTGTGCCGCTTATCGACACGAGAACTTCCAGCGTGGGAACGACGACATCGAGATCGGCGATGTTTTCGTCCTGACCGGTGCGTAAATAGAGCTTGCCTTCGTCGGGATGGATTACCCATTGGTGCCAGCGCGAGTGCCATTGTCCCACTTTGCCGATGAATTCCAACGCTCCCCGAAGGAAGAAACGCGACTCTTCGGGGAACAGGGGCTGGCTGGCTGTGTCATAGCCCCAGGTGTTGTTGTCCCATGCTGGCTGCGACATAGTGAAGCGCGCGCCATCGATCGATTCCACTGGGGAATAACGGTCGGTAAAGATGCCGGTCGCCTCTGCCTCTACCCGAGCAGGGTGGGCGATGTCGGCAAGCCAGGCATATTTCGGATTGGTCACTTCGAAGCCGGTTGCGCTGAATTTCAGGTCTTCCAGCGCGATCTCCACAAACGGGCTTTCCCCCCGTGTGCCGTTGATCCAGATTTGCCGCGTATCCAGCCCTTTGGGTGTATCTGCGACATAAATGTGGCGCTCCTTGTCATATGGGCGAAATCCGGTGACGGTTATGCCGGACGTGATCGTCGGATGCGCGCCATCTGCCGCGCGCCATTCGACGGAGTGCCCTTTCTGTCCGCCATCCGCCTGGCGGAAGATCAGCGGCTTCGTCAGCCGGTAAGTGCCATCCGCGAGGATCACAGTCACATCGCTGGAAGCATTTTTAGCGCGAACCAGTTCCTGAGCCTTCTCAAGCGACTTTACAGGCTTCGCCTCCGTCCCCGGGTTGCGGTCATTACCTGTGGGCGAAAGATGGATCGTTGCTTGGGCCATTGCAGAGGTGGCACACAACAGCCCCGCCGCGAATGGGATGGTTCGAACGGCCTTGCCGATCATGGGGTTCTCTCCTTGTTATTATATTGCGGCGCAGGTCAGTTGACCCAGCCACCGTCGATGACATTCACCGTGCCGGTGGTAAACGCGCTTTCATCCGACGCGAGATAGACCGCCAGTGCAGCCAGTTCCCCGACCCGGCCAAAGCGGCCCATCGCCTGTCGGGCAGTGAATTCGGCATAAGCCTTCTCAAAATCGCCGGTGTCGTGAAGGCGCTGGATAAGCGAGGGTGTTTCGACTGTTCCGGGGCAGATCGCATTGCAGCGAATGCCTTTGGTGACGTAGTCGATTGCGACCGACTTGGTCAGCCCGATCACTGCCGCTTTCGTGGCCCCATAGGCGAAGCGATTGTTCACCGCTTTGATGCTGGAGCAGACGGAAGACATGTTGATGATCGACCCGCCGCCAAGCGCGAGCATGTTAGGCAGAACCGCGCGGATCATGCGGTATTGGGCGGTGACATTGAGGCTGTATGAGAAGTCCCATGCGTCTTCCTCGCAGTCGAGGATCGTGCCGGCGTGGACGTAGCCAGCGCAATTGTAGAGTACGTTGATCTCGGGGAGGTCGGCTGCGATTGCCTTCACCGCGTCTGGGTCGGTGACGTCGAGTTGGCGGCATTCCGCGCCTTCCAGTCCATCGAGGGCGTCGGCGCGGACATCGGTTGCGATGACGCGCGCGCCCTCGCGCACGAAGGCTTCGGCGGTGGCGCGGCCGATGCCCTGTCCGGCAGCTGTGATCAGGGCAACCTTGCCTTCAAGACGCGACATGCAATTCTCTCCCAAGTGGTGTGGTACGGTATCTTCGCTAAACTTCAGCATAGACATGCCAGATGCGAATTCATATGATGTCGTATGTTTAAAGCAGGTGCAAGCGGAGACTGTTCCCTCGACAGACGATCTGCAATCGGCCTGATGGCGGCTCTTGCGGCCTGTCCGGCGGCGGCGGCGCGGGCGATGGCCACTGGCGTGGTGGAGGATATTCGCAATCACGGCGCGCGCGGCAATGGCTATGTTATCGACAGCGGCGCGATCAATGCCGCCATCGCGGCGGCGGCGAAGAGGGGCGGCGGCGTAGTCAGCGTTCCGCCGGGGCGGTATCTCAGTTTCTCGATCCGCTTGCTCGACAATGTCACGCTCGCGCTGTCCGAAGGGGCGGTGATCGAAGCGGCGGACCCCAGCGCATATGGGCAGAACTACGACCCGCCGGAAAACTATCTGGAGCAGCAGTTTCAGGATTTCGGCATTACCCATGTGCACAACAGCCTGATCTATGCCGATGGCGCGGCCAATATCGCCATCGTCGGGCGCGGCCTGATCTATGGCGCGGGGCTGGACCGTGCTGGCCCCGGCGACCACTGGTGGAAACGCGATAGCTGGCAATCGGCAAAGGCGCTGGGCATCAGCCCCAAAGAGCTGATGCTGCGTAACAAGCATGAGGCGGATCAGGTCGGGCGGGCCAACAAGACCATCGGCCTGATGAACTGCACCGGAGTGCAATTGCAGGATTTCACGATCCTGCAGGGCGGCCATTTCGGGATCATCGCCCACGGTTGCACCAATATGGCGATCGACGGCGTCGTGGTGGATACTGACCGCGACGGGATCGACATCGACTGCTGCCGCGATGTGCGCGTCACCAATTGCACGGTCAATGCACCGAAAGACGACGCCATCGTGCTGAAAAGCAGCTATGCACTGGGCCGCGCCGTTATTTGCGAGGATATCCAGATTCGCGGCTGCAAGACCAGCGGATATCAGATGGGATCGCTGCTCGACGGCACTTATCGCAAATCCGGCTATGGCTCGCCCGACGGGATAGGCGTTCTCGGGCGGATCAAGCTGGGCACGGAAACGACCGGTGGCTTCCGCAATATACAGATCAGCGATTGCATCTGTACCAATTCGCGCGGAATTCTGATGGGGATCGTCGATGGCGGCATCATGGAAGATGTGACTGTGTCCGGCGTCACTATCCGCGATCCGGTCAATCACCCGCTGTTCGTGCATCACGGCGCGCGGATGCGTGCGCCCAAAGGTTCCCCGGTACAGGGCATTCGCCGGGTCCGGTTCGAAGATTGCCAGATATCGGGCGCGGATGCGCGCTATCCATGCGGAGTAGAAGGCATCGCGGATTCGCCGGTCGAAGATGTGACTTTCGCCGGGATTACGATGAGCGCGCGTGGGGGCGGCACACCCGAAGATGCCGCGCGGGAACCCGAATACCGGCGCGAGACGAGCCTTGAAGTCAGCTATCTCAAGACATTGCCCGCGCAAGGTGTCTGGGCGCGCCACGCGCGGCGACTGATCGTGCAGGACTGTCGCTTTACGACCGAAAACACCGATGCGCGCCCGGCGGTTGCCTTGCGCCATGTCGAAGGCGCGATCATCAGGAACGTTCTTTCGTCCGCTGCGGGGAAAGAGGCGGTGTCGCGTAAGGACAGCCGCAACATTACCGTCGAACATATGGAAAGGCTGGCGTGATGGGCCCGCAGGATCTGGGATTTGGCGCCGCATCGATCGGTAACCTTTTCCGGCCCATGGCCGACGAAGATGCGCGCGCGGTGGTGCACCGCGCCTGGCAGGCGGGTATCCGCTATTACGACACAGCGCCGCATTATGGTTTCGGACTGAGTGAGAAGCGGCTGGGCGCTGCTTTGTCGGAACTGGACCCCGAAGGGACCGCGGTTCTTTCCACTAAAGTCGGGCGGCGGCTCGATCCGCGGCCGGATGCCGATCTGGCCTCTTTGCGACAGGCGTTCGTGTCGCCGGAGCCGTTCGAAAGCGTTTTCGACTATAGCTACGACGCGGTTATGCGATCGTATGAGGAAAGTCTGGCGCGGCTGCAACGCGCGCGGATCGATATCCTCTATGCTCACGATATCGGGGCGTTTGCTCACGGGGCCGATCACCCGCGCCTGTTCGCTGAATTCATGGAAGGCGGCTATCGGGCGATGCGCGAACTGCGCGACGCCGGGGATGTTTCCCAGATCGGCATCGGTGTGAACGAAATCGCTGTCTGCGAAGAGATGATCCACGCAGGCGATATCGATATTATCATGCTGGCCGGGCGGTACACTTTGCTGGAACAGGAACCGGCGGACAGCTTGCTGCCGCTATGCGCCAGCAAAGGGGTGAAGCTGGTCGTGGCCGGTCCGTATAATTCGGGCATTCTGGCCAAGGGGGTTCGCGGCGGGGGAACGCCGCCCAATTTCAATTATGAACCGGCGCCCCCGGCGATTGTGGAACGGGTAGGCCGGATAGAAGATATCTGCGAAGCGCACGGTATCCCGCTGATCGCGGCAGCGCTGCAATTTCCGCTGATGCACCCACAGGTTTCAACCGTGGTGCCGGGCATGGCGTCGGTTGGTCAGGTCGATGCGGCAATCGATCTGATGGCCATCGCGATCCCCGACGCGCTGTGGGCAGATCTCGCGGATCAGGGGTTGCTGTAAAGCAGACTTAGGCAGGCAGGCTGAACGCCGTCCGCTGCGGAGAAGGAGAGGCACAATCGTGAACATCAGTCGCAGGTCGGTTTTCACCAATGCTGTGGCGCTGGGGGCGGCGGGCTTTGTCCAGCCTGCGTTTGCGAAAGTGCGCGGGCGGGCCGAAGTCGAACAGTGGGGCCTCTACGAAATTGCGCTGAACGGTCCGGCAGGGGGCAACCCTTTCCGCGATACGCAGTTATCGACCGTTTTCGAAGGTGCCGGACGGACAATCGAAGTGCCGGGCTTCTACGATGGGGAGGGCGTGTATCGCGTGCGTTTCAGCCCACCTGAAACGGGCGTGTGGCGATGGAAGAGCCGCAGCAACGCACCGTCTCTGTCCGGGCTGACCGGCGAATGCATCGTCACTGCGCCGACGCCTGGCAATCACGGCCCGGTGGTGATCAGCGACGACGGGTTTCACTTCGTCCATGCCGATGGCACCCCTTTCCGCCAGATCGGCACGACCAGCTATTCGTGGGCGCTGCAATCGGCGGAAAAATGCCGGCAAACGCTAGCGACGCTGGCCGGGGCGCCGTTCAACAAGATGCGGATGCTGGTTTTTCCCAATGTCGCATCGGTGGCCACCGATCCGTTCGTGCGGACAGGAGCGGGGCCAAAAGACTGGGATGCGACCCGTTTCGATCCGGCCTATTTCCGGCGGTTCGAAGACAAGATCCGGCAGTTGGGCGATCTGGGCATTCAGGCCGATGTCATTCTTTACCAGCCTTACGATCCCGTGCGCGGGTATTCCGACATGTCGCGCAGCGATGACGAAGCCTATGTCCGCTATGTCGCCGCGCGTTTCGGGGCGTTCCGCAATGTCTGGTGGTCGATGGCGAACGAGTTCGACCTGATCGAATCGAAATCCGACGAGGATTGGGACCATCTGTTTCGCGTACTTGTCGATGCCGACCCGCACGACCGGTTGCGATCGATCCACAACATCCGCCGGTATTACGACCATCGAAAGCCGTGGATCACCCATGCCAGCATCCAGAATGGCGCAGCAGTGGACGATAGCATCCGCGCTGAACTTCACCGTGCGTTCGCGCTGAAACCGGTCATCTTCGACGAAGTGGTTTACGAAGGCGATATCGACAAGCGCTGGGGCAACCTGTCGGCTGAAAAAATGGTTGAACGGTTCTGGCATGGCCTGATCGGCGGCACTTATGTTGGCCACAGCGAAACATATGCGGCCAGTGGCAACCCCGATCATTCGTGGCTGGGGCAGGGCGGCACCTTGCAAGGGAAAAGCGCGCCGCGCCTCGCATTCCTGAAACGCATCATGGAGGAAGGGCCCGCCCCCGGCATCGACCCGGTCCAGCCGTGGTGGGGCTATCATGTCGCTGGCAGGGAGGGCGAATATTACCTCGTCTATTTCGGTGACACGCGCCCGGCGGAATGGACCGTCGCTGTGCCTGCGCGCGAAGACAGCGCCGCCGGTACATACAAGGCGGATATTATCGACACCTGGAACATGACCGTGACCGAAGTCGACGGCGTTATCGAACTGTCGCGCGGGAACGAGTATGAACTTCACGCGCCGATAATCGGCGCGATTGCCTTGCCGCAGCGGCCCTATCAGGCGATCAGGCTGCGTCGGATTGGCGGCAACGGCAATCCCTGATGCCGTGAAGGGGGCATCGGCGGAGATCGACCGTGCCCATTGGCGTGAAGTAATGGCCGTGGATGTGGCGTCGGTGTCCGGAGTGGGCAGGTGCGCTGCCGGGCATTATTCCCGGCCACGCGGCACCTTGCCCACTCGCTATACCTTCGGCCCAGTAATTAGGTCCTGAGCCTAGTCGGTCACAGTGAAGGTGACCGGCGTGCTGGCCTTTGCGCCAGATGAAGGGGCGATCCAGAGCTGGAATTCGCCCGGCTCCCACCCATGCGACATATCCGCGCGGGTGAAGGCCAGATCGGCGGGGCGAAGGGTGAAGCTGACGCTGCGGCTTTCGCCCGGCTTGAGCATGATTTTCTCGAAGCCCTTCAGTTCCTGCACCGGACGGGTGACCGAACCGACGAGGTCGCGAACATAGAGCTGTACCACTTCCTCGCCCGCTCGCTTGCCGGTGTTAGTGATCGTTGCGCTGGCGGTGATAGCGCCCTTGGGGCCCATCGAAGGCGCCGACAGCGTTACCGGTGAATAGGAGAAGCTGGTGTAGCTCAACCCGTAACCGAAACGGTACAGCGGGGTGTTGGGCGTGTTCAGGTAGCGGGATACATATTTCGCCCCCGGCTCTCCCAATTCGATCGGACGACCGGTGTTCTTCTGATCGTAGTAGAGCGGAACCTGCCCGACTGTGCGCGGGAAAGTGACCGGCAGTTTGCCCGATGGGTTGTAATCGCCGAACAGGACATCGGCGACTGCCTTGCCGGCCATCGTTCCGGGATACCACGCCTCCAGAATGGCTGCGACGTGCTGATCTGCCCAGCCGACTGTGTTCGGGCGCCCGCTCATCAGCAGCAGGATCACCGGCTTGCCGGTCGCGACAAGCTGTTCGAGCAGGGCCTGCTGATTGCCCGGCAGATCGAGCGAGGTGCGGCTGGCCGCTTCGCCGGTCATATCCCATCTCTCGCCCATGGCGGCGATAATCACGTCGGATTTGCTGGCCAGAGCCAGTGCTTCGGCAAAACCATCGGTCTTGCCTGCGTCCGCGAAGTCGTAGCTGGCGCCTTTGGCATATGCCACCGTGGTGCCCTTGGGTGCGCGTTCCTTAAGGCCCTGAAGCACAGTAATCGGCCGGGTCTGGCGGTCACCCGCGGCGGACCAGCTGCCGATCATATCGGTCTTGCTGTCGCCCAGTGGCCCGATCAGCGCGATCGATTTGGCCGACGCCGCCAGTGGCAGTGCATTGTTTTCATTCTTCAGCAGAACCATCGATTTGCGCGCGACATCGCGCGCAGCCTCCAGAAATTCCGGCTTGTAAAGCGTCGCCTTCTCGCGTGCTTCGTTGGAATAGCGATAGGGGTCGTCGAACAGGCCGAGGCGGTATTTCATTTCCAGCACCCGGCGCACAGCGCGGTCGACAGTCGCCTGACTGACGCGGCCTTCTTCCACCGATTTGGCAAGGTTTTCCATGAACACGGCACCTTGCATGTCCATATCGACCCCGGCGTTGATCGCCTGTTCGCCTGCCTGCGCGAGATCCTTCGAATAGCCGTGCGGGACCATCTCGTTGATCGAGGTGTAGTCGGTCACCACGAACCCGTCGAAGCCCCATTTGTCGCGCAGCACGTCGGTCAGCAGATATTTGCTGCCGCTGGCCGGGATGCCATCGTATTCGTTGAACGATGTCATAATCGTCGCGACACCGGCATCCACCGTTGCCTTGAACGGCGGGAGGTAGACATCGCGCAGCGTGCGTTCGGAAATGTCGACGGTATTGTAATCGCGCCCCGCCTGCGCCGCGCCATAGGCGGCGTAATGCTTGGTCGTTGCCAGCACCGTATCGGTCGCGGCAAGATCCTTGCCCTGATAGCCGTGGACGCGTGCCACGGCGACTTTGCTGCCGAGGTAGACGTCCTCGCCCGCCCCTTCCGAAATGCGGCCCCAGCGCGGATCGCGCGAAACATCGACCATTGGCGAGAAGGTCCAGTGAATGCCCTCCGCCGAAGCTTCCTCGGCAGAGACGCGCGCCGATTTTTCCACTGCCGCCATATCCCAGCTGGCCGCTTCGCCCAGCGAGATCGGGAAAATCGTGCGGTGCCCGTGGATCACGTCATACCCGAACAGCAGGGGAATTTTCAGGCGTGTGCCCTCGATAGCGGCCTGCTGCAGTTCGCGGGTATATTTGGCGGTGTAGGCATTGAAGATCGCGCCGACCCGACCGGCGGCGATATCCTGCTTGTAGCTGTCGCGCATCGTCGGGCCGGTCGATTCCCAGTCGCTGGTGAGCAGCGTGAGCTGTCCGATTTTTTCCTGCAGCGTCATCTGCCCGATCAGGTTGTCGATGAACGCGTTCATCTTCGGATCGTTGTGCGCCCAGGCAGGTGTGGCCTTTTCGACCGGAACGGTGGTCTCCGCAGCGACGGCAGCCGCATTTTCACTGGCCTTGACTGGTTGCGGCGTATCGGCCCGCGCACTGGCACAGCTTGCCATTGTCAGTGAAATTGCACTTGCCATCAATGTCTTGCCGAAACGGCTCATTCGTCCCTCCCATATCGGCCCCGGCAGAAAAGCGGCGGCCATCGATTTCCCGGATGTTCGGATTCGCTCTTGTCGAGCATGGCTATACAGACAATATGAAACCGGTTACAAGCCACATGCCAAATTTGATTCGGGCAGGCAATTTCGATTCGAACAGCCGGGGAAGAAGTCGGCGTTCATTAGCGGTCGCGGCAATGCGCCGGGCCATCAGGGGAGGAGTTTGATGAAGGTGTCTCACCTAAACGCGCGTTCGTTTACCGTCCGTAAGCTTGCCACCGCGCTTGCGCTTGGCGCTGCCGGGGGCGCTATGGCTGTCGGTCTGGCAGTTCCGGCCCACGCACAGCAGGTGAATGCTTCGTTGCGCGGCCATGTGTCGGGCGCAACGCAAGTCACGGTCATCGAAACCAACACCGGTTTCCGCCGCACCGTGACAGTGGATGGAGCGGGCAATTATAACTTCGCCTCGCTGCCCGCAGGGACCTACTATCTCGAATTCACCACCGAGAACGGTGTGCGCCGGACGGACAATTTTGTGCTGTCGGTGGCGCAGGACGCTGTCCTCGATCTGGACGATCTCGCTACTGCCGAAACGCAGCCTGTGGCCGAGGGGCAGGATGATAACGCCATCATCGTGACCGGTTCGCGCATCCGCACGCTGGAAGGCGGCGCAGTGGGCGCAAACATCACCCCGCGTGAAATCGAGCAGTTGCCCCAGAACAACCGCAACTTCCTGGCTTTTGCAGACCTTGCCCCGGGTGTGGAAGTGGCCAACCCCAATGGCCAGTCGCGCATTCAGGGCGGTGCCCAGAACAGCCGCTCGGTCAACGTGTTTATCGATGGCGTCGGTCAGAAAGACTATGTCCTCAAGAACGGCATCACCGGTCAGGATTCGTCCGAAGGCAACCCGTTCCCGCAGCTCGCCATTGGCGAATACCGGGTCATCAGCTCCAACTACAAGGCTGAGTTCGATCAGGTCAGCTCGGTGGCGATCACCGCGGCGACGAAATCGGGTACTAACGAGTTCCACGGCGAAGCGTTTATCGATTACACCGATCAAAGCCTGCGCGATTCGACTCCGACTGAGCTGAAGTCGGGCGCAAAAGCTCCCTCTACGGACTATCAGTTCGGCGGCGCCATTGGTGGCCCGATCATAAAAGATGTCGCGCACTTTTTCTTCACTTACGAAGGGAAGCGTCGCGAATTGCCGCGCGAAATTTATCCGGGCGGTGACTTCGATGTGTCGTTCTTCCCGGCGGAATACCAGAGCGAATTCGGGCCGACGAACGCGACCTTCAACGAAGATCTCTATTTCGGTAAGATCGACGTATCGCCAACGTCGCGCGACCTGATCGAAGTGTCGGGCAAATACCGCAAGGAAAGTGGTGAGTTCCTGAGCAATGGCAGCAATGCACGTTCAACCATCAGTTCGCAGGATGTGCAGGAGAAGCGCGGCCTGCTTCGGTGGGAGCATACGGCGGACAGCTTCATCAACGATCTGAAGCTGACATATGAAGATGTGAAATGGGCGCCGACTCCGCTCGTTTTCGACAACGCCTATCGTTTCGACTATGCCGGGCCCAACCCATCCGATCCTTTGAATACAACTTGGCGATCTGACAACATTCTGCGGATTGGCGGCGGTTCGAATTACCAGGACAAAGGCCAGGAAGGCTTCGGCATTCAGAACGATTTCACATGGGTCGGGCTGGAAAATCACACCATCAAAATGGGTGTGAAAGCGAAATGGGTGAAATTGCACACCATGACGCGCAACGGATTCAATCCGTTGTATTTCTATAACGTGGCGTACAACCCCAATGGCGGAACTTTCAATGATACGATCCCGTATCGGGTCCAGTTCGGCTATGACTCCGGCACCGGAAGTCCGGCGGTTGAATCGAAGAACTTCCAGCTGGGCCTGTATATTCAGGACGATTGGGACGTTACCGACCGTTTGACGCTCAATCTCGGTGTGCGGTGGGACTATGAAGAGACGCCCGCCTATCTCGACTTCGTCACCCCCGCCGATGCGGTGGCGGCGGTATCGCCCGAAAATTATCCGAACCTTGTCGGCGCCGATTACAATATCAACGATTTTATCTCGAACGGTAAAAACCGGCACCCGTTCAAGGGTGCGTTCCAGCCGCGCATCGGGTTCTCCTATGCAATCGACGACGCGCACCGTTTCGTGCTGTTCGGTGGCTATGGCCGGTCGTACGATCGCAATCAGTTCGAGTTCCTCCAGCAGGAAATCAGCGTCGGTTCGTACACCACGCGCACGTTCAACTTCCAGACGGGCGATCCGAACAACACCTGTGCTGCCAGCCCGACTTGTGTGCCGTTCGATCCGATCTACCTGACTGAAGAAGGCCGCGCACAATTGATAGCCAACGCCGGTGCGGGCGGCGGGCGCGAACTGCGCTTCATCAACAATGATTTGAAGGTGCCGTATTCGGACCAGTTCAGCCTGGGGCTGCGCGGCCAGTTGGCGCCGCTGTTCACCGCAGAGGTCGGCTATACCCACATCTCCAGCCGCGATGGCTTCGCCTATCTGCTTGGCAATCGCCGTGAGGACGGCAGCTTCTTCCCTCCGGCACCTGCTAAGCCTGCCACTCCCTGGGGATACGCCCCCCCAGGATACGGGAACATTATTATCGGTACCAACGGTCTCGCCACCAATGCCGACAGTGGGTACCTGAAGCTGGTCAAGAACTACACGCAGGCTTCGCCTTGGAGCTTCAGTGGAACCTACACCTACACACTGGCTGAGGAGAACCGGAACTTCGGAGAAACCTTCGCGCTCGATTATCCGTCGCTCGCCGATTATCCGTGGACCCGTTCAAGCGGGGTTCGCAAGCACCGTCTGGTGCTGGCCGGATCGGTCGATTTGCCGATCGGCGCGGCGCTGTCGGGTAAGTTCGTGATTGCTTCGCCGCCATACGTTAAGAGCTTCGTCGACACTGGCGGCGCCAATCCGTCGCGTGATGTCGTTTCGAACGAAGCGCACGGCAATGGCGATCGCTGGGGCTTCCGCCAGATGGATGTCGCGGTGACGAAGTACATTGCGTTCCCCTTCATCAACGATCAGTCGCGGTTGCGCTTGCGGATGGATATCATCAACCTGTTCAACGATCGCAACTACACCAACTATTTCACCAATCCGAATGATCCGCGTTACCTGCAGATCAACGGAGTCGGCACGGGAAGTAACCCCCCGCGTACGTTCAAATTCTCGGTCGGTTTCGAATTCTAGGACTGGTGAAAGGGCGCGCGGTCGATCCCTCTGACCGCGCGCCTGATTTTTATTGTCGTGAAAGAGATTAAGGTGACAACGCCATGAAGCCTGCCGCCTTCGCTACGCTTGCCTGTGCCATCTTGCTGGCCTCGTGCGCTACCATTCCCGCCCCCTCGCCTGCTCCGGTTGAACCGGCGCAGGCATCGCCACAGGCGGTGGAGGCATTTTCGGAAGAGCTGACGCAGCGCACTTTCCGCTATTTCTGGGATACCACGGATACCGAACGCTGCCTCGCGCCCGATCGGTGGCCGAGCCGCACGTTTTCGTCGATTGCTGCGACGGGATTTGCGCTGACCGCTTATGGGATCGGCGCCGAGCGCGGATATGTCACGCGTGAGCAGGCGGCCGAGCGTACGCGCGACTGTCTGGCGTTTTACTGGAATGCCCCGCAAGGGCCGGAGGCTTCGGGCAAGACAGGCTACAAAGGCTTCTTCTACCACTTCCTGCGCTATGACGATGGCACACGGTACAAGACCAACGAACTGTCGACTGTCGATACGACGCTGTTTCTGGGCGGTGCGCTGTTCGCGCAAAGCTATTACGACCGCGACAACCCGGTAGAGGCGGAAATTCGCGATCTGGCGGAAAAGATCTATCGCCGGGTCGAATGGGACTGGGCGCAGCGCAACACCACCGGCACGCAGGCGATCAACCTGCCCGATTCCCACGGCATCACGATGGGGTGGAAGCCCGAGGATGGCTGGGAGCGGGCCGACTGGATCGGCTACAATGAAGGTATGCTGGTCTATGTTCTGGCACTCGGTTCCCCGACACACCCGGTCGGCAGGGATGCGTGGGATCAGGGCTGGGCGAAGAAGCTAAATGACGACTGGGGCACGTTCTACGGATACGAACACCTCCAGTTCGAACCGATGTTCGGCCACCAATACAGCCACGTGTGGGTCGATTTTCGCGGCATTCAGGACGACTTTATGCGCGGGAAAGGCAGCGACTATTTCCGCAACAGCCGCCTCGCCACGTTGAGCCAGCGGGCATATGGCGCGGATAATCCCAACGACTGGAAGGATTACAGCGGCGATATCTGGGGCTGGACCGCGTCGGATGGCCCGAAATACTCGCGCGGCGAATATTCGGTGAATGGTAAGCCGCGCGATTTCCTGACCTATTCGGCGCGCGGCGTCAGCGCGATCCGGGTGATCGACGATGGCACAATCGTTCCGACAGCGGCAGGCGGGTCAGTCGCCTTTGCCCCTGAAGTCGCCATTCCGGCGCTGATGGCGATGAAGGACAAGTACGGGGATCGGCTGTACACCCGCTATGGGTTCAAGGACGCGATCAATCCCAGCTTCACCTTCGTCGAAGCTGGTTCCACCACCGGGCAGACCGATCCGAAACTGGGCTGGGTAGCCAACGATTATCTCGGTATCGATCAGGGTCCGATCCTGGCGATGATGGAAAACCATCGCAGTGGTCTGGTCTGGAAAACCATGCGGAAAAATCCGCATATCCGTCGCGGTCTGGAGCGGTTGGGGTTCAAGGGCGGCTGGTTGGACAAGCCGGCGGATTGAGCCTGTCTGGCTGTGGCAGAGCTGCTGGCCGGGCCAGTGCCCTGTCAGTCGCTCTGCCGCCGATCCTGAGATCGGCGACGACCGGATAGTGATCGGACGGCAGACGCCCTGCCCAGTGCTGTGTAATCACTGCATAACGCAGCACCCGGACAGTAGGCGACACGAGGATATGGTCGATCGCTTCGGCGTCGCCTGCATCGATATGGAAACCGGTGAATGTCCCCGGCGGCCCGTATGGAGCGCTTTCGCTAGCATTGCGTGAATCGCGCAAACGCACCGTGTTCGCGCCTGTCAGGATAGCCATCGGCGCGCTGGATAGTCCGGCGTTGAAATCGCCCATCACCAGTGTTGGCATATTGGCGTATCCGACCTGCGCGACCCAGTCCGCGATCATATGGGCGCTACGGTCGCGGGCAATGGTGCCGACATGGTCGAAGTGCGTGTTGAGCACGCGGATGCGCTGTCCGCTCCGCCGGTCGCGCAGCACGGCCCATGTCGCGACGCGGGGATAGGCCGCGTCCCACCCTTTACCGGGCGCTGTGGGTGTGGGGGAGAGCCAGAACGAGCCCGTATCGATGGCCTCAAACCGGTCGCGCCGCCAGCCGAGCGGAGAGAACTCCCCGGCATCCACTCCATCGTCGCGGCCCACGCCGATCAATGTGTAGTCTGGCAGAGCGGTTTGCAGGCCGTGTTTCTGATGCAGCAGGACCTCCTGCATTCCGATAATGTCGGGGGCCTCACGCCGGATCACCGCCGCCACCATGTCCGAACGGTGAGGCCAGGCATTGGCCCCGTCCGATGCAAGGTCCAGACGGATGTTATAGGTCATCGCCCGGATTTCGCCGGGCGCACCAGTGTCGCCGTGCGGTGTGGTGACGCAAGCCGCCAGCAATGTGGCGAAAGCAAGCGTGAGGACACCGCGCAGCACGCCCGCAGCCCCTTATTTGACAGGGACGTTCAGGCGGTGTGACAGCAACCACAGATAGAGCGCGGGGTCGGCATAGGCAGGATCCCATGCATTGTGACCCAGATCCGGGTAAATCGTCAGTCGCGAGATGCGCCCGCCGCAAGCGCGGATCGCGCGCGACATGGCAAAGCTGCCTTCCGGCGACACCACATCGTCGCGATCCCCGTGGAATGCCCAGACGGGCAGGTTCCGCAGCGCGCAGGCGGTGGTCGTATCGCCGCGCCCGGCAACCGGAGCAATCGCCGCGAAGCGGTTCGGCTCTGCCGCGGCCCAGCGCCAGGTGGCGTGTCCGCCCCGGCTCAAACCGGTCAGATAAATGCGGCTGCGATCGATCGGCAGAGTGGCAACGATGCGATCCACGATATGGTCGAGCTTGGCGATATCCCAATCCTGTTCCGCAGGCAGCAGAGGCGAGACGAGGATGAATGGGAAATTGGGGTCGGCATCGGCCACTTTGGGTGGGCCGTGGACTTTGACCCGCGCGATATCGTCTCCGCGCTCCCCCGATCCGTGCAGGAAGATTAACAGTGGGAATGTCTGGCCGGTGTCCTTCGCCGCTGCGGGTGTGGCCCCGGCGGGGAGGAATAACTGATACGGATACCCATCCGCCTCGATCGCCGGTTGCGGATGCTGGCCGACCGCCAGCGGCTCGGCAGCACGCGATTGCGGAGTGACACATGCCGACAGCAGGACGGCTGAGACGCAGGCGAGCAGTATTTTGGGGATGGCGATGTTCATTACAAATCCTCTCCTGAACGGCCAATGTAATCGGTTACATAAATCGACACAAGCCGTTGTATCCGGCACTTCGCATTCGCATCGGGCTAACCCGATGCGCCTGTGGTGGACGCACGAACGGCGAGTGTGGGGGAAATGGTTATCCCGGCATCCGCGCCCAGCGCTTCCCCGCTCAGCAGACGCAACAGCATCATTGCGGCGGACGATCCCAGGCGGGTGATATCCGAATGCACGGTTGTCAGCTGGGGCGATATGTAACGCGCCAGTGGAATATCGTCGAACCCGGCCACCAGTACATCGTGCCCAACGCGCACTCCCGCGCGAGTCAACTCAGCCATCAGGTCGACCGCCATCATGTCGTTCGCGGCGAACACCGCGTCGAATTCAAAGTCGCGATTGAGCAACAATTGCGCGGCATTGCGCCCGGCATCTTCGCGGAAGTTGCCGGGCAAAATGATCGGATGGGTATCGCCCAGTCGCTCGCGCAGGATGTCGCGATATCCCTGCATCCGCTCGCTCGCGTCGCGGTTGCTGGCAGGGCCGGAAATATGCACGATCTTGCGCGCGCCCCGATCGATCAGGTGTTCGGTAACCATCCGCGCCCCGGAATAGTTATCGACCGATACGAACGGGATATCGCCGTTTTGTGGCTGAGCGTTGAGCAGAACGGTGGGGATTTGCCAGGTGGCTGCATCCCCCAGCGATTCCGCCCGCGAATTGGGCGGCATCACCAGCAAACCGTCGACCCGGCCGCGCATCGATTTGATAGCCAGCACGGTTTCTTCCGTGCTGCCATGCATGTTGCCCAGCAGCAGGTGCTTGCCCGCGCCATGCACTGCCATATCGATGCCGCGGATCATCTCGGAAAAGAACTCTCCGAACAGATCGGGCAGGATCACACCGATGGCATCGGTCTTGCGCCGCGTCAGGCTGCGGGC
This sequence comes from Tsuneonella flava, assembly GCF_002870965.1. GTDB lineage: Bacteria > Pseudomonadota > Alphaproteobacteria > Sphingomonadales > Sphingomonadaceae > Tsuneonella > Tsuneonella flava. The sequence continues at coordinate 329,581 of NZ_PHSO01000005.1, forward strand.
ACCGCTGTGCGGGACATAGTTGAGCTCTGCCGCGGCGGCTTCGATCTTGGCGCGTGTTTCGGCGGTCACGATCGACAGACCGTTAAGCGCCCGCGATGCCGTCGCTACCGATACTCCGGCGGCTTTCGCCACCTCTCTGATTGTTACCATGCCCCAGCCATTTCCGACTTGTAACTGAAATGGGTGTCAAATCCACCCATGCTGCGAATGAAGATCATGCTGTGGCCTTGCCCTGTATCGTCCCCAAAAGAACGCATGCGATGGCGCACAGACCGGCCAGTATCATGAACAGCGTCCCGAACCCGAACAATGGCACCAGCGCCAGCGTCAGCCAGGGCATAATGAGCGAAGGTACAGTGTTGGTGAGGTTGAAGAGGCCGAGGTCCCGGCCCCGCGTCTGCGGTCGCGGCAGGATGCGGAGCGTTTGCCCGGAATGAAGCGCAAGAAACACCCCTGCCGACAGTCCGAAAATGACATATCCGATCGCTCCGCCTGTCGGTGTGGTCGACAGCGCAATGGTCAGCATTCCGCAAGCGGCAATGCCCGAAAGAATAACCAGCGGCATGAACGGTTTCCCTGCACGATCCGACCACTGACCGACCGCCATCGCCAGCGGGACAGCAGCGAACAGCACGACAGTGAACAGGCGGGCAGTGAAGCTCTCGGTCAGCGTGTGGTCCAGCGAAATAAACCACATAAGCAGGAAGGCGAACATGGTTGCTTCACCGATCTGTATCAACAAACGAGACAGCCACATCCGGCGCACGGCGTGTCCGGTGATCAGGGGAGGCAAAGTGCCCGATGCCGTATCGGCAGCAACAGGGGTAACCAATGCCGGGATTGCGACCGGTCGGCCAAAGGCAAGCAGTGGAACGATCAATAGCGCGGTTATGGCAGCAATCAGCGTTGCGCGCATTCCCGCATCGGCAAAACCGGGGATTGTCACCAGCGCTCCGACCAGCGCGCCAACGGCGGGTGAGAGCGCCAGCATTCCGCCCAACATCCCCTTCTGTTCGTCCGGGATATGATCCCCTGCCATCGCCATCAGCGGGTTGAGCATCATGTTCAGTCCAATCTGCCATACGACGATCATCGCCAGCAACGTCGGCACATTTTCGGCAAAGCGCATCGAAAGTAGCAGCACGCTCGACAAAATCAGGCCACCGACAATCCATCCCTGGCGCGAACCGGTCAGGTCGCTCAGCCAGCCTACGACGATATTCGATATGCTGGCCGCTACTGCACCGGTAAAAGCGCAATAGGACAGGACGCGAACCCCTTCTGCCCCCCACTGTGCGTTGACTTGCAGAGGCAGTAGGATCGAAAGAAACGGTGCATAGGAAGTCGCACCGCCGGCAGCGGCCAGAGCATAGAGCACGAGGAATCGCGTCGATTGTGCGCCACGGCCGCGAGGGGGCCGATCGTCGTGAAGGCCGTTCACAGATGCGCCGCTTTCGCAGTTAGCACACCGGGTCGGTGCGGCCTTCGCTGCCTGTCCATCCCTATACTCTCCCCGCCTGAGCCTCAGGCCACGCCTGAAAATGTAACCGGTTGCATGATCCCGGTAAGTCCGCCACTATCCCATGCCAGAGGGAGCCTGAAAAGACGATGTTCGCAGTAAATTCAACCGGTCGCCTGCCGCACCGATATCTGACGGTTCTCGCTGTGGCACTGGCCATGTTGATGCTGGCCCGCCCGGCTATGCTGCGCGCGGCAGACGGTCCATCTTATCGGGAATGCTCCCCTAACGGGCGCCTGTGTTTCGTGCTTTCTACACGGGAACAAGTGCCGGTCTATGCGGTGACGCGCGATGGCAAGCCGGTGATCGATCCATCAAGCCTCGGTTTCATGCTGCGTGGTGCGGGCAAATGGCAGCATGGCATGACTCTGGGCGAGCCGGTCCGTTCCAGCAACTCCGAACGGTGGGAACAGCCGTGGGGGGAAAGCCGCTTCGTAGTCGATCGGCACAACGAAATGCGTGTGCCGATTACCGAGCAGGGCAAAACCCGGCGAACGATCGATCTGGTCGTGCGGGTGTTCGACAATGGCGTGGGCTTCCGCTTTGTATTCCCGCAGCAAAGCCAGTTGAGCGATGTGCGGATCGATGAAGAGCTGACAGAATTCAATCTGGCCGGGAAAGCCGACGCTTGGTGGATTCCCGGCGGGGAGGCAAACCGCTACGAATATCTGTATAATCACACCCCTGCCGATCAGGTGGGCACGGCACATACGCCGATTACCTTTCGCCGCGACGACGGGCTGCATATTGCCATCCACGAAGCGGCCTTGTCGGATTACAGCGCGTTCTGGCTGCAAAGGATCGACGGGCAGCGGTTCCGCACGCGGCTGGCCCCGTCTTCGCAGCCGTGGAAGGTGCGCCGCACCGCCCCGTTCAACACGCCCTGGCGTACGATCCTGATCGCAGGCGATGCGCCCGGCCTCTATGCCGCAGCGGACATTATCCTGAACCTCAACGAACCCAACCGGCTGGGCGATGTCAGTTGGGTGAAGCCGCACAAATACGTCGGCATCTGGTGGGCCATGCACCTCGATAAATGGAGCTGGAACGCCGGGCCGAAGCACGGTGCGACGACCGAACATGCGATGCGCTACATCGATTTTGCCGCTGCCCACGGCTTCAAGTCGGTGCTGGTCGAAGGCTGGAACGAAGGATGGTGGAGCGATAGCGGGCGCAATTTCAAATTCGCCACGGCCTATCCCGATTTCGACATGGATCGCGTGTCGGCCTGCGCCCGCAGCAAGGGTGTGGAGATCATGGGGCATCATGAAACGGCAGGCAATGCAGGGCTGTACGAACGCAATCTGGAACAGGCGCTTGCCTATTACGAGCGGCATGGGATTCATGCGGTAAAGACCGGCTATGTTGCCGATGCCGGGGGCGTGCTGCGCGAAGATCCCGACGGCACGGAACAGTGGGAATGGCACGATGGGCAATACATGGCCCGCCATCACGAGGACGTGGCGATTGCGGCAGCCCGCCATCACATAGCGATCAACGCGCACGAACCGATCAAGGACACCGGGATGCGCCGGACATATCCCAACCTTGTCAGCCGCGAAGGTGCGCGGGGCACGGAGTATAACGCGTGGGGCGATCCGCCGAACCCGCCCAGCCATGAACCGACTCTGTTGTTCACCCGGATGCTGTCGGGCCCGTTCGACCTGACCCCCGGTATCGTCAGCCTCGAAGGGCGCGACAGTCGGCCGATCCCCAACACGCTGGCCCGGCAACTGGCAGACTATGTCGCGATCTACTCCCCGATTCAGATGGCGGCCGATCTGCCAGAAAATTACGCCAGACACCCCGATGCACTGGCGTTCATCGAACGGGTTCCGGTCGATTGGGAACAGACGAAAGTGTTGCAGGGGGCCATCGGTGAATATGCGGTTGTTGCGCGCCAGCGGCGCGGAGACCGCGACTGGTGGATCGGCGGGATCACCGACGATGCTGCGCGCACTGTCTCGCTCGATCTCTCATTCCTCGCGCCGGGGCGCTATCGTGCAGAGATCTGGCGCGACGGTTCGGATGGCGGGATCGACGGTGATCGCTTCGCGATGATAAGGGAAAAGCGGACCGTATCGTCGGCAGATGTTCTCGATCTGACGATGAAGAGCGGGGGCGGCTTTGCGTTGTCACTCACTCCGCTCGGACGCAGCAAGAAGTAGTCTTCAGCCCGACTCTGATCTCGGTTGAGCGTAATTGGCGCAGGCGGCGGATATCAGACCATTCGCCAACTGGACCTTGTAGCATTATCGGGCAATCATGCCGGGATGGGAGATGAAAGCGCCGAAGTGCGGGATGTGCTCGCGTTCCTGCAATCGACAGAGCCCTTCGCTTCGCTCGACGACGACCATCGTCGGGTAGTCGAGAAGGGGATTGAGGTTGCTTACTTCCGGCGCGGCACGGTCATTACGGATGCAGGGGATGCGAACGACCGGCTTTCGCTGATTCGCTCTGGCGCGGTCGAACTGATGCTGGGCGGCACACAGCTTTCCGCCCGATTGGGGGAGCGCGACTGTTTCGGCTATCCCTCGCTCATCCGGCGCGGCCCGGCGCAGAACACCGCGACTGCGATAGAGGACTGCCTGCTTTATCGCCTGCCGGGCGCGACATTTCATGTGCTGCGCGAGCGGTGTGCGGATTTCCGCAAGTTCTTCGACATCGACGAATCGGCTCGCCTCCGCCGGGCAGTTGCGCGGATGGAAGGGGATGGGCCGGTGGCGGGGGACGAAAGCGGTCTGGCGATCTATGCGACAATCGGCAGTTTTCTGTCAGGCCGCCCCGCCGTATCGGGCGACCCTGCGTTGTCGGTTGGGGAAGCCGCGGCGCTGATGGCGCGCGAGGATGTTTCGACTCTGCCGCTGTGTGAAGACGGGCGCCTGCTCGGAATCGTGACCGACAAGGACTTGCGGCGGCGAGTGCTGGCGGTCCAGCTCGATCTGGCGACACCTGTTCGTGCGATTATGACCCCCGATCCGATTACTATCGGCCTGAACGATACAGCGATGACTGCACTGCTCGAAATGACGCGGCGGCATATTCATCACTTGCCGGTGATCGATGCATCGGGCGCGCTGGTGGCGGTGATTTCCGCCAGCGACGTGCTCGGCCAGCTGGGGGCGCATTCGCTCCGCATTCCGGCGGAGATCGAGCGATCTGCCAGCGCTCAGGAACTGGCGACGGCGACTGCCCGGCTGCCCGATGCCGTCTCTGCACTGGTATCGGCGGGCGTCGATGCCAGCCATGTGACGCACTATGCCAGCGCCATCGGCGGGTCTGCCCATTGCCGTTTGCTCGAACTGGCACAGACAGAACTGGGCCCGCCGCCGGTGCCGTTCGCACTGGTGTGTTTCGGCTCGCTCGCCCGATATGAACAGGGGTTGGGTTCGGACCAGGATAATGGCTTCGTGCTGGGCGAAGGGTATGACGAGGCCCGGCACAACAGTTATTTCGCAGCGCTGGCCAAACGGCTGAGCGATGGGCTGGCAGCCGCAGGATATGCCTACTGCAAGGGCGATATCATGGCCACTAACCCCGATTGCCGACGCGATCTGGCAGGGTGGCAATCCCGGTTTGGCCACTGGATCGCCACGCCCGATCCGCAGGCAGTGCTCGACAGCGCAATCTTCTTCGACATGCGTCCGCTGGCGGGAGAAGAGGAGCTGGTTAAGCAGTTGCGCGAAGGCGTGTTCGCGCAGGCGCGCGATAATCGGATATTCCTGTCGTTTATGGCGCGGGCGGCGGCTTCTACGGCAGTGCCACTGGGGTTCTTCCGCAATTTCCTGTTGCATCATGATGCGGATGAAGGCGACGTGCTTGATCTTAAGCGACAGGCGATCGCGCCAATCGTCGATATTGCCCGATGCCATGCTCTTGCCCGAGCGATCCCCGCGACCGGGACACTGGAGCGACTGGATGCGGCCGCCGCGGCGGGCGGCCTCCACCCCGAAGCTGCGCGCGATCTTGCGGCCGGGTTCGAATTCCTGTGCGATGTGCGCTTCCGCCATCAGGCAGGGCAGCGGGCGCGCGGCGAGCCTCTTTCGAACTTGTTGCCTCCGCGCGAATTGTCGCGGTTCGATCGCGAACACTTGCGCGATGCGTTCCGCCTGATCCGCGCTCAGCTCGACAAATTGCGGAGCGATTTCGCCGGTGGCCTGACCTGACATGGCACCGCTGTGGTTCGCCGATCCGCGTCGAAGGTTCGAACGGGCGTTTGCCAGAGCTGCATCGCAGGCCCCGGCAGGGCCGCTGGCAGACTATTATGCCGCAGGGTCGCCCAGGCTCTACACTGCGTTCAGCGATGCCGAACTGGTGTGCGTCGATCTGGAAACCGATGGCCTGACCCCGCAGCGCGATGCTATTCTGGAAGCGGGGACGGTGCCTCTGGTACAGGGGCGATTGCAGGTTGGAGAGGCGAAGCGCACCCGATTTCGCCCGATACAGGCATTGTCGCCTGCCAGTGTGGCGATCCACGGGATCACCGATGATGCCGCGGCTGAGGCGCTGAGAGAGGATGACGCGCTCGCGCAATTGCTCCCTCTCCTTGCCAGACGAGTGCTGGTGGCCCATTTCGCGCAGATCGAGGCGGAGTTTCTCGACCGGGCCTGTCGCCGTGTATTTGGCGGACCATTTGTCGCTCCATTCGTTTGCACGATGCAATTGCAGCAACGCTGGTTCGGCGGAAAGCCGGGCGAGATCGTGCGTCTGGGGGCGCTGCGCGCGCGTTACGGGTTGCCGCATTATGCAGCGCATGATGGGGTTGGCGATGCGCTGGCGTGCGGCGAATTGTTGCTGGCGCAAGTTGCCCATAAGTCCGGTTCGCCGCCTTCGCTGGCCGAATTGTTGCGGCGATAATCGGGATCGCCCGGCAGCCTTCAACCTGTCGCAACATTAGACCAAAGTCGCGCTACCAAACGAACAATCGTGCCCTAGGCTGCAAGCTGATCGTGGGAAAGCCACGGCAGAAATAACAGCTTAAGGGGGAGGACGCTCATGTCCGACGACGAATCCAAGGTCGCACCCGCCGATAATGGCGCGGCGGGTGCATACTGGCGGGAAAATATCCGCCTGCTCGTATTACTGATGGCTATCTGGTTTCTGGTGTCGTTTGGCGCCGGGATCCTGTTCCGTCCGTTCCTCGATCAGTTCCACATTGGCGGTTTCCCGCTGGGTTTCTGGTTCGCGCAACAGGGTTCGATCTACGTCTTCATGGCGCTGGTCTTCTTCTACACGTGGAAGATGAAACGGATCGAACGCAAATACGATCTCGACGATTGAGGAGGGGCGCATGTCTACGCAAGCACTGATCTATCTCTTCGTCGGGCTCAGTTTCGCGCTGTATATCGGCATCGCCATCTGGACGCGGGCCGGTTCGACCAAGGAATTCTATGTCGCCGGTGGCGGTGTCCACCCGATTGCAAACGGTATGGCGACTGCCGCCGACTGGATGAGCGCGGCTAGCTTCATTTCGATGGCCGGGTTGATCGCCTTCATGGGCTATGACGGTTCGGTCTATCTGATGGGCTGGACCGGCGGATATGTGATGCTGGCGCTGTTGCTGGCGCCCTATCTGCGAAAATTCGGCCAGTTCACTGTGCCCGATTTCATCGGCACCCGCTATTATTCCAAAGTTGCCCGGACAGTGGCGGTTATCTGTCTGATTTTCATCAGCTTCACATATATCGCCGGGCAGATGCGCGGCGTTGGTATCGTGTTCAGCCGGTTTCTCGATGTCGATATCGAACTGGGTGTTATCATCGGGATGTGCATCGTCTTCTTCTACGCCGTGCTCGGCGGGATGAAGGGGATCACCTATACGCAGGTGGCGCAATACTGTGTGCTGATCTTTGCCTACATGGTTCCGGCGATCTTCATTTCGATCCTCATCACCGGCAATCCGGTGCCGCAACTCGGCCTCGGTTCGATGGTGAACGACGGTTCGGGGATGTATGTCCTGCAGAAGCTGGACCAGTCGCTGCAGCTGATGGGCTTCGGCCCCTACACCGATGGCAGCAAGTCGATGATCGACGTCTTCTGCATTACGGCCGCGCTGATGGTCGGCACAGCCGGCCTGCCGCATGTGATCGTGCGTTTCTTCACTGTGCCCAAGGCATCGGACGCGCGCAAATCGGCAGGGTGGGCGCTGGTTTTCATCGCGCTGCTTTACACCACGGCCCCGGCTGTGGCGGCATTTGCGCGGCTGAACTTCAACAGCGAAGTCAACAACACCAGCTACGAACAGGCCCCCGGCTGGTTCAAGAACTGGGAGAAGAACGGCCTGATCGCGTGGGTCGACAAGAACGCCGATGGCAAGATGGAAATCGAGAAGGGCGATCCGTTCAAAGGCGCACCCGAGTTCGCGGATGGCACCGGCCCGAATGGACAGCGTCTGCTGACCAATGAAATCGACAGCGAAAACGGCAACGAAGTCTATGTCGATAAAGACATCATGGTCCTCGCCAACCCGGAAATCGCCAAGCTTCCCGGCTGGGTGATTGCACTGGTGGCGGCGGGCGGTCTGGCTGCGGCACTGTCCACTGCGGCGGGGCTGTTGCTGGTGATTTCCACCGCTGTGGCACACGATTTGCTGAAGAAGACCTTCAAACCCGATATTTCGGAAAAGGGTGAACTGCTGGCTGCACGTGTGGCGGCGACAGCGGCGATTGTCGTCGCGGGCGTTCTCGGCATCTATCCTCCGGGATGGGTGGCGCAGGTGGTTGCCTTTGCGTTCGGGCTGGCAGCGGCTTCGCTGTTCCCGGCGATCTTCATGGGGATTTTCACCAAGGGGATGAACAAGGAAGGCGCGATCGCCGGGATGCTCACCGGCCTGGTGTTCACATTCAGCTACATCGCATATTTCAAGCTGATGAATCCCGATGCCAATGTGGCTGAAAACTGGCTGCTGGGCATTTCACCGGAAGGGATCGGTGTAATCGGCATGGTGCTCAACTTCGCGGTCGCGCTGGTCGTGGCGAAGATGACCGCTCCACCGCCTGCGGAAATCGATGCGCTGGTCGAATCGATCCGTGTTCCGCGCGGCGCAGGGGATGCACACGCTCACTGATTTGGCGAAGCTTCGGGTTACACCGGGCAGGTATTGGCGGGGGCGGCAGGAAACTGTCGCCCCCGTTGCCCTTTCCCGCTAGGCTGTTTGCCGAAGGGAGAGGGGCTGCACAGCCGATGATGGGGTGGTACGTTCCGGTTATCGTCGCCGCGCTCTATGCGGCAACGCTGTTCTGGCTGGCCCATGCCGCCGACTGGCCATCGCTGTCGCGCTTCGCGGATCGCCACACCCGCTTTGTGTTCGGGCTGGCGCTGGCGGTATATTGCACGAGCTGGACATTCTTCGGCGCAGTCGGCACTGCGGTGTCTGCGGGGCTGCAATTCCTGCCGATTTATCTCGGCCCGATCATTATGTTCGCGCTGTTTCCCCGCTTCGTAGAGCGGGTGTTGCAAGTGGGCAAAGCGCAACATTCGACGTCGATCGCGGATTTTCTGTCGGCACGATACGGCAAAAGCAGTTGGGTCGCTGCATTGGTGACGATGACTGCGCTGTTCGGGGCAGTGCCCTACATGGCGTTGCAGTTGAAATCGGTCAGCCAGACGCTCGCCGCATTGTCGCCGGGTATCGATGCTTATCTCTCTGACGGGGGAACCGGACTGGCCGTTGCTGGCAGCATGGCAGCATTCGCGGTGCTGTTCGGCACCGAGCGGCTCGACCTGACACAACACAACCGCGGGATGGTGCTGGCAATCGCGATGGAAGCGGTTGTTAAATTCATCGCCATCGCAGCGGTAGCGATTTTCGCGATCGCCATGCTCGCGGGTAACGTTTCCGCTGGGGCAATTGCCGATGCGGCAAACCAGCAGTTCTCTCTCTCTCAGATCGACAGCCGGTTTATCGTACTGACATTCCTGGGGGCGATGGCGGTTCTGTGCCTTCCCCGACAGTTTCATATGCTGGTGGTGGAGGCGCGGGCGGACCGGATGCAGGGCGCGATGCGCTGGCTGTTTCCGACATATCTGGCGCTGATTTGCCTTGCAGTCGTGCCGGTGGTGCTCGCCGGGCGGATGCTGATGGATCATACAGCCAGCGCCGACATGCTGATGATCGATCTGCCGCTTGCTTTCGACGCGCACACGCTGGGACTGCTGGCATTTATCGGCGGGTTTTCGGCATCGACCGGGATGGTCGTCGTCACCAGCATTGCCCTGTCGGGCATGGTGACCAACGATCTGATCGTGCCGACATTTTTCGGGGATCGGCTGCGTCAGCCCGGCGATGTCCGCGATATTGGCAGCAAGCTGATCCCGATCCGCCGGGCGTCGATTATCGTACTGCTGGCGACTGCCTGGCTCTACGGCCGTGCAGCGAACGATGCCACGCTGGCCGGATTGGGGGAGATTGCATTTGCCGGTGCGGCGCAATTCGCGCCCGGTTTGTTGCTGGGGTTTTTCTGGCGCGGAGCCAACAAGACCGGGATGATCGCCGGACTGGCCGGTGGGTGTATCGCCTGGCTGTTATTGCTGGCACTGCCGGTGTTCGGGCCGGAACTGGTATCGATCCGCATAACCGACGATCCTCTGGTGTCCGGCACGGTTATCAGTCTGACGATCAACCTGCTGTTGTTTGTGGTGTTCTCGCTCGCCGGGGAAGATAGTCTGGTCGACCGGGTGCAGGCGATGGCGTTTATTGAACGCGATGGAGCAAGCGCCTCACCCGATCTGATCGATACCCGCGCGCAAGTGGCCGATTTCCGCCTGCTGCTGAGCCAGTTTCTGGGCGAGCGGCAGGCACGCGAAGCACTCAATGCGCTGCGACTGGAAACCGGGCGCCCCTATCGCGACACCGACCGTGCCGACGGGGCTTTGGCGGACAAGAGCGAGCGGCTGATCAGTGCGATCCTGGGCGCATCGTCGGCCAAGGCGCTGATACAGTCGACCATCGAAGGCGATCCCGTCGCTCTGGAGCGGGTAGTGGCGATGTTCGACGAAACGTCGCAGCGGTTGCAGTTCGGTGCAGGGCTGTTGCAGATCGCCATCGAGAACATCGATCAGGGCATATCGGTGGTCGATGACGAATTGCGACTGGTGGCGTGGAATACACGCTATGTCGAGATGTTCCACTACCCTGCCGATCTGGTGGAGCCGGGCAGGCCGATTGCCGATCTGTTGCGGTATAACATGCGCGTTCTGGGGTTCGATCCGTCTTCCATCGAAGGGGAGATCGCCAAGCGACTGGCGCATCTGCGCGCTGGCAAGCGGCATAGCACAGAGCGTGTGCTGCCCGACGGACGGGTATTACGCGTGCTGGGCAATGCCGCGCCGAGCGGCGGCTATGTCACGACCTACACCGACATCACTGCCGACCGCGTGGCGGAGCAGGCGCTGGAAGCCAAAGTGTACGAGCGGACACAGCAGTTGGTCGAAGCCAATACCGCGCTGGAGGCAGCGACGCGTTCGAAAACCCGCTTTCTGGCGGCGGCCAGCCACGATCTGGTGCAGCCGATGAACGCTGCACGGCTGTTCGCAGGGGCATTGGCGGAACGGATGGATCACGGTGAAGCGCAGGCGCGTGACCGGCAGCTGCTGGAACAGATCGACCGTTCGATCCTGACTGCCGACCGATTGTTGCGGGCGTTGCTCGACATCTCGCGGCTCGATGGTGGCAGTGTTACGCTCAAGCGCACGCGGTTTTCGCTCGATCGGGCGTTTGCCGATGTCGCCAGTGAATTCGAAGTGCAATCGCGCGCCAAAGGGCTCGATCTGCGGGTCATCCCTTCCGGCCTGTGGCTGGAGACCGACCGCGGACTGTTCATTTCGGTGCTGCAGAACCTCGTTACCAATGCGCTGCGCTATACCGACAGCGGCAAAGTGCTGGTGGGTGCGCTGCGGCGCGGGCGCAAAGTGGAAATTGTCGTTGCGGACACCGGGCCGGGTATCGATCCGGCGGACCGGCATCGCATCTTCGATGAATTCACCCGGCTGCACCCGGATCGCGATGGCGATGGGCTGGGGCTTGGCCTTGCCATCGTGCAGCGGATTGCCACGATGTTGGGCACGGTGGTGCAGCTTAACAGTATGCCTGGGCGTGGCAGCCGCTTTTCCTTCCGTATCGACCGGACCGAGCCTGCTCAGCCCGAAGCGCAGCCAGTGGAGATACCCCCTGCTTCATCTGCGCGCGCGGGTGTGCCAGTGCTGTGTATCGACAACGATCCCGCAAGCCGAGAGGCGATGGCCGCGTTGCTGGGAAAGTGGGGCTTCACGGTTGTTGCTGTGAACCATCCCGACGATGTCGATCCGGCTTTTCGCCCGGCATTGCTCGTGCTCGATTATCGCCTCGACGACGGGCTGACCGGCGATGTGGCGAGCGAGATTCTGGCGGCCCGCTGGGGCGAATTGCCACCGGCGATCCTGCTGACCGCGGAAGAAACGGAGGAAACCGAGCAGGCCGCTGCCCGCATCGGCGCCCAGCGTATGATCAAGCCTGCCAGCCCGGCAACATTGCGGGCGCTGGTCAATTCACTGGTGCGGTAGAGGCTGGCAGGCGAAAGCGCACCTCACCTCACCTCACCTCACCTCACCTCACCTCAAAATTCGACACACGATGCCCCCGCCCTTCGTCATCGCGAGGAGCCGTCAGGCGACGGATTGCTTCACTCCGTTCGCAATGATGACAGGGAGGTGAGCTCCGCAAGGTCGCGGCGATGGCGGGCTATACCGCCCCGGAGGTGTCGAGGTGTTTTGCCAGTAACGTCGCTTGCGTTCGGTTGGTTACACCCAGACGGCGGAAAATCGCGGTGATGTGCGCTTTCACAGTCGCTTCGCTGATGTCCATTGCATAGGCGATCTGTTTGTTGAGCAGACCTTGCGCCACGAACTGCAGAATGCGGGTTTGCGCCGGGGTCAGCGAGGCGAGGCGGACGATGGCGTCATCACTGTCGCTTTCATCTGCCACTTCGGGGAAGCTGAGATCGCCGCTCTGCACCAGTGCGAGCGCGCCCGTCATCTCTTCCAGCGATGCCGTTTTGGGGATGAAGCCCGATGCCCCCAGTTCACGTGCGCCGGAGATTACCCGCGGATCGTCACTGGCGGAAATCACCACTACCGGCACCGCCGGATGGCTCTTCCGCAGATCGAGCAACGGGCCCAGTCCGGCGCTGTCGGCCATATGCAGGTCGAGCGTGACCAGTTCCACCTGCCCGTCCATCACGGCGCGCTGGGCAGAGGCAGCATCGGATACTTCCACGATATCGTGATCGGGCCAGACCCGCTCGACCGAAGCGCGGATCGCTGCGCGCATCAGCGGATGATCGTCTGTAATGATGATCCGCCGGGCCATCGGATCAGCGATTCATGCGCCCTTCGATCAGCCCGTCGACAAGGCTGGGATCGGCCAGAGTGGAGGTATCGCCCAGCGAACCATAGTCGTTTTCTGCGATTTTCCGCAGGATGCGGCGCATGATCTTGCCGCTGCGGGTTTTCGGCAGGGCAGGGGTGAAATGGAGATGGTCGGGCGTTGCAATCGGGCCGATTTCCTTGCGGACCCACTGGCGCAGTTCGGCGGTCAGTTCGTCGCTTGCCTCTTCGTCTGCATTCAGGGTGACATAGCAGTAGATGCCCTGCCCCTTGATGTCGTGCGGGTAACCCACCACCGCTGCTTCGGAAACGAGGGCGTGCAGCACCAGCGCGCTTTCCACTTCGGCGGTGCCCATGCGGTGGCCCGATACGTTGATGACATCGTCCACCCGGCCGGTGATCCAGTAATAGCCGTCTTCATCGCGGCGGCAGCCGTCACCGGTGAAATACTTGCCGCGATAGGTAGTGAAGTAGGTCTGGATAAAGCGTTCGTGATCGCCATAGACAGTGCGGGCCTGACCCGGCCAGCTACGGGTGATGCACAGGTTGCCTTCGGTCGCGCCGCCGATAGTCTCGTCGGCCAGCACTTCGCCATCGTTATCGACCAGTTGCGGGCATATGCCGAAGAACGGCTTGCCTGCGCTGCCCGGCTTCATATCGTGCGCGCCGGGCAGAGTGGTAATCATGATGCCGCCGGTTTCGGTCTGCCACCAGGTATCGACAATCGGGATCGCGCCTTTGCCGACCTGTTCGTGATACCAGCGCCACGCCTCCGGGTTGATCGGTTCGCCCACACTGCCAAGCAGGCGCAGACTGGAAAGATCGTGCTTCTGCACATAGCTTTCCCCTTCGCGCATCAACGCACGGATCGCAGTCGGCGCGGTGTAGAACACGTTGACCTTGTGCTTGTCGATCACCTGCCAGAACCGGTCGTGGTCGGGATAGTTGGGCACCCCTTCGAACATCAGCGCGGTCGCACCGTTCTGCAGCGGTCCATAGACGATGTAGCTGTGCCCGGTGACCCAGCCGATATCGGCGGTGCACCAGAATACCTCGCCCGGACGATAGTCGAAGACATAGCGGAAGGTGGTTTCCGTCCACACGGCATAGCCGCCGGTGGTGTGGACCACGCCCTTGGGCTTGCCGGTGGAGCCTGAGGTATAGAGGATGAACAGCGGATCTTCCGCATTCATCGGCTCGCACGGGCAATCGCTGTTCACGCCATCCGACAGGTCGTGATACCAGTGATCGCGCCCTTCGGTCATGGCGACATTGCCGCCGGTGTGGCGGAACACCAGCACCCCCTTCACCGGCGCTTTCTCGCAAGCGATATCGACATTGGCCTTGAGCGGGATCGACTTCGATCCGCGCAGCCCTTCGTCAGCGGTCACGATCCAGTCGCTTTCGCAATCTTCCACCCGGCCCGCGATGGCATCGGGGCTGAACCCGCCGAACACGACGGAGTGAATGGCGCCGATCCGGGCACAGGCGAGCATGGCCATCGCCCCTTCGGGGATCATCGGCATGTAGATCGTGACCCGATCCCCCTTGGCGATGCCCAGTTTCTTGAACGTATTGGCCATTTTCGCCACGTCACGCTGCAATTCGGCATAGGTGATCGTGCGGACGGGGCTGTCGGGGCTATCGGGTTCGAAAATCAGTGCGGTGCGGTCGCCGTGACCGGCATCGACATGGCGGTCCACTGCGTTGTGGCAGATGTTGAGCACGCCATCTTCGAACCATTTGATATTGACCGGATCGAACGACCAGCCGGAGATTTTCGTGGGTCCTTTCACCCAATCGAGGCGAGCGGCCTGTTCGGCCCAGAAACCATCGGGATCGTCGACGGAGCGGGCATACATCGCCTGATAATCCGCCAGTGTGCAGTTCGTGCCTTGCGCCGCCGCAGCGGGCCGGGCCACTACGTCTTCGTGCGTCATCACGTCTGCCGCCATTGTCCAACTCCCGTTTTCATCTTCTTGATCGCGTTTCCCGATTCGCTGATCGGGGACGGTCGGCAATAGTATCGTATGTTACCCGCTCAGGCCTTACGACCATCGTAGTATAGACGATTTGCCGATAGAAACACCCCTGCGGGAATGCGAATTCTCCTCGCCGAAAATCATAATGGTGTGGGAGAAGTCCAGTGAAATATCGAACGACGCGAAAGGCGACGGTGCGACTGGCAGTATGCCTGATGACGGCAAGTGCACTGGTGCCTGTCAGTGTTCGGGCGAAGACCGGCGAGTCTGTCGAACAACGGCTCGACAGGCTGGAAGCGATGATCGTTTCACTGCAGCAACAGATGAACACAGGGCAAGCGCCCAGCGCGCAGCAGGCCGAAGCGGTCAGCCAGTTACGTTCTGCCGTCGAAGCAACGCGGGCGCAGAGTCAGCAACTGGCGGCGCAGCAGGCCGAAACCGAAGCCCGTGTCGCGCAAGTCGAAAAAACGAACTCTGCCGATGGATTTTCGGTGGGCGACACGCGAGTCACGCTGGGCGGTTATATCAAGCTGGATGGCAAAACGATCCGCACCAGCGGCGGGCAGATGGCCAACGGTTCGGTCGGGCGCGACTTCCTCTTGCCGGGCCTGATCCCGGTCGGTGGCGCTGCGTCGGGCTGGGATACCGATTTCCACGCCCGGCAAAGCCGGATTATCGTGAAAACCAGCACGCCGGTGGGCGATAAGTCGGTCGGGACGCACCTCGAACTCGATTTCATGACGACCAGCGGCGGCGATCAGCGGGTGTCGAACAGTTACTCGCCCAGAATGCGGCAGGCGTTCATCACCTATGACGGGTGGCTGTTCGGGCAGACATGGTCGACGTTCCAGAATGTCTCCGCTCTGCCCGATACGCTCGATTTTGTCGGGACCATGCCGGGTACGGTGTTCGTGCGCCAGCCGATGATCCGCTACAAATCGAAAGATGGCCTGTCGGTCGCAGTCGAAAATCCTGAAACCACGCTGACCAGTGCCACCGGCGCGCGTATTCAGCCGGGCGACGATAAGCTGCCCGATTTCGTGCTGCGCTACGACAAATCGGGCTTTGCGATTGCCGGGATCGTGCGCCAGTTGAGCGCGTCCGACGCGATTCTGCCGAGCAGCGACAGCGCGGTGGCCTATGGCGTCAGCGTTTCGGGCGTGGTGCCGTTTGGTGGCAAGGATGACCTGCGTTTCATGGCCACGGCGGGCAAGGGGCTGGGGCGCTATCTCGGCGCGAACATCGTCAACGACGCGGCAATCGATGCGTCGGGCAAGCTCGATCCGATTGCGACCTATTCCGGCTTTGCCGCCTATCGCCATTTCTGGGGGCCGAAACTGCGTTCGACCATCGCAGGCAGTTACTTCAAGGCGGATAATCCCGTGCTGTTGACCGGTAATACCCCTACCGATGAAGTGTGGAATGCGCTGGCTAACATCATCTATTCGCCGGTGCCCAAGCTCGATCTCGGGATTGAATACATGTACGCCAACCGAAAGAACGAAGCAGGGTTGGACGGGAATCTTCAGCAAGTGCAGGTTTCCGCCAAATATGCATTCTAACGGTCGCATTATCGCATGAATTACCGGGCGGCCCCATTGTGCGGGCCGCCCGGCCATTTGGAGAGGATACGATGACTTTCGCCGAAATCGCTGCCCGGGCAGAGAATGATCCTGACGCGTTCTGGATGGATGCAGCGCGCGGGCTCGACTGGGCGAAGTTTCCGCAAACTCCGCATGACCGGGATAGCGATGTCTGGTTCCCCGATGGCGAAATCAACACCTGCTACAACGCGGTCGACCGCCATGTCGCGGCGGGGCGGGGGGATGCCGTGGCGCTGATATACGAAAGCCCGGTTACGGGTGCCGCCGCGACATATACTTATGCCGAGCTTCAGGAGCGTGTCGCGCGCACCGCAGGAATGCTGGTGGCCGAAGGGGTCGAACGCGGCGACCGCGTGGTGATCTATATGCCGATGATCCCCGAAGCGGTGTTCGCCATGCTCGCCTGTGCCCGGATCGGCGCAGTGCATTCGGTGGTGTTCGGTGGGTTCGCTGCCCCCGAACTGGCCAAGCGGATCGACGATTGTCAGCCGAAACTGGTGCTGAGCGCATCGTGCGGGTTCGAACCGGGGCGCACGATTGCGTACAAACCTCTGCTCGACAATGCGTTGAACCGGGCGGTACACAAGCCGGCGGCGACTATCGTGTTTCAGCGCGAACAGCTTGCCGCCGATCTGATGCCGGGGCGCGATCGCGACTGGGCCAGTGCCTATGCAGCGGCGGAACCGGTCGATTGCGTGACCGTGAAGTCGAGCGATCCGCTCTATATCCTCTACACTTCGGGCACGACTGGCACACCCAAGGGTGTGGTGCGCGACAACGGCGGGCATGCCACTGTGCTGCACTGGTCGATGGGCGCGATTTATGGAGTGGATACTGGCGATGTGTATTGGGCGGCATCGGATATCGGCTGGGTCGTTGGGCACAGCTATATCGTCTATGGCTCGCTGCTGAAGGGCTGCGCTACAGTGTTGTTCGAAGGCAAGCCCGTCGGCACGCCCGATGCAGGCATTCTCTGGCGCCTGGTGGACAAGCATAATGTGAAAGTGCTGTTCACGGCCCCTACCGCGATCCGTGCAATCCGTCGTGCCGATCCCGAGGGAGAGTTTATCGACGCAGCATCGCTCGACAGTTTGAAGGCGCTGTTTCTCGCCGGAGAGCGGGCCGACCCCGACACACTGCTGTGGATCGCGGACAAGCTGGGCAAACCGGTGATCGATCACTGGTGGCAGACCGAGCTGGGCTGGCCCGCGATCGCCACCTGTTACGGCCTGGGCCAGACACATATCCGCGCGGGCAGCGCGGGCCATGCCGTGCCGGGATATCGCTTCAAAGTGAAAGATGCCGCCGGACAAGACATGCCCGCCGGTGCCGTGGGCACTTTGCTGATCGAACAGCCTTTGCCGCCCGGTGCCTTCCGCACTTTATGGAACAACCCCGAACGCTTCGCAGCCGGGTTCATCGATTATCCGGGCCACTATACCACCGGGGATGCCGGGAAAATCGATGAAGACGGGTTCATCCATATCATGGGGCGGACCGACGATATCATCAATGTTGCCGGGCATCGCCTGTCGACCGGGCAGATGGAAGAAGTGGTCGCCAACCACCCGCAAGTCGTCGAATGTGCGGTGGTCGGCGCGGCGGACGAACTGAAAGGGGAAATGGCGGTGGCTTTCGTAGTGACGAAGCCCGAATTTTCCGATCACGAGGAAGCGAAGCACGAAATCGTCACCTCGATCCGGGGAGATATCGGGCCGATTGCCGCGCCACGTGCGGTCTATTTCGTCGATGGTTTGCCTAAGACGCGTTCGGGCAAGATCCTCCGCAATTTGCTGCGCGATATCGTCAACGGTGCCGACGTGGTCGTACCGCAGACGATCGAAGACCCGGCGGTGATCGCCCATGTTCAGGAGCGTGCGGCAGGCTGATCGTCGGTTCGCCGCCGGTGCAGCGGAAAGGGGAGGCGCGGCGGCGATAAATCCCCTATGCGCGCCCGATGGAGCGATACGATGCAATTGTGCTGGGGGCCGGGGCTGCCGGGCTGATGTGCGCGGCGGAAGCCGGGTTGCGCGGACGGCGGGTGCTGGTGATCGACCATGCGGAGCGGGCGGGGAAGAAAATCCTTATCTCCGGCGGCGGGCGCTGCAATTTCACCAATATCGGCACTGTGCCCGAACGGTTCCTGTCGGCCAATCCGCATTTCGCGCGTTCGGCGCTCAGCCGTTATACCCCCACCGACTTCCTCGCGCTGGTAGAGAAGTACGGCATCGCGTGGCATGAAAAGACGCTGGGGCAACTGTTCTGCGCCGGGTCCGCGAAACAGATCGTCGCTATGTTGCTGGACGAAGTGGCGCGCGGTGGCGGCACAGTGGTGTGCGGGCATGGCGTCACCGATGTCTCTCACGCCGACGGGCAATTTACTGTCGCCACCACGCAAGGCCGCTTCAGCGCGCCTGCACTGGTGATCGCCACCGGCGGACCGTCGATCCCCAGGATGGGCGCGACCGGTTTCGCTTATGATCTGGCGCGCCAGTTCGGGCTGAAAGTGGTGGAACCGCGCCCTGCACTGGTGCCGTTGACGCTGGGGGGCCACGATGTCCTGTTCCGCGAACTGTCTGGCGTATCGGCGGAAGTTGTCGCCAGCGCGGGCGGCGCGTCGTTTCGCGAGGCCGCGCTGTTCACCCATCGCGGCCTGTCCGGCCCGGCTATACTGCAAGTGTCGTCATATTGGCGCCATGGCGCCCCTGTTGCGGTCGATTTTCTGCCCGACCGCAGTGCGGAATGGCTGCTCGACGCCAAGCGAGCCAGTCCGCAGGCCACGCTGCGCGCTTTGCTGCGTGACGTCATGCCTGATCGGCTGGCGAATGTGCTGGCGGATCGGATCGGGCAAAGTGGAGCGTGTGTGCCGAACGATCCGCTGGGCCGGATTGCCGATACCACGCTGCGCGATGCCGGGGCGCAGCTGGCGGCATGGCGGTTTCATCCGAATGGCACCGAAGGCTTCGCTAAGGCGGAGGTGACCGCAGGCGGGATAAGTACCGCTGAACTTTCATCGAAAACAATGGAAGCCAAACGCGTTCCAGGTCTGTATATAGTAGGTGAAGCCGTCGACGTGACCGGCTGGCTGGGTGGTTATAACTTCCAATGGGCGTGGTCCAGTGGATGGGCCGCTGCACAAGCTATCTGACCTTTTCTTCTTGCCCTGTCGCCGTCGCGACATGGCTGACCATTCGTGAGTTTCATGCCTTTTTCCAATCTCCCCCCCGTCCTTGCAGAGGCGATTGCCGCGCGCGGCTATGCCGCACCCACCGCCGTGCAGGCCGCTGTCCTTGCCCCCGATGCCGCCGGGCGCGACCTGATCGTTTCCGCGCAGACCGGTTCGGGCAAGACCGTGGCGTTTGGCCTCGCCTTCGCGGAAAACCTGCTCGATTCGGAAGGCAGGATGCCGCACACCGAATCTCCGCTGGCACTGATCATCGCGCCGACGCGTGAACTGGCCTTGCAGGTCAGCCGCGAGCTGGCCTGGCTCTATGCCGGTGCAGGCGGGCGAATCGCAACGTGTGTCGGCGGGATGGATGCATCGAAAGAACGCCGCAATCTGCGCGGCGGTGCACAGATCGTTGTCGGGACGCCGGGCCGCCTGCGCGACCATCTGGAGCGTGGCGCGCTCGACCTGTCGGCCTTGCGCGTCGCGGTGCTCGATGAAGCGGACGAGATGCTCGATATGGGCTTCCGCGACGATCTGGAAGAAATCCTCGACGCCACGCCGCAAGGGCGCCGCACGATGCTGTTTTCCGCTACGATGCCGCGCCCGATCGTGGCGCTGGCCACCCGTTACCAGAACGATGCCCTGCGTATTTCGACTGTGGGTGACGAACGGGGCCACGGCGATATCGCCTATCAGGCGGTCACTGTCTCACCCGCCGAAATCGAAGCGGCGGTGGTCAATCTGCTGCGTTTTCACGAGGCGGAAACAGCGATCCTGTTCTGCGCCACGCGCGACAACGTCCGCCGTCTGCACGCCATGTTGCAGGAACGCGGCTTTGCTGTCGTTGCTTTGTCGGGCGAACATTCGCAGTCCGAACGCAATCAGGCGTTGCAGGCATTGCGCGACCGCCGCGCACGGGTTTGCGTGGCGACCGACGTGGCCGCGCGCGGGATCGACCTGCCGACGCTGAGCCTGGTGATCCATGTCGAGATTCCCCGCGATGCGGAAACGCTGCAACACCGTTCGGGCCGCACTGGGCGTGCGGGCAAGAAAGGGACTGCGGTTATCGTGGTCCCTTATCCACGCCGTCGCCGGGTGGAATCGATGCTGCGCGGAGCGAAGATCGAAGCCGAGTGGATCGATGCGCCGACCAAGGCCGCGATTCAGGAACAGGACCGCGAGCGTTTGCTCGGTGCGCTGCTCCAGCCGGTTGAGTTCGAAGAGGAAGACCGCGCGCTGGCGCAGCGGCTGATGGCGGAAAAGTCGCCGGAAGATATCGCCGCCGCACTGGTGCGCGCCCATCGTGCGGCAATGCCTGCGCCCGAAGATCTGACCGAGAACACCCCCGAAGCGCGCAAAACGGCGCAGCAGGAACGCCATCGGCCCGGTTTCGAAGATACCGTGTGGTTCAGCATGGCTATCGGGCGGCGGCATAATGCCGATCCGCGCTGGATTCTGCCGCTGCTGTGCCGCCGTGGGCATATCACCCGCAACGAAATCGGCGCGATCCGTATCGGCGGGAATGAAACCCATTTTCAGATACCGCGCGCGATCGCCAGCCGCTTTACCGATGCGGTCGAACGCACTGCACAAGGTGACGACGATCAGGCTGCGATTCTGATCGAACCATCCGAAGGCCCGCGCGAAGCGGCGCGCGACAATCGCGCAGGCAGGCGCGAGTTTGGCGGCAAGCCGTCCCGTCACGGTGGCAAGGGCCCGCGCCGCGCCAACGATGGCGACCGCGCCTTTGGCAAGGGGCCGCATAAGCCTGGTGGCAAATTTGCTGGCAAGAAACCCGGCAAAGGACCGGGCGGGAAAGGTTCAGGGCCAAAAGCTTCAGGGCCAAACGGTGGCGGATCGAAAACGTTCGGCCCCAAAGGCGGCAAGCCGAAGGGGCACGCGCCGAAAGGCTGATCGCGCCGCCTGCGCCGTTCTGCAGTGAAACTATCGCTTCCCCTGTCGCCCATGCCCTGTCCAACAGGGATGGGCGGCGGTGGGGCGCGGCCACTTTCAGCGGCTATCGCAAACGAAAGCGGATCAATCGAACCCGGATTCGAGGAACCGGATCGCGCATCCTGCCAGCAGCGCGGTGCCGCGGGGCAGAGCGGCTTCGTCCACCATCATGCGCGGCGAATGGATCGAACAGGCGCTGCGCCAGTCGTCGTCTCCCTCTGCCGCCACGCCGAGGAAGAACATCGCGCCAGGCACCTGTTCCAGTACGTAAGAGAAATCTTCCGCACCCATAATCGGCGCGGGCAGCGAAACCCACTCGCCTGCGCCGAACAGTTCGCCCGTCACAGCCTGCCCCAGAGCCACTGCACGCGGATCGCACAGAGTGACGGGGAAGCCGGGCGTCACCGTCACTTCGGCGGTCAGGCCATATCCCTTCGCAATCGCTTCGGCGGTTTCTGCCAGCAGGGCATGCGCTTTTTCGCGGTGATGCGGCGACAGAGTGCGGATCGTTCCGCGCAGGGCCACTTCGTCTGCGATCACGTTATGCGCGGTGCCCGCGTGGATCATCGACACGGTAACGACCACCGCATCGGCGGCATTGAACCGCCGTGTGACCATCGCCTGCAACGCTGTCACGATGGCGCAGGCACCGGGAACCGGATCGTGCGTGTCGTGGGGCATGGAGGCATGGCCGCCACTGCCCTTCACCACGATATCGAACTGGTCCGCCGCCGCCATCAGCGCCCCGGCGCGCCCCGCCACTGCGCCGTGGCGGGCATTGGGCATGACATGCAGCGCGAAGGCCGCTTCGGGTAGCGGATCGATCAGGCCATCGTTCAGCATATGGCGCGCGCCGTGGAACCCTTCCTCCCCCGGCTGGAACATGAACTGGATTTCGCCCGACAGTTCTTGCGCCCGCGCCGCCAGCAGTTCCGCCGCGCCCGCCAGCATGGCGGTGTGGGTATCGTGCCCGCAGGCATGCATCCGCCCCGGGACTGCGGAGGCAAAGTCCAGCCCGGTCTGTTCGTCCATCGGCAGCGCATCCATATCGCCGCGCAACAGCACCCGGCGCCCCGGCTGGCCGCATTTCAGCGTGGCCACGGCCCCGGTCGTGCGCCCGCCTTCGCGCCATTCGAGCGGCAGATGCGCCAGCGCGGTGCGCACTTTCGCCAGTGTTTTGGGCGTTTCCAGACCCAGTTCGGGTTCGGCATGGATCTGGCGGCGCAAGGTCACAATCCGGTCGGAAAGCGCGCGGGCGGCATCGAGTAAGTCGGGATGAAGCATGATTCTCGAAGCTTACGCTGTGCAGGCGGTGTGGAAAAGGGGCGTGAGGGCGCTTGTCGCCCATTCCCGCGCAGGTTAACGCAAATTCGAGAGGACGCACCCAGCCGCAAGGTCCGCCGATGAATGCGCCGTTGATATCCCCGTCTATCCTGTCTGCCGATTTCGCGTGCCTTGGCGAAGAGGTGCGCGCAATCGACGCCGCCGGTTGCGACTGGATCCATATCGATGTGATGGATGGGCACTTCGTCCCCAACCTCACGATCGGGCCGGGCGTGGTGAAGGCGCTGCGCCCCCACACCGATAAGCCGTTCGATGTGCACCTGATGGTCAGCCCGGTGGACAACTGGCTGGAAAGCTTTGCCGATGCCGGGGCGGATATCATCACTGTCCACCCGGAGGCGGGGCCGCACATCCACCGCACAGTGCAGGCGATCCGCGCTCTGGGCAAGAAAGCCGGTGTCAGCCTGAACCCCGCGACGCCTGCCAAGATGCTCGATTACCTGATCGACGAAATCGATCTGGTGCTGGTGATGAGCGTTAATCCCGGCTTCGGTGGGCAGAGCTTCATTTCCAGCCAGCTTCGCAAGATCGAAGCGATCCGCAAGATGATCGACAAGACCGGGCGCGATATTCATCTGGAAGTCGATGGCGGTGTCGATCCGACAACAGCGCGGCAGTGCGTCGATGCCGGTGCCGATGTGCTGGTGGCCGGATCGGCCACTTTCCGCGGCGGGCCTGAACGATACGCCGCCAATATCGCGGCGCTGAAAGGTCTGGCAGAGGTTCCTGCCTGATGAGCGATGCGACGTTGGTGGAGCTTCGCGGAACGACCTCTGGCAGCGACAGTGCTATGCCGTTGAGCGACGCGCCCGAACCCACCGCCGTTACCGCGACCGAACAGCCCGCCGAAGTGATCGAACCGGCGCGGGCACTGGTTCTGGCCGACTTTGCCCCGCCTTCGCTGGGGCCGGGCGAGCGGCTGATGCGGATGGCCTATGGGCTGGGCGTATCCGGCTCCACTTTGCTCTCGCCGTTCCGCAAACCGGCCCGCCCCCGCTTGCTGGCCACTGTAGAGCCGCCGCTGGAAGGTGACCGGGCGGCGGGCATGGCGCTGCGGGCAGGGCATTTCCTGATCTATGGCGTTAAGGCGCCGATTGCACAGGTCGATTTCGGCCCGACCGCGCGCCTGACGCCGCCATTCGAGCAATGCGTCCACGGTTTCACCTGGCTGAGCGATCTGGCGGCGGCGGCCCCGCGCGAACAGAGCGCTGCGACTGCAGAACGCATCCTGCGCGCATGGCTCGATGCCAATCCCGTGCCGGGCAAGGGCGCGGCGTGGTATGTCGAACATGCCGGTGCGCGGCTGCTCAACTGGTTCGTCTATGCGCCGTTTATCCTGTCGGGCGACGATTCCGCATTCCGCAACCGCATACTGGCGGCGATGGGGGACACGGCCCGCTGGCTCGATCGGAACGCGGCGCGCGCGCCCGACCGGCTGGCGCAGGTTGCCGGCTGGTCCGCAGTCGTCGCGGCAGGCCTGCTGTTGCCCGAAGGCAAACCGCGCCGCCTGTTCGGGGAAGCGGGCCTGTTGCGTGCGCTGGGCGAACTGGTGGCGGAAGATGGCGGCGTGCTCAGCCGCAGCCCGCTGGCGCAAATGCAGGCAATCGCTCTGCTGACGACGCTGCGCGCCTGTTATGAAGCGGTGAAGTGCGATCCCCCTTCTGCGCTGGAAGCGATGCAGGCCCTGCTGGTGCCGCCGTTGCTGGCGCTGACCCATTCGGATGGCGGGCTGGGATCGTGGCAGGGCAGCGGTGCGGTTTCGGCGGATCGCCTGTCCGCGCTGGTGCTCGCCAGTCGTGTGCGGACGCGGCCGCTCAAGAACGTGCGGCAATGGGGCTATCAGCGGGTCGCCGGCGGCAAGTCGGTGCTGATCTACGATGCCGCACCGCCCCCGCTCGCGCGCCATGCGCGCACCGGCTGTGCATCGACACTGGCGTTCGAATTTTCTGCCAGCGGACAACGGATCGTGGTCAACTGCGGCGGTGCGGCGTTCGCGGGCGGGCAGGTGCCCGTGCGGATCGAACAGGGGCTGCGCGCCACCGCCGCGCATTCCACGCTGACGCTCGACGATGCGAATTCCACGGCGGTCCTGCTGAACGGCAAGCTCGGCTCTGGCGTCGCGGAAGTGGAGGTGGACCGCCGCCAACTGACGCTGGAAAACGGCAAGGCGACCCGCGTCGAAGCGAGCCACAATGGCTATGCCGCGCGTTTCGGCCTCGATCACTGCCGCATTCTGATTATGCGCGACGATGGCAACGAATTGCGCGGGGAAGACCTGCTGTTGCCGGTGGGCAAGAAGGGCAAGCGCGGCAAAATCGGCTATGCCATCCGGTTCCACATCGGGCCGGGCATCGAACTGGCGCTGAGCGAAGATGGCAAGGGCGCCGGGCTGGCATTGCGCGATGGCACCTATTGGCAGTTCCGGCTCGGTCAGGTAGCGGACGACGCGAAACTGGCGATAGAGGAAAGCCTGTGGGTCGATGGCCAGGGCCGCCCGCAACCGATCCAGCAACTCGTATTGCAAGGGCTGACTTCTCGCGGCGGGGGATCGTTCTCCTGGCTGCTCAAAAAAATGGGATGAAATTCAGGTGACTGACGTAACGATTAAACGGGCACTGTTGTCGGTGTCCGACAAAGCCGGATTGGACGATCTGGGCGCGAAACTGGCGAAGGCCGGGGTCGATCTGGTGTCCACCGGCGGTACGGCGAAGGCCCTGCGCGATAGCGGGCTGGACGTGCGCGATGTGTCCGATGTCACCGGTTTTCCCGAAATGATGGATGGCCGGGTGAAAACCCTGCACCCGATGGTCCACGGCGGCCTGCTGGCGGTGCGCGACGATGCCGATCACGCGGCGGCGATGGAAACCCACGGGATCGGCGCGATCGATCTGGTGGTGGTCAACCTTTATCCGTTCGAAAGCACCGTCGCGCGCGGCGCGGATCGCGACACCGTGATCGAAAATATCGACATCGGCGGGCCGAGCATGGTGCGTTCGGCAGCCAAGAACCATCGCTATGTCACGATCGTCACCGATCCGGCCGACTATCCCGAACTGCTGGAAGAACTGGCGAATAAGAACGGCGCGACTACGCTGGAATTCCGCAAGCGCATGGCGGCCAAGGCATTTGCCACCACTGCCGCCTATGACGCAGCGATCAGCCAGTGGTTCGCCTATACCGATCAGCAGCAGAAATTCCCGCCGCAGGTCAGCATGACCCGCGTGCTGTCGGGTACGCTGCGTTATGGCGAAAACCCGCATCAGGATGCGGCGCTGTATCTGCCGCGCGGCCCGCACACCAACGGCCTGCCGCAAGCGCAGCAGGTGCAGGGCAAGGAACTGAGTTACAATAACTACAACGATGCCAACGCAGCGTTCGAACTGGCCGCCGAATTTGGCGGGCAGGAACCGGCGGTGGTGATCGTGAAGCACGCCAACCCGTGCGGCGTGGCGCAGCGCAGCACTTTGCTGGAGGCGTGGAACGATGCGCTGGCGTGCGACAGCGTTTCGGCATTCGGCGGGATCGTTGCCACCAATGTCCCGCTCGATGGGCCGACGGCAGAGGCGATCTGCGAAATCTTTACGGAAGTCGTTGTCGCGCCGGGAGCGGACGATGCTGCGAAGGCGGCGTTCGCCCGCAAGAAGAACCTGCGCCTGTTGCTGACCGATGGCCTGCCCGATCCGCGCCGCGCGGGGCAGACACTGGCGATCATCGCCGGGGGCATTCTGGTGCAGGATCGTGACAACGGCGCGATCACGGCAGACGATCTGAAAGTCGTGACCGACCGCGCACCGACCGAGCAGGAACTGAAAGACTGTCTGTTCGCATGGACCGTGGCGCGGCACGTGAAATCGAACGCCATTGTCTATGCCAAGGATGGCGCCACTGCCGGGATCGGCGCGGGCCAGATGAACCGCCGCGATTCGTCGCGCATCGCTGCGATGAAAGCGGCTGAGGCAGCGGAGAAATACGGCTGGGCCTCCCCCCGTACAGTGGGCAGTGCCGTCGCATCCGATGCGTTCTTCCCCTTTGCCGATGGCCTGCTGGCCGCTGCCGAAGCCGGGGCGACTGCCGTGATCCAGCCGGGTGGTTCGATCCGCGACGAAGAAGTGATCGCCGCCGCGAACGAAGCCGGTCTGGCGATGGTCTTCACCGGAATGCGCCACTTCCGCCACTAGAGAGGTGGGCGTGACGTTCACCGCATAATTGGTCGCCGCCGCTGCTCGTGACTGCGAGGAGCGGCGACGACGCGGTGGAGGAAGCTGGACCCCGGCTCTGCGTCCACAATGACGCAGGGAGGTGAGCGCGAGAACGGCCCGCGAACACGCCGCCACCTCACCTGAACCGGGCACAACCCGTGCATTAAGCATCTTGCAAGCAGAGCGGGTGTACCTATCTGAGCACCCCATACGAAAAGAAGTGAATTACCCATGCGCCTGTTCAAGTCCGACCTCTATCGCAATTTCGCCATCGGTTTCGCGATCGGCGCTGTGATCGTGGCGGTGAATGCAGGTGCGGACCCGTGGACCAATGCCGTGCCGCAAGCTCATGCAGAGCCGGTTGCGGTGACTGCCGCGGCGGAGTGATCCGGCCTGCGCTTCTCGCAGTAATCGCCAGCTTTGCGCTGACATCGTGTCAGCAACCTGCCGTCGCCGGAGAAGCGACTTTCGATGCCCCCGCCGCTCAGCGGATTGCCAGTGAAAAGCCGGGCCTGAAAACCGCGGTGTTCGTCGGCGGCTGCTTCTGGGGTGTGGAGGCGGTTTTCAGCCATATGAAAGGTGTGACCAGCGCTGTCTCCGGCTATCACGGGGGCAGCAGGGCCAATGCCACTTATGCGCGCGTGACCCGCGGCAACACCGGCCATGCCGAAGCGGTGCGGGTAACGTACGATCCATCCCGTGTGCGCTACGATCAATTGCTGCGGGTGTTCTTTTCCGTGGTGGCCGACCCGACGCTGAAAAACCGGCAAGGCCCTGATTCGGGCACTCAGTACCGCGCTGCGCTGGTGCCGCTGAATGCCGAATAGCGGGCGGTTGCCGCCGCCTATCTCAAGCAGATGGGTGCATCGGGCGTATGGAAACGGCCCATCGTTGCGCGGATCGAAGGGTACAAGGCGTTTTACCCGGCGGAGACATATCATCAGGATTTCGCGCTGCGGAACCCCGACAACGGATATATCCGCGCGTGGGACGCCCCCAAGGTCGCGGCGTTGAAGGCGCAGTATCCCGCGCTCTACAAGGCGGGCTTCACCCGTAACTGACTGGTGTGTCGTGGGGACCGTGCGCCACTATCTGGCGCTCCGGCCCGTAGCGCACTAGATAGGTTTCATGGCAGGCCATAAACACCATTCGCACGAAGAACACAGCGGCACCGATCTGGTCGATGCCGCGCGCGATGCACTGGTCGCATCGGGGGAACAGTGGACCGACTTGCGCGCCGAGGTGTTCGGCGAACTGGCGAATTATGCCTCGCCCGCGTCGGCCTACGACATTGCCGATGGCGTGTCGGCCCGGCGGGGCAAGCGAATCGCGCCCAATTCGGTCTATCGCATTCTCGACCTGTTCGTGGCCCGCAATCTGGCCATGCGGGTGGAAAGCAGCAACGCCTACCTCGCCAATCCGCACCCCGGTTGCCTGCACGACTGCATCTTTCTGGTCTGCGATGAATGCGGGGAGGCGACCCATATCGACGACGATGCCGTCAGCCGCACTGTTCGCGCGCTGGCCGAAGCGGCGAATTTTCTGCCCGATCGCCCGGTGATCGAAATCCGCGGTCTGTGCGCGGCGTGTCGGCCCAAGGGGTAAGGCGCGCGGGTTTTCTGTAAGCTGGACTCTGCCTCCTCCCTCCCCTCGTCATTGCGAGGAGCCGCAGGCGACGTGGCAATCCATGGCTGGAACCTCTCCGCCCATCACATCGGTTGCGACGGGCGGAAACGTCAGGCGATGGATTGCTTCACTCCATTCGCAATGACGAGTGGGAGAGGTATGGCCACCCCCAAACCATCACCCCGGACCCGATCCGGGGCCCGGCTTCTTCCGCTTCCCCGCACCAAATCTCAGAGCGGCTTGCCCATGCGGATCAGCGGGACGCGGTCCTCCACTCGCTCGATCGGTTCGTAACCCGCCACGCGGTACAGTGGTTCGCCCGATAGTGTGGCCATCAGTTCCACCCGCGTGAAACCGGCGCGGCGCGCTTCGTCTTCGCATTGGGACAACACCGCCTTGCCTACACCGCGGCGGGCGAAAGCCGGGTCGGTGTACATTGCCCGGATGCGCGCCGCTTCGCTGGCGGGATCGAGCAGGCGCGGTTCGCGCAGATGGGTGCTGTGGTCGCCGCCATAGAGCGTGGCGCGTTTGCTCCACCCGCCGCATCCGGCGATTGCGCCGTCGAGTTCCGCGATCCAGTACGTGCGGTCTTTCACCAGTTGCCGGTCCAGCCCCATGACCTGCCGACTTGCTTCGATCTGCGCGGGATCGAGAAAGCCCTGCTGCAAATGGGTGATTGCGCGATCCATCAGGGCGTCGAGTGCGGGCAGGTCGCTTTCGGTCGCGACACGCATTACGGGAGTGTTCATTCGCGCCGCATAACATTCAACCTATGCGAATCGACACGGATTTATTGTTCGGCTAAGCGCAACAAATGGTTGAACGCCCTGAAACCCCGCTTCTCGATACTGTCGCTACGCCAGAAGACCTCCGCAAGCTCAAGCCTGAGCAGTTGCGCCAGTTAGCGGACGAGCTGCGCTCCGAGATGATCAGCACTGTCGGCAGTACCGGCGGCCACCTGGGTTCGGGGCTGGGCGTGGTCGAACTGACCACTGCGATCCATTACGTGTTTAATACCCCGGCCGACCGGCTGATCTGGGATGTCGGCCATCAGGCCTATCCCCACAAGATCCTTACCGGGCGGCGCGACCGTATCCGCACATTGCGGCAGGGCGGCGGGCTGAGCGGGTTTACCAAGCGCAGCGAAAGCGAATACGATCCCTTCGGCGCCGCCCATTCGAGCACTTCGATCAGCGCGGCGCTGGGCTTTGCCGTGGCCAACAAGCTGAAGGATGCACCGGGCAAGGCAATCGCTGTGATCGGTGACGGCGCGATGAGCGCGGGCATGGCATACGAGGCGATGAACAACGCCGAACAGGCGGGCAACCGGCTGGTGGTGATCCTGAACGACAACGATATGTCGATCGCGCCCCCGGTGGGCGGGCTGTCGGCCTATCTCGCGCGGATGGTGTCGAGCAGCGAATATCTCGGCCTGCGTAGCCTTGCCTCCAAATTTGCGCGCAAGCTCAGCCGCCGGGTCCACTCGGGGCTGGAAAAGGCGGAAGAATACGCGCGCGGCATGGCCACCGGCGGGACTTTGTTCGAAGAACTGGGGTTCTACTATGTCGGCCCGATCGACGGGCATAATCTCGACCACCTGATTCCCGTGCTGGAAAACGTGCGCGACAGCGAACAGGGGCCGATCCTTGTCCATGTCGTGACGCAGAAGGGCAAGGGCTATGCCCCGGCCGAAAACAGCGCCGACAAATATCACGGCGTGGCCAAGTTCGATGTCGTCACCGGCGAGCAGAAGAAAAGCGCAGGCGGCCCGCCCAATTATCAGAACGTGTTCGGTGAAACGCTCGGCAAACTGGCGGACAGCGATCCGCGCATCTGCGCTATCACCGCCGCGATGCCCAGCGGCACCGGAGTGGACAAATTCGCCAAGGCACACCCCGACCGCGCATTCGATGTCGGCATTGCCGAACAACATGCGGTGACATTCGCTGCCGGGCTGGCCGCACAGGGGATGCGCCCGTTCTGCGCGATCTACTCGACATTCCTGCAGCGTGCATTCGATCAGGTGGTGCACGATGTCTGCATCCAGAACCTGCCGGTGCGCTTTGCTATCGACCGTGCCGGGCTGGTCGGGGCGGACGGGGCGACCCATGCGGGCAGCTTCGACATTACGTATCTGGCGACACTGCCCAATATGGTCGTGATGGCGGCAGCCGACGAAGCCGAGCTGGTCCACATGACCTACACTGCGGCGCAGCACGACAGCGGGCCGATCGCCTTCCGCTATCCGCGCGGCGCGGGCACAGGCGTGGCTCTGCCGGAGAAGCCCGAACTGCTCGAAATCGGCAAAGGGCGCTTGGTGCGCGAAGGCAGCAAGATCGCTCTGCTCAGCCTGGGCACGCGCCTGGCCGAAGCGCTGAAGGCCGCCGATGTGCTGGAGGCGAAGGGGCTGTCGACCACTGTGGCGGACCTGCGTTTTGCCAAACCGCTCGACACCGCGCTGATCGATAAACTGATGCGGACGCACGAAGTGGTCGTGACGGTGGAAGAAGGCGCTATCGGCGGCCTCGGCGCACACGTGCTGACTCATGCCAGCGACGAAGGGCTGACCGACAGCGGCCCGAAAATCCGCACGATGCGCCTGCCCGATCTGTTTCAGGATCACGACGCGCCTGAAAAGCAATACGACGAGGCGGGGCTCAATGCGCCGCAGATCGTCGATACCGTGCTGAAGGCGCTGCGCCACAACAGCGCAGGCGTGGAAGAAGCGCGGGCGTAAGTAGCGGGGGGCGTCGGGCGCGCGCGTGCGCTCTCGGGTAAGCCCGGCACTCGCCTTATTGGCGGTTCTCACTCATAGCACTCCTCACTCGTCATTGCGAACGGAGTGAAGCAATCTATGGTCTGGCGGTTCTGCCCATCGCAGCGGTTGTGGTGAATGCTAACGGCGGGCCATGGGTTGCCACGTCGCTGCGCTCCTCGCAATGACGAGGGCGGGGCGGTAGAGGCAGGGGCGGACATCGCCAACCATCACCCGCGTCACCCCCGGCCCCTGAGCCGGGCTCCAGCTCCCACTTATGCGCGGCACGGAAGAGCAGCGGGGCCCCGGATCAAGTCCGGGGCGACGGTGTGCAGGGGAGATGGAGGCGCGGGCAGGGTAGGCTGGTGCGGGATGCTGACGGTAGCCTCCAATATCCTGTCACCCCCTCCGTTCGCCACCCCACCCCCGATTGTCAGCCAAACTCGCAAACTCCTCCACTCGTCATTGCGGACGGAGTGAAGCAATTCGTGGCGAGAGGGCGCTGCCCACTGCGGCGGTTGTGATGGGCGCAAGCGGCCGCCCATAGATTGCCACGTCGCCAGCGGCTCCTCGCAATGACGTGGGGAGGGGCGTGGAATTTCTCTGCCACCTCCCCGCCAATCGCACTCGGTGGGCGGCTGCGGCGGGAAAAACCGTGCTATCGGGCGAAATCGTTGCCGTAGCCGCTGTCTGACAGGATCGCAGCGGGATCGGCGGCGTCGATCAGGGTGTCGATGGCTGTGTGCGGGTCTTTCGCCTGTGCGACATAGCTTTGCGCGATCCGCATCCCGACCCAGTATCCCAGCTCGCTCGGCCATCCTTTGGGCGGGGAGCCGGCATTGCCGAACCAGCGGCCATAGGCGGCCTCCGCTTCGGGAGTGGCGTTTCCATCGGATCCCATCCCGGCCTGCACTATGGCGGCATCGTGCTGGAAATCGCGCCACACTTGCGCCTCTCGCGCCCGCGCCCATGTGTCGCGCTCAGCATCGGGTATGCGGGCGGTAACGACATCGGTGATGTAATCGGCCACCCCTTCCACCAGAGCGGAGGCGAGCAGGGGATTTTTGCGGGCTTCCGCCGATGGCCGGGGCTGAAACGTGTGCACCGTTTCGTGGGCGAAGAACTGGCGCATCTTGCCGTTGAACGATTCGCGGGTGGGTGACAGGCGGCACAGCACCTCCAGTCCGATCACCTGTATTCCGGTGTCGGCGGTTCCCCCGCTGTTGCCCGCCCCGATCACTACCGCGATTTGCGGCAGGGGCCGGTCGGGCAGCAGGCCGCGCAGCGCCAGATAGCTGGCGCGCAGTTCGGCATTGGTATCGGCCACCCACGGCAGGCAGCGTTCGACCGCGTTGCGATAAAGATCGGGGTTCTTCGCGACAGTGGTGGCGAGGTGTTCGGCGTTCCGGATGCGATATGGGGTGAACACTTCCACACCGCGCCCGCCGTCGCGCAGATAACGTTCCTCGATCTGGTCGGCGGTCGGCTTGCCATCGGTATCGCGCCACAGCTGGGCGAAATGCTGCGCCGCGCTGTCATCGACGCGCGCGGTCAGCGGATCGACGGCATCCGTGGTGGGGGCCGGAGGCAGTTCGGTGGGGAGAGCGGGCTGTGCCGCGATGCTGGCGGCGATCAAGGCAGGAATCAATACCAACGGCCCACTCCATTAAACTGGAGGGTGTGTATGCTATGTAACACACCTGCGCGCAAGTGGATGATTGCGGCGTGTCTTTCCGCGAACGAGGGCGATCATCACCACGCGCCCCGCTGCGACCAGTGCCAGCGCGGCCAGTGCCACCAGAACGCCCAGAATCATGTCGATCAGATAATGCGTCCCTTCCACCGGGGTCGCCAGCAACATCGCGCCGTTGAGCGCCAGCATAGCCACGCGCACCGGCGGCAAAGACCGGCCATAAGCGATCATCAGCACCCCGGCGGCGGTGTGGAAACTGGGCGCGGACACCAGCCCGACCAGATGGCCGAGGTCGATCTGGCCAATGGCATGGGCGCGCAGCAACGGGATCAATGTCGGCTGCCACAGGTCGCTGATCGGCAGGTAAGCCACCGGATCGCGCCACATCAGATAGCCGAGCGGGCCGATAGCGGGGATGAAGTAGAACGCGATCAGCGTCATCAGCGCGGCCAGCCATGTCGCGGCGATGAAATCGTGCGCGGTGCGCCGCTTCCCCGCAAGGGCGCAATATCCCAGCAGAATCGCGGGGGAGAAGTAGATCGTTTCGTAAGCGACGCGCCCGGCGATTTGCAGCCAGCGATGATGGGCCACGGTGCGATACCAAGCCAGCCAGTCGAACTGCATCGCCAGATCGATCCGGTGCAGCGCGGGATCGGCATAGCCGCTGCTGAGCGCGGCGACGGGATAGCTCGCTACCGCTCCGGTCAGCGAAAATGCCATGAACAGCCCATAGTAGGCGGTGCCATCGCGCACCGCCTGCCCCAGTCGGGTGCGCGGGCGCTGACATGCCCAGTGGAACGCGCCCAACGTGCCGAATACCAGCACGAATATCAGTGTGCCGGGGGCCAGCGGGGCGATAGACAGGCGGGCGCAGGCCATCAGCGCCGCAGTGGCGAGCACGCTGGCGATCAGCGCGGCCACGATCCAGCCAGGCGGAATGGAGCGAGCGGAATCGACGGATTCCGCGCGTCCGGGTTTCGGATGCAACACGCTGATCGGCACAGGCAAAGGTTCCCACGCGATCGCGTGCGACGATCCCGGATCGCCCACGAAAGCCGGCGCCCTATAGCGACCGCCGCGAAGCAGGGCCAGAGGGTGTTGCAATGATTCGGGCGGGGGTGACGCGGATGGTGGGGACTATCCCTCAGTCCCTCAAAGCCCTGCCCCCGCCCCTTCGTCATTGCGAGGAGTCGTCAGGCGACGTGGCAATCCATGGGCCGCCCTCTCCCCAGCCACGACCGCCGCGATGGGCGGAACCGTCAGGTCATGGATTGCTTCACTGCGTTCGCAATGACGAGGATCGGGGGAGAATGGCAGGTGACAGGGCAGTAAGTGAGCCACGTGTCGGAAAGCCCCATTAGCAGCCCGCACCACCCGCCAACGCCAGCGAAAATCCCCCGCACCACCGTCACCCCGGACTTGATCCGGAGCCCCGCTGTTCTTCCGTGCCGCGCATATGGGGGAGCTGGACCCCGGTTCAGGGGGCGGGGTGACGCGGGTGGCGGGGGGCGAGCCTAAGCTATCTCCACCCCCTCCCCTCGTCATTGCGAGGAGCCGCAGGCGACGCGGCAATCCACGAACCGCCGCTTGCACCGATCACAACCGCTGCGATGGGCAGCATCCTCTCGCCCTGGATTGCGTCACTGCGTTCGCAATGACGAGGGGAGGAGTTTGCGAGTTTGACAGACGGTCGGGGCCGGTCGGGGCCGGGGTGGCGGGATTGGAAGCCGCCGTCCTGTGTCCCGCACCAGTCTGCCCTCCCATACAAGCGCCCGCGCCGATATGCGCGCGCTTATCCCGCCTCGGTCGTTTCGAGCTGTTCGCCCAGATCGAGCCATGCCGCTTCGGCTGCGGCCAGCTTGTCCGCCACTTTGGCGCGTTGCACCAGCAGGTCGCTCATCGCCATGTCCGCCAGATGGCGGGCGGCGTTGGCCGGTTCGTACATCGCGCGGTCGATCTCGGTGCATTCGGCCTGCAGCTTTGCCATCGCCTTTTCCGCCTTCGCCAGTTCGGAGCGCAGGAAACGGGCCTGCGCGCGGGATTTGGCGCTGTTGGCATTGGCGGCCTTCGCCGGTTTGGCGGCGGTGTCGCTTTTCGGCTGGTTCCGGCCCAGCACGAAGTCGATATAGTCTTCCATACTGCCATCGTATGGCTTCGCCGTGCCGCCATCGACCAGCACCAGCCGGTCGGCCGTCAGTTCCACCATATGCCGGTCGTGGCTGATCAGGATCACGGCCCCGGCATAGGCATTGAGCGCCTGAATCAGCGCCTCGCGCGCGTCGACATCAAGGTGGTTGGTCGGTTCGTCCAGAATCAGCAGGTGCGGCGCATCGCGGGTAATCAGCGCCAGCGCCAGCCGCGCGCGTTCGCCGCCCGACAGCGTTTCGACCAGCGCGGTCGCCCGGTTGCCGGAAAAGCCGAACCGGCCCAGCTGGCCACGCACGGCGGCAGGTGGCTTGCCATCCATCGCCCGCGTCATCAGCTCCAGCGGAGTGGAATCGCTCGACAGTTCTTCCACCTGATACTGCGTGAAATAGCCGACCTTGAGCTTGCCAGAGGCGTTCATCGCCCCTTCCTGCGGAGCCAGTTGCCCGGCGATCAGGCGAGCGAGCGTGGTCTTGCCGTTGCCGTTGCGGCCGAGCAGCGCGATCCGGTCGTCCGCATCGATCCGCAGGCCCAGCCGCCGCAGCACCGGCTTGTCTGCCGCATAGCCCACTGCTGCGCTGTCGAGAGTGATCATCGGCGACCGCAGTTCTTCGGGCGATGGGAAATCGAAGCTGAGCGACGGGTCTTCCATCAGCGCGGCAATCGGTTGCATCCGGGCCAGCATCTTGGCCCGCGACTGCGCCTGTTTGGCGGTGGAGGCGCGGGCGCTGTTGCGGGCGACGTAATCGGCCAGCCGGGCGCGCTGGGCATCCTGATTGGCCTTGGCCGCGGCCAGTTGCGCGGCGCGTTCGGCGCGCTGTTTCTCGAACGCGTCGTACCCGCCGCTATACAGCGTCAGTTGCCCGCCCTGCAGGTGCAGGATGTGATCGACCACTTTGTTCAGCAGATCGCGTTCGTGGCTGATCACCAGCAATGTCGCCGGATAGGATTTGAGGAAATTCTCCAGCCACAGTGTCGCTTCCAGATCGAGGTGGTTCGACGGTTCGTCCAGCAGCAGCACGTCGGGCTGCGAAAACAGCAGCGCGCCCAGTGCGACGCGCATTTTCCACCCGCCTGAAAAGCTGTCGAGCGGCTGGCGCTGCATCGTTTCGTCGAAACCCAGCCCGCTGAGGATCTTGGCCGCGCGCGCCGGGGCGCTGTAGGCGTCGATGGCCAGCAGCCGTTCATGCACATCGCCCAGCCGGTGCGGATCGGTGCAGGTTTCCGCTTCCTCCAGCAAAGCGGCGCGTTCGGTATCGGCGGTCAGCACGACCTGTTCCGGGGTGGTATCGCCGCTCGGCGCTTCCTGCGCGATATAGCCGAGGCGGGCCTTGCTCGGCTTGCCGATTGTGCCGTCGTCGGGCTCGATCTCTCCGATCAGGGCCTTCATCAGCGTGGACTTGCCCGCGCCGTTGCGGCCGATCAGGCCGACGCGCGCGCCATGCGGGATCGCCGCACTGGCGCGTTCGAGGATAGGCCGGCCACCAAGCCGGACGGTAAGGCCGTCGATCGTTAGCATGGCGCGGCCCATAGCAGCAGTATGCGTCAGGCCCAATGGGGTGCTTTGCATCTCCCGCCAACGCGCCTACCGACAGCGGATGGATATGAACGATCTGATGCTGCGCTATTTCGGCACCCTCGATCTGAGCGCGGTCGCGCCCGCTGCCCTGCCTGCCGGGATCGACCGGATGCAGGTCGATTTCGGGCTGGAGAAAGATCGCGGCAAACGGTTCGCGTTGTGGAGCCTGCTCCACCTGTTCGACGCCGCGCCCGATCTGGATGTGGCGTTCAAGGACGAGGCCGACCGCGAGGCGGCGCGCAACCTGATGGATATGATGGCCGCGCAAATGCCGGACAGCGAATGATGCACGCCACGCTTTCAACGCTGGCCCGATTGCCCGGTTTCGATGTCGATACTTTCGTGCGCGATCACTGGCAGCGCAAACCGCTGCTGATTCGCAACCCGTGGGGCCAGTGGAACAATCCGCTGGAGCCGGACGAGCTGGCCGGCCTGGCATGCGAACCGCAAGTCGAATCGCGCCTCATCACGCTCGAATCGCAAGACTGGAACCTCGAAAACGGGCCGCTGCCCGAAGATCGGTTTTCCAGACTGGGCCGCGCCCCGTGGACTTTGCTGGTGCAGGCGGTCGATCATTACGTGCCCGAAGTGGCCGCGCTGGTCGAACCGTTCCGCTTCATCCCCAACTGGCGGATCGATGACGTGATGGTCAGCTATGCCGTGGCGGGCGGCGGGGTCGGCGCGCATTTCGATCAGTACGATGTGTTTCTGATTCAGGGCCTCGGCACGCGCCGCTGGCAACTGGGCGAACTGTGCGATGGCGACACCCCGTTGCTGGCGCATGACGGTTTGCGCCTGCTGGCCGAATTCGAACCGGTGGAAGACTGGGTGCTGGAACCGGGCGATATTCTCTATGTCCCCCCGCGCGTGGCGCACAAGGGCGTGGCATTGAGCGACGATTGCATGACGTATTCGGTCGGCTTTCGCGCTCCGTCGCGCTGCGAACTGATCGCGGGCTGGTCCGACAATATGCTGGACGAGATCGACGAAGACCGCCGCTATACCGACGCCACGCTCGATCCGGCGGCCAATCCGGGGGAAATCCCGGCAGAGGCACTGGCCCGGCTGCATGCTCTGGCGACCGAAGGGCTGCACGACAGCGCCGGGTTCGCTCGCTGGTTCGGCGGCTATGCCACTGCGCCCAAAAACCCGGAGATCGACTGGCGACCGGAAGAACCCTTTGCCGATGGGGAGGTGGCCGATGCGCTGGCGCAGGGCGCCGCGCTGATCCGCAACCCCGCCAGCCGGTTTGCCTTTGTGCGGGAAGCCGATGGTGTGACGCTGTTCGTCGATGGAGAGGTATATCCGTGTGCGAGGCCGACAGCGCGCTTTGCCGAAACGCTGTGCGCCGCGCCAACGGTGCAGGCCGACGCGGTGGACAGCGCGGCGCACGATCTGATCCGCGACCTGCTCAACACAGGCGCACTCGCCTTCGAAGAAACCTGAATCCTCCCCCCCAGAGGAGGAGGATTGAGGTTCAACTCAGATCACGCTCCACCCATTCGCCCGGTGCAATTCCGTCGAGCGTCCATTCGCCGACCGACCAGCGCACCAGTCGCAGCGTCGGGTGCCCCACGGCGGCGGTCATCCGGCGCACCTGCCGGTTGCGGCCTTCGCGGATGGTCAGGCGCAGCCAGGTGTCGGGCACGGTCTTGCGGACGCGGATCGGCGGATCGCGCGGCCACAGGTCGGGCGCGGCGATCCGTTCGGCCTCGGCAGGGCGGGTCGGCCCGTCTTTCAGCGTGACTCCGCGGCGTAGTGCAGCCAGCGCGGCATCGTCCGGCTCCCCCTCCACCTGCACCAGATAGGTCTTGGGCAATTTGAAGCGCGGATCGGCGATGCGCGCCTGCCAGCGGCCATCGTCGCACAGCAGCAGCAACCCTTCGCTATCGCGGTCGAGCCGCCCGGCGGGATAGACACCGGGCACAGCGACGAAATCCGACAGCGTGCACCGCTTCGTCTCGCTGCCCCGGTCGGTGAACTGCGAGAGAACGTCGTATGGTTTGTTGAACAGGATCAGGCGGGCCATCCGCGCCCTATAGCCT
This sequence comes from Tsuneonella flava, assembly GCF_002870965.1. Lineage (GTDB taxonomy): Bacteria > Pseudomonadota > Alphaproteobacteria > Sphingomonadales > Sphingomonadaceae > Tsuneonella > Tsuneonella flava. The sequence goes on from NZ_PHSO01000005.1 coordinate 368,555, forward strand.
GCGTCCTATAGCCAGCGCCATATCCCCGCCGGAACCCCCGCTCCGGGCATATGCGCGAACGTCAGCACCAGCCACAGCACCAGCGCGCCAGCCCACAGCAGCCATCCGGCGGAAAACAGCTTGTGCCAGCGCGGCCAGAACGATGTGCGCGATTGCCAGCTTGCCCAGCCATTGCCCAGCAGGCGGCGTTTCTTGCGATCCTGCATATGCGCGCCGACCAGCGCGAGGAAGGTGATCGCCCCGGCCACGATCAGCGTGCGGATATCGAACCACAGCACGATATGCGCGACCCCCCACAATGCGAAGCCCCACATCATCGGGTGGCGCGTCACCGCGAATACCCCGGTGGGCGCGCGGTTGATGGCAGCCTGTGTTCTGGGATTGGGCAGCGCGGGATTTTTCGACAAAGAGCCGAGGAACAGCACCAGCGCGGGCACGGTCAGCACGCTGGCCACGGCCCAGCCCATGTCGCCGCTGCCCGGCAGATCGGCGGCAGGCGCGGCGCGGAAGGCCACCACCATCCAGCCCAGCGTTGCGAAGGCGACCAGCGAATAAATGCCCAGAAACGCCGGTTCGCCCACTCGCCGCACGATTGGCGCGCGCAGCGGGTGCGACAGAGCGAAATGCGTGCCGACAAAGGCAATCGCGGCGAACAGCAGTTGAGTAAGAGCGGGGCTCAACAGCCGTGCCCCGTTGCGGATAGGAAGCGCCGTGGCTGCCGAAATGGGCAGCGGATCGATTGCCACCGTTGCATCGCGTCTCCTCCTGTGTCCCGGTACGGGCCTGTCATGCGCGACCGATGCGCCATTCGGATAATGGCGTGGCGGCAGCGAAGCAGGCCTTTATTTGCAAGCCGTTATGGCTTGATGTCAATCGGACCGAACGTAGTGAAGGCGCAGTTCACCGTAATAATCGTCGCACCGGGCGCGATTGCGCTGTTGCAAGGAGGGGAGGGCCTTAAGCCACCCCCTCCGCGCCCCCTCATCATTGCGAGGAGCCGTCAGGCGACGTGGCAACCCATGGCCCGCCGTCAGCCCCCATCGCAACCGCTTCTTTGGGCGGCCGTCAGGTGAAAGCTTGTCACACGAAGACGCAAAGACACGGAGTGGATTTGGTTCGTAGGTAGGGGGGTACCCTGCCGATGGTTGACCAATACCATCGCGCGTATCCCCCCTCGTCATTGCGAGGAACCGCAGGCGACGTGGCAATGCATGGCTCGCCGTCGCCCCCACCACAACCGCCGCGATGGCAGAGACGTCAGGCCATGAGTTGCTTCACTCCGTCCGCAATGACGAAGCGAGATGCGGAGGATAACCGACCCTCCCGGCTACTCCGCGCCGCTGCCGATGCCGACCAGTTTCACGGTGAACAGCAATGTCGCTCCGCCCGGCACCGGACCTTTGCCCTTCGGACCATAGGCGAGGTCCGACGGGGACGCGATTTCGATCGTGTCGCCCACGCCCATCTGGGGGATCGCCCGCTGCCACGCGGGCACCAGCTTGCCGAGTGGGAACGTCGCGGGCGGGCCGCCGTCCGACGTGTCGATCACGGTCCCGTCGCTCAGCTTCGCGGTATATTCGACAGAGACCACGTCCTCCACCGTCGGGTGTTTGCCCGAACCGTCGCCTGCCACGCGCTTCCACAGCAGGCCGCCGGGCAGCGATTGCCAGCCCGGTTGCGCTGCGCGTTCGGCTAGTGCGAGCTGCTGTTTGTTGAGCCACGCCGGATCTTGCGTCTGCGCGGGTTCCGCCGCGCGCAACGCGACATAGCCGAGGCAGGCGAGGATCGCTGCGCCCACTGCCATCAAAGCGGTCTTGTCGATCATCGCCTGCTTACCACTCGTATGCTTTGGGAAGCTGGCTGGTATCGAGATCGCGGTAGCGTTCGCGCAGCTTCGTCTGATGGTTGTCGGTCGGCTGTTCGACCCCGTCGATAAACACCTTCACCGGGGCAGACGACAGTTCCAGCGGATCGCCATCCCATAGCACTACGTCGCCCACCGCGCCGGGTTTGAGCACGCCTGCCTTGCCGCCGAACCCGGCGATTTCCGCCGGGACAGAGCTAATCGTCGCCAGCGCCTGCCCCCAGGTGAGGCCCGTAGCGCCGGGCAGTTTGTTTAGCGCGACGAGGTTGCCGGCAAACTGTTTCGAATTGCGCGCCTGATCGCCGGTGCCGCCGGTCAGGCCGCCGACAGCGACCTTTACCCCGGCCTTCACCATCCGGCCCACGTTGCTCTGCGTCGCGGCGAGATCTTCGAAGCTGGTCGGCAGATCGTCGAGCGCGTGGGCGATCACCGGCACTTTCGCAGCGGCGAGTTCATTGGCGACCATCCACCCCTCGCTCGCGCCGACGATCACGAGGTCGAGCTTAGGGAATTCGTTTCGCAGCGCGAGCACGGAGCGGATATCCGCCGCCCGCTCCACCGCGACATAGAGCGGTTGCTCCCCCTTCACCACCGGCACCAGCGCCAGCGCATCGGGGCGGTTGAGCAGCACGTCGCCCGGCCGGTCGGCCTTGCCCACGGCGTTCTGCGCTTCCTGCAATGCGTTGCGGAAGGCGGCCTGCGCGGCAAGCCGTGTGCCACCGGCGATCCGCCCGCCGGATTCGCCCAGCGTCACTACCTGAAACGCGCGCGGGCGCATCACCATGTTCGGGTCCGCGCCGAGATCGACCACAGCGCCTTGCCCGCCGAAAATCGCGGACGAGGGGCCGACGAACACGCTGGCCCGCGTGATCCCGCCACCGCGCGTGACCGACACGTGCTGCGACGCGGGGTTGAGCGCGGTCGTCACATCGAGCGCGGCGCTGAACGGCGAACGGCCGCCCGAACTGTCGTTGCTTTCGCGCACGCCATCGACATCGTAGAGGCCGAGCTGAGTCATCGCGGCGAACAGGCCGGGGGTGACCCATTTGCCGGTGCCATCGATCACTGCCATCCCGGCAGGCGCGGCCACGCCCGGCCCGGCGGCGACGATCTTGCCGTTCTGCACCACGACGGTGGCGTTTTCGACCGGTTCGCTGCCATCGCCCACCGCCAGCGTGGCGTTGGTGATCGCGACGTTCTGTGCCGCGAGCGGAGCGGAGAGGGCCGCTGCCGTAGCGGCAAGGGCGAAGCCTGTTACGCGGCGCAGGTTCATTTCACGTCTCCCATGCCGGGCTGTCCCAGTTCGAAATCGCTGACCGGGCGCATTTTCGGATTGTCGGCATCGAACAGCAACGCGCCGTCGATCCACACTTTCTCTGGCCGGGAATAGACGCTGAGCGGGTTGCCGTTCCACAGCACCACATCGGCCATCTTGCCGTTTTCGAGGCTGCCGGTCTGGCCATCGATGCCCATCGCCTTTGCCGCGTTAAGCGTGAGCCAGCGGACCACTTGCGCGTCAGGAATATCGATCCCCATCCGCTTGCCCGCGGCCTGCGCCTTGGCCGCTTCCTGATTGAGCCGCTGAATGCCGTTCTCATCGTCCGAATGGATCACCACGCAGGCCCCGGCATTCTGCAACAAAGCCGCGTTTTCGGGAATCCCGTCGTAGCTTTCCATCTTGAAGCCGTACCAGTCGGCCCACACAGCGGAACACACGTCGTTTTCTTTCAGCAGATCGGCGATCTTGTATGCCTCCACCGCGTGGTGGAAGGCGGTCACTTTATAGCCCATTTCCTTGGCCATATCGATCACCAGCGCCATTTCGTCGGCGCGATAGCAGTGGTTGTGGACCAGTATCTTGCCGTCGAGCACGCCCTTCAGCGATTCCTTGGCCAGATTGCGCTTCTTGCCATCATAGCCCTGCGCGTCGATCCATGTCTGGCGATCGACCGCGAAGTTGCCCATCCGGGTGGAGGGCATCCGCCCTTTGCTGCCATAAACCCGCTTGGGATTTTCGCCGCAGGCCATTTTCAGGCCATAGGGCGCGCCGGGGAACTTCATCCCCTGCACTGTGCGGCTGGGCACGTTTTTCAGCGTGGCCGAACGCCCGCCGATCAGGTTGGCCGATCCGGGCAACACTTGCAGCGTAGTGACGCCGCCATTGGCCAGCGCGCGGGTGAAGCCGGGATCCTGCGGCCACACCGAATGTTCCGCCCACACTTCGGGCGTCGTCGGGCTGGTCGCTTCGTTGCCGTCCGAATGGGCGGAAACGCTGGGGCTGGGGTAATCGCCCAGATGGCTGTGAATATCGATAATGCCGGGGGTCACATATTTGCCGGTGCCGTCGATCACGGTGTAACCGGCGGTGTCCAGCCCGGTGCCCACTGCCTGCACCTTGCCATCGCGGAATAGCACGACGGCGTTGTCGATTTCCTTGCCCGTGCCATCGAACACCGTCGCCCCGACCAGCGCGGTGGGCGCGCCGGGATAGGGCTTGTAGGTGGACGGATAGGGTGCATCGCTGCTGGCGGTGGCCTTGGCGGGCGCCGCGCTGGCGCTGCGCGTTTCGCCGCCGTCTGCGGTGGTGCTGCATGCGGCCAGCGCCAGTGCGCCCGCCGCTGTCATGAACGATCCCGTAAGTTTCATCTTTTCCCCCGAATGGGCCCCGTTATGGGAAGGGCGCGACCGGCTGGCCGCGCCCTTCGTTTTCAGTCTGCTATCAGTGGCGTGTCGCCGGATGCGCGCCCGGCCCCTGCGGTTCGCCGACTTCGTTCTGACCCAGCAGATCGTCTGCCGGATCGCCATCGGTCAGCGTGTCGAGGTGCATCAGCTTCCTGATCAGCGGGCTGACGAGCAGCACCAGAACGCCGATGCCCATCGCATACCAGCCAACGGTGGTATAAACGCTGAGCACCAGTTCCTTGCCAGCTTCCGCCCCTTCCAGCCCTTCGCCACCTGCGGCGGACGAAATAAGCCCCGCCGCGAAGTTGCCGGTGGCCGATGCGAAGAACCACACGCCCATGATCAGCGATGCCATATGCGCCGGTGCCAGACGGTTCATTGCCGAAAGGCCGACCGGGCTGAGGCACAGTTCGCCAGTGGTGTGCAGCAGATAGATCAGGAAGATGAAGACCACCGGCACCGCGGCATCCATCCCGGCGGACTGTGCGCCCCATACCAGCACGAGGAAGCCGAGGCCGACCTGAATCACGCCCAGTCCGAATTTAAACGGAGCCGACGGTTCCATGCCTTTCCGGCCCAGAGCGGTCCACAAAAACGCGAACACGGGGGCCAGCAGGAAGATGTAGGCCGCGTTCAGCGACTGGAACATCGAAGCGGGCATTTCCCAGCCGAAGAAGTTGCGATCGACCTGCCGGTCGGTGAACAGGCTCAGCGAATTGCCGGCCTGTTCGAACAGCGCCCAGAACACGATCGACACCAGAATCAGGAACATCGCGGCAAAGATGCGATCCCGGTCTTCCGAAGGCAGTTTGATGACTGCGGTGCCGATGACATAAGCGACCAGCAGGCCGCCGAATACGCCGAGGAATACGCCGACCACGCTCTGATTCTGGACCATCCACCAGCACAGAACCACTGTGAGCAGGCCAACAACATACAGGCCCAGTTCGGCCATTTTGCTGAGTGGTTTGGGCGGTTCGCCCCGGCCCAGCAGCAGGTTCTTGCCCAGCCCGAATACGACCAGACCCAGCAACATGCCGAAACCGGCCAGACCGAAGCCGTAAGACCAGCCATAGGTTTCCCCGATATAGCCACACAACAAAGAGCCGAGGAATGCGCCGAGGTTAATCCCCATGTAGAAGATGGTGTAGGCCGGATCGCGGCGCGTATCGGTGCGGGGATAGAGCTGCCCGACGATCACCGAGATATTCGCTTTCAGGAAGCCGGAGCCGACGATGATGAAGGCCAGCGCCAGCCAGAACAGATTGAGCGCCGCGCCGCCTTGTCCGCCATCCCCTTCGAAACCCATCAGGAAATGGCCGAAGGTGAGCAATACGGCACCGTATAGTACGGCCTTTCGCTGGCCCAGATATTTATCGGCCAGATATCCGCCTAGCACCGGGGTGATATAGACCAGCGCGGTATAGGCGCCGTAGATAACCCCGGCTTCGCTATCGGAAAACAGCCAGTGCTTGGTCAGATAAAGGATCAGCAGTGCGCGCATTCCGTAATACGAAAAGCGTTCCCACATCTCCGCGAAGAACAGGACGAACAGCCCTTTTGGATGGCCGAGGAATGTACCTGCTGAATCCCCGTCGGGCAGTGTTTGTGTTGTCATGCGTGATGCAACCCCATGAAGTATGTGTCTGCAACGCCCTCCCCCCATCGAGAAGGCCATGTGTCGCGAAGCCGCGCACACTAACGGATCAATCGCGTGTGTGAAGCGCTAGTTTCACTCGCAACTGACTGATTATTGCCTGTATCCCCGTTTATATGACGATAGCCCTCGCTGTCGGTGCGCTTGACGCGACACGGTGTATTATGGCACTGACGCACCCTCGAAGGGATTAATTCGCATGAGCCAGAGCAGCCGCCCTGTTTACCTCAAGCTGCGCGATATGATCGCCGCGGCGATCATCGAAGGGCGCTATGCAGAAGGGGGCATGTTGCCTTCGGTCCGCGCATTCGCTTCCGAACAGGGGGCCAATCCGTTGACGGTGGCCAAGGCCTATCAGCAATTCCAGATCGACGGTCTGGTCGAAGTGCAGCGCGGCGTCGGCATGCGGGTGGTGCCGGGTGCGGCGGACAAATTGCGCCGGGCGGAACGGGCCCGTTTCATCGACCGCGAATGGCCCGAAATCCACGCGCGCATCCGGCGGCTGGGGATCGATCCGGCCGAACTTCTCGGGTTAACAGAGCATTGATTTTAAGACTTATTCGCCGCACCTGCGGGTGAAGATCGGTGTTGCGTAATCGTGTTACGTCTGGCAAATCGGGCGTTGTCGGCGGGTTTATGCCCGCTGACGATAAGTTTCGCAGGGTCGCTTAACTGCCCATGATGGGGCTGATCGCTATGTGGGATGGTGGCGGTCGGGAGTATTGGAAAAAATGATCAGATCCGAACTGCTTCAGGCATTGGCCAAGGATAATCCGGAGCTGCGTGCCGAAGAGGTAGAACAGGTCGTCGATATCTTCTTCGACGAAATTGCTCAGCGACTGGCCGAAGGTGGCCGGGTCGAACTGCGCGGGTTCGGCGCGTTTTCGACGCGTGAGCGCGGCGCGCGCAAGGGCCGCAATCCCCGCACTGGCGATGCGGTGGAAGTTCCGGCCAAAAAAGTCCCTTATTTCAAACCTGGTAAGGACATGCGTCAGCTTATCAACGACGCGTGATCGAAGTCATGTAATCGCGGGCGGGTGTTCGCAGGCGGTATGGCCGCCTGCTGCCCGGGCAGGGGTTCTGCCGGGCACACCGTCGCGATGCGTCCCACTGCGTCCCCGTCCATCCGGTATTCCACGAACCGCCGCGCCCGTTTCCGGTGCGATGCGGCGCGTGGGCTATGCGTTGTGGGGGTAGTGCGTGGCGGGTGAGGTGAGTGGGCGCGATGTCCGCCGCCGATGCGGGTTGACGGCACGGGCGCGGTCGTAGCGGGCCGGGCTATATGGCCCCCTGTTCGGTCGCCTCTGCTGGCGGGCTGGGCGGTCGGGCTTTGTGTCAGCCTGTGCGTCGGGCCGGGCATTCATAATATGCGGCGGCAGGGGATCGTTGGCCGACAGGTCTTGTGCGGTTCGCTCTGCCCGCGATAAAGGGCGGGCGCGGCGCGGGTGTGGCGGAATGGTAGACGCCGGGGACTTAAAATCCCCTGAGCTTTGCTCGTGCGGGTTCGAGTCCCGCCACCCGCACCATGCTACACCGTGACCGCACCATCGTCGTACTGGCGCCGCACCGGCTGCCGGTCCTGGCTGATGATCGCCATCCTGCTCAACCCGGCAGGCCGCCCGGTCGCGGGATCGGGCAATGCTGATCGGGGATCGGATGGCAATGGCCGATTCGGCCTGCTTCGCATGCGATTTTAGGGTCGAAACCGCGATTCTGGCGCCAAGCATGCCTCTGACGACGTGTGTCTGGCGAAAGCGACGCTTTGTCGGGCCAGTGCGCGGGGCTATTCGTGAAGTTGTCGCTCTATGATCGGGCAACTGGTGGAAAGTACTTTGTTTTTAGTTGGTTAGACCTCGCATATAGAGGTGAAGGGGGTGTGTAACTCCGGCGTCTCCGTGATCGCCCCACCGCTCCGGTCGCGCGATGCTGTAATGGTGGAGCGCGGAATTCCATCTGCACAATCAAGTACATCTGCCGCTCGTCGGGCGATAATGTCGCCGGTCGAACGCGCGATTGCTCTGAATGAGCACCCCGTCTATTGCAAATGGCACTATCGGGCTTTGCGCCCAGGGGCTATTGCAGCGAACACATGATCCGGGGGCGGCATCGCGCAACCAATGAATTACGAATCGACCGTAGAATCCGAACCGCAAGCCGTTGAAACGGAAGGCGTAACCGCGCGCCCGCGTCGCCTTGCGATCATCGGTGCGATTGCCGCCGTCGTGCTGATCGGTGCGCTGTATTATTTTATGCACGGTTCGGGCGAAGATGCCGATGCACTGGCCAGCGACCAGGCCGGGCAAATCCCCCGCGTCACTGTCGTAACCCCCGGAAAGACAACGGTAGAAGGCCAGATCGAAGCCACCGGCACACTGGCACCGCGCCGTGAAATCCCGGTCGGTTCGGTGGGCGAAGGCGGCCGTGTCGTATCTGTGCCGGTCGATGAAGGCGATTGGGTCCGCAAGGGGCAGGTGCTCGCCGTGATCGACCGTTCGGTACAGGTGCAGCAGATCGACGGTGCCCGCGCGCAAATCGGTGTCGCACAAGCAGATCTCAATCTGGCACAGTCCAATCTCGATCGTGCGCTGAAGCTGGTTGATCGCGGGTTCATCTCGAAAGCCGACGTCGATCGCCTCACCTCAACCCGTGACGCCGCCCGCGCCCGTGTGCAGGTTGCCCGCGCGACGCTGGGAGAACTGCAGGCCCGCACGGCCCGGCTCAACATCTACGCCCCGGAAAGCGGGCTGGTACTAACCCGCGCGGTGGAGCCGGGACAGAGTGTCACTGGTGGTGGTACACCGTTGTTTACTATCGCTAAAGGCGGCGAGATGGAATTGAAGGCCATGCTCGGCGAAGAAGACCTGGCCAAGGTTCACGTCGGCGCGATTGCCACTGTTACTCCGGTCAGCAGCAGCAAGAGCTTTGAAGGGCAGGTGTGGCAGATTGCGCCCACTATCGATCAGCAGAGCCGCCAGGGCGAAGCGCGTATTGCCCTGGCCTATGCCCCCGAACTGCGCCCCGGCGGGTTTGCCTCGGCCACGCTCAACAGCGGTGCGGTTTCTGCTCCTTTGTTGCCCGAATCGGCCATCCTGAACGATGCCAAGGGCAGCTATGTCTATGTTATCGGTAAGGAAGATCGCGTTGTGCGCCGCCCGGTGAAGACCGGGCTGGTGACCGCTAATGGCATCGCCGTGACCGAAGGTCTCAGCGGAACAGAACAGGTCGTGCTGCGTGCAGGCGGGTTCCTCAACCCCGGCGACAAGGTCAAACCGGCCAGGGCCAAGTAAGGGGCGCGGACGATGAACCTGCGCAATATCTCCGCCTGGTCGATCCGTAATCCGGTGATTCCGATTGTCCTGTTCGCAGGGCTGCTGATCGCCGGGATGTTGTCGTTCATGCGGATGAACGTGACCGACATGCCGGACATTCAGTTCCCGGCGGTGATGGTGGTCGTCAGTCAACCGGGCGCTGCCCCGACCGAGATCGAAACGCAGATCACGCAGAAAGTCGAATCGGCGATCCGTTCCATCAGCGGGGTCGAAGACATCAGCTCGACCGCCAGTGAGGGTTCGTCGCAGACAGTCGTCAATTTCAGCATTGGAACCGATCCCGACACCGCGACGAACGAAGTGAAGAATGCTGTCGATCAGATCCGCAGCGATCTGCCCGATGGCATTCTGGAACCGCAGGTTCGCAAGCTCGAAATCAACGGCGGCGGCTTCATCGGCGTGTATGCCGCCTCTGCCGACGATATGACGATGGAGCAGCTGAGCTGGTTCGTCGACGATACCGTATCGAAAAGCTTGCTGTCGATTGAGGGGATGGCCTCTGTCAGCCGCAACGGCGGCGCAGACCGCGAAATTCGCGTGGTGCTCGATCCTGCGCGGATGCAGTCGCTGGGTGTAACTGCCAGTTCGGTCAACGCTGCGCTGAGGCAGGTCAATATCGATGCGGCGGGCGGTCAGTCGGAAATCGCCGGTTCGCGCCAGTCGGTTCGCGTGCTCGGCAATGCCAAAACCGCCTATGACCTGCGCGATACGCGGGTGAATATCGGCAATGGGCGGACGGTCAAACTGTCGGATATCGCGACAGTGACCGATGGCACATCGGAACAGACCAGCGTAGCCAAATTGCGCGGTCGCCCGGTGGTGACCTTCGCGGCTCAGCGCGCGCGCAACGTTTCCGACGTGACCGTGCACGACGAACTGCTGGAAAAACTCAAGCAGATCGAACAAGATAACCCTTCGGTTCACTTCACCGAACTGTTCACGCCGGTCGTCTATACCGAAGGGCAGTATGTCAGCTCGATGGAAGCGCTGATCGAAGGGGCGCTGCTGGCCATCGTGGTGGTGTTCCTGTTCCTGCGCGACTGGCGCGCCACTCTGATCAGCGCCATCGCTATTCCGCTGTCGGCCATCCCGACTTTCTGGTTCATGGATCTGATGGGCTTCACGCTCAACTCGCTCTCGCTGCTGGCGCTCAGTCTGGTGGCGGGCGTGCTGGTCGATGACGCCATCGTGGAGATCGAGAACATCGTCCGCCACTTGCGGATGGGCAAAAGCGCGTATCAGGCGTCCATCGATGCCGCAGACGAAATCGGTCTGGCGGTGGTGGCCACGACATTCTCGATTGTCGCGGTGTTCCTGCCAGTGGGCATGATGCCGGGTATTTCGGGCCAGTTTTTCAAGGCCTTTGGTCTGACCGTGGTGGTCGCGGTGCTGATGAGCCTTGCCGTGGCGCGTATGATAACGCCGATGGTGGCGGCCTATTTCCTCAAGGCGCACGGGGTCGCGGCGCACGGCGAAGGGCGCATGATGGACGCCTATATGAAAGTCCTGCGCTGGACTTTGAACAGCGATAAGGCCGAGGCGATGCGTGCCGGGCTGGAACGCCATCCGGCGCGCTGGTGGTATTATATCGTGGTCGCGCTGGTGGCTGTGGCGATTATCGCGGCGACCGTGATTGTCGGTCAGCTTACCTTCCAGCTGCTGATGGGTGCCGGACTTCCGCTGATCCCGGCAGCGATTATCGCGCCGTTCGTGATGTTGGCCGCAGGTATTATCGTGGCGAAACTGCTGACACTGGTTATCGGCGCGATGGGTACGCTGGGCGATTATATGCGTAATCTGGGTGCGCGAACGCGGGCGAGAATGCGCGATCATCGCCTCTACGCATTTGGCCTTGGTGTCTATGCGCTGATCATCACTATCGCGCTGTTGGCCGGCTTGCCGCAGCAGTTCCAGCCATCGATCAATCAGGACACCAGTCAGGTTTCCATCGAAATGGTGCCGGGCACCACGCTGCAGGAAACCGAGAGCGTCACCGATCGGGTGACCAAGCTGGTGGAAAGTCAGCCCGAAGTCGAACGCGTCACCGAAGTCGCGCGCCAGGGTTCAGGCAGCCTCTATATTGCGCTGAAACCGGCAGCTGACCGCAAGGCAACCAGCGTCGAATTCGAACGGCGGCTTGCGCCCGAATTGCAGGAAATCCCCGATGCCCGGGTCAGCTTCCAGTCGCAAAACAGCGGCGGTGGTGGCAGCGGGCGCGATATTACGGTGATGCTGTCCGGCAGCAATCCCGAAGTGCTGGACAAGACCGCGCAGAAGCTGGTCGAACAGATGCGTAGCGTGAAAGGTGTGGTTGCCCCACGGATCGCGGCTGACTTGCAGCGGCCCGAACTGCTGATCGTACCACGTCTGGATCTGGCGGCGCAGCTGGGCGTAACGACCGCGGGGCTGAGTCAGACGATCCGCATCGCGACGATGGGCGAGATCGATCAGAATGCAGCGAAATTCTCGCTCAGCGATCGGCAGGTCCCGATCCGTGTACTGTTGCCTGAAAATTCGCGGCGGGACATGTCGACGATCCGCAATCTGCCCGTTCCCACGGCCAGCGGCGGATCGGTGCCGCTGTCGCGCGTGGCGGAAATCCGCTTTGGCGCAGGGCCTACGCAGATCCAGCGTTACAACCAGTCGCGCCGCGTGATCGTTGGCGCCGACCTTGGGCCGGGCGCGGTCAAAGGGCCGGTGATGGATCAGATCAACGCGCTGCCTGCCATGAAAGATCTGCCTGCAGGCGTTTCGAACAAGCCGGTCGGGCAAGACAAATGGCAGGCGGAGATGATCAATAACTTCCTCGTCGCGGTGGTTAGCGGTGTCTTGCTGGTCTTCGCGGTGTTGGTGTTGCTCTATCACCGCTTTGTGTCGCCGCTGGTCAATATGACTTCGCTGCTGCTTGCTCCGCTGGGCGGGTTGCTGGCGCTGGGCATTTCAGGTCAGCCAATTTCGATGCCGGTCTATATCGGCCTGCTGATGCTGCTGGGGATCGTCGCGAAGAACTCGATCCTGCTGATCGATTTCGCGATCGAGGAAATGGCTGCAGGCGTCCCGAAAAAGGAAGCGATCATCGATGCCGGGCACAAGCGTGCCCAGCCAATCGTGATGACGACTGTCGCGATGACAGCGGGCATGGTGCCCACGGCGCTGTCGCTGTCGGGCGACGGTGCGTGGCGCGCGCCGATGGGCGTGGTGGTGATCGGCGGCCTGTTGCTGTCGACGATGCTGACGCTGGTTCTGATCCCGGCCGGGTTCAGTCTGGCCGATGGCTTCGAAAAACGTCTCGGCCCGTGGTTGCGGACCCGCTTCCTCACATACAAGCCGGGTGACGAGAACGTGGTCATGCCGCACCACGGCCATCCGGGCCATCCGGCGGAGTGAGCGGGGAAACCCCGTCTTCCCTCGTGCGTTTCAGGCGCATGGGGGGCACGGCACCTGCAATCGACCGGGCGCGGACTATGCGCCGCACGGCAACCGGCATGTTGCTGGTGATGGCGGCGATTTTTGTCGCCAGCAGCCATTATCTGCATGTGCATCCCGCAGTGGGTTTCATACGCGCCTTTGCCGAAGCGGCGATGGTTGGCGGGCTGGCAGACTGGTTCGCCGTTACTGCGCTGTTCCGCCGCCCGCTCGGCCTGCCGATCCCGCACACCGCGATCATCCCTGAAAACAAGGATCGTATCGCCGATACGATGGCGCAGTTTCTGCGTGACAATTTCCTGACGCCGACGGTGGTGGCCCGCCGGATGCAGGAAATGAATCTGGCGCGCGCGGTGGGCGACTATCTTGCGACACCGCCCGATAGCGCCAGTGGCGGTTCGCGCATTCGGGCGGGGGCGGCGGAGCTGCTGGCCGAATTCCTCGAATCGCTCGATCCCGAACGACTGGGTACGCAAGTGCGCGGCGGTCTGAAGGCAATGGCAGAGCGGGTCGAAGTCGCTCCGCTGCTTGGCCAGATGCTCGACGCGGCGATTGCCGACCGCAGGCATCTGCCGCTGATCGACGCCGCGATCCGCTGGACCGGCATCACTCTGGAAGCGAACGAGGATATGGTTCGTCAGATCATCCACGAACGCGCGAACGCGATCGTCCGGTGGACCGGACTGGACGAGCGACTGGCAAATTCGGTGATCGACGGGCTGTATAAATTGCTGGCCGAAGTTCTGGTCGATCCGGCCCATCCGCTGCGGACCAAGCTCGATGAAGGGCTGGTATCGCTCGCCAGCGATTTGCGGCAGGATGAAAAGCTGCGCGCTAAGGTGGAGCAGGCGAAACGGGATCTGCTGGATAACCCGGCTGTGGCCGATTGGTGGCTGGGTGTGTGGGAACGGCTGCGCGCATCGCTGATCGCCGCTGCGCGCGACGGCAATGGCGCAATGTCGGGGCAACTGGGGCAGAGCATTGCCGAGCTGGGTGCGACATTGCAGCAGGACACCCGTCTGCAAGCGCAGATCAACCGTTTTGCCCGGCGCACGGCAGTGGGCATCGCCACCCGGTATGGCGGGCAGATCGTGCAGCTCGTGTCGGAAACTGTGCGTCGCTGGGATGCCCGCACAGTGACTGACCGGATCGAAGGCGCGGTGGGGCGTGACTTGCAATTCATCCGCATGAACGGCACTCTCGTTGGCGGGCTGGTCGGGGTGACCATCCATGCACTGGATATGTTGCTGTGACCGATACCGAACCGCTCCTCGTTACAGAGCGTCTGGAACTATGGCGGCCGCGCGCGGAAGACGAGCCGCAGATGTTCGCCATCATCTCCGATCCGCGCACCCATCGCTATCTCGGCCCGATGTCGAGCCGGGCCGATCACTTCCTCCGCTTCCAACGGGGTGGGGGCAGTTGGTTCCTCCACGGTTACGGCAGTTTCATGGTCCGCTTGCGGGGAAAAGCCGAAGTGATCGGCAATTGCGGGGTATTCCATTCCTGGCGCGGGTTGGGCGACGATTTCGACGATATGCCAGAATGCGGGTGGATTCTGTCCGCCGAATATGTCGGCCAGGGGATCGCGGGCGAAGCGATGCGTGCTGCGCTGACATGGTTCGACGAGGTGCATGGGCCACGCGATGTGGTCTGCATGATCGAACCGGGCAACGATCCGTCGATGATGCTGGCGGGTAAACTGGGGTTTGCCAAAACCCGTCTGGCCGAACTGCCAGATGGGGTGCAAGTTCAGTTGTTCAGGCGGGACGCTGTCGGCTAGCGGACCGTATCGGGTGGCGATGGTGCGGTTGTCAGGCAGGCTGAAATCAACCTCTCAAGGTCATGCCACCCTATCGGCATCTGAAAGAACGCGGAAGCGGGTGAGGCCCGGTTACCAGTTTGAACGCAGAAAACGGGAAGGCCCGGCCTACAGCTATCCCTAAAGACTCCACTTCAACAGATGGAGTTGCAGAATGAGGCTGATAGAGGGCAAGGTTGCCATAGTTACCGGGGCGAGTTCAGGAATAGGCCGGGCGGCAGCAACATTGTTTGCCGCGCACGGGGCGGCGGTGGTTCTGGTTGCACGCCGACAGGATCGCCTGGATCAATTGGTCGATGAAATCGTCGAATCCGGCGGGCATGCAATGGCTGTCGCAGGCGATGTCACGGACGAGCGCACACATCGTGAAGCAGTGACTGTCGCTCAATCCGCCTTTGGTGGCCTGGATATCGCGTTCAACAATGCGGGGACAGTCGGTGCCATGTCGTCACTCGCAGAAATGGAACTTCAGCAATGGTCGGATGTGCTGGCGACAAATCTGACAGCCGCATTTCTGGGCGCACGTGCACAGATTCCGGCGATGCAGGCGCGCGGAGCGGGAACGCTGATCTTTACTGGCAGCTTCGTGGGCACCAGTGCCGGTTTGCCGGGGATGGCCGCATATGGCGCGGCGAAAGCTGGCCTCATGGGCCTGGTACGAGGGATAACGGCAGATTACAGCGCAACGGGAATCCGGGCCAACGCACTTCTGCCCGGAGGGACAGCGACCGAAATGGCCGGCGATGCCGAACAACGCCAATGGGCTGCTGGCCTTCATGCCATGAAACGGATCGCTGAACCCGAGGAGATCGCACAGGCGGCGCTCTTCCTGGCCAGCGATATGTCGAGCTTCGTCACAGGTTCAGCCTTGTGGGCCGATGGTGGAAACGCGGCGGTGAAGATCTGACGATGCAGGTGTCGCCTACGAAAAGCGAAATGCCGCATTCGTTCAACTTGGTGATTTGCCTGAGCCAAGGTATCTACGCGATCTGCCAGCGATAATGTTTGGGCGCCGTCCGTTGTTAACGCGACCCATAGGGCGGGGATTGAGGGGGAGAGAGCGATGCAGCATCAGATGGGAACCGGGGATCTGCTTGATGCCCACGGGCGCTTGATTGAACGCGGCTGGGCCCGATCCGAAGTGCGCCGCTACGACCGCTCCGCCATCGCGGCGAGCGGGTGGCGGATCAAGGAGTGGGATTACTACTGCATTGCAGACGACGATCACGCTCTGGCGCTGACTGTCGCGGATAATGGCTATCTTGGTTTTCTCGGGCTTTCGTGGATGGATTTGCGCGCAGGGACAGCGGAAAGCCACGGTGCCATGCGGGCGTTTCCGTTCGGGCGGATGCGTTTGCCGCCCAGCGCCGAGGCGGGCGATATCGATCAGCAGCAAGGCGATACCCGTATCGCTTTTCACCATGAGCGCGGCGGTCGCCGCCTCTCTTTTTCGGCACCGGGATTTGCCGGGGGCAAAGGGTTATCAGGCGAGATTTGGCTGGAACAACCGGCAGACGATCGGATGGTGATCGCGACCCCGTTCGCCAGTGCGCCCAAGGCATTCTACTACAATCAGAAAATCAATTGTATGCCCGCAACGGGCGAGGTGGTGCTGGGCGATGAGCATATCGCGTTTTCGCCTGCCGCTGCCTTTGCCGTGCTCGACTGGGGCCGGGGCGTGTGGACCTGGGACAATACCTGGTACTGGGGCTCAGCTTCCGGCCTGCACGAAGGGCGCAGGTTTGGGTTCAACATCGGTTATGGCTTTGGCGATACCACGGCGGCGAGCGAGAACATGCTGTTCCTCGATGGCCGCGCGCACAAATTGGGGGAAGTGACCTTCCACTTGCCCGACGGGGCGCTGGATGCCGCCAACTGGCACTCCACCAGCGACGACGGGCGGTTCGAAATGGAGTTCGCCCCGATCGTCGATCGCAGCAGCCGGGCCGCGCTGGGCCCGATCCTGTCCGATCAGCATCAGGTGTTCGGGCGATACGCGGGTCGCGCGGTACTCGACGATGGCACCGCGCTCGATATCAGCGGGCTGACTGGTTTCGCAGAACGAGTGCACAACCGCTGGTGAGGCAGTTAGGGTTGTTGCTCACCCTATTCTAACGTCCCGCTACGAATCTAACTGTATTGCGCCAGTACGAAGCGATGGCTTTACCGTCCCGCGTGTGGGCCGGTTCGAATCGCGCGCGTTTCATCAGCGCCTTGCATACAGCCCTGTCGAACCCCTCGGGTCGGCTCGATTGCTGAATATGACACTGGGTCGGCTTGCCATCGGCATCGACGCTGAGCCGGAACTGGATAATTCCTTGCGCGCCGCGGGCCAGAAGGTGTGACGGGTAATCTGCCGAAGTTAGCCACTTGTTGGGCGATTTAGTCGGGATAGGAAGATTGGCAAGCTGGCGATGAGCGGCCACATCAATACCCCAGTGAGTCATCAATTCATCGGTGCATTTACGCATAGCGGCCATCGGCTGCCCCATTGAACCGAGTTCGATATGCACCGGTGCGCGCGCTTTCTGGCGGACTTCCAGCCACTGGATAGCGGCCTCTTCATCCGCTGCTGGCGGGGTCTGTAAGTCTCGCAGAGTATTTGCCGCGTGTTCCTCGTAATTGTCGTTGTCGTCCCGTTTCAGCAGATGCGCGGAACTGCCGAACAGAGCGGGTTTAAAAGTGCCGAGCGAACCAGCCATGAAACCGCGATTCAGCGATCCTCCGTCAGGCCCGAAAGCCATTGTTATATGGTCGGCCGAGAAGTGGGTTAGTGGTTTGCCCGCAACGGCAAGGTGAAATGAATTGCCCGATTCGAACCGCGATATTGTCACAGCCACCCTATCATCGCCAGTCCCGAAAAAACGAGCGAGTTTGCAGCTATCGTCGGCATAATTGAGGTTCCACTTCGATGAAGGGGACAGGAGCAGTGGTTCCTTTTCCTTCGCCAGTGACGCGTGAAATGGTGCCAGACACAATGCACACGCGATTACACCTTTGCCCAAGGACGCGAACACGATTTTCATAAGACCCCCCACTGTTGCGCGTTGTCCCCCCTTCCAATTGGACCATCGTCCAGTGACGTGGGAACGAAATTCACATTATCCTTCGTCGCCCCGGATATGATCCGGAGCCCTGCTGTTCATTTAACGCCGCATCTTGAATCTAACGGCGGATTGGAAATAGGACGCGATCGGC
Organism: Tsuneonella flava; assembly: GCF_002870965.1. Classification (GTDB taxonomy): domain Bacteria; phylum Pseudomonadota; class Alphaproteobacteria; order Sphingomonadales; family Sphingomonadaceae; genus Tsuneonella; species Tsuneonella flava. The sequence goes on from NZ_PHSO01000005.1 coordinate 386,533, forward strand.
TGACCATTCGCATCGAGTGCGGGTTCGAAGCGGGCGTTTTTCATCATTGCCCGGCACACGGTGTCTGCGAACTCATCGGGCTTGGTGGCCTTCTGAATATGGCAGGCAGTCGCCCGCCCTTGCGCGTCGACATTGAGCCGGAATTGTACCAACCCCTGCTTGCCGGCGAAGCGGGCCATTGCGGGATAGTCGGCGCTATCGATCCATTTGCCGGGTGAGGATATCGGTGACACGCGACGGGTCAGGTGGTCGTGCTTTTCGACATCGATGCCCCAATGCGTCACCAGTTCGCGCGTGCATTTCCGCAGCGACGCCATCGGAGCGGACATATCGCCCAGTTTGAGCACCAGATTGCGTTTGCCCGGCATGTGCAATGTGAGTGTATCGACATCGCTGAACTGCTTTTCGCCGATCGTGTCGTAATCGGTAAATGTACGAACCGCAGACTCTTCGTTGACATTCTGATCCGGGTGTAGGGTTGCCATGATCGCCGGTTCCAGCTTCCCCAGATTGCCGAGCGTATAGGTGATTTCCTTGGTGGGTCCGGCGGGCGAAAATGCGATGTCCATTTTCTCAGAACGCGAAGCCCACTTCAGCGGCTGGCCCGCAACGACCATAAACAGCGATGCCGATGGCTCATACCGTTCGACAAAGAATGCGGTCTCGGTTTTGCCCTCTCCGAACATTTTGGAAAGGCGGCAGCTATCGTCGTCGTATCGGACATTCCACGGCGATGCCGGTTCTAGCACCACCGGTGTCGGGGCGGCGTGGGCCGGTGCGGTCACTGCACAGGAAAACGCTGCAACAATGCCGATAATATAACGCATAAGAAAAACCCCCTGCCGGACAGTATCCGACAGAGGGTTTCACATATAGACTGCCGATTGACTAGAGCTTTTCGGTCAGCTCCGGCACGGCCTTGAACAAATCGGCCACCAGACCGATGTCGGCAACCTGGAAGATCGGCGCGTCTTCATCCTTGTTGATGGCGATGATGGTTTTGGAATCCTTCATCCCGGCAAGATGCTGGATCGCGCCACTGATGCCGATCGCGATGTAGACTTCGGGTGCCACGATCTTGCCGGTCTGGCCGACCTGAAAATCGTTGGGGACATAGCCCGCATCGACTGCCGCGCGCGATGCGCCAACGCCCGCGCCCAGCTTGTCTGCCAGCGGGAAGATGTATTCCTTGAACGTATCGGCATCTTTCAACGCGCGGCCGCCCGAAACGATCACCTTCGCGCTGGTCAGTTCGGGGCGTTCGCTCTTGGCGATTTCGCTGCCGACGAAGCTGCTGGTGCCCGCATCGCCGGGGCCGCTGACTGCCTCGACCGTGCCGCTGCCGCCTTCGGCTGCGGCCTTGTCGAATGCAGTGCCGCGCACTGTGATGACGAGCTTGGTATCGCTCGATTCGACAGTGGCGATGGCGTTCCCAGCATAAATCGGGCGAGTGAAGGTCTTGTCGCCTTCGATCCCGATAATGTCGGAAATCTGCATCACGTCGAGCTGTGCGGCGACGCGCGGAGCGATGTTCTTGCCGGTGGTGGTGGCAGGCGCAAGGAACGCGTCGTGCGATTCCATCAGCGATGCGACCAGCGGGGCGACGTTTTCAGCCAGCTGATGTTCGTAAGCCGCGTCGTCGGCCAGGTGGACTTTGCCCACGCCAGCGATCTTGGCAGCTTCATCGGCCACAGCGGCGCAGCCCGAACCTGCGACGAGCAGGTGAACTTCGCCCAGCTTGGCAGCGGCGGTAACGGTGGAGAGCGTGGCGTCCTTCACCGAAGCGTTGTCGTGTTCGACCAGAACCAGAGTTTTCATGGGGTTCTTCCTTGAATGGGGTTGCTTGCGGTGGCGGGATCAGGCGATCCCGAGCGCCTTGATCTTAGCGACCAGCTCATCGACATCGGCGACCTTCACACCGGCCTGACGGACCGGCGGTTCAGCCACTTTCAGCGTTTTGAGCCGCGGCGCGGTATCGACGCCGTAATCGGCCGGGGTCTTGGTATCGAGCGGCTTGCTCTTCGCCTTCATGATGTTCGGCAGCGAGGCATAGCGCGGTTCGTTCAGGCGCAGGTCGGTGGTGACGATTGCGGGCATCGTCAGCTTCACCGTTTCCAGACCGCCATCGATTTCGCGCTTCACGATCACGCTGTCGCCATCGACCTCCACCGTGTTGGCGAAAGTGCCCTGCGGACGGCCCAGCAGCGCGGCGAGCATCTGGCCGGTCTGGTTCGAATCGTCGTCGATCGCCTGCTTGCCCAGAATTACCAGACCGGGCGTTTCCGCCTCGACGATGGCTTTCAGGATCTTGGCTACAGCCAGCGGTTCGACTTCGTCGTCGGTCTGCACCAGAATCGCGCGGTCGGCACCCATCGCCAGCGCGGTACGTAGCGTTTCCTGCGCCTTGGCAGGGCCAACCGAAACGGCGACGACTTCTTCCGCCTTGCCCGCTTCCTTGATTCGCAGCGCTTCTTCCACGGCGATTTCATCGAACGGGTTCATGCTCATCTTCACGTTGGCCAGATCGACCCCCGTGCCATCCGCCTTCACCCGCGGCTTTACGTTGTAATCGATCACCCGTTTGACGGGGACGAGGATTTTCATCGCATCTCTTCCTTCTTCGGAGGGCTGGGAATTGCTTCCGACCCTATCTCACCTTTACGTAAGCGTCAATTGCAGTTGGCGCGGGCGAATTCTTCCAGCAATGGCCCAAAATCAGGCAGATCGGGCTGTGTGGCGTAACTGTGGGGAGAACCTGTCTGGGCCCAGGGCAGCTTTTCCTGCGTCCAGCATTCGATGTATGGCGGATCGTCGTGGATGCGATCCAGCGTCGCTGTGCGGATATTCACCAGATCGCCCAGCGATTGCAGTGGGGTATAGAGCCAGGTTTTGCAGAAATCGCAGAACCGATGTTCGGTCTCGGCGCGCAGGCCGCCGATCGCCGTTTCCCCTTCAACCAGTCGAAACCGGGAAAGCGGAGTCAGAGTCGAGAGCGAAAATGCCGAACTGGTCATCAGCTGGCACCCCCGGCAATGGCAGGCGGCAGTGAGCAGGACCGGGCCGTCGAAGGCGTATTTCACCTTCCCGCAACGGCATTGTCCGGTCGTGCTCATCTGCGTTCCTTTTCCGTGTCAGGCGGCCTTCTTCACTTCCGCCACGATCTTCTTGGCGGCATCGCCCAGATCGTCTGCCGAAACGATCGGTAGGCCCGAATTGTTCAGGATATCCTTGCCCTGTTCGACATTGGTGCCTTCCAGACGGACGACCAGCGGAACCGACAGGTTCACGTCTTTCGCCGCCTGAACGATCCCGTTGGCGATCACGTCGCACTTCATGATCCCGCCGAAGATGTTGACAAGGATGCCTTCCACCGCCGGATCTTTCAGGATGATCTTGAATGCCGCGGTCACCTTCTCCGTGGTGGCACCGCCGCCCACGTCGAGGAAGTTGGCCGGGAATGCGCCGTTCAGCTTGATGATGTCCATCGTCGCCATGGCGAGGCCTGCGCCGTTGACCATGCAGCCGATGTTACCGTCCAGCTTGATGTAAGCGAGATCGTATTCGCTCGCTTCGACTTCGGACGGGTCTTCTTCGGTTTCGTCGCGCATCGCTTCCACGTCTCTGTGGCGATAGAGCGCGTTCGAATCGAAGCTCATCTTGGTGTCGAGCACCAGCAGCTTGCCATCCTTGGTTTCGACCAGCGGGTTGATTTCGAGCATCGCGCAGTCAAGTTCCATGAATGCGGTGTAAAGCTGTTTGGCCAGCTTCTGCGCCTGCTTGTTGAGATCGCCTGTCAGTTTGAGGGCGAAGGCCACTGCGCGCCCGTGATGCGGCATGAAGCCCTGCGCCGGGTCGATGGTGATCGTGGTGATCTTTTCAGGCGTATCGTGCGCCACGGCTTCGATATCCATGCCGCCTTCGGTCGAAACGACCATCGCGACGCGGCCCGATGCACGATCGACCAGCAGCGAGAGGTAGTATTCCTTGGCGATATCGACGCCGTCGGTCACATACAGGCGGTTGACCTGCTTGCCAGCGTCACCCGTCTGCACGGTGACGAGCGTGTTGCCGAGCATTTCGGTTGCGTCGGCTTTCACATCGTCGAGCGATTTGGCGAGCCGGACGCCGCCCTTGGCATCGGCGCCGAGTTCCTTGAACTTGCCCTTGCCGCGGCCACCGGCATGGATCTGCGCTTTCACGACATAGAGCGGCCCGGGAAGCTTCTTCGCCCCCTCGACAGCTTCCTCTACGGTCAGTGCGGGATAACCGGCAGGGATGCCGATTCCGTACTTCGCGAGCAGTTCCTTGGCCTGGTATTCGTGGATGTTCATGAGCGTTCTGTCCGTTCGTTTCGGGCGGGAGAGGATGTGCTCGCGCGCCTAAGCATGGATTCGTATGCTTGAAAAGGGCGCAGCGCGGTTCCACAGCAGATGGGTGATAGATCGGGAACGCCTGAGTGAAATTGCCGCCGAAGCGGGGCGCATCGCATATGCGATGTGGCCGGGCGCGGGACATGCGGTGGATACGTGGGAAAAAAGTCCCGGCAACCCGGTTTGCGCGGCGGATATGGCGGTGGACCGGTTCCTGAAGCGCGAACTCGGCGCGCTGCTTCCCGCGGCTGGCTGGCTGAGCGAAGAGACCGCCGATGAGCCGAAACGCCTCGGTAAAGGGTTGATTTGGCTGGTTGATCCTATTGACGGGACACGCGATTTTATTCGTGGCCGCACCGGTTGGGCGGTGTCCATCGCGCTGATCAGCGAACATCGCCCGCTGATCGGATTGCTCGACTCCCCGGCGCGGGGCGAACGCTGGCTGGGGGTGGCCGGGCAGGGAAGCTGGCGCAACGGTGAAAAACTGGCAGTATCGCCACGTAAACAATTCGTCGGATCCCGTGTACCGGCGGATTCGCTGGCGAAGGAAGACCGGATGCTGGCGATGGTGGACAAGCCCAACTCCATCGCATTGCGAGTCGCTATGGTCGCGGCGGGCGAGGCCGACATCGTGGCCACTCTGCGCTGGGGCTGGGAATGGGACATCGCCGCCGCTGCCCTGATCGCGCGCGAAGCGGGCGCGGCGGTGACCGACGCGTTCGGCGGTCCGCTCGATTACAACAAGCGCGATCCGCGCGCATTTGGCCTGTTGGCCACTGCACCGGGTATCCATGCCGAGGCGGTGGCCCATCTGGCCGATCGCGCGGCCGTGGTGTCGCGCGATAAGTGAGTAGGGGAGTGCGGCCCTGAGCCCAGGCTCGCAATGACGAAGGAGGGGGGGCTCAACATTACTCTGGTGCGTCAGTTACGGCGACGGCCATTTTGCCCGCTCATTCCCGAATCCCGTTATGCCGGACTTGATCCGGCATCCCGCTCCTTTTTCCGGCGATGGTCTGGCGGCGGCGCTCTCCGGTCGATACCAGGCATTTTCCTACATCGATCGCGCAGGGCATGATCGGGCTATGCGTGAGCCTTCATCCTTACAGCGTAACCGCGATACGGATGATGTGTCGTGTTCGCATTTTTGCAAGTCCACACAGGCCCCTCCTGCAAGCACAATCAACTATATGATACTGCAGAATATTTCTCGAAAAGCCACAGATTTCAAAACTCAAAGGAGCGGTCCATGTCTGGTGCTCGCAGACATGACAAAGGGCCTGAGCAAGCTCGCCCTCGCCTCCCCCGGAAGCAGGCACAAAAAAGGGCCGGTCCCGCAAAGGACCGGCCCATCTGTACTGATTGCGCCGATGGCGCGGGGATCAGTAACCCCGCTGGGCGGAGTTGATGTCCTGCTGGCTGACGGGGATTACCTTGATCTCCACGCGGCGGTTCAGCGGTTCGTTCACGCCGTCGCCGGTCTGCACCTTCAGGTTGGTTTCTCCGAAGCCCATCCAGCGGAGACGAGCCGAGTTCACGCCCCGGCTGATGAGGTAGTTGGAGACAGCCTGCGCGCGCTGTTCCGACAGGCGCTGATTGGTGGCGGCCGAACCGACGGTGTCGGTATAGCCGTACACGTCGATCAGGCTGTTGGGGTATTGCACGAAGTTCGCCGCAACCCGGTCGAGCACCGACTGGAAGCCGGGGCTGATGGTATAGCTGCCGGTGGCGAAAGTCACGCCATCGGGCAAGTTGACGAGGATAGCGTTGCCGCCATCGGTTTCGGTCACATCGACGCCAGAACCGGCTGTCTGATCCTTCAGTTCCTTGATCTGCTGGTCCATCTTGTAACCGACCACGCCGCCGATCGCGCCGCCGCCGACTGCGCCGATGATGCGCCCGGTCTTGCCTCCGATCAGGCCGCCAAGCAGCGCACCGGCTGCCGCGCCGCCGACACCGCCGATGGCAGTGCGGGAAATCTTCTGTTCGCCGGTGTTGGGGTCGGTCACACAGGCCGAAACACCAACCAGCGAAAGCGCCGCGAGGGCGGCGGTAAATTTGCGGGAAGTCTTCATTATTGTCCCCTTTTGACTAGGATTTCTTCTTTACAATCAATCGTTAACCGGCAGTTCCATCCACCGGGCGGTACGCGCCCAACCCGCGCACAATACGTATCATGTGACCCTAAACGTTGTGTGCGCCCACCTGTTCCCGCTGGCAAGGCCGTACAAATATGCTAGCGCTGAGGTCGTGACACCTTTTCCTTGGCCAGACCTGTTCATTATCGCCGGGCTCATTGTGCTCAACGGCCTGTTCGCCATGTCCGAACTGGCCATCGTTTCGGCCAAGACCACGCGTCTGCGTGCTTATGCGGATAAGGGCAGCTCTGCCGCCCGTGTCGCGATTTCGCTGGCGGCGGATCCGGGCAAGTTCCTCTCTACCGTGCAGATCGGCATTACCCTCGTTGGCATCATTGCCGGTGCTTATTCGGGCGCAAGTCTGGGTGGGCCGGTGGGCGAACGGCTGGTCGCTCTCGGTGTGCCCGAACGCTATTCTGCGGAATCCGGGTTTGCGCTGGTGATTGCACTGACGACTTATTTCAGTCTGGTGGTGGGCGAACTCGTACCCAAACAGCTTGCCTTGCGCGCAGCGGTTCCGGTGGCGATGATTGCTGCGAGGCCGATGGCGCTGATGGCTCGCATCGCCGCGCCGCTGGTTTGGCTGCTCGACACTTCATCCGGCCTGCTGATCCGCCTGCTGGGTGTTCGCCCCGGCGGTCAGGCCAGCGTTACGGCCGAAGAACTGCATATGATCTTTGCCGATGCCACCCGCTCCGGCGTGATTGAGGATCAGCAGCACCAGATCCTCGCCGGGGTCGTGCGGCTGGCCGAACGCCCGGTGCGTGAATTGATGACGCCGCGCACGGAAATCGACTGGCTCGATGTCGCGGCCAGTGAATCCGAGATGCGCGAGCGGATCGAGTCCAGCCCCCATTCGCTGCTGCTGCTGGCGGAAGGATCGGTCGATAAAGTCATCGGTGTGGTCAAAGTGCGCGAAGTGCTGGCGGGCCTGATCGCCGGGCAGCCAGTCGATCTGGCAACACTGGCGCGCAAGGCCGAAGTGATCCCCGATCAGCTTGACGCGATGGACGCCCTGCGAGTGCTGCAACACGGCGAAATTGCGATGGCGATGGTGCATGACGAATATGGCCATCTCGATGGCATCGTGACTCCGGTGGACTTGCTGACGGCCATCGTCGGCAACTTCGCCAGCGATCAGGATTGGGGCGAAGCGCCCACGATTGTCGAACGCGAAGACGGTTCGTTGCTGGTGTCGGGCGCGCTTCCGGCGGACCAGCTGGCCGATCGGCTGCTGATCGAATTCGGGGATGACCGCGAATTCGCGACCACGGCCGGATACGCTCTGTCGGTGCTCAAGAAGCTGCCCGACGAAGGGGAAGTGTTCACCGATCAGGGCTGGCGCTTTGAAGTCGTCGATATGGACGGGCGCAAGATCGACAAGCTGCTCGTTTCCAAGGAAAGTTAGTCGCCCCGGTACAGGCCGCCCCGGTACAAGGCGGACGGCCTCTGTCCCCATTGGCGTAATACGGGCGTATGAGGGGTAAGGCGGGCGGAGACGAGGTCTCCTCGACCGCCCCGCCTCTCGTCATTGCGAGGAGCGCAGCGACGCGGCAATCCACGGACTGCCTTTGCCGCGCATCACAACCGATGCAATGGGTGCCATGCTCGCATCACGGTTGCTCTCCGGCGTTCGCCATAACGAACAGGCAGGTGAACCACGGAAGCACCGACAGCCGCCACTTGCAGAGGCTCTGTCAGAACTGGAGCAGGGCTGGAGGCGAAGGCGTTGTCCGTGGGGGCAATAGGGCGATTGGCCCTATGGTTCGCTTCAGCCGGGAATGACAGCCTGTGCGTTGGCCCCGTCACCCTGCGGCGCGGCGACGATATCCTGCGTCATGCGGCCCTTGTTCACGGTGTTGGTCTGCGGGTCGCCCACTGCGGTGCGAATGCCCGGATCGGCGCTGCCCGCCCGGTTGAGCAGGCTGGTTTCGACCGCGCTGCGCGGGGCCGGGCCGCCGAACAGAGCTTCCAGTGCTTGCTGCGAAGCAGTACCTTCGGCCGGGCGCGGGGCACCGGCGGATGGCGGCACGAGGTTGAATGCGGGCGGCACGACCAGCGGCGCCTGCCGCTGCACGGCGAATTCATCGGGCCGGTCGCGGCCCATGATGCCGGTGCTGCCACATCCGGCCAGCATGGCGCTGGCTGCGGCGATAAGGGTGATGGTGGCAATCTTGCGCATGATAGTCAGCTCTCCACGGCCTCGCTGGCCGGTTCATGGTCGCCCTTGTCGCGTGTCAGCAGCGATCGGGCAAGGATAATCACGACGCCGATAGTAATCGCGGCATCGGCAATGTTGAAGATCAGGAACGGTCGCCATTCCCCGAAATGCAGATCGAGGAAATCGACGACATAGCCATAGTCATACCGATCCTTGATATTCCCCAGCGCCCCGCCGAGGATCATCGCCAGCCCGATAATGTCGGCCAGCTTGCGTTCGCGCAGCATCCAGACGGTGACCCCGGCAGCGATCAACCCGGTCACGCCCACCAGAATCCAGCGCATTTCTTCCGACTGGGCGGTGAACATGCCGAGCGAGACGCCATAATTGTGCGTCAGCGTGAAATTGAAGATCGGCAGATAAGTGATCGACTGGCCCAGCTCCATCGCCAGCCCATAGAGCACATAACCCTTCAGTGCCTGATCGACAGCGAAGATCGCCAGCGCAATGGCCAGCCCGATCAGGCGGTTACGCATCGCCGGGGTCATGCCACACTATCCAGTTTGGTCACCACATCTTCACACCGCCCGCACAGCGCGCCATCTTCCGCCACTTCGGGCAGGAGGCGCCAGCAACGGCCGCATTTGTGATCGGATGTGCGGGAAACTGTCACGCTATCGCTCTGCCCGCGGGCGACTGTCGCGGTGATGAACAGCTCTGCCAGATCGTAATCGGTAAAGCCTTCGGGAACGGCGGCGGCGGGCACGGTCACGTTCGCTTCCAGACTGGAACGGATCGTCTTGTCGCGGCGCAGCGGTTCGATCGCTTCGGTCACGTCTTCGCGCAGTTCGCGCATCGCGGCGAAACGGGTCGCCAGCGCATCGTCGCGCCATTCGCCGGGCAGCGGGTGCCATTCGGTCAGATGCACACTCCCTGCATCGGGGAAGCGAGTGGACCATACCTCTTCGGCAGTGAATACCAGCACCGGCGCGGCATAGCGGATCAGCGCCTGAAATAGTATGTCGAGCACAGTGCGATAGGCGCGGCGTTCGATCCCGCCCGGCGCATCGCAATAGAGCCGGTCCTTGCGGACATCGAAGAAGAACGCCGACAGGTCTTCGTTAGTGAAATCGACCAGAGCGCGGGTGTATTCGTTGAAGTCGAAATCATCGACCGCCCGGCGCAGCACCCCGTCGAGCGCGACGAGCCGGTCGAGCATATAGCGTTCGAGTTCGGGCATATCGGCCGGATCGACCGCTTCGCTGGCGTGATCGAACCCGTCGAGCGCGCCGAGCAGATAGCGGAACGTGTTCCGCAGCTTGCGATACTGGTCCGCCACCCCTTTCAGGATTTCGTCACCGATACGGTGGTCTTCGGTGAAATCGACGCTCAGCGCCCACAGGCGGATGATATCCGCGCCGTAGTGTTCCATCACTTTCAACGGATCGATGGTGTTGCCGAGCGATTTGGACATCTTGCGCCCGTCGCTCGCCATCGTGAACCCGTGGGTCAGCACGGCATTGTACGGTGCGCGGCCGCGCGTGGCACTCGATTCGAGCAGGCTCGACTGGAACCAGCCACGATGCTGATCGCTGCCCTCCAGATAGAGATCGGCCGGCCACTGCATATCGGGCCAGCGCCCGCTTTCCAGCACGAACGCATGGGTACAGCCCGAATCGAACCAGACATCGAGGATGTCGGTGATCATCTCATAATCGTCGGGATTATAATCCGCGCCGAGGAATTCGGCCTTGCGCGCTTCGTCCCACGCATCGACGCCTTCTTCGCGCACCGCAGCGATCACGCGGGCGTTGACTTCGGCATCCTGCAGATACTCGCCTGTGCCCGCCTTGACGAACAGCGTGATCGGCACGCCCCACGCGCGCTGGCGGCTGAGCACCCAGTCTGGTCGCCCTTCCACCATGCTGCCGATACGGTTGCGGCCTTTTTCCGGCACGAAGCGGGTCTTGGCGATCGATTCCAGGGCGATCTGACGCAGCGTGCCCGAATGTTCGGGCGCGCCGCCTTCGTTGTCCCACCGCTGCTCCGCCGGGGTTTCGGGCAGATCGACCATGCCGGGCTTGTCCATCGGCACGAACCATTGCGGTGTGCAGCGGTAGATCACTTTGGCTTTTGAACGCCATGAGTGCGGGTAGGAATGCTTGTAATCGGCAGAGGCCGCCAGCAAAGCGCCCGCTTCGCGCAGATCGTTGCAGATCGGGCCATCGGGGGCGTTGAAATTGGCATTGATGACACTGCGCCGCCGGTCGTCATCGCCGCCCAGCCACGGCCAGTCATCGCGATAGCGGCCGTCGGCCATCACTGCGAATTGCGGCTCGATCCCGTTCGCGCGGCAGAGATCGAAATCGTCCTCCCCATGATCGGGGGCCATGTGGACAAGGCCGGTGCCGCTGTCGGTGGTGACGAAATCGCCCGGCAGGAACGGGCGGGGCTTGGCGTAGAATCCGCCGAGATGGTGCATCGGGTGGCGGGCGACGGTGCCCGCGAGGTCGGAGCCTTTGCCGGTCCAATGACGAATGATAGTCGGCTCAGCAACATGGCGGCGAGCGTAAAAGGCGCGAATGAGAGGCTCGGCAATCAGGACCTTATTTGTAAATTCCCAATTCCAATCGCCAGCATCGCCAGATGTCTTCATTCCTCCGGAGATCGTGACAAGGCTGTACTCAACCTCCGGCCCATAGGCCAAAGCCTGATTGACCGGGATCGTCCACGGCGTCGTCGTCCAGATCACCGCATGGGCGCCTTTCAGCTCCTCAATCGGTGAATCGACAATCTCGAACGCCACGTCGATCTGGGTCGAAGTGATGTCCTCGTATTCCACTTCGGCTTCGGCCAGCGCGGTTTCTTCGACCGGGCTCCACATCACCGGCTTCGATCCGCGGTAGAGGTTGCCGCTTTCCGCGAACTTCATCAGTTCGGCCACGATGGTCGCTTCCGCCTGGAAATCCATCGTCAGATAGGGATTGTCCCAATCGCCCATGATGCCGAGCCGCTTCAACTGTTCGCGCTGGGTATCGACCCAGTGCTGGGCATAGGCGCGGCATTCGGCGCGGAATTCGCGTGGGGGGACTTCGTTCTTGTTACGCTTCTTCTTGCGGTATTGTTCCTCTACCTTCCATTCGATGGGCAGCCCGTGGCAATCCCAGCCCGGCACATAAGGCGCATTTTTGCCGAGCAGGTTCTGCGTGCGACACACCATGTCTTTCAGTACATGGTTCAGCGCGTGGCCGATATGCATATCGCCGTTGGCATAGGGCGGGCCATCGTGGAGGATGAACTTCTCGCGATCCGCGCGCGCGGCGCGGAGTTGTTCATAGAGTTTCGCATCCTGCCAGCGCGCCAGAATGCCCGGCTCCTTCTGTGGGAGGCCGGCCTTCATGGGAAAATCGGTCTTCGGCAGGAAGACGGTGTCCCGGTAATCGCGCTGGGTTTTGTCGTCGCTCATAGGGGCGCGGCCTTAGCGGGGAGCGTCGGCGCGCGCAATCGTGCTCACTGCGATGCGCGCTTGCGGGCCAATGCCTTATCCGCCAGTTCGCGTTCGGCATTCGATCGCGGGTCGGTATCGGGGAACAGCGCGGGGGCCACCGTCCAGATATCGTCCACCCGGATATAGCCGTTGAAGTCGCGCGGAATGCTGCCAAGCTGTTCGGGCAGATCGAGCCCGCCGAACCCGCCGGAGGTGGTGCCCATCACGACATGACTGCCCGCGTCCTTCATCCGGGCAAGCAGTTTGTTGGGCCATCCGGCATAGGCCCACTGGCCTGACAGCGGCATTATCAGCGTGCGGTCGGTGCACACGCTGGGCGTTGCGCCGAACCAGCCCAGCGATTTATAAGCGCTGGCACAGGCAGCGCCGCCTTGCGCGCTGAACGCCCAGCCTTGCGGATAGAGTTCGCGGATGCGCGCCACCGGGCCGCTTTCCTTTTCAGCATAGAAGGCATCGCCTTCCGCCACCGGATCGCGCCCCAGTTCCTTGAGCGCGGCGGCCAGTGCATCGGCATCGCGCGGGTCGTCGCTGTGGAAGACATAGACCAGCGGCTTGGGCTTCGCGGCGGCAATCACTTGTTCCAGCGTAGGGATCGGCTCGACTTGTTTGCCACGGAACGGGAAACTCTTTCCCTTGTCCGCCGTGAGGCGATAGCCGGGATCGAGCTGTTGCAATTCGGCAAGCGTATGATCGCGCACTTTGCCGCTGCCATCGGTGCGACAGTCGAGCGTGGTGTCGGGAAAGGCGACGATCTGCCCGTCGCTGGTCGGCTGCACATCGACTGCGATCATCGCCGCCCCCAGTTGCCGCGCCATGCGAATCGAGGGCAGCGTATCGGCAATATAGCGGTGGATGGGTGGCGCGATTTCGGCGGGCGCGCACTCATTGCTGCCTGAATTGTCCGCTGTGAATTCCTGATGGACCCCGCCACCCCATGCGATCAACCCGGCGCGTCCTTTGGGGGCATCGGCCATCCAGCTGGCGTTGACGAAAGTGAGCACCAGAAAGGTCGCGGCCAGCATAAAGCCCAGCCATTTGAGGAAACGCATCAGCCCAGCAACTCCCTTGCGCGGTCGCAATCCCGCTCCATCTGCGCGACCAGGTCATCGAGCGAAGCGAACTTCGCCTCCGGTCGCAGGAAGTGGTGGAACGCCACTTCGATTTCCTGCCCATACAGGTCGCCCGAAAAATCGAAGAAATAGGGTTCGAGCAATTCCTTGGGCGGGTCGAATGTCGGGCGCACCCCGATATTGGCCGCCCCCTTCAGTTCCTGCCCTGTGGCCAGCACTGTGCCGGTGACAGCGTAAATGCCGAACCGGGGACGCAGGTAATTCTCAATGGTCAGGTTCGCGGTAGGATAGCCGATTTCGCGCCCCCGCTTGTCGCCATGCGTCACCACCCCGCGAATGGCGAAGGGGCGCGTCAGCAGGCGGGCGGCGGTTTCAGGCTCCCCTGCCTGTAATGCGGCACGTATCCGGCTGGACGATACCGGTTCGCCGCTGTCCATCACCGGCGGCACGGCGCGGGCCTCTATCCCGCATTGCGCCCCCAGATCGGCCAGCATTTGCCGGTTGCCTGCGCGCCCTTTGCCGAAGGTGAAATCTTCGCCAGTTACGACTCCGGCGACGCCGAGCCGTTCAGCGAGCAGCACGTGCACGAAATCTTCCGCACTGGTGCCTGCCAGTTCGGCATCGAAATGGAACACCAGCATCGCGGTGGCCCCGGCGGCGAGGTAGCGTTCCTGCCGCTGTTCCAGCGTCGTCAGCCGAAACGGCGCCACATCGGGCTTGAACAGCCGCACCGGATGCGGATCGAACGTGGCCACGATGCTGGGGCGACCGGTTTCCCGCGCCCAGCGGATCGCTTCGCCCGCTACCGCCTGATGGCCCTGATGAAACCCGTCGAAATTGCCTAGCGCGATCACCGCGCCGCGCAGCGATTCGGGGATCGGTTCGCGGTGATCGAGCCACCTCATTGCGGGACCAGCCCTGCCTTGATTACGCGCAGCGCATTCAGACCCATGACTTTGCGGATTTCATCGGGGGTGAATCCTTCGTCCATCAGGGCCTGCGTCACCTGTTCCAGTTGGCTGGTATCGAAGCGTACCGTGGTCGCCCCGTCATAATCGCTGCCCAGCGCGACGTAATCGATCCCGACCAGATCGCGCACGTGCTTCATCGCTTTGGCGGCCGCACGTGGGGAGGTGTCGCAGATGGCGGCATCCCAGTATCCGATGCCGACCACGCCGCCGGTCTTCGCTACGCCGCGAATTTCATCGTCGGTCAGGTTGCGGTTGACCTTGCAGGTCGCCTGCACCCCGCCGTGGCTGGAGACGACCGGGCGCTTGGCCATGTTCAGGATATCGGCCACGCAGGCGTGGCTGCAATGGGCGATGTCCACGATCATGCCCATCTTTTCCATCCGCCGCACCGCTTCGCGGCCCTTGGGCGTCAGGCCGTATTTCTTCATCCCGTGCATCGATCCCGCCAGATCGATATCGAAGAAATGGGTCATCGATGCCATGCGGAAGCCGGCCTTGTAGAGGACGTCGAGATTATCGAGGTTGCCTTCGATATCCTGCAAACCCTCTACGCTCAGCATGGCACCGACCGGTTTGGGCGATTGCGCGCGGTCCGCCAGCAGACGAGCCAGACTGGCATCGTCGGTCACTTTTTCGAGACGCCCGTCGGACCCGGCAACCGCGCGATCGAGCTTCTCACCGTGATAGAGCGAGCGTTGCAGCAGCGAAGTCCATGTCCGCATCGGCTGAAGCTGAGCGATGGTCAGGCCGGTGATATTGTCGGTATCGCCGCTGTTCGCGTCATAATTCTGGCCCTTGGGGCTTTTGGTGACGCTGGAGAACACCTGCAGTGCGACGTTGCCCTGTTCCAGACGCGGCAGATCCTCGTGCCCGCGGCTGGCGCGTTTCAGCAGGTTGCGATCCCACATCAGCGTGTCCGAATGCAGATCGACAATCGTCAGCGTCTTGTGCAGCGCCTTCGCCTGTGGGGTAACAGTGATCAGCGGCTTACCGTCGATCTTGTTCATGGTGCCTTCGATATATCCCGGACCGAATCCGAAAAAGCCGATGGCTGCAATTACGATCAGCGCCAGCAGGCTCCACCCGATCTTACGTTTCATATGCCCCTCTCCAGTGTCACGAACGAATAGGCTGGGCGTTCGCCTTCTGCCGGGAAATCCGCGCGGGCGGCTTCGCGCCATTCGTTGCCGAATGCAGGCATATGCGTGTCGCCCACGGCATCGCAATGCACTTCTGTCAGTTCGATCCGCGTCAGGTGCGGTTCCATCAGGCGATAGACTTGCGCGCCGCCGACTACATAGATGCCGCCCACCTGCGTTTCCGCCCCGGAATCCCCCCCCGAATTGGTTGGAGTTTGCGCGATGGCCAGCGCTTCATCCACCGAATGGGCGATTTCCGCACCATCGGACTGCCATCCGGTGTTGCGGGTCAACACGATATGGCGGCGACCGGGCAGCGGTTTGGGGAAACTGTCGAATGTCTTGCGGCCCATTATCATCGGGTGGCCCATCGTCAGCGCCTTGAAGCGCCTGAGATCGGCAGGCAGGCGCCAGGGCAGCCCGCCGTCGCGCCCGATCACGCCGTTGTCGGCACGGGCAAGGATAGCGATAATCTGCCGGGAACTATCCGCAGTCACTGGCGGTGCCACACCCGCGTGATATGTCCCATCTTGCGCCCGTCGCGCGCATCGCGTTTGCCATAGAGGTGCAGGTGAGCGGCGGGGTCGGCCAGCGATTGATGCGCGGTCAGCGCGTCTTTGCCGATCAGGTTGTCCATCGCGATTTTCGGCGCAATCGTGGCGGTGTCGCCCAATGGCAGTCCGCAGACCGCGCGCACGTGGTTTTCGAACTGGCTGGTCGCGGCGCCTTCGATCGTCCAGTGCCCCGAATTGTGAACCCGCGGGGCCATTTCGTTGAACACCGGGCCATTGGCAGTGGCGAAGAATTCCAGCGTCAGCACCCCGACATAGCCGAGCGCGGCGGCCACTTCGCGGGCCAGCTTGCGCGCGTCTTCCACTTGTGCCGAAATCGCATCGCACGGCGGCCAGACCGATTGCGACAGGATGCCATCGACATGGCGGTTCTCGGTCGAATCCCAGAACCGCACTTCGCCGTCGCGGCCGCGGACGAGGATCACGGAAAACTCCGCCTGAAAATCGACGAATCCTTCATAGACGCAAGGAACATCTGGCAGACGGATAGCGGCTATGTCGTGCGCGCTGTCGATCCGCCACTGACCTTTGCCATCGTATCCGTCACGACAGGTCTTCAGAATGCCCGGTGTGCCGATCCGTTCGACCGCGCGGGCCAGATCGTCTTCGGTATCGACTTGCGCGAACGGGGCAGGGCGGCCCCCCAGCGTTTCGACGAAGTTCTTTTCCCGCATCCGATCCTGCGCGATTTCCAGCGCGCGGACACCGGGGAACAGAGCCCCTTCCAGCGCAGCGAGCGGGGCAGTGGGGATATTCTCGAATTCGAACGTCAGCACGTCGCACGCCGCGGCGAAGCGGGCAAGGGCGGCGCTGTCGGTGAAGGGGGAGACAGTGCATTCGGCGCTGACTTCGGCGGCGACGCTCTCGCGCTCGGGCGTGAAAATGTGGCAGCGATAGCCGAGCTGCGCGGCAGACATGGCGATCATCCGGCCCAGCTGCCCGCCGCCGAGAATGCCGATTGTCGCGCCCGGTTCGATCAGCCCGTTTCCGCTCACCCCTCGTCGTCCCCCCTCTTGCCTGGTCAGTCCTGCGGCGTTTCGTTGACCGCCGCGGTGCGTGCCGCGCGCCATGCCACCAGTCGCTGCGCCAGTGCATCGTCGCCGATTGCCAGAATCGCTGCGGCCAGCAGTCCGGCATTGGTCGCTCCGGCTTCGCCAATGGCCAGTGTGCCGGTGGGCACGCCCGCCGGCATTTGCACGATGGAGAGCAGAGAATCGAGCCCGTTCAGCGCCTTCGATTTCACCGGCACGCCCAGTACAGGCAAATGGGTGAGCGCGGCGATCATGCCCGGCAGGTGCGCCGCGCCGCCAGCCCCGGCGACCACAACCTTGAAACCCTGCTCATGCGCGGTCTTGCCGAATTCGTGCAACCGGTCGGGCGTGCGGTGGGCGGAAACGATGCGTGCTTCGTGGCTCACCTGCAATTCACCGAGTACGTCGGCAGCGCATTTCATAGTCGGCCAGTCGGACTGGCTGCCCATCACGATTGCAACGTCGGCCATGCCTTAGCTGTCCTTGAGATAGTAACGTTCGCCGGGCACCATCGCGTCGTCGAACTGATATACGATCGGCTGCCCGGTGGGAATTTCCAGCCCGGTGATCTCATCGTCCGAGATGTTCGACAGGTGTTTGACCAGCGCGCGCAGCGAATTGCCATGAGCGGAAATGATCACGGTCTCGCCGCTTGCCAGCACGGGCAGAATTTCGCTTTCCCAATAGGGCAGCACGCGTTCGATGGTCAGCTTGAGGCTTTCGGCTGTCGGCACGTCGATCCCGGCATAGCGCGGATCGGTGGAGAGATCGAATTCGCTCCCTGCGTCGAGCGGTGGGGGCGGCACGTCGAAGCTGCGGCGCCAGATGTGCACCTGTTCGTCGCCGTGCTTGTCGCGGGTTTCCTGCTTGTCCAGCCCGGTCAGCCCGCCATAGTGGCGTTCGTTCAGGCGCCAGTCCTTGACCTCTGGAATCCACAGCCGGTGGCAGGCCTCCAGTGCCAGATGCAGCGTCTTGATCGCGCGGGTTTGCAGCGAAGTGAACGCGCGGGTCGGCAACAGTCCCTTTTCCGCCAGCAATTCACCGGCGGCGGTCGCTTCTGCCACGCCTTTCTCTGTCAGGTCGACATCCCACCATCCGGTGAAACGGTTTTCCAGGTTCCACTGGCTCTGGCCGTGGCGGACGAGGATCAGGGTAGGCAAGGGAACGCTCCTCTCAGGCAAACGCAGGCAATCGGGAGCGCTCGCCCCTAGCGGTCTGCGCCCCCGTTGGGAAGTGGTGCGTTTTGCGGCGGTTGCGCCACACCGTCACCGGACTGCGACCCGGTCGCGCGCGACCGGGCCTTGCGGCGGCGCAGGTTTTCCCGCAATTTGGCGGCGAGGCGTTCCTCCCGCGTGGGTTTTTCGCTGGTTCCACTCATCGCAATGTCCTTGCCGTGGCTGCGAACGCTTGACAAGGGAGCCGGGCACTGTAAGGCGCGCCGCTCTCGATGGATGTGCTGCTGTAGCTCAGTGGTAGAGCGCACCCTTGGTAAGGGTGAGGCCGGGAGTTCAATCCTCCCCAGCAGCACCATCGATGTCCCCCTGAAATGTTCGCAGGCATGTTAGCGCGGCCTATGCGCCCTTGCGATATTCGAAGACCTTGAATGCGATATTGCTCCATTCGTCGCGATGGAGCGCAATCGATTTGATCTTGGTTTCGAATTCCCGGCGTTTTCCGGTGTACACGTTGAGCGTGAACATTGATGCCTGCGATAACTGAATTTTGTCGGGAAAGCGGTCTTCACCCGGAATGAACGACGTCACAGTCCCCTGATACCCGATGACCGACCCGTTGTTTTCCAGCTTGGTCAGGACATAGCCGTAGATGAATTTGCTGTTCCCTTCCCCGGCAACGAACAGATCGGCAAAGGCGCCGTAAAACATGGAGCCTGTGCCCATGCTGAGCACCACTTCGCCCGCCAGACGGCCCAATAGCAACGCAATACACGACAGGATGGCTAGCCCGGCCAGCGCTCCGGCAATCGTGCTCAACAATGAACTGGGATCGTCAGGCACACTTGTGATGTATGGATTGAAAGCCGCCCCCCAGGCCCCGCATTCCGAATGCGCGAGAGCGAGGAGAAAGCTGGCGAAGACCAGATGCGCTGCCACTGCGAACGCCCCGACCTGACCGATTCCCGCGGCCGATTTCAGTCCCGGCAGCGGCAGATCGATCTCGTTGGTTCGGGCTGCGCGATAAAACGCCCAGACTGCGAATATGCCGGGCAGCAACAACGCCCCTGCGACGATGGCAAGGAACGTGGGCTGAAATGACATTGTCAGAAGCGAGCGGCGGCGGCGCTAGTCGCGCATGGCCTTACGCTGTTCGGGATTCAGATCGCTGTCGCGGATAACGAGAATGCCGTCCTTATCCGGCTTCGCAGCGGCAAGCAGGCGTTCCCAGCTTCCACCGAAAGCATCCAGCAGTTTATCTGCCGTCATGATCGATTCGGTGGAATTGATGCGTCCGCTGCTCATGGAACAAATATAGATCGAATGCGGTGGCAGATCAAGTTCATCGCGGCGTTTCCGCCCGCAGCTCTGCCCATTCGGGATGGCGGCGGAATTGCGCCTCTACGTATGAACATTGCGGCACGATGGTGAAGCCCTGATCTTTCGCGTCGGCCACCAGCTTTTGCACCAGTGCGGCGGCCACCCCTTGCCCGCCGATTTCGGGTGGCACGATGGTGTGATCGGCGATGCGGGCGTTGCCGCGCGATATCCATGTCAGGCGGCCGATCTTGTCGCTGCCCGGGACATGCGCGTGGTACTCTCCGCGGGCGTCGTTGCCGTGCGTGGTGATTTCCAGTCCGTCTAGTGCCATTACGTATTGTCTCCTTCTTGCGTTCAACGTCGGCGGCGCTAGTGGCGTTCCTTATGCAATTTCTGTCCGACAACGCCGCTTCGGTCCACCCACGTGTGTGGGAGGCGATGCGAGCGGCGGACGCGACTGACACCCCTTATGATGGAGATCGCTGGTCGCAGGCGCTCGATGCGGCGTTTTCTGCTCTGTTCGGGCGAGAGGTGGCGGTGTTGTGGGCAGCCACTGGCACAGCGGCCAATTGCCTTTCGCTGGCGAGCCTGTGTCAGCCGCATGGCGCAGTGGTGTGCCACGAAGAAGCGCATATCGAAGTGGACGAAGGCGGCGCGCCGGGGTTCTACCTCCACGGGGCCAAGTTAATATTGGTGCCGGGAGAAAGTGCGAAACTGACCCCCGATGCAATGCGAATGGCAGTCGATCCTATTCGCGACGATGTCCATCAGGTGCAGCCTCACGCGATTTCGGTCACACAGGCGAGCGAGTACGGATGTTGTTATCGGCCTGAAGAGATCGCTGCCCTCGGTGCATTGGCAAAAGAGCGCGGGCTGGGGTTCCATGTCGATGGGGCGCGGTTTGCCAATGCCGTGGCGTGGCTGGGGTGCGATCCGCTGGACGCAGTCGGCGGGGCCGATACGCTCAGTTTCGGTTTCATCAAGAACGGCGGGATGAGCGCGGAAGCGATCGTGTTCTTCGATCCCGCAATGGCCGATGTCGCGCGTTATCGCCGCAAACGGGCGGGGCACCTTCAGTCGAAGGGCCGCTATCTCGCAGCGCAGTTGCTGGTGATGCTGGAAGGCAATCTGTGGCTGGACAATGCGCGCGCGGCCAATGCGGCCGCGGCGGAAATTGCCGCAGCTTGCGGCGATCGGCTGATGCATCCGGTGGAAGCCAACGAACTGTTCGTCACACTCTCCCCCGAAGAGCGCAAAGCTCTGCGGACACAGGGTTTCTCTTTTTACGATTGGGGTGACGATGCCGCCCGGCTGGTCACCGCATGGAATACCCGCGCGGACCACGTTTCCGCTATGACACAAGCAATTGCCCAGCTGTGAGCGACACATCTGGCCACGGGCATTCGATCCTTAGCCCTCGGATCGCACTGCCATTCTTGCTGGTGGCGTTTATCTGGGGGTCGACCTGGTATGTGATTCGCGGCCAGATCGCGGATGTGCCCGCGCAGTGGTCCATCGCCTATCGTTTCGGCATGGCAACACCGGCGATGTTCCTGCTCGCGATAATCCTGCGAAAATCGCTGGCGATGCCGCCGCGCGCGCATCTGCTGGCGCTGGCGATGGGGCTGTTCCAGTTCTGCGGCAATTACATGTTCGTCTATCAGTCCGAA
Source organism: Tsuneonella flava (assembly GCF_002870965.1). GTDB lineage: Bacteria > Pseudomonadota > Alphaproteobacteria > Sphingomonadales > Sphingomonadaceae > Tsuneonella > Tsuneonella flava. The sequence goes on from NZ_PHSO01000005.1 coordinate 407,652, forward strand.
CTGCATCTGACATCGGGCATCGTCGCCTTGCTGATCGGGATGATGATGGTGCCCAATGCGGTGCTCGGCCATTATCTGCTCGGTCAGCCCGTTACACGCGGGTTCGTGATGGGCAGCGCGATCGCGCTGGCGGGCATTGCGTTGCTGCTGTTTAACGAAGCGCGGGTCGCGCCGCTGGGCGGCAATGTCATGCTGGGCACGGTTATGGCGCTGGTGGCGATGCTGTCGGCATCGCTCGCCAACGTGCTCCAGGCGGGGCCTGCGGGCAGGGATGTGGCTCTGCCCAGCTTGCTCGGCTGGTCGATGCTCTATGGCACCGCGATCGATATCGTGCTGGCGCTGGTGCTGGTGGGGGCGCCGGTTTTGCCGCGCGATCCGCATTTCTGGCTGGGTACGGCATGGCTCGCCTTCGCCGGGTCGGTGGTGACCTTCCCGCTCTATTATGGGCTGGTGCGTCAGTTAGGTGCCGGACGGGCGGCCTATAATGGCGTGCTGGTGGTGGTGATCGCGATGGTGATTTCCACTTTGCTGGAGGACTATCGCTGGACCCCGCTGGCCATCGGTGGCGCAGTGCTGGCGATGATCGGGCTGGTGATTGCTCTACGCGCACGGCAGGCAGGGCCGCCGGGTGGCGATCAGTTGCCGTCGGTCCCCTCTGCCGCGAGGATGGCGGCCAGCCCGGACGCATAATCGCGGTAGCGCGGGCGCCAGCTCAGCACGCGCCGGGCCTTGCCATTGGCGACCCGGCGGTTTTCCGAATAGAAACCCTGCGCGGCTGGCGACAGACCTGCTTCGCTGATCGATTGCAGCGGCGGCGGGGCCACGCCCAGCAGGCGGCAGGCTTCCTCTGTCACCGCTGCGCCGCTGGCGGGCAGATCGTCTGCCAGATTGTAAGCGCCGGGTGGGGCGTGGAGCGCGGCCAGCGCACCGCTGGCGATGTCGTCCACATGCACCCGGCTGAATACCTGCCCGGGCATATCGATGCGCCGGGCCGTGCCTTCGCGCACTTTGTCGAATGCACTGCGGCCCGGCCCGTAAATCCCCGGCAGGCGCAGCACCCGCGCACCCTTCGCCAGCCATGCGGCATCGGCATCGCTGCGTGCGGCGCGTCTGCCAGTGCCGCCCTGGCCCACTACCGCTGCGCTTTCGTCCACCCACGCGCCGCCGGTGTCGCCATAAACCCCGGTGGAGGACAAGTAGCCGATCCATGCGTGGCGCAGCGAATCGCCGTATCGCGCCAGCACCGGATCGATCCCATTGGCGGGCGGCACAGACGACAGCACATGGGTGGCCCCCGCCAGTGCAGCGCGTACCGCCAATTCGTCTGCGAAATCGATGTCGCCTGCGCTCCCGGTTGCGCTGACGTGCCAGCCCGCCGCCCGCAACCGCGCGGCGATTCGCGTGGCAGTGTAGCCCAGCCCGAAAATAACCATCTGTCTCATGACCGATGCTATTCGCGCATCGGGGCGGTGGACGGCAACCGCAAAGCGCCTACATAAAGCCACATGGATATTGCACGCACCCCATCTATCGCTGACGGAAACCCCCAGATGGCCGATGCGCCACCCGTTCCCGCACAGCCACCGCTGATTCGCCGCGCCGATTACAAACCGTTCCCCTGGCTGGTGCCCGAAATCCGGCTCCACTTCGATCTGGGGATCGAAACCACGCGGGTGGTTTCCACACTCAAGGTTGCGCCGAACCCCGATGCCGCCGCAGATGACGTGATTCGGCTCAATGGCGACGGTTTGCAGGTGTCATCTGTCAAACTGGATGGTTTACCAGTCAAAAACTGGGAAATGGACGGCCCGGACCTCGTTTTGCCGCTGTCCGCAGGGGAGCACGAGGTCGAGATCGTGACCGAGGTCTCGCCAGAAAAAAATAGCCAGCTTATGGGGCTTTACGCGTCAAATGGGATGCTGTGCACGCAGTGCGAGGCAGAGGGTTTTCGGCGGATTACCTTCTTCCCGGACCGGCCCGATATCCTGTCAACATACCTGGTGAAGATGGAAGGGCCGGTGGCGCAGTTCCCGGTGCTTTTATCCAATGGAAACAAGGTGTCAGCCGGGGAAAGCGCAGGTGGGCGGCATTGGGCCGAATGGCACGACCCCTGGCCCAAGCCGAGCTACCTTTTCGCACTAGTCGCCGGCGATCTTGTCGCCCGTACCGACAGCTTCACCACGATGAGCGGGCGCGAAGTCGATCTGGCGGTGTGGGTCCGCGCGGAGGACTTGCCGCGCACCGAACATGCGATGGATTCGCTCAAGAAATCAATGAAATGGGACGAGGAGGCCTTTGGCCGGGAATACGATCTCGACGTATTCAACATCGTCGCCGTCAGCGATTTCAACATGGGCGCGATGGAGAACAAAGGTCTCAATGTTTTCAATACGAAATACGTGCTGGCCGACCCCGACACCGCAACCGATGGCGACTATGACGCCATCGAAGGGGTGATCGGCCACGAGTATTTTCATAACTGGTCGGGCAATCGCGTAACCTGCCGCGACTGGTTCCAGCTCAGCCTGAAAGAAGGCTTCACCGTCCTGCGTGACCAATTGTTTTCACAGGATATGCAAGGCGAAGCGGTCAAACGAATCGAAGATGTTCGTGTGTTGCGCGCGGTCCAGTTTCCGGAGGATTCGGGGCCGCTGGCACATCCGATCCGGCCCGATAGTTTTCGTGAAATCAGTAACTTCTACACCGCTACAGTCTATAACAAAGGTGCCGAAGTCCTGCGTATGATGCGGACGATGGCGGGACCGGTGGCCTTCCGGCAAGGCACGGATCTATATTTCGAACGTCACGATGGCGAGGCCGCGACGTGCGAGGATTTCGTTAAGGCGATGGAAGATGGCGCAGGGCTCGACTTGCGGCAATTCCGCTTGTGGTATTCGCAGGCCGGAACCCCGAAAGTGGAGGTTTCTCTGACACATAAGGGCGATACGGCGACGCTCGCTCTGAAACAGACCGTACCGCCCACGCCCGACCGAATCGCGAAGAAGCCAATGCCAATCCCGCTACGTCTCGCGCTGTTCGACCGCGACAGCGGTAGCCATGATGGCGAGCAGTTGGTAATTCTCTCCGAAGCGGAAAAGACCATTGCGTTCGAAGGCTTTGCCAGGTCACCCGTGCTTTCGATCAACCGCGGCTTTTCGGCCCCGGTATCGATAGAGCGGGAGGTTTCGACCGAAGACCTCGTATTCCTCGCCGCACATGACGACGACCCATTCGCCCGCTACGAAGCGATGCAGGATCTGGTGGTCGCGCACCTTGTTGCGGTGTGCAGCGATTCGCTGACCGGTGCTGCACAGGAGGCTGGGCGCAAGGCAATCGCCGGTGCTCTGCGAAAAGTGCTGACCGATGATCGGCTCGACGATTCGATGCGGGGCGAACTAATGATGCTGCCCGGTCAGACTTATCTGGCAGAGCAGTTCCTTGTCGCCGACCCGGGCCGCATACATGCCGAACGCGAAGCTTTGAAAGTGGCGCTGGGTGTGGCGCTGGAAAGCGAGCTGATCGCGCTCCATGAACGGGCAAGCACATTGCCGGCGACCCTCGATCATGCATCGCGCGGCGCACGTAAGGTGAAGGCACAGGCGCTGGTCTATCTGGCGGCAGGGAATCCCGACGTGGCTGCAAAAATGGCAGCCGCACAATACGATGCGGCGCAGACGATGACCGACCGTCAGGGCGCGCTGATGGTGCTCACCGGGTTGCCCGGCGTGGCGCGCACCGATCGGCTGATCGATTTCTACAACCGTTATCGCGGGAACGAGCTGGTGGTCGACAAGTGGTTTGCGTTGCAGGCCAGTTCGCTTCATCCCGATGCGATCGAGCACGTGAAAGCACTGGCGAATCACCCGGACTTCAATCTGCGTAATCCGAATCGGGTGCGGAGCCTTTATATGGCTTTTGCGGGAAATCCCCACGCATTCCATGCCGCCAGCGGAGAAGGGTATCGCATGATTGCCGACCTGATTCTCGCGCTCGATCCAATCAATCCGCAAACTGCCGCGCGATTCGTTCCGCCGCTGGGAAGATGGCGGCGGATCGAGCCGCAGCGCGCCGCATTGATGAGGGCGGAGCTGGAACGGATTGCAGCAACCGATGGCCTGTCGCGCGACACATATGAACAAGTGACCCGTTCGCTTGGCTGAGGTACTTGTCAGCGACCAGCTCGTCGGCATTCCGCACGGTTTCATGACCCGGCAGGGCGGCCTGTCGCAAGGCACAGTATCGGGCCTGAACTGTGGATACGGTGCAGAAGACGACCCTGCGGCGGTAGCAGAGAATCGGCGCCGCGCGGTGGGGGCTGTTATGCCCGGTGCGCGGCTGGTCGGTCTCTATCAGGTGCATTCTCCCGATGTCGTGACAGTGGATAACCCATGGAGCGACGACGATCGACCAAAGGCGGATGGATTCGTCACGGCGCAACCCGGTGTTCTGCTCGGCATCGTTACCGCCGATTGTGCGCCGGTATTGTTCGCTGACCGGGCGGCGGGGGTAATCGGTGCGGCGCATGCAGGGTGGCGCGGTGCACATGGCGGCGTTATCGAGCGCACCGTCAACGCAATGGAATCGCTTGGGGCCGATCGAAATCGTATCGTTGCTGTGGTGGGGCCGTGCATTGCCCAGCAAAGCTATGAAGTAGATGACCGATTTCGGAAGCAGTTTACCGAGACTGATGCGGAATGGTTCGCAACTGGCCGCGCGGGGCACTGGCAGTTCGATTTGCCGGGCTATGTCCTCTCGCGGTTATCCGCTTGCGGCGTGTCTCAGGCGCAATGGATCGGTCGCGATACCTACACGGACGAGGCATCGTTTTACTCCTTCCGACGGGCCACGCATCGTGGCGAAGCCGACTATGGAAGGCAGCTTTCGTTGATCGGCCTCAATGGCATCGATCCCACAACCGTCTAAAATTCGCCACAATGCCGGGTTGGCAACCCGTTAAAGGGAAGCTACACGGCACCGCTAACCGGGGCTTGCGGGGGGCATTGCGTCTGCTCGTGGCAATTCGCGCAACAGGGGCATTCCGTCTTTCGGGCCGCTCTTGTCGCATCGTATCCGGTTAAACGTAATTCTTTTCCCGTGCATCCGCGCGGGACACCGTGTGAGGGCAGGCACAGCTGATGGCTGACACGACTGGGACCGTTCAACCCGAAACCGCCGATATCGGCGAAGATGGGGTTCGGCGGCGCGATTTCATCAATGTGGCGGCGGTTGCCGCCGCAGGTACTGGCGGGGTAATCACCTTGCTGCCATTGATCAGCCAGATGGCGCCGAGCGCCGATGTTCTGGCCGCGAGTACGACCGAGGTCGATATCTCGAAGATCGAGCCGGGGCAGGCGATCAAGGCATTGTTCCGCCGTCAGCCGCTGTTCGTGCGTAACCTGACACCGAAGGAAATTGCGGAAGCAGATGCGGTTCCGCTGTCCGAGCTGCGCGATCCGCAAACGCTGGAAGAGCGGACCAAGCCTGGCAAAACCAACTGGCTGATTACTATGGGTGTTTGTACTCACCTTGGCTGTACCCCGCTGGGTGCCGGCCCCGGTGAGGACCGCGGACCGTATGGCGGGTATTTCTGCCCGTGTCACGGCTCGGCCTACGATACCGCCGCGCGGATCCGCAAGGGTCCCGCCCCGAAGAACCTTGAGGTTCCCGAATACGAGTTCACGTCCGACACGGTCGTGAAGGTCGGCTGAGGATAAGAGAGCGACGACGATGAGCTTCCCCTGGGCCAAGCAATACGAACCCAAGCATCCGCTGATGCGTTATCTCGACGAGAAGCTGCCGATGCCGCGGCTCGTCTACAACGCGATCGGTAGCGGTTATCCCGTTCCGCGCAATCTCAACTATATGTGGAATTTTGGCGTTTTGGCCGGGTTCTGCCTTATGTTGCAGATCGTTACCGGTGTCGTTTTGGCGATGCACTATGCCGCCAATTCGCAAGTGGCCTTCGCCACGACCGAACACATCATGCGCGACGTGAACTGGGGCTGGATGCTGCGTTATATGCACGCCAACGGTGCCAGTGCTTTCTTCGTAGTGGTTTACCTCCATATTTTCCGTGGCTTCTTCTACTCATCGTATAAGGCGCCGCGCGAAATGGTCTGGCTGCTCGGCGTAGTCATCTTCCTGCTGATGATGGCGACTGCGTTCATGGGTTACGTGTTGCCATGGGGCCAGATGAGCTTCTGGGGCGCCAAGGTTATCACGGGCCTGTTCGGTGCTATCCCTGTGGTCGGCGAGCCGATTCAGATCTGGCTGCTGGGCGGCTATGCCCCTGATAACGCAGCGCTCAACCGCTTCTTCAGCCTGCACTTCCTTCTGCCGTTCGTGATTGCAGCAGTGGTTATCCTGCACATCTGGGCGCTGCACATTCCGGGTTCGTCGAACCCGACCGGCGTCGAAGTGAAGAGCGAAAGCGATACGATCCCGTTCCACCCGTATTATACGGCGAAGGATGGTTTCGGGCTGGGCGTATTCCTGATCCTCTATTTCGCGATGGTGTTTTTCCTGCCGAACTACCTCGGTCACCCGGACAACTACATCGAAGCGAATCCGATCTCGACCCCGGCGCACATCGTTCCCGAATGGTATTTCTGGCCGTTCTACGCGATCCTGCGCGCTTTCACCGCTGACATCTTCTTCGGCCTTATCCCGGCCAAGTTGATGGGCGTGCTGGCGATGTTCAGCGCCATCCTGTGCTGGTTCTTCCTGCCCTGGCTGGACAAGGGGCCGGTGCGGTCGGGCCATTATCGCCCGCTGTTCCGCAAGTTCTTCTGGTTCGGTCTGATCCCGACGATGCTGGTGCTGTTCTATTGTGGCGGCGCCCCGGCGGAAGAACCTTATGTGATGCTCAGCCAGCTGGCGACGGCATATTACTTCCTCCACTTCCTCGTGATCCTTCCGATCATCTCTTCGATCGAGAAGCCCGAGCCGCTGCCCTATTCGATCACCGAAGCGGTGCTCGGCAAGGATGAAGCGGCGCAGCTCGGCGATAGTGCCGACACGGCGAAGTAAGCGACAGGTTCAAGGGAAAGCGCACGTCATGATCCGCATCTTCGGTATCCTCGCCGGCCTGTTCTTCAGCCTCTCGGTGTTGTGGGCCTTCATCAGCGGCGCGATCGCCGTTGCGCCGGTGCTGGGCGAATATGGCCAGTTCACCGAACCGATGGCCGACAAGGTGTTCCACGAAAAACACCCGCCTGCTCTGCATCTGCAAAGCGATGGCCCATTTGGCACCTGGGATCTCGCCCAGCTCCAGCGCGGCTTCCAGGTTTACAAGGAAGTCTGTGCTGCCTGCCATAGCCTGAAGTTCGTCGCATTCCGCGATCTGGAAGAACTTGGTTATGACAAGGGGCAGGTGAAGACGATTGCTGCCGGTTTCCAGGTGCCAGGAGTTGATCCGAACACTGGCGAAGCAACTACGCGACCGGGGATGCCGACGGATTACTTCCCGTCGCCCTATCCCAACGAAATAGCGGCGAAGGCAGCAAACAATAATGCTGTTCCGCCAGATCTTTCGCTGATGGCGAAGGCCCGGCATGGTGGCCCGGCATATATTCATGCGATCCTGACCGGGTATGGCCCGGAACCGGAAGCGCTGAAACAGCAGTTCCCGGACTTCAAGGTGCCTTCCACGGGGCATTACAACAAGTACTTCCCGAGTCTGGCAATCGCGATGCCGCCGCCACTGACTGCGGAAGGTCAGGTTAGCTACGCCGAAGGACAGCCGAAGCCGACGATAGAGCAGATGTCGACCGACGTCTCTGCCTTCCTCGAATGGACCGCTGAGCCTAAGAAGGTGAAGCGCACCCAGACGGGCTGGCCGGTGCTTGGTTTCCTGTTGTTCGCTACGATCCTCGCCTACCTCGCGAAGAAGCAGGTATGGGCGGCGCTCAAGCCGAAGAAAAAGCACACCGCCTGATCGGTTTGCGATGAACTTGTGAACGCGCCCCTCCATCCGGTGATGAGAGGGGCGCTTCCTTTTGGGAGCTGCGAATGACCCCGACAGAGCTGCGCGCGCTGATCCGCACAGTGCCGGATTTTCCAGAGCCGGGCATCCAGTTTCGCGATATCACCACGCTGATTGCTCATGGCGAAGGCTTGCGGGCTGCTGTCGGGCATCTCGCCAAGGCGGCGCAGCAAAGTGGTGCAGAGGCAATCGCCGGAATGGAAGCGCGGGGATTCATTTTCGGCGCTGCGGTCGCGGTGGAGCTGGGGATCGGCTTTATTCCGGTACGCAAACCCGGAAAGCTGCCGGTGCCGACGATTGGTATCGATTATGCGCTCGAATACGGAACCGATCGGCTTGAAATCGATCCCGATGCAATCCGTCCCGGCCAGCGTATCTCTATTGTTGACGATCTGATCGCCACCGGCGGTACAGCGGTGGCCGCTACCAGACTGTTGCGAGAGATAGGGGCAGAGGTTAGTTCTGCTCACTTCGTAATCGATCTGCCCGATCTGGGCGGAGCGACGCAATTGCGAGAGCAGGGCGTGCGCGTTGATGCTCTGATCGACTTCGAGGGTGACTAACTCATCTCGATCTTTACTTTAACAGAAACCGAATCGATTGCCCGTGCATTGATATCGGGCAACTCGCTATTTTGCGCCACATCCGGGGGACAATGGAACAACAGGCACTCGTAATCGCGCTTGTCGGCGTGCTGGGCATTGGCGCGCAATGGATTGCGTGGCGGACTGGCTGGCCAGCAATCGTACTGATGTTGGTGGCCGGATTTCTCGCCGGTCCGATCCTCAACCTGTTCGATCCAGAGGCTGCGTTTGGCCCGATGTTGGGGCCGATGATCTCGATCGGGGTCGCGTTGATCCTGTTCGAAGGAGGCCTTAGTCTGGATTTGCGCGAACTGCGCCATGCAGGCGACGGGGTCTGGCGACTGTTTCTGTTCGGCATCCCACTGGGCTGGTTTTTCGGCGCCTGGGGGCTGCACTTTGCAGGGCTGGTATGGCCTGTCGCCGTGCTGTTCGCGGGCATTCTGGTCGTCACCGGGCCGACGGTGGTTATGCCGCTGCTCCGGCAGGCAAGCGTGCAGCCGCGCCCCGCCGCGATTCTGAAATGGGAAGCAATCGTCAACGACCCCGCCGGTGCGCTATGCGCTGTGGCGGCTTACGAATACTTCCGCCTGTCCGCCAATGGAGCGACCCTTTTCGAAGTTGTCCCGCCGATGATCGTGGCGGCTGTGCTGGCTGCTGCGCTCGGATATGCGGCGGCATGGGTAATTGCTTACCTGTTCCCCAGAGGGATGGTGCCTGAATACCTGAAAGTCCCGGTGCTGCTGACAATGGTGATCGCAGTATTCGTGGCAGCCAATCTTATAGAGCATGAAGCGGGCTTGGTATCTGTCACGGTCATGGGCGTGGCGCTGGCGAACATGAATGTGCAGTCTTTGCGCTCAATTCACCCGTTCAAACAAAATATCGCTGTTTTGCTGGTGTCCGGCATATTCATTTTGCTGTCGGCTTCGCTCAATTTCGAAGAGCTGCGCTATCTCGAATGGCGGATCGGTTTGTTCCTGCTGGGTCTGTTGTTCATCATCCGCCCGGCGACTGTCCTGATCGCCCTGCTCGGTAGTTCGGTTCCGTGGCGCGAGCGGCTATTTCTGGCGTGGATTGCGCCGCGTGGGATCGTTCTGGTCGCGATCAGCGGGTTGTTCGCCCTGCGCCTTGCGGATCTTGGTTATGCCGATGGGAATATCCTGATCGGCCTGAGCTTTGCTGTGGTGGTGGCGACAATTGTCTCAAGCGGATTCACGGTGAACCTTGTGGCGCGCTTGCTGGGCGTGAAGGGCACTACCCGGCCGGGGCTGCTGATCGTGGGGGCAACGCCGTGGACCATTGCTCTGGCAAGACAGATGAACGAGCTGAAGACGCCGGTCATGATCGTCGATTCCAGCTGGCAGCGACTTGCGCCGGTGCGGCAACAGGGTTTGCCCTTTTATCATGGCGAAATCCTCAACGAAGCGACCGAACATAATCTCGACCTCACACCGTTTCAGGTGCTCGTCGCAGCTACGGAAAATGAAGCGTACAATGCGCTCGTCTGTAATGAATTTGCCTACGAGATCGGTCGCGATGCGGTCTATCAACTGGGCGAAGCGAGCGAGAATGACGATTATCGTGCCTTACCTGAATCCCTGCGTGGGCGCGCGCTGTTCCAGTCCGGTTTCGGAGTGGAAGATGTAGGCCAGCTCAAACGGGAAGGCTGGGTGTTCCGTCGCACTCGCCTGTCCGATCAGTTCGATTTCAACGATGCACAGCAGAAGCTGCCCGAAGCGAATCAGATGTTGTTGTTGTTGAGGCCAGATGGGACAATGCGGTTCTTCAGCCACGCGGTGCAACCGCAACCGCGTGCAGGCGACACGATCATCTCATTCTCGCCCCCACAGCCGAAGACGCCCGAAGAGGTGGCGGCAAAAAAAGCAGCAAAACGTGGCGGCAAGGCACAGACGGCTTAAGATACAGGAGAGGACAATGATCGATCTGATCAAAGCGGCGAAAGCAATGGCGATATGCAGTGGAACGGCATTGATCCTGTCGGCGTGCCATCGCGGCGACCCTTCCGATGAAGCGACCGATACGGCAAGCGCAGCAACCGATGTCGCGCCCACTCCATCCGATGCAGCCAGCGAAGGGGGCGAAAAAATTTCCATCTTTCGGCCTGATGTCGAAATTGCACGCGAGCCCAAGCCGATGGCACCGCTTTCTATGCGGATCGGTTTCGATGACGGGGGCAGCGAGCTTTCGGATGCGGCGCGCAACGTTCTTCTTGAAGTGCTTGATTCGCCGCAGATGAAGGCGGGCGGCGCGATCGTTCTGGGCGGACATACCGATTCGGCAGGCACCGACGCAGCCAACCTTCGCGCCAGTCGCAAGCGAGCCGAAACGGTTCGCGACTGGCTGATCGAACACGGGGTCGCGGAAAAGAGGGTTACCGTGATTGCCTTTGGAGAACAGAATCCAGTCGCACCTAACGCCAAAGCCGACGGTACACCGGATGAAGATGCGCGCGCCCGTAACCGCCGGGTCGATATCACCATTGCAGTCCCGCCTGGAACGCCGGAAGCAGCCAAGACAGGTGCCGCGGAAACACTGGTGGACGAATTGACGACCATGCGCTGAGGTATTTCCGGGTTGAAATCGACGGCGAGTGAAAGCTGGGCGTTGACGAAACCGCTATCCTCGTGGCAAGCGCCTGAGGCCTGAGCGGGTATAGCATAGTGGTAATGCTCCAGCCTTCCAAGCTGGCTAGAGGGGTTCGATTCCCCTTACCCGCTCCAACATCACTTCATTTCACTTTCATCGGCAGTTCTGCGACCACGCGCTGCACTTCGTTGGCGACTGCTGCGATCAGTTGGTTGGTCTGTTCGGCTTCACCGCGAAATTGGCGCGCCAGCGGATTGTCCGGCGCGATGCCTATGCCAACTTCGTTCGGCACCAGAATCGAAGTTTCGCGGAAACGACGAATGGCGTGTCGCATGTCTTCGGCCGCGCCGGTGACCTCCTCCTCGGCAATGGTGACCTCCTCCTCGGCAATTATGCGGTGGGAGATCCGCAAAGTCAGGCAATCGACCAGTGTCACACTGTGAGACTGGCCGAAAGGAACAGCCCTGGATCGGGCCCGCATGGATCGGAGAACCCCACCATGTTCGCTATCGTGCCCGGTGGGCATTTGCGCGGGGTGCGATGGTTTCTGCAATATCCCTCGGAAATCAGGCCGTTTGCAGATGGAGCAGGGGGTCACTACACGGCTGTGCGATTGCCATCATTCGTGAAGAGAACGCCAATGCACCGCGTGATAGTTGTGACCGGAACCGATACCGATGTGGGCAAGACGGTATTCGCGGCGGGCCTCGCTGCTGCGATTGGCGCGCATTACTGGAAACCGGTGCAGGCCGGGCTGGAAGACGGGACCGACACAGCTACTGCCAGCAAGCTGGGCGTTCCGGCAGAACGGATCGTGCCAGAGGCTTATCGGCTGGCCACGCCGTGTTCTCCCCATCGCGCGGCGGAAATCGACGGCGTGCAGATCGACCTGATGCGGCTGGCCTTGCCCGACATGGAAGGGACGCTGGTGGTGGAAGGGGCGGGCGGCGCGCTGGTCCCGGTGACCCGGGAAATCCTCTATGCAGATGTGTTCGCCCGCTGGGGGCAGCCGACAATCGTAGTTGCCCGTACCGGGCTGGGCACGATCAACCACAGCTTGCTGACGATAGAGGCCCTACGCGCGCGGGGTGTGCCGATTCTTGGCATCGCCTTCGTTGGCCCGGCGGAAGACGACAGCGAAGCGACGATCTGCGAGATAGCCAATGTGCCGCGGCTTGGCCGTCTGCCACATCTGGCATCGCTCGATCCCGACAGCTTGCAAGCGGCGATCCTTAGTGGCTTCGACATGGAGTTTTTCCGATGAGCCAGTCACCGGTCTGGCATCCATTCACGCAGCACGGCCTGCAGGATGCAATTCCCGAAGTCGTCGGGGCCGAAGGTGCGGTGTTGCACACGCGATCCGGCGCGCAGGTGATCGATGCGATTTCATCGTGGTGGGTCACGACCCACGGCCATGCCCACCCGAAAATCGCCGCTGCCATTGCCGAACAGGCGCATAAGCTCGACCAGATCATTTTCGCAGGTTGGACGCACGAACCGGCAGAGCGGCTGGCAGCGGGCCTGTGCGCGCGGATGCCTGCCAGTCTCACGCGGGTGTTCTTTTCCGACTCGGGATCGACCAGCGTCGAAGTGGCGCTGAAAATGGCGCTGGGTTACTGGCTCCATCGTGGGGAGGATCGCCATCGGATTGCTGTGATGGATCATGGCTATCACGGCGATACCATTGGCACGATGTCGGTCGGCGCGCGCGGTGCATTCAATCGGGCGTATGAACCGCTGCTGTTCGATGTCACGTCGATTCCCTTTCCTGCTGCGGGGCAAGAACAGGCGACGTTCGATGCGCTGGAACGGGTTTGCCGCGAAGGGGCGGCGGCATTTATTGTCGAACCGCTGGTGCTGGGCGCGGGGGGGATGTTGTTCTACCGGGCCGATACACTCGCTGAAATGCACCGCATCTGCCAGCGGCATGGCACGCTGTTTATCGCGGACGAAGTGATGACCGGGTGGGGCCGGACCGGCACATTGCTGGCCTGCGAACAGGCGGGTATCGCGCCCGATATCCTGTGCCTGTCGAAAGGGATTACCGGGGGCGCGATTCCGCTGGCGGTGACGATGGCGAGCGAACCGATTTTCGCTGCACACTACAGCACCGACCGCGCGCAGATGTTTTTCCACTCCTCAAGCTATACCGCCAATCCCATCGCTTGCGCTGCGGCGAACGCCAATCTGGCGATCTGGGACGAAGAACCGGTGATGGAGCGGATCTCTATCCTTGGCGAGAGGCAAGAGGCGCATCTGCGCCAGATTGCCGCGCATCCGCTGGTCCGCGATCCGCGCAGGCTGGGCACGATTGCAGCGTTCGATGTGGGGGATGCGGAAGGATATCTCTCCGACCTTGCGCCGAGGATGCTGGCGATGTTCCGCGAACGCAATGTCCTGCTGCGCCCGCTGGGCAACACGGTCTATGTCATGCCGCCATACTGCATCACCGACGATGAGCTGGGCACGGTTTACGATGCGATCGGCGATGTGCTGGATTGCATTGGATCCTGAGCCTAGGCCTCCAGCGGTTCGGTCGATGTGCCCAGTTCGGGGATGAAGACAGAACGGCGACCGCTGAAATCGGTCCGCATCACGATGATACCCACGCGTTCGTAATGATCGAGCAGCCGCTTCAGGCGGCCCGGTGAACTGGTGCCATAGAGCCGCGCCAGTTCATCGTCGTCGGGGCAGGGCGCCCCTTCGCTGGCCGCCTTTGCAATTGCCAGAAACGGAGCCAGCAAGTCATCGGGCAGCACCCCCGCAATGCGGAGAATATCGGGCCAGGGTTCGCTGGCCGGGTCGGTGACGCCCGCCACTGCCATCGCAAACCGGCGCTGAAACACTGTCATATCCACGCGGCCAGCGGTCAGACGCTGCATACGACAGCGCACCGTGAAGTCCTGAAACAGCTTGGCCGGTGGCTGGAAGGTGCAGTCTTCTTCCGCCGCCAGATCGCGCAGAATCTGCGCCAGCGCCGCATCCACATCTTCCTGAGAGCGCGATTCAACAGCTGGCGCATCGGCGGCGGGTTCGGGCAGCTTGAGCGAGGTGGCGGCAATCTCGCCAATCAGCGCGTCGGTATCCGGCTTGGGCGGGGCGGGGGCCGGTTCTGGCGCAGCCGCAGGTTCCTCGTGCAGATCTTCGTGGAGCAAGGCGTGGAGTTCGTCGGGCGAAGCGGTCGGCGGGGGCGCCAGATCCTGCACCACAGAGCGTCCGCCAGTTTTCACTGAGCCAATCCGCACCGACACCGGCCTGCGGCTGATCGCCGGGCCCAGCCCCAGGAACTGACCCCGCGCCAGATCGCGGATCTGTTCGGCCTGTCGCCGTTCCATGCCCAGCAGATCGGCAGCACGCGCCATATCGATATCGAGGAAAGTACGCCCCATCAGGAAGTTCGATGCTTCCGCCGCGACATTCTTTGCCAGCTTGGCCAGTCGCTGGGTTGCGACGATCCCGGCCAGTCCGCGTTTGCGCCCCCGGCACATCAGGTTGGTCATTGCGGCCAGACTCAGCCGACGGGCTTCGTCGCTCACTTCGCCGCCAGCGGCAGGGGCGAACATCTGCGCTTCGTCGACCACCACCAGAGCGGGGAACCACTGTTCGCGCGGGGCATCGAACAGGCTGGATAGGAACAGCGCGGCACAGCGCATCTGCGCCTCGATCTCCAGTTCGTCGAGCGCGAGAACCACCGATGCACGATGTTCGCGGATGCGCGCGGCGAGCCGGGTCAGTTCGGCTGCCGAATAGGCGGAGCCATCGACCACGATATGTCCGAACGGTTCCGCCAGAGAGACGAAGTCCCCTTCGGGGTCGATCACGATCTGCTGTACGATCGATGCGCTTTCTTCGAGAATGCGGCGCAGCAGGTGCGATTTGCCCGACCCGCTGTTGCCCTGCACCAGCAGGCGAGTGGCCAGCAGTTCCTCTATATCGATCATCACCGGCCGTTCCGCCTGATCGACGCCAATTCGAATGGGTGCACTCACGCGGCCGGACTTGGCCCCCAAGGCGATTCGAGCCAAGGGTGATGCGGGTGTTTTCCAGAGCTTTGGCCCAAAGGGCGCGTATTCGGGCGCATTGCCTGCGCTTTGCAAGCGGCGGGAGGCAGGCCTATGACAATATGCAATCGCCAAAGTCGAACAGGGACGCCGATCATGACACTTCGCCATTATACCGCCGCAGCCATTGTCTCGCTTGCGCTCGTCGGATGCGCGACTGCGAACCCGCCCGTCGTTGCCGCTGCGCCGGCGCCGACTGTGCAAGATAGTGCGCCTCAGGCCGATCCGGCGCGCATGGATGCGATCATCAAGACATTGGCGTCCGACGAATACGAAGGGCGCGCGCCCGGTACGCCCGGCGAAACCAAAACCATCGCTTATCTGGTGGAACAGTTCAGGAAACTGGGCCTCGAACCGGGCGCGCCGAACGGCGCATGGACCACCGAAGTGCCATTGCTTCACACCAAACTGGATACCGGCGTGCCGCTGCAACTGGCGACCGGGCAGGGTGCGATGACGCTGCGTCAGGGGGAAGATGTCTATATCTCAACCCAGCGCAACGTGGACCGTGCGGTAGTGGACAATGCGCCGCTGGTTTTCGTCGGCTATGGCGTCACCGCTCCTGAGAAGGGGTGGGACGATTTCAAGGGAGCGGACCTCAAAGGCAAGATTGCGGTCTTCCTCGTCAACGATCCCGATTTCGGGCTGGCAGAGGGCGCGCCCAATGCCGGGCTGTTCGGTGGGCAGGCGATGACCTATTACGGTCGCTGGACGTATAAGTTCGAGGAAGCCGTGCGTCAGGGTGCGATTGGCGCGCTGATCGTGCACGATACCCCGGCAGCGGGATATGGCTGGAATACGATCGTCAGCCCCGGCGGTGAAAACTACGATCTGGTTCAGGGGCCGGATGGCGAAGGCCGGTTGATGATTCAGGGCTGGCTGTCGAGCGATGCGGCGCAGCGGGTGTTCGCCGCTGCCGGGCTCGATCTGGCAAAACAGGCCGCCGCTGCGCGTAGCCGCAATTTCAAACCGGTTCCGCTGACAGGCGAAACCCTTTCCGCCAGTGTTCCAGTGACTAGCGAAACCGTGCAGAGCCACAATGTCATCGCTAAAATCACTGGCACGACCCGGCCTGATGAAACCATTTCATACGGCGCGCACTGGGATGCCTACGGTATTGGCGCCACGCCCGATGCACGGGGTAAGAAAATCCGTGCGGGTGCGCTGGACGATGCATCGGGCATCGCGGCGATGATGGAAGTGGCGCGGATGTTCAAATCCGGCACTCCGCCGCAGCGCACGATCCTGTTCGGCATCTGGACCGCCGAAGAGCGCGGCTTGCTCGGCTCCGAACACTTCGTTGCATCCAACCTGTACCCTGCGGATAAAATGGTCGCGGATATTACGTTCGATACCCTGCAACCCAATGGCAAGGCGCGCGATTTCGTGCTGATCGGTAAGGGTCAATCGACGCTGGAAGATTATCTGGCGAAGGCGGCTGCGGCGCAAGGGCGGACGATTACCCCTGATGCCAAGCCAGAACGCGGCTTGTTTTATCGCGCCGACCATTTCAGCTTTGCTAAGCGCGGTGTGCCTTCGCTGATCGTGATGGCGCTGGGCGGCGGGGTCGATCTGGTGAACGGCGGTCGTGCGGCGGGGGACAAATGGGTGAGCGATTTCACTGCCAATTGTTATCATCAGCCGTGTGACGACTGGAAAGCGGACTGGGATCTGTCGGGCGCGGCGCAGGATGCCGATCTCGGCTATGCCATCGGGCGCGAACTGGCCGACAGCGATGCCTGGCCGAAGTGGAAGCCCGGTTCCGAATTCGCGGGCAAGCGCAAGTAACCGGGCTGCCGGTTCCGCTTCACACCGCCATATTGTCGATCAGACGGGTGCCGCCGATCCGCGCGGCGACCAGCAGGCGCGCCGGTGCCCCGCTGAGACTGTCGAGCGGGACGAGCGACGCGGCATCGGCCAGTGTGGCATAATCGACCGACGCGAACCCGGCCTGCAACAGATGCGCTTCCAGGGCGGCGAGGGTAGGCGCGACCGCGCTGCCGCTGTGGAGCGCAGCGATGGCATCGCGCATCGCCTGCGGCAATTCCGCCGCCTGCTGCCGCTGCTCGGGCGACAGGTACTGATTGCGGCTGGACAGGGCCAGTCCGTCCGCCTCGCGCACGGTCGGCACCCCGTGGATCGCGGAAACATGCGGGCGCACCAGATCGAGATCGGCTGCCATCCGGCGGATAACTGCGAGCTGCTGCCAGTCTTTCTCCCCGAACAGCGCGAGGTCGGGGCGCACCTGATTGAACAACTTGCAAACGACCGTGGCCACGCCGTCGAAATGGCCCGGTCGCGCTGCGCCGCATAGTCCTTCGCTCACGCCCGATACCGACACGTTCGTGGCATATCCATCGGGATACATCTCGGTTACAGTCGGCGCCCACAGCAGCGCGACCCCTTCTTTTTCCAGCAGAGCGGAATCTTCTTCCATGCGCCGGGGATAGGCATCGAGATCTTCGTTCGGACCGAACTGCGTGGGATTGACGAAAATCGATACAGCCACTGAATCCGCTCGCGATTTCGCCTCGCGCACCAATGTCAGATGCCCTTCGTGCAGCGCGCCCATTGTTGGCACCAGCGCCAGTGTGCGCCCCTCTGCGCGCAGGGCATCGACGGTTGTTCTCAACATCTCGCGCGTGGTCACGGTTTGCATGGCATCTGGCCCTTGGATAAAGCCGGGAAGTGGCTCTGCCGCGCACTAGCGCGCATGGGCCCACCAACACAATCGCCGGATTGCCGGCCACAAACAATGGAACACCGCCCGTGACGCACCCCGCTCCACATCGCATCGTTTTCGCGAACGAAAAAGGCGGCACGGGCAAATCGACCACGGCGGTTCATGTCGCGGTGGCGCTGGCGTATCAGGGTGCGCGGGTGGCTGCGATCGATCTCGATCCCCGGCAACGGACCCTGTTCCGTTATTTCGAAAACCGCAAGGAAACGATGGAGCGGCGCGAAATCGATCTGCCCACCGCGCGGTTCGATGTGCTCGACAGCGAACGCCCCGAAGAGCTGGAGGCGATGGTCGCGCAAGTGGGCGAAGGCGCAGATTTCGTAGTGTTCGATACCCCTGGTCGCGACGATCCGCTGGCCCGCCACGCCGCGACCGAAGCCGATACGCTGGTCACTCCGCTAAACGACAGTTTCGTCGATTTCGATCTGATCGGGCAAGTCGATGCCGAAACCTTCAAGGTACGCCGCCTCAGCTTCTATGCCGAACTGATCTGGGAAGCCCGCCTGAAACGCAGCCGCAGCCAGATAGAACAGGGGCGGCGCGAAATGGACTGGGTCGTCGTCCGCAACCGTACCGGCCACGTGGAAGCGCGCAATATGGTGCGTATCGAACAGGCTCTGAAGGAGCTGTCGAAGCGGGTAGGTTTCCGTGTGTCGCAAGGGTTGTCGGAGCGCGTGATTTATCGCGAACTGTTCCCTTCCGGGCTGACTTTGCTGGACAAGGGGCACCTGGGCGAACTGGGCACCAGCCATCTTGTTGCGCGGCAGGAACTGCGCGAACTGATCAAGTCGCTGAACCTGCCAATGCCCGCGAAGCAGGCGCCGGAGCTTGCGCTGGCTTGATGCCGCCGAACAGGCTAGCAGTGTGGCGATGGTTCGCCTGCTGATCCTTGCCGCGATTGTGTCACTTGCCTGCCGCATGATGCTGGGCCGGTGGCCGTGGGATTATCTGCGAACACCGCTGACCCGGCAACAGGCGGTGTTGAATGCGCGCAAGCTGCTGGGCGTGGATGCCAACGCAACGCGCAAGGATATCGTGGAGGCGCATCGCCGCCGGATTGCCGTGGTCCATCCCGACAGGGGCGGTTCGGGCGAACAGGTTCATGAAACCAACGCCGCGCGTGATCTGTTGTTGAACCAGCTGCCCGATAAGAACTGAGGAACTGTGCCTGTGAACCACACTTTCGATTCCACTGTCCTGCGTGAATACGACATTCGCGGGATCATCGGTGAAACGCTGGGGGCGGACGATGCCCGCGCCATCGGTCGCGGTTTCGCCACTTTGCTGCGACGGGCTGGTGGCCACAAGGTGGCGGTGGGATACGATGGACGCGTCAGCTCTCCGATGCTCGAATCAGCGCTGATCGAAGGGCTGACTGGCAGCGGTTGCGATGTCGTGCGGATCGGAATGGGCGCCACCCCGATGCTCTATTTCGCGGAAGCGTCAGCGGACGATGTCGATGGCGGCATTCAAATAACCGGCAGCCATAATCCCGCCAATTACAATGGCTTCAAGATGGTATTTATGGGTCGCCCGTTTTTCGGGGAAGATATCCTCACCATCGGCCGTCTGGCCGAAGCGGGCGACTGGCTCGATGGCACCGGGGAAGTCGAAACTCGCGATGTCATGGATGCTTATATCGAGCGAATGCTGCAAGGGCTCACCGGGATCGATAGCGATGCCTTGTCGGCCTTGCGGATCGGTTGGGATGCCGGCAACGGCGCTGCCGGGCCTGCACTCGAACAGCTTGCCGCCCGTCTGCCGGGGGAGCATCATCTGCTCTACACCGATGTCGACGGGAATTTCCCCAACCATCATCCAGATCCCACTGTTCCCGCCAATCTGGAAGATCTCCAGCGCCTCGTCGCAGAGAAAAGCCTCGATTTCGGAGTGGCTTTCGATGGGGATGGCGACCGGATCGGGGCGATAGACGGCGAAGGGCGGGTGATCTGGGGCGATCAGTTGCTGATGATTTATGCCGAAGACCTGCTATCCCGGCGGCCCGGCGCGACAGTGATTGCCGATGTGAAGGCCAGTCGCGCGCTGTTCGAACACGTCGCCGCGCATGGCGGGCAGCCGGTTATGTGGAAGACCGGGCACAGCCTGATTAAATCCAAAATGAAGGAAACACAGGCGCCGCTGGCCGGGGAGATGAGCGGGCACGTGTTCTTTGCCGACGAATATTATGGTTATGACGATGCGCTCTATGCGGCAGTGCGGCTGATGGCGGCATCGGCGCGGTTGGGCAAATCGGTCACGCAATTGCGCGGCGAAATGCCCGCGTTGGTCAACACCCCCGAAATGCGCTTCCAGGTCGATGAAAGCCGGAAATTCGCAGCGATCGACGAGGTCAAGGCGCGGCTGGCGGGCAATGACGCGCAAGTCGATGGCACCGACGGGGTGCGAGTGACGACCGACGATGGCTGGTGGCTGCTGCGCGCATCCAATACGCAGGATGTGCTGGTCGCCCGCGCCGAGAGCGACAGTCAGGGCGGGCTGGATCGGCTGGTCGCGCAGATCGATGAACAGTTGCAACTTTCGGGGCTGGAACGCGGCGAGCAGGCCGGGCACTGAACCTGTCGGATTGGGGGATATAAAATGAAAATCTGCAAAACATTTGTTGGCGCAGCAGCAGCTGCGCTGGCGTTTGGCGCGTTGCCTGCACTGGCACAGGATGCGGCGGAAGACGCAGTTGTGGCTGATGCATCTGCCGATGCCGAACCGGAATCTGCAACGCCGGACGATGCCGCCATGATGGCGGTTCTGTCGTCGATGTTCGCAGCCGAACCGCTGACGGAGGAGCAGGAGAAGCGCCTGCCGCTGGCGAAAAAGATCGTCGACAAAATGGTCCCGCCGGGCACCTATGGCGAAATGATGGGATCGATGTTCAACAAGATCATCGGCCCGATGATGAGCAAATTCGAAGATGCATCGCCGGCAGAAGTAGCGAAACAGATCGGGGTGGAGGAAGGCGAGATCGACCTCGATCCCGAGCAGCTGGCCGAGGTTTCGGCGCTCCTCGATCCTGCGTGGCAGGAGCGGCGCAAGCTGGAGATGACCACGGTGCAGGGCGCAATGGGCAAAATGATGACGGCGATGGAACCGGGCGTCCGCGCGGCTCTGTCGGAAGCCTATGCGGTCTATTTCGATCAGAAGGAGCTGACCGATATCGATGCGTTCTTCTCGACCGACAGCGGGGTTGCCTTCGCCCGGAAATCTTTCACGATGTCGAGCGATCCGCGCTTCATTGCCGCGACAATGAAGGCGTTGCCCGATGCGATGGGCGCTCTCTCCGATATGGAGGAAGAGGTGAAGACCGCAACTGCCGCTCTCCCGCCGCTGCGTGGCTGGGCCGATCTGTCGGGTGAGCAACGCGCGCGCCTGTCAGAGCTGACCGGTTTGAGCGCCCAACAGCTTGAAGATGGGATGGCCAGTGCCGCCGACGCGCGAGCAACAGACGCAATAGAAGGAAGCGACGAAGACTGATTCGATCACACAAGCGCAATAATTCTGGGTGCTGAAGATCTGCGTCGATCAAAAACCGTTTAAAAACAATCTTTTTCAAGATGGTTGCGTTCAATGCAACTGCGACTGATAATTTTGCAGTTGCGAAAGGAAATGATGCGATGCACAAAGAGCCTGCCTTTCAGGCATCCTCTCCCAGACTTTTCGGCCCGGCTGGTTTTCCAGTCGGGCCTTTTTCTTGCCTCCTCTTCCCACTCTCGCGCGTTGTGCGACAATGGGCCGTGATGAGTGGACGATTTCGCTGAATCTGCGCGGGAATCTGGCGTAAGATGGGTGCGATGACGGTCCCTCCTGAAATCGACCGGTGGTTCGCGGGGCGTGGCTGGCGCGTACGGCGCCATCAGGCAGAGATGCTCGATGCCAGCGACGATGGGCGCCATGCTCTGCTGGTTGCAGATACCGGCGCAGGTAAGACTCTGGCCGGCTTTCTGCCGACTCTGGCCGATTTCTGCCCTTCGCGGCTGGATGGCACGCCGGTGCCCGAAGGGCTGCACACGCTCTACGTTTCGCCGCTGAAGGCTCTGGCGCATGATGTGCAGCGGAATCTGATGGCCCCGATTGAAGAGATGGGCCTGCCGATCCGGGTGGAAACGCGCAGTGGCGACACGCCGTCCGACCGCAAAAAGCGCCAGCGCGCCCGTCCACCGCATGTCCTGCTCACCACGCCCGAATCGCTCTCGCTGCTGCTGAGCTATCCTGACAGTCTGGCGATGTTTGCCAGTCTGCGGCGGATCGTGATCGATGAAGTTCACGCCTTTGCAACGGGCAAACGCGGCGATCTGCTGGCGCTGGCCCTCAGCCGGTTGCAGGCGATTGCTCCGCAGATGAAGCGCGCGGCGCTGTCGGCCACTGTGGCCGATCCACAGGCATTTCGCGAATGGCTCGCCCCGTGGGGCGATATCGACCGCGTCGCTCTGGTGGAGGGGGAGCAGGGCGCACCGCCGCAGGTCGAAATCCTGCTGCCCGATGAGGAACGGGTGCCGTGGGGCGGCCACGCGGGGCGCTGGGCGATTCCCCAGCTCTATGAAGAGATCCGCCGCAATCGCACTACACTGGTATTCACCAACACCCGCTTTCTGGCAGAATTCGTGTTCGAGCTGTTGTGGGATGCCAACGACGATAACCTGCCCATCGGCATTCACCACGGATCGCTGAGCAAGGAAGCCCGCCGCAAGGTGGAGGGCGCGATGGCCCGCGGCGAGCTGCGCGCGCTGGTGGCGACGGCGAGCCTCGATCTGGGCGTCGACTGGGGCGATATCGATTGCGTGGTGCAGATGGGGGCACCCAAGGGATCGAGCCGTCTGCTGCAGCGGATTGGGCGCGCCAACCACCGGCTCGACCAGCCAAGTCGGGCGATCCTGGTGCCTGGCAACCGTTTCGAATTCCTCGAAGCGATGGCCGCGAAAGACGCGGTGGATGCGGGTCAGCGCGATGGGGAGGATTTTCGACCGGGCAGTCTGGATGTTCTGGCTCAACACGTGATGGCCTGCGCCTGTGCCGCGCCGTTCGATGAAAGCGGCTTGCTGGCCGAAGTGCGTTCCTCGCTGGCCTATGCGTGGATTGACGCGGAGGTGTGGCAGCGGGTGCTCAATTTCGTCGCTACCGGCGGATATGCGCTGAAAGCATATGATCGGTTCCATCGTATTGTGCGCGAACCGGGCGGCGCGGATGGCGATACGAACGGTGGCGCGACATGGCGATTGGCCCATCCCGAACATGCCGCGCGGCACCGGATGAATGCAGGAATTATCGTCGATTCGGAAATGCTCGATGTCCGGTTCCGCAACGGGCGCTCGCTCGGCAAAGTCGAAGAGCGCTTCGCCGCTGCGCTCAGCCCCGGCGACACATTTCGCTTTGCCGGGATGACGCTGGAGGTCGAGCAGATCAAGGACATGGAGCTTCAGGTTCGTGCCAGCAAAGCGGCCGCGACGATTCCCAGCTATGGCGGGCAGCGTCTGCCACTGACCACTCATCTGGCGGGCCGGGTCCGAGAAATGTTGGTCGATCGGGCGGGCTGGGCACGCTTTCCCGATGATGTGCGCGAATGGCTGGAGGTGCAGGACTGGCGCAGCCGGATGCCGGGGCCGGGGCAACTGCTGGTGGAAAGCTTCCCCCATGGCCGCAAGCATTTCAGCGTGTACTACACTTTCGAAGGGTGGAATGCGAACCAGAGCCTGGGCATGTTGATCACCCGGCGGATGGAAGAGCGCGGCCTTTCACCGGGCGGGTTTATTGCCAATGATTATTCGCTGGCGGTGTGGGGCCTGCGACCGGTAACCGATCCGGCACCACTTTTGTCACCCGACATACTGGCGCATGAATTCGTCGATTGGGTGACAGAATCGCACCTGCTGCGCCGTGCATTTCGCGAAGTGGCGGTGATTTCGGGGTTGGTTGAGCGGCAGCACCCCGGCAAACGCAAGAGCGGGAAGCAGGTCACCTTTTCGACCGACCTGATTTACGATGTGCTTCGTAAGTATGAGCCCGATCACGTGCTGCTGGAGGCAGCGTGGGCCGATGCCCGATCACGCATGACCGACGTAGCACGGCTGGCCGACCTGCTCGACCGAGCGGCGCGAGAGCTCGACCATGTGACACTCGACCGGGTCAGTCCGCTGGCGGTTCCGGTGATGACGATGATTGGTCGGGAAGACGTACCGCAAGGCGCGATCGACGATGATCTGCTGCTGGAAGCTGAAACGTTGGCAGCCACGGCCATGCGGACCGAGTGGCCTCATATATCGGACGAAGATTAGGTTGGGACAGTAAGGCGTTGGTGGATGGACCACGCCGGCCGACGAGGGGTCCGCAGCCAATGGCATCATGCAATAAAAAAGGGGCGGATCGCTCCGCCCCTCTTCCGTTTATCTGATCGGGCTTTCGCCCCGATGCGCGCCTCACTTATCGAAGGAGCGATACTTTTCATTACCGACGAAGCCGAACTTGGTAACGCCGGAAGCCTTGATGATGTTAAGCACCTTGGCCGAGAGATCGTAGCTGGCCTGCGCTTCAGGTTCATACTGAAGCTCGGGAGCCGGATCGATGTTCTTGGTTGCTTCCAGATTGCGAACCAGCTCACCTTCGTTGATCTGCGTCCCGTTCCACAAGATCTGCCCTTCGGGGGTCAGCACGATCTTGTTCTTGATCGGGTCGATCTGGTCCGGCGGCGGGGGGTTCGGGTTCGGTGCAGGAAGGTCGATGTTAACCGCGTGGTTAGCCACCGGAATGGTGATGATGAACATGATGAGAAGGACGAGCATGACGTCGATGAGCGGCGTCGTGTTCATCTCCATCATCGGCGAACCATCGTCCTTGCCGCCTGACATTGCCATGGGGAACTACTCCTGAATTATATCTTGCCAGCCCGATCAACCGTTGGGGTCGACCGGGGTGGAGATGAAGCCGACGGTGGGATAGCCCGCCGCCTGCACGTTGTAGATCGTACCGGCAACACAGCGCCAGGGCGCTTCCACGTCACCGCGGATCTGCACCTGCGGGACATCGTCCGGGTTCTTCATCATTTCGGCCGGGCCGCCTGCGCGCTTCACGATTGCTTCGAGGCGTTTGAACGCATCGTCATACAGCTCTTGCGAAGTAACCGGAGTGATATTGTTGAAATACACCCGGCATTCGCCGTTGCGCGAAGCACCTGCAAAACCCGGTTCGCCAGCACTGCGGCCAGCGGTGTCGGTGGTGCTCACAGTGAGCAGCAGGTTATCGACCTTGTTCTTGGCTTCGGTCGATTCCATGATCGGGATATGCAGTTTGTCGATCGTCTGGATCGCGACCGGGACCGCGATCAGGAAGATGATCAGGAGCACCAGCATCACGTCCACGAGGGGAGTGGTGTTGATGTCCGACATCGGGGTTGCGTCCCCGCCTCCGCCTGTCGAAATCGCCATTGGGTTTTTTCCTATCTCAAAACTTCATGCACGGGCGGTGAAGCTGCGGGGCGCGAACCGATGGCCGCGCCCCGCCGCACAATGGCTTACTTCTTCGGCGGAACGCCAGCGGTCGTGGTGGCCGGCTTGGCAGCAGGAGCCTTCGGCGCAGCCTTGGCTGCAGGAGCTGCCTGGAGTGCAGGCTTCACAGCGCCCTTGGAATTGATGTTCGCAAGGATATCGGTCGAGAAGCCCGAGAGCAGTTCGGCGATACGCTTGTTGCGGGCCTGCAGCCAGTTGTAAGCAAGCACAGCCGGAACCGCGACGAGCAGACCGATAGCGGTCATGATCAGCGCTTCACCAACCGGGCCGGCAACCTTGTCGATCGATGCCGAACCGGCAAGACCGATCGCGATCAGAGCGCGATAGATGCCGATAACCGTACCGAGCAGACCGACGAACGGTGCGGTCGCACCCACGGTTGCGAGGAACGGCAGGCCGCCGGCAAGCTTCGAGTTCACCGCTGATTCCGAACGGGCCAGCGAACCGTGCAGCCAGTCGTGCGCTTCGAGGCTGTCGGTCATTTTGCCGTGCTGATCTTCTGCAGCAAGACCGTCGTCGACAATCTGGCGCCATGCGCTGTTCTTGTCGAGCTTGGCGGCGCCTTCTTTCAGGTTCGGTGCGCGCCAGAAACTGGTGCGAATCGTCTTGTACTGGTTCAGGATCTTCTGCTGTTCCAGCCACTTGGTGATGAGGATGTAGAACGAACCAACCGACATGATCACCAGAATGGTGAAAATCGAGTAGGCGATGATACCGCCCTGGTTGAGCGCTTCGACAAACCCGAACTTGTTCTGGGGTGCGGCTTCGCCACCGGCGGCAGCAAGAATGTTGATGATCATTTGCGAGTACCCTCTCAGATGAAACGGATGAAAATATTAGGGGGTGCCGGACCGCCCCATCAGCGGTTTGGTCCGGCGGATTGTCACTTCGGAATTTGCCAGCGCACAGAGCTGGACCAGCTGCTGGCGACTTCATCGCCGTTACCGTCAGTCGCCGGCTTGAAGCGGGCGCGACGTGTAATCAACGAACATGTCGTATTGTCGAGATCCGAGCTGCCGCTCGAACGGGTTACAGTACAACTGGTTACCCGACCATTCGCGCCCACCTGAACGGTAAAGCCTGTGGTTCCTTCGCGTTCCTCACGCAGTGCGCGTGACGGATAGTCGTTGGAGTTGGCCCACGAACCAGGGTTGCCACGCGGACTTGGCGGCTTGGGCTGGAACTTCGGCGGCGGCGGTGCCGGCGGTGGGGGCGGGGCCACAGGAGCAGGCGGCGGTACGCGCAGCACCGGCGGTGCGGGCGGCGGAATCGTCGGCTGCGTCTGGATCGGCGGCGGTGCCGGCGCAATATTGATCGGCGGCGGCGGCGCGACAACCGGGGGCGGTGTCGTGTCGGGCTGCTTCTCAGGCGGCGGCGGCGGTGGTTTCTTTTCGGGCTCCGGCTCTTTGATATCGACTGTGGTTACACGTTCGATCGCCTTCTTGACTGCCGAATAGGCAAGTCCGGTGACGAGCGCATAACCGAGGGCGATATGGATGAGCGCAACGATGACAATAGCGACAATCTTGCTGCCGCTCATCTGTTGGTCTGCGTAGGCCATTCAGTCGCATCACTCCATCGTCTCACGCCGGGCGAGGCCCGGCAAACAAACTTCGAGGACGCGAGCTTATGCCACGCCTCGACGCAATCATTGCTGTCCACCCTGCGTTCCACCGGATTAGGTGGAACTTAACGTCCACCGGACCCCCGATGATCCAGTCTGGACGTCCGGGACATTATGGTTTTCCTCTCCCGGTTCGAGCGAACTCTTAACGGGCTCATTCGCACCGCGCAAACCCTTTATCGGTTCACCGTGAATTCAGAGCCTGTCGTCTGCAACGGATAAAGCGCGATCCGGTTTCCATACCCAACTGGAGTCGCTATCGCGGAGAACGTTATGATTAAGACCATCCCCTTTCGCCGCCGGGCCATCGGCACTGCTGTTGCACTCGCAATTCTCCCTTTTTCAGGAGGGATTTCTGCGCCTCTTGCGGCGGCGGAACCGGTTTCATCGACGGCATCCCGGCTAACGTATGCGGACCTGGCGGATCTGGCCGATGCGGCCAATGCAGTGGTCCATGTAAAGGTGACCAGTCAGGCTACCGTATCGCCTGAAAGGGCACCCAATGTCGTGCCCGGAATGGTGCGAATCTATGTCGAGGCAGCGACGGTGGCGCTGGTTTCGGGCTCGGCGCCGGTGGGCGAATCGCTGCGATATCTGGTCGATCTCCCGCTCGATTCGCGCGGGAAGGCTCCCAAGTTGAAGAAACAGGATTTCCTCCTGTTCGCCCGCGCCGTTCCCGGCAAACCGGGTGAACTGCAACTTGTGGGGTCGGGGGCGCAACAGCCATGGACGCCGGAACTGGAGCAGCGCGTGCGCCCCATTCTGACGGCGATGCTGTCGCCCGACGCGCCGCCGCATATCACCGGTGTGCGCGATGCGCTGGCGGTGCCCGGCACGCTGGCGGGTGAATCGGAAACGCAGATGTTCCTTTCGACCAGAAGCGGCGATCCGGTGTCGATTTCGGTCGTGCGCCGCCCCGGCATGGATCCGGTGTGGGGCGTATCGTTTTCCGAAATCGTCGATCAGGCAGCGCGCCCGCCCGCGCGGGATTCTTTAGAATGGTACAGGCTTGCCTGTTTCCTGCCCGCGCAATTGCCGGCCAAGGCGAACCTGTCCCGCGATTCTGCGTCGCGGGCACTTGCCGAAGACGATTATGCCTATGTGATGCAGCAACTCGGCCCCTGCACCCGCACCCTTTCCCGGCAATAGTATCTCTATCTTTGCCAGCGCCGCGCCGCTCGCCTAGGGGGGGGCAGCGCGACTTTGGTGAAGGGAGTTTTACATATCATGGCCGAACCGTTGCGGATCGCACTGGCCGGGCTGGGCACTGTCGGAGCAGGGGTGATTCGCCTGCTCGACGTAAACGCCGCGCTGGTCGGCGCGCGTGCAGGCCGCCCGTTGCAGATCGTGGCTGTCAGCGCGCGCGACCGGGCGAAGGATCGCGGAGTGGACCTGTCGCGATACGAGTGGTGCGACGATATGACGGCGATGGCCGCCCGCGACGATGTCGATATCGTGGTCGAACTGGTCGGCGGGTCCGACGGACCGGCGCTCACGCTGGCGCGTAACACCATCGCGCAGGGCAAGGGGCTGGTCACCGCCAACAAGGCGATGATCGCGCATCATGGGCTTGCACTGGCCGAAGCGGCGGAAGCAGCCGGGGTCGCGCTCAAATTCGAAGCGGCGGTCGCTGGCGGTATCCCGGTGGTGAAGGGATTGCGCGAAGGCGCGGCGGCGAATGCCATCGAAAGCGTGCAGGGTATTCTCAACGGCACCTGCAATTTCATCCTCTCGACGATGGAGGACAGCGGGGCGGATTTCGATGACGTGCTGGCGCAGGCGCAGGCGCATGGTTATGCCGAGGCCGATCCCACGTTCGATATCGAAGGGATAGATGCCGCGCACAAGCTGGCGATTTTGTCGGCCATCGCGTTCGGCGCACGGCTCGATTTCGCGCAAGTCCATGCCGAGGGGATCGCGCGGGTGCGTGCGGCCGATATTGCACGGGCCAAGGATCTGGGTTTCGTCATCCGTCTGGTCGGATCGGCCGATGTAGAGCCCGCGCCCGGTGGCGGGCAGCGCCTGTTGCAACGGGTGCGCCCGTGCCTGGTGCCCGACGGGCATCCGCTGGCCCATGTCGATGGACCGACTAACGCGGTGGTCGCGCAAGGCAATTTCTCCGGCCGCCTGCTGTTTCAGGGCGCCGGTGCGGGCGATGGCCCGACGGCAAGCGCGGTAGTGGCCGACCTGATCGACATTGCCCGCGGCGAGGCCGGTCCGGCATTCTCGGTGCCGGTGGGCGATCTGGCCCCGCTCGAACCCGCCGACGCGGGCGAACGGACCGGGCGCAATTATATTCGCTTCACTGTGGCCGACCGTCCCGGCGTGCTGGCGGAAATCACCGCCGCGATGCGCGATGCTGGGGTGTCGATCGAAAGCCTGATCCAGCAAGGCCGGCAGAAAGAAGGCGGCGAAGTGCTGGTGGCGATGGTCGTGCACGAAGGCCCGGCGCGCACCGTTACCGAAGCGTTGCGCCTGCTCGAAGGGTCGGAAAGCCTGACCGCACCGCCGCTGGTGATGCCTATTCTGGCAGCGTAACGGGCGGTTCGTTCGCGCCCGCGCTTCCCTGCACGGCATTGCCGTTGTTTACGGGTGAGTCAGGCTGACCATCGCCCGATGCGGTTCCGGGCTCCGGGGCTGCGGGTGGCGGCCCGTCATAGCCGCGTGGGGCCAGCCCGCGCGCGACGCGGTCGGCATCCGAGCCGGGTGGGGCTTCTGGAATCGCTTTCAGGTCAATCATCACCGGCATGGGTTTGGGGCACGGCGGCACGAAGCACCCGCGCGCCACCACCGGACCAGGGTAATGCGGTTCGAAATCGGGCGCACGCGGGACAATGTCTTTCACGGTGCTCGGGTCGAGTTCCATGCTCGATTTGACGCGGAACTGGCTCTGTTCCTCCAGCTCGCCGCACACGACAATGGGGCCGCCCGGTTCGGGCGCCGGGCACTTGCTCTTTTTTTCTTTCGCTGGCGGGCCATAAGCCTGCTTTGCGGTATCAATGGCCTGTTCGGCGGTTACTTTATCGCCATCCTGCGCGTAAGCAGTGGTAGGCAAAAATATTGCCAGGGCAATCGCATAGCGAACAACCCGGCCTGCACTGCTCGACAATCCCGGGCTCCTTCGGCTACCGGGCCCTAACACTCGCTTCTGGGACTGAATCTGCCATGAACAAGACGACACCTTCGACATCCAATGCGCTCGACCGGGTGCTCGTGCTCGAAATGGTCCGCGTGACCGAAGCCGCCGCTATCGCCGCCAGCAAGATGGTCGGGCGTGGGGACGAGAAAGCCGCCGATGCCGCCGCTGTGGAGGCGATGCGTATGGCGTTCGACGAACTCTATATGGACGGCACCGTGGTCATCGGCGAAGGCGAACGCGATGAAGCGCCGATGCTCTACATCGGGGAGAAAGTCGGCGGCGCACCGGGCAAAGGGCCGAAGATCGATATCGCGCTCGACCCGCTGGAAGGCACTACGATCACCGCGAAGGCCGGGCCGAACGCGCTGGCCGTGCTGGCCGCCGCCGAAGAAGGCTGCCTGCTCAACGCGCCCGATACATATATGGACAAGCTGGCTGTTGGCCCCGGCTATCCCGAAGGAATCATCGATCTGGCGAAAAGCCCGACCGAAAACGTCAAAGCGGTGGCTGCCGCGAAGGGTGTCGAGCCGGGAGACATTATCGTTTGTGTGCTCGACCGTCCGCGCCATGCCGATTTGATCGCGGAGCTGCGCGGGCTGGGCTGCGGCGTCGTGCTGATCGGCGATGGCGACGTGGCGGGTGTGATCGCAGTGACCGATCCCGACACCACTATCGACATGTATATGGGCCAGGGCGGTGCGCCCGAAGGCGTATTGGCCGCAGCAGCGCTGCGCTGCGTGGGCGGACAGTTCAACGGTCGTCTGGTATTCCGTAACGAGGATGAGAAAGCCCGCGCCCGCAAATGGGGGATCGCGGACAAGGACTTCGACCGGATTTACAAGCTGGAAGAACTGGCCAGGGGCGATTGCATCTTCGCGGCAACCGGTGTGACCGACGGATCGCTGCTCGATGGAGTCAAGCGCCTGCGCGGCGGCAAGATGACGACCGAAAGCGTGGTGATGCGCGCATCGAGCGGGACGGTTCGCTGGATCCGGGGCGAACACCGCATCTGATCGGTCGGCGGATTGCGCCGCCGGATGAATTATCAAGCCTGTCCACAACGCGGGCAGGCCCTGTTGCAATCGTGAGACTCCCGGCTAATCCCGCCGGGAGCCTACATTTACGCGATTCTGTGCCGCCAGCCGAGGGAGCCCCAGTGCGATGAAGATCATGTCCGGCAACTCGAACCTCCCGCTCGCCCGGGCGATTGCGGGTTATCTCGAAATGCCGCTGACCGATGCCAGCGTCCGCCGGTTCGCGGATGAAGAGGTGTTCGTCGAAATTCACGAAAACGTGCGCGGCGAAGATGTGTTCGTGATCCAGTCGACCGGCTTCCCGGCCAACGACAACCTGATGGAACTGCTGATCTGCATCGATGCGCTGCGGCGGGCTTCGGCCCGGCGGATCACTGCGGTCGTTCCCTATTTCGGTTATGCGCGGCAGGATCGCAAACCCGGCCCGCGCACCCCGATCAGCGCCAAACTGGTCGCCAACCTGATTACGCAGGCAGGGGCGGACCGCGTGCTGTCGGTCGATCTTCACGCTGGCCAGATTCAGGGATTCTTCGATATCCCCACCGACAACCTGTTCGCCGCACCGGTGATGGCGGCGGATATTCAGGCCCGCTACGGTGATCGCGACCTGATGGTGGTGTCCCCCGACGTCGGCGGCGTGGTCCGCGCCCGTGCACTGGCCAAGCGGCTCGACAACGCGCCGCTGGCCATCGTCGACAAGCGGCGCGACCGGCCCGGCGAATCCGAAGTGATGAACATCATCGGTGACGTATCGGGCCGCCACTGCATCCTGATCGACGATATCGTCGATTCGGGAGGCACGCTGTGCAACGCGGCGCAGGCTCTGCTCGACAACGGTGCCAAGTCGGTTGCCGCCTATATCACGCACGGGGTGCTGTCGGGCGGTGCTGTGGCTCGTGTCGATAGCTCCGCGCTGGAAGAACTGGTGATTTCCGACACTATCCGCCCGACCGATGCTGCCAACGATTCGAGCCGTATCCGCATCCTCACGATTGCCCCGCTGATCGGCGAAGCGGTCCGCCGGATTGCCGACGAAAGCTCGGTCAGTTCGCTGTTCGATTGATCGGCAAGCGATGACCATTGCCGACGATATCGCGCTGGCACACCGGCTGGCCGATGCCGCCGGGGCGGCTATCCGGCCGCATTTCCGGGCGGTGGATGCGGAGCGTAAAGCCGATGCATCGCCTGTGACCGAAGCGGATCGCGGCGCGGAAGAAGCAATGCGGCGTATTCTTGCTGCCGAAGTGCCGCGCGACGGGATCGCGGGTGAGGAATACGGGTATGAGAAGGGTGAGAGCGGGCGCCAGTGGGTGCTCGATCCGATTGACGGGACTGCCGCTTTCCTTGCCGGGCGACCGATTTTCGGCACATTGATCGCGCTGCTGCACGATGGCTGGCCGGTACTGGGCATGATCGATCAGCCGATCCTGAAAGAACGCTGGCTGGGCGTGACGGGGCAGCCAACCACGCTGAATGGTCAGCCGGTGACAACGCGCGCCTGTCGCGAACTGGCCGATGCCACACTGGCGACGACCGGGCCGCATTATTTCGACGATCACGATGGCGCCCATTTCATGGGGCTGGCCGCGAAGACCGATCATAAACGCATGGTGATGGGCGGCGATTGCTATAACTACGCGATGCTCGCCACCGGGCAGATCGACGTGGTGTGCGAAGCCAATCTGAAATTGCACGACTGGGCCGCGCTGGTTCCTGTGGTGGAGGGGGCCGGTGGCACGATGTGCGACTGGAACGGCGATCCGTTGCACATCGACAGCGATGGTCACGTGCTGGCGCTGGGCGACCCCGCCCGATTGGAAGATGTGATCGAGGCGCTCGCCTGCCATCATTGATCCGGGTGCGCGGCGCTTTCCTACAGTGGGATCGCCCGGCACAGTGCGCGGCATGGTTTTGCCCGATCTGCCCATTCGAATAGCTGCTGTCTGCGTGGCTTTGCGGACCATTCCGGCATGGCGCTCGTTCGCTTGCGCGGGG
Source organism: Tsuneonella flava (assembly GCF_002870965.1). GTDB lineage: Bacteria > Pseudomonadota > Alphaproteobacteria > Sphingomonadales > Sphingomonadaceae > Tsuneonella > Tsuneonella flava. The sequence goes on from NZ_PHSO01000005.1 coordinate 440,928, forward strand.
GCAGGTTTTTCTTCTTCAGGACAGTGTAACATGTGTAACACTTGTTCAGGCTGCCTGTGCCGATCCTGAACGCAGCCCATGTGTTCAGGCGGCGGGGTGGTATCGGTGCTTGCCTTTGGCGGCCACGCCCGCTAGTGGCGCGCGCTTCACCGACACGTGATTCATGTGCCGGCCTGGCGAACAAGGGCTGCCAGGGCTGGCCGTACGTGTCCCCGAAAGGAGACGAAAATGCCCAAGATGAAGACCAAGAGCGGTGTGAAGAAACGCTTCAAGATCACCGCGACCGGCAAGGTCAAGCACGGTGTGGCCGGCAAGCGCCACCGCCTGATCAGCCACAATGCGAAGTACATCCGCCAGAACCGCGGCACCTCTGTGATCTCCGACGCCGATGCGAAGACGATCAAGAAGTGGGCCCCTTACGGCCTCGATTGAGCGCCCGGTAGCAGGAGATATAGGATATGCCTCGCATTAAACGCGGCGTGACCACACGCCAGAAGCACAAGCGGATTCTCGACCAGGCCAAGGGCTATCGCGGTCGCCGCAAGAACACCATTCGCGTTGCCCGTCAGGCGGTCGAAAAGGCCGGGCAATATGCCTACCGCGACCGCAAGGTGAAGAAGCGCACTTTCCGTGCGCTGTGGATCCAGCGGATCAACGCCGCAGTGCGCGCCGAAGGTCTCACCTATTCGCAGTTCATGCATGGCGTGAAGCTGGCCGGGATCGAGCTGGACCGTAAGGTTATGGCCGACCTCGCGATGAACGAAGGCGCGGCCTTCACGTCGATCATTGCACAGGCGAAGAAGGCACTCGGCTAAGCCGGACTTCCTCCGATACGAATCGCAAGGGGGCGCCGTGGCATTGCCATCGGCGCCCCTTTTGCATGTGCCCGATTTGCAAGCCGGGTTGCAATTTCCGAGACTTAGTGCTCGAAGGCGCACAACCTTGGAAAACCAGGGAGAAATTGGGGAAGCGCTAGTTCGTCCACGGGGGGCAACGGGGTCGTGACAGAGGAATGTCATATCGATGTGCGGTTCTTTGCGCCGCCACCCGAATTCGATGGGTGTTTCACCACCTTCTATCGGGCCACGTTCACTGTGCCGGGCGGCGGCACTGTAACCGACCATCTCCAGCCCGAATGGGCCAATCTGCGGGTGTTTTCGCAAGATCTGCCGCGAGCCCACATGATCGGCGGTTCAACGGTTGAAGGTGCGCGGCTGCTGGTGACCGGGCCAAGTTCGGCGCCCAACCGGTTTGAAATCGCCTCTACCCGGATGTGGGGCATCGGCCTGTTGCCATTGGGCTGGGCACGGTTTGTCCGGCTGCAGGCGGCAGATCACGCGAACCTGCTGGCGGAAGTCGAAAAGCATCCCGCGTTCACGTGCTTCGCTTCGCTCAGTAACATCTTCGCGAACGAACCCGATGACGAGGCGGAACTGGCGCAGCTGATCGCGTTCTTCCGCTCCATCGATGAACCGTGCGGCGACACCGACACCATAACACTGGTGCATGGAGCGCTGGTCGATCCAGAGGTCGCCAGTGTGGCAGAACTGTCCAAACGCTCCGGCCTGTCAGTGCGTGCGCTGGAGCGGGTTTGCAGGCGCCATTTCGGGTTTCCGCCAAAGCTGCTGCTGCGCCGTCAGCGATTCATGCGATCGCTCGCGACTTTCATGCTGGCCGAGCAAGGGCAATGGAAGGCGGCGATCGACGAACATTATCACGATCATGCCCACTTCACGCGCGATTTCCGGGCATTCATGCATATGACTCCCCGCGAATACGCGGCATTGCCGCATCCGGTGCTGAGCGCATTCATGGCAGAACGTAAGCGGATATGGGGTTCGCCCGCCCAAACGCTCGACAAGCCCGATATCTTGTTCAAACAGGTCGGCGCGCTCGAATCCGAGCGCGCCGATCCGTTATCGTAAGTTATCTGAGGTCTTCGACAGAAACCCAGCCGGTTGTGCCGTAGTTGTCCGTTACTTCCACAAACAACCCTTCACGCTTGCCAGTGGGATTAAGCTCGGTCCCGGCGCGCACCGCCCGCACGTGCGCCGCGGTCTTTGCGGGCGCGGCATAGATATGGCTGTCCACTGCGACAGTGGCAGTCGCATCTTCTGCGTCTGGCGCGGCTGACCCGCCCGGTGCAGGTGCGGTTTCGAGCAGTGCGCGTTGTGCGATCACCTGATTGAACGCGATAATGAACGCTTCGGCCAGTTGCTCGCCGTTCTTGTTGCCCTGATACCCTGCGGCAGAAGCAGCGTTGCTGGCCCATCCGAACCCGCCCGAATTGCCGAAACTGATCGAGGTTTTCCTGACCGAACCCGAGCCTGCGGCAATTGTCTGGCCGGTCATCGGGCTGACGACCTTGAGGCCAGCGGCCACAGTCTTCTTCTTGCCGCCCAGCCCGCCAAACATGCCCAGAGCAGAGCCGCCGAATGGTACTTTACTGAGGATCGATCCGACCGCCCCGGAACGGACCAGTGCCTCTGTCGCAGCGCCTTTTGCCATCTCGACGCTCTTATCCACTTCTTCCTGATTGCCCGCTACCGCTGTCATCAGGAAGCGCGCAGGCACACTCGGATCGGTCTGCGGCGTGAAACAACCCGATTCGGTCGCCAGCGCGTTAAGCAGTGCGCGCGGGCTGCCCAGCCCATATTCTGACCACCCGGCGACGTCGCCATCGATCAGGGCGATTGTGCCGATGCTCCTATCGCATTTGGCCAGTTCCGGCGGCGGGTTTTTGGCAGCTAATGCCGGAGCGGCGCTCGCCATTGCCCCAATGGCGAAAATGTATGTCAATGTACGCATGGTCGTCTGTTTCCCAAGATATGGATGACCACCGCGCCCCCTGTTCCGACGCGATAGTCGCAAGGACGTTACATGCGACTCGACGTGCGATTGCCTGATGTTCTTTCATCTGCATCGCACGGACATTGCTTTACTTTTGGCATATTCTGGAGGGAAATAACAGACCGGAAAGGATGGGCTGCATTCCTGCTGCAAAGTTGTGAGCACCCTGTCGGATGTCAGAGGAGGCGGTTCAGGTGCTCCACCGGCCGGATCCCGGCACGGGAGCGGAATAATCGCGGCCATTGCCAGTTTCCGGGCAGACCCTTAGGGGCCTTTTCACGATGACCGACACCAACGAATCCAAACTGGCCGAAGCTTTGGCCGCCATCCGCGACGCCAGCGATGCTGCTGCGCTTGATGCACAGCGCGTTACTGCACTGGGCAAACAGGGCTGGGTCAGCCAGTTGCTCAAGACTCTGGGCGGGATGAGCCCCGAACAACGGCAGAGCGAAGGCCCGCGTATCCAGTCGATCCGCGCGCAAGTCAGCGATGCCATCGTCGCGCGCAAGTCAGAGATCGACGCTGCCGCGCTGGAGGCACAACTGGCCAGCGAAACGCTGGACCTGACATTGCCTGCACCAGACGCGCCGCGTGGCAGTGTCCACCCGGTCAGTCAGGTGATGGACGAGTTGGCGGAAATCTTCGCAGACATGGGCTTCTCAGTCGCCACCGGGCCGGAAATCGAGGACGACTGGCACAACTTCACTGCGCTCAACATGGCGGAAACGCACCCGGCGCGGGCGATGCACGATACGTTCTATTTCCCCGATCGCGATGCGGAGGGGAACCGGATGCTGTTGCGTACGCACACTTCGCCAGTCCAGATCCGCAGCATGGTGGCGCAGGGCGCACCGGTTCGCATCATTGCGCCGGGGCGCGTTTATCGCAGCGACAGCGATGCGACCCACACCCCGATGTTCCACCAGATCGAAGGGCTGGTGGTGGATGAAGGCATTCATCTGGGGCATCTCAAATGGACGCTGGAAACTTTCCTCAAGGCCTTCTTCGAACGCGACGATATCGTGCTGCGTCTGCGCCCCAGCTACTTCCCGTTCACCGAACCGAGCGTGGAAGTCGATGTCGGCTGGAAAGACGTGAAGGGCCGCCGCGTTCTGGGCGGCGATGGCGATGCGCCGGGCCACGGATGGATGGAACTGCTCGGATCGGGCGTCATCAACCGTCGGGTGATCGAATTTGCCGGACTGGACCCTGATAAATGGCAGGGTTTTGCCTTCGGCGTCGGTGTCGACCGGCTGGCGATGCTCAAATACGGGATGGATGATTTGCGCGCGTTCTTCGATGGCGATCCGCGTTGGCTGGCGCATTACGGGTTCAGCCCGTTCGACCAACCGACCCTGTCGGGCGGAGTGGGAGCACGCGCATGAAATTCTCGCTCGAATGGCTGAAGTACTTCCTCGACACCGAAGCGAGCGCAGCGGAGATTTCCGCGAAGCTCAACGCTATCGGCATCGAAGTGGAAGCGATCGAAGACCCGGCGGAACGGTTCGCCGGTTTCCGCGTGGCTCATGTGCTGACTGCTGCGCCCCATCCCGATGCGGACAAGCTGCAGGTGCTGTCGGTCGATACCGGTGAAGGCGATCCGTTGCAGGTCGTGTGCGGTGCGCCCAATGCCCGCGCCGGGATGAAGGGCGTGCTCGGCCTGCCCGGTGCGGTCGTGCCGGTGAATGGCATGGAATTACGCAAGAGCGCGATCCGCGGTGTCGAATCGAACGGCATGATGTGCTCTGTGCGCGAGCTGGAGCTGGGCGACGATCACGACGGGATTATCGAACTGCCCGCCGATGCCCCGGTTGGCATGGCCTTTGCCGAATACAACGCGGCATCGCCGGTGTTCGACGTGGCGATCACCCCTAACCGGCCCGATTGCATGGGCGTGGAAGGGGTTGCGCGCGATCTGGCGGCGGCGGGGCTTGGCACGTTCAGGCCTGTGCGGGCAGAGCCGGTGGAGGGTACATTCCCGTGCCCGGTGGAAATCCGCACAGACGATCCCGAAGGGTGCCCGGCATTCTATGGCCGGGTGATCCGGGGCGTGACCAATGGCGCATCGCCCGACTGGATGCAGCGCAGGCTGCGCGCCGCAGGGCAGCGCCCGATCAGTGCGCTCGTCGATATCACGAACTATCTGATGCTGGCGTTCGGGCGGCCGGCCCATGCTTACGACCTGGCGCAGCTCAACGGTGCCGTGGTGGCACGGCGAGCACAGTCGGGCGAGCAGGTGCTGGCGCTCAACGAAAAGACCTATACGCTCGACGACAGCATGACTGTGATTGCAGACGATAACGGTGTGCACGATATCGCCGGGATCATGGGTGGCGAGCATTCGGGCTGTTCGGATCGTACCACCGATGTCCTGCTCGAAATCGCTTACTTCGACCCCGAACGCATCGGTGTGACGGGGCGCAAGCTGGGCCTGTCGAGCGATGCGCGCACCCGCTTCGAACGCGGGGTCGATCCGGCGTTCCTCGATGGCGGGCTGGATTTGCTCACTTCGCTGATCCTCAAGATCTGTGGCGGCGAAGCAAGCGAAGTCGTCCGCGCGGGCTCTCCGCAGAGCGAGCCGAAGGTCGTGGCATACGATCCGGCACTGGCTGCAAAGCTGGGCGGAGTAGAAATCGCGCCGGAAGAGCAGCGTAGCATTCTCGAAAGCCTCGATTTCGCAGTGGACGATAGCTGGCAGGTCACTGCCCCGCTGCGCCGCCACGATATCGAAGGCGCGGCGGATATCGTCGAGGAAGTCGTCCGTATTCACGGGCTGGACAAAGTCGCCAGCGTGGCTCTGCCGCGGGCCGATGGCGTGGCCCGGCCGACAGCTACGCCCGAACAGTTGCGCGAACGCAAGGTGCGCCGCGCTGCTGCTGCGCGCGGACTGTTCGAAGCGATTACCTGGTCGTTCTTGCCGGAGGCGGATGCCGATCACTTTGCCGATGGGAACGGCGGGCTGTGGGTGCTCGAAAACCCGATCAGCGAAGATATGAAGGCCATGCGGCCCTCGCTCATCCCCGGACTGCTGGCTGCGGCCAAGCGCAATGCGGATCGCGGGGCCGATGCGACGCGTCTGTTCGAACTGGGCCGACGCTATTTTCGCGGCGATGCCGGGGCGAGCGACGAACGCGCCACGATGGGCATCCTGCTGGCAGGCGATAAAGTGTCGCGTGGCTGGGCAAATGGCAAGGCCGCGCCCTTCGATGCCTATGATGCCAAGGCCGAAGCGATTGCTTTGCTGGAAGCGGCGGGTGCTCCGGTCGGCAATCTGCAAGTGATGGGCGAGGCCGGTCCGCAGTTCCATCCGGGGCAATCGGGGACACTCCGGCTCGGTCCGAAAAACGTGCTTGCCCGATTTGGCGCACTTCATCCCAAGACGCTGGAGGCCTTCGATATCGAAGGGCCAGTGATGGCGGTGGAACTGTTCCTCGATGCGATCCCTGCGCCGAAGAACCCCGGTTTCGCCCGCGCGCCCCATGCGCCGCCCGCGTTGCAGCCGGTGACGCGCGATTTCGCGTTCCTCGTAGATGCCAGCGTACCCGCAGGCGATCTGGTGCGTGCGGTAAAGGGCGCGGACAAAGCCAGTATCGTATCGGCCCGCGTGTTTGACGTGTTCGCCGGGCAGGGGGTGCCCGATGGCAAGAAATCGGTCGCGGTCGAAGTCGTGCTCCAGCCCGCGGCCAAAAGTTTTACCGACGAAGAGATCAAGGCGATTGCCGATAAGATCGTGGCGTCTGCCGCGAAGCAAGGGGCGGAGCTGCGCGCATGACGAAAACGGCACTGGTAACCGGCGCGACATCGGGCATTGGTGAAGCGACCGTTCGCGCGCTGGTCGCGGCCGGATGGCGCTGCATCGCCACCGGGCGGCGCGCCGAACGGCTCGATGCGTTGGTGGCGGATCTGGGTGCGGATAAAGTGCACCCGGCGGTGTTCGATGTGCGCGACGATGCCGCCCGCGATGCCGCGCTGGATAACCTGCCGCCGGAGTTCGCGCAGATCGATCTGCTGGTGAACAATGCCGGTCTGGCGCAGGGCCTCTCGCCCGCGCAAGAGTCCAGCATGGAAGACTGGCAGACGATGATCGATACCAATGTCACTGCGATGGTATCGCTGACGCGCAAGATGCTGCCCGGCCTGATCGCGCGCAAAGGGGCGATCATCACGATTGGTTCGGTCGCGGGCAGCTACATCTATCCCGGCGGCAACGTCTATGCCGGGAGCAAGGCGTTCGCCAACCACTTCACCCTCGCGCTGCGCGCCGATCTGCATGGCACCGGAGTGCGTGTGACATCGATCGAGCCGGGGATGGTGGAAACCGAATTCACGCTGGTCCGCACTGGCAGCCAGCAGGCGTCCGACGATCTGTACAGCGGCGTCCATCCGATGACGGGTGACGATATCGCTGCAGCGATTCTATGGATCGCCGAACTGCCGCCGCACCTCAACATCAACCGCATCGAACTGATGCCCGTGAACCAGGATTTTGCTGGCTTCCGTGTCGCCCGCGACTGACCGAACTGCTGTTCCTTTTATGACATCCAATCGCCGCACATTCGCGATCATTTCTCACCCTGACGCGGGTAAGACCACGCTGACGGAAAAGCTGCTGCTGACCGGCGGAGCGATCCACCTTGCGGGCGAGGTCAAGGCGCGCGGGGCCGCCCGGCGGGCGCGCAGCGACTGGATGAAGATCGAACAACAGCGCGGGATTTCGGTCACCTCCAGTGTGATGACGTTCGAACGCGACGGGATCACGTTCAACCTGCTCGATACGCCTGGGCACGAGGATTTCTCCGAAGATACCTATCGCACGCTGACTGCGGTGGACAGCGCTATCATGGTGATCGACGCGGCCAAGGGGATCGAGCCGCAGACGCGCAAACTGTTCGAAGTGTGCCGCCTGCGTTCGGTGCCGATCATTACGTTCGTGAACAAGGTCGACCGCGAAGGCCGCCCGGTGTTCGAATTGCTGGACGAGATCGCCGATATGCTGGCGCTCGACGTGTCGCCGCAAGGGTTCCCGGTGGGGATGGGCGGCCAGTTCGAAGGGGTGCTCGATTTCGCCAGCGGCACCGTTGCCCGGCCTGAGGGGCCGAGCAAGGAATTCCACGGCCGCCGCGATGCCGACGCCGCATTGCCCGATGACGTGGCAGAAAACGTCGAACTGGCGCAGATCGGCTATCCCGAATTCGATCTGGATGCCTATCGCAACGGCGATCTGACTCCGGTCTATTTCGGGTCCGCGCTCAAGAACTTCGGCGTGACCGAACTGATCGAAGCGATCGCCCGGTTCGCCCCGCCGCCGCGCCCACAACCGGCGGGTGACGAACAGATCAGCCCCGACCGCGACGAAGTCACCGGATTCGTGTTCAAGGTGCAGGCCAATATGGACCCGCAACACCGCGACCGCATCGCGTTCATGCGGATGGTGTCGGGCACGTTCAAACGCGGGATGAAGCTGACGCCGAGCGGGCTGGGTAAACCGATCGCGGTGCATTCCCCGATCCTGTTCTTCGCGCAGGATCGCGAAATTGCCGATACCGCGGAAGCGGGCGATATTATCGGCATCCCCAACCACGGCACATTGCGGGTGGGCGATACGCTGAGCGAGAAGAACGCGGTGCGCTTCACCGGCCTGCCCAACTTCGCCCCGGAAATCCTGCGTCGCGTCGTGCTGAAAGACCCGACGAAGACCAAGCAGCTTCGCAAGGCGCTCGACGATCTGAGCGAAGAGGGTGTGATTCAGGTATTTTACCCTGAAATCGGTGGGCAGTGGATCGTCGGCGTGGTCGGTCAGCTTCAGCTCGACGTGCTGGTTTCGCGCCTTTCGGCGGAATACAAAGTGGAGGCGATGCTGGAAGCGGCGCCGTTTGCCACTGCCCGCTGGCTGAAAGGCAGTGCGGAGGCGATGAAATCGTTTGAGGATTTCAACCGCGCGCATCTTGCAAAGGATCGCGATGGCGATCTGGTGTTTATGGCCAAGAGCCCGTGGGACGTGAACTATCAGGCGGAAAAGAACCCCGATCTGACGTTCTCTGCCACGAAAGAACGGTAGGGGGCAGGGCGCGCTGCGACGGAGTGCGGGGCTGTCAGGGCGCTAGTCTTTCCAGCCTCCTCAGCAGGCACCCATCAGTCCAACCATTCTCAACCCCTTTTCGTCATTGCGAACGTAGTGAAGCAATCCAAGGTCCGACGGTGCCGCCTGCCGCGACAGTCGTGGCTGGGCGAGGTTCGTCGATGGATTGCCACGTCGCTATGCTCCTCGCAATGACGAGGGATGGAGGAGGCGCCTTTCCGTAGGCAGCCCCGAAAGCCCACGGACTTTCGCCCTCATTCGTCAGTGCGAGCGGAGTGCAGCAATCCATAGCCCGACAGTATTGCCTCCCACCCAACGCGGCAAAGCGGGGTCTCACCCCAGGGGTAGGCGCAGTTCCGCCATCAGGCCGCCTTCGGGCCGGTTGGTAAGCACCAGTCGCCCGCCGTGTTGTTCGGCAATTGCACGGGCGAGTGTCAGGCCTAGGCCGGTGCCGCCGGTTTCGCGGTTACGGCTTGCTTCGCCGCGCGCGAACGGTTCCATCATATCGGCGATGCGATCGGTTGGAATGCCGGGCCCGTTGTCAGACACGCGCAACACGGCGTCGTTGCCCTCGCGGTCGAGCGATACCTCTGCCGTGCCGCCATAGCGCACCGCATTCGACACCAGATTACGCAGCGCACGGCGCGCCCAGGTGACATGTACCGGCGCCACCACACGCGGCCCATCCGCCAGCGTGACCGGCTGGCCCATGTCTTCGAATTCTTCCACCACCGCAGCCGCCAGCGCGCCCAGATCGGTGCGTTCGGGCGGTTCGCTGGCGCGACCCACACGGGCAAGCGAGAGGATATCGTCGAGCGAGCGCGTGATATCTTCGATCCCGGCGGCCATACGCGCGCGCTCGGTTTCATCTTCCACCGACTCTATCCGAACCCGTAGCGCGGCCAGCGGGGTTTTCAGATCGTGGCCGATCGCACCCAGCATCACGTCCTTTTCATCCAGCATAGCGGCGATGCGGGCTTCCATTGCGTTGTGCGCGGCGATCAGGCGGCGCAGATCGTCGGGGCCAGTGGGTTCGATCTGCCCTTCGGTATCCTGTGAGCGGGCGAACCGTTCGACCCGGTTGGTCAGCGCCGCCAGCGGGCGGGTAATCCGCCGCAGCAACAGCGCCAGAATGCCAACCAGCACCAGATAAAGCACCGCCGTTTGCACCACCAGCGTTTGCAGGGCGCGCTGATCGCCATTGCGGGCGAATACGCGGGCAACCCGCCACTGATCGCTATCGGTCAGGCGCAACCCGGCGATCACCAGTTCGCCATCGGGCAATTCGAACTGCGTGCCTGCGATGCGGGCAAATGCGGCATCGTGATGCGGATCGCGCGACAGCACCACCAGATCGCCGATCCGGGCGTCCTCTTCGCTCAAGATCGTGCGCAGCGCCTTCTCACGGGCGAGATCGCGCTGCTCTCCATCGGCCAGTGGAGATTTGTCGGTGATTTCCAGTCGCAATGCGCGGGGCAGGCGGCGATCGTGCTTGTCCTTTTCCCGGGTGAGGGAGCTGCGCTTGTCGTCGTCTTCGTCATTATCGTTCTGGCGGAAGCGCCGTTCGCGCCTCTCGTGCCGCTCTGCCTGAGAGGATTCGAGGCGGAATGCGAGCGAATGAAGAATTGCAGATTCGCGCCGCTGCTCGCTGGAGCGATAGAGCAGAACCGCCGAAATAGCCTGCGCGATCAGCAGAGCCACCGCCACTGCCAGCAGCACCTGACCCAGCAGGCTGCGTGGCCACAGGCGCATCACGTGCCTCGCCCGTCGGCAATACGGCGAACGTCCGCAGCGAAACGATATCCGCCGCCGCGCACGGTCTGGATGAAATAGGGATTGCGGCTGTCCGCTTCGATCTTGCGACGCAGGCGACTGACCTGATTATCGACTGCGCGGTCGAACAGGTGGGCTTCGCGGCCCTGAACCATATCGAGCAGGCGGTCGCGGTCGAGCACTTGCCGCGGATGATCGAGGAACGCCACCAGCAGGCGGAATTCGGCGGTGGAGATCGGCACGGTCGCTCCCTCGGGATCGGTCAGGCGGCGCTTGAGCGTATCGAGCTGCCAGCCTTCGAATTCGTAGCCTGCGTCTTCTTCCACCGGTGTCGCGCGCTGCGAACGGCGCAATACAGAGCGGATGCGAGCGACCAGTTCGCGCGGTTCGAACGGTTTGACGACGTAATCGTCCGCGCCGATTTCCAGCCCGACGATACGGTCGGTTGCTTCGCCCTTCGCCGTGAGGAGGATTACCGGCAGATCTTTCGCCTCTACCAGATGGCGACACAGCGACAGCCCGTCTTCCCCCGGCATCATGATGTCGAGCAGAGCTAGATCGGGGGTCTCTTCCAGCAAGGCACTGCGCGCGGCGGCGGCGCTATCGGCTTCGCGTACAGCGAAACCTTGCCGCGAGAGATAGGCGGCAAGCGGTTCGCGCAAAGTCGCTTCATCGTCGACCAGCAGGATGCGGATAGGGGTGGGTTCGGTCATGATCTCAAGTGCACATGACGGGGCGCGCCGGTCAAGCACGCCCCGTCGAAGTTGAACGCATCCGCTGTGCGGGGCGATCAGTTGGTCGCAGGCGCGGCGGGCTTCTGCGCCTGTTTCTGAGCGCGCATCTGCTGCCACTTGGCCTTCATCGCGTCGCGGGCGGCCTTGCGTTCGGTAGCGGTTACGGTGCCATCCTTGTTGGCATCGGTAGCGTCGAAGCGCTTGAGCGCGGCGGTCTGAAATTCGGCCTTGCTGATGGCGCCATCCTTGTTGGTATCGGCCATTTTCATCATCGCCATGCCGCCACCGCGATGGCCACGCTTGCCCATACGATCGCTATGTTTACCGCGCCGTTCGCCGCGTATTTCGCCATCGAGGGCGCGTTTCTGTTTGCCGGCGGCAGCGAATTCTTCCCTGCTGATCGAGCCGCTCTTATCGGTATCGATCCGGTCGAACATCTTTGCCTTGCGGGCAGTGCGGTCGCTCTGGTCGATCTTGCCATCGCCGTTCGCGTCCATCTTCGCGAACATGGCGTCGGCCTTGGCCGTTGCCTGTGCGCGGGTCTGGTCGCCGCCCTTGGTCATCATGCCGGGGGCAGCATAGGCAGCACCGGCAAGGCCGGCAGTGGCCAGCGTCGCCGCGGCAATCGAGAGTGTCAGTTTACGCATATCGTGGCTCCTGTCGGGAAACGGGAAGAGTTGCGGGGCCTCCGGTCGAAGAAGGGGGAGGAACCGATCCGGCGCCACCGCAACTCACAAATGCCGTTCTAGGCCCCGAATGTCGCACCTGTATCCCGCAGGTGGCCAAATTTGTCGCGAATTGTAACGGGAATATAACGTCGTTCACCCGCGTGAAAGCTCAGCGCGGGCGCAGCCGCCCAACCCCTATAGTTTTGCCATGCAGAAGGCGTTGAGCTTGTTCCCGTCGCGATCGCGGAAATAGGCGGCGTAGAACGTCAGCCCATCGGCGCCGGCTTCCCCGCGCGGGCCGGGCGCCCCTTCGTCGGAACCACCGTTTTCCAGCGCGATGGCGTGCAGGCGAGCGACCTGTTCAGGATCTTTCGCCTCCAGCGCGACCATCGTGCCGTTGCCCACCGTTGCCGCTTGCCCGTCGAACGGTTTGGTCAGTGCCACGCCCGCTGCGCCGCCGGGGTTGCCCCATGCGATGAAGCTGTCGAAATCCATCATCCGGTCCACACCCATCTCTTTTGCAAGAGCATCGTAGAACGGGGCATTGCCCTGCAAATCGTTGGTGCCCAGCGTAACGTATCCGATCATCGCCATTCTCCATTCGCGAATCAGTGATGGAACATTACGAGAACAATTCCAACATGGCAATCGCCATCACAACGGGCGGCAGGCGTCCTCCAGCCATGCCAGCGGCGCGCCGTCCAGTTGCGGAGCGATCAGGTCGCGGACTTTCGCGTGGTAGGTATTCCACCAGTCGATTTCCTCAGCAGTCAGCAGCGCGGTATTCACCAGCGTCCGGTCGATCGGCGCGAATGTCAGCGTTTCGAAGCCGTAGAACGCCCCTTCCGCGCCATCGATCTGCTGTTCGACCACCAGCACCAGATTCTCGATGCGGATGCCGAATGCGCCCGCCTTGTAGTACCCCGGTTCGTTGGAGAGGATCATGCCCGGCATCAGCGGCTGATCGGTGCCGGGCTGCGATCCGCTGGCCTTGGCGATGCGCTGCGGCCCTTCGTGGACTGCCAGAAAGCTGCCCACTCCGTGGCCGGTGCCGTGACCATAATCGACACCCGCATTCCACAGGAACTGACGTGCGAAGCTGTCGAGCGCGCTGCCCGGTGTCCCTTCGGGGAAGATCGCCCGGTCGAGTGCGATGTGCCCTTTCAACACGCGGGTGAAGCGATCTTTTTCTTCCGCAGTCGGCTGCGCTTTGCCGTCGGGCGTGCCGATCCATATCGTGCGCGTGATGTCGGTTGTGCCGTCGAGATACTGGCCGCCGGAATCGCACAGGAATATGCTGCCCGGTGCGATGATGAGATTGCTGTCTTCGTCCACCCGATAATGCGGCAGCGCGGCGTGAGGGCCGGCGGCGCTGATCGTGTCGAACGACAGGTCGCGCAGGATATCGCTCTCGTCACGAAATGCCCGCAACTTCGCCGCAGCAGTCAGCTCGTCCAGCTCCCCCTTCGGCCCTTCGACGCTGAGCCAGTGGAGGAACTTGGCGATCGCGGCCCCGTCGCGGGCCTGCGCGTCGCGATGGCCCTGCTGTTCCACCGGATTCTTGATCGCGCGCGGCAGGATCGTGGGGTCGCGCTCTGTGACAGGCTTGGCACCCGCCGATTCCAGCGCGCGATAGATCGCAGCCACCCCGTATGACGGATCGACCGTCACGGTCTTGCCGCCCAGTTCGCCCAGCGCGCTCTCGAACGCAGTGCGCGGGCGGATGGTCACGGCATTGCCGAGGTGCTGCGTCAGTTCGGGCGTGACCTTCTCTTCCCCGATGAACAGGTCCGCCGTGCCATCGGCATGAGCGATGACATAAGCCAGCGCCACCGGGGTCCGTTCGATATCGGTGCCACGAATGTTGAGCAACCATGCCACCGAATCGAGAGCGGAGATCACCGCTGCATCGTATCCCTCGGCCTTGAGCCAGTCGGCCACTTCGGCGCGCTTGTCGGCGCTGGAACGGCCCGAACGCTCGTCGATATGGACCAACGCGGGCGCATCGGACGGGGTGGGGCGGTCGGCCCACACGGCATCGATCGGGTTGCCATCGGTGGCGACAAGCGTGCCATTGCGTTTTGCCAGTGCTTGTTCGACCCCCTCGGCCCATGCCTTCGAATGGAGCCAGGCGTCGTAACCGATTTTCGCGCCTTCGGGGGCGTTCTGTTGCAGCCATCTGGCCGGGCTGGTCGCAGGCACAGACTGATATTCGAACAGGTTTTCATCCACCTGATCGCGCACCTGCACGGTATAGCGCCCGTCCACGAAAATGGCCGCCTTGTCTTTCAGCACCACGGCGGTTCCCGCCGACCCGCCGAATCCGGTCAGCCACGCCAGCCGTTGGGCATATCCGCCGATATACTCGCTCATATGTTCGTCGGAAATCGGGACGACGAAGCCATCCAGCCCCCGTTTTTCGAGTTCGGCGCGCAGAGCGGCAAGGCGGGCTGCGCCAGAGTCGGTTTCGGTTTGCATGAGCATGGTTGCGGTCCTTTCGCATCCCACATAGGGCCGCATCATGGATCATGCCACCGTCAACGCGCCGCCTGTCGCGCGCAAGCAGCCCTTCACCGCCACTCACCACGGGATTACCCTGTCCGATGATTACGCATGGCTGCGCGATCCGGGCTATCCCGAGGTAAAGGACAAGGAAATCCTCGCTCATCTGGAGGCGGAGAATGCATGGTTCGCCGCGCAGATGGCGGGGCAGCAGAGCCGGATCGATGCGCTGTTCAAAGAAATGCGCGCTCGCATCAAGGAAGCCGACTCGTCAGTTCCGCAAAAGGACGGCAACTGGCTCTACTGGGTCGAATACGAAGACGGTGCGGAATACAAGAAATGGTGGCGTCGTCCGGTCGGCGCGCAGGACGATGGCAGTGCGGATGAGCTGATTCTGGACGAAGTCGCACTGGCAGAGGGGAAGGAATATTTCCGTCTGGGCGCGCTTTCGGTGTCGAGCGATGGCCGCAAGCTGGCCTATTCGGTGGATGACAATGGTTCGGAACGCTTCACCGCGCGGATCAAGGATCTGACTACGGGCGATTTGCTGGGCGATGAGATCCCCGGCACTCTGTCTGCGCTGATCTGGGTCGCAGGCGATACCGGCATCGTCTATTCGCTGGCCAACGAACAGTGGCGGACCGACAATGCCCGCCTGCACTGGCTGGGTCAGCCGTTGACCGCCGATGTCGAACTGTATCACGAAGATGACGAGGGTTTTCGCGTGGGTGCGGGTCTGTCGGCCAACGAACAATGGTTGATCGTGGCGACCAGCGATCACGAAACGGGCGAGGTCCGCCTGATCCCTGCTGCCGATCCGCTGGCCGAACCCATTTTGGTCGCACCACGGCGCAAGGGCGTGGAATACGATGTCGATCTGCGGGACGATACGCTGTTCATCCTGACCAACGACACGCACGAGAATTTTCGTCTGGCGACAGCGCCGCTGTCCAGCCCCGGCGAATGGTCCACTCTGATCGAAGGGTCCGATGCGTTCTATCTGACGGGGTTCGACCTGTTCCGCGATTTCTATGTCGTCGAAGGGCGCGAGGGCGGGCTCGATACGATTGCCGTGCGGTATTACGACGATCCCGATCGGATCGAGCCGGTTGCCTTCCCCGAAGCGAGTTACTCCGCGGGGCTGGGCGACAATCCCGAATGGGCGATGGACGTGCTGCGGATCGGTTACCAGTCGATGGTCAGCCCTTCGACGGTGTACGACTATCACGTGGCCGAACGGCGGCTGGAAGTTCGCAAGGTGCAGGAAATTCCGTCGGGCTACGATGCCGACCTCTACACCACCGAACGATTGGAGATTACGGCGCGCGATGGCACCTCGATCCCGGTGTCGATCCTCTATCGCAAGGATCGCGCGGATGCGGGCGGCGGGCCGGGGCCGCTGCACCTCTATGGCTATGGCGCCTATGGCATCGCGATTGAGCCAGGATTCTCGACCACCCGGTTCAGTCTGGTCGATCGCGGGTTCGCCTATGCCATCGCCCATATTCGCGGTGGCGACGATCTGGGTCGCGCCTGGTACAAGGCGGGCAAGCTGGAACGGCGGACCAATACCTTCACCGATTTCGTGGACGTTGCCAAAGGTTTGGTCGAACGCGGCTATACCGAAGCGGGGCGGATCAGCATTTCCGGCGGCTCTGCGGGCGGTGAACTGATGGGCGCGGTGGTCAATTCCGATCCCGATCTGTGGGGGGCGGTGGTCGCGCACGTCCCGTTCGTCGATGTGCTGAACACGATGCTCGACGCATCGCTGCCGCTGACGCCGGGCGAGTGGCCCGAATGGGGCAATCCGATCGAAGATCGCGCCGCGTTCGAACTGATCGCCGGATACAGCCCTTACGACAATGTCCGTGCACAGGATTACCCGCCGATGATGGTGACCGCGGGGCTCAACGATCCGCGAGTGACATATTGGGAACCCGCCAAATGGGTTGCCCGCCTGCGCGAATTGAAGACAGACGACAACGTGCTGATCTTCAAAACCAATATGGGTGCCGGGCACGGCGGCAAGTCGGGCCGGTTCGAATCGCTGCATGAAACGGCGGAAGAATTCGCCTTTATCCTGTGGCAGCTGGGCCAGTGACGATGTCGCGGACGATGCCGACAATCCGCAATGTCGTGTTCGACATCGGCAATGTGCTGATCCGCTGGGATTCGCTGGCGATCGTGTCAGCGGCGTTCGGTCTGTCGGGCGAAAAAGCCCGCGCCCGCCGCCATGCGCTGTTCGTCGAATCCGATCTCTGGCGCGCGCTTAATCGCGGGGAGATGACCGAGGCCGAAGCGCAGCAGGCCTATGTCGATGCCGGCTTGCTCGATCCGGCAGAGGCCGAGCGGATGTTTGCTGAAGTCTATGCCAGTCTGCACCTGCTGCCCGATACCCCGCCACTGATGGAGCGCCTGGCCGAATCCGGCTATCGTTTGTTTGCTTTGACCGACAATGTGACCGAAGTTGTTCGTTATCTGTCCAAAACGCATGCGTGGTGGTCAAAATTCGAGGGAGTGACCGTTTCGGCCGATGTCGGATGCCTCAAGCCGGACCCACGAATCTATCGTCATGTGATTGATACTAATGCGATTTTGCCGGAAGAGACGGTGTTCTTCGACGACGTGGATATCAACGTGAAGGGGGCGACAAAAATGGGAATGCACGCGTTCGTATTTACCGACGCGGCGCAAGCCGAAATCGACCTGCGTTCGCTGGGTGTGGAGCTGAAATGACGATGAAAGCCCGCTATTCCAAAGACTTCATGGCTCGGCCCGAACATATCGATGAGCTCGGCCATGTTAACAACGCGGTGTGGCTGACATGGGTGCAGGATATTGCCGTAGAGCATTGGAATATCGTCGCTTCTCCTGAACATGTCACGCGCTACATCTGGGTCGTGACCCGGCACGAAATCGACTACCGTGGTAATGTAGGGGAAGGGGAAACTGTTTCAGCAGAGACATTTATTCCCGACGCTCCGCATGGCGCGCAATTCGATCGCTGCGTCGAATTCCGCAACTCTGCCGGTAAACGGATCGTTGCTGCCCGCAGCACCTGGGCTATGCTCGACCGCGAAACCGGTCGCCTCGTCCGCATTCCACCAGAAGTGGCGGCGCCTTTTATCGCTTAGAAACATTGGCATGAATTTGGCCGCTTGCGCGGCGGCATACCTGTTGCTAGAGGCGCCCGCCTACCTGGTGCCGTTCCCACAGCACCATTTCTCATGATGTGCGGTCGTGGCGGAATTGGTAGACGCGCAACGTTGAGGTCGTTGTGGGCGAAAGCCCGTGGAAGTTCGAGTCTTCTCGACCGCACCATCTCTTTTAAATCAATCGTGATTTTTCGCAGTCAATGTGGCCCGATGTTTCCGGGTGCGAAGGGCGTTTGGCACGGGCTGACTGCCACCGTAAGGGACCACCCGCAGAACAAACGTCTCGCCGTCCTGTGGTTCCACAGGCGCAATGCGGATTGCGATCCGGGGGATCGCGCATGCGGGCTTAGCCATCTGAAACCTCGCGATGTTTCCCCGAATTCGGCGTTCTGCGGGGACAACCGCATCCGGGCAGATTTGCCATAGCGACAGGTTTTTCAGATCGGTCAGGCCTGCTGCCTCTAGTGCAATCCCGAATGAACGGTCCGGCTCCTCCCTCGGCACAAGGATTGCGCGGTGCGCGATTGTGGCGGTTGAGCTTCCGTCCCATTCCACCTGCATGCTAGCGAACGGAGAAGGGGTGGGGTGGGATTGCAGGTGGCGCGTTTGCGGGAAATGCCACGCTATCGCGAATTGCGGTCCGCTGGAATTCGGCACAAAATTCGTTAGCGACTGGGCGTTGAGGCTGAGCTTTCCGCGATCCCCCTTAGCAATGCTAGCCAGCGCATTGAGTGCGGCAGGTGACTGATAATCCACTGCTTTCTGCATAGCCGCAGCTAGTGCGGACGCGGGGATCGGCCCGGAATGATCCAACTGCTGCAACAGGCCAACTCTGTGCTCTAATGCGCCTGTGCCGGACACATGGGACAGGTCGGAAAGGTAGCGCGTGGCCCACGGCGGACTGCCGGCCATTACTGCCACGATAGCGCGCTTCCCCTCGGGGCTTTGCTCCAGAGCCAGCAGGTGACTTGTTGCCTGAGATGCGAATTTATCCCTTCGCATCAGTGCGTCGGCGTGTCGTGCCACCTCCATGACATCGGTAGCCGCTGCCGCGCGGATCATCAGGTTCACCTGTGCATCGGAATGGCGGTAACCCATCCGGTCGAGCAGCGCCCACCCTCGATCATCACCGGATAAATCGCTGGCCCGCGCTACCAAAATCGCGTTCAGGTGCTCACTCGCCAACGGGGCAAATGAGAGGTGGCGTTGAGTTGCGGTTGCAGCTGCATCGGTCAGATTGGGCCGGGCATCCTGCGGCACCAGAGAAGTCCTGAAATCGCGGGGCAGATTGCGGCCTGATCGGGCAACAACATCGCAAGTGGCAAAGGTGGCTATCAAAACTGCCGCCGCCATTATGGCCCTACTGGTCCGGCCCGAACGCGTGCGCTCAGCCATATTTCAGGTTCTGGCCATACTGCGCGCCGTATCCCGATTTTCGGGAATCGAACCGGCTGAGTATCACACCGCCGATGCGCCCCTGTATATCGCTGAGGCGACGGAATGCCTGACGAGCGGAATGAACTCTGTTTGCGCCAGACCGAACCACCAGCACGGTCTGTTCCGACACGCTGGCCAGTTCGATAGCGTCGGCAAAGCCGAGAATGGGCGGACAATCGATAAAGATTCCATCGTATTGCTCTGAAAGTTTTGCGATGACAGAGGCGAGATTGTCCGCTGCCAAAAGTTCCGCCGGGTTTGGTGGACAGGCGCCGGATGGTATCACATCGATCTGCCGTCGGGCATCATGGCGGACAACATCGGCCAGGCTCGCGGTGCGCGAAAGGACAGCCGACAACCCGACATCGTTATCCATCCCGAACAGGATGTGCTGACACGGTTTGCGAAGATCGGCATCGATGACCAGAACCTTCTTGCCGAGGCGGGCGTAAGCGGTGGCCAGCGCGAAGCAGGATAGGGACTTACCTTCGCCCTCGGTGGCGCTGGTAAATGCAAGACTGCGCGGCAGACCGCCGACCGATGAAATGTTAAGCGATGCGCGAATGGCCGCGTAGGCTTCCGACAATTCGCTTCCCGGATCGCGCAGGGCATCGCAGGCCGATTGGTCGCCCACATCGGGAGTGACCCCGTACAGCGACAGGCGCAGGCCGCGTTCGATATCATCGGGTGTGCGTAGGCGACCGAAGACGTGTTCCCGGAAAAATGTGAACAGCGTGGCGCACCCCAGCCCGATCATCCCTGCAAGCGTGAGAACGAGCGAGCCGTTCGGTTTTACCGGACGATCGGGCACACGTGCGCGGTCGACCAGCGACAGGTTATTGGTTTGCACCCCGGATTGTGCCGTCAGTTCGGTATATCGAGCCAGAAGCGCTTCATATTGGGTGCGGTTTGTCTGGTTCTGCCGTTCGAGAATGCCAAGTTGAATCGCAGCACGTTGTTCGCGCAATTGCTCCTGCTTGAGTGAAGTCAGGCGATCCCTGAGCTCCCGCTCTGTACCGAGCGCGCTGTCGTATGGCGCACGCAGCCCCTGCCGGATATTGCGGGCATGCAGCGCCAATTGGTCCGACAGGGTGCCGACTTCGGATTGCAGTTGCCTCACACCGGGATGATCGGGCAGATGCCGGGCTCGCTCCGCTGCCAGAGCGGCCCGTTTGCTACTGAGTTGCTCGGACAATCGCTGGACGGCTTCGTTCTGGTTGACTTGCGGTATGCTGAGGACTGGCAGATCGGCAATGGCCGCCCATTGTCGGGCTGTAGCGATGCGATGCGCAACTGCCGTGTTGAGATCGCTGTTGAGCTGTTGGAGCGATTGACCTGTCAGGGTTTGCGCGGCGCTCCCCACTTGCTGCTCGTCATTGGCAATTCCGATGATGCGCGCCTTTTCGGAATAGCGGGTGGCGTCCATTTCGCTCTGCGCCAGTCGGTTACGCGCCTCAGCCAGCTGGCTGGCGAGGAAGCGACGAGCATAGTTCAATGTATCGCGATGGCGTTGCAGGTTATTCAGGACAAAATTGTTCGCGTAACTGTTTGCGATCCGTGCGGACAGTTCTGCATCCGGGCTTTCGAACGTGATGGTGACGATCCGGCTGTCGAGAGGCAGGTTCGTCGAAAGATGGGTCGTCAGCGCGCCCACAACGGCCTCTTCCCGCTTTTGCCTCCGCTCGCTGGCCGACAAACCATCATAGTCTGGGGTCACGCCCATACTGTTTAGGAAATTGTCGCTCGTCAGCAGGTGCAGATCTTTTGCGACGGTTTCCGCCAGTGACCGGCTTTTCAGGATATCGATCTGGGTTTGCAGAAAACGGTCGGCATCCTGAATCGCAGCGGATGCGTCCGCTTCTTCAGTGCCGACGATTTTGACAGGCGCCTGATCGATCTGGACAGAGGAGGAAGCGGCGTAAATCGGTGTCGTAAGCATCAGGGCGATGGTGCCGCACAGAATGGTCGCGGCAATTATTCCGCAGATCCAATACCGCGCACGATAAATGGCCGACCAGATTGCGCCGAAATCGAACGCAATGGAGTGCTCCATCGGATATGCAGGACGGGCGGTGGACTGCTCTGCAGGAGAGGGGGCGGTGTTGTGGTTTGCAAGAGACATAGGCCCGGATCCGGTTCTGTGTTCAGAGCGCACGGACGAACAGTGCAGTCAGGAGAGGCGATGCCTGCAGGACATCGCGCAGGGTGCCTTTGACCTGAGAGTATCCGACCACCACGATGTCTCCGCCCTCCAGCGGGATGTTCGGCTCGATACCCTTGCGGACTTTCGCCAGATCGAAGCGGGCTACATACAGTTCCTCCCCCACTTCCCGGAACACGATGATCTCGTTCAGTTTGGCAGTGCGGGTTGGCCCCTGAGCCATCGCCATCGCCTGAATCAGCGAAGTATCGCCCTGAATATCGAAGACACCAGGCTTCACTACGTCCCCTTCGACTGTCAGCCGCTGAGCGGCCGATCTGGCGATGAACACAGTGACTTGCGGATCGACGATGTATCGTTGTCCGAGCCGTCCGGCGATCAGGCGGGAAATCTCCTCCCCCGTCAGGCCTGAAACAGCCAGGTTGCCGATCAGCGGGAAGGGAATGGTTCCGGTCGCATCGACCGTTATCGCTTCGAACGACAAGCCCGGCTCGCCAAACACGTTGATCTGCAGGGTATCCGCCGGCCCGACGCGATAGATGGCGTGCTGTGCACTGGGAAAGGCGTCTGGTGTGGCCAGTCGCGCCCGCGTGTTATCGAGCGATGGCGTGGGCGCGCAACCTGCCAGCATCGCCAGCCCGGGCAGTGCGAGGCGGAGCATTGTCTTCATCGATTTTCTGTCCTTGGAAGGGGGTGGGGAACCATGCGTCGTGTGCTCGCCGTGTTCGGCGAATGTCATGGCCAGCCCCATTGCGAATAACGCCAGTAGCGATGGCACCCTTACGGGGTAGTCCACGAGTGAGTGTAGCAGGAATGCGATCATCCAGAGCGCGCCAAGCGGCGCCAGCGAGGGCGGGCTATCGTGATGCCGGAAGATCGCAGTCAGGCGTTTCGCGAATACCGCCAGAAAAAGCGCGAACCCGATAGCGAAGGGCAAACCGCCTTCCAGAAACAGTTCAAGATATTCGTTGTGCGCGTGGTTGGCATATGCCGGTGTAAGCTGATCGATCGGCTCAACCATCGCATAAACCGGGATGAACGTGCCGTAGCCGGAGCCGAGTGGAAAAAACTCTTTCGCTGCAATCCAGCTCGTAGCCCACAACTGCCAGCGTGCGTCGACATCGATTGCCTCAAACCGGTTTAAGGCACCGGCGACGGTATCGTTGAAGATGGCCAGTGCGGCCAATCCGGGTGCAAATATACCCGCCGCTATCGATATGGTTGCGATCCCTATTCGGCGCGATGGCCGCTGAAACAGCGCTATGGCGAGGATTGTGGAGCCAACCGCTAACACGATGCCCGCGCGCGATGCTGTCCCGACAGCGCCCAGCAAGAGCGCGAGCGAGCAAAACAATGCAATGCCGCGGGTCTTGTCGGATGCCCTGCTGGAATGGCCACCCCTAAGTTTCGCCAGCCACCAGACCGTTGCGCTCGCAAGGCCCAGAAACAGCGCCTGATGATTGCGATTGGCGAAGAATCCCGGCCCGTTCAAAACATGCGGACTGTTCCAGAAATCGAAAGTGTCCCCACCGCTCGATATCTGGATCGCCGCGACGGTAAGGCTGGCGAGGGCCACGATTACGGTTGCATACAGGCAATGGATAATAACCGCTCGGCCAGTATTGCGGAAAATGACATAGAGCGTCGCGCCCAGTAATGCGAAAGAGAAAAAGCCGAACGTCGCGTATAAGTCGGTGGTCGACGCAGCCCAGTCATTGTGCCCGGCATATGCGCGGATTTCGCCGATCAGCGCGGGTTGGAATCGCGCAAGCAGGCGCGGCGGCAATGGAACTAGCTGAAGCGCAACTAACCCTAACGCGGCGAGAGCGCCCCAAATTCCCGCCGGTGCACCGTGCCGGGGAGGAAAGAATATCAGGCCGAAGGCAGTCGCCGCCATCAGTTGCAGCAGCGGCAATTGCCATCCCAGAAATCGCGCATCTTTCCCACCAAGCAGGAGAAAGCATACCATCAGAGCGAGCACTGCGTTAGCCCGCAGTATCGGTCGGATATTATCGGATAGCCCGGTCATTTTCGCCGCATCAGAAGGCGCGAGGGTGGATCAGAACGCGGATCGTGCGGATAACGATCCACAGATCGGCCCACATGCTCCATCCGTGTGCATATTCGAGATCCGACGCGAGGCGGCGGGTCAGGTCTTCCTCGTATTCGGTCGGACCGCGCAACCCGCGCACCTGTGCAAGGCCCGTCATTCCCGGTTTCAAAGCATGTCGATGCCAGTACTGACGGTCGATTTCCCAGAACAGTCTGCTGCCCACGCGCGAGCCGAGAGCGTGAGGACGTGGGCCGACGATGCTCATCTCCCCGCGCAATACGTTGAACAACTGAGGCAGCTCGTCGATGCTCGTGCGGCGGATGAACCATCCCACACGGGTCAGGCGTTCATCATTGTGCACCGTCGATCTGCTGCCGAGATCGTCGCACCGATCCGGCTGCATGGAGCGAAATTTGTACATGGAAAATAGTCGGTTGCCTCGCCCAACGCGGGTTTGGACAAACAGTGCCGGATGGCCATCTTCCAGTCGAATCGCCAAAGCGGCCAGCATCATGACAGGCGCCAGCAGGACGATCCCTGCCAGCGCAGCGCATAGATCGAATGTACGTTTGAATAGCCGCTGATAAAGGCTGAGCGTGCAAGACGGCACCGTATGCAATATCAAGTGCTACCAGCCAGGCGATGGACGAACAGTGGGATGTTCGGCGCTTTGGTTGCCTGCCGACGCTGCCTTTTGCCGATTGCCCGATCCGCAGGCTGGGTCAGGGCTGGGAGAGTGTGCATGGGGCCGGATAAAACCAAAAATATACGATGTCATTGGGTGCGATGAATGATGTGCCAAATGAATAATTTGCTGATCTATGTTAATAAGTAAATATTATGCTTATTTTTAATTATTACTATATTTCTGGCATCGTTTAGCAACTACATTATTATAAGTATTTGTTTATGTTGTTGTGTATGGGGGAAGTTGCGTCTCTAAAAAGGTGCTGGAGCGAGTGGGCAGGCCTTCAGCCTGATATGCATGCAGGATCACGCCCCCGAACCGATCAAGGCTCGAGGGAGCAACCTCTCCTATGCTGATTTGCGGGTCGGATTCCACGCCGCCCAGGCTCAGGAGCTATTACTGACCCCATTTGGACGCCTCAACGGTGCCAGTAATAGATTCTGATCCTAGTGAGCCGCGCTCGTATCCACATCTTTGGGGGGGCGGGGGGCAAGCCAGATCGTCGCGGCGGCAATCACGAAGAATATCGCAGTGAGCTGGAACACATGTTCTGTCGCCAGGACAATCGCTTGCTGCTGCACTTGCTGCCCGAACGCCGCAATGGCGGATGAAGGCGGCAGCCCCATTCCTTCCAGCTTGTGGATCACACTCTCGGGGTCATTGAGCGTACCTGCCAGGGCAGTCTGGTCCTGACGGGCCAGGTTTGCCCAGTGTGTCGTGTAGATCGAGGTTCCCATTGCGGCCGCCAGTGAGCGGGCGAATGCCAGAATGCCGGCTGCAGACGCTGTCTCGCGCGGTTCGACAGCGCCAAGGCTGATGACAGTGATCGGTACGAAGAACGCCGTCATACCGAAGCCTTGTATCAACTGGGGCAACATGATTTCCCAGAAGGTCGAATCGCTTGTCCAGAATGTTCGCAGCACACTCATCGCACCGAGCCAGCTCAGGCCGAAAAACACGAGAATGCGCGGATCGAACTTCTTCATCAATCGGGGAATGAGCGGCGCAGTCAGCACCGCGAACACCCCGTTTACGCCAGTAACGATGCCCGCCTGGGTTGCAGTGTAACCCATCGACTGTTGCAACCATTGGGGAATGATGACCACTGTCGCGAAAAACGTGCCGAAACCGAATGCCATCGTGAATACGCTGGCGGTGAAGCCCCGGTGTCGGAACACGGAAATATCCACGATCGGTTCGCGTTCACCCAGTTCCCAGATAACAAACGCCACGCAACCGACGGCAGCGACAATCGCACAGCCGACGATAAAGGATGAACCGAACCAGTCGAGCTCCTGACCTTTGTCGAGCATCAGTTGCAGAGCGCCGACCCAAACAACCAGCATCGCCAGGCCGATCTTGTCGATCGAAACGCTTTCCTCGCGCCCGTTATCGTAGGGGCGCAAGATCGCCACAATCCCGGTGAAGCAGATGAACACCACGGGAATGTTGATGAAAAAGATCCACCGCCAGGTGGTGGTGTCGCTGATCCATCCACCCAGAATGGGGCCGGCGATCGGCGCAACGATGGTGGTGATCGCCCAGATCGCCATTGCCGCAGGCTGTTTGTCGCGCGGGAACACAGTGAGCAGCATCGTCTGCGTAAGCGGCATGAGCGGGCCACCTGCAAAACCTTGCCCCAAGCGAAACAGGATCAGCGAGCTCAGCGAAGGTGCCATCCCGCAAAGCGTTGAAAATACGCCAAACCCGATCAGCGAACCGAGAATGGCCTTTAACGTACCGAACCGCTTGACGAAAAAGCCGGTCAGCGGAACGCAGATCGCCTCTGCGACCGAATAGGTGGTGACGACCCACGTACCCTGGCTGGCCGATACGCCCAGTCCGCCCGCAATATGCGGGATCGAGACGTTGGCGACGGTCATGTCGAGCACGATGATGAAATTCGCCAGCGCCAGCATGATCGCGGCGAGCACGAGCCGTCCTCCCGCCAATGGCGTGGGCTCGGTCGAAGGGAGTGCAGCGGGCTGCGTAGCCATCAGTCGTTACCCGAAACGTCGATCTCGGCTTCCATCGACAGGCCGACACGTAGCGGATGGGCCGCCAGCTCTTTGGGGTCGAGTGCGATGCGAACCGGCAGGCGCTGGACCACCTTGATCCAGTTGCCGGTGGCGTTCTGGGCCGGAATAAGCGCGAATGCAGCGCCCGTGCCACCAGCAAATCCCACGACTTTTCCGTGATATACCACGTCGCTGCCGTAAAAGTCGGAAGTCAGCTCCACCGCCTGTCCGGGGCGTACTTTGCCGAGCTGGGTTTCCTTGAAGTTGGCATCGACATAGAGGCTGCCGACCGGGACGACGACCATCGCGGTGCTGCCGCGCTGGATCATCTGACCGACGCGAGCCGTCACCTGTGACACCACCCCATCGACCGGCGCGCGTACTTTGGTTCGTTCGAGGTCAAGTTTCGCCGCATCCAGCGCCGCTTTCGCCTGCTGCACAGCGGGGCTGTCCTCGACAGTGGTTCCGCTGATCGGGGCCAGAGTCGCCTGGCGGTTGCTGGCTGCACTACGCAACTGGCTCTGTTGCTGGGTTACCGCGGCAGAGAGTTGTGCAACGCGGGCGCGGGCAGCTTGCAGAGCGGTGGTCGTAGCGGTCAGTTCGTCTGCCGAGATGGCGCCCGTTCCTTGCAATGATTTCCGACGGTTATAGTCAGTCTGCGCTTTCGCCAGATCGGCCTGAGCAGCGGAGAGCTGTGCCTGCGCCTGCGCTACGGCTGCGGCCTGAGCGGCGGCCTGATCGGCCTGAGCGCTGCCTTGCGCGGTGACGGCGCGATACTGGCGGCGGGCGGCGGCGAGGTCCGCTTCCGCCTTCGCTACCGCGATTTTCTGGTCAGTATCATCGATTTGCAGCAGCAGTTGCCCCTTCTTCACCAGTTGGGTTTCGGTGACGGGCACCGCCACGATCTTGCCGCCGGTCAGCGGGGTCACCATCGCGTTGGAGCCCTGGACATAGGCATTGTCGGTCGACACGGTTCTCGACCCGATCAGCCAGTCGTAAGCGATGAAAAGCGCACCTAGAACGGCGACGATAATCACCAATCGTATCAACAGCTTCTTGCGCTTGCTGGCAGGGATAACGGCTTCGCTGCCATTGGCTGCGGGGGGGTCGATCTGGTCGGTCATGGGCGGTCGGTTCCTGTCTGGGCCGCGTCGGATTCGGCATAGCCGCCGCCGAGGGCGCGAACGAGCTGGATATCTGTCAAAACAAGGCGAGAGCGGGTTTCCAGCGCCTGTTTCTGCGCCGACAGCATGGCTGTTTGCGCTGTTAAAACATCGAGATAGGTGCTGAGCCCGGCGCGATAGCGATCGTCGGCCAGGCGATAGGCCTGCGCTGCGGACCGGGCGGCCTGTTCTGCCGATGCCGCCTGCTGTTCCACACTGGCGCGGCTCGAAAGAGCGTCCGCCACTTCCTTAAGTGCCTGAACTACCGTGGCATTATACTGCGAGACCAAGGTATCGTACTGCCCGCGGGCCTGCACCAGATTACCATGTTTATCACCACCATCAAACAGCGGTAAGCTTATGGCGCCACTGGCATTTCCATAGTCACTGCCCGAATCGAACAGATTCGATACTCCAAGTGACATCAAACCGATCACTCCAGACAGGTTTATGTCAGGCAGGAACGCTTTTCGCGCGACATCGATGCGTTGCCCCTGCGCTTCGACCCGCAAACGGGCGGCCACGATATCGGCGCGCCGCCCGGCCAGCGCGATTCCGGCATCGGCGGGAACCGGGATGCGGGCAAACGGACCTTTGAGCGGGGATCGCGTGATCGAGAGGCCGCGATCCGGCCCGGCACCCAGCAGAGCGGCGATCACATGGCGTTGCAGCGCGATCTGTTCGGCGTTGGCTTCCAGCGCGGCCTTCGCCCCGGCAAGCTGGGTTTCGGCCTGCCGCTGCGGAAGCTGGCTGTCCAGCCCGCTGGCATAGCGTTTGGCGTAGAGATCGACGCTCTGCTGCCGCGCGTCGGCGGTGGCGGTCAGCAGGTCTTCTTCTTCGAACAGGACGTTGAGCCGGGTGTAGGCTTCCACCACGTTGCTTTCCAGCGCCAGTGCCGCTTCGCGCGCATCGACTTCGGTGGCCAGCGCTTCTGACGTCGCTGCCGCGAGTTCGTCGCGGTGCTTGCCCCACAGGTCGAGATCGAAACTGGCCCCAAGCGACAGCGTACCATAGGATTTCCAGCCCTTGGGCACGAAGTCCGCCGGAATACCATTGTTGTAGCTCTGCTTTTTCGCACCGGCATCGCCCGATGCATTGAGTTGCGGCATCCCGGCGGCACCGGCCCGTTCGACCAGCCCGCGCGCGGCCCGCACACGAGCGGCCGCCTGTGCGACCGTGGGAGAGTTGGCCAGCGCTTCTGCCACCAGAGCATCGAGCTGCGTGTCGCCATAGCGGGCCCACCAGCGATCGTCGGGCCATTCAGCCGCAACCGGGCCGATCGACAACGATTGGTGCGAAGCGAGCGTGGCCGGGGCTCGCATCTGAGGCCGCGCGCCGGGATCGGGGGCGGCGCATCCACTTAACAGGGCGACAAGTGCCAGTGCCGACGCCGCATGTTTCACCGCGGACCGGGGGGATGGGGAATGTGGCATGGCCAGTAGCTTTCAGTCTTACGAGAGCCGCGATATGCGAATCACTCTCAGTCAACGCGCGTTGACTTAGGCTTCATTATGCCTATGTCAACGCCTGTTGATATGGGGTTGGGGAAATGACTGTAAAAAGACGTAGCGGAGAGGAAACCAGGGCCGCGATCCTTGCGGCAACCAGACGAATGTTCGCTGAAAAAGGGTTCGACCGGGCGACGATCCGCGCCATCGCGGCGGAGGCCGGGTGCGATCCCGCGCTGGTTATGCGATACTTCGGCTCGAAGCGTAAGCTGTTCTTCGAAGCGGTGGATTCTCCGTTCGAAAGCTTCCCCGATGCGCCGACGGGTTCCGCCGGGCAGCTCCCGGAAATTGCTGCGAATTTATTGGAGCACTGGCATCGGGACAAGACCTTCTTCGGCCTGTTGCGCGCGGCGGCATCGGATGAAGAGGCGGCTGCCCTGATGCGCGAATTCTTCGAATTGCGCGTGCGCGATCATCAGCCGCGCGTAACCGGCCTGCCACCCGATCAGGCGGTGTGTTTCGGGGCAATGGTTGTCGGCGTCGCTTTCGGGCGGGAGATTACCCGGCTTCCGCCGCTGGCCGATATGACATCGGAAGACCTGGGCGCGATGATCGGCAAAGTATTCTGCGCCTGCAACCCGCCGCAAGAGGACTGACAATCGCGCAGCCGTTTTCCCGGCGCAGCGGGCGTTCGTGTCGCCCTCCCGCGCCGGGAACTACCGCCGGGTGCGGTTGATGGTCAGGCCGATTACAGCGTCCAGTCCAGCCCCAGCTTTGCGACGATATTGGTGCTGTCCAATCCGCTCAGCGTTTCGCCGTTGGGAAACCACAGATCGATTCCGCCGCTGACGCGCAGGCTGCTGGCGGTATGCGGCAATGGTGTGCCGGACAGGGTGACGCCGGTGCGGAAGAACCCGAACGCAGGCGTGCTGCCGTCAGCTGCATGATAATACGTGTCGGAAAACCCGGCCGCGAGCGGAATGGCGAGATGGAGCGGATTGTCCCCGCCACCCACGTTCATGCCCACAGTGATCCGGGGTTCGATATAGAGCGCATCGGCCAGGCCGGGTTTCCCCGTTTCCTGCACCATCCGCACCCGTGGGGAGAGCGAAAATCCGTTGGGCAGTCCCGTGCGTTCCCATAACGCGGTATCGTCGTAGCTGACGATCAGTTCGAGATCGTTGTAGCCTTTGAACGAATCTGCCGGAGACAGATAGCGATAATAGGCCCCCGATACCGTCCACCTGTGGTCCAGTTCGACAGAGGCGCCGGCATACAGATCGGTTTCGTACCAGCCGGGTATGGCGCCATCGTTGGCCTGACCCACGCCGGGTTCCCCGAACTGAATACTGTTCCACGTACCCACGAATACGCTGGCGTCCGTAATTGCCCCGCCTTCGAGTTCGGGCAATGCCACCTGAACTGTCACGTATGGCTGCACACTCGGCTGATCCGAAAAGGATACGCCGCGGGAAATATACTGTGTCACGAAAGACGTGCCCATGTTGACCGATATACGATCGGGATGCGATGCGGCGGCCTGATTTTTCAGTCTAAGTGGGGCGTCGGCCGATTGTGCCGATTCGTTTTGCTGAACATCCTGGCAATATGCTGGATTTGCAATAATTAAAGATATGGCTATGGATAAAAGTGTGCGTTTCATTCGTGTTCGTTATTCATTTGTGATGCCATTATCAATATTTGTGAGAAATTCAGTTCTTTAATAAATTAATTAATAATCTTCAGGGGAATACATATCTTTAAAGTGAAAGTGCATGTAAATATTCTATTGTTTGATCTTGGCGGCGGGGCAGGCCGAAGGGGCGCACGATGAGCGATCCGGTCTTGCCGCAGGCGGCGCCCGACGGGAAAACGGCGCGGATGAAGATCAACCCGCCGGTGTTCTATGTCTCCGCCGTACTGATCCTTGCCTTTGCAATTGTCGGGGCACTGGTGCCCGAACGGGCCAGCCGGGTGTTCGATGCGACACAGGCGCTTATCGTGATGGATTTCGGCTGGCTCTATATTGCCGCCGTCGCCGGGTTCCTGATGTTCGCCCTGTTCCTGATGTTCAGCCGATATGGCGATGTGAAGCTGGGGCCGGACGATAGCGAGCCCGAATACAGCTACCCGTCATGGTTCGCGATGCTGTTCAGCGCGGGGATGGGGATCGGGCTGATCTTCTTCGGCGTGGCCGAACCGATTCAGCATTATACCATGCCGCCGACGGGCGATGGGCAGACCATCCAGTCCGCGCGGGAGGCGATGGTCCTCACGTTCTTCCACTGGGGGCTGCATGCCTGGGCGATCTATATCGTCGTCGGGCTGGCGCTGGCCTATTTCGCATTCCGTCGGGGGCTGCCGCTGACCATTCGTTCTGCGCTCTATCCCCTGATCGGGGAACGGATTTACGGGCCGATCGGCCATGCAGTCGATATCTTCGCCGTTCTGGGCACGATGTTCGGCGTGGCCACTTCACTGGGGCTGGGTGTGCTGCAGGTGAATGCGGGCTTCCACTATCTGTTCGGGATTCCCACCAATACGACGGTTCAGCTCGTGCTGATCGCGGTGATTACCGGGATGGCGACCGTGTCGGTGGTGATGGGCCTCGACAAAGGTGTGAAGCGTCTGTCGGAACTGAATATCATTCTGGCGGGGCTGCTGCTGCTGTTCGTGTTGCTGGCAGGCTCCACGGTATTTCTGTTGCAGACGTTCGTGCAGAATGTCGGCCAGTATCTGAGCGAAGTCGTCAAGCTGACGTTCCGCATGTATGCTTATGAACCGAACCCCTGGCTGGGCAACTGGACGCTGTTCTACTGGGGTTGGTGGATCGCGTGGTCGCCGTTTGTCGGCATGTTCATCGCCCGTATTTCGCGCGGGCGCACGATCCGCGAATTTGTCGGCGGTGTGTTGCTGGTGCCCACGCTGTTCACCTTCCTGTGGATGACCGTGTTCGGCAACACCGCGATCGCGCTGGATTTCAGCGGGGTGGCACCGATTGCTGCAACGGTGGCCGATAATATGCCGGTCGCACTGTTCGAAACACTGGCGCAACTGCCGCTGTCCACAGTGGTATCGGGCATTGCCACCATACTAATTATCACGTTCTTCGTGACGTCGGCGGACTCGGGCGCGCTGGTGATCGACATGATCACATCGGGCGCGGCGGATAACCCGCCGGTGTGGCAGCGGGTGTTCTGGGCGGTGTGCGCGGGCGGCGTGGCGGCGGTGCTGCTGGTGGCGGGCGGTCTGCGCGCGTTGCAGACAGCGGCGATTGCCAGTGCGTTGCCGTTTGTAGTGGTGATGGTGTTCATCTGTTACGGGCTGCTTCGCGCGCTGCAGATGGAAGGCAAGGACGCCGCGATGGATCTTTCGACGGTGGAGCCGGAAGAGGATGGCACCGCGATAAGCTGGCAGCAGCGCCTGTCCAGCATCACCCATTTCCACGCGCGGCCCGAACTGGAAAGCTTCCTCTCCGGCCCGGCGCTGTCTGCATTGCAGGCTGTTGCCGATCAGATGGAGGAAAGCGGGCTTGGGGCAGAATTGCACTCGGACCCCGATCACGTGGATCTGCGTATCTCGCACGGGGATCGGGGCGAATTCCGCTATACTGTGCGTGCGCGGCGGTATCGTTCGCCCAGCTTTGCCTGGGCCGAAACGAAAAAGGTCAGCGACGAAGATCGCCAGCACTATCGTGCGATGGCGCAATCGTCGGAGGGCGAACATGCCCACGATGTGACCGGCTTTACGGAAGATCAGCTGATCCACGATCTGCTCAACCGTTATGCCCGGTTCCGGCACGCGCGCCGCATGGCTTAGCGCCGACGCCGGTGTGCGGCGGCGATGCCGCCACCGGACGGACCCCGGCGACCACCTGGCGATACGAAAAGGCCCGCAGCGAGATTGCTCGCTGCGGGCCTTTTGCTCTTATGCGATCGAGGCGTCAGAACTTCATTTGAGCCATCATCGTGAACGAGCGGCCACGCGGATCGGCAACGCGGGGTTCCCACGAACTGCCGGCGCCGGTGTTGCTGTCATACGTGATGGCGAACGGCGGGTCGGTGTTGAACACGTTCTTCACACCGGCGGTGATGCGGAAGCGTTCATCGACATCGACCGAAACCGATGCGTTGTAGACGATGTAGGCCTTCACCCGCTCGTTATAATCGGGGCGGGTCACCGAACCGTTGGCGATGCCGGGCAGCGCCTGATTCTCATACCCGTCGCGATAGATCTGCGAGAAGTTCAGCGAGACGTTGTCCTTGGTATAGTTGATCCACGCATTGTGTTTCCACTTCAGACCAAGGTCGCCGGAGAATGTGAACACCCCGATCAGGCTATCGCCATAGGGTGCCGAAGGAAGGAATTTTTCCTTCTTCTTGAGCAGGTAAGTCCCATCCATGCCAACGGACAGCACGCCGCCGCCGACATCCGCACCGCCGCGCAGCGACACTTCCAGCCCTTCGGTCCGGCGCGAACCGATGTTGTCGGCGCGCAGATCGACCTGTGTGATGATCCCGTCGGTCCGGGTCACACGTTCGGGGAAGTAGGCGATATTGTCGAGCAGCTGCTGCAGCGTCAGCGCGCCGATGGTGTCGTCCACTGCGATCGACCAGTAATCGACCGATGCACTGAAATGGCGCGACGGTGTCAGCACGACGCCGAACGAATACTGCTTCGACGTTTCCGGGCCGAGGTTGAGGTTGCCCCCGGTCAGCGTGTCAGGTGTGATCGCTTCGCAGCCCGGATCCGAACTGACCGCACCGCCGGGACAGGTGGTCGGATCGACCAGCGTGTTGCCCGGATTGGGGCTTTCGGTCACGCCGTTGAAGATCTGGTTGAAGTTCGGCACGCGGAAGCCAGTGTTGTACGATCCGCGGAACATCAGCCAGTCGGTCGGGGTGAACTTGGCGGTGAACTTCGGATTGAAGGTCGTGCCGAAGCCGCTGTAATCGTCGAGGCGGCCTGCGGCGGTCACTTCGAGCATGTCGAACACCGGGATCAGCAGTTCGCCATACACAGCCTTCACCGTGCGGTGCGCTTCCTTCAGTGCGTTGACGTTGTCGAACGCGACGTTGAAGATTTCCGGCTGATCCAGCTCCGCTTCGGGCGATCCGTTGAAGCTGTAGGCTTCGCGGCGATAGTCGACGCCTGCCGCCAGCTTGACCGCACCAGCGGGCAGCTGGAACAGCGAGCCGGAGACCGACGCATCGAACTGCCACACGTCGTACTTGCCGCCGTAAAGGACAGTACCGTCCGCCGACACGGCCTTGAGTGCGGCGAGTGCCTCGGGCGTCTGGTAGATCGAGAACGGGTTGATGATCCCGCTGTTCAGCAGACCGATGATACCTGGAGCGGTGGCACCCGGCGCAGTGGGTGCGCGCGGATCGGGGTCCCCGCGCACGGCACCCGGCACGCCCGACGATGTGGCCCGGTCATTCGACGAGAATATGCCGCGATACGAATAGCCCGAACCGAGCACGGAGCTGGCTTCGCTCTGCGCGTAAGAGCCGCCCGCACGGTAATCCCAGTCACCGCCGATCGGCCCTTCGATGAAGGCGCCTGCGCGGAACGTCTTGGTATTGGTCTTGTATTCACGCGGCCCGCAGACCGTGCAGCGCCAGCGATAGGCAATCGGCTTGCCATAGTTCTGGGCAATGTCCGGGAATACGTCGACCAGCTGATTGTAAATCGCGTTGTAGGTATCTTCCGTCAGCGGATTGAGCGGATAATACAGCGGCGTCGTGCTGGTGTTGCCGGCATACTGGTTGCTGGAAAACTGCTTCGACGAATCCGCGTCGGACCCGGTCACTTCGAACGACAACTGGTGCTGCCCCAGCGCAACCGTGGCGCGGCCGTAATACGTCAGCGTTTCGAGCGGTTGCTGCAGGATCGCAGCGCGGCCGGTATCCCATGCACAGGCGTAATAGGCGGAATCGTTGGCCCACAACTCGTGGTCGTAAGCCATGCCGCCATCGAACGAACCGCAGCCTGCGCCGCCCGGCAGATCGAGCACGTTGATGCCGCCGGTGGCGTTGATGGTGGTGCCCGGAATCGTCAGGTCCGCGCCGCTGAGCAAGCTGCCATCAGGCGCGAAGACCCCGTTGATGCCGTTGGCCATAATCGTCGCAATCGGGGTGCCGCGGGTATCGACCGACAGGCCGCGATTGGGCTGATTGCCGTTCACGAAATCGCGATCCGAACCGCGCAGGATTCCGCTCCAGCTCTTGCTGACGGAAGCCATGATGTTGAAGCCCTGTTCGGCCAGATTGCCATAGCCGACTGTGCCCGACAGGCGATAGATCGGGCTGTCGCCTTCCTGCGTGATATCGGTGAAGCCCGTTACATCGACCCCTTCGAAATCGGTCCGGGTGATGAAGTTGATAACCCCGCCGACAGCGTCGGTGCCGTAGAGCGCCGATGCGCCATCCTTCAGCACTTCGACCCGTTCCAGCGCCGCGAACGGAATCTGGTTCACGTCGACTGCGGAGCCGGTCAGGCCGTGCGCGGCCACGCGGCGGCCATTGAGCAGGACCAGAGTGGACGATGCGCCCTGACCGCGCAGGTTGGCAGCGGACAGGCCGTTGGTGCCGCGCTGGGCACCGCTGGTCACGTCGCTGTTCGATGCCAGGTTATCCGCGCCGTTGCCGTTGGTCGAAAGGAAAGAGATCAGCTGTTCCGGGCTGTTGATCCCTTCGCGCGTCAGGTCTTTGGTGGTGATGACCTGCAGTGGCAGCGAACTCTTGGTCGGATCCTGTTTGATGCGCGACCCGGTCACGATGATGGCGTTCTGGCCCGGCGATGTCACCTGATCGGCGGGTGCGCTGGTGACCGAAGTACCCTCGTCAGCGGTCTGGTCCTGCGCTGCTGCCGCAGTCGGCATCGCGGTCAGCGCGCCCATCGCGCAGCCGACAGTCAGAACGGTCTTTATGGAAACGGCTCGCATTCGAGAAACCCCCCTGTTGGATTGTGTTACCCCTCGCTTGCATTTAAGGGGCGTTTATGAGGCAAAGCACCATAATTTCCTTTTTGGCTGCTATAACCTAACGGAATTGTCCAGCGGGGGAGGCTTGCCTCGCGCACATTTCGTTACCGATATGCGGCAATTCGGTTACAGGGGAATGGCCGCGATGGGGATGTGTGCGTGACAGCAATTGCAGGTGCCGCAGAGGTGGGGGAAACAGCGAAAGTGCCAGGCCGTTTGCTTGGCCTCTACCTGCTTCTGGGCTTTTCCGCCGGGTTGCCGTTTTACATGTTCAATGCCGTGTTGACACTGCGGCTGGCGAAACACGGGGTCGATATTGCGATCATCGGGTTTTTCGCATGGGTCGCACTGTTGCCGACGTTCAAATTCCTGTGGGCGCCTCTGCTGGAAAAATGGGATGCGCCGGGCTTTTCCCGATTCTGGGGCAAGCGGCGCGGCTGGATCATGCTGGCGCAACTGGGCATTTTCACCGCGATGATCGGTATGGCCGCGACCAGCGACGATACCAGCTTGCCGCTGACTGCGCTGTTCGCCGTGACGCTGGCGTTCTGGACCACGACGCTGGAAATCGCCGCCGACGGCTGGCGCATCGAACTGGCTCCGTCGCAATCGGAACAGGGGCCGGTGGTGGCCGCGAACCTGTGGGGATATCGCAGCGCGATGGTCGCAGCGGGCAGTGGGGCCGCTCTGATCGCTGCGCGGGCCGACTGGACATGGGCCTATCTGGCGATTGCCGCTGCTGCCTTCGCGCCGTTTCCGATCCTTGCCGCGATGCGCGGGGAAGCGGATGCGCGCGGCGGGCGCTGGGCATCGCTGGCCAGTGGGGTCGCTGCCAGCGGAATTATCGCTACGCTGGTGACAGTGGCCACTGCAGCCATCGGTTGGGTCGCATTACGCAGCGTGGCCGCGGCGGGGGTCGATTCCGACAGCAATATCACGCCGTTCGTGCTGGTGGTTTGCATGTTGCCGTTCATCGCGCTGGCCTTCGCGCTGCCGCGTATCCGCAAGATG
Organism: Tsuneonella flava; assembly: GCF_002870965.1. Classification (GTDB taxonomy): domain Bacteria; phylum Pseudomonadota; class Alphaproteobacteria; order Sphingomonadales; family Sphingomonadaceae; genus Tsuneonella; species Tsuneonella flava. The sequence continues at coordinate 477,653 of NZ_PHSO01000005.1, forward strand.
GGGGCCGATGCGCCCTGGCGCCGGTCCCCCGTCGCTGGCCCGTATGTCGATATCTTCTGGCGCTATGGATATGCCACGCTGGCGGTGCTGGCATTTGTGTCGCTGTACCGGGTGGGCGATGTGCTGGCGCTGACACTGTCGCACCCGTTGTGGAACGAGCGCGGTTATTCGCTCGATCAGATCGGGATTGCCGATGGCGCGGTGGCTTTGCCCGCCAGTATGCTGGGCGTGGCGATCGGCGGATGGATCGCGGCGAAGTGGCGATTGGGTCCGGCCCTTGCGGCCGGTGCGGTGGTCGCGGCATTGGGCAACTGGGTCTATGTCTGGCTGTGGTGGACCCCGCCCGCGGGATGGGTGCTCTATGCCTCGGTCGCGCTCGATCAGTTCGGCAACGGTCTGGCGGGCACGGTGTTCGTGGTTTACCTCTCGATGCTGGTGAACCCGCGTTATCCGGCGGCGCAATATGCGTTTCTGTCGGGCTTTGCTTTCCTGCTGGCCCGCTTGCTGGCGGGGGCATCGGGCACGATGCAGAAGGCGGTGGGATACGACGGGTTCTTCCTGTTTGCCGGGTTCGTGACCGTGGTGGCTGTGGTGTTGATCCCGTTCGTCACGCGTGTCGCCGCGCGCGAACCGGATGAAGAGGTCATCACCCCGGAAAGCGTGTTCGGCGCATGATCGAGCGGATTGCAGAACGCGCCTTCGCCCCCGCTGCACAGGCAGTGGCGGATGGGCATATCCCCGGCGCAACGCTGGGTATTGTTACCGCCGATGGGGAGCGGGCTGTGCTGATCGCCGGTTGCGCCGCGACAGAGCCGGAGCGGCAGACGCTGACGCGCGATCACTGGTTCGATCTGGCATCGGTTTCCAAAGTGATCGCCACCACTACGATGATCCTGCGGCTGGCAGACGAAGGGCGGATCGATCTCGACCGCCCGCTGACCGACGCGATCCCCGACTTGCGGCAATACGATCCGTCCGGCGCGGCAGAGCGTAAGCTGACTTTTCGCGATTGTCTGGCTCACCGCACGCATTTGCCTGCGGTGGAGCCGATTTACACGTATGGCGACGATCCGGCGCGGTTGCGGGCATTCGTGTTGCAGCGCGAATGGCGGGCAGGGCCGCCGGTCTATTCGGATATCAACTTCATCCTGCTGGGCATCGCTATCGAACGGATAACGGACGCTTCGCTGGCCGACTGGGTGCTGGGCGATGGGCTGGCATTCGGCCCGCCGCCCGGCCCGGCGGTAGCGACAGAGCGGTGCATGTGGCGGGGCCGGGTCTTGCAGGGCGAAGTGCACGATGAAAACGCCTTCGCTCTGGGCGGGGCAACGGGCCATGCCGGTTTGTTCGGCACAGTCGATGGCGTGCTCGATTTCGCGCGCGGCCTGCTCGATGGCAGCGGAGGCAGTGCGGCGATGCTGGCGGCGATGCGCGAACGTTGCAACGGCGACCGGACCTGCGGCTGGGAACGGCGCTTTGCCGGGTGGCCGGGGGGCGATGCCTGTTCGGATGACACCATCGGCCACACCGGCTTTACCGGCACTGGCCTGTGGGTCGATTTCGAACGCGGGCTAGGCTGGACGCTGCTGACCAACCGTGTCCACCCTACGCGCCACGGCGCGATGGAAATTTTCAGCCTGCGCCCTGCCACTGGCGACGCGCTGATCGCTGCCTTCGACAGTGGCGGCGAGAGCTGAGGCGGCGTTATTTCGCCTGCGCGGCGATCCATTGATCCATATAGCGGTTGAGCATGGCCAGCGGCATCGGTCCGCCGTCGATCAGTGCGGTGACCCGCGCCTCGCGCCGGAATTCGGGCAATTCCTCGTTTTCCTGCGTCCGCGAGATCTGGAAATGATGGCCCGGCACCCCTTCGTGGATGACCGATACGGGCAACTGGTATAGCGGCGATTTGGTCGCGTCGCGGTGCGACATCATGATGCTGCCGGTACGCCTTTTCCAGCGATCCGCGCAGATAGATGTTTGCGGTCCCTTCCTGTGCGGGGGTTTTGAACAGCGGGCCCCAGGTCAATCGGGGCAGTTTGCCGAACCAGCGCGGAGTGCATCGTTGAATTCGGCGATAGTGCCGGTGAAGCCGGTCGATCGCGCGATCGCCTCCATCTCGCTCTTGATGCGCGCGACTTCGCTTTTCCCGATGGCGTGGATCTGTTCCGGGGTGAGATCGGTCGTGGTGAACTTGCGGATCAGATAGGGATAGAATTCTTCCCCTCCGGGCAGGTCGCGCGCGGCCAGCGTGGAACGGGCGGCAGGCTGGCGAAGGGTTTGAGCAGCGCGTCCTCTGCCACCGGCGTATCCACCGCCGCCTGCAACGGGCGCAGCATTTCGTCCACGATCAGACCTGGCTGCGTGAACCCGTCTTTCAGCCCGCGCCGCATGTTGGCGATGTGCGCGGCATAAAAATCGGGGACACTGGCCAGCCGCGCCAGCCAGTTATTGGCATCGGCCCGATTGCGGATCGTGGTGGGATGGCGACATTGCCGGGGATGCGGAAGAAGCCCTGACCGTTGGAAAACGGCATTCGGCTCTGATCGAAGCGGAACGCTGCCAGATCGCTTTCCAGCATATAACGCAACATTGCGCGATCGAACTGTCGTTCGGGTTGGTCGGTCGGCGGCAAGTTGTCGAACTGTGTCAGCAACGTTTGCAGGCGGCGCTACTTTTTTCCCTGTGCTGCGGGGGAAATGTCCGGCCACTTAGGTGAGATGCCGGGCTCGCTGCGATCCTGTGCGTGCGTATAGTCGTGGGCGATGGAATCAAGAGACGGTTCCGCAACGGTGCAGCGCAGAGCAGGGGGGCCACAAGGCAGATTGCGAAAGCGGCGCTTCAGAGGCGATTGAAAGCTGCCGATCTCATTGCTTTGTAGTCCCCTTTTCTATGCTCGACATGTCGGCTGGTGTTGCACCGCGGTAGAAGCGGTCGAGCGCATCGCGCAGCGCAGGCATTTCACCGGTTTCGGTGTAAATCATGTGACCCGATCCGAAATACTCGAAACGGATATTGCGTTGCAGTTCGCGATCGATCTGCATGTGCGCGATATCGTACTCGGCCTTAAAAAATGGCGTTGCGAGATCGTAATATCCGTTGAGAATCAGGACTTTCAGTTGCCGGTTCTGGCGCATCGTCCGCGCGAGATCCTCTGCGGTATTGGCCAGAGCCATTCGATTGCCCGAAGGGGACACATGGCTGCGGTCCCAGCGCCCTTTCAGCAGGGAATATATGTTGGGCCGGTATTCGACATCCGACCGGAAGCCCAGCCGATCGGTGAGATAGTGGTTGATCCCTGCGCCGAACGGACCGGCGTTGAAGCTGCCGGCGGCGTCATAGTCGGGCACGTCGCCCAGATTGCTGGCATCCTGCCCGATCACCCGGCTGTCGAGGCGGCCGACAGTGAGGCCGCGATCCTTCAGCAGCAGTTTGCGAAATGTGCCCTGCTCAATCCGCAGGTTGGCATCCAGCACATCGCGTTCGCTTATTCCTGTGAATGCACTGTATTCCCGCGCAATTCTCCGCCGCTCGGCATCGGTGGCCAAATGTCCCTTGGCCAGTATAGCGGCATATGGCCCGCGCGCCCATGCGCGAACCTGAGTGAGCCATGGTTCGAGCGATGGAGGGCGTTTTGCCAGCCGATTATGATACCAAGCAGTTGCCGCAAAGCTGGGGAGCCACTGAATATAGCTTTCGTCGAAGCCAGGTTGGTATATCCCGTGGTTGAGGTTCACGCCCAGCAACACCACGCCACTCAGCCTGACGCCCCCGCCGCCCAGCCCTGCCAGTTTATACGCGAGGCCGCTCGCCCGCGTTGTGCCATAGCTTTCCCCGAACAGGTATGTTGGGCTGTTCCAGCGATTATGGACTGTCAGATAGCGGCGGATGGCCCGCGCAAATGCATCGATATCGCTATCGACACTCCAGAAGTCGGCATCTTTGGCTTTGCCCAGCGGGCGGGAATATCCGGCACCGACCATGTCGAGAAACACCATGTCGGTGCGATCGATCAGTGAATAGGGATTGCTGGCAATCCGATAGGGCGGCGACAACGGGCTGGGTCCGCGCGGGAAAGCGATCCGCACCGGTGCGACAGAGCCCAGATGCAGAAACATGCTGGCAGACCCCGGTCCGCCGTTGAACAGGAAAGTCAGCGGTCGTTCCGGGTCACCCGGTTTGCGGTCGGCCACATATGCCGCATAAAAAATGCTGGCGATCGGATCGCCATAGTCATCGCGAATAGTCAGAGTGCCGGCATTTGCAGTGTACGCAACGGTGCGCCCGCCAATGGTTATTGTTCCGCGAGACGCAGTGCGGGTTTCCGATCCGCCCATTACAGGCTGAACGGAGCCCTCTCCTTGTTTCGGGCTATCGCTGTGGGCCGCTGCGTAAGAGAGAGAGGGGGGGCAGAAAGCTGCAGCGATCAGCGCGCATCCCATGCCCCATTTCATTCCCTTACGGATTGCTGTCGGCACCACTATGTCGCTCTCCTTGTTCAGGCGGCGCCGATATGGCGCAGATATGCTGCACTTATCGCGGCGGTAACCGCCCCTGTCTGCCCATCGCCGATAGTCCGCCCGTCGATAACGCTGACCGGTGTGATGCCGCCCAAAGTGCCGGTCAGGAAAGCTTCGTCGGCTGAGTAGGTTTCGGCAAGGGTAAAATCCTTTTGCCGAACCACGCCCATGCCATCTTCGTACAGGGCGATGGTTTTGGCGCGGGTAATACCGTTGAAACAACATGCGCCGGTTGAGGTCCACAATTCCTGCCCGCGCACGATGAAGAAGTTGGTGGAGTTGCAGCTTGCCACAAAGCCGCGCTGATCCAGCATCAGGGCTTCGTCGCAATTGGCGTTGATCGCCTGAATCAGCGCCTGAATGAAATTGAGCCTGCTGTGAGAGTTGAGCCGCAGGTCGAATACATCGGGGGTGCTGCAGCGGATCGTCGACGTCAGCAGCCGCAGCCCAGCTTTCTCGGCTAGCGGGCGGCACGCCTTGTATTCGGCGACCGCCACGATCGTTGGCGGGCCCACAGTGAACCGCGGATCCTGATTCGGGGTCCATTTTCTGCCTCGCGTAATCATCAGCCGGATATGCACCCCGTCGTGCATGTCGTTTTCCGCCAATGTGTCGCGGAGGATCTGTTCCACCCCTTTCCGATCAAGGCCAATGTCGAGCTGAATCGCCCGCGCTCCTTCGAACAGGCGATCGAGGTGTGCATCCAGCTCCACCAGATTGCCGCGTACCAGGCGCAGCCCTTCCCAAACCCCATCGCCCAGCACGAAACCGGCATCGAAAATCGACACTGTTGCTGACGAGCGGGGGTGGAACTGTCCGTTGACGTAAACGCACACGTCTTCGTTGCGCGGGTCGCCAACATATCCCTGCGCGCTGGCGATATCGGTCGGAAAAGGATTTTCCGAATTGGCAGAGCCCGTCATCGCTCCAGACCCGTAGTGGTGAACATCATCGATACGTCTATGTAATCAATGGTTGATTGTCAACAATTGATATGTTATTGTACTTATAGTCAAATTTTTTGCTGCGGGGGGGCAAGTATGACGCAATTTTCCAATAACGGCGGTGTCTGTAAAATGGCGCGACTGGTCGCTACGATGCTGTTTGCTGCGCTGTTTCCAAGCGCGCTGGCACTGGCGCAAACCGAGCCGGGGGAGGACGGGGGGATTTCTGTCCAGGTTGCTCCGCAGCATTCGGACATGGTGGTTCGCAACGCCATGCTGATCGACGGATCCGGGGCTCCGCTGCGGGGGAAAGTGGACATAGATGTTCGCGGCGGGATCATCACCGAAATCCGCGATTCTATCCCGATCCTTTCCAGCACCGGACTGGCTCTGCCGCACACAACGATCCCCGTCATGCCGCTGTCGTATAACTACGAAGACGAACGGCAGCGCTTCCGCATTCGTGAATATGTGCGCCAAGGCGGGCATGTCTCGGTCGGTTTGGACTCAGGCGGACCGTTCCAGCTTTACGGATTCCAGACGGTTCGCGAGCTGGAACTGTTGCTGGAAGCCGGGCTGACCCCGCTGGCAGGGTACAAGCAGAGCGACCCAGAATGGCGCGCGGGTTTTGCAGCAGCCCCGGATGGATGTGCTGCGGCCCGGATTCGTTGCCGACATGGTGATCCTCGATGACAATCCGCTGGAGGATTTTAAAGTGCTGATCGGGCGGGGACCGGTCGATAAGGCGACCGGCCAGCCGCAACGCCGCAGCCGAATCCGTGCGGTTATCGTGGACGGGCGGATTCGCAACTACGATCACCCCCTCCTTCGCCGGTTCGCCCACGATGGCAGGCGCCTGCCCTTGAACACCGCAACGACAAAAGGCTTGCTAGCAAAGAGCATTTCCACACAATGATCGAATGTCGACAATATTGACGGGTTAAGGGTTCTCACGTTTGACGTAATCAGGGGGTAAGCATGGCAATTCTCGATTGGATCGCCGACTATCGACGTTCCCGCATAGGATTGGGGGTGGGGGCATCACTGATTGCGCTGACCGCTGCCGCGCCTTCGTTTGCACAAGAGGGAGCAAACGATGAACCAATCGTCGTCACCGGAACCCGGCTCCAGCGCGCCGACCTGACTGCGACCAGTCCGGTCAGCGTTGTTTCCGAAGATCAGATCAGGCTTTCAGGTAACGGCACGATCGAACAAACGCTCAACGAACTGCCGCAGCTCAAGGCGCAGGGTGGGGCGACGGCGGGTAATACCAATGCCACGGGCATATACACTGCGGACATGCGCGGGCTTGGCCCGTCGCGAACGCTGGTGCTGGTCAATGGCCGACGGTTTGTGCCGGTCAATCCCGATCTCCTCGTCGATCTATCGACAATTCCCGAAGCTTTGGTGAAGCGTGTCGAAGTGGTAACCGGCGGGGCATCGGCGGTCTATGGCTCCGATGCAGTTGCCGGTGTCGTGAACTTCATCCTCGACGACAAGTTTGAAGGGATCGAAGCCGATTACAGCTTCGCCGTGACCGAGCGGGGCGATGGGCAGCGGCACAAAGCGAGCGTGACGCTCGGCGGCAATTTCGCCGACAATCGCGGAAACGTCGTCGCCAGCCTTGCTTACCATCGCCAGTCTGCCATTTCCGCAGGCGACCGAGAATTTTCGCGAACCGCGCTGGTCGAATCCGGCGATGAACTGGTGCCCGGCGGGGGCACTCAGATTCCGGGCAGTTATCTCGGCATGTCATCCGCGCAGCGCGAACGTCTGGTCGGCGTCGATCTGGCCGGGGCCAATTGTTCGGTGACCGGGGTGCATTTCGATTCAACCGGAGCGGCGCAACCGTTCTGCAACCCCGAAGACCTTTATAACTTCGGCAGTGATAACCTGCTGATGCGCCCGCAGGAACGCTACCAGTTGACAGTGATCGGACATTACGATCTGACGGATTCGATCACGGCTTATGCCGAAGGGTATTTCGTCGATAACCTTAATAGTTTTCAGATTGCGCCTGTGGCGTTTCGCGCGCAGAATGGCCGTTCCGGGCAACTGGAAATTCCGGGGGCGGCAACCAATCCGGTGTTTTCTGTCGCCACGCGAGAATTCCTGACCGCTAATGCATGGCTGTTCGATCCCGACGGCGATGGCACCTATACATTGACCAACGTTCTGACCCGGCCAATCGAACTTGGCCCGCGTTCCTTCGATTTTCGCCGCAAATCCTATCAGGGCACGCTGGGCTTGAAGGGTAATTTTGTCATCGGGCAGCGGGACTGGGCATGGGATGCCTATTACTCCCACCAATCGGTCAGCCAATTTCGGGCGGCATATGGCACGGTTTCCAGCGACAGACTTGCTCTGGGGCTGGACGTCGTGATCGACCCCGACACGGGCGAAGCTGTGTGCCGGACCCAGACGATGGGTTGTGTTCCCGTAAATATTTTCGGTGTCGGCTCGGTTTCGCCAGAAGCGGCAGCGTTTATCAGTCCGGCGGCGACTGCTGCAACCGAAGTGACCCGCGATCTTGCCGCGGCCACCATCAGCGGGAGCTTGTTCGACTTGCCCGCCGGTCCAGTCGCGGTCGCGTTCGGGATCGAATATCGCAAGGAAAGCTTCACCTTCAAACCCGATGCTCAGGTGGCGGCGGGTCAGCTTTCCGCCAATGTGCCCAATCCGCCCAACAGCGGCGATGTCGATGTGTTCGAACAGTATGGGGAAATCCGCATCCCCTTGCTGGCGGATCGCCCTTTCTTTCACGACCTGTCGCTGGAAGGGGCGGTCCGCTTCTCTCATTATTCGTCGATCGGCTCTACATTTGCGTATAAGCTGGGCGGGCAATGGGCGGTAACCCCCTGGCTCCGTTTGCGCGGCGCCTACCAGCAATCGGTGCGAGCGCCGAGCCTGGCGGACCTGTTCGAAAATGCCGGTTCAGGTTCTTCGTCGGGCAGCGATCCGTGCGATTACAGGCGCGCACCGTCGGCGGCGGCGAAGGCGTTCTGTGTCGCGCAGGGTATTCCCGCTGCCGATATCGGCACATTTGTGCAGGTCGGCACGAATATGAACGTGATGGACGGCGGTAACCCCAATCTCCAGGAAGAGAATTCCGATACATACACGGTCGGCATCGTCCTGACGCCGCCGTTTGCCCGGCGGCTGAACATCACTGCAGATTTTTACGATATCGCGGTCGATAATGCGATTTCGAACGTTTCGGCACAGGCGACGATCGATCAGTGTTTTCAGGCTCTCGACCCCAGTAATCCATTCTGCCAGCGAATTTCGCGTTTCCCCAATGGCGATATTGCGACGATTCAGACCACGCTGATGAACGTCGCCAGCCGCAAAGTGCGCGGGATCGATTTTCAAATCGATTATCGTCTGCCGCTGCAAGGCGGACTGTCGCTGTTTGGCGATACCGGCAGCCTTGTGCTCTGGTTTGCCGGCAATCGCCAGTTCGACGATACGACCGTTCCCCTGCCGGGTAGCGAGCCGATTGCCTGTTCCGGCCGGTTCGGTCCGGGCTGCACCGGGGTGCGTTCGTGGATTTCGCAGGCGTTCAAGGCCCAGGTTTCCGCAACATATTCCAGCGGCCCGTTGAGCGTTACGGCGCGTGGGCGCTATCTCAGCCCGATAACTCTGCGCGAAGGGCAGACCGCCTATCGCGACCAGTTCCCGGCAGAGAGTTATTTCGATCTCGCGTTGCGTGTGGAACTGACCGATAGCCTCTCGCTTTACGGTGGTGTGAACAACCTCTTTGACAACGCCCCTCCGCTGCTGGGAACGCGCATGGGCGGTCCGGTCAATACCGCGGAGGCGACTTACGATGTGCTGGGTCGCAGGTATTTCGCCGGGATCAACGTCAAATTTTGACCGTTCCCCGGCCTTACCCCGACGTGCCGCATCTGCTGCAAGCCGGGGTAAGGCTGCCGCTCGAAGGTCGGCTTACGCAAACTTCAGGCGGTTTGATTGCGATCTTTCAGAAAACGTTCGGTCGTTTCACTGCCAAGGCGCATGTGGGTTTCGATTTCTATCTCCATCGCGGGAAGGTCGTCGCCCAATGCCGCGTCGAGAAAACTGTCATGGCTATCCCGCCGCGGGCCGTGGCGGCCATGTGCCATATGGTGCGATGCCCAATACAACTGTAGTTTGCCTTTCAGCCCGTTCCACACTTCCAGCAGAATCTGATGATTGGCCGTCTCATATACTAGCGAATGCAAATGCAACTCGCGGCGAATACACTCCAGTTCATCGCCCAGATCGATCGCTTCGACCAGAGCGGCCTGCCGTGCTTTCAGTTCGTTCGCGAATTCCGCATCGCGGCGATCCCATGCGAGGCGGAACGCGAACGTTTCCAGTGTCGTTCGCAGCGAGTAGATTTCGCGTACTGCCTGTTCGGACAGTTCCACGACGTGGGTGCCGGTAAAAGGGATCTGAACCAGCAATCCTTCGTCGATAAGCTGCCTGATCGCTTCGCGCAGAGGGCCACGACTGACACCGAACTGACTGGCCAGAGCAGTTTCGATCAATGCCGAACCGGGCGCAATTTCTCCGGCAAAAATACTCCGGCGCAATTCGTCCGCGATACGGGCACCGAACGTCTGCTTTTGCAGTTTAGGGACGGTCGGCATTTTCACGACTGATCTTCCATTACTTACCTCTTTTCAGACTAGCCTATCCGAATTTGACAGGCAATCGGGCGGAGGGCCGGCCATTGATGCCGGTCCGGGAACCGTAGGCGAAAAGCGCCTCTGCTGGCTATAAATTCGATTATCAACAATATAGCTTTTGGTTAGTTTCCCCTCCGACACGAACGGTCTGAATGCCGTGGGCGAGCCAGCAATTTGTGCACGATGTCGGCATTCAGTCGGAAGGCGGGGGCAGTCGATGGCAAATGCGGGTTACGGACCAAGTGGTCAGGACACGTCTCGCAGTGCCTTGCAGCGGTATTGGTTCGACATACCGTTGTGGAAACGGATCGTGCCTGCCTTCGTCGCCGGGGTGGCCGCGGGCCTGATCTGGGGCGAAGATGCGGTTCGCCTGCAATTGCTGGGCGATATATTCGTGCGGCTGGCGCGGATGCTGGTTGCGCCGCTGATCTTCTTCACCATCACTGCTGGGGTGATCGGCGTGGGCGATCCCAAACGGTTGGGGTCGCTGGGGGTGCGCGCGTTATCGCTGTTTGCCGCCAGTGCCCTGGTCGCTGCGACGCTGGGCATGGCAATCGGCCTGATGCTGCAACCGGGTGACGGGGTAAGTCTCGTCGGTGCCAGGCCGCAGACCATCGCGGCAGGGCGGACATTGTCCGAACAGTTGCTGTCGATCATCCCGGTCAATCCGGTACAGGCGCTGGCCGACGGGGATATGCTGGCGATCATCTTCTTCGCGATCTTCTTCGCAGTCGGCATTCTGACGCTGGGCGAGCGGGGGCAGCCGCTGGCCAATGTGATCGGGCTGGCATCCGAAGCGATGATGCGGCTGGTGGTATTTGTGATGGAAGTGGCGCCCATCGGGATGTTCGGCCTGATGGCGGCGGCCGTCGGGGCGCACGGGCTGGGTGTGTTCGTCAACATTTCTCTGCTGGCGCTGGGCACTTTGCTGGGCTGCGTTTTGCAGTTGCTGATCGTGCACGTCGGGCTGATCGCGCTGCTGGCGCGGCTATCCCCGTTGCCATACCTGCGCGGCGCGATCGACGCGCTGGTGATTGCCTTCTCGACTTCGTCCAGTTCGGCCAGCTTACCGGTCGAACTGGCCATTGCAGAGGAAAAATTCGGCATCCACAAAAGCATTGCCTCCACTGTCCTGCCGGTTGGGGTAGGCATTGCCCGTGATGGCACGGCGATGTTCGTTGCGCTGCTGTCGATGTTCGCGATTCAGGCGCTGGGCATTGCGCCGTCGCTTGGCGATCTGATGCTGGTGGTCGCGGTATCGACGTTGCTGGCGCTGGGTGCGCCTCCGGTCCCCTCCGCCGCGATGTTCATGATGGCGGCGGTGCTGATCGTTGTTGGGGTGAGCGATGTCGAATCCGCGCTGATCGTCGGGTTCATCCTGCCGTTCGACCGCTTGCTGGATATGATGCGAACGACGGTCAACGTGTCGAGCAATATGGTCAATGTCACGGTGATGGCCGCGCGGCTGGGCGAGATGGAGCGGAATGTCTATGCCGCCGGAGGGCAAGCGCCCGTCGATTCATCGCCGGGCGAACATGACTTGCGCCTGTAAAGCGGAGTTGAAATCAGTGCGCGGCGGCGAACGCGATCAGCGCACGATCCATATATTGTGTCGCGCGCACATCGTCGGGCACGTCGTTGGCGTAAACCGCGAAGGTGTAGCGTTTGCCGCTCGCCGTTGTCAGGTATCCGGCCAGTGCGCTGGTGGCATTGAGAGAGCCGGTCTTGGCGTGGATCTGCCCTGCCAGCGGCGTGTCCGCGAAGCGGCGGCGTAGCGATCCGTCGGTGCCGCCGACGGGCAAAGTTTCCGCCCATTTCGCGCCCCACGGTTGCCGCGCGATCCAGTTCAGCAACGTGACCATTCCACGCGGAGCGACCCGGTTATAACTCGACATGCCCGATCCGTCCGACAGGCTGACCATTCGTTCGGGCACACCCGCTTCGGTCAGCATGGTACGAACGACCGCTTGCCCATCGGCTATCGAGCCGGTGCCGCCAATCGCACCGATCCGCCGCAGCAGCAGATCGGCGTGGAGGTTCTGGCTGACTTTGTTGATGGTGACGATGTCGTCGTAAAGCGGGGCAGGCGTGGCGGTGGCCAGCGCAGATGGCCGGGGCGGACGCGCCGCCGGTCCGGCACGGAGTGCCGGATCGTCTTCAGGCAGCAACGGGCGATGCCGTGAGAGTACTTCACCGGTTATGGCAACGCCGCGCGTACGCAGCATTTGTGCCAGTCGCCATGCAGCGAAATGGGCAGGATCGTCGATGCCCAGGCGCAGGCTTTTCGGTTTCGCCTCGCTGCCGATGGTGCCGGTGACGATCAGCACCGGGCTGTTGGGCATCCGGTCGTAGACGATTGCTTCGCTGTCGCCTTCGATCGTTCGGGCATGATTTTCGACGGTGTAGTATTCGCTCACTGCCACTTGCGGGGCCTCTCCGACCTTGCCGGGCGTTACCAGTGCGCGGGTTTCGTTGTCGTCCAGCGTCAGTGCGGAAACCCCCGTGCCCCACGGGCTGGGGATGTTGTTCCAGCTCATCCCCGGACTCCAGCGCTGATCGGGAAACGCGCTGTCGTCCCCCACGACATTGCCGACCCGGCGGGTTTTCGCGGCGATGGCATCGGCCAGTGTCGAGAGGCAGTCGGTCACGCAATCGTCCGCCGCAGACAGGCGCGCATCGCCATATCCGGCCAGCACGACATCGCGCGCCCCGCGATGATTGCCCGGTTCCAGCCGAACGGTCGCGCCAGCGCCTTCGGCATCGGTGAACTGGCCGCTGGCGACCGACCACATCGCCACCGCAGTGGTGAAAATCTTGGTATTGGATGCGGGCATGAAGCGCCCTTCGGGATCGATGGCGACGATCTCTTCCCCATTGGGATCGGCGATCACCAGCCCCCAGCGTGTGCCCGGTCCGGCTTCCGCCAGTGTTGCAGCGGCATCGCTTGTTGCAGGCGAATGGGACATCTCGCGCGCAGGGGCGGTGGGGGCGCCGGTATCGGCGTGAGCGGGCACTGCCAGCAGGGCGAAGGCGATGGCAGCGGCAAGGGTCGATCTGTGCATCGGGCGAGGTTATCGCAACATCGCGCGGAGACAAGCGGGGGCGATACCAAGATTTGCCTTTGTCATAACCGGGCGGCATGGCGGGTTAGGGCAGACTTGCAGCGCATTGGCGTGCCCGGCACACTCGCAGCCTGCAAAACCGGGGAAGTACCGACTATGAAACGCCTCGCCCTCTGCATCGCCGCTCTTGCGCTGTCCACGGCGCATGCAGCACTGGCAGCCGATGCCATCCTGATCGAAGGGGCGCGGGTGTTCGATGGCACCGGCGCGAAGGCGCGCGTCGCCGATGTGCTGGTGGAGGGAGAGCGGATCGTCGCGGTGGGCAGCGATATCGATGTCCCTGCCGATGTCGAGCGTGTCGATGGCACTGGCAAGACCCTGATCCCCGGCCTGCACGATCTGCATACTCACACCCGTTCCCCGGCATATAGCGCGCCCGAAGATCTGCCGAAGGCATGGGCCGGATATCTGCTGGCCGGAGTTACTTCGATCAACGACTTTTCGGTGTCGGGCGAAATGATCGCGCCGATCCGCGAAATGGTGAAATCGGGCGACTACTGGGCGCCGCACCTGAACGAAGCGATCCGGTTCGGGGTGCCCGGCGGGCATGGCACCGAATATGGCTGGGGCAATTTCTTCACTATGCAAGTGGCGACCCCGCGCGCCGCCCATGCCGAAATGCCGCTGGCGCTCAGCTACAATCCCGACATGATCAAGGTTTTCGCGGACGGCTGGCGCTATGGCCGCGATCCCGATCTGATGGATATGAACGAGCCGACACTGGCCGCTATCGTTGCGGACGCGCATAAGCAAGGAAAGCCGGTGGTGACGCACACTGTCACGCTGGAAGGGGCAAAAGTGGCGGCTGCGGCAGGTGTGAATGCGGTTGGCCACGGGGTTGGCGATGCCCCGGTCGATCAAGAGCTGATCGACCTGATGAAGAAAAATCACACTGCCTACATCGCGACGCTGGTGGTCTATGAACCGCAACAGACGCGCACGATGTCGGCTGCGGAAATGGCCGAACTCAATCCCGGCGAACGCGCGCGGGAAGCAGCGCAGGCCGCCAGCGACGACCGTACTGTCCAGCCTTATGATGCGCGGCGCTGGGCGATCATGCGCGATAATATCCGGCGGCTGAAGAAAGCGGGCATTCCTGTCGGCATCGGCACCGATGCAGGAATCGGCGGGGTCTATCACGGGCCGGGTGCAGTGCGCGAGATCTGGTGGCTCACGCAGCTCGGCTATACCCCGGCGCAAGCGCTGGTGGCGGCGACCCGTACCAGTGCGGAAATCATGCGGCAGGAAGGCGATCACGGCACTATCGCACCCGGTCAGCGGGCAGATCTGGTACTGGTCGATGGCCAGCCAGATAAACGGATCGAAGACCTGTGGCATGTGGCGCGGGTTTGGGTGGCCGGACGCGAAGCGCCGTTGGCGAAGCTGCGCGCGCTGCGCGATGCGCCAGCGATGTCGGCCATGCCGTCGGTGGCGATGACCGGGCCGATCATGACGGGGGCACGGGCAGACGGGCGGACCGATCTCGACACTTTGCCGGTGGCGACCACCGATCCGGGGATCGATCATTCGCACCTGATCGCGGTTCACGATGTCCATGCAGGCGATGGGGAGCAGGAGGAAGGGAAGCATACGTTCCTCGCTGCACAAATGGGAGCCGCCCCGCGCCCCTATGTGCAATGGGTGCTGCCGCTGACGCGCGGGCCGATCTTCGTTGCCGATGCGCGAGAATTTGCCGGAGTCGAGTTCAAGGCGCAGGGTACGGGCCAATATCGGATGGTGCTTGAATCGTATGGCCTGTCGGGCGGCGACTGGTTCGCGGCGCCATTTACCGCGGGTGATGGCGAAACCACGATCCGCATTCCGTTCAGCGCGTTTCGCAGTCGCGATGCCGATGCAGCACTGGACCTGTCGCAACTGCGCGCTTTGCGGATTCAGCTGTCTGGCGAAACCGGGGGCAGCGCCTCGCTGCGTCTGGGAGCTGTCCGCTTTTACTGATGGGGGAGGGTTCGCGCCTACGGCGCCCTTGGTAGCGACACTTTCGTCATTGCAGACATAGTGAAGCAATGCGTGGTGTGACGATGCTGCCTATCGCATCGGTTGTGATTGAAGCGAGGTGCAGTTCATGGATTACCGCGTCGCTACGCTCCTCGCAATGACGGGGGGACGGGATTGTCTCTGGTCAAGTCGTGTTCCTGCCTGCCGTCACCACGGCGCACGAGCCGGGGTCCAGCTTCTGCAGGGCAATGCCTTGGAAGAAAAGCACCGCCCCGGATCGGGGCCGGGGCGGTGCATGATGAGGCGAACTTCGTTCCACCTCACCGAATCTGACTTGCCGCGCCTTACTGGCAGGAACCGGCAGGCGGCGTGTGCGGCAGAGCGCGTCCTGCTGCCGTGCCGGTCAGCTTGCCATCGGCCACTGCCAGAGCGCCGTTGACTACGACATCGCGCACCCCGGCAGCCGTCTGTTCGGGGGCTTCATAGGTTGCGCGTGACGCAAATGTCTGTGGATCGAACACCACGACATCGGCAAACGCACCCGCACGCAAATGGCCCCGGTCGGCCAGCCCGAACCAGTCCGCCACCGTGGCTGAGCTGCGGTCGATAAATTCGCGCGTGGTCAGAACTTTGCGCTCTTTCACATAGACCGCATATTTGCGGGCAAAGCTGCCATAGACGCGCGGGTGTGCGGTCGAAGCATCGCTGTCGGTCATCACCCACGGCTGCCGCATGAACGCTTCGATATCGCTTTCCGCCATGTTGAAGCTGATCGTAGCGGCATCGGACTGACGGATAGCAGCGATAGCGGCGGAAACGGGATCGGTATTCATCGCCTTCGCTACGGCATCCAGTCGTTGCCCGCGCCATTTCCCCTGCACGATCAGCAGGCTTCCCGGCCCGCCGCGTCGGCGCATGTTTTCCTTGATATCGGCCCGCAGACGATCCTGCTGTGCCGGATCGTCGAACCGGGCGAGCATCGCCGTACGCCCGCCATCCTGCGCCCATAGCGGCACCAGCGACGATACCAGACTCGTGCCGCTGGCATTCCACGGATATTGGCTGGCGGTGATCGACAGCCCTTCGGCACGGGCCTTGTCGATCCTGTCGATGATTGCAGGAGCCATGCCCTGCACATCGACGCCCAGCGCCTTGATATGCGAAATGTGCACCGGGATATGCCCGTCGCGCGCGATAGCAATCGCTTCGTCGACTGCAGCGGCAAGGCCGATGTTGTAGTTCGCTTCATCGCGCAAATGGCTGTCGTATTTTCCGCCCAATTGCCCGGCGACACGCGACAGAGCGATCACTTCGTCGGTCTTGGAGAAACTTTGCGGAGCGTAAAACAGCCCGGTCGAAAGGCCCAGCGCCCCTTCGCACATGGCCTGTTTAACCAGTGCCTTTTCCTGCGCCAGTTCGGCGTCGGTCGGGGCGCGGCGGTCCATGCCGATGACTTTTGCGCGGATCGTGCCGAAGCCGGTGAAGCTGCCGTAATTGATGCCGACCGGTTTGGTCTTTGCGCTGGCCAGCAGATTGCCGATATCGATCCGCCCGCCGCCATCGTTGCCGACGAATGCAGTGGTGACGCCTTGCATCAGGAACGGTTCGACCAGACGGCGGCTGGCATCGTCTGCCGTGATCCAGCCTTCCATATGGGTATGCGGGTCGATGAAGCCGGGGGCCACGATCATGCCGCTGGCATTGATCGTCCGCGCGGCCGCAATGTGGAGCTGCGGGCCGACCGCGACGATCCGGTCGCCCTTGATCGCCACGTCTCCGGTGAACGGCTCCGCACCGCCGGGATAGACAGTGCCGCCCTGAATCAGCAGATCGGCCTCAGCCGGAACAACGCCGGGGGTCGCACAGGACGCCAGCAACAGTGACGCCAAAGCCGCGATACCCAAACGTGTCTTCATCCCCAGAACCCTTCCATTGGTGGTTGCATGATACCGTGTTCGGTGCGTGTCCCGCCCGCGCGATCGTCGGCCAGCCATGTCGGCCCGTCAAGGTCGGCCCAGTCGGCCTGCCGTGCGATGTGTAGGGCAGGTGCGATGCCGAGCGATGAGCAGACCATGCACCCGCTCATCAGTTTCAGCCCGTGTGCCCGCGCCGCCTGCGCCAGTTCGAGCGCGGTGGTCAGCCCGCCGGTTTTGTCCAGCTTGATATTCACCGCGCCATAGCGGGCCGCGACCGCGTCCAGCTCTGCCACAGTGTGTAGCGATTCATCGGCGCAGATCGGCACCGGGCTGTCGTATCCTGCCAGCCAGCTATCGCTTTCGGCGGGGCAGGGTTGCTCCAGAGTATCGACTTTGCATTCGACCAGCACCGGCATTGTCGCGCGCACCAGCGCTTCGTCCCAGCTTTCATTGGGATCGACGATCAATGCCGCATTGGGCGCAGCCCGCCGGACAGCGCGGATCGCTGTCGCCGGATCGCTGGCATCCACTTTCACTTTGATCAGCGGCACTTCGGCAATCGCTGCGGCGGCGCGGGCCATTGCATCGGGTGTATCGATCACCACGGTCAGCGCGGTGGCGACAGGGCCGGGTTCGGGCGCGCCGATCAGAGCGGCGACCGTTTTTCCTGCCAGCTTTGCTTCCAGATCCCACAGCGCGCAATCGACGGCATTGCGGGCGGCACCGGGGCGCATGAGGCCGATGACCTCGTGCCGACCGGCACCTGCTTCCAAAGCGGCGCGGACTTCGGCGATTTCCGCCAGCGCGCTATCGATGCTTTCGCCATAGCGCGGGTAAGGCACCCCTTCACCCCGCCCGGTCGCAGCGCCATCGGAAATCTCCACTGTCACGACATCGGCAGCGGTTTTCACTCCGCGTGCGATCCGAAACGGGGTGTGGAGTGCGAAACGGTCGTGGCGGGCGCTTAGCTGGCGGGGCATAAGAGATTATCGATCACGTTATCGACACCGAACCGCACCGGGTCGGTGCATGGCAGGCCTAGCTCCATACCGGTGCTCTCGCACAATTCGCGCGCGGCCTCTTCGGCAAGGCTCGATGTATTGAGGCATACCCCCGCGGCGCGCACACCGGGGCTGGTCAGGCCAGCCATCCGCAGGTTCAACGCCAGGCATTCGGCTAAACTGGGCAGTGTCCGTTCGGGCAGGCCACGCATCCCCTGCCGCGCCGGATCGTGGCACAGCACCAGCGCCTCTGCCTGCGCGCCGTGGATCAACCCGGTCGATACCCCGGCAAACGAGGGGTGAAACAAAGAGCCTTGCCCTTCGATCACGTCCCATCCGCCATCGTCGCGAGCCGGAGCAAGTTGCTCGATCGCACCGGAAATGAAATCGGCCACGACGGCATCCAGCGGCACACCGGACCCGGCGATCAGGATGCCGGTTTGCCCGGTGGCGCGAAAATCGGCGGTTTCGCCGCGCGCCTTCAGGCCCTGGGCCAGAGCAATGGTGGTGTACATTTTGCCGACAGAACAGTCGGTGCCCACTGTCAGCACCCGTCGCCCGGCGCGCGGCCGCCCTGTGCCGACCTTCAGATCGGCAGGCGGATTGCGAACGTCGATCAGGTCGAGCCCTTTCGCGGCAGCAAGTCCGGCCAGTCGCGGCACATCGCGCAGCCGCTGATGCAGGCCGGATACGACATGCATTCCGTTGTCGAGCGCTTCTGCAGCGTCGTCGATCAGAGCGGGGTCCATCGTCCCGCCCGAATTGGCGATACCAAGCACGAGCGTTCGGGCACCGGCGGCGGCACCTTCGGCCAGAGTCATTCGCGGCAAGCCAAGCGTCAGCGGGCAATCGTCATAGCGAAATTCGCCGATGCAGTCCTGCCGCCGAAAATCGGCCAGTCCACGCGATGTCTTGATACCAACGGGGTCGGTCGAATGACCCAGATATAGAAGGAAGGGACCGTTTATCATGGTTCCCACTGAATACAGTGTCTGGCGTTAGTGCGCGCATTCAGTGCAGGAGGCATTCCATAACTTGCCGTTATATTACCGATACTGCCTCGACCCGGCGGGCCAGTGCTTTGACGAAATCGGTGGCGAGCGCGGTCGGCGGGCGATTTTGCAGATAAATCGCGTGGATATCGAACGTCAGCCGAGGGGCGAGCGGGCGCATCGCCAGCCCCGGCGTGAGCGAAGCCATAGCTGTGAAGCTGTCCACGACGGTCATCCCCACACCCTGCCGCACCAGAGCCGTGGCAATATGGAACGTGCGGGCCGATACCACTTCGTCCAGCTCGATCCCGCGCCGTTCGATCTCGCTGGTGAACAGCACCCCGATCGGCCCGCTGGTAGCAAGGCTGATGAGGGGTTTGCCTGCGAGGTCTTCCAGCGGGACGCGTGGCGGGGCATCGGGCATTTCGGATTCGCGGTAGAGCACCATCAGTTCGCCAGAGCCAAGGTACTGGCTGGCGAGCGGTGCATCCTGCGGCACTTCGTATGCAATCGCGACATCGGTCTCGCGCTCATAGAGTTTGCGGAGCAAATCCTCGTGATGGATCGTCTGCAGGTCGAACTTAACGGTGGGATGAGTGCGGAGAAACTGCGCGACTGCGCCCGGCACCAGATCGAGTGTCAGCGATGGCAGCGCGGAAATTTTCAGGATGGCACCTGCCCCGCGCTTCAGGTTCCGGCTGGCCGCGCGCAAGGCATAGACCCGGTCCTGAATTTCCCGCACTTCGGCAAACAGCGTGTGGGCATCGTCGGTCGGAATCAGTCGCCCGCCAGTACGGTCGAACAACTGGAAGCCGAGCAGCGATTCGGCGTGGCGCAGAACTTTCGAAACCGACGGCTGCGATACATTGAGCATGCGCGCCGCCGCGCTGACCGATCCGTTGACGTAAACTGCGTGGAATATTTCAATGTGCCGCAAATTCATCGATCAGCTCTCGTGTGCTCGAATCATGAGTAAAGTTCGTTGTAATATCGACATATTCTTGCGACCTTTCTCCTGACCGGGGTAGGGCAGAAAGCGAACCCAAAGCTGGGGAGTGTATGGGTCGGGGCGAGAGAATAGCCATTGGTTATGCACCCTGTCAGCAAGAATATCGCGTTTCTCCGCATATCGCGGTAGCTTTTCGCAATGAGTTACAGACGCTTCTTGTCGCCATTGCTGGCGATGCTCGCTCTTTCGGTGTCCGGTCATGCTGTCGCGGAGGATAAGCCACCCCGGCAGGAACCGCTTGCCACAGTGCGGGTCGCTTTCGACCGCAACGGGATTACCGATATTCGTAGCGAAGGGGTGGCCGATCTCGCCACTGGCCGGGCGGTTTCTGCGGACGATCCGGCACGGGTGGCATCGATATCCAAACTGGTCGTCGCCATCGGCGCGATGCGATTGGTAGAATCTGGCAAGATCGATCTCGATGCCGATGTGTCCGATCTGTTGGGCTATCGCTTGCGGAACCCGACATTCCCCGATGTTCCGATAACGCTGCGCCTGCTGTTGTCGCACCGCTCCAGCCTGACCGATACAATCGATTATGTTCTGCCGCTGGATGCCGATATGGGCGCGATACTGGCAGACCCGCGGGCGTGGGATGCCGATCATGCACCGGGGACATATTACCGTTACACCAATTTCAACACCCCTGTCGTCGCGGCCGTAATGGAACGCGCGACCGGCGAGCGGTTCGATCTGCTGATGCAGCGGCTGGTGCTGGAACCGCTGGGTGTAGAGGGTTGCTATAACTGGGCAGCCTGCACTCCCGCCTTCGCCGGGCGAGCCATCGTACTGTATCGCGAACGGCAGCCGACCAAAGACGATAACCACGGCACGATGCCTGATTGTCCCGTGACGCCGGCTGCCGATGGATCGTGTGACCTGTCTGTATGGCGAGCGGGGCGCAACGGAGCGATCTTTGCGCCGCAGGGCGGCTTACGTATTTCGGCGAAGGGGCTGGCGACGATCGGCCGGATGCTGCTGAACAATGGCAAGTTGGATAAAGTGCGCTTGCTGCGCCCCGCGTCTGTTCGTGCGATCCTGACACCCGAATGGCGTTCCGACGGCAGTAATGGCGAAACGGAGAAGGGTTTCCTGTGTCGCTATGGCCTTGCCAGTCAGACTCTCGCGACCGGTCAGGCAGGCTGTCACGACGATCCCTTCGGAGATGGCCGTCCGCGCGTGGGACACGCAGGCGATGCATATGGTCTCAAGTCCGGGCTCTGGATTGATCGCGCACGTGGTACGGGGGTCGCCTATATCGCGACCGATGTGCTGGATGCCGATACCGGAATGCACAGCGCATTTACTCGAATCGAAGAGCAGATGGCGGCAGGCACCCGATAGTTTTACCTGGATATGCGGTGAGCATCCGTCCGGTTGAGATTGGCAGGGTCTGCTCCGCCAGGTCAGGACGCTGTTTGGCATGCCCTGTTATCTGTTGGCTTTGAATTGATGGTGGCCAACGCCACGGTGGTAGTGTGCCCGTGAGAGCGCTTTGCGAAAGCGCGAAAAGCATCTGCCGATGATGGCTATCATGTACGGCGAGCCAATCATTTCATCAGCTTCAACTGTCAACTCCATAACCATACGGATTTGGCGCGCATTGTCTTAAATCATATCGCTAGACTTAGGACCTATTAGTGGCGCCGTTGAAGTTTGATTCAAAATGGTTCAGCGCAAGGGAAAGGGCGCGGGAATATGTCAATATTTTAAGCCCTTTTGATACCTCGACGGGCCTTTTGGCCTGATATATTCGCCATTTGGGCGTCTGTACGGCGCCAGCAATAGGTTCTGAGCCTATCTGGCACTGATGGCTAATGCTCCTGGGGTTTTCGTGGACCATTCAGGGATGGCAGGTGCCCTGTGCCGAACCTAGCGCGTGATCCGCCTGTCAATTATCGGTTGAAGTTAACTAACGGATAACTATAGCGGCCGTGCCGTTTCGGGCCGCACCACAAAGCTGGAAAACGTAATAGCGTGACCGGCAAAGAAGAGTGTTTAGAAATTGGCAAATGAAGCACGTAACAGGCAGCCGCTCTGGAATCAGGGGCTGAGCGATCTGGCGGATCAATGTACTGATGCAAAGGCGTGCGATGCGCCTGAGCTGGCAGTGCGTCTGTTCGAATTGATATCCGCTTCCCCGGCGATGTTAAGGGATCATCTCGGCACCGCCACGGACAGGTGCGCCTTCCTGGCTCACGTGGGAAACGACGCGACAGAATGTGCGCTGCTTGATTTGTGTGGCGATAAAACCAGTTTTGTGTTGAGCAAGTCAGCCGCAGGCAGCTCACTGGCGACAATTCACATCGACGGAAGCGGGGACGAAGTGACATTCTTCGCAAATTCCATCGCTCTTGCCATGATTGGTGCGCTGGCAGCAGCGCTGTCGCAAACGAAGCTGGTTCCCAAGCGGCCAAGCCGTTCTGTGGGCAGGCGTTTTCTTCACTAAGGCCGTGCATTTTACGCGATCGTCAGAGTGATTTTCCACTTTCACCCTACATATATGAAAATACTACATTAATCGCTACGTAAGGTTGATGGGATGGCGTTAGGCATGACCTCCATTGGGAGGTTGTGCATGGTTGAGACCATTCCTGCAAAAAACGATCCGACTATCGCGAACATCGGAGGGGATACTGCGTCAGAACGCAGGCTTGCCTCCATAATTTCGAATAATAGCAAGCATACGCGAGACGCCTGGAATGGTGGAAAGGCGCAGTCGGTTGGGCCCTATTATGGGGCGCCCCGACCTGATGTCGCCGATTATCGGCAACGCATTCGTAATATGTCAGATATACGCCGACGAACACCCGTTATATTAGCCGTGTGCAATAGGGAAGTTGGCAGTGGAGCGGCGCAGTTTGGACATGCTTGCGCCCCGATCCAGTCTGGCCCTCGCCTATTGCCATCCTTGCTGAAGTCGCTCGCCGCATGCTGCGTTTCAGGACAGGGGTATTAACGAAATGGCGACCAATCATACCGACACACTTCGCACGATGTATTTTGAACGTAAGCAATATGCATACACTCTCCTGAACAGTATGGCGCGGAGCGAGCGCATACCGCGATCGGAACTGGATGCTGCCGTATCGATACTCCATCAACTCGCGGATGCTGCAAGTACCTTTGATGAAACAGGTTTGGGTGAAAAACTTCGTACTTGCGAATATGCGTTGAGAACGGTTGCATCGGGCGAAGCGCGTGCCCTTGTATCTGGCGCCTGTCGACTGATCGCACCCAACGCCCGCGATGGTTTTGCGGGGGCGAATAATTCCGATGTTGAGAATTTCACGGCAGATGCCGGAGGCATATACGCACCGCAGCGCGATCGCCGTAGCGAGCAGCGTTATCAATCAGTTTACATTCCTGCATCGATAGCTTGCGGTGAGGAGAAGGCGTTTGGCGTAGTCCGCAATATCTCGCGCCACGGCGCGAGACTTCGCGCGCCCATCTCTGTCGAAGTGGGCGATTGTATCGTTTATAGCGTCGACGAGAAAAGGCCGATCGAATCCACAGTGAAGTGGGTGAATGGCGATGATTTTGGCGTGTTCCATTTGGATGAAGCACTGCGTGTGCCCGTCGCCCGTCCTGACGATTACCGCGCGGTGCGCGTTGCCCATCAGGTGCCGATCATATTTTACCTCAATGGTTTGCGGCACGAGGGCATATTGCGTAACCTTTCACAGGGTGGGGCCTGCATTGAAGCCTCTCGTCAGATTCTACCAGGGGAACGGGCAACGGTCCTCGTTGGCGGCCAGCAATTTGAAAATGTCACTGTCCGTTGGCAAAAAAATGGATGCTTCGGTGTGGAATGGAGCCGCTCACTTCGCACTGCTGAACTCAACGAGATCGTGAATTCGATGCAAGTATCTGTTCGCCCGGCCAGCGCGTCGCAGAAAAGCTAGGGTCAGGACCCATTGATTTGCGGTGACGGCTGTGATTCAGGCTCGCGGAGAGAAGCTTGAAGAATGAGTGATTTGTTCTGGCTGACGGATGAGCAGATGGCGCGTCTTCAGCCGTATTTTTCCAAAGAGCCATGGCCGCGAGCGCGTTGACGACCGGCGGGTTTTGAGCGGGATCATCTTCGTCAATCGTAATGGGTTGAGGTGGCGCGATGCGCCGCGGGAGTATGGTCCGGCAAAGACGCTCTACAATTGCTGGAAGCGGTGGAGCGACAAAGGCTCTTCATCAGCATGATGGAAGGCCTGGCGACGCCGCAGGCTCCTGATCGCAAGACGATCATGATAGACGCAACCTATCTCAAGGCTCACCGCACGGCGTCCAGCTTGCGGGTTAAAAAGGGGGCGGGACGGCCTGATCGGCAGGACGAAAGGCGGCATGAATACCAAGCTGCATGCCGTAACCGATGCGAACGGTCGTCCGATCAGCTTCTTCATGACCGCCGGACAGGTCAGCGACTACACGGGCGCGGCGGTCTTGCTCGACAGCCTGCCCAAGGCCCAATGGATGCTGGTCGACCGCGGTTATGATGCCGATTGGTTCCGCGACGCCTTGCAGGAAAAGGGCATCACGCCCTGCATCCCGGGGCAGAAAATGCACAGCAAGGCCGTCAAATACGACAAGCGCCGCTACAAACGCCGCAACCGCATCGAGATCATGTTCGGCCGTCTCAAAGACTGGAGGCGGGTCGCCACACGCTACGATCGCTTCCCCAGGGCCTTCTTCTCCGCCGTGGCGCTCGCCGCTACCGGCATCTTCTGGCTCTGATCAATGAGTCCTGACCCTAGCTATTCGTCCACCGCCACCTTGAACTCTGTCTCGCCGATCTTCCCCTCGAAAGGGAAGGGCGAAGGGACATCGTCGATGACCACGGTGCCGTTGTCTCTGCCAATGTCGAAGGTCTCGTTCGACGAGAAGACATAGACGGACAAGATGCCCGACAGATCGCCGGATGCGACCTCCTTGCCGTCGATCTCCATACGCACCGAAGCGGTGGTGGGCGAAGTGCGATCGAATTCGAGACCGATGACGGCAGGCCCCTTTATCGCACGACTGGCCTCCAGAGTCTGGAGCCGGGTGTCCATGTATCGCTGGGCAAATACCGGAACACCATCGCGCATGTAGAGGCCGACGCCGCCGAAACGACCGCCCACGGCAAACAGCGTCCCGTTATCTCCCGAAGTGGGATCGACCGTGAACGTCGCGGTGTAGGAATGGGTGCTGACCGGGGGCGCCAGGCTTTCCGGGATGCGATCGAGGATTCCACTGTAACGGTACTCGCCATCCCGGTCGCGCAACGCTTTCGAAACCCGTTGCGACATAAGCGCCTGAGCCCCGCCGGTATTGGTAAGCGGGAAGACATTGTACTTCACTGCCTCGGCATCGAAGCGAGCCTTCATTTCCTCCAGTTTTGCGGGCTCGGCGGCTGCGAGATCGTTCAGCTCGTTCGGATCGTCGGGCAGATAATAGAGCTGCCACTCGTCATCCGATATCGGCGGCTGAAGCGAGAAATCCCAGGTGCGCAGGCGGTGCGGGACAACCGCTTTCCAGCCATCGGCCCATACTGCGCGATTGCCGTACATCTCGTAATATTGAACCGATTTGCGCGTATCGGCCGACGGATCTTCGAAACTGTAGGCAAACGACGTCCCGCTGATCGGGGCCTGAGACGTCCCGTTCACAGTCTCGGCCGGTGCGACCTGCGCCGCTTCGAGCAAGGTTGGCATGACGTCACTTATATGCGCGTACTGGTCCCGTATTCCGCCCTCATCGCCGATCCCGGCGGGCCAGGAAATGATGAGGGGGACCCGGATGCCGCCTTCGTGCGCGGTCTGTTTGTAATAGCGGAACGGTGTGTCTCCTGCGACCGCCCAGCCGACGGGATAGAGAGGGTAGGAGCCTGCACGGCCCCATTCGTCCAGAAACATCTCGTTCTGCTCGACCGACGCGAACCGGCCATTGGCCATCATGAATTCGCTGAACGTCCCCTCGACTGCGCCTTCCCCGCTTGCACCATTGTCGGAGGTGACCACGACGATCGTGTTGTCCAGCTCGCCCGATGCTTCCAGCGCATCCAGTATTCTGCCGAATTCGAAATCCGCGTGTGCCAGTTGCGCGGCGAAGGCTTCCATCGCGCGGGCGTAGACCCGCTGCTGGGTCTCCGACAGATCGGTCCATGCGGGCATGCCTTCGGGGTGTGACGGCAATTGTGTGTTTGCTGGGACAAGGCCGAGTTCTTTCTGCCGGGCAAGGATGCGCTCTCTTGCAACGTCCCATCCTTCGTCGAACTTGCCGCGATACTTCTCCAGCCACTCATCGGGTGCGTGGTGGGGCGAATGGACTGCGCCGGTGGCCCAGTACATGAAGAAGGGCGGGCGCTTCGGGCCTTTGGCTTGCCGTGCCTCGATCTCGGCGATGGCGCGGTTAGCCATGTCCGAGCTCAGGTGATAGGCCGGGTCTTCATCGAGCGCGACAGAACTATGACCGTCCCACAGGAGCGGTGCAAAATTATTCGCATCGTAGGAAAGGAAGCCGTAAAACTGGTCGAACCCTTGCCCGCTTGGCCAGTAGGTGAACGGGCCCGCCGCCGATGCGTCGGTTGGCGGGAGGTGGTCCCACTTGCCGACGGCATAGGTGAGATAACCTGACTGGCGCAGGTTTTCCGCGATCGTTCCCGCTCCGCGCGGAACCAGCGCGTCTTGGCCCGGGAAGCCGATCGACATGGCCGAATGGCCCCCGATATGGACTTCGTGCGAGTTCCTTCCGGTCAGGAATGAGGCCCGGCTGGCAGAGCAGATCGGCGTCGCGTGATAGTTGCTGTAGCGCAGGCCCCGCCTGGCGACACGGTCGATATTGGGCGTGTCGACAAGACCGCCATAGCATCCGAGCTGGCCGAAGCCCGTGTCATCGAGCATCCAGACGAGAATGTTGGGCGCTCCCTCACGCGCTTCGGGCCGTTCGATCGAGCCTTCGACAGAGGTTTCCAGCGTTCGACCGATGGTCGCCTGGGTTTGGGCATGGGCGGGGAAGGCGGAAAACAGCGCAGTCGCCAGCGCGGTGACTGAAGCAAAGGTCGCAACGCGGCGCGGGGACGCTGCTATATTGTGCATGGTCTTGATCCTCTCATATTCTTGTGCGGGTTCAGGACTTCGCGAGCTCTTTCAGCGGGATGCCTGTATCTCCGATCGCCTTGGGGTCAGGGGCGGCGCCCTGCTCAACCAGCTTTCGGCCCTGGACGAAGTCCTTCATCGCGTTGACGCAGTCGAGCGCGATCACCTGGCCATCACGCAGATAGACGACCGAGAACGACCGGGTGGCCGGATCGCCGCGCAGCACGGTTGCGTCGTAGCCTACGGAAAGGCCCGCGGTCTGAAGTTTCAGATCGTACTGGTTGGACCAGAACCACGGGAAGGCCGCGTAGTCCTGCTGCTCCACGCCGCAGATCGTCTTCGCGGCGGCGGTGGCCATGTCGTTGGCGTTCTGGACCGACTCGATACGCATGACAGCGTCCTGCGCCCAGCGGCTGCGATGCGCCGCGCAATCGCCGATTGCGAATACGTCCTCCAGCGAGGTGCGGCACGATCCATCGACATCGACGCCGTTCGAACAGACAGCGCCGGCAGCGGCGAGTGCTTCGACCGAGGGCACGATGCCGATCCCGACGATCACCAGATCGGCGTTGATCGCGCTGCCATCGTGGAGGCGGACGCGGGCGACCCGGCCATCCTCGCCCTCCAGGCAGTCGACCATTGTTTCGATGTGCAGATCGACCCCGTGGGCGCGGTGTTCGGCCTGATAGAACGCGCTGAGTTCCTCGCCCGCGACGCGTGCGAGGACGCGGGGCAGGGCTTCGAGCAGGGTGACGTCGCAATCGAGCTTGCGGAGCACTGCCGCCGCCTCCAGCCCGATATAGCCGCCGCCGATGACCACCGCCTTTTTCGCGCCCTCGTGCAGTTCGTGCATCAGCGTGTCGACATCGGCGCGGGTGCGTACCGCATGGACGCCCTTGAGGTCCGCACCCGAACAGGTCAGCGCGCGTGGCGCACCGCCGGCAGCCCAGATCAGCTTGCCGTAGCCAACGCTCTCGCCGTTCCCCAGCGTCACCTCGTGCTGTGCCGGATCGATCGAGACGACTTCAACGCCAAGGCGCAGTTCGATGTCCTTATCGGACCAGAACTGTTTGGGGCGGATCAGGATACGCTCGAAAGGCTTGTCGCCGGAAAGATATTCCTTCGACAGCGGCGGGCGCTCGTAAGGCAGCTCGCTGTCCTGGCTGATCATCAGGATCGAACCTGCAAACCCGTTCTGCCTCAGCGCGATTGCCGCCTGAGCACCCCCATGGCCGGAGCCGACGATGATGACGTCTCTGCTGTCCATTTCAGATCATGCGCCCGATTAAAGGACCTCGTTGGCAAAAATGGCCGAACTGACGGTAGGCGCTCCGGGGCCACCGGCTAGCAGGCAGGTGCGCGCACCGGGTACGGGATTGCTGCTTTCGCCGCGTAGCTGGCGCACGGCCTCGATCGGCAGCCCGATCCCGTGAATGAAGCCCTGGGCCAGATTGCCGCCAGACGTGTTCACCGGCAGTGCGCCGCCATCGGCGATCAGGTTGTCGAAGCGGATCACCTCGGCAGCGTTCTCGTAGGTGCAAAAGCCGTGATCGATCAGCGACATCACGCCCTGCGCGTCGAAGTTCTCGTATAGTTGCACCACGTCGATATCGGCGGGGGTGAGCCTCGTCTCTTCATATAACCGCCGCGCGATGCTGCGCATCCCCGCAGTCGCGAACAGAGCCTCGTCGTCATTTTCGAGCAGGTCTCCCCAGCCTGCCTGCGCGCCTTGCGCGCAACCCAGCATGTAGACCGGTGGCTTTGCGAGCGTCTCTGCCAGATCGGCGGAAACCATCAGCAAGGCTCCGGCACCGTCGTTTTCCCGGCTGCAATCGAACAGGCGGAACGGTTCGGCGATCATCCGCGACTGGCGCAGAGCGTCGATGTCGAATTCCTTGCCATAGCTGACCGCTTCCGGGTTACGGCTGCCATGGTGATAGGACGCGCGGACGAGATCTTCGACGATAGCCGGGTCCACGCCGTGGTGGTGGAACAGGCGGTTGGCCCGCAGCGCGCAGAGCTGCGCCGGGCTGGTCATCCCTGTGGCGAGCAGGTGATCGTTCAGGTGGTGCGCCATCACTGCGGCGGACATTCGCCCGCTCGCCCCTTCGACCAGCGCGCGGAAAATCACCACCGCTTTGGCCTGGCCGGACAGGATCGCGCCTGCCGCCACGCCGAAGGCCCCGGCGATGCCGCCGCCGCCGCCGCCCCACACGCTGGCGGACCAGCGCAGTTCTTTGGTGCCCAGTTCGGGCATCAGGCGGACCGGTTCGTTCTTGTCATCGCCGTAGGAGACGAAGCCATCGACATCGGCCGGGTCGAAGCCCGCATCTTCGCAGGCGTCGATCACGGCTTCTACCAACAGGCTGCGTTCGGGCAGGGGGGAGTGCCCGCGCTTGTGCTGGCGCAGGCCGACCCCGGCAATGGCGGTTGATCCGTAGAGCGGATGAGTCACACGCGGCTCCAATTGATGACCGGCAATTCGCCGTCGGGCGTGCGCGTTGAACCGATCGTGCCGGTCAGGCGCTGGCCGATTTCGGGATCGACCCGGTCGGGGTCTTCGAGATTGCCGAGCAGCCGGATGCCGCAATGGGCGATCTCGGCGAGGACGGTAGTGAAAGGCAGTTCGAAATCTTCCGTGAGGCCGAAGCGATGCCAAGTGCGGGTCCACGTAAATACCGTGGCTTCAAGCGGCATTTCGACCCACTGAACGTCATCGGCGTGGCATGCGCCGCAGCGATGGGCTGCTGGCCAGATCCACGTCTGGCAGGCACTGCATCGCGGGAGCATCAGGCGCCCGTCTTCGAGTGCCTCCCAGTAGGGCGCATCGGGTCCGTCGAATCTGCTCATCAGCTGTCCCAGCGCAGGGGCAGGTTCTCGAGCGCCATGACCGTGCCGGTCCGGAACGCGCGTTCGCTGTTCGGGACCAGCTCGAACGCCGGTATCCGTTTGAACCATTCCTCAGTCAGGACGCGAACTTCCGCGCGGCCGAGGACGTGGCCGATGCACAGGTGGGGGCCGGTGGAGAAGGTGATGTGTGCGGCGCGCTTGCGATCAATGTCGAGCAGGTTGGGCTGCTCGAACTTCCGATCGTCCCGGCTGCCGACCGGCAGCACGTTGAGCACCATTTCGCCAGTGCGGAACGGGACGCCGAGCAGGTCGATATCCTTTACCACGAGGCGCGGCGTATTGACCACGCCAAAGGCGCGCACTGCTTCGTCGGCGAAGGCGGTCGACAGGCCAGCCGGGTCGGCGGCCAACCGTTTTTGCAAGTCGGGCATCTGCGCGAGCTGCTGATAGGCAAAGCCAGTCACATTGGTGACCGTATCCATTCCGCCGAGGAATAAGACGAAGCTCATCGCGAGGATTTCCCCGTCGCTCATGGGCTTGCCTTCGCCCATGTCGACATGGACGAAATGGCTCATCAGATGTTCGTCGGGATTTTTGCGCTTCTCTTCGATCAGTTCGACAAGAATGGCCTGGATCTGTCCGCTGAGCTGGTCGAGCAGGGCGGAATTGTTCTGGGCGTCGAAAAATCGTTCGGCAAGATCGCGGAATTCGGGGAGGCGGGAAAGGTCCATCCCCATCAATTCCATGAAGATAGAGACTGGATAGACCTTCGCCACATCGGCCATGAAATCGCATTCGCCCCTGGCGACGACGCCATCGATGATCGTCTTGGCCCAGTGGCGCAGGCGCGGCTCCAGCGATTTGATCGCCTTGGGGCCGAACATCGGCGCCATCGCACGGCGGTAGGGCAGGTTTTCGGGAGGATCGAGGCTGAGCGGGATCATGAAGGGTGGGTTCTCCACCCGCGGGATCTGCATCTCGCGGACTGAGAAATGCTCTGGATCGGTTGTGATGGCCGCGATGGAGTCCATCCGCTGGACAATCCAGTGGCCGCCATTGGCTGGCGTCCAGAAGATGTCTGGCGCCTTGTTGATTGCGCGCTGATACGAGCCCTGGACGTCGCTATCGATGCGCGGATCGGCATAGATGTCGAAATCGAAGACCAGATCGGCGGGAACATGGTCGGGAATGACGGGAGCAAGCTTGGACGGGGCGTTCATGGACAGGTTCTCCTAGCGGACTCGGGGCAGGCGTTCGTGCGCGTCGGCATAGGCCTCTCGCACGGCGGGTTTGGACAGTTTGCCGGTCGCAAGGCGCGGCAGGGGATCGGCGGAAAAGGCGACGTATCGCGGTACTTTGTAGTTTGAGAGGTTCTCTTCGCAGTGGGCGATCAGCGCGGTCACATCGATCTCTTGCGAGGCGTGGACCACCGCGCAGGGGGTCTCGCCGAACCTGTCGTCCTTGGCCGCGATCACGAGGCACTCGGCCACGCCGGGAAATTCGCCGACGACATTCTCCACTTCGGCGGCGGAGATGTTCAGCCCGCCCGAGATGATGAGATCCTTCATCCGGTCGACGAAGGTGAGCAGGCCGTTCTCGTCGAGCGTGCCGATGTCGCCCGAATGCAGCCAGCCACCGCGCAGCGCCTTGGCGGTCTCTTCCGGGTCGCGCCAGTATTCCTTCATCATGCCGGGCGAGCGCATGATGATTTCACCTGGTTCGCCCGGGTCGCAATCGGTGCCATCGGGCCTGACCACGCGCAGGTCCATGAATATGCCGCCCCAGCCGCATTTATCGGGAGCTTCGAGAGCCAGGTGCTCGGGCATGATTGTGGCATTTCCACCGACCTCGGTCTGGCCGTAGATCTGGCGGATGATGATGCCCTTATCTTTGTACGCCTGTAGCAGCCTGGGACTGACGCGAGAACCGCCGGAAGTCGCCAGTTTGAGCGAGGACAGGTCCGCATCGGCAAACTCGGGTAACGCGGCAATGAACTCGAAGAAGGCAGGCACGGCGGCAAAGCAGCTGATCTGGTCACGTTCGATCGTCCGCAGCGCTTCAAGCGGATCGAAATGTGGCATCATGTAAAGAGTGCAGCCCTGAACGGTGTAGTGCATCAGCTGCACGAACCCGGCAGAAGTGTTTAACGGGGCGAGGGTTATGATTCGCGAACCTGGAGCTGAAGAGGTTTCCTCGATCGCCCAATTAGCTGCATATGCCGTGACCGAGCGGTTCGTGTAGACGACACCCTTGGGGCGCGCGGTCGAACCGGAGGTGGCAATAATCACGACCGGAGCATCTGGATCGGGGTCATGCGTAGCCGCCTTGGTTTCGCCCGTGCGGAGCGCGGCGATTTCGCTCATCGGTCGTGGCCTGATGCCGGCCTTCTCGACCTGCGGGACGAAGTCTTCCGCCGCAAACACGAAGCGCGGCTCCGTGCTCTCCAGAAGCTCGGCGATTTCGCGCGATTTGTAGCGGAAATTGATCGGGCTCGCGATGCCGCCTGCGCGGATGATGCCCATTAGCAGCGCGACATAGGCGAGGCTGTTGGCCGAGCAGATGCCGACCCTGTCGCCGGGTTCCAGCCCATCCTCGACCAGCATCGCCGCGATCCTATCGGACCACTGCTTGTATTCGCGATAGGTAAGCTGGTCGTCGTGCAGCACGATCGCAGGCTGGGCGCCACGCATACGGGCCCACCAATCCATTGCACTGGGAAGGGTTTGCGGCATTCGATCCTCTCGTCGCGATCTCTTGTGAATCGCGATCTTTTTGAAAAGTTGAAGATAGCCTATGCGACCATCAATCTAATGGCAATAGATTATTGACCGAGATCATTGACGCTTGGCGGATCACGCAAAATCTAATACCATTAGGAAAACATAATTGCTTTTCGGAGAGAGCCTGTGAAGAGTTACGACTATATCATCGCTGGTGCTGGTGCGGCCGGCTGCGTCATGGCCTATCGCCTGTCGGCCGATCCATCGGTGTCCGTTTGCCTGATCGAAGCCGGTCCGCGCGATACCCATCCGCTAATCTCCATGCCTAAGGGGCTGGCCAAGGTGATGGCCGATCCCAGGCATTTGTGGGCCTACGCCAGCGAGCCCGAGGATAGCACTGGGAATCAGTCTGAAACGTGGGCGCGCGGCCGGGTGCTGGGCGGCTCAAGCTCGGTCAACGGCATGATGTATGTGCGCGGACAGCCCGCCGATTATGACAGCATTGCCGAACTCACCAGCGACGACTGGAACTGGGAGCATATCGGCAAGGCGTATGCCGAGTTGGAGCAGCATGAGCTTGGTGCGGCCGAAACACGCGGAGCGACCGGGCCGCTGCGTGTCAGCATGTCCGATCATAAGGATCGCCTGTCCGAAGAGCAGCTTGAAGCGGGCAGGGCGATGGGCTGGCCGGAAAAGGAGGACGTCAACGCGCCCGACAACGACGATGCCTTGGGTTTCACGCCGCGAACGATCTGGGGCGGCAAGCGACAGAGCGCGGCAGTCGCATTCCTCCGCCCAGCCGAGGGGCGCAGTAATCTCACGATTCTGACCGAAGCGACCGTCGATCGGGTCAGGTTCTCCGGAAAGCGTGCCATCGGGGTGGAGATTGTGCGCGGCGGCGAACGCGAGCTGGTACGGACGCATGGCGAGGTGATCGTGTGCGGCGGGGCGATGGCCAGCCCTGCGATCCTCGAACGCTCAGGCATCGGCGATCCCGATCGCCTCTCCGCGCTGGGCATCGATGTGGTCCATCCCAATCCGCAGGTGGGCGAGGGGCTGATCGAGCATCGTGGCCTTATCATTCAGTGGAAACTGCGCGAGGACATCTCCCAGAACAAGCAGTTCCATGGCTGGCGCCTGCTGAAATCCGCCGCGCAATATTTCCTCTTCAAGTCCGGGCCGATGTCTTCGGCGGCGTATGAAATGGGCGCATGGTTCCGCACCCGCCCGGGGCTCAACCGACCCGATGCCCAAATGCTGATCGCCCCGTTTTCGCTCGACTTCGCGAAGGATCGGCAGGATGTGGAGCGCTTCCCCGGCATGCACGTGGTCGCCTATTCGCTGCGCCCGACTTCGCGCGGCAGTATCCATATTTCCTCAACGGATCCCGACGCGGCCGCGACCTTCAAGCCCAACTATCGCGCCAATGAAGAGGACCGGCGCTCGATGATCGGTACCGTGCGCACGGTGCGGCAATGGGCGGCGAAAGAGCCGCTGGCCAGCACCATCGCGGAGGAGACTATGCCGGGTCCCACTTATCAGACCGATGCAGAGATTCTGGAGGCCTACGACAAGTATGGGACCTGCGGATACCACGCCGTGGGCAGTTGCCGGATGGGCAAGGACGAAGCATCGGTGGTTGACCCCCAGCTGCGCGTGCGCGGGGTTGAGGGGCTGCGCGTGATCGACACCGCGATCATGCCCGTCATTCCCGCTGGCAACACCCAGGGACCGACTATGGCGATGGCGTGGCGCGGTGCAGACATCATCCTCAGTAATCGGGCCTGACGCTCTTTTATCTATTGACATTAGTTTTATGGCTGCGATGCATAAGCGCGAGCCGAAAGCGGTTCCATGTTCGACGATAGAGGTCGCGAACAGGGTAAAAGATTGGGAGAGAGATCATGACGCGCACAAGCGCCCTAGGAGCTTTGTTATTCACGTCTGCGCTGGTCGCGCCAGGTGTTGCCTCGGCTCAGTCGGTCGATGAAGCCGATGCAACCGGAAAAGCTGCGTCCGGAAGCGTTGATGCGAAATCGGACGGCAAATCCGACCGTGAAAATGCCAGCAATTCAGCCAATTCAAATGAGATTATCGTCACCGCACGGCGGCGTGATGAGCGCCTGATCGATGCCCCTGTCGCCATCACGGCTGTGGGGGGCGACACCCTGAATCAGTACCAGGCGACGCGCGTTACCGATATCGCCTCTCTCGTGCCCAGCCTCGTGGCCGGGAAGGCGGCTTCCGGTTCATCCGCCAGCATCTTCCTGCGCGGGGTGGGTTCGACCGCGCTGAGTGCAGGTTTTGATCAGTCGGTCTCGTTCGTGATCGACGGCCTGCCGATGAGCCGCGGTCGCGAGATCAGTCTCCCCCAGTTCGACGTCCAGCGCGTCGAGGTGCTCAAGGGGCCGCAGGCTTTGTTCTTCGGCAAGAACACGACCGGAGGCCTCATTTCGATCACAACCAATGGGCCGACGGATCATTTTGAAGCCGGGCTGAAGGGCGGCTACGGGTTCGAGGCGAAAGAGCGTTATGTCGAGGGATTCGTTTCCGGTCCGATCAGCGATTCCATCCGCGCACGCCTCGCGGGACGCTATTCGAAGTCGGATGGCGCTTTCGTCAACACGGCGGCACCCACCTATACCAACTACATTCCGGGCCAGTTCCGCTTCTCCAACGACGATCGTCGGGGCGGTTCGGAATCCTACGGCCTGCGCGGAACCGTAGAAATCGATTTTTCGCCGGACTTCAAATACGAAGTGAAAGGCGGTTTCACCAAGGTCAAAGACGGCGGGCCGACCGATCTGGTCGAACGGTTGTGTGGTGGCGGACGCACTTCGCCGCTGCCAGCAGACCCCGGGTTCGGGACACCTTTCCCTGCCAGTCCCAATGCGGATTGCTCTATCAATGGCCGTTCCGACAGTTCCAACATCCCTCCCATAGTAGCAGAAACCAATTATCGCTACGCGCGCGATGGGGTGCTCTACGCTGACTTTGCATCGCAGTACGTGATTGGCACGGGAACGATCTCAAGCGACGTTTTCGACGTAAGTTCGATCACAGGCTACTACCACTTCAAGCAAACCGATCTGAACAACGTCACGGGTGAAGCCTATCCTGCCGGCTTCTCTCAGTTAGCCGACTTCAAACAGTTCTCGCAGGAGCTACGGTTCCAGTCGACCTTCGGTGGGCCTCTCGGCGTGATGTTCGGCGGGTTCTATTCGGACAGCGAATTCGTGTTCAACACGGATGCCTATATCTTCCCTGTCCCACTGGACCCGATCAACAACACCTTTACGACGTTCAAGCGCGATAATGGGTTCAAGACGAACTCGCTGTCGTTCTTCGCCGAAGCCACGCTGGCTATCACTCCCTCGCTGGAGCTGTCGGCGGGCGGTCGTTACAGCTTTGAATCGCGCGATAGCTACCAGCGTTCGCTTGCCGCCCACTCCGCTTTCGCGGGTACATTCCCGGCGGGAATCGAGTTGCGGGACAAGTATAATGACGAGAATTTCTCGCCTCAGGTGACGCTGCGTTACAAGCCGTCGACCAACACCACGCTGTACGCATCCTACAAACAGGGTTTCAAAGCTGGTGGCTTCAATATCTCGCAATCGCTGACGCCTGCCGCGTCTGTTCAGGCGGGTCGGTTTGGGGCGGAGTCGGCAGAGGGCGGCGAAATCGGCTTTCGCACGCTGCTGTTCGATAACGCTCTTGCCTTTAGTATCACCGCCTATCGCTATCTCTATACCGATCTGCAGGTGCAGTTCTTCGATCCGCAGACCGTTTCGCTCACCGCTGGGAATGCCGGCGAACTACGGACGCAGGGTATCGAGGCGGATTTCAACTATCGGGTCCCTGGTCTCGATGGTCTGAGCCTTCGCGGTGCTGCGGCGTATAATGATGCAAAGTTCCGCGATTACATCGGCCAGTGCTACGTCGGCCAAACGATCGCGGAGGGCTGCAACCTGCAACTGGTTGGTGGTGCTTATACTGCTCAGGACTACAGCGACCGCACGCCGCCCAAGGCTCCGGAATTTGCCGGGCGGTTGGGCGTAACTTACGAGATGCCAGTCGGATCGTCGTTCAAGCTCAGGCTTTCGGGTGATGGGAGTTACACCTCGAAGTACAACTTCACCGATGCACTGCGCCCCGATGCCGTGCAGGATGGCTACGCGAAACTTGATGCCGCGATTGCATTTGGGGACATCGACGATGCCTGGACGATTTCGCTGATCGGCAGGAACCTGACGAACAAGCTGGTTGTGGCGGCTGCCAATGATATGCCCTTCACCGGCGGTACGGGTACCGGCACAACTAACGGCGTGGTGGCCGACATGTCGGCATTCGTGGACAATCCCCGCGAGATCATCGTCGAGGCATCGTTCAAGTTCTGACCGTGAACACAAGAAAGAGGAGGGGGCGTCGTTTGACGTCCCCTTTTTCAATCTGTCCCGAACCGTGCCTTGAGTCCCGCAAGGACCACATTGAACGCTTCCAGATACACATCCTCCTCAGTTGCAGGCCCGGCTTCGAGAGCATGGGCCAGATTCGGGAAATGCTGCGTATCGACAGGCGGCATGGCGGGTGTGTGATAGGCTTCTGCGGCCGCCGCAAAGAGAGAAGACCCGTAAGTGAACTTCTCGATCGCTTCCAGCAATATGGCATGCGCTTCAGGCGGGTAGGGACTGGTCGCCAGCGTATGTTCGTAAGCGGGCAGCATCAGTTGCCGCGGGAAAAATCGCAGCAGCAAGGTCGTCGCGTTAGGATGCCGCATGGCAACGCGGCGCGTGGCGAGACCCAACTCGATCGTTCGCGTCTCCCAGTCGTCGGACCAGGTATCCTGTTCCCGATCGACCTCGTCGAGCAGCGCGCGCGCGACTTGCGCCAGCAGTTCGTCCTTGTCCCGAAAGTGATGGTACAGGGACGGGGCGCGGACATTCATTTCCTTGGCGAGGGCGCCCAGGCTCAGCCCTTCCAACCCTTCACGGTCGATAAGTTTCAGCGCCTTTTGTACTGCCGCATTACGCGTGATCAGCGGCTTGGTAGGCCTGCCCGCTTTTCCGGAGGAACCTTTGCGTTGCGCGGGTTTCTCCGCCCCGTTTACACTCTTCATTTTCGCCATCGCACCTTTTCGAAGAAGAAGCCTTTTCCTTTGCATGGTTTGCCTAATGGCGAAAGGCTAGCCAAATCTAGTGTCATTAGATAAAGGGGTGGGAGGATGCCCGGACGAGCTATAGAGAATACGCATATCGAGGTGCAGACCCTGCGGGTCGCTCGGTATTCGTCAGGCGAGAGTATTTCGATTGCCTGCGACGTTTCCGGTGCGGAAGGGGCGCCGCGCGTTATCCTGCTGCACGGGGGCGGGCAGACACGACATAGCTGGTCAACGACGGCGCGTTCGCTCGCGGCCAACGGTTACCGCGTCTATAATTTCGATGCGCGCGGTCATGGCGAAAGCGATTGGTCCGCAGCAGGTGCGTACTCTTTACGCGATCGCGTCGGCGATCTCGAAAAGATCGTAGGACTGGAGCGAGGTGCCTTCGTCCTTGTTGGGGCGTCGCTAGGCGGTGCGACAGCGCTTTGCGCGCTGGCGCAAGGTGTCAGGCCTGCAGGCGCTGTTCTTGTCGATATCGTCCCCGAGCCTGAGCAGGAAGGTATCGCGAAAATCACGGACTTCATGGGGGCGCACTCCAACGGGTTCGCGAACCTCTCGGAGGCTGCCGACGCGGTTGCCGCTTATAATCCCTCCCGGCCCCGACCGGCCGACCCTTCGGGTTTGATGCGTAATCTGAGGCGGCGCGAGGGTGGCCGACTCTACTGGCACTGGGACCCTAAGATCCTCTCGGACGGCGCGAAAGGGCATCATGCGGAGGTCCAGACAGCTGCAGAGATTTTTGCCGAGGAAACCCCATGCCCGATCGCATTGGTACGCGGATTGAAGAGCGATGTGGTCAGCGACGAGGGAGTCGCGCGGTTTCGCGCTCTGATTCCCGATCTGGAGGTCTTCGATGTCGGCGGTGCAGGCCACATGGTGGCGGGCGACAACAATGATGCTTTTGAAGCGGCGGTGCTTTCCTTTCTTGCCCGCCATTTGCAGGTTTAGGGAGAATAGGAATGCCGAAGCTAGACCAACGCGTTGCCATCATCACCGGGGCGAGCGCAGGCCTGGGACGCAGTTTTGCACAGGTTCTTGCCCGCGAAGGTGCCAAAGCGGTGCTTGTGGCGCGCCGCGCCGAAGCGCTTGAAGCGCTGGTTGCCGAGATCGAGGGCGAGGGCGGGCAGGCGATTGCCGTGCAGGCAGATTTG
The DNA here is from genome assembly GCF_002870965.1 of Tsuneonella flava. GTDB lineage: Bacteria > Pseudomonadota > Alphaproteobacteria > Sphingomonadales > Sphingomonadaceae > Tsuneonella > Tsuneonella flava. The sequence goes on from NZ_PHSO01000005.1 coordinate 516,735, forward strand.
ACCGAAGCCGATGCCGCAGAACACGTCCTCGATGCGGCCACAGAGGCCTTCGGAACGCCGGATATCCTCATCAACAATGCCGGTATGGCCGATGCGGGTTTCGCCACCAAGCTTTCGCTTGATACGATCAACAAGGTGATCGACCTCGATTTTCGCGCCCCGTTCCTGCTGTCGCGCGGACTTGCCGACCGGCTGATCGCGCGTGAAATGCCCGGCTGGATCGTGAACCTCTCCTCGATCGGGTCGCGCTATTATGCACCGAAAAGCGCATCTGCGCTGTATTGCTCATGCAAGGCCGGCCTTATCCGTATGACTGAGACGCTGGCGATCGAATGGGCCGAATACGGCATCAATGTGAACGCGATTGCGCCGGGCTTGTTCGAAAGCGAGATGACCGAAGGGTTCATCGCTCGCAAAGGCGACCGGGTGCGGGAAGGCTTCCCGCGCAAACGGTTCGGCCAGCCCTCAGATCTGGCCAGCACCTTGCTCTACCTTGTCGATCCCGCATCGCGCTGCGTCACTGGCACCTGCATCATCGTGGATGACGCCCAGACGCCTCGCTAATCTATTGCCATTAGATTTGGTTTCGATTAGAACCGGAAAAAAATGGAGAGATTGCCATGAACGTTGCATCGAAAGTGCCGGGCGCGACAGAGCGCAAGATCACCCGCCTGTCCGACCTGACCGAAAGCCAGCAGGGGGCTATCCGCCGCATTCCTGCGGAGAAGGACGCGTATACCGATCCGATTGCCGCTTCGCGGCAGAACGAGATTTTTACTGGGCAGGCGCGGTTCGATGCCGAGCAGGAAAAGATCTTCAACCGCTTCCCCGTGCCGATCACGATGTCGGCGCTGCTTCCGGAAAACGGCTCGGTCGTTGCAGTTGAGGCCTATGGCAAGCCGCTGCTCGTGTCGCGGACCCGCGATGGCGAGATCAAGGTGCTGATCAATGCCTGCCAGCACAAGGGTTCCAAGCTGGTCGAGGATTGCGAAGTTCACAAGCAGGGGCGGCTGACCTGCCCCTATCATGCCTGGACATACGGCATTGATGGCAAGCTGATCGGCGTTGCCCGCTCGGACATGTTCGACAATCTCGACAAGTCGCAGCGCAGCCTGGTCGAACTGCCCAGCAAGGTGTGGGGCGGCGTGGTCTATGCGCAGCTCGACGGGAGCGAGCCGGACTGGTCCAACCTGTCGGATCAGGTGGCAGAGGATCTCGACGCGCTCGGGCTCGAATCGGGGCACGTCTACGGGCGTCAGACTTTCGACCTCAAGGCGAACTGGAAGGTCGTCCTGGAGCCATTTCTGGAAGGCTATCACGTCCAGCGGCTGCATGCGGCCTCGATCGGCGATCTGTTCGCAGACGCGCCCACCATCGTGGACACGTTCGGTCCGAACATTCGCCAGGTTTCGGGCCGGATCGGCTACGAGCCTGAGATGCTCGACGCGGATGAGAATGCCAACATCCACAAGCTCGTTACCCATGCCTACACCGCGTTTCCGAACGTCGTCGTGGTCACGAGCCAGTACTACACCAGCGTGATGCTGCTCATGCCCTACGCAACGGACAGGACGATCGTGCACTATTACATGATTACCCCGGGACCGGCGACTACGCCTAAGGCGAAGGACGTCTTCTCGCGCTCTTACGAGATGATTATCGGGGTGTTCGGCGGTGAGGATTTCCGCGCGGCAGAAATTTCGCAGGCAGGCCTTGGGGCGGGTGTTCCGAAGGAAACCGTCTATTGCGGGCTGGAGGAGAACATCGTTCGTTACTACGACGAAATCGAAAAGCTGCTCGACTGACACTCATGGACACTGAACAGTCGGAGGATGCTCTGGCCCTGCGCCAGGCACTCGAAGCACGTCTTGCGCGTTGCCCAATCGACGAGACTTGGGGCGCGCTGGCTGAGGCGGAGGTTTTGGGCATATGCGTGCCGGAGGCACACGGCGGCCTGGGGCTAAGCTGTGCGGAAGCTGCGCCGGTCTTCGAAGTGCTGGGCGCGCTGTGTCGCCCGACCCGCTTCCTCGAAAGCTCTGTCATCGCGGCCAGTTTGCTGAGCGATCTGGAGAGCGCGCGGGCAGCGGCCCTGCTCAGCCGGTTGAGCGATCCGCAATTCGTGATCGCCATCGCCGGGACCGAGCCGGACACCGCGCGCGACCTGCGCCTGGACGATACCCACCTGAGCGGAGACGCCACGCTCGTCCTCGATGGCGGCGAGGCAGACGTGATCCTTGCCCTCGTGCGCCTGCCGGAGCATGTGGTTCTGGTCGAGGCGCGCGGTGAGGTGGTGGCTCGCTATCCGACCATCGACGGGCGGATGGCGGCGGACCTGCGGTTCGACGAGAGCCGCTGCGACATCCTGTCCGAAGACTGCTCTGCATCGCTGGCGAAAGCGCTCGACACAGCTATCGCGTGTACTGCGATCGAGGCTGCGGCAAGTATGCGGCAACTGGTGGAGGACACCGCCGAGCATGTCCGCCAGCGTGAGCAGTTCGGCCAGGCCATCGGCCAATTCCAGGCAGTGCAGCACCGGCTGGTCGACATGCATATCGCGGCACGCCGCGCGGGTGCGATCGCACACCGTGCGCTGGCGGCCTGCACAAACGGATCGGATCGCCGCGCAGCGCTGGTGAGCGTGGCCAAGGTGACGGTGGCGGAAACCGGGCGCTTCGTCGGCCAGAATGCGGTGCAACTGCACGGCGCGATGGGCATGACCGACGAACTGCCCGTGGGCCGCTATTTCAAGCGGCTGACCGTGATCGAGCAGCAGCTGGGCGACCGCGACACGCATCTGGCGCGTTTCGCCAGCGAAGAGCGGGCCGCAAGCTAGGCAGCGCGGACAAATTCTGCCCGCATCGATTGTCCGCTGTCGGGCGGCTTACGACCGACGCTCGATGACTGAAATGGGGTGCTTAGCTGCCTCGCCTATCTCTCGAATACAGCCGCCATTCTCTCCCGATCGTAATCGAGCAGCCATCCGCTGCATTGAACATAAAGTTCTTCCAGCGGCGCTTTATTGAGGCAGGTGACATCCATCCCCCGGTCGTCATAGGCATTGACGCATAGACCCCGCGCCAAATCGACAAATTTGGCGAACACTGGTGCCCTAGGCGCTACTCCCAAGTCGTGCGCGATTTGATTCCACAAGAGGATGTCGGCTTGCTCCCAAGTCAGGCTAACAGCGCGTTGAGTCCAAGCCTCTGCCTCAGGATCCTCTTCATCATCAGGCCGCCAAGAGCCTGCCCACTCGGCAAGGGGGGCTTCTGTTGAGACGCCCAACTCTGCCAGATGTTCAAATGCGGTCCCTGTCGTCCAGCCCAACCACTCGGCAGCCATTTCTTTGCTCGGCTCAGAGCAGGCCGCGATGATGCCGACGATACTATCTGACGGCAGTGCTAAGCGCGCGAGTTTACGAGCACGGTCGTAACTCCTTGTGAACATGGTCACATACCGTCCTGAATGCTCGCCATCATCAAGCTCAAACCGCAGTCGGTAAGGCGAGGCCCACAAATCGCGCTGCCAATTAGGACCGAAAGACAGAGACATCAGGGAAACTTATCTTCCGAAAAGAATGTCCGCAATCGGGTCATTTTCCGAGGGCGGTTTCAGCGAGGTAATCGGCGATGGCGGACAGGGAAACGGCGAGCAGGATTTGCCCACACTGCCTAGAGGCCGAATTCCGCCTTCGCGATGATGTTGCGCTGGATCTCGTTGGTCCCGGCGTAGATCGTGCCGGCGCGTTCGTTCAGATAGCGTAGCGGCGCGACCGCTTCCCACGGGGCGTCGCTGCAATAATCCGCGATCGGCATGGGATAGGTCAGAACCTTGCCGCCCGGCGCGCTCACACCCGGTTGCCAAGCGCGCGATAGCGGCCCGGCGGCCTCCAGCTGCAATTCGGTAAAGCGCTGTTCGAGTTCGGTGCCGAGGATTTTCATCATCGAGGCATCGGTGCCCGTTGGCGCTCCGCTTGCCAGCTTGCCGAGGATTTCCATTTCGAGCGCGTCGAGCACCTCGATCTGCACTGCGAATTCATCCAACCTGCGATGGAGCGCGTCCGAGGGCTGACCAGCCGCCTGTGCAAGGTTGCCTCGCAGCGTATCGAGCGCTGCCTTCAGCGCGGGTGCATAGGCCGAACTGCCGCGTTCGAAGTCGAGCAGATATTTCGCCACCGTCCAGCCCCGATCGACTTCGCCCAGAACATTGGCCACCGGCACGCGGACATTGTCGAAGAAGACCTGGCTCTGAATCCACTCCCCGCTCGACATGGTGATCGGCTGAACCTCGATCCCCGGCGTCTCCATGTCGATCAGCAGGAAGGTGATGCCCTGCTGCTTGCGCTCTGCCCTGGTGGTCCGCACGAGGCAGAACATCCAGTTCGCTTCGTTGGCGTGGGTGGTCCAGATCTTGGAGCCATTGCACACGAAGTCGTCGCCCTCCCGGCGCGCGCTCATCTGCAAGGCGGCGAGGTCCGATCCGGCCTGCGGTTCGGAATAGCCCTGACACCAGAAATGCTCACCGCTCAGCATGCGGGGCAGGAAGAAGCTCTTCTGCTCATCGGTGCCGAAGCCAATGATCGCGGGTCCGGCCATCTTGATACCCATCGGCGAAACGGGCGGAGCACCGGCCTTCACCCGCTCGCTTTCATAGATATGGCGCTGCCGCGCACTCCAGCCTGCGCCGCCATACTCCACCGGCCAGGCGGGGGCAGCCCATCCTTTTGCATGAAGGATGCGCTGCCACTCCATACTCGCCAAGTGGTCGGCATAAACGCTCGTCATCCGGGCGCCTGCCTTCTTGAGATCGGGCGTCAGCTCGGCACGCAGGAACGCGCGCACCTCTTTTCGGAAGGCCTCGTCCTGCGTGCTCTCGCCGTTCATGCCACTGTGTCCGCTTTGGGAATGAAGAGCGCCTTCGGGCGTGTGAATTCGAGCAGACCGGCCACGCCGTTCTCCTGACCGAAGCCCGATTGCTTGGCCCCGGCGAGCGGGGTGAACGGCGTCGACTGGAGGCATTGGTTGATCCAGACGGTGCCCGTATCGAGCCGGTGTGCGGTCGCGGTGGCCTGCTCGATATTCGACGACCACACCGCCCCGGCAAGGCCGTATTCGGTGTCGTTCGCGCGCTGGACGACGTCGTCGACATCGGTCCACTTCAGCAGTGGCAGGACCGGGCCGAAGGCTTCCTCAGTCACGACCTTCGCATCCTCGGGCGGGTTGTCGACCAGCGTCAGCGGGATGAAATAGCCCTTCTCGGGCACATCCGCACCTTCGATCAGGGTGAGGCCATTCGCCTTCGCATCCTCGATCAGCGCGAGCACGCGCCTGTACTGGGCTTCGTTCTGGATCGGACCGAACCGCGTGCCCTGCTGCGATCCATCGCCGACCTTCGCGTCCTTTGCCAGCTGGGCGAGCCGGTCGCGCAGGGCGTCGTAGATATCCTCGTGAATATACATCCGCTTGGTCGCGACACAGACCTGTGCGGTGTTGTGGAATGCACCTTCGAACAGCTGTTCGGCGACCTTGTCGACATCGACATCGGGGAAGATGATCGAGGCATCATTGCCGCCGAGTTCCAGCGTGATCCGCTTCAGATCGCGCGACGCGCTTTCCATCACCTTGCGCCCGGTCTGGGTGGACCCGGTGAAGGAGATTTTCGCAAAGCCGGGATGCGAGGTCATCATCGGGCCCAGCTCGTCGCCGCCAGAGATGATGTTGATCACCCCCGCAGGCGCCACATCCTTGATCAGCTCGCCGAGCTTCAGCGTGGTCAGCGGGGTAAAGGGGGAGGGTTTGAGGACCAGCGTATTGCCCGCAAGCAGCGCGGGGCCGATCTTCCATGCGGCGAGCAGGATCGGGAAATTCCACGGCACCAGCGCGCAGACCACGCCCAGCGGAACGTGATGAACTTCGATTCGACGGTCGTCGGTGTCTTCGGTGACCTCGACCGGGATGTCGAGCATGGTGGTCGCCTTCAGCCACATCGCAGCGCCCAGCAGTTCGGCCTTTGCGGCGGGCACGGGGCGGCCATGTTCGCGGGTGAACAGTGATGCCAGTTCGTCCACGTGTTCCTCGATCGCGCCCGCGATGGCGTGGAGGGCTTTCTTGCGTTCGTCGATGGGCGAGGCGCTCCACGCAGGGAAGGCGTCCGTCGCGGCGGTCACTGCTGCATTGAGAAGCGCTTCACCAGCTTTGGGGGCTTGGGCGAAAACTTCTCCTGTGGCCGGATTGCGTACATCCATCGTGGCATTGCCAGCTTCGCACTGGCCGCCGATCAGGTGACAAAAACTCTCTGTGTTCATGGCGACGATCTTTCCTCTCCGAATTTTGGGAATCTCGTATTCATCCCTTGAAGGAGGTTTACAACCTAACGACGTTAGATAAAAGGCGCTCTATAAAAAATTTCGAGAGGAAGCGGGATGAGCGAAAGCGAAATCATCGAAGGCGGCTGTAATTGCAGGCATGTGCAGTACAAATTGCACGGAGCCCCCCTGGCAGTTGCCGCCTGCCATTGCCGCAACTGCCAGCGCCAGTCGGGCTCGGCTTACTCGGTCAATCTTGTCGTCGCTGCGGATTCGGTCGCGATCAAAGGCGAGTTGGCCTGCTATGAAGACCCGGACAGCGAGAGCGGCAAGCCGGTATTGCGCGAGTTTTGCCCCAATTGCGGTTCGCCCATCCGGTCGATTCCCACGGCGAGCCCGGCCATGGTCGCGATCAAGGCGGGCACGCTCGACAATCCCGGCGCGTTCCCTCCCGCAATTCATATCTGGACCTGCCAGATGCTGGACTGGGTCGATGTTCCCGAAGGCGTGCCCCAGTTTCCCAAGGGACCGCAACGGGCATGAGCGAGCTGGTCGATCCCCCGCTTTCGGGTATCAAGATCGTCGATGCCGTTTCCGGCGCGCTTGCCCCGATTTCCAGCTATCTCGCCCATCTTGGCGCTGAGGTTGATCGTGTGCATCCCGTCGATGCGAGCGATCCTGTCGATCTTGCGGCCAATGCGGGCAAGGTTTGGCGCAGCTTCGCGCTCGATTCGGATGAAGGGCACGCCCTTGCTGGCGAGGCGCATATCGTCGTCGCGGGCAAGGGCCATGACCTGCTGCTGAAGGGTCTGCGCGGGCTCCGCCCGGATCTGGTCACGATGACGGTCAGCGATTTTGGTCTGACCGGCAGCCTCAGCGACTGGCGCGGCAGCAACGCCGTGTTGCATGCGCTGTCGGGCGAGTTGTCGCGCTCGGGCATTCGTGGGCGCGAGCCGCTGCTGCCGCCCGGCGACCTCGCCTATCAGTGCGCGAGCGTGCAGGCCGCATTCGCGCTATGTGGTGGGCTCTATCGCGCGCTGCGGTCAGGGCGCGGGGCGCATTTCGATTTTGCCGCATTAGAAGGGGCGGTGCAGGCGCTCGACCCTGGATTCGGAATCAGCGGCAGCGCGACGCTGGGCAAGCCCGCCGGGCTGCTCTCCCGCGATCGCCCCCGCGAAGGGTTTCAGTATCCTATTTTCTCCTGCGCGGATGGCTTTGTACGCATCTGCCTGCTGTCCAAGCGGCAGTGGCGTTCGATGTTCGAATGGCTGGGGCGGCCCGAGCAATTCGCTTCGCCCGACTTCGACCGCACATCGGTCCGCTACAATTCGCCCGATCTGTTGCCGCATATCGCCGACTTCTTCCGCGAGCGGAACAGGGCCGATCTCGAGCGTGAAGGACAGGCGCATGGCGTGCCGATAGCTGCCATGCTCAGCCTGCCGGAATTCCTCGAAACCGAGCATGTGCGCGCAAGGGATGCCCTGAAGCGCGTTAGCGTAGGGACGACCGAAGTCACCCTGCCGCGCGGCGTGCAGACCATCGACGGCGTGCGGGCAGACTTCGATGCTGCCGCGCAACCGGCTGACCCATTCCCAGAAGCGGTCGACACCTGCGATCTGCCCTTCGAAGGGCTGAAGGTCATCGACCTTGGCGTGATCGTGGTCGGTGCCGAACAGGCGCGGATGCTGGGGGATTTGGGCGCGGACGTCATCAAGATGGAAAGCCGATCCTTCCCCGACGGCAACCGTCAGTCCTATCTCGATTTCGGCATGTCGGTCAGCTTCGCAGCGGGCCATCGCAACAAGCGCAGCATCGGGCTCGACCTGCGTAGCGAGCGGGGACGGGAGATTTTCCTCGATCTGGTCGCCGAAGCTGACGTCGTGTGCTCGAACTTCAAGCCGGGCACGATGGACAAGCTTGGCCTCGGTCAGGCCACCCTGCGTAAGACGAACCCGCGTATTATCCTGTCGGAAAGTTCCGCCTTCGGCAGCACCGGGCCGTGGAGCAACCGGATGGGCTACGGTCCGCTGGTACGCGCCTCCACCGGGCTTGCGCTGGCGTGGCGCTATCCTGACGACCCAACCGGGTTCAGCGACACGATCACCATCTATCCCGATCATGTTGCCGGACGCATCTGCGCCATCGGCGTGGTCGCGTTGCTCATCCGACGGCTACGCACAGGACGCGGTGGGACGACGGCGGTTGCACAGGCGGAAGTAGTGCTGAAGCACTTTGCAGCGCAGATTGCGCGCGGCGGCGACGCTGGCGAGAGCACGACGGGCAAAGTGGTGTTTGCTGCGGAGGACGATGACGAATGGTGTGTGGTCGATCCGCAGACCGAGCAGGAGCGTCGGTCTCTGGCAGAACTGCTGGGCGTGACCGATCCTGACCAAATACCTACCGCATTGGAGGAATGGGTCGTAGCGCATCCGCCGGAAGAGGCCGCGCGGGTGCTGCAACAGGCGGGCATTCCCGCCGCGCCGATGCTTCGCATTGCGGACCTGCCCAAGCACCCCTTCTATACCGAACGCGAGTTCTACCGCGTCGAAGACCACCCCTGGTTGAAGGAAACCGTCCGCGCAGAACGCTATGTTGCGAAGACCGACGACATTTCCGCTCCGCCGAACCGTCCCGCTCCTCTCTCCGGGGAGCATAGCGAAGAGGTGCTTGCGGAATGGCTGGGCGTGGACTCCGCCGCCATCGCTTCTCTGATCGAAGACGCTGTTCTCGAACCCTTGCACGAAGACACTCGCAAGGCCGCGAAACGTCACATGGCGTCCTCCGACTGACGCCGACACCATCATCTGAATTTTCAAGAAGGACCAGAGGCTTATGACACAGGCATATATCATAGACGCGGTGCGCACGCCGCGCGGCATCGGCAAGGTTGGCAAGGGCGCGCTGGCGCACCTGCACCCGCAGCATCTGGCGGCGACCGTGCTCAAGAGCATTGCCGAGCGCAATGATCTCAACACCGCCACCGTCGACGACATCATCTGGTCCACCTCGTCGCAGCGCGGCAAGCAGGGCGGCGATCTGGGGCGGATGGCTGCGCTCGACGCCGGGTATGACGTCAAAGCCTCGGGCATGACGCTGGACCGGTTCTGCGGTGGCGGGATCAGCACGGTCGCGCTGGCGGCCGCACAGGTCATGAGCGGGATGGAAGACTGCGTCATCGCCGGCGGGACCGAGATGATGAGCTTCACCAGCGAGCGCGAAAAGGCTGCTGTTGCCGGCGGGCTCGAACCCTCGATGATGGGTTCGCACAACCCCCACCTCGATCAGGTCCACCCGCAATCGCATCAGGGTATCTGCGCCGATGCCATTGCCTCGATGGAGGGCATTTCGCGTGAAGACCTCGATGCGCTGGGTGCCGAAAGCCAGCGCCGCGCCGCCATCGCAATCGAAGAGGGGCGGTTCGACAAATCGCTCGTGCCCGTGCGCGATCACGAGGGCAATGTCGTGCTCGACAAGGAGGAATTCCCCCGGCCCGGCACCACGGCAGAGGCGCTCGGCCAGCTTAAGCCGTCCTTCACGGGCCTCGCCGACTACGAGTATAACGAGAAGGGCGACACCTTCCGCAAACAGATCAACCGCCGCTATCCCGATGTGAAGATCGAGCATATCCACCATGCGGGCAACAGCTCGGGCGTGGTCGATGGCGCGGCAGCGGTGCTGGTCGTCTCGGAAGATTACGCCAAGGCCAACAATCTGAAACCGCGCGGGCGCATCGTCGCCACCGCCAATATCGGCGACGATCCCACGCTGATGCTCAACGCCCCCGTTCCGGCTGCGAAGAAGGTGCTCGAAAAGGCGGGGCTGACGGTCGACGATATCGACCTGTGGGAAATCAACGAGGCGTTCGCGGTGGTAGCGGAGAAGTTCATGCGCGACCTCGATCTCGATCGCGACAAGGTCAACGTGAACGGCGGTTCGATCGCGCTCGGCCACCCCATCGGCGCGACCGGGGCGATTCTGGTCGGCACCGTGCTTGACGAGCTGGAACGCAGCGGTGGCCGCTACGGCCTCGTCACCATGTGCGCCGCAGGCGGCATGGCCCCCGCCATCATCATCGAAAAGGTCGACGGCTTTGTCGACGCGGACAAGTGAGTACAGACACCATGACTTCAGTGAACGAAAATACCGTTGCAGTAATCACCGGTGGGGCCTCCGGGCTGGGCGAGGCGACGGCCGCCGCTCTTGCTGCCAAGGGCGCGAAGGTCGCCATTTTCGATCGCAATGCCGATCTGGGTGAGCAGACGGCCAAGCGCCTTGGCGGAATCTTCTGCCAGACCGATGTGACCGACGAAGCTTCGGTCGACGCGGCCTTTGCCAAGAGCCGCAGCGAGCTGGGGCAGGAAAGCGTCCTCGTGTGCTGCGCGGGTATCGGCAGCGCGCAGAAGACGGCGAGCCGGTCCAAGACCGACGGGTCGATCAAGCACTATCCGCTCGATGAATTCAACACCATCATCCAGGTCAATCTGGTCGGCACCTTCCGCTGCGTCGCGAAATCGGCCGCCGGGATGCTGACGCTGGAGCCCGGTGAAGACGGCGCGCGCGGCGCCATGGTGCTGACCGCCTCCGTGGCGGCGGAAGACGGTCAGATGGGGCAAGCGGCCTATTCGGCTTCCAAGGGCGGCATCGTCGGTATGACGCTGCCCATCGCCCGCGACCTGATGAGCGAGGGCATTCGCGTGAACACGATCCTGCCCGGCATCTTCAACACGCCGCTGATGCAATCCGCACCGCAGAACGTGAAGGATGCGCTGGCGGCCAGCGTTCCCTTCCCCAAGCGGCTCGGTAACCCGGAAGAATATGCGCGCCTCGCCATGACGATGATCGAATGCGGCTATTTCAACGGCGAGGATGTGCGTCTCGACGGTGCGATCCGTATGGCTCCGCGCTGAGGCGAGCATGCTCGAAGGTATCGAGGAGTCACGCTGGGCGGACGAGGAAATCGTCATGTTCGACGAAGTGGTGCGACGCTTCGCTCAGGATGAACTGACGTCCGAAAAGCTGGCGCAATGGCGGGAGGCCGGAATGGTCTCCCGCGACGCGTGGGCTAAATGTGCCGAGGCGGGGCTTCTTGGCCTGTCGATTGCAGCCGAATATGGCGGCAGCGGCGGCGATTTCCGGCACGAGGCGGTACTGATCCGTCAGTTCGGCCTTGCCGGGGCCGAAGGCTTCGGCGTGCCGCTGCACAACGCGATCTGCGCCGCCTATATCGAGAAATACGGCACGCAGGCGCAGCGCGAGCGGTGGCTACCGGGCATGTGTTCGGGCACGTTCACCGGCGCGATCGCCATGACCGAGCCGGGCGCCGGATCGGACCTTCAGGGGATCCGTACCAGGGCTGTCGCCGATGGGGAGGGATACCGCCTGACCGGGCAGAAGACCTTCATCACCAATGGCCAGCAGGCCAACCTCATCATCGTGGTCGCCAAGACCGATCCCGATGCGGGGAGCAAGGGCATCTCGCTGTTCGTGGTCGAGACCGATGGTGCGGAAGGATTCTCGCGCGGCAAGAACCTCGACAAGATCGGCACCGAGATGGGCGACACGTCGGAGCTGTTCTTCGACAATGTGTACCTGCCCGCCGACAATCTGATCGGCGGGGAAGAAGGGCAGGGCCTCTACCAGTTGATGAAGGAGCTGCCCAAGGAACGGCTGATCATCGCCTGCGAAAGCCTGGCCATCATCGAAGCCGCGCTGGCTGAAACGATTGCCTATGTCGCGGAGCGCAAGGCTTTCGGCAAATCGATCCTCCAGTTCCAGAACACCCAATTCAAGCTGGCCGAATGCAAGACCGAAGCGACGATTGCGCGGACTTTCGTCGACGAATGCATCGTTCGGCTGATCGATGGGCGGCTGTCCGCCGAATATGCCAGCATGGCGAAATACTGGGTGTCCGAAGCGGCGCAACGGATCGTCGATGCCTGCCAGCAGATGTTCGGCGGCTATGGCTACATGAGCGAATATCCCATCGCCCAGATGTACAAGGATGTGCGGGTCAAGCGGATCTACGGCGGCACGACCGAGATCATGAAGCTGCTGATCGCGCGATCGCTTTTGAAATGAGGGTTTCTTGACATGACCGAAGCAAATGACACGCTTGCTGGCCGAACCGTCCTGATAACCGGCGCGTCGGGCGGGCTGGGCGAACGCTTCGCCCGGATCGCCGCCGCCGCAGGCGCGAGGGTCGCGCTGTGCGCGCGGCGGGTGGATCGGCTGGAGCAGATCGCTGCGGATATTGGTGCCGGTGGCAGGCAGGCGCTCGCGGTCGCGCTCGATGTGTCGGAGGAAGCTTCGGTCAAGGAGGCGTTCGACCGCGCCGAGGCCGCATTCGGCACGGTCGACACGGTCATCGCCAATGCCGGGATCGAGCATTCGGGCTCTGTGTTCGACATTTCGGTCGAGCAGTTCGATCAGGTCTTCGCGGTCAATGTGCGCGGCGTCTTCCTCACCGCGCGTGAGGCTGCGCGCCGGATGCAGGAGGCCGGGCAGGCGGAGCGCGGGCGGATCGTGCTCGTCTCCTCGATCACCGGGCAGAGCGTTGCGCCGGGCATCCTGCCCTACAGCGCATCGAAGGCGGCGGTGTCGCACATGGGGCGACTGTTCGCGCGCGAATGGGCGCGTACTGGCCCGAACGTGAACTGCATATCCCCCGGCTATATCGCGACCGACATTAACCACGACTGGTTCGCGACCGAGAGCGGCCAGAAGCACATCCGCACCTTCCCGCGCCGCCGGCTGCTGGATGAGGACGGGCTGGATGGCGTGGTGCTCTATCTGCTGTCGGACGCCGCCAAGAACACGACCGGCGCGAATTTCACCGTCGACGACGGTCAGACCCTGTAAACCCGGAGAGCATTCATGGCTTACAAAACCATCCGCTACGAGGTCGAAGACGGCATCGCCACGCTCACGCTCTCGCGGCCCGAGAAGATGAACTCCTTCACCACGGGCATGCTGAGCGAGATGCTCGATGCGCTGGACCGGGTGGATGCCGATGACGATGTGCGCGCGCTGATCGTGACCGGCGATGGCAGGGCGTTTTGTGCCGGTGCCGATATTTCGAACGGAGCCGGGGAGTTCCTGACCGATGGCGAAGAGAGCGTCCGCAATGCCGACGGCAGCTTCAACTATTCCAGCCCGGCCGCGCGCGATGGCGGCGGCCGTCTGACGCTGCGCCTCTACGAGCTGAAGAAGCCGGTGATCGCGGCGGTCAATGGTGCTGCGGTCGGGGTCGGTTCGACGATGCTGCTGCCGATGGATGTGCGGATCGCGAGCGAAAGCGCACGCTTCGGCTTCGTCTTCGCCAAGCGCGGTATCGTGCCGGAAGCGGCATCCTCGTGGTTCCTGCCGCGTGTGGTCGGCATCTCGCAAGCGGCGCGCTGGTGCTATTCGGGGAGGGTGTTCGATGCAGCCGAAGCGCTTTCGGGCGGGCTGGTGCAATCGGTCGTCCCGCAGGACGAGCTGATCCCGACCGCGCGCGCCATCGCGCAGGAATTCGCGGACCAGACCGCGCCTGTCTCCATCGCCCTCACACGGCAGATGTTGTGGAAGGGGCTGGGCATGAGCCATCCGATGGAGGCCCACCGCGTCGATAGTCGCGCGATCCTTTCGCGTAGCCTCTCCGAAGATGCGAACGAGGGTGTGAACGCCTTCCTCGAAAAGCGGCCTGCAGACTTTCCCATGAAGGTCTCGACCGACATGCCCGATTTCTACCCATGGTCGCAGGAACCCGAATATGACTGACACCGACGATCTGAAACGCGGCCAGGAAATCGCCGCCAGCGTCGCGCAATTCGTGCGCGAAGAGATCATCCCCTTCGAAAAGGACGCGCGCTGTGGCGGCCACGGGCCGGATGAGAGTCTGGTGCAGGAAATGCGCGCGCTGGCCCGCAAAGCAGACGTGTTGACCCCGCATATTTTCGAAGATGGATCGCATCTCAGCCACCGATCGACGGCAATCGTCTTCCGCGCTGCGGGTTATTCGCCGCTCGGCCCGGTGGCGGTGAACATCGCCGCGCCGGACGAGGGCAATATGTTCCTGCTGGGACGTGCGGCGACGGCGAAACAGAAGGACCGCTTCCTCGCGCCTCTGATCGGCGGCGATGCGCGCAGTGCCTTCTTCATGACTGAACCGGCGGAGGGGGGCGGCGCAGGCTCCGACCCCTCGATGCTGATGACCACCGCGTGTCAGGACGGCAACGAGTGGGTCATTAACGGCACCAAGAAGTTCATCACCGGCTGCGACGGCGCGAAGGTCGGCATTGTCATGGCCAAGGCCGAAGAAGGCGCGACGATCTTCCTCGTCGACTTGCCCGACGATGCGATACGCACGGTGCGGGTGCTCGACACGATCGACAGTTCGATGCCCGGTGGTCATGCTGTGGTAGAGATCGAGAATCTCCGTGTGCCGGGCGACCAGATCCTCGGCGCGCCGGGAGAGGGGTTCAAGCTGGCACAGATCCGGCTGGCCCCGGCGCGCCTCACCCACTGCATGCGCTGGCTGGGCGCATGCGACCGGGCGAATGACGAAGCGGTACGCTACGCGGTGAAGCGGCAGGCCTTTGGCAAGGCACTGATCGATCACGAAGGCGTCGGCTTCATGCTGGCCGAGAACAAAATCGACCTCAAACAGAGCGAGTTGATGATCGACTGGTGTGCAGGCGAACTGGATCAAGGCTCCACCGCAACCACCGAAAGCTCGATGGCGAAGGTCGCGGTGTCTGAAGCCCTGATGCGGATCGCCGACCGCTGCGTGCAGGTGATGGGCGGTGCGGGCGTTTCGGGCGATCACGTGGTCGAACAGGTGTTCCGCGAAGTGCGCGCCTTCCGCATCTATGACGGGCCGACCGAAGTCCACAAATGGTCGCTCGCCAAGAAGATCAAGCGCGAGGCGGAGGGACGCGCGTGACCGGCGAAACGGTTGCCGTGCGCGCGAATGCCGGTTTCGACGAGGCGAAGCTGATTGCTTGGCTGAACGACAACGTGCCGGGCTTCGAAGGGCCGCTCAGCGTCAGTCAGTTCGCCGGAGGACAGTCCAACCCGACCTTCCTGCTGACGACGCCAGCGCGGCGTTATGTGATGCGCCGCAAGCCCGCCGGGCCGGTGCTCAAAGGTGCCCACGCAGTTGATCGCGAGGCGCGGGTTATCACCGCGCTCGAAGGGCTTGGCTATCCGGTTCCGCACATCCACGCCCTGTGCGCCGATGACGCAGTGATCGGGTCGTGGTTCTACGTCATGGACCATGTCGAAGGCCGCATTTTCTGGGACGGCACCTTCGGATCTGTGCCGAAGGAAGGGCGCGCCGATTACATGGCCGCGATGAACGCGGTGCAGGCACGGCTCCACACGCTAGACCCTTTGGCGGCGGGGCTGGAAGACTACGGATCGACGCGCAACTACTTCTCGCGGCAGGCGGCGTTGTGGTCGCGGCAATATCGTTCCGACGAAGAGGCCGGGCGCAATGCCGACATGGATTTCCTCGCTGAGTGGCTCGACACCGTCACCCCTCCCGAAGCGGAACGACGGGTGGTGCATGGCGATTTTCGCTGCGACAACCTGATCTTCCACGAAAGCGAACCGCGCGTGATCGCGGTGCTCGACTGGGAGCTGTCGACCATCGGCGATCCGCTGGTCGATTTCGCCTATCACCTGATGATGTATCACGCGCCGGCGAGCATGAAATGGAGCCTGGCGGGCAAAGACCTCGCCGCGCTCGGCCTGCCGTCGGAGGATGAATACATCGCCGCCTATTGCCGTAATACCGGGCGCGAGGCGGTGCCCGACCTGCGGCCCTATCTCGCGCTCAACCTGTTCCGCTTCGCCGCGATCCTGCACGGGATCAAGGGGCGCATGATCCGTGGCAATGCGGCATCGGGCGAGGCGGCGGACATGGTTCGCAACCTCGACGATTTCGCCCGCTCCGCGCGGGGAATCGTGGAGGGCATGCGCGCCTGAACCGGCGCTGCCCTCCGCATATCGTCAGGCTGGTTGTCCTCAGGCCGATTGCACCTGCCGCGCTAGCCGGGCCTCGATGATCTCTTCCGCATCCGAGATAATCGTGTCGACCAGATCGCGCACGCTCGGAATGTCGTGGATCAGGCCCTGCACCATCCCGGCGGTCCAGATGCCATGTTCGGGATCGCCGCTGATCAGCCCTTCCTTGCCGCGCTGTCCCTTCACCAGATGCGCGATGGATTCGAAGGGTTCGCCTTCGCGTTCGATACTCACGGCCTCCATCGCGATGCTGTTCTTTGCCACGCGGGCGGTGTTGCGATAGCTGCGGAAGAGCAGTTCGGTTGCGCGCTCGTCATTGGCAACGATCGCCTGCTTGATCCCGTCATGGATCGGCGCTTCCTTGGTGGCGCAGAAGCGGGTGCCCATGTTGATCCCCTCCGCGCCCAGCGCCAGTGCCGCGACCAGTCCGCGCCCATCGCCAAAGCCGCCGCTGGCGAGCATCGGGATTTTCACCTTGTCCGCCGCTGCCGGGATCAGGATCAGGCCGGGAATATCGTCTTCCCCCGGATGGCCCGCGCATTCGAACCCGTCGATGCTGATCGCGTCCACACCCATCCGCTCCGCCGACAATGCGTGCCGCACAGCGGTGCATTTGTGGATCACCTTCACGCCGTTCTGCTTGAAATGATCGACATGCTCCTGCGGCTTGTAGCCTGCGGTCTCGACGATCTTCACCCCGCTTTCGATGATCGCGTCGCGATATTCGGCATAGGGCGGCGGGTTGATCGAGGGCAGAATGGTGAGATTGACGCCGAACGGCTTGTCCGTGAGATCGCGGCAGCGCGCGATCTCTTTGGTCAGCTCCTCCGGGCTGGGCTGGGTGAGCGCGGTCAGGAAGCCCAGCGCACCGGCATTGGCGACCGCCGATACCAACTGGGCCGTCCCCACCCATTGCATGCCGCCTTGCGCGATCGGGTGCTCGATACCGAACATCTCGGTGAAACGGGTCTTGATCATCTGCGTGTGTCCTTATTTTCCGGTCCAGCGGGGCTTGCGCTTCTCTGCGAAGGCGGCTGGCCCTTCGCGCACGTCGGTTGAGCGGAAGAGCGCCCTTGTTTCGGGGTATCTGTCCTGTGCCTTGTAAGCGGCTTTGAGGTCCGGCTCCGACTGGGATCGCTGGACGATCGCTTTGGATGCGCGCAGAGACATCGGGCTGACCGCGAGCATCTTGTCCGCCCATTCGCGTGCGACGGCCATCAATTCGCCCTCCGGCGCGACCTCGTTGACGAAGCCGAGCACGAGGCCTTCCTCCGCCTTCACGGTTCTGCCCGTCAGGATGATGCCCATCGCCTGCTTGGTGCCGATCTGCTGCGGCAATCGCAACAATCCGCCCGCCAGTGCGGCGAGGCCGACCTTGGGTTCGGGCAGGGCGAAAGTCGCGCTTTCTGCAGCCACGATGATATCGCAGGCGAGCGCGACTTCGAACCCGCCGCCCATCGCGATGCCATTGACCGCCGCGATCACCGGCTTGCTGAGATCGAAGCGTGCGGTGAGCCCGGCAAAGCCCGTCAGCGGCGTTTCAATCGGCGCGCCGCGCTTCATCAGGCGGGCGGTTTCCTTCAGATCGTTGCCCGCGCTGAACGCCCGCTCGCCCGCGCCTGTGATGATCGCGACCCACTGATCGGGATCGCGGTCGAATTCGTCGAATATCTCCGCCAGCTCGGCATTGGTTGCCGCATCGAGCGCGTTCATCGCGTCAGGCCGGTTGATGGTGACGATGGTCAGGTGCCCGTCGCGTTCGACCTGTGTGAACCGGCGCTGCGGCTCGGCAGCATTTTCGTCAGCGGTGAAGACGAGCTTGCCGAACGGGTCCATTCGCACCTGACCAGTGGTCCCGATGGCGTTGTGCTCCATCGACGTCAGAAGATCGAGCGTCTGCGTATCCGTATCGGGCACGCGCGCCATCACACGTTTGCCCTCGGGCGTGCGGGCGATGACGATGCCCTGCAAAGGTTCGCCGTCCCGCGCAAAAGGCGCGGTATAGGTTTCGATAGTGGCCGGGCCGCGATAGTCTTCGAGCAGTTCGGGCACGGGCTGGCGCGCGGCCTCCGCCTCTTCCTGTACGCTGTAATCCTCACTCAGCGGAGTATGGGGGCGCGCAGTGCCCAGTACCAGCGCATGATGCTTCGTCAGATAGCCGCCTTGGCCATAGAGCAGGCCAAGCCCGGCCTCGTCCTCGCGCAGATGGCGCACCATCGCGGCGGTCGCGTGAGTCATGTAATTGTTCAGCGGCCCGCCGAAGAAGGTGAGGCCGCCGGTGACCGTCGGGCTGACGCTGGCGGGATCGAGCCCGAGCGTGCGTAGCGCCATCTTCGGCACCACGGGAAAGCAGCTGTAGAGTTCGAGGTGATCGAAATGCTCGACCCCGCCCGCGATCTGCGTCGCCCGGTCGAGTACGGCGGCCTGCGCGGTGGCGTGGCTGAAGCTGTCGCGCGCGAGATAGTCCTCGCTCTCCTCCGCGCTCGCGCCGCCATGCAGGTAGATCATGCGATCGGCCGGAACGCCCAGTTCCGTCGCCTTGCGCTCGCTCATCACGATCACAGCCGCTGCCTGATTGACGATCGGATTGGCGGTCATCAGCTTGGGGTAGGGCCAGCAGATCATCCGGTTGCTTGGAGAAACTTCCCCGATCTGTTCGCTACCGGCTGCACTGTCGATCCAGGCGTTGGGATTGCGCGAAGCGACCTCAGCATAGGTGGCCCACAGATCGGCCGAGCGCTTTTGTCCTTCCTGCGGCGTCTCGCCCCATTCGGCCTGTGTCGCGACTTCGTAGAACGGATAAATACGCGCTGGGTCCAGCATCCCCAAAGCGCGCGCGGGCCGGGCGGTCTGATAGCTGCTGTTCGGGAAGCGAACGGTTTCCTCTCGCGAGGGCGGCGGTGTCCAGTCGAGTCTGGCGCCTTCCTTCTTGGCCATCCTCCGGCTGCTCATCGCCTCGCCGCCGACGATCAGCGCGGCACCGATGCGACCGGCTTCGATAGCGATCGCAGCGTCGTGGATCAGCCGAACCGGCGTTTCCCCACCCATGCTGGCATTGGTCGCGCGCTGGGGGGAAATGCCAAGCCGCTGGCACAGATCCGTCACCGGGTCGCGGTATCGCCAACTGACAAGACCGATCAGATCGACCGTATCCACGATCTTGAGAATACCGTGCGCCCCGCCATCGTCCGATGCGCTGAGTACAGCACGCGCCATCAGTTCTACGGGTTCCAGCGCCTCTGTAGTCGTCTGCGGGCGGTCGCAAAATTCGCCGACGCCCACAATCACTGCGTGATCAGTCATTCGCTCGCTCTCCATTTCTCCATCGGTGTTCGGAAAATTGGCGAGCGGGTCAAGCCAAATCTAACGTCAGTAGATATTCTGGCAAATATATTTTGGCTTGCGAGATTATGGCTGCCTGTGGCGTGGGTAACATAAGGTTTGCGAACTCGAAATGGAGAATTTCGCAATCCTTCGTCGTAGATCTAGGCTGTAGACTCAAAGCGTTGATCCACAACGGTGCTGAGAAGATTTTGATGGCGGCGAGGAAGCTGTCGGCGCATTTGTCGTAGCGGGTCGCCAATCCTCTGGTGTGTTTGAGTTTTTCGAAGAGGCGCTCGATCAGGTTGCGATAGCGGTAGTGGAAGGCGCTGAAGGCGAAGCTCTGCCGGCAGATGCAGGCCGACCGGTATGCCCCGGCCATCGACCAGCGCATGGATCTTGGTAGTCAGGCCGCTCAAGCACGGCCCTGAAACATTCGGCGTCGTAACCTCGATCCGCGAGCATCCATTTTGCTTTGAACAGGAAGGCGAGCAGGGACGCTGCGCTCGAATAATCGCTGATCTGACCTCCATGATGAAGAAACTCAGGGGGCGGTCATTGGCATCGGTTACGGCGTGCATAATCCCGACCTGCCATTCAATAGGTTCTGACCCTGGGGATCTGGACTGCCAAGCCCCATCACAAACTAAGGCTGCGGTGGGAAGTAAGGTGGTCTCCTGCTTATTCATGCACCCGTTGCTTGAGGGGCCGATATTGCTCCACGCCAAAACCGGTTTGACCGCGAAACCTTTTCGTCGATCCACTTCTCCTTGATTATAAAGATAAAATAAAATCCGCTATTGCGGAAGTTTGTCGGGAACCGGATCCCCATGTCGGTATTTTTACTGGAATGGATTTTTAATGAGGTTCGTATAACTTTCTATCTGGTGCCGGAATTTTGGGAGGATCGGCTATGGGATCGCAGCGTCGCGTGTTCGTATTGGATGGCTCAAGCCGTCGCAGGGCAGAATTGACTTGGGAATTGACCAAGTCAGGTCTTGCTGCACAACCGATGGAAACACTTGAAGAGCTATTGGCTGTGGGGCCCCCTATCGGGGCAATTTTCGTTCATATGTCGCACCCCGCTGCAGTGAAGGGCCTGGTGTCGTTTCGTGATCGGTTCGACCAGTGGTTCCCGGTAATCGTTTACTGTCAACAGCGCGATTTGCCTGAAATCGTCGATGTTATCCGTGACGGGGCATCTGATTATCTCGAATACCCTTTCACCGGAGAGAAGGCTTGCGAACGGCTTGACCGAGTGATCGCCCAGTCCGATTGCGAGCGGGCACAGCATGATTTGCGTGTCGGTGCGCTCAAGCGTCTTGAACCGCTCAGCAAGCGGGAGCGGGAGGTGCTGATGCATGTATCGCGCGGGGATTCGAGCAAAGTGATCGCGCGCAATTTGTCGATCAGCCCGCGCACTGTCGAATTGCATCGCGCCAACCTGTTGAACAAGCTGGATGCACATTCGACGGCCGAAGCCGTGCGTATCGCCATGGAAGGTGGCGATATGACTCTGGGCATTACTGGCGAGGCCTGATCGGCTGGCGCGATGCGGGCTGATATTCGGTTCGGCCTCTTCACTACCAACAGTTGGCCCCACATCCGCCAGGCGGTATGTGGGGCCTTGTGTTCGGGCGACCGCCCTGTTGGGGGTGGGCAACGCCCTGGGTTCCGAAGTTCGTGCCTCAGGAAGCGCACAGAACAAACGGCCGCTCGCGGGGGATCGAAGCGGCTTTATCGAATTAGCGCGATAGTACTAAGATCGCTGCAAACAGTGACTAGATAAAAACCCGTAATACCAAAGAGCCTGTTGGCGTTGTGCACCAGTCGTAGGATCGATGATATGGAAATCAGAAACAGCGTAGTATCGTTACCGTAATCTCAACCCTTTGCTGCCACAGCGGGCAGGCAATATCAGCAAGGGAATACCATGCGCGGCGAAAATTTGCCTGAAGTTTCGGTTATCGGTCTTGGCTATATCGGCCTGCCAACGGCGGCGGTCATCGCCCGTTCGGGGATGACGGTTCATGGTGTCGATGTGAGCCAGACTGTCGTCGACACGATCAATCGCGGCGAAATCCATATCGAGGAAGTCGATCTCGATGGGCTGGTGCAGGGCGTTGTACAGCGTGGCTTGCTGCGCGCGGGAACTGAGGTCCGCGCGGCCGACGTATTTGTGATCGCCGTGCCCACGCCATTCCACAAGGATGACGCGCACACTCCCGATACCTCCTATGTGCTCGAGGCAGCGCGGAATGTGGCCGCCGTGCTGAAGGCAGGCGATACGATCATTCTCGAATCGACGTCGCCGGTCGGCACGACCGAGGCAATGCGCGATATGATCGCGCAGGCTCGCCCCGATCTGAAACTGCCGGGAATGACCGATGGCATTCCCGACGTTTCCATCGCATATTGCCCCGAACGGGTGTTGCCGGGCCGCATTCTGGAAGAGTTGACCAACAACGACCGCTCAATTGGCGGGATTACACCACGCTGCGCGCGCAAGGCGCTAAGCTTCTACAAACGCTTCGTGCGGGGCACGTGCGTTACCACCGATGCGCGCAGTGCGGAGATGACCAAACTGGTCGAAAACGCCTATCGCGACGTGAACATCGCATTTGCGAACGAACTGTCGATCGTCAGCGATGCGATGGGGCTGGACGTGTGGGAAGTGATCCGGCTGGCCAACCGCCACCCGCGTGTGAACATCCTGACCCCCGGTCCCGGCGTGGGTGGCCACTGCATCGCGGTCGATCCGTGGTTTATCGTTCATGGTGCTCCCGATCAGACCCCGCTGATCCGCACTGCGCGAGGGGTCAACGATAGCAAGATCCACCACGTGATCGCTAGTGCCGCGGAACTGGTGGAAGCCAATCCGAAGGCGCGGATTGCCTGCCTCGGTCTGGCGTTCAAGGCCAATATCGACGATTTCCGTGAAAGCCCGGCGCGGCTGGTCGCGGCCACGCTGGCCCGCCGCTATGGTGAGCGGGTCAACATCGTCGAGCCGTATGCGATGGAATTACCTCGTGAATTCGAAGGGACCGGCGCACAGCAAATCGATATCGATACGGCGTTGGAAGAATGCGACGTGATGATCGTGCTGGTCGACCACGAGGTTTTCAAGTCCGTCCCGCTGGCCGAGCGGGCCGATAAAGTGGTGTACGACACCCGCGGTATCTGGCCCGATCAGCCCGCTGTAGCGGAACCAGCGGTGGAGCTCCGCAAAGCGGGCTAAGCGCGCCTCCTGAGCTTAGTGCCCATGCTCCTTGCGGGCGATTTCGTGTAGCCAGTCGGCATGGCGCGGGGCCTTCTTGGTCTTGCTCCATTCATCCAGCATCGGCATCGCCACGCGCTTAAGCTCGGCGTATTGCTCGTCGGTGCCGATATCGCAGGCCAGTTCGACGCGGTGGCCATTGGGATCGAAGAAGTAGATCGATTTGAAAATGCCGTGGTGCGTCGGGCCGAGCACGTCGATCCCCTGCGCCTCGACATGCTCTTTCGCGGCGAGTAATTCCTCTTCGCTGCCGACTTTGAAGGCCAGATGCTGCACCCATGCAGGTGTATTCCCGTCGCGGCCCATCTCTGGCTGGTTGGGCAGTTCAAAAAACGCCAGCACATTGCCGTTACCCGCATCGAGGAACACGTGCATATATGGATCGAACTCACCGGTGGAGGGGACGTGATCCTCTGCGAATGCGGTCGTGTATTCCATACCGAGCACGCGGGCGTACCATTCGACGGTCTCTTTCGCGTCTTTGCAGCGATAGGCGGCGTGATGGATACCGCCCAGCGATATTGGATGCCCGGTCATTGCGCCGGTTCTTCCACTGCAAGGGTGCCGCGCTGGATCTGATCGCGTTCCATGCTTTCGAACAGCGCCTTGAAATTGCCTTCACCGAACCCGTCATCGCCTTTGCGCTGAATGAATTCGAAGAACACCGGGCCGATCTGCGCCTGAGCGAATATCTGCAGCAACAGACGTGGCTGGCCGCCTTCGGTCGTGCCGTCGAGCAGGATGCCGCGGGTGGCCAGCGCACTGGCATCCTCGCCGTGGCCCGGCAAACGTTCGTCGAGCATGTCGTAATAAGTCTGCGGCGGGGCGGTCATGAACGGGACACCGTATTGCTTGAGGCGGTCCCACGCGGCGACCAGATCGTCGCAGATAAGCGCGATGTGTTGAATGCCTTCGCCATTGAATTCGCGCAGGAATTCTTCGATCTGGCCTTTGCCGCCCTCTCCCTCTTCATTCAGCGGGATGCGGATCTTGCCGTCGGGCGCGGTGAGCGCCTTGCTGGTCAGGCCGGTATATTCGCCCTTGATATCGAAATAGCGGATTTCGCGAAAGTTGAAGAGCGTTTCGTAGTAATCCGCCCAGTACTTCATCCGTCCGCCATAGACGTTGTGCGTCAGGTGATCGATCAGTGCGAAGCCAGCGCCAACCGGGTGCTTTTCGACGCCCGGCAGATATTCAAAATCGATATCGTAGATCGACAGGCCGTTGCCATCATCATCTTCGTAACGGTCTACCAGATAGAGGATCGCACCGCCGATGCCACGAATGGCGGGGATGTGGAGTTCCATCGGCCCGGTATCGACCTGAACCGGTTCCGCCCCTTTATCCAGCAGATCGGCATAGGCCTTGCGGGCATCTTGCACCCGGAACGCCATGCCGCATGCGCTGGGGCCGTGTTCGCGGGCGAAGAACCATGCCGCGCTTCTCGGTTCGTAATTGGCGATCAGGTTGATGCCGCCTTGCCGCCACAGATGCACGTCTTTCGACCGGTGCGTGGCAACATGGGTGAAGCCCATCGCTTCGAATACCGGCTCCAGCGCGCCCTTTTCAGGGGCGCAGAACTCAACGAACTCGAAGCCATCGAGTCCGGCGGGATTTTCGAAAAGGTCGGCCATGCAGAGGGTCCTCGGTACGGGTAGTTAGTTTCTTGTGAAACCAAATATCATACCGAGCATATGGAGTCAAAGGGACGGGCGGCCCCTTGTGTCGACTCTTCAGGGTGTTGGGCGGGAGGGCAGGGGCCCTCCCGCACCCGATCAGTCGACGAAGTCTTCGACCCGTTCGACGATGATTGCCGGGGCCATGCCACCTGCCGCGCACATCGTGACAAGGCCATAGCGCCCGCCGGTCCGTTCCAGTTCGTCCACGACAGTACCGATCAGGATCGATCCGGTTGCGCCGATCGGGTGGCCCAGCGCCATCGCGCCGCCATTCACGTTGACCTTATCGTCGGGCAGTTCGAGATCGCGGATGAATTTGGCGGCGACGACCGAGAACGCCTCGTTGATTTCCCACAGATCGATGTCCTCTTTCCTGAGGCCGGCCTTAGCGAGAACCTTCTTCGCTGCCGGGACCGGGGCATTGAGCATCAGCGTGGGATCGTCGCCCTGATTGGCGGTGGCGACGATGCGTGCACGCGGCTTCATGCCGTGCGCCTTCGCATAATCCTTGCTGGCCAGCAGCACTGCAGCGGAGCCATCGACCACGCCCGAACTGTTGCCTGCGTGGTGCACGTGTTTGATTTCGAGATCGGGGTACTTCTGCTTGATAAGCCCGGCGAAAGTCGTGCCCTTGTCGTCGAGCGGCACTTGCGCGATTTTCTCGAAGCTCGGCTTCAGCGCGGCGAGGCCTTCGGCGGTGGTTTCGGGGCGGGGGAACTCTTCCTTGTCGAGCACCATATTGCCATCGGCATCGACCACCGGGATCAGCGATTTGTCGAACCGCCCTTCGGCGATGGCGACAGCGGCCTTCTCCTGGCTCCGCAGTGCGAGCGCGTCGAGTTCTTCGCGGGTGAACCCTTCGATCGTGGCGATGGCATCGCCGCACACGCCCTGATGGCTTTGCGGATGCACCGACTGCAGGCGCGCGTTGCCCGATCCCATGCCCAGGGGCATGATCCCGGCCTGCATTTCTTCCTGTGTGCTCGCGGCGGTGTAGCTCATCATTTCGGTGCCGCCGGCAACCACCAGATCCGCCATTCCGCTCATGATCTGCGCTGCGGCCAGGTTCACGCTGGTGATGCCGCCACCGCAAAACCGGTCGAGCGTCATGCCCGAGCTGGTCTGATCGTAGCCTGCATCGAGCGCCGCCATGCGACCCAGATCGCCGCCTTGCTTGCCTTTCTGCGTGGATGTCGACCAGATCACGTCGTCGACGTCTTTCGTGTCGAGTTCGTTGCGTTCGGCAATCGCCTTCAGCACAGTGGCCGCCACGTGCTGCGGGTGCATATGGGCCAGCGCGCCCTTGCCGACTTTGCCCACGCCGCGCGGGGTCCGCACAGCATCAATAATATATGCTTCTGCCATAAGTTATCCTCTCGTGTTCCGTTGGGAATCGGGTTGACGTTTCCGTAAAGCTTGGCCAGCACCCGCACAAGCAAGTTTCAGTTTGCAATTGGAGAGCGATGGAATGTCCGAAGAAGTGCTGACCCACGAAGAAGACGGTGTGTTGATCGTCACGATCAACCGCCCCGAAGCCAAAAACGCGATGACCAAGGCCGCGGCCGAAGGAATCGCGGCGGCGATGGACCGGCTCGATGCGGACGATGGATTGCGGGTCGGAATTCTGACCGGTGCGGGTGGCACGTTCTGTTCGGGTATGGATCTCAAGGGCTTCCTGCGTGGCGAATCGCCGGTAGTCGAAGGGCGCGGTTTCGGCGGCGTGGTGCAGGCTCCTCCCAAAAAGCCCCTGATTGCCGCAGTTGAGGGATATGCTCTTGCTGGCGGGCTGGAACTGATGATTGCCTGCGATCTTGTCGTGGCGAATGCCGCCGCGAAGTTCGGCATTCCCGAAGTAAAGCGCGGACTGGTCGCTGCGGCGGGCGGCGTGATGATGCTGCCCGATCAGATCCCCGAACGCATCGCGCTGGAACTGGCGATGACAGGCGATTTCATCGATGCGCCCCGCGCCTATGATCTTGGCCTTATCAATCGCGTGGTCGATGGGCCTGCGCTCGAAGGGGCGATGGCTCTGGCCAGCTCGATTGCCGCGAATGGCCCGCTTGCTGTCAGGGTGTCGAAGCAGATCGTGAAGGAATCGCGTGGCTGGCCGATGGACGAACGCTACGATCGTCAGGCCCAGCTGATCGCGCCGGTGTTCGTATCCGAAGACGCGCGCGAAGGCGCGGCTGCCTTTGCTGAAAAGCGCAAGCCCAACTGGAAGGGCAAGTAATGGCGTCGGCCAAGGGCGGGCCGCTGAGCGGCATTCGCATTGTCGAATTCGCCGGGATTGGGCCGGGGCCGTTCTGCGGTATGATGCTGGCCGATCACGGAGCGGAAGTAATCCGCATCGACCGTGCCAGCGGAGAGCGTGGCGGATCGATGCCGATTACCAATGCGGACGTGCTTGCCCGCGGGCGCAAGTCGATTGCCGTCAATCTGAAGACTGCGGAAGGCGTTGCGCTCGCCCGTAAACTCTGCGCCAGCGCGGACGGGATCATCGAAGGGTTCCGCCCCGGCGTGATGGAGCGGCTCGGTCTGGGGCCTGACGAACTGCTGAGCGACAATCCCAAACTGGTGTATGGCCGGATGACGGGGTGGGGCCAGACCGGCCCTTATGCCCCCTATGCCGGGCATGACATCAACTATATCGCTCTCGCTGGGGCGCTGGCGCACTATGGGCGCAGCGGTGGCAAGCCGACTCCGCCGATCAATATGGTGGGCGATTTCGGTGGCGGCGGGATGATGCTGGCGTTTGGCATGGTCAGCGCTCTGCTCAACGTCGCCCGTGGCGGCGAAGGTCAGGTAATCGATTGCGCGATGACCGACGGCACCGCCGTGCTGATGGGGATGGTCCACGGAATGAAGAACATGGGCGTCTGGTCGGAAGATCTCGGCGCGAACATGCTCGATACCGGGGCGCATTTCTACGATACCTATGAAACCGCCGATGGCAAATTCGTATCCATCGGCAGTATCGAACCGCAGTTCTATGCCGAACTGCGCCGCGTTGCCGGGCTGACTGAAGATCGCGATTTCGATGCCCAGCACGACAGTGGCCAATGGGGTGCGTTGAAGGAAAAGCTGACCGCGTTGTTCAAGGGCAAGACCCGCGCCGAGTGGGACGCACTGATGGAGCATACCGATATATGCTACGCCCCGGTGCTGACTATGAGCGAAGCGATCGCGCATCCGCATAATGTGGCGCGCGGTACGTTCTTCGATGGCGCGGGCGGCAAGCAGCCAGCACCGGCACCGCGTTATTCGCAGACCATCACCGACACGCCCGCGCCTGCGCCGATGCCGGGCGACCATTCAGACGAAATCCTCGAAACTCTTGGTGTCGATGCCGACGAACGCGCCGCGCTGCGCGACGCTGGCACGATCGCCTGACAGGAGTAACCGAATGCTCGATACCTCCC
Organism: Tsuneonella flava; assembly: GCF_002870965.1. GTDB lineage: Bacteria > Pseudomonadota > Alphaproteobacteria > Sphingomonadales > Sphingomonadaceae > Tsuneonella > Tsuneonella flava. Next base: position 544,740 of record NZ_PHSO01000005.1, read on the forward strand.
GCCGTACCGCCTACACGTCTGAGCATGAGATGTTTCGCGACACCGTGCGAAAGGTGCTGGCCGATGTCATGGTGCCGCATCTCGAAGAGCACGAACGCAACGGCATCGTCCCGCGCGAAGCGTGGAAAGCCGTAGGCGCGGCGGGAATGCTGTGCCCCACGGTTGCGGAAGAGAACGGCGGGCTGGGCCTCGATTTCGGCTATTGTGCGGTCGTGAACGAGGAAACCTGCTACATCGGGTCGTCTGCCGGGTTCACACTTCAGAACGATATTACTGCCGGATATATCGAACGGCTTGGTACGCCCGAACAGAAGCAACGGTGGTTGCCGGGCATGGTTTCGGGCGATGTGATCACTGCCATCGCGATGACCGAGCCGGGCGCCGGGAGCGATCTGCAGGGCATTCGGACCACTGCGAAGAAGGACGGCAACGACTTCATCATCAACGGGTCCAAGACTTACATCACCAACGGCCAGAACTGCGATATGGTGATCGTTGTCGCCAAGACCGATCCCAGTCTGGGCGCGAAGGGCACCAGCCTCATCCTCGTTGAAGATGGCACCCCCGGTTTCACCAAAGGGCGCAATCTCGACAAGATCGGACAGCATGCCGCCGATACCAGCGAGCTGTTTTTCGAAGACGTGCGGGTGCCGCAGGAAAACCTGCTCGGCGGGGAAGGGCGCGGGTTTATACACCTGATGGAAGAATTGCCGCAGGAACGCCTGTCTATCGCCATCAGCGCGCAGGCCTGTGCCCAGCGGGCATTCGACGAAGCGGTCTCTTTTACGAAAGACCGCAAGGCTTTCGGGCAAAGCGTGTTCGAATTCCAGAACACCAAGTTCACGCTGGCCGATCTCGCCTCTCAGCTTCAGGTCGGATGGGCGCACCTCGACTGGGCATTGGCCCGCCACTTGCGCGGTGAGCTGAGCACGGCCGAAGCGAGTGCAGCGAAGCAGTGGCACACCGATATGCAGGGCCGGGTTTGCGATGTGGCGCTGCAATTGCATGGTGGTGCTGGTTACATGAACGAATACCTCGTGGCCCGTCTGTGGCGCGACGCGCGCGTGACGCGCATTTTCGGCGGCACCAATGAAATCATGAAGGAAGTGGTGAGCCGGTCGCTCTGATGACAGACGAGACAGCATTTTTCACATGCGACGGTGATCTGTTCGTGCCGACCGCGCTTGCGCGTAGCCCGTGGAGTGGAACGGCGATCACCGGGCTGGCCGTGTCCGGCCTGTTGATGCGTGCATTCGAAACGGAGCGACCCGATGCGATGCATCTGGCGCGGTTTACCGTCGATTTTCTGGGTGAAGTGCCCAATGCGCCGCTGCGGCTGAGGCATACATGGGACAAGCGTGGTGGCCGTCTGTCGTTTTCCAGCGCGACGTTGAGTAGTGAAGACGGCCGCGTGGGCGCCAGAGCCAGCGCGATGTGGTTGCGCGATGCGGAAACGCCCGCTGCCGATTTCGCGCAGGATTATCCCCGCTGGCAAGACATCGAGGCGGTGCCTTTCTGGCGCGGGCCTGCTCTTCACGGGTTTGGGGAAACCCGCCCGGTGGAAGGCAGGATCGGTCTGCCCGGACGCGGCATCGTGTGGGTCAAGCCCCGCTTTTCCGTGATTGCAGGGCAAGTGGCATCGCCATTGTGCCAGGCCGCGATCCTGTCGGATATGGGCAACGGGATCGGGACCCCGGTGGACGGGCGGGAGTATTCTTTCGCCAATACCGATATCGGGCTTCATCTTTATCGCGAACCGGTGGGCGAATGGCTGATGATCGATTCACAAGGTGCCAGCGGCGGGCGCGGCGATGCTGTGACTCATACCACGTTCGCAGATGAGCGCGGAGTCTATGCGCGCGGCTGGCAAACGCTGTTCGTCGCTCCGTATCCGGCAGGGCAGCCAAGTCATTTCGAAGAATGAGCGTGGCAGGATCCGGTGCGGCAAAGGCGGCGGAATGCGCCTCTGCCGCCAATTTTGCCCGGTTATAGAAAGTCCCGCAGTTCTTTCACAAAATCGGTGAACCTGTCGTGGTGGACCCAGTGTCCGGCACGCTCGTATTCTGTGACGGATACGTTGTCGCCGAAATACGCCAGCCGCCCATCCTGTTCGGGGTTGGAGGCCCATGAATCCGTGCCATAGATAAAGCGCGTGGGGCACGTGATCCGCCCCCACATTTCCTGCAATCCGCGCGACGATACATCGTCCAGCGGCCACGCATGGAGATGCGGATCGAATTTCCAGCTGAAGGTGCCGTCTTCGTTTCGCATCACTGCGTGCAGCGTGAGATGGCGCGCCTGTTCCGCAGTGAGATAGCTGTTGGCTTCGTGCATACGGCTCAGCGCATCTTCGACTGTAGCGTAGCGTTTGGGCTGGCGGCTGCTGGCTTCGCGCTTCTTGTCGATCCATTCGATCCAGTGCTGGTGATAGGGCTTCTCGCGACGTTCCGCCTGCACCTTGGGGCTGGGGCCGAGCCCTTCGATCGCGACCAGTTTGCGGACGTTTTCCGGGTACAGCCCGGTATAGCGGATCGCGATATTCCCACCCAGCGAATGCGCGACGATCGTCACCGGTGCGAGCTGAAGCTGGTGGATCAACTGAGCCAGATCGTAAACATAGCCCATCACCGGGTAATGCCCGTTGTTGTTCCACTCGCTGTCGCCGTGTCCGCGCAGGTCGGGGCAGATCACATGCCAGTCCTCACGCAATGCTTCCGCGGTCCAGTCCCAGTTGCGGCAATGGTCGCGCCCGCCATGCAGCAGGATCAGCGGTGGCGCCCCGGCATTGCCCCAATCGACGTAATGCAGGCGTGTGCGCTGCGATATGTAACTCTGCGAAGTCGGGCCGATCAGGTCCATTCGTCCTCCATTGAGCACCTTTTACGCTTACGTGAGCGTAAAATGCGTTGCGGATTGCTACCGATAGGATAGGCTTCTGCCAAAGACAAATCACGAGAGAGGACAACACGCAATGCCCGTTATCGACGTTCCCCCGCCCCAGTTCATGGAAGACGAAGAGATTGCGATCTTTTCCGATGCGGTTGGCAAGTTTTTCGAACAACATGCCCCGCCCAGGCGGGTGGAGACATGGCGTGAGAACGGCCAGGTCGATCGCGAATTCTGGACCGAAGCGGGTGCAGCAGGCCTGCTGGGGATGACAGTGCCCGTGGAATATGGCGGGCATGGCGGAGACTTCCGTCACGATCTGGTCGTCCTGTCGCAGCAAGCGGAAAAGGGTGTCGATGGCTTTGCGGCCAGCCTGCACAATGTCATCATCCTGCCGTACATCGTCCGTCATGGGACTGAAGAGCAGAAGAAGAAATGGCTGCCCCGGCTGGTCAGCGGTGAGCTGATCAGCGCCATCGCCATGACCGAGCCGGGCGCGGGATCGGATTTGCAGAACATTTCCACGACGGCAATCAAGGACGGCAACGGATACCGGCTGAACGGTGCCAAGACCTTCATCTCCAGCGGGCAGCTCGCCAATTTCATCGTCGTCGTCGCCAAGACCGACCCCAGGGAAGGGGCCAAGGGCATCAGCCTGATGTGCCTCGAGACCGATGGCGCGGAGGGATTCCGACGCGGCAAGAAGCTCGACAAAGTCGGAATGGATGCAGCCGATACCAGCGAGCTGTTTTTCGACGACGTGTTCGTGCCGGGTGAAAACGTGCTCGGCGGTGTCGAAGGGCGCGGGTTCTATCAGTTGATGGGCGAACTGCCGCAGGAACGGCTGGTGATTGCCGTGGGCGCGATGAGCACGATCGAGCGTGCGCTGGAAACCACCGTCGAATACACAAAACAGCGCAAGGCGTTCGGCAAGACGATCTGGGATTTCCAGAATACGCAGTTCGTGCTGGCCGATCTGAAGGCCAAGGCGACTGCAGGCAAAGTGTTCCTCAACGATTGCATCGCCAAGCTACTGCGTGGCGAACTGGACGTAACGACCGCCTCCATCGCGAAATACTGGCTGACCGAATTGCAGGGCGAAGTCGTTGACAAGTGCCTGCAATTCCACGGCGGCTGGGGCTATATCAACGAATATGCCATCGCCAAGATGTTCCGCGACAGCCGCATCAGCCGTATCTTCGGCGGGTCTAACGAAATCATGAAAATGTTGATTGCGAGGTCGATGTGAGCGGCGGCGCTGGTATGGCTGAGGAGACTTTCCGCGAAGGTCTGCTGGAAGGGAAAGTCGCTTTCATCGCGGGAGGCACCAGTGGGATCAATCTGGGCATTGCCAAACGCTTTGCCGCATTGGGTGCGAAAGTTGCGGTCTGCGGGCGCGATCCCGACAAGGCATCGCGCGCGGCTGCGGAGATTGGCCACGACGCGCGCGGGCTGAGTGCCGATGTCCGCGATTTCGCTGCGATCCGCACTGCCCTGGAAGCGACTGTCGACGCATTCGGAAAGCTGGATATCGTCGTGGCGGGGGCGGCGGGGAATTTTCTGTCGCCTGCGCTTGGCATGTCGGCCAATGCGTTCAAGACCGTGGTCGATATCGATCTGCTGGGCACATTCAACACGTTCCGTGCCTGTCACGATCTGCTCAATCTGCCGGGCGCCAGCCTTATAGCGATCACGGCCGGTCAGGCGAAACAGGCAATGGCGATGCAGATTCACGTTTGCGCTGCCAAGGCCGGTGTCAATCAGGTGGTCCGCACGCTGGCTATCGAATGGGGCCCGGACATTCGAGTAAATGCCATTTCACCAGGCCCGATCGATGGGACAGAGGGCATGGCCCGGCTTGCCCCCGACCCGGCGACGCGCGCTGCCCATGAAAGGCGGATTCCGGCCAAACGGTGGGGGTATGCGAGTGAAATCGCCGATGCGGCGGTGTTCCTCAGTTCACCGGCGGCAAGCTATATCACCGGCACGATTCTTGACGTTGACGGCGGCAGTTTAGTGGGCGATGCGGGGAGGATGGATACTTCCAAAGGGCTTGCCTGACCGATGAGTGGATCGGTTCGATGATCGCGCAGACGATCCAGCTTGCGCTGGCACCGGTGTTCGCGCTGGTCGCTATCGGCAATATCCTCAATCTTCTCTCGACCCGGCTGGGGCGGGTGGTCGATCGCAGCCGCGCATTGCAGGATCGCTACGCCAACACCGTGGGTATCGAACACGATATCGTCGTGCGCGAAATCCGCCTGATAGACCGGCGGATCAAGCTGATCGGTCGGGCGGTGCTGTTTCTGGTGCTGGCGGGTTTGTCGATCGGGCTGACGGTTGCCTTGCTGTTCATCCAGGGGGTAACGCATGTGGCGTTGCAGCATTTCGCTGCCGCCAGCTTCACGTTGGCGATCACTCTGCTGATGGGTGGACTGGTGCTGTTCCTGATTGAAACGCGCGCGGCATCGGCGGCATTGCAGATTCCGGAAGAATATCTCGAACGCGACCGTTCCATTTGAAACGAGCGGAGCGGGCCGGGCTATTCCGATGTGACCGGTGCATCGACGATTACAGTCATATCCTGCAGCATCACGGCCTCTATCGTGCCGTCAGGGGAAGAACCGGAATACGCGAACTGGCCCGATAGCGGCACAGACTGATTGTCCAGCAGCAGCCAGTTGGCCTGCGCCATTTGCGGAGCGGATTTGCGATTGGCGGGGGCGGGCATCAGTTCGCCTTCCGCCGGGGTGTGGGCAGGCACTGCGACCAGCCGGCCCACGGTGAGGGGACGGGCCACTTCCATCAGGAAACGGCGGGCGACGACAGTGCCTTCCTGTGAGGGAGGGAGACGGTCGACTATTCGAAGTGTCACTGCAGTACCCGCCGGCACAGTCACCGGTACTTTGCGAGCCGGGCGTGGGGCTGGCGATACACTGGCAGGAAGGATGCGGAGCGATACCTGAACCGGGCTCGATACCGATCCGCCCCCGGCCTGCGCCAGCCCGGCGGACAGGCAAATCGAGATGACGCCTGCGCCGGCGAGCAAACTGACAATCGTCTTCGGCGGCATCTGGCGGTTCCTCCCTGTGCATCGGGATCGGCATGTGCCTGCTCGGAAAACCGCAAGACACCGCCGCTCAGGCTGATTGAACGACAGCTTGGGTCAAGATTTAAACCGCTTGGGATTAGGGGAAAATACTAGGCTCTGGACCTATTGCCGCTGTAACCACGCGGCCTGTTCGCCTCGGCCCGGCGGCTAAATGCGCCCGCTTTCTTGTTTGAGCGATGCGGAGATGGCGGGGTAAAATACTTGACTGTCAAACTACGTCTGCTGGTAAGAGAACGTCCGTGGGTTGCGGCATGGGGAGATATACAATTCGCACGATCTTGGCTGCAGGACTGTTATCGCTTGGTGTCGCAGGATGCTCTCATGGCGCTGGCGAACCTGTGCAGCGCATCTCTGCGGACGCTGTGCCACCATCCAGCCAGTTGAGTTCTGCTGCCCGCAATATTCTCGCGCAGATGAAAGTGGAAACGGCGCCCGCCGCCATCGCCGGGAATCTGGCTCAACAGCGTGCGTTTTACGGTGCGTGGAACGATCGCCGTCTGGCTGAAATGAACCGTGCTTTCGCCACAATCGATACCCGCAGCGAGATTGGCGGAGTGCCGGTGGACGTGGTGACTCCGCAAGGCGGGATCGCCCCGGCGAACCGCAATCGGGTGCTGATCAATGTACACGGCGGCGCATTTATGTGGGGGGCGGGCAGTGGTGCGCTGGTCGAAGCGACCCCCATCGCTGCCACTGGGCGGATCAAAGTGGTGACGGTCGATTACCGGCTGGCCCCTGAACACACATATCCCGCTGCGTCGGAGGATGTGGCCGCGGTCTATCGCGCGTTACTCGATGAATATCCGGCGGCCAATATCGGGATATACGGCTGTTCGGCAGGGGGCATTATCACCGCGCAAGCGACAGCATGGTTCGCCGCGCACGGTCTGCCCCGGCCCGGCGCCATCGGTACCTTCTGCGGTACGGGCGCGCCCTATTCAGGCGATAGCCCGTATCTCTCGGCCTTTCTCGGCAGGGAGAAGATGCCACCACCCGCCGGATTACCAAAGCAAACCGCCAATCCATACCTTATCGATGTGCCGCGCGGCGATTGCACGGCTTATCCGTTGACGTGCGATGCGACGACGGCTGCTATGCCGCCGACCTTGTTGTTGGCTGGCGGGCGCGATTTCGCGGCCAGCGCGCTGACACTGGCGCACCGTCGCCTTGCTGCGGCTGGGGTGAAAAGCGAGTTGTATCTGTTCGACGGATTGCCCCACGCTTTCTTCATGTGGCCCGACATGCCTGAATCGCACGAAGCATTCGCGCGGATCGTGGACTTTTTCGACCGCCATCTGGGCCGCGCGCCGCGCGCTGCCGACCGCCAATAGGCGACTGTCGCCCGAGCCCTGTTGCCATACGTATTTTTGCCTGAAGAGGACACGATGACCAAGCCGACCCCTCGCCTGAAATCCCGCTTTGCCCGCCTGGCACTGGGCGCTGCCGCTGCGTTTGCGCTGGCGGCCAATGCTGCGCCGCCGACCCCGGCGGATATCTATGGCGATCTGTTCGTCAGAGTGCAGGAAGGGCGGGTGTTCGGAGACAACAAGACATTCGTCGATGCCGTGCCCACCCGCGCACCGCAGGCGATCATGGCCGATTACAACGCAGCTCCGCCGCGCGATGCGGTCGCGCTCAAGGCGTTCGTGCTGGCGAACTTCACTGTGCCGGGGGTCAACGATACCCCGCTCTTGCCGATACGCGATCATATCAAGGCGCTGTGGCCGCAACTTGTGCGTCAGCCCGAACCGGCGGTAGCGGGCAGTTCGAAGATTCCGCTGCCCGCGCCCTATATCGTGCCGGGCGGTCGTTTCCGCGAAATCTATTACTGGGACAGCTACTTCACTATGCTCGGCCTGCGGGCTGACGGGGATCAGAAGCTGGTCGAATCGATGCTGGACGATTTCGTCAGTCTGATCGAACGCTATGGGCACATTCCCAATGGCACCCGCACATATTATGTCAGCCGGTCGCAGCCGCCGTTCTATGGTCTGATGCTCGACCTGCAACAGACCGACGATGCCACGGTTAAGGCGCGGCGGCTGGCGGCGCTGAAAACAGAGCACGATTTCTGGATGGCGGGCGCACGATGCGCGACCCAGGGCAAGCCATGCGAACGGGTAGTGGCGATGCCCGATGGCACTATGCTCAATCGATATTGGGACGGGCGCGACACCCCGCGCGATGAATCCTATGCCGAAGACCGCGCGACCGCGGCGGAAATTCCCAGTCGGCCTGCGCCGCAAGTCTATCGCGATTTGCGCGCCGCTGCGGAAAGCGGGTGGGATTTCAGTTCGCGCTGGTTTGCCGACGGGCGCACGCTGGCGACGGTTCACACCACCGATATCGTGCCAGTCGATCTCAACGCGCTGCTCTACGCGATGGAAATTCGCATCGCGGACCAATGCCGGGAAGCGGGCGATACGGCCTGTTCGCGCAAATACCGCAAACAGGCGATCCGCCGACGGGTGGCAGTTGATACCTACCTGTGGGTGCCGGATGAAAAGCGCTATGCCGACTGGAATGCGGCCTCCGGCAAAGTGACCGCGACGCTTTCCGCCGCGACGCTCTATCCGCTGTTCGTTGGTATGGCGGGACAGGAACAGGCCGACGATGTGGCGGCGACGACAGAGGCGGAATTGCTGGCGCAAGGCGGGTTGCGGACCACGCGTATCCGTTCGGGCCAGCAATGGGATACGCCCAATGGCTGGGCACCGCTGCAATGGATCGCAGTGGATGGGCTGGACCGATATGGCCACGGCGCACTGGCCCGCACGATTGCCGACCGCTGGCTGCATACCGTTGCCCGGACATATGCCGAAACCGGCAAGATGCTGGAAAAATACGACGTTGAAGAACGTAAGCCCGGCGGTGGCGGCGAATATCCGCTGCAGGATGGCTTCGGCTGGACCAACGGCATCGCCAGCGCGCTGATGGACCGTTACCCCGATATCGATCCGACGCAGGACAGTGCCAGCGCGGAATAGCCATCTGCCCCGACAAAGCAGGGGTAAATCGCAAAGGCCAAAGCAAAACGGGCCGGCGGATTATCTCCGCCGGCCCGCTGTTTTTGCGCCTCTTCAGACTGCGATCAGAACTTGTACGCAGCGGAGAAGGTGAACGACCGGCCCAGGATCGGTCGGGCGAGGATCGTGCCCGAACCCTGCGAACCGATGATCCGCGGGTTGCCTTCGGTCAGACCGATTTCGTTGGTCAGGTTGGTGCCGGTCACCCGCAGGTTCAGGCGTTCCATCACATCGACCGAGATGCCCGCATCGAGCTGATAGAACGACGGCAGCAACTGCTGGTTTTCCGGGTCGGAGAAGCGATCGCCATAGTATTGAACCGTGGCGTACACCGTCGGCCTGAACCCACCCACTTCGAGTTCGTAGCTCGGGGTTACGCGCCACTGCCACTTCGGCTGGCGCTGCACCCGGTTGCCGGTGTTGTCGATCGTGCCGTTACCAGTGAAGAAATCCTGATACGTCGCATCGAGGTAGGTTCCGGCGAAGCCCAGGCTGAAGCCATAGAACGGGCCGACCGAACCATCGACTTCCACGCCGGTCGCTTCTGCCCCGCCAGAGGCCACTGTCGGGGTCGTGCCGACCAGCTGGACTGATGACAGGCCGGTGAAGTCATTGTGGAACCCGGTGGCATAGAAGCGGAACATCGGGTTCGAGACTTTCAGACCGCCTTCGACGGTCTTCACAGTGGCGATATCGGTCACGCCTTCGCGCAGGTTATCGAACTGCGGGAAGCTCTTGCCCTGACTATAGCGAGCGAAGATGCCGATGCCGGGCATGACCTCGAAATTGGCACCGCCCGTGAACGACCAGGCATCGTCGCGATAGCTGATCGGGGTCTGGGTCGGGCCGAAGGTCGACTCATTGTTGTCGTATAGGGTGTTGGCATTGCCGTCGAGATCGATCGAAACCGGCTGACGGACATAGCCATCGACTGTGTGCCGCTGCCAGCGCACACCGCCGTCGATCCGCAACTGATCGGTAATCTGCAGTTCGTCGGTGGCGTAGAGCGCGATATCCTGCCCGTCATACGCGGCGTTCAGGAAATAGGTCGAGCCCTGCATGAACCCGTCGCGGGTGCCGACTGTGCCATCGGCATAGTTGATGTCGATCCGGCGGGCGTTGTTTTGCGCGCTCAGCACCATACCGTTGCCGAGGTTCCAGTTATCCCGCGCGTAATAATCGGCATAATAGACACCGGCGGTCAGCTTGTTCGGCCCCATTTCGAACTCGGCGGCGAAGTCGTTGACGAAGCTGTCGATCCGCTTGTCCACGGTCCAGATGCCGGCCTGCATCACCTGCTGCGTGCCAGCGACTGTGCTGCCATCATCCACATACGTGAAGGTCGCGCCCGGTGCGGTGGTCGCGCCGGAAACGCCCGCAAGGTAGAGGTTGTCGGCATAGGCCTGCAACGTGGTCGGCGGGCCGGAGGGGACCAGGCCGACAGTGAAGGTCGTGCCGCCCATATAGCTCATCCGGTCGCGCAGGCGCAGGTTATCGGTAACGCCGACATCGAAATTCGCGCCGACGTTGAACACCTTGGCCCCGCGGCCACGGGCCAGATCGACATCGTCCCCGTTGTTGAGTGTGGTGTAGCGTACATCGTTGCTGGCGAGCGTGCCGGTGTGTGCGTCGAAGCCCGCGAATTCGGAAATCTCGTCCCCGTTCTGGGTAACCGGGATCGGCAGCAGCCACTGTCCACGGTCGTTCAGATAGCGGGCATAGAGCAACATCGAGGTGTCGTTGCTGAAATCGTGGCGCAGGTTCACAGTGAACTGGCCACCTTTTTCCGCATCGAACTGCGGATCGCGTACCCCGGTGCCCTGACGATAGAAGCCACCGGCCATAAAGGTGGTGTTTTCGTCGATCGGGCCGGAGACATAGCCATCGGCGCGATACTGGCCATAATCGGTGATGCTACCTTCCAGCATGCCTTCGAAATACTGGCCGCCTTCACGCTGCACGAGGTTGACGGTCAGGCCCGGCTGGCCATTCGAAAACAGCGATCCGGTGCCGCCGCGCACCGCTTCAACGCGGGCAACGGTGTTGTCGATGCGGATAAGCTGCGAGTTTTCGAGGAACGACAGCGTCGGCGGCGGGAAAATCGGCACGCCGGAGGACTGGAAGGTGACGAACGCAGCGTCGCCGCCCGAGGGATAGCCACGCACGAAGATGTTCGCGCCGTTCTGCCCGCCAGAGCTTTCGACAGCGACGCCGGGCACCAGCTTCAGCACATCGGCGGTGCTGGCGGGCGCGGCTTCGGCGATGGCGTCGGCGTTGAGAGAAGTCACCGCGAAGGCAGCATCCTGGCGGCGCATACCTGCACCGGCGGTGCCGACCACTACGATTTCATCGCCTGAGCTGGCGATGGTGTCTGCGTCTGTCGACGCAGTATCCTGCGCCATCGCCGGGGCGGCGGACAGCGCCAGCGCAAATGCGCTCGACGTCAGATAGATTGAAGGTTTCATTGGCTTGTTCTCCTGCCTTGAGAATGCATCGCTTGCCGTCGATCCCACCGGATTCGAGATGCGGTTTGAAATGGTTTGTAATGGCGGTGAGCGTTCCCCGTCCCCGCGCATCCGACGCGAGACGATTTCAGGGAGCGCAGAGTCCGGGGGCGCTGATACAGCCTAAGTGAGAGGCTGGTATGGCGTGCCAGACACCGCAGACGTTATAGTTGATTTGCCCATCAAGATTTCTCCACTGGGCGCGAAGTGGGATTCCGTACCTTCGCTGTCAAGAAAACGGCTGCAACTGCATACGAAACCATCAGTGGCGCGACATAAATGCAACGCCTGTTCGGTCGGTCGGAGTAAATGCTGTTGGATCGATATAATTTTGTAAAATCAGCAAGATGTGTTGAGGATTCTATCCCCGCGACGCATGGTCCAGCGGCTCGCCGTCGATCGGGTATCCGGCATCTGACGGGATTGCCAGCCATGGCCGCCCGTCGCGTTGTTCCATCCACGGTGTGATCGTTCGCACCGGATGGGCCAGAGCATCTGCGCGGCCATCGGCGAAGCTGGAATATTGCGCCAGTCGTTCGAGATTGCGACGGGTAGGGAAGATAACGCTCAGATCGCCTGCCTCTGCCGCGGCCAGAGCGTCGGCGGCGCTGGTCCAGAACAGATGCGTGTTTTCGGTTGCGTCGATCTCCACTTCAACTGCACCTGTGCCCAGATCGGCAAGATAGAAGCGGGTATCGAAAACACGCGGCAGGCGTTCGTTTTTGGGATTCCACCGGGCAAAGGGGACCAGCGCCTCCAGATCGAGTGTCCAGCCCATAGCGGTCAGCACCGGGGCCAGTTCGCCCTGTTCCAGCAGCAGTGCCCGTGCGCGCCGTGCATCGGCGGCATCGACCGTCTCGTGCAATCCGATGGCCAGTCCGGTTTCCTCCAGCGTTTCACGCACCGCAGCGATGCGGTGTGCGGTTTCATCCCGATCGTGATCGCAGCTGAGCGTGTCGGCCAATGCAAAGTCGGCGGGATCGACCCGCCCACCGGGAAAGACCGCTGCGCCGCCCGCGAACGACATCTGGCGCGCACGGGTAACCATCAGCAATTCCGGCGCGGTGCCCCGGCGGGGATTGCGGAAGACGACGACAGTGGCGGCGGGAATAATGTTCGATGGTGTGGAATCGTTCATGGCGAATACCTTGGTCCCGCACCGAATGCTTGCCAAGCCCCATCGGCCCGGTGTCGGGCGGATCGCATGCCGCAAAGTGTCGGAAAATTTGACAGATGGCTGCTCGGTGAAATTGCCTTAACCATCATGGGGGCCGGAAAACTGCGCTTCGTTGAAACTGGCACGGGACATGCTAATATAGATGTACCCCAAATGTTGACTAAGAGGTGGGGCCACAAGTCTCCCGGCCCTGCCTCCCCAAACCCCAGCAAAAAGCCCCGAAGCGGATAGCGCTTCGGGGCTTTTTTCATTCGGTTGCCCAAAATAGGGCGCCGATAATGGGGTGGTGAGAGGATCAGCTGGCCTTGGCGACCTGCTTTTCATCCAGCATCTGCTGAAGCTCGCCTGCTTCGTACATTTCCATCATGATGTCGCTGCCGCCGACGAATTCGCCCTTCACATAGAGCTGAGGGATCGTGGGCCAGTCGGAAAACGACTTGATACCTTGACGGACTTCCATGTCCTGCAACACGTCGACACTGTCATATGCGACACCGCAGTGATCGAGGATCGCCACGGCGCGGCTGGAGAAGCCGCACTGGGGAAACAGCGGGGTTCCTTTCATGAACAGGACGACATCGTTGCCGGAAACGATATCGGAAATACGTGCGTTGACATCGGACATAATAACGACCTGCGGTTGAATTGCTTTATGCGATGTCAGTTGGGGACGGCGGTGGTGAGTTGCAAGGCGTGGAGCTCGCCGCCCATCCGCCCGCCCAGCGCATCGTACACCAGTTTATGCTGCGCCACGCGCGTTTTGCCCACGAATGCAGGGCACACGACATGGGCGGCATAGTGATCGCCATCGCCCGCCAGATCGCGAATAGTCACCTCTGCATCGGGCAACGCCGCCACGATCAGCCGTTCGATATCTTCCGCCGCCATTGCCATGATACGATCAGCTTCCGCTCATCAACTGGCGACGCGCTTCGACAGCCTTTTCTTCCAGCGCGACGCGCACGGCGGCTTCGTCCACATCGATGCCCGCACCGGTCAGGTCGCCCAGAACCTTGCGAACGACGTCTTCGTCACCCGCTTCTTCGAAATCGGCCTGCACCACTGACTTGGCGTAGGAGTCGGCCTCTTCCGGGGTCAGCTTCATCTTTTCCGCCGCCCAGTGGCCGAGCAGCTTGTTGCGCCGCGCGGCAATGCGGAAAGCGGTTTCTTCGTCGAAGGCGAACTTGCGCTCTTCGCCGCGCTCACGATCGTTGAAATCGGTCATGACTGTCCTCGTGTGTAATTACCTGTCCGCGCATAGGGGGCAGGCGCGTGGGCGGCAAGCACTCTCAACCGCCCAGGTGCCAATACGGCATTATTCCATCGTCACGACCAGCTTGCCAACGGCCTGCCGGTTTTCCAGCTTGGCAATCGCTTCGCCGCCGCGTTCGAGAGGAAAAGTCTCGGATACCAGCGGATCGATCCGCCCGTCTTTCAGCATAGCGAACAGTTCATCCACCTGGGCGCGGAATTTTTCCGGTTCGCGTGCAGTGAACGCGCCCCAGAACACGCCGCAGATGTCACAGCTTTTCAACAGAGTAAGGTTGAGCGGCATCTTCGCGATGCCCGCCGGGAAGCCGACAACCAGAAAGCGACCTTCCCATGCGATCGCGCGTAGAGCGGGTTCGGAATATTGCCCGCCTACGATATCGTACACGATATTGGCACCATCGGGGCCGCAGGCCGCTTTAAAGGCATTGGCCAGATCCTTGCTGGCGGCCTTGTCCATGTCGCCCTTGGGATAGATCACGACATCGTCGGCCCCGGCCTTCTTCGCGATTTCGCCCTTTTCCGCGCTGGACACCGCGGCGATCACGCGCGCGCCGAATGCTTTGCCCAGTTCCACCGCCGACAGCCCGACGCCGCCCGCTGCGCCCAGCACCAGCATCGTGTCGCCCGCCTTGATATGGCCGCGATCCTTCAGCCCGTGGATCGTGGTGCCATAGGTCATCATCAGCGAGGCAGCCTTTTCGTAAGGCACGCCGTCGGGCACGGAGAACATGCGCGCGGCGGGCACGCAGACCTTTTCCGCCAGACCGCCGGTGCCGATCCCGGCCAGCACTTTATCGCCTACGTTCCAGCCTTCGACCCCTTCGCCGATGGCTTCGATTACACCGGCGATTTCGCCGCCGGGGGCAAAGGGTCGCTCCGGCTTGAACTGATAGAGGTCGCGGATCATCAGCGTGTCGGGATAATTGATCGCACAGGCTTTCACATCGATCAGAACCTCGCCCTTGCCGGGGGTGGGTGTATCGATTTCGTCCAGCGTCAGGGTTTCCGGCCCGCCAACGGCGTGGGTTCTCAGTGCTTTCATGCGGCTCTCTCCGTTCCGTGGGCGAGCCATGGCATATTGCTGGCCTGCCTCTTTTCGTATATGTCGATTGCAGCGTCGCGGGCCAGCGTCAGCCCGACTTCGTCCAGTCCTTCCATCAGGCAATGCTTGCGGAACGCATCGATTTCGAATGCAAACCGGTCCTGAAACGGAGTGGTGACGACCTGATTTTCAAGGTCGATGGTCACCGGGTCGGACGCGGCGACTTCCAGCAGGCGATCGATCTGTTCCTGCGGCAAAGCGACGGTCAGGATGCCGTTCTTGAACGCATTGCCCGAAAAAATATCGGAGAAGCTGGGCGCGATCACTGCTTTGATGCCGAGATCGAGCAGGGCCCATGCGGCGTGTTCGCGGCTCGATCCGCAGCCGAAATTGTCGCCCGCGATCAGGATCGGCGCATTGGCGAATTCGGGATCGTCGAACATATTGCCCGGTTCGGCGCGCACGGTTTCGAACGCACCGGCTCCCAATCCCTCGCGCGTGATGGTCTTCAGCCAGTGCGCCGGAATGATGACGTCGGTATCGACATTCTTGCGGCCGAACGGAATCGCCCGGCCTTCGACGCGGTCGACTGGTTCCATCAATCGGTCTCCGGCGCTTCGCCCGATGGGATTGCGCCGGGCTTGTCAGGCGAATTCGCCTTCTTTTCCTTGCGCTTGTTTGCATAGAGCAGCGCCGCGGCGACTGCTGCCGATCCGATGGCACCTGCGGCCATGGCCGCTGCCTTGCCAGTGAGTTTCTTGGTCATGCCCCTATCCATGCGGTGCCCGTGGTGCGGACGCAAGAGGGTGTGTCAGGAATTCGCCTAGCTTGCCCCAAAGCCGCTCTTTCTCCGCCAGCGGCATCGCGGCATATGCGGGGGAAGACGAAGGCAGATCGATCAGGGCCAGCTGTGTCCCGGCAAGCTGAGGCCGGCCGATAGTGCTGGCCTTGCGACCGTTGAACGCCACCGCACGCAATTGCGGTAGGCGAGCGACCAGATCGGCCAGCGGGGCGTGCTCGGCATGGCGGATCGCGGAATCGAGGCTGCCGTTGCGGCGGGCCGATGCGACTGTGTCCCACAGGGCAATGCCCGCTGCCTGCACCGCGGCAAGCCGTGCCTCGTAATCGAGCGCGACCAGATCGATCCCGGTTACGCCGCCGATCAGATGCCAGAACCGGTTTTGCGGGTGAGCATAATACTGCCGCGCCGCCAGCGAAGCCTCCCCTGGTAAGCTGCCGAGGATCAGCACCCGCGCCTGCGGATCGGCAACCGGGGCGAAGGCGGATTTGCGTGCGGTCAGTCGACCAGTTCCCGCACGTCGGTCAGTTTGCCGGTAACAGCCGCAGCCGCTGCCATTGCCGGGCTGACGAGATGCGTGCGCGCGCCCGGACCTTGCCGACCCACGAAATTGCGGTTGGAGGTGGAGGCGCAGCGTTCGCCCGCGGGTACTTTGTCCGGGTTCATCGCGAGGCAGGCCGAACAGCCCGGTTCGCGCCATTCCAGCCCGGCATCGGTGAACACCTTGTCCAGCCCCTCCGCCTCGGCCTGTGCCTTCACCAGCCCCGATCCGGGCACGACGATGGCCCATTTCACATTAGCGGCC
Source organism: Tsuneonella flava (assembly GCF_002870965.1). Lineage (GTDB taxonomy): Bacteria > Pseudomonadota > Alphaproteobacteria > Sphingomonadales > Sphingomonadaceae > Tsuneonella > Tsuneonella flava. Next base: position 561,363 of record NZ_PHSO01000005.1, read on the forward strand.
TTGTGCCGTCCGCGCAGAACATCGGCGGCGGCGCGCAAGTCTTCGATCCGGCTGTTGGTGCAACTGCCGATGAACACGTTTTCGATTGCCACGTCGCTGAGCCGCTGGCCCGGTTCCAGCCCCATGTAGGCGAGGCTTTTGCGGACAGCTTCCTGCTTCGACGGATCGGTATAGCTTTCCGGCGCTGGCACGACTGCACCGATGGGGGCGACATCTTCCGGGCTGGTGCCCCAGGTGACCGTGGGTTCGATATCGGCGGCGTCGATGGTTACCGACTTATCGAACACTGCGCCGGGGTCGGTTGCCAGCGAGCGCCACCATTCGACCGCGCGGTCCCAGTCGCTGCCGGTGGGCGCATGCGGGCGACCTTTGAGATAATCGAACACTTTATCGTCGGGCGCGATCAGCCCGGCGCGGGCACCGCCTTCGATGCTCATGTTGCACACCGTCAGGCGGCCTTCCACGCTCATCGCTTCGAACACCGGGCCGCGATATTCGATCACGTAGCCTGTGCCGCCGGCGGTGCCGATCACGCCGATCACGTGGAGGATCAGATCCTTGGGCGTGATGCCGGGGCGCAGTTCGCCGGTCACCCGCACTTCCATCGTTTTCGACCGCGTGAGCAGCAGGGTCTGCGTAGCGAGCACGTGCTCCACTTCGCTGGTGCCGATGCCGAACGCCAGTGCCCCCACTCCACCATGCGCGGCGGTGTGGCTGTCGCCGCAGACGATCGTCGCCCCGGGCAGCGAGAAACCCTGTTCGGGGCCGACAACGTGGACGATGCCCTGCGCCGCATCGGTCGGGCCGATATATTCGATGCCGAATTCAGGTGCGTTGCGCTCCAGCGCGGCAAGCTGCGCCGCGCTTTGCGGATCGGCGATAGGCAGGCGGTTGCCCGCTGCATCGAGCCGTGCGGTGGTCGGCAGATTGTGATCGGGCACCGCCAGCGTCAGATCGGGGCGGCGAACCGGGCGACCGGCGGCGCGTAATGCCTCGAACGCCTGCGGGCTGGTCACTTCGTGAACCAGATGGCGATCGATATAGATCAGGCTGGTGCCATCGTCGCGCGTTTCGACGACGTGAGCGTTCCAGATTTTTTCGTAGAGTGTGAGGGGGCGTGTGGCCATGTCTGGTTGGCTAAGCTGCGCCCGATGCGGGGACAAGATGGGAAATCTTGCCCCCGCTCAAGGTCCGGCGGCAGGGCCGGGTTCGCTGGCATCGCGCTTATCGACGATAAACGGCGGGGCGATGGGTATGCCGTTTTTGCGGCCGGTTGTTGTGATCGTTCGCGGCTCGCTGCAACATGCGTTCGACCGAACCGATGCGATTGTTCAGCGCGTTGACTTCCGACCGGGTGAACCCGCCACGGGAAAATACGCGCCAGGCTGCCTCCAGCCGGTCGACCTGCCGGTCAAGCTGGGCGGCTTCGCGATACGAGATGATCCGGCGGGATTCGGCGCGATCGATCTTGCGGTCGAGCTGAGCGATCTGATTGTGCAGAGCGCCTCCGTGATAGCGGGCTGCGGCCGAAGCCGGGGCGACAGTGCCGATGGCAAGCGCCGCGACAAGAGAGGTAGCGATAAGCGGGCGGGCAATCTTCATGGTCGTTCTCCTTGCGAAATCACACCGCGGATCGGGTCCGCACGTTCATAAATGAAGCCCGCAAGATGAACGATTGAAATACGATCTGTCGCAAATTGTCGCTGCCGCGTAATATTGTGTCTGCGAGCAATATTTGCCTGATAGCGGGGTTGCCGACAGGTGCTGTTTCAGGACTTAATAGTCATGGAATGGCAACCCTATCTGTGCTAGCTTACAAATATGTCAGCAAGCCCGTTTCATTTCCCGATCCGCATCACCCCCGACGATATCGATTTTATGGGGCACGTGAACAATTCGCGCTATCTCGGCTGGGTGCAGGATGCGGTGCTGGCGCACTGGAACAAACTGGCCCCTGCCGATGCCGTGGCCGCGCGGCTGTGGGTCGCGCTCAAGCACGAAATCACCTATCGCAAACCGGCATTTCTGGAAGACGATGTGATCGCCCGGACTGTGCTGGAAAAAATTCACGGCGCGCGCGCATTCTATCACACCGTAATCGAGCGCGGCGGCGAAGTTCTGGCCGAAGTCCGGTCGAGCTGGTGCTGCGTCGATGCCGATACGCATCGCCCGGCGCGGATCGGCGATGAAATCGCGCGGTTCTTTTTCCCGAACGACTGACGTATATTGGCGAGTACAATGACTGTGCTTGCCGATATCATGTTCCCCGCTGCAATCGTTGTCGCCAGTGTGCTGGCGATGGAAGGTGTCGCGTGGGGCAGCCACAAATACATCATGCACGGCTTTGGCTGGGGCTGGCACCGCGATCACCACGAACCGCACAGCGGTTTCTTCGAGAAAAACGATCTCTACGCGGTGTTCGGCGCTGCGCTCAGCATCGCGATGTTCGCGCTTGGCAGCCCGATGATAATGGGGGCAGGGGCGTGGTGGCCCGGCACATGGATCGGGCTGGGTGTGCTGATCTACGGCGTGATCTACACGCTGGTGCACGACGGGCTGGTGCATCAACGCTGGTTCCGCTGGGTGCCCCGGCGCGGTTATGCCAAGCGGCTGGTGCAGGCGCATAAACTGCACCATGCGACGGTGGGCAAGCACGGCGGAGTCAGCTTCGGCTTCGTCTTCGCCCGCGATCCGGCCCGGCTCAAGGCCGAACTCGCCGCTCAGCGCGCTGCTGGCATTGCCGAAGTGCGCGAGAGCGTGGGGCGTGGGTTTTAGCGGGCGTTTCTTTGTTTGGCGGAAGGGGGAAGCTGGACCCCGGATCAAGTCCGGGGTGACGTTGTAGCGAGTGGTGGCGGAGGTGCGTGAACCGTGGGGTGGTTACGCAGATACCAAGCCGGTTGGCTATCCTGACTGCCCCTCCTTTTCTCGTCACCCCGGACTTGATCCGGGGTCCAGCTAACCTTCGCAACCGGCACTAAACCAACCAGCCCGACAGATCCTCCCAGCCGGGATTGCCTTTCTCCACCAACGCGAACTTCCATTCGCGTCGCCAGTGTTTGATGCGCTTTTCATGCGCGATGCACGTGGCGATATCTTCACCACGTTCCGCCCAGACCAGTCTGGTCAGGCCATATCGCGGGCAGAAGTTGGAGCCATTGCCCGCGATATGTTGGTGAATGCGGCGCGGCAGATCGCTGGTGACGCCAATATAGATCGTGCCGCGATAACGGTTGGCCATCATGTACACCCAGACGCCGCGTTTCTCCCGATCCATTTGCGTGGCGGAAGTGGAATCTGGCCCCCGGATCAAGCCGGGGATGGCGTGGTGACTAAGAATTGAGGATTTTGCCGATGGTCAATGTGGCGATGTGACCGGTGCGCGCCGCCTCGTACAAATGATCCCCTCGCGAACCCCCACCACGTCACCCCGGACCTGATCCGGGGTCCAGCTAAATTCCGGCCGCGCCACGCCCTTTCCTACACCCCACACGCGTCTCTAAAACGCGCTGTATGACAAATATCCAACACCTGCACATTCCGTCAAAAAGCGAAGTCCACACTCGCCCTCCCGCGCAGACCCCGTTTTACCGAGGGCGCAGCGGGCAAAAGTCACATTTTTCAAAACTCAAAGGAGCGGTCCATGTCTCCGCCGGATTTGACCGGTTTTTCTTGCCCCCCGACCGCTGCCCGCTAGGATGAACGCAATAAGGAGACGACGATGGGATATGTACTGATACTGCTGCTCGCCGCGCTGGGCGTGTTTCTGATGAGCAGCGTCCGCGTCGTGCGGCAGGGGTATGTCTATACGATCGAGCGATTCGGGCGCTTTACCAAGTCGGCCGATCCGGGGCTGCACATCATCACCCCGTTCATCGATCGCGTGGGGCACAAGATCAACATGATGGAACAGGTGCTCGATATTCCGGGGCAGGAAATCATCACCAAAGACAACGCGATGGTCGGGGTCGATGCCGTGGTGTTCTTCCAGGTGCTGGAAGCGGGCAAGGCGGCTTACGAAGTGTCGGGCCTGCATCCGGCGATCATGGCGCTGACCACCACCAACCTGCGGACGGTGATGGGCAGCATGGATCTCGACGAAACACTGTCGAAGCGAGACGAGATCAACGCGCGTCTGCTGTCGGTGGTCGATCACGCGACTTCGCCGTGGGGGGTGAAGATTACCCGTGTCGAGATCAAGGACATCCGCCCGCCGATGGACATCTCCGAAGCGATGGCGCGCCAGATGAAGGCTGAACGCCTGAAGCGCGCCGAGATTCTGGAGGCGGAAGGCGACCGCGCCAGCCGCATCCTGCGCGCCGAAGGGGAAAAGCAGTCTGCTATCCTCTCTGCAGAGGGCAAGCGCGAAGCGGCGTTCCGCGATGCCGAGGCCCGCGAACGCGCGGCAGAGGCCGAAGCCCGCGCCACGCAGATGGTGTCGGATGCGATTGCCCAGAGTGGCAACGCGGCGATCAACTACTTCATCGCGCAGGAATACACCAAGGCAGTGGGCAAGTTCGCTACCAGCCCCAATGCCAAGACGATCCTGTTCCCGGTGGAAGCAACGCAGTTGATCGGATCGCTCGGCGGCATCGGTGAACTGGTGCGGGAAGCAGTGAAGCCGGGTGACGTGACGACACCGGTGCCGTCTGCCACGGCCTCCGCGCCTGTTTCGCGTACCCGCGCGCAGGCGACTGTGCCGCACACCGGGCGCGGTTCCTGATGGACTGGCTGGGCGAACTGGACGCTTACCTGGCGTGGCTGTCAATCGGCCTGCTGCTGGCGATCATGGAAATGCTGATCCCCGGTGTTTACCTGATCTGGCTGGCGCTGGCCGCACTGGCGACCGGCGCGCTGACATATGTGCTCGATCTCGGGCTGTCGTTTCAGATCGTGAACTTCGTGTTCCTGTCGCTGATCATCGTGTACTCGGCCCGGCGCATGGTGCGGGACAACCCGATTGAAAGCACCGATCCCCTGCTCAACAATCGCATGGGGCGGCTGGTTGGACAGACCGCTACCGTGACTGTCGCCATCAGCGATGGTGACGGGCGTGTGCGGCAGGGCGACAGCGAATGGCTGGCCCGCGGGCCGGATATGGATAGCGGTGCGCGGGTGCGGATCACCGGATTCGACGGCGGCACTTTGCTGGTCGAGCCGCTCACCCGGCTCGAAGACAAGCGCGACGGTGCAACGGAAGAAGGCGCTCCGGCGTGATGGTCGGCCTGGATTGCAGGGACTGACCGGGTGAAGGCAGTGTCCGCCCGGATCAGCCCGCTACGGTTTCGTTGAACCGGCCATAGCGGCGGAAACGGGTCATCCAGCGATCGAGGAACAGGCCCAGCGGGCGCGGCGCGATGCCGAGCTGCTTCATACCCGGCAGCTTGCCACCGGGAACGTTGCCCTGCTTCAGCATGGCCCACTGATCGCTGTTCATCGGGGTGCCCGGCAGCGCCGCAAACAGTGCCGAGAGCGAATCGGGCATCTCGATGAAGGTCCGCTTGCGATGCTGGCTCGCGGCGATCCGCTGGTGCAGCGTCAGCATCGTGATGGCTTCCGGGCCGGCGATCTCGAAGGTCTTGCCACCAAACGCCGCCGGATTGGCCAGCGCCACCACCACAGCCTCTGCCGCGTCGTCCACGAACAGCGGCTGGAGCGGGGCATGGGGGGCGAACACCGGCAGGACACGGAAAGTCGATACCAACCCGGCGAACATCTGGATGAAGTGGTCGTCATCCCCGAACAGGATCGACGGGCGCAGGATCGTCGCTTTGGGAAACGCTGCCAGTACTTCGGCTTCGCCAGCGGCCTTGGCCTGAGCATAGCCGCTGGGCGATTCGCTATCGGCCCCGATGGCACTGACATGGACCAGTGCGGCTACCCCTGCTGCGGCAGCGGCCTGAGCGACAGTGCCGGCACCATCGGCCATTGTCGCTTTCAGGTCGCCCTCAAACGCGCCGACGAGGTTGACCACGGCATCGGCCCCGCGCACCGCAAATGCGACTGTGTCCGGCTTGGTCACGTCGCATGGCAGGAACTCGATCTGCCCCAGTTGCGCCAGCGGCTTGAGCTTGAATGCCCGTTCCGGGTGGCGGCTGGCAATGCACAGCCGTGCCCCGCGTTCCAGCAGCGCCTGCGCGACATGATCGCCAAGGAAACCGCTGCCGCCGATGATTGTCACCAGCTTGCCATTCAGGGGATCGCGAGATGCCATTGCTTGCCTCGATAGGGGTATAATTCAGACTGTTGTTATCGCCCTGCCAAAACCTACCGCCTCCTGCAACACCGCATCGTGCGTCAGGGCATGCGCGGTGGGTTTCTGCGGTAATGTGTAGTTCGTCATGCGATCGTCGTTGACAACCCCCCGCCACCCCAGCTATCGGCGCGCCCCTACCCGCAGCTGGCTTCGATGACCGGCTCGATTGTGTGCCCAGATGGCGGAATTGGTAGACGCACCGTCTTCAGGTGGCGGCGCTCGCAAGGGCGTGGAGGTTCGAGTCCTCTTCTGGGCACCATTTGTTCTTCTCACGTTCTCCCAAATAATCTATAAAACCCGCAGAAATCCTAGGGATTTGGCCCTTGGATCGTTCCGGATCGTCCCGCCTGTTCTCGGGGCTTCCAGACACTTTTGTGGGCCTTTTGAGGCCGTTTCGCAAAGGCCCAGATGAAAAGGCCCCCACATGCCGCTGACAGATACTCGCCTCCGCGCACTTAAGCCCAAAGATAAGCCGTACAAGGTAACCGATGAGCGCGGCCTATATGTTGAGGTCACGCCGACCGGCAGCAAGCTTTGGCGATTCCGATACCGGATCGGCGGTGCGCAAAAGAAGCTCTGCATCGGCAGCTATCCCGAAATCAGCCTCAAGCAAGCGCGAGACGTGGCCTACGAGGCACGACGAACTGTTGCTTCTGGCGGCGACCCGGCCTTTGAGAAGCGGAAGCGGAAAATCCGCGCCGAGTTCCTTTCTGCACAGACGTTCGAGGCAGTCGCACGTGAGTATATCGAACAGATGATGGTCCAGAATGGCCGTGCCGATGGCACGATCGTCAAGGCCAATTATTTCCTCGACAAGCTTGCGCCTGCCATCGGGAACAGACCCATCCACGAGATCGAGCCGTTCGAAGTCCTGGCTCCTCTCAAACGACTGGAAGCCACCGGTAAGCACGAGACTGCGAAGAAATGCCGCTCGTTCGCAGGCCGCGTGTTTCGCTACGGTGTCGCTACTACCCGCTGCAAATCCGATCCGACCAGTATGCTGAAGGGTGCTCTCGTAACGCCGAGAGCCACGCATTATGCAGCCATCCTTGAGCCCACCGAGTTAGGCGGGCTGCTGCGCGCAATCGACGACTTCACTGGCTACATGGTGACGAAGTTAGCTTTGCAGATCGCGCCGCATGTGTTCGTGCGCCCCGGCGAACTCCGGCACGCCGAATGGCATGAGATCGACCTTGTCGATGGGGTCTGGAAAATTCCTGCCGGTAAAATGAAAGCGCGTCGAGCGCATGCTGTCCCGCTTTCCAAGCAGGTTAGAGGCTATCTTACTGATCTGGCCGAGATGCTCGGCCGCGAAGGTTATGTCTTCCCGTCTGCGCGCAGCTCCAAGCGTCCTATGAGTGAAAACACGCTCAATGCGGCATTCCGTCGCATGGGATATTCGAAGGAAGAAGTCACCGCGCACGGACTCCGGGCGACAGCATCGACATTCCTGAACGAGTCGGGACTCTGGAATCCGGATGCGATCGAGCGCGCCCTGGCACATGGCGACAGCAATGTCGTGCGTGGCATCTACCATCGCGGCAAACATTGGGACGAGCGGGTGCGCATGGCTCAATGGTGGAGCGACTACCTTGATGAGCTCCGGACAGGAGGAAAGGTCATCGTGGGAAAGTTTGCGAAGGGTTGATAGGAAGAAGGAATTTTTTCTCAGCCAATGCAGGACCGAAGGCTCAGGATTAGCCCTATCAGGGACACTGACGCGAGCAAGGCGAACTCAATTCTGATGCCCCAGACTTTAAGCCAATTCCGCATCGTGCTGAGCCTCAGCTCGTAGAGCTTTGGCAGCTAAGCTGATCGAAGCGCTCAGCAACAGTCTTCCACGTTGCTATGCCTGCCTCGTTCCCTTCGTTGGATAGCCGCTGGATTTGCTGCGCGATATACGCGGTTCCCTCTTCGCCATGGTTCTTTTCGACCCAGAGCGCGACGGCCCACAATTCCTGATCGCGGTTCAGCACCATGGTTCTCGCCTCCCGGTCCAGGTTCGCGCCAGGCCTTCGCTGACCAGCTGATCGCCAAGCGAGCGGCCGCCGCGCGTTACAACCCGCAATTTGCGACCGTACTGATCCTCGTCTCTGCTACCGATGGTCCTCAGTTCAAAGGGCCCGCCATTCAGTAATTCGACAAGGCGGTGCGTCGCGCGCATGCCGAGCTGGTACTCATAGTCGCAACGAGGCTCGCTGATCTCGGGAGTGTCGATGTCGGCAATCCGGATCTTCACGCCATCAAGCCAGAAAGTATCTCCATCCACGACGCATGTGCGTCGGATGGATCCGCAGATGTCGAATTGTGGGGAGCTTGCTTGCTGGAATAAAGCCTGAGGCTGCTGATCGTCGTTAGCAAGGCTGGCATCATGGACTGGCCAGTTGAGTGCCAGCATCCCTCCAGCAAATACGATCGCGAATGCTCCCAAACCCAACGCGATCTCCTTTCTCAGCTTCCGGCGCTTCTGTGCCTTCAACGCCTTGCGAAAGTCGAACGGCTTACCGGGGGTCTCATTCACTAGCGTTGTCCGTCTTCATACCGGCACACTATTTCAGACAATAGCCGGAAATCAGGCAGTTTCGTCAATTGTAGGTACCAATTGCTTGCCAACGTCCCAACACAGACCGGACATATTGCGGCGTTTCACCATTTTTCGGAATACCGCGTGATCGGGAGACGGCACCTGGGCCCGCATTGTAAGCAGCCAAGGCCAGGTGGACCGCGTCGAACCGGTCCAACATATCGCGAAGGTACCTGGCGCCACCGTCGATCGATGCAAGAGGGTCATGACGGTTCCGGACGCCCAGTTCTCGCGCCGTGGCCGGCATAAGCTGAGCAAGCCCGGCAGCACCAGCTGGACTCACAGCCATCGGATTGAAGCGGGACTCAGCCCAGATGAGAGCACGAAGCAGGTTGGTCGGAAGCCCGTACCGGCGCTCAGCCTCGGCTATTGCCGCCATATACAGGCCTTCCCGGTAGGATACGTCTGCTGGCCCGGCCTGGTAGATCGCAGGAAGATACTGCCTTGCTGGCTGCCGGTCCGTCTTCGGCGGAACGATCGCGTGCTCGAACAAGGTGAAATCCTGGGCGCGGACTTGCTGTGAGGTGGTCGCGATCATCCCCAGACAGGCGACCGCTATCGCGGTCCGACGATTGAGGCAGGTCATCTCGAGTGGTGCTCCATTGATTCGAATCGCGATAGAACATAAAGAGAACATATGTCTGTAGGAAAGCCGCGAATGTTTGTCTTTGGGAGAGGAGAGGAACGCTGATGAGGGGCCACTTTGCATGCTGAGGAGCTCGCATGTCCCTGTCTGTCCAAACTCATCCCAACCGGTCGCTTGCCGAGACCGCCCGTCGCATTTGTGAATCGCGAGGGGGCAAATGGTCCGGCACAAAGGGCATGGCCTGTTGCCCCGCGCACGATGACCGCATGCCGTCACTCGGTGTGTCGCTCGGCCGACAGGCCATCCTCTTCCACTGTTTCGCGGGATGCGATCAGCAGAGCGTGCTGGCTGCTCTGGCGCGTGAAGGTTTCGAGGCACCGACGCTCTTTTCAGGTTCTGCGACTACCGAAGGTCCCGAGCAGACCCGAACGCGCAAACCCTCGGCGGCAGCGCTGAGGATCTGGCGTGATGCACAGCCACTGCGTGCCAGCCCGGCAAAGGCCTATCTGGAGAGCCGCGGAATCCTCGCCGCATCTCAGGCGCTCCGCTTCCATCCACAAACGCCACTTGGTCCGAAGGGTCGCACCCGCTTTTTGCTGGCTATGATTGCGGCGGTCAGCCTCGACGAGGGGCCGATCGCCATCCATCGCACGTTCCTTTCGGGCATTGCCAAGGCCGACTTCGACAAGCCGAAACGCGCGCTTGGCGCGCTCGGTGAAGCTGCTGTTCGCCTTTTTGCTCCGGTTTCCGGCAAGCTCGGCCTTGCTGAAGGGATCGAGAGCGCGATGTCGGCCTACGCTCTCACCGGCATTCCTGTCTGGGCGACTCTGGGGAATGAGCGCTTTGGCCTCGTCAGCGTGCCCGAGAGCGTGACCGACCTTCACCTCTTCGTCGATCATGATGCGGGCGGCGAGCTGGCTGCCTCGCGTGGCCTGGCCGCTTATGCCCGCGATGGACGGACGATCCACGTTCGCAAACCATCCTCACGCGACACCGACTGGAACGATGAACTTAAAGCATGGCTGCGCCGCAAAGCGGCGCGGTAGAGGAGAGAGAGCTTCTCGAATTCCTGATCCGGCAGAGGGCGTGTCCCGATGCCCTCATCAGGAGGACGAATTGCCATGTTTCAATCAGACCTGTTTCCCGCTGGCGAGCAGTTGCCGTCAGTGCCATTGGCTTACGCTGTCGGCGCCAAGATTGCCGAGCTTCTTGCTTCGGGACGTCATCTTACTCGTGCCGAAATTTCCGGGCTGTTCGCCGAAGAGACCGGCGTCATGGACTGGGGAAGTGCCTGGACCATCGACGACCACAACAACGCCGTAGAGATCGGCGCACTGCTCTGGCTTCGTGAGTCTTCTCGCATCGATCTGGCGACAAGGGTACACGAAGCCGAAGCGCGGTTCGACTGGCTCGAAGCAGCCTTGCCGCCGCGGCACGTACGCAGTGAAGGACAGGTCGAGCTCCAGCAGTTCTCGACCCCGCCAATGCTGGCCTGGCTGATGGCGAAGGCCGCAGCTGTCTGCGCGCAAGACACGCTCCTCGAACCGTCCGCAGGCAATGGTGCCCTTGCCCTATGGGGCAGCGTCCGGAAGGCCTCATTGGTCCTCAACGAGATCGATCCGGCAAGACGAGACGGCCTCAGCCACATCTTCCCCGCAGCCGCGATCACCAAGCATGACGGGGAACTGATTGCCGATCTGCATCGGGGCCCCGTTCCGTCTGTCGTGTTGATGAACCCGCCGTTCGCCCGCAGCCAGGAACGCGGCAAGGATGGCGAGACGGCGCAGCGCCACCTTCGTAGTGCAATCCGGACCGCCGCCAGTGGCGCGAGGATTGTCGCCATCATGCCCGAAGGCTTCAATGCTTCCACCTTCGCCGAGGCACAGGACGAAGCGTCGCTGCTCCTCGATGTCCGGCTGCAGCAGGCTTTTCGTCGGACAGGAACGGGGATCGTTGTTCGCCTGGTCGTGGTCGACAAGGTGTCGACTGCGCCCTCGTCAGCGATCACCGGAGATACTGCCGACCTCATCTCGCTCCACGAACTTGTCACGGAGCTACCGCCACGAGCGCGAACCTCCGCCAGCCTCCATCGACTGCCAGTCGGCAAGCCAGTGCGCTTCCTTGGCAAGACGTCGACCCAACGCACGCCGGTCCGGCCGGTGGCGCCGTTTGCAGCGAGACCAGCAGCCACAGCAAATGCGGTCGACCTAACCTATTCGGTCCTCGCCGACCCCGCGCCGGTGCCTGAACAGTCGGGCATTTATCTGCCTTACCGGCCAAGCCGCATCGCGTTCGAAGACGCGCCGGTCCATCCCACCCCGCTGGTGGAATCGGTCGCCATGGGTTCGGTCGCGGTGCCCCAGCCGGATGTTAGCCCGCGCCTTCTCGCAAATTGGCGGGCCGATGGCCTTCTGTCCGAAGCGCAATGCGAGACACTGGTCTACGCCGCCCAGGCATTCGCGCGCGATCTTCCGGGCCGATTCAAGGTCAGCCAGGAAGGCACCGCGCTGGAACTGTCCGAAGATGGTCACGAATACCGCCAGGGCTTCTTCCTTGGCGACGGAACCGGAGCGGGCAAGGGACGACAGATCGCCGCGGTTATCATGGATCGCTGGCTCGCAGGCGAGCGGCGTCATGTCTGGATCACCAAAAACGAGGCGTTGCTCGAAGATGCGCGCCGCGACTGGGAAGCGCTTGGCGGGCTGCCGCTCGACATCCAGCCGCTCTCGCGCTGGAAACTCGGCCGCCCCGTAACGATGTCCGAAGGCATCCTCTTCGTCACCTACCCGACGCTGCGCTCGGGGCGTGCCGAGGATACGCGGCTCGACCAGATCCTTGCCTGGGCGGGCGAGGATTTCGATGGCGTGATCGCTTTCGACGAAGCCCACGCCATGGCCAATGCGCTCGGCGGCTCTTCAATCCGCGGCAAGGTCAAGAGCTCCGAACAAGGGATGGCGGGCCTCAGGCTGCAGAACCATCTCCCGCGCGCCCGCGTGCTCTATGCTTCTGCCACCGGCGCTTCGGATATCGCCAACCTCGGTTACACCTCACGGCTTGGTCTCTGGGGACCCGAGACCGCCTTTCCGACCCACGAGGCGTTCATGACCGAGATCCGCGCTGGCGGCGTCGCGGCGATGGAGCTCGTCGCGCGCGATCTCAAGGCCCAGGGGCTCTATCTCGCCCGTGCGCTGTCCTTCGCCGGGGTCGAGTACGAAATTCTCGAACACAACCTGACCGAAGCGCAGGTACGGATCTACGATGCCTATGCCGATGCCTGGGCGATCATTCACCGCAACCTCGAAGCTGCGCTCGAAGCAACCCGCGTGGTCGACGAGGACAGCGGCGATACGCTCAATCGGAACGCCAAGGCTGCGGCGCTGTCGATTTTCGAAGGCACCAAGCAGCGCTTCTTTGCCCAGCTACTGCTCTCGATAAAACTGCCGAGCCTGATCCCCGCGATGGAAACAGCGCTTGGCGAAGGTCATTCGGTTGTCGTGCAGCTGGTCTCGACCGCCGAGGCCATGCTCGACCGACGTCTTGCCGACCTCTCTGACGAGGAACGCGAAGCGCTCGAACTCGATCTCAGTCCTGCTCAGTACGTTATCGACTACCTTGCGAAGAGCTTCCCGGTGCGCCTGATGCAGGTCTTCGCCGACGATGACGGCAATCTTCGCTCCGAGGCGATGAGCGACGAGGAGGGCAATCCCGTCTTCTGCCCGCGCGCCATTGCCGTGCGCGATGCGCTGATCGAGCAGCTTTGCGCACTGCCGCCCATTGCCACCGCGCTCGATGCGATTATCGAGCATTTCGGAACCGACGCAGTGGCCGAAGTCACGGGCCGGACCCGCCGGCTTGTCCTGGGCCGCGATGGTGAGCAGCGCCTCGAACGGCGTAGCCCCAGCGCCAATGTCTCAGAAGCGCAAAGCTTTATGGAAGGGACCAAGCGCATCCTGGTCTTCTCGGATGCGGGCGGCACGGGCCGCTCCTACCATGCCGACCTTGGCTGCCGGAACCAGCAGCGCCGTGTTCATTTCCTGCTCGAGCCGGGCTGGCGCGCCGACAACGCGATCCAGGGTCTCGGCCGCACCAACCGCACCAACCAGGCCTCGGCCCCGCTGTTCCGACCGGTAACCACCGACGTAAAGGGCGAGCGTCGGTTTATCTCGACCATTGCGCGAAGGCTCGACGCCTTGGGCGCGCTGACGCGCGGCCAGCGCCAGACCGGCGGACAGAACCTGTTCGATCCGGCAGACAATCTTGAAAGCGATTATGCGCGCGACGCGCTCAGTCGGTGGTTCCAGCTGCTCTATGACGGCAAGCTCGAAGCCACGAGCTTCGAGAACTTCGTCGAACGCACCGGCCTCCGGCTTGAAAGCCCCGATGGCGGATTGACCGACAATCTCCCCACGATCCAGCGCTGGCTCAACCGTATCCTGGCGCTGCCTATCGCGCTCCAGAACGCCATATTCGACGAATACCTTGGCCTCGTCGAAGCGCGGATCGAGGCCGCGCGTGAAGCCGGGACGCTCGACCAGGGACTGGAAACCGTGAGGGTTGATCGCTTCACGGTCCTTGCCGACGAACTTCTCCGCACCGATCCCGTGACCGGAGCGGAGACCCGCCTCGTCTCGCTCGAAGTAACGAGGCACCTTCGGCCTCTACGCTTGCAGCGCCTATTACGCATGCACGAGATCGGCAGCCCGCACGCGATCCCGATGCGCAATGCGCGCTCTGGCATGGTCGCACTGTCGGTTCCGGCCCGACGCCTCATTGCTGACGACGGGGCCGTGATCGAACGCCGCCGCCTGCTGCGCCCGCTCAAGTCCGCGAACTGGACACTTGAGGCACTCGGTGAGAGCCACTGGGAAGAAATTGGCGTCACCGCGTTCACGAGCGCCTGGCGGGCCGAGGAAGAGGAGGCCGCTGCTTCACCGGTGACCGAGCGCGTCCATCTCGCCACCGGGCTGTTGCTTCCGGTGTGGAAGCGCCTGCCTGGCGATCATGTCCGCGTCACTCGGCTCGTTGCCGAGGACGGCCAGTCGATCATTGGGCGTGAAGTGCTCGATATCGATCTCGCCGCAATCGCCGAGACCTTTGGTCTTTCCGGAGTTAGCGGACCGGCGCCTGAGCAGATCGGCAACCTCGTCATCGCCAGCGGCAAGCCGCTGGGCCTCGCAAGCCACGATGCCTTGACCGTCAAGCGATCTCTGGTCGGCGGCGAACAGCGGCTTGAACTGACCGGGTTCTCGCCCGATCGGCTCGACTGGTACAAGGGCAAAGGCTGCTTCACCGAGATCATCCGCTACCGCACGCGCCTGTTCGTCCCGGTGTCGAATGCCTCGTCGGTTCTCCCCGCGCTTGCCGCCGGAGCCCTCGGGCAGACCCCAATCTCGGAATGAGAGTGGAGGCAGCCCTTTGGGCTTGTGGGCCTCGTGATCCTCACCTGCGCCTTCATTCCATCAGGAGAACACCCATGATCCAGTCGATTCCTTTGAAGAAGCTCGTCCCGAGCCCGCGCAACGTTCGCAAGTCGAGCGACGTGCTGGCCGACCTCCAGCTGCGGGCAGACATCGCCGCGCGCGGCCTGCTGCAAAACCTCGTCGTGCGCAAAGGAAAGCGCGGCAAGTTCGAGGTCGAGGCCGGTGGTCGCCGGCTCGCCGCACTGCAGGCGCTGGCCGAAGAGGGCACCTTGCCTGACACGCACGAAGTCACCTGCCTCGTCATCGAAGGCGAAGAAAGCGAAGTGCGCGAAGCCAGCCTTGCCGAAAACTTCCAGCGTCTGGCGATGAACCCGGCCGACGAGGCGCAGGCCTTTGCTTCCATCATCGAGGCTGGAGCCAGCACTGAAGACGTGGCCCGCCGGTTCGGTCTCACGGTCCGCTTTGTCGAGGGTCGTCTGCGACTGGCGGGTCTCGCGCCTTGCGTCTTCGAAGCGCTCGCCGAAGGAACAATCACGCTTGACATGGCCAAGGCTTATGGCGCGATTTCTGACGTGGAGCGCCAGGCGCAAGTCTATGCCGAGCTGCAGGACGCCTGGTACCAGATCACTCCTGACACGATCCGCCGCATGGTGCTCGATGCCACGGTGCGTGGTTCCGATCCGCGGGCCGTGCTTGTCGGACGCGATGCCTATCTCGCCGCAGGCGGCCGGATTGAGCGCGAACTGTTCGACGATGATGCCAGCGAGAGCTGGATCGATGTCGCGCTGCTCGAAGACCTCGCGCACAAGGCCATGGAAGAGGCGGCGGAAAAGACCGCGCTCGAATATGGCCTTGCCTGGGTGCGCCCGACCCTTGGCACCTATGTCAGCCACGACCTTGTTGAAGGTCTCAGTCGCTTGCCCTGCGAGCCTGCGCCAATGACCGAGCAGGAAGCGCAGGAGCTCGGCGAGCTCGAGGCCGACTACGACCGTGTCGCCGCCGTGCTCGAAGACGAAGACAGCGACGAGGAGGAGATCGCCAAGGCCGAACAGGAACTCGTCGTCATCGACCGCGCCATGCGCGCGCTCAATGACCGGCCGCCGCTACTCGCCGATGAACTGAAATCCGAGGCCGGTGCCTTCCTAGTCCTCTCTCGCAATGGCGAGCCAACATTGGTCCCGCAGTACTACACCAAGACCGAGGTCATCACCGACGAAGGTGTGGTCGAGGCAGTCGAGGAATCCGGAACGGCGAAGCCAAAGGGGAGTTCATTGTCGCAGCGCCTGCTCGATGAACTCGCAATGCAGCGCCGCGACATCCTGGCAATCCATCTCGCCAACGACCCGGCACTGGCGCTCGATTTCATGGTCTTCACGCTCGCCGATGCCGATGGGCATGACTGGCGCGCCAAGAAAGCGTCGACCCTCGTCGGCTCGGTCGCGTCCGGCCCGGTCACCGGGTTCGAGGCCAAGGATGCCCCGGCAAGTGCTGCTATGGCCGAGTTCGCAGGATCGCTCGATGAAAGCTGGCGTGCTGGCGAAAACGACGTCGAGCGGTTTGCCAGGTTCCGGGCACTGTCTGACGAGACGCGCTCGGCCTGGCTCGGCCATGTCGTCTCTCGCACGCTGGTTGCCAGCCTTGCCTGTGACGGTGAGCGCTCGGTGCCACTGCACGAGGCGCTCGGCTCGCTCCTCGAAATCGAGACCGCGCATTGGTGGCGTCCCACGGCGGCGAATTACTTCGACAGGGTGGCCAAGGCCCGCACGCTCGAAGCGCTCGATGCCGCCGGTGGTCCCGATTTGGTCAGTCGCTACGCTGCCTCGAAGAAGGCTGAGCTTGCGAGCGCTGCCGAACGCATCTTCTCGGGCAACTTCATTGGCGAGCCCGAGGTTAAGGAACGGGCGCAGGCATGGGTGCCTTCGATCATGCGTTTCGCCGGTTCGGAAGAAGTCGAATTGGCAGACCACGAAGGAAACGAGGCGGTCAACGGCGAAGGAACTGACGAGATTGCCGAGCAGGCTGCCTGACCCCTCCTGACAGGTCCAGGTCACTCGGCGGGCGGTCCGACCCTCTAGGGACGGGCCGCCTTTTCGTTGCCAGATTATCGGCAGAAAACAGTCAGTCCGCTTGTGGATCAGAAAAAGGGGAGAACGAACTACTCATTGCTGGCAATCGATTCAGGCTGAAGGTCGATGGCCGATCACGCCAAGGGGACCGATCAGGCGCGAGACACCTCCGCTGTTCATATAGCCGCATAATTCTCCGTATCCGGCGCTTAGACCTTCTCCGCCGATCGCAACGGGGCGATGTTTCGAAGAAATTTCGGAGTTTGCCCATGGATATCGAAGCTATCGCACCGTTGAAACGGTGCGCAATTTACACCCGCAAGAGCACTAACCAGCGCCTCGAACATGATGTCAATTCACTAGTTACGCAGCGCGAAATCAGTAGCGCCTATGTCAAGAGTCAGCAGTACAAGGGTTGGGTCGAGCTACCCAACCGATACGACGATGGCGGCCATTCGGGGAGCGGAATGGATCGCCCTGCGCTCTCGCAGCTCATGCAGGATATCGAAGCAGGAGAGATCGACGTTGTCGTGGTGTACAAAATCGACCGGCTGACCCGTAGCCTCGCCGATTTCGTTCGGATGATCGAGATCTTCGATCGCCGTAACATAGCTCTGGTCTCCATCTCACAGGCCTTCGATACTTCCGACAGTATGGGCCGGATGATCCTCAATGTGCTGCTTACCTTCTCCCAGTTCGAACGCGAGCTTATCGCGGAAAGGGTGCGCGACAGCATCCGCACGCGCAAGCGGCACGGGAAAATGCACGGTGGTTTGCCGCCGTTCGGCTATGTTGCCACACCCGAGGGATTGAAGGTTGATGAGCCAGAAGCTGAGATTGTCCGGTTTATCTTCGACGAGTTTCTGCGGACACGGCGATACACTCGCGTCATGACGGCCGTTCGCGAACGGGGTCTTTGCAGCTCGGTCAAGTATTCGCCGCGGGGCAAGTCGCGCGGGGGAACGCCTATATCACCCAGTACCGTCTACGGCATCGTTCAGAACCCGATATATGTCGGCGAAATTCGAGGGCACGATCGGACCTATCCAGGCGAGCACGAGGCGCTCATATCGCGCGAAATCTGGGAGAAGGCGCAAGCGATCTGCAACGAGCGCAAGAAGCGAAAGCCGGACAATCGAGATACTGACCACTTTCTCGCGGGCCTGCTATGGGACGATCTTGGACGCCATATGCGGCTCGACCTGAAATGGCATTGGGGCAAGTTCTACAAGACCTACGTTTCGAGCAACGCCATCTGGTCGCAGAAGCTGTTTCTTCGGCAGTATCGTTCAAGCGCTGACGAGCTCGACGCGGTAGTTCTGGCGGCAGTCGCAGAGTTCTTGTGCGATCGGATCAAGCTAAGAAAGGCGCTCAAAGGGCTTGGTCTGTTCGGCGAAAACCTGGAAACATTGGCCGAGAAAGGGCCGGCAGCCTCCGACCGGCTGATGGCGACCGCGAAGCCGAATCTGCATGAGCTTTTCAGGGCAATCGCGCATCGTGTGGAGCTCGGTGAGGACCAGGTCTCAATCGAGTTTCGTATGCTCGAGGTACGTCGCTATCTCGAGTGGAAGAGCGATATGAGCTTCCGCGGGCGTCCATCGAACTGGTCTTGCAGCGATGCGCGCTACGATCATGTTGTCGCGGTAAGAGCAGTAACTGCCGAGCGTTGGCCATCCTTGCATATTAAACCGCGAAAAGCTTCGTGCACGGGGACGCCCGACAAGAAGCTTGTCGATCTCATTCGCAGCGCCCGAAAAGCGCAACGTCTCGTCGAAGAGAACCGCGAGCTCGACCTCGATGCGCTAGCAAAGATCCAGGGTTGCCGTACGGCGCAGTTCGCACGCCTAGTACGGCTTAATTACCTAGCTCCGGACATCGTTACCGCAGTTTTCGATGGCACGCAGCCCCCCGGCCTCAACAGGAAGGTATTGCTGAATTCCAACGTGCCGACCGATTGGGCGGTCCAGCGCAAACTCTATGGATTTCCAGCGCCCGAGCGTGCGATCGATCCTCGCAATCTGTTTGGTCGCGGGATGTGGCCGAGCGCGTCAAAGTAGAGGCCGTTAGGAGACCGTCAACTATCGAAAATTGTCGAAGAGTTACGGACGCAACAACGTAGGCTGCAGTCTATGCCGAACCTAGACTGTTCCACTGCTTCCAGCTCTGCAAGTGTTTGGCCATGCCCGGAAATGGAACTGCACTCATCGCAGACAAAATTTTATCAACCTGATCCCAACGGGGGTAGGTGGCTGCACGCGCGATTTGGCTCGCGAGTTTGTATGGGGTCATCGGCGGACAATCTTCATCCTTCAAGGCTACGAGCGTTGCCATCGCAATGAACAAGTTGCGATTGATGTCTGCAGACTTCCCAAGGAGGATGTTCAGCGGCTTCTCGACCGAAGAGACGTCGAAATCTGCCTTCCTGAGGGCATGAAGAAGCGTTCGGTTGTCGAGCGAGATATAGCTAAAGCCCGCTTCTGCCATGTCCAGGATGGCCGTTGCATATTGGCCCTCGTCAATGGCCCCTTGATCTCGGGCTCGCATTAGGATTGGCTGGAGCCAAAGGCCGTCGACATCGAGAGCAGCTTTCGCCCAAAGTCGAATGCCGAAATCGTCTGCTAAGATTGGCAGGCCTGCACCGCTTGCAGCCAAGGCTGGAGCGATAGCGTTAAGCCCCACCATATCCGCCATCTGACGAGCTTCTCGGTCCAACTCACGACTGGGTAAGGCGTCAACTATCTCGAGATTTTCCCTAGCCCACTCTAATTCGTCTTTGCGAACCTCGATCACCGATTGGATTTGCTCGTCAGTGTGCTCAGTCAAGACGTACTGACCATCTTGATACCCGAACGTCCCCATTTGGCGTCCGAGCATTCCTTCTGCCTCATGGAAGCGCTCAGTTAAGCGCTCGATTGTTGTGGCGGTTGCCTTCAGTGGTCCGCACACTGCCTTGATTGCCTCCTCCAATTTGAGGCGCTTAATAAGCACGGCCGTGACAGCATCAACCACGACACCATGCTCGTCATTTTGATCTATGATCTCGAACGCAGCTTCGCGCTCATCCGATGTCCCCTGACAAACTCGGAATGGTATCCCCGTTTCAGCGGGGAGACCGATTGAGCATTCAATTTCATCCTTACCTAAAAGCCCAGCCAACCAAACAATCGAAATTGGGTTGTCGCGATATATGTTGATTGTCTCCCGATTCCGCTCGCTTAGGCGTCGGGTCATTCGCTTCATTTCGAAAAAGGGATCTTCTGCTTCGGTGACGATCGACATTTGAAGCATAGCCCCCGAATTGGGAAAGCGATCATTGAAGCGAGAGATGGATCGATGAAAAGTGTCTAGATAGACCGACTTAACCTCGGCAATTGTCAGTTTGAAATTGCCATGAGCTCCCTCGACCTCCACCACATCCCCAGCGGCGTGACCCATCAAAGTCTCAGCCAAAGGATCGTCCGGGGAAAGCCATTCATCTCCAAAGACTGCCGGCTTCTGTTCCTCAACTCGATACCAGCGGTCTTCATTCTTGTCGGTCAGCACACGGCATACCGTAGCGACATCAATTTTTGTCGGAGAGAGGTCTATGCCCGATATGGTGATGTTGGAGAGAAACAGGCCATGATACCCGGTGTGGCAATCCACACTATTCCAGTTTTCAAGCAGCAATCGGTAGGCGAACGGTAGTGATTTCGCACCATCACCGTATGCCGTCGCAAGCCTGAAATACTGCATTCGGGCGAATGGGCTGCCTTCCAGACCAGCAAAGTCAGTTGCTTCGATATCCTTGCGGATTTTCCCCGTCAGACCCGAAGTCTGCCACAAACCAATGCGCAATGTCCGCATCTCAACGTCTTCGGGGAAGCTAGTCAGATACTTATTTAGGAGGGGAAGCGTTCGATCGCTTCCAATCTTGTTGGCCAGCGCGATCCGTACACGTCGGTACCATCTCTCTTCAGCAAGCCCCTCGGGAACGCGATCGAGAAGTTCGGATGCTGTGCGATGCAGGTCGCCATTCATCGCAGCAGCAATGCACAGCGAGAGTGGTTCATTCTCGTGATCAACCGCGACTCGATCTTTGAGAAGATCAACGGCGATTTCGTAATGTTGTCCCCGAAATGCCTCGTCCGCTAGTTCGTGAATTACGCCAAAGGAACTGTTTCCGTCGACAAGCTCAATTGCTGCATCAAGCGCCTCTGAATAAGCCGTCTCATCCTCTGCCAATCGCTCGATTTTGGCTCGAAACAAGAGAGGCAGTAGGTCTCCTGGGTGGTTTTTTGCTAATCCTGAGAAGAAGGCTCGGGCGCCATCAAAGTCGGCTTGCTTGCGGTACCATTCGAAATGCACCCCAAAGAATTGAAATTGAGGAAGGTTCAACTTTTCTGGGTACTGCTGCTCATCGAGTACCGCTTTGGCTTCGGCATAGCGATCGAGTTCGATCAAAGCTGCTGCGAGAGTTAGATCTCGCTTGCTGGACCTTTCCATTGGCTCAAGCAGCGGCACTGCTTTCGCTGCTTCGCCCGTTTGGACATAGTGCATAGCCACTTGCTCAACCAGCTCAACCTCATCTGGGTGGTCTGCGATGGCCCCTTCGAGGATCTCGAATGCCTTGTCGAACCGATCATCTAGCCTGCAGGCAAGAGCAGCATTGTGTGCGAGCGAGACCGGCACCTCGCCTTCGATTTCACGAAGGTTCGCAATTTGCCCGACAAGGACATCTGCCGCATGAGCTATGTCTTCACGGGAGATGGGCCCCGCTGGCTCTCCAACAATGAACTCGGGCGCTTTCTCTAGGCATTCATCGACAATGGCTTCGGCGGCAAATCTCTTGAGAAATTTGTCTTCGTGGTAAGATCGCGCCCCATCAATTGCCAATTTTCTCCACCCTTGGTCGCCCTTCATGCGCGCCACCGTTGATTTGAGGCCGAGCATGATCGATGAATCAAGAAGCTTTGACGGAATGTCAGCGAAGAGATCCTCTTTACCCTGCTGCGCACGCGCCTGAGCTAGAGTTTCGGCCATCTTTTGGTTTTCGGGGTTGCGCTTTAGGGCGCCTAAAGCCGTGGCTTCAGCTTCCTCGCTCTCACCCGACAGGAGAAGGCCTATGGCGAGGTTGCTCTCCGCATTCTTGTGCGCGGGATACTCTCTTGCCGCATCTACAAGAATTCGCCCCGCTTCCTCAAAACGCTCGCGCTTGATGGCTATGCCTGCCTTTGCGACATTCAGGCGATAGATCTCGCTTGGGCTTGCCTGCGCTTGCTCCTTGGCGACCAACCGATCAAGCAAAGGTATCGCGGCTATCACATCCCCTTCATCAATCATGTTTTGGACGAGCGTAATTTGCCCGTGCAGCTTAGTACTCTCATCCTCGTCTTGAACCGCCTCAGCGCTCTCCGTCGCAACGCTGTTGCCACCCGCTCTCAGTGATTGGAGCTCGGCGATAATACGATTGACTCCCTGATCCTGATACTCCCTCAGCTCTTCGACGATTAAAGGCGAATAGGTTGGGTCGAAGGCCTTGATGGCCTCAGGATGCTTGGCAACGTGTCCCTCGATATCTTCCCAGCTCCAAACGTCGACAGAGAAGTCATCGCGTTCCTCCGTCATGAGACGAGCAACCTCTTGAATTTTCGCGTCACGATCAGCTGTGGTGACGAGGATAAATTCCTTAAGCTTCGGCCGGAACTGCTCGGCCTTCTTTACCTCGTCTCGAAGCTCCTTCTCTGTAACCGGCTTCTCAAAATGCTCCTTGCACTGAAAGCCAACTGCAATCTTTCCCGGACGCCATCCGAAAACATCGACACCTTTTTGCCTTTGGCCTGTTCGCCCATTACCTTTAGCGGTCGGATCGCCCAAAACACATTGGGCCAATATTTCGATTTGGCGTTCGAACTCTTGCCAATCCTTTGGTTTTGGAATGCGAGTGGATGCTGTCGACATAAAGCGTTGATGAACCGAAAATCCTTGAATTCACAAGGGTAAGTTATCCCCAAATCGGGGATGGCGTAGAGGTGCTAACGAGACAAAGGAGAGGATTGAGCCCGCAGGGGAACGGTGGGAATATCCATTGGACTATGGAGCTTGTGATTGGAAGCAAGTCAGTGGCAGTAGCTCGGCACATGGTCAGGCCCCTTACAAGCCGAGCAAACGGCCACTCCCGCACTCTGAAAGGCGGCTGCTTTCCGCAAGATTTGATCTGGTCTCGAACGTCCGAAATTGGGGCGCATAACGACCGCCTGTAAAAGAGAGAGGAGGGAGCTTTGGTTTTCCTGAACCGGGACATGTCCGTCCCGGCGATCAGGAGAACTCCCATGACTAAGCCCAGCCGCACTGCATCGACTTCGCCAGCTCAGCGCATCACCGCCGCAATTATAGAGAAGCTAGAGCAAGGCACAAAGCCTTGGGTCAAGCCGTGGCGCGGAGTGCCCGTCTCGCGGCCCTTGCGCTCCTGCGGGACGCCTTATCGCGGCATGAACACTTTCTGGTTGTGGATGGTGGCCGATGGCTGTGGCTACGCCTCGCCCTACTGGATGACCTATCGCCAGTGTCAGGCGCTCGGCGGACAGGTCCGCAAGGGTGAGAAATCGACCATCGCGATTTTCTACAAGAGCTACACCAAGGAGGTCGAAAACGCCGAGGGCGAAGCGGACACCGAGAACCGGCGCGTGCTCAAGGCCTATGCCGTGTTCAATGCCGACCAGTGCGACGGCCTCCCTGCATTCTACCACCCCAAGCCGCTGTTTGCAGCACTTGAGCCCGAAGGACGCGAAAAGCGGCTCGATGCCTTCTTCACCCGGATCGAGGCAGACCTGCGGCATCATGGAGCCCAGGCCTATTACGAGCCGCAGCGTGACCGGGTCACCATGCCGCCAGCCGAACTCTTCGAAGCCTATGACCACTATTACGCAACGCTTGCCCACGAGCTGTCGCACTGGACGGGGCATTCTTCGCGGCTCGACCGCGATCTCAAGAACCGCTTCGGCAGCGATGACTATGCTGCCGAGGAATTGATCGCCGAGCTGTCCTCGGCCATCCTCGGGGCCGAACTGGGTCTTCCGGTCACCCACCTCGACCATCACGCCAGCTACATCGCGTCCTGGCTCAAGATCCTCAAATCGGACGAGCGCGCCATCCTGAGCGCTGCGGCCAAGGCCGAGGAAGCGGCCAGCCTGCTTCTCGAACTGGGTGGTCACCAATCCCTGGAAGGCGAGGCCGATGTCGATTCCGCCGATGCGGCCTGAGGAGCAGTGAGATGGGACGTTCCGTCAGCTATCCGACCGGCTCCGTGGTGGCCTTTCGCCTGCTCGATGACGGCGAAGAGGACGATGTAGACTGGGCCTACGAGTGCCTCGTCGACGAGGTCATCGATACTACGAAGGCGACCTTTCCTTCCTTTCAGCGCTTCGATGGATGGCGCGGCCGCGAGGACCGTATCCTCCTGCGAAACGCCTTCGCTGATTGCGGCATATCGACTTATTGTGGGCTCGCCGCGATCTGGCTCGCCGAACGCGATGATTCCCATTACTGGGAGGCGGACATCTACGTCCCACGAACTGCAAGGGCACGGCATTGGCTCGCCCAAGTGTCGGGAAGGTTCATCGACCTGTTCGGTGAGCTGCGCCTGGTCGGGCGGTTCTCGAATGGCGAAGCGATCTTCGAGCGCTCCCGATCCGCTTGCGACACCGGGTCCTGATCCTGCCTCATCCCAGTCCGCCGGGAGAGGCCCTTGGGCCGGTCGGGTCGAGCCGCAACCTGCGGCCCTTCGGCCCGTGTTGCCCGCGCCAGCCTAGGGCCGCAGGTTTCCCGCTACGCGGTGCGTCTCGCCCCTTTCCCCGGCCCTGATCGGGCTCCGGCGGACAGGCCCGAGGCAATGGTGCCTCCTGTCCTTGTCCCCGCGATCAGGAGACACCCCATGTACGACAGCTTCATCGATCAGTTGAGCGGCCTCGACCTTTCAGGCCTCAGCATCAGGCCAGCCCCTTTCAACGAGACCGACTTTCCCTGCGAGGATGCGATCGACCAGACGCTTGGTGCCGTATGGTCCGACCTCTTCGCGATGTTTTCCGACACGGCCCTGGAAGCTGATGCCGAGGATATCGCCTGGGGCATGGTCAATCTCTTTCACCGTGCTGCAAGTCGGAAGTCCGCTCAGCTCGACCGGGCCAGCGACGAGATCCGGGTCCTCCTCGCATCAGCCGATGGCTCCGAAGTGCACTCGAGCAATCTGGAAGAGCAGGTCGAACGTGCACAGGCTGCCGAAGCCAGCATGCTGGCCTTCGAGCAGATGCGCGAGGCTGCGGCAGCACTCTACCGCGACGAGACCGGTTCCTCGTGGAAGCCCGTTTCCGGCTCGCGCACGAGCCATTCGCGAAACCTCACATCGGCCGTGATCGATGCCCGCGATTTCCTTCGCGCACGCGCCGAGAACCGGCGTCATGCCCTGATCCCGGAGGGAACTCCAATCGTCTTTGCCGGTGGTCGTCAGAGCTTCGAGAGCGCAGAGGATGCGCGTGTCTACGCCGACAATATCTGGGCGACGCTCGACAAGGTTCGCGACGTGGTTCCCGATCTCTTCCTGGTCCATGGCGGCGACGGCAAGGGTGCCGATCGCCTGGCCGCGAGCTGGGCCGAGCGCCGCGAAGTGCAGCAGCTGACCTATTCGCTCGACCGTCGTCTCGGTGCCCGCGCCGGGTTCAAGCGCAACGAGCAGATGCTCTCGCTCAATCCGCGTTATGTTGTCGCCTTTCCGGGCAATGGCGTGACCGAACGGCTCGTCATTGATGCCAAGGTACGTCGGATCACCGTGGTCGATCGTCGTGGTCCGTTGGGCACCTCTCCGGGGTCCTGAGGGGTCATTCATCATCAGCATCTACATTGCCGGGATGTGCATTCGGCGCTGACCCGCCTATGGGCCGGTCATGCAACTTGACGATCTGCTGCAGCGCTACTTTGCCACCACCGACCTCTCCGGGGTTGCCCCCGACACGTTGTCAGCCGGCATCGAGCATTGCCGGGTCGATCTCGGCCTTGAGGAGGACCGGGGCAAGCGCTTTGCACTGTGGTCGTTCCTGCACATGTTCGGGTCAGCCCCTGACCTCGATGTGGCGTTCGAGAACGAGGAAGACCGGGAAGCCGCCCGCAACTTCATGGATCTGCTGGCGGCATCGGAAGGCGATGGGGTACGCTGATTGCAGCAGGGTCACGTGAGCCTTCAAGCCCGCACCCGATACCCATCCGGCTTTCTTCGCGAACAGTCCTGAACCAGGTCAGCTGAGGACAGCAACCCGTTCCTTTCCGGCCGTGTGGTCGCGCTTCGCGCGCCTGCCCGCACCACCCGTCATGAACAGGTTCCCCTTCGGCCCTTCTGGCCTGCGGTGCAGTCCTCCCATGCCCTGCTTCTTCTGGATGTTCGCAAGCCGGAGATGGTCTCCGGTTTGAGGAACTGAAGGACTTACACCATGACCAATATCGCAATCCTCACCGGCCGCATCGCTCGCGATCCGGACACCCGCGAGACCAAGGGTGGCACCAATGTCACCGGGATCACCGTCGTCACCGATCGCCCCGCACGCGACAAGGACGGCAAGACCTACAAGGACGAGAACGGCTACACCGCCAAGGAAAGCGAGTTCCATCGGGTGACCTGCTTCAACGGCCTCGCCAAGACCGTCGGCCAGTACTGCTCCAAGGGCCAGTTGGTCAGCGTGCAGGGCCGCATCCACTACACCCAGTGGGAGGACAAGGACGGGGTCACGCGCTACGGCACCGAGATCCTCGCGGATAAGGTCGACTTCCTCTCCCGCGGTAGTGGTTCGAGCGACGACAACGACAACACCGACGCTCCCGATATCGACTGACATCGATGCCGGTCGTCCCCCTTACGAAGAGGCTCTGCCGCAAGCGGCAGGGCCTCTTCTTCTGTGGTTAATGGGTTCCCGGCGCTGCATTCGAAGCACGGGTTGCACCGCGCCCCGTCAGTTTCTCGATCGCGGCATCCTCGCCGAGTTTCCCGAGTTCTTCGGCAACCTTCCTAAGCCCCTTCTTCGAGAAGCTTTCGAGGCCGCTTCCCAGGATGATTTCGCCGAGTTCCCTGGCCGCTTGCACTTCAAGTTCGCGTTGTTTGGCGTCGAGCGCCTCGCGGTCCGCTTCGAGCTTTTGCAGGGCTGCAATCGCGCTCCTGTTTCGGGGCATGTTTCTTGTCCTTTTGTCCCCCTCGCATCTGCTCCCCGGTTGTTTCCATGCCCGCGTCATCGGGGTGTAGGAAAGGCAATTCGCACCCAGCAGGCGTTCGATATTGGGGCGGAGGTGGTGGGTCCTGGCTCACGGTTCTCCCAGCATGATGGCCTTGCGCCTCCCGCCTCAAGGACGGCGGGGCCCCACCATTTTGCCCGCCACCGGATTGCATCCGGCAGCGATCAAAATCGTTTCCCCCACCGCCGCTATTGCGGTCGCCCATCCGGGCGATCCTTGACCCGGGATGCACAAGACCATCGCGCGCACCTCCTGTCGTCTCACGACAGAAATCAGGAGGATTATCATGGCTTATTCGATGCATTGCGCCCTTCCGTCCCGGAGCTATTTCGAGGCTCTGGAAACAGCCGAGAAGAGAGCGCTGCACAGCTTCTTCGATCAGCACGTTATCGAGGATGACGAGCTCGGGTACTTTGCCCTCGACGAGGGTGACTACAACATGTTGCCAGCACATCTCGCAGCGCGGGTGGTCCACACGATCCACGGTGGCATGCTCGACGAGTTCTGAGACTACCGACAGGGCGGGAACCGGGAACGGTTCCTGCCCTTTTTTCTTGTTCGCCGGGTAGTCCAATCAAGCACAAGAAACCGGCTCGGTCGGTTGCTCTGACGGTCGCCCACCGCAATGCGGCGGCGCCCGATATGTGGAGCGGGGCTGTGGACGCACTCTGTCCCGCGCATCTGGCGATGCGCTCCTGAGGGTGCGGCGTAATTTGTTCTTCGGCCCCGCGCGCACTTACGAACCGGCACCGGGTCGGGCGGCGGGAAGCTAGGGCATGCGACATGCCCCGCTTGCCTTGCTTCCCACGCGCCCTTGGCCGCTGCCTCTTTCGCAGGTGCTGTCTTTGGCGGGAGGAGTTGAAATGCTCTCGATCTGCATCCGAAGAGGTGCCAGGCCTGATTGCTCGCGCTCCAACATGGAGATCGGGAAAGGTCATCCTTGATCAATACCGCTTATTGCCTGGACCACCTCGCGCACTTGGGAACAAGGGAGCACACCCTACCCCGCGATTTCGGGATTTATCTCTATGTTATTGCTAAAGAATATGGTTTTGGGCGGAATCAACCCGTCTGCGAGTAGAGCGGCTTTGCGCTGATCCGCAGACAACTCACATCCATCTATCATGCTGAAATATCGTTCGAATCTTTCGATTGACTGCGAGTTGTTCACGATTTATTCTCATCGTCACCTTCCGCAAGGTGAGCCAGGTTCCGTCGGCCCGACAAGGAACCTGATTCATGACCCGACAAGATCGGCTTCAGACATTCGTATCTCTCTCCGTAGGCAACTGGGTTCGCCAGTGTGCCGCGGACCACGGCGTTAGTGTTAGTGTTTTCATCCGTGACCTCATTGTCGCAGCGTGGCAACGCGATAATGAGGCGAAAGAACGCCCCGCAGGGCTCGATCCCGCGCGCCAGGCAATCTTCATTTCGGTGGCGCTCGATGCGCTTTTAGCCAGCCATTCTGACGCGAGTTTGCGCGACCGTACTCACGAAGCGTACCGGCGACGCCTCGAGCGTCTTGGCCTTCCTGTCAGCGCGAGCATGGGAGGCCAATCCCATGAAGCATAATCTCCTGAACTTCACCCGCGGGAGCCAGCTGCTCGGCCACTTCGGTTTCATGTTTGCAGCGGGCCTGAAGGGTCCTCTGATTGTCACCGGCTTGGTTGCCGTCGGCACCTGCTATTGGGAAGTGCGGTCAGCTCTGAGCGATCACCAGATCTACCTGGTCTGGATGCATATCTACGCCAGTCTTTATGCCTTCATGGAGTTCGATCCGGCCAAACTGGTCAACCTTGAACTGCTTGACGGCGAAAGGGTCGGCCTCCCGTTTGGCATCGTTCGCGAGTTCCCGCCGATGCGCGAGGCGGTCGATGCGTTTCGCACGGCAGTGAAGCAGGGATTGCTGGTCTCGGCAGTACTGCTGATCCCGGCCTTCGTGTTCTTCTGGTGGTTCGCCGAGCGCTTTGGCGGTCGGTCAAAGGAGCGCAAGCACGAGCGCGGCGCGATGCTGGTTTCGCTCGACGAACTCGAAGAAGAAATCGAGCGTCACAACAAGGCATTCCGGGCCGAGGAACTGGGACGCAAGTTCGGCTGGAAGTGGCGGCTTGCGAGCTCGTCGGCGCTCGCCGAAGCGGGCCACTATCAACCCGCACATCTCGCCGGTGTAAGCTGGCCGTGGCGGCTCGAGCAGAGCCACGCCATGCTTATTGGCACAACCGGAACCGGCAAGACCGTGGCGCTCACCGAACTAGTTGCCGAAGCGCGTGAACGCGGCCAGCGCGCGGTCATTTTCGACCTCACAGGGGCTTTCATTGAGGCCTTCTACGATCCCGCGCGCGACATCATTCTCAATCCTGTCGATGTTCGGTGTCCGCTGTGGAGCGTGTTCAACGACTGTACGACGGAAGCTGAGTTTCATGCCGCTGCCGAGGCGCTCGTGCCCCATGACGGGGGTGGTTCAGAACAGTTCTGGGTGCTCGCGGCGCGCATGCTGTTCGTTGAGATGTGTCTCCATCTTGCCCGTAACGGAACTGCAACCAACGAGGCTTTGGCACGGCGGCTGATGACCGCTGACCTGTCCGAAGTGCATAAGCTGATGCGCGGTACCATGGCCGATCCTCTGACCGCTCCGGAAGCGGCTCGCATGGCGGAATCGATCCGCGCTGTGTTCAATGCGAATGCGAAAGTGCTCAAGCTTTTGCCCTCATCCGGACCGCGCTTTTCGGTCCGCGACTGGGTCAAAGGCGACTGCCAGGCGGGCTCGATCCTGTTCCTCTCTGCCCGCTATGTCGACATGAGCATCTCCTCTCAGTTACTCACGCTTTGGCTCGACACGGCGATGAATACGCTGATGACGCTCGAGCGCACACAGGACCTGCGGATGTGGTTTCTGATCGACGAACTCGGCGCCCTTCACCGACTACCGGCCCTCGAAAAGGGGCTGCAAACCGCGCGCAACTTCGGCGGAGCGATCGTCACCGGCGTGCATGCGTTTGCCAAGCTCAAGGAAGTTTACGGCGAGAACATGGCCATGACCCTGTCCTCGCTTGCGCGCACCAAGCTCATCCTGGCGACAGCCGATCGCGAAACGGCGACCTGGTGCTCCGATTTCATCGGCCACCGGCAGGTGCGCGACATGGAAGAAGGCTACAGCTACGGGTACAACAATGCGCGCGACGCAGTCAGCCTGACCCCCCGGCGGCAGATCGAGCCGTTGCTCCTGCCCGACCAGTTCATGAACCTTCCGCGGCTGTCGGCCTACATCAAGTTTCCCGACGGATTCCCCGCTGCGCCGGTATCGCTCATTCCGCGCAAACGTGGTCGTATTGCCGAGGGATTCATCGCCCGCGAGAAACCGCTCATAAAGCCTGACCAGGGTCCTGCGGCAGCGACGCTCCAAGCAAAACCGGGTTTGAAACCGAATGACGAACATCCCGCCTCGAATGACGACGGTGCCGGTAAGCCTGTCGATACAAAACAGCTCAAACTCGACTTGGAGGGGCAGCGCCGTGTCGCCGATCAACCGCAGGACCGGCAGGAGCCTGTGCCACTTGAAAAGCTGAATGCAGGGCGCGTTGCTGGTGATCTCGGTGCCGAAACCCGGTCCGATACGCATCTGGATGCAGGTCCAACACTACCTCTCGCCGCAGTGCAAACCGGTGAGGATGCACCAGCAATGGGCGCGGAACAGCATCCCTCCGAACCGGGAACCGCCGGCGATGACGCAGCTGGAAAGGGCGGTTCGACGCCCCAAGCTCGCGCGGTGACCAGTGGGCACCAATCTCTCACGCCGGTCGAGAAAGACCTGCGTGAAGGTGCGGTCGCAGATCCTCCGGAAAAGGATTTCGGCGAGTTCGAGCCCGACATGTGAAAGGCAAATGGGGAGGGATTACCCGGCGGCGAGGGGAGCCGTGACGAGGACCAAACTGGATGCTTTCCGTCGCCAATGTGCGCTCCCCTTCGGCTGCCGCGAGCTATTTCGCGGCAGACAATTACTACACCGGCGCCGATGCCGATCGTTCCGGAACCTGGGTCGGGAAGGGAGCGGAACGACTTGGCCTTGAGGGCCGCGTCAGTGCCGAGCAGTTCGATGCCTTGCTGCGGGGAGAACTTCCCGGTGGCATCCAGGTCGGCAACGCGGGCCAGGCCCACAGGCCGGGAACCGACCTCACATTCTCACTCCCGAAAAGCTGGTCGCTGCTCGCGCTGGTGGGCGGCGACCAGCGGATTATCGATGCCTATCGCGAGGCCGTCATCGAGACCTTGCGCTGGGCAGAAAAGAACGCGGCGCAGACCCGGATGGGCAGTCAGGCTGGTTACGGGAAGGTCGCGACAGATAACCTGACGATTGGTCTTTTCCAGCACGACACCAACCGCAACCAGGAGCCAAACCTGCATTTTCACGCGGTCGTGGCAAACGTCACGCAAGGCAGCGATGGGAAGTGGCGCGCGCTTCGCAATGACAAGCTTTGGTCGTTCAACACACTGCTCAACTCGATGACCATGGCGCGCTTTCGCTTGGCGGTCGAGAAGATGGGCTACGAGGCCGGGCCGGTTGGAAAGCATGGCAACTTCGAAGCCGGAGGCATTTCCCGCGAGCAGTTCATGGCCCTTTCGACGCGGCGCGAAGAAGTCCTCGACGCGGTACGCCAGCTGGGTGAGAACACCCCGAAAACCCGTGACATTGCTGTGCTCGATACAAGGAAAAGCAAGGCGCCCGTCAGGGACCGGGAAGGCCTTCTCGATGCATGGCAGCAGAGAGCCCAGAAAGCCGGGATTGACCTTGCCGGTTTGATCGATGCGTCGCAGATGCGTGCCGCAACGAAGGACATTCCCAGCGCGAATAAGGGCAGCCTTCTGCAGCGCGGAATTGCGAAGCTGAGAGAGTTCGCGCAGCGGATCAAGGGCGATCCGGCCGATCCACTGATCCCTGCCCATGTCCTCAAGCAGGATGCATCGACCATCGCGGCCGCGCAGGCTGTTGCTTCCGCGGTGCGCCATCTCTCGCAGCGCGAGGCAGCCTTCCCGCGTGAGGGATTGCTGAAGGCTGCGCTCGATTTTGGGCTTCCGACGACGGTCGACCACATCGAAACCCGTGTGAACGCATTGGTCAGAAGCGGCGCACTCGAAGCCGGCAAAGGCGAGCACAAAGGCTGGCTGGCGAGCCGGGAGGCGCTGGACCTTGAAAGCACAATTCTCGCGAATGTCGACCAGGGACGTGGTGCGGTGTTGCCCATCCTGGATCGGGCGGACGCTGCAGAGCGGGTTCAGGCTGTTGCTGCGCTCAACCACGGAATTTCGCTCAACGAAGGGCAGGAGAATGCGGCGAGCCTTGTCCTTTCGTCGCGCGACAGGATCGTAGCGATCCAGGGCATAGCCGGGGCGGGCAAAAGCAGCGTTATGAAGCCGGTTACCCAGCTGCTCCGCGAGGAAGGCAAGCAAGTGCTAGGGCTCGCCGTGCAGAACACGCTCGTCCAGATGCTCGAGCGCGATACCGGCATCCGTTCGATGACCACCGCCCGCTTTCTCGCGCAATGGGGCAGGCTGCTGCACGAGCCGGGAAATGCCACGTTGCTGAGTGAGGCTCGGAGCGCGCTCGGATACCATGTCCTGGTGCTCGACGAGGCCTCGATGGTGTCGAATGAGGACAAGGCCAAGCTGGTACGGCTGGCTAACCTTGCCGAAGTCCAGCGCCTGGTTCTCGTCGGCGACAAGCGACAACTTGGTGCCGTCGATGCCGGTAAGCCGTTCGACCTCGTCCAACAGGCCGGGATCGAGCGCGCCAACATGGATGTGAATTTGCGCGGCCGCGATCCCGTCCTGCGGCGAGCCCAAGCAGCCGCGCAGGAGGGACGCATCGACGATGCGCTCCGGGCTCTTGCTCCTTCAACCATCGAGGCTCGCGGGGACAGTGCGATTGTTGCTGCCGAAAAGTGGCTTTCGCTCAGCCCGGCAGATCGGGATCGGACCTCGATCTACGCTTCGGGACGGGCCTTACGGTCTGCGGTCAACGAGGCTGTTCAGCGCGGACTCAAGGCCAATGGCGAGCTCGGCCCACGATCGGGCCGGCTGACCGTTCATTCGCGGGTGAATGTGACACACGAGGAGCTGCGCTATCTTCGCACTTACCAACCAGGCATGGTCCTCAACTTTCGCTCGCGCGACAGCACCCAGAAACTCTCCAAGGGCGACTACACCGTCAAAACCATCGACCATGCGCGCAAGCAGCTCGTGCTTGAGGACAGGAAGGGGCGTCTTCGCAAGTTCAATCCCGCGCGATTGCGGCCGGGCGCAGTCGATAGCCGGCTGTCGCTCTTCGAACGCAAGGCGCTTTCCATCATCGAGGGTGACAAGATCCGTTGGACCGACAACGACCACAAGCGCGGGCTATTGAACGCCGACCAGGCCAGGATCGTGGCCATCGACACAAAGGGCGTCTTGGTGGAGACATCAGCGGGCAAAGAGCTCCGCCTGAGCCGCGGCGACCCCATGCTCAAACGCTTGGACCTCGCCTACGCCCTCAATGCGCATATGGCGCAGGGACTTACTTCGGATCGCGGGATCGCAGTGATGGACAGCCGCGAACGCAATCTCGCCAATCGGCAGACCTTCCTGGTCACGGTCACCCGGCTTCGCGACGGCCTTACGCTGATTGCAGATAATGCCGAGAAACTCGGCCGGGCCATCAAGTCCAACAGCGGCGAGAAAGCATCGGCCCTTGAAGTAACGCAAAGGCTCAAAGCGGCAGCGGCCAAGGGCCTTTCACAAGACAAGGATGTTGGCAGCGCTTCGCCTGAAAGTGACAAGCCCGAACTCACCAAGGAAAGGGTAAAGCCTTTCGAAATCGGCATTTGATAACCGACAGCCTGGACGATTTCCGCGTTACCAGGCACGATGCCTGTTCGAGAGAAGTGCGGAGCGTTGCCGGTGAAGGGTGTTTTCGAGATCAGCGGCAACTCGCGCTACGACGACTTCATCACCGAGCGGTATCATTTCCCCTCGCAATATCTTCCTCAGGCCCGCCAGCTCGAGAGCGACTGGATCCTTTACCGTGAAACCCGGGTATCGGGCGGCCGGATGGCTTATATCGCGACCGCCTTCGTTGAGCGGATCGATCCCGATGAGGCTGATCCAACCCATTACTATGCGCGCGTCAGGGACTATCTACCCTTCGATGATGCGGTCTCCTACCGCGACAAAGACGGACGCTTTGCCGAACGCTTCCTTCGCGAGATGGCCCGTCCTGGCGATGCCGGAAGGACGCTGCGCGGAAAATCGGTGCGCACGCTCGATGGCGATGATTTCGTCGCCATCGTCAATCAGGGCCTGAGCGAGACGCTCGACCCGGACAACCGGATCAGGCTCGAGCTCGACGAGCGGTACATCGACGATGCAACTGCCGCGCTCCTTGCCGATGATTTTGGCGAACGCCGGATCGAGCAGATCCTGGTGAACAAGAAAATCCGTGCCGCCAGTTTCCGCAATCAGGTTCTCGACGCTTATGACAGCACCTGCGCCGTCACGGGATTGCGGATCATCAATGGTGGCGGGAAAGCGGAGGCACAGGCGGCCCATATCTGGTCTGTCGCTGATGGCGGACCTGACGTTGTACCCAACGGCGTGGCACTCTCGGCTACCGCCCATTGGCTGTTCGACCGGCATCTCATTACATTCGACGACAACCTGTGCCTGCTCGTATCGCACAACAAGGTGCCGTCCGATCTGTTGAAGCTCTTCCCGCCTTCAGGACAGAAGATCAGGCTTCCGATCGATCCGCGGGATCACCCCCGGCCGGACTTCGTTGCCAAGCATCGCGCGCGTTTTGCAGGATTCTGATCAGGTCGGATCAGACCGCGCGCCCGAACCAGATGACACGGCCGACCACCTGAATTTCGGACCGGTCGACATCATCCCAGCTGGGATAGGCCGAATTATCGCTGCTAATCGTGATCTTGCGGCCACCTGGCTTGAGCGTCACGCGCTTGACGACCAGCGCATCGTCGGCGCGCAGGACGTAGATGCCGTCACGTAGCCGCGAACCCTGGTCCGACGCATCGACGAGCACTTCGTCGCCATCGCTGAGTGTCGGCTCCATGGAGTCACCCAGGACGTGGATGATCGAAAGGCTGGCACTCTTTGCTCTGGTGAGCCTGGCAAGCCAGCGTTCGTCGAAACCGAAGCGGGTATGGGCAGTCTCGCTTTCGGCAATCGCTCCGAAGCCTGCCGACGCATCGACATTGAGCACGGGTATTTCGATCAACCCATCACGCATGGGTGCAGGCGGTCCGCCAAGCACTTGCTCGTCGACCCCGAAGAAGCTGGCAAGCGTACGCCGGTCATCGTCATCCAGCTTGCGCGGCGAGCCGCGCTTGATGAACTGCTGAATATAGGACGAGTTTCGTCCGATCATCCGCGAGATCGAGGAATATCCGAGCCGTCGCTGCTGGATCAGGCGATCAAGCTCCTCTCTGACATGTTCCATCGTGTAGTTCCTTCTGGCGGTCTCAGGAGAGAAGGAAATCTCCTAGACTCGATGGAACCTTCCTACTAAGAACAAAACAGGAACACAAGTGCTGAGTGAGTCGAGGAAGGCCATGAAATTGCTGGATCGCATTGAGCGTCATTTGAAAGAATCGCACATGTCGGCGACACGGTTCGGTCGTCGGGCGGTTGGCGATCCGCGCTTCGTGCTTGACCTACGAGCTGGTCGCAGGCCGCGTAGAAGGACTATCGAGAAGGTGGAGTACTACCTGAAAACAAGAAATCCGCTTCAATAGTTCTTCGAAATTCACGAAATTCTCATGGGTTTGTCGCAACCTGCCTTGGCGCGAGCTCTGCGGTCCGATACCGTCTGGCTCATTCAGGGTTTCTCCGTCCGGTTGCATTTCGCAAGCTTGGCCTGCTTCCGCACCGGTTCGCAGGAGCCCGTTACCTTTACGGGCTTCTGGGGGCTGCATGGAAATTACCGAATGGCTTGGCCATGGGCTGATCTACTTCTTCACGGAAATCCCGCTCATCGGCGATGCGATGGCGGCATTTCTGGCAATTGTGCTGATCGGAACAGCATTCGCAATCGCGTACCGTTACAAGCGGCAATATCATGCCCCTCTTGCTGATGCGATCGACGCCCGCGTTCGCCTGCTCGACGAGATAACCGGCGGCAGCACCGCCGATGTCGATCAGGCGCGCCTCGAGTTCGCGCGCCGCTTCAATGATATCGATGCCCAGATGATGGAGGCGAATGACGCTGAGGCGCTTCCGCTGCGCAGAACCTGGGAGGAATATCGCGAAACGATCGTCGATCCCTCGGCCGATGTTCTCCAGAATTCCGCTCGTCCCGAACACTTCTTCGTCAATCTCGGCGACCGTCATCGGGGGCTGAACTGGTTTGCGAATACTTTCATCGCCATCGGCCTGTTGATCACCTTCCTGGGCATCATCGCAGCTCTCTCGACACTCGACTTCAGCGGCGGTGTCGATGCGATGCAGGAGCGGCTCAATGATCTCATGAAGGTAGCCGGAGCGAAGTTCTGGGCCTCTGTGGGGGGCATCGTGGCTTCCATCGTGCTTCGATCCTATGACTACCGCTTCGGCAAGCGTATCAATGATGGGCTGTCCATGCTGTGTGACAAACTCGAGCATGGAATGGCCTATCTGCCGCCGCAACGGATTGCGAGCGATCAGCTGGCACAGCTCAAAGAGCAGACTCCGGCACTCCGCACCTTTTCCGAACAGCTTGCCGCCGCCCTCGACGGGGCCTTGGAAAAGCAGATGGCGCCCATGATCACGCACCTGGGGTCGATCCAGCAGGGCATCGACAAGATCAGCGGTGGCGGGGGTGAAGCCGTCCGCGACGCGATCGCTTCAAGTGCCGGTGCCGAGATGGCGGGCCTCGCAGATGCCATTGGCGCAATGACCGTCTCGATGGCCACGATGTCCGAACGTATCGAAAAACAGACCGGCGAAGCTGACCGCCAGATCGAGGAAGCTGTCAGGCGCTTTGGCCAGGCTTCAGAAGAGATGCGGTCAGCATTTGGCGAGCTCAACCGCAGTTTCGGCGTCGTAGCGGACCGCATGCGCGAAGAAAACGAGCAGGCAAGCGAGCTTGCCAGACAGCGGATGGACGAGTTGCTGAGCAATCTTGGCAATACGCTCGACGATATGAAATCCGGCCTCGCCTCGGCGGCCAGCCAGATGGGTGAAGCCTCGGCACGCGCGGCGAATGACGCGGCCCGGATCGGCCAGGAGGCAATGGAAAAGTCATTTTCCGAGTTCGTCGAACGGTTCAACCAGACCGGCGGCCCGCTGGTAGGCAGCATGAAAGACGCGGGCGATGCCATTTCTACGTCTGCGGACCGTCTCTCGACCGCACAAAGTGCTATCGGAGATCACGCGCGAGCGATCGAGCAAGTCGCCGCTCGCTCGAGCGATCTGGCGACGGCGTTCGGAACCGTTGCCAACGACGTTGAGGCGGCAACCGCGCCTGTACGCCAGTCGGCAGTCTCAATAGCCGAAGCAGTCAAATCGGTTGAGACCATCGTTTCCCGAAATGCGCAGTCATCCGAGAGCGCTCGTGACGAAATGCGGCAGCTTGCGGCAGCGCTAAGCGAAACCGCGAGTGCGGCCTCCTCTGCATGGTCGGAATATCGTGCTCGCTTCGAGGATGTGGACCGCGCTCTTGGTGACGCAATCGAGAAGATCTCGGATGCTGCCGGCAACCATGCGTCGAACCTCAACGAACGGGTCGGCCAGATCGATAAGGCTTTGGGCGATGGTGTGGCGCAGCTCGCCGGCGCACTCGAACCCCTCACGACCCTGCGGGATACCGTTGAGGAACTTGCCGGCATCCTTGCAAACCAGAACAGGGAAGCCGCTGAATAATGGAAGGCGTGGTTCGCCGGAAGCCGCCTGAAGAGGGCGAAAGCTATTTCATGTCTATGACGGACATGATGGTCGGCCTGCTTCTTATTTTCATCATCCTGTTGGCCTACTTTGCCCTCAATCTGCAGACCAAGACCGAAGAGCTGACCGGCGCGAACAGGACCCGCGCCGAGATCCTCAACGATCTGCAGCAGTCCTTGAAAGACCGAGGGCTCCAGGTAGAAATCGACACAAAGACCGGAGTTCTGAGGCTCCCTGACGATGTCCTGTTCGACAAAGGCCAATGGGAACTGACGGAGAGGGGGCAGGCCGCCATCAGCAAAGTTGCCAGCGCCATGGTTGAGGTCCTGCCGTGTTATACCGCCTCCGATCTTTGCGAAGGCGAACGCTCGCCGCATTTGATCGATGCTGTCTTTGTCGAGGGGCACACGGACTCCGACGTCATGTCTGGTGGCATGAACAACTATGGACTTTCGGTGCGCCGGGCAGAGACGACCTTCACCATGCTCCAGCGCAACCAACCGGCCCTTCGCGGTTTTCTCAATAGACCGGCGGGAGAGGACGGCTCGGCACCGATCCTAAGTCTGAGCGGCTACGGTCCCGACCGTCCCGTCGATCGTGGAGATTCCGAAGAAGCCAAGAAGCGTAATCGTCGGATCGACTTGCGCTTCCTGATGACGACGCCAAGCGCCGGCCTCGACCGCGATATTTTGAGGCAGGAGCAATGAGTTCGCTGCGGTCTGCAATCGCGAGAATGGAGGCCCTGGCATCGGCTGGACTGGCTAAACCTCCGACGACACAGCCTGAGTTGCAGCGACAATTGGCAAAGCTCGATGCATGTGTGGGCGAAGCAGAGCCCGTCATTGAGCTTAAGCCATTCCTGCGAGGAGCGGCCGATACCGGCGCAAACGGGTTAGCGCGGTTTCAGCTCAACAGGGTCCTGCGCGGCGCATGGTGCGACCCGGAGTTCGATGAGCTGGGTGTGGCGGCGCTCGAACGGGCCGATGTCGATCATCGGCGCAGTTCCGACCAGGCCGTGATCGATGGCTACCTTACCTATTTCCCGACAGGCCGCTCGATCATGCCAATGCTAGCAGAAGCTGCATCCCGCGCTGCCGTTCGGCATGACTGGGCATGGCGCGAGCGCGGCGCACGGTGGCATCTGTTCAAGCCGCAGATGGGACCAGCCAAAGTGGCGCGCGATTTTGTTACACGCGATGCAGACGGCATTTTCCATCTGATGCGCGAGACAGGTCTTGGCGCAAACCTTGCGGCGAGCGGGTTTGGTCAGGCAACTTTCGCCGAGACCTGCAAGGCAACCGCACAGCTTCAGCCTGCAGAAGCAGTCGGCCCGCAGCGCAGTATCCTGCGTATGTTTGATACAGAAGCGCAGGCGGGACAGTTGGAACTGGTTGTCCGCGCCCTGCTAGAACCCTGGATCAGGACCAAACCCGAACCCGAGCATCGAAAGGCAATTTCCGAGTTTCTGCTCGATCAGGTGGGTGATCCGCGTCTCCAGCGTACCCGGTGGGGCAGGATCGTACGATCGCTCGCCGAGTCGATCGGTGAAGAGCGTGCGCGCGAGGTCACTCAGGTGTTCAAGCGCTGGCTTACCGAAGTCGCCATGCGCGAGTTCTTCCGCGCCATCGCGAAGACCACGGATCGGCCTGATCAGTGGAAGCAACGAGAAGCGTTTTGGATTGCATACCTTGATGAAGGATTGGTCACCGACGCATGGCCCGCGCTGGGATCACGCGCGAAATATCAAATCGATTCTCTTATTCGCCAGAGTGGCGAACGACCAGAATACGGTCAAATTCGAGGAGGTCCCTCCCAGTCTTCATCCATCATCATGCAGATAGGCGATCTGCGCATATCGGAATGGAGCGATAACGGATCCTGCCGCTTCTGGAGTGACACCGATCCCGGAGCTCCGAAACTCTACGCAAAGGTCTACGACGGCGGGAAGCTGCGGACCACCAGCGGACGGTCGGATTTCGAGTATGAGTCCCATATCCCAGCGAGTCCTGGATGGGAAGGCAAGTTCGCCGGTATCATCCATCGCCGGACATCAATCGCGCATCCTCGTTTCGGGAGAGGCCGGGGCCGCAACTGGAATGATCGATGGTAACGACCAAGTTCATTGCCACACAGAACGAGGACGGCGGTGAGACGATTGCGCTTCTCCGCGAGCAGCCAGGTGGGCTTTTCCGGCGAGCATCAAGCGAAATTGTGCCGGTCTCGGAGTGGCCTAGAGTAGCCCCCGAAGCTGGGCAGGCCGCTCTGGCGCTGGCCCGAGCTCTCGATAACGATGGTCAGATCAGCGAGGAGGCGGAAGGCATAGTCCTTCCACCGCAGATCGTTGCACGGCTCGATGAAGCCGACGCATTCGCCCTCGGCCTTCCTCCGGCTACATCAATAACCCTTCAGCTCAACTCGGGAGGTTCGCTCGCTGAAGGAACAATCAAAGTCGATACGAAATGGGTCCGCCGCGGTGGTCTGCCGGTTCGAGCCGACATCGCTGGCGCGCGTCTGCGAGAGGGCGGGCGTGTGGGACGAATTCCCGAGCCGATCTATTCGGCCTTCCAGGCCGCACTTGCAGTCAATGCGGCTGATGATCCCGATCAGCGCCGTGCTGCCTTTGCCGAGCTACGTTCGACGCTCGGAGATGACATCGGCACCGGCATCGAGGCAGATGGCTTTCTCGAGCGTGTCCGGATTGCCTATGCCGCCAATTTTTCACTCAACGCAAAGACCGACCATGGACGTTTCGACTTCGACCCCGTCCTCTTCTCGAGAAACGTAAGCGAGAGCGCTGAGGGTGACCTGGTCGACGAAGAAGAAGCGTCGCTGCTTACCCCGCAGGACAATCAGCATTTTCAGCGCCGGTTCCGGGGTCAGGACGGCGGGCGGCGAAGCTATCTGCTTTCCGACGGAACGCTCCTTTTTCTTGACCCGATGCTGGGCAAGGCCCTCGACATCGTGCGCGCAAAGCAGGTGGGCACCTCACAGGAAAAGCGCGAATTCCTGCGTTCGCCGCAACGTATCCTGCGTGAGGAGCTCAAGCTTGACGCGGCAGGCGATGACGAGGCAGCTGATCGTCTCTTCATCGAGACTCAGCAGTTTTCCGAGAGGGTCAGCGGGATCGAGGTCTGGCAAAAGCCGGTCCTACCCTGGATCAAACCCAAGCCGAACAGCTGGCTGCCCGAAGGGTTTGGATTGCGGATCGGGGATCCGCCCGACGCGCGTCATGTCGAGTTGGCTCCTGGTGAAGCTGAAACGATCGCAAGCGAAGTCGAGACAGCGATTGACGCAGGCAAGGAGACGATCGCCTGGCGCGACGAAAGCATCCCCGCGACGCCTGCAACCCTGCAGGCCGCGCGAGCAATTGCAGACCTCGAACGTGAGATCGCTGATGAGGTCGAGGGACGCGCCTCGGACAGAACCGAACGCGAGAGCGTCGATATCTTCTTCCTTCAGGTCGGAGAGAATTTTGAGCAGCTGGACTACGCGCGGCTGCCTCGTCCCGACGCTGAAGTGCAAGATTTCGCTGCTCCCGAGCTGCCCAAGGGACTGAGATCGGAACCCAAGCCTCACCAGGTGCAGGCGTTCGCATGGTTTACCGAGGCCTGGGAGCGCCGCATGCCGGGCGTCTTGCTCGCCGACGATATGGGGCTCGGAAAGACCTTCCAGGCGCTCATGTTCCTCCTGTGGCTGCGCAGCAAAACGCCTCACCCGAAGCCCGTCTTGATTGTCGCGCCCACAGGTCTTCTGCGGAATTGGCAAGCCGAGCTTTCTCTGCACATCGAAGCAGAGCTCATGGGGCCTGTTGTCGAGGCGTTCGGTGCCAACCTGCGCAATTTCCGTCTCGAGGCTGGGAGCGACATTCGCGGGGGAACCTCGCGTCTCGACGTGTCCGAATGGAATGACGCCGGGATCGTCCTGACGACCTACGAAACAATGCGCGATTATCACATGAGCTTCGCGCGCATTCCGTTCGCTGCAATCGTTTACGATGAAATACAGAAGCTCAAGAATCCTGCCAGCCAGATGACCCGCGCCGCAAAGGCGCTGAACGGCACAATCCAGATCGCTATGACGGGCACACCGGTCGAGAACCGGTTGCAGGACCTGTGGTCGATTGCCGATACGGTCTATCCAGGTTTTCTTGGCTCGAGCCGGGAATTCGAAAGCAGCTTCCCTGCGAACGATCTCGAGCGCCTTGGCGATCTCCAGCACCGTCTGATCGAGCGCGACAAAGAACTTCCGCCTTTCATGCTGCGCCGGATGAAGGACGAAATCCTGACCGGGTTGCCGGAGAAGAAGGCCCGCAAATATCCGGTCGAGATGCCAACCGCGCAAGCGCAGGCCTACGACCTCGTGCTGGCCAGAGCGCGAGCGCTACGGGAAAGTGGCGAACAGGGTGCGATGCTCAAAGTGCTGCATATGCTGCGCGGTACATCGCTCCACCCGTCACCGCCGCGCGGAATTTCGAACATCGACGAGTACATCGGGCAATCTGCACGGCTGAAGAAGACCTTCGAAATCCTTGAGGAGGTCAGGCAGCGCGGCGAAAAGGCCCTGCTATTCTGCGAAGATCTCGAGATGCAGGCCTTCCTCGCGATGGCAATTCAGGAGCGCTTCGCGCTCGAGCGCCGCCCGATGTGCATCAGCGGGAAGGTTGCGGGCCATAAGCGCCAGGAGATGGTCACTGCCTTTCAGAGTTC
Source organism: Tsuneonella flava (assembly GCF_002870965.1). GTDB lineage: Bacteria > Pseudomonadota > Alphaproteobacteria > Sphingomonadales > Sphingomonadaceae > Tsuneonella > Tsuneonella flava. The sequence continues at coordinate 604,134 of NZ_PHSO01000005.1, forward strand.
GCCAGCCTCATTCGACGTTCTCATCCTGTCTCCCAAGGCTGGCGGCGTGGGGCTCACGATCACCGCTGCAAACAATGTGATCCATCTGTCCCGCTGGTGGAATCCGGCCGTTGAAGATCAGGCGACGGACCGCGCCTACCGGATCGGTCAGACCAGGCCGGTGACCATTCACATCCCTATGGCTGTCCATCCGGACGAAGCGATCGGACCTTCAAGCTTCGACCAGCGTCTCGACGCCCTCATGGAGCGCAAGCGCTCGCTGAGCCGGGGTCTGCTCATGCCGCCGGAGAGCGATCGCGATGTAGAAGACCTGCTTTCCGATGTGCTCGACGGGCGCCCTGCAGAGAACCGTGATCGAAGTAGTGCGTATGCCGCCGCAGGGCAGGTGGACAAGGATATTCAGGACACCGATTACAGCGCGAGTGTTCGACAAGCAGAACCGCCTGCCCCGCCAGTCGCACAGCAGGAAATCGAAGAGCCGACGGGAGACGAGGAGAGTGCTCGCTCCCGCGGACCCGCGAGCGACAACACAGCGAGTTCCGCAAACCTTGATCCGGCTGCGGAGCACGCGGCAGAACCAGGATTAGAAGAAGCGGCGCGCTCACAGTCTCACTCTGATCCTGGCGAGACAGCATCGAGCAATGCCGAGCGCAAAAACCGGCGCCCCATCCTCTCTGTGCGTACTCCCGTCGAGGCGGCTGAAGCGCGCGTTCCTTTCGTTCAGCGGGTCGTGTTCGAACAATATGGACAACGCGACTGGACGATTTTCGAGCAGTACGCGCGCGACGCACGAATTGAACGGCTCGAAATCCAGGACCCCTATTGTTGCGCTGACGAGCAGGCTCGCGGGCGCCTCATCAATTTCATCGGTCGCTTTGAACAGCTCGCTTCGGAAATCGCGGCCGTGCAAATCGTGACATTCGACGCCGATTCCGTGCAGACTCGTGACCCTGAAAGTACGCGTGACCAGCGCCAGGACCTTGAAGATCGGTGGAACCGTATGCTGGCCTCCGTCCCCCTCCACCTCGCACAGAAGTCACGGCGGTCGGGCGGGGACCTGCACGATCGTTTCGTGAGGGCTAAACTGGAGAATGGCGATACCGTCATCTGGGATCTTGGACGGGGTATTGACGGTGTCATGAACGCGCGCTGGTCTTGCGTTGTGAATGCTTTTTACGAGGGCTCGATTTCGACCTCTCGGGCAATGCACTGAAAAACCTGACCTTCATCATTGATTATGAAGTAACGTTCAGAGATGTTGAGGTAAGTGAGGGTGTTGTCTGGCATCCATGATTGCGAGAGGTGCCGGGGGTGAGTGCGGGGATGGAAGGACGCGATTTCAAATCTGAAATCGACGCGGCGCAAAACGACCCGGTTCGACTGCGCAAGATTGCCGATGACATTCACGCTAGCGGCGGCTCGCGTATCCTGATGATCCGCGCGATCCAGCTGGCCAGGGCAGCAGATAGCGGACCGCATCCTTTGGGTAAGACTTGCGGGGATCTTGGTTTACCTCGCCCCACCGGACTGCCGCTTTACCGCTACAAGCTCGCACCGGGAATTTTTCAGCGGATCGAAGCGAAGCTTGCTGCCAATCTCGCATCTGACTTGCTGCGACCGTCACTAGCACCAGCTTTCGTCATGTGGGCGGCAGACTGGTTTCGGCGCTCCTACCAGGGCGGCATGCAGCGCTGGGCCGATATCGAAGCGGTTTTGAAGCTCCAACTCCCACAATCGGAATGGCGGGCACTTGCAGACCGCGGTTTCGATGCCTGGGGCGTTGAACCTCTTATCACGGCGCACGGAAACCAGCGTCTCTCCAATCTCGCGCGGCATGGGGGCTTTCCTGCAGCAGCAATCGCAGGCGGTGCGAGCTGGCCGCGTCGCTTCCTAGAGCGGGCAGTCGGTGAGCTGCTCGGGGCAGACATCCAGGACATCGCTAGCGCTGTCTCGATCTGCGAACGCAACGAATATTTGCTTCCCTCAATCTGGCGCAGTCCGGAAATGCACGCAATCTGCGGGGAACTTGCCCTCAAGATCGTCGAGCTTCGTGCATTCATCGACAAGGAAGTGCCAGTTGACGGTCGCCCTTATTCGGCCCGGCTGGACCACGCTTACGAAGACTGGCGCGATGAACTGCCGATGACGCTCGACGGGGCAGCTGCGGGCCTCATCGATACGCTCCTTGAAGCCAGAAAGCTGACCGGAACAGGGAGCATCCGGGTCGGACGGTTGATGCGTTCGCAGGATGGTGAATGGCGCGAAAGTCTGGATTTCCATCTCGAAGGTCGCTGGGACGACAAGGATCGTGTGCTGTCCGCAGGTGAATATGTCCGGGTGTTTCTTCAGCCCTCGGGTGCCTTGGCGGACCGTATCTCCGGTCGGCTGGCTTACCTGGAGGTTGAATCAGGCAATTGCTGGATCGCGCGTGCTATGCGCAGCGAAGCTGCGATCGATTTTCCCTTGGACCTCTCCGTCACCGCCGAATTCCATGCCCGCGGCGAAAGACTCGCCCAAAGCTTTGTCCTGCCGGGCGGCAAAGCGGTTGGGGATGGACTGCGGATATTCGAGCGGCGGACCGGAGACACGGAGCTAGGCACGTTTTCCCTTATCGGTCAGGGGTCAGGTGGTTATCGCGCCGAACCAGTCTTTGTCGATGTTCCGCAGGATTGGATGCTTCGCGGCAAGGACAGCAATACAGAGATCGAAGCCGAGGATTTTGCTTTTGCACCTGGTCGTTCGCTCTACCGCTGTGCTGGCCAGATCATCGCCGAGAAGCCCAATGGCGACGCATTTCTGGTGCGGACGGGGCAGAGTGCAGATCGTAAGGATCGCCTGACCATAGTCGCCCAAGAGGCGACCGGTGTGCAGGCACCCGGCGGCGAACGGTTGATCAAACATCCGCTGCATGCAGAGGTCGAAGACGGGGTTTCCCGGCGCACTGCAATGCGCGGAGAGGTCGGCTGGCGGTTTGCAGGGGAAAGCGCCTGGCGCGATGATCTTGTCAACGCGGGCCCTGGACACTGCGAGTTCGCCTGGCTCGATGGAACGACCAAGCATGTTCGGGACCGGACGAGTGCACTGGTTCTGCCGGTTGAATTCGCACTCAGCCAGCGGATCAATGCGGCCCATGCGGAAATCCTTTTGGAAGGTTGGACCGGAGAAGCGGTGCTCAGTGATGAAACGCCGATTGCGGACCATCGCTGGCGGGTGCGGATCGATCCGCCCCGACGCGCGCTGCTCGGCTTGCGCCTCACCCCAAGGCATGGCTCCACTTTCGACCTCAATGTGCCTTTGCGATCGAAAGAATGGCTGACGACCTGGGATGGCGAACTTCTCAGGCGCGATACTGTCGTAGGCCTCGCCGATCTTCGTGACACCGTTGCCCGCGCGCCGGGCCGTGCGATGCTGATGGGCGAAGTTGCCCATCACGCTGGAGCGTCGCTAGAGGCGAGTTGGAAGGTCGATGTCGAACTGGGCCTGTCGGCTCTGCGCAACGATATTGCCGCCTTGATGCGGCCGCTCGGCATCGATGCCCAGGTCCGGCTCGACTTTCACAACGGCAGCAATGACAACTGGTACGTCACGGAATTCGGCAATTCTCTTGAGTGGGAACCTTCGGGAGGGCTGCGCCCGAAAACGGCCATTGTCGGCGAGGATGTCCGCGTTGGCGGCCGCTTTCTTGGTGCTCCCGAGAAAGAGGTGGATTTCGGTCCGTTTGACGGATTGCTTGGCGGCCTCGGAGGGCAATTGATCCAACTGCCACGATTGCGCGGTCCATGGCTCGTCTATCTGCGCGAAGGTGCTCGCGTCCTCACGAGGCCAAAGTTTATCGACGGCGATCCGGTTCACGACGTTCCGCAACACCGGCTCGGCCGGGCAATGGCACAGCCTCTTTTACAAGCGCGCGAGGACCTGGTGCGGCTGGCGGAGGAACTCGCTGCTGAGCCCATGTCTTCTGAAGCGACTCAGACCATTCGTGCAGTCATGGATTTGGCGCTGTCGCTCAATGGCTTGCCTCCGCAGACGTTCGAAATCTTCAGCAAGTTTGAGATTACCGGTCCGCTTGCGCCGCTCCTTCTTTATCGCTGCGAGGAGCAACACCTCTCGACGATCCTCGAGCTGTTTGATGGCCTATGCTCAAGCTGGTCTCTTTTGCCGATCAAGGCCTGGGACGCTGCCTTTCAGGCTCAAGGCAATTATCTGGTCAGCCGGCTCGATGACCCTCAGTGGGCGTTGGCAAACATCACGGAACGTCAGAACGAAATCGCGGCGCGTGCGCCGCAGCTTGCGCCACTCATTTGCCGGGACTTCTCGCCGCTCAGCTGGGAAGAGCTGCGCAACCACTTCACGAGCCACACAAGCGAGGGCATCAATATGGATGCCGGCGGCTTCAACCCTTTTCGGCCTGCTTACAGCGAGCTACTGCCAAGAGAGAACTTCGTCGAAGCGCTGATGCGGGTCTTCGATGCTCCTTTCGCCGCTGCACTTTCCGCTACCGGACGTGCTTCTCTCGAGAAGGAGCAAGTCCTGACCGTCAAGGACGTCGAACGACGTCACCCCAACTACTTTGCCAAAGCCTTTGGCTATGCCCTTTCGGAGCTCAAGAATGGCCGCCAGTGATCCCCTCCCTACATCCCGATTGTCGCCGATGGAGGTGCATCAGCGGCTGAGGACCGGCCTCGCGGAAGCGGTCGTCTCGCGCGCAGGCATCCGGCACGAAGGGCTCAACGCTTTTCTCCGGAGCACTCTTGCCGGCACGGACCCAGCAAACGGTAGCCTCCTTTCCGAACAGCTTTTTCAGGCTGCTCCCGGCTATGTATCCTCAGGAAAGAGCCCCGACCAACTTCAAGCGCTGCTGCATCAGCGCACAATCGACGCGATCACCCAAACATCGGATACTGATCTACGCTTCGATTACCCCGCCTACGCGCACCAGCTGGCGACGTGGGAACTGCTCGGCACGCAAGAGCCGCAATCGGTTCTGGTTTCGAGCGGCACGGGGTCGGGCAAGACCGAATGTTTCTTGGTCCCGATGCTTGATGATCTGGTCCGGGAGTCCGAAGAGCAAGGTCCTCTGACAGGGGTTCGGGCCCTGATGCTCTACCCTCTGAACGCTCTTATCGCGAGCCAGGAGAAGCGCCTTACAGCCTGGACCAAGCCGCTTCGCGGCGATGTCCGCTTTGCCCTCTACAACGGATTGATGGGAACGGCGCGGAAGTCTAATCGCGACAAGGCCGAGCACGAGATACCGCATCAGGTTCTTTACCGCGAAACCCTCCGGGCCAACCCACCACCAATCCTCGTTACCAACCAGACGATGCTCGAATACATGACGATCCGGCGCGAGGATCGTCCTATCCTCGATGCATCAAAAGGGAAGTTGCGCTGGATCGTGATCGACGAGGCGCATAGCTACATCGGCTCGGCAGCGGCGGAGCTCTCGCTCCTGCTTCGCCGGGTGATGAACGCATTCGATGTGACGCCGGATCAGGTCCGCTTCGTTGCGACGTCGGCGACCATCGGCTCTGCGGACGACCAGAAGGCCCGCGAAGACCTTCAGAGATTCCTTGCCGACATTGCTGGCGTTCCGCTTGAGCGGGCGCATGTCGTTGTTGGAAAGCCGCAGCCGGTCGATCTCTCGAAAGTCCTGACAGCGTCCGATGATCCGGCAGCATCATCGGTTGCCGAGAGGCTGGAAGGTGAGCCCCAGACCCTGGCCTCGCTCAAAGCGCTCTCGCCGGACGCCGAAAGGATTTTGCTCGATCTGTCGGCCCATAATGCAAGCGAAGCGAAGCCTGTCCTGCCGATGCGAGCGCACAGCTTCACGCGGGCAGTTGCCGGGCTCTGGACCTGCATCAATGTCGATTGCCCGGGTGAGATGCGGCCCAAGGATTGGCCATTTGGCGCTGTGCTCTTCGACCATCGGGACCAATGCCCCCAATGCCAGTCGATGGTGTTCGAAATTCAGAACTGCCTCGACTGTGGCGAGCCCTTCCTCCCGGCCGATGACATGGGCGACAGGATCGTACCGCGGCGAAGTGATCATGATGCAGATGAGTTTCGTGAAGATAGCTATCGTGACCGCGATCATGATGATGACGATGAAGAAGATGAGCATGAGGGGATCGGCCATCCGCGGCTGATTGCCATAAACCCGAAATCCGAAGCGAGCGCGACCGCTTTCGATGTATCCAGTGGAGAGTTCACTGGCGAGGCGGGGCATTTTCATCTGACCCAGCTCGATGAGGGACGTTGCCCGGCCTGTCTCGGAAACAAGCGGCGCGGGCGACCGGCCATCTTTCCCTTTCGCTTTGGCACACCGTTCCTCACCCAGAATGCGGCACCGATCCTCCTTGAGGGTGTGTCGTCACATCAGGCGGAGCACGCCCTGCCGTTCGATGGCCGTCAGCTGATCAGCTTTTCGGACAGCAGACAGGGAACTGCTCGCTTCGCCGCCAATATTGAAACCAACGGAGAGCGGGGCTTTGTCCGCGGCTTCATCTATCATGCCGTTCAGAAGGCTGCCCAGGGTAGCGACCTGACCGATGAGCGCAGGGAAGAGCTGCTCAAGAAGAAGGCTGCTCTAGCGAACCTTGTGGCAGACATGCCTGCCTTCAAAGATGATATCGCCAAGATTGACGCGGAGCTCGCGGGTGGCGCTGCAACCGGAATACGCTGGAAGGACTTGGTGTCAGCGCTCGCTTCTGAGCCGGCGATTGGCATGATGGCCAAGGTCTGGGACCTCGATCGCAGCGAACGTTTTCACGATAACCGGGAAGCACTGGCTCGCTTCATGCTCTTGCGCGAACTCGCCCGTCGTCCGCGGAACGCCAATGCGATGGAGACCCTTGGCCTGGCACGGCTCCGTTTCCCGGATATCGAGCGGATTGGCCCGGATAAGCTACCCGAGCTTGTCGGCCAGAAGGGCTATTCCATCGAAGACTGGCGCGATTTTCTGTATTTCATGGTCGACTATTTGCGGAGCTATTTCGCGCTCGACGTCGATGATGGGGACGCCCGCTGGATGCCAGGGAGGGCACGTCCTCGCAATGTAATAGGGCCCGATCAACCTCCTGGATCAAAGCGTGATATCAGCTGGCCCTCAGTCAATACCAAGGGCACGCAGCCCGCAGCAGTCCTGCTCCTCGCGACAGCGTTGAAGCTGGATGTCGGTGAGCCGCGTCATAGACACGAGATCAATCAGCTACTTCGAACTGCTTGGGAACAGCTCACGCCCGTGCTTGCAGGCGTCGGCGGTACATTCACCCTGCGGCTCGAGCAAAAGGCCGAGATCGAGGCGGTTGATCGAGCTTGGCAATGTCCCCTAACGCGCCGCGTTCTACCGCGACTTGTATTTGGTAGGTCACCCAATCTTGTTGGGTCTGGAAGCAGGATCGACGGCAAAGCGGTCTTGCCGGTTGAGTTTCCTAAGATTCCACGCACGCGACCGCTCTCTTTTGCCGATAAGAAGGAGATCAGCGGTTGGCTAGTTGAGGACAAGCTAGTCCAAGCCCTTCGACAGCTGCATCTTTGGACCGATCTTCATGATCAGGCGGCGCTCGCCACGCCCTACCTTCGAGCCGAGGAGCACAGTGCCCAGCAGCCCCCGCACCGGCTGCGGGAGTTCGAGGAGCAGTTCAAGGAAGGCGATATCAACCTGCTCGCCTGCTCGACCACCATGGAAATGGGTGTCGACATCGGTTCGATCGAAGCCGTGCTGATGACCAACGTTCCACCCTCGATCGCCAACTACAATCAGCGGGCCGGTCGCGCGGGGCGCCGCGGACAGGGCTTTTCGACAAGTCTCACAATTGCCCGCAATACACCTCTCGATCTCGAAACGTTTGCCGATCCTGCTGGCTATTTGCGCCGCAAACTCGCATCGCCGCGCGTATCGCTTGATTCAGATCGGATCGCGCAACGTCACGCGAACGCCTATCTTCTCGCTCAATGGTTCCGCGAGGTTGAGGGGGAGTTTGCCCGGACCAAGACTGGGGATTTCTTCGGCTGTCGTGCTGACCTTCGTCCTTTCGAAGGTCTCGCTCCCGTGGACGCCTTTTGCGAATGGCTCGATCTACCAACAACGGCATCCGCAACCGAAGAAGGTCTGTTGCGGCTCCTCAGGGGAACTGGTCTCGAATACGACACCGAAATCCGGGGGCATACGGCGGAGATGTTTGGGCAGGAAGCTGCGAATTTCCGTCGCACATGGCAGCGCCTAAAGGAAGACTCGGACGCGCTCGAAGGGCCGGCAAAGAAGGCGATCGAGTTTCAGGCACGGCGATTGTGCAAGGAGTTCCTCCTGAAGGAGCTCGCCAATCGCTCGCTTATCCCTGGGAGCGGTTTTCCGACATCAGTTGTCCCGTTCGATACCCTCTGTGCCGAGACGCAGAAGGCGCAGGAGCGCAATCGTTCGGAAGAGGAAGGCGCGCGTGATCGGCGCTATGAATGCCCGACGCGCAACGCCGATATCGCCATCCGAGAGTATGCCCCAGGGGCAGAGGTCGTTGTAGACGGGCTGGTTTGGAAATCGGCCGGGGTCACCCTCAACTGGCTTAGCCCGATCGACAGTGGCCAGCGTGAGCCGCAGAACCTTCGTTGGGCCTGGTGGTGCGACCATTGTGGTGGGGCGGGCAGCGATCACCAGATGCCAGACCAGTGTGCCCATTGCGGCGAACGAAGCATTAGCATCGAGCAGTTTCTTGAACCGGCTGGGTTCCGGGTCGACTGGAGCGCTCAGCCGCATGCCGACACCGATCAGGCTGTCTACATCGAACCCAAGTCCCCGAAGGTCAGTGTCGGTGATGCCCTGTGGCAACCCATGCTGCAGCCTGAGACCGGCCGGATCCGCGCTTCGCATGAAGGTTACATCTACCATCACTCTCGCGGACCCAATGACCAGGGTTACGAGATTTGCCTGGAGTGTGGGCGTGCAGGGGATGCCGGGACGGACGCTCTCAAAGACCATCGGCCGCTCTCGCCGAGGGACCGAAAGGCGATAGACCGCTGTCCGGGCAATGACGAAGGTTATGCGATCACGAGTGCTCTAGCGCTGGGCCATGAAGTTCTAACCGATGTGGTTGAGCTGCAATTGCCTGGGCTGGAAAGTGACGGTGCGGCCTGGGCGCTTGGCGCAGCCATGCGCGAGAGTCTTGCACGCTGGCTTGGAATCGAGCCGCGCGAGCTTGGAATTTCCGTGGCAGCTCGAGACAGCAAGCTCGGTCGCAGAGTGCCGTCGGTCTACATCTTCGATGAGGCATCTGGAGGTGCCGGATACGCTCCGAGACTTCTCGATGACATCTATCATGTCTTCGAACGGGCGGCCCGTGTCCTCGATTGCCCCAAGGAATGCGAGATGGGGTGTTCGGCCTGCGTCCTCGCTGCCGATCTCTACAAGCAACAGGGACGTCTCGACCGCCGGTCTGCTCTCCTCGCGGTCCAGGCGTTTCTTGAGACGAATGCTGAACTGCCGCAGGAAGATCGTGCGGTCCCCGATGCCAGAGCAATCAATGACGCGGCAAACACACTCCTTTTGAGAGCGCGAAGCGGAGACAGCATTTCCGTCTTGTTGCCGACCGTGTTCGATCTGGCAGAGCTGACTTCTACTAAGATGCGCACGTTCTTTTCTGCCGCCTCGGCCCGCGGCGTTCCGGTGACGCTCGTGCTTGATCCAAGTTCTTTTGATAAGCTCGAAGAGGTCGAACGGCGCTTTTTGCGCGATGCCTCGGTGCGGTTCGAATTCTCTTTGGCCCTGGGTAAAGGGGAAGACGCGCCTTTCGAGAGCAAGCGGCTGGCCGAATTGATTTCGACTGATCGCGCCACAGGGTTCTTCTCCCGCGATATGTCTGCGACGCAGCCGGGTGAGCGCTGGGGCATGGGTGAGACGCATGCGATTGTTGCTGGCACTCTCAGCGGCCCCACCGCCTACAGCCCGATCAACCCTGAAGATCTAGAGCGACAGGGTGCGGCTGGTGATCAGGTCGAGCTGATGCAAGGTTTCGGGCAATGCCCGGTTGGCCAGTTTGGCAAACGCTTTGGCTCGAAACTGAAACAGCAGATGGAAGCGGCTGGTGTTTGGAGGCCTGGCAGTCTTGTGCGGATCACCTACGCCGACCGCTACCTGAACTCTCCGCTGACCATGCTCCTCTTCCTGCGGACGTGCGAAGCTCTATCCGCTGACTTGAAGGTGGATAGTCCCGTTGAAGTCGATATCCTGGTTCAGCCACTAAAGAACGATCGTAGTCCTTATCAGATCAAACACGATTGGACTTATGAGGATGACCGAGCGGAAGTAGCCGAGCTTTTGGGCGAAAAATTTGGCCTCGATGTCGACCTGCAGGTCACGGAGAATTCGGACCACGGCCGCAAGCTCGAGCTTGAATACGCCGATGGTCAGAAGGTCCTCGTGCTGCTCGACCAAGGGTTTGGATATTGGCGCATAGCGGGTAGCCCGCCGCGACATGACTTTCGTTCGGCACCCGCTGCCCAGGCAAGTGAGCTTTTGCGCTCATCGGCTGCGGTTTCCGGCGTGGGAGAGAGCTACTACGCAGTGAAGAGAGGTGCGAAGTGAACCATTTTGGCCTCGCCGCGCGGTCGCGTTGGTCGAGCCTTACGGCAATGGCACTCAGAGCGCTCGCTTGGATCGACTGCTACAATCGCGACGCCTTCAATCTTGAAGCCAACCAGGGCAGTGGGGCGGATCGGACGGCTTCGGGCTACGGCGAAGATGGATTTGATATTTTTTGTGAGCCCGCGAGCTCCCGCTTGTAAGAACCAATCAGAACGAGACCTGAGCATTGAACACACAGACATCAACGACTGCAAAAGCCAACAACACCCACTCGTCACTCGCTGACTTCATTTGGAAGAATGCGGATGATCTTTGGGGCAATTTCAAGCACGTCGATTTCGGCAAGATCATTCTTCCCTTCACTCTTCTTCGACGCCTGGAGTGTGTTCTTGAGCCCACTCGGGAAGAAGCCGCCAAGATGCACAAAATGGCCATCGAAAACGGTCTCGATGTCGACGTCATCCTCCGTCAGGCAACTGGCTACCCGTTCTACAACACATCAAGCTACAGCCTCGAAACATTAGGGGCTGGCCGCACACGTCAGAACCTTGAAGACTATATCGCGAAGTTCTCCGGCAACGCGCGGGTAATCTTCGAGCAGTTTGATTTCATCAACACAATCAGTCAGATGGACAAGAAGGGCGTTCTCTTCAAGATCTGCCAGAACTTCGCTGCCATCGACCTCCATCCCGACGCCGTTCCAGAGCGGACCATGTCCAATGTCTATGAACACCTGATCCGCCGGTTCGGGGCCGAGGTGAACGAGGCGGCCGAGGATTTCATGACGCCCCGCGACGTTGTTCACTTGGGCATCGAGCTTTTGCTCGAACCGGATGATCAAATGTTTATCGACAACCCTGGCATCATCCGCACGCTCTATGACCCAACAATCGGCACTGGCGGCTTTATCTCCGACGGCATGGAGCACGTGCAGTCACTGCAGGATCGCTATGGTACCGCCCCGACACTAGTCCCCTACGGACAAGAGCTAGAATCCGAAACCCACGCGGTTTGTCTGGCAAGTATGCTCCTGAAGACGCTCAAGTCGGATCCCGGTCGCGATTTGTCCCAGAACATCAAGCTCGGCAGTACGCTCTCAGCCGACAAATTCCGCCACGAGAAATTCCATTACTGCGTCTCTAATCCGCCGTTTGGCAAGAAATGGGAATTGGACCAAGCCGAAGTCGTGCTCGAACACCGCGACCAGAAATTCGAAGGGCGCTTTGGCCCCAAGCTGCCGCGCGTCAGCGATGGCTCGATGCTGTTCCTGTTGCATCTGCTCAGCAAACTCGAAGACCCTGAAAAGGGCGGCGGGCGGGCGGCAATCGTGTTGTCGGGCTCTCCCCTTTTCAACGGTAGTGCCGGCCAGGGTGAGTCCGAAATTCGTCGTCATCTGCTTGAGCAAGACGTGGTTGAGGCGATCATTGCCTTGCCGACCGAGATCTTCTTCCGCACGGGGATTGGCACTTACATTTGGGTTTTGTCCAATCGCAAGTCAGAGGAGCGGCTGGGTAAGGTTCAGCTGATCGACGCGACCGAGATGTTTGAGCCGCTCCGCAAGAGCGAGGGCAACAAGCGGCGCAAAATCGGGGACGATCAAATCCGCGATATTGTGCAACTCTACGCCGACTTCGAATCGACGAAAAAGAGCCTCATTCTCGACGCGGAAGAGTTTGGCTATCGCCGAATTCGGGTGCTGCGCCCCCTGCGCCACAAAATCGTCGTCTCTGACCCCGGTTTTGAGGCGCTTGCTGAACACAAGGCTTGGGAGAAGCGCACCGATGATCAGCGGCAAGGCTGGTGCGAGGTGTTAGTGGAGCATGCCGGCACAGCCCATGACTGGCACTGGATCGACAAATTTGCCAAGTCGGTGGCGAAAAAGGACGCGAGCCTCGGCAAAGCCGATGCGGCGCTGATCAAGGCATTTCAAAAGGCCTTTGGCGTGCGGGACGAAGATCTTGACCCAGTGAAGGACAAAAAGGGCAACCTGATCCCCGACGAAGATCTGACCGATTACGAAAACGTACCCATGGGCACCGACATCCATGACTACCTCGAAACCGAGGTAACTCCCCACGTCTATGATGCCTATATCGACGAGACATACGTCGATGAAACCGATGGAGGCATCGGGATCGTTGGCTATGAGATAAACTTCAATCGTTATTTCTACGAATACGTGCCGCCGCGCGATCTGGACGCGATTGATGCGGAGCTGAAAGCAATCGAGGCTTCCATTGCTGCAGTTTTGGCTGAAGTAACGGAATGACTTTGCCCACGACCAAACCCACCCGCAAAGCAACGTGGATTGAATCGATTCCAGAACATTGGAACGAGGCACCCTTCTTCGCCCACACCATAGAGCGAAAACGCAAAAATACGGGAATGAAAAGCGATAATCTGCTTTCGCTGAGTTACGGCCGCATTGTTCGTAAGAGCATGGAAGCGAACGATGGTTTGGTCCCTGAATCATATGAGACATATCAAATCGTGGAGCCCGGCGAATTGGTATTCCGTCTAACCGATCTGCAGAATGACAAGCGTAGTTTGCGTTCTGCAATCAGCCTCGAGACAGGCATCATTACATCGGCATACTTGGCCGTTTCCCCTGTTGGAATATTGCCTGAATTCATGTCCTACTTGATGCGCTCCTATGATCTTCAGAAGGTCTTCTACGCGATGGGCGGTGGCATGCGTCAATCACTCAAGTACGACGATATGCGCCATCTGCCACTAGTATTTCCGCCACTCGAAGAACAATCATATATCGCCGAATTTCTCGACAACGAGACCGGACGGATTGATGGGTTGATCGCGCAAAAAGCGCGCTTCATTGCCGTTCTAGACGACAAAGAGAAAGCGATGATCTCGCATTTCGTCCGAAGGGGTATCGATCCTGGCGCACCAACGAAAGACAGCGGCGTAGAATGGCGTGGCATTGTGCCCGCGCATTGGCGGCGCGCGCGGATCAAGAATCACTTCAAGCAGGTAAAACGTCAAGGCTACGATGAGCTGACCGTGCTGTCCGTTTATCGTGAGTTTGGCGTAATTGAGAAAGCGTCGCGGAGCGATAACATCAACAAGACTCCAGAAGACCTCTCCAAATATCAATTGGTCGAGCCAAATGACTTGGCGATCAACAAGATGAAGGCCTGGCAGGGCTCAATGGGGATTTCTCCACACCTAGGTATCACATCACCCGACTATGTGGTGATGACGCCAATTGGCGAGCACAACCCCAAATATATGCACCATTACCTGCGTGCTCGGCCAATGCCTTGGGTTTATCGCTTGATTTCCAACGGTATTCGGACCGATCAATGGCGTATGGAGCCAGAGAAATTCTTAGAGCTGCCGATTTTCCTGCCTCCAATGGATGAACAGGAAGCGATTGCAAACCGAATTGACCTCGAATTGGATCGAATTCGGGATCTTATTGAAAAGACGGAAAGCACTATCGCGCTTTTGAAAGAAAAGCGCGCGGCGCTCATCACTGCAGCTGTGACCGGTAAAGTTGAGGTGAAGGCCGAAGCATGAGCGATTTGCACCATGAAAAACACCTTGAAGCCTATGTCGTCAAAAAGCTGACTGAACAGGGCTGGCTGCTCGGCGAAACCATAGGCTTTCATCAGGATACCGCCGTCTACACCGAGGATGTGGAGGCCTGGATCAAACAGACCCAAGGCCCCAAGTGGGAAAAGCTCGTCGCATTGAATGGTGAGCGTGCCCGCGAAACGTTGCTCTCGCGTCTGGATGCGGCTTTGGCGAAACACGGTACCATCCAGGTTCTGCGTCGTGGCTTTTCCATTGCGGGCTGCGGGCAGATCGATATGTCCGAGGCTGCACCCGAGGACCAGCGCAACGAGACAATCCTCGAACGCTATGCCGCCAACCGACTGCGTGTGGTGCCGCAGCTGAAGTACCATCCCGGTCGCGAGCTTGCGATCGATCTAGGCCTTTTCATCAACGGGCTGCCCGTCGCGACCGTCGAACTGAAAACTGATTTCACCCAGTCTGCCGAAAGCGCGCGCGAGCAGTATAAGCGCGACCGCCTGCCCGAAGACCCTGCCACCGGGCGCAAGCACCCGCTGCTCACATTTAAACGCGGTGCCATCGTGCATTTCGCGATGTCCGATAGCGAGATTTGGATGGCTACGAAGCTGGCGGGGGAGAATACCTATTTCCTGCCCTTTAACCGTGGCCATAACGGTAAAGGCGGCAATCCCCCTCGTGACGACGGCGAATACCCTGTCGCCTATTTCTGGGAAGAGATTTGCCAGCCGGATGCCTTCCTCCGGATCTTCCATAGCTTCGTCTATGTCGAGAAGAAGGATGTGGTGGACCTAAAGGGCAATTGGTCGGTCAAGGAGACGCTCATCTTCCCGCGCTTCCACCAGCATGACGCGGTCAACAAGATGATCGCAGATGCCAAGGAGAAGGGACCTGGCCAAGCTTACCTCTGCGAACACAGTGCAGGTTCGGGCAAGACATCTACGATAGCCTGGACAGCGCATGACTTGACCAAACTGCGCCATGACGACGGCAAGGCAGTTTTTGACACGGTGGTCATCGTGACAGACCGGACTGTGCTGGATGGCCAGCTACAAGACGCCGTCCAGCAGATCGACCATCGCAAGGGCATGATCGCTGCGATTGATCGAGAGACAAGCTCAAAGACAAAGACCGCACAGCTGACGGAAGCCATGCTGAAGGGCGTCCCGATTATTGTGGTGACTCTCCAAACCTTCCCGCATGCGATGGAAGCAATCCTGACGGAAACATCGTTGAGGGACCGCAGCTTTGCCGTGATCATAGATGAGGCACATACCTCGCAAACTGGCAGCACAGCCTCGAAGCTGCAGGCGACCCTCGCACTTTCGTCGGCAAAAGACACCGCAAATATGACGGTCGAAGAGCTTTTGACCGAGATTCAGAAAAGCCGCGCCCGCCCGAAAAACTTGTCGCATTTTGCGTTTACTGCGACGCCAAAGCACTCGACCTTGATGCTGTTCGGACGGCCGCAAGACCCATCCCGACCGGCGGCCCCAGATAATCTGCCGCGTGCCTTCCATAAATACGAGATGCGCCAAGCCATCGATGAGGGTTTCATCCTCGACGTGCTAAAGGGCTATGTTTCTTACAAGACGGCCTTCAACCTGGGGAAAGAACTAGAAGACAAGAAGCGCGTGGACGGCAAGGCAGCCAAACGGGCGCTCGCCAAATGGATGAGCCTGCATCCCACGAACGTCACCCAAAAGGTGCAGTTCATCATGGAGCACTTCCGGCACAACGTATCACCTCTCCTTGATGGAAAGGCGAAGGCAATGGTGGTGACGAGCTCGCGTGCAGCAGCTGTTCGCTACAAGAAATCTTTCGATGTCTTTGTCGCGGCCAATCCTCAATACAAAGACGTCCGCGCGCTCATCGCTTTCTCGGGGAAGCTCAGCGGCAAGGACGTCATGCATTCCGACGACGCACAAATTGCTGGTGAGCTGTTCGTATGTGACGAGGATGCGGAATTCACCGAAAGCAACATGAACAGGGGCGTTCAGGTCAAAGACCTTCGAATCGCATTTGATCGTCCAGAATTCAGGGTCATGTTGGTGGCCAACAAATTTCAGACGGGTTTCGATCAGCCGAAGCTTGTCGCCATGTATGTCGACAAGAAGATCGCGAACGAAGTTGAGATCGTTCAAACGCTGTCGCGCCTCAATCGCACATTCCCAGGAAAAGAAGAGACCTTCGTCGTAGACTTCGTGAACGACCCAGAAGCAATCCGAGCGGCCTTCAAGAAATACGATTCAGGCGCGCAGATCACCGAAGTTCAAGATCCCAACGTAATCTACGATTTGAAGGACACACTCGACGCGCAGGGTCTTTACTCGGATGAAGACATCGAAGCCTTCAAGATAGCTCGCTTCGAAACGGCCAAGACTTTCGACACCGGAAAAGAAGATCACCATAAGGCGATGTTTGCGGCCACCCAAAGGCCGACCGACAAGTTTAACGCTCGCCTCAAAATGCTGCGTGAGGAAGCCGAGCGGTGCGAATCTGAATTTCAGAAGGCAACCGAAGCGGGAGATGATGCCACCGCGAAGAAAGCCGAGCATGAAAGGGTGCAAGTAGAAGAAAGCATTGGTGGATTGCTAGAGTTCAAATCGGGCCTGTCGAGATTCTCCAGAACATACACATACATTGCTCAACTGCTCGATCTCGGGGATCCGAGCATGGAGAATTTTGCGGCCTTCACAAAACTTCTCGCAAACCGCCTTAATGGCGTCCCCCCTGAGCACGTCGACTTAAGAGGTATTTCCCTAACGGGCTACGACATCAAAAAGAATGATGCTCAAGGCGAAGGCGGAGATGATCCCGATCCGAATTTAAAGCCCGTGGGAGCCGGTGGATCGAAATCGCCAGGGAAACTTCCTGTCTACCTTCAAGACCTTATCGAACGACTGAACGGGATCTTTGGCGAGGCTGCTCCAATCAAGGATCAAGCGAGCTTCGTGAACCAAATCGCGTCGATCACTCGCGAAAACAGTATCGTGAGGGCCCAAGTCAAGGAAAACTCCAAAGAGCAGGCTTTGAAAGGAAGCCTTCCAGGAGCGGTTCAAGGAGCGGTGGTGCGTGCGATGGGCTCAAACAATGCTCTGGCCACGCATCTCCTCAAAGAGGACAGGCAGGGCCTAGGTATCCTTACCAACCTTATTTACGATCTGATCAAAGAGGGCAGAGACATCGATCTTGGAGATCTCGATGGTGCATGAACCGCACAAAAAGCTCTGAATAAAACGTCCGGATGGCCAGGCAGTTGGAGCCTGATAAGAGATACAGTGTGTTGGGAATTTAGGAACACTAGATGAAGATTTCTCAGGCCCTAGACAAAATCGACGAGAAGCAGCTCTTTGTGCCGGCCTTTCAACGCGAGTACGTTTGGAAGCGCGACGATGCGAAGCAGTTGGTGGACTCCCTTATCAAGGAATATCCAACGGGGACGATGCTGACCTGGGAGACTAACAACCCTCCCGAATTGAAGGGGCCTCACAAATACGATGAGAAGCAGGGCGCTGTAAGGATCCTTTTGGACGGGCAGCAGCGGCTGACAACCTTGTATATGCTCATTCGTGGAGGTTTGCCGCCCTACTATACTGCTCCGGAAATTCTCAACGACACGCGCGGCCTTTATGTGAATGTCGAGACCAGAGAGCTGGAGTACTACAAGAAGCTCAAGATGGAGAACGATCCGCGCTGGCAGAATCTGACCGATATTTTTCAGCGCAAGATCCGAGCTAAGGATGTCGTCCGCGCTTTGGAAGACAAGGGCGAAGAGGTGACTCGCGAACGCGACGATCTGATCGACGACAACGTGAAATCCATCGAGAACATCCTTGACCGGGAGTTCCCCGAGCAAACGATACCGGTGAAGGCGACAATTCGCGAAGCGATCGACATCTTCTATAAGGTCAATGCGAGCGGCGTCTCGTTGACCGAGGCCGAATTGGCTCTAGCCCAGATTTCAGGTTATTGGCCTCAGGCGCGTGACACGTTCAAGGCAAAATTGACCGAACTCGAAGGCAGGGGTTACGTCTTCAAACTTGATTTTGTCGTCTACGCCCTGCTCGCTTGTTTGCACCATTCCGGTTCGAATATGCGACTTCTGCATGACCAGGCCAATGATGCGCCCATCCGGGCGGCTTGGAAGAAGCTCGAAGAGCAAACTCTCGATTACGTTGCCAATATCATGCAGTCCCATGCATTCGTCGATCATACGGACGAAATCAACTCGGTGTATGCACTGATACCGATTATTGCTTATTGCTATCAACAGGATAGCCATCTCTCAGGGATGCAGATTAAGAAGCTGGTCAAGTGGTTCTACTATTCCCAGATCCGCTATCGCTACATCTCTCAGCTGCCCCAGAAGCTCGATCGTGATCTCCGCGTGATCAAGGAATCCGATCAACCATTCGATGAGCTGCTGCAGGTCATAAAGGACGAACGGCCCCTAGAGATTGTCGCCGATGAGTTCGTTGGGCGCGCGATATCGCATCCCCTATTTCCGATGATGCGATGGTACTTCAAGAGTCAGGGCGCAACTTGTCTGACGACAGGAGTCAAATTGGCTCAACCCATGGGAAAGAAGTATCAGCTCGAAAACGATCACATTTTCCCGTTCTCGAAACTGCGCGACGCTGGATACGGCAAAGAGAACCGTTTGAAGTATTCCCTCGCGCAAGAGATCACCAATCGCGCCATTCTCACACAGATCGCCAATCGAGCGAAGAGTGCGACGAACGCAGAAGATTATCTTGCAGAAATCGACGATAAGAATCCGGATGCGCTAGCCAAGCAATGCATCCCTTCAGATCCAGAGCTCTGGAAAATCGAAAATTACGAGAGCTTTCTCCACGCTAGGCGAACGATGCTGGCGAATGCATTGAATGGGTTCTTGAGCTCGATCACCGAAACCAAAGAGGCGGAGGCACCCATCACACTGGCTGAGATGATTGCCGAGGGTGAAAGCGAAGAGTTGGAGTTCAAGCAAACTTTGCGTTGGGATATCAAGGAAGCCAAGGTCAACAAGGGTCTCGAGCAGGTCGTTGTCAAAACTATTGCCGCATTTGCCAATAGTTATGGTGGCGGCACACTGCTCATCGGCGTTTCCGATGTCGGTGAAGCAGTCGGTCTGGATCATGATTATGCGTCGCTGGGCGATGCCGACAAAGACCGGTTTGAAATTCACCTGCGCAACCTTTTTGCCGATGCATTCGGGCAAAATTTCACCGCTTCGAAACTGAAGATTGCATTCCCCGAAGTGGAGGGCAGCGAAATTTGTCAGATTGATGTTAGGCCAGCCGATGCTGCGGTGGTCATCAGCGTTGCCGACAAGAACGGGTTAAAATCCGAAAAGCTGTACGTTCGGAGTGGCAACTCTTCACCGGAAATGCCCATGAGCGAAGTGCAGGCCTTCCTTGGAAAGCGCTTTGGTTCAACCGCTTTGCTTTAGGCGCGCAAACCATTCGGGGCAGGATCAGCTCATCTCAGAGGAATGTCGCGGAAGCCGTTCTGAGCCTTGAGTGCCATTTTTGGGGGAACACCGGCAGTTCGCGTCAACTCGCTCCACTTCGCGAGGGCTGAACGAATGTCTGAGGCAATGGATTTGATTTCGGCTGTCTTGAGATCGGCAAATTTCCCGAATTCTAGAAGATCGTCGAACTCGAAACCGTCCGTTTTGCCGGCCAGAGAAATCTGGTGCTCGTTGGTCCAGTCCCCGTCAGGATTGTAGGCGTAGACGACATCGAATGCGGGCGAGAGGCTCCAGTGACCCGAGCTATCCATGAGGAAGGCGATGTTCTTGGTGTGGTCGTCCTGGTTGCGAATGAAGACATTGAGCAGCGCGCGGCGCACCTGCTCCTTGATCGCTTCGCGTCCGAGACCGAGCATGCGGATGGTCTCGATCGCCTGCTCGTAGCTATAGGCCCGAGCGAGGTTGAAATCGAAATGGCGCATCGCGCAAAGCGACTGCATGTGGAGCTTCTTGCCGTCAGGCGTGCGGTCGAAGCGCTGGGTCATGAAATGCGCCCGCCCACCTTCTTCGTGCAGGCGAGAGCGAGCCATGTCGATGCCAGCCTCTCGGGCTAGCAGATAGCAGGCGTACTCAAGCCGGCCGAAGCCCATCGGGTCGGCAAGTTCCTTGTCAGCATTGCCCGACACGCCGTCGAACTTGACCAGCCATTGCGTGTAGCCGGGCCCGGCAGTCAGCTGCCCTGAATGGAATTCTCCGGTCGCCTCGTTCCAGGCGAGGACGGCCTTGGCCCGGGCGCCGCCGGCGGAGGTTCCGACGCGCAGGATCTCCTGGAGTGCGCGGTGATCATCCTCTCCCTTGAGCACACCGGCCAGTTCTTCACGCGCGGCAATGACCCTGTTGGCGAGCTCGATAAGCGGAGCGATATCGACCGGCCGGCCCTGTTCACGGCGCTCACCGGTAGCAGGCTCGAATTCGAGCGCGCCCATGCCTCGGCGACCAGTATAGCAAAGGCGCTCGACCGGATCGAAGCTGTCGGCTGTGCGGCCCTGCTCGGCAAGCCAACGGTTGATCAGGGCGTTACCAAACTTGTCGGGCAGGCTATCGGCCAGCATGCCCGGCAGCCCTATGAAGGTCTCGTAATTCAGCGCGGGAAAGTCGTAGACGCCACTTCGTAAGGGCATTGTGAGCGGGGCGACTTCGATACCGCTGCGGCTGAATTCCGGAGTGTATTCGAAAACCCCGACATCGCGATCCTCATCCCACAGGACGGCGCCGATCTGACGGCCCCAGAGATTGACTACGGCACGCGTCATGGGGCCTCGTCACCCCAGCTCCATTGCTCGCCAGCCTCACCTTCAGATGACTTGCGCACCCTTTGCCGCGCCTTGCCGGTGTCGGACCGGGGATCGAGCGGGCTCAGCTTGGCGTCCGGCATGACATCCAGAAGGCGGTCTTCAATTTCAAGCGCACGCATGATCCTGGCAAGGCTATCGATGGTCCCGCCATTGCCGGCTTCCAGGCGGGCGAGCGTTGAACGCGAGATGCCAGCCATTTCCGCAAGCTCGGCCTGCTTGAGATTGCGTGATATGCGATATGCTTCGATCTGCTTCCCGAGGTCGGATAGCAGTACCGAGAGAGGGCGCAGATCTAGTGAATCATAATGTGGCATTATCGAGACATTATCTCCGATATGGAGCGTTGTGTAGCGATTTTGCGTCTTTACATGAAGGCACTTAATGTGTCAATATCGAGACCTAAATTCGCTTGTCACCGATAATGCATCAAAATTGCTACTTTATTTAGGTCGGAGTGATGGAAATGGATGATGAGAAGGGTCACAATGACCAGACGGACTGGAAGGGCTTACGAGAGATCGACCGTGCCATCTCCGAAAATCGCCTCACGTCCTACTCATGGAAGAAGGCCTGGGCCGACCCATGGGGGCGGGTTGGCTTCATTGCATTCGCGATCCTTCTCATAGCATTCATCATCTATGTGGTGATCTACGACTTGGTGCTTTGACCACCTACCATTCCTTGACGTCGTCGGCAGCTTCCTCGCTTGCGCCCGTGGCGCCCTGCGTTTGGCGGTCCAGGTAACCTCGAACGGTACCAATCCTTCCACGACCCTGCTGGCGAACCCGCTCGACCTCATCCGTGATGTCGGACCGATCAGGAGCATTGGGCATTGAGGGAATACCCGCAGAGCCCACGGCTCCTCTTGCGCGTACCTGCCCAGCACTTCCGATCCCGGGGCGGCTGACAGGAGCGAAGTCCGGCAACGAAAGGTCGGCTTCGATGTCGTCTTGCAGCCGATCAGCATAGCTTTCGACAAACCGCGATTGCAGTTGTTGGCCGCGCGCGCTCATCTGAAACTCGATGTCGTCGAAGCGCACCGGCCCGTAATAGTCGCGATTGGCTTCCATCTCGGCCATGCCCCATTCGCGATAAGCCTGGCTTAAGTTCAGCGTGCCTGCGGCGCTGTTGGCCTCGTACCAGCTGGCCTGATTCTCGAGGCGACTGGCCATCTCTTCGGCCCGACGCGCCTCTCGCGTATAGCTCTCGGCTTCGGTCAGCGATCGACTGAGACCCGACGAGCTGGTCGATACCTGTGATACCGAGCTTGAACTCGTCTCGCGCAGAAAGCCTTCACGCGTATTCGACCAGTTGCGGCTATCCGAAAGCTGCCGCAGCGTACCCATGATCCTGCCGCGATCTTCCGAGGCGATCCCGATATCGCTGTCCGTCCAAGTCTGATTGCGACCACCCCGCAAACCAGCAGACGCCTGTACCGGCCCCCTTTCTCCCTTCAAACCAATTCCAGCGTCACCATTCAAGAACCAAGACACGGTAATGTCGTCTGAGGCGCGCCGGGAAAGGCCGAACTGCTGCTGGAGCGTCCTTGAGGCATTGTCGACTTCGCTGAATGCCGTGCCGATGCTGTCGTTCGTGCCGACGCCTCTGACCGTGTCGGAGCTCTGACCCTGGCTGTAGGCATTGCGGATTTCGCTGAACCGGGTGAGCGCAGAGCTCGTCGATTGCTGGGCGAGGTTGGCATAGGTCTCGCTCTGCGTCCGGCTCTGGCTCGCCATCGTTCCGAGGCGGCCGGTGAAGTCCTGCCCCAGTGTCGGCGTGAACGGATAGCTTGAATTCGGGACAGCAGCGAACTCTCCATCGGGGAAGCTGGTGGTCTGCGTGCCGCTGTCGCTGAAACCACGCGTCTGTGCCGCGCCATAGGCGATGTTGGGTGCAAGATTGCCCTGCGTAAACTGGCGGGAAAACACCGTCGAATTGTCGATGTTCGAGTTGCCGAGTGAGACATTGCCGGTGCTCGCTTCGCGCGAGGCTTCCTCGGCCGCGTTCTGACTCGGGTTGAGATAACTCGTTGCCTGGCCCGAAATCGCCAGCGCACCACGTGCCACCCCACCGGCAAGGAACGGGATCGAGGCGACAAGATAGCCCGCCAAGATGCCGATATCGCTGTTGACGTCGCTCATGCCGGCAAAGGTCGCCAGGCTGAGGCCGGTGCTGCCGCCAGCGGCGGTGACATCGCCCGCGCCTTTGAACATCAGGATCATGTGCAGGATGACGAAGAGCGGTCCCCACGCCGCAAGATAGAAGAAGCCGGTGACGTAACCTCTCAGTGCGATGGGTCCGGTCCGCGGCATCAGGAACAGCGGAAACAGGACAGGGAACAGCGCGTAGAACACCACTGTCAGCACGACATTGAGGATCGGGACCCATTTCATCGCGTTGTGCGCGATCGAGGAATAGGTCCGCTCGGTCTGAATATCGGCCCGGGTCTGCGCGAAGACATCAATGCTGCCGGTGCCGCTCGCCCCTGCAAAGCCGTGCATGGCCTGGTTCATGGCATTGATCGTCAGCACCTGCCGGAAGATGTCGCTCGCGCTGCGCGAGATGCCGGTGAGATACTGATAGGCAATCGGGAGATCGGCCATGAGCTTGGCCTTGGCGAGCGCTTCGGTCTGGCGCGGATAGAGCTGACGCCCCGCGACAAGCGTCATCTCGTCAATCAGGCTCGCCCATTGCCCTGAAAGCGCGGTGTAGGCTTCGCGGCACGTGATGATCGAGGCCGTCACGCTGTCGTCGGCCTGCCGGGTCAGGAATTTCTGCGCGCGCGCCGCACTACCCGGTGCGATCGTCGCCCAGATGTCATCGCTCTCGGACAGCTCCTTCATCGAGTAGCGACCGAGCAGCAGATCGTAGAACACGCACTGCCGGACATGCTCGTCGAAGTTCGCGGCAAACTCCGGATCGGAAATGCGCAACGACCGCGTCGATTCAAGCAGCCGTGCGCCATAGATCATGCCGTTCTTCGAGTAGTTGAGGTCGTCCGGCAGGCCGAATACGAGCTCGGCCGAGCGGGTCAGATAGTCCCCCGCCTGGCTGGTGAAACTTGCCATCAGGGCAAGCCCGAGCGGGACATTGGCCACCGTTGCCGGTGCAAGACTGGGATTGACCCGGTCGGTCACATGGACGTCCATGCGCGGCACCATCAGGCACAAGTAGATGAGCGTCGCACCGAGGAACCAGTTGAGCCAGGCACGCCAGTCCTGGTTGAACGCGACCACGATGACCGCGAGCACCATGCCCATCACCAGCGCGACCTGAATGAGGCTCTTGTAGCCGCCCGCACCGGTCCAGGCGGCAACGGCGTTGAGGACATTGACGATGTACTCGCCGCCGCCGACCGTGAAAATCTCGACCATGCTGCCTGACCCTTATGGAACGATGGAGCGGGACTGCATCCCGCGCGACCAGTCGAGCGCGGCGGCCATCGACGGCGACATCGAGGCGGCGAGCATGTTCTCGATCATCGCGGTCTTCTCGATGATCTGCATGATCGCGGAGACCCGCGCCTGTCCGGTCGCTTGCCGCTGGGCGAGGCTCGATCGCACCTCGGCGACCTGAGCGCGCCAAATCGCGAGTTTCGCTTCATCGGCCGCAATGAAGCTCGCCATCGAGCGTCCAGCCTCAGCGGTGATGCGTTCGAGAATGGCATAGAGGAGATCGATGCTGGCGATCTCGGCCAGCGTGTCTCGGTCGTCGGTTACCATCCCGCGACCATAGGCCGCCTGCACGGTGAGGATCTTGTAGAGCGGCACCGATGCGACCTGGAGCAGTTCCTTCTCCTCGTCGCCGATCGCTGTGTCGCTGCGGATGGCCTCGACCATGCTGCCGATGAGCCTGGCAACGCGCGGCCGGATGGCCTTTGCGCTCGAGAGGCTCATCTGCTGGAAGGTGGGGTTGAGGCACTGGTCGGGCTCGTCGCACTGGAACACCCGCACCGACTGGCCCTGCGTCCCGTCGAGCAGTGCGGTCACCAGCGTCGAGGAGGCGTCGCCTGCGAAAGGCACGAATTTGCCCGGTTCGTCGTCGCGAGGCGGCACGTAGATCACCGTGCCGATGAGCGTCATCGCATACTCGGCAAGATCGCGGTCGAAGGTGCCACCGGGGTTGAAGAAGGCGCTCTGCTTAAGGACATGCCAGGTGTAATTGCGCGGCACACCGGGATTGACGTCGGCATAGTCGGCGCCGGCACCCTCGTTGGTCGAGGCGCGCTGGCCGCGCGTCCCGCAGCCGTGTTTGGCGGCGGCATAGTCGGTGAAGATGCCTTCGGAATTGCCGATCGCTTCGCAAATCGCCTTGTCGGCGAGATCGCCCTTGGGCCAGACGCCGCCGACCAGCCCCTGCGCCATCTCACAGGAGTTGATCGAGAGGTTGTTCATGAGCTGTGCCTTCTGGCTGAACTCCTGCATGATCTTCGAGCACTCGGGGCAGACGGTATCGATCGCCAGACTAAAGGCGAACCCCACCGCATTGTTGGCGACGGCCTTCAAGAGCGCGACCATCTCGCTCGCGTTGATGAAGGAGAACGACCCGGCGAAGATATCGATACCGCCGCAACCAGCGCGGGCACGCGGCAGCTGGAGATTGGCGATGTTGGTCGTCTTCTGCGGGAAGCGCGTCCAGACATTGCCAAGGCTGTAATAGCCCGCCGACTGTCCTTCGAACGCGCTCGGCCCGGTGACATTGGCCGCAGCGCCCATGTCGTCCATGAAACGGTCCATGCTGTCGCCGACGTTTGCGGCGACGGGGGACGCGACCATGCTGGCGGCAGCTATGGTGAGCGCCACATTGCGGATGCTAGTAATCATGTCCGGCTTCCTTCGAGGTGAGGAGGTAGATGCGGTCCTGCAGCTCATCGGCCGAGAGGACGCCGTATCCGATCGGGATCGGGCGCCTGGCCACGCTGTCCCACAGCACGAGCGCCGGGGTGATGCCGGGCTCGAGCCCCATGCGCGGCCGCTGGCCGCTTTCGACCTTATAGTCGGGGAAGTGCCGGGACGGTCCGCCATCGGTCGAGATCGCCCGGACCGTGATATGCCAGCGGTCCGCCACCGAGCGCACGATCGGGCTCATCACTTCGCACGCGCCGCAAGTCTGGGCGAAGAAGTAGAACAGGCCATAGCGTTCGGAGAGCCTGGCCATCACCGCGTCGCGGTCGGCAGCGCGCGCGTCCTGCCATTGCTTCTTGGCGAGCGCGCCGACCGGTCTCTCGAGCGTGTAGTCGAGCTCGGGGTCCTGCCAGATCGCACGCTGCCAGACATCCGAGAACAGCGAAGCCCGGTCGAGCTGGGCACGCTGGAAGCGGATATAGGCGGTGACGTTTTCCGGTGTCGGATAAAGGATCGCGCGCGCCTTGAGTTCGCGCAGTTCTCCCGTGACCGCGTCGAGTTCTTGCGTGGCGGTTACCTGGGCCGGTGGCTGCGCCATCTGCGGCGCCTCCGCCGGCACCGGCCTGACGCAATAGAACCAGTAGCCGAGCCTGCGCTGTTCGCAGTAGAGGCTGTCTGCTGAGGCAGCTGGCTCTGCCTGGCGCGCTTCCTGCGCAACTGCCCGAACGGGAAGCAGTGCAGCGAGACACATGGCCAATACTGGGAGCGCCAGCATCAGCAGTGATTGGCGGCGCGTCATTGGCCACTCCTTGCGTAATAGTCTTCGATTTTCTGCTGGATGAGGATGCTGGTCTCGAGCTCGTCAGGGAGTCGTGCAGCCTCGGTGAACTCGGCATAGACTTCGCTGAAATCCATCTGGCTGAGGTCGAGCCGGGCGAACTCGTCGAGCGTGAACCCCTCGCACTGCTCCTCCTTGGGCTTGTCCCAGGGCTTGGGCAGCTGGCGGCGGCCCTGTTCCTGCAGGATCCGCGAGAGCTTGCTCTCGAAGCAGCAGTAGACCTTCTTCTTGGTCAGACAGACGCCGAGGAACTTGTCCGAACAATAGGTCCCGACATAGGCGCACAGCCCCTGCGCATCGCGTTCGTGGAGCAGTACTTCCTCGCGGCTGCAGCCGAGCGCGACGAGCAGGCTGATGCCGGGGATGAGCGGGAAGCCCTTGCCCTTGCAGCAGTTGAGCACCCCGAAGACCTTGGAGGAGCAGGTGTTGCGCGTGCCGCGGAACAGCGTCAGCGTCTCAGGATCGAACTGGCCGCGGGCCTCGTCCATCGCATGGAGCGCGGTGACGGCATCCTTGAACTCGTCGTTCGCAGTCCGCTCGATCGTCTCGCAGCTGCCATCGATGCAATAGACATCGCCGTCGCAGACATACTGGGTGGAACTGTCGGTACCAGGAAGCGGGCACTCGTAGATGCGCTCCCAGGTCTCGCAGGGGTCTTCGTCAGTGAGGCATTCCTCGCGGACAAAGCGGCAGGTGTCCTGGCTTTCGATGTCGGAGCAGTCGGTCGCCGCTTCGCGGGCGATGCAGGTGTAATTGCGTTGCCATTCCCAGCATGGGCGTGTGACAGAGACGCCATCGACTACGCGGGTCTGCGGATCGGCATCGGTGCAGATCTCTGCGTCCAGCGTGCAATCGCTATTGTCCGCAAGACCTGTGCACTGGCTTTCGTCAGGGGTCGTCGTGACGGTGGTCGCCGTGGCGATGCGGTAGGGCGTTTGTCCTGCGACCTCTTCGTCGCAGGTCAGCTCGGTAAGCGGATCACCGGGCTCGGTGCACCACTTGCGGCCGCCGGACCATCCCCACTGCAAGCAAGGACCATCGCGGTGTCCGGTCACCCGGCAAAGAGCGCCTGAAAACTCTTCGCAATCCGGCTCGCCTGACAGGTTGAAGCTGCCCAATGGGCTGCAAACATAATGATACTGGGGGCGCCGGGTGACCGCGGCGACGAGCGGCACCGTGCATTGGCCTGCCGACTGATCGATCCGTATGCCCGTATTGCAGGTCGCGGTATATGTGCCCGCCGCCCCCGAACCAGGCGGCAGCGGCACGCACGATCCCTGGCTGCCTGAAATTGCCATGCCGCTGGTGTAGTCGAGCGGCGTCTCGTTGATCGCGAGGCTGCGGGCAATCACGTCCTCGATCTCGTTCGGCTCGAACCTTGCGCGATTGGCCATGCTGTCGCGGATCGTCCGAATCGGCGTGCTGGTTGTGGCAGCGCTGCGCCCGCGGGCCTCGATCTGGTCGGGATCGCGCGCAAGATCCTGCAGGTCGCGCGTCGCTTGCGGATCGAAATTGGGAACGCGCGCCGCGTCGGGATTGGTCGTTGCGGCATCGCGCGCCTCGCCCAGCAGCTCGGTGGCAAAGTCCTTGCCATCGGCTCTTGCCGCATCGCGGGTCTGAGCGTGAATGGAAGCCGCGCTTGTGAGGGCGACGAGTGCAGCAAGAAGATTGGCGAGCGTTCTGCCGGTCATGGCCGTTCCTCCCTCGAGAGCTGGCTGAGATGGAGGCGGGCAAGCTCGGCGCCCGGGCCCTTGCCCAAGGCAAAGGTCTCGAGGACTTCGCCCACGCTGATGTTGCCGGCGATACGGTCGTGTGGCGGCACTTCGCTGGTGCAATCGAACCCGTCGCAGGGACTGAACTCAGTGCTCAGCATGACGAAGCTCGGTGCGGCCTCGATTTTGAACGCGCGGAACAGCCTTGGATCAATGCCGAGCGAGCCGGCTTCGTCGCGGGTGCTCCAGATGGCAGCCAGGCGCTTCTTGAACGCCTCGCTGTTTCCTTGCGGGAACCCGCGCAGCACGGTGACGCCGCCGGCCCTGGTCATGTCGTGGACCAGAGCCTTCAGCGCCTCGGGCGGCATCGACAGGCTGGCAAAGGCAATGAAGCGTGGAGTTCCCCCGAGCGATGCCTTCTCGGCGGCGGCTTGCCCCGCGATCATCGCATCGAAGTCGAGGACGGCGTTTGTCTCGATTGCCTCGATGCTGTCCGCATAGGCTGCGCGATTGGCCTGCGCTTGCGTCTGGATAGCCTGTGCATCCTCGGTCAGCGCCTCGGCGCGTTGGCGGACATTGGTGCTGAGCGCCTGCGCATCGTCGGCGTGTTCGGCCGCACGCTCGCGGATCGCTTCGAGGTCGATACCTTCGGGCGCACTCTGGGCGAGAGCGAGGCCGCCGAGGGTGACGGCAAGGCCGACGGGCAAAAGGAGGAGGTGCTTGTTCATAGCGCGCAGCAGTTCCGCTTGCGCCAGACGAGATATCCCATGTCCTCGCCGATGGCGGGGATGACCTGTCCGGCCGATTGAAAGGTGGTGGAGGCGCCGATGGGCGGGCAGGCGTGACGGCCCGAGGTCGCCGGGTTGGGGTTGGTGGCCTGGAAGCGGTATTGCTGCTTGCGCATCACCGGCATCAAATATTTGCCGCACAGGCCCTTGGACCCCATCGTCCCCCACGAGACGAGTTCGCGGTGGAGTTTGTAGGCAAAGCGCGAGAGCACGAGCCGCGAGGCCTGGACATGCCCGATCGAGGCCGAGACATTGCCGTTCATCGGATACATCGAACCCTGGCAGCCCGCGCACCAGAACATCTCGTCGATCGGCAGCTTCGCGGTCGAGGCGACGCAGTCGGCGGCGCAGGCGGCGAGCGCCAGCGGGTTGGCGAAGAGCACGGCCTCGGGGTTGATGATCGCGGTGAGCTCGGAATCCTGCCACAGCGGATCGATCTCGGAGATGTAGAGAATGTCGATCGAGCCCGTTTCCAGGCACAGGAAATCGGCGACGATCTCCATCCAGTAGATCAACGGATAGGCATACCAGTGGACATGCCAGCTCGAATAATACTGGCTCGCGCCGCCCACCGCCGATGGACCCGAGATCGAGCGGAAGCCGATATCGAAGCCCGGATCGAGTTTCATGCCGCCGAGGTTCACGAAGCACCACGGCTTCATGCTGACATCGGCAAGCCGAACGGGCTCCCAGAAGCCCATCGCGATCCCTGGCCTCAGACCGCACAGGCACACCGGCAGATCGGGGTTATCGGGATCGGCCCGGCTCGACGGCCAGATGTCCAGCCCGCCGATCGAGATCGGGAACAGGCACGACCAGCAGATGTCGGTGATCGGATTGACGAAGTTGCCGGTGCAGCGACCGGGACCGGCATCGGCCATGGCGGGTGTTGCGGTGGCGAGACCAAAAATGGCGGCCAGCAAGAGCGCCAGCTTTCTTAAGTGCGTCATTGGGCTGTCCTCCTTTTCGGTGGCAGCGCGATTTCGCTGACCTCGAGCAGGCGGCCCTGCTGGCGCACGCGTGCGGGCACCGACCTGATCCCGAACCTTTCGGTGAGCTTGCCGCCCTGGTCGAAATAGAAGCGGCGCTGGCGAGCCTTCATCAGCTCGAGCGGCGCGCCCTTCACCAGGATCAGCTTGGCATTGGCGTCCTGCTTGAGCGCCCAGGTGAGCTGGTCTGGATCGTCGCCGTCGAGGAACAGGAGATCGGCGCGAAGGCCGACGCTGTCGAGCGGATTGACCCTCGTGCCAGCGGCATGGATCAGCTCGCCTTTTGCCCCGCGGATATCGGCAGCGAGCGTAATCGTCGGATCGAAGTGCCAGCGCCGCGCTTCGCTGGCCCGGACGATCCCGGCGACGGGATCGGGCCGGCCCACCCGCGCGATCGTGCGGCGCTTCAGGTCTTCATTGAGTCGCGTGGTCTCGCCCGAACGTTCCATATGAGTCAGGCGCGAATGGATCTGTTCGAGGAGGTCGCGCTCGATCACGGGAAACACCGTGCCGCGCTGGCCATAGTCGCGCGCTAGCACCTCGGCAGGGCAGAGCAGCACTGCAAGCAGGGTTGCGGGGAGGACGAGCTTGCTTGTCCCCCGTCAGCGCCTATGGC
>NZ_PHSO01000006.1 GCF_002870965.1 Tsuneonella flava
TGCCACCTTCGCCATCGCTGACGGTGTAGGTGATGGTTGGAACCGTGCCGTTCCAGTTGGCATCGGGCGTGAAGGTATAAGCGCCGTTGCTGCCAATGGTGATCGTGCCCACACCGGCAATGGTCACGGTATCGCCTGCTGCGTGGGTGGCTGGATCGCCAGCCACCGTAAAGCTCGTCACACTCAGCGCGTCGCCATCGGGATCGCTGTCGTTGGTCAGCACGTTGCCGCTGACCGGGGTGTCTTCGTTGGTGCTGTCGGTGTCGTCGGTGGCGACCGGTGGATGTTTCGGATCTTCTCCGCCACCGCTTGCCAGCGCGGCTATTCCTGCTCCGCCACCCAGGGCGCCCAAGAGCCAGGGCCACCAGACGAAGCCAGCCACATCGTCGAGCTCGATTTCGGTGAAATGGAATTCAGACCATTCTTCCGGGTACTGGCCCCACCAGACAACACCGTAATCGTCTTGCAGCACGAGCTCGTTACGACCTTCATCTGCATCGATTCCCTCGGCTCCGTCGGTACCGTCCGACGTACCTTCCCTGGAATCGTTCGCGTCGGGATATTTGACGAAAAAGTCATCGATGGCGATCTCCTGGCCATCCTTAAGTATCAATACGAGATCGTCACCGCGGCGTTCGTAGCTCGCCACATTTTCCGGTGCCAGCTTCAGTACGATAACGGATGGACGATGAAGAGAAATCTTTTCACCTTCATCAATGCTCCGCCGGGACCCGCTCTTCTTGTCAATAATCTCGGCGTTCACGAGGTTCGTTGAGACATGGGGGGCCGAAGCTGGCATGCAATTAAATCCCTGAATTTCAATTATTGTGCGATTGTATCCGGTTACAAACCCGGAACCCGAGGAATCATTAAGTAATTAACTCGCCACTTCAAATCAGGTGCATCATGATGCAGTTGCATCCATCGACAGCGCAGCTATAGAAGGGAGAATTTACCCAAATTCCCCCTTTGTTATTGACCATTGAGCCATCTGCAACGCCAGATAGATTGCCGATTAAGCATATGATAATAGACGCTTTAAATGCTGCAACCTTCGCTATCGCGCGAGCTCAGACGCGTGCGGACCTCGAAAAAGCGTTACAAAATGCTGTAACCGCGCTGGGGTTTGACAGCTTCAACCTGTCCTGCGGTAAATCCGACAAGCGTGAATTCATGCTCGACCCGACTGTATCGTCATGGACC
The DNA here is from genome assembly GCF_002870965.1 of Tsuneonella flava. GTDB lineage: Bacteria > Pseudomonadota > Alphaproteobacteria > Sphingomonadales > Sphingomonadaceae > Tsuneonella > Tsuneonella flava. Next base: position 1,204 of record NZ_PHSO01000006.1, read on the forward strand.
GAAGCGGACATGAAACTGTACGATCAGGATCGTTGGGCGGAGCGCGATCCGCTGCTGGCCTATGCTGCAAGTGGCGGTGAGGTGTGCGGCTGGCAGGTGGCCGACTGGCGAACCGAAAACGAGGAAGAGTACGCCCGCTACCTTGAATATTCAGGGTTGAAAGGCGGTGTGACAGCCCCGTTGGCATCGCCATCGGGCGCGCTCGCCGCAATGACGGTATTGTCCGCCAGCAAGAACGAGTTCGACAGTCAGACTATCCGCAGCATTCCTCTGCTGGGGAGTATAGCGATGATGCGGCTCGAAGCGCTGGGTTACGACAACTCCGGACTGGCAACTCCAAAGGCGATACTGGCCGGCCTGACCGATCATCAGATGGAAATATTACGGTGGGCCGCAAAAGGTAAGTCAAACGGCGATATCGGGCAGATTATCGGCCAGAAGAAGCGCACGGTCGATTATCATATGAAAACGATCCTGAAGAAGCTGGGCGTATCGACAAAAGTACAGGCGGTTGCGATCTACTCCTGTTCGTTCGAATGATGTGCTTGTCTGGGTGCCGGTAACCGGCAGCGCTTACCTTCCGCTTGGGCGGGGATAGATTCGCTCGCTTGCGCCACATTCCCACACGCGTAAGTCCCGTGATGTGCAAACCGAACTGCCACGACAACGCCCGATACTGGCGCTGGTGATCCGCCTGGGTGCGGCATTGGCGCTGGCCATGATGCTGGTCTTCGTGAAACTCGGCAGCGAAAGCGGGATGCATCTGGCGGAAATTCTGTTCTGGCGGCAACTGCCAACTGTGCCGTTGGTGATTGGTTATCTCGCTCTGCGGGGCAATCTCGGCAAGCTGAAGACGCAGCGACCGAAGGTGCATGGCAAACGCGCCCTCTATGGTCTGGCCGGAATGTTCCTCAACTTCGGCGCGGTCACTCTGCTGCCGCTAGCTGAAGCGACGACGTTTGGCTTCACGTCGGCCATCTGGGCGGTGATACTTTCGGCGGTTCTGCTGAAGGAAACGGTCGGCCCTTACCGCTGGGCTGCTGTTATTCTGGGATTCGCCGGCGTACTGGTGATCGCGCAGCCGGGGCACGCTCATATCCCACTATTCGGCGCCGGCGTGGCGCTGGGATCGGCATTTATGATCGCGCTGATCTCTATCCAGATCCGCGACCTCAACCGGACCGAAGAACCGCTGACCATCGTGTTCTATTTCGCGCTGTTCACTCTGCCGGTACTGGCGACATTCCTGCCATTCGTCGGCCACTGGCATCACACCCCTTACCAATGGATGCTGCTGGCCGGGCTTGGTTGCACCGGACTGTTCGGCCAACTGATGCTGACCGCAGCACTACGCTATGGCCCGGTGTCGAGTGTAATCGTGATGGATTATTCAGGGCTGATCTGGGCAACGCTGTTCGGGTGGCTGTTTTTCAGCAATCTGCCACCCGCGTCCACCTGGGTCGGCGCACCGCTGATCGTGATGGCTGGCCTGATCATCGCCTATCGCGAACACAAGCTGGCCATCGAACGCGCAGACACCGTGCCGCCTGGCGGTGTCAACGTTTAGCCTGTCACCAGGCCTTTCGCGGAAAGCGCCAGCAGAGCCGCGCCGATCACCGCGCAGACCAGAAATATGCCGGTCCACGGCACCCATCCCACCCGGTCGATCCGGGCTCGCTTGATCCGTCGTGATTCCGCGATGCGCGCGACTGCCGCAACGGCAAAGAAACCCGCTGCCCAGAGTGCAGCGATTTCCGCGTCGCTGGCAAAGGCAAAGAAGGCGTGCAGGTCCGTCATGCCACGCCATATGGGAGCTTAAGCGACAGACGCCAGACTACACGCGATGAGCCGCGAAATTTGTTCGCGGCTACGGGAACGGCACGCGCGGTCGACCGTTAACACCCTCGACCACTTTTAACCGCCATACGTCCAGATCAAGGGAAACACACATGGCACGCAAGATCATGATTGCCCTCGGCATCGCCGCTATCACCATGACCACAGCCGCCTGCAATACCGTGAAGGGTATGGGGCGCGATATCGAGTCAGTCGGTCAGGCCGGTTCCGACGCGATCAACTGAAACAACACGCAATAACCAAAAGGCCTTTCGAGGTCGCAGGGAACGCCCGCCGGAATTTATCCGGCGGGCGTTTTCTTTTTGCGTGACCATCCGCCGGGGCCACGGGCGCGCCGTTCGCGCACCAGCAGCCATCCGAACAGCCCGACCGGCCCGGCGAAGAACGTCAGCAGCAGGAACGGCACCTGAAACAACCGGCCAAATCCCTTGGCATCGGCATCGCGCGCGATCCACAGACCGGCAAACAGATCGAACGCCAGATAGTGCGTCCAGCCAATCGCGATGCCCGCATCGCTGGCAAACAGTTCGCGGATACCCGCAATCGTCGTGAACTGGGTGAAGTCCAGCCCACCTTGCGCGATCAGCACCGCGAGCCCGCACGTATAGGCAAGCGAGAGCACCCCCACACCGGCATAGAGCACCATCGCCAGCGGGAATGGCCGCCGGGGCAACGCCAGCAACACGATCCACGCCACCAGCGCGATCGTATTGGTCACGGAAAACATCGCCTGCCACATAATTCAGCGCCCTTAACTTCCGCCCTGCTCGCTCAGCGATGGTTCGCCGGGCGCAACCTCCGGCTCGCTCCACGTCAGCACCGGCTTGCGCGCGGCGAGGGTTTCGTCGAGGCGGCGGCGCGGCGCATGGATCGGAGCCGCCTTCAGCGTTTCGTCCCCTGCCCGCGCCCGTTCGGCCAGACTGCGGAGCGCAGCAATAAACTGATCCAGACCTGCCTTGCTCTCTGTCTCAGTGGGTTCGATCAGCATCGCGCCGTGGACGACCAGCGGGAAATACATCGTCATCGGATGATACCCCTCGTCGATCAGCCCCTTGGCCAGATCGAGCGTAGTCATCCCTTCGGCAAAGCCTTTATCGCTGAATAGCGCCTCGTGCATACAGGGGCCGCTGGCGCCGAACGGTGCGTCGAGCGCATCTTCGAGACTGCGGAGGATGTAATTGGCGTTGAGCACAGCATCGCCCGCCACCTGCCGCAAACCATCGGCCCCGTGGCTGAGGATATAGGCCAGCGCACGGGTGAACATGCCCATCTGCCCGTGGAACGCGCTCATCCGGCCAAAGCTGTGCGGATGGCGTTCGCCAGCGGTTTCTTCCTCCACCAGCGTCAACGTGCCATCGGCGTGAAACTCGCTGAACGGCAGCGGGCCATAGGGGCACAGCGCTTCGCTCAACACCACCGGGCCGGAACCCGGTCCACCGCCGCCGTGGGGCGTGGAGAACGTTTTGTGCAGGTTGATGTGCATCGCATCGACGCCCAGATCCCCCGGACGCACCCGGCCAACGATGGCGTTGAAATTGGCGCCGTCGCAATAGACGTATCCGCCAGCGGCATGAACCGCGTCCGAAATCGCCTTCATATCGCGTTCGAACAGGCCACAGGTGTTGGGGTTGGTAATCATCACCCCGGCGACATCCGGCCCCAGCCGCGCCTTGAGCGCCGCCAGATCGACGCGCCCTTCAGCCGTGGCGGGGATATTTTCCACCCGATAACCGGCAAAGGCCGCGGTGGCCGGATTGGTGCCATGCGCGCTTTCGGGCACGAGGATCACTTCGCGGGCGTCGCCCTTCGCCTCCAGCGCAGCGCGGATGCACAGGATACCGCACAGCTCGCCATGTGCGCCTGCCTTGGGCGTCATCGCCACACCGGGCATCCCGGTCAGCTTGCACAACCACTGAGCCAGTTCGTTGATAACGCCCAGCGCGCCCTGCACCGTATCGACCGGCTGCAACGGGTGGACATCGGCAAAGCCCGGCATCCGCGCGACTTTCTCGTTCACACGCGGGTTGTGCTTCATCGTGCAACTGCCCAGCGGGAACAGGCCGAGATCGATGGCATAGTTCTGGCGGCTGAGCCGCGTGTAGTGGCGCACCGTTTCCGGTTCGGACAGACCCGGCAGGCCGATTTCCGCATCGCGCTCAAACCCGCCAAGGCGGTTGCTGCTCAGGTCCGGTTCGGGCAGATCGACACCGGTCGTCTCGCAATTGCCGATTTCGAAAATCAACGGTTCTTCCAGCATCAGCGCCTTGTTGCCGGTGACGGTGTTGGCGCCATCGGCAGTGCCGGCCACAGGCGAAGTGGGCTTCCAGCCGCTCTGGTTCGGGGCGTTCATGACAGCACCTCCTCAAGCGCACGGCCCAGTGTTTCGATATCCTCCTCGGTGGTCGTCTCGGTCACTGCGACGACCAGCCCGCCCGACAGTGCATCGACGGTCGGGAACAGGCGGCCCAGCGAGACACCGGCCAGCACTTTATCGTCCGCCAGCTTACGCACTACCGCGCGTGCGTCGGCAGGGAGGATCACAGTAAATTCGTTGAAGAACGTGTCGTTGAGCACTGTCGCCCCCGGCACTTTCGCCAGCCGATCGGCGGCGATGCAGGCCAGCCGGTGGTTTTCCGCCGCCAGCGCCCGCAGCCCCTTTTCACCCAGCAGTGTCAGGTGGATCGAGAACGCCAGCGCGCACAGCCCCGAATTGGTGCAGATGTTGCTGGTCGCTTTTTCGCGCCGGATATGTTGTTCGCGGGTGGAGAGTGTCAGCACAAAACCGCGCTTGCCCTCTGCATCCACGGTTTCGCCGCACAGGCGACCGGGCATCTGGCGCACGTGTTTGGGGTCGCGCACAGCAAACAGGCCAAGGTACGGCCCGCCGAATTGCAGGCCGACGCCAATCGACTGCCCTTCACCAACCACGATATCCGCGCCCAGTTCGCCCGGCGCCTTGATCGCGCCCAGCGCCACCGGTTCGGTGTTCACCACCACCAGCAGAGCGCCCCTGGCATGGGCAGCCTCAGCAATTTCGGCCAGATCGGGAATGCGGCCCAGAATATCGGGATACTGCACCACGACACAGCTCGTCTGATCGTCGATCCGGGCGATCAGCCCGGCATTGTCGGGTTTTGCCGTCAGCGAAGGCAGCGCGTCAGCGATCTGGTCTTCGGTGAACCTGGCCATTGTCTTGACCGTTTCGGCATAGTGCGGATGCAATGCACCCGACAGCACCACACGCTTGCGCCGTGTTACCCGGCCCGCCATCGCCACCGCTTCCCAGCACGCGGTAGAGCCATCGTACATCGATGCATTCGCCACCGCGCAGCCGTAGAGCCTGGCCACCTGCGTCTGGAATTCGAACAGCATCTGCAAAGTGCCCTGCGCGATTTCCGGCTGATACGGAGTATAGGCCGTCAGGAATTCACCGCGCTGGATCATGTGATCGACTGTCGCCGGAACATGGTGGCGATAGGCCCCCGCCCCCAGGAAGAACGCCGCATCGGCAGCGGCCAGATTCTTCTTGCTGAGCGCACGCATATGCTTTTCCACCGCCATTTCACTGGCATGGAGCGGCAGGCCCTCAATCGGCGCGGTCAGGTAATGATCCGCCGGAACGTCCGCGAACAGTGCATCGACATCGGACGCGCCGATGGTTTCGAGCATGGCCGAACGGTCGGCATCGGTCAGGGGTAGATAGCGCATAGTAACCCTTGTTGGTGCGCCCCCGCTCTGGCGAGGGCCTCTGGCAGCAGAGCACGTGGCTCGTGCCCCCGCTTACGCGGGGGCGCACGTCAGGCGATCACAGCCCGTCCACGAATTCCTTGTACTTCGCTTCGTCCATCAGGCCGTCCAGTTCGCTGGCGTCGGCAATGGTCAGCTTGAAGAACCAGCCATCGCCTTCCGGCGCGGTGTTGACCAGCGCGGGATCTTCTTCCAGCGCGGCGTTGCCTTCGGTCACAGTGCCGCTGACCGGGGAATAGACGTCGCTGGCGGCCTTGACGCTTTCGACCACGGCGGCATCGCCGCCCTTGGTCAGCGTAGCACCTTCGTCGGGCGTTTCGACGAACACCACATCGCCAAGCTGGCTCTGCGCGTAATCGGTGATGCCGACAGTGGCACTGGTGCCGTCAACTTCGATCCATTCGTGATCTTCAGTGAAATAACGGGTCATTTGGCAGCTCCCTTGCGGAAATAACGATGGGGTACAAACGGCATCGGCACGACCGTGGCAGGCAGACGCTTGCCACGCACTTCGAGTTCGAGCGCGGTGCCTTCGGCAGAATGAGCGGTGTCGACATAAGCCATCGCAATCGGATGGCCGAGCGTGGGCGCAAATCCACCCGATGTGACAGTGCCGACTTTGGTATCGCCCGCGAATACATCGGCGCCTTCGCGTGCCGCCATGCGCCCTTCCAGCGCGAGGCCGACGCGCTTTGTCGGCGCACCATCGGCCAGCAGGCGGAGAACGCGCTTCGCACCGCGGAAGCCCCCTTCGGCGCGGCGGCGCTTGCTGATCGCAAATGTCAGGTCCGCGCTGACCGGGTCGGTTTCGGGCGACAGGTCGTGACCGTAGAGCGGCAGCCCAGCCTCCAGCCGCAAGCTGTCGCGCGCGCCAAGGCCGATGGGCTTCACTTCCAGTTCGGCACACAACCGACCGGCAAGCTGTTCCGCCTGATCAGCGGCGACTGAAATCTCGAACCCGTCTTCGCCGGTATAGCCCGAACGCGACACCATCAGATCGAGTTCACCGAACTGGTATTCCTTCGCTTCCATGAAGCCGAAATCCTCGGTCAGCCCGCGCATCGCGCGTTCGAGCGCCACGGCCGCTTCCGGCCCCTGCAGCGCGAGCAGAGCGCGATCATCCAGATGCGTCAGAGTGATTTCATCGGGCAGGAATTCGCGCAAGTGAGCGATATCGTCCCACTTGGTCGCGCCGTTGACCACCAGATAATAACGCGCGACGCCCCCTTCCGGGGTAACATTGGTGACCATCAGATCGTCGAGAATCCCGCCGTTTTCATCGAGCAGGAGCGAATAACGGACCTTGCCCGGCTTCAGCGCGGCAATCTCTCCCGGCAGCAGAGCTTCCAGCGCAGCGGCCGCACCTTCCCCTTCCACGATAAGCTGGCCCATGTGGCTGACATCGAACAGACCGGCATGATCGCGGGTCCACTGGTGTTCTGCCAGAATGCCTTCGTACTGGATCGGCATTTCATATCCGGCGAAGGGCACCATGCGGGCACCTTGCGCGCGGTGCCATGCGTCCATCGGCAGAGCCAGAAGTTCAGTGGTTTCTTCGTTTTCGCTGCTATCGCTCACATCAGATTCCCGACAGGCGCGGCAATGCCCGGTGCAGGCATCTGAAACCGCCGCCCCCTCTGTCGGGAAACCTGAGAGCTTCGACTGGCCATTCCGCACGGAACAGCTCGCCATACCCCTTCGGTGGGCACCGCCAACGCGATGCCGCTTTCCAGAGTGTCGCATGTCCTGCCACGGTCCTGTGGCCTGAGAGATTCCGGGGCGGTTGCTCCTTCGGCGTCCCTCGTCGGTATGACGCGGGAGCTCTCCCGCGGCAGGTGTCGGATTCGCATCCGGCGACTCAGTAATCCCTGCGCGATTCCCTGCGCGCGGTCAATCGAGATTGGGGCGTAACCACCGTTCGGCAGTGGCGATATCCACGCCTCTGCGCGCGGCATAGTCTTCCAACTGGTCGCGACCGATGCGGGCAACCCCGAAATACTCGCTCTGCGGATGCGCGAAATAAAACCCGCTGACAGCCGATGTCGGCAACATGGCGTTGCTTTCGGTCAGCACGATCCCCGCGTTCTTTTCCGCTTCCAGCAGATCGAACAGGATCGGCTTCAGCGAGTGGTCGGGGCAGGCAGGATAGCCCGGTGCCGGGCGAATGCCGCGATACTGCTCTTTAATCAGCGCTTCGTTGGTCAGTTGTTCGCCTGCGGCATAGCCCCACAGATCGGTGCGGACGTGTTTATGCAGCCGTTCCGCAAATGCCTCCGCAAAACGGTCCGCCAGCGCTTTCAGCAGGATATCGGAATAGTCATCGTGATCGGCGCGGAAGCGTTCGATATGCGGTTCGATCCCGTGGATGCCGACAGCAAAGCCGCCGATCCAGTCGCCCGCCGGATCGATGAAATCGGCCAGGCAGTAATTCGCCCGGTCCCGGCTCTTGCGGACCTGTTGCCGCAGGAACGGCAGGCGCACGTGTTCCTCGCGGCGAACGCGGTGGATCGTCACATCGTCTCCATCGCGGGCGCAAGGCCAGAACCCGCAGACGCCACGCGCGGTCAGCCAGTGTTCGTCCACGATCCGTTTGAGCATCGCCTGTGCATCGGCAAACAACTGGCGCGCGCTTTCGCCCACCACGTCGTCGTCCAGAATCGCCGGATAGTTGCCTGCCAGTTCCCATGCCCGGAAGAACGGAGTCCAGTCGAAGTGATCGACCAGATCGCTGAGCGACCAGCTATCGAAAACATGGATGCCGGGATCGTCCGGCGGGCCGGGCTTGTCGCTGAAATCGACCCGCGCCGCGTTATCGCGCGCTTCTTCCAATGTCAGCAGCACACTGGCTGTCTTGCCGGCACGCACATCGCGTACATGGGTGTAATCGGCAGCCACTTCCTCGACATAGCTATCGCGCTGGGTGTCGGACAGCAGCTTGCTCGCCACCCCGACCGCGCGGCTGGCGTCGAGCACGTGGATCACCGGCCCGTCATAGGCCGGATCGATCCGCAGCGCGGTGTGGATCTTGCTGGTGGTCGCCCCGCCGATCAGCAGAGGAATATCCATCGCGGCGCGCTGCATTTCCTCGCCCACAGTCACCATTTCATCGAGCGACGGGGTAATCAGGCCCGACAGGCCGATGATATCCGCGTCTTCCGCTTTGGCCGTCTCGATGATTTTCGACCAGGGGACCATCACCCCAAGGTCGATCACTTCGTAGCCGTTACACTGAAGCACAACGCCGACAATGTTCTTGCCGATATCGTGCACGTCGCCCTTCACGGTCGCCATCACGATCTTGCCCTTGGCCTTGGCGCCTTCTTCCTTCTCCGCTTCGATGAAGGGGATCAGGTGGGCCACGGCCTTCTTCATCACGCGGGCGGATTTGACGACTTGCGGCAGGAACATCTTGCCGCTGCCGAACAGATCGCCGACCACGTTCATCCCGTCCATCAGCGGGCCTTCGATCACTTCGATCGGGCGCCCGCCACGCTCTGCGACAGCCAGCCGCGCTTCTTCGGTATCGGACACGACATCGGCGTCGATCCCTTTGACCAGCGCGTGTTCCAGCCGCCGTTCGACCGGCCAGCCGCGCCATTCGGCGGCCTGCTTTTCGTCTTCCTTGCTCTTGCCCTTGTAGCTTTCGGCAAGCGCGATCAGCCGCTCCGTCGCATCGGGGCGACGCATCAGGATCACATCTTCGCAGGCATCGCGCAGTTCGGGATCGATATCGTCGTAAATATCGAGCTGACCCGCGTTGACGATGGCCATATCCAGCCCGGCAGGTATCGCGTGATAGAGGAACACCGAATGCATCGCCCGGCGCACGGTTTCGTTGCCGCGGAAACTGAAGCTGAGGTTCGACAAGCCGCCGCTGCAATGGACATGCGGGCACGCCAGCCGGATTTCGCGCACCGCTTCGATGAAATCGAGCGCGTAGCGATCGTGTTCCTCGATCCCTGTCGCCACGGCGAATACGTTGGCATCGAAGATGATATCTTCAGGCGGGAAGCCGATCCCCGTAAGCAAGTCATAGGCGCGGGTACAGATGTCGACTTTGCGCTCTTTCGTATCGGCCTGCCCCGCTTCGTCGAACGCCATGACGACGACCGCAGCGCCATAGTCCATGCATTTGCGCGCATGGTCGAGGAATTGTTCCTCCCCTTCCTTCATGCTGATCGAATTGACGATCGGCTTGCCCGACACGCATTTAAGGCCCGCTTCGATCACGTCCCATTTCGAACTGTCGATCATGACCGGCACACGCGCGATATCGGGTTCGGCAGCGATCAGTTTCAGGAACGTGGTCATCGCCTCGACAGCGTCGAGCAGGCCTTCGTCCATGTTGACATCGACCACTTGCGCGCCGTTTTCGACCTGCTGGCGCGCGACTTCGACGGCGGCGGGATAATCGCCTGCCATGACGAGTTTCTTGAACCGGGCCGAACCGGTCACATTGGTCCGCTCACCGATATTGACGAATTGCGAGCCGGAAGAGGCAGTGGTCTGATCGTTCATTGTATGTCCGGTATCGGGCGCGCTCAGGCGGCCATCGTAAAGGGTTCGAGCCCGGCAAGCCGCGTGGCGACTTCAGGGGTCGGTATGGCGCGCGGAGTGGAATCGGCCACCGCCTGCGCGATCGCGGCGATATGCGCGGGGGTCGATCCGCAGCATCCGCCCAGCACGTTGACAGTGCCGTTTTCGGCCCACGCCTTCAGCATTCCGGCGGTGGTTTCCGGTGCTTCGTCATATTCGCCCAGTTCGTTGGGCAGACCGGCGTTGGGATAGGCCATGATCAGCGTATCCGCGATCCGGCTGAGCAACTGGATATGCGGGCGCAATTGTTCCGCGCCGAACGAACAGTTCAGCCCCACCGTCAACGGTTTGGCGTGGCGCACGGCATGCCAGAATGCCTCCACCGTATGACCCGACAGATTGCGCCCCGACAGGTCGGTCAGCGTCATCGACAGCATGATCGGCACATCGCGACCCAGCTCGCGCTCCAGCTTACGCACGGCCATGATCCCGGCCTTGCAGTTAAGCGTGTCGAACACCGTTTCGATCAGGATGAAATCCGCCCCGCCCTCTACCAGAGCGGCAGCCTGTTCGTGATAGACATCGACCAGATAATCGAAATCGATCTCGCGATAGCCGGGGTCTTCGACATCGGGCGACAGCGACAGAGTCTTGTTGGTTGGCCCGATCGCCCCGGCGACAAAGCGCGGGCGACCGTCTTTCGCGGCGAATTCATCCGCCACCTGCCGCGCCAGCCGCGCCGATGCCAGGTTGATATCGCGCACCAGATGTTCGGCCCCGTAATCGGCCTGACTGATACGGTTGGCGGAAAACGTATTGGTTTCCGCGATATCGGCCCCTGCCTCGAAATAGGCGCGGTGGATCGATTCGGGTACATCAGGCTTCGACAGCGCGAGGATGTCGTTGTTGCCCTTCTGATCGTGCGACAGGCCCAGATCGCCGGCATAGTCGGCTTCGGACAGTTTCCAGTTCTGGATTTCCGTACCGAACGCCCCGTCGGTAATCAGCACGCGCTGCGCCGCCTGATCGATGAATTGCTGGCGAACACTCACTGGCTGTCTCCTGTCGCGCGCAGACCGAGCAACTGGCACACCGCAAATGCCTGATCCGCCCGGTTGAGCGTGTAGAAATGAAAATCGCGCACACCACCGTCATAGAGGCGGCGGCAGAAATCGGCGGCGACTGTCGCGGCGACCAGCGCGCGCGGGCCGGGCCGTTCGTCCAGCCCATCGAACAGGCTTTCCATCCATTCGGGTATCGCGGTGTTCGCGCTCATCCGCCGGATCGCGGCAAAAGTCGTCACCGGCATGATGCCGGGCAGGATTGGCACTTCGATCCCCGCCGCCAGCGCCTTGTCCAGAAAGCGGAAATAGGCGTCTGTCGAATAGAAGAACTGCGTGATCGCCTGGCTGGCACCGGCATCGATCTTGCGCTTCAGGTTATCGAGATCGGCCTGCGCGCTGTCCGCTTCGGGATGCACTTCGGGATAGGCGGCGACGGAGATTTCGAACTCGTGCCTTTTCCGCAGCCCTTCGACCAGATCGGCCGCGCTGGCATAGCCTTCGGGATGTGGCGTGAACCGCCCGCCGCTGTCGGGCGGAGGATCGCCGCGCAGGGCGACGATATGGCGCACGCCCGCGTCCCAATAAGCATCGGCAATCTCGTCGATCTCACCTTTGGAGGCTCCCACGCATGTCAGATGCGCGGCAGGTGTCAGCGGCGTTTCCGTGACGAGACGCGATACAGTGGCGTGGGTGCGTTCGCGGGTCGAACCGCCTGCGCCATATGTCACCGAAACGAAGCGCGGATTGAACGGCGCCAGTTCCTCGATCGCGTTCCATAGCTGCGCCTCCATCTTCTCGCTCTTGGGCGGGAAGAATTCGAACGACACGCCAATATCGCCGGGCAGCGCCGCGAAAGCGGGCTCCTGCGGGGCTGGGGTATTCATCAGGAAACCTTTCGCGAACGGTCCGCGCCGGGCACGGCGGAATGGCTGTGGGGATGAGTGTTGTCGGCAGTGGGCTGGCGCTGGCCGGTCCAGACTTTGACCACCAGTTCGCCCCCTTCGCAGGCATGCGGAGTGTCGGGGATAAAGCCATGCGCGGCCAGCATTTCCGCCATCTGCGCGTCTGCGAAGCCAAGTCGCGCATGGGCATGTTCGCGCCGCAGTTCCTCGCGCGAATGGGTTGCCAGATCGGCAATCGCGATAGTCCCGCCGGGGCGGCACACCCGCGCCGCTTCTGCCAGAGCGAAGCCCGGTTCCTGCGCGTAGTGCAGCACCTGATGGAACACCACCGTATCGAAACTGCCCGGTTCGAACGGCAGTGCGCCCAGATCGCCCTGAACCAGCGCCACTCGCTCGGCCGGGAAATCCTGCAACCGCGCACGGGCAAGGCGCAGCATTTCGGGGCTTTTATCAAGGCCGGTCACATGATCGGCATAAGGCTCCAGCAGCTCCGCAATCCGCCCGGTGCCCGTGCCGATATCGAGCACTTTGCCCAATGGTTGCGCCGACAGCGCCGCCACCAGCGCCGCCTCCACCGTTTCAGCCGGTGCGAACAGAGCGCGCAAACGATCCCATTCCGACGCATGGGCCGCGAAATAGGCGGCGGCGGCCTTTTCCCGATTGGCGCGGATATCGGCCAGATGACGGCGATCTTCGGTACACTGGCGCGCAAAGGCGGTGTCTTCCGCTTCTGCCACCAGCAGCAGTTCGGCGGCGGCCTGCCGGGTGCGCGCACCGGCGTCCGCCCCCTCGGCAGGTGGCTGGCTGAGGAACACCCAGCTTCCCTCGCGCCGCTTTTCCAGCAAGCCCGCATCGCACAGGATCGCCACGTGCCGCGATACGCGCGGCTGGCTCTGCCCCAATACTTGCGCCAGCTCGCCCACGGCCAGCTCCATCGCTCCGGCCAGACGGAGGATGCGCTGGCGCGTCGGATCGGCCATTGCACGGATGAGGACATCGATATTCACAGGCGACATAAAGATATGTTTATATCTAAAAAGTCAACCCGCGAATGAACGACTACTCTTCGTATGCGGGGGATTGCGCGCTATCGTCGCGGACGAGTTCGAATAATTCCGCTCTGCCGCTGCTCAGCCCGCTCTTCTCCAGCCGATAGCCGGGCCGCTCGATCAGTGCAGTGGTGACGAACCGCGGCCAGATATAGACCCGGTATCCGTGATCGATTGCCTGATCGATCAGGTCGAAATCGAACTTGCCCGTGCCGATATTGCGCTGCGCGATCACATGCCCCGGCTCCAGCGCCCAGCCGACGAGGAACGGCGCCGGGATAAAGGCCAGCGAATTGGCGGGCATCTGCCCGTATTCGCGGCTCAGCACATTGGCCCGGTCGCGCGTGCGCTGGCTATCGTGCAGATCGCCGCTGGCCAGTATCGCCGCCATGCCGATCCCGGCGCCGACCGCCACCATCGTCAGCGAACGCAGCGCGGCTTGCCCGCGCCAGCGCAGCCCCGCCGCCAGAGCGAGCGCGGCGGTCAGAAGGAACAGCCATGTCGGCAGGATCTGGTTGGCCCCGGCAATATGTGTCGGGTGCCATTCGACCCACATCAGATTGGCCGCAACGCCCAGCGCCGCGCCCAGTATCAGCTTGCGCTTCGTCGCTGTGCCTGCCTGCGCCAGCTCCGCGATCAGCGATGCCGCGAACACCGCGAGCAGTGGCACCAGCGGCAGGAAATAGCGCATGTTGATGCCCATCCCGCCGTGCCAGTCCTTCGGGAAGAACGGCAGGCTCCACACCAGTGCCAGCAGCGCGACAGTCCAGCGGATGCGCCGGTCGATCCCCCGCCCGGCATAGGCGAGCGCGGCCAGCACGCCGAGCCAGGGCATCGATTGCCCCAGCGCTTTCTTCCAGAAACCCCAGTAGCTGAGCGTGCCGTTGGGCAAATGCTGCATCCCCGGCTGCATCGCCTGTACCTGCGTGGAATCGATCACCAGCGCCCAGAACCCGTGCAGGTATCGCCACACGAATGCATGGGCGACCACCGCCGCTATCAGCAACAGCGCGCCCGCGATCCACAGCGCAGGCCGCCAGTTGGCGATCCGCTGGCTATAGCGATCCCACGCCAGCCGCCCTGCAACCGCCAGCAACCCGGCGACAACCAGCCCCGCCATCGCCAGCGCGTGGGAGGCAAAGTTGGTCCCGCCCGCCATCTCCTGCCCGTATGACACAGGATTGAGCGTGCCGAACTTCGCCAGATTGGCCAGCGATGCCAGCGCCACGAACGGGGCAAAGCCCGCGCCTGTCAGCGTCAGGCGATAGAATGGGCGGTCGGCAAACAGGAACAGCGCCATCGCCAGCGCAGGCACCGCCAGCACCGTATCGGTGCGGAACAGCAGGCCCAGCCCGATCAGCGCCCCGATGGCGAGCGAGCGCCGCGCCCGCGCCCTGCCCTGCGCGTCGGTAATGCTGTCGAACGCCAGCGACATTGCGCCGGTCACACACATCACGCTGACCGCATGGGGCCAGACCGCGAACGCATATTCGAGGAAAAAGCTGCCCCCCAGCAACAGCGCACATGCCGCCAGCGCGACTTTCGCGCCACCGAAATGGCGCGCCGCCATGCGATACAGCAGCCAGACAGTGACCGCTGCGGACAAGCTGTTGAGCAGCATCATTCCGTGCATACCGAACAGCGCCAGCAGCGGCGCGCCCAGCACCGACATGCCCGGCGGATACTGCGGCACGATCCCGTGCGGCCCGGCCACCATCAGCATCGGTTTCAACTGATTGGAAACGACGCCCGCAATCGCGTTGTCGATGGCAAAGCCGCCGCTGCGCCACATGGCATCGGCCCCGGCGTAGAGAATGAATTCGTCAATCGTGAACAGCCCGGACGACATCTGGAATGTCGCGATAGCAAACACCAGCAACAGCAGCCCCAGCGCCGCCCATGATCGTGCAGTCAACATGCCCCGCATACTCCGAGCGGCACAACAAGACGGGAAGGATTGAAGCAAAATGGGGATGCCATCGAGGTCCGGCTTCTTTAAGGAAAGGCGTTTGCAGGGGTTTAGCCGATCCGGCAGGATTGCGGAACGCCCCCGTTTCCATCACCCCCGCCCGGCCCGGCGGCGCGCGCCATAGCAGGACGATCTCTATACCGTGAGCAGTTTCAGCCGCCTGTTGCAAAATGCCTTGCACGAAGGGCGCAAGCTGGCCGCAGGCCCGATCGCGCGCGCCAGCGGGCTGAGCATGGCGATCCGCCTGTCGGGCATGGGCCTGCTGTTCGTGCAGGCAGTGCTGACTGCCCGCCTGCTCGGCCCCGCGGGATATGGCACCACAGCGACAGTGCTGTCTGCCGCCCAAGTCCTGTCGAGCGCGGCGATGCTCGGCTTCGGCGCGCTGGCAGTGCGCGAAGTGCCCGCACGGCGCGCGGCGGAGCAACCGGGCGCGCTGGCGGCATTTCTGCGACATTCGTTTATCGCGACGCTGGCGGTCAGTGTCGTTGTCGCGCTGGTGGCATCGCTGGCGCTGGTGCCTGCCGTTCCTGTGGCGGAGGCGATGCGCCACCCGTTCGCACTGGGCGGAGTGCTGGTGGTGCCGCTCGCCTTCGTCGCGCTGTTTCGGGGATGGGCGCAAGGGTTCGGGCAAATCGCGATGGCGCAAGTGCCGGGCGAATTCCTGCGCCCTGCGGTGATGGTATCGGTACTGGTCACAGTCGCGATTGGCGGGCTGGCGTTTGACCCAAGCGAGTATCTGATCGCCGCCACGGTCGCCGCGCTGGCGGCGGCGGTGGTGGCATGGGTGTGGATCGCCCGCAAGGAATTGCGCCACTTGCCCGCACCGGGCGAATGGGTGGGCGGGCGCGCGATCATGGCGGCATCGTTTCCCTTTCTGGGGATGGGGATGATCGCGATCTTGCAGGGCGAACTGAACACGCTGCTGCTGGCGGCGCTGGCGGGACCGCGAGAGACAGGCCTGTTCCAGCCGGTCGCCCGGCTGATGCCCTTGCTCGCCTTGCCGATACAGGCAGCCAGTATGCGCTATGCCCCGCGTATGGCCGAATTCTGGCACCGCGAGGAACACGAACGCATCCTGTCGGTCACCGGCACATTCACCTGGACCACGACTTTGCTGACTCTGCTGGCGGGGCTGGCGATTGCCGGGGCCGGGCCGTGGCTGATGCTGGTGTTCGGGCGCGACTTTTCCGCCAGCGCGCCATTGCTGTGGATCGTCGCCGCCGCGCAAGTGTTCAACGCCGCCTGCGGCCCGCTGGGCGTGGTGTTCAGCATGGCCGGGCGCACGGGGATCGCGGTGTTCGGGCAACTGGCCGGACTGGCGGTCAATATCGCAGTGGGGTTGCTGTTCATCCCTCACTATGGCGCAGCAGCGGCAGCGATGGGTATTCTGGCGGCGACAGTGACGTGGAATGTCGTGCTGCTGATCGCGATCCGGCGGATATTGGGGATCGATACTTCGATCCTTGGCGTACTCGCGCGCCGACGTTCCGCGCGCTGAGACGTTGGCCGCTGACGGCGCGCCGCATCACATCAGGTCAGCGACATACCGCTCCAGCCCGGTGCGGTAGCGGAGGCAGGCCGCGTGTAATTCCCGCCCGCGATCGGGCCGGTCGGCCAGCAGCGCGGCAAACTGCGCCTGCATCGCATCGGCGCTGAACCCGTCGAGCGCGACCAGCGACGATTCCATCCCCACCGACTCCGCGAAATCGCGACACTTGCCGCGATATTCGACCAGCAGGTTGGCCAGCCCACACATCGATGCCAGCACACTGCCATGCAGCCGCACCGACAGCGACAGACTGGCATGGCGCGCCAGTGCGGCATAGCCATCGAAATTGCGCGGCTGATAGATCGGTGCACCGCCCATGCCCGCCGCCGCCAGCACAGCGGCAATCGGTGCGTGATCGTCTGCATGGAACGCCAGTGGCATCACTTTCCACCCATCGGCCACCAGTTCGCCCAGCAATTGCCCCGCAGCACGGTCGAATGCGGCCAGATTGGCAATGTCCTGCGCGGTCTGGCCGGGGGAAGTGTTGAACAGAATCGTGCGCGCATCCGGGCTGGCCAGCGGCGCATCGGGGGTCAGCGCCAGTGCCAGATCGCCAGTCACCTTTGCCCGAACCACGCCGTTATCGTGCAGCTTCGCCAGCGAACGCGGGCCGCGCACGCCCACCCGATCAAACCGGTTGAGCGCTGCGGTCCAGCGCGGATCGAACGCGCTTTCCCCGGCGGAAAAGCCGGGGCTGCCAACGCCGGTGCCCAGCGTGGCCATCGCCACGCCCGCGTCCAGACAGCGTTCGACCAGATCGATGTAGCCGCCATTGATAAGCGTGCCCCCGCCGACAAAGGCCCGCCGGTGCCGCGCCTTGCCGCCCAGCCGCACCGCTGCCAGCATCTGCTCGACCCGCGGAGTGGAGAGGATTTCGGGCCGCTGCCCCAGCAGATGCGCGGCGGCATCGGCCATCGCTTCATCGCCCAGATTGGCGTGGCCGACCCAGCCGATATAACCGATCTTGCGCCCCGGCCTCGCTGCGCGCGACAGGCCGGTGCGGGCGAGGTTTTTCAGTGATTGCAGCCGCCCCACCGTCACACCCTGCCCTTGCCGATGGACTGGCTCAGCCGCCCCAGATTCATCGCCGCCTGCGCCAGCGCCATCGCCGCCCCCGCTCGGTCGGCACGGGCATAGCGCATGGCAGACCGGGCACCGAACACCGGCACTTTGGCGGCAGCAAGTGCCGCGCCGCGCAGCCCGCCACCGTCCACCACCGCCGCGCCCCGACCGATCCGCACGAAGCGGGAAAGCTGATGCCGCAAAGTCATCTCCTCAGCGCCAACGATATGGGCGACAATCGCTTGCGGCACGAAATGGACCGCTTGCCCACGTTCCGCCAACGCGCGCACGAACTGGCTGTCTTCCCCGCCGGTCGGCGCCCCACCAGCACCGAGATTGTCAGCCCCAAAGTTAGTGGCTCCGGTATCGAACCGCACATCGCCCAGCGCGCTGCGCCGGACCGCGAAATTGCCGCCTTTGACATCGACCGGATCGACCGGCCCGGCATGGCGGCACGGATCGGTACAACCACAGGCGCGCCCCGCCTGCGCCAGCGTTTCGAGCCATTCGGGCGGCGGCGCACTCCAGTGCGGGCGCACCGCCCCGGCAAACACGCCCACGTGCGGCGAACTCTCCGCCGCTTCCACATAGGCCTGCGCCCAGCGCGGCACGGGCAGCACATCGTCGTCCATGAAAATCAGCAGATCGCCCCGCGCCGCCGCTATCCCGCGGTTGAGCGCATGGGATTTGCCGGGACGCGGTTCGCTGAGAAACTGCGCGCCATGCGCGGTGGCAAACCGGCGCATGATATCGGGCGTGGCATCGCTGCTGGCATTATCGATCAGCACGATATCCCACGCGCCATTGCCCCCTGCGCCCTCTGGCCGTTCGACCTGCGCCAGCGCGGCCAGCGCTGCCCCAAGCGTATCGGCGCCATTGCGGCTGGGAATGATGATCGAACACCCGGTCATGAAAAAGTGCCTTATTACGCCGGGATGGGACGCGACAAGCGGCGCCGGGCCAGCTATGCGCGGACAAGCCCGATGGAAGCCCGATAGTGTCCCGAATGCCACGCCTCTCGGTCGTGATGGCCGTCTATAACGCGCAGGCCCACTTGCGCGCTGCGATCGATAGCGTGCTGGCGCAATCGATGGGCGATTTCGAACTGATCGTGGTGGACGATACCAGCACCGACGCCACTCCGCAGATTCTGGCCGACTATGCCGCGGCCGATCCGCGGGTGATCGCGATCCGCAACGACAGCAACCTTGGCCCGTACCCCAGCGCCAACCGCGCGCTCGCCATCGCCCGCGCCCCGCTGATCGCGCGGCTGGATGGGGACGACCTGTGCGAACCCGATCGGTTTGCGAGGCAGGTCGCGTTTCTCGACGCGCACCCCGATCATATGCTGGTGGGGTGCAGCTATATCTCTATCGACGAAAACGGGCGGCAGCGGTTCGTGCGGCGCAATCCGATGGGCTGGCGCGTGGCACAATGGGCAGTGCGGTTCCGTATGCCGATGGTGCACCCCGGCTTCTGCTATCGCCGCCTGATGCCCGATGGCGCGCCGGTGCGCTATTCCACCGATGTGCGGTACGCGCAGGATTACCGGCTGGCCGCAAGGCTGGCGCAGGCCGGGCGGATCGCAGTGCTGGGCGAACCGCTGGTGCGATACCGGATGCACCCCGGCAATATCTCGATGACCAGACTGGCCGATCAGGATCGCATCGCCCGCAAGATCGCGTGGGAACAGGTCGCGGCGCACTATCCCCCATCGCTGCACCCGCGCCTCGCTGCGTTTCTCGACGTGCTTTATCGCCAGCAGGCCCCCGAAGCCGCGCTGCTGGCGCAATCGGCCAGCGGCCTGCGCGCCGCGCTCGCTTACGATGGCGCGGGTGTGCCCGAACGACGCCGCGCGGCGGGCATTCTGGCGGAGGCGTTTCTGCGCGGCGGCGGGATGCAGGCGGTGCGGCTGGGCGTGGAACTGGTGCGGCAGGCCCCCGATATGCTGGCCCCGCTGGCGCTGCGGGTGCTGGAACTGAAAGGCTGGAAACCGCAACGGGGGGAATGATGCGCGGCGGTGAGGCGGTGAGGCGAACACTCGCCCCGCCAGCAACACCGCACACCGTCGCCCTGGCCTTGATCCGCTCACAACCGCTGCAATGGGAGGGGGCGTCGGGTGGGAGCTTTTCACACGAAGGCACGAAGGCACGAAGGCACGAAGGCACGAAGGCACGGAGTGGATTTGGGTTGGAGGTAGGGGGTCGCCCAATCGCCCCCGTCCTCACCCGCAAAATAGCACCCCCTCGCCCCGGACCCGATCCGGGGCCCCGCTTTACCTTCCCGCGCCGCCGCGCCAGCAGAAGCTGGACCCCGGCTCAAGGCCGGGGTGACGCAGGACGATAATAAGCTCCCCTCCCTCCGTCATTGCGATGAACCGCAGGCGACGTGGCAATCCATGGTCCGGGCCCCAGAACCACTATCCCAGCAGCTTCCCCTTCAGCCACCCCAGCGCATAAGGCGGCAGGGTCAGCGGCAGAGTCAGCCAGTCCGCCAGCCCCGGCCTCTGCGATGGCGCGGGCGTTCCGCCCAGCACCGCGCGGCCATGCCCGGCATAGAACAGGCGGCGCGCAATCCACGGCAGGCGGGTGCGTTCGGGCGGCACCACATGGGTGACGCAGGCGCGCCCGTCGTACACTACCTCCAGCCCGGCGGCGCGCACGCGGGCGCAGAATTCGCTTTCCTCCCCGCTGAACAGCTTGCCTTCGCGGCGGCCCAGCGTGGGATCGAACCGCATATGTGGCGGCAGCCGCGCCATATCGACCGCGAACCCGGCCCCCACCACCCGGTGATAAGGAAACGTACCGCTACCCAGATCGAGCATCGAATACTGATCGTTCACCACCCGCGCTTTCGCCCACAGCGGCGGTTTCCCCGGCCATCCGGGCACAATGCGGCTGCCCGCGACAGCGACACGCGGGTTGTCCGCCAGCGTCTCCGCCAGTCGCGCGGCCCAGTCGGGCGCGGCCATCGCATCGGCATCGAGGAACAGGATCAGCGAATGCGCCGCATGATCCATCGCCAGATTGCGCGCTTCGGACAGGCCGCCCAGCTGTGCGCGGATCATGCGGAACGCCAGCGGCGCATCGGCAAACGCCTGCTCCGTAATCCCGCCCGCCATATTCTGTTCGATAAACAGCACTTCACCGGTCACGCCCTGTTGCGCCACGGCATGGCGGATCGCCTCCGCCACCAGCGCATCCGGCTCGGCATATCGGGTCAGCGTGATAGTGACAGCTTGCGGCACACGCGGGGTTCCTGTGATCGGCATGATCGGATCGAGCGATAGCATCGCGCGCCATTCGCCTCTAATGGGGCTTGCTCCACCGCTCAAGGCAAACCGATACAACCGATGACTGCACCCCGCCCCCTGCAACGGATCGCTCTGATCGGGCCGGTCGCCCCGCTCCGCAGCGGGATCGCGCGGCACAGCGGCGCGCTGGCGGCGGAACTGGCACGGCACAGCGGCGTGGCGGTGCAGGCATGGTCGTTCGCCCGCCAGTATCCCGCCCGGCTGTTCCCCGGCGAAGCGCAAATCGACAACGCTCTGCCCCCGCCCGCCGGGGTCGCGGTGAGCCAGACCATCGACACGCTCAACCCGCTGACATGGCGGCACACCGCCCGCGAGGTAGCAGCATTCGCACCCGATCTGGCGATTGTCCCGGCGTGGACGTTCTTCACCGCCCCCGCATTGGGTTGGATCGCGCGCGATCTGCAGCGGCGCGGCATCCCGGTGGTGGCAATGGTTCACAACGCCCGCGATCACGAGGCGGCGGGGTGGAAAAACCGCCTGCTGGCATGGCAGATCGCGCAGGCCGACCGCGCCGTGGCCCACAATGCCCCCGTGGCCGCGCAACTCGCCGCCATCGCCCCCGCAATGCCCGTCGCGATCAGCCCGCACCCGCTATACGACGATTACCCCACCCCCACCGGCACTCTGCCCCGCCGCGCCGCGCTGGAGCTGCTGTTTTTCGGTCTGGTGCGCCCGTACAAGGGGCTGGACCTGCTGATCGAGGCACTGGCGCAGAGCGGGCTGCACGATGTGCGGCTGACCATCGCCGGCGAATTCTGGAGCGGGCTGGACGAAACCCGCGCACAAGTCGCCCGGCTGGGCCTGTCGGACACAGTCGAGATCGTCCCCCGCTATCTCAGCGATGCCGAAACCGCCGAACTGTTCGCCCGGTGCGACGCACTGGTCGCCCCCTATCGCGCCGCAACCGGATCGGGCGTGCTGGCACTGGCCCAGCATTATCAGCGCCCGGTGATCGCCAGCGACGTGCCCGGCCTGCGCGAAGCGGTGACCCACGGCGCAACCGGCTGGCTGTTCCCCGGCGGCGACATCGCCGCGCTGGCCGCCCTGCTGCGCGATACCGCCACCCGCCAAACCGCCGCCGCGATGCAGCCCGCACTGGCGGCACAGCGCGATACGCTGTCGTGGGCCAAACTGGCAGAGGCGGTTGTGGGATAGAGGTGCAGGTCGGGAGGATGCAGAAAAAGTGCAACCAACGCGCCGGTACGGCGAGCGCCCGCCATACCCTCGCTCCACCCGCAAAACAGCACCCCGTCGCCCCGGACCCAATCCGGGGCCCAGCTTTACCTTCCCCCACCGCGCCCGAGGAAAGCTGGACCCCGGCTCAAGGCCGGGGTGACGATAGTGGAGGAACAACATCTCCCTCGTCATTGCGAGGAACCGCAGGCGCTGCGGCAATCCGTCGACCGCCATCGTCCCGGCCACAACCGATGCGGAAGGCGGAACCGTCGGGTGGAACCTTGTCACACGAAGACGCGTAGGCACGAAGAGGGTTTGGTTCAGGGGTAGGGGTCGCACTGCCGATGGTTGGCCAATACTATCGCGCCTTCCCCTCTCCCTCCCTCGTCGTTGCAAGGAGCCGCAAGGCGACGCGGCAATCCATCGACCGCCCTCGCCCCACCACGACCGCCGCGATGGGCGGAACCGTCGCGTCATGGATTGCTTCAGTCCGTTCGCAATGACGAGTTGGGTGGTTGGGTGCGGGAAGCCATCCCCGCATCGCGTCCGAGGCGACGACGCGGAGGGCGCCGGGAAACGGCCAGATGCAACGCGCCGGTGCGGCAAGCGCCCGCCATACCCTCTCCCCGCCCGCAAAAAAGCACCCCGTCGCCCCGGACCCGATCCGGGGCCCAGCTTAACCTTCCCCCGCCGCACCCGAGGAAAGCTAGACCCCGGCTCAAGGTCGGGGGGTATTGCGAACGACACAAAAATGCGGGGAGCTGACCACACGGCTGGCTCCCCAATTTTTGTTGGAATGGTCATTAGCGGCGGACAAATCTCACAAATTGCACAGTCAAGATTGACGGCACCTATCCTACTTTGCGCAATTGAACTACGCTTGCGACATGAAGCCGCAACCGGAAGATGAACGCAAGGGCGACCTGATGAGGGTCACTTATGTGGATGAAGATGCGGGGGCGGTATTCTTACGACTTAAAGATGGTCGAACAGCTTGGATTACTGGTATTGCGGCTGGCTCCTTAGAAAAGAACGATACCATTCTCTCATGCGATGGCGAATGGTTTCGGGTTCCTTCCGAAGTTTGGCCAACCTCTCATCTTACGTCAGTCATTCGGGAGGTCTTAGAAGATGGCACCATCTTAGGGGAATCAGGCAGCGCACTTCTGACACTGTCCAACCCCAATGCACTTACGATCAACCAGAATTCTACGGTCGAGATTGATGAGTCATCCGCAATTCTTCGAGTGCTTTCCAAAGACTCTATTCGGGTGCGGCAACACCCAGCCGACGAGGAAACGTCAGCCGCTTCATTCTTAGTCCGTCCAGATGATGATGGGCTGTCTTTCGATGATTTCGGTGGGTATCAAGAGGTCATCAGTAGAGCAAAAGAACTAATTGAGACACAGTTTGAGCGGCGAGAAGAACTAAGAAAAATTGGTGCGAGACCGGTAAGAGGGATTTTGTTTACTGGCCCTCCTGGCACGGGCAAAACGCACCTAGCGCGCATCATTGCAAATCAAAGCAATGCAAACTTTTATGACATTAGCGGCCCTGCAATCGTCAGCAAATGGGTGGGCGATTCAGAGAATTTGCTGCGTCGGATTTTCGAACACGCAGACAAGTCACCATCTGGCAAATCGATCATCTTTTTTGATGAGATCGATAGCATCGCCGAGAGCAGGAGCGGTGACACACACGAAGCATCACGTAAGCTTGTCGCTCAATTCCTCACTCTTATGGATGGCTTTAGCAATTCTCAGAACACAACAATCGTAATTGCGGCAACAAATCGTGTGGAAGCGTTGGATTCTGCGTTGACGCGTCCCGGTCGATTTGACTGGGAAATTGAGTTTGGTTTGCCAACCGTTCTAGACCGTATTGAGATACTCAAGGTTGATGCTCGTCGCATAAATTGCGGCGATGACCTTCCAATCAGCGAGGTAGCCATTCGCACGCATAACTGGTCAGCAGCCAGACTGTCGTCGATATGGACAGAGGCTGCCTTGATCGCAGCAGCGGACAAAAGGAACCGGGTCGTAGGTGAAGATTTTGCCCAAGCTTTTGAGCGAGTAGCACGTCGCCCTGAACGCTCACAGCAAAAGGAGAAACGGTGATGCTGAAGTTCAGCCGGGCCTTCCCTTGGATCGCATTTGGTTCGGATGACAAAGTTGCGATTGTTGACAGCGAAAGCGAGCCTCTGCGCGAGTTCATCTATCTTGATGAGGTTAGCCTCGCTAGCCTCTTGGCATCACAAAAAGGGGAAATCACAGAGAACATTACGTCGCAGATTGAAGAAGGACGCTCTCTCGAAAGCGGAGGAAAAGTCGGGGTAAATGGGCCATTGCTTCCCTCTGCTGAAGCATCATCTAGATTCCAAACAACAAATAGCACCGCTTTGCAGACTGTCCGTAAAGCCAACGCTCAGTCGCTTTTCCGGGAGCTTCATGAGCTAGAGCACCTCCGAAAAATCAAGCCGACAAAGCCGAAGTGCTCTGCGGCTTCTTTCTCAGAATTTATCGCTTCTCTAAACAGTGACTCGGCTTTCAAAGCCCAAGATTTGAAACGAGGCGATCTAGTCGAGTTTAAGGTAAAGCTGTCTGCATCGTGGATTTTTCAAATCAGCACAATGGTCGCTGAATTCTCTGAAATGTTCGACGAAAGCCCAACACTCTTTCTGGAAAATGTGAAGTTTTCGGACCTTTATCAAGCAAAGAATGTCAACAAGATCATCAATAAGCTCCTTGCAGGGCTAATTCCAATTGACGGTCTTGTGACCGAGTATGGAGTTGTTGAATATGAAGGTGAAGACTATATTATTCATAGCTCTGTAATCAAAAAATTTGGGCTTGATAATCGACCACTGCAGATCGTGGGCGTGACCGAGCATCTGGCGTATTGGAAGGACATTCGCCGAATTCTATTTGCTGATAGCGAATTCACCGTACTTTGCAGGCTTTCTAAATCGGGCCTGCAAACTGATTGGAATCCCATAAAGGTAGCGGATATTTTCAGCCAGTTCGCACCAGACTTGGCCGGGCAAATTGAGGTATCCAGTCGTGCTGCGATTGCGCAATCTTCGCGAGCAAGAGAAGAGCCCAAGCCGGATGGTCAGTCGCAAAAACTAATGGTGGCGTTGCTCCGTTATAAGGACTTGCTTGTCGCCCAACTAGATCGTGAAGTCTCCACTCAGGAGGCTCAAGAGATTGATAGGTCGATTTCAAATCTGAGACTGGTGAGCAACTCGGCTGAGGGACAAAGAGCGGCATTCGCTCAAACCAAGGCAGTTGTTGAAGACTTGATTGGTGAGACAATCGATCCCAACGCCGATTTGGAACTTCGCGCACGTGTCCGCCAAATTCAAGACCTGCCATTGCTTCCCCGAAATTCGGACCCCCAACAAGGGGAGCAAGACTCCGAACCCGTCGAGATCGAAAAGACTGATAATCGGCTTTTGGACGTTGAGGTGGTTGCGATCTACTGGTGACGCGTCAGTGATGCGAGCTTTCTCCGCAAATTTGACGGGTCGATACGCAACTTTCGAGCCGCACGCCGCAGCCCCAGTTCTTGAACCATTTGGTTGAGGTGGTGAAATCTTTGTTGCCGCTCTGCGCACAGCAATTCCGCTTTCGCAATTGCCGCAGAGAATTGGCAAAAGAGGCTCCGCACGATCGCATCGTTTGGCACAACGTCGCCAGATAGGATTGCGCGCAGCCGCCTTGAAGAAAGCCGCATGGCCTTGGCAGCCGCGGCCTTGCCGAGAATTTCCGCAACCTTCGCCAAGTCAGACCTGAGCTGTTCAACGCCATCGGCAGTTAGGCCGTAATCGGGGTTTAGCTCGCCATCGGCCCCAAGCATTTGCTGCCTGTCCAGCTCGTTGGCTTCCTTGCCGATATGACGAATGCCGATTGCCTGAATATGCCGCCGCCGCGTTGCGCCACGGTCCCGATAATCGCCACCAAGGAGTTTGGATTCCGGGTGCAGGTGATATTGCGCCACGGCTTCGCGATATGTCTGCAAGGCATCTGCGGAAACAGGTTTGCCGCTTTCCCGGTCGAATGCTGTTGCAGCAACCTTTTCCAAGTCTTGCTCGAACAGGGCAACGGGTTTGGGTAATTCGATTTTGGGTGGCCGTCCTCGCCGGGGATGCGTAATGACCGCCTTATTCGAACGCCACTCCTGCTTGGCGCGAAGGGCTAGCAGGAAACCGAACGGCTTTACCTGATCGCGATAGGAGCGATTGGCATTGTGGCCCTTGAACCATCGCAACAGCTCTGGCGCGGTAGCACCGTAACGGCTGACTGCCGGGGCGTTCATGGCTGGGTGGAAATCGAGCCGGGGCATTTCGGGCTTTTCGCCAAGGCCAGCTTTGACGATTTCAAACCACAAATCGCAGTGCCAGCGCTCGACTCCGCTTCGCAATACGCTTTTATGTGGGGCGGGAATATCAGTAGGAGAATTGTCGGCGCGGTAGGGTGGCAATAGGTGGCCAAGCCCGTGTGCCGATACCTTGCGCAAGATCGGACTGCCGCCGTCCGCCAGATTGAAAAGCGCATATCGCTTCGATGATATTGCCCAGCAATAAAGCGGCTCAGGCTCACCTGTTTCCAGCCCATAGTTCTCGTCTTCGATTTTCAAGATCGAGCCGGGAAAGGCATATGGATTGAGCGCGGCAAACCAGTCTGTGATTTCCTGCACCCGCTGGCTGAATTCATCGCCAGCCATCCCATCGGGTTTGGCAATTGCCATGCTGTCCGTGTCGCAGAATGCCCATTCCAACCTTCGCGATGCAATCAGGCTTTCCGTGATCGCCAGCATTAGCCGCGCTGCGCCGGTAATCAGTGAGCCTAGCAGCGGGTGGAAATACTCACCCGGCCTTTCGGCCTTGTCGGTTTCCAGTTCGAACGGCTCGCCATCATGGCCGAATATCGTGGCATCGAAGCCCTTGGAGCGTTTGGCCACATTGACCTGCATCCAAATGCCGTAGCTTGTGGAATTGGCGCAAATCTTAAGCGCGTATTGTTCGCTATCCAGCGCGGCCAGTTCATCGCCGCTGGCACCTTTCGTCCGGTCCTTGGTCTCCTTGCGCAATTCAATGACGCGCCGGAAAAAATCCGTTTCGACCGGATCGACCCGGTATTGCGGATTGCCGCTGACGTTGATCGGGCAAAGGTCTGCCTGCATTGCCACCGGCTCAAAGGCGATGGCTTTCACAATTTTGGGAGCCTTGCCGGTCAACAATTTCGAAGCAATGCAATCGGCCAGAGTAAACCAAAGTGGCGTTTCAGAGCTGAGATAGTTCGCGCCGATGGTTGCCATTGCGTCAGCATCATAGATCGCCCGAGCAGGGAAAATGTCGGCATTCGGTTTCACCTGAACTAATGTCGCTAATTGCGGCCATATATCTGGCGATTGTAGGTCCGCCAAAGTCACTTTGGCGAGAAACGCCCGCGTCTTTTGCGTTGCTTTGCGCTGCCGCAAGCCGCTGGCAATCACAAAGCGCCAAAGCCCCATAAGGGTGCAAACGGTCGGATACATCGAAAGAAAATCGCACAGGATGACTTGTCGTGCTTCGCGTCTGATTCTGATTTCGGAGCGCCCGCCGTAATAGCTCGACAGAATGCACCCCAGCATTTCGGGCGGAAAAACGGGCTGCAATTCCCGCCACGGGGCAATGCCCATTGCTCTGAGATAGCCTTTGCCGATGCTCGCTTCGCTATAGATTTCCTCTGGCCGCAAATCTGGCAGGTCCAACCCGCTCAGCTTTTCCAGCAAAGTTGCGTAGCATTCCCAAGTGGTCTGCACGTCGCGCACCGCATAGCTGAGCATCGTATCGGAAACTGGCCCGTCGAATTCGTCAAAGTCGAGTTTGGGGTTCGCCACTTTCAGGAACTTGCTCAGGCTGCCCAAGCTGAAATTCTGAGACAGGAGCGAAACGGCCAAGGTGTTTACATCTACGAAATAGCCGCGCCGCACTGGTGTTTTGTCACCCCGCTTGCGCTGTCCTCTGCTGTCCCGCGGGCGATAAGGCGCGGAAAAATCGATTAGTGCGCAGCGTCGGGATAGATGCTTCACGCGGATATGCGGCCAAATTTTCTGATGAGATAGGGTAAAGGTGAAGCCGCCATACATCGCGCCGCGTGCAACACCGTGATCGATGGCAAGCCGGGAAATGTCGAACGGCAAATTGAAACCGATTATGCGTGCGCGAAGCTGATAAGCTCGCAGGAAAATCATCTCGTCAACGAATTCGTCACGATTGCGGACCAGCAACCGATGTCGTTTTGCATAAGCGCGGAGGGTCGTTACCTCCGCCGCTGAGATACCTTGCGGATCATAGAACAACCCCGCCTCTTTCAATTCGCTACCCTTGCGAAACTGATACGCTCCAAAGCGTAGCGCTTGCCCAGCGTCCACACAGGTTTCACAATCGAAAGTCAGCGACCAATCCGAAGCCTCAGCGCTTCGATAGGGCTTTCGTGCTTTGGGTGCGTTGGCGTAGGCGCGTAGGGAAATCGGCAGGCGATCAGTGATCGGGGTCATGACTTCACCCCCACACCAGCAGGCGTTGCTCGCTCAACCAGTGCCAGCCCGAATTCATTCAGCTTTTCGAGGATCAGTTTGAGCAGGTCCGCCATCCCAAGCAGGAATAGCCCGATAGCGTGCAGCATCTGGTCAGAGTGGAGTGTAAGTTCAGGGTGGTCCTTCTGATCGTCGCTCACTTTGCGATGGCAGTTCCGGCAAATGATAACTGTGTCGGGATCATGCTTGCGGCCTGCAACATGGTGCCGCTCCAGCACCCGGTAATCGAATTCGCCGCAGGTGCCACAGATTGGGTTGTTGCTGCCCAGCTTCTCCAAACGACGTTGCTTGCGAATTTCGCGGGCGAGTTCTTTGTCAGTCATTTCATTTCTCACACGTTGAGCCGGTACACTTCATGGAACACCTCACCTCCGGCGGCGGAGAGGCGGTAAAGAGCATTGGGATCCGTTTCGAGCGGGTGAGCCAGGCCAGCGCCATCGATGACCGATTGGCCTTCGAATGAGCGCAAGAGATCGATGTCATTGGTGTGCAGGAAGGCTCCAACGGCGGCCAAGTACCTGCCATTGAGAGATGATTGCTCGAAGTCCCGCAACGTGAGTTCGACGGCTTCCCCGCCCGTGATGACGGTCATCCGGCGGCTGCGATTGTCGGTGAGAACCCACTTGCGGCCCTGCCTTTCGGCAAGCGAATTGCTCCGCAGGAAGCGCCGGAAGCGTTCCGCGGAAACTCCGGCCTCCTTTGCAGCGCGTCCCTGATTGTTTGTCTGGCGCAGAAGCTTGAGCGCGGCCTCTAACCGCTCATCGCTTTTGATCCGCTTGGCGCGGATTGGCTTCTCGCCTGCTCTGGCGTGGCCACGTGCCTGCGCACGGCTCAAGCCTCGCTTGGCAGCGTTCGCAATCCGCCGCTGATACTCCGCTTTGTAATCGCGTTTTCTGGCCACGAATGAACCCTCTGGCACCATCGCAGCGGGCTTGCTGCGAATCGACCATAGGATTCCGCGCTCATGCCAAGTGAGCGAATCCTCTTGTTCTCAAGTTGCAAGGCAATTGAATGCTATTCGAATTTCAGTCCGCGCTTTGGGCAAATTTCCAAAAGGTATTTCGCTAAATTTACATCACTGAGACCGGAGCCTTTTGGGTGATTGCCGCCAATTTCTAATCGAATTAAGGCAATTGCTTCTTTGCGAGGGACACCACACAAATTAATTTGCTTATGCTGGAGCGCAGTAATCGCTGCACGAATTACCGCTCCAGAGCCTTTTGGACCGGGGCGGCGTTGCTCCAAACCCTGCAATTCGCTCAGGTCAATTATGCGAATTTCGGAATAGGTGCGTCCACGAGCGGACAGCTCGCCAGATTTCCAATTTGGCTCAGCTTCATCAAACAATTCCGCCACAATTCGCACCGGCTCCCGGCTAGGCGATGGCGCGATCCTATAGCCATATGCAGCCAATTGATCGTTAAACAGCTCGTCCAATAGCGATTCCCGCAATTCATCTCCAAATTGAGATTGTGCTGTCCAATCTCCGAACCCGGCCGACATAAGTTTCAACACATCGCCCACAGTTTCAAAATTGGCATTTGAGGCTCGCTCTTTGAGCTTCGCAGGTGAGGCTAATTCAGAATAGCGGGTTTGATCGTCGATGCAGGCGAATTGCAGCCAAGCGCTCTTGATCGAAACGCCCTTTTGCCAAATTTCGCGGTTAGTTGGCTTCGCCATTTCCAAAAACCCAAATTGCCGATTGCTTCGCTTTAGCACGCTAATGCTAATTGCCGGATTAACCTTGAAATTATGCCGCGATTCCGGGATTTTGTGCTACAAATTCGAATGCTTCAAGAAACCGAAATTCGTTCGAATGGAATTGCCGATGCATGGGCAAATCGCTCAGAATTCTGGCTTTCGGAATATGCACAGTCTTTACCCAAAAGGAAGTTACGCCAGCGTAATCCTGCCCCACTGATATTGAATGGCCATGGGGTGTCTCTGCGCATCGAAAACGGCGCTTTGGTCATCCGTGATGGATTCACGCACTACCCGCAAGACCGACACGCTTATCGCTTTTTTCCGCGCGATCTCGACCTGCCGACCCGCATCCTCTTACTGGATGGGAGCGGCACCCTCTCGTTCGATGTACTTTCGTGGCTAGCCGAACAAGGCGTTGCGCTTGCTCGCATTCGTTCGAACGGTGAGATCGCCACAGTCGCCAGTGGCACCGGCTATGCTGCCGATCGGGAGAAGGTGGATTGGCAACTTGCTACACGCGCCGATATGGCCAAGCGCCTAGCCTTTGCAGCCGACCTTATCCGCCGCAAAATCGCCAACAGTATCCCGACCCTTGAGGTCCACATACCTGCATCGCAGTCACGTGACATGGCGTTGTTCAAGGCCAATGCCGGTATCGCACGGCTGGAAAGTGAAACCTTCAAAGACCTGAATGCAATCTTTGTCATCGAAGGCGAATGCGCCTCTGCGTACTTTCGGGCGTGGCATGGCTTGCCGATAAAATGGAAAGGGACAGCCCGCCGCCCGGTGCCGCAAGAATGGCGCGCCTATAACTGGCGCAGTTCTCGCGCAACTGGCGTGAAAGCGGAAAACCGCAACGCTTCCCATCCAGTCAACGCCATATTGAACTATGCCTATGCGGTGAAGATAGCCAAACTCCAAATCGAAGCTATTGCCAATGGGTATGATCCGACCATCGGCATCATGCATAACAGCAACCGGGACAGTCCTGCTTGGGTACTCGATATGATCGAGTTGGAACGATCACCAATCGATGCGCAAATTCTGCAATTTGTGCGCGGTCACACGTTTGCAGCCAATGATTTCATCTTGCGCAAAGACGGGGTTTGCAGATTGTCGCCTCAATTGGCGCGAGTAGTTGCGGCGCTTGCTAGCTAATTAAATATCAGCACCAGATTTGGCATTATATGCCGTATTCTCTCGCTGATAATCACGTTGGAATTGTTTGTATCGGCTTTGGAACAATAGCATACTTGCTGAAAGACGAGAGCAATCCAGCAATCGATCAGTTTGACATTCGGCAAGGTGCTGACTTGATTGTGACCCGGCATCGTTCGCAAACCCAATTAGGGCCGCTCTATAGTTTTGCACACTAATATGTATACTCTCTATGTCGTTTGCTAAATCGTTCATCTGATAATTGATTTGGCTTATCTGGTATGAGCCTTCGGGCGATTTTGCATTGATATGCTGTATAGCGGTTTTCATCTTTGCGGTGCGATTCCTTGCGGCTTGGTAGCCTGCAATCAATACGTCAATCTTCCTGCTTTTTTCCGAAAGCTCGTTGGCCTTTGAAAATACCTTATCCGCCAACTTCTCTATCGACTTTTGAGTTTCGGACCGACGTTGAGTGCGATCTTTGGCAGCTGCCAGACTCTCAATGTCTTGCCTTTTTTCCGCTGCGCGAGTCCGAGAGGCGTCTGCCAACTCACCAAATCTTGCGGCATCACTTTTTTCAAATGTGGCCTGCGTAGAACTTCCGTTAGCGAACCACGTCAGCCGAAGCTTGTCGCCCTCTATGGCGCCAGTCGCTAAACTGACACCTGTCCCATTTTCGATGGAGAGATTGATGGCCTTTCCATCGATTGTACCGCTGAATGGTCTGGCCCCGGCAATGTTCTTGCCATCCTGAACCGCACCGACAATCGATACCGTGCCACTGATCTTACCTTCGTCAGCTGATGTAATTTGCACCATCATTGCACCGTCCGTGTCAGAGGCGATGTAAGCTCCGATAGCATCGGATTGTGACGAACATGCCGCCAGAAATCCCACTGCAATCAGATTCGCAATGTTCATTCGTGTAATCAACGAGACCTCCGCACATGTTATCAAGTGTCCCCATTATGGGGACATGGCGGTTTACATATACTTAAAGTCTCGGGTTAAGAATCGGGGACGTTTCAATGCAGCGGGGATGGGTGGTTTCGCCCGACTATCGTTCTGCTATCGAAACGATCAAAGCGGTTCGTGAGGGGCTTGGAATCTCACAACGAGAGCTAGCGCGACGTCTCGGCAAGCACCCATCTTTCGTGAACAAAATTGAGAAGATTGAACGACGGCTGGATATTCTCGAGTTCATCGCCATCGCTGAAGCCATGAACGTCTCATCTTCCACTCTGCTAACCAATATCCGCGAGAAATTATCCTCAAAATTGGAAGTTTAGGATATTCTCCAATAGCTTAAAATCGGCGCGTGTACCGCGCTTAATCCCTCGCTCAGCGATCATTCGGTCTAAGATGTTCTGATTTCTGAGGGACACTCTTACGATGGGTGGGTGGTATCCCCATTCGCGAAATGTGGGGCTTGGCTTCTACGAAAATCGAACGCCGTTCGTCATATCATCTGTGTGGTCAACTCTCTCCCTTTATGTGTCGTTCACTATACCCCCCGGCTCAAGGTCGGGGTGACGATGGCGGAGAGGGTGCTCTGTGGGATCGCGACAAGCGACATGGTCCCCCGTCCCTCGTCATTGCGAGGAACCGCAGGCGACGCGGCAATCTATCGACCGCCATCGTCCCCACCATGACCGCCGCGATGGGCGGAACCGTCGCGTCATGGATTGCTTCACTGCGTTCGCACTGGCGAACAGCGGGATAAACGCCCTCTAATGCTTCAGATCGTCCTCTATCCGCCGCACGCGGTTGGATAGCTGTTCCAGCAGTTTGCGGTTGGCGCTTACCAGATCGGCCAGAATGCCCAGCATCACGCACAGGAAGCCCAGCACCAGCAGGCCGACCCCCAGCACCAGAGATTGCAGGTGTCCGTCGCCCTGCCCGTCGATGTAGAAATAGAGGAAGCGCAGCACCGGGATCGCCCCGATCACGCCCAGCAGCGCGCCGATAAAGGCAAACACTTTCAACGCGTAATACTGGGCATAGGCACGCATGATAGTGGTGCCGGTGTTGATGATGAACTGCGGGATCGAACTGAACAGGCGCGACGGGCGGATCGGGCCGTTGGTCCGCACCGGCACCGATGTCACCGCCATCCGCTTGCGCCCGGCCTGAATCAGCATTTCGGTGGTGTAGGAAAATTCGGTGGTGACGTAGATCCGCCCTGCCGCTTCGCGGCTCATCGCGCGGAACCCGCTGACCGCATCGTCCACTTCCACCCGCGACAGCCGCCGCACGGTCGCGCTACCCAGCCGTTGCAGCAGGCGCTTGACCGGGCCGAAATGGGCGTTGTTGCCGACCCCGCGATCCCCGATCACGACATCGGCGCGCCCGTCCAGAATTGGTTGCACCAGCGCGGGAATATCGGCCCCTTCGTATTGATTATCGGCATCGGTGTTGACGACGATGTCCGCCCCGGCGGCCAGCGCCGCCTCTATCCCGCTGCGGAATGCCGCTGCCAGCCCGCGATTGCGGCGGTGGCGCACGATATGGTGCACCCCCAGCTTGCGCGCGACATCCGATGTGCCATCGCTGCTCCCGTCATCGATCACCAAGTATTCGACGGTGTCGATGCCGGGGATCGTGCGCGGCAGGCAAGCGATCGTTTCGGGCAGGTGAGCGGCCTCGTTATAGGCCGGGATCTGGATAATCAGCTTGGTCATGCGGCTTTGGTTCCCTGTCAGCCGCGCGGTTTAGGGGACAGGGGCGGCAGTCGGCAAGCGGTGGCGTGCCGTCATGCACCGCGATGAGCAGGTTGACGCGAGGGCGGGCCCATGCGGCGCGGCCTGCCCGCCTGGCGCGGGCCGTTTACCGCAGGTTACTTCGGCGCAGCGGCATCGCCGGTTGCCGCATCCGGCTTGGCAGCGGGCGCCGGGGCGGCCTTGCCGTGGACCTTCATCTTATGATGTCTGGCATGATCGGCGTTGGTTTCGCTGGCAGGGGCGACCTGTTTGGCGGCCTCCTGCGCGGCGGGCACGTTTTTCGCATCGCCTTCCGCATCGGCGGTGTCGCCGGTCGAATCGCCCGAACCACCGCTGGCGATAATCCCGCTGGCCTTGTTGCTGCGGGTCGTGTTGTGGTTGGCCGGGTCAACCGCCAGCGCAGGCTGCGCGATCAGCATGGCGGCGCCAGCAGCGACGATAATTTTGGAAATTTTCATACGATCTCCCCCATTTTGCAGCAATTATGCTGTCATCAGTGAGATTCGGTGCCCGAATACCTCTTGAACTGGAGGCATAGAGACAAGTCTGCACAACATTCCGATGCAAGTTATCATTTATTCTTTATTATCAGAATATTACATCCCGTATTTAGTGTCAAACAACCTGTCAAAGCGCCGCGTTAAAGCGTCAGCGCCCCGGTCAGGTCGCCCGGCGGCGGACCGCCTGCGGCAATCATGGCTTTCTCCCGCTCGACAAGGCCCGGCAGCGTTTCCAGCCCGAACCGCCGAACCAGAAAACGTGCAATAGAACCAGTGTCATAGATCGTATGATCGACATGGCCACGCTTGGCATGGGGCGACACGATCAGGGCCGGAATGCGAGTGCCCGGCCCCCAGCGATCCCCCTTCGGAGGGGCGACATGATCCCACCAGCCACCGTTTTCGTCGAAAGTGATAACCACCAGCATCCGATCCCATTGCGGTGAGTTACGCAGCACGTCGATCACGCCCGCCAGATGCCGGTCGCCCGCATCGACGTCCGAATATCCGGCATGCATATTGAGGTTTCCCTGAGGCTTATAGAAGCTAACCGCAGGCAGCTTGCCTTCCTCGGCATCGGCCAGAAACCGATTGGTCCGCGCCGTTTCACCCAGCCCGCCATCGCGCAGATGACGCGCGCGCTCCGGCGTTCCGGGCGCGAACCGCATGAAGTAGTTAAATGGCTGATGATGCGGCTGAAAGTTCGGGCTCCACGGAAATTCCTTGCTTTTCGCATCGCCATCGAGCGCCGCCGACCACCCCCCGGCATACCACGCCCAGCTAACCCCGGCCGCGCTCAACCGGTCGCCAATCGTCGCATGGCTTTGCGGCGGCAAAGTCAGCGGGCTGCTCGCCAGCGCATAGCCTGGTTTGTCGGGATCTGGTTGATAACCGGGCATATATGGCGGCAGCATCGTGTTCACCGCGCGGAAATCGGGGGAGATAGAATCCGGCTGAAACCGGAGCGGCCCCTCCAGCGCACTGGCGGCCGTACCAGGCCGGACCAGCGGGCGAAGCTGCCCAGGAAAGGCCGGATCGAACTTCACAATCTTGCCCTTCGCCGGGCTCTCGTCCGCATTGGGATAAAACGGGGCGGTGGCCGATACCAAATACTGATGATTGAGAAACGACCCGCCAAATGCGCCCATGAAGAAGTTGTCGCACAAGGCAAATTCGCGAGCGATCTGCCAGATACGCAAATTGGCGCTGCCGTCGCCATAGTGCCCCATCACCAGCGCGCCGCTATCGCCCCATGCGACAAAGCCATCGTTGCGACCGCCGTTGATCTGCAACTGATTGTTGTAGAAGCTATGTATCAGATCGCGTGTGATAATTCCGTGCGGAAGCGGGTCGCCATCCGGCGTTTTCAGAGCGAACGGAGCGTTAGGCAGTTGCGGCAGATCATCCGGCCCGATCAGAAACTCCCCGTGTTCCACCACCTGCTTCACCGGCACCAGCCCTTCCCATACCGGGGGAAGGTGAGGCAAAACGGTGCCATCGCGATCCCGCTGACGGAAACGCTCTGGCGCTACTGTGTCGAGCGGCTGTTCGAGCCCGGGAAAGCCCGCGAACAGATTGTTAAAGCTGCGGTTTTCTGCGTAGATCACGACCACCGTATCGATCGCGTCGCGCAAATTTCCATCTGCGGATTTCCGTGATGCCTTTGCCTGAACCGGTGCATCGATCCCGATCCCGGCCACAGCGGTCACTGTCGCCAGTCCGCCGAGCAACTCTCGCCGGTTGATGCCCGAAAGACTTCCAGATTTATCTTTATTTTCAGACATATCAAAACACCACGCTGCTCAATAATGCAGATTACAATCCGCTCGGATCGCCGCTCACCTGACAGTGCAAAGCCGGACGCCTGCGACAAACCGCTCGATAGCCAGCAAATCGATTTTCGCCAAACGGACAATTTGCGCGCACAATCGAAGACAGCCGCAGCCGGCAGCGGCAGACCTCAAGGACTTGCGGTTCCCCGCTAAATGTGTCCGGTGCGTCAGTGAAAATCGTGGCTGTGAATGCGGATCAGATCTTCCGGATCGGCCAGGGGCGGTTGATAGGAATCAACGGATTGCGACATCGAACCTGAGCCACCACGATCTGGCAAACAAGAGGGCGTGGCCTGATCCTCACTCCCCGGACTATACGGGTAGTTCATCGCCCCGATCTGGCGAAGCATAGGTGTCAGATCATCGATCCGGTCAATGATGATATGGATGACTTCGCCTTCCTTCTGAAGGCGGCCTTTCAGGCCGACCATCGACGAGGACATCACGACGCGGCGGAAAGTCTCGAAGCGGTCGGGCCAGACGATACCCTGGGCGACTCCGCTTTCATCCTCGATCGTGATGAACAGCACACCCTTGGCGCTTCCAGGCCTTTGCCTAACGAGCACGACTCCTGCGACTTCAACACACTCACCATCTCTGATCGTGGAAAGATCGCCGCACCGCTTCATTCCGCGTTGAGTCAATTCACCCCGCAGGAACGAGACCGGATGTGCGCGAAGCGATAGCTGCGTCGTGCGATAATCCTCGACCACCTCACGCCCATCGCTCATCGCCTGTAATGCAATCAAGGGCTCGACACACTCGGCGCTGAACACGCCTTCCCGCGCGTCGGCTGCCGCGAACAGGGGCAGCGGTGCATCATCCACACCGTGCGCCTGCCATAAACCATTACGCCGATCACTGCCAAAACTATGAAAGGCATCGGCTTCGGCAAGACGTTCGATTGCTGCACGTGGCACACCGGCGCGGCGCCAGACTTCTTCGATTGACGTATAGAGCGCCGCGCCACGTGCAGAAGCGATTGCCGCACCATGCAGGTTGGCAAGGCCGCGCACCTGCCTGAACCCAAGCCGCACAGCAAACAAACCGTCTCTGGCCGGTTCGAGCGTGCAATCCCAGCGGCTGGCGTTGATGCAGACAGGTCGCACCTCGACCCCGTGCTGCTGTGCATCTTGTACGATCTGCGCCGGAGCATAAAACCCCATCGGCTGTGCATTCAGCAGCGCAGCGCAAAACACGTCGGGATGATGGTGCTTCATCCAGCAAGAAGCATAAGCGATCTTAGCGAAGGAGGCAGCGTGGCTTTCCGGAAAGCCATAACTACCAAACCCCTCGATCTGCTTGAAAGTGCGCTCAGCAAAGTCTTGCGGATAGCCGCGCTCCACCATGCCGCCGACCAGCTTGTCGTAGAAATGACCTACGCCCCCGGTCAGCTTGAAGGTCGCCATGGCCCGGCGCAACTGATCGGCTTCGGCAGGTGTAAAGCCTGCGCCGACAATCGCTACTTTCATCGCCTGTTCCTGAAAGAGCGGAACGCCAAGCGTCTTCTCCAGTACCGCACGCAGTTCCGGCTTGGGATATTCGGGGCGCTCACGGCCTTCGCGACGCCGTAGATAGGGGTGAACCATGTCACCCTGAATCGGACCGGGCCGCACGATGGCGACCTCGATGACGAGATCGTAGAACCGGCGCGGCTTCATACGTGGCAGCATCGACATCTGCGCACGGCTTTCGATCTGAAAGGTGCCAAGAGTATCGGCCTTCTGGATCATGGCATAGACCCCCGGATCGTCATCCTGAAGGTCGGCCATCGTAACCCGTATGCCTTTCTCCTGCTCAAGCAGAGCAAAGGCGCGGTTCATGCAGCCCAGCATGCCCAGGCCCAACACATCGACCTTCATGAACTTCAGCGCATCGATGTCGTCTTTGTCCCATTCGATGACTTGCCGATCCGCCATCGCGGCTGGCTCTATCGGCACCAGATCGTCAAGCCGGTCATGCGTCAGCACGAAGCCGCCGGGATGCTGCGAGAGATGGCGCGGCGTTCCGATCAGTCTGCTGGCAAGATCAAGCGCCAGGCGCAGGCGTCGATCGCTCAGATTGAGATTGAGTTCTTTCGCCTGTTTTTCTCCAACGCCATCAACCGACCAGCCCCAGACCAGTCCCGACAGGGAAACGGTCAGATCTTCGGGTAATCCCAACGCTTTGCCGACCTCACGGATCGCTCCGCGCGCACGAAAGCGCATGACGACAGCGGTTAGCGCGGAATGACGGCGGCCATATGTTTCGTAGATCCACTGGATGACTTCCTCGCGCCGCTCATGCTCGAAGTCGACATCGATATCGGGCGGTTCGGGCCGTTCGCCCGAGATAAACCGTTCGAACAGCAACTCGTGCTTTACAGGGTCGATCGAAGTAATCCCCAGCACGAAACAGACGCAGCTGTTCGCTGCCGAACCACGTCCCTGACAAAGAATGCCCCGCCGACGAGCTTCGGTAACGATAGCGTTTACGGTCAGAAAATAAGGCGCATAATCGAGCTGGCGGATCAATGCGAGTTCATGCGCGATCTGATCGGCATGGGCCTGAGGGATCCCGCCGGGGAACATCCGCTGTGCTGCCTCCTGCGACAGCTTTTCCAGCGCCTCCTGCGCGCTCATACCTGCCAGCACCCGCTCATG
Organism: Tsuneonella flava; assembly: GCF_002870965.1. GTDB lineage: Bacteria > Pseudomonadota > Alphaproteobacteria > Sphingomonadales > Sphingomonadaceae > Tsuneonella > Tsuneonella flava. Next base: position 40,566 of record NZ_PHSO01000006.1, read on the forward strand.
CGGATATTGATAGCTCAGTTCGCCAAGATCGAAGGTGCAGGTAGCGGCGATATCGGCAGTCGCCTGAACCGCATCGGGAAAAGCGGCGAAGCGGCGCTCCATTTCTTCCGGCGATTTGAGATTGCGATCGCCATGACGTTCGCGCCGGAATCCTAGCCGGTCGACCGTCGTACCTTCACGAATGGCAGTGACAATATCCTGCAACAGGCGCGCATTGCTCGAATGATAAAGCACATCACCGGTGGCAACGCAGCGCAGATCCGCATCGTCTGCCATCGCGGCCAGATCGTGCAGCCTGAGCATATCGTCAGGCCGGCGGCGCAGCGTAAGGGCAAGATGGCCCCGCAGGCCAAACACATTACGCAAGTCAGCCAAATCGTTCGCCAGCCCGGCATCTGGCATATTGGGCAGGAGAATAGCGATCAGCCCTTCGGCATGATGCGCGATATCGCTCCATTCGAGCACGCATTGCCCTTTGCCTCCACATGCCTTGCCGACGGTAAGCAGCCGGGTCATGCGGGACCATGCGGCGCGGTCGGTGGGATACAGCAACAGTTGTCGACCATCGGTGAGATGTACGCGCGTACCTGCAATCAGCCGCACGCCGGTTGTCTTTTGCCCCTGCCAGGCACGAACCATACCAGCGACTGTGCCTAAGTCAGCCATGCCCAGTGCCGAATACCCCAACAGAGCGGCCGCAGAAAACAGGTCTTCGGGCGAAGATGCGCCGCGCAGGAATGAGAAATGGCTGGTGACCTGCAGCTCGACGTAGGTCATCCGAACGCCCCATGCATCCACCAGCTGCGATCGCCCGTCTCGACCTCGACGCCGTCACCACGTCGGAACAGCCAGAACCGGCGGCCTTCGCAATCCTCCACGCGGTAGTAATCCCGTACCGCCCAGACCTCGCCATCGCGCACCCACCATTCGCCATAAATGCGCTCTGGCCCGTCGCCTGCGATCACATCATGCATCTGCCCCCGCCAGCCAAAGCGACGCGGCGGATGATCGGGCAGCAAGGCGATAACCCCAAACAGCGGTTCAGGCCGGGCCAGCAACCGGGCCGGACGTTTCCACGTCGGCCAGCCTGTTGCTTCCGACAAGGGCCCCGTCCTGACCACCGCGCGTTCAGGAACATCGCTTTCAACCAGTGTAGATTTGAAGAGCGCATCATGTCCGATCCGCCCGGCCAGCCGATCGACCAGACCGGCGATGTCCATCTCCGGCGTTTCGCCAGTCAGTACAGAGGCGCAATTCTCAGCATCCAGCACCTCTGTATGACGCGCGGTTAGTCTGCCCGCCTCGATCCCCATACCCGGATCGATCCGCTCCAGCCGAAACGTCAGAAGCTTTATCAGGTGCTGTGCATTGCGGCTTGCCCGCGCCAGACCGACGCCAATGGTCTGCTCGGTGCCATCGACCCGCAAGAAGGCAAGCGTGGCCTGTCGGACCCCCAGACCGCGCGCGCGCAGTGCATCGACGAGGTCCTGCGTCAAATCGCTCATCACCTGTGCAATGGCTTCGGCAGTGAAGATCGGTTCCAACAGACGGCGCTCAGCCACCGGCGCTTCGAATGGCACTACGCTGTCGATCGGTTCTGCAAGACGACCGATAGCCTGATCGAGCCGGTCGATCGCATTGCGGCCGAGGCGCTTCGCCAGTGGGCCACGCGGAAGCGGCAGCAGATCCCCGATGCGTTCGAGCCCAAAACGCCTGGCGGCTGCGAGTGCGCCAGTTTCCAGCCGCAGCGCCGCCAATGGCAGTGGAGCGATCGCTGCGGTTGCCTGACCCGGCGCAACGATAGTGATTGGATTGCCAGAGAACCGCGCCAATGCATGGGCCGCCCCCGGCGTATCGGTAATCGCCACCCGCGCGGTCAGCCGTAATCGGGTAAAGAAAGCCAGCAACCGGCGGCAGAATGCCGCTTCGCCGCCGAACAGGTGGCTGGTGCCTGTCAGATCGAGAAACAGGCCATCGGGAGCCGCCACCGCAACAAGCGGAGTCCAATGACGCGCCGCATGAATGGCCAGACGTCCAAGAGCAGCGTTCTCTGCGGCGAGATCTGCGGGCCTGATATCGAGCTCGGCATAAAGCGCGCGTGCCTGCGCGACCGCCATACCAGGGCGAAGACCAAGGGTCAGAGCGACGCCGTTGGCAGCATGAATGACTTCGCACTGTCTCTGCCGGATAGACAGAACCAGCGGAGCATCAATCGCAGGAGCTGGAGGTGCCGCGCTGACGACCTGCAAGTCTTCGTTTTCTGGCAAGCCTCTGAACGGATGCTCCTGCGCTTCCGAACGTCGTCCAAGTTCGCGCACAGGCAGTTGCCGGTACGCAGCGATCGTTCCTTCCCGTGCCCAGCGCGCACCCGGTCGCCAGTGCCCGTTACGCGGCACCGAACAGTCTCCCGGATCGTCAGAGAGCGGGAGTTCGGCAGCACGTTTAAGCGGCTTTGACGTGCCGTTCCGCCCCAGCTGCTCGATCGGAAGCTGCGGCAGGAACAGCGAGGCGACCCTGCGCATCGCATCCCTCCAGAACAATCGAAAACGGATTACCGTTGCGCTGACGCACCAGTTCGACTGTCCAACGCGGACGCCCGACACCGGGCACTCCCAACGGTGTGGACAGCGCACAGCCGATACGCCAGCGTGTGGTCGCTGCAGACGGGGCGCTGAGCGGACACAACTCCCGCTTGCGCCATCGCCGCAAAAGTAGTGCCGGAGTCTGCCCATCGGCTGCGGCAAGTTGGAGACGCCGCGATGCCGTCATATCCACACGACGCACCTCGCCGATAACCGCGGCAAGACCGCGGTGGCGCAATCCATCTTCCATAACCGCCAACAGCTCGCGATCATCGCGCGCCTGTGCAAAAAGCAAGCGTTCCGGCGGCAAACCGGCTTGCTCGAGAGCAGGAGCATAAAGGTCAAACCGGCTTAAAGCCCACAATACCGGGCCCGACGAAGCACGCGTGGCAATACCCGCTGCAAACAAAGTGGCTGCCGCTTCCTCAGCCAGCGCCGGGGCCGAAGGCGCAATTTCGTGGAGAGCACCCATTGCCAGACCTCCATCAGCGAGTCTGCGATCCACCTCGTCGATACTGAACGGCAGCGTTCCACGAGCCCGCGTCGGGGTATCGAACTGGGCAATCTGCTGCCGCAGCTCGTCAATAAGGAGGGGGCGGGTTAATCCGGGCATCACGACTCAAAAACTATATGTTCACTTTATGTTCCACTTTAAACATACTGCGTCAAGATGCTTGTCGTTGCAGGGGGTTAGAACCCATTGATCATTTGCCAGAAGATACCGGTTGCAGCGTTTATTACGACGGTAAGCCGTGAACCTGCACACGGCTCCATAGGACGAGCGCCATCACAGCATGATTGCGCCCTGATGTGACAGCGTTTTGCGTGCAAGAGCCTGTCCTGACTCCGCACATTCAACCAATGACCGCGAGTTCAACCAGCCACTCAGAAAACCTGCATTGAACGCGTCGCCGGCACCGCTGGAATCAATCATTTCGGCGGACTTGGCAGGGACAATCTGTGGCATCTCATGACCGGTTGTGCCCAGAACGCAGCCGCGCTCGGCCGCTTTTACCGCTACCACGCCCTGATGGAACGAAAGCCACCGCTTGGCGATCTCCTGCTCGTCCTCGTCGGTCTCCCACAGCTCACGCTCATCGGTGTTGGTGGGCAGCCCGATCGTTGCTGCAACCATCGCGCGTTCCGAAAGTGCTCTCGCACACTGGGCACCTTCCCAAAGGGCCGGGCGATAGTTGCTATCGTAAGCGACATCCTTGCCATCGGCCTTGCGCTGAGCCGACAGAGCGAGCAGCTGCTCGCGGCCTTCCGGGGAAATGATCGCCAGCGAGATGAGGCTGAAGTACACAAGCCTCGCCAAGGCAGCCTCGGCCAATGCGGAGTGCATCCCCGGCAGTTCGAACATCTCGCGCGCCGCGCTGCGATCGCGCCAATAGAGAAAGCTGCGCTCTCCATCGCCATCCACGTGAATCGCGTAGATGCCAAGGTTGCGCGCGGGATGACGCAGAACATAGCGCGTATCGACACCTTCGGCAGACCAGGCTGCTTCCAGCGCGTCACTGATAGGATCGTTGCCGATTGCCGTGACGTAAGCCACGTCATGACCAGCCCGCGCGAGATGGATCGCGGTATTGAGCGTATCGCCGCCATAGCGGAGACCGGCTCCGCCATGGCTATGATACTCCAGCATCGCTTCGCCGAAGATAAAGGTTGTCATTGCAGCCTGTTGTCGCGGTTGCTCCCGGTCAGGAGAAAGCGAGACCTCCGTTGATGTCGAGATTTACGCCCGTAAGGAAAGAGGCTTCGTCGGAGGCGAGATACGCGACAGTGTCGGCGCATTCCTCTGCACACCCTTCACGGCGCAGCGGGGTGGCGTTGGCGACATTTTTGCGCGCTTCGTCCTTGGTGAAGTCGTCATGGAACCTGGTCGCAATCATGCCGGGGCACAGCGAGTTCACGCGGATTCCCTTCGGCCCCAGTTCCTTGGCCATCGCGCGGGTCCAGGTCATCACTGCCCCCTTGGATGTCGCATAGGCACTGGCGCCCGGACCGCCTCCATCACGACCGGCGAGCGATGCAAAATTCACGATGGACGAGCCTGCAGGCATGTGCGGCACAGCGGCCTTAGTCGCGAGAAACGTCGAGGTCATGTTTAGTTGCATGAGGAAGTTGAAAAAATCCTCGTCCATTTCGTCCAGCGTCTTTCGCGCGACCAATCCACCAACGACATTGGCGAGAATGTGGATCTCGTCACCAAATGCTTCACGCGCTGCATCGATCAGCGCCTGCGCCGACGCACCCTTAGTCATATCTGCGTGGACTTTGATCGCTTTGCCGCCACTAGCAGCCTCGATCAGAGCAAGCGTCGCATCGACATCGCTCTCGTTGTCGAACCAATTGACGGCGACGTTCGCCCCTTCGCTGGCCAGCTTCACGGAGATAGCGCGTCCGATATCGCGACTGCCCCCGGTGACGATTGCGGTTTTACCCTTGAGCTTCATGTGTATGTCCCAGTCTTTTTGAGGGTTGGCCGCACTATGCGGTTTTGGGTTTGAGAGGTTTGATTTCCGGGCACAGAATGAGAACGGAAAGCACAGTCATGATCGCAAGGCCCGCACCGACTATGAATGCAGGCGCATAGGAGTTCACGGTTATGACCGGGATGAGGAAGTTCAGGCCGACGACGGCAAGCTTGGCCGCCGTGCCAGCATACCCTGCCAGAGTACCGACGGATTTCCCGCTGTAGAAATCGCTGGGTAAGGTCTGGATATTACCAACAGCAGTCTGGAAACCGAAAAGGATCGCCGCCATCAGCAAAACTGCGATTAACGGCGTCGCCGCTTGAATGGTAGCGATCAGTGCAACGAGCATAATCAGCCCGCCGAGCGCAATCACCGACTTGCGTGTGCGGTTAACAGTCCACCCAGCCTTGATCCGGTTTTGCGCGACCAGTCCACCGAACCAGGCACCGAACATCGCGCCTACATAGGGAATGCCCGCGTAAGTGGCGATTTCCTCAACGCCGAAGCCGTAAGTTTCGAAGAGATAGAGCGGCAGCCATCCGACGAAGAGCCACCAGATCGGATCGAGGAAGGCCGAGGCCATGATGACGCCCCAGCTTTCCTTGCGCGATAGAATCTCGCCCGAGCTGGGCGCATAGTCGGCGACCTCGTCGACATCCTTGTTCCGCTGGCCGGTGAGAATGAACTGGCGCTCTTCTTCGGAGATCCACGGATGCGAGTCCGGGCCGGACTTATAAACGATCAGCCAGGGGATCAGCCACAGGAACCCGAGTGCACCAATCGCGACGAAGGTTGCCTGCCACGAGCCGAGGAACACAAACAGCAGGCCAACAACAGGGGCGGAAACAATCCCTCCGATGGCTGCGCCGGAGTTGAATATCCCCTGCGCCAATGCCCGTTCGTTGATCGGAAACCACTCGGCATTGGCCTTGGTCGCGCCCGGCCAGTTGCCCGCTTCCGCCACGCCCAGCAAGCCGCGGAAAACTGCGAAGCTCGCCATCTGAGTGGCAACAGCGTGCAGCATGGTCGCTGCCGACCAGACGACAATCGAGAGAACGAAACCGAGGCGAACGCCGATCCAGTCAAAGATCTTCCCGAAGATCGTCTGCCCGAAGGCGTAGGCGAAAGTGAAGATGTTGATGATGATCGCATAGTCGGCCTTGGTCAGGCCAAGCTCCTGCGAAATTTCCGGCCAGAACACCGCGAGCGCCCCGCGGTCGATGTAGTTGATGATCGTCGCGATGGCGACAAGGCCCACGATCCAGTAACGCAACTTGCCCACTTTCATCGATCAGCCCTCCTGACTCAGGAAGTCTTCGCGCACGGGGTTGAAGGTATCGATCAGAACACCGGCTTCGATGCACACGGCACCGTGATTGCGGTGAGGGGCGACATAGAACCCGTCACCGGCGCTCAGTTCGCTCTTTTGCCCATCGATGAACACTTCAAACCTGCCGCTTTCGACATAAGTCGCCTGGCTATGCGGATGCGCGTGGACAGCCCCCACCGCGCCCTTGTCGAACCATGCGCGCACGATCATCAGATCAGGTCCATAGCCGAGGATCTGGCGTGAAACTCCGCCTCCAAGCTCTTCTTTCTCCACCTTATCGGCATACACGAAGGCTTGGCTGTGGTTGGTAACTGGCGTGCCCATATCAGTTGCTCTCTCCATTGAGCGCTATTCGCGCCGCAAAGCCGGTCCAGCGCACATCGTGGCCGTCGATCTTCGCATTATGTGTTTTGGCGGGATCGCTGTCGTATGAGAGAGCGAGGGCAGTCTTCGCACCGCTTTTCGTCTCCACGATTACGAAGTCGTAGCCATCGTGGGTTTCATGTCGCAGCGAAGCAATCTGGCTACGACTTCCGACCGTCTGCTCCGCAGCCCCGTCGTAGAGACCATGCGGTTCCAGCAAACTCACGAAACTTGCATCACGACCATCGGTCTTGCGCTGGATGATCATCGGTTCGCGGCGCAGGTTGAAGTTGGGGTCGTTCGCCCCGCTTTCGCCGAGGATCACCTTCAGATCATTCTGCGGAACAAAGCGATAGGTGTAGAAACGCCCACCCAGAATCCATGTCATGAACGCGTTGTCGGCAGTGGGTGTAGCCGTGCCGTCAACCCAGATGTGCTGGTATCCATTGGCATCCCCCAGCACGGGCCGTTCAGTAAGGTAGCGGCTGATCGGAAAGCCGGTTTCTATGATCTGGCCGGAATAGTGCAGCGGCAGATCATAGGTGAGCGAACTGTCGCCCGAGGCATTGAGCACGTCGATCACGACTGGCGCATCGAGACCGGCCACATCGAGCAGGGCCAGCGTGCGCGTCATGGTCACACCGTGTTCGGGATAGGCGCTGTCGATGGTCGCGGTGCTGATCTGGAGATCCGCACTTGCATCGAAATAGAGTTGTTGCGGGGCGTGGAGGTCGGCCAGCTTCTGGTCGCCGCCAAAATGGCTCTCGCCGTTAATGACGAGCGCGTTGTGCGCGACCGTTTGCTTGGCCCAGCTCTCGTTTTCCGGCAGATATCGTCCACCTTCCTTGGCGACGATATTCAGGAAACGTGCTGCACCGTAATCGCTGACGATTTCGTGACCGTTGTCGTAAAACTGCCAGCTCAGCTTGTCGAAATGGCCGTGACCCATGCCTTGCGAGGTGTTTTTAGCGACGAGAGCCATATGGCTTGCGCCCTGCCCGTGTCGGAGGATGGCAACGGCTCCCTGCCCCCCCTCTGGCCCATCGGAAAGAAGAAGCGACCGGAATGGAAACGGCTTCGCTTTGCCAGCAGCGATATCGCGAGAAAGCTTGAGTCCATCATCGGTAAGAATCGTTCGGCCTTGTGACCGCGCAATATCCAGCAGGCCCGGATCGCCCGTTTCAGCATAAGCGATTGCAACACCGTGATAGAGCTCGTCGGTGTTGAGGCTTTTGTCGCGAAGCGCATCGTTGAACGGGAAGAAATACCCGCCGTAGGTCAACTGGATTGTTGTATTCAGCGCCTTCAGCAGGATGCCGTCGCGCCTTTGGAAAATCCGGCGTTTCGGATCGTTTTTAGCGATGGCATCGGCAAACACCATGAACGGCATCAGGGCATAACGCTGATAGTATGGCCCTTCGGTGTAATACCCATCGGGAGAGAAGAGCAGTTCGGTCTGACGCAGAAACCCCGTCTTACCGCTCTTGTCCGAACCCATCAGGGCGCGTTCGACAAGGTCTTCGTCACCGAGGAGATAGCCGGTCATGCCCACACCGGCCGCGGCCCAGGTAGCATGATTATGAATTCGGTCGAAAGTCGCGCGCGAGTCCACCGAGAGGAACTGCGCCGCCCGCCGGAAGACCTGATCGTCGATCAGCTGGCGATCGGCACCGCGCAGCGTGTCGCGAATATCGCCATAACCCTGAACCGCATGAACAAGCCAGACAGCGTCGTTCAAAACCTGCCAGAACAGGCGACCCGGGTTCTGGTTCGCTTTGGCAGGATGCTCGCCCAGAGTTGGATAGAGTTTGGCATAGGCCAGCAGAATATCGCGCACATAGTCGGCATATGCCTGCTCACCTGTCACACGATAAAGCTGGCCGCCGAGGTAGATTGCCTTATAATTACGCTTGTGCTGTTCGTGAGTGTATCCGCCACCCGGATCTGTAGGCACCGGAACGACAACACCCTGCGCCATCATCCCGTCAACAAATGCGCGCGCGTGTTCCACCTCTGCAGCAAAGAGCGGGGGCAGGTCCGCGCTGGGCACAGCGGGAGGGCTCGTAGCCACATCGTGATCCGCCAGAGCCGGGCTGCAACCTGCCAGGGCCAGAGATGCAATGAGAGCACGACAAATCATTTCGCGGGCACCTTGTCGAATACGTTATCACGATCCCGGACACGCAGCTTACCCTCGTAAACGAGCTCTTTATAAACCGGTGCGGGCGTGGCGGAATAATGGTTGCCGATCACTTCAGTGACCGGCGTGCCGGATGTATGTTCGATCAACAACGGGGCACTCGAGGCGAAAGAATTACGCTCGATTCTCGCTGTCTGCACCCCGTGCAGACGAAGGGACCAGGCTTCGCCATCGGCACGACCCCGCCCCACTTCGGACAACACATTACCGGCGATCTTGACTGACGGCCCGAAGGTGCTTTCATCGCGCCCGCCGCGATAGACATCGGCAATATTGCCTTGCACTTTTGCAAAGCTGCTATTCGCAATCTCGAGATACTCGAGGTTGTATTTTCCGTCGTCGTCGAACTCCGATGCAGCAGAAACAACCGTGCCGGAAATGTTGGCGAATGCACTGTTGCTGATAGCCACCTGCTCGGCGAGCACGCCCGCACCCAGTGTGAGCACGTTGAAAGCCTCGCTCGCATCGAGATCGCGCACCGTGACGTTGTCCATGTCCACGCGGATATTTGACTGTAGAAGCGATGTGGGCGTGCGGATCACCGAATTCCCGGCTGAATTCGGTGCAAGGCCGCCGTCTATCACCATGTCTTCCAGTTGAATGGCACCGCCTTCACGAAGCTCGATCAGCGCCGGACCGGTGAAACGGACAATGCTATCCCTACCCTCGTCCGCGGCTGCGCCACGGAAGGTAAGTGCTTTGTCCAATGCGATGACCTGACTGACCACGTGATCGCCCGGCGCAAGCATGAGCACGTCGCCGACCCCAGCTGCGCTCGCGGCCTTAACCAAGGCCCCCTCTTCATTTGTAACTTCAATCACTTTGCCCGAAGCGCCGAAACCAGGATCGGGCGACGGCTTTGCATACCACCGAGGGCCGACCTGATTCAGCGCTACCGGCGAGAGATCGCGCGGGGCGCCCACTTGCAAGAGCGACGGATCGGCTGGGTAGAGCAAACCGTTTTCGGCACGTACCATCTGCACGTTGGCGCGCTTAATTCCCGGAATTTCGCTGCGCCCCTCTCCGCCGACGAAGAGATTATCGGCCATCGCAATCCCTGATATGTCCGTGTCGACCGCGAGGAATGAAGCGCTATCTTTCGCACTCAGAAGGTTGCGCGCGAACAAACTGTCAATTGGCGGGGCGGATCGCTCCTCGTCCTCGCCAGCACCCAGCGTCACTCTAGTGCTATCGATGACGGTATTATTGGTGATGGCCGCACGCTCAACCTGAACGTATCGGTTGACTGGCGAATTTGGCACGCCGTTCATCAATGACAGAGCACTTGAAAATCCTGTCCCGCGCAGCCCTTCCAGATAGTTATTACGAACGACCTGGCCGCGATTAATGACACGGATTCCGCCCGTATAGTCCTTACCTCCGCCGAAGAACACGTTGCGCTCGACCAGATTGTCGTCACCGTGACGGAGTGTGAGCGAACCGCGTGAACGAAGGAACACGTTGCCACGGAAAATGTTACCGCCCGACTTGGACGAAATGATTTCGACTTCACCGTCACAACGATCGAAAATGTTGTTCTCTACCAGCGTATTCGAATTGAACATCGAGTAGCGGCTCGTTCCGATACGCAGCGTCTCGCCACCATTGGAGCCAAGAACGGGCCGCGGGCCGAAGTAGTTGTGATCGATCCGGTGACTGTTTTCACGGCTACCCTCGGTGTCGAGGCGCACCACGAGAGTAACACCCTTGTTGGTCTTTCCAGCAAGGTAGGAATGGTCGAACCGATTGCTGGAGCCATACAGCCCCACCCAATAGTCCACATCGTAACGGCCCGGCTTGCTGAAACCGTCGATGACCACTTCGGTCACGCGCGAATAGCGCGCCTGATCCTCCTTGGTACGTCGAAACGAAATGACTTCGCCGCGCGGGCTATAGCCATCCTTGAATACCAGCCCTGTTACGAGGACATATTCTCCGCCAATGCGAAGACTGGACTGTCCGGTCAGTATGACCTTGCCAGCCTCTTCGGAAATAACTGTGATCGGGGCATCCTTGCGCCCCCTGCCAGTAACTACGAGATCAAAATCCCGCCACTCGCCATTCGCCAGAATGATGATGTCACCCGCTTTGACGCTCTCGAGCGCCTTCGCATACTCACCCTGACTGCGAACATAGTAATTCTCCGCCTGGACAGGGACGGCATACAGCAGCGCGACTGCCGACAGCAGGCATATCCTGAGCACATTCCCCTCCCGGCCTTAGCCCCGTTTGCGAAACGCGAGCTAGCCGACAGCCGAGCAAAGTGTCAATCACTTTGGTATGCCAAAATTCAAAAAATATGTAATACCAAATTATGCGATGCGCGTGGCGGCTGCAAATCGCTCCCTACTGGCACTCGCTTTCTTCTGCGCTTCGGCAATCGCCTTGCGCTCCGCCACATCCAGCATGGCATCAATCAACCGGTGAAAATGTTCGCGCATCGCAGCGCGGGCGCCTGCAGGATCGCGTGCCTTTACAGCATCGAATACCGCCTTGTGCTCCTCAGTCCGCGACTTGGCATCGTGGACGCACACCGCCTCATATGCCTGCTTTATCTCGGGAATTTCTTCGCGCATCTGCCAGAGCGATTTTACGGTATGCACCATCGCGGCATTGTTCGAAGCCTCAGCAATCTTGAGATGGAAAAGCTCGTCAGCTTCGTTGGCCTCCTCCTCACTGCCAGACCGCATCTTAGCGACCAAACGCTCCAGTTGTTCGATCCCCACCTCATCGATGTTATGCGCGGCCAATGCTGCCGTCTCCGATTCGATCAGCAAACGAGCCTCTGTCACTTCAAAGGCACTGACCGCAGGCAGGGCATGCCTCATCGCCGGGGGGTTGTCGCTTACATAAACACCTGATCCAGTTTTGATTTCGAGCCGCCCTATTGCCTGAAGCGCGATCTCCGCCTCACGAATGGTTACACGGCTTACGCCCAGTTTCTCCGCAAGCTCTCTCTCGCCAGGAAGACGGGTTCCGGCTGGATAAAGTCCCTCGTCAATAAGGTTCTCGATCTGTTTCGCAACCGTTTGAAAAAGTCTCTTCGAAGATATTTGCCCCATCGCGAATAAGCATCCCTTACTAGTGGAGCTATGGTTAGCACCGATAGATTGGCATTGCCATATCGCCTGACGCGCCACCGCACAGCGCACCTCCGCTCGCTGCGCTCCGCCGCTACATATCAGACAAGCCCATCGCACACCTCACCCCCGAAATATACAATCCTCTTTATATTGCCAATTATTTCCTTCGGCGTATACCTTATATGGATACCACAAAGGAGAGAGGATTATGCGTAATAAATCCATCAAGCTGGCAGGGACACTTGGCCTAAGCATGGTGCTGGCTTCGCCGGCCTGGGCTGCGTTCACCTGTGATCCGGTACAGGACACGACCGGATCGCCTTATTCCGAAGCGAAATTCAAGAATGCACTTGATCACGCCAAATTACAGCTCCCCACTTCAAGTACCTGCATAAAAAATAGCAAAATAGTTAATTACTATTACGATCCAGATAATTGGTATCTTGATAATACCAATATGCAATTCAAGATTGACAACGGAGGATCTTCCAAACGAAACGAGCTAAGAGGGGATTCTTTTGCGGGAAGCCGCACCGATATGGCCATGAATCTTCGGCTAAGCCTCAAGTATGGCGGTTCCTACTCCGGACGTTTCACAGTCGCGCAGATCTATGGGCAGACCGGGGGCCAGCCTATCCTGCGGGTCGAATTCCTCAGCTCCAGAAGCGGCCTAAGCAACTACCTGTGGGGAATCTACCGCACGAACGCAGGCATCTCGCCGCAATATCAGTATAAACCGCTGGGACCGGCGCCCACCAGCTTTACGAAGCTTGACCTCGTATACAACGACAATGGCACAATCACTGCAAAGCTCGGTGACAATGCGGTGCAAACCTGGTCGGATAATATGAGTTATTATACGCAGTCGTCGAAGTCAGTGTATTTCAAAACTGGCTGCTATTTGCAGAATGCAGGCGACTGTTACGTTCGCCTCTCGACGTTGAACTTCGACACCTGACAAGGGCAGAAAATGCGCCGCCCATCGATAAGGATGGGCGGCGCTCAATTTCAACAATATGTCAGTCGAGCCTTGGCTTACAGGGCGATGACCGCACGTGCCTCAGTTGATGCCATTTCTCGATAAAAAGCGATCAACTTCGCCGGCAATGCGCTTTTTCTCGGAGGCGGGAAACTTTCCATGTCCGCCTCCGGGCACGACCACCATTTGAGTAGGCACCTTGGCCTTCTTCAAAGCTGCCAGAAGTTCGCGAGACTGTTCTATAGTCACAACTTCATCATGATCGCCATGCACGATCATTGTTGGCGGCACGGCTGGTCCTACATAAGTAATAGGCGACATCCGAACATCCATTTCCCTGGCGCCTGGATAGTCCCCCACCCAACGGACGACAGAAGAATGACGCCCGGTAGCGCCGTTATAGGCTTGTGCGAGGTTTGTCGGACCATAAAAATCCAGCACAGCAGCAACCTGAGGCACTTGCTTACAATCCGAAGGGTCAAGTCCATCTTCGGGCTCAAGGTAACTAGCCATCAAGGCAAGGTGGCCACCTGCGGAAGTCCCGTGAGCAACAATCTTCTCGCGATCAAAACCATACCGATCAGCATTCTCAGCCACCCAGTGCAAAGCACAGCGCGCATCCTGAACCGCAGCGGGAGCTTTGGCCTCGCCAGCCAGCCGGTACTGAACGGTAATCACCGCATACCCTTTTTCCAGATAGCGGGAGTAGCCTCGCCAGCTTTCCGGGCGCTGTCCCCGCGCCCATGCTCCGCCATGAAAATACACCAAAACCGGTGAGGCGCGTCCGTTGGAACGAGAGCTTGTATAGAGATCCAGATGCAGATCCCGTCCATCAACTGAGCGATAGACGATATCTTTGTAAGCTGCAGACACAGGTCCGGCACCGTCAGGTAATGACTGCTCAGGTCTGGAAGGAGATGCTTCCAGACCTGTCGGCTGAGCCGACGCACAGCTTGACAGCGTAATAGTTGAAACTGCCAGTGCGATCGCCAACTGTTGGCGAGTCATATCAATACGGCGCCCCCAGCCCATCACATTTTCACCCGAAGGCCGATGAAGTACTTCGACCCATAATAGTGATACTGGCGAGTGCTTCCTACAACCGGCATGTAAGTCACCTTAGGCTCATTGAAGATATTCAGAGCTTCGAGACGCAGAGACACGCCTCGCATCAGATCAAGCGACGCACGCAAATCAAATGTCTGGTTATCGCCGACGTAGCGCAACTGGCTATTTCCTCCGACGAAATCCTGATAGTATTGCGACCGGTAATTGTAGATCCCCTGCAGAGACAGTGGACCGATGTCATAATATACCTGCGCCGACACCACGTGTTTCGAATAACCGGATAGATTGGCGGGCGGGATAATCCCCGGCTCGACTTGGTCCGTAACCGGATCGTACACATCGCCAAGCAGAATATCGTGCGATTTAAAATTCGACTTCGCGTAGTTGTAGCTCACTTTCGTGCCCAGACCATTCAGCGGTGCTGGCAGGAAACTGAAGCGGGTCGCAGCGGTGACCTCTACGCCATATATACTCGATTTATCGTCGCTGTTCCGTGTCTGCGTAACAGGGATGGTGACTTGCTGGCCGCCAATGACAAAGTCCTCGTCGATCCGCACAGGCTGGAAACCACCAGAGAATCGCTTGTAGTAGACCGTTGTCGAGAGGAGGCTGTCGGCATTCGGATACCATTCGAGTGCCAGATCGCCATTCCATGACATCAACGGCTCCAGACGAGGACTTCCGCTTGCCTGGATGCTACGGATGGCATCGGCCACGTCAGCGAACGCCGTACCGTCGTCAAGCCGAATCGAACGGCCGGCGGATAGCGCGCTTGGAGCTGGGCGTGACATCGCACGATACACCGCAGCCCTGAGCAGGACATTGGGCTGAACTTCGAAAATCAGGTTGGCGCTGGGTAGCACGCGCGTTGTGTCGTGCTTGATCGTCACAGTCTCGAAGTCGCCGGTTTCAACCAGCCGGATCGTCCCGTCGCCGTTGTCGACGACATCGAGGGCGCTTCGCAACCCATTCGATTCAACGTCGGTCTTAACCACCCGAACGCCCACGTTTCCGCGAATAGGGACCGAGCCCAAAGCGCCCTCATAGTCGGCCATGACATAACCCGCCCAGACCTGCTCCAGCACATCTGTATTGGTAATACCTCTGATATCGGCACTGCGGCCGGGGTCTTCGGTTCCAAGATATGCGTTAAACAGGCAGAGCGGATCGAAAGTAGCCCAGCTGGATATCTGATTGCCGGGCGCATCTTTCAGGAAATCGCGCTGCGGAAATTGCGTTCTACAAAGCAGGTTAGCATCGCGGTCAACAGCACGATCGCCCTGAGTCATCTCTACACGGTCGGTATAGTCGCCATATGTCTGGTGACTGTACCGAACCCCGGCCCGCAAGGCCGAGACAATTCCTGGAAGCTCATAACTGACATCGAAACGACCGGCCCAGATGGTGTTGGCGCGCTGCCGCTCGTCCCGGCGCAGGCGGGCATCATCGCTGAAGAGCGACCAGTCGTTGAGGTCGAAACGGGGATCGATAGTGAACACGGGGGCGAAACTGTCGCGCGCATCGTAGGTATAGGCGACGCGCTGATTGCCAACCGGGGTGCGGTCACCGAAAATATCCAGGGCGTCAGTACGAAGCCGCGTACTGCGTGAACGATCAAGTCGAGTGGTGTCCGAATACGAAACATCCGCAGTCAGGCGTAGTCGATCGGTTGCATCAACTGCAATCTCAAGCCCCCCGCCCAGATACTCTTCGGATCGCTCAGTCAAAGTCGAAGTGGATTCGAGCGAAGTCATACCTTCGGCGTATCGCAGGAACCCTGCCGGATCGACTTCGCGATTTTGCAGCGCCAGCCGAAGTTCGGAGAAGGTCAGATCGCTGCGATCTTCAGCGAAAGAGCGGTCCGAATATTCGACATCCAAGTTGATATCGATATTCGACGCCGGCTGCCACTGGATGGCGCCGAACACGGCGTCGCGCTGGTCATTTTCGCTTATCTGGCGATAAGTCAGTGCATTTGGCACGATGTAGAACGGCGTACCCTCATTTACCTCGGCGTTCGAAACGTCTCTGCAGTTTCCGTTCAGAACATCGACGGAATCGTCACAAGCCCGCCAGGTTGAACTCCCCGCCATCGTTTCTTCGGGGTTAGAGGTCCGCTGCCGCTGGTAACCGACAGAGATACCGAATCTGCCCAGATTGCCGATATCGAACTGATCGACCAGGCTGATCGTACCACGCCACCCCATGCCCCCATCACCGATGATACGGTCCTGATATGGGTTGTAATTTACCTTACCTTCGATCTGGATTCGCTGCCGACCGTAATCGAGAGGCCGCAATGTTCCCAGTTCGATCGTGCCCGCAACGCCCCCTTCAATGAGGTCGGCCTGCTGCGATTTGTAGATCGTAATTTTGTTGATCAGTTCAGACGGAAACTGGTTGAAATTGACAGACCGGTCCCCGCTTCCATTGCTGGCCTCGCGACCATTAAATGTCGAGTTGCTCAGAAACGGCCCCAAACCGCGAAGAGCGATCTCGGACGCATCGCCTTTTTCGCGGTGGGTCGTTGCGCCGGTAATGGTTTGAATAGCCTGACCGACCGATAGCGCCGGAATATCGCCAATATCGTCGGCAGACAGTGCATCGACGATTGCGGTGGCCTGACGTTTAGTGCTGATCGAATCCTGGATTGTCGCACGAATGCCGCTGACTACAATCTCATCAGTCGATGCTTCAGCAGATTCAGGTGCCGCAGATTCGTCCTGCGCGATGGCCGCATTCGACCACATAAGTGCGATCACGGCCACACCGCATGACATGCAAACCTGGCGCCTAGCACTCAGCACGCCGCGCACAACACTACCTTTACGTGACATTTAGCTCCCTCCCATTGACCTTTTGCAGTCCACCTAATTGTCTAGGCAATTTAGTCAACCAATTTATTGGAAAATTCCCACTTTGTGGAATTTTTTGTAATACCAATTGGTATGGATTTGGGGGCTTACGGGTGCGCTCCCCCGCTTTGGCCAGATAAAGCGGAGCATAAAGGCAGGCAGCATGCGCCAAAATGATAGGCCCATGCGCGGTTTGAATGAGAGGAGCGCCAAGAACAGCGGCCTAAACATACTTAAAGGGCAACAGCGTCAGACATGCCGAAGCTGAGCGGTACAGACTATTGTCAGCAAATGCCGCTTCGCCTCATCGGTCGGGCGCATACCTTCGCCGACGATAAGCGGCAGGTGCGATGGATTTGAAACCAAAAATCCACGCCCAGACAGTATAATGCCGGAAATTCGATTGCGCTAATTGAGGCGCGCGCCAGCAAAGCATGGCGACAGCGATCCAGGCTGCGATGGGCATATGACCAAACCATGCAATGGTGCCATAAGCGGGGCCGGAGACCTCGATTTCTGGCCGCCGTGTTGTGCACGAGCTGACGGAGCCGATCGCCCAGCGCGGCAAGCCCGGTATGATCGTCAGCGACAACGGCACCGAGCTTACCAGTAATGCGGTGCTGGCATGGTGCGGGGAGATCGGTGTGGAGTGGCATTACATCGCACCGGGCAGGCCGATGCAAAACGGCTACGTCGAGAGGTTGGCCTTTGGCCAGCTTCGCTTCCAATGGCCGCATACGCGACGAGCTGCTCAACGAGACGTTGTTCCTCAGCCTGGCCCATGCCCGGGTCGAGATCGCCGCCTGGGTGGATGACTACAGCCGAGAGAAACCGCACTCGTCTTTTGGCTACGCAACCCCGGCGGCGTTCGCCGCCGAACTGGATAAGCAATGGCCTGCTTCGCTACGCCGTACGGGCTCCGCTAGGCAGCCCATTGCTTCAACCGCGCTCATGCGCAACAAAGCGGTTCGGCTCTAATCCCAGCTGGAGGAAAGCTGGGGGTCACGTCACCCATCGCCGCCGCACCGCCAAAGGACAAATCGTCAGCGCAAACGATGGGTCAAAGCAGTGCGCGTTACACATGCCAAATTACGCAGAAGTGGAGGACGAAGGCGGACAGTAAGGGGAGTAACGCGATTCAGGCAGGCCCTCTTAGCCAAAGGGGATCAGCCGATGCTTCCAGAAACTCCGCATCCGTAAATTTCCGGAACTTTCTGCCGGTTCTGATCTCCGTGGGAGCCACTATCAGCCGAGAACACTTTCCATTCCGGGAGAGAGACTCTTCAACCCAAAACGGAGCCTTATCAAACCCGACAAAAAACCTCTCGAACACATCCAGAAGGGCTGGTTTGCCCGGATCAATCCGCCGCTGCTGATAGTCAAACGCCCCGTCTTCCCGGTTGAACGGATAGCGATCCCACGCAAAGCGGTCGGAACTGAGTGCGGAAAATGCCTCCTTGAGCTTGGAAGCCTCCTTCTTAAAGCGCTCAAGGTTATACCCATTCACCAGAGTCCGATATAGATCATGCGAAATGGTCAGGTAGCAATCTTCCAAAATCCCTTCGGATATCAAGTCGTTCAGGAGCAGAAAAAATGTCTCTACATCCCCTTTCGTTCCAAGCATGAACGAGTGGTTTGGGAATACCAGCCCAAAGGAATTCCGTCTCTGATCAACAAGGTTGCTGGGTCGATTATAGGCCATATCTACTCTAGAAACTCGATATCATCCGCTGTCAGATTTCCATTTGTCCTATCAACGATCATCGTCCGAATTTCGATCTTTTGGGCTTCGGTCACAGTTTGACCTCGCACATCTATCACCAACTCCTGATCCATGCCTGGCGTGATGTTGTCCGCCTGCTTGTTGATCGAATTCGAAGCGTCCCGGATGAGAGAACTCTGGCCGCCGGTTCTCGAGAGATCGCAGTTTTTAACTTCTATCGCACAATTGTCGGCAACACAGTCAACTCGGATACTTCCCTTGGTCCCGTTCAGCATAGAATCACCGCCCTTATAGGATTGCTGACCGACCCCACCCGTTTCGTCCAGAACATCCCCCTCCAGACTGCCGCCAAGACGGTCTTTTACCCGTGTTCGGAACATCGTCTGCTCCCTTTGAGGCATTAGCAGCATCTGCTCCTGCGTCGAGCAGGTCATCGACGAGTGCGGCGGCATTATCTGCCTTGCCCGGCTTTCGGCAGCAGCCCGACGCCGCCCTCGGCAATGGCGATGCCAGCGGTAGCGGCAAAATAGGTGAGCTCGGCATCGTCGCGGCTCATGCCCGCTTGCATCAGGCCCGTAACCCTGAACGATAGAACCTCTTTCCCAGTGAACAGCTTTCGGGTGCCTGTTACGGCCTGATCAGCACCAGCCAGTACCCCGGCAGCTCCAGCGGCACATCCAGCGCCAACCGTTTCCACGCAGCTTGCAAGCCCGCCGGTGAAGCTGAAAAAGACAGCAGCCGTACCGCTTGCGGCTTCCATTGCCCCCTTGAACCGCGTGCCATCCGGCGAATTCAGGAATGCATTCGACCGCTGGATCCCGCAAACAAGAGACGCATCGCCTGCGCACAGCGCATTGTCGATTCTGTCTTGCTCAAGCCCGGCATCAATATAGGCGCCGTACAACTAGCCGAATGCGTCGTAAAACTCGTTGTGTTCTACGGAACAGACCTCGGGCTCAGCGCCAATGCATGCGGACCATGCGTTGTAATTCTCGATAAGCTGCTCGGCTGTAAGGCTGCAAAGCAAGCGCCGAGCTCGCCACAAAGCTCAAAAACACAATCGCTCAGGGCGATACCGCAAACGATGCGGTCGAGCCACTGCGCGAAACATATGCCGGTGTATAAGGAAGGGGGAGGGAATTAAGTCCCGCCAAACATCTGTGACATATCGCGCCATCTTAGGTTTTCTGGAAAAGCCACGCCGTCAAAAAATGACCTAAAGGCTGTGACAACATCATCAATGAACAGCACCTCGTCAGGTTCCATTTTCATGTGGCCGCCACCAAACAATAGAGTTTGCTCTCCTTTGAATGGTACTTTTGGCTCTTCAAGATATGCTCGCCAGTGTTTTCCACTGGGCATTTCTCGTATCTCCAGAACACAAGTGACACGACCACCGGCCACCTGAATATATGAACCATCTGGTCTAATCAGGCTTGCATACGATTGCGGGCCATAGCTTTTCAAGGCCCTCAGGCTTTTCTCGATTTTTGCAAAATCTTGCACTTGCGCGGGTGGTGTTTTTTCGACTTCAAGGAGCATTTTCATGGCAGATATATCGTTATGTTCCCAACAATAGACTCACCGTTCAGCTTACCAACACCTTCGCTGGCCCAAACTTGTTCATATACATATCATTGAAGTTCTGTTGCGAGGTTTTACTTTCACCCCCGCTTTTGTATTCAATACCCCATAGGTCTCCGCTGTCTGTACGCACAACGGCATCGTAGCGGCGCTGCCCAACAGCAGCATTATCACAGCTCGTATCGAGGCCCATGCCCAAAGATCAAAATGGGACTGGGCGGTACTGGTGGTGAGGATGGCCGCCGCCGCCGCCCTCGCGGGCGGCGGCGCGTTCTATTACGCCAAAGCCAACATCGTCAGGATGATTTCCAGCGATCCGTCCAGCTCATCTCCTAGGACGATGACGCAGGATGGTGTGGCATTGCAAACGACCCATTATTCAGGATCGCAATGGGATCAGCTACTGCGCAATCGCCATGCCAGAGTATCAGGCGCCAGAGTCGGCAGACTGATCACGCTCCAGCAGCATTTTGTTCCGCCAAAGTCACGGCGCGGTCTATGTAATCCTTTGTCACATAATGCACAAAACCAAGGCGATCACCGGCCTCAAAACTAGCCTGATAAGATTTCAGTTTCGCCACCTCCCCAAGCAATGCCAAGGCGGCAAGATGCTAGATCGGGCGGGCACCCGGCGCATTGGTCGGCAAGGCCGCATGGTCCCGCAGCGCTTTGTCCAAATCCTGCGCCTCGGCCCACGCTATCGCCTCCTCCGACGCCTGACGGACGTGCTCTTCAAGGATTTCAGGGACTTGATAAACTAATCCCTTCCTGCTCCGAACAAGCGGAGCATAGCTTCCTAGCCCTGAATCTATAGTTTTGCAGCCATGTGAGAAAGCGTCGCTAGATGCTGAAAGGGTTGCTTCAAGCTGCTGCTCTTCTCCGTATTTTCGTATTCCATAAATGATCTGGACTGTACGATCTGGCAGACAAAAGCGCGTGGACTTATCTCCCACTTCATCAGTGTATGCTCGCCAACCTAGGGCTTTAAGAACGTCTGTAACCTCTTTGATCTTCATTGATCTGCCCCCGGAAAAGTTCTGATTTCAATCGGAATGCCATTTGGATAACCCTGCTCACGCAAAGGAACTCCGGGTCTGAGGCCAAATTCGCGGGCAACATCACCACGAGGGATCGCGTCGCCATTTCGAAACCGCGACACCCGCTCAAAATGGGATTGGGTCACACTGGCCGCTGGCATGGTCGTCGCCGCCCTCCTCGCGGGCGGGGGCGCGTTCTTCGTCGCAAAAGCCAACATCGTCAGGAATGATTTCCAGCGCTCAATCCAGCTCATCTCCTAGGACGACGACGCAAGCTGGTGCAGGCTTGCAAACGGACAGGGTGCCAAAGGCGATTCCGGAACTCAATACTGCGCAATTGCCATGCCAGAGTATCAAGTGCCCGAGGACGGGGCGGCGGAGTGATTTCTCGCGGCGACTCCTTCTTTCCTCCGATATATTATGCGGCAATCGGAAGAAGCTGGATTTTCAAGAGGTTCTGTGCTGCAAATAGTCGATGCCAAGATAGAAGCGTGTGCCGCAGGGGAAATGCGATCTTTGATGTCCTCCAAGTAGATGCTCGTTTCATCTGCGATATCTTGAATGTCATCAACATCTTGGTCTCTCGGTTGCTCAAGTATCGCCTCTATCACCCACCCGTTTTTGTAAACCAAGCACATTTGTCGCACGTTCGTGGACACCACGCCTATCATGGCCTGGCTGAGCATGGCCTGTACCCAGACCCAATCGTCTAAACTTGGTTTCATCATTGGCCAAAATTCGGGTTCGTTGGTACAATACTTGGACTACTTGTCCCCTTGATAATAAATACGTTGGTCTCTTGATTAACGAAGCCTGCACCCGGATTGTTGTTTAGCCCCGTCACACCATCGTACCGAACGACCGGGAAGCCCTGCTGAGTCTGGCCTATCACCGTCGCATCGCCAGAACGATATGCGTCGAGCACTTGCTGCGCATCGCCTTGACTCCTCATCACACTACCGGTCACCGGTTGGCCCGTGCGGGGATCAGTGCCTCCTTCAATGTGCCTAGCCTGACGTTGCGTGCTTAGTCGTGCGTTGACGTCAGGAAAATCGGAGCTGGTCAGTGTTCTATTTGGAGCACTATCATTCGCCAGCACATCGAGTCCAGTGGGAACATCCGCGCCCTCGCCATATCCGGGCAGTGGGGGCTGTGCGTCGGGCATGGGCGTGACCAGCGGCGGCGACAAGGCTGGCTCGGGGAGAAGGCCGGGCAGCTGCCCATATTCCCCGACTTCCTCGCTCTGATCGGGATAGGCCTCAATTCCCGCTTTGCTATCAGGCGGATCCGCCGGAAAAGTCTCCTGCACAGGTTCTGGCAGATCCGGGATCAGGTGACTGGCACTCATCGCCAGAACCCCGCCTGCTATCATACCGACAATGGCCGGCGCATTCGGGCGCTTGCCGCTGCTC
The DNA here is from genome assembly GCF_002870965.1 of Tsuneonella flava. Taxonomy (GTDB): domain Bacteria; phylum Pseudomonadota; class Alphaproteobacteria; order Sphingomonadales; family Sphingomonadaceae; genus Tsuneonella; species Tsuneonella flava. Next base: position 63,262 of record NZ_PHSO01000006.1, read on the forward strand.
ATGACATACCGGCCAAGCGGCCCGGAATAGTTCGCCGCAAATTCAGCAAACGGAAGCTGTGCCGCATGGGGTGACACCAGACCGGCAGCAATCATCTCATTCACGATGACTTCGTCGGCGACTGCCGGACCGGCAGCGTTGGCAATTGCATTTTCAAGATAGAGCTGCCGACCAACTTCGGCCATCTCCGCAATCTGTGCGCCGGTCAGTGTTCCACTGGCATACTGATCCTGCAATTTCTGCGACATAGCAGAGTCGCCGCCAGCAGCCATTTCGATCTGCGCGGCTATATAGGCATCTCCGGCCTCTTCCAGCGATTGCCCTTCCGGACTGCGCAGGTGGGCAATGAGTGCTTCTTCATTGCCGCCAAACAGGCCCAGAGCTTCATTCCACGCATCCGGCCAGCCCGCCTTGAATTCTTCGATCGAAACGCCGCCTTCTTCGGCAACCTGAATGATGGTTTTGCCGTTGCTGACGACGTTCGCATTATTCTGCGTCTCGATCCGGGCGGCATAGTTGGCGCTGGTGGCATCCAGCCCGGCCCCTTCGGCAATGGCGGTGACCAGCGTGGCTACCAGATCGGTGCGCGCCTGCTGGTCTTTCAGGCTCAGCCTCTCGTCTGCCGTGTCGATCACACCGTCGTGGTTGCGGTCCTCATCCCTGGGTGCGCCCAGACCATCGAGCAGGTTGTTGAGCACCACGCTCGTCGCAGCTCCCATCGCCGCCGAACCGCAATCGCCCGAACCGCCCGCCGCTGCGCCTGCGCAACCAACTATGCCCTGAAGCGCAAAGCGCGCTTCCTCACTGTTCAGATCGTCGGCAATGTCCTTCACCTCGCTTGTCGCAAGGCTCTGCAGAACGTTGACCGCGCTCGCCTGGACCAGACCGCCAGAAGAGCCCGCCACATTGCCGCTCGCCGCTCCGTTCAGCGCGGTCAGGACGATATTGCCAGCACCGCCCGCGCCCCAGGTGGCAAACGGGCTGGTCGCCGGATCTTCGTCAGGATTTTTCGCGCGCCATTCCGCGTCGTCCGTCGCTCGATTGGCGAGGAAGGCAGCGGCTTCCCCGGAGAGAGTGCGCGCGGCGTCAAAGCCCAGCGCGATCTCCTCGCGCCTGGCATCGGTGAACTGCTGCGCCAGCGCGCCATCATTGACCCCGGCTGTATCGCGGCTGATGCTGGCGGCCACCGCCCCGCTCGTCGCATCGCCGCTGGTAATCACGATCGCCCCCGGCGCAATCGCACTGTCAGTCGTGCCCGATTGATCGCCATGCGCGCCCATGGCGACAGGTGGGCTGGCCGATATCGTGCCAAGCCCGGCAACAGCCAGCCCCGGCAGCGCACTGCCGCTCGTGCTGGCGGGCGTCTCCACCTTGCCGCCATTGCCCTGCCCCACATTGCTGGCTGGCCCGAACGTGATGCCACTACCCAGCGAAATCTCGCGTGCGGAGTACCGCTCGCGGTTCTGGATGTCGCTGGAGGTCAGCGTGCCGGTGGTGAGACTGTTGCTGCCGATATCGGCAGTGCTGGCGATCACCCCGCCGACAAGGCTGGTGTTGCCGCCGACGTTTACAGCGAACCCTTCCGAGCCGACGTAGATTCCTGCCTGCTTGTCCTGCCCGACGCTGGCGAATGTGCCTTGCTGGTTCGACGAAGACAGGTTGCCCGAGATCGCTGCGCTTCCCGCGCCGGCGATCGGGACGCTGACCGAGAGCCCGAAGCTGGAACTTTTCGCGTTGTGGGTCGAAGTATCCTGAAGGCTGACAATGCCGAGATTGCCAACATCGACCTTCACCTGGCTCGCTGAAAGCTGCCCTCCGGTCAGGTCAAGCGCGCGCGGGGTCGTCACACTTGCAATATTGCCTGCGGAAGCCGCCGCATCGGTATACGTCGTTGAAAAGCCCGAATAGTTTCCATGCCCGCTATTGACACTGGCGGTCGCTCCGATCCCTCGCGCGGAAATCGACACCCCGATGCTGGCGCCGGAGCTTTTCGAAGTACCGCTCTCACTGGCATGAGCGGCGGCCGCGGCCAGCGCGATATCGCCTTCTGCCGCCACCGTGAGGTTCTTCGCAGCCCTGACAGCGGAACCGGTGATATCGATGGTGGAGCCAACACCCGCACCATTGGCGAGGAGCATCACGTTGTTGCCAGTCACCAGACTGCCGACGACCGCCTCGTCGCTGGTTGCGCTGGCCGACTTGCTCGAGGAGAACCCCAGCGTGACGGATACCTGTCCAGCGTTCCTGAGATCCGAGACTGAACCGATCTTCGATGCGGCCCCATAGGCGTTGTAGGCGCCCAGTCCGCCTGCGAGCGCGGCAACCGCCTGAGTGCGTTCGTTGCCGCTCGAGGTAGCTACCTGTGCCATGTCGGCCGCTGCCGTCACGCCGGCGAGGATCGGGCTCGACGCCCCGACCGAGAGTCCAAAGCTGGATGATCTGGTCGTGCTGGAGGTATCGCTGGTATCGACTGCATTGGCGATATCGATCGATTTGCCTGCGAGCAGCACGTCGGCGCCACCAGCAACCGTGCTGCCTGTAACGGAGAGTTTGTCGCCCGAGACGATGGAAACATCGCCGTTCTCGCTACCGACGAGCGAGCCCACGCTTGTGACCTGGCTGGTATCGGCAACGCTCTTTGTCCTGGCGACACCGGCAAACAGTCCGCCACTGTCCAGAGACAGGCCGCTCTTCTTGACCTCATGCGACTGGCTCACCGTGTCTGTCTCGGTCATGGAGCCGATTCCAACGGTGCCGCCTGCGGCAATGGTGAGGCCGTTTGATGCAACGGCATTCGAGCCAAGGATGCGAGTGCCACCGGTGCTGGCAAGGTTGACGATATCGCCCGACAGTGTCGAGGAGACCGCGGTCTGACCGGTTCCGGCATAATGGGTTGTGGTCGTGGTCGAGGACAGCAGGCCACCGGTTCTGGTTACTGTGTCGCGGGTGAGGCTGGCGCTGTCGGTTACCCCTTCGACGGCAATGCTGCCTGCCTGCACATCGAGCGCGCCGCCTGCGTCAACGGCGCCACCCTTGATGCTGAGCTGCCCTTCGGTCACGAGCGCGGTATTGCCGCCTGCCGAGAGTGTGGAGAGCCGATGGGTCTGATTGTTCTCGTTTTGCGTGAACAGCGCCTTGCCCTCGCGGCCGACGCTCATGCCCGACATGCTGTCCACCGCCGACCCGATCACAATGCCATCCTGGCCAGATGCGGTCAGGTTACCACCGGCAGCAAGATCCGATCCGGTGATCGTGACTTTGCGCCCCGATATCAGCGCCAGATTGCCGCCTGCAGTGACCTGGCTGCCGATGTTGCTGGCCGTCTTCGTCAGCGACATGCCCTGATGCGATGCCGCAGCCCGATAGGCCGTTGCCATCGTTGCCGTGGTCGCGGCCGCCTCCAGAGTGAGGTTACCGCCCGCAGCAAGCATAACATCGCCGCCGGTAATCACCCCGCCACGGCTCGTAAGATCATCGCTCGCAGCTGCCACACCGTGCGCGCCCAGATCGAGGCGGCCGGTGTTAGCGATCGTGCCCGCCGTAATTGTCGATTCAGCGGACGCCCGGATAACCCCGGCGTTAGTGAGCGCATCGGCAGAGCGCAGCGCTATCTCTCTGCCCGCGATAATCGCCCCACCCGTGGTCAGATCCTGCTGGTGGACACTGCTCAGGTAGACCCGGGGCGCCAGCACCTTTTGCGGGCCCGAAGGCGTCTCGACCGTCACTTCGACCAGAAGGACGATGTCGGTAGTAAGCGTCGCCATCTGCTCGGCCGAGAGCCCGACGCCCAGCGCCAGCCCGAAACGCTGCATATAGGCCACGCCCGCATCCATCAGCGAGCGGTATTGGACTTCGCTATCGGAAAAGCCCGCAAGCCGCTGGACACCGGCAACAGCCACCAGTTGATCGGAGATCAGTTGGTGTTCGTAGAACGCATCGCCAAGCCGGCGCTGGACGCGGGTCGGATCGTAGCCGAGCCGATCGATAAAATAGTCGGTGGAGAGGAAGTTGCCATAGTTGGTGAAAGCTGGGTTAGTCTCGACCAGAAAGTTCGCGGAAGGATCGGCGTAATGGAACAGCCCGCTCAGATTGAGCGTCAGGCTGCCGGGCGTACCCGCCGCCTGTCCGGTGACTGTGGCTGGCGTGGCGGCGGCGAGTGCCGCGCCGACACTGGCCAGCGAACTGCCGCTGACCCTGGCGAGCCCGGCAGTGCCCGGCAGGACGGTGGCGGTAACGGTTTCGGAGTAGGCGGCATAATCGCCGGGGTTGCCGCCAGTCTGGCCGGTAACCAGATTGTCGATGGTGTGTGCATCGATCGCCAGCGCACCGCCTGCGGTGATAACCGAGGGGATCGCGAACAAGCTCTTTGCATCGACACTGGAGTACGGTGTGGTCGAGTTAGTGTGCCAGCTCTTGCAGCCGAATATGGGGCAACTGCGGCTCTGCGTCAGCAGGGTGCCCGTGCCGGTAACTGTATGATAGCCGGTAAAGGCGCTGTTGGTGACGTTTGCCGCTCCGAGGGCGAGATTGCCCGACGCGCTGATTGTCGAAATATCGTTGAGCAGCGTTGCGGCATTGATCGTGATGTTGTTTCCCACGATCGTCGAAGCGCCGCTGTCGGCCGTGATCGTCGTGTCGGTGACCGTCTCAGTATAGTCGAGAACAGTGCGGTTGCGCTTGTTCAGGTTGTTGATGATCTGATGCGGGGTCGCGCTGAGCACGCTCTCTTGTGTAGTGAACAGCGCGCGATTGTTGGTGACGGTGTTGGCGTTGATGAGAATGTCGCCCTGCGCCTGAACCATGCCCGACGCATTAGTAAACGAGGCCGCCGATCCCGCTCCGTCAGGCCCGGTCAGCGCAATATCGCCCAGGCTGTAGAGCCAGGCTCCATCACGGTTGGTGATAGCGCCCGCGCTCGCCAGTGACAGCATCAGCGAACGCGTGGCGATGATCGCCGGCGCACCCTGATTGAGGATCGATTGCTGGCCACTGATCGCGACCGTATCCCCGAAGATCGCCGCTTCGTTGCTAACGCTTTGCCCGGACAACCTCACCGACTGGCCGTTGATCAATCCGCGATTATCGAACTCCTCTGCGGCGCTGATCGTCAAAGCGGGGGCCGCGATGCTGCCGCTTGCGCTGTTGACGATCGCAGCGCCCCCGGTCAGCTCCAGCCCGGTGCCGGCTTCGATTATGCCATCATTGGCGAAGTTACCGCCAATCGACAGATTAAACACGCCCTGGCTGCCCAGCATTTCGCCAGCCGCATTGACGTAATCGCCTGCAAGCGCGAGAGTCAGCGTATCGGAGGCAACCAGCTTGCCAAGGGTGCCGCCGCTCATCGTAATGTCGAGCAAATGGGCGGCCGCCAGAGTACCGGCAGCAGTTCCCGTGCCATTGTCGAGCACGGTGGTGCGGACAACCAGATCCCGCGCTGCACCGATGCTGCCACGGTTGGCAAGGCCGCCCGAAAGGTTCAGCGTCGCGTCCTGTGCCGCCCACAGAGCCCCGCCTGCCGTGGTGTTCAGGATGCCACCGCTAACCATTAGATCGTTGCCGGCAGCGATCTGGCCTGTGCCATTTTCAGTGCTGGCCGCCAGCAGCGTCACCAGGCCATCGCTGGCAAGCACGCCAGCATCGTTCAGCAGCAACGCCGTAGTCAGTGTGAGACCGGTCGAACCCGCGACGATTTGTCCCGAACGATTGTCGAGGCTGGAACTGGCCGCGACAGCGGCAGCGCCCGTAGCTCCCACCTGACCGCCGGTGTTGGTCAGTGTGGCAGCGCGAATGCCAAGTGTGTCGCCATAGATAGTGCCGCCATTGGCAAGTACGCTCGCATCGAGCGAGATCGAAGTGCCCTGCATCAACCCCTGATTGACGACGCTCGACGCGGTGATCACAACATCGCCTGACGCGCCAATGGTGCCGGTGCCGTTGGTCAGAACCAGAGTCTGCCCGGCAGGAGCACCTATCGACAGCCCTGTACCACCACGCGCGATGATCGTGCCCGAGCCGTTAGCGACCGAAGCAGCCGTGAGATCGAGCGCATCGATACTGTCGATATGACCGCCGTCATTGCTCAGGCTGGAAGCGTTGATCGTCAAGGCCTTGTCCGCCTGGATCGTACCGGCAAGATTCGAGAGCGTCTGGTCGGCCGTCAGCGTCCCGCCCAAGGCGGAAGCGATCAGCCCGCGGTCGTTGATGAGAGTCTTTGCAGTAAGGGCAAGCGTTCCGTTCGAGACGATCTCGCCATCGCTGTTGTCTGTTCCGCCTCCGATGGCACCGAGCAGGGTTCCCGTACCGGCATGTGCAATCCGGCCACGACTGTTAGCGAGAGCGCCTGCGTCCAGAATCAGGCCATTGCCGGCAAAGATTTGACCACCCGTATTGTCGAGCAGACCACTGACACTCAGGCTGGCATTGCCGAGCGCGTTGAAGTTGCCACCGAGGTTGCCGAACGTAGAGGCCGCGAGCGTGACGGTTTGCCCCTGAACCGCTCCGCCCGACAGATCGACACTCTGGCCACTGAGCGTTAGCGTGCCTGGCGTCACGATCAGCCCGCCGGTTCCGGTCGAGACGGTCCCCTGAGTGGACGTCAGGGTTAGCGTTCCGCCATCCGCCGAACCGCCGCCCAGTGCCAGGTCGCCGCTTCGTGCGGTAACCGTGAGGGTATTGGCACCGGTCAACCGGCTGCCAGTGCCCAGCATCACCGAGCCTGCGGCAACGGTGGCGCTACCCGCGGATCCGATCAGCGCGTTAGCACCAGTCAGGCTGCCGGTCGCATCGAAGTTAAGCGCAGCACCGGTGCCGGTCGCCACGACCCGGCCTCCATCGCCGCCCAGCGAGGCCAGTCTCGTATCGAGCAGGCCAGTTGTCTCGATCGTGCCGCGCGCGTTCGATACCGTTCCTGCCGTAAGGGTAAGGCCAAGACCGGAGGCAATCTGCCCGCCATCGTTGACGAGATTGTCTTTGAGCGCGAGCTCTCCGCTGTTGCCAGCGGTGATCCGCCCGGCCGTGTTGTCGAGGCTGGCGGCAGTAAGCGTGAGCACGCCATTGGTTGCGATCTGGCCGTTCGCATTGGCGAGCGCCCCACTGACACCGAGCTGCAGCGCATCGTTGCCCAGCGCCAACACCTTGCCTTCGTCGTTGGTCAGGCTGCTGCCCGACAGCATCAACCCGCCCGCCGACTGGATCAGCCCGGCGACGTTTAAGGTCGCTCCGGTTTGCACGGCGAGGCTGGCGCCAGCATCGATCACACCATTGGTGTTGTCGAGGCTGGCGCTCTGCAGGGTAACGGTCTGGCCCTGAATGAGACCATGACTGGTCAGCCCGCCGCTTGCAGAAAGGTCCAGCGCTCCGCTACTGCGTACATCGCCGGTCACACCAATGCTGGCCGCCGTAGCGGTCAGACCGGAACCCTGTACGCGGCCGGTCAGATCAATCGCTGCTGCACTGAGCGTAACTGTGTCATGTGCCATGACCTCGCCGTCCAGCCCAATCGTGCCGCTGCTCGTCAGTGCAAGATTGCCCGTCTGACTGACCGAACCATCGCGGGCGAGCCCGGCGGCGATGGTTGCGGCGCCGGTCACGCTGCCGCTGCTGATCGACAGGTTGCTGCCGCTCGCGATAAGCCCATCGCCGGTCACGCTGGCGCTGGTGATCGCCAGTTGCCCATCGGTGTAGAGCTGGCCGCTCGCGGCGAGATTGGCCGCGGTCTTGATAATGCCGCCGCCCGTGCTGGTGAGCGTGCCGGCAATAGCAATCCGTCCATCGGCAGACAGCGAAACACCTCGTTCGAGCCCGGCGATGCTGCCATCGACATTAACGCCAAGCCCGGCTTCGGTGCCGATCAGGCGAATGGAACGGGCATACATACCGCCCAGTCCCGCAACATCGAGCCCGAATGCGGGTTGGTCGGCCTGCGCCGCCGATTGAGCGGTGACGACGATCTCGCGTGTGCCGCTGCGGGCATCGCCTGCCCCAAAGCTGGCGTTGATGCTGTCTGCCCAAACGCCGCCGTTAAGTACGATCGCCCGCGCGAACAGGTCGAGCCGTGCGCCCGAGGCATCGAGCCCATGTCCGTTTACCGTCAGCGTCCCGTCAGCGATATGGTAGCTGCTGAGCGAACCGTCGCTGCCACGCACCGGACTTGCTGCCGCCAGCGCCACGGACGCGGCATTGAGAAAGCCGCAGCCCCGACAGGTGATCCCATAAGGATTGGCCAGCACCAGATCGGCCTTTGATCCTGCGATCTCGATATAGCCGGCAAGGTTAGAGGGGGCCGCGCCTGCCACCTCGTTAACGATCAGCGAAGCTGGCCCGGAGGTCTTGAGATTGGCATTGCCGTCGATATAGCCAGCAAGGCTGGTAGTGACGATCTTGTCCGAGTTGTTAAGGATCAGCCCGCGCGCATCGACGTTGAAGTCCTGGTAGCGATTGTAGCTCGTGCCGTTCGCAGGCGTGGCGATCTTGACGACCGGCGTGCCATTCGCTGCCATGTCCAGACTCGGCGTGGTGGTAGCAGGCTGATCGGGGATCGGAACGATAGCTGCATCCTGGGCGCTTGCCACTACGCTACCAGTCAGGAGTGCGCCGGAAAGCGTGGCGCGCAGCAACTGGTTTGCTATGACGCACAGCGATGCAGAAATCTGCCAATGGTGTTGGCGACGAACAGGGGAAAAGACCCCGGTCATGCCGCTTCCTCCTCCAGCGATGCTGCCGGTTCGTCGAGAATTCCGCTGATCGCTCTGATCGCCGCGCGTAAATTGCCGCGGCAATCCTCTTCGCGAAGTTGCAGGAATACATCGTACAGCGGCAACAGCCGCCACCAAAGCGCCTCTGTGCCGGAGATTTTGCTGACATCGTACCACGCGTGCTGCGGTTTATTGCGGGTGGCCAGCGCCGTTGGAAGGAGCGGTGCCGGATTGTCGTTTCCCGCAAGGCAGTTGAAATAGGGCACTGCCTTTTCGATGCCGAAGTCGGTTACGCGGTAGTCGGCGTGTTCGAGAACTGCCCTGACAATACCTTCACTCATCTCTTTTTTGAGCCTGCTGGCGAAGTTCATAATCAAAATCCCACAGTCGCGCTCAAACCGAGGCGGACCTTGTGTATGTTGGCGATCTCGCGGCCGATGACCGGAAGCGCTGCGAAGACATCGAGCGAGAATACCCCGCGCCGGACCCTGAGACCGCCGCCAGCGCCGGCGCGCAGCCCATGGCCATTCTCGACCGCGCCCATATCGAACAGGGCATAGGGCCTGAACTGGCCGGTCACCTTGAAGCCCAGTTCCTGCCGGACAAACCAGCCTGTCCGGCCAATCTCTGCGGTGTCGCTATCGAAACCGCGTACCGAATAGGGGCCACCTACGGAAATCAGGTCCGAGCCATAAAGGTTCCGAGCGCTCCACTGGGCATGAGCAGTGGCCCGCCAGCCTTCGATCGGGCCACTGCCAAATGGAACCGAAATGCCCAGATCCGCCGTTACGATGCGGTAGCGCGCGGTGGGCAAGGCAGCGGGCCTGTCTGCAACTTCGCTCTGGGCGCCCAGGAACTTGATCCCGGCGCGCAGGGCCAGTGCGCTGTCGAGATGCACAGGCCCCAGTTCGCGGCGATCGTTGATGCCGATCTCCAGATCGGTCAGGTTCTGGCGCTGGATGCCGATCTCGACATCGTTGATGAAGTTGTGCGCCCAGCGCCGCGACAGGGCCAGACGCAAGGCGGTCTTGGACGTGCGGTCGCGGTGAATGACCCGCTCCGCCCAGACACTCATCGCATCGAGCTTGCCGCGCGTGGCAAAATCCGTGACTTCGCCAGTCACCGTCTGGCCATAGCGGTTACTCGAGGCCGATGCCCCGAAGGTCCACCAGCCCATTGGAAACGACAGCGAAGCCCCGCTTCCCTTGCTGTCCGCAGGCAGGCCCGGCGCCTCGATCCGCCGGTTGTAGGACAAGCTGAACAGTTCCGAAGCGCCCAGCAAATCGAGCGCGGAAACTTGTACCGATCCCTGCCAGCGACCCACGGTAGCGCCGGCGAAGTTGTTGACTGATACCGATCCCGAAACAGGCAACCTGTCCGACAGCGTTACATCGAGGATTGTCTCGCCCGGACCCTCTCCCGGCACCAGATCGACGCGGACCTCGCGGGACGGCACACGGCGGAGCTGCTCCAGCCCCTGCTCGATCCCGCGCAGATTGACTATGTCGCCTTTGTGCAAGGGGGAGGCCACATCCCACGAAAAGTGCCGATCCCTGCCATTTGTGCGGACTGCGCTGACGACGCCCGGGATAACCACCACGTGCAGCGTTCCCGAAGCCAGATCTTGCTCTGGCAATCCGGCGCGCGTCGTTACCAATGCCCTGTCGAGAAACGCGGCCTGCAGGCTCTTCAGAATGTAGTTAAGCCCCTGTTGCCCCGCACAGCGTCCACGAAACCGATCCAGATATTCCGGAACCCAGCGCAACTTGCGCGCGGACGCCCCTTCCACCGCAATCGCGTGAATAGTGAAGCAAGGGCTTTCTTCGGGAAAAGCGCCAAGGGAGGGCGCTTCCTGCCCTTCCAGCCGGGCGTTGGGCGCGTTCTCCCGGACAGCGCGCTCGGCAGCCTCGCGCTCGGCACGAATGCGCGCCTGTTCCTGGGTGGAAGGGGATACATCCTGCGCCAGCGCCTGAGGCGCCGTAAGCGACAGAGATGCCAGCGCCGCAATCGGACCGGCACAACCGCTGCATCTCATAAGTCGCCCCAAGTTCATGAGCGGGCCGGTGACTATTGCAACATGTACCTCAGATTAACGGTACAGTTCATCAATAATATTTATGTCATTTTTATTTTTTACTTTTGGTTAAAATATAATATAATTAGTTACACTTAATGATGTATGACTTTAAATATATTGGAAATACTTTCATTTGTCATACAAAACGCCTCTGCATTCAGAATTCGCAACAGGAGCACTGCCCCGGCAGTGGGAGCGTTGCACTGAAACAGGCGGTTCCGCATCGCGCTTCCGATCTGCAAGCCCAAATTTCGTGACTACGCATCAAACCCGCCACCCACGCATTGCGTGCTGCCCGGTGGTGGGGCATAGGCGCGGCCATGCATGATATTCGCCTGATCCGGGACAATCCCGAAGGTTTCGACGCCGCCCTCGCCCGCCGTGGAGCTGCCGCGCAATCCGCCAACATACTGGCGCTCGACGAAAAACGGCGCGCCGTTTCGACGCAGGCGCAGGAACTGCTCAGCCGCCGCAACGAAGCGTCGAAAGCTATCGGCGCAGCGATGGGCGCTGGCGACAAGGACAAGGCCGAAGCGCTGAAAGCCGAAGTCGCGCGGATCAAAACCGATCTGCCCGCGCTGGAGGAACAGGAACGCGCACTGACGGCAGAGCAGAACGACCTGCTCGCCAGCTTGCCCAACCTGCCCGCCGACGACGTGCCCGAAGGGGCGGACGAAGCGGATAATGCCGAAGTATCGCGCTGGGGCACTCCGCGCGAATTTTCCTTTACACCTCAGGAACATGCCGACCTCGGCCCGGCGTTGGGGATGGATTTCGAAACCGGCGCGGCAATTTCGGGGGCGCGGTTCACGTTCCTGCGCGGACAGATGGCCCGCCTGCAACGCGCCATCGCGCAATTCATGCTGGATCAGCAAACGAGCGAACGCGGCTACACCGAATGCGCCCCGCCGCTGCTGGTGAAGGACGAGGCGATGTTCGGCACCGGGCAATTGCCGAAATTTGCAGAGGATTTGTTCCGCACCACCGACGATCGCTGGCTGATCCCCACCGCCGAAGTCAGCCTGACCAACGCGGTGCGCGAACAGATAATCGAAGACTTGTCCGCTCCGCTGCGGATGACCGCGCTGACTCCGTGCTTCCGCTCCGAAGCGGGCGCGGCGGGCAAGGACACGCGCGGCTATATCCGGCAGCATCAGTTCGACAAGGTCGAGCTGGTCTGCGTGTGCCGCCCGGACGACTGGCAGGCCGAACACGATCACATGGTCCGCAGCGCCGAACTGGTGCTGGAGGCGCTGGATCTGCCCTATCGCAAGATGTTGCTGTGCACCGGCGACATGGGCTTCGGCGCGAAAAAGACTTTCGATCTGGAGGTTTGGCTGCCGGGGCAGAGCGCCTATCGCGAAATCAGCAGCATCAGCTGGTGCGGCGATTTTCAGGCGCGGCGGATGAACGCCCGCTATCGTCCGGCGGGGGAGAAAAAGCCCGCTTTCGTCCACACGCTCAACGGGTCGGGCCTCGCGGTCGGGCGCACACTGGTGGCGGTGCTGGAAAACTATCAGCAGGAAGATGGATCGGTCGTGGTGCCCGATGCGTTGCGCCCGTGGATGGGCGGCATCGACCGACTTGTCCCCGCCACGTAATCCGCGTGTGTTGAGAGCGGCGCGTTCCCTGCATCTGCAAATGAAAGACTGACTTGTGAAAATCCTACTGACCAACGACGATGGCATCCACGCACCCGGCCTGAAAGTGCTGGAAGAAATCGCCCGCCAGATTTCGGACGACATCTGGATTTGCGCGCCGAGCGAGGAACAGTCTGGCGCGGGCCACTCGCTCACGCTGACCCGCCCGGTCCGCCTGCGTAAACATGGCGAGCGGCGCTTTTCGGTATCGGGCACGCCAACCGATTCGGTCACGCTGGGCCTGCGTAAAGTGATGGAGGGGAAGCCCGATGTGATCCTGTCGGGCGTCAACCGCGGGGCCAATCTGGGCGACGACATCACCTATTCGGGCACGGTATCTGCCGCTATCGAAGGCGCGCTGGCCGGGGTCCGCTCGATCGCGCTGAGCCAGGTCTATTCGACCGAAGGAATGGCCGATGCCGTGCCATTCGATGTGGCGCGGGCATGGGGCAAGCAAGTGCTGGAACCGCTGCTTGATGCACCGTTGCCCCGCCGCACGCTGGTCAATGTCAACTTCCCCGCGATCCACCCCGACGCAGTGAAGGGTATTCGCGTGGTTCGTCAGGGGTTTCACGATTATTCGCGCGGCTCTGTCGTGGAAGGGCGTGACCCGCGCGGCTATCCGTATTACTGGTTCGGGCTGGAAGCGATGGAACACACGCTCGACCATGGGACGGATCTGGAGGCAATCGACGATGGCTATATCGCGGTGACCCCGCTGCAGCTCGATCTGACGCACCATTCCTCGCTCGGCGCCCTGGCGGAGCGATACGAGGGATGATGCGCCGCGCCTTCCGCCCGCTGTTGCTTGGCGCAGCACTGCTGCTGGCGACTGCCGCGGGCAATCCGGCGACCGAAACCGAACATGTCGTGCAGGAAGGCGAAACGCTGAGCGGCATCGCCAACCGCGCCGGGGTGGAAGCGGTCGCCATCGCTGTCGCCAACGGGCTGGCCGAACCCTATTCGGTGCAGGCCGGGCAGAAGCTGACTATTCCGCGCCAACGGACACATACCGTGAAGGCAGGCGAAACCGGATTCGGCATCGCGTTGCGTTATGGCGTTCCGTTCCAGATGATCGCGATTGCCAACGGGCTGGACGATAACGGCACCGTCAAACTGGGGCAGAAACTGATTATCCCGGCGATGGTCACGCCCCCTGTCAAGGCGCAGGCCACCCCAACGGAGCCGTATTTTCGCCGCCCGCACGATGGCAAAATCCTGCTGGGTTATGCCGTTCGCGCCGATGGCAAGGGGCATGATGGGATCGATATCGCCGCCAACCCGCTCGACATGGTGCGCGCCGCGGCCAGTGGCAGCGTGATCGGCATCAGCCACCACAATCCGCGGCTGGGGCGGATGGTCACGCTCGATCACGGCAATGGCTGGCGCACGGTGTACGGGCATCTGGCGCGGATCACCGTGAAGATGGGCGATGTCGTCAAAACCGGCGAACGGATCGGGCTGGCCGGGCATTCCGGCGACGCCAAACGGACCGAGCTGCATTTCGGCATTCAGCACAACCGCAAACCAATCGACCCCGCCACCAGATTGCCGTGATGAGCGACCGGGACGACCCGCCTCCAAAGCAGTCGAAGGTGCCCGATCTGAAGGGCAACCGTTTCCAGCCCTTGCGCCGCGCGCTGAGAGTGCCGGTATGGGCCGATCTCGGCATCCGGCTGGGGCTGGCGTTCGGTCTGCTGGGCATGGTGGTGCTGATCCACTGGTGGGATCGCGACGGGCTGGTCGATAACCTCGATGGCCATGTCTCGTTCCTCGACGTGGTCTATTTCACGATGATCTCGATCACCACCACCGGTTTCGGAGACATCGCTCCGATATCCGACCGCGCCCGTCTGGTAGAGGCGGTGATCGTCACTCCGATCCGCTTTGCGGTTCTGTTCATTTTCGTGGGCGCCGCCTACGATTTCGTTATTCGGCGCAGTTGGGAGAAATGGCGCATGGCCCGCATTCAGGAAAAACTGACCGACCATGTCGTCGTCCTCGGCTTCGGCATATCGGGGTCGGAAGCGGTGCGCGAACTGATCGAACGCGGCACCGATCCGCAATCGATCGTCGTGCTCGATCCCAGCGAAGAACGGCTGTCTGTGGCCGAAGCGATGGGGTGTAACGTGATGGCAGGCGATGCGTCGCGCGACGAAACCCTCGTCGCCGTGCGCATCCACCGGGCCAGTAGTGTGCTGGTATCCGCCGGGCGCGACGATTCCTCGATCCTGATCGTGCTGACTGTGCGCCACCTTGCGCCCGATGTGCCGATCAGCGTGGTCGTGCGTGCATCGGACAACGAATTGCTGGCCCGGCAGGCCGGGGCCGACAACGTCATCAACCCTGTGCGTTTCACCGGGCTGCTGCTGGCGGGCAGCGCTCAGGGTTCGCACATCGCGGATTACATGGCCGATCTCGCCTCTGTCGGCGGGCGCGTGCAACTGATCGAGCGCGCAGTGCTGCCCGAAGAGGTGGGCCGCGCGCTCAGCGATCTGGCCACCGGCGGGCGCGGTCTGCGGCTCTATCGCGATGGGGTGGGCATCGGTTTCTGGGAAGCGGCCGCCGCCACTATGCAGGAAGGCGATCTGGTGGTGGAAATCCGCGCGACGGACGAGTTGGGCTAAGCACGCCCCCCGCCTGCGCCTCTCAGCTTAGCTCAGCAGGAAGAACACCAGCCCCATCGTCAGATAGGCAACCAGCCAGTATCCCGCATCGATCAGTGCGATGCGCGTGGTGACGCGGGTATGGGTATAGCTGATCCACAGCGCAGGAATGACGAAGGCAATCGCCAGACCGCCGCTCATCATGAACCACAGCCAGGGTTTGGCCGCCAGAGTCGCTTCACCGACGCGAGCGAACATATGGCCCATCATCGCCGCCGTAATCAGCAACAACACGCCGGTCAGCGCCATTTTGGGCAACGGGCCTTTGGTGGGCAGAACCTTACCCGGCTTGATGTCGCGCGTTCTGGCGCGGCCGAACAGCGGCCCCCACCACACGGCGCTCACCGCTCCGGCAGCAACAGCGGCAATGATTACGGCGAACCAGTTGACAGGTCCCAATGCGATCTTCCCGGGTTAGCTATTGTTATACATTCACTCTAGTAGCGCATTCGACTGCATCGGTGTAGGGGGCGCGGCATAATGTCCGATTCCACTTCATCCATTGCGATCCCCGATCAGAAACGCGTCGGCATGGTCAGTCTGGGTTGCCCCAAGGCGCTGGTCGATTCCGAACGTATCCTCACAAAATTGCGGGCCGATGGCTACGCGATGAGCCCCGACTATGCCGGGGCCGATGTCGTGCTGGTGAACACTTGCGGCTTCCTTGACAGCGCGAAGGAAGAAAGCCTCGCCGCTATCGGTGAAGCGATAGCGGAAAACGGCAGAGTGATCGTAACCGGCTGCATGGGCGAAGAAGCGGACACCATTCGTGCACGTTTTCCGCAAGTTCTGGCGGTGACCGGCGCCCATCAATACGAACAGGTGGTCGATGCCGTGCACGAAGCGGCCCCGCCATCGCAAGGGCCGTTCGTCGATCTGGTGCCGCAACCCGATATCAAGCTGACCCCGCGCCATTACAGCTATCTGAAGATATCCGAAGGCTGCAACCATTCGTGCGCGTTCTGCATCATCCCGCAATTGCGCGGGAAACTGGCCAGTCGCCGGATCGACGCGGTTCTGCGCGAAGCGGAAAAGCTGGTCGCGGCAGGCACGAAAGAACTGCTGGTCATCAGTCAGGATACCTCCGCCTATGGCGTCGATATCCGACACGAGGAGCGCCAGTGGCACGGCCACGCGGTGCGCGCGCATATGACCGACCTCGCCCGCGAACTGGGCCAGTTGCGGACGCCCGACGGGCACACCCCGTGGGTGCGGCTGCACTATGTCTATCCCTACCCCCATGTCGATGCAGTGATTCCGCTGATGGGCGAAGGGCTGCTGACACCGTATCTCGACATCCCGTTCCAGCACGCCAGCCCCAAAGTGCTGAAGGCGATGAAGCGCCCCGCGAACGAAGCCAAAGTGCTCGAACGCATCAAATCGTGGCGCGCCATCGCGCCCGATCTGACGATCCGTTCCAGCTTCGTGGTCGGCTTCCCCGGCGAGACGGAGGAGGATTTCACCTACCTGCTCGACTGGCTGGAAGAGGCGCAGCTTGATCGGGTGGGCGCATTCCGCTTCGAACCGGTCGAAGGGGCTGCCGCCAACGATCTGCCCGACCCCGTGCCCGAAGCGGTGAAAGAAGAACGCTACGCCCGGTTGATGGAAGTGACCGAGCGGATCAGCGCCGCCAGGCTGGCCGCCAAAGTCGGCCGCACCCTGCCGGTGATCGTCGACGAAGTGGGTGAGCCCGATGAAGACGGCGATATTGGCGCCACTGCCCGCAGCCAGGCCGATGCGCCCGAAATCGACGGGCAGGTATTCCTCCGCAATGTCCCCGCCACACTGGCGGCAGGCGACATCCTCGACGCGCATATCGAAGACGCTGACGCGCACGATCTGTTCGGGGTGCCTGCCTGACGGTTTTACGGTTGGGGGCGATAGGGGAAATCGGGCCGCATACCGCACGGCATACGGCCCGATTCCCATTCCTCGTTATTGATCCAGACCGAACGCCGGATGATGGATCAATTCCCCGCACGGCTCTGCACCGTCGAATGGAATGGCCTGAACCACCTCAGGCGGACAGCCGGGCACGACCAGTCCGGGATAGGCGCGAAACCCAAACCGGGCGTAATAGATCGGGTCGCCAACCAGAGCGGCACCCCGGCTCGTCTCCCGCAGCCTGTGCAAAGCCTCGCACATCAACGCCGACCCAATTCCGTTGAGGCGGTGAGCAGGGGCAACGGCAACCGGGCCGATCAGCCCCCAGCCATCCTGTTTTCCGACCTGTGCGGACGACGCGGCCAGATAGCCGATCACGTCACCACCCTCCTCCGCCACCAGAGACAGTGAAAGGGCTTTGGCCTCTCTCAGCCGCGCGACAATGGCAGCCTCGGTTCCCGTTGCCTGAGCGAGCACACGCATGGCATCGGTAATCACCTGTTCGATCGCCGGAATATCGGCGGTCTTTTCATTACGAATTTTCATATCCTGCTATCCTCAACGATTATCGGGCTGAGCGCGAACCGACCGTCGCCCCCGTTCGGAAATGCGATACGGGCAAGACATACGGGATTCGACGAGCCGTTTGCGTCGGAGTTTCAGAAATACCTCCAACGTACAGTCGGCCAGCACATGGCCGTCGCGTGTAAAGCAAAGCACATCGATAATACGGCCGTTACCGGACCGTTGATGGCGGATGCATCCGCCCTGAGCGAGCACGTGCAAAACGCGCTGCTCGCTGCGTGAGATGTTCATGATGTAACCTGTAAACCAGTGTGATCCGCGCAGCATTTCACAGCCCCGGTGACACGACCGGGACGAAATGGTGCAGCTAGATGTCTCGATCCGTCGAGACGATCAGCGGGTGGTTACATGCTCCGGCATCTACAATTCCTGCGCCCGAAATGGGCGTACCTTTCAGATATGTACGAATGGTATTGCGGTCAATGCTGTGCGCCGGAAAACGCCGACGCTGGCAGACCGGCGAAAACCTCCCGCAGGCTCCGGCATTTGAATTCGAACAAGAACGTAGCTCAGGGATTGAGGATCAATTGCCAGGTTTCCCCCTGCACTGGCTCTCCGAATTCGTGATGAACATCGGTCGAGATGCATTCGAAACCGTTGCGTGTGTAGATACGACGTGCCGCGTCGAGCACCGTATGCGTCCACAACGTGATCCGTTCGTATCCCGCCTCTCGCGCGAAATCGATGCATGTGTGCACCAGTGCATCGCCAATTCCACGTCGGCGGGCGAATGGTTCGACATGCAGCAGGCGAAGGCGGGCCACCCCTTGTCCTTCGTCTGTGAGGAAGACTGCGCCGGCCATGACCCCGGCAAGATCGGCGACCCAGCCCCCTTCGCAATCCGGCTTGAACTGGCGAAGAAATGCCGCTGTCGTCTCCGCTTCCAGAACTTCAAGCTCTCGCCCCCAGCCATGACTTTCGGCATACAATATCGATTGCCGGGCTGCGACCTGACTGACCTCCCCGACACGAGGGGCACGGATAGTAAATGACAGCGGAGCATCGGGATCGAGCAGCAATCGCGCTCTGGTCAGAGCCTGCACCAGATCCTCCTGCTCCACCGGCCCGAGGCAACTGAGATCATGGGCGATGGCAGAACGCTGGCGCTGGTCCATCTGGCTGAATGCAACGCGCCCCGCTTCGGTCAGCCGGATCGGTCGGGTGCGGGCATCGGCTTCGCAACGATCGCGCATAATCCATCCGCGATTTTCGAGCCGCGCAGTCATGCGACTGAGATATCCGCGATCAATGTCCAGATCGGCCTGCAATGTGCTGGCCTGAACCGGCTCCTGCCGGGCTATCTCGAATAGCAGGCGCGCCTCTGCCAGGTTCGCGTCTGTATCGAGAAAACGCGCGTTCATTGCACCCACATGCCGGGTGAAAAAGCGATTGAAGGTCCGAATGGCTTCGATGGTGGTTTCCATATCACCTCAGATGGCAGTTATGTTGACTAAGTCAACTATATAGAGCCTGCTCTGAGACGATTGGCTCGAAACACCCGCTCCAGATGCGAGCAGATGGCCGGCTCGTGTCACGGTCTGGTGCCTGTTCGGAATGTGTGCCCCATCCCTCGCTCACGCACATTGCACTGTCCTACATGCAGCGAAACCGTCAGCTTAGAGGAGTATGACTGCCACCCGTTGCCTTGCCATTTTCGCCCTCCCCCATTCCACTGCGCGAGGCGCACGAACGGGGCGATTTGCGAAAGCCACAGTGCGCCCGCGGAAAACAGGCGCAAGCCACTGTTCCGGCGCGGCAATCCTCACAAAGTCACATCTTTCAAAACTGCAGGGAGCGGTCCATGTCTCCGCTCGCACAGACAGTTGCCAGCGGGCAGTCGTTACTCGTCGTCGGAGCGGCCACGACCGCCCCAGCGGAACGGGGTGTGCCAGCTTGGCGCGTCGATCTCTCCGCGTGAGAGGCGCAGCGCCAGCCCCAGCACAGTGCCCACGGCAATCGCCAGCGCCAGATCGGCCAGCACTGTCATCACTGCGGTCAGCAACAGCAGAGCGAAATCGGCGCGCGGCATCTTCAGCCGTTCGCTCCAGCGATGCGGCTCGCTCATCGTCCATGCCGTCACCACCAGCAGCCCGGCCAGCGCGGGCAATGCCAGTGCCCCGGCCAGCGAACCGAGGAACACCATCGCCACCAGCACGACCAGCGCGTGGACCATGCCCGCCACTGGCGTGCGCCCACCGGCGTTCACATTGGTCGCCGTGCGGGCAATCGCGCCGGTCGCAGGCAACCCGCCGAACAGCGGCGAAGCGATATTGGCCGCCCCCTGGGCAATCAGTTCGGCATTCGACCGGTGTGCGCCGCCGATCATGCGGTCGGCCACAATGGCCGAGAGCAGCGACTCGATCCCCGCCAGAAAGGCAATTGTCAGCGCCGATGGCAGCAGCGCAATCATCAGCTCTGCGCTCACCGCCGGCAGATGCGGCATCGGCAATCCTTCGGGCAACGCGCCATATCGGCCCGATACCGTCTCCACCGATGGCAGCGCGAGCGCCGACACAACGCTCGCCACAGCGACCACCAGCACCAGCCAGGGGATACGCGGGGCCACACGGCGCAGGATCAGGATCGCCGCGACGCAGCCCACCCCCATCGCCAGCGCTGCTGGCTCGACCGTTGCCCGCATCGCCCACAGCCCCTGCAATTTAGGCAGGAAATCGGCGGGCAGCGCCGGCCCGCTCATCCCCGCCAGATCCTTGATCTGGCTGAATGCGATCACCACCGCGATGCCGATAGTGAACCCTTCGATCACCGCTTCGGGCACATGGCGGATCAGGCGACCTGCGCGCAGGAAACCGGCGATCAGCAGGATCACCCCCGCCATCAGCGTAGCGACCAGCAGGCCGCTGTAGCCATGATCGTGGATCACGCCATAGACCACCACGATAAACGCCCCGGTCGGTCCGCCGATCTGCACCCGGCTGCCACCCAGAGCGGAAATCATGAACCCGCCGACGACCGCGGTAATCAGCCCGGCGGCAGGCTCCGCACCCGAAGCGATGGCGATGGCGATGCTCAGCGGCAGCGCGACCAGCGCCACGGTCAGCCCCGCCAGCGCATCGGCGCCGAATGCGGAGAACGAGTAGTGCTGCATAGTTGTAAGGATCTTGGGCTTCATCATGGATGCCTTAGGACATCGGGCGCGATTTTGCAGCCGCCTTTCGCAGCGGCAGCATGAGCTGGCGATCAGCAACGTACTTGCCAATCGTCGGGCGCTCCGTAAGGTTAAGAGATCGTTACGGATCGCACCTGCGATTAAGGGGAGGATCGTATGATGATCCGTAGGCTTTCCGCCGAATTCTTCGGCACTTTCTGGCTGGTATTTGGCGGCTGCGGCTCTGCCGTTCTGGCCGCCGCTTTCCCGGAACTGGGGATCGGCTTTGCCGGAGTCGCGCTGGCATTCGGGCTCACCGTGCTGACAATGGCCTATGCCGTGGGCGGCATTTCGGGCGGTCACTTCAACCCCGCAGTATCGCTGGGGCTGGCTGTGGCAGGCCGGTTCGCGTGGAAGGATCTGATACCGTACTGGATCGCGCAAGTGATTGGCGCGGTTATCGCCGCCGCTGTGCTGTTCGCCATTGCATCCGGCAAGGCAGGCTGGGAAGCGGGCGGCTTCGCCTCCAACGGGTATGGCGATCTGTCGCCCGGCGGATATTCGATGCAGGCTGCGCTGCTGATCGAAATCGTGCTGACCGCCGGTTTTCTGGTGGTTATTCTCGGTTCCACTAACCCTGCGGTGCCCGGCGGCTTTGCCCCGATTGCCATCGGTCTGGCGTTGACGCTGATCCACCTGATTTCAATTCCGGTCACCAATACCTCGGTCAATCCGGCGCGGTCGACCGGGGCAGCACTGTTCGCGGAAACCGCCGCTGTGCCGCAATTGTGGCTGTTCTGGCTGGCCCCGCTCGTTGGCGGGCTGCTGGGCGCAGTGATCTGGCGCTATATCCTGATGCCGGGTGAATCGCTGGAAGGCATTGCCGGCGAAGGCAATATCGAGTGACATCGAGAGGGGCAGCGAACCGGCCAGCGGATTGCCTGCCCCTCTTAACCGCTGGCCTGGTCAGCGGATAATGCGGGCCGCAATCACCCCTTGGCGAAGGGCCTTAAACGCGCCTATCGGGCAGGTATGACCGAACCGCACAACCCCGCCCCGCCCGCTTCCACCGGCCCCCTCGCCGGGCTGACCGTGCTCGATCTCAGCCGGGTGCTGGCCGGGCCGTGGTGCGCGCAGGTTCTTGGCGATCTGGGTGCAGAGGTTATCAAGGTGGAACAGCCGGGTATGGGCGACGACACCCGCAAATGGGGACCGCCGTTCCTGCCCGACGGATCGGGCGACGCATCGTATTATGCCTGCGCCAATCGCAACAAGCGCTCCATCGCAGTCAATATCGCCACCCCCGAAGGGGCGGACGTGATCCGCGGCATCGCAGCCAAAGCCGATATCGTAATCGAGAATTTCCGACCCGGCGGGCTGGCCAAATACGGGCTGGATTACAGTGATCTGGGCGCGATCAAACCCGATCTGATCTGGTGTTCGATCACCGGGTTCGGCCATTCCGGGCCGGAGAAGGATCGCGGCGGGTACGATTTCCTGATTCAGGGGATGAGCGGACTGATGAGCGTGACCGGCGCGCCCGATGGTCCGCCGACCAAGGCGGGGGTGCCGATTGCCGACCTGCTGACCGGATTATGGGCTGCCATTTCGGTACTCGGCGCGCTGCACCACCGCACGCAGACCGGCGAAGGGCAGCAGATCGACCTCGCGATGCTCGACGGCACGATTGCCATGCTCGGCAACCATTGGGCGAGCGTGCTCAACGCCGGGGCGGAACCGCAACGGATGGGCAATCAGCACACGACAATCGTGCCGTATCAGGACTTTGCCTGCGCCGACGGCAATGTGCTGGTGGCTTCTGCCAACGATCAGCAGTTCCGCCGCCTGTGCGGCATTCTCGGGCTGGACGAACTGGCGGACGACCCCCGCTTTGCGGAGATAAAGGGGCGCGCTGTCAATCGCGCAGCGCTGATGGAATATCTCGAACCGGCGATTGCGAAGTGGCAGTCGGACGATTTCGTGGAAGCGATGCACGCCGCCAAAGTGCCGGGAGGAAAGGTAAATTCCATCCCGCAGGCGCTTGCTCTGCCGCAAGTGGCCGCGCGCGAACTGGTTCAGTCGCTCAGCCGGAGCAATGGGAGCGAAGTGAAAGTCGTCGGTTTTCCGGGGCAATTGTCGCAAACGCCCGCCGACTACCGCCGCGCACCCCCGCTCGCCGGGGAGGACACGCGCGACGTATTGCACGAAGTGCTGGGAATGGATGACGCAAAGATCGCCGCTCTGGAGCAGACGGGCGCCATCGAAACGCGATAGAACCCATCGCATCGCTTGCGATGGAGGCGCGGACGTCAGGACATGGATTGCCGCGCCGCTACGCTCCTCAAAATGACGATAAGATGGGTGCGGCATGGGCTTCATGCCCGCGTCACTCCCCACTCGTCATTGCGAACGCAGTGAAGCAATCCATGGTCCGGCGGCCTCGCCCATCATATCGGTTGTAGCGGAGGAAACGTGCGCGCCATGGATTGCCACGTCGCCTGCGGCTCCTCGCAATGACGAGGCTGAGAATACGCACGTATAGTGTTGGCCAACCATCGGCAGCGGTGGCCCTACCCCGAACCAAACCCCCTCCGTGTCTTCGCGTCTTCGTGTGACAAACTGTCACCCGACGCCCCTTCCCATCGCAGCGGCTGCAATCGAGGCGAATCCTGCCTCATGGGCTGCCACGTCTCCACGCCCCTCCCAATGACAAGGGGACGGGCGCATGGATGGTTAGTGCCAGGTTAGCCCGTCGCCCCGGACTTGATGCGGAGCCCCGCTTTCCTTCCAACCGCGCCGCAGCATCGCGTCACCACGCCGGTAAAACCGCCTTACGCTTCGGCAGGGCGCCGAGCGAAGATGCCGAAGCCGGCGATAATGGCATAGCAAATGACCGGCAGGATCAGCGCGAATGCCAGGCTGCCGCTGGCATCGGCCAGCGCGCCAAAGGCCAGCGGAACGATCGCTCCGCCGCAGATCGCCACGTTGATGATGCCCGAACCGTCTGCTGCGCGCGACCCCAGCTTCTCACATGCCAGGCTGAAGATCGTGGGGAACATGATCGCGTTCATCAGGCCGACCGACAGCAGGGCATAGCCCGCGACATGGCCGCTGGTGTTGGCCGAAATCAGCACCAGCGTAATCGCCCCTGCCGCAACGCACGCCAGCAGTTTGCCCGGGCTGACCATCCGCAGCACTGCCGATCCGATGAAACGCCCGACCAGCGCGCCGCCCCAATAGAACATGATCATCCAGCCGATCACCGATTCCGGCTGCCCCAGAACGCGGGACTGCGCGAGGTAGTTGATCATGATCGAACCGATCGACACTTCCGCGCCGACGTAGAGGAAGATGCACAGCGCGCCGTAGCCAAAGCGCGGGCGCTGCAGCAGCTTGAACCCGCCGAGGAAGCTGCTCGCTTCATGCTTTTCACCTTGCAGGCGATTGCGGAACGACCACACCACCGCCGCGACAATCGCCAGCGCAATGGCAAGCCCGATATAGGTGTTCACGATCACAGCGCTTTCGGCCGAACGATAGGCATCGAGCGCCGGGCCGGACAGTTCGTCCGCGCTCACTTTGGCCAGACTGCCAAGGATCAGCCCGGCGCCGACCAGCGGGAAAATCGTGGTGCCCAGCGAATTGAACGCCTGCGCGAACGTCAGGCGGCTATGCGTGGTTTTCGGCGGGCCAAGCAGCGAAATCAGCGGGTTGGCCACGACCTGCACGATCACCACGCCGCTGGCGAGCACGAACAGCGCGAACAGGAACAGGCCATAGGTCGCTGTCTGGCTGGCAGGGATGAACAGCAGACAGCCTGCCATCATCGTCAGCAATCCGGCAACCGCGCCACGCATATAGCCGATTTTCTTCACTAGCTGCGCGCCGGGGATACCGATCGCGGCATAGGCGGCGAAGAAGCAGAACTGCACCAGCATCGCCTGCGTGTAGTTGAGCGTAAACAGCTCTTTCAGCTTGGGAATAATCACATCGTTGAGCGACGTGATCCCACCGAAGATGAAGAACAGGCCGAAGACGAAGAACTGCAGGCCGGGGGCGTTGATGTGTTCGCCTTCCACTTCCGCCGGTTGCGGATCGGTACTGCTTGCAGCTTGGGGGGCGAGCGCCATCGGGTATCTTCCTCTCGTGAACCGTGGGCCGGGCTTATCCTCCACCCGGTCGCAAGGCGCAAGTGGTCGTCCGCACCGCGCGGGCCGTCAACGTGAATATGAATGCACGGATTCATCCGGCGCGGCGCCGGGCCCCGGCTTTCGGCATCTATCTCCCTGTTCGTCATTGCGAATGCAGTGCGGCAATCCATGAAGGGGTGGTCCCGCCCATCGCAGCGGTTGTGATGGAGGCAAGCCTTGCGTCATGGATTGCCGCGTCGCCTGCTGCTCATCGCAATGACGAGAGGGGATAGTGGAGCGAGAGAGCTATGAAACCCTCCCCCTCCGACACACAACCCGCTCCACCCATCGCGGAGCGGGATAGCGGCCCAGGCCCTCAGCTTTGCGCCTTTACCTTCAGGCGATAGGCGTGGAGCAGCGGTTCGGTGTAGCCGCTGGGCTGCGACAGACCTTCGAACACCAGCGCACGTGCGGCCTGATAGGCCAGGCTTCCGTCGGGATCGCTCGCCATCGGTTTGTAGAGCGGATCGCCCGCGTTCTGGGCATCGACTTTGGCCGCCATCTGCAGGAACACCGCGTCCACCTCTTCCGGGGTGGTGACGCCGTGGTGCAGCCAGTTGGCGATGTGCTGGCTGGAGATACGCAGAGTGGCGCGGTCTTCCATCAGGCCGACATCGTTGATGTCCGGCACTTTGGAGCAACCGACACCCTGATCGACCCAGCGCACGACATAGCCGAGAATGCCCTGTGCGTTGTTCTCCAGCTCTGCCCGCACTTCGTCTTCCGACCAGTTCTTGCCATCGGCCACGGGGATCGTCAGCAGATCGGCCAGCGGAGCGACGGGTTCGGCCATGCGTTCGGCCTGACGGGCGAACACATCGACATCGTGGTAATGCGTGGCGTGCAGCGTCGCGGCGGTCGGGCTGGGCACCCAGGCGCAATTGGCGCCGGTTTTCGGGTGGCCGATTTTCTGTTCGAGCATATCGGCCATCCGGTCGGGCATCGCCCACATCCCCTTGCCGATCTGCGCCTTGCCCGACAGGCCGCAGGCGAGGCCGATCTGGACATTGCGATCTTCGTAAGCGGTGATCCACGGGGTCGTCTTCATCGCCCCCTTACGCAGCATGGCGCCGGCCTGCATCGCGGTGTGCATTTCATCGCCCGTCCGGTCGAGGAAGCCGGTGTTGATGAACATGATCCGGTCTTTCACCGCAGCGATACAGGCGGCCAGATTGGCGCTGGTGCGGCGTTCTTCGTCCATCACGCCGACCTTGATCGTGTTGCGTTCCAGCCCCAGCAGATCTTCAATCGCGTCGAACAGATCGTTGGTGAAGGCGCATTCTTCCGGCCCGTGCATCTTGGGCTTGACGATATAGATCGAACCTTCGCGGCTGTTGGCCAGTTTGCCCAGCCGTTTGAGATCGTGCAGCGCGATCAGGCTGGTGACGATGCCATCGAGGATGCCTTCGGGCGCTTCGCTACCATCGGGCAGGTGCACCGCCGGGTTAGTCATCAGGTGGCCGACATTGCGGACCAGCAGCAGGCTGCGCCCGTGCAGCGTCAGCGCGCTGCCATCGGTGGCGGTATAGGCGCGGTCGGGGTTGAGTGCACGGGTGACGGTTTTGCCGCCCTTCTCGAACGTATCCTGCAGATCGCCGCGCATCAGGCCCAGCCAGTTGCGATAGGCGAGCACTTTGTCTTCGGCATCGACCGCGGCAACCGAATCTTCGCAGTCGCAGATCGTCGAAACGGCGGATTCGAGGATCACGTCGGCCACGCCTGCCGGATCGTCCTTGCCGATGGGGTGGCTGCGGTCGATCACCACTTCGATATGCAGGCCGTTGTGTTTCAGCAGCAGGTTGTCGCCTGCATGGCCCAACAGTTGCGCCGGATCGGCCAGTTGCGGTGCGCTGCCGTCCCAATCGGCCCACGATCCATTGGCCAGCGGCACTGCCCGGTCGAGGAAGCGGCGCGCCCAGGCGATGACCTGCGCCCCGCGTTTGGGATCGTAGCCCTTCCCTTCGGCTGCGCCCGGAATGGCGTCGGTTCCGTAGAGCGCATCGTACAGGCTGCCCCAGCGGGCATTGGCGGCATTGAGCAGGAACCGCGCGTTGAGGATCGGCACCACCAGTTGCGGCCCGGCGATGGTCGCCAGTTCGGCATCGACATGGCGCGGGTTCGCTTCCACGCTGGCCGGTTCGGGCACGAGATAGCCGATCTCGGTCAGGAAAGCGCGGTATTCGTCCATATCCGCAATCGGGCCGGGATTGGCGCGGTGCCAGTCGTCGATCCGTGCCTGAAGATCGTCCCGCTTCGCCAGCAGTTCGCGGTTGCGCGGGGCGAAGCGGGCAAAGATATCCGCTGCGCCCTGCCAGAATGCATCGGGCGTAATCCCCGTGCCCGGCAAAGCCTCGTTCTCGATGAAATCGGCGAGTACGGTATCGACGGTAAGGCCGTTGCGGACGGTCTGATCGGTCACGGTGGTAATCACTCCCTCTGGCACGCGAATGGTGCTCCCCTATGTAGCGCCGTGGTGTCACGGCATATGGCGTGCCCCCCGGCCTGCCATAAAGCTGCGGTGTGCGGCTAACCCGCATGTTGCGCCTGCATCAAGCGCGAAAGTCCTGAGGCGGGCAAAGTCCAGCTTCGCCCGCCAGTCAGGCTCAGGCGACTATGCTCAGCTCAGCGCCACGTTGACGACGTGTTTCTGGGTGTAAGCCGACACGCCTTCGTCGCCGCCCTCGCGGCCGATACCCGATTGCTTGGCCCCGCCGAACGGCACATCGAACGGCAGATCGAGGTGTTTGTTCACCCACACAGTGCCCGAATCGATCTTCATCGCCACTTCCACCCCGCGATCGAGATCGGCCGACCAGACAGTGCCGCCCAGCCCGTATTCGCTGTCGTTCGCACGGGCGATCACTTCGTCGATGTCGTCGTATTTCAGCACCGGGATCACCGGGCCAAACTGTTCCTCGCGCACCAGACGGGCGCTGTCGGGAATGTCCTTCACCACTGTCGGCGCGATGAAATATCCATCGCGGTCGAGCCGGTCGCCACCGGCCAGAACAGTGCCGTTTTCGCGCGCGTCTTCAAGGAAGCCGAGCACTTTTTCATACTGCATCCTGTTCTGCACCGGGCCGATCTGCGCGCCCTGATTGGCGCCATCGTCGACCACGGCATCTTTCGCCAACTGCGCCAGTTCGTCGCACAGTTCGTCATAGATCGAGGCGGGGGCATAGACCCGCTTGATCGCCAGACAGACCTGCCCCGCGTTGATCATCGCCCCGTTGAACAGCTTGGGCGCGATTTCCTTAGGCGATACGTCGTCGAGCACGATAGCCGCGTCGTTGCCGCCCAGTTCCAGCGTGATCCGCTTGAGCGCATCCGCGCCAGAGGCATAGACCTTGCGCCCGGTGCCGGTCGATCCGGTGAAGCTGACTTTGGCGATATCGGGATGCGCGGTCAGCGGACCGCCCAATTCGTTTTCATCGACGATCACGTTCAGCACGCCCGCCGGGAAGATCTTTGCCGCTTCCTCAGCAATGAACAGCGCGCACATCGGCGTAGTCGGCGCAGGCTTGGCCACTACGGTATTGCCGGTCACCAGCGCGGGGCCGATTTTCTGCGTGACCATCATGAACGGGAAGTTCCACGGCGTCACCGCCGCAACTACGCCCAGCGGGGTGCGGTGTTCGAGGATGCGGCTCTTGGCATCTTCCTTGATGATCTGCGGTTCGTGCCGCTGAGAAGCGTAGAAGCGTAGCTGGTAAATCCCGCCGATCACTTCGCCCATTGCCTGCGCGGCGGGCTTGCCCTGTTCGCGGGTCAGCAGTTGCGCCAGCTCTTCCTTGCGCGCTTCGAGTGCGTCGGCCAGCTTGCCGACCATTGCGCCGCGCTCTTCGTAAGTCAGCTTCGACCATGCCGGGAAAGCCGCTCTGGCCGCAGCCACCGCTTCTTCCAACTGGCCTTCGTCAGCCCGTGCGATAGTGGCAAAAACCTTGCCATTGGCAGGGTTGACGACATCGAGCGTGGCCGCCCCCTCTACGAGTTCGCCGTTGATCAGCATCCGGGTGTTCATTGATTCACTCTCCTTTTGCAACTGAACCTAGGGAGAGCATGGCGAGTCGACAAGCATATCTGCGACCGGCCCCACCCCCTTTCAGGACGAGTTGCTATCGGGAGAGCGCATGGCAGCGCCACGGCGGGCACACGATGCGCCCGCCGCGGAGGTATGCCGTATGTTATCCGCCGAAGCGCGCCGTCAGCTGGATACCGTAGAAGCGCGGCTCTGCCGGAATGAACGTCGGTATACCGAACGCACCGCCGGTGTTGCCTGCATCGAGCAGGTAATCCTCGTCGGTCGCGTTGCGGATATATCCGGCGATTTCGTAGCGGTCGTCTGCGAACGAAACCCCGGCCCGCGCATTGAACAGCGTGACCGGCCCTTGCGAGATATTGGCCTTGTTCGGCACTTCGAAGAATATCCGGCTGCGATAGGTCACACTGGGTGTCGCGAAGATGCGCGCACCGCCACCAATCGGATAATCGACAGTGAACCCGCCCGCGGCCTGCCATTCCGGCTGCAGGCGGAAACGGTCGCCGGCAAAGATGCCGTTCGCCGCATCGTCGTCGATCCCGCCGTCGATATAGCCGACATTGGCAAACACGCTGAGCCACGATGTCGGCTTGACGTTCAGTTCTGCCTCTACCCCGAAGTTACCGGCCGAACCGGCGCTTTCGGTGATCGACGAACCGACCGGCAGCCCGGAGGGATCGTTCGGATCGGACACTGTCCGGGTCACCTGAAACCCCTTGTACTTCTGAAGATACGCGCCGAGCGAAGCGAACACCGCGCGCGATGCGAATTTCAGCCCGCCTTCGTAGTTCCAGACGGTTTCTTCAGGGATCAGCTGATAATTGGGCACTACCTCCGCCCCGGCCTTGCGCGCACCGAGCGAGACGACCGGCGAACGGCGCCCTTTCGATACAGTGCCGTAGATATTCAGTTCGGGCGTCACCCGGTACAGCGCATTGAAACGCGGCAGCACGGCAGAGAAACTGCGACGGGCGGTAAACACTTCGCCGCCGGTATCGAGCTGGCCAGGAACCAGCGGCGCGCCGGTCAGCACCGAGTTGGGCACATTGGTGACATAGCCCGATTTGCGCTGTTCGATCAGCACGCGCGCCCCGGCGGTCAGCTCCAGCGCGGGCATGGGGATCCACGTGGTATCGGCAAACAACGAATAGCTCTGATTTTCGCCCCGGTTTTCGAACACCGAGCTATAGGGGATCGCCTGACGCAAACCCGCGCCGATCATGTCGTACACCGGCACGCTGCCATCGCTGGCGACGCAGGGTGCGCCCGGCACCGGCCCGGTCGCGCCGAACAGTTCGGACAGACATTGCAGGAAAGTGACTTCCTCTGTCGAGAACGGCACGTTCTGATGCCCCTTCTCCGTGAAGAAGTTCCAGCCGAACGATGCCCGCCAGTTGGGATCGGCATAGGAGAAACGCCCTTCGTGGCTGAACTGCCACCCCTTGGCGATTTCCGCGAATTCGAGGAATGGCGCCGGGCCGCCATCGGCATCGAACACTTCCGCGCTGTCGAATTCGCGATAGCCGTTGACTGTCGTGAAAGTGAGATCGTCGGTCAGTTCGTATTGCGCGGTCAGGTTGGCATCATAGACATCGCGCACCAGCCCGAGCTGGCTGTTGCCCAGCGCCTGCGCCGAATACGGCGAGCCGCCCAGATCGGCATCGCCAAACGGATTGGCCGGCCCGGCGGGAGTGGGATATGTGCCTGAAATAAAGGGTGTGCCGCCGTTACGCTGGCGGTCGTATGTGCCCACCAGATCGACTGTCAGCCGGTCGTTAGGCCGGAAACGCAGCGATCCGCGCACGCCAAGCTGATCCTGCGAATACAATTCGTCTTTCTGCGACGGAGCAAGGTTCTGCACATATCCGTCGCGCCCGCGCCATTCGAAGGCGATGCGACCCGCCAGCACATCGGACCCGGCATTGACGAAGCCCGACAGCACGGTGGTGTTGTAATTGCCATACTGGCCCGACAGTTCGGCGGAAAAGCCGGGGCGCGGCTTCGCGGACACCAGACTGATCGCGCCCACTGCCGATGCCGTGCCGAACAAGGTTGCCTGCGGCCCCTTGATAACTTCCACCCGGTCGAGATCGTAGATCGCCTGATACGACCCGCGCGAGCGCGAGATATCGACCCCGTTGTAATACAGCGTGACACGCGGCCCCTGCTGCGACGATCCCGAATCCGATGTGATCCCGCGGATCACGATGCCGGGGTTATTGGCGCTCTGTTCCTGAATATTGAGGCCGGGAACGTAGTTCGACAACTCGTCCAGATCGCTGACGCCGAGCCGTTCGATCTGCTTGCCATCGACAGCAGACAGCGTGATCGGAACATCGGTTTCGCGCTGTTCGATCTTCTGCGCGGTCACGATGATCTGGTTATCGGGCTGCGCCGGATCGCCTGCCCCATCCGCGCCAGCATCCGACGCAGCACCCGCTTCCGCTTCGCCGGTTTCATCGGCAGTGGCGGCACAAGCCGCATGGAAAGGAAGCAGTGACGCCGCGCTCAAAATTGTGGCGCGCGCGATAGTTCGAAACTTCATGAAAGAGACCCCGTTTTGTGTGAACGGGGCCTCCCTGCATCGCAAAAGTGAAACGCTCGCGACGGTAGTGTGTCGGTTATATTAAATTATATCGGATTGCGGCTGTTCTGTTGCGTACCCGAAGGGCTGAACAGCCGTACCGTCACGCGCGTTTCACTCGGTCACACCCACTGCCAGTGCATCGGGGCGGCGGGTGTCCGCTGCGCCGAGGAACCGGTCGCCTTCGATCATGATCGACTGGGTGCTGCCCATCGTCCGCGAAGGAACCACTTTGTGCCCCTTCTCTTCCAGCAGGCGGGCGATGTCGGGCGAATATCCGCTTTCCATTTCCATCGGCCGGTCGGCGTCGGACTGATTGATCCGGGGCCGCTGCGCCGCTTCGGCAACGTTCAGCCGGTGATCGATCACGTTGGACAGCAATTGCACCATCGTAGCGATGATCGTGCCGCCGCCGGGGGTGCCGGTGACCAGCCAGGGCTTGTCCTTATCGAACACGATGATCGGGGTGATGGTCGATCCCACCCGTTTGCCCGGCACGACCTGCGTGGCCGGATATTCCTTGCCCCGCGCACCCCACGCCAGATTGCCCAGCGAGTTGTTAAGCAGGAAGCCGGTGCCCGGCGCCACAACATGGGCGCCATACGATGCGCTGAGCGTGTAAGTGTTGCTGACCGCATTGCCGCTGGCATCGGCCACTGAATAATGCGTCGTATCCTTGCTTTCGAAAGGATAGGGATTGCCTTCGGGCAGGGTGTTTTCATCCAGCGCGCTGTCGGGCTTGATAAGCGCGGCACGCTGCGCGGCGAATTCCTTGCTCGCCAGCCCTTTGCTCGGTGTGTTCCAGTCGGGCTTGCCCCCCACCAGTCGGCGGTCGGAGGTAACGATCTTCATCGTTTCCGCCAGCAGGTGCAGGTTGGCGACACTGCCCCAGCCCATTTCGCCCACCGGATAATGTTCGAGAATGTTCATCGCTTCCGCGACGCTGACGCCTGATGCAGTCGGCGGCATATAGGCCACCGGATGCCCGCGATAGCTGGACCAGACCGGCGGCGAGACATCGGCGCGATAGGCATCGAGATCGCCCTGATCGATGATACCGCCATTGGCCTTCATCGCAGCGACAACCTTTTTGGCCACCCACCCTTTGTAGAACCCGTCGCGCCCGTGATCGCGGATCGCGGTGAGGGTTTTGGCAAGGTCGGGCTGGCGGAACAGGTCGCCTGCCTTGTAAGGGGTGCCATCGGGCTTCAGATAAGCGGCGCGCGCGCCGGGATCGCGGGCAAGCGCTTCCGATTGCTGCGCGGTGGCCTCCGCTTCGGCATCGCTCAGGATCACGCCGTTGGTAGCCAGATCGATTGCCGGCTGCACCAGATCGGCCCACGGCAATTTGCCGAACCGTTCGTGCGCCGCCCACAGGCCCGCGACAGTGCCCGGCACCGCCACGCCTTTGAACGACCAGCCTTTATCGCGGTCGAACTTGCCATTGGCATCGAGCAACAGATCGGGCGTCACTTTGCGCGGCGCCACGCCATAGTAATCGATGGCGGTGGTGGAGGCCGGCTTCCCGTCTGCCGCCGCCATGTGGATCAGCATAAAGCCGCCGCCGCCGATATTGCCCGCGCGGGCCAGCGACACCGCCTCTACCAGCGCGACAGTGACTGCGGCATCCACGGCATTGCCGCCCCGGCGCAGAATCTCTGCCCCGGCGCGGGTGCCATATGCATTCTGGCTCACCACCATGCCGCCGTGTCCGATCACCGGATGGTGGATCGAATCGTAACCGACGATATCGCCGCCCGTCCGCGAATAGGCCTGCTCCTGCGTGGGGGCAGCTGCGGGGGCCTGTGCGACGGGCGGCGCCGGCTGTTTGGCCGCCAGAGGCGAACCAAACAGGACCAGAGCGATAGCGGCGGCGTGTGTTACGCCGCGCAGCGATAGCGTGGTGCGACCAGACATTGTTACTCCTTAGAACGCAGTGCGGACATTCACGTAGAGATAGCGCCCGTAAGGATTGTAGAGTGACGCCATATAACCATCCGAGCTGAGCGGCGGATTGGTATCGAACAGGTTGCGCGCCCCGATGCGGAACGTGAACGGTTGCATCCCGTCGCGCTCCACCGATGCCTGGAAGTAGAGGTTGAACGTCATCGAATCGTCCACCACCCAGGGGTTGCCATCGCCATCGATCAGGCCGGTATCGTCCACCGAACCGGTGTACTGCGTGTAAGCACCGATCTGGAACGCGTCGTAATTCCACGTCACGCTGCCCGATGCCTTCCATTCAGGCTTGCCGTTCTGGCGCAGCAGATCGCCGCCACCGGAAATATTGATGCCCGAATTGATCTCACCGGCGGCCTGTGCCTCCATCAGTGCCGCGATATCGGGCGACGGTTCGAGGAAGAACTTACGCAGGTATGCCGCGTTCAGATTGACCGTGAAATCGCCGATGCCGGTGTCGCGCAGGCTCCAGATCAGGCCGAGATCGACCCCCGACGCTTCCTGCGGCAGCAAGTTGCGATAGGCATCTTTCACGTACAGGATCTGGCCCACCGGATCGAGCCCGGTTCCGGCGAATGCCGCGATATCGTCGGTCGTCGGATCGGCGCGCACGACATCGGGGTTGGAACCGCCCTCTGTCCGCAACAGGTAATCCTGGATCAGCGAGTTGCCATCGCCGAACAGGCCGACGATGCCGCTCTGCCGCACGCTCCAGTAATCGGCGGTCAGCGTGATCCGGCCCAGGCTGGGCGGCAGGAATTCAGGCTGAAGCACGATCCCTGCGCTCCACGACTTCGACTTTTCCGGCCGCAGATCGGGGTTGCCCGAACGCTGCGAGATAACCGCCTGCGTCTGGCTGCAATCGGAGAAGTCTGCGATCCGCCCCGCGCGCAGGTCCGCTTCGCAGCGGACATAGTCGGTGCGGTTGTTCGAACGGGTCACGATAGTGGCGTTGACCTGTTCGAGGTTCGGCGCCTTGAACCCTTCGGAATACGAACCGCGCAGACGCACGCCATCGACCACGTCCCACGCACCGGCGATCTTGGGCTTCGCCACCGAACCGGCATCGCTGTAGTGTTCGAAACGCCCGGCGATCTGCAATTCGATCCGCTTGGCCAGCGGGATTTCCATGTCCGGCGAAATCACCGGGATCGCCAGTTCGGCATAGGCCGAGAACACGTCGCGCTTGCCGAACAGATCGTTCGACGGGCTGGTGCCGACCACATCGCTGCCATATTCGACGCCGGTCACGGAGTCTGTGAACACAGTCGTCCCATCGACCCGCGGATCGCGATCGTCGCGCTGGGTTTCGCGGCGGAATTCGCCGCCGATGGCCACGCCCAGCGGGCCGCCGGGCAGCATGAACAGATTGGCGTTCGATGCCTTGATGTCCCACAGCGCCAGCGTCGATTTGGAGATACGGTCGGCAGTGATCCGCATCGCTTCCATCGCCGCGCGGTTGCTCAGCGTCGTATCCGCCAGGCTGGGATTGGCCAGATTGCCGCCGTTGAACGGGTTGTAGGCATCGGGCGTCGCCAGTGCGAGCTGCTTCTGCACCAGCGTCGCGCTGAGAGCGGTGGAGCTGTCGTGCACCCGCGCTTCGCTATACAGCGCCGCGGATTCGAAGTTGAACCCGCCCAGCTTCCAGCGCAGCCCGCCCAGCAGGCGGAATTCGCTGTTGTCCACTGTCACCAGGTTGGGGCCAACGTCGGAGAAATCGTAAGTCCGCAGCGTCACCGGCACGCCTTCGGCCGGCACATTGTCGAGGCCGGGCAGACGGTTCGGATTGGGCGAACCATCGGGGAGCGTAGTCGCGCCGAACGGGTTCCAGTAATTGCTCGCCGGAACGGTGATCGGGATCGAGCTGAGGTTATAGGTCGATGTCTGCCAGCTCTTGGTGCGGGCAAGGTACAGCCCGCCTTCACCGAATATTTCGACATCGGGCGCGACTTCGTAGTTGCCGGTCAGGAACAGATTGCCGCGATCGGTTTCGGGCATGATCGTCTGGTCGTATGCCGCCAGCCGGTCGTGACGCAGGTTGCGATCGTCGCCGGTGGTCGATGCCGAACCGTCGTCGATGCAGATGCCATTGCCCAGATTGCTGAGGCAGCCCGGATTGGTACCCGGCTGAATATGGAACAGGCCGGAAGACGATGTGATGCGCGTGCCGTTCTGGCGCACGCCCCCGCTCACCCCGACAGCGCCGAAGTTGCCCCACGGGCTGGTGCTGGCGCGTCCGTCGAGCGAAGTGGCCCCTTCGAAACGAGTGCCCACGAACAGCGGGCGCTTATCCGACGAAGCGGTATATTCCTGATCCGATGCGCGCAGCATCGAACGGTGGTTGAAATCGGCCAGCAAAGTGATGTTGCCGCGGTCGCCCAGCCTCGTGCCGAAAATCCCGTTGGCGCTGAATTCGTGCATCCCGGTGCCTTCGGCCAGCCCGTATTGCGCGCTGAGACCCAGCCCTTCGTAGTCTTTCTTGAGCACGACGTTGACGACGCCCGCGACGGCATCCGAACCGTAAATCGCAGCGGCACCGTCACGCAGCACTTCCATCCGCTGAACGCCCGACACGGGGATCGCGTTGGTGTTGTAGGTGAGCACCGGCACGAGCTGATCGTTGGCGCGGCTGGTCGGGTGAGTCACCACGCGGCGACCGTCGATCAGCAACAGGGTGTTGCCTTCGCCCAGGTTCCGCAAGTTGACCGAGCCGACATCGCCGCGCGCCGCGTTGGAACTGTTGGGCAGGTAGGAGGAGTTGAACGACACATCGCCCAGCTGCGGGATCGAGCGGAACAGTTCGTCGCCCGATACCGCGCCGGTCGCGCCGATCTGCTTTTCATCGACCACTGTCACCGGCAGCGCATCGGCCACTTTCGAACCCTGAATCTGCGAACCGACAACAACGATTGCCGGAGCTTCTTCTGCAGGTTCTGCCACTGCGGGGGCCGGGGCGGATGCGGGGGCCGCAGCACCGGTCGCGCCCTGCGCCGCCACCGGCTGAACCGAGGTGGTGTAAGAAGCGGATTTCTGCAACTGCCCGGCGGGCACGATGCGGATCGCGTCGGGGCCGGTGAAGCGATAGGTATAACCGCTGCCCGCAAGCGCCATCTGCAGCATCTGGCTGGGGGTATAAGTGCCTCTCACGCGCGGAGCGACGCGGCGCTTGATGCCGCCGTCGGTAAACACGAGCTGCATTCCGGTGGTGCGCGAAATCTGCATCAACGTTGCGCCAAGCGACTGCGCTGGCAGATCGACAGTAAACTGCTGTTCCGCTGCAACCGCATGGCGCACCTGGGCCTGTGCCGGCACTGCAATCGCCAGTGCTGCGACCGACACCATCAAACCCACATGTTTCATCGTAAAACCCCCTGAATCTTTCCCTGTTGCGGGCGTGATCCTTTTGCCCTGCAATACGGAAGACGCACAAATGGCAAGAATGCGAACCACCAAAACGTAAATTTTGAAATTTTTTTGCAACATGTGCACGGCGGGGTTCGTATTGCGCCGCTTTTGCGTCATAGCTTAGGAAAGGGGACTAGCGGGCAAACCGGCATGCAGCGGCAATCGAAAACCATACCCGATCACAGCGATCCGGGCGACGAAGCGGCGATTCACCTCGCCGCGCTGCGCCGGTTCGTCTCGCGCCGGGTGGCAGATCGCGATCTGGTGGACGATCTGGTGCAGGAATCCTATGCCCGCCTGCTCGCCCGCGCTGGCAGCGATCCGGTGCACCAGCCGCAGGCCTATCTGTTCCGCGTGGCCAGCAATCTGCTGGCCGATATCCATCGGCGGGAAACGGCCAGCGGGCCGATCCAGCCGATCGATGTGGACGAATTGCCCGTTCGCCCCGAACAGGAAGATGCCACCGGTCTGGCCGATTTGCAGGGCGCGTTCGAAGCGGCGCTGAGCGAACTGCCGCCGCGCTGCCGCGACGTTTTCATTATGCGCCGGTTCGACGATCTCGATACCGGCACTGTCGCCCAGCGTCTCGGCATCAGTCACCGCATGGTGCAGAAACATCTGAACCGGGCCGTGACGCACCTCTATGTCCGCCTGCGCGGCCAGCCGGGAGAGGCGCCATGAAGCGCAGACATATCGGCCTGGGCGAACGCGCGCCCGAAGTGTTCGAGCGGCTGTTCGACAATCGTTCGAGTGCGCTGCACCCTGCAGACGCGGAGGAAGCCGCCGATTTCTGGGATCAGCTGGGCCAGTTCGAACGCCCGCCGCTGTCGCATGAAATGGCCGATGCCCCACAGGGCGGCTGGTTTGCGCGCAGCAAGTCGCCGCGCTGGCTCGCCGCTGCGGCAGCGGTTGCTGCGTTCCTGACAACTGGTGCAGTGATATACAGCCAGCGCGAAGCCCCTGCCTCTCTGCCCGGCCTGACACAACTGGCCGATGCAGTGATCGACCGCGAAGAACCCGGCCACACTTACACCGCCGGACGCGGTCAGCGCAGCATCATCGCGCTGAGCGACGGTTCGGAAGTCACGCTGGCCCCGGAAAGCACGATCACAGTCCATTATACGGAAAAGCAACGCCTGATCCGCCTGATCGACGGGGAGGCGCTGTTCCGTGTGGCGCATAACAAGGCGCGCCCGTTTATCGTGAAGGCCGCGGGCGGCGAAGTCATGGCAGTGGGCACTGCCTTCGACGTGCGCCTGCGCGACAAGAGCAAGGCCGCGCAAGTGACCGTGGTCGATGGCGTAATCCGCATTTCCGTGGCCGCCCCGCATAAAGAAACCGGGTCCGAAATCGCCCGACTGGCGCGCAAGGGCGAACAGGTGGAATTCGGATCGCGCCCCGATGGCAAATCGGCGCAGGGTTTCATCGGGGCGAGCAGCGAAGTGAACCTCGACCTGTCAGTCGTGTGGACCAACGGAATGCTGTTCTTCGATGGCGAACCGCTGGAAGAGGCGATCCGTATCGCTAACCGGTATTCCAGCCAGAACATCGTGCTGAAGGATCAGAGCCTGCGGAATGTCCCGGTGTACGGGCTGATCCGCCAGGGTGACACTGCCGCGCTGTCGGACATTATCGAACATCCGGGCGCATTGCGGGTGGAACGCAGCGACAGTGCCCGACTGGACGGCGCATCCGCGCCGCAATCCGCTCCTAAACAAGGGGAATAAAATGAAGTACCTGCCGCAACTGATCGCCGCCGGGATGATCCTGAGCACTTCGACCATCGCGCAGGCCGCGGCGAACAACACCGATACAGCCGCCAGCACCACCCACGCCGATGCCAATGCCGCGCTGACGCAAGTGCAGGCGACGTTCGACAAGAACTATCCCGCGCTCGAAGCGATGTACAAGGACATTCACGAGCATCCCGAACTGGCGTTTCAGGAAAAGCGCACCGCAGCCATTCTGGCGAAGAAGATGCGCGCGCTGGGTTTCGACGTGACCGAAAATGTCGGCAAAACCGGCGTCGTCGCGCTCTATCGCAACGGTCCTGGCCCGGTGGTGCTGATCCGCACCGATATGGATGCCCTGCCGATGGAGGAAAAGACCGGCCTGCCTTACGCCAGCAAGGTTCAGCAGGAAGTGGACGGCAATACCTATTTCGTCGATCATTCGTGCGGCCACGATATTCACATGGCATGGTGGGTCGGCACGGCAGAGGCATTGCTGGCGATGAAGGATCGCTGGCACGGCACGCTGATGTTCGTGGCGCAGCCTGCGGAAGAGGTCATCTCCGGCGCGAAAGCGATGCTGGACGACGGGCTGTTCACCCGCTTCCCTAAGCCGGACTATGGCTTTGGCGCGCACATCGGTGCCGATACGCTGGGCACCATCTCTGTCAAGCAAGGGGTAATCAGCTCCGCTTCCGACCGGATCAGCGTCAGGTTCCACGGCGTTGGCGCGCATGGCTCGATGCCCGACAAATCGATCGATCCGATCATGCAGGCCGGGCATTTCATCACGGGTGTGCAAAGCACGATCAGCCGCCAGAAAGACCCCAAGCAATTCGGCGTCGTCAGCGTGGGTTCGATCCATGCCGGATCGGTCGCCAATATCATCCCCGATCATGCCGACCTGCAACTGACGCTGCGCTCGTTCGATCCTGAAACGCGCAAGATCATCAACGACGGTGTCGCCCGCACGGCAAAGGCCGCCGCCGATATGGAACGTGCCCCGGCCCCCGAAGTGACCCACGTTTACGGCACGGGATCGGTCGTCAACGATCCCGATCTGGCAGCGCGGGCCGCGACTGTGCTGAAGGGCGCGCTGGGCGACAGCCGGGTCGCGTTCATCCCCGCCAGCGAGCCGGGCGGCAGCGCGAGCGAGGATTATTCCGAATTCGTCTCCGCCGGGATGCCGAACTCGGTCTATTTCTGGATCGGCGGCACTCCGCCCGAAATGATCGCGAAGTACAAGAGCGAAGGAAAGCCGGTGCCGGTCAACCACTCGCCCTATTTCGCGCCTTCGCCCAAAGGGTCGATCAAAGCCGGGATCGAAACACTGACTCTCGCCACGCTGATGGTGGCGGGCAACGACGCGCAATAATCCCCGCCCGATCCCGGTGCGATTGCAAACGAGGTTTGAAACCTGCGTTGCATCGCGCCGGGTCGGTGCCGTGATTGGGCTGGTTGGCTGGGCCGAAATCAGGGGCCGGAATCAGGGGCTGGAATCAGCAACGCCGATTGGTGTCATGATCCGGGCCGGTATTGGGGCCTGTGGTTGGGGCCGATCGGGACAGCTTGCGGGCTGGCTGGTGAGCTGGCGATTTTGCCGGTTTTTGGCGATTTTGGGCGATTTCGAGCCCGAAACCGGACTTACCTGTCCAATAGAGCGCCCTGTCGGGGCAGCGTGACAGCCTGTGCGATTACATGCGGTGCAATCGAGGATGCTTTGCGAAATAGCTACGCTATTACAGCGTGTTGCGCGCCATATATCGTGGTGAAGATGTAGGTGAAACCGGGCCTGAGCGGCGCTGCCGGGTGATTCCCTGTGCAGTTCCGGGTGCTCATCTGGCCGGTGCTATCTGGGGGCTGTCGGGCCGGGATGCAGCATTTCCGGGCAGCGTTTCCGCCACCCGGAAATATCTGTAATACATGCCTTATTTGGCGTTCTTCACGTATTGGTCGAACCAGTCGAAGCTCTCCGCCAGAACATGCAGGCGGCTCTCCCGCGCGGCATAGGCATGGTCTTCATAAGGCAGCATCTCCAGCTTGGCAGTCGCCCCCACGCCCTTCAGCGCATGGAAAAACCGCTGCGACTGAATCGGATAAGTACCTGTATTACTGTCGATTTCTCCGTGAAAAAGGAGGATCGGCTCGTTGATATCGGTCACATGCATGAACGGCGACATCGCCTGATAGACCTCCGGCGCCTGCCAGTATGTCCGCCGTTCGCGCTGGAATCCGAACGGTGTCAGCGTGCGGTTGTAGGCCCCGCTCAGGGCATAGCCGGCGGCAAAAATATCGCTGTGTGCCAACAGGTTAGCAGTCATGAACGCACCATAGCTGTGCCCGGCGACACCCACTGTCTTGCGATCCGTAACCCCTTGATCGACCAGCATATCCACCGCCGCCTGAGCATTGGCGACCAGTTGTTCGACATAGGTATCGTTGGCTTTCAACCCGCCCACAATCGGCATCGCCGCATTCGCCAGCACGGCATAGCCTTGTGTCAGGAACAGCATGTAATCGCTTGAAACTCGGTTAGAACGTCCCGAATATCGATAGGGCGAACCACGCACCTGCCCGGCCCCGCTCTTGCTGGCATATTCGCGCGGATAGGCCCAGACGATGGCGGGAACCTTGTTTCCTTTCTTATAGTTAGGCGGCAAATACAGCGTCCCGCTCAGCGGCACCCCGTCCGACCGGACATAGTTCACCAGTTGCTTGCTCGAATAACGCAAGGCATGTTCGGGCCGCGGCAGATTGGTCAGCGGCTTGCTGTCCTTCGCCGCCAGATCGCGGAGCATGTAGTTCGCCGGATCCAGACTGGTTTCGTACCGTGTAATCAAGCGCTTGGCCTGATCGTCGAGTACTGCGACAACACTCTCGTAACTCGCGCCGGAGGTTGCAAACACCCGCTCCGACTTCAGCGTTTTGAGGTTGAACCGGTCCAGAAACGGATGGTCCCCGTCAGGCGAACCGCCCTGCCCTGCCAGATAAATCCAGTCGCCATTCTGCCGCAGAACCGCCCCGCCCTGTGCGGCCTTCGTCACCGGCGATCCGGGGTCGGAATACCAGTCGTCGGCATTGTGCGACCACAGCAGTCGCGGCTGCGAAGCGGGCTGCATCACATTGGCAAGCCACACTTTTTCCCCGCGCGTCGCCCATGCGAACTGCTTCACTATCGCCTGCCGACCGTTGTCGGCAAATGCAAACAGATCGCTGCCATCGAGATCGTCCGATGCGCTGACGATGCGGTCGGCGGTACGCATCAATTCGCGCGGCTCGCCATCGAACGGTGCCTCCAGCACCATCACACGGTCCCGATAATCCGCTGAAACTGCCGGATTTCCCTGATCGAGCGGTTCGACATACATCACCGCCGCGGGCGAAGTCGGCCGCCACTGATGGCCACGCTCCCCCGCCAGCGCCCAGCCCATGCTTTCGGGCCCGGCATTGTTGATCGGCACATCGGCCAATTCCTTCACGACACTACCATCGGCAGACAGAATTTCGACCTGTTTGGGAAACCGGCTGGCAGGCACAAGGTACGAATAAGGCCCGACAATTCGGGTCGAGAGATAGTACCGCCCATCTTCCGACGGCTTCAGGCTTTCGTAAATTCCGGCCTTGGCAAACGGGGTCTTCTTGCCGCTGACAACGTCCACGATCATCGGCTGCGATGTCATGTAATAATCGAACAGCTGCTCGTCATACTTGTCGGTGAGCAGGTTGGTGAAGGTCCAGACCGGTGCTTTCTTGCCATCGGTCTGCTGCACCGAAGGCCCTGTCGGCACACCTCTTTCCGGCGCAGGTCCGCGATTTTCCGGGATAAACTGGCACATAATGCGGCGGCTATCGGCCATCCAGTCACACGGCCCGGCAGAGGTGCTGGCAATGCTGCTGGCGACATTGATCGATGGACCGGACAGCGCCCGCACCTTGCCGCTGACGGCATCGGCCACCCACAACTCAATTCCCTTCGCTGTGGTGTAAAGGAAAGCGAACCGGCTGCTGTCAGGCGCCCACATCGGCGGGCCAAGCTTGGCCGCGTCCAACGCAACCCGATGTTCTGCACCGGTTTTCAGGTTGACCAGGCGATACTCCACCCCGCGCCCGGTGTACGAAGAGTTGCGGTCATATGCCTTCGCATCGTAGGGTCCGTTGGTGGCGGTGTTCACCCGCACACCGGCAAGCCGCGCCATCGGCACAG
Source organism: Tsuneonella flava (assembly GCF_002870965.1). GTDB lineage: Bacteria > Pseudomonadota > Alphaproteobacteria > Sphingomonadales > Sphingomonadaceae > Tsuneonella > Tsuneonella flava. Next base: position 106,027 of record NZ_PHSO01000006.1, read on the forward strand.
CGCGATCGGCAATCGATGGCATTCCCTGCAAGGTCGTGAAAACGGCCCAGTTTCCATCCGGGCTGACACTGGCCGCCGGGGGTGGCGGAATATCGAGGATTGCGGCCACCTCCTGCGGCGGTTCGCGATATTCATCCTGCGCGCTGGCACTGGCAGGGACGAAAACGCCCACTGTCAGTGCGGCGTAGGCAATCAGGCCGATAATCCTCATCAAACTATTCCCCCCAAATCAAAATCTTGCGGCTTCGGGATATTCCATACGATAATAATGCATCGGACGGCGAGCAGCGCCAAAGCGACCGCCCGCCGTACCGATTGGCGCATCAGAACTTCTTGGTAGCACCAAGATAGAAGAAGCGCCCGACGCTATCGAACAGCGAGCTTCCGTATGCGCCGGTGTAAGTGGACGGCGTCCGCGGCGGATGCTCGTCGAACAGATTGTTTACACCGAACTGAAGGCTGCTGCCGTCGTCGAGTTCGTAGTTGATTGACAGGTCGTGATAAAATCGTTCGTCAACAGTGAGGCCGCCGTAATATTCGGCCGATTTCTCCACATCGAGGCTCGACGGGCCGATATAGCGAACCTTCCAGTTAGCCCGCAGATTACCCACCGTGTAGCCGAGGTTGAGGTTGGCACGCCAGGTCGGGTTTTCGTATCCCCCATCCTTGATCAACAGAGTCGTTTCATCCGTCGCGTCCACCAGCTCTTCCAGCTTGTCGAGATAGGTGAGCGTGGCTGTCACCGTCAGGCGACCGGGTAGGCTGGACGAAATCTTGTCGAGATATGTGTGATAACTCGCTGCAAAATCGACGCCTCGTGCCGTCAGCGATCCGACATTGACCTGCCGCAGATCGATGGACGAGATCACATAGGGATCACTCAAACCGACGAAGTTTCCGCGTGTCACCAGCGCACAGAACGGATTGTCGAGCGTTTCTGAATCGACACACTTTTCGACAATCGAATTGCCACTGATCGTCTGAATGGCATCGTCGATCTTGATCGACCACCAGTCAGCCGAAAGTGTAAGACCATCGACAGGAGTGGTCACCACGCCTGCAGTCCACGAATTCGACGTTTCTTCCTGAAGATCGGGGTTGCCGCCCAGGCGCGTGGTCAGTGCCAGCGAAGCCGCCGGGTCGACCCAGCCAACCGGAATGCCCAGCGCGCGGCAATTTGCCAGGCGATTGGGATTCTGGTTGATTTCCGCAGCGTCGCACGGATCCGCCGTAATATTCAGCGCGCCGATTGTTTCCGGTGCGAACAGCTCCACGATGGTCGGTGCACGAACGCTGCGCGAACGGGTTACCCGGAAACGCAGATCGTCGATCGGTGCCCACTCGCCACCCAGTTTCCACGCAAGCGTGCTGCCGATTGTGTCGTAATGCGAATAACGCGCGGCACCTTCGACCTGCAGCGATCTGCCGAGAAAGCTGTCTTTCAGAACAGGGACGACGAATTCGGCAAATGCTTCAACCACTTCGGCGCTGGCATCAACCGATTCGCCACCGTTATCGGTACGATAAAGCAAGCCACGAGCACCCAGCGGATCGTCCAGAGTGGAGAGCGAATCCCGGCGATATTCTGCGCCAATAGCGACACCCAGCGGCCCTGCGGGCAAATCGATCAGGCTACCTGTCGCCTGAATGCCTGCAAGAAGCTGCTCGTTGGTGACCTCACGCATGAAAGTCGCTGCGAAATAGGCTTTGTCTTCGTCAGACACCATGCCGTCGAACACACTGATAGGCCTGCAACCAGCGGCCTGTGCAGCTTCGCTGCGGCATACCATTTCGCCAGTGCCGGGATCGATGACAGCATCGACCGCTTCGTAGAAACGGCTTTCGATACGGCTGTTTCCGCGCTTGTAGCGCTGATCGCGGCGACCGTATTGCGCGAACGCTTCCCAGTCGAAATTGGCCACTTTGCCCCGCAAGCCGCCCGTAACGGTGTAGATATAGCGCGAGTTGCCATGCTCACGATTGCCGAAGATATATTCCCCTTCGTAACCGACCTTGAGCGACGAAAGCCCGTTGGCATCCATCAACGCGGTGACTTCGTCCGGTAGCGTCGGGTTATCGCGCTGCAGAGTCAGGCTTGAATCGAAGAACCCCTGCCCGTTGGTTTCGCTGTTGGCGAAGGAGAATTCGAAATCGGTGAACGCTGTAATATTATCGCTCAGTTCGTATTTCAGACCAGCGATCGCCGAAAAGCTTTCCCGCGGATTCCGCAGATTACGTTCGCGATTGTCGTATCCGTAGTCACCACCCGAACAGTACGAGCCGTAGCAATCGACACCGGATTGCGTGGCCAGACCATTATCATAATAATACCGCTGGCCACCAATGACGAAGCTCGGTTCATACGAACTCGTAATCGTGCGCGGGTTGGTGATGACGATCCGATCGGGGATCCCATCGTCTGGCCCGGTGTTGTCGGGATTGTTCACGAACCGCAGTGCGCCTTCACCATAGGTGTAGCTGCGATCAGTGTATTTCAGTGTCTCGCTCTTGCTGTAATTCAGGCCAAAACGCGCCGAGCCTCGACCGTCAGCGAATTGCCCTCCGCCTGACGTCGAAATCCGGTACGTCGCGCCGTCACCGCGATCGGACAGACCGACACGGCCCGACACTTCGAACCCTTCGATATCATCCTTGAGGATGATGTTCACCACCCCCGAAACGGCGTCGGCACCATAGACCGCCGAGGCGCCGCCGGTGATGACTTCGACACTCTTGATCATCGATGTCGGAATGGCAGAAACGTCGACCTGCGAGCCATCGCGCGACCCGGAAACCCGGCGACGCCCATCGACGAGTACCAGCGTCCGGTTCTCGCCCAGACCGCGCAAGTTGATGAAGCTGGCGCCGATATCGCGCTGGAACGTGTCGTTGCTCGATCCCAGACCCACAGCGATTTGCGGGCTTTGCATCAGAACGTCACCGATATCGTTCAGGCCGGTATTCGCGATCTGTTCGGCGCTGATAATCGTCGTCGGCGTGGGATTATCGAAACCCGAACGCGCGACGCGAGATCCCGTCACGACAATGGCACCCTGAGTATCGGCGCTGTCCTGCGCTTGCTCAGATGCATTCGGGGTGCCGCTGTCCTGTGCATATGCCAGCGAAGGCATCAGGCACATCATCAGCGCTGTGCTGCCGCACAAAATTTGCTTCCTTCTGCGCATTGCACCAGCGACCGAAGCCTGCCCCATATTACTGTCCGTCATAATTTTCCCCGCATATTTCGATCCAAAGACGTAACAATCTTGCAATGATCGCAGGGCATGCGAAGCAGCAACATTTGGCAAGACCATAGCCTGTCGTTATGGAACGCCGAGATAGGCTGAAATTTTTCAGGAGCGATCTTTCTCACCGCAACTGAAACTTATAGATAGCCTGAATAACTCAACAGAATTTTGTTGCACTGCACAAATCCCCGATTTCTGTTGATTTGAGCCGTCCCACGAATAACCGTCGATCTACTTCACCAAGACTGAAGGCCTTTCTTGGCATTTTCAAACCAACCTCATCATCTCAACTCAAATGATCGCATGCATAGTCATTGGTTATGGATATGCCAAAAACTCGACCTTGTGTTGCGGGTCTGGCAGCTTCACCCTTCGCTTTCCGATGCTGCATCGCAGCGTGATAGGCCAAACAAGGAACCGACTTGTCTGTCTTCGTTCGCAAACATCCGATCCATGCCTGCGCCATTCTTGCGGGCCTGACGCTTTCGCTGTCGCCAGTCTCGAATAGCTTTGCCGCCAGTTCACCGGCGACAGAAACAAATCAGGCGATCCGGGCAATCATCTCCGACAAGCAGCACGAAATTGCCCCAGGCTGTATTGTCGGGACGTTCAAAGACGGTTCCGCGCAAAAGATGATTCCTCAGGGCTACGCCGATATTGAAAACCGCCAGCCAATCGATGGCGACACTCAGTTCTACGCGGCCTCGATATCCAAGCAATTTACAGCATTGGCAGCGGCAACTCTGGTCGCTCAAGGCAAACTGGCGCTGGATGACGATGTGCGCCGCTATCTGCCGGAATTGCCCGCCTATCGCGCACCGGTGACTGTGGGGATGCTGATGCATCACACATCGGGTATTCGCGATTCACTCGGGCTGTTGCGCCTCGCCGGCATGAACGATGTCGGACGAGCGTCGAAAGAGCAGGCACTTCACTTGCTGTTTCAGCAGCAGGGCACCGATTTCGCACCCGGCACTGCCTACCGATATTCGAATGGCGGCTATCTGCTACTTGCCGAAATTGTAGAGCGCGTTTCGGGACTGCCCTTCGCTGAATATGTAAGGCGCGCGGTGTTCGAACCGATCGGCATGAAAAGCGCCTATTTCATCGATAATAACCTTCGTCCCGGCACTTTCGCCCACGGCTATCTCCCTGTTGGAGAAGGTTTCGCAGTGCGTGATACCTTCCCGCGGTTCAGCGGATCGGGCGGCCTGATGCTGTCGATGAACGATCTGGCCCGATACGAATACGATATCGATCGCGGCCATAAGGTGTGGACCCCGCGAATCGCCAAAATCATGCTGACACCCGGGCGCTATGCCGACGGCAGCCTGATCGATGATGGAAACGGGCTAAGTTACGGTGGCGGCCTCCACCTTGGTGAAAAGGGAGGCCAATACGTCGTGATGCACACAGGATCGGCAGAGGCGCTGAAACACGCATATACGCGCCTGCCGGGTCAGCATCTGGCATTTGCGATCCTGTGCAACCGCGGCGACTGGACAGCCAGCGCGAAATTGCGGGATGTGATAACCGCCAGCGGGGTCCGCTATCCCGGTTTCCCGGCCACTATGCCTACTGGCACCTTCTATTCGGAACAGCTCGAATCCCGCTATCGTCTTGCGCCCGAAGGGGATGGTTTACGGGTAGAAATATCGTCCGACCTGACTGCAAGGCCGACTGTCCGGCACTTCACACCGCAGGACGATGGCCGTTACCATGATGGTTCGATGTCGATCACGCCCACGGATGATCCCGCACGGATTCTTGTCGGTCGGGGTGGCATAGAAGGAATTGCCCTTATCCGCCGCGATAAAGATGTCACCGAATGAAAAGGGGTATGCTGAGCGAAGCGATGGAGAGCGAAAAATGCTCGCCCTGCCCTTCTGCATCAGACAAAACCCCGGACATACTCGTGCTCGGCGCAGGGGTAGTCGGTATTACCACCGCCTATGCCCTCGCGCGGCGTGGCTTTTCGGTGACCATCGCCGATCGCGAAGCCGGACCGGCACAAGGGGCCTCGTTCGCAAACGGAGCGCAGCTTAGCTACGCTTATACAGACGCATTAGCTCAGCCGTCGCTTCTTCGCAAAATGCCTTTTCTTTTCGCCGGACTCGATCCGGCATTTCGTGTCCGTCTGTCCCCCGATCCGGATTTCTTCCGCTGGGGGCTGGCCTTTCTGCGAAACTGCACACAGGCTCAGTTCGACAGCAATACGCTGGCCACGCTCAGGCTCGGTCTCGAATCGCAAGCCGCGATGGCCGATTTGCGCGAAAGGCACCCGTTCGATTTCGCCCATACAGTGCCGGGCAAAATGCATATCTTCAGGGATGAAGGCAGTCTCAACCATTCGCGTACCGTTGCCGCGTTAAAACGCAGCGCCGGGATTGAGCAGGAAATACTAACCTCCGCACAAGCAATGGCCATTGAACCGGCCTTGCACGACGCCGGACCGATCGCAGGGGCGTTGTGGACACCCAGCGATGAAGTTGGCGATCCCTATCGCTTCTGCAAAGGTCTGCTGGCCGTGCTTGTCAGCCGATATGGCTTGAAAACCGCGTATCGTTTCTCAGCTGCACAGATCACACAGAAACGAGATGCAGTCATCGTGGTCGATGACGAGGGCAACGAACTATCCGCCAGCAATGTTGTCGTGTGCCTTGGCGCACAGACTCCGCGGTTTCTCGCTCCCTTGGGAATTCGCGCCCCAATCGCGGCGATGAAGGGCTACAGCTTTACCGCTCCACCCGGCAAATATGCACCGACTGTCAGCATTACCGATGCAGCGCGCAAGATCGTTTACTGCCGCCTGGGCGATTCAATGCGGGTCGCCGGTCTGGCAGAATTGAACAACAACGATCCAGCCCCTGACCCGGCGCGCCTGCGCCATCTGATCGATCAGGCCAAAGCCGCGATGCCATATGCTGTTGATTACGAGGCAATTCGCTCCGGATGGGCTGGTCTGCGGCCGATGACGCCCAATTCTCAACCAGTGATCTCGCAAGCCGGACAGAGAATTTTCCTGAACGTAGGGCACGGTATGCTGGGCTGGACGCTTGCGGCCGGTTCTGCCGAAAGAGTGTCTGCACTGGTGGAGCAATCGATCGGTCAACACCGTCAAATCAGAAAGGCATCGTGAATGACACATCCCTCACCTCCGCCGCTCAGCCGCTTCCGGCGTGCGGGTGATCTTGTCTTCACCTCAGGCCAGCTACCGCGCGGCAGCGACGGGGCAATTGTCGAAGGCGGGATCGAAATTCAGACCCGGCAAGCTCTTGCCAACCTCTCCGCAGTTCTGGAAGAAGGAGGTGCACGGCTCGATCAGGTGGTGAAAGTGACTGCATGGCTGACCGATGCAAAGCTGATGCCTGCATTCAACGAAGTCTATCGCGAGTTCTTTGCAGAGCCGTTCCCCTGCCGATCCACGGTTATCTGTGGGCTAGTGGCCGGCGATGTAGAAATCGAAGCGATTGCCTGCGTAAGATAGTTCTTCGCCACAATTGGGCCGCCACATACAATACCCCGCCCGAAATCGATAAAAGTCACGGGAGAAGAATACGATATGCTACGCATCTGGTTCGGATCGCCCCTTTGGAAAAGAGTTCTGCTGGCAATGGTCTGCGGCATCATCGCGGGCGTTGTCCTGGGCGAAGATGCCGAATCTGTGCGATGGATCGGCGATCTGTTCATCCGCGCGATCAAAATGCTGGTTATCCCGCTGATCTTCTTCTCGCTGGTATCGGGGATGACTGCTGTCGGAGATTTGCGCCGGTTGGGCAACGTGGGCGGGAAAGCGCTCCTGCTGTTTATGTCCACAGCGTTTATATCCGTAACTTTGGGGATGACGCTGGCAACACTGGTGCAACCGGGCGTCGGCCTTTCGATTGAGTTGCCGGTGGGCACGGCCGTTCCGCCTGCGCCCGATCAGTCGCTGATCGGAATGGTAATCTCGCTGGTTCCTGAAAATCCGGTTATGGCAATGGCGGAAGGGGCGGTTCTGCCGGTCATCGTTTTCGCTGTGCTATTCGGCATCGCCATTCTTGCATCGGGCGAGGAAGGGACTCCGATTGCTCAGGCGATGAATGCCGGGTCGATCGTCATGCAGAACATGACGATTTTCGTGATGGAGCTGGCCCCGTTCGGCGTCTTCGCGCTGATCGCATGGGTTACCGGTACTTTTGGTTTCGAAGCGCTGATCCCGCTCAGCAAGCTTGTTGCTCTGAATTATGTCGGTTGCGCTATCATTCTGGCGATTGTCTATCCGCTGATTCTGCGCCTTATCGCACGGCTGCCGGTGATCGATTTCTATCGCGGTATCATCGATGCACAGGCAGTGGCGTTCTCCACCGCGTCGTCGAATGCCGCACTGCCTGTGACGCTGCGCTGCGTCGAACGGAACCTCGGCGTTTCGCATTCGGTTGCCAGCTTCACTGTCGCGCTCGGCGCAACGATCAACATGAACGGCACAGCGATGTATCTGGGCGTAATCGCGCTGTTCGGTGCACAGGTTTACGGCATTGAGCTGAGCTGGCTTTCTTATGTCATGATCATTCTGACGTCCACGCTCGGCGCGATCGGAGCGGCCGGCGTACCGGGATCGGGCCTGATTATCATGAGCCTGGTACTTTCTTCGATTGGCGTACCGCTGGAAACCATCGCATTTGTCGCAGGGATCAATCACATCCTCGACATGGCGCGCACGATGACGAACGTTTCCGGCGACGCCGCCGTCGCTGTCGCCGTCGGCCGGATGTCGGGCGAGATCGATGTCGAGGAATACGTATCGGCCGACGACGTCTGAGACACACCACTCTCTCCGATTGGGCAGCCCCTGCCCGCTTCCCTCGAAACGGCAGATACCTTGATCAATTCAGCCGCAGCTATCTGGAGAAGAAAACGATGAAATCGCTTATGCCACTGGCCGCGCTGGCCCTGTGCCTCCAACCCGCCCCCGCTTTCGCGCGCGAGGCATATGACGCAGGCTCGGCAGTCGATGCCGAACTGGGCCGCACATCGCGGGTTGCCCGCCAGATCTGGGAAAACGCCGAACTGGGCTATCTGGAAGAAAAGTCATCCGGTTTCCTGCAAAATGAGATCAAGGCAGAGGGTTTTTCAATCAAATCCGGGGTCGCCGGAATTCCCACCGCTTTCATCGCCGAATGGGGCACCGGTGGGCCCGTGATCGGTGTGCTGGCCGAATTCGATGCGCTGCCCGGCATTACTCAGTCGGATAAAGCGACCCGTGATCCTATCGACACGAAACACGCCGGCCATGCCTGTGGGCACAATCTGTTCGGCGCTGGCTCGCTAACCGCCGCGATCGTTTTGAAACGCTGGCTGGAAGCGACCGGAACCCCCGGCCGCATTCGGCTGTATGGCACACCGGCTGAAGAGGGCGGATCAGGCAAAGTCTACATGACCCGCGCCGGTCTGTTCGACGACGCCGACTTCGTGCTCGACTGGCATCCGAGCGACAGCAACGCCGCCCCGTCGCTCAGCACGCTGGCCAACCGTTCCGCCAAATTCCGGTTCCACGGCATTTCCTCTCACGCGTCAGCCGCACCTGAGAAGGGCCGGTCTGCGCTCGACGGCGTGGAAGCGATGAACATGATGGTCAACATGATGCGCGAACACACCAGCATGGATACGCGCATTCACTACGTTATCACGGAAGGTGGATCGGCCCCGAACGTCGTCCCCGATTTCGCGGAAGTATTCTACTACGTCCGCCATTCGGACCCGGATGAGGTGCGGGCACTGTGGCCCCGCCTCGAAGCGGCGGCAAAAGGTGCCGCGATGGGCACAGGCACCAAAGTCGATTGGGAAGTGATCCACGGTAACAATCCAACCCGACCAGTCCCTGCACTGCAGCAGAAGATGAGCGCAATCCTTCAGGGGATGGGCGGCATCACCTATAGCGCGCAGGAGGAAGCATGGGCAGAAACGCTCCGGGCAAGTCTGGGAGAGAAGGCCCCTCCTTTCGCAAAAGCAGGGCAGGTAGAGCCATATCGGGTAAAAACCAGCTATGGTTCGACTGACGTTGGCGACGTTTCCAGCGCCGTCCCGACTGTTAGCGTCCGCACGGCCACCTGGGTTCCCGGAACCGCCGCACATAGCTGGCAGGCAGTCGCTGCGAGCGGCATGTCAATTGGCTTCAAAGGAGCCAACCATGCCGCCAAGGCGATGGCGCTGATGGGCGTCGAACTGTATTCGAACCCTGAATTGCGCGCGCAGGCCAAAGCCGAATTCAAGCAAGCTCTGGGTCCGAACTACAAATACCAGTCGCTGCTAGGGGACCGTGAGCCACCGCTCGATTATCGCAAGTAAGAACAGCCAGCTACGGCGGTGCAATCAATCTTGTGCGATTGCGCCGCCGGATACATTTGGGATCAAAGCGATAGTTCCCGTTCAGCCATCGTCAGCGGGAAAGGACGGTGTGACACCACGATGAGGCCCGCCTCCGTCCGATCCAGCCATTGCACCAGATTGGCAACCAGCCTCTTTTCGGTTTCCGCATCCAAGCCTTCGGTCGGCTCGTCGAGCAGCAACCAGGGGCGACCAGCAAGGAGCGCGCGCGCCAGCGCCAGACGTTTGCGCTCGCCGCCCGACAGTATCCCGCCATCGGGTTCCAGCCAGGTGTTCAATCCCTGCGGCGCTGCGGCGACACGCTCATCAAGACAGGCGATTTCCAGCGCCGCGTGCATTGCTCCCTCGTCCAGCGCCGGGGCAGCGATACGCAGATTGTCCGCAATACTGCCCATAAGCAGCATCGGATCCTGCGGCATCAGCGCGAACTGACGACGCAGATGATCCGCATCGACGCTTTCAACCGGCACCCCGTTGAGCGTTAAGGGCCGGACAGGTAATCGCAGCCCGGCGAGAGCTTCCAGCAACCGCGTCTTCCCCGAACCCGATATGCCCGTGATCGCGACACGCTCCCCCGGTTCGATCCGATGGCCGTCGATCTCTATCGGCTCCGCCACTGCCTGATCGGATGCGAATGCATGTACTGTGTCGGGGGCCTGAGACAACATCGCCAGACGCTCGAGCGATTTTTCGATCCCCGATTTTCGCATCGCGTTGCGCGAAAAACCCGCCACCGCCTCTGTACCAGCAGCACTGGCGAGCAGGGCAGTAGCAAGGAGTGGCGCCGCCCCCTTGGCAAGCAGGAGCACGCCAGCCACAACGACTGCGGCGTATAGTACAAGCGCGGCGGCGGTGATCGCTTCTCCCTTCAACAGCCGGGCCTTGGCTACTTCGTATCCGCGAAAGGTCGGCTCCAGTTGTTTCATGACACGTGGTGTGAGACCGTAAGCTGCAATCTCCGAACGGGCGGCAGCGTAATCGGTAAAGGTAGCTCGCATTGCGATCAGCCGATCCGCGACATCAGCCGATGGCATCGCCGTAAAGCGCTCGGCCATTTTCCAGATTGCCATTGGGAGGAGGAACAGCGCCACCGCCTGAAACAACGCAGCCCCCCACCCCGCCAATGCGACGAGCGCGACCGACACCACACCTCCCGCGACACCTGCAACGACAGCAGGCCTTCGTATGACGATGTCTTCAAGCGCCGCGATATCGTCCAGCAGAATGGCGCTCGCCGCGCGTGGGTCCCGCGCATCTTTGCGGGTATCGATAGCAGCGCGCCGCGAAAACAGCCGCGTCCGCAGATCGGCCATACCTTCCAGCGCGGCCTGATGGCCCAGCAACCGTTCACCATAACGCCCGACCGTTCGCAGAATAGCCAGCAGCCGGATCGCAGCGGAGGGTATCAGGTAGTTGAAGGCCTGAACCGCAGCGACGCCCGCCAGCCCGGCCAATCCCGCTGCCGTCAGGAACCATCCCGACAAACCCAGAAGCGCCACCGCAGACAAGCTCGCGAGCACGCCACAGGCGCCGGCGATGCGTAGCCGACGACGTCCGGCTCCTGTTGCGGCGAGCAATTCGTCCAGCATCTCACGTTCAGTCACAGCCGCACCACATTATCGCAAAGGGACATCAGGCGCGGATCGTGCGTTGCGATCACCAATGCGCGGGTAGTTGCCAGTTGCGCCAACAGAGCAACGATTTCCTCCGCAGCCGCACGATCGAGATCGGCAGTCGGTTCATCGAACAGTATCAGGGGCCGCTCTGACACGACTGCACGTGCGATCCCGATCCGCCGCCGCTCTCCGCCGGAAAGCCCCGCGCCGCTGGCATCCAGCGCCAGATCGATCCCTCTGCGGGCAATGACCGCGCCCAGCCCGACACGATCCGCCACCTGACGGATCGTGTCGGCCGAAGCATCGGGCCGGGCGATCGCGATATTCTCTGCCAGAGTGCCGGGCAGGATCAGCGGCCGCTGGGCCGCCCATGCGATAGTCCTGGGATCAGGCGGCCGACCACTACCCGGGACAGTGACTTGCCCCGTCGATGGCGCGATCTGTCCCGCGATTGTCGCAAGAATGGTCGATTTGCCGCTGCCAGTCGGCCCGGACAGCACCAGAATCCCGCATTGACCCAAATCGAAATCGACAGGCCCGATAACGCGTTCTCCAAAGCGGACCTCCAACCCATGCGCGCCCATCCCGGCGAAAGGAGCGGTTGCAACGTCAGGTAAGTCGGCTTCCGCCAGCAACGGTTCGACAACGCGATCAGCCGCCTCACCCAGTTGCTTCTCATGATAGGCTGCAGCCAGACGCCGCATCGGCAAATAGAACTCAGGCGCCAGCGCAAGGGCAAAAAATGCCTCGCCTAACGTCAGGTGTTCGGGATCCGGGAATGGCAACAGACCGAGCAGGCTGAACCCGCAATACACCGCGACAAGCGCCACAGCGAGCGCGGCAAAAAATTCCAGAGCTGCGCTCGATAGAAATGCCTTCCGCAACACCGCAACAGTGCGATCCGAAAGACTGTGCGACGAGGTGCCGATCTGCCGGGTAATCCGCTCTTCCGCTCCGAAATGGCGGATGATCGGCAAATGCCTCAAGCGATCTTCCAGCAATCCCGAAAGGGTATTCAACGCAGCCAGTTGCGCGTCCGATTCCCGCGCCGCCGCACTGCCGGTAACGATCATAGTCAGCACGAAAAAAACGAAAGTGAACAACAGGATCGCTGCCGCAACCAGCGACGCACAGGCAGTCAGGCCGAGCACGAGCACGGGCCCGGCAACAGCGGCGATGCGAACCGGCTCGAACCGTATTGCCCGCATCCGCAACGCCTCCACATGATCGATCGCCACACTTGCCGCACTGCCCGGCGCAAGAGGTACAACCGCACGACCCGCAAGCAGGTGCGGCAACAACCTTTCACGGATATCGGCAACCACGATAGATGCCCTGCCAGTGGCAGCAATATCGGACGAACTCAGCGCCGTCGCGCGAAACAGCCCACTCGCGACCAGAAGCAACGCTGCCCAGAGCACCCATACCCCGGAGTCGCCGCCGCGCGCCGCTGCGGATACAGCCGATGCCAGCGCGAGAGCGAAGATAGCCGCCCCCACTGTGTCAAATAACAGGATAAAGCGGGACGAAAGCCTATTCATTTACATAACTTCAATAATTGTTGCATTTATCGGCACATCTGTTCCTTGACTGCTCGATTGCGAGGGCGTAGCTGGCGAGAGGAAATTTTCTCGAACCTTAGTGCCGCAGTAGGAGAAATCCAGTGGAAATGGCAGTCGTAGAACTCTCAAGACTCCAGTTCGCATTGACTGCGATGTACCACTTCCTCTTTGTACCCCTTACTCTTGGTCTTTCCTTTATTCTTGTAATTATGGAAAGTGTATATGTGATGACCAACCGCCCCGTGTGGCGAGACATCACTCGGTTCTGGAGCAAGTTATTCGGCATCAACTTCGTGCTCGGCGTGGCAACAGGCCTCACCATGGAGTTCGAGTTTGGAACAAACTGGTCTTATTTCAGCCATTATGTCGGAGATATCTTCGGCGCACCACTGGCTATCGAAGGCCTGATGGCTTTCTTCCTCGAAGCAACGTTCGTGGGCCTGATGTTCTTCGGCTGGGATCGCCTAACGAAGCGCCAGCACCTGTTCACGACTTTCATGGTGGCGCTCGGCTCGAACCTTTCAGCTCTGTGGATTCTCGTGGCCAATGGCTGGATGCAGCACCCCACAGGGGCAGAATTCAATCCGCAAACAATGCGGATGGAAGTTACCGACTTCATGGCGGTTCTTTTCAACCCGGTAGCACAGGCCAAGTTCGTTCACACGGTCAGCGCGGGCTATGTTACCGCATCGGTATTCGTACTTGGTGTCAGCGCCTGGTATCTCCTTCGCAATCGCCATGTCGGGCTCGCCAAGCGAAGCTTCGCTGTTGCTGCGGCCTTTGGTCTGGCATCGTCACTGTCTGCCGTCGTGCTTGGCGACGAGAGCGGTTATGCGCTGACGGAAAACCAGCAAATGAAACTCGCCTCGATCGAAGGTGCTTGGGAAACCGAGCCAAGCCCTGCAGGCTTGGCAATATTCGGCATTCCATCCAACGAGGGGCGCAAAACCGAATACGAAGTGAAAATCCCCTATGTGCTTGGCCTGATTGCGACGCGCAGCCTTGACGGAAAAGTGATGGGGATCACGCCTCTGGTCGAACGGGCAGATAACCGCATCCGCAATGGCTTGCCTGCCTATCGCGCACTGGAAACTCTGAAGAAAAATCCGGACGATCTCGCGGCACGCGAAGTGTTTGAAAAGCACAAATATGATCTCGGGTATGCGCTACTGCTCAAGCGGTTTGTCGAAGATCCGCTTCAGGCAACCGATGCCGATATTTCGAACGCGGCTTGGAGCACGGTACCCAACGTCCCTGTCTTGTTCTGGCTGTTCCGTATCATGGCCGGACTAGGATTTGCATTCATCGCTTTCTTTGCTTTCGCCACCTGGATTTCCACTGCGCGCCGGTTCGATAAGACATGGTTCCTGCGGCTCGCGGTCTTCGCCATCCCGCTACCCTGGCTGGCAGCGGAAGTTGGCTGGGTCGTAGCCGAATATGGTCGCCAGCCTTGGGCCATCGAAGGCGTGCTGCCGACCTTCCTGGGCGCTTCGAGCCTGACGGTATCGCAAATCTGGACTACGATCATTGGTTTCACCCTCCTCTATGGGACGCTGGCCGTTATCGAAATCCGCCTTATGATTGGCACGATACGGAAAGGACCTGAGCCTTACACGCCGCAACGCGCAGGAAGCGACGCATCAGCTGATCCGAAATCATCCGCCACCATCACCTCTGTTCCCGCCGAATAAAGCCACCGAGGAGACTTGTCATGCCACTCGACTACGAAACGCTGCGTGTCATCTGGTGGGCCCTGCTGGGCATTCTGCTGATCGGATTTGCACTGACAGACGGGTTCGATCTCGGCGTTGGTACCCTTCTGCCCTTCGTCGCTCGCACCGATGTCGAGCGACGACAGGTCATCAATACGATCGGGGCGACCTGGGAAGGCAATCAGGTCTGGTTTATTCTCGGCGGCGGGGCAATCTTCGCAGCCTGGCCGTTCGTGTATGCCATCAGCTTCTCCGGCTTTTACCTCGCGATGTTCCTCGTGCTGGCGGCACTGATCCTACGGCCGGTGGCCTTCAAGTATCGCTCGAAGAAACCTGACGCCGCCTGGCGTACACGCTGGGACTGGGCCCTGTTTGTCGGTGGGTTCGTCCCCGCGCTGGTTTTCGGAGTGGCCGTGGGCAACGTCTTGACCGGAGCGCCATTCCGCCTCGATGACAATCTGCGCGCGTTTTACGAAGGCTCTCTGCTCGGCCTGTTCTCGCCCTTTGCTCTTCTTGCCGGCCTCGTCTCAGTTGCGATGATCGTTCTGCATGGCTCAGGCTGGCTGGCGATCAAGCTTACCCACGGGCCGGTGCGCGATCGAGCCATTCGGTTCGGGACATTTGCTGCTATTGCCGCTCTGGTTCTGTATGCGTTGGGCGGAGTTTGGCTTGCCGTCGGCAATCTGGGCTTCACAACTGTAGGGGCAATCGATCCGAATGGACCGTCCAACCCGCTGATGGCACAAACTGCCAGACAAGCTGGCGCATGGCTGTCAAATTACTCTGCCTACCCACTCCTCACAATCTTGCCGGCCCTCGGCCTGCTCGGCCCTGTGATCGCTTTGTTCGGCATCCGCAGTAACAAAGACGCGCTCGTATTTGCCGGTTCGTCTGCCGCTAATGTCGGGATTATCGGGTCGGTTGGCGCCTCCATGTTCCCCTTCATTCTGCCCAGCTCAATCGATCCACAATCGAGCCTGACAGTCTGGAACGCCTCTTCCAGCCATCTGACGCTATTTGTTATGCTGCTGGTTACGGCCGTGCTCCTGCCCCTGGTGCTGCTATACACGGCATGGGCTTACAAGGTGATGTTTGGGCGCGTCAGTGAAGACGAAGTCAAACAGAATCCCGACTTTTACTGATCGGTCTGCGGAAGGATTTTACGATGTGGTACTTCGCATGGGTTCTCGGTCTTGGGCTTGCAGTGAGTCTGGCTGTGCTCAACGGAATCTGGCACGAATTCCATAGCTTGCCCGGCGAAGATGGTCTGGACTGAATCGACGTTTGAATACTCCTTCTGCCTGCCAAAGTAATACAATGCCGGAAACTATGTTCCCTGAAGCGATTGCAGCGGCCTCCTGATCTTGGAGAAACTGCCTTCGCTTCAGTCAATGGTTGTGAGGATCTTTACTGTCGGCTCCGACAGGTTGCCGATCGTCTCGAAGTAAACGATGGCACTGGCTCTGATATAGTTCATCGTGCCGCCTACCTAAGCGGCGGTCAGCCCCCTCGACAGGACCACAATCAACACACACTGGTATCGATACGTAACTGTTTTCGCAGATAAGCGGTATCTGCTTCCTATTACCGAGCAGTTGGCGGGCCGAAGCAGACGAAACGGAGGATTCCGCTTACGCCATAGCCCTCTAAATTGGGGCACGAGCGAATGGCCCCACTGGAGCGGCGACTATGAGGGCTATGTCGATGCCCATTTCCGCCGGCTGGAGGCGCTGCGCCGGGCGGGCATCCTCGCGCGGGTCAACGCCGACCAACGGCGCATCCCAGACGATCTCGTCAGCCACGCCACCACCTATGATGGCGGCCGCGACCGCACGGCCAGCGTTCGCGTCCTGTCTTTGGTCGATCTAGGCAGGCAGATCGGAGCGGAGGGCCCGACCTGGCCAGGCAGGCAGCTGATCCACGGTGATTCAGCCGACCTTGCCCCAACTCTCGCTTCGGCCAGCAGATGCGCGAGTCGATGGGCCAGCGCAGCGAGCATCATATGGAACAGGGCTACACCACCAGAGCACGGAATGGCCGTATCTTCTTATCGGCGCAATCTGCTCGCCGTCATGCGCGAGCGCGAAGTTGCCCGCGTCGGCGCGGAGATGATCGAGAACAAGGGCCTGTCGTTCCGAACCGCCACGGACGGCGAGACCATCAGCGGCAATTTCACCTGAATCCTGCAGCTATCCAGCGGCAATATCGCCGTGATCGAGAAATCTGATGAGTTCTCGCTAATCCGGTGGCGGCTGGTTATCGACCGCCAGCTTGGCCGCGAGGGCATCGGCGTCGTGGAGGGCGGATCGATGTCATGCCAGTTGGGAAGAAAGAGGGAATCACGTTGTAACGGTGTTGGCGCATTTTTTGCTGAGGCGTATCAATCTCTCTTGAAGCAGCACAATCACGGTTGTCGCCATCATGAACCCAGCCGAAGCCCAAAGCACCCCAATCGCCGCTCCGCTATCCATCAAGTAGCCGAACAAGAGGGGGCCGATCACGCCGCCTAGGTTGAAGCCGGTTGAAACAATCCCGAAGACTCGTCCTTCGGTTCCAGCCGGGGCCGCTGCGCGCACCAACATGTCGCGCGACGGTGCGATGCAGCCAGTCAGAAACCCCGCCGAACCGAGCGTCGCGATCAAAGCGATGTCGGCCATCGGAATAAGAGTCACGCTGACGATGAGTATTGCGGCCAGAGCAAAAACAGTCGCCCCGACAATACCATGGCGCTCGGTCCGATCCGCGAGGACGCCGCCGACAAGAACTCCGAATGCGCTGGCGAACAGAAACGCGGTCAACGCCAGATTGGCGGCTGGCAGGGGCACATCGATTCCTGCAACCAGAGCGGCGACCGAGAACTTCTCTATAGCTCCTGTGCTGAGATTCAGGAGTAGGAAGAACAGCGTCAATAGCGGTATCGCGCCAAGAGCCGACATCCGAAGCCGAGAGCGAGTTGCTTTCCCGTTGGTGTGCGTCCTGATTGGCGGCGCCTTAGCTGCGGGCGGCGCCCTGATCACCAGCAGCAGGAGAACAAGCAGCCCCAGCCCGGCGCTGACGATAAAGGCTGCCCGAATGTCCAGATCGATCGCCAGCCACATCAATATCAGCGGTGCTAGCGCGCTGCCGAGAAATCCTGCGAAGGTATGGATCGAAAAAGCTCGCCCCATTCTGTCTGGCGCAATGCCGCGTGATAGTAGCGCGTAGTCACACGGATGATAGACGCCATTGGCGACTCCGGCGAGCACCATAGCGATGATCAGCACCCAAAATGTTGGCTGAAGGATGAGCAGTGCGAAACTGATGCTGCCAAGCGCAAGTCCGATTTTCAACAACCGCATTGCGCCAAATCGGTCCACTGCATAGCCCAATGGAGCCTGCACAACGGCGGTCACAATATTAAAAACCGTCAGCGCAATCCCGAGGTCGACGAAACTGACGTTCATGATGGTCGGCAGAAGCGGAAGCAGAGCCGGGACCGTCATGATGTGGAAATGGCTGACCAGATGGGCGGCGGAGACTTGCCCTAACAACCCGCTTTGTGGAGCCGTCATGACGAAGTTTCTGCTTCCTCCCCTTCCGTGGCCATGCCGGGCCAGTAGAGGGAATCCGGGGTTGGGCGTGGGCCGAATATGGCCTGGCCGACGCGCACGACATCAGCGCCTTCCTCAATCGCAACCTCGTAATCCCCGGACATGCCCATGGAAAGCTGCGTCAGGCCGGGATGTACGGCGACCGTCCGCTCTCGCAGATCGCGAAGTAAGCGGAAGCACCGGCGCACACGCTCGGTATCCGCGCTTAAAATCGCCAGCGTCATCAGGCCGCGCGGTTTCAGCCGGGGATAGTCCGGCAGGCATTCCACGAAAGAGGGCAGGTCGTCGGGATGCAGCCCGTATTTGCTGGCCTCGCCGGAGGTGTTCACCTGCACGAACACGTCGAGATCGCGCCGTTGCACGTCGAGCCGGCGGTTCAGTTCCTTCGCCAGCCGAAGGCTATCAAGCGCGTGAAATTCAGATGCGAAGCGGATGAGGTATTTGACCTTATTGGTCTGAAGGTGGCCGATGATGTTCCAACGGATTGCCAAATCGGCCAGCACCTCCTGCTTGTTTCTTGCTTCCTGTAGCTTGTTCTCACCAAAATCCGTGATTCCAGCCGCAAAAGCGTGGCGCAGGATATGTGCGGGAACCGTCTTGGTGACGGGCAGCAACCGTACATCGCCGGGCGAACGGCCAGAGCGAAGACAGGCCGCCGCGATACGGTCTTTGACCGTTTGGAGGTTCGCGGCGAAGGCCTCAGCCGGATGGTCACCGAAACGCGCGATGTCCTCGGGTGAAAGGTCGCTTTTCATCGATGGCGTCATATCAAACGGTCCCCGGGCTGATGCCGTCAGTAAGGCAAAGGAAAGCGATGAACGAGATCGCGAGCCAGCCCGCTGATCCGTTCCCGCTCAGCGTCGAGTGTTCCGGCACGAACGGCATGGAGCGTGTCGAGCATCAGCACGGCGATTTGCTTATATTCTTCAGGGCCGAATCCGCGTGACGTTCCCGCCGCGCTGCCAACCCGTATTCCCGAGGTCACCATGGGTTTTTCAGGGTCATTGGGGATCGCGTTCTTGTTGAGCGTGATCCCCACAGATTCCAGCGCCTGCTCGGCGATGTTGCCCGTGACGCCCAAGGGGCGAAGATCGACCACCGCTAAATGACAATCGGTGCCGCCGCTGGTGATCGCCAGGCCGCCATCAATCAGCGTTTGCGCCAGAACGCGGCAGTTTTCGACAACACGCCGCGCGTAGGTCTTGAACGAAGGGTCCAGCGCTTCGCCAAACGCCACGGCTTTAGCCGCGATGATATGCATGAGCGGGCCGCCTTGCAGGCCGGGGAAGACAGCCGAGTTGATTTTCTTCGCAATCTGCGCGTCATTGGTCAGAACGAACCCGCCGCGCGGACCGCGCAGCGTCTTGTGCGTGGTCGAGGTGACGACATCGGCGAAAGGGATTGGCGACGGATAGGCATCGCCTGCGACCAGCCCCGCGAAATGCGCCATATCGACCATCAGGATCGCCCCCACTTCATCCGCGATTGCACGGAAACGGGCGAAATCCAGCGTGCGAGGATAGGCCGACCCGCCCGCGATCAGCAATTCAGGGCGATGTCTTCGCGCCAGGTCCGCCACCTGGTCCATGTCGATCAGATGGCTGTCAGCGTCGACCCCATAGCTGACGACATCGAACCACCGGCCCGACAGGTTGACGGCGGCGCCATGGGTCAGATGTCCGCCCGCCTTGAGATCGAGCCCAAGGATCGTGTCGCCAGGCTTCAGTAGAGCGAGAAGCACCGCCTGATTGGCCTGACTGCCCGAATGCGGCTGTACATTGGCGTAAGTGCTGCCAAAAACCCTGTTCAGGCGTTCGATGGCGAGATCTTCTGCCACATCGACATTGGCGCAACCGCCATAATAGCGCCGATGCGGATAGCCTTCGGCATATTTGTTGGTGAGGACCGACCCTTGCGCTTCCAGAACGGCTGGGCTGACGAAATTCTCCGAAGCAATCAGTTCGATGCAACTACGCTGGCGGCCCCGTTCATCGGCAATGGCGGCGAAGATAGCACTGTCTCGATCTGAGAGGCTGGCATTCCCGACGCTCCCGTCAGCTACAGGCTGGCTCAAGGGGATGTCTATCGATTGTGCATTCATTGATGTGTTCCAAGATTGGGGTGTAAAATGTGCACCACATGAGACCCATGCAGCGGACGATTGTTGGCCTCTTCGTTTGACGGTAACGCCGATCAACTCAGGCGATCTGGGCGAGCCATTCTTCCATCATTTTCCCTGCAGCGATGCGGGCATTTGCGGGAATGCTCCTCGCCTGCTCTCTGAGCGTTCGCGGGTCGATGCCCGACGATGTCAACTCAACCGCGTGCCCTGTAAGCCAGCGCTCGATCCCCGCGCTCGCGTCCACCTCGGGGTGAAATTGCAATGCCAATATGTTGCTACCAATGGAAAAACCCTGAGTATCGCACAATTCCGTCGCCCCAATGTTCTCGGCTCCATCCGGGATACGGAAGGCATCCCCATGCCAATGCAACACGGGGATGCCTTCCAGATGACGGAGCGGCCCAACCCGCCCGGCATCTGTCAGCGAAACGGGACCGAATCCGATTTCCTTGTGTCCCATCGGCGCAACATTGGCGCCAAGCGTTGCCGCGATTTGCTGTGCACCCAGACAAATCCCGAGCGTCGGGCGTTCCTTCGCCAGCCGCGCGGCGAGTATCCGGCGCTCTTGGCTAAGGTAGGGATAGGCATCATTCTCATAGACCCCGACAGGCCCACCGAGGACGATCAACAGGTCTGGCGCCAGCGCGTCGAGCGTCGAAACATCATCGCTATCCAGATCGAGATAGGTGACGCCATATCCTCCCGCCGTCAGCACCGGCTCAAAAAGCCCAAGGTTTTCAAATAGAATATGCCGAATGACGACGGCTGTTTTGCTGGTGGCGGGGCGTACTGTCATGCCTTTCTCCGTTGCGAGCTTGTCAGCACGCTTATCGGATATTTGGACTGATTATCCCCGCCAATTTTACGCTATGAACCAGACCATTTATGCTGACATTCGCAGCGCCTGAAATGCGCTGGCCAGTTTCCTGACAGCCGCTTCCAGTTCCATCGGCGTATATGCGGCGAACCCCATCAGGAACCCGACCTCGCCATCGCGTGCCGAATAAAGGCCAGATAGACCAAGCAGATCGACACCAACGCGCCGCGCCGCATCAACCGCCGCACGCTCGGATATATCGCCCGTCAATACACAAGGCATCTGCAAGCCACCAATGGGGACACGTGGCTCGACGAAATCAGACAGGTGCTTTCGAACCAACCCGGCCAACGTGTCGAGCCGCTGCCCATAAATGCTCCGCATGGTGCGAATATGAGCGCCAAAATGGCCACCCTCCATGAAGCGGGCAAGCGTCAACTGAGCAATGGATGCCGTATGGCCGTCAAGTAATGTGCGCGCGACGGTCATTGGCTTCACCAGTTGCGGAGGCAGAATGGCGTAGCCGATCCGTAATCCCGGAAAGAGGGATTTTGTGAAGGTGCCAATGTAGATAGTCCGGTCATGAGGGTCGAGGCCCTGCACACACGCCGTCGGCTTGCCGGAATAATGAAATTCGCTGTCGTAATCGTCCTCAATTATCCAGGCCTGGTGCCGCGCCGCCCATTTGATCAGCGCCAGACGACGATCCAGCGTCAGCGTTGCCCCGGTCGGGAACTGGTGTGAAGGCGTGAGAGAGACCGCCTTGGCCCCGTGCGGATCGTCAAGAATTGGCTCAACCATCACGCCCTGCCGATCCACCTTGACCGGGACAGAGGTCAGCCCTGCCGCGTCGAAGGCCTTGCGGGCGCCGTAATAGGCCGGGTCTTCGATGAAAATACGGTCTCCGGGGTCGAGCAGCATATTCGCGCAAAGCATAATTGCCTGCTGCGAACTTGTCAGAACCAGCACGCGGTCCGCAGTGGCGCGTGCGCCGCGTTCGAGGTTCACATAGTCCGCAATGGCCCGCCGGAGCGCCTCGTTTCCTTGTGGATCGCCCTGAAGCAGCGCCTGCGTGCCGACCTCTTTCAGAACCTGCCGTTCCAGACGCTCCCATAACGGCAGGGGAAAGTTGCGCGTCTCCGGCACCCCATGGGTAAACGGGCGCGGCGCCAGCACTTGGCGCAATCCGCCGCTGCGAAACATGTCCTTCCCGCGTGCGCTCAGGTTCGGAGCCTGATTGGCCAAAAGCGCGCTGCGCCCTGACCGCCGATGCCCAGACATGAACTCAGTGATTTCCGCAACGAAGCTGCCACTCCCGACGCGCCGCTCGATAAAACCTTCAGCGTGAAGCTGGGCGTAAGCAGACTCGACCGTATCACGCGAAACGCCCAGCGATCTGGCAAGAGCGCGTGAGGCCGGAAGCGGCCTTCCGGGAGCAAGCGCACCATCAAGGATCAGTTGCCGAATCGCCCGTTGTATCCGCGCGTGCAGTGGCATGGCTGCATGAGCCGGATGCGCGAGCCATGCCTTCACCGATTCAAGTTGGGAATGTCTCAGCAAATGGTCTGGCTCCATGGAATTAATTGGATGGGATAATCAGGCCATTGAGCAGCTAGAAGTCAAGACATGTTCGCGACAGCACGCCCTTTCATCGGAGAACAGTCAGGAACCATGTCGCCCAGTTCGTTACCATCATCTACACGATTAAGCGATCTCGCCCATCCAACTGTTGCGGGTCTGATCTCCGTCATCGTCAACTATGGAGGGACGTTCATTCTTGTCTTCCAGGCCGCGCGAGTGGCCGGTCTCAGCCCGGAACTGACGGCATTCTGGGTCTTGTCGCTCTCGATTGGTGTTGGCCTGACCGGCCTGTTCCTGAGTTGGCGCTATCGTGAGCCGATCATCACCGCATGGTCCACACCAGCCGCCACTTTCCTGATCACTGCGCTCGCCACCACATCTTATGCCGAAGCGGTCGGAGCCTATATTCTCTCCGCTATCGCTTTCATCATACTTGGGCTTTCGGGATATTTTGAGAAAGTAATCCGGCTGATCCCGCCCGGCATTGCATCGGGTTTGTTTGCGGGCATCCTGCTGCAATTCGGAATCTGGGCGTTTGGTGGCGCGAGCGCCGATCCCGTTCTGGTCGGCGTGTTCGGCGTAACTCTTGCCGCCGTCTTCATGGCGTTCCCTGCGACGTCCATCACCACGTTGGCGGGCCTTGCTCTGCTCGGTACAATCGGAGGAAGTCTCGCCGGAACTATGGCCAACCCCGCCTCGCGGGAGGCTGCGTTAATTACCTTTCTCGCCTCGGCAGCGAACATCAACATGCTGGGGTTTGCTGGTGTGTTCTGGGGACTGGTAATCGGGCTGATCGCGTACGTGATCCTGAACGGGAAGTTGCCCCGCAAACGCACCATCAAAGCAGAAATCACTGAAAGCGCAGCAGAGTGATGACCATGCAAACATCCATCATTTCCATCCAGAGTCAGGTCGTTCACGGGCATGTCGGCAACAGCGCTGCCGTGCTGCCCATGCAGGCACGGGGACTGAACGTAGCGGCGGTGCCGACAACGCTGCTGTCCAACAACCCCCATTTTGAAACCATGCGGGGCCGGGTTCTGGAGTCGGAACTGGTGGACGATCTGTTGCGCGGGGTAGAGGAACGCGGCCTGATTGAGACAAGCCGTTACATCGTTTCTGGCTATCTCGGTTCGCGCGCCAATGGCGAGGTTGTCGCCGCTTTCGTGGAGCGCGCCCGCAAGCTCAATCCCGACATCATCTATATATGCGATCCAGTGATGGGAGATTCCAGTCTTGGCATTTTTGTCGCGGATCAGGTTGTCGAATGCCTGTGCGACGATCTTGTCCCGCTCGCCGATCTTTTGACTCCCAACCAGTTCGAGCTTGGTCTGATAACACAGGAACAAACGACATTATGGCAGGAGCTGACCACTGCCGCATCAAAGGTGCAGGTATTCCGCGGCGCCCGGCTTGTCGTCACCGGTTGCACCTTTCCCGACACGCCGGAGGGATCGCTTGAGAATGTTGTCTTCGATGGGGAGATGCGAACAAGGCTGACATCGCCCCGGCTTCCCATCGTACCGGTGGGAACCGGCGATCTTTTTACCGGGCTTCTCACGGCCAATCTTTCGCATGGCCGGGATTTGGTGGGCGCTGCCCGAAATGCCGCAAGCGTTCTGCTTGAGATCCTTGGGCGAACCATCGTCGAGGGCGAACAGGAAATGCAGCTTGGTAGCGTGATTGATGCACTGGTGGAGAATCCAGAATGAGCAGCGCACTACTCCCTGTATTCCAGCCTGCGCCGATGGTTTTCGAACAGGGCGAAGGCGCATGGCTGACGACAGCCAATGGCGAACGCTATCTCAATCTCAGCGCTGGAAACGTCGTCAACGCGCTAGGCCATTCGCACCCCCATATCATGTCCGCGCCGGAGCGGAAGGAACGCAAACTGTGGCACTTGTCCGATGTGTATCGCATTCCCGAAGGGGAACGCCTGACGGCCGCCAGTTTTGCCGTTTTTCTGTCCTTTGCCAAATCCGGCGCGGAGGAAGCGTAGAGATGTGGCCCCGTGGCGGAGTGGTTACGCGAAGGATTGCAAATCCTTGCACCGCTGGTTCGAATCCAGCGCGGGGCCTCCAGAAAATCGTCAGATGCTTGTCTGACAGAGCTCTTCCCAAATAACGTGGAGCCTCCCCAATGCCCCTTTTCAACTATCTAGATTTCTTCGCGCATGAACTCGCCCAACTGCATCGGGAGGGGCGATATCGTGTCTTCGCAGACCTCGAACGTGAACCGAAAAGCGACATATACGCCTTCGATCATAGTGTTGGTAGGCGTGTCACCATCTGGTGTTCAAACGACTATCTGTCCATGGGCGTTCACCCCGATGTCATAAGCGCAGCACGCGAGGCGTTGCAGCAATATGGCGCGGGAGCCGGTGGTACACGCAATATTTCCGGCACCAGCCATGAGCATGTCCTGCTGGAACAGGAACTCGCCGACCTGCATCGCAAGCAATCCGCCTTACTATTCACATCGGGCTACGTAGCAAACGATGCGGCGCTTTCCACGCTTGGTCGCCTTCTGCCGGGCTGCGTGGTCTTTTCCGATGCTCTGAACCATGCGTCGATGATAGAAGGCATCCGCCACTCGGGAGCGGAAAAGCGCGTGTTCGCACACAATGACTGGCGTGACCTTGAGCGCCAGCTTGAAACCGTCTGCAAATATCGACCGAAGCTAATCTGCTTCGAAAGCTGCTATTCCATGGATGGCGATTTTGCCCCGATGGAAGCGATCTGCGATCTCGCCGATAAGCACAATGCCTTTACCTACGTCGATGAAGTCCATGCCGTCGGTCTTTACGGCGCGCGCGGAGCTGGCATCGCCGAACGGGACGGTCTCCTCGACCGTATCGATATGTTCCAAGGAACGCTCAGCAAGGGCTTTGGCTCTATCGGTGGCTATATTGCCGGTAGTCGCGATGTGGTCGATTTCGTTCGCAGCTTCTCGTCAGGATTCATCTTTAGCACGGCATTGCCACCATCCGTGGTCGCAGGCATCCGCGCGGCCCTGCATCATTTGAAAGAAAACAGCTCTCCCCGGCAGGCGCTGGCGAGACGAGCAGCGTCGCTGAAGGGTAGGATGCTGGCAAACGATATTCCGGTAATGCCGAGCCCTAGCCATATCCTGCCGGTCATGATTGGTGAGGCCACGTTGGCAAAGGCGATAACCGATCATCTCATGGCCGAAAACGGCATCTACATCCAGCCCGTCAACT
Source organism: Tsuneonella flava (assembly GCF_002870965.1). Lineage (GTDB taxonomy): Bacteria > Pseudomonadota > Alphaproteobacteria > Sphingomonadales > Sphingomonadaceae > Tsuneonella > Tsuneonella flava. The sequence continues at coordinate 131,861 of NZ_PHSO01000006.1, forward strand.
ATCCAACCGTGCCGCGAGGGACCGAGCGCTTGCGCATCACTCCAACCCCTCTTCATACGGATGAGGATGAGGATATCCTGATCGCCGCTCTTGTTGGTGCACGCGATGCCTTCCCGCGTTAGCGACATCTGGCAACTGCCCAATGTTCAATTCGGGCATTGGCATAACCGGGCTAACCAAGAGACCGCCCCGCTTCACGGCTCAAATTCATTCCCTCTGAAAGAATAAGACAATGCAAACCAGAATGAACATCGCTCAGCTTACTCCTGAACTATATCGTGCCGTCGCAGCCCTCGATACTGCAGTGAAAAAGTCGGGCGTGGACAATCGCCTGTTGCACCTTGTCAAGCTGCGTGCCTCGCAAATCAACGGGTGCGCGTTTTGTGTTAACCTTCACGTGAAGGAAGCTCTTGACGATGGGTTGGATGCACAAATGCTACATCTTGTGGCTGTGTGGCGAGAGTCTCCATTCTTCGACAGCCGGGATCGCGCAGCTCTGGAATGGACAGAGAGCGTAACTCTTGTCGCCCAGAGTGGCATTCCCGATAATGTGTTTGAAATGGTTAGAGGTGTTTTCTCAGAAACGGAGATAGCACAACTGACAATCGCTATTGGAACAATCAACATCTGGAACAGGATTGCGGTTAGCTCTCGTTTGCAGCATCCATTGGGTGAAGAAAACTAAGCGAGCGATGTCAAAGGAGACGTCCGCTTAACAAGTATCTGAGAGCTTGACGGTGATGCGTAGGCGTGGACGGCAAGCCCAGAATGCAACCCCCAGCGAAGGAGCGTCGGTCCGCAGCGCAAGTCTCAGCAGGCATCGACCAGCTCGATCGTGCGGTGAAGACCGCACGAAAGGCGGCATGAGCACCAAGCCGCATGCCGTGACCGATGCGAATGGTCGGCCGATCAGGCTTCTTCGTGACCACCGGACAGGTCAGCGATTACACGGGCCTGGCCGCACTCCTCAACAGTCTGCCCAAGGCCAATGGATGCGGGCCGACGGGTTATGGCGCGGACTGGTTCCGCATCGGAATCATGTTCGGCCGCTTTAAAGACTGGAGACAGATCGCAACCCGCCATGATCGGTGCCCGATGGCTTTCTTCTCCGCCCTCGCCCTCGACGCTACCGTCATCTTCTGGCTCTGGTCAACGAGCCTGACCCTAGGGGGCGATGATACACTTTATGCGTAGGGCTGAAGGGCATCTCCATCACCGTCACGCGCTCTTAGGGAGCTACAGCGAACCTTCGCTCGTTGATCATAGAGGACGAGCCAAATGGTGACATCGCTCGCTTTTTATAATAGGGCTATTAATATAACTATCTAACGACCTCGCTCCATCGACCTACCGGCTTGCTTGACGGGCGAGTGCGAACTCGGAAAGGCTGGATATGAACGCACAAGAGGTCGTTAATTATTGCTTCGAAACCATCGAGCAATCCTATTCGGCTCGCGATGCCATTTTATACGCGCTGGCAACGGGCTATGCGACGCAGCCTCTCGATCCACTGCACCTCCGCTACCTGTATGAAAACTCGCTGACTACAGCCCCGACATTTGCCAATGTTCTCGGCTACCCGGGGCTGTGGATGAACGACCCGCGCGTCGAAATCGACTGGGTGAAGATGCTTCATGCAGAGCATCGGATGACCCTGCACCGCTCCCTGCCCCCCGCGGCGTCCACGGTTTCCACCAACCGCGTGACGGGCCTGCGCGATCTCGGTCCGCGCGGGGCGATGGTACATTATCAGACCGACATTACCCTGGCGGACGAGGGCGAACCGCTTGCCACCCTGATCACGTCGGTGATCGCGCGCGGAGATGGCGGATGCGGCGACTGGGGGGATGCGCCGCCTTCTCTGGAGCGAGTGCCCGAGCGCAATCCAGACGCGACGATCGAACTGGCAACCAGCAAGATGCAGCCGCTGCTGTATCGTCTGTCCGGCGACCTGCACCCGATTCACATCGACCCTGCCGTATCAAGCGCTGCGGGTCTCCGCCGCCCCCTGCTTCACGGCCTCGCGACCAAGGGCATGGCGGGTTATGCGCTGTTGCGGCAGTTCTGCGATCTCGATGCCAAGCGGCTCATGTCGATGGCGGTACGGTTCACGCGCCCGGTGATGCCCGGAGATGTGCTGCGGTTCGAATTCTGGGGCGAGGCGCCTGGACGAATTCAATTTCGCGCGGTTGCCGTCAACGAAGGCGATGCTCCCGTGCTGGACCGCTGTGAGGCGGTGGTCACATGACCACGCGGCTAGTCGAAGCGCTTGCGTAGTTCCCGCTTCAGGATCTTGCCGTAGTCGCTCTTGGGAAGCTCTTCGATGAAGAAGTAGTCCTTCGGCCGTTTGAAGCGCGCGATATTATCGAGGCATATCTGGTCGAGTTCGTCCCGCTCCATCGATTGCCCTGGCTTAGCCACCACGAACGCGACCACGTCTTCGCCCCACTCGCGATGCGGGCGCCCGACCACCGACACTTCGAGCACGGCGGGATGGAGGAGAAGTACCTCTTCGATCTCGCGCGGGTAGATGTTCATCCCGCCAGAGATAATCAGGTCCTTCGAACGATCTTTCAGCGAAAGATATCCATCCTTGCTGACGCACCCGACATCGCCGGTATAGAGCCAGCCATCGCGTAGCGCGTTCGCGGTCGCTTCCGGGTTCTCCCAATAGCCTGCCATGCAGACATCGCTACGCACCACGATCTCGCCTATTTCACCGGCGGGAAGATCTTTTCCGTCCTCGCCGACGATCCGAAACTCGGTGCCCGTGAAGGCGGTGCCGACGGACGAGAGCTGTTCTTCATAACGCGGATTATCGACATTCGCATGAAGGTGTTTGGGCAGCACGGAAATCGCACAAGGCGCTTCACCCTGCCCGTACCCGCCGACCAGCTTGGGGCCGAACTTCGCCAGCGCACGTTTCAGATCCGAGAAGTACATTGGTGCGCCACCGTAGAAGATCGTCTTGATCGCATCGAGATTTGCGTTGGCGAACGCCGGATCGTTGACCAGCCGACCAATGATCGTCGGCACCGCGAAGAACATCATGTTGTTGTAGTGGTGAGTCAGGTCGGCGACCTCCGCCGCGTCGAATCCACCGCTTTTCGGGATCACATGATGCGAGGCCTTTGCGATGTGGGGCAGCGACTCGAGCCCTGAGGCGTGCGAGAGCGGCGCGACATGGAGCATGCAGTCATACTCCGTCAGACTGTCCACGTCGGAGAGATAGCGCAGCATCATTCCTCGCAGAGAGCGATGAGTCAGCGTCGCGCCCTTAGGGCGACCCGTGGTCCCGCTGGTGTAGAAAATCCACGCCGGATCGAGGTCGTCCGCATCCGCCATCTCCATCGGTGGCGTATCGAACATCGCGCGGTAGTCATCGCTGCCAGCGATCACGATCCGCTCCAGCGAAGGCACGTCGTCCAACAGCGAAGAGAGCTTGCCCGCCAGTTCATTCGAGGTGAAAAACCAGCGCGCGCCCGAATTCGTCAGCGCATAGGCGATCTCACGCGGGTGCAGCTTGGCGTTCATCGGCACGGCACACAGGCCGGCGTGCCATATGGCGAACATGATCTCGAGATATTCAGGGGCATTGCCCATCGCGATGCCGACCCGGTCGCCCTTGTTGAGGCCCTGCGCCCGAAATGCCGCTGCGAGCCGGGCGGCGCGTTCGCCGAACTCGCCATAGGTCGCGTAAAGATCGGTCCCGACCGATATGGCCGGGCGGGCTGCAAATGAACGGGCCGAGTTCTTCAGCAGGACAGCAATGTTCATAAGGGGAGTCCTTGTTGGGAAAAGGCGCCTCAGGCTGGAAGCGAGCGCCCGAATGGCCGGGCGCGCGTGTCAGGCATTTCCGCGGGTGGGAAAGCCTTGACCGGCCAGCAGCTTCAGGCCGGTCAGCAGCGATTCGAGATCGGGGCGGCCGCAGGAGACCGAGCTCTGAATGGTGAGGAAAAGCTCGCCATCCGGCCGGACCAGCCAGAGCGCGGGCTCGGCGAAATACAGCTCTTTCCCGTCGCGGGTGAAGTGCGATGCGAACACGCCGCAGGCTTCGATCTGCTCTCGCGACAATCCATAGCCGACCGCGATCCTGTCGATCCCGTTATCTTCGGCCCAGGCTTTCGCGACGCCCTCCGGGTCGACGCTGACACCAGCCAGGTCGATGCCGAGCTCCGCGAATGCGCCATGCAACCCGTTGAGCTGTTGCATGAAGCGGGTGCAGAACCCGCAGAAAGCACCTCGGTAGAACGAGATCAGACGGAGCGATGCGCCGGAGCCTTGATCGAGCGACCACGCCCCCCCCGACACCAGCGGAAACTCCAATTTCGGAACCTGTTGCCCGGGCTTAAGCACGCGACCATTCCCTGACCGCAGCACATTGTTGACCGATCACGACGACACCTCATCCTGTAAATTGCTTGCGTTTTTATGGCGGCGATCTTCATATTAATTATGCCCCCTGTCAAGATCGTGATACGCGCCGGGGTTCAAGCCAAGAGGGAGATATTGCCGATGACCGCTTATGTCGTTTTCACCCGCGAGCGGACGCGAAACGCGTCGGACATGGAGGCCTATGTGCCGCGTGCACGGGCAAGCTTTGCCGATCATGAATTCGAGCGCCTGGCCGCCTACGGAAAATGCGAAACGCTGGAAGGCGCACCAATCGAAGGCGCGGTGATCTTTGCCTTTCCAAGCATGGAGGACGCCAGGGCCTGGTACGATTCCCCGGAATATACCGAGGCCCGCAAGCACCGCCACCTCGGCGCCGACTATCGCGCCTTCATCACCGAAGGCGTCTGATTTGTAGCGGCGTCTCGCAAGGGGAGAGCTCGCGAGACGCCGCATCCCGGTGTCAGTCCACGAAGCCCCGCGCATCAAGCCAGCCGTGGATCAGGTCGATCGCGTCCGCCAATTCCTGCGGCTGATCGACATAATAGTGGTTGGCACCCTTCATGAGCTTGTAGGTCTTGTCCTCACCGCCATAGGCGTTGAAGAACCGCTTCGTGTGCGTCCCCGGGATAGCATCGTCGGCTGAATTCTCGATCGCCAGCATCGGGACCGAGATGTTCGGCGCGTGAATTTCGGCATGGGCATTGGTGTCGTCGAACGACCATTGCGACAGCCATGCACGGGTGTTCGAAAAACGCCCCACCCCGGCCGGGCTGCTGTTCGCGGTCTTGGGATCGCCCATGAAGCACCAGTTGATGCGCCGGTCGTTCGGGTCGATGGTCGCGTCGAGGAACAGCGGGTTGGCGAGCGTGCGGTGAGTCAGCATACAGCGCTCGATCTCGTCGGTCGTGCCCGACCGGATCAGTTCCAGCGTTTCCCTGGCCAGTGCCGTGCGGCGGCGCATGCGCGCGAGCTGGCTCTGGCGGAAATGTTCCAGATAGTCCGCGCTGTAGGGCGGCTTGTTGGGGTTGCGCGGATCGTAAAGATCAAGCTCGACATCACGGATCGCCGGGTTGTGCTCATCGACCACCGACGGATCGATAAAGTCGCGCAGGATTTCCGCGCGCGACAGGTGCGCGGCGTGGAAAATCATCGCGTCGCCCGGGATCATCCCGGTGAGGTCGACCGGGTCGCCAGCGGGCGTCTGGGTGATGGTCGGCTTCTCGGCCATCGCCTGATAGAACGCGGTGAGCGAGCCGCCGCCCGACCATCCGGCGACCACGACCTTCTCGTAGCCCATCCGCTCCTTCATGTGGTGCACGTAGACGCCGTAGTCGCGCACGACGTTTTCCATGATCAGCGCTGATTCGTTGCGGTTGTAGCGGCTGCCCGCACACAGGACATGATAGCCCATCCGCACCAGCTCCATCGGCAGCGGCAGGTGATGCACGGTCGATGCCGGATGCATGTAGATGATCAGCGTCTTGGACGGCTTTCCGATCGGGCGGAACAGGAACCCGTCGAGTTGCACGTTCCCGGCGGAACTGCGGAACCCATAGACGTCCCGCGTCGCCAGACTGTCGTTATACGCCAGGCTTATGAGCGTACGATCGATTTCGAACTGTTCTTTTGCTGCCATCGGCCAATCCTCTCGGTTCGGTCCTCAAGTCGCCGCTCATGCACAATTTCGCCGGCAACGCTGGGGACTCTTTTCGTTCAACACTCACCACTGTCCGCCACAAGAGATGTCAGGTTTCACCACCTTGCGGCGGTTCGTTCAGCGGCTTTCCCTTGGCTTACACCATGGCAAAACATTTGCCAGCCCTATAAATTGATGATAGCGATTCGAACCCATAAATACAGCTGAACCGGCCCTGTCGAGGTCAGTACGCGCGAGAGGATCAAGCACATGAACGATATTTCAGATGCCAAACAATTCGCGGCCACCGGAGAAGCGCGCGGCGCGCTGGATTATCAGGTTGGCTTCGGCAATGAGTTTGAGACCGAGGCGGTGGTCGGCGCGCTCCCGCAAGGACAGAACAGTCCACAGAGGGCGCCCCACGGCCTTTATAGCGAACTCGTTTCGGGCACGGCTTTCTACACGCCGCGGCACCTGAACCGGCGCAGCTATACCTTCCGCATTCGCCCTTCCGTCTTCAGCATGGATTACCAGCCGTGGGACGGCGGTGTCGATTTCCGCACTCCCCCGCTCGACGTGCCACCGCTGCCGAACCGCATGCGCTGGCTCCAGCGCAAGGACGAAGGCGTGGACGCCGACTTCCTCGAAGGCATCACGACCCTGATGGGCTGCGGCTCGCCCAATGTTCACGAAGGCATCGCGGTCCATTTCTACCGCGCTACCAGATCGATGGAGAACCGCGTTTTCAGCAATGCGGACGGCGAAATGATCATCGTTCCGCAGCAGGGCGATCTTCGCATCGTGACCGAATTCGGCGTGATCGAAGCGGGCCCTTGCGAATTCGTGCTGATGCCGCGCGGAGTGAAATTCCGCGTCGAACTGATGGGCGCCTTCGCGCGCGGCCTGATCTACGAAAACTACGGGCATCCCTGGGTGCTGCCCGATCTGGGCCTGATCGGTTCGAACGGTCTCGCCAACCAGATCGACTTCCAGGCCCCGGTCGCCAGCTTCGAGGATAAGGAAGTCCAGACCCAGTTGATCCACAAGCTTGGCGGCAAGCACTGGACGGTCGATCTGGATCACTCCCCCTTCGATGTGGTCGCCTGGCGCGGTAGCCTTACGCCGTACAAGTACGACATGCGCAAGTTCGTCGCGATGAGCACGTCGACCGTCGACCATCCCGATCCGTCGATCTTTTGCGCGCTCACCTCCCCCGCGCACGATATGAGCGGCTGCAACGCCGACTTCATGATCCTCCCGCCGCGCTGGATCGTTGGCGACAAGACGCTGCACTTGCCCGGTTTCCACCGCAATACCGTGGCCGAAATCAGCAGCATCGTGTGCGGCCTGCCAGAGATGAATGGCATGGATCTGAATGGCAGCATCGGCGTGACCAACAACTGGACCCCTCACGGGCCCGACGCCAAGGCGTTCGAAGCGGTCCGCGCGGCCGAGAACCTCGATCCGCGGAGGGTCGAAAACCTCATCTCGATTCTGGTCGAGACCCGCTATCCGCTCGAGTTCACGCAAGCCGCGATGGATATGAAAGAGCGCATTCGCGACATCAATGCGGGGCTGAGCGGCTACGTTAAGCGCTTTCCCGAGGGCTGATCGCCGCGCATGTCCGGCATCGGCCAACAGGGCCGATGCCGGTAAGCTGCAAGGGTTATTCATCGCAAGATCGAGCACTATTCAGGCGCGGCGAAGTCCGCCCCTACCATCCGAAAAACTCAGCAAAATAGGCACTGCCAGCGGCCAAAATCCGCTGCATCCGGGGATTGACCACACAGCCCTATTTTAGTACCCCTATTAAATCTTATGGAGAGAGGTGCTCTGCGGGAATCGACACAGTCGAATTTCGGTAGATTGCCGTGGTGCAACTTTAGTTAGGCGGAAAAACAGATGTCGAGCAAGCCCGCAGAAATTCATACTCTGGCGACACCCGAAGACGAGAACATTAGTGACATTCTCGTCGAACGTGCGCGCGCCATGATCCCCGATCTCATCGCCCGGCAGGCAGAGACCGAAGAGCGCACCTATTATGGGCTGGAAACGCACAAAGCGTTCGAGGAAGCGGGTTTTTATCGGATCTTGATGCCGAAAAAGTTCGGCGGTCTGGATCTCGACGTTATGACCTATTACCGGGTCGTTCAGGAGATCGCGATCGGTTGCCCGTCGACGGCATGGCAGTTCTGCCTCGGTTCGGCGCACGCGGTGACGCTGTGCGGCATGATCGATGAGGAAGCCCAGAATGAAATCTTCGATCTCGACGAGCCCTTCATCTGCGCGATGACCACTCGCCCGCAAGGCAAAGCGGTACGTCAGCCCAACGGCGACTGGAAATTGACCGGGGTGTTCAATTTCTGTTCCGGCGCGCCCTACTCCTCGCACTTCATGGGCCACACCATGGGCTTCGAAGCCGACGGCAGCGAGGTCGGTGTCATCACCTTCGTCGGACCGCGCAGCCAATGGACCATGCTCGATGACTGGGGTGGTTCGCTGGGCATGCGGGGCAGCGGATCGCACAGCATCGAGTTCAAGGATGCGCATATTCCGGCAAACTACGTGAACGAAAATGCGACGATCACGCAGCACAGATTGCCGCCCAAGGGCCAGGGAGGCCCCGATTTCGACAATCCGATCTATTACGGCGGCACCTTGAGCCTCTGGCTGCTCGAACCCACTGCCCTGACCCTCGGAACGGTCAAGGGTGCGCTGGACGAGTGCACCATGTTCATGAAGAAGAAGATGGTCCCGATTCCCCCCATCATGCTGAAAGAGGAAAATCCCGATTTTCAGCGCTGGTATGGGGCCGCTGCGACCAAGATCGCAACGGCAGAGGCGGCCTACGCGATCGCCTGCGAGAAATGGAGCGAGGACGCCAAGCTCAACATGGAAGGCCGTCTGACGCCGGACATGATTCTGGAGATCACCTCGAACGTGATCTGCGGCGAAGTGATGGAAATGTGCTGGGAAGCAATGCAGCATCTCTACCGCATTGCGGGCACGACAGCGATGTTCAACGGCCAGCGCTGGCAGCGGATCTACCGCGACATCTCGACCGCCCGCTCGCATGGTTTTAACACGCGGTTCGACCAACTTGATCGCGATTATGCCGGCCGTCTGCTCGGAAAGAACGTGTCGAACGACGCGGAACTGTAAGGCCAGACGAAATGGGCGGCTTTCGCTGAATGTCGGGGCGGCACCTTGCCGCCCCGATCATTATCCGTCGAACCCTGCCTTGCATCTGACGAGACGCGCCCCACACACAACCGATGTTCCGATCGGCTGATGACGGGGCCGCCGTTTCGTATCGCCAAAGATCGGCCGCGCTGCCCCTGCAATCGCGGCTGGGCGCTCTTCAATGGAAAGCCGAATGATGTTGTCCGACCAGCAATGCATGATCCGCGATCTGGCCCGAAAGATCGCCAACGACTTTCTTGCTCCCACCGCTGCCGAGCGCGATCGCACATCGGCATGGCCGACCGACGAACTCCGGATGCTTGCTGCTCAAGGCTTCATGGGCATGACGGTGCCCGAAGAGTTTGGCGGGTCGAACACGGGATTTCTCGCCTATTGTCTCGCGGTCGAGGAGATCGCCGCCGCTGATGCAGGGATCAGCACGATCGTCCATGTCCATAGCCTGGGCGCAACGCATATCGTCGCAAAACACGGCAATGCGGAGCAGAAGGAGCGGCTTCTTCCGGCCATGGCGGCGGGTGAGAAAATCGGCGCCTTCCTGATGACCGAACCGCAAGCGGGATCGGACACCTCGGCGATCCGCACGACGGCGCGCCGCGACGGTGACGATTTCGTGCTCAACGGCACGAAGCAGTTCATCTCGAACGGCAGCGAGGCCGGGTTGGCGATCGTCTTTGCACGCACCAATCCCGATGCCGGCAAGCGCGGCTTCACCACGTTCCTGGTCGAGCCGCCTGCCGACGGCTACGTCGTCAGCCGGATCGAGGACAAGCTGGGGCAGCACACGGCGCATGTCGCGCAGATCCAGCTCGACGAGCTGCGCGTGCCCATGGCGAATGTTCTGGGCGAGGTTGATGGAGGCTACGGCATCGCGATGTCGGGGCTTTCCGACGGACGCATCTCAATCGCCGCGCAGTCGGTCGGCATTGCCAGAGCCGCGCTGGACGCCGCAGTACACTATGCCCGCGAACGCGAGGTTGCAGGCAAGCCGATCATCGAACAGCAAGCCATCGCCTTCACGCTCGCCGAAATGGCGGCGCAGGTCGACGTTGCCAGACAGTATTACATCCACGCTGCCCGCCTGCACGAGGCTGGCCTGCCCTGCGCGAAGGAAGCGTCCATCGCGAAGCTCTTCGCGAGCGAAATGGCCGAGAAGGTCTGCTCGGAAGCGCTGCAGATCCACGGTGGCTACGGCTATCTGACCGACTTCCCCGTGGAGCGCTATTATCGCGATGCGAGGGTTTGCACGATCTACGAGGGCACGAGCCACATTCAGAAGCTCATCATCTCGCGGAATCTCGACTAGGGCGCGCCGACCCATTCCAACCCCACCGAACGGCGGCTTTTGGGTCGGTTCGGCATGGAGTTAAGTGGCCGAAATTAGCTGGAAAGCGGACATGGGCCGGTCATCGGCTGCGACGGTCTTTTAAATAGCGCCACGCAGGTTTCTGATAGTCTGGGTCACCCGTATCGAATTCGATAGCTTCAAAGGGTACAGGGGCCTTCCGCCATCGCTTGGTCCAGCGGACGAAACGCACTTCCTGCTCGGGCGAGGTCAAAATGAGGCCAATCAATACTCCCCAGCACACGGGAACAAGGGTGCCTAAAATGCCGACCAAAACAACATATTCGCCGCCGTTTCTGGAGAGCGGAAAATGACGGACGATGCCATCCGTTGACTCGGGATAGAGCAAAGCGAGCGCCAGCAGAACACTTAGCACCAAGGTAATCAGGGTGAGCCGACCAATCGCTCGAAGCTTCTGATCTTGATACTTCAATCCGCAGTCACCCGTATTTCTCCTCCAACGAACATACGACCGTTCGCGCAATGTCCGCAATGGGGTCGAGTCCGGAAAGCCCGCTCTTACGTGCCAGCCGCCGGAAGGCGCGCTGTTCTGAATTTGTCCACCCGACTTAAGCTACGCCGACCTCACCCGCCCAGGCGTTGGAGGCTCACCTTGCGCGCTGCGTCGTAATCCCGCTTCATGCGATCGACGATGCCCGCAGCGGGCTCGGCCCGGTCGATGTCGCCGACGCCCTGCCCCGCGCTCCAGATATCGCGCCATGCCCGCAGCGCCTTGGCGCCCTCTTCCGCGTGGAACGGCCCGTCATGTTTCGCCTCGGGCTTGAAGCCGCTGCGCACGATGCTCTCCCGCAGCATATTGGCGGGCATGCCGGTGAGCGCGGCGGTCAGCTCGATATCGTCAGCGCAGCTGTCGATCAGCATCTGGCGATAATCGTCCTCCGCCATGCTCTCGGTCGCCGCGATGAACGGCGTGCCGATATAGGCGAAGTCCGCCCCCAGTTCCTCGGCAACGTGGATGGTGTGGCCGTTCGAAATCGTTCCGGCGAGGACGAGCGGCCCGGCGAAGAACTTCCGCACCTCGGTGACGAATGCAAAGGGGTTGAGCCAGCCGGTGTGGCCACCAGAGCCCGCGCAGAGCAGGATCAGCCCGTCCACTCCGGACTCTGCCGCGCGCCGGGCGTGTTTGACCGAAGCAACGTCGGAGAAGACCAGCCCGCCGTACTCATGCACTTGATTGACCACGGGCCCGGGATTTCCCACGCTGGCGATCACCAGAGGCACCTTGTGCTGAACCACCAAAGCAAGATCATCCGGCAGCCTCTCGTTGGTCGGGTGCACGATCAGATTGGCCGCATAGGGGGCCGCATCCGCTGTCAGCTCGACTGATAGGGTTGCGAGCCATTCGTCGAGAATCTCGGGTGTCCTCGCATTGAGCGTAGGAAACGACCCGACGACACCGGCCCGGCAACAGCCTACGACCAGACCGGGCCCAGACACGAGAAACATGGGGCCCGCCAGCACGGGCAGAGTGAGTGTCGCGCGCAATGTCGACGCAATAGCGGGGTCACCAATCATGCATTCCGCATAAGAATGCGCGTGAATGATGGCAAATTTATTTTGATATATGATAATTAACCTGTTGCACTAATCCTCACAAAGGAAATACCTATGGCCATAGCTCGCATAGGGCGTCGCTATGCTAATTCGGGAGAGAAACATGTCAGACCAAAGCGTCATAGTAGAGACGCGAGACGGCGCAGTTTGGATCACTCTCAACCGCCCGGCGGCACTCAATGCGATCACGCCCGATATCGTGGCAGGCGTCATGGACGCGCTGACGCTGGCTGAGGCCCCCGACATCAAAGCCGTCGTGGTGACCGGCACCGGTCGCGCGTTCTGTGCAGGGGCAGACCTCAAATATGTCAACGAAACCTCCCCGGGCGACGAAGCCGCCACCGCGAAGTTCCTCGACAGCCTTCTCGACATGATGGCCGCGCTCGAAGCCTGCCCGCGCCCAGTGATCGCTGCGGTCAATGGAATGGCGCTGGCAGGCGGGCTGGAAGTGGTGCTGTGCTGCGATCTGGTCATTGCAGCACGCTCGGCAAAGCTGGGCGACGCGCACGCCAACTTTGGCCTACTGCCAGGTGGTGGCGGATCGGTCCGCCTGCCGCGCAAGATCGGCTCGACCCGTGCGAAATACCTGATGTTCACGGGCGATTTCGTGCCGGCTGAGGACTTGGTCGCTTGCGGTCTGGTCAACGAGGTCGTCGACGATTCCGAACTCATGTCCTCCGTCGAAGGTCTGGTTGCCAAGCTGGGGGCCAAAAGCTCGCTGGTGCTGCGCCGGATGAAGGCGCTGGTCGACGATGGTCTCGAACAACCCAAGGACGTGGCGCTCAGGTCCGAACTGCTCGTCTCCGAAATCCACGTCCACAGCCATGACATGAAAGAGGGGCTCGTCGCCTTCGAGGAAAAGCGCGCGCCTTCGTTTATTGGTCGCTGAAGCACGCTTCACAGCCAAGAAAATTGACAGTGCTGACAAGGCACGCACACGCACGCTGACATTGGGAGCAGGAAGAATGGAAGATATCTACGTTGTTGGGGTTGGCATGACACCGTTCGGCCGCCTGCTCGACAAGGACATCAAGTCCCTGACCCGGGAAGCGGTGAGCGCAGCGCTCGCCGATGCCGGGATCGAGGCGTCAGCGCTGGAGGTTGCCTATTTCTCCAACGCAACGCAAGGCCACATGGAAGCCCAGCATATGGTTCGCGGACAGATTGCGCTGCGGTCTATGGGCATCGAGCAGATCCCGATCGTCAACGTCGAAAATGCCTGCGCTAGCGGCAGTTCCGCGCTGAACCTTGCGGTCAACGTCCTGAAAGCAGGCGAAGCGGACATTGCGCTCGCGGTGGGTGCGGAGAAGATGTTTTCCAAGGACCGCGAGCTGATGTTCGGGGCCTTCGACAGCGCGTGGGACGTCTGCGACAAGGATGAGATCAGCAAGAACCTCATGGCGCTCGGCGAAGGCATCGTGCCGCCGCCAGGCACCACGTCCGACAAGCCCTACAGCGTTTTCATGGACGTATACGCAGCCTTCTCCCGCCTCCACATGGCGACCTTCGGAACTGCGCAGCGCCAGATTGCTGCCGTCGCCGCCAAGAACCACCAGCACTCAGTCGAAAACCCGCTGTCGCAATACCGGGTGCCCTATACCATCGACGAAGTGCTGGCCGCGCCGCCGATCACCTATCCGCTGACGCTGCCGATGTGCTCGCCGGTTTCCGATGGCGGTGCCGCGGTCGTGCTGGCGACCGCTGCGGGGATGAAACGCCACGGCATCGACCCATCGCGCGCGATCCGGGTGCTGGCATCGGTGGTCCAGACCGGCAGCGATCGCGAGAAGACGGACTTCGAGAACCACTGCACCGCGCGCGCTGCCCGGCGCGCTTACGAGAAGGCGGGCGTCGGCCCCGCCGATATCTCCGTTGCCGAGGTGCACGACGCCACTGCCATGGGCGAGATCATCCAGATCGAAAATCTGGGTCTATGCGCGCTCGGCGAAGGCGGCCCCGCGAGCGAGCGGGGCGAAACCACCCTTGGTGGTCGCGTGCCGGTTAATCCGTCCGGCGGGCTGGAATCCAAAGGTCATCCAGTCGGCGCCACCGGCCTTGCCCAAGTTTACGAACTCGTCGCGCAATTACGCAATGAGGCAGGGGCCCGTCAGGTCGAAGGCGCGCGGCTTGCGATCGCAGAGAATGGCGGCGGATTGCAGGGCATTGAAGAGGCGGTCGCCTGCGTGACCATCCTCGGCAAATAACAGACAGAAGGAACTTCCATGGATCTTCAGGGCAAAGTCGCCGTCGTCACCGGCGCAGCCTCCGGGCTGGGCCTCGCCACATGCAACAGGTTGGCCGCCGCCGGTGCACGAATCGTCGGGTTCGATCGCGACAAGGAGAAGCTGCAGGCGCTCAAGTCCGACCTTGGCGATGCCTGCCTGACGCGGATCGTCGATGTGGTCGACGAGACAAGCGTGAAGGATGGGATCGCGGCCGCCGTGTCCGAATTCGGCGCTATCCATGTCGCAGTGAACTGCGCGGGCGTCGCGGATGCCGCGAAAACAGTGTCGCGGGGCGAAGTCTTCCCGCTCGCTACCTGGAACAAGGTTATCGGGATCAACCTGACCGGCACCTTCAACGTGATCCGCTTTGCCGCGCTGGCCATGAGCACCAACGAGCCGGACGCGGAGACCGGAGAGCGCGGGGTCATCATCAACACGGCCTCGGGTGCAGCGACGCAGGGACAGGTCGGCCAGGCCGCCTACGCCGCCAGCAAAGCAGGCGTTGTCGGGCTGACCCTCCCCGTGGCGCGCGATCTGGCTCAGCTAGCCATTCGCGTTGTGTCGATTTCACCGGGCCTGTTCAATACATCGATGGTGGCGGGCATGCCTGACAACGTGTCTCAGTCGATCATTGACCGGATGATCCTCTATCCCGAGCGGATGGGCCAGCCATCGGAATTCGCCAAGCTGGCGCAACACATTGTCGAGAATGCCTATTTGAACGCGACTACGCTCGATCTCGATGCCGGCGCCCGCATGACGCCGCGTTGATCGCTGCATCACAGACAATGCCAGCTTGCAGTTTTTTAATGGTACTGTAAATTACTCGAAAGCTCAGACCGAAAAAAGAGTCTGGCAACGCGATTGGAGAGGCGAAGATGAACTACATGCGAAATGCTTGGTATGCGGCGGCGTGGCTGGAAGAGATCGACGACAAGCCACTCGCGCGGACATTTCTTGAAGAGCCGGTGGTTCTCTTTCGCGATACGTCGGGTGTTCTCGTCGCATTGGCAGACCGCTGCCCACACCGCTTCGCACCTCTATCGCAGGGAAAGATCGTCGGCGATGCGATCCAGTGTCCCTACCACGGGCTGAGGTTCGATGGCCAGGGTAGCTGCGTTTACAACTATCACGGCCCGGTGCCCAAGGCTGCCAAGGTTCCGAGCTACCCCTTGATGGAAAGATATGGCTTGGCGTGGATCTGGATGGGCAATCCGGAACTGGCCGATGAGGACAAGCTGCCGGATTTAGGAAGCTTCACCACAGACAGCGATTATGCCTTCGCCCACGGCTATCTCCCCGTGACCGGGAATTATCAGCTCGTGGTCGATAACCTGCTCGATCTGACGCACGGCCAGTTCCTGCATACCGCGTTCGGAAGTCCGGATTCCACGAAGTTCGAAACCAAGTGGGAAGGTACGACCGTTCACGCCAATTATCGCTTCGACGGAGAGGTGATCGCCCCTGCGGTGCAGCCGTTTTGGGAAAGCGAGTCCGAGACCTGCGACCGGTGGGCAGACATGCGCTGGGAAGCGCCAAGCAACCTCTATCTCGAGGTCGGCGTGAAGGAGTGCGGAGATTCGCGCGAAGGCGCCATCCTGTTCCCCGCAACACACTTCCTGACGCCCGAGAACGGAACCAACACGCATTATTTCTGGATGCTTGCCCGCAATCGCCGGGTCGATGACGACGCCATCACACAATTGGTCTGGCAGATCACCGACAATGCCTTCCGCAACGAAGATGAGCCGATGATCGCTATGGTTCAGGAGCGAATGGCGGGCGAGGATTTCGACGATCTCAAGCCGATCTTCCTCACCACCGACCGGGCGGCGGGGCGTGCCCGGCAAATACTCAAAAAGCTCATCGACGAGGAGAGCTCGGGTGCAGCATCCGAGCAGAAAGCCAAATCGGAAAAGGCTCTCGCGAGCGCGAAATAGCCGAACAGTTGGTGAGAACGCGCTTCCTCGGAGTGTGAGCCTCCGAGGAAGCGCATTTTGTTACTCTAGCGCGTCCAGCGCGCCAGCATCTCTTCGACCGTGGGTTCGGACCCGGCATGGATAGACGAAGGCGTACCCAACATGCGCGGTGCAGGCGAGGGTTGCACGACACCCGCTTGCTCGACGAAGGTTCCGCGCGCGACATTGTGCGGATGGCGTTCTGCCTCTTCCCAGTTCAACACCGGCGTAACGCAGGCGTCGGTCCCGTCGAACACCTGCGCCCATTCGTCGCGCGTGCGCTGTGCGATGCGTTCGGCGAACAGCGCGGCCATTTCCGGCCAGGTCGCACGGTCATTCTGCGGCGTGTCTTCAGGCAGGCCGAGGCCGCGGAGGAACGCGCGGAAGAAGGCAGGCTCTAGCGGGCCGACGGCGATATATTCGCCATCCGCGCATTCGTAACAACGATAGAAGGGCGCCCCTCCGTCGATCAGGTTGTCCCCCCGGCCATCGCGCCACATGCCGCTGGCACGCCAGGCGTGGAATACAGAGGTCATCATGGTGATCCCGTCGACCATTGCGGCATCGACGACCTGCCCCTTGCCGCTGGTGCGGGCACTGGCCATCGCGGCGAGCACGCCGGTCAGCAGGAACATCGATCCGCCGCCATAATCGCCAACGAGATTGAGCGGTACGGGAGGCGGCGAGCCGGGCGAACCCATCGCCCACAGCGCACCGGTGATCGACAGATAGTTAAGGTCATGCCCGGCCTGCTGGGCCAGCGGCCCGTCCTGCCCCCACCCGGTCATACGCCCATAGACGAGCGCCGGATTGACGTCGAAACAGGCATCGGGTCCGAGGCCGAGCCGCTCCATGACGCCAGGCCGCATTCCCTCGAGCACGATGTCGGCGCGTGCGACAAGTTCGAGGGCCTGATCGCACTGGGTCTTGAGGTTCAGCTCGATGGTCCGGCGCCCACGGTGGAGCACGGAACCGCCAACGTCGTCCCATGCGTCATCCGCACGCTTCGGACGGGTGATGCGCACGACTTCGGCCCCCATGTCGGCGAGGATCGTCGCGGCCAATGGCACGGGACCGATTGCCTCGAATTCGATGACCCGCACGCCAGCCAGGGCACCCTGTTCGGTCACGTCGCAACTCCTTCCATCAAGCTATTTTTATTGCGCGATATCACACCCTCCGCGCAGCGCTGGCACCCGGCAACCTGAGTGATTGTCACTTCGCCAGCTTGCGCTCGTCGAGACCAAGGCCGCGACCGATGATCTCTTTCATGATCTCGCTCGTTCCGGCGAAGATCCGGCTGATGCGCGCGTCGGTGTACAGGCGGCTGATCCGGTACTCTTCCATGTAACCGGCGCCGCCGTGAAGCTGGACGCACTCGTCGATCACCTGGGCCTCCACCTCACTCGCGTGCAGCTTGCACTTGGCGGCATCGTCACCGCTGAGTTCGCCAGCGTTGAGCAGTAGCACGCACTGGTCAATAAATGTCTGCGCGACATCGAGCTTCGTGCGCATCTCCGCCATCTTGAAACGGCTGTTCTGGAAGGTGCCGATAGGCCGGCCGAAGGCCTTGCGCTCGGTGACGTATTCGAGCGTGAGGTCGAACGCGACTTGCGCAGTCGCCATGAAGCCGATCGCGGCAACCAGCCGCTCCTGCGCGAGGAGACGCGTCAGATAGCGGAAGCCCTGCCCGGCCTCACCAATCAGGTTCCTCGCAGGGACGACGACGTCGTCGAAGAACAGCTCCGCAGTATCCTGCGACTTGAGGCCCATCTTCGCGAGCTTGCCGCCACGTTCGAAGCCCTTCATCCCGCGTTCGACGATGAACAGGCCCATTGCATGGGGCTTATCGGGGTCGGTCCGCGCTGCGACGATGACGACATCGGCAAGGATGCCGTTCGAAATATAGGTCTTGGCTCCGTTCAGCACCCAGTCGTCGCCGCGCTGCACCGCCGTGGTCCGCATCCCGGCAAGATCACTGCCGGTCGACGGTTCGGTCATCGCCACGGCAAGGATTGTCTCACCGCTGACTATGCCGGGCATCAGTCGATCCTTCTGCTCGTCATTGCCGAGCTTCGCGATGTAGGGCGCGACCAGATCGCTGTGCAGGTGAATGTAGAAGCCGATATCGCCGTGGCGCATATTCTCTTCGACGATTATCTGCTCGAAGCGAAAATCGTCGACGCCCGCGCCACCGTACTTTTCGTCCGCCCAGGTGCACAGCAGCCCGGCCTCGCCCGCCTTGGTATAGACATCGCGATCCACGATGCCCGCTTCGCGCCAGCGCTCCGCATGGGGCGCCACCTCAGCCTGCATGAAAGCGCGGACGCTATCGCGAAACTGCTCGTGCTCCGGCTCGAAGATCACACGTTGCATAGCATGATCTCCCGGCTCGTAATGCTGCTGTCCTGAGTAAACGAAACCATCTTATTCAACCCGTTCCACATAGCGCGCACGCAGCGCTTTCTTGTCGAGCTTGCCGACGCTGGTCTTTTCCAGCTGATCGACGATCCTGATCTGCTCCGGCACGCCGTAGCGCGGAATAGCACCCGCTTCGGCAGCCTCGGTCAGCCTGGCTCGTATTGTTTCGACGTCGAGATCGCAGCCGTCCTGCGGCACGACCAGCGCCATCGGCCGTTCGCTCCAGCGAGCATCGGGCACCGCGATCACCGCGCTTTCGGAGACGCCTTCGACCTGCGAGATCAGGCTTTCCAGCATCAGCGAGGAGATCCATTCGCCGCCGGACTTGATCACATCCTTGACGCGGTCGGTGATCCGCAAGGCACCGTCTGCGCCGAACTTGCCGATGTCCCCCGAATGCAGCCAGCCCCCGCGCCACAATTCCTTCGACGCCTCTTCGTTACGCCAGTAGCCGGGCGTCAGCCACGGGCCACGGAAGACGACTTCGCCTTCTTCACCAACCGCTGCCTCGCTGAGATCGGGATTCGCGGTCCGCACATCGCACAACAGGATCGGACGACCGGGCCTGGTGCGTAGTTGCAGTTGCTCCTCAAACGGAGCGGCGACTTCGGTCGCAGTCA
This sequence comes from Tsuneonella flava, assembly GCF_002870965.1. GTDB lineage: Bacteria > Pseudomonadota > Alphaproteobacteria > Sphingomonadales > Sphingomonadaceae > Tsuneonella > Tsuneonella flava. The sequence goes on from NZ_PHSO01000006.1 coordinate 151,237, forward strand.
GGTGATTGATCGTCTGAACCGCGCAGGCCTCGGACATGCCGTATCCGCTGAAGATGTCGATGCCCTGTTCGAGCGCGGCGCGGGCCAAGCCTTCGGGCAGCGCCCCGCCCCCGATCAGCATCTTCTTGCCCGACAGATCGATCTTCCGGACTTTGGCTTCATCGAGCATCATCCGCAGAACCGAGGCGACGCAGTGGGAGAAGGTGACGCCTTCTTCCTCGATCAGCTTGAGCAGCGTGTCGGTCTTATAGCGCCCCGGATAGACCTGCTTGGTGCCGAGCAGCGTTGCCGCATAGGGAAAACCCCAGGCATGGGCGTGGAACAGCGGCGTGATCGGCATGTAGACGTCGTCGGCATCAAACCGGCCCTGCGCGGGCGCGGCGCCGAACGTCGCAAGTATGGACATCGTGTGCAGGAACAGCTGCCGGTGCGAGTAATAGACGCCCTTCGGATTGCCGGTGGTGCCCGATGTGTAGAACATCGTGGCGCGCGAGCGTTCGTCGATCTCGGGGTAATCGAACTCGGGCGCGGCAGCATCGGTGATGGCGTAGAATTCCGTCATCTCCACCCCGGGCGGCACTTCGAAATCGCCTGCATCGCCGACGACGATAATCCGTTCCAGATTCAGTTCCGGATCGCCAGCCGTCAGCAGCGGCAGGAAATCGGGATGCGCGATGACCGTCTTCGCCCCGGCATGATCGATCGTGTAACGGACCTGATCGCGCGACAGGCGAATATTCACGGTCATCAGCACGCAGCCCATCGACGGAATGGCGTAGAAGCACTCCAGATATCGATGGGTATCCCAGTCCAGCACGGCGACGGTTTCGCCTTGCTTCACACCGCACGCCGTCAACGCGTCCGCCAGTTTCGCAGCCCGTTCCTCGAACTGCGGATAGGTAAAGCGCAGCCCGCTCGCATCCACGATCTCACCGGCTATGGTCGACCTGTTGGCGGTTGGCATGAGATGGCGGACAATTAACGGATAATCTCCGTTCGACATCTCACCGATCATCGCGACTCTCTCCTTAGTATTTTTCTTATGTCTCGAACCACCGGCACTCAGGCGTCTGCAAGCGCGGTTCGCTTCTCTGTGGCGGCCTCGCCCTTGTCCGCGTAGAACTGCGCCCCGTTGCTCGCCATGTCGCGCAGCATCTTTGGCGGGGCGAAACGTTCGCCATAAAGCTGCGCCAGGCGGTCTGCCTCGCGCACGAACGCAGGCGCACCTACAGTATCGATGTAGCTGACCGTCCCGCCGGTCCACAGCGGGAAGCCCCAGCCATAGACCGAGCCGAGATCGCCATCCTCGGGCGTCTCGATCACGCCCTCCTCCAGGCAGCGGACGGTTTCGAGCGACTGCGTATAGAGCAGCCGCGCCTTGATATCCTCGATGTCCCAGTCGTCGGTCTGCGGGAAATGCTCGACGAGCCCCGGCCAGAGCCGCTTCGTGCCATCTTCGGGATATTCGTAGAAACCACCGCCCGCCTTGCGGCCACCACGGCCTAGTTCGTCCCGCATCCGACGCAGCGTCGCAACGCCAGCGGGGACGAGGTAGTTGTCGCCTTCCTGCGCGATCGCCTGATCGACAATCGCCAGCGGCAGATCGAAGCTCAGCTCGTCAAGCAGTGTAAGCGGCCCCACGGGCATCCCGATGGCCTTGGCGGCATTCTCGATCACGGCGGGCGGGACGCCCTCGCCCAGCATCGCCGCGCCCTCGTGGATCAGCGTCTGGAAAACGCGGCTGGTATAGAAGCCGCGGCTGTCGTTGACGATGATCGGCGTCTTGCGGATCTGGGCCACGAAATCGAGCGCCTTGGCGAGCGTTTCGGGCGCGGTCTGGTGGCCCATGATCAGTTCGACCAGGCTCATCCGGTCAACAGGCGAGAAGAAGTGGATGCCGATGAACTGATCGGGCCGCTTGGACGCCTTGGCCAGCTCGCTGATCGGCAGGGTGGAGGTGTTCGAACCGAACACGGCATGTTCGGGAATGACAGCTTCGGCCTTGGCGGTGGTCTCCGCCTTGATCGCCATGTCTTCGAACACCGCCTCGACAATCAGGTCACAGCCTTCAAGCAGGGCGAAATCGTCGGTCGCCGTGATCCGGTCGAGGATGGCCTCGTCGTCGTTCTCGGCCATCCTGCCCGAGGCGATGAGCTTCTGTGTGACCTTGGCCGAATATTGCCGTCCCTTCTCTGCACTGGGCACATCGCGGTCTAGCAGGACGACGTCGATACCGGCCTTTGCAGAAACAAAAGCGATGCCCGCGCCCATCATGCCCGCGCCGAGCACACCGATTTTGCTCACCTTGGACTTGGGCACGTCGGCAGGACGCCAGGCGCCCTTCTCCGCCGCCTTGCGACTGATGAAGCTGGTGCGGATGATGTTGCGCGCGACCGGGCTGCCCAAAAGCTGCGCGAAGTACTTGCTTTCGACCGACAGAGCCTTGTCCATCGGCAGTTGGGCACCTTCGTACACGGTCGACAGGATCGCCGGGCCTGCAGGCAGGTTATAGCCTTTCTTCGCCAGGCTGGCCGCCGCCATCGAGTAGTCCGCAGCATCGCTTGGAACCAGAATGCCGAGCTTCTGCGGCGGAGGGGCGCGCTTCACGTCCCACGGCTTGACCGGATCGGGGTCGGTCGCAAGCCAGGCCCTGGCGCTGGCTTCTGCTTCGCCGGTAGCAACGACGTCATCGATGATCCCCAGTTTCAGCGCTTCCTCGACACCAAGCTGCCTGCCGGACAACAGCAGGTCGAGCGCGACCTTCACACCCGCGATACGCAGCAGGCGCTGCGTCCCGCCCGATCCGGGCAGGAGGCCGACATTAACCTCGGGCAAGCCCACGACCGTACCCGGGCGATCCACAGCGATCCGGCGATGGCACGCCAGAGCCAGTTCAAAGCCGCCACCAAGTGCCAACCCGTCGAGGATAGCAACCCACGGCTTGCCCGACTGCTCGATGGCGCGGTGCATAGCGGTTGCGCCTTGCGAGAATTCGAAATGAGCGTGCGTCGTCGCCCGGTCATAGGCTCCGACCAGGAATTTGAGGTCCGCCCCCGCCATGAAGGCGGGCTTGGCCGATGTCAGGATCACGCCGCGGACATCGTCATCGCTAGCGAGGCTCTCGATCGCCTCAGTCATTTCGCTGACGAAATCCTGCGAGACGACGTTCATGGGAGCGTCGGCATTGTCGAGGACGAGCGTGGCCACGCCATCGGCGCCCTTGGAAATCTTGATGTGTCGCATGGTATTATGCTCCGATGGGGCGATCAAACGCGCTCGATAATGGTGGCAGTGCCCAGGCCATTGGCCGCGCACAGCGAGACGAGGGCGGTGCTGAGGTCGCGCCGCTCCAGTTCGTCGAGGACGGTGCCGAGGATCATCGCCCCGGTCGCGCCCATCGGGTGCCCCATGGCGATCGCACCGCCATTCACGTTGATCTTGTCGTGCGGAATGTCGAGCGTGCGCATGTAGCGCAGCATCATGCTCGCGAAGGCTTCGTTCAGCTCGAACAGGTCGATATCATCCTTGGACATGCCCGCGATGGCCAAAGCCTTCTCGCTGACCGCCGCCGGGGCGGTGAGCATGATCGTCGGCTCGGACCCGATGCTGGCATAGCTGCGGATTTTTGCGCGCGGCTTGAGCCCCGCGTTCTTGCCGAACTCCGCTGAGCCGACGAGAACCATGCCCGAACCATCGACAATGCCCGAACTGTTGCCGCCGTGGTGGACGTAGTCGAGCTGTTCGACTTGCGGATAGCGATCCTTCACCACGGCTTCGAAACCAGCCTTGCCGAAGCCCTCGAAGGCGGGCTTCAGCTTGGCGAGCTGTTCTAGCGTGGTGCCCGGCCTGATCGCCTCGTCATGGTCCAGCAGCACCTCGCCCAGAACATCGCGGACCGGCACGATAGCGCCATCGAAACGGCCTTCGGCCCAGCTCTCAGCCGCGCGCCGCTGGCTTTCGATCGCATAGCTGTCGACGTCTTCACGCGTATAGCCGTCGAGCGTCGCGATCAGATCCGCGCCAATGCCTTGCGGCGCATAGTGATTGCTGAAGGTAATCGCCGGGTCCGCCGCCCATGGGCCGGTATCGGTGGCCAATCGCGTCCGGCTCATCGCTTCGACACCGCCGCCAATGCCGCCCTGCACCATCCCGGCCATCACCTGCGCCGAAATCAGGTTCACTGCATCGAGCGCTGAGGCACAGAAGCGGTTGATCTGCTGGCCGCCGACGCTCTGCGCATAGCCCGCGTTGAGCACCGCCGCGCGCGCCAGCACACCGCCCTGCTCGCCCACCGGCTGCGCGCTGCCGAGAATGACATCGTCGAGCAGAGCGGTATCGAGGTCGTTGCGGTCGCGAAGCGCCACGAGAAGCTGGGTCGCCAATTGCACCGAGGTTACTTCATGAAGCGAACCATCGTCACGACCTCGGCCGCGGGGCGTGCGGACATGATCGTAGATTAAAGCCTCTGTCATCCTGAATCCTGTTATTTTATTCGCCTGATAGCCACCGAACTGACGCCCGAAAACGGCCATCAGGACGGGTCATTTATTGACATGCCTATTAAAACTAATATCGTCAACCGCAATCGGTTAATGTGGCCGGGGCATGCGTGGCAGTCATGCCCGCCGCGCATGGAGAGGCAGGGGGACATTTGGAAACATGGGTAGAAAAGGCCGTGTAGTGTGTGCCGAACCCAACCATCCCGCAGGTCAATTCACGACGAGACAACGCACCCCGCTCACGTCGAACTATTAATAATCATAGCAATTGGAGATCTAAAATGGCTAACACGGCCAATGGCATGACGAGCACAGACATCGCGGATCTGTTCTCGCTAACCGATAAAGTTGCGCTGGTCACTGGCGGGGCGCGCGGCCTTGGCAAGATGATCGCCGCAGGCCTGCTGCGGGCTGGCGCGAAGGTCTATATCACCTCCCGCAAGGAAGAAGACGCCCTCGCCGCCGCAGCAGATCTCAACGCGCTGGGCCCATGCGAAGCACTGCCGGGCGATGCCGGGAGCCCGGATGGAATTACCGAGCTGGCAGCGCTTTTCCGCCAAAAAGGCGAAACAGCGCTGCATATTCTGGTCAACAATGCGGGCCGAACCTGGGGGGCGCCATTCGACAGCTTTCCGGACAAGGCATGGGCCGGTGTGATGGCGGTCAATGTACAGGCACCGTTCCGCCTGATTCAGGAACTGCTTCCCGAATTGGAAGCGGCTGCCAGCACGGGAGATCCGGCGCGCGTAATCAACATTGGTTCGATCGCGGGATCGGGCGTCACCGATCTGCAAGCGTACAGCTATGGCGCGAGCAAGGCTGCGATCCATTTTCTGGGTAGCCAGCTCGCCGCGGATCTTGTTTCGCGCAACATCAACGTCAACACCGTCGCGCCCGGCTATTTCCCCACCGACATGACGGCGCATCTGCAAGACGAAGACTCAGGCCTCACGGGCAAAATCCCCATGCGTAGAATGGGAAACCCCGCCGATATCGCTGGTGCCATAATCTATCTGTCGAGCGCGGCGGGTGCCTATCTGACAGGCATCGTCCTGCCTGTCGACGGCGGGATCGCCGGAACGCGCTGAGCTGGATCGGGCAGCGGCGAATCCATCGCAGGAACGCCGCCGCCCGCTTTCAGACTATTGCACCTTGATGATGTGCCGGCCCATGATCTCGCCACCAAGGCGAGCAATCAGGCTGGGGGCTTCCGCGAAGGGATAACGGCCTTCGATGGGCACCGAGATCTTGCCACTGGTGGCGAGCGCATCGAGGTCTGCGATGGCCTGACTCCGCTCGTCCGCCGTGCGATTGGGCAGCGCCGCCCCCATCACGCTATAGGTCCGGTTGATCATGTCGATCGGGCTCAGGGTCGGAAATCCTGCCGAAATGCCGATCAGGACAAGCCTCCCCCCGAAAGCGATGCCCTGAGCAGCCGCGTCGCTCGGTTCCCCGCCTACGGGATCGAAGATCACGTCTGCCCCGTGGCCGCCCGTCACCTCGCGGACCGCCTCGCCGATATGGGACCGGGTGGTATCGATGACATGATCGGCGCCCAGCTTCCGGCAGAATTCGGCCTTGGCCTCTCCGCGAGCGGTCGCGACGACTGTCGCCCCCAGCGCCTTGCCCAGTTCTATCGCTGCCGACCCGCTGGCACCGGAGCCGCCCAGCACCAGCAGCGTCTCTCCTTCGGCAAGTTTGCCCCGGCTGACTAGCCCGACATAGGCTGTGTGATAGGGAACAACGAAACCCGCAGCCTGCTCGTCATCGAGCGCATCGGGAACGGGGAACGTGTCGATTTCCTGCGCGACCGCATACTCCGCAAGCGCTCCGGCCTGGTTCTTGTACATCGTGCGGGCCATGACGCGCTGGCCCTGAGAGAATGCGCTGTCCGGCCCGGCGGTATCGATCGTTCCAGAGAAGGAATGCCCGGGGATTGCGGGGCACTCGGTCACGAAGGGGTAGCGGCCCTGCACCGACATCTGGTCGGGAAGGCCCAGCCCAACGGCGCCCACCTTAATCACCACTTCGCCGGGTCCTGCAACCGGCTTCTCCATGTCCTTCAGTTCCAGAACATCGAGCGGTTCGCCAAATTTTTCGGCCTGCCACGCAAACATATCTCTCTCCTCAACTGCGCTCTGAACGACGCATAATTGAGATGGGCATAAAATATCTGGCGGCGCGATACCACCGCAATTTTAGCAATTCACGGAAGAGATGGGGCTGCCCCAGCAGCAGTGCCTAGTTGGCGGAGGTTTTTCGCTTGGCCGAGGCGGTTTTCGTCGTGCCGGACACGCCTTCGATCTTGCGATCGCGTTCGATGCCCAGCAGGAACATCGACATCCCTTCCTCGAACAGCTTGTCAGCGTTGAGTTCGAGCGGAGCCACCTTGCCGAAAACGATGTTCTGCGTCCGCTCGGGGTCAAGACTGGCGAGCTTGTCTTCGAGGAATTGGCGATGGTCGGCGGGCAGCAGAGCGTGCGAGGCCTGATGGGCCGTGGTGATCACAAACTCATGAATGAGTTGCCCGTAAATGCCCGTGCGCTCGGCAGAAAGTCCCGCCGCGCGCACGCTACCGACGAACCGGTCTAGCATCTCGGCGCCGTAGTCGCGGTCGCGGAAAGCGGTGAGCTGGAAAACGCGGAACTGGTGGTTCAAGACAAGATAGGCGGCGATCCCCGGATATGCCACGAGATGGTCGAAAAAGGCTCTCGACGAATTCCGCACATCCTGCTCCCAGTCACCGGTCACCTCCGGCCACTTCCTGATCAGGCTCTTGTAGAACAGGTTCATGATACCGGACGTCAGCCAGTCTCGCCCGCCGATATAGTAGTGTATCAGCGCCGGCGTGACCTCAAGCGACCGCGCGACAACGACGATCGAAAGGTCCTGCAACGCGACCGTCTTGGAAAGCTTGAGCGCCTTTTGCAGGATGCTGCGCCGACTGACCCCGCCCTTCTCATTGGCCGCCGGACGTCCGGGCCGTCGACCCGCGCCCCGGGCAGGCTTGCGGTTTGGCTTGCCGTCCTCGTCGTCCCCGCTGCTCTTGTTCCAGCTCAAACCCCAAAGCCCCTGTCTTCAAGAAAATTACGCCGCACAGCGGCGCAGTGACACCATTTTATCCCTTCTGTCAGACGGATGACCTCCATGTAAAGGTCTGCCGAGGCGAAGGTCGGACAATACTCACACTTTGAAACGCGGTGGAAGCAAGCTGATCGATACAGTTTTGGGGCCTGCGAATGCAGCGTGACAGTCTGCGATCGACCGCCGGAGGAAACCCGAAATCGGTCCGGCGCTTCCCTCAGCGGGTGACCAGAACGGGCCTGAGCCCTGCCGAGGAGTCGTACGTCATGGCCTCCTCGATCTTGTCGAAGCCGAACTCCTTGCCGATTCTCGTCGCGAGCAGCGGATCATCGATAAGCGCTTCGATATCCCGGGTCGCCGCAGCAAGCTTTACAGGGTCCGACAAGGTCACCGTTTCGAGCACCGAGTAGCGCTTGATGGTGAGGTTTTTCTCCACGATGTGCATGGTGGAAAACACCGCAGGCTTTGCCGCGCCCATGATGCCGGCGACATAGATTGTCGCGCCTTCGGGCAATGCCGGCACGATGCGGCCAAGCAGTTCGCCCCCGACGCCGTCGAACACGGCGGTCGTATCGAGGCGAGTGGCCAGATCCCGCAGTTGCTCCTCGAAATCTCCATCGCTTGTCAGCAAGACGTTCTCGATGCCCTTGCCGACAAGTGTGTCACGCGAGGCTTCCGACCTGACAAGGAAGATGGCCGGAATGCCCATCCGGCGGGTCAAAGCCGCGGCGATCAATCCGGTTGCCGAAGAGCCCGCCGTGGCGATGATGCCGCGATGCCCCTCACTCTGTGCCTGCGCCAGAAAGGCATAGATGGTCAGGATGTTGGCGAGCGAACCATTATAGTCTCGCACCCGCACGTTATCGGGCAGGATGAGGCAGGTCTCATAAGGAACCTGAGCCGTCTCGCACCACAAGCCCGTCGCCTCGGCGCTCGGCTTCAGCGCTTTGTAGATGGCCACCTTGCGCTCCAGATATCGCTCCGGGACACCGGCCCCGATCGCAGCGATGGTGCCGCCTCCGTTCGAGCCATAAATGTCGTGCAGCGCGGTTGCCCAGGTGCCGTTGGGAAGCGGGTGGCCGAGGAAGAACTTGTCCCCATGCATGATGCTGGCCGAGTCCATGTTCACAAGGACATGGCCTGCGGCGGGCTCCGTCAGCGTCGGCACCTCACGGACTTCGAGAGAACGGTCGTCGGTATAGCAGATGGCTTTCATGGCCTTCACACCCCCTTGCCACCGGAGAGATCGGCATAGGCCTTGGTCGCGAATTGCTCGAAAGTTGTGGCCGGGCGTCCGAGCAGCCATTCGAGCGTGCGCGGATTGCCGACGAAGTCGTATTGCTTATACCAGGCCATGATCGACCGGATAATGTCCTCCTGATGGCTGAAATCGCTGCCGGGTTCGCGATCCGCCCATAGCGCGTTGATCAGGTCGTCTGCGGTCCCGGGGGCAGGCGTGATCTCGCGGCCCATCACGCGCGTCAGGATCTGCGCCATGCCTGCATGGGTGAGCTTGTCCGGCCCGGCGAGTTCATAGGTCGCGAAATAGTGGGCCGATCCTTCGATCAGCACCTTGGCCGCCACATCGGTCAGATCCTCGAGCGAGAGATAGCTATGCACCCGGCTGTCATCTTCATGGAAGAACGGCAGCGTGCCTGTGTGCATGGCCGGAGCGACATAGACTTCCGGCGTCATGAAATCGCATGGTCGCAGCGCGGTGAAATTAAGGCCCGATTTGACCAGCGCCAGCTCATGATCGAGCTTGTAGCGGTGCTGGATGATGTCGATGAACGGCTGCAACAACGAGAGAAGGACCACGTGCCGCACGCCCACCTTCTTCGCGGCCTCGACCATAGCATATCCCATCGCCAGCTCGCGCGGATGGGCCCCAGGGCCGATATGGTAGACGGCCTCGCAGCCATCGAGCGCTTCGGTATAGACTTCGGGATCGCTAAGGTCGCCGACGAAGACTTCCTTGGCCCCTAGGCGCAACACTTCTTCGTCCCGCCCCGGCGTTCCGCGCGCACCCCGGACATCGAATCCGGCAGCAGCCAGCTTTGGGATCAGAAGCTTGCCTTGATGGCCATAGGCGGCCGTAACCAGAACCTTCATCTCAACTCTCCCTAGATCGGCCATGCGCTTTTTTTGAAAGCGCTCCTGCTAGCCAAAATAATTATTACATTTGTCAATTTAAGGCGGCCTTTAGCCAACCGGAACCCGCAAAACTGCCCAGCCGGTGGTGCGCGCCGAGCGGGTCCGGGCCTGCCGCATCGCATGACGCGGCAGGCCCGGACCCGCTGGGATCATTTCATTTCGAAATAGCCCGACTTGCCGGTCACCACGTCCGGCTGGCCGTCGATCGAAGCAGGGCGAAGAATGGCCGCGGTGACCTCGTGCGAAAGATGCAGCGCAAATTCGCGGGTGAAGAGGTTCTTCCAGCGCTGCCGCGCGACGTTGGTCGTCAGCGCTCTAACCTCACGGGGGCGGGCCATCAGATGCCGGGCCATTGCCCAAGATTGCTTGAGAAGCTCATCCCGCGGCACGATGTCGCTCACCAGACCCCAGTCCAGCGCCTGTTGCGCGGTGACGGGCTGGCCGAGGAACATCGCCTTGTTCGCGCGCTTCAGGCCCATCAACTCCTGCAGGATCAGGTAATTCCCGTCGCCCGGTACGAGGCCAAGCGTGAAATGCGGTTCGACGAAGGTCGTATCGGGGGTGCACAGCGTAAGATCCGCCAGCAAGGGTGTTTCAGCGTGGAAGCCCGGCCCGTTGATCGCGCCGATGACAGGGATGTTCACGTTCCAGATCAGCTCTTCGACGATCTTGGTCCCGTCGGTGTGAAACAAATCGTAGATCAGGTCGGTAAATGGCGGCGGCGCTTCGCCGTCGATTTCCTTGCCGACACTGGTGTTGTGATCCACCGACTTGACCCAGTAATCGCCCGTTCCGGTGAGGATCATCACCTCGTTCTTGCGGTCGGCACCGACCGCGCGGAACATCTGTGTGAAGGCGCGGTGCAGTTCGAGACCGAACAGAGCCTCCTCGCCGTTCGTATGCACCCGCACCTCGATGATGCCATCTTCGCGCTTCATCTTGAAAAAGGGGGAGAGGCGCTCGGAGTAGCTCTCAAACTCTTCGTCCGGCAGGAACCTGGTTACCATTTCAATATCCTTCCCAATAGCTCATTCAGGCGCGAAGTGGCTCCGCTCGGTGGCCTTGCCTCCCTCGCCCGATATTCGGCAGCTTCCAAATCAGGCCGACGGCGCCAGATCGCCAATCCGCCTGCCAGAAGCCGCGACTAATAATTAAGGTACATGAAAATAAAATTGAGACAATCGCTATGTGCTGGCGCCGCCGGAGCGGGAGACAGACAGGATGCGCCGACGGAAAGTTGCCCTCCCGTCGGCGCCCTGCACACTTCGTCACTTCACTGATGTCAGACCGGCAATCTGCGAACCCGACGGCCAGCATTCATCGGCACTTAGAAGCTGTACCCCAAAGTCACACCATAGGTACGCGGCGGAGCAGGCTGCGCGATGTCAGATCCCCCCGCCACTCCGGCCTGGAATGAGTAGTAGTAGGAATCGGTCAGGTTATTGGCCCAGACCGATAGGCGAAGCCCATCATCGCCTTCCCAGCCAAGCGACGCCGAAAGCACCACATGCTCATCTACGAAAAGACGGTTATCCAGTTCGTTGAAGGCTTTACCGGCATACAGCAGATTGCTGCTAAGCCTGATCGCACCGTTATTAATCGGATAGCGATATTCGAAACCGACATTCCCCGAGAACTCTGGAGCATTGGGCAAACGGTTGCCCTTTGCATTGTACGTTGGATCGCCATTGTCGTTAAGGCCATTGGGCAAACGGTTCGTATTGGGAGCGCCAGGGAAATCGCCAATCTCCGTGTGCAGGTAACCCCCGTTGGCACGCAGGGTGAGTTCCGGTGTGACCCTGCCCGTCAACTCTACCTCTGCCCCGTAAAGTTTCGCGGACGGCCCGTTCACAGTCTGAACCACGCCCGCGACCACACGCTGGAACTGGATGTTCTCGAAATCATAGTAGAAGGCCGACGTGTTGAATATCAGCTTTCGGTCAAACAGTTCCGTTTTCAGACCGGCTTCATAGGCGTCGAGCTGCTCGGGCAGGAACCCCGTATTGAACGACGGCGCAGTTCCAAGAGAGAAGCCGCCTGATTTCGTGCCACGGTTATACGAAATATAACCCAGCACTTCGGGACTGAATTTGTAGTCCAAGGAAACCCGCCACGTCGGCTTCTCAGTTACCAGTTTCTTAGTCTGCTCGGGGTCGAGAGCGACTGGCGAATCCGAGATGTTTTGCGACCCGGTATATGTCACCTCGTCACGGGTGTACCGAATCCCCGCAGTCACACTGAGCTTATCCGTCAGAGGATATGTACCTTGAGCGAAGCCCGAGATCGACCGGGTCTCATCCACCCCGAATAACGACACGCCGGGAAGAGGGGAGAAAGCAAGCCCCGTAATTTTCGTGGGATTAATAGCGGCGTCATAGTTATAATAGAAGACACCAGCGAGCCATTGAAACTTCGCATCCGAAGGGGCCATAATATGGAACTCTTCGGAAACCATACGCGTATCGATGACGAAATCACCCCTCACGACATGCAGCGGCGAGGCGTCCTGATCGATCGTCTGGGTCGCATCAAATTTCGAATAGGCTGTAATGCTCCTTATCTGGAAACTGCCAAAATCATGCGTAGCGGTGAGCGATCCGCCGTAGCCCTCGCCGTCAACGAACGCATCGTCATTCCCGGCAGTCTGGTATCGCCCGAGAAATCCCTGCCCCGCGCCGGGTGGGTTCTGGAGTCCAATATTGTGGTGGGTGAACTTTCCATAGTTACCCGCCAGCGTAATTTCGGTTGCATCCCCCGGCGTAAACAAGAGCTTTGCACGCGCATTGAAATCGCGGGCATAATAATCGTCTGTACCGAGTGTTACGTTCCTGCCCCAGCCCTCATTCTGATTTTGATACTGAACCGCCAGATTTGCAGCCACATTGTCCGACAGGCCGGCCGAAACATAGCCCGCCGCACTTACAGTCTCGTAGTTACCATAGCTGACCGCAAAGTTCATTTCGGGACTGAAACTTGGCGCCTTGGTAACGACCTGCACAACACCGCCTGTGGCATTGCGACCGAAAAGGGTGCCCTGCGGACCTTTGAGCACCTCGATTCGTTCGAGACCGTTGAACTCAAACACGTTGGCGTAAACGGACGGCTGATAGACGCCATCGACATAGATCGCCACAGAACTCTCTGCGGCAATGTCAGCCGAAGAAGAACCGATCCCACGCAGGAACGGAGCGGCAGCACCGACCGACTTGACCACAACCAGGTTGGGAACGACCGACTGAAGCTGTGACGTACCGGTTACCCCGGTATTTTCCAATGTGGATGAATTCACCGCGCTGATGGAGATCGGCACATCCTGAAGGCGCTGCTCACGCCGTTGAGCTGTGACAATGATGTCACCACCGACAGCTTCGCCAGATTCCTCGGCCACCGCTTCCGAAGACTGTGAATCACTGCTCGCCTGTGCAAGCACCGGCTGACTCAGGAAAGTTAAGGCCGAAGCCCCGCACAACAATACCAGTTTTGCCTTCATCTTTATACCCTCATCCACTTCAATTTATTATTATAATGCAAAAAATAACTGCCAAAAATTAGTCGCCATCAGGCGACTTAAAGGTCAGTCTGCACACCAGAATTTTCACTAAAAGTTTTATGATAGGGGGGTTAATTTGTCAACTCATTCGAGACTGCATCCACCAGTAGGCGAAAGGCCATCCCCCAAGCAGCATCTCAGAATTCGCTGCCATCCCGCGCGATCACCACGACACCGTCGAACACGTCGCGTACACCCTGCGTATACTGGCGCATGTCGGTTTCATTGTCGGAACCCGGCCCGACATGGGTGAGGACGACCATCTTCACCCCGGCTCGTGCAGCAAGGCGCCCCACTTCGGTGGGGGTCAGATGTTCTTCACGTTGGTGGTCGATCGTAGGCTTAAGTTCAGCGTCCGTGGCCCCTGCAAATGCTGTCTTTTTCATTAGCGCGATCACGCCCTCTAGGTCGAGCACCTCACTCACCAGCACATCCGCGCCCTTTGCGAGTTCCACGACGGCATCCGACGGGCCCGTGTCGCCGGTAAAGACGACCGAACGATCAGGGGTATCGAAACGATAGGAGTAGGACCGAGCCGCGCCCAGCGGCCGACGACCATCGGGCATAGCGCTGTAATGCGTATTCTCGACTGCGGTCACGCGCACCTTGTCGTCTTCGTAGATCACGCTCGGTCCGGTGACATCAACGTCATGCGGCTTCACCAGATCGGCAATCGTCGGAGACGGGGGAATCTGGGCCGTGTATATTCCCTCGGGGATCGACAGATATTTCTCCGCATCGCTCACGAAAGTGCTGGTCGCGGGAGGACCGTAGATCTCAATCGGCTTCCCGGTGCGCGCGATCCAGGCATAGCCCAGAAGCGGAGCAAGTCCGGCGACATGGTCGAAATGCAGGTGGGTCAAAAAGATGCGATCGATCTGCGCGGGCTGAACACCGGCCATCGCCAACTGGTGCGACACACCCGGCCCGGCGTCGATCAGATAGATACGCGAGCCCACCTGCAAGACATTGGCAGACCCCGATCGCTTCACGAGAGCGATGGGCCCCGCCACAGTCCCCAAGGTAATGATGCGCGTCGCCTCGGTGGTTGAAACGGCGCTTTCTTCTGCGGTTGTGTCTCCACTGGAAGCAAACGCAGCCGGGGCTGGAAGGCATGCAATAGCCATAGCGGCAAGAAGAGTGCCTCCAGCATGCAATGGCGCACGTTTGATACCATTCCCGATCTTGGGCATTCGGTTCATCCTCTACTCCTGGAATTCTATAGAACTTGTTTTTTCGGCGGCGCCGTATTTAATAGCGGTCCTATTTTATCCGCCATTCAGAGCGCGGGTTCTGCGCCCCGATCTACTTATTTGTTTATACCCTCGATCTTGTGATATTTCCCGCCGAAGAACAGCAACGGCAAAGTGTCATGCTCTTTCTCGAGCTGTTCAACCTTCCCCACCACGAGCACGTGATCGCCGACTTCATGGACCACTTCCGTCTCGCAATCGATCCAGGCCAGAACATCATCGAGGATGGGCTGCCCGCCGGGGCTCGAACGGTGGCTCAGCCCGGCAAACTTGTCGGGAGAACTCGCCGCGAAGCGCTTGCAGTATTCCAGCTGTTCGTGACCCAGCACGCTGACGCAGAAGCGCCCCACTTTGGCGATTCCCTGCCAGCTCGACGACTTTTTCGCCGCGCAGAAGCCAACCAGCGGCGGATCGAGGGAAATCGAGGAAAACGTACCCACGACCATGGCATGCTTGCGCCCGTCCGTGCCTTGCGCCGCTATCACGCAGACCCCGGTCGGATAGGCCGAAAGGACGTCGCGAAACTTGCGAGGGTCGATCATGGCCAGGGCGTGATCGGAGTGAGCGGTATCCTGACACTCCTCGTCGCCCTCCGGCGTATCCGAGGATCGTACTGCTGCCAGCTTGTTCGACATTACCTTCTCCGCCTAATCTGCAGTCGGGACATGGCTTCGCCGCAGTCCCCAACGCAGAGCATCTCTCACCGGAATCATATTTTATACGGGTGATAAATATCAAGTTAGTTGCGCTCGGTCAATTCCCGGAGTCTGGCCGGAGGACAGTTTCAGCCTTCGAAGGGCAACCGTGAGGTATCCTTTCGTGCTTGCCCGTCAGATGGCGGCCAGCACCGCGTCACCCATCTGCGCCGTCGTCAGCGTGCCGCCGAGGTCCGGCGTGCGGGCACCACTCTCCAGCGCCTTCGCCACTGCCGCATCGATCCGGTCGGCCTCCGCACCCATGCCGAGCGAATAGCGCAGCATCATCGCGGCAGACAGGATCGTGGCAAGCGGGTTTGCCTTGCCCTGACCTGCGATATCGGGCGCGGAGCCGTGGATCGGCTCGTAAAGACCCTTCTGATTTGCATCGAGTGAAGCGGAGGGTAGCATGCCGATCGAACCGGCACACATCGACGCCAAATCGGACAGGATATCGCCGAACAGGTTGCCAGTAACGATTACGTCGAACTGGCCGGGATTGCGCACCAGCTGCATCGCGGCATTGTCAACATACATGTGGCTAAGCTCGACATCGGGGAACTCTGCCGAAACCTCGATCACGACATCGCGCCAAAGCTGCGAGGTTTCGAGCACATTGGCCTTGTCGACCGAACACAGCTTGCCCTTTCGCGCACGCGCCGTCTCGAAACCGACGCGCGCAATGCGGGACACCTCGTCCTCGTCATAGGACATGATGTCATAGCCTTCGCGGCGGCCCGAGGCGGTCTTACGCATGGCCTTTTCGCCGAAATAAACATCGCCATTGAGTTCGCGGACGATCACCATGTCGATCGCCTGCGCCACTTCTGGCCGCAGCGCCGAAGCGTCGGCCAGTTCCTTGAACAGCGTGGCCGGGCGCAGATTGGCGAACAGGGTCAGTTCCTTGCGAAGACCCAGGATCGCCTGTTCCGGACGCAGATGCCGCTCCAGCCCATCGCACTCAGGATCACCGACCGCGCCGAACAGAATCGCGTCGGCGCGCTTCGCAATGTCGAGCGTTGCGGGCGGCAGCGGGTGCCCGGCACTCTTGTAGGCCGCGCCACCGACATCAGCAGTCTCATAGCTCAGCGTGTCGCCGACGACCTTGTCGAGCACGCGAACCGCCTCGGCAATGACTTCGGGGCCGATGCCGTCTCCGGGCAGCAAGGCAATCAACATCTCGTTTTCCTCTTCTGTGTCGGATTGTTCAAAGCCAGGGGCGATCCATGGCCATTTTCGTTTCGAAAGCGGCAATCTCCGCATCCTGCTCCAAAGTCATGCCGACCTCGTCGAGCCCATTGAGCAAGCAGTGCTTGCGGAAGGGGTCGATTTCGAAGGTGAAGCGGTCCTGGAATGGCGTCGTCACCGCCTGACTCTCAAGGTCGATGATGATCGGATCGGTCTGCGCGACCTCCAGCAGACGGTCTACCACCTCCTGTGGCAGGACCACCGTCAAAATGCCGTTCTTGAAGGCATTGCCCGAAAAGATGTCGGAAAAACTCGGCGCGATGATCGCTTTGATCCCCATATCGAGCAACGCCCAGGCAGCATGCTCGCGGCTCGATCCGCACCCAAAGTTATCGCCTGCGATCAGGATATTGGCGCCGGCATATTCGGGATCGTCGAAGATGTTGCCGGGTTGCGCGCGGATCGTTTCGAATGCGCCCTCGCCCAGTCCCTTGCGGGTGATCGTCTTCAGATATTGCGCCGGAATGATCACATCGGTGTCGACATTCTTCATGCCCAGCGGGATCGCCCTGCCTTCTACAACGTGGATCGGGTTCATGCGTCTGCTCCCAGCGGTTCGAGTTTGCGGACGTCCGCCAGATGGCCGGTCACCGCCGCAGCGGCAGCCATCGCCGGGCTGACCAGATGGGTGCGCGAGCCCGGCCCCTGCCTTCCGACGAAGTTGCGGTTGGAAGTGGAGGCGCAGCGTTCGCCCGGCGGCACCTTGTCTGGGTTCATCGCGAGGCACATCGAACAGCCCGGCTCGCGCCATTCGAAGCCTGCGTCGATAAAGATACGGTCGAGCCCCTCTTCCTCAGCCTGACGCTTCACGAGGCCGGAGCCCGGTACGATCAGCGCCTGACGCACATTGCCGGCGATCTTGCGGCCCTTCACCACCTCCGCAGCGGCGCGCAGATCCTCGATCCGGCTGTTGGTGCAGCTTCCGATGAAGATATTCTCGACCGGTATGTCCTCCATCCGTGTGCCGGGGGTCAGACCCATGTATTCGAGCGACTTCTGCGCAGCGGCCCGCTTGGACGGATCGGCAAAGTTTGCCGGATCGGGCACCACGCCGGTGATCGGCAGCACGTCCTCGGGGCTGGTGCCCCAGGTCAGCGACGGCGCGATGTCGGCGGCATCGATCACGACGACCTTGTCGTAGCTCGCGCCCGCGTCGGTCGGCAGCGTTTTCCACCATGCCAGCGCCTTGTTCCAGTCCTCGCCCGTCGGGGCCATCGGGCGGCCCTTGATATAGGCGTAGGTTTTCTCGTCGGGTGCCACCAGACCGGCGCGCGCACCGGCCTCGATCGACATATTGGAAACGGTCAGTCGCCCCTCGATCGACATCTCGCGGAAGACATTGCCGGTATATTCGATCACATGGCCGGTGCCGCCTGCCGTTCCGATCACGCCGATGACGTGCATGATCACGTCCTTGGGCGTGACGCCCGGCCCCAGCTGCCCCTCGACGCGCACTTCCATCGTCTTCGACGGCGTCAGCAACAGCGTCTGAGTGGCCATGACATGCTCGATTTCGGATGTGCCGATACCGAAGGCCAGCGCGCCCAGTCCGCCATGGCAGGAGGTGTGGCTGTCGCCGCAGACAATCGTGGTGCCGGGCAACGAAAAGCCCTGCTCCGGCCCGACGACATGAACGATTCCCTGCTCCGCCGCGACTGCATCGATGTAACGCACGCCGAACTCGGGCGCGTTCTTTTCCAGCGTGGCCAGTTGGGTGGCCGATGCGGCATCCGCGATCGGGATGCGCTTGCCGTCCGCATCCACTCGCGCCGTGGTCGGCAAGTTGTGATCGGGCACCGCCAGCATCAGGTCAGGCCGGCGCAGCTTGCGACCGGCGAGGCGCAACGCCTCAAAGGCCTGCGCGCTGGTAACCTCATGGATGAGATGCCGGTCGATATAGATCAGGCAGGTGCCATCGTCGCGCCGATCGACGACATGCGCGTCCCAGATCTTCTCGTACAGGGTGCGGGGCTTGCTGGTCATAGGCTGTAATCCAATCATTCTGCGAACAGCAACGCAGGCGTTTCAAGCAGACGCCTGAGAGCCTGCACATAACTCGCGGCATCCCAACCATCGACGACGCGATGGTCACAGCTGATCGACAGGTTCATCAGCTTGGCGGCGGCGACTTTCCCGTCGCGGAACACTGGACGTTCAACCACCTTGTTTGGAGCAATGATCGCCACCTCAGGGCGGTTGATAACCGGGGTAGAGGCAATGCCGCCCATCGGGCCGAGTGAAGTGAGCGTCAGCGTCGAGCCTGACAGTTCCTGCGAGGACGCCTTGCCGCTGCGCGCCGCTTCAGCAAGGCGCACGATCTCGCTCGCCAACTGCCATATATTGCGGCCCTCAGCGTTGCGGATCACCGGCACCATCAGCCCGGCATCGGTCTGGGTCGCCATGCCAAGATGGACCGCGCCAGAACGGGTGACGATCCCCGCCTCGTCATCATAGCGGGCGTTGATCATCGGGAAGTCAGGCAGCGTCTTGCAGATCGCGGCGATCAGCAGCGGCAGCATAGTGAGCTTGGGCTTGGCCCCGCGCGTCGCGTTAAGATCGGCGCGCAGTTCCTCCAGCCTGGTGACGTCGATCTCGTCGACATAAGTGAAATGCGGGATGGCGCGCTTCGACGCCGCCATGCTCTCGGCGATGCGGCGGCGCATGCCCACCACCTTCACCTGTTCGTCCTGGCGCTTGCCACCGGCAGGGAGATAGCCGCCGCTGGCATTGTAGCTGAGGAAAGCGTCGAGGTCGGCATGGCGGACGCGGCCATCGCGGCCCTTCACA
This sequence comes from Tsuneonella flava, assembly GCF_002870965.1. Taxonomy (GTDB): domain Bacteria; phylum Pseudomonadota; class Alphaproteobacteria; order Sphingomonadales; family Sphingomonadaceae; genus Tsuneonella; species Tsuneonella flava. The sequence continues at coordinate 170,507 of NZ_PHSO01000006.1, forward strand.
TCGGCAAGGTCGATGCCGAGGTTCTTCGCGCGCTGGCGCACTGCGGGGGAAGCGAGGACATCGCCTCGCACGGCTTCCACCACTGGTTCTGGCTCGGGCGTCGGCTCGGAATCGGTACTGAGCAATTTGCCTGCGTCCGGGTTTTCGAGCTCGATTGGCTTCCCGACCTTGTCGTCCTGCAACCCAGCAACTGTTTCCGCTTCAACGGCTTTGGCGCTCTGTTCGCCCATTTCATCAGGGATTTCGCCTTCGAGCTCGATCGTCACGAGCATCGAACCGATTGCAATCGTGTCTCCGACGTTGCCAGCGATCTCGATGATCTTTCCCGCAACCGGACTTTCCATTTCGACCGTCGCCTTGTCGGTCATCATGTCGGCGATCTGCTGATCTTCCTCAACAGTGTCGCCGACCGCTACGTGCCAAGCGACGATTTCCGCCTCGGCAATGCCTTCGCCGATGTCGGGCAGGTTGAAGGTGAAATTCGCCATGGGATCAATCCTGCATTACTTTGTTGAGCGCATTGACGAGGCGCTTTGGTCCCGGAAAATAGTCCCATTCGAAAGCATGGGGATAAGGCGTGTCCCAACCCGCCACCCGCTCCACAGGCGCTTCAAGCCAGTAGAAGCAGCGCTCCTGCACAAGAGCGGATAGCTCACCGCCAAAGCCGCCATAGCGAGACGCCTCGTGGAGAATTACGCAGCGTCCGGTTTTCTTCACGGACTCGATGATCGTATCGATGTCGAGCGGCACGATGGAGCGCAGATCGATCAGTTCGGCGTCGATGCCACTGTCCTCGATCCCCGCTAGCGCGACATGGACCATGGTGCCGTATGCGAGCACCGTGGCCGCCTCACCTTCGCGAACCACTGCGGCCTTGCCCAAAGGCACCGTGTAGTGTCCCTCAGGCACCTCGGCGTGCTCATGCCCGGCCCAGGATTTTACCTCCTGGTCGTGGCGGCCATCGAACGGCCCGTTGTAGAGTCGCTTGGGTTCGAGAAAGATCACTGGATCGTTGCATTCGATCGATGCGATCAACAATCCCTTGGCATCATAGGGATTGGACGGAATGACCGTCTTTAGCCCCGTGATATGTGCAAATATCGCCTCGGGGCTCTGGCTGTGGGTCTGCCCGCCGAAAATACCGCCGCCATAAGGCGATCGCACCGTGATCGGCGCCCAGAACTCGCCCCCGGACCGATAGCGCAATCGCGCAGCTTCTGAGACAAGCTGATCGAACGCGGGCAGGATATAATCGGCGAACTGGATTTCGGGCACCGGGCGCAAGCCATAAGCCCCCATGCCAATAGCAGTCGCGATGATGCCGCCTTCCGATATCGGCGCGTCGAAACAGCGCTTGAGGCCGTGTTTCTCCTGCAGCTTGTCGGTTGCCCGGAACACGCCGCCGAAATAGCCGACATCTTCACCGAAGATCAGCACCTTGGGGTCGCGCGCAAGCATCACGTCGAGCGCCGAATTGATCGACTGGATCATGTTCATCGCCGCCATGATCAGTCCCTCACTTCGCGTAATTGTTCGACCAGCCGCCAGTCATGTTCCTCGAAAACGTCCTCGAACATCTGTTCGATTGGCGGTTTGGATTTACCCAGAGTACCGATCTTCTCAGCCTCCTTCACAGCAGCCCGCACGGCGATGTCGAGTTCGGACGCCAGCGAAGCGTGCTTCTCCTCATCCCACACGCCAGTCGCAATCAGGTGGCGCTTCAGCCGCTCGACCGGATCGCCCAGCGGCCATGTGGAGGCTTCGTCAGCTGGGCGGTACTTGGTCGGATCGTCGGAAGTAGAGTGCCCCTCAGCGCGATAGGTGAACAACTCGATCAACGTCGCACCACGGTTGCTGCGCGCGCGTTCCGCCGCCCATTGCGTTGCGGCCCAGACGGCGAGGAAATCGTTGCCATCCACCCGCAGCCCCGGAATTCCGTAGCCGATCGCCTTCGCCGCGAAGGTCGTCTCTTCGGCACCGGCAATGCCGGCGAAGGAGGAGATCGCCCATTGATTGTTGGTCACGCAAAGCACGACAGGCGCGTGATAGACAGAGGCAAAGGTCAGCGCCTCATGGAAGTCGCCTTCGGCCGTGGTCCCCTCGCCGATATAAGCCAGCGCGATCTTATCGTCTTCCGAATAGGCGGACGCCATCGCCCAACCCACTGCATGGCCGAACCGGCTGCCAACATTGCCCGACAGCGAATAAAAACCGTAGTCACGCGCCGAATAGAGGATCGGCAGTTGCCTGCCCTGCAACGGGTCTTTGGCATTGTTGAAAATCTGGTTCACCAGATCGGTCAGCGGATAGTCTCGCGCCATCAGCCAGCTTAGAACGCGATAGGTGGGAAAGCTCATGTCGCCCTGGTCGAGCGCCAGCGACTGCGCGGCCCCGATCGCCTCTTCGCCGGTGGACTTCATGTAAAAGCTGGTCTTACCCTGACGGTGCGCGCGAAACAGACGGTCGTCGAATGCCCGCGTCAGCATCATCGCGCGCAGCCCCTTGATCATTCTGTCCGTCGATAGCTTCGGATTCCACGGCCCGACGGCGGCATCCTGTTCGTCGAGCACCCGGATCAACGTGTAGGGCAGATCGCGCAATTCGTGCTCCGGCGCTCCAATATCGGGGCACCGCACCGCGCCAGCAGCCGGTATCTCGAGATGATCGAAACTGGGTTGCTCGCCCGGCCGCGCGTTGGGTTCCGGCACATACAGACTCAGCTTAGCACGGTTTGACATCGTCTCTCCTCCAAACCGTGACTACCCGATGAGCTGGAGGAGAGAATTTTCCTATTTCCTTGAAGTCATGAATTCACTAGGATGATAATTTCGATAAATGCGATTTTTGAGGATGAATTCACAGATGGACGAGACGGACCGACGAATTCTGCGTGCAGCGCAGGCTCATCCCGATCTCGCGATTGCAGAGCTCGCTGAAAAGGCGGGCCTCTCGCACACGCCCTGCTGGCGCCGCCTTAAGAAGCTTGAGGAGACGGGGATCATCTCAGGCCGTGCTGTTCTGTTAGATCCCAAGAGGCTTGGCCTCGTTATCAACGTGTTCGCAAATTTGCAGTTAAAGCAGCACGATGAGGAAACTCTCGATGCATTGGAACAGGCAATCCACATCCATCCGGAGATCATCGAAGGCTTTTCGATGAGCGGGTCGAGCGACTATGTTCTCCGCGTCGTCGCCAAGAGCGTCGAGGATTATGAGCGCTTCCTCAAGAAAGTACTGCTTCACCTCCCGGGTGTTAGCTCGATTAACTCAAGCTTTGCGCTGAAAACGATCAAGATGACGACGGTGCTTCCGGTCTGAACCGCTGCATGAGTGGACTCAGCTAGGACGTATCTGTAAATGCCATTATATAATTAACATACCAATCAATTTTTGGGGAGAGATGGCAGATGAAATCCAATATAATCAACAAGGTTCGCTCGACTATCGTCGAAGGCAAATTCTCCCTGTCAGGGTTAGCCCGCGCTGCCGGGCTGGATTCCAGCACACTGCGCGACTGTGCTGAGCCTCAATGGAACCCGTGTCCGGATACCTTGGCTAAGCTCGAACGCTTTCTTGCGGCGAACGATGAAAAGCCCGTGCTTGTCTCGATTGAGGAGATCATCGACGAAGCGCGTAATGGGCGAATGTACATCCTGGTCGACGACGAGGACCGCGAAAATGAAGGCGATCTCATTATCCCGGCACAGATGGCCACTCCAGACGCGATCAATTTCATGGCGACCCACGGTCGCGGCCTCATCTGTTTGTCGCTTACGGCGGATCGCGTGGCGACGCTGGGCCTCGATATGATGAGCCGCGACAACCGCACTCGTCACGAGACTGCCTTCACCACCTCTATCGAGGCTCGCGAGGGTGTAACCACCGGAATCAGCGCCGCGGATCGCGCCCGGACGATCTCTGTCGCCATCGACAATTCATGTGACAGCCAAGATATCGCCACGCCGGGACACGTCTTTCCACTGATCGCGCGCGACGGCGGCGTTTTAGTCCGTGCGGGTCACACCGAGGCTTCGGTCGATATTTCCCGCCTGGCGGGCCTCAATCCCTCCGGCGTTATCTGCGAGATAATGAAAGATGATGGATCGATGGCCCGGCTCGGAGATTTGATCGACTTTGCCCGCGTTCACAATCTGAAGATTGGCACCATCCGCGACTTGATCGCCTATCGCCGCAAGCACGATCATCTGGTCGAGAAGCGCAGCGAAACCAGCTTCAAAAGCCGCTGGGGCGGCGACTGGACGGCCTACAGCTTCTACAACCGCGCTACCAAGGCAGAGAGCGCGGCGCTGGTAAAAGGCCGCATCGATCCGGCCAAGCCGACACTGGTGCGCATGCATTCCCTGTCGCTGTTCTCGGACATCTTCGCCGAAGAAGGCGAGCGCGGCTGCCTGCTTGAACAGTCAATGCGCCTGATTGGCGAGGAAGGTGCCGGTGTGGTGGTGCTGATCAGCCGCCCGACGCAGGACTATGTCAGCCTCGGCTTCGCCATGCGGAAACCGGAGGACCAGAGCGACCCGAAAATTCCGCCCGAACAACGCGACTACGGCGTCGGCGCGCAAATCCTGGCCGAACTCGGGGTGCATGACATGATCCTGCTGACCAACAGCCAGCACTCGCTCGTCGGGCTCGATGGCTACGATCTGTCGATCGTCGGCCAGCGAGAGATTACCGGCTAGCGCACGAGCGTTATTCCGCGACAGGCTCCACCACGCACAGCACCGCATCGACCTGCACCTGCCCTCCTTCGCTGGCGGCCAGGTCGGTCACGGTCCCGTCGAACGGAGCGGTGAGCGCGTGCTCCATCTTCATCGCTTCGAGCACCATCAGCCGCTGCCCTGCGGTGACGCTGTCACCCTCGGCCACATCGACCGCGATGACCTTGCCCGGCATCGGCGCAAGGATCGCGCCGTCGCCCGCGGCGCCGCCCGCGGCGGCATCATGCCGCGCGAGACTGAATCCGTAGACCCGGCCGCCGAACATGATGAGCACCGTGCCGTCCTCGAGCCGCTCCTGCGCCAGCAGCGGATAGCGTTCTTTTTCGATCGGAACGCGCCGCGTCTCGCCCCCCGAGCGCAGCTCGATCTCGCGGCGGCGGGGCGACGAGTTGAGGCGGAAGCCGCCCAGCTCGCGCCATGCGGCCGGGGCTTCCCCGCCCATCTCCAGGCGCCAGCGCGCTTCGGCGAACACCTTCGGCGCCGCTTCCTGCCACAGCGCATCGGACGGCATCGCGGGAGGAATCAGTTCATCGCCCGCCTCGGCGATGAAGCCGGTCGCAACGTCGCCCAACTGGAAGCGCGCACTCTCGAGGCACTTGAACAGGAAGCCGCCATTGGTCTTGACCGGCCAGACATACGTCTTCTCGATCAGTTCCATCAGTCCTTCGATTGCCGCGGCGCGGTCGTCGCCATGGTTGATCAGCTTGGCGATCATCGGGTCATAGAAGGGCGAGATGGTGTCGCCCTCCTCGACCCCGGTTTCGATCCTCCGCCCGCCGATCTCGCCGGGAAAAGCCATCGACCCGATCCTGCCGGTCGAGGGCAGGAATCCCGTCGCCGGATCCTCCGCATAGAGCCGTGCTTCGATCGCCCAGCCCTGGATCGCGAGCTCGTCCTGCCGCATCGGCAGTTCTTCGCCGCTCGCAACGCGCAGCTGCCATTCGACCAGATCGACCCCGGTTATCTCCTCGGTCACCGGATGTTCGACCTGCAGGCGGGTGTTCATTTCCATAAAGAAAATGCGGTCGGCGCGCAGGCCTTCGCTGGCGTCAGCGATGAACTCGATCGTGCCCGCGCCCTCGTAATTCACCGCCTTGGCGGCGCGCACGGCGGCGGCGCAGATTTCTTCGCGCGTCGCCTCATCCATGCCCGGCGCGGGCGCTTCCTCGATCACCTTCTGGTGGCGGCGCTGCAAGGAACAGTCGCGTTCGAACAGGTGGACGACATTGCCGTGGCTGTCACCGAACACCTGCACCTCGATATGGCGAGGCGAGGTGATCCATTTTTCCAACAACACTTCGTCATTGGAGAAGCTGGCCTTGGCTTCGCGGCGGCAGCTTTCCAGCGCGGCTTCGAAATCCGCTGCGGCATCGACCTTACGCATCCCCTTCCCGCCACCGCCGGCAACGGCCTTGATCAGTACGGGGTAGCCGATGGCATCGGCTTCCTGCCTGAGGCGTTCCACCGACTGATCCTCACCCTCGTAGCCCGGCGTAACCGGCACGCCTGCTGCACGCATCAGCTTCTTTGCGGCATCCTTCAGCCCCATCGCTTCGATGGAAGAAGGCTTCGGGCCGACCCAGACCAGGCCGGCATCGATGACTGCCTGTGCAAAGCCTGCATTTTCGCTAAGGAAGCCGTAGCCCGGATGGATCGCCTCTGCGCCCGTCTGCGTCGCGGCGGCAATAATCTTTTCGCCCACGAGATAGCTTTCGACAGCAGACGAAGGACCGATGTGAACCGCCTCGTCAGCCTGGCGCACATGCAGCGCCTTAGCATCGGCATCGGAATAGACCGCGACGGTGGCGATCCCCATCTCGCGCGCGGTGCGGATGATGCGGCAGGCGATTTCGCCGCGATTGGCGATCAAGAGCTTCTGGATCATGGGCATTACATCCTGAACACGCCGAATTTCGGGCGATCCTCTATCGGCGCTTCGAGCGTTGCGGCGAAGGCCAACCCCAGCACGTCGCGGGTTTGCGCTGGGTCGATGACGCCGTCATCCCAGAGGCGTGCGGTGGCGTAATAGGGATTGCCTTCGTCTTCATATTTTTGCCGGATCGGGGCCTTGAATTCTTCCGCCTGCTCCGCCGTCCAGCTGTCGGCATCGCGGTGCACGGTGGCAAGAACCGATGCCGCCTGTTCGCCGCCCATCACGCTGATGCGGGCATTGGGCCAGCTGAACAGGAAGCGGGGCGAATAGGCGCGGCCGGCCATGCCGTAATTGCCTGCGCCGAAGCTGCCGCCGATCAGGATCGTGACCTTGGGCACCGTTGCAGTAGCGACCGCCGTCACCAGCTTCGCGCCATGCTTGGCGATGCCTTCCGCCTCGTACTTCCCGCCGACCATGAAGCCGGAGATGTTCTGGAGGAACAGCAGCGGGATGCGCCGCTGGCAGGCTAGCTCGATGAAGTGCGCGCCTTTCACTGCACTTTCGGAGAACAGAACGCCGTTGTTCGCGAGTACCGCGACCGGCATCCCCCAGATATGCGCGAAGCCACAGACCAGCGTGGAGCCATAGTCCTTCTTGAACTCATGGAATTCGCTGCCGTCGACCAGCCGCGCGATCACCTCGTGCACGTCGTAAGGCGCGCGGACATCCTCGGGGATCAGCGCGTAGAGGTCTTCCGCGTCGAATTTCGGCGGGCGCGGGTCTTGCAGCTTTATGTTGGTGGCCGCGTCGGTGTTTGCGCCGAGATGGCTGACGATATCGCGCACGATGGTCAGCGCGTGCTCGTCGTTCTCCGCCAAGTGATCGACCACGCCGGACTTCTTCGCGTGGAGATCGCCGCCACCCAAGTCCTCGGCGCTGATCTCCTCACCCGTCGCGGCCTTTACCAGCGGCGGACCGGCGAGAAAAATCGTACCCTGATTACGTACGATAACGCTCTCGTCGCTCATCGCGGGCACATAGGCTCCGCCTGCGGTGCAGCTGCCCATTACGCAGGCGATCTGCGGAATGCCAAGGCTGCTCATCTGCGCCTGATTGAAGAAGATGCGCCCGAAATGCTCCTTGTCCGGAAAGACTTCGGCCTGATACGGCAGGTTCGCCCCGCCGCTATCGACCAGATAGATGCATGGCAGGCGGTTTTCCTGCGCGATTTCCTGCGCGCGCAGGTGCTTCTTAACCGTCATCGGGTAGTAGGAGCCACCCTTCACGGTCGGATCGTTGCACACGATCATCACCTGCCGCCCGTTGACGCGTCCGACGCCGCAGATCATCGAGGCGCCGTTGACGTCGCCCTCGTACATGCCGTGGGCCGCCAACTGCCCGACTTCAAGGAACGGCGAGCCGGGATCGAGCAGCCGCTCGACCCGCTCACGCGGCAACAGCTTCCCGCGCGAGACATGCCGCTCACGGTGCTTCTCGCTCCCGCCAAGCGCCGCTTCGGCGACCTTCTCGCGCAGCTCGCCGGCCAGCGCCTTGTTATGCTCGAACCGCGCCTTCGCATCAGGCGCTTCGCGGTCGAGCTTCGAGGTGAGCGTTGGTGCGGTCATTTGCGAAACAGCCTCAATCGGGGTCAATCACGACGCGATATTCATCACTGTCGAGTTGCCTAAACAACAATACGTACGAACCTGGCTTCTTACCGTCCCAGGGCCAATCTCCATATTCCCTGTCGATTTCAGCGCGCACTTTCGGATTCTTCCAGAGACTCGATTCCTCTTCGCCGTAAAGAAGGAAAGCCAGCGGGACGCCTGCCGACACAGGTCATTTGAATGGATTGAACCGAAAGTAAGGTTTTCGATCGTCACTCATCCCGCCGCCACGATCAGTTCACGACCGATCAGCATCCGACGGATTTCGTTGGTCCCCGCACCAATGTCGAGCAGCTTGGCATCGCGCATATAGCGTTCCACCGGCCAGTCGAGCGTGTAGCCTGCCCCGCCCAGCGCCTGCACGCTTTCCGCCGCAACCCGGAAGGCGTTCTCCGAGGACAGCAGGATCGCGCCGGCTGCATCAAAGCGCGTGGTCTGGCCCGCATCGCAGGCCTTGGCCACCGCATAGGTGTAAGCGCGGGCCGATTGCAGCGCGACATACATGTCCGCTACCTTCGCCTGCATAAGCTGGAAGCTACCGATGGGTTTACCGAACTGGGTGCGCTCGCGAAGATAGGGGATCACCGTGTCGAGGCACGCCTGCATGATACCCAGCTGGATGCCGGAGAGCACCACGCGCTCGTAATCGAGCCCGCTCATCAACACGCCCACGCCGCCACCGACCGGGCCCATCACGCGGTCCCCTGGGATACGGCAGTCGTCGAACACCAGCTCGCTCGTCGGCGAACCGCGCATGCCGACCTTCTCGATCTTCTGACCGATGGAGAAGCCTTCGTCGCCCTTCTCGATCAGGAAAGCAGTAATACCGCGCGATCCGGCCTCGCTGTCGGTCTTGGCGTACACGACCAGCGTATCCGCATAGGGCGCGTTGGTAATCCAGAACTTGGTGCCATTGAGAACGTAGCCGCCATCGACCGCCTCCGCCTTCAGCTTCATCGAGACGACGTCGGAGCCTGCGCTCACTTCGGACATAGCGAGCGAGCCGACGTGTTCGCCACTGATCAGCCCCGGAAGATATTTGGCCTTCTGCTCCTCGTTACCCCACCGCCGGATCTGGTTGACGCAAAGATTGGAATGGGCACCATAAGAAAGGCCGAGCGAGGCACTGGCGCGGCTCACTTCTTCCACGGCGATGACATGTTCCAGGTAGCCGAGGCCCAAGCCGCCGTCTTCCTGGGATACGGTAATGCCATGCAAACCGAGTTCGCCCATCTGTTTCCAGAGCTCGTCGCGCGGAAACCAGTCTTCGCGATCGATCTTTTCGGCGAGCGGGGCAATCTGTTCGTCGGCAAAGCGGGCCGTAGCCTCGCGGATCATCTCGGCACTTTCGCCGAGCTGGAAATCGAGCTGGGGGGTCGCGCGCATTTTCAGAGCATCCCTTTGAGAGTTTCAAATGGTCTAAACAATCGCGCATGGAATTTGAAATTGATATGTTACGAGATGTTATATAGATAAAATCTATGATTAAAAGATCGCATATTCGGCAATTCTTGGCACTGGTTGAAGCAGAATCGTTCACCCTTGGTGCAAGCCGCATCCATGTAACGCAGCCCACCCTTTCGGCAGGCATTGCGGATCTTGAGCGCATACTCGGAACAAAGTTGTTTCTACGCAGCAAACGCCGCGTGAAGCTGTCTGACGCTGGCCAGCGCTTTTTGGCAATTGCGCGCGAAATCGATCAGAACTTCAAAAAGGCAGATCGGTTTAGCGGAATAGTACCCGAACAATGGCCCGATATTCGCCTCGGACTGCTAAAGACGCTCAGCAGCGCGATGGTGGAGGAACTGGTACGACCACTTTCATCGCGCTTTTCGATCGAGATAACTGAAGGCTCAGATGCAGAATTGCGTAGCATGGCAAACAAAGGTCGGCTCGATGCTATCGTTACTATAAAACGAGAAACAGATGACGAAAACAGGATGATATCGATTATTCGCGAACCTTACAGAATGTTCGTCTCCGATGATCACCCTCTAGCGGGAAGGACAGAGGTCGATCCCGAAAACCTCGCCGGAGAAATAATGATCGCTCGGCGAAGTTGCGAAATCCTCAGGGAGACCAGTCAGTTTTTTACCAGACACGGGGTTCGCCCCAAATTCGCTATGAGGAGCGAAAACGACGATTGGTGTATGAAATTAGTGGCTGTTGGCGTCGGGATTACGACCGCGCCATTGTCGCTGCAAGTGCTAAAAACCACACCCATCTCTGTACGCGGATACGATTTTAACCGAAGTATAGCCATGATTTTTTCTGCACACTTTAATGAAACTCAGATAAGCAAAGAAATGGCAGCCGTTGCGATGCCGGGTTGATTCAAAACTGTCTTTTGAAGGCGGGTTTGAGCCGGGGCGATCTTTCCGAAAAAGACAGAGCGATCCTCTTAACTTCCCCGTTGTTTGCGGTCGACGAAGAGGAATACACCCAGCGAGCACAAGTCACATCCGCTCCCACCTATTCAATTTGCCGTATTCAGGCTTTGGCTGAGGATGCGTCAGCCATCGCCGTATGGCGCGATGCCAATCAAGCAATGGGATAGGGAATCCTGGTTTGCAAATCGGGATTGACGTTTACGGGTCGTCCGATAGCAGGGAAGGCGCGCTGAGGGCAGGCTACCCGGTCACACACCTTGCAACCGGGACCAATCGGCGTAGCGCTGGCCGCATCGAGATCGAGGCCTTTTGCGTAAACGAGGCGCGCGGCATGACGGATGTCGCAACCGAGTCCAATAGCGAATGACTTACCTGGCAGGCCATATCCTGCACCACCATGCCCCACCGTGCGGGCGATCCAGAGATAGGTCCGGCCATCTGGCATCTGTGCAACCTGCGTGAAGATATGGCCCGGCCGATCGAATGCCTGATGCACGGTCCACAGCGGGCAAGACCCGCCCACACGAGAGAAGTGAAAATCGGTTGCGGATTGACGCTTCGAGATGTTCCCCGCCCGGTCGACACGCACGAAAAAGAAAGGGATGCCGCGTGACTGCGAGCGCTGGAGGGTGGAGAGCCGGTGACAAATGGTCTCGAATCCCACCCCGAAATGTCGGCTTAGTCGCTCGATATCGTATGCTTCCTCCTCTGCCTGGGTGAGAAAGTCAGCGTACGGCAAGATCAGCGCACCAGCGAAATAATTCGCCAATCCGACGCGCGCTAGATGCCGTGCCTCCTCGCTTTTGAGCAGGTCGCTTTCGACAATTTTGCCAATCATTTCGCCAAGTTCGAGAAAGGCAAGCTGGGTCGCGATTTGAAACGCCTGCTGCCCTTGGTGCAGTTCGGGCGACAGATATAGCGTTAGACCGGCCGGATCGAAGCGTCGCTGAACCTCTCCGCTTTCGGCAAGTGCGATGGCAATACCGTGCGTGTCACGTAACCGTTCGACCAGACCACGGTAAACCGTCCTCGGACCGAGTCCAGCTTCACGGTAAATCTGCTCGGCAGCCGCGTCCAACGGCTCGATATGATTGCGCTGCGCGTAGAAGAAATCGCGCACCTGCTCGAACGGCATTCTCGCCGGAGCATTGCGGGTCCAATCGTCCCCGAGCTGTCCCGCCATCGCTTCGGCGCGCTCAGTCACCTCACGGTAGCGGCGATGCAGTGCGACGAGCGTGCGCCCCACCGCAGGCATGTTGGCGGCAAGTTCGCGAATCTCCGCGAAAGAAATGGATTCATCGGAGGCATCGACAAGAGCGTCGCGCAACTCCGCAATCAGCTGGCCTTCTTCATCCTCGGAGAAGAGTTGCACGTCGATGTCGAAAAGCGAGTTAAGCTTGAGCAGGATCGGCACAGTCAGCGGACGCTGATTGCGTTCGATCTGGTTGAGGTAGCTAGGCGAAATCTCGAGAGCCGCGGCCAGCTCAACCTGCTTCATCTGCCGCTCTTCGCGCAGCCTCTTCAATCGCACTCCCATAAAAGCTTTTCGCATGGAGCCTCCACTATTCGCAAAATTAGCAAATACATGCTGCGGTAGAGAGTAAGGCATATCCGATAGGACGAAATTCCACAAGGATACTGGGATTAAGGGCCCATCGGGGATGACATTCGCAATATTTGCAGAATTGCAAATCCAGCTTCGCAATTTTCCACCTTTTCAGGGGATGCGGTCTGCAACTGAGTCAGGCTTAATCCAATCCATGCTCGCGAATACGCAATCCAGTGGTCTTGGCCTGCTTGCCGAAATGGCGAGAGCTGCGGCCTTGCATGCCGACAAGAGTTTCGGTCGGCCTCTACGCTTTTCCGCCTGCGACGATGTCCAACTGCTCACCGCGATCGATCTCGACGATCTGCGGCTCGAGACCTGGGCAGTTCGTGCCAACGATACCGATGTGACTATCGGAGTCTACGCAATGTCGGGCCACGCCGAAGGCGAGCGGATGGCCGCACAGGGCCGCTTCACCTTCTCCACCTATCTCCATTCCACAGGGAAATACCACGCATGAAAACGCATGACGTCCGCACCTTCAAATCCGCCGAACCACTTGCACGCGAAGACCAACTGGCTTGGAAATTCGCTCAGGTGGCGACCGATCCGGTAGCGGTGGATGACGACGTGACCGAGATGATCGGCAATCGCGTGATCGATAATGCTGCCGTCGCCGCCGCCTCGGTGGCACGCGGCCCGGTCCGTTCGGCCCGCGCACAGGCATTGGGGCATCCAATTGGTCGCGACAGCCGCAACCAGGGCGGCGCAATCTTCGGGCTCGACAGCGACACTCGCGTTAGCCCCGAATGGGCCGCATGGGCCAACAGCGTTGCCGTGCGCGAACTCGACTTCCATGACACCTTTCTTGCTGCCGACTACAGCCACCCCGGCGACAATATCCCGCCGGTGCTCGCGGTCGCGCAGGCGATGGGTAAGGACGGTGCCGCGCTCGTCCGCGGGCTCGCGACGGGTTATGAGATCCAGGTCGATCTGGTGAAGGGTGTCTGCCTGCACGAACACAAAATCGACCATATCGCGCATCTTGGCCCGAGCGCGGCGGCGGGCATCGGCACGCTGCTGGGCCTCTCGACCGAGATCACCTTTCAGGCGATCCAGCAGGCACTGCACACCACCACCACCACGCGCCAGTCGCGCAAGGGCGAGATTTCGACCTGGAAGGCCTATGCACCAGCCTTTGCAGGCAAGATGGCGATCGAGGCGGTGGATCGCGCGATGCGCGGCGAAGGCGCGCCCTCGCCCGCATGGGAGGGCGAGGACGGCTTCATCGCCTGGCTGCTCTCGGGCTCCGGCCATGTGTATCACGTCCCGCTGCCCGAGAAGGGCGAGAGCAAGCGCGCGATTCTCGACACCTATACAAAGGAATATTCGGCCGAATATCAGAGCCAGGCGCTGATCGATCTCGCGAGGCGTATGGGGCCGAAGATTGGCGACCTGTCGAAGGTAAAGTCGATCCTGATCAAGACGAGCCATCACACGCATTACGTGATCGGCACCGGCGCCAACGATCCGCAGAAGATGGATCCGAAGGCGAGCCGCGAGACGCTCGACCATTCGATCATGTATATCTTCGCGGTCGCACTGGAAGACGGCGGCTGGCACCATGTGAACAGCTATGCCCCCGAACGTGCACAGCGGCCAGAGACGGTCAAGCTGTGGCACAAGATCGAGACGGTCGAGGACCCCAGGTGGACCGAGCGCTATCACGCGCCGGGTCAGGACAAGGCGTTCGGCGGTCAGGTGGTCGTCACGCTGGAAGACGGCACCGTGATCGAGGACGAACTGGCGATCGCCGACGCGCACCCGTTGGGTGCACGCCCATTCTCCCGCACGCAATACATCGAGAAGTTCCGCACACTGGCCGAAGGCATTATCGAGCAGCGTGAGCAGAACCGCTTCCTCGACCTGGTCGAACGCCTGCCGAACCTCACCGCCGACGAGGTCGGGCAGCTCAATTTTACCGTATCCGCCGAGAAGCTCGGGGCCGACGCTCCGGCAGGCATCTTTTGAGGGAGGCCGCGATGAACGACACACCCACCTTCAAGCCCAAAAAATCAGTCGCGCTCTCGGGTGTGACCGCAGGCAACACCGCGCTTTGCACCGTCGGCAGGACGGGCAACGATCTGCATTATCGCGGCTACGACATCCTCGATTTCGCTGAAACGGCCGAGTTCGAAGAAATCGCGCACTTGCTAGTGCACGGCGAATTGCCGACCGCAGCACAGCTCGCCGCCTATAAATCGAAGCTGAAAGGGTTTCGTGGGCTGCCGCAATCGGTCAAGGAATCGCTCGAAGCCATTCCCGCGGCTGCACACCCGATGGACGTGCTGCGCTCGGGCGTTTCGGCGCTGGGCTGTGTGCTGCCTGAGCCGCACGATCACAATGCGCCCGATGCGCGGGACATCGCCGACCGGCTGCTGGCCTCGCTCGGCTCGATCCTGCTCTACTGGTATCACTTTGCACATCACGGTCGGCGGATCGAAGTGGAAACCGATGACGAGAGTATCGGCGGCCACTTCCTCCACTTGCTCCATGGAAAACCGGCAAGTGAGAGCTGGGTGCGCGCAATGCACACTTCGCTCATTCTTTATGCCGAGCACGAGTTCAACGCCTCCACCTTTACGGCCCGGGTCATCGCAGGCACTCAGAGCGATATGTATTCGTGTATAGCCGGAGCAATCGGCGCACTTCGCGGGCCAAAGCACGGTGGTGCGAACGAGGTCGCCTACGAAATCCAGAAGCGCTACGCGACTCCCGACGAAGCGGAAGCTGATATTCGCCATAGGGTGGAGAGCAAGGAAGTGGTGATCGGCTTCGGTCATCCGGTCTATACCGTATCCGACCCGCGTAACGTGGTGATCAAGCGGGTCGCGAAATCGCTTGCCGACGAAGCAGGCGCGACGCGCCAGTTCGCGGTCGCCGAGCGGATCGAGAGCGTGATGATGGACGCCAAGAACATGTTCCCGAACCTCGACTGGTTCTCGGCCGTCTCCTACAATTTGATGGGCGTTCCGACCGTCATGTTCACTCCGCTCTTCGTCATCGCGCGCACCACCGGCTGGGCAGCGCATGTGATCGAACAGCGGCAAGACAACAAGATCATCCGCCCTTCGGCCAATTATATCGGCCCGGAAAACCTGCCATTCGTGCCGCTCGCTCAACGCGATCAAGCTCAAGCGGCCTGAGGAGATCAATTTGCCTTACCTAACAGCCAACAACCTTCCGACCGAGCCCGCCGGCAAGCGATTCCGTGCTGCGCTGAACCGCCCCGGTATATACCAGCTGCCAGGCGCGCATAACGGGCAGGCGGCCATCCAGGCGGGCAACGCCGGGTTCGACGGGCTCTATCTCTCCGGTGCGGCAATGACCGCTTCGATGGGGCTGCCCGATCTCGGCATCATTACGGTGGACGAGGTCGCCTTCTTCATCCGCCAGATCGCGCGTGCGAGCGGCCTGCCCCTACTGGTGGACGGCGACACCGGCTATGGCGAGGCGCTCAACGTCATGCACATGGTCCGAACTTTCGAGGATGCTGGCGCGGGTGCGGTCCATCTGGAAGACCAGGTGCTGCCCAAGAAGTGCGGGCATCTGAACGGCAAGAGCCTGGTCAGCCCGACCGAAATGGCAGCGAAGGTCGCCGCCGCTGCCAAGGCCGCGCGCGAAATGGTCATCGTCGCGCGGACCGATGCGGTCGGCGTCGACGGCTTCGATGCAGCGGTGGATCGCGCGAAGCTCTATGTCGAGTCGGGCGCGGAAGCGATCTTCCCCGAAGGCCTGACCAGTCGTGATATGTTCGAGAAGTTCAAGACGGCGCTGCCCGATACACCACTTCTCGCCAACATGACCGAGTTCGGCAAGACACCGTTCTTCACTGCCTCAGAATTCGAGGAAATGGGCTACAAGATGGTGATCTGGCCAGTGTCTTCGCTTCGGGTCGCCAACAAGGCTCAAGCCGAACTTTATGCCTCGATCCGGGAACATGGCGGCACGCGTGAGATGCTCGACCGGATGCAGACGCGCCAGGAACTCTACGACACTATCGGCCTTGATGCTTACGAAGCTCTCGACGCCTCGATTGTAAAGACAATCGTGCCCGTGATGCCGGATAGCTGACGCCAGATCGCAAACCGGCTCGCCCTATGACTGATATCCTCACGCCTCCAGCCGGCCACAAGAAGCTGCTGCTGCATTCCTGGTGCGCGCCATGTTCAGGCGAGGGAACCTGCCGGGCCTCGTGGCGGCCTTAACCTCTGTCGCCGAAAGCTCTCCCATGGCTGCAAATTCTCCCGCATTTATCCCACAAATCCAATCGGACACCGATGGACAAGCAAGGACGGCATGGAGCCCGAACACCTTATAACCCACGCAAATGACGGACTTTTCTGACCATCGGCGGACGATGAGGGAAAGGGCAGTGGCGGAAAATGCGGGATACCAATGAGAACTATCTCTACTCCATAACCCTCTATGCTCCTCCAAAATTGGCATAGGGCTAGCTGGTAACCGTCAGACATCCGCCGGTCGCTCATCGCGGAGTTCAGGTAGTTGGAATCAGCGGCCAGTCCTTCAATCCGAGAACTCCGCAATGGATCGGCACTTGCGTCAGGGGCTTGAGACACCTATTTATATTTCTAGCCATATTATGGCTTAAAATATTACTTCATCCAACGGAGACGAAGATGAGCACGATCTATTCCACGAAAGTGACCGCAATTGGCGGACGCGCGGGCACGGTCACAAGCGACGATGGGCTGCTGGAACTGAACCTCAGCCTGCCTAAGAAACTCGGTGGCACGGAAGACGCCACCAACCCCGAGCAATTGTTCGCGGCCGGCTATGCCGCCTGTTTCGGCAATGCCGTCATCCACGTGACGCGCAACAAGGCAAACAAGATCAAGGATGACGATGTCGTGGTGATCGCCACGGTCGGCATGGCGCCAAACGCAAGCGGCGGATTCAGCTTGACGGTTGCGCTTGACGTCACCATCGCCGGTGTCGATCAGGCCAGCGCCGAAGAAATCGTTGCCGATGCCCACAAGGCCTGCCCCTATTCCAACGCGGTCAAGGGGAACATCGATGTCGAACTGTCCGTGAAGACCAGGTAGAACTTCCATGGCCGAATTGAGCGACGACCCCCTGCGACTGGATAATCAGGTCTGCTTTCCGCTTTATGCGGCGACCAACCTCTTGCAGCGGCTTTATCGCCCGTTGCTCACGCCATTGGGACTCACCTATTCGCAATATCTGGTGATGCTGATCCTGTGGGAGCGCGCGCCGGTGACCGTTGGCGAAATCGGCTCGTGCCTGCATCTCGACAACGGTACGCTGACGCCGCTCCTGAAGCGCATGGAACGAGGCGGCTTCATCACACGCAGCCGCGACCCGCATGACGAGCGTCGCGTACTGATCGCACCAACACCTCACGGCCAGGGGCTTCGCGAGCAAGCGCTCAAAATACCTGACGAGCTTGCCCGGGACATTGCCCTGGCGCCGGAGGAAACCGAGACCTTGCGCAATTCCGTGGTGTTGTTGGTGCATCTTCTGGCCGATGACATCGCCAGAAAAAAGGAAGCCAAGGACAGCGCGGCAGTTCAATAACACGATCGCGCTCGCTTTGGTCAGAACTGCAATCGCTAGGACGCCCAACGCATTATAGCCGATGACAGCAGAAATCTACGCTACCCATTAGAGTGCGATAACGCAGTTCACCATGCAACCATTGGAAGTTTATCGCATTGATATTAAATACATATCTTACTCGACATTTTGCTAGATTATTATGGCTTGAAGGCTCGAATTGCAGAGATCGAAGCTCAAACTACCCCGTCCAAGCGCCACGCATCGGGAATTCGCATGCTTCAATCCAGCACACCGGGTTCGGTGCCAGCATATAGTCACCCCCAAACTCATCTCATCTCATCTCATCTCATCTCGTCAATCAGGTGCATTCGCTCTGACAGCGCCCGTCAAACCGGGTTTCCCGGTCAGTAAGCAAGTTGCGTTTCGGAATGCTGCAAACGCGGCGTGTCGGCGAAAAAGTGCCCCACATTGCCGCGCCACTCCTGATATTCCGGCGACTTCCGGAACATGTCCATGTGATGGGAAACCGAATCCCAATTGATAAACAGAAGAAATATTTCCGGATCTTCTATTTGCCTGTGCAGCTCCAAATTCTGGAAGCCCGGCGAGCGTTCAAAAAGCTCCTTCGACTTCTCGACTCCGGCGATGAATTCATCCTGCATTTTGGGCTTAATCCGAATTTCCACTATTTCCGTAATCATCACCTGTATCCTGTTCGATGTGCGGCTGTTGCCTCTGCCGACGGTAGCTTCCCGCTATATAATGCGGCGGGCCCGAAGATCGCGACATCTCTCCTCGCTGACCCCCAGAATGGTCTGAAACAGTTCTTCATTGGCGTCACCAAGTGCAGGCCCGGCATGTCTGAGCCGAGGCGGCGTTCGCGACATTCGCGGCACCGATCCCGGCAGCGTCAGGGGCCCCGCGCGCGGGTCCTCAATTGTCTGCAGGTTCTCGCGTGCCGCATATTGCGGATCCTCGAAGATGTCGGAGACAGACATCAGCTTGCTAACCGGCACCTGCTCCGCGTCGCAGCGCGTCACTATGTCACTCAGCGACAGGGCGGAGGTCCAGTTGCGCACAATCGCGTTGATCTCGTCGCGGTGTGCATCCCGCGTCGGAATCGTTTGATAGCGTGGGTCCTGCGCCAGTTCAGCCCGCCCCATCGCCGCAGACAATCGCCCCCACATCCGGTCATTCGAGCAGGCGAGCGCGACATAATGCCCATCGGCGGTCGGATAATGGCTGTGCGGCACGATGTTGATCACGTCGGCCCCCATCCGTTCGCGCTGCACGCCCTTCGCGGCATAAGCGGGGGCAAGCTCGTCCAGCACGCGGAACATCGACTCATACAGTCCGACATCGACCTCCTGCCCCTGCCCGGTCTTCTCGGCATGGCGCAACGCGATCAGCACGCCGATCGCGCCGAAGAGGCCTGACATGTAATCCGCCAGCGAGGTCGATCCGGGCACGACCGGCACGCGACCAGGCTCTCCCGCCAGATAGGCAAGCCCGCTGAAAGCATGCGCGATGCGTGCGAAGCCGGGGCGCGCGGAGTACGGCCCGGTCTGGCCGTAGGCGCTGACCCTGAGCATCACCAGCCGCGGATTGATCTCGGCCAGGGCCTCGTACCCGAGACCCCATTTCTCCAACGTGCCAGGCCGGAAATTCTCAAGAACGACATCGGACTGGGCGACGAGTTTGCGGAACAGTTCAGCGCCCTCGGGGGTGCGCAGGTCGAGCGTCGCCGACTTCTTGTTGCGCGCCTCGCTCATCCACATGAAGGTGTCGCCGGCGTCACTGCGCGATCCGAAGCGGCGGAGCGAATCCCCTCCACTGGGGTTCTCGATCTTGAACACCTCCGCGCCGAAATCGGCCAGGATTGTGCCGCAGAAAGGTGCCGCGAGGAAAGTCGCTATGTCGAGGACGCGGATGCCGGCAAGAGGGCCGCTCATCTCTGTTCCGCCAGCGCCGCGCGGCAAAGGATACGCTCGGCCAGCTTGACATGCGCGCGGTCGATCAGGACGCCGCCCAGTCCGATCGCCCCCCTCCCCTCCGCGTCGGCCTGCGCCATCTTCGCCTGGATATCCCGCGCCCAGCGTACATGCTCCGGGCGAGGCGCGAACTCTTCATTCGCCAACGATACCTGCGAGGGGTGAATCGCCCATTTCCCTTCGAAGCCGAGCGCCCGCGCCCGGCGGCAACTGGCGCGGTAGCCGTCCACATCTGCGTAATTGACGTAAGGACCGTCGATCGGCCTCAGGCCATAGGCTCGGCAGGCATTGGCGATACGCGCCAGCGCGAAATGCCACTGGTCGTTCCAGTGCAGCGCACCATCGGGCGTACGCACGGCATAGTCCTCGCTTGGCGAACCGAACTCCAAGTCGAAATTCTGCAGCTCAACCGAGTAATCGCCAACGCCGAAGACAATCCCTTCGAGCCGCTTCGAACACGCGGCAATCGCCTCGACATTGGCGAGGCCCTTGGTCGTCTCAATCAAAATCTCGATGCCCAGCGGCGTTTCGCGCGGGACCGCCAGCTCCATTTCGCCTAGCAGCCGGTCGACGAAGATCACATCATCGGGCGTCTCGACCTTCGGGATCAGCACCATGTCGAGCCGGGGACACCGTGCGACCGCCAACAAGTCATCCAGGCCCCAGATCGTGCCGAGGCCATTGACCCGCACCGAAACTGTCTTGTCGCCCCAGTCGATGTCCTGCAGCGCCATCGCCGCGGTCGCCCGCGCAGCAACCCGCTGATCGGGCGCGACAGCATCCTCCAGATCCAGAAACAGCGAATCCGCTGGCCCGCGCGCCGCCTTGTCGAACAAGCTCTCAGAGCTGGCGGGCACTGCCAGCTCTGACCGCTGGAGCCGTTGCACTCTGCCCTTGCTTTCTCCGCTCAACACCATCTCCTGTCCGCCGCGCAAAACGACCCGGTAATCGGTTTCTTCATGGTTTCGCTCGAACGATAGTTTCGCTCGAACGCGCCAGGACGCGAGGAATGCCTGCATCCGCATGGGCGGGGGCGATCGGATACTCCGACCAATAACCGCTGCCGCTGGTCCGGCAGGCTCCAGTTGCTGTCATGTCACGAAAGAGTGGCCTCGGGTACGGCGAGAGCAGGTGACTTCTTTTCATTCGTCGATCATCGTCAGCGCTGAACTCAAGGTCTATTGCTTTGTCAGGAAACGACCTTTTCCGGACCGATTTGTGCACTCTGCGCTGCCGCTGAGAGAGGTTGATGACCTGCTGCTCGAGCGGTGTTCCAGCCTCTGCGATGGTACTGTGCGGCTCTGGCAGAACCGTTTCCGCTTTTGCAGGGCGCCTTGCGACGTCATCGCAACCGGCTGCGAGCATGGCATCGAATTTCGCGAAATCAGGTTTGACCACAAAGCGCGTGCACGGCGTCTGCCGGTCATCGCATAAGTCGGCCCATGGAAACGATTCATGATGCGCTCAGCGTCTGTGGCGGGTGGGAAACCCTGCGCCATGATGTGGTCCGGGACACACCTGTCCTTGGCCTGCAGCCGACTCTGGATCGGGACGAGGTCAGACTGCCGGCAGACGGAGCTGCGCTCTTCGACGAGCTCATCAGCCGATGCCCGGACCGTGACATCGAGCACTTCAAGTTCCGCGCTGTGAGCCCGACCTTCGCCCATCACCCCCTCCTCATCTGCGGTTCTGTCCGCGGCTCGACGGCGACGGCGTTCGCCTGTGACGAGCGCGGGGAGCTTCGCATGCAAACCAGCGCGGATCCGCGCAGGAAGGATTACTAGCCTCATGTCGAATCCACATTCCCACGAAGAGATCAGGGACGCCGTTCGCGCCCTCTGCGCGCAGTTCCCGGATGCGTATTTCCGAGAGGTCGATGCCGAGCGCGCCTATCCGGAGGCCTTCGTCGAAGCCCTTACCCGCGCGGGCTGGATGGCGGCGCTGATCCCTGAAGCCTACGGCGGCTCGGGGCTAAGCCTAGTCGAGGCCTCGGTTATCATGGAGGAGATCAACCGGGCCGGAGGCAATTCCGGAGCTTGCCACGGCCAGATGTATAACATGAATACGCTCATGCGGCACGGCTCCGACGCGCAGAAGCAGCGCTATCTGCCGAAGATCGCCAGTGGAGAGTTGCGGTTGCAGTCAATGGCGGTGACCGAACCGACGACCGGCACCGACACCACCCAGCTGAAAACCCGCGCCGTGCTTTGCGGCGATCACTATGTGGTCACCGGCCAAAAGGTCTGGATCAGCCGAATCCAGCATTCTGACCTCATGATCCTGTTGGCGCGGACAACGCCTCTGGGCGAAGTCAGGAAGCGTTCCGAGGGCTTGTCGCTCTTCATCGTCGACGTAGCCGACGCCCTGGCGAACGGCATGTCGATCCGGCCGATCGATAATATGGTAAACCACGAAACCAACGAGGTGTTCTTCGAGGAACTGAAGATACCCGCTGAGAACCTGATTGGCGAGGAAGGCAAAGGGTTCAAGTACATTCTGGACGGCCTCAACGCCGAGCGAACGTTGATCGCCGCCGAGTGTATCGGGGACGGCTACTGGTTCATCGACCGGTCGAGCGCCTACGCCAAGGACCGCATCGTGTTCGGTCGCCCTATCGGCCAGAATCAGGGCGTCCAGTTTCCCATCGCCGACGCCTATATGGAGATTCGGGCCGCTGACCTCATGCGGTTCCGTGCGGCGGAATTGTTTGACGCCCACCAGCCGTGCGGAGCCGAGGCGAATATGGCCAAGCATCTGGCGGCCAAGGCATCCTGGGAAGCGGCGAACGTGTGCCTGCAAACCCATGGCGGTTTCGGTTTCGCCAACGAATACGATGTGGAGCGTAAGTTCCGCGAGACACGGCTCTATCAGGTGGCCCCGATCAGCACGAACCTGATCCTGTCCTACGTCGCCGAACATGTCCTGGGCCTGCCGAGGTCGTTCTGATGCAACCGCTGGCAGGAATCACCGTTGTTTCGCTGGAGCAGGCAGTCGCCGCCCCCTTCGCGACGCGCCAGCTCGCGGACCTTGGCGCCCGCGTAATCAAGGTCGAGCGTCCAGAGGGGGATTTTGCGCGAGGTTATGATGAACGAGTGCGCGGACTGGCGTCTTACTTCGTATGGTGCAACCGTTCGAAAGAGAGCATCGTCCTCGACTTGAAGACACCCGAGGGCGCCGAGGCACTCATGCGTCTGGTGGCGCGAGCGGACGTTCTCGTGCAGAATCTGGCGCCCGGTTCTGCGGCGCGGATGGGCTTCGACTACGCCACGCTGAAATCGGCGCATCCGCGGCTGATCGTCTGCGACATTTCGGGCTACGGCAGCGGCGGTCCGGACGAGGCGCGGAAAGCCTACGACCTCCTTATCCAGAGCGAGGCCGGCTTCCTGTCCGTGACCGGGGATGGCCCCAACCCGGCGAAGGCGGGCATCTCGGTCGGCGACATCGCGGCCGGCATGTATGCCTACTCCACTATCCTGGCGGCCTTGATCGAGCGCGATCAAACCGGCCACGGCCAGCGACTCGACATTTCCATGCTCGAAAGCCTGACAGAGTGGATGAGCTTTCCGCTCTACTACGCATTCGACGGCGCGCCAGCGCCACGCAGGGTCGGTGCCGAGCACGCCACCATCTATCCATATGGGCCATTCCCCGCCTCCGACGGCGAGGTTATGCTCGGTATCCAGAATGATCGGGAGTGGACGGTCTTCTGCGCGGAGGTGCTGGAGAACGCGCCTCTGGCCCGCGACCCTCGCTTCGATGCTGTCTCCAGACGTTCGGAAAACCGAACGGCGCTGCGCGAGATCATCGCCGCCGCCTTCGCGGCTCTGACCGTCGTCGAGGTCACCGCAAAACTGGACGCGGCAGACATTGCGAATGCTGCAGTCAATGACATGGCGCGGCTTTGGCGCCACGACCAACTCGCCGCGCGGAACCGATGGCGACACGTCGAGACACCGGTCGGCCCGGTGCCATCTCTGCTCCCGCCTGGCCTGGACGAGGCACGCATGGACCCGGTGCCTGCGATTGGAGAGCACACCGAACGCATCCTGAAGGAGCTAGGCCTCTAGGCTCAGGATCCATTACTGGTGCAAAGAGAAGGGCAGCCGCCAAGCTCTCCATCATTCATGCTGGGTCGCACCCCATCGATCGGCCCGCGTACGCCGGGTCCGAGAGCAAGCGAAACCACAAGCGAGCTTTCGGCAAATTCTCGTTACGCCATCTGGTATCGGAAGAGGGCGGGCAGCCCAGATAGGCTGGCCTGATGGGCTGGTCAGGGCGTCCTTTGCCAAGCGTGACGTTCGTTTCAGCGCGTGCGCGCAATCTCGGGACGCGATCAAGTGAGCCAGGAACCCGGCGTCCAAGGCATTGTGTTCGCCGCCTAGAGAAAGACGTTTCTTGATTCAGCAATAGACGAAGGTGGCGACCGGGGTCAGTCTTACCTCAAAGTTTGCGAGCATGAACTCCGCAAACAGGAGGGGAACTTATGAGTTTTCAATCAGGACTTAAGTATCAATGTGTCACTGCGCTCGGCATTTTTCTGGGCTTGGCAGGCGCTGGAAGTGTCGCCTCCGCCGCTGAGATCGCACCCGCTGCCACTGACGCGCAACCCGCTCAGCAGGACAAAACCTCCGCAGCGCAGGAGGACAAGACCTCTGCCCAGCAGAACGACAGTGGCTCCGCCCAACTGACGGAAATTGTCGTCACCGCCACGAAACGAGCAGGTGGCGAGCGTGCTCAGGATGTACCGGCGGCAGTCTCGGCCTTCTCGGCAAATCAGGTGGAAAACATGCACGTGGAGGATCTTCGGTCGTTCATGTCGGCGACGCCGAATGTGGTCTTCACCGCCGCTGTCAACGCCAAATCCGCCAACTTCGCGATCCGCGGATCGGGTGTGGTGTCCTCGGACCCTGGAATCGAACCCGAGGTCGGCACGTTTGTGAACGGTGTCTACCTCGGCGTTATTCAGGGCCAGATGACCTCGATGTTCGATCTGGAGTCGGTGGAGATCCTACGTGGTCCACAGGGTATCCTCTTCGGACGCAACGTAGTCGGCGGCGCAGCGCTCATCAACACTCGCAAGCCAACCGAAGCAACTTCCCTCAACGCCAAAGTCGGGGTGGAGAGCGGCCCTGCCTATACAGCGCAAGCCGCGGGAGGCGGATCGCTCGGCGGCGGTTTCTCAGGACGGCTGGCCGTTCAGTACCGCAAGGACGAGGGATACTATTACAACGAATTCCTGAACACGGACCTGGGCAAAGAAGAATCGCTGGTCGTCCGGCCGTCCTTGCGATTTCAAAATGGCGCACTCGACGCCGTCCTGGTGCTCGAACATGGGCGCGTCACCGGCGATGGTACGGTGACGACCGCCGGTACCGACCCGCGACGCGTCTCGCTAAACCTCAACGGCGACACGCTGATTGACTGGTATTCAGCGACGCTGACAACCGATTTACACGTCGGATTGGGAGACGGCGTCATCACCAACGTCCTTGGCTGGCGCAAACTGAAAAACGGCTCATTGTACGACAACGATGGCACGTCGGACCCAATTTCGGGGGTCAACACCAGACTGCGCCAGAATCAGATCAGCAACGAACTGCGGTACAATGGAACCTTCGGAAAACTGAATCTGACAACCGGTGTTTACGCCTTCCACCAGAACGTCAAATACCGCGTGGAGGTAATAGCCCCTAGCACAAATCTGATGCGCGGCAGTGAACTGGAAGCCGACGCATTCGGTGTATTCCTGCAGGGCGATTACGACCTGACCGACTCGCTGACGGTGACCGTAGGCGGGCGGTATAACTATGAACGCAAGCGCACAAAGAATGCCAACAACGGGCAATGTGACCTCGTCACTCTGGACTGCACCTATCAGTGGCTGAACCCAGAGGTCAGCTTCGAGGCATTCGTTCCGAAGTTCGGCCTCAACTACAAGCTGAGCGACAACGCCATCCTCTATGCGACCGTCCAAAAGGCGCAACGCAGTGGAGGCTATCCGCTCTCATATAGCAACACCGCTGTGCCGCCGGCGTCGTTCAATCCGGAATCGACCTGGACCTACGAAGCCGGACTGAAGTCCGAGTGGTTTGACCACCGCACCCGGTTGAATCTAGCGGTCTTCTACAGTGATAAAAAGGATCTGCAGCGGGCGTCTTCCGTCTATTATCCCGCCCTGGGGTATAATGTTACCCAAACCTTCAACGCAGGCGAGGCAACGTTCGCAGGCGCCGAGGCGGAACTGGTCCAGCAGGTGCTGCCCGGGCTGATCGTCAGCGGTTCGGTGGGGTACCTCGACGCGAAGTACAAAAAGGTCGACGCCGACCTGAACCGCGACGGCGTGATCAATGCGGCGGATAAGGCTCTAAAGCTGCCGCTGGCGCCGGAATGGACCTACAATATCTCGGCGGAATATTCGAAAGAGTTCTCTTTCGGCCTCATCGAGGCACGCGTGAACAATCATTACCGCAGCTCCCAGATGTACGACGTTGCCAATGCCTCGCCCTTGCCATCTCTCGGTCTGTGGGATGCCAGCCTCAACTATTCGCCGACGACCCAACTGACTCTCAGTATCTACGGGAAAAACCTGGCAGACAAGTTTGCACTGGAAACGAATACTGCGGTCGGTTCGGGTTGTGCTTGTGCAATCGTGCGCGGACGAACGGTGGGGGTAGAGCTCCGCTGGGAATACTGACCGATCCTGAAAGATCCATCCAAAACAAATTAGGTTAGGTGAACCGCGACCGGGCCCGAATTACGCACTGACCCAGCAGTGGTTCACTCCAGAACACTTCATTCTTGTGAACTCTAGTAGGAAAATAAAGCATGTCTCAGACACTGGTCAGGGCTGGCGGTAGCGTCCAAAGTCCAACCTTCGGAATCGAAAATCTCGCAGACCTTCCGAGCGATATTCAGGTAACGCCCATTCAGCTGACCTCGGAAGACGGCGCGCCGTCACGCGGACTGCTCTACAAGCGCAAGAACAGTACGCCGAAAGTCGGCGTGCATATCATGCACCCGCGTTCGGACGTCAGCACGAGCTACTATAACGGGGCACTCTCCAAAGCCGGTTACGCCGTCTTGGCTCGCGGCTCGCGCTCACCCAACAACGATGTCTCGACTGTCCACGAGAACGTGCTTCTTGATCTGGCGGCCGGGGTCCGGTTCCTCAAGGAACAGGGCTGCGAAACCGTCATCCTGCTGGGCGCCAGCGGCGGTGCCTCGCTGGCAGCCTTCTACCAGGCCCAGGCCTCGGCCGAGCCGGGTGAACGCCTCACCGAGACGCCCGCCGGCGACCCCTTGGATCTGAACAAATACGATCTCCCGGAAATCGACGGCATCACCATCATCGCCGGTCATCTCGGCGAGGGGCTGTGCATGGAACAGATGATC
Organism: Tsuneonella flava; assembly: GCF_002870965.1. Taxonomy (GTDB): domain Bacteria; phylum Pseudomonadota; class Alphaproteobacteria; order Sphingomonadales; family Sphingomonadaceae; genus Tsuneonella; species Tsuneonella flava. Next base: position 197,700 of record NZ_PHSO01000006.1, read on the forward strand.
GATGCAGCGGTCATCGACGAGGACGATCCCCTCGCCAGCGATCCGGATCTGGATATGTACAACCCAGCCAATGGTTTCGCTATTCCGCCAACTCCCTCGGTCTACAGCCAGGAGTTCCTCGCTCGCTATCGCGCCGCCCAGAAGGCACGGGTCAGGCGCATCGACGCCAAGGCTCGCAGCCTGGTCAATCGCCAGCGTGAGGCGGCGGCTCTGGTTGCGAAGTTAGGGCCCGAGGCGCCCCTCGACCTCATCCGCCAGGCCAACACTGAAACCCATATGATCATCTACAGGACGGCGGCAGATCCTGCTTATGTCGACCTGACCATCGACCCTGATGATCGGCCGGTCCATTCTTACTTCAGCGATCGCCCCGATCTTGAAAACTACGGGAGCGAAGGGTTCGGGCGCTATCTCACGCCGCGTGCATGGCTGAGCACCTGGAGCGCGAATACGAGCAATGCGAAGACGGCGCATAACCTGGCGAAGGTAAAGGTGCCGACGCTGTTCGTCCATTATGCGGGCGACTGCGGCACGCGGATGAGTCACGCCAAGGCCATTATCGAGGCGGGCGGCGCAGCCGACAAGACGTTGCACCTCGTTCGCCACACTGGGCACTTTGGCATGTTCTTACCCGACGCTCCCGGTACCGGGCGCAACTGGGAAGGCATGGATAAGATCATCGAATGGCTACAAGCCCGCTTCCCGGTCTGACCTACGGGTCAGCCCAGGTGGCATTGCTATTCCGCATGGAGTTTATAAAGTACCGGACGGGCTGGCGTTAGACGCGGGAACAGCGGTCATCGGCGCCCCAAGGAGAGGGAGTGTCGATAATGGCTTGTAGAAGCAAGCAATTGGTTAGCCGGAATCCGCGGAACTGGACATCGCTCGGGTTGGACTTGGTGACCCTGCGGGTCTTCCTCTCGATCGTGAGCGAAGGCAGTCTGGTTCGGGCGGCAGAACGCGAGAACATCGCGCTCTCCGCCGTCAGCCGCCGCATCTCCGAAATGGAGGCGCGCACGGGAGTAGTCCTGTTCGATCGCCGTGACCGGGGGATGAAACTCACGTCCGCCGGCCACGCCTTGGCCGAACATGTGGTTACGATCTTCGCAGAGCTGCAATCGCTGGCGAGAGATCTCGACGCCCAGAGGGGCGGCGAAAGCGGCTATGTCCGCCTGTGCCACATGTGGGCGGCTTCCAGCATGCTTGGAACGATGCTGGCCGACTTCCTTGAGGCAAACCCCGGTGTCGACGTTCGGGTCGACGAATGCACTCTGGACGAGACATTGAACGCGGTACGGATCGGTGAGGCGGATGTTGGCGTGATCACGTCCTTTGCTTCCCCACTGCCCGAGAAACTCGAACTCATCCCCTGGAGAGAGGATGAGCTCCGGGTGATATTGCCCAGAGGGCATGTCCTCTGCGAGAAGAGCGCACTTTCGCTCGCGGACATCTGCGAGCATCCGATCGTCGCCATGCGTTGCGCCAACAACTTTCACGACCTGCTAGATGAGCAGGCACGCAAACATGGGGTCGTTCTCAACGAACGAGTCCACACCAACAGCTACGAAAATGCTCGCGCCATGGTAGCGGCCGGGCTGGGCGTCGCCCTGGTCCCGTCGTCCTACGCCTGGCCTTATGTCAAAGAGTTGAAGATCGAGGTACGCGCCCTTTCGGAAGATTGGGCCCGCCGCCGCTTGATGATCTGCGTTCGCCGCAACGAGAAGCTCACCGCCGCTGGCCAACTGCTGATCGATCATCTGCTGGAGAGCACGCTGCGCCGGTCCGCCGCCTGACCACCGAGCCGGGAAAGGTCGTTTCCCGACAAAGCAATAGACCTCGCGGTCGGCGCTGGCGATGATCGACCAATGATCAGAAGCGAACAACGCGCGGCGTACCTGAGGCACTCCTCCGGTACGCGGCTACAAGCGGAGGCTGGCTGCTCGGCCAGCCCCAGGGACGTTACGTCATGAAGGGTGAGGAAGGCTCGCCCGACAGGGCTAACGACGACATTGGCGAGGTCCGTCGTCTGGAAATGTACCGCATGCAGGTGCTTATCCGCCTCTTTGAGGAGCGGGTGCAGGGACTCTACCTCGAGAACCTAATTACGGGCACCACTCACCTGATGATTGGGCAGGAGGCTGTCTCGGCAGGAACCAGTGCGGCTATGCGAGACGGCGATCTGATGTTCTGCACCTATCGCGGGCATGGTCACGTGCTGGCGCGCGGCGCGCCCGCTGACAAGGTGCTGGGCGAGATCATGGGCAGGGACAACGGTCTCATGCGCGGCAAGGCAGGCTCAATGCACCTGACCTCGGTCGAGCATGGAGTGATGGGGTCTTTCGCGGTCATTGGAAGCCATCTGGTCTTAGCTTGCGGTGCAGCATGGCGCGCCCGCTACAAAGGCCAGGACGACGTCACCGTCTGCGTTTACGGGGACGGTGCATCGAATATCGGCGCCTTTCACGAGGCGCTGAACCTGGCGGCACTGTGGAAGCTTCCGGTGGTCTTCCTGTGCGAGAACAATCTTTACCAGGAATATAGCCGCATCGCCGAAATGTCGGCGGTCGAGCATCCGTCGGCAGATCGGGCCGGATCCTACGGCCTGGAGAGGATCGTCATCGACGGCAATGACGCCGATGTCGTCTTCCGGGCGGTTTCGGCGGCCATCGAAACTGCACGATCCGGGGGCGGCCCCGCGATCATCGAAGCGATGACCTACCGCCAGTCGGGGCATTCGCGCGCCGACCCGGCGAAGTACCGCCCGGCAGGCGAACTGGACCTGTGGAAGGAACGCGATCCGCTGAAGCTCTACAAAGCACGGCTGCGCGAACTGGGCATCGAGGACGACAGGATTGCGGAAGTCGAGGCGCAATCCCGCGATGCGGTGAATGAGGCAACAGAGGCGTGCAAGCTGGCTCCGCTCAGCTCGCCCGACCTAATTATGTCCAACCTTTGGGCAGATGGGAGCTGTGCATGGCGCAACTGACTTACCGCGAGGCGGTCGCCCGTGGCATCGCCCAAGAGATGGCGCGTGACGAGGACGTCGTGCTACTCGGAGAGGACGTGGCCAAGGCCGGCGGCGTCTTCAAGGCCACCGATGGCATCCTGGAGCGGTTCGGGCCGCGCCGGGCGCTGGACACTCCAATCTCGGAGCAGGCGATCCTCGGGTCCGCGATGGGGGCCGCGATGACCGGACTCAAACCGATTGCCGAGATCATGTTCGGCGACTTCGTAGCCGTCTGCTACGACTTCATCGCCAACGAATTCGGCAAAACCCGCTACATGACCGACGGCCAGGTGAAGTGCCCGCTGGTGGTGCGAATGGCCAACGGCGGCGGCGTTGCCTTCGGCGCGCAGCACAGCCAGTCCGTCGAGAACTGGTGTATGCAGTTCCCGGGGCTGAAGGTCGTGGCCCCCTCCTCCCCCGCCGACGTTGTCGGCCTGCTGGCGGCTGCGGTGCGCGACCCGGATCCGGTGATCTTCCTCGAACACAAGGGTCTCTACGGCACGCGAGGCGAGGTGCCAGATGGCGAAATCGTCGACACCCTGGGCACGGCCAAAATTCTGCGTCCCGGCACCGACTGCACCCTCATCGCAGTCGGCATGATGGTGCCACGTTCGCTAGCGGCAGCGGAACAACTCAAAGCCGACTTCGGCATCGACGCCGAAGTGATCGACCTGCGTTCGCTGATGCCGCTGGACACCCGAACCCTGCTGGCCTCCGTCGGGCGCACCCATCGGGTGTTCACTGTGGAGGAGAATCCACGAGTGCTGGGTTGGGGGGCGGAAATCGTTTCGATCATCGCGGACGAGGCGTTCTTCGACCTGGACGGCCCGCCGGTACGGATCACCGCGCCGCACGTGCCAATTTCCACCCCGCCCCATCTCGAGGCGCTCGTGATCCCGAGCGTAGAGCGCATCGTCGAAGCTGTTCGGCAATCGCTTGCTGCCTGATCCTCCAACCTGGAAGCGACCATGAATATTGTAATGCCGTCCCTCGGGGCAAGCGTCTCCGAAGGCAAAATCGTCCAGTGGTTCAAAGCCGTCGGCGACGAGGTCGCCGCAGGCGAGCCGTTGCTCGAGGTGGAAAGCGACAAGACGTCGCTCGAAATAGAAGCGCCGGCGAGCGGCACATTGTCGGAAATTCGCGTTGCCGAAGACGATATCGCGCCTGTCGGCGAGATCATCTGTATTCTCGCTGGGGCTGACGAGCAGCCTGCGGAGACGGTCGAGGCCCCCGCCCCTCCCCCAGCTTCTCCAACCGCAGAGCCTCCGAGCACCGAGGATGTCCCTGGCGACCCGGCCCCGCCGCCTGTCCGCGGTCGATCCCAGATTTCACCGCGCGCCCGGAAACTGGCCGCCGAGAAGGGTATCGATCTCACGCAGCTCGCCGACACCGGCGCGCCTGTGACGGGTGCGGACATATTGGCCAAAAGCAACGCGGTTCCTGCGGCTGACGTAAGCCTGATGTATGCCGACACGCCGCATCAACGGCACACGATTAGCTCGATGCGCGGTACGATCGCCAGACGCTTGACCGAGGCCAAGCAGACTATCCCTCACTTCTATATGTCAGCGGAAATCGATCTGGGCCCCTTGGAGCAGCTGCGAAACGAACTACGCAGCAAAGTCGGCGAGTGCCCGACAGTGACCGCCTTCGCCATCAAGGCCTTGGCAGAGGCGCTGCGCGCGGTGCCCGAAGCGAACGTCGTGTGGGCGGGAGACAGCATCCTGCAGTTCGAACGCGCAGACATTGCGGTCGCCGTCGCTCTGGATGACGGGCTGCTGACGCCGGTCATACGCGATGCCGGCGGAAAGACGCCGTCGTCGATCTCGGCCGAGTTGAAGGATCTTGCCACGAGGGCGCGGCAAGGCCGACTCCAGCCCGCCGATTACGAGGGCGGCGTCGCCAGCATCTCGAACCTCGGCATGCACGGGGTGGGCCGGTTCCAGGCGATCATCAATCCTCCCCAGGCACTGATCCTGGCACTCGGCGCCTCCGAGCGGCGGCCACGAGAGGCCGACGACGGTAGCGTCCAGTTCGTCAGCCAAATGACCGTCACGCTGTCCGCAGATCACAGAGTGGTGGACGGGGTGACCGGCGCCAATCTATTGGCAGCGTTTGGGACTAGACTGCAGGCGCCGGATGGCCTTCTGTGACCGCACTTCGCTACACGCCAGAGCAGATTACCGGAGCACCGCGAGCGTCCGGGGTCCGGCTGTCACCGAGGAAGAATCCAAGTGCGACTATTCGCCGGGCTGTTCCAGCGCCATGGTCCACCCGCTCGCTCCCGTAACAGGATGGCGCTGAATTCACTTCTCATGCGGTGCGCGATTGGCTTTGCTGCTGAGGCAATAGCATCCATTCAGGCAGCTCGAATGGCAAGTTCGGAGATCGGGAATTATGCGCCAAACATCATCGCAAGATAACGAGACGGACGCACCCCTGCCCGATCCACAGCAATACGGTGATTCCGAAAGGCCGGGCGACCGAAAGTATGCGGTTTACGTCCTTTGCGTACTGACCTTTGTCTACCTGCTCAATTATCTCGACAGGCAGCTGCTGGCCATCGTCGCCGAAGACGTCAAGGCAGACCTCAACATATCGGACGCTGATCTGGGGTTTCTATACGGGACAGCGTTTGCCGTCTTTTACGCGATCTTCGGAATCCCTCTGGGGCGCCTTGCGGATATCTGGAACCGCAAGAATCTCATATCGGTGGGCGTTACTTTCTGGAGCGTTATGACGGCGCTCTCTGGCATGGCTAGAGGCTTCACACCGCTTGCCATCTGTCGTTTTGGAGTCGGATTGGGCGAAGCAAGCGCTACGCCCGCTGCGGGTTCGCTACTCTACGACTATTTTCCACCAAGGGTGCGAACTACAGTATTTTCTATCTATCAGTGCGGAAATTTCGTTGGTGGGGGCCTCGGGATCTTTCTTGGCGGAATGGTTCTCGATGCCTGGAATTCCACGTGGCCAGATCCATCATTGGCGCCGTTTGGGCTGCGGGGCTGGCAGGCGACATTCATGCTAGTAGGCCTGCCTGGCGTATTAGTAGCGCTATTGGTCTCGACTTTGAGAGAACCTGTGCGCGGACGGTTCGACACGCAAACCGAAAAGAAACCGGATGATGAGTCACCTACGCAACTGGCTACCGAGGTTAGGGAAACCTTGTTGAGCATGATCCCGTTTTGCAGCTGGTTCATCATGGCAAAACGCGGGGGCGGCTGGAAGTCAATTGCGCTCAATACTCTCATCGCCCTCATGATCACAGCCGCTGGAATCGGAGCGACCTGGCTCACCGGTGATAAACTTCAATGGATTACGGTTGGCATTGGCCTTTATTGCGTCTCAACCTGGACGCAGGTTCTTTCCCTGAGGGACCGCCAGGCCTTTGAGACGATATTTCGATGTCCAACGCTCCTTTGCCTTTACATAGGCGGCTCCGCAATTGTGTTCAAAACGGTCATAACCTTTTGGTGCGTTCCCTACTTTCAACGTGCTTTTGGCCTCGAAGCCTCGGAGGTCGGCACGACATTGGGCCTGGGGGGAATGGTTTTAGGCCTGACAGGATTGATCCTGGGTGGGATTCTCGCCGACAGACTTCGCCTAAAGAGCGTACGCGGCAAACTCTACGTAATGATAGGAGGACTTGGATCGGCAGTTCTGGCTGCTGCAATCCTGCTCCTGACAAGCAACGTCCTCATCGCCTACATTGCCGCACTTTCTATCTATATGTTCGGTGCGATGGCGATGGGGCCTGCGGTTTCGACTGCCGCTGATCTCGCGATTCCACGGGTACGCGGAACAGCTGTTGCATTCTATATCATGGCGACCTCCCTGATAGGCACTGCGCTCGGACCTTATGTCATTGGCTTGGTGAGCGATGCGATTGCCTCAACTGGTGTTGATAGCGCCGAAGCACTTCGGCGAGGAATGCTATGGGGCCTGACAATGCCGGTGGTTGGTATCCTTGCCCTTGTGATCGCACTCAGGTTCGTTGATCGGGATACAGCCCGTATTCAGGAGCAAACCTGACGTGCCCCGTCACATGCCGCTTGATGACGATTTGAGACGCCTGTGCATACTGCGCGTGGCGCGCATCTACCTTGGGCGGGAATAGCGCAAAGCTGAGCTTTGGAGAGACGTCATCCGGACATACGATGGCCGACGGTGAAGCAGTGGGTGAGCAATTTCGAGGGCCCCGCGGAGACAAATCGAGACACCCTCAAAGATGCTACATGGTCGGTCCAGTGGAGTAATCTGGCCGAAGGCATTCTCGCTGATAAGCTTGAGGCCAGAGCGTGCGCCCGGGAATATGAAAGGGGAGCGGCCTGTTACCAGCGAACGGCGCGCAAAGTCTCGACCGCTTGTCGTGAGAGGGGGACGGGGTGTTCGAATGCCTCGTCGCTTCGAAGGTGCAACTCCTATTTGATCTTGTCGGCTGGTACTTTCCAGAGAGCGTCTTCATCCTCCGCATCAGCATCAGCCCAATCAATGCCGGTGATGTCATCCCATTCAACGAAACAAGCCATGCCGGATCGCTGTGTAGTCAAGGCGAGAAACCGGGCGGCGAGGCGATTTACAGGCGAGGCACCGGCGCGATCGATCTCTCAGATCATGGTGCGGATGGAGCCAACCTCAAGCAAGACAGGATAACGCCAAGCAAGTGGCAGCGGCTTTAGCGTATCGTTGATATCGCCGCGGGGTTTTCAATCTTCGCGTCTTCGGCGTTTGCATAGCGATAGATCGCAGCCACGCGCTGCTTGATCCGGCGGGCGGTCTCTATCACGCTGCGGCTTTCGATCTTGCGTAGGATCGCCCCATTATCGGGAAAGGCATCGCTCTCCAGGCTGATAATCGCATCGTTTGCGTGAACTGGCTTCCAGCGTTCGTTCTGAAGCGCATGCCATTCGCGAGCTACCTCTTCGAAAGACTTTGCCAAATCGTCGCTCCCGATCAGGCGTCCGCGCTTGGCGCCATGCCGGGGGGGGCTCACGCAAAATCTTCTTAGCATCGTCCCGTATCTCGCGTGCATCAGCCAGCGAGACCTCGGAGTATGCTCCGAGTGTGAGCAATCGCTCCTTCTTCTCGAGCCGATATTTGTAGCGCCACCTCTTATGCCCGCTCGCTGTTACGTGCAGGTGGAGACCTCGGCTGCCGGTCAGATTGTATGCCTTGTCTTTCGCCGCAGCCGCACGCACCGCCTTGTCCGTCAGCATCCAATACCCCTATGCAGGCTGATTCGTTACCCCCAATTTACACCCACTTGCGTTCGGTTAGGGGCAGGTGGATTCGGATGGCATAGGAGTCGCAAATCGCGGAATTGTGAAGCTTTTCGCGCACTTTTGGATGAGATTGGATCGGCTTAAAGAGGCCGGTGGCGGAGAGGGAGGGATTCGAACCCTCGATACGGTTGCCCGTATACCGCATTTCGAGTGCGGCGCATTCGACCACTCTGCCACCTCTCCGCGCAAGATGCCGGTGGTTGGGCTCATTGCCCGGCCGAAGCGAAGGCGCCGCGTAGCTGAGCGAAAGGCAGTTGCCAAGTCCCCTTGAGCACCTTTGCAGGGGATCAGCGGAATACATCGCTTGCGTGGGATTATACCGTCCTTATATCCTAGCAATATGGAGCGAACCCAGTTCTTCTCTCTGCAGGCAGGGCGAACAATCGAAATGCCCCGCCATTCCAGTGCGCGCTTTTCCATTGGGCAGGTCGTGCGGCATCGGACGTTCGATGTACGGGGGGTTGTGTTCGATATTGATCCCGTGTTCGCCAACTCGGAAGAATGGTATCAATCGATACCAGAAGCTGTTCGTCCGCGCAGGGAACAGCCATACTATCACCTGCTAGCAGAGAACGACGAATCGTCATATCTGGCCTATGTCAGCCAGCAAAACCTGCTGGCTGACATCGATGGGGGCCCTGTCGATCATCCGCAGGTAAGTGAACTCTTCGAAGACTACGCAGACGGACGATATCGTATGCGGCGTGGGCTGACGCACTAAGCAACGCGCCAATCGGCGAGCGTCAGCTTTTTAGCTTCCAGCCTGACCGCAGAATCGCATAAACGATCAGCGCGAGCGCCACATTGAAAATGCCCAGACCGATAGCAGAATGGAACACCGCCGTATTGGTGTTGCCGATGTCGCTCTCGCCCAGAAAACCGAATCGGAATCCGGAAATCACATAGAAGAACGGATTGGCGCGACTGATCGTCTGAAAGTGAGGGGCAAGATTGCTGATTACGTAAAACGTGCCGGACAGCAGGCTAAGCGGAGCAATCACGAAATTGGTGACTGCGGCGGCATGATCGAACTTTTCCGCCCAGATAGAAGTAACCAGACCCAGCAGAGCCAGCATTACGGCACCCATCAGACCGAACCATATCACCGCCCACGGATGTGCCATCGCTAGGCTGACGCCGGGATAGAAGGCCATTGCCAAACCCACAGCAAGCCCGACCATCACAGCACGGGTGACAGCAGCCGCAACGATGCCTGCCATCAGTTCTCCATATGAAAGCGGCGGCATCAGCAAATCGATGATCGTGCCTTGAATCTTACCTGCCAGCAGGCTGAAGCTGGAGTTGGCGAACGAATTTTGCATCATCCCCATTACGATCAGCCCGGGGGCGACGAAGGTTGCGAAATTGACGCCCAGAATCATCCGGTCCGAACGCCCCATCGCGACAGTGAAAATCACCAAAAACAGCAAAGTCGTGACAGCAGGGGCCCACACAGTCTGAGTCTGGACCTTGAGAAACCGGCGAACCTCCTTAATATAGAGACTCCACAGCCCGATCCCGTTAATGCCGAGGATGACCGGCTTCCCACGCGGTGAAAAGTGCGCCCTGTCAGAGGGGCCGTTTTCGACCAGAGCGGAAGCGTCGGACTCGATACTATGGACTTGATCGGGCATGGGTACGGCGACTAGGGCCAAGCACTTCGGCTGGCAAGCGTGCGCTGGCCCACGAACAGGAATTGATGGCATTCGATGAGCTGGACCGACGAACGTATCGCGACATTGAAAAAGATGTGGGAGAGCGGCTCGACCGCTAGCCAGATCGCTGACGAATTGGGCGGCGTCAGCCGCAATGCCGTTATCGGTAAGGCGCACCGCCTTGGTCTTAAATCGCGGCCTTCCCCCGTGAAAGCGAGCGAAAGCAAGGCAGCCAAGAAGCCAACGTCTGCGGCACCAAAACCTGTACCGAAGAAGGCTGCACCAGCGGCGGCAACGCCCGCGGCACCTGTCGCCCCGCGTCAGCCAGTCACGCCACCTGCGCCGACGCAAGCCCCGCCCCCTGCACCAAAGGCAGCCAGTTCCGCACCGTCGCAGCCGATGCCCAATCCGTCATCGGATTTGCCCAAGATCGTCTCGGTTGGGCCGGGCGGCTTCCTCCGTCAGGGGCCTGGCGATCAGCAGGCACCCATTCCGCCGGCTCCACCGCGCCGCCTGGTCCCGGCCAAGCCCAGCCCTGAAATCGCGGACAAGACCAGCCTGCTCGATCTGAGCGACCGTGTCTGCCGCTGGCCGATGGGACACCCCGGCGAACCTGATTTCCATTTCTGCGGTGAAGCGGTGAACCCCGGCTTCCCATACTGCGTTGAACACTGCGGACGGGCCTATCAGGCACAGTTGCCGCGTGGCGCACGCCGCCCCCCGCCCCCGCTGCCTTTCGGTGGCCCAAGAGTGCGGTAAAGAACTGTGGGCCAACACACCAATTCGACAGGCCCGACGGCACACCGCTGTCGGGCCTTTTTTATTTTCGCCGGAGAGGACATTTACATGCCACTATCGCTTCATGCCGCATTTGTGCCCAGTGCCCTGCAAATGCTTGGCGCGACCCGCCATATCGTAGACAAAGCGGAAGAATGGTGTGCCGAAAGCGGCACGGCTCCTGCGGAGCTGGTCGGCGCATGTTTGCGTGAGGATATGCTGCCTTTTGCCTATCAGGTCAAAAGCGTTGCGACCCACACTGCGCTCGCTTTGGAAGGTGTGCGCGCAGGCCAGTTCAGCCCGGATATGAGTCCTTCCCCGACCGAATTCGATGCGATGCGCGCGAAGCTCGATACCGCGATCGAAACCCTGGAGGCGGCGAGTGAAGAGGAATTCGAAGGCTTCATCGGCAAACCGATGGTCTTCACAATAAAGGACAAATTCCGCCTCGATTTTACAGCTGACAATTTCCTGCTTAGCTTCAGTCAGCCGAACTTCTATTTCCACGCATCGACCGCATATGGCATTCTGCGGATGAAGGGCGCCCGGATCGGCAAACAGGATTATCTGGGGCGGATGCGCTTAGGCGGATAGAAAACCGGGCCGAATAGGACAGGGACCAGCGTTCTCATCAAGAAATCGGGAGCGCTATAGCCCCTTGCGGGCGAACCAGATCGTATGGCGTGGCCCCTTGTTATTGGGCCGTGCGCGAACGGTACGCTCTTCGACATCAAGCCCCGCATCCTTCAACCGCCGGGCAAATTTGTGATCGGGCGCGGCAGACCACACGGCCAGAACACCGCCAGGAGCCAGCGCGTCCCGTGCACGGCCAATGCCGGTGCGGGTATAGAGCCGTTCGTTGCCGTCCCGCACGATGCCATCCGGGCCGTTATCGACATCGAGAAGAATCGCGTCATACGAAGGGCTGGTCCCGTCCACGGCATCGTCGATCAGCGCCGCGACATCGCATAGCTCGATCTTTGCACGCGGATCCGCCAGGCTATCACCGGTCAGTTCGACCATCGGTCCCCGCGCCCAGTCAAGAATATCGGGCACGATTTCGGCCACCGTTACGCTTCCTTGCGGCCCCATCAGACGCAGAGCCGCGCGCAATGTGAAACCGAGCCCATAGCCTCCTACCAAAAGGCGCGGATTAGGGGTTTGGAGGCGCTCCAGCGTCAGTTCGGCCAGTTGCTCCTCGCTGAACTGCATCCGCGTGCCCATCAGCTCGTTCCGGCCGAGCATAACGATGAAATCGCGCCCATGTCGGACGAGTTCGAGCGTGTCGCCGCCAGGGATTTGCGCCGTGGCAATATGTTCGCGGGGTATCATGGCGCGATGCTGTGAACGGCAATCGCAATCAGGTCAAAAAGAAAGGGCCGCACGGATTGCTCCGCACGGCCCTTTGATTTCTTTGCCCCCCTGAAATCCGGGGGAGCGCGACAGGATTAGTCCTTGAGGAAATCCGGCACGTGGCCTTCGCCACCACCATCGCGACGTGGGCCACGATCACCACGTGGACCGCGACCACCACGGCGATCACCGCCACGGCCACCACGATCACCACCGCGATCGCTGCGCGGTTCGCGCGGCGGGCGGGTGTCTTCCAGCTCTTCGCCGGTTTCCTGATCGACAACGCGCATCGACAAACGGACTTTGCCGCGGTTGTCGATTTCGAGGACCTTGACCTTCACTTCCTGCCCTTCGGACACGACGTCGGTCGGCTTCTCAACACGTTCGTTCTTCATTTCGGACACGTGGACGAGACCGTCCTTGCCGCCCATGAAATTCACGAACGCCCCGAAATCGACGATGTTGACGACTTTGCCGTTGTAGATCTTGCCGACTTCAGCCTCTTCAACGATGCCCTGAATCCACTTCTTCGCAGCTTCGATCTGATCGAGATCGGAAGACGAGATTTTGATCACGCCTTCATCGTCGATGTCCACCTTCGCACCGGTTTCGGCCACGATTTCGCGGATCACCTTGCCGCCGGTGCCGATCACGTCGCGGATCTTCGACTTGTCGATCTGCATCGTTTCGATACGCGGGGCGTGCTTGGACACGTCGGTGCGGGCAGTGCCCAGCGCCTTGGTCATCTCACCCAGGATGTGCGCACGACCGGCCTTCGCCTGCTCCAGCGCCTTCTCCATGATTTCCTTGGTGATACCAGCGATCTTGATGTCCATCTGCAGGCTGGTGATGCCTGCTTCGGTTCCGGCAACCTTGAAGTCCATGTCGCCCAGGTGATCTTCGTCACCCAGAATGTCTGACAGAACGGCAAAGTCCGAACCTTCGAGGATCAGGCCCATCGCGATACCCGACACCGGACGTTCGATCGGAACGCCTGCGTCCATCATGCTGAGGCAGCCACCGCAAACGGTCGCCATCGAGCTGGAACCGTTGGATTCGGTGATGTCCGACAGAACGCGGATCGTGTACGGAAAATCATCGTGGCTGGGCAGCACGTTGTGCAGCGCACGCCATGCCAGCTTGCCATGACCCACGTCACGCCGCGAAGGCGCACCGAAGCGACCGACCTCACCGACCGAATACGGCGGGAAGTTATAGTGCAGCATGAAGCGTTCGTAAGACAGGCCTTCGAGTCCGTCGATCATCTGTTCGGCATCTTTGGTGCCGAGCGTGGTCGAACACAGCGCCTGCGTCTCACCGCGGGTGAACAGCGACGAGCCATGGGCGCGCGGCAGAACGCCAACCATCGCTTCGATCGGGCGAACCTGATCGAGCTTACGACCGTCGATACGGGTGCCATCCTTGATGATCGCACCGCGAACGATTTCCGCTTCCAGCTTCTTGACCGCCTTGTTGGCGACCATCTGCGTCTGCGGTTCTTCGTCTGCGAACGCGTCTTTCGCTTTGGCACGGGCAGCGTTGAGTGCATCCGAACGGGCCGACTTGTCGGTCAGCTTGTATGCAGCGGCGATATCGTCGCCGACGATGCCGCGCAGCTTTTCCTTGATCGCAGAGGTATCGTCCGATGCGTCGATTTCCCACGGTTCGTTAGCAGCCTGCTCAGCGAGATCGATGATCGCACCGATCACCGGCTTGATGTTGTCGTGAGCGAACATCACCGCACCGAGCATTTCTTCTTCGGTCAGTTCCTTCGCTTCGGATTCGACCATCATCACCGCGTCTTGGGTTGCAGCTACGATAAGATCGAGGCGGCCATCTTCAGCCAGTGCGGTGTTCTGCTTGGGATTGAGAACGTATTCGCCATCGACATAGCCAACACGGCAAGCGCCGATCGGGCCCATGAACGGCACGCCTGAAATGGTCAGCGCAGCCGATGCAGCGATCATCGCCAGCACATCGGGTTCGCACTCGCCATCGTAGCTGAAGACCTGAGCGATAACGTTGATTTCGTTATAGAAGCCTTCGGGGAACAACGGCCGCACAGGACGGTCGATCAGGCGGCTGGTCAGCGTTTCCTTCTCCGTCGCGCCACGTTCGCGCTTGAAGAAGCCACCCGGGATGCGCCCGGCGGAAGAGAATTTTTCCTGATAGTGAACGGTCAGCGGGAAGAAGTCCTGCCCTTCCTTCACATTCTTGGCGGCGGTCACGGCGCAGAGCACCACGGTTTCGCCATAAGTGGCCAGAACGGCACCGTCAGCCTGACGGGCAATACGGCCGGTTTCCAGAGTGAGGGTCTTTCCGCCCCACTCCACCGATACGGTTTTCGTGTCGAACATTGATTTTCCTTCTGAACCCGCGTGCCACATTGCCTCGCGGGGCCTCTAGTTCCGGGTAAGCCGTCCCGGTCCGGTGTGGGGCACTGATCTGGCCCCAAGGCCATGGTCGCCGAATTGCAACCTTTGCCCTTTTGCGTAAGCCGAACGCCTCTTGCGACGGCCCACATACAAGAAGCGGCCCGCAATGGGGCCGCTTCCGAAACTCTTATTTGCGAAGGCCCAGCTTCGCGATCAGCGCGTTATACCGCTCGACATCTTTCTTTTTGAGATAGGCGAGCAGGCTACGGCGCTTGTTGACCATCATCAGCAGACCACGACGGGAATGGTTATCCTTGTGGTGATCCTTGAAGTGTTCGGTCAGGTTGCGAATACGCTCCGTCAGGATCGCGACCTGTACTTCCGGGCTGCCCGTGTCTTTCGCATCACGAGCGTTGTCCTTGATGACTTCCTGTTTCTTTTCGGCGGTAACCGACATTTTTCTTACTCCGCGGTATCCGGGAAATTGAACCCCCTGACGACTTTCGCCGCCCCCTGCGAAACCTCCATCAGCGCAACCGGCATACCGCCATGTCGCACCAATAACAGCCCGTCGGGATAGGGCATTCCGAAAAGGACCCGGCCCTGTCGGACCGCCTGTGCACTTTCCAGATCGAGATCATGGGCCGGGATACCGTCCAGCCCTGCCTCCAACGGAAGGAGGTGATCTTCAAGCGCCGCGCCCTTACCGATTTCGTTGAGCAAGTCCAGCGAAATCGCCGTACTCTCATGAAAAGGGCCAGCCTTGATGCGCCGTAAATAGGTGACGTGCCCCACCGTTCCAAGGGCGTGTGCGATATCTCGTGCCAAGCTACGGATGTAGGTGCCCTTCGAAACATTCGCCACCAGCGTCACGCTGTCCGCCAGTTCGAGCGGCATTCCCGGATCGTAAGGATCGGGTCGGCCCGCAGTTGTTGCAAAGGTCGATTCCGGTGGTTGGCGATCCCCACCCCCCGCCATTGCCAGCGAATGCACGGTGACGACGCGCGATTTCATTGCCACCTCTTCGCCTGCCCGCGCCCGATCGTAAGCTCGCTTCCCATCGATTTTGAGCGCCGAGTAAGCAGGAGGGACCTGCTCGATATCTCCGGTAAAATGCGTCAGCACCGCCGCCACTGCGGCCAGGGGGGGGCGATGGTCGGATCGGGCAATCACGTCCCCTTCCACGTCGAGCGTATCGGTCTCTTCGCCAAACTGGATAGTGAATTCATAGGTTTTGCTGGCATCCAGCATTCGCCCGGCCAGCTTGGTCGCTTCTCCCAGCGCGATCGGCAGAACGCCTTCGGCCAGAGGATCAAGAGTGCCGCCATGACCAACTTTGGTCTTGGCGTAGCCGCCCGTACGCAAGTTGCGCTTCACAGCGCCTACCGCCTGAGTCGAGCCGAGCCCGCGCGGTTTATCGAGTATCAGCCAACCATTAGGAGCGGGCAATGTTCTGTCCATTCCCCGCCCCTAGCCTGCACGATGCGCGCTGTCATGCGCGCTGTCAGAGCCGGGTCAGTCGCTCTTCTTTTCTTTCTTATCGGTCTTCTTCGGCGGAGGCCCGTCAACCTTCACGAAGCTCTGCAACGCATAGCTTTCACCGCGAATCCGGATTTTGCTGAACCTGTCGAGTGTACCCATTGGACCGGTGTCGATCCCAACGGCAGTGGCGAAAGGCAGATCGGGCGCCGGGCTGAACAGCGTCGCCTTATACCACTGACGGCGGTTGTCCTGGAAATATATCGTCGAATCGCCATCCGCCCGCCAGTCGCGGACACCTGTGGTATTGGCAAAAGGTATCTTTGCCTCTTGCTCCGCCGGGACGGAGGCGACAGGTTCTGTTTTGGCACCATCGGTTTGCGCGATCGCAGGGGCGCCAGCGAGCCCAACGACAAAGATAGCGGCGAATGGAACAAATTTTCGGCGAAACATAACTCTGGCCTCCTTGGCCGATTGGTTTCCGTCTCGTAGCAATCCAGTGGTCTATTAACGCACCAACCATTCTTGAGGTCCGCGCCCCGGATTGCATTCAATGCAATCAATATTGCATCAGGCGCGAGACTTTAAAAGTCAAAACCCAGCTACCGCCTGCGCCAGCGCGAGGTAATGCGTCATCATCCAGTTGACTGGCGGACCAATGATTTTCTCAACCAGCCCCCACTGAGGGAAAGCCCATGTCGCCGCGATCAGCACCACGAACAACAGCATCCCGAACTGGCGCAATTGCCCATATTGCCGCGCGAGCGAACGTGGCAGCAACCCTTCGACAATATGAGAGCCGTCAAATGGGGGGATCGGCAACAGATTGAACAACCCGAGAAACACGTTAATCATGATGAACAACTGCATCATCGACGCGAACCATTCGCCCGCCCCCGCGGGTGCATCAGTCAGCGATCCGGCATAGAGGCCCAACGCGACTGCCCCAATCGCGGCAAGTGCGAAGTTGGTCGCGGGGCCTGCTGCAGCGACCAGCATCATGCCAAGGCGCGGATTGTTCAGACGACGGAAATTGACTGGCACGGGCTTCGCCCAGCCGAACACCGGCCCGCCAAACAGGGCAAGCGCACCGGGCACCAACAGAGTGCCCACCGGATCGACATGGCGAATGGGATTGAGGGACAACCGCCGCTGCTCCTTCGCTGTCGGATCGCCGAGCAACATCGCGACATAGCCATGCGCGACTTCGTGAAACACGATCGCGACGATGAGACAGGGAATCAGGAGCAGCGCGAGCTGTAGCGTTTCGGTCATGGTAGTAGGTAGATAGGGTGACTTATGCCACTCAACCAGCCCATTCGTCAGCCAGAATCGAAAAGATCGCAGTGTCCCGCACACGCCCGGTCCAGGTTTTGCGCTCGCGGCGCAACAGCCCTTCTTCTGTGCAGCCGAGTTTGAGCACTGCCGCGCGCGATCGGCGGTTCACCGCATCGACTTTGAACCCCACCCGGTGCAAACCCGATGCGAATGCATGGTCGAGCATGAGTTTCTTGATACGGCGGTTCATTCCCGTACCGCGCAAGTGCGGAACGATGTAGCTGTTACCGATTTCCACCGACCAGCCCGGTTCCCCACTGGCGATCCAACCCGTCATCCCCACCACTTCGCCATTGGCGGTGATCGCATAAATCCGGCGCGCGATACCGCCATTACGCATTCTTTTGAATTGTTCGTCGAACGCATCACCGAGATAGTTGTAGGGATAGATATCCCATATCTCGGCATCTTCCGCACATGCCTTGCGGAGCGGCTCTCGGTGATGATCCCTGAGTGGATCAAGCCGGAAATCGCCATCACGGAGCGGGATATAGAGCCCGTCCAGATTCACTTCCTCACCGTCACTCACCCCGCGCCTCGCTGAAATGTTTGCGGCAAAGCGCAAGGTAGCGGTCATTGCCCCCGATTTCTGTCTGCTCCCCCGACTTTACCGCGTTGCCAGATGCATCAACCCGCAAGTTCATGGTCGCCTTCCGCCCGCAGTGACACACCGCCTTCAATTCAACCAGAGAATCCGCGACGCCCAGCAGCGCGGCAGAGCCGGGGAACAATTCACCCTGAAAGTCAGTCCGCAAGCCATAGCACAGCACGGGAATGCCCACCTCATCCGCAAGATGCGCGAGTTGCCAAACCTGCGCCTTGGTCAGGAACTGTGCCTCATCCACCAGCACACAATGCAGCGGTTCTCTGGAATGGTCTTCCTCCACCCGCCCGGCAATGTTCGTGGTTCCGTCAAAACGATGGGCATCGCTGGCCAGGCCGATCCTGCTGCTGATCGCACCGAAGCCGGGGCGATCATCAATTGCAGCGGTCCAGAGGCTCACGCGCATATCGCGTTCGCCATAATTGAACGCGGCCTGCAACAAGTTGCTGCTCTTCCCGGCGTTCATACTGGCATAGTAGAAATAGAGTTTGGCCATATGCGCGATGAGCTAAGGCCAAACGCGACATCTGGACAAGCCGGAGCCAAACAAGGCTGGGGATTTCAACCGCCTGCCAACCCGGAGGCGGTGATTGCATCGGCCATTTGCCGAACGGGCGCGATCAATCCTCGCTCAGATCGCGCACGACCTTGGGATCGCGCAGCAATCTGTCGATCCGGTCAGCCTCGTCGAAGCTCTCGTCCGGCTTGAACTGCAATTTCGGCGCAAATTTCAAGCCGAGCCTCTTGGCCACTTCGCGTTGGAAGAACGCCGTATTGGTCCGCAAGGCCTTCAGCACTTCGGCTTCATCTTTGCCGAGCAAGGGTTTTACGTAGGCATGGGCGTTCCGCAAGTCCGGCGTCATCCGCACTTCGGTCACGCTAACAGAGTGCGCTGTCAGTACATCGTCATGCGCTTCACCCCGCGCGAGCAGTTCGCTCAGGATATGGCGAACGCGCTCCCCAACCTTGAGGACGCGGACCGATTGCTGTTCGGGGGTGGATGAATGGCGACTCATAAATCAACTCCCCCCTCCCGCATGGGGAGGGGATTGGCAACGCAGCCGCCCTGAACGGGCAGCCGCGATTAAAGAACCCGCTCGCGTTCCTCCACCTCGAACACTTCGAGCTGATCGCCAGCCTTGATGTCGTTGGTATCTTCCAGAACGACGCCGCATTCGAGGCCAGCACGGACTTCGTCCACGTCGTCCTTGAAGCGCCGCAGCGACGCGATAGTCGTAGCGGACACGATAACGTCGGCACGCGTAAGGCGGGCATGGAGCCCCTTGCGGATGACGCCTTCTTCCACCAGCAGACCAGCGGCCTTGTCCTTCTTGCCGGCAGGGAACACCTGCTTGACCTGGGCACGACCGACAACGTGTTCGATCCGTTCGGGACCAAGCTCGCCCGCCATTTCCTTCGCGATCTCTTCGGTTAGGTGATAGATGACATCGTAATACATCATCCGCACCTTATCGCGTTCGACCAACTGACGCGCTTTCGGATTGGGGCGCACATTGAAGCCGATGATCGGCGCCTTGCTCGCCGCGGCCAGCGTCACGTCGCTTTCAGTAATCGCGCCGACACCGGCGTGCAGCACGCGCACCTTAATCTCGTCATTCGAGATATTGTGCAGTGCGTTGACGATCGCTTCGACCGATCCCTGCACGTCTGCCTTCACCACCAGCGGGAATTCGATGACGTTCGATTTCAGCGTGTTGAACATCGTATCGAAACTGGTCGGAGCCAGAGCTGTCCGCTTCTCAGTCGCCTTTTCCTGACGGTAAGAGGCCACTTCACGGGCGCGCTGTTCGTTTTCGACAACGGTGAGCTGATCGCCAGCCTGCGGCACACCGCCAAGGCCGAGCACTTCGACCGGCATCGACGGACCCGCTTCCTTGATCTGCTTGCCCTTGTCATCGATCAGCGCGCGTACACGACCGCTCTCGGTGCCCACCACGAAAGTATCGCCCCGCTTCAGCGTACCGCGCGTGACCAGAACGGTCGCCACGGGACCGCGTCCCTTGTCGAGCTTCGCTTCGATAACGGTGGCATCGGCATCGCGATCGGGCCGCGCCTTGAGTTCGAGCAGTTCGGCCTGCAGCGCGATCTTCTCGATCAGTTCGTCCAGACCCGCGCCGGTTTTAGAGGAAACCTCCACATCCTGCACGTCGCCGCTCATCGCTTCGACAATCACTTCGTGTTCGAGCAGGCGTTCGCGGATTTTCTGCGCGTTGTATTCGCCCGCGTCGCTCTTGGTGATCGCGACGATCATCGGAACGCCTGCCGCTTTGGTATGATTGATGGCTTCAATCGTCTGCGGCATGATCCCGTCGTCACCGGCAACCACCAGAATAACGATATCGGTCACATTCGCACCGCGCGCACGCATTTCGGTAAATGCTGCGTGGCCCGGCGTGTCGAGGAAGGTGATCTTCTCGCCGCCCTTGGTGGTGATCTGATACGCGCCGATATGCTGAGTGATGCCGCCGGCTTCGCCCTTCACCACATCGGTGCCGCGGAGCGCGTCGAGCAGCGAAGTTTTGCCGTGATCGACATGCCCCATGATCGTGACAACCGGCGGGCGCGGACGCAGCGTTTCTTCCGGATCCTGATCTTCGGTCCGGTTGATATCGACATCGCTTTCGGAAACGCGTTCGATGTTGTGGCCGAATTCTTCGACCAGCAGTTCGGCGGTATCCTGATCGATCGTCTGATTGACGGTGACCATCATGCCCATGTTGAACAGGGCCTTCACCAGATCGGCGCCCTTTTCGGCCATGCGATTGGCGAGTTCCTGCACCGTAATCGCTTCTGGCACGATCACGTCGCGCACCTGCTTTTCGCGCGGCTTAGACGGGCCACCTTGTGCGCGGCGTTCGCGTTCGCGAGCACGTTTGAGCGCGGCGAGGCTGCGGGCGCGACGGCCTTCGTCCTCGTTCAGCGCCTTGGTGACGGTCAGCTTGCCCGAACGGCGTTTGTCACCATCGCGATCGTCGCTGGTGCTGCTGCGGGTATTACGTTTGTCGTCTTTCTTCTTCACGTCCTTTTCAGGTCGCTTGGGCTCAGGCCGGGCGACGGGTGTAAAGCGACGTGGCGCAGGTGCAGCAGTGGCAGCAACAGCCGATGTTTCCGTTGATTTCGACGCAGGTTCTTCACCCGCATCTTCCGACTTTGCTTCCTGTTCGACAGGAGTTTCCGCCGCTTTCTTCGCTTCTTCAGCCGCCTTGCGCTCAGCCTGTTCTTCGGCTTCGCGATTGGCCTCAGCCCGGCGACGTTCTTCTTCCTCGCGCTTGCGGGCTTCTTCTTCGTCACGTTTGCGGGCTTCTTCGGCCAGACGCAGCCGCTCTTCCTCGGCCTCGCGCTGCAGTCGTGCGACGCGTTCCTGCGGCGTTTCCTTTGGCGGAGCAGGCTTCTTGGGCGCAGGCTTAGGCGCAGGCTGTACAGCCGCAGGTGGGGGAGGCGGCGGCGGAGGAGGCGGAGCGGCCGATTCTTCGCCCGGCTTGACGAGCTTGCGGCGGCGCTTCACTTCCACGGCGACCTTATTCGTGCGGCCGTGGCTGAAGGTCTGCTTGACCTCGCCAGCGTCCACAGACCGCTTGAGGCCAAGCGGTTTGCGGGTGCGCGGGGTGTCGTTGCTATCGCTCATAAAACTCGTTTCGTCCTTCAAAATCAATCAGTCGCTACGGATCGCCAGGTTTCCGGCCTTCCGCCATTCGGCGCGGTTTCTTTACCGCCCAGGAAATGCATCAGGCGTTCTATCGCCAATGACACCCGTGCCGCAGCAGCAGGTTCGGCAATCGCCATGTGAACGACATTGTCGCGGCCCAATGCCACAGACAACGCCATCCGGTCCAGTGGCAAGGTCAATCCGGTTTCCCCAGAGCCTTCACGCTCTTGCCCGACGCGCCATGCCTGATCCAGCTTGCGACTGCCATCGACGCTGGCATCGCAGGCGTGGAGCAATAGCTCCACTGCCCCGGCGCGGCATCCTTCGGCAATCCGGTCAGAACCCAAGATAAGGTGCCCGGCGCGCATTTCGAGGCCCAGTCTATCGAGCAGGCTTCGGGTCAGCGCATCGGCAATCATCTGCGGCAGATCGTCCGGCAGTGTCAGCGCCGCCCCCTTAAACGCACGCGCCAGCGCCCCTTTTAAGCGGCTACCGCCTTTGCCGACTGCCATTGCAGCTTCCAATTCGGCACGGGATACCCCGATCCATGCACCGCGGCCTGGCGCCTTGGCCTGCGGATCGGGCAGCACGAGCCCATCCGGCGAAATAGCCAGACGGATCAGCCGTGCGCGCGGGCCATGCTCCCCAGAGAGGATGCACCGCCGCTCAGGCAGAGCCTTGTCGGCCCGCCCTTCTGCGGCATCAGCGATGTCGGGCGTCAGGCGCTCATTGGGTGGAGTCCGCATCGGCGGCCTCCTGAGTGTCGGGTTCGTTGGCGGAAGCAGCGGGAGCTTCTTCCTCGTCCTCGAACCAGTGGGCGCGGGCAGCCATAATGATTTCGTTGCCCTGTTCTTCGCTCAGGCCATATTCGCCCAGTACGCCGCCCTTATCATCCGCACGACCACGGTCGCGACGCATCGGGGGGCCATCGTTCGACTGACGGCGACGCGGCGCTTCGCGTTTCTTGGCGATCAGTTCATCCGTAGCGAGGTCGGCGAGATCGTCGAGCGTCTTGATCCCGGCCTTGCCGAGCGTAACCAGCATCGTTTCGGTCAGGTGCGGGATTTCAGCCAGAGCATCTTCGACACCCAGTTCCTGCCGTTCGGTACGTGCGGTAGCCTCGTGCCGTTCCAGCGCTTCGATCGCGCGGCTCTGCAGCTCTTCCGCCAGTTCTTCGTCGAAACCTTCGATGGTCGCGAGTTCATCGAGCTGAACGTAAGCGACTTCTTCCAGTTCGGAGAACCCTTCGGCGACCAGAAGCTGGCTGAGCGTTTCGTCCACGTCGAGCTCTTCCTCAAACATCTTGGAACGCTCGGCAAATTCTTTGCTGCGCTTCTCCGACGCCTCTTCCTCGGTCATGATATCGATCTGGTGGCCAGTAAGCTGGCTGGCGAGGCGAACGTTCTGCCCGCGGCGACCGATGGCAAGCGAAAGCTGATCGTCGGGCACGACAACTTCGATCCGACCGTCTTCTTCGTCGAGAACGACACGGCTGACGGTGGCGGGCTGAAGGCCGTTGACGACGAACGTCGCAGTGTCTTCACTCCAGGGGATAATATCGATTTTTTCGCCCTGCAGTTCCTGAACCACGGCCTGCACACGGCTGCCCTTCATCCCGACACAGGCGCCAACCGGATCGATGCTGCTGTCGTGGCTGATAACGCCGATCTTGGCCCGGCTGCCCGGATCGCGCGCGGCTGCCTTGATTTCGATGATGCCATCGTAAATTTCAGGCACTTCCTGCGCGAACAGCTTCTTCATGAAATCTGGATGCGCGCGACTGAGGAAAATCTGCGGGCCGCGGTTGTTGCGCTCCACCTTAGTGATCAGCGCACGCACCCGTTCGCCAACACGAGCAGCCTCGCGGGGGATCTGCTGATCACGACGGATGACACCTTCGGCGCGACCGAGATTGACGATCACGTGCCCGAATTCGACCGACTTGATCACCCCGGTGATGACTTCGCCAGCGCGGTCCTTGAATTCGTTATACTGACGTTCACGCTCAGCATCACGGACCTTCTGGAAGATAACCTGCTTCGCGCTTTGCGCGTCGATGCGGCCCAGATCGACCGGCGGCAGCGGATCGACAATGAAGTCACCCAGTTGCGAGCCCGGCTCCAGTTTCTGCGCCTGTTCCAGATTAACCTGCTTGAAGTAGTCTTCAACTTCTTCAACCACTTCGACCACACGCCACAAGCGCAGATCGCCGGTCATCGGATCGAGCTTGGCGCGAATGTCGTTTTCCGCACCATAACGGTTACGCGCGCTCTTCTGGATCGCTTCTTCCATCGCTTCGATAACGATGGCCTTGTCGATCATCTTTTCCGAGGCAACGGAATTCGCGATTGCGAGCAGTTCGGCCTTGTTGGCGGAAATGGAACTGGACATCAGCGAGATCTCACTCTTCTTCGACAGTTTCGATAATTTCTTCGTCCGCACCCGCTGTATCCAGCGGGCGGGTGGCGGCAATCAGTTCATCGGTCAGGACAAGCTTGGCCGAATGGATCATCGGCAAAGGAAGGCTGGTTTCACCGGCCTTACGATCGTCGATCACGACCGTTTCACCATCGATACCCTGCAGAATACCGCGCAAATTGCGCTGCCCTTCCCAAGCCTTGTCCATGCTGATCTTGATCTCGTGCCCTGCCCATTGGACATAATCCTTCGGGCGAGTCAGCGGGCGATCGATTCCAGGACTGGACACTTCGAGGTGGTACGCGCCTTCTACCAGCACCTCCCCGGCTTCTTCCCGTGCATCGAGCAGTTCCGACACGCGGCGGCTGAGCGCGGCGCATTGTTCGATCACCAGTTGCCCGGTTGCCGGATCTTCCGCCATGATCTGCAGGGCCATGCCGCCATCGCCAGCTTCGGACGGCATCATCTTAACGCGCACGAGTTCAAAACCGAGGGCCTGTGCCTCCGGTTCGATCAGTTCAGCAAGGCGCGCGATATCCGCCATCGTATCTCCATTTTACGCGACAATTGCGACAACTGGATGGCCAAAGGCATTTGCGACCGGCCCCTGTCGGCGCCAGCCCTCCAGTGTCACGACAATGTCGGGATGGATGGCGAGATAGGCGCGAGTCCCCAAAAAGGCAAGCGGTTATCACTTTCTCCGCGGGGGAGAACTTCAGCTTCCGTCGCTCAGACCGTGTTTCTTGATGCAGTGACGCAGTTGATCGTACGTGAGCCCCAATGCCTTGGCAGTCTGGCGCTGGTTCCAACGATTGCGGCCGAGAGCGTGCTCCACAATCTGGCGTTCGTGCGCTTCCACAGCGCCGCGCAGATCGTCGACAGCATCAAGATCGGGCGCGCGCGGTGCGGATTGCACCCCACCCCCGCCAACTTCCGACTTTGGTGCAGCACGTTCGCTCAGCGGCTTCCACGGGCTTTCGAAGGGATCGAACACCACATGCCCCACCGGACTCTCGGGATCGTCCCAGCGATAGACTGCCCGCTCCACCACATTACGCAATTCGCGGACATTACCAGGCCAGGAGTATTGCTCCATCTGATCCCAGACATGCCCGGCAAAACCGGGCCAGTTGGTCCATCGCAATTCGGACGCCATACGCCGCCCGAAAAACTCCGCCAGCACACCGATGTCCCCTTCCCGCACCCGCAATGGTGGCAGGGTAATCACCTCAAAACTCAACCGATCGAGCAGATCGGCACGAAATTTCCCCTGCGCCGCCAGCGCCGGCAAATCCTCATTGGTCGCAGCCACGATTCGCACATCGACCCGCAGCGGGCGACTCGATCCGATGCGGGTCACTTCGCCATATTCGACCGCACGCAGCAACCGCTCCTGCGCGCCCATACTCAAAGTGCCCAGTTCGTCGAGAAATAACGTCCCCTTGTCGGCTTCCTCGAACCGACCCGCGCGCGCTCTGGTAGCGCCGGTGAAAGCCCCCGCTTCGTGGCCGAACAACTCGGCTTCGATCAGCGTTTCCGGCAGAGCCGCGCAGTTCATAGTGACAAGCGGTTCGTCCCAACGGTTGGAGAGACGATGCAGACGTTCGGCAATCAGTTCCTTGCCCGTACCGCGCTCCCCGATCACCAGCACCGGGCGCTGCATCGGCGCAGCACGACTGGCCCGCTCGACCGCATCGAGGAAGGCACCAGACTGGCCAATAAACTGACTTTCCCGCTCCATTTGCCAAGAGATAGTGTAAATTCCCGATTATTAGCAATTGAAACCAACATGTCGTTCGTCGAAAATTATCAACCACTTGTAATTGCGTAATTTATTCAGTTTGGCACACCCCTTGCTGATAGGTGAACGTAACCAACAGGGAGTTTGCCGCAATGTTCGACCGTCGTTTCCTTCGCACCAAGCTGGGCCAGGCCGCACTCGCCAGCGTAGCGACGATGGCCGCGTTCGTGGCATTGAGCAGTCAGATTCAGGCTACCCCCGCTTTTGCTGCGGACACGCCTGTCAACACGGTGATCCTCGCATGAACAGCCCCACTTCTCATGATCCCCTTGGGCCGGAGCGCACGTCCCCCTCTTCGACCGCGAGCGAATCCGCCCGTGTCGATGGCGCTCCGGCCCGCCCCTTCCTGAGCCGGATCGAGCAGGAAGTCGAACGCCTGCGCCAGAGCCCAACCCCTACCCAGTCTTCCCGCGCACAGCGGGACATCGCCAACTACGGAGTCGCCTTCATGGGTATCTTCAGCCGCACACGAGATATTATCGCGGCCAACTTCAACGACATGCTCGACAAGGCTGATGACCCGGCCAAAATGATCCGCATGATTATCCTCGAAATGGAGGAAACCCTGGTCGAAGTTCGCGCCAGCGCCGCGCGCACGATCGCGGATCAGAAGGAAATGCATCGCCACACGGTCAAACTCGACAAGTTGCAGGCCGACTGGGCGGAGAAAGCACAGCTCGCGCTCAGCAAGGATCGCGAAGACCTCGCCCGTGCCGCGCTGGTTGAAAGGAAAAAAGCCGCCGATATGGGCGAGCAGTTGAAAGCGGAAATCGCCGTGCTCGACGATGCTCTGCGCGCTTACGAGCAGGACATCGACAAGCTGCAGGTCCGCCTGCGCGAAGCCCGCAGCCGCCAGACGGCCATCGCCGCGCGGCTGGAAAGCGCAGAAAACCGCGTCAAACTCCGCAGCCTGATGACCAACGAACGGGCAGACGAAGCGCTTGCCCGGTTCGACCAGCTCGAACGCCGGGTCGATTATGCCGAAGGTCGCGCCGAAGCGCTGAGCATCGCCGATGGTAACGGCAAGCCAACACTGGCGGATGAAATCAATGCCTTAGCGGGCGGCGACAAGATCGACGCCGAACTGGAAGAAATGAAGCGCGCACTCGGCATGAGCAGCAGCGACGACAGCGCACAGGACAAGGGGGAATAAGCAATGGATCTGGAACCTGCCATGGCGATCGTGGCTATCTTCATCGGCCTGCCGTGGATCGTGCTGCACTATATCACCAAGTGGAAAACCGCAGCTACGATCACCACCGACGACGAAGTGCTGCTGGAAGAGCTCTACAGCCTCGCCAAACGGCTTGATGAGCGGATGGACACCGTCGAGCGATTGGTCGCCAGCGACCACGCCGATTTCCAACCCACCCGGCTGATGCACGATCGCGCAGTCGACAACCAGCCGCTCGACGAACTCGAACGCATGATGGCCGAAAAGAAGGGAGCCAAACTGTGAGCACTAGCCCGCGTACCACGCTTTACCGCGACAAGCAGAATGCCAAGCTGATGGGCGTCTGTGCCGGAATTGCCGACTACACAGGCGTCAATGCGCTGTGGGTCCGGCTGGGTTTCCTCATACTGCTGTTCACCGTCGCCCCCATTCTCTTGCCCGCATATTTCGTGACCGGAATGCTGCTGAGCAAGAAGCCGCCGCATCTCTACGTCGATCAGGAAGAGACCAAATACTGGCAGCGCGTGCGGCAGAGCCCCAAGCGGACCGCTCGCGAAATCCGCTCACGCTTCCGCGACATCGATCGCCGCCTGGCCGACGTCGAAACATATTACGTCACCAGCAATCCGCGCCTGTCAGCCGAGATCGAACGCCTGCGCTGAACGGACAGAAACAAGGAGTTTATGAGTCATGGACGCAGGTACAATCGGTGTTTTCATTCCGATCATCGCGCTATCCATTCCCATCGTCGCGATATGGACCAGACACCAACGCAAGATGGCAGAACTTCAGGTTCACACCACAGCCGACGCCACCGCTGAAAAGGCCGCACAATACGCCAGTAAAGTACAGGCGCTGGAGGACAGAGTGCGGGTTCTCGAACGCATCGTGACCGAAAAGGGATACGACGTCGCCACTCAGATCGAAGCGCTGCGCGATCAGCGACGCGTGGATGACACCAGCGGAGCGCAACTCGACAGCAGTCATAATCGTGACAAGGAGGCAGTGTGATGGGCTTCGAAATGATACAGACCATTACGCCGCTGGTTGTCATTGTGGGTGTCGCCGGAGTTGTCGGCTGGGTCGCTACCACCTGGATGCGGATCAAGAACGGCTATCCGCTCGATGGAGCATGGGGTCAGGCGGTTTATCCGAAAACGGATGGCGAAGCGGTCGAGCGTGTGAAATTGCTGACGCAGGAAAACGCGCAGCTGCGGGCCGAAATCGGTTCCGTCAAAGACCGGCTCGCCAATGTCGAAAAGATCGTGACTGACAGCAGCTACCACCTGACCCACGAAATCGAGCGACTGCGCGATGGCAAGGAGAAGGTTCAGTGAGCTTCTTTTCCGCTGCTGTCGCAATCGTGGCAATCATCGCATTCTCGGTGATGCGGATCGTGCGCTACAGCACCGAACACCGCGGCCACCGGGACAGCGCCACGCCGACAAACGATGCCGAGAAAATCGCACTACGCCACGAGGTTGAGGATCTGCGCGAAAGGGTCCGCGTCCTCGAACGCATCGCTACCGATGCCAATTCCAGCAATGCCCTCGATTCCCGTCGGGTTGCCGACGAGATCGAGGCCCTGCGCGACCGTTGATCGCCCGCACCGGGAGCTTTTCGACAATGACCGAACAGATCATCGTTTCCACTGCTATGCTGTTTTCCGTCGCGATTATCGCTTTCGTCGGATTGAAAGGATGGCAGGGCTGGCTTTCGTTGAAAGAGCGAGAGCTGGAACGAGGTATTTCCATCTCTCGACCAGCTTCCGATGCGGAGAGCGGCAGCGCTATGGGTGCAGCCCGGATCGAACTATCGGACCTTAAAGAACGAATTCGTAAACTCGAAGCGATTGCCAGTGGAGTAGATCTATGAGCAAACCGACCACCCGCGCGACAGAAGCTGGCATCGGCCTTGGCAGCGCACTGGCCGTCGCGATTTCGTGGAGCCTGCACAAATCGATTATCTGGGCGGTGATCCACGGGGTTTTGAGTTGGTTCTACGTAATTTATTACGCCTTCACCCGGCCTAGCGGGCTGGGCGGCTGACAAGGAACGGACGCTTACAGTGCAACCGCCCCGTTGATCGCTGTCGTCGTGTAGCCCGGCCGGCCGATGGTGCGGGACACCACACAAGGCTCTTTCCTTCCGGCGCGCCCACCCCTACCTTACTCCAATGCGTTCAATCAGCGATATTGCCGAAGAATATGATTTCCTCGATGCAGACGAACGCTATCGTCTGCTGATCGAACTGGGTCGTGAACTGGAAGCGATGCCCGATGCGCTGAAGACCGATGCCACACTGGTACGCGGATGCTCGGCCCAGGTCTGGGTTTACCCCACAGGCGATGCGGCGCGGCTCCATTTCATGGCCGACAGCAACGCCGCGATTACAAAGGGTATCGTCGCGCTGGTTATCTCCGCCGTGCAGGATCGGCCCGCAAGCGAAGTCGCCGCAATGGATGTGACCGCAGCCCTCGAACCGTTCGATCTGAAAAATCAACTCAGTTCCAATCGCACGCAAGGCGTACCCAACATGATCGCGCTGGTGAAAGAGCACGCTGCGCGGATTGCAGCAGGATGATATGCGGCACCTGTACCTCGCGCTTGGCCTGATCGCAGTTGCGCTGGGGGCGATTGGCGCGGCTTTGCCGCTGATGCCGACTGTTCCGTTTCTGTTACTGGCGGTCTATTTCTTTGCCCGTTCCAACCCCGCGTGGGAAAAGAAAATACTCGATCACCCCTCTTGGGGGCCGCAAGTACGCGACTGGACCGAACGGCGCGCAATCAGCCGCCGCGCCAAAACGATGGCCATCGGCGCGATGGCGACAGGCGCTGTGGTCACTTACTTCACCCTTGGCGAACCGTGGTATTTCATTTCCATCGCTGTTCTGGTGATTTGCGGCAGTTGGATCGCCACCCGAAACGAGTAACCCGCTTCTTCGATCAACCAAGAGCCGTGCGATAAAGCGCGAGTAACCTGCCCCATGCCCGTTCGGCCTGTTCACGATTGTATGCGGGCGAATCCGGCACGGTCCAACCATGATCGGCAGGATAGACTTCGATTTCCGCGGAACGCCCCGCTGCATCGGCAGACTGGCGCAGGATAGTCTTGGCCTCAGGTTGTTTGGCATCGTCGTTCTGGGCGATGGCGAACAGGAAACCGGCCTGCGTATCCTGCAACATCGCATGCGGGCTCTGGCCTCCTTCGCGCACCAGCCCCCCGCCGTGGAAACTGGCCGCAGCTTTGACCCGGCCGGGAACCGCTGCTGCGCTCCACACGGTATAGGGGCCGCCCATGCAATAGCCCTGCGTACCGATACCTTTATCGGTATCCACAGCCCCCTGACTGTCGAGCCACGCCACCAGCGATCTGGTATCGCGCATGACTGCATCGGCATCCATCTTCGCGCGCCACGAACTCACTTTCTGAAACCCATCAACGGCCATAAAACCGGCAAAGTCGGCAAATTGCGGCGCGGCTACGTCTCGGTAATATGGGTTAGCGACAAGTACGGCATAACCTTCGCCCGCAAGCCGCCGTGCCATCGCCTTGAATGCATCGCGCAAACCGGCAATATCGGGCCACACGATCACTGCTGCCGCAGGCTCCGCCGGATGGACGAAGAACGCATCCATCGTCCCATCCGCGGTCGGGATGCTCACCATTGTTTCTGCCAGACCGCCAGTGGTCGCCGCCGACCCGCTCGCACCCGTCGCGCCATTGGTGGCTGTCTGGGTACAGGCAGCAAGCCCGACCGCCATTCCCGCCGCACCGAAACTACGTCGACTGAAACCATTTGATCGGACACGTCCGGCAAATCGGGCAAGATCGGTTTCATCGCACATGGGCGAGTCCTTTCAGATAGACCTTTTACGGCACAACGATAACAGCGCTCTGCAAACAGTCCACCTCGGACGAAATGCAGTCCGACAATACACCATCAAACGCACAAAAACCGATATGAGATCGGAATAACGGACACAGGTTGCAGGGCTGGACAGGCGGAGCGGGCTACACTAACGCCCGCGCTGTCCTTTGGGGAGTAGCCGCCGATCCATCCCGGATCGGACCTGACCGTCAACATACTTGGCCGAGAGGCCATGGCGGCGGGGGAGCGCAGCGGGCCGCAATCGGCTCCGCGGGCACCGGGCGAGACCAATGGCATTGCGCCCCCGCCACGCCGGGCGGGTGGGTGCGATGCTGTTGCGCTTGCGACCCGCCCGGCCTGGAGACTTTTCGATGTTCGAAGCCTTCACTACCTCCACCGCGCTCGTCGCGCTGGCGGAAATCGGTGACAAGACGATGCTGCTGGCCATCGTCCTGGCCACGCGATTCCGCCGACCTTTGCCAATTATCGCGGGCATATTCTTCGCAACCATCGTCAATCACGCACTGGCCGCGTGGGTGGGTGAACTGGCCGCCGGTTTCTTCGAAGCGCACTGGTTCCGCATCGCCGTTGCCGTCAGCTTCATCGTCATGGGCCTGTGGACGCTGATCCCGGACAAGTTCGACGAAGACGATAGCCCGGTCACCCGCCACGGCGCATTTCTCACAACATTGGTCGCGTTCTTCATCGTCGAAATGGGGGACAAGACGCAGCTCGCCACTGTCGCGCTCGGCGCGCAGTTCCAGTCGGTGCTAGCGGTTGCCGCGGGCACTACGCTGGGCATGATGATCGCCAATGTTCCGGCGGTATTGCTGGGCAATGCACTGGTCGAACGGGTATCGCTCAAAGTCGTTCGCTGGGTAGCCGCCGCGCTATTCATCGTCGTGGGTTTGTGGATGCTGTTCGAAGTACTTTGATTGCAGTCCGCCGTGGTATCGGTCGCGTTGCGGCGCTATAGCCTCGCAACGCGACCCATGGCCCAACCCCGATTTGAGATTCGATGCCCCGATCCCTGCGCGCATTGACTGCTGAGATAGGTGAACGGATCGACGACCGCTGGCCCGGCCTGCGTCGGCGCGCGACCGGCCTTGGCCTTGCGCTTGCCATCGAATGCGGGATTATCGCCTTGTTGCTGACGCTGGGTATCGCCAGCCATCGGCAGGCAGAGATGAGCGAAACACTCGTCAGCGTGGCGTTCGGCCCGGATAAGGCGAAGGATACGCCTAAGCCGCGCGAGCCGGAAAAGGCAGCGAAGAGCGCACCGCGTGTAGCCAGCAACACGCCCGTCGTTCCACAGCCCACACCGCCGCAACCGCAGGCGGTCCCCATCCCGAACCCGGCGCCAACCACCCCGCCCGCTGCGCTGATTCCACTCACCCGCGACCAGATGGCAGGGTCGAATATCTCGAACATCAAGCCCAAGCTGCCGACTGGGCCGCCCGATCGATCGATGGGCCCACCCAACACGGGATCGTCAGGCGATACCCCGCGCGTAGGCACGACCGCCGGTGGACAGCCGCTCTACGCGGCGGCATGGTATCGCGAGCCATATCCCGACGAACTGAACGGATACCTCTCCACCGCCAGCAGCCCGGGCTGGGCGCTGATAAATTGCCAGACGGTGCGCAATTATCGAGTTGAGAACTGCGTTCTCGAAGATGAATGGCCGAACGGAGCTGGAATTGGCCGCGCGGTGCTCGCCGCTGCGTGGCAGTTCAGAGTTCGCCCACCGCGTGTAGGCGGGGTGTCGCAAGTGGGGGATTGGGTGAGGATACGGATCACTTACCAGAACAAGCGCGGGTAGCGCGCCCGCATACGGCCCCTCACGCGGCAAGCGCGCCTCCCGGAGGGCTTATCTCCGCAACAGAGCCGCTTCGCATTCGTCCATCAGTTGCGTCATGATGTCTGCAACCGGCTGTTCTTCCTTGACCATACCGACCGACTGCCCCGCCATCAGCGAGCCATTTTCGATATCGCCATCGATCACCGCCCGGCGAAGCGCACCTGCCCAGTAATGTTCGATCTGCAATTGCGCTTCGGCCATTTCGACTGCGCCGCTATCGAGCAGTCCGGCAACTTCACGCTGCTTGGCGGTAAATTCTTCCGTGCCCTTGTTCTTCAGCGCGCGCACCGGAATCACCGGCAGACGCGAATCGACCTGCACACTGGCCACCGCATCGCGGGCACCGGCGCGGAAAAACGCCTTCTTGAAATCGGGATGAGCGATGGACTCCGTGGCGCAGGCAAAGCGAGTACCCAGTTGCACGCCGACCGCACCCATTTCCAGATAGCCCGCGATCGCTTCGCCCCGACCGATACCGCCCGCGACGAATACGAGGTGGTCTTCGCTCAAAACAGGGAGGAATTCCTGCGCCAGAACGCTGGTGGAAACCGGGCCGATATGGCCGCCTGCCTCCATCCCTTCGATCACCAGCGCATCGCCGCCGCTTCGCAGCAGCTTTTTCGCGAGTGCCAAAGTGGGCGCGAAAACGATTACTTTGGCACCGAATTCCTTGATCGCTTCGACACTGCCCTTAGGCGGAATGCCGCCCGCCAGCACGACATGGCTCACCCCATGTTTCCCACACACAGCGATCAGATCGAACAGCTGCGGGTGCATCGTGATGAGGTTGACGCCAAACGGCTTGTCCGTTCGCGCTTTCGTTTCGGCAATCTCGGTATCGAGCAATTCGGGCGTCATCGCGCCGCAAGCGATCACCCCGAAACCGCCCGCGTTGGAAATCGCGGAAACGAGATTGCGTTCGGACACCCAGCTCATCGCGCCGCACAGGATCGCGTGTTCGGTGCCCAGAAATTCGCGACCGCGCTGCATCAGCGCGTGGGTTTTGCTGTAATTGTTCATCGCACGGGCGGTTAAGGCCAAGCGCGGCACGCGGCAAGCGACTTTGCATCGGTGGACCGGGAATGCGGCAGCTTCTGCGAAATTGCGGATATACGGATCGCGGCGGTTACAGTAGGCGAGGCGCATGATTTCGCTCTTCCAGACGCATTCCGCCGGGATCGGGCTTGCGCTGCTGATCGCCCTGTTCATCGCTTTCCTGCTCGAACGCAGGCCACCTGTCGTCATTGCCACCGTCGGCGCACTGGCGATGACAGTTCTGGGTTATCTCGATTCCAAAGAACTGCTGGGGGTCTTCTCCAATACGGCCCCGATCACCATCGCGGCGATGTTCGTACTGTCCGGGGCACTGCTCCGCACCGGCGCGCTGGAGGGAATTTCGGGCTGGGTCATCCGCCGCACAATGCGGCGTCCCCGTCTGGCGCTGGGCGAGATCGGCGGCGGCACTGTGCTGGCATCGGCTTTCATGAACAACACCCCGGTGGTGATCGTGATGATCCCGATTGTCAGGCGACTTGCCCGCGTTTTGAACATCGCCCCGACACGACTGCTGATCCCGTTGTCCTACCTGTCGATCCTGGGCGGTACGCTTACTCTGATCGGTACATCGACGAACCTGCTGGTGGACGGCGTAGCCCGTGACAAAGGGCTGGCCCCATTCGGCATTTTCGAAATCACGACCGTTGGCCTCGTCTCTTCCGTGGCCGGGATTCTGTTACTGCTGGTGCTGGCGCCACGCCTGCTGCCATCGCGCCCTGCACGCAGTATGGACGAGGACGCGGAAAGCGATAGCTATCTGTCGCATCTGGTGTTGCAGCCGGAAAGCAGCCTCATCGGTTCGCCAGTCGGGACAACCGCCATTGCTCGACGCCCCGGAGTGCGCGTCGTCGGCATCAAACATGGCAAGCAGATCGAACGGCACGACCTTGAAAGCCATGTTCTGAGAGAAGGCGACCAGTTGGTGATCGCGGCCAGTCCGGCAGAACTGGCCTCGCTTGCGGAGCAATTCGATTTCCGCACCGGGCTAACCGGGATCGGGGGCGGTATCGCCACTGCCGGTCCCGAACGCCCCGCCGATCTCAAACTGGTAGAAGCTGTGATCGGCCCCTCTCACCCGATTATCGGGCGGAGACTGGCTGAAATTCCATTACTCTCGCAAATTCAGGCGCGCGTTCTAGGCCTGTCGCGCCCCCGCCATGTTGCAGGGCCGGAACTGGCCGAAGTCCGCTGCCGCGCAGGCGATCGCCTGTTACTGGCTGTCGGCAGCGACGGCGCACAGATGCTACAAAGCAATGTCGGATTGAACGACGTCAGCGAAGCGCCCGCCCGTGCATTCCGGCGGACGAAAGCGCCGGTGGCCATCGCTGTGCTGGCCGCAGTCGTGCTGCTGGCCGCTCTGTTCGGTATGCCGATACAGGCGCTCGCCATCGGCGGGGTGGCGATGGTCCTGCTCACTCGCTGCATCGAGCCGGAAGAAGCGTGGAGCTCTATCGATGGCAACACGCTGGTGCTGATCTTCGCTATGCTGGCCTTCGGCAAAGGGCTGGAAAATGCCGGCACGGTGCAGATGATCGTCGATGCCCTCGGCCCGACTTTTTCCACTGCATCGCCATTCGTGCTGCTGCTGATGCTCTATGCCGTGACATCGGTTCTGACCGAAGTGGTCACCAACAATGCAGTTGCTGTCATCATGACGCCCATTGCCATCGGTCTGGCCAGCGTAACGGGGGACGATCCGCGCCCTCTGGTAATCGCGGTGATGTTCGGCGCCAGCGCCAGTTTCGCCACGCCGATTGGATACCAGACCAACACGCTGGTATATGGTGCCGCCAATTATCGCTTTACCGACTTCCTGAAAATCGGCCTGCCCATGAACGCCACCGTCGGTCTCGCGACCTGTGCGGCATTACATTTCATGTGGTGAAGCGTCATGACACCCACGGAGCCAGCTTAAACGACAACCGCCCTTACCAACGTCTGCGGCAAGAGCGGTTGTTGAATGGGTATCGCAACAAGCGACTGGTCGCTGCCAATCGCATCTGAGGCAGCGATTATCGGGGCGTAGCTTTAATCAGTCAGCATCGAGCCCATAGGCAGTGTGCAGGACGCGGACGGCCAGTTCGGTTTCGTCTTCGTCGATCATCACGCTGACCTTGATCTCGCTGGTGGAGATCGCCTGAATGTTGATTCCGCGGTCTGCCAGGCTCTTGAACATTGTCGAGGCAACACCTGCGTGGCTCTTCATCCCCACGCCGACCACACTGACTTTCGCCACATGGCTATCGGTGATGATACGGTTGAAGCCGATGTCCTCCCGGCGATCTTCCAGCAGGGCCTGCGCGCGCGGCAGATCGGTCTGCGGCACAGTGAAGGTCACGTCGGTTTCGCCCTTATCGCGGCCGACGTTTTGGATAATCATATCCACGTTGATGCTGGCATCGGCCAGCGGACTGAAGATGTTGGCCACTGCCCCCGGCTTGTCGGGCACACGGGTAAGGATGATCTTCGCCTCGTTCTTGTCATGCGCGATGCCGGTAACGTGCTGGCGTTCCATGTGGCCATCCTCCAGGATTTGTTCCATTTCCTCTTCCGACACGATCATGGTGCCGGGAAGTTCGTCTGCCGGTACAGCGTCGTCGCCAGTGAAGCTGGAGAGGACTTGCACCCGCACCCCTTCTTTCATCGCAAGGCCGACCGAACGGGTCTGCAGAACCTTGGCCCCGACAGAGGCGAGTTCCAGCATTTCCTCGTAAGTCACCGCCTTCTGCTTACGCGCCTTGGCAACGATGCGCGGGTCTGTGGTATAGACCCCGTCGACGTCGGTATAGATGTCGCACCGGTCCGCACCGATCGCCGCCGCGACGGCGACAGCGGACGTATCCGATCCGCCACGCCCCAGCGTCGTAACCCGACCATCGCCGCCGATACCCTGAAAGCCGGGAATCACAGCGATTTCGCCTGCCGCCATACTGGCCAGCAAGGCATCCGAATCGATATCTTCGATCCGCGCCTTGGCATGGGCTTCCACAGTGTGGACAGGCAATTGCCAGCCCAGCCAGCTACGTGCCTTGCAACCCAGTGCCTGCAGCGTCAGCGCCAGCAGCCCGCTGGTCACCTGTTCGCCGCTGGCGACCACCACATCGTATTCCGCCGGATCGTACAGCGGATTCGCCTCGCGGCAGAAATTGACCAGACGATCGGTTTCGCCCGCCATCGCGGAAACGACCACCGCGACCTGATCGCCATTGGCGGCCTGCTTGCGGACTATATTGGCCACACGCCGGATTCGCTCGGTCCCGGCCATTGAAGTGCCGCCGAATTTCATCACGATGCGTGCCAAGTAACTATCTCCCGCTGGAAGAGGCTCCGGCGCGCTGTTAGGGGTGTGGAATGAGCGATGCAATAAGCCAGCCTGATACGAATTCTAATAACGGCCAAACGATCCGACCGGATGAGGCCGCGCATTTCGGGCGACTCGCGTCCGAATGGTGGGATCCAAAGGGATCTTCGGCCATGCTTCACCGGCTCAACCCGGTGCGGCTGGAATTCGTGCGCGCCGCGATCGACCGCCACTGGCCCGCGCAAAGCAACAGCGCAAAGCCGCTGGCAGGCAAGGCCGCGCTCGATGTCGGATGCGGCGCGGGCCTGCTGTGCGAACCGCTTGCGCGGCTGGGCGCGGATGTGACCGGGGTCGATGCCGCACCGGAAAACATCGCTGCTGCTGCCACCCATGCCGAAGGGATGGGGCTGCCTGTCCGCTATATCGCGGGTGAAGTGGGCGCGCTGGATATCGGCACATTCGATCTCGTCACTGCGATGGAAGTGATCGAACACGTTGCGGACAAGCCCGCCTTCGTCGCTGCACTGGCGGCGCGCCTTGCCCCCGACAGCGATCAGGGTGGCGGGCTGATGATCCTGTCCACCCCCAACCGTACACCCGCCAGCCGCCTGCTGCTGATCGGCGCGGCAGAGGCGACGGGGATGATCCCGCGCGGCACACACCACTGGGACGATTTCATTACGCCCGATGAAATGCGCGATTTACTGGCCGATGCCGGCCTGACGATGGGGGAACCGCAAGGCATTGCTTTCTCGCCAGCGAAGGGCCTGCACCTGTCGGGCGACCTGTCGCTGAACTACATCGTCAGTGCAGTGCGCGAATAGGGCAGAGCTGATTCAATCGTTAGCCTGCATCTCTTCCGGCACATCATCGCCGGGGCGGAAATATAGCTGCGCGCATTCCTGCGCCAGCACCCCGCCATGCAGCACGATATCATCCTTGTACGCATCGGCAATGAAGTCGAGCGTCGAGAGATGCCGGTCTTCGAAATACATCTCGTGCACATCTTCCCGACGGGCGCCGAACACGATGCGACCGATCCCGGCCCATATGCTGGCGAAAGTGCACATGCCGCACGGCTGCAAAGTGGAATACAGCGTTGCGCCTTCGATCCGCATTTCGCCCGCCGTCGCCCCGGCATGGCGCAATGCCTCGATTTCAGCGTGAGCGGTGGCATCGCAGCATTCGGCCGTGCGATTGACACCCTGCCCCACGATTGCACCATCGCGCACCACCAGCGCGGCAATCGGGGTATTGGCCGGATCGCGCCCCTTTTCCGCCACGGCGAGCGCGATCGCCTGTCGCATCCACCCGGCGTCCGTCACTGTCGGCAAACCATTCGGCGGGCTATCGGGCGCGCTCATTTGCCATCGCGCAGTTTCACGGCATCGCCCGGATTATCGGTGAACACACCATCCACGCCCGCTGCCGCAATCGCGGCAAAGGCGGCGGCATAATTGCCAGCGGCGACGGGATCGCTGCCGTTTTGCAGCGGCTTGGGCAGGAACGCGTTTTCCTTGCGTAAGGTCCACCCGTGAATCTTCAGCCCCGCCGCATGGGCATCGGCCACCAGCGCGGTAGCCTTGCCGTCGGGGCCGATCAGCATTGTCAGATCGGGGCCGATGGCATCGGCATATTGCGCGATTTCCTTCAGCCCGCTGGGCGTGGCCATCGCGGCATATGTCATCTCCGCTTCGTCCGCAGGGCCGCTTTCTCTGGCGACCAGTTGCACCAGCTTGAAATCGCTGCGCTGCTTCAGCCGCTGCAACGCGCCGACTTCGAAGCATTCGATAAACACCGGATCGCTACCGCTCAGGCCCAGTTGCCGCATTTCGTGCAACAGCAAATCGACTGTATCGATGCCCTGTTCCTGCAACAGAAAAGTGGGATGTTTCAGTTCGAGATATATCCCGATCTTGCGCCCGGTTTCAGCTTGCTTGGCCCGCACCAGCTTCACCATTTCGGCCAAAGTGGGCACTTGCCACAGCCCGTCGAACCGGGTGTTGGCCGCTCTGATGCCGGGCAGTCGCTCTCTGGCCCGCAAAGTACGCAGTTCAGCGAGCGTGAAATCTTCCGCGAACCAGCCATTCACCAGATGCCCGTCGATCTCCTTGGCGCGGCGGCGGCTGGCGAAATCGGAATGATCGGCAACATCGGTCGTCTCTGTCAGATCGTTTTCATGTCGGGCGACCAGCACCCCATCCTTTGTAACGACCAGATCGGCTTCGATATAATCGGCCCCGTCATCGATCGCCTTTTCATAAGCGCCCAGCGTATGCTCGGGCCGTTCGCCGCTGGCACCGCGATGGCCGATAACCAGTTGTGCGTTCGCAGGCTCCGCAAGGACAAGCGCAGCGGTCATCAAAGCGGCTGTAAAGAAGGGAAAGAATCGCATGGCCGCGGTTGTGGCATTGCCAGCCCGAAGGTCAACCGAACATCCGCGCAATGGCCGCACGGGCCTGCCGTTCGCGATCCGCGAAGTCGCCCGACACGGTTTCGTAAACCACCCCCACCTGCCGGAGGACACCCTCCGCCGTCGCGGCGAATTGCGCCCGCAGTTCAGGTGTGCCGAAAAATCGCGTACCATCGGCCACCCACGGAACGTCGGGCGAGAAAAGCAGATACAGCTCCGCCTTGTCGTATTCGAGTAGTTCGCCGGGGATTTCACCGAACAGCATCTGCGCCCATGCCGCTGTCATCAGCGGATCGGTATCGAGCAGGACCAGCCGCGGATTCCCTTCGCACGAAATCCGCATCAACCGGTCCTGTTCGCCAGCAATTTCCAGCAAATCCGGCAGCGTGAAATCGGTGGTCACGTTTTCGGCATAGATACGCCCGAATTCAGGCACCAGCGGACAAACGAATTCCCCCGCCAGTTTCCGCGCCAATACCGACTTTCCCGTACTTTCGGCCCCGTGAAAACAGACCCGGATCATACTGCCGCCTCTTCACGCCGCATTTGGCGGTCCCGCCGATAGGCCCGTGTCCATTCGCTCTGCCCCAGAACCGACATCGCCAGAAACGCGACATAGAGCAACGCCAGCAAAGGCAGGTCGCGCATCACGTACAGGCCGATCGACACCAGATCGATCACGATCCACAGGAACCAGTTTTCGATGCGCCGGAAAGACAGCAGCAGCTGCGCCGTCACGCTCATCCCCGCGACAGCACTATCGGCCATCGGCAGCGCGGCGTCGGTCCAGCGGTCCATCGCCAGCCCCAGTGCGATGCTGGCGATTGCAGTCACCCCCAGCCAGGCGAAGCGTGCGGGCCAGCTCATCCAGCCGACCGGCACCTGATCGCCCGCGTCTTTCACCCGGCTCCACAGCCACCAGCCCCACAGGTTCACGACAAAGAA
Organism: Tsuneonella flava; assembly: GCF_002870965.1. Taxonomy (GTDB): domain Bacteria; phylum Pseudomonadota; class Alphaproteobacteria; order Sphingomonadales; family Sphingomonadaceae; genus Tsuneonella; species Tsuneonella flava. Next base: position 238,077 of record NZ_PHSO01000006.1, read on the forward strand.
GAATACCTGCAGCCCCGCTTCGGCATAGAGCCGCGCTTCGAACAGAACGAAGCCGACACAGCTCACCATCGCCAGCGCAGCGGGGAAATTCCACACCGAGCGGCGTACCAGCAGATAAATATTGATGAACCCGAAGACCGTGCCGATCAGTTCGAGGGGACTCATAGGCCGAACTCCCTCAGCCGAGCACTTCTGCCCAGCGATCGGCGTCGAAACCGATCAGGATACCATCCGGATAGACGACGACCGGCCGCTTTATCATCGAAGGCTGCGCTTCCATCAGTCGCACGGCCTTTTCCGCGTCGATCCCTTCCTTCTGTTCGGGTTCGAGTTTGCGAAAGGTGGTGCCGCGACGGTTCAGCAGCGCTTCCCACCCGGCATCCGCGATCCACGCACGCAGCAAAGCGGGATCGGCCCCCTCTTTCTTGTAATCATGAAAAGTGTAGGCGATGCCTGCATCGTCCAGCCACTTGCGCGCCTTCTTCACTGTGTCGCAGTTGGGAATGCCGTAAAACGCGATTGTCATTGCCTGCCTCTCTGGCTGAATTCGCGGACACGCGGGCTGTCACACGCAAACAAGGTATAACTGGCATAATACCGATCGCGCCCCTTGCCCTGCATCGCCCGATGTTCGCTCACCTGTCCCCACGCGCGGGCATCATCCGCGCTATCCCATTCACTTATCGCGACCACTTCGCCATCGTCGGCGGTATAGGACTTGAATGATCGGAAGCCGGGCTGTTGCGCGGCCAGCATTTCCATCGCCGCAGCATCGGCCGCATAGGCCGCGCTGTCGATATCGACACGTTTTCGATTTCGAAAAACGACCAGAAACATCGCGCTTTAACGCCTCTCTCACCACAATCATTATCCGGCACTAAGCGCCTTTTTCGATTGGCGATTTTGGCGTTAGTGAGGTTGGCTGGAGCGACGCAACAGCAAATCTGCTATCGCTTGCAAAATCATTCGCTTTTCAGATGGGCGTCGGCAATCGCCACTGCCAGCGCATCGGCCGCATCGGCCCCGCTCACCTGCGCGCCGGGCAACAGAATTTTGAGCATCGCCTGTACTTGCGCCTTTTCCGCGCCGCCTGTGCCGACCACCGCTTTCTTCACTACGCGCGCCGCATGTTCGCGGACCGCAACGCCTGCTTGGCCACACGCCGCCAGCACGGCCCCGCGCGCCTGCGCCAGCTTCAGCGTGGATTGCGGGTTCTTGTTGCTGAACACCTCCTCCACCGCCACCCGGTCCGGCCGATACGTTGCAATCACGGCGGCGATGGCATCGTGCAGATGATGCAGCCGCTCGGCCATCGGCATTTTGGCATCGGTCGGCACCTGACCGTTGGCGATATGCGAAATCCGGCTGCCTTCGGCGCGGATCACGCCCCAGCCAGTACAACTGAGCGAAGGGTCCAGGCCGAGAACGATCATAGCCGCAGTCCAAAGCGCGATCCGACGTGCGCCATCGCCAGATACAGCATTAAGGTAAGCACGCACCCGGCCAGCAGCGCCAGCCAGAAATGCACGCCATTACGCAGGAGAGCGGGTATCAAGAGGAACATCGGCAAGCTGGGAAGAACATATCAGAACGTCGCCTGCGAATGGATCGCCATGTTTTCCGCATCGGGCCGGACATGCCACAGGAAAATCGTCCCCAACACGGAAACGAGCGGCAGCGACGCGGCGATAGCCGCTGTCGCCGGCAAGCGCCGCCCGATTTCCGAAATCGCCGCGATCATTGCGCCCGCGAGGATTGCCTTCGCGAGCGATGACCTCATCAGGAAAGTTTTTCCATCACTTCGTCGGACACTTCGTAATTGCCCCACACCGTCTGCACGTCGTCATCATCGTCGAGCGCGTCGATCAGGTTGAACAGCGTTTGCGCGCTGCCTTCGTCCACATCGACCGTAATGTTGGGTTTCCACGCCAGTTTGACGTTTTCCGCTTCGCCCAGCACCTTCTCCAGCGCACCGGCGACTTCGTGGAGCGATTCCATTTCGGTCCAGATCGTGTGACCGTCATCACCGCTTTCGACATCGTCAGCGCCGGATTCGATCGCCGCTTCGAGGACTTTTTCCTCGTCGCCCACGCTCGCCGGATATTCGATCATACCTTTGCGTTCGAACCCGTGGCTCACCGCGCCGCTGGCACCCAGATTGCCGCCGTTTTTGCTGAACGCGGTGCGGACGTTGGTAGCGGTACGATTGCGGTTGTCGGTCAGCGCTTCGACGATCAGCGCCACGCCGCCAGGGCCATACCCTTCGTAGCGGATTTCTTCGTAATCGTCGCCTTCGTTCGCAGTCGCCTTATCGATGGCGCGCTGGATATTGTCCTTGGGCATCGATTGCGCCTTGGCGTTGTTGATCGCCAGCCGCAGACGCGGGTTCATATCCGGATCGGGTGCGCCCATCTTCGCCGCGACCGTGATTTCACGGGACAGCTTGGAGAACATCGCCGAACGCTTCTTGTCCTGCGCGCCCTTGCGATGCATGATATTTTTGAATTTGGAATGACCTGCCATGGGTTCGTTCTGACCGTGTTGATTTTCTGATAGATGGACGGGGGCATTAGCCGCATGGAAGGGCAGCCGACAAGGGCCGTAATCGGTTCTGTAATTTTCAGCGAATGGCGCCAGTTCGGCAAGTTCCTGCTATTCCCCGCTCTGCCAGACCGTGCAACTATCCGTCCAAGCGCCGCGATACGCTCGCTTTTGTCGCTCTATCTGCTCGACATGCTGTTGATGGCAGTGCTGATCGGGGGGATGGCTGCGGCCAAGGCATCGGGCGTCAAAATGCCCGAACATCTGCTGAGCGAAATGACACTCGGCCCGGCTTTGCTAGGCTTTATCGTCATACTGGCACCGATCGGGGAAGAAACGATTTTCCGTTCATGGCTGTCGGGTCGTGCGGGACATTGGCTGGCGCTGCTGGTGCTGGCAACAGGTGCAGGTCTGACAGTAGCTCTCGCCCCCAAGGGGGTTGGCAGCGCAGCACTGCCGGTTACGCTCGGCATTCCGCTGCTGACTGCGGTTGCGATGGCGGCGGTGCTGTGGCGTATGCGGGGCCGCCCGGCTCTGCGCTGGTTCCAGCGCCACTTCCGCTGGTTTTACTACTTCAGCGCGCTGGCATTTGCCGCAATACATCTGATGAATTTCGTCGGCGCCGACACGCTCTATCTGATGCCGCTGGTTCTGCCGCAACTGACGCTCGGCCTGCTTCTCGGGTATCTGCGGGTCAATCGCGGGCTATGGGCATCGGTGCTGATGCATGCCCTGCATAACGCGCTGTTCATTTCGCTGGTCCTGTTCGGCGGAGGAGTGGGCGCCTGATATCGCAAACGCCCCTCACCCCCGACCGAACAGCGATTACACCGAGACGGCAGTCCCGCTGACCGATACCATCAGCATCGAACCGGTTTTGCCCAGCACTTCGTAGTCGATATCCACGCCGATCACGGCATTGGCGCCCAGCGCCTGCGCTTCGGCCTTCATTTCCGCAATCGCCTCTTTCCGGGCGCGGGCGAGCACTTCCTCGTACTTGCCCGAACGCCCGCCAACCAGATCGGTGATCGATGCAAACAGATCGCGCACGATATTCGCGCCCACGATCACTTCACCGGTCACGATCCCGCGATATGCGCGCACAGGCCGCCCTTCGATCAGCGTCGTAGTGGAGACGATCATGCCTCCTCCGTCGGTTTCGTTGTTCCAGGGGCTGGCCATCGTATCTCTCCGTCTGATTAAAGCGATCAGCCGAGGCCGAGCGCCGCCTTATAAGTGTCGAGCACCATTTCCATTTCATTGCGGTCGTCGGGCTTCATCTTCCGCAAACGCACGACCTGCCGCATGATTTTGGGATCGTAGCCGACGGCCTTCGCTTCTGCATAGACATCGCGGATATCGTCTGCGACGCCTTTCTTTTCTTCTTCAAGGCGTTCGATACGCTCGATCAGCAGGCGCAGGCGGTCGTCGGTGGCTTCGGCCATTATAATGCTCCGTCAGGAATAGTAAGAATCAGATTGCCCGCTCGATAGCGGCGGCGGCGGCAGTGCGAAACCCGCCGGATCGGTTATTCGGCGCGATTTTTTGCGATGCTCGCTTCCATGCGGGCGAGCTGTTCTTCGGTGGCGAGGCGCTGATGCTTGGCCTTCCATTCGTCCATCGGCATACCGTGAATCACCGCGCGCGCCTCGTCCTTGCTGCCAGCATAACCGGCATCGCGTATCCAGTCAGCCAGGCAGTTGCGGCAAAACCCCGACAACCCCATCAGGTCGATGTTCTGGGCATCGCTGCGATGGCGCAAATGGCGTACCAACCTGCGAAAAGCGGCAGCGGCCACGGCATCGTCGATCTGCTCCAGCGGATCGCCCGCAGCATTCGAATTCGTATCCATAGTTACCATACGTCCTTGTATTGTCGCATCGCCCTGCCATAGGCAAATTCCATGCAAAAACTCGATCCGCGTAAGCGCAAGGTCAAGATCCTCGCCACTGTCGGCCCCGCCAGCCGCGAGCCGGCCATGCTGGAAAAACTCGTTCGCGCCGGGGCAGATGCATTTCGCGTGAATATGAGCCACGGCGATCATGCCACGCACGAGGCGTCGATCAGGGCGATCCGCGAACTGGAAAAGGCGCTCCATCGCCCCATCGCGATTCTCGCTGACCTGCAAGGGCCGAAACTGCGCGTCGGCACATTTAAGGATGGACAGGCGGTAATCCGCCATTCGGGCCACTTTACGCTCGACCGCAATCCCGAACCGGGCGACGAAACCCGTGTCGAATTGCCCCACCCCGAACTGTTCGGCGTGCTGTCCAAGGGGCAGCGTCTGCTGATCAACGACGGGAAAATCCGCCTGAAAGTGATCGAAGCCGGAGCGGATAAAATTCTCTGCTCGGCAGAAGTCGGCGGGGTTATCTCCGACCGCAAGGGCGTCAATGTGCCCGATGCCGAGGTTCCGATCCCTGCACTGACAGAAAAGGACCGTCGCGATCTGGCGTTCGCTGTCGCGCAAGGAGTGGACTGGATCGGCCTGTCGTTCGTGCAGCGGCCCGAAGATCTGGCCGAAGCTCGCAAGCTGATCGGCGGCACCGGGCCGGAACATCCCGCCCTTTGCGCCAAGATCGAAAAACCGATGGCGGTGCGTCGTCTCAACGAAATTCTGGAACTGAGCGACGGGATCATGGTCGCGCGCGGCGATCTGGGTGTCGAGCTCGACCCCGAAGAAGTGCCGCCGCTGCAGAAGAAAATCGTCAACCTTGCGCGCATGGCGGGCAAGCCGGTGATCGTAGCGACACAAATGCTCGAATCGATGATCGAAAGCCCGACCCCGACCCGCGCCGAAGTGTCGGACGTGGCCAATGCGGTATATGACGGGGCCGACGCGGTCATGCTCAGTGCCGAAACCGCCGCGGGCGACTGGCCGGAAGAAGCGGTGAGCATCATGGACCGGATCGCCACGCAAGTGGAACGCGACGATGCCTATATCGCCCGCGTCCGCTTCCTCGACACCCCGCCCGACCGCACCACCGCCGACGCGCTGAGCCATGCCTGCATGACTATCGCAGACACAGTACCGATCCGCGCCATCACTGTGTTCACCGGATCGGGCAGCACTGCCCGCCGCGTCGCCCGCGAACGCCCAAGTGTGCCGATGCTGGTACTGACTCCATCGGCCAGAACCGCACGACGGCTATGCCTGCTGTGGGGGGCCCACGCCGTTTCGACCAAAGATATCGGCAGCTTCGAAGAAATGATCGCCAAGGGCAAACGCATGGCCCTGCGCCACGGCTTCGGGGAAGCGGGCAGCAAGATGATCGCCCTCGCCGGTGTCCCATTCGGCACACCGGGCAGCACCAACCTGCTCCACGTCGTCACCCTGACAGGGGACGAGTTGAAGAAGCATCGTGAAGGGTAGCGGCGACTCTGGGTTTAAATTCGATGCCTCCCACTTAGAGGCGCTTATTGATCGTCAGGGGGACACGCAGGAGAGTTTTGGCAGCAAGCCCACATGCTGGGCCAAGCAGGTCTGCAAAGCCCGCGACATTCCGAAGAACCTACCATGTGAAAAGTTGGGTCGAAAAGACCTGCTCGATATCTGGAGAAACAACAAAGACCCAAGGTATCTTTTTATTTGCACAATGTCTTGGGGTGGGATGCGGATATACAACGGAAAAGCCGCTTGGAAAGAAAGCTCTTCCTGGATTCCACTTATCGAAAAGCTAATGCAACCTGATATTGATCGCACAGAGATATATGAGGACTTCCATACTGCAAATCTGAAAGGAATCGGCCCGGCCTTTTTCACCAAACTGATATTTTTCGCGACACATAGCAGGCCCGAAAAAACCGGGTTCATAATGGATCAGTGGACCGCGAAATCGATCAATCTTCTACTTGGTCGAAACCTAGTGACACTTTCAAAAGCAGGATATGTCGCTGGATCGGGAAACTGTGAAAAAAATCCCGCGGGAGTCTACACAGAGTTCTGTCTCGCCATAGAGGACTTGGCTAATCACCTCGAATGTGAGCCAGCCATAGCCGAGGAAACACTTTTCTCTCGCGGAAGATCAAGATTTCGCAACGGTCCGCCAGAAGGTCAGTGGCGCACATACGTTCGCCAACATTACAAGAGGCAGTGATGCGGGCCTAAGTTCGCATCCCTATTTTCCCCACTATCTCTAGCCACCGCCTAAGCTCTTAATCCGGCGTCCTATTTCTGGCACTCGCCCCCCGCTTCATCATTGCGAGCGCAACGAAGCAATCCATGGACTGACGGCTCCGCCCATCACGTCGGTCGTGGCCGAGGCGAGGGCGGCCCATGGATTGCCACGTCGCTGCGCCCCTCGCAATGACGAGGGAGATGTGGTTCCTCCGCCATCGTCACCCCGGCCTTGAGCCGGGGTCCAGCTTCTGCTGGCGCGGCGCGGAAAGGATAAGCTGGGCCCCGGATCAGGTCCGGGGCGACGAGGTTCTATTTTGCAGGCGGGGAGAGGGAATGGCGAAGTCTTGCCGCACTGTCAGCTGCGTCTGGCCATTTCCCTACGCCTGCCACCTCGACGCCCCCACCCGCTAGCGGAGGCCATTTTTCAGCGTCCACCTCCCCGTTCGTCATTACGAGCACGGCGAAGCAATCCATGACCTGACAGTCCTACCTATCGCAGCGATTGTAATGAAGGCGAAGGGCACGACATGGATTGCCACGTCGCAATGCTCCTCGCAATGATGGGGGGGTTGGTGGAGGTACGCCCCACATCCCGCCACCCGACACTCTGGGGACTACGAACTATAAAGCGTTTTTTGCTTCCGCCTCGCCGGATTGCGTCAGCCGCCGCCGCGCTTCGGCTTCGCCAATCAGCGGGAGCAGTTCTTTCATATCCGGGCCGTGATCCATGCCTGTCAGCGCTTGTCTGAGCGGCAGGAACAGCGCCTTGCCCTTGCGGCCGCTCGCCTGCTTGAGCGCGCCGGTCAGCGCCTGCCACGGGTCATCGCCGGAAAAATCCAGCGCCGCGGCAGCCTGCACCAGATAGGCGCGGTCTTCATCGGAAAAGTCCGGCGCCGTGATCGGCCCGGTCACCAGATTCCACCATTCGGCCACATCGGCCAGAGTCGTCAGGTTGGGCCGGATCGCGTGCCACCCCGCCTCGTCGACCCCGGCAGGCAAGCGGTCCGCCACTTCTGCGAACGGCATTTGGTGGATCAGCGCGGTATTGATCCGCTCCAGCTCGGCATCGTCGAACCGGGCTGGCGCACGGCCAAAAGTGGAGAGGTCGAACGTGTCGATCAGCGTCTGGCGATCGGCAATCGGTTCGACCGGCTGACTGGTACCCAGACGGGCCAGCAAAGCCACGATCGCCTGCGGCTCGATCCCCCGTTCGCGGAAGGCAGCACAGCCGAGCGAACCAAGTCGTTTGGACAACTTACCTTCGCTGCCGACCAGCAACGCCTCGTGTGCGAAGCGGGGCATCGGGGCACCCGAACCCATCGCATCGCGCAGCGCAGTGAACATCTGGATCTGCACGGCCGTGTTACTCACATGGTCTTCCCCGCGCAGAACATCGGTGACCCCCATCTCGATGTCGTCGATGGCGCTGGGCAGCATGTAGAGCCACGATCCGTCGGCGCGGCGGATCACCGGGTCGGAGAGCTGCGCGGCGTCGAATTTCTGTTCCCCGCGAATGCCGTCTGTCCACACAATCGGCTCTGCATGGTCGAGTTTGAACCGCCAGTGCGGGGCAATCCCCTCCGCTTCCTTCGCAGCACGGTCGGCATCGGTCAGGTCGAGCGCGGCGCGGTCGTAAATCGGCGGCAGGCCGCGACCCAGCGCGATCTTGCGCTTCAGCTCCAGCTCCTGCGCGGTTTCGTATGCCGGATAAACCCGGCCCGCATCCTTCAGCGCGGCAAATGCCGCCTCGTACTGCGCCAGCCGCGCCGACTGGCGCTCCTCCCCATCGTAATCCAGCCCCAGCCAGGCGAGATCGGCACGGATCGCATCGACATATTCTTCGCGGCTGCGCTCGGCATCGGTATCGTCGATCCGCAGCAGGAAACGCCCGCCATTCTTGCGCGCCAGCAACCAGTTATGCAGCGCTGTACGGATATTGCCCACATGCAATGTGCCAGTGGGCGAAGGGGCGAAACGGGTCGTAACTGTCATCGGCTCAACTCAAAAACGGCATATTCGGCGCGCAAGTTTGCCCACAGCGGGCCAATCTGGCGTTGCCCGGAAAAGAACCACGCATTTTCGCACGTGACGCCCAGCTTCGCGATCAGTTCGCGAAAATCGTCGATAGTGACATTGTGGATGTTCTGGGTTTCGTACCAACTGACGGGCAAGTACCGGGTCACCGGCATCCTCCCGCGAAATGCCAGCGCAGCGCGCATCCGCCACTGGGCGAAGTTGGGGAAACTGACGAACGCCTGACGCCCCACCCGCAGCAATTCGTCCAGCATCCGGTCGGGCCGGGCGGCGGTTTGCAACGTTTGCGACAGGATCGCGTAATCGAACGCCTTGTCGGGATACTCCACCAGATCGCGGTCGGCATCGCCCTGCACTACGCTCAACCCGCGCGCGACGCAGCGTTCAACCAGCACCGGATCGATTTCCATCCCGCGCGCATCGCACCCCTTCTGCGTCCGCAAGACCTCCATCAGCTCGCCTTCCCCGCAACCGATGTCGAGCACGCGCGAGCCGGCGGCGACCTTATCTGCGATGACCGCCAGATCGGGACGAAGCATCGTCATTCGACAAACCCCTTCACCACCCGGTCGAGCGCCGACACGTCGAGCAGAAAACTGTCGTGTCCATACGGCGCGCTGAGCTCCACGAAACTGACCGCTGCCCCTGCCGCGTTGAGCGCATGGACGACATGGCGGCTTTCCGCTGTAGGATAGAGCCAGTCGCTATCGAAGCTGACCAGACAGAACCGCGCCTGCGATCCGGCGAAGGCATTTGCCAGCCTTCCACCATGTTCCTCTGCAAGGTCAAAATAGTCCATCGCACGAGTAATATATAGGTAGCTGTTAGCATCAAAACGGCGTGTAAAGCCGCTACCCTGATAACGCAGGTAACTTTCTACTTGAAAATCAGCGTCGAAGCCGAACGATTTAGTGTCACGATCCTGTAAATTCCGGCCAAATTTGTCGGTCAGCCCGTCTTCCGACAGATAAGTGATGTGCGCCGCCATCCGCGCCACGGCCAGCCCGGCATCGGGGGAGGCACCGCTGGCGTAATAGTCGCCATCTTGCCAGTTGGGATCGGCCATGATCGCCTGCCGCCCCAATTCGTGAAATGCTATATTCTGCGCCGAATGACGACTGGTAGACGCAATCACCAGCACCCGTTCCGCACGATCCGGCCAATTGGCGGCGAGGCTGAGCGCCTGCATCCCGCCCATCGATCCACCCACAATCGCGTGAAGCCGCTCGATGCCCATCCCATCAAGCAGACCGACCAATCCGCGCACCATATCGCGGATTGTAATCACCGGAAAACGCATGGCATATGGCTGCCCGTCCGGTGCAATACTAGCTGGCCCGGTCGAGCCCATGCAACTGCCGATTACGTTGGCACAAATGACATAGTAGCGACTGGTATCGATGGGTTTGCCCGGCCCCACCATCCGTTCCCACCAGCCAGGTTTGCCGGTGATGGGATGCGTGCTCGCCAGATACTGATCGCCCGTAAGAGCATGCGTAACAAGCATGGCATTCGATTTGTCTGCCGCCAGTTCGCCATAAGTCTCGTATGCGATCTGCACACCTTCCAGTGTCTGACCGCTGTCGAGCGGCAGGGGGGCAGCAAATGTAAGTGCTCTGGATGCGGACAAAGTGGCCATCGTGCGGGCCGCTTGGGATGAAGCCGCGCCCAAGTCAACAACTCAGCAACGGGGCAGGCAAAGGCAGAATTTGTTCGTTTTGCGCGGCACACGCGCTATGCGCCGCGTCACGATGGCAGACAGCACCAATCTCAGCCCCACACCGAAGCCCTGGATAGAGGGCATTCACGCCTATATTCCCGGCAAGTCAGCCAATGCGGACGGGAAGCCGCTTATCAAGCTGTCCGCAAACGAAAATCCGCTGGGAACCAGCCCGGCGGTCCATGCCGCAATGGGCACTGCCGTCCATCCCAACCGATATCCCGATCCCGACTCGCGCGCACTTCGAAAAGAACTGGGAGCAAAGCACGACATCGATCCCGGCCACATCGTTTGCGGCACCGGATCGGGCGAATTGCTCAACTGCGCTGTTCAGGCTTTCGCGGGTCAGGGAGATGAAGTTCTGTTCTCCCGCTACTCGTTCTCACTCTATCCGTTGCTAGCTCAGAAAGTCGGTGCCACGCCTGTAATGGCGGAGGATGCGGACTATGCCGCGTCGGTCGATAATCTGCTGGCCGCTGTTACCGAGCGGACCAAAGTGGTGATCGTCGACAACCCCAACAATCCCATCGGATGCTGGTTGCCGGCGGACGAAATTGCCCGTCTGCATTCTGGTTTGCCGCAAGACGTTTTATTGATCGTTGATCAGGCCTACGCCGAATTTCTGGCAGAGGGCGTGGACGATGGCGCATTCGAACTGGCCGCTCAGCACAGAAATGTACTGGTCCTGCGGACCTTCTCCAAAGCCTATGGCATTGCAGGCGAACGCGTTGGCTGGGCGACTGGTGCCCCACCTCTGATCGATATGATCAACCGCGTGCGCGGTGCGTTCAACGTCAGCAATCACGGGCAGGTTGCCGCGCTCGCGGCATTGGGCGACGACACGTGGATCGCCCGCTGCCGTAAGGAAAACGCAGCCGAACGCGCGCGTTTCGTGGAAGCGATGGAAGCGATGGGCAATCACGGCATTCGCCCGCTGCCGAGCGAGGCGAACTTCGTGCTGGTCCTATTCGAAGGCGTGTTGACCGCCGAAGCCGCACTGGCGGCCATCGCCGAAGCGGGCTATGCCGTGCGCCACTTGCCCGGTCAAGGTTTGCCTCATGCCTTGCGGATTACCATCGGTCAGCGCGAAGATATGGATGCAGTGGCAACCGCAATCCGGCAAGCGGCGGAGGCAGCGTGATGACCATAGAACGCGTTGCAATCATTGGTCTGGGGCTGCTTGGCGGCTCTGTCGGGCTCGCGATCGCGGAATACCTGCCGCAAGTCGCGACCACCGGCTACGACGCATCGCCTGCAACGCGCCAGCGCGCAGCCGAACGCGGTCTGGTTGGCACAGTGCACGATAATGCCGCCGATGCGGTTGCCGATGCAGATCTGGTGATTTTCTGCGTCCCCGTCGGCGCGATTGCCGATGTTGCGCGCGAGATGGCAGCGGCCATTCCGGCTAAGGCAATCATCAGCGATGTCGGGTCATCAAAAGCCGCCGTTTCGCAAGCCTTGGCGGACGCTTTGCCCGACAATTTCATTGTGCCCGCTCACCCGGTTGCAGGAACCGAACGCAGCGGGCCGGACGCAGGCTTCCCGGCATTGTTCCGCCAGCGCTGGTGCATTCTGACTCCACCAGAAGGCACCGATCCCGATGCGATTGCGGAGGTTTCGGCATTCTGGGAAGCGCTCGGCGCCAAGGTCGAAATGATGGACGCAGCGCATCACGATCTGGTGCTGGCAGTCACCAGCCATATTCCGCACCTGATCGCTTATACCATCGTGGGTACAGCCTCCGATCTGGAAGATGTAACCCGCAGCGAAGTCATCAAATATTCCGCCGGTGGCTTCCGCGACTTCACCCGCATCGCTGCAAGCGACCCAACGATGTGGCGCGACGTTTTTCTGACTAATCGCGAAGCGGTGCTGGAAATGCTGGGCCGTTTCACGGAGGATCTGACCGCATTACAGCGCGCGATCCGCCGCGAAGACGGTCAGGCATTGTTCGACCTGTTCACCCGCACCCGCGCAATCCGCCGCTCGATTATCGAACAGGGTCAGGATGATGCACGCCCCGACTTCGGGCGCAGCGATCACTGATTGAGCGCGTTGATCGCTTCCAGAACCCGCTGCTCCACCTCTTCGCGAGACAAACCCGGCGGGATAGGCTCGCCAAAACGGTAGGTCAGCGTTCCGCTGCGTTTCCACCGGCGATGATACAGCGGCCCGCTGTTCACCGCCACCGGCACAACTGGCAGCCCTACCAGCTTGTACAGCCCCGCAAAACCCGATTGCAGCGGCGCGCGGGCACCATGTGGAACACGGGTGCCTTCGGGAAAGATCACGAGTGGGCGGCCCTCCGCCGTTAGTCGCCGGGCTGCAGATAGCATCTTCCTAAGCGTACTGGCGCCACGCCCGCGCGCCACGGGAACAAGGCCGTAGATGATCCCAAGACGGCCCCACCCCGGAATACGAAACAGCTCTTCTTTAGCGAAAACCCCCGGTTCATGCAGCGACATGGTCAGGTCGATCGCTTCGTAAAAACTCTCGTGTTTCATCGCGTAAAGCACTGGCTCGTCCAGCGGCCGCGGATCGCCTTCAACGGCCACATCGATGCCCAGCAATACGCGGGCGCAGCTACGATGAAAGCCGGACCATCCCCGAATGGCCTTGCGAAACGCCTTCGCTCCGAATGGCAGCGCCAGGAACACAGCCAGCACACCAAACACCGAGCCGCCATAAAATGCTATATAGAACAATAGGCTACGCACAACACGCATGATCTTCAGCATCTCAGATATCGATGAGCCGCGCCAGATAGCTGGCGATCAACTTGTTATATTCGAGGAACAGGTTGCGGAGCGAAGGGGTCGTATGCACGGCATCGCGGATAATCGTGACGCCCGATGGGAGCGCAGCTTTCAATTCGCCTTCCGCACGGCGCATATGCCAGTCAGCCGTCACCAGTCGAATAGAGCGATAGCGGTGCCGGGCAACCCATGCAGCCGTCTCTGCCGCGTTGCTGCGCGTATCGACCGCGTTAAAACCAAGGGTAACACAACACTCCATCGTCTTTTCCGGCACCGAGTATTGCGCGGCGAATTCCGGGCGGGTTACTTCGCGATCCACCCCGGTTACCAGCATCGCTGGCGCGCCACCGCTTTCGAGCGCTGCCAGCCCACGTTCAATCCGGCCTGCCGAGCCGGTGGGAACAACAATGGCATTGGTACGCCCGCCCTCGACCGGTTGCGGTAAGGCAATCGCAAACACGCCGAAGCCGATCATATAGCAGAGCAATATTAAGGCGATGAAGCGCACAATCACAGCATTCGCCTCAGTGCCGCCAGAACTGTCAGACGCGCAGTCAGCATTGCAATAGCAACGCCGATGAACGGAATCGCTGCAATCGCCAACCAATCGATGGGCCGCAGGCCGCCACTTGCCATCAGGCCCGAACCAAGTGCCGCGAATCGACTGCCAAGCAGCGATATCGCCAACATACCGATCGCCAGACCCACTGCTCCCCCGGCCACTGCATCAAAGCCTATCGACCGCTGAAAAATGCGGGCGATCTGACCATCTGTACCGCCGAGCAGATGCACGATTTCAATCGTATCCCGATTGCTGCCCAGCGCACTCCGGGCGGCAAGCCAAACGGCGGTGGCACTGATGGCCGCAAGCATGACAACCAATGCGAGAGCCAACCACTGCAGCGCCTCTATCGCGCCGAATACGGGTTGCAGCCATCCTGACTGAGCATCAACCCGTGCATCCGGCGCAACCGACGCAAGCGCAGCGCGCAGCGCGCTTAACTGCTCTTCACTGGCCGAACTACGCAGTTGCACATCGATCAGCGCCGGAATCGGTACTGCCAGATCTCCACTACTGCTCTTGCCGAGCCATGGTTCCAAAAGTTCGTCGAGTTCGGACTGCGGCACAATCCGCAACCCCGTCACCTGCGGCAATTCGGCCAGAGCCTTCTCTGCCAGATCCGCCTGCCGCACCTTTTCTTGCGGCTGTGCAGCCAGGATCTGAACTGTCACTGCCCCCGACAGCTCACCTTGGGCACCGCGAGCCAGATTGGTCAGTGCCATCCCTCCGGCTGCGGCGATAACTGTCAGCGCGACCATGATCGCAATGACCCATGGCATCGGCCCAGCCAGACGCGCCTGAGGCACGAGAGCAGCGGCGCGGTTTCCACCGAAACGCGCTATCCCTTTCGCTGTGTTGCCTTTGACGACAGGTGGCTTCTTCACGCTCATCCCGCATTTTCCCGGCGAGGGGGATAACGCAACGCGCCAGTAGGGTCGGACAGCCGCCCTTTGTCGAGGCGCATAATCATCGACCCTGAAACCTTACGAAGTAAATGTACATCGTGGGTTGCGACGACGACTGTCGTCCCAAGTCGATTGAGAGCTTCAAACAGCCGCAACAGTTTAAGCGCCATTTCCGGATCGACATTTCCGGTGGGTTCGTCAGCCAGCAGCATATCGGGCCTGCCAATCACAGCGCGGGCGATAGCGACCCTCTGCCGCTCGCCCCCCGAAAGCGTCGCGGGTTTTGCCTCCTTGCGATGCGACAGGCCCACCCATTCTAGCATGTCGTCCACCGGTTTGGCGATCTCCGCTTCCCGCACACCGGATACCCGCAAGGGCAACGCCACGTTGTCATACGCCGACAGATGCGGAACCAGACGAAAATCCTGAAACACAACGCCCAGACGGCGCCGGAAGGCGGGCAGTCGCTTGCGCGGCAATGTGACCGTGTCCGTACCGAACAGACGGATTACCCCACGCGAAGGCCGCTGAGCGAGATAAAGCAATTTCAGTAGCGATGTTTTCCCTGCGCCACTTGCCCCCGTCAGGAAATAGAAACTGCCCGGATGCAACGTGAACGAGACATCGCTCAACACCTCCCGGTCGGCCCCATAACGCAGCCCGACATTGTCAAACGTCACGATATCGCGCCCACGGTCGGTCATCGTGGTATCTGCCCGGTGTACCGGCAGGTTGGGGGAGATTGAAGCGCACAGGACATCGGCCCGGAGGCTATAGCGGCCCTTCGATGTGGAAAAAAGCCATCAACGACGTTCCTGAGCCGTTGCCACTATTGTTGTATTCGAGACGCTTGCCTAGGAATTAGGCAGGATGATTATCGCCTGCCCCGCTTGTTCCACGCGATATGTCGTGCCCGATACCGCCATAGGTGTCGAAGGGCGCACTGTGCGTTGCGCGAAATGCAGACATAGCTGGTTTCAGGAAGGGCAAACTGCGGAAGCCGTTGCGATTGCAACGGAAACGCAGGGTTCTCCGGCTACACCGCAGGCACAATCAGCAACGCCGCCTCAGGCAGAAGCACGCCCTGCACCGACCCCGCAACAAACCGAACAGCCTACGCCTCAGGATATCGACTCACCGCGCGAAAAATCCGGGGACATTGCTGCAGAAGGTCCGCCAGCATCTGACGCAGACGACACACCTGCGCCAGAAAATGTGGCACCGGCACCAACGGGTGTCGAATCATCACCGCCGCCGCCCGTTGCAGTTTACGATGATGATGCCGTATCGCAGTTCGATTATGAGCCGCCCTTCAGGCCGCGACGCAATACGCTGAAATTATGGACGGCCGCGGCCGCCTTTTTCGCGGCTTGTGCGCTGGGGGCGGTGGTTGCGGTGAGTTATTGGGGCGTACCCGATTGGGTTCCGATCAGTCAGCCTACGTTCGCCGCCGGACAGCCCGACCTCGTACTCAGCTTCCCACCCGACCGACAGGAACGGCGGACATTGCCGAATGGCACCGAGTATTTCGGTGCCAGCGGAACGGTTAAAAATGTCGGTCGCGAAACAATGCGCGTGCCGTCTATTCTGATCGTTCTGCGCGATGCACGGGAACGGATCGTTTATAGCTGGGAAGTCGCGCCGCCCAAGTCCAAACTGGCCCCCGGCGAAACGATGACGATCAACGAAGCGGTGACGGATGTTCCCAAGTCGGCCAGAATTGCGGAAATTGGCTGGAAGCCCAGCTAACTGTCAGACGAAGCGATAATCAAGCGGCACGCCTTAATGTCCGGCGATCTTTGCCTCTCGCGCTAAACACGACCATCTTCTCTCCAATTGTGCGGTTCCGTCCGCCTGCCTTGGCATCGTAAAGTAGCCGATCAACGCGCGCATAGAGCGTTTCGAATGTTACGTTCTGCGGTCCCCGTTCGGCCATTTCCAGCAGCCCCATGCTCGCGGTAACGGGCCGGTCCAATCCAACAACATCGATTGCTACATGTCGGGTAATTGCCTGACGGCGCGCTTCCGCTCGATTGCGTGCATCGGAACCTCGCAGAAGCAGCATAAATTCCTCCCCACCCATGCGTATAGCCAAGGTATCTTCGTCTTCCCTGAGGGCGCCTGCCACCGAACGAAGGACTTCGTCACCCTTCGCATGTCCATATGAGTCATTGATAGACTTAAAATAATCGAGATCGATAAGAGCACAGGCCCTGAACCCTTCCGCACGCAATTGTTCGAAATTGCGCTCTATAGCGCGCCGATTGAGCAAGCCGGTCAGCGGATCACGCTCTGCAAGGTCTTCGAAGATACGGGTTTCTGCCAAGGCATCATCTCGTTGGCGCTTTATATTCATAAGCCGGTGCGCCACGCCGAGTGTCGCGACCGCCCCTTCGACGACAATTGCTACGTAGAGCATCGGCATTGCTTCTTCGGGGCTAAAGCCAGGGAATAGCATCGTCACGAGCCGTATGCCGCCCATCGCAAAGAATGGCGTCAGCCCGATGAGCTTCAACTCAGCAGAACGGCTCCCTCGATATAAACCATTGATAAGAGAGATAAGCAACAGCACCAAAACCGGAATAAAGGCGGCATAATACAGCTTCACCTGAATCGCGCGCAAAACCGTGGGAAAGAAAGCATGCCCCAGCGCAACCGAGATCATCCACAATGGAACCCATCGCATCATCTTACGCAGCACCGGGTTCAATTTGCCCGGCTCGATAAACGCTTCGGTAAACGCGCACATGGCTGCAACAGCTATCCCAAACGAAATCACCAGTCCGCGAAATAATTGTTCAACCGACAGATCGATAAAGTGCATCGCAATGCCTGATGAAAGCAAGCATTGGGCGAGCAGCGCGAAAGACAAAATGACGTGCCACAGAACAAAACGCTCCTTTAGCACCGGATAGAACGCGATATTGTATGCAATGGGCATCGCAAGCAGCCCGCAAACAATGGCGACCAGCAGCATAAAGCGAATGGATCCTGGCTCGTTTATCGGGTTTTTGTCCAACAGGTGAGAACGCAAGAACAGAGAGGGATTGATCGGATAATCGAAAGCAACAATCACAGCTTCACTATTTCGTGTCGTTTCTGGCAACGGAATCAGGAAACGATTACCGAGCGGTGCAGCAAGGATTTCTGCAGGGGTAACGCGTTTTTCCGCCAGAATGCGGCTGTCTTTATCGACAAGTGCCACCACGATATCGCCTGCGACGATAGCCACGCTGGAGAAGTAGCGCGGCACAGCCCCATCAGGATCAAGTGGGATACGTATCACAGTGCGGTCGGGCACAAGACTGGCGGCAGATAAATCGCAACGCCAGCGGGCAGAATCCGCCAGCACTCGGACCAGAGATTCGTCCGGTGAAGAGGGCGCAAAGCAATCGGGCGTATACGATCCTTCAGCCTGAGACTGGCCTGAAAAAGGTGCATGCATAGCAGCGAACGCAGCGCAAAACGCCGCAAATACCGCAACAGCTACAATGATCCCCCTCGTATTCACGAGGATGATCTAAAGGCCATCCTCTTTAAAGGCTCATTAGACTAGAGGTTAACTTTCGATTACCTCAGATACCGGCACATAGTCATAACCGAGTTCTTCAGCGACGGCCCGATATGTCACGTTCCCAGCCTGAACGTTGAGCCCGGCGGCGAGATGTGGATTTTGACGCATGGCTTCCCGCCAGCCCAGGTCGGCAATCTTCAGTGCATGAGGCAAAGTCACATTGTTCAATGCGTAGGTGCTGGTTCGGGCAACCGCACCGGGCATATTCGCAACGCAGTAATGGACGATCCCCTCAACAATATAAGTAGGGTCGGAATGGGTGGTCGGATGGCTGGTTTCGAAACAACCACCCTGATCGATCGCGACATCCACCAGCACCGCACCCGGCTTCATCCCAGTGAGCATTTCGCGCGTGACCAAGCGCGGTGCCGCCGCTCCGGGCACCAATACCGCACCGATTACCAGATCGGCTTCGTTCACGGCCTCCTGCAGATTAGCGGTATTGGAAAAACGCGTTTTTGCCCGACTCTCAAAATGAATCCCAAGACGTTCAAGCACTTCCGGATCGCGATCCAGAATCGTCGTATCAGCACCAAGCCCAACTGCCATCTGGGCGGCATTGAATCCCACGACACCACCACCAATCACCACCACTTTGCCGGGAAGCACCCCAGGAACCCCGCCCAACAATACCCCGCGCCCGCCATGCGCCTTTTCCAGTGCGCTGGCCCCTGCCTGAATGCTCATTCTTCCCGCAACCTGGCTCATAGGCTTAAGCAATGGGAGCGAATTGTTCGCGCCCGTGACTGTTTCATATGCAATCGCAGTGACGCCAGATTTGAGAAGGTCGGCCGTCTGGGCAGGGTCAGGTGCGAGATGAAGATATGTATACAACACCTGCCCCTTGCGTAATTGGCTACGCTCAACGGCTTGCGGCTCCTTGACCTTCACGATCATTTCGCACTCGGCAAAAATAGGTGTCGGCCCGTCTCTGATCACTGCCCCTGCATCGACATACTCTGCATCGCTTGCGCCGATCCCTGCGCCGGCACCGCTTTCGATCCAGACCTCGTGTCCATGCGCGACAAGTTCCCGCGCACTTTCCGGAGTCAAACCAACGCGATACTCGTGATCCTTGATCTCTTTGGGGCAGCCGATACGCATGGACCATTCTCCTTTATTGCCACCCGTTACAGTTGTAACAATTTGGCGGCAAGGCGGATCCACAAATGCGCCACTCTACGCGCGAATGGATAGTCATGTAACCGTCATAAAATACACATAATGGCGTCGTGTCACTGTAATGAACTGGCAATGGAACCGTAATGTGAGGCAGATTCGGAACGGGATTTCAGCGCTCGCTATAGCGGCCACAGTCGGATGGATCACTCCGGTCGAAGCGCAGGAATCAGAAGACACACGTGCCGAACTGGCAGAAATGCGGGCACAAATAAAAGCCATGGCCGCGCGTATCGACTCGCTCGAAACGCAGCTCGATATGGCAAAGCAACGTGCTGCAACCACCGCCTCTGTTGGTGATATTGCGGTTTCTGCGAACCAATCTATGCCCGAAAATGCCAAGGCACCTGACGCAATCGCGTGGAAAGGTGCTCCGGAAGTCGAAAGCAGCGATGGCTGGACCTTCAAGCCTCGTGGGCGATTGCAATACGATGCCGGCTTCACCTCGGTCCCCTCTTCCAGTGGCAGAGTAGATGGGTTCGGCAGTGAATTGCGTCGCGCGCGCCTTGGTGTCGAAGGCGATATTCCCGGCGGGTTCGGCTACAAAATGGAGCTCGATTTTGCGGGCGGCACGGCAGAGGTAACCGATGCCATCCTCTCCTATCAGGACAAAGGGCTAACCGTCACTGTTGGCCAACAAAACAATTTTCAGGGTTTGGAAGAACTCACCAGCAGTCGCTTCACATCGATGATGGAACGCGCAGCCTTTACCGATGCATTCAATTTCGAACGCCGCGTTGGTCTGGCACTCCAATATTCAAGTGGTCCCATATTGCTCCAGGGCGGGGTCTTCAGTGACAATTACGACGATCTGTCCAATAAAAACTGGGGGCTGGACGGTCGCGCGGTTTTCCTTCCCAAAATCGGCAATACTCAGCTGCATCTTGCCGGATCGCTGCACTACACCTCCCTGCAGGAATTGAGCACTGTTCGCTATCGCCATCGCCCATTGGTTCACTTCACGTCAGACAGGTTCATCGACACCGGCGCGCTCGATGCCGAAAGCGAGATCGGATATGGATTGGAAGCGGCGGCTATACACGGACCATTCCACTTCGCCTCGGAAGGATATTGGCAGCATCTGATCCGCCCCGGCGCGCTCAGCGATCCGACGTTTTTCGGCGGCTACACTGAAATCGGCATGTTCCTGACGCCTGGTGATTCCCGCCGATATAAAAAAGGCGTTTTCGATCGGGCAAAGCCATCCAGTCCAGTTGGCAACGGCGGCTTTGGATCGGTCGAAGTCAACTTGCGCTACGACTACCTTGATCTCACCGATGCGGGGATTGTTGGCGGCACACAGAACGGATATCAGCTATCGGTGGTTTGGGCACCGATCGACTACGTGCGGTTCCTGCTCAACTACGCCCGGCTCGATTACACCGATGCCCTGCATGCTATACCGGGTACTAGCCGGAATTATAGCGTCGATGCATTCGGTGCGCGGGCCCAGATCGATTTTTGATCGCCTCCTCGCAGACCCTGCATCACGCGTCATTTTCCTGTCACACTACAGACCTAATCGCGCAAGCGACCGACTTTCGAAAGGCCTTCATGCTATGAAATCGACCAGTACATTCGCAATCACCGCTATTTCGGCACTCGCGCTCACAGCCTGCGGTTCAGGCGGCAGCACCGGCACGCGGGATTCGATCCGCGCAGTTGGCTCTTCGACAGTCTATCCATTTGCGAAGAAAGTTGCCGAAGATTTCACCGCCACTCATCCGCAATTTAAGAGCCCGCTGATCGAATCCACCGGAACAGGTGGCGGCATGAAGCTGTTTTGCGCGGGCCTGGGCGCCAACACGCCCGATATCGAAGACGCCAGCCGCCGGATGAAGAAGGCGGAATTCGAAGATTGCCAGAAGAACGGCGTTACCGAAGTGATCGAACTCCAGGTCGGTCTCGATGGTATCGCTTTTGCATCGAGCAAGGGAGGCATCACCATGAACCTGACTCCAAAAATCGTTTATGAAGCGCTGGCAGCAAAACCCTATGGCAAGGCGCAAACGACGAAGACCTGGAAAGATGTCGATCCTTCGCTGCCGAACGAACCGATCCTGATGTATGGCCCGCCTTCGACCTCCGGCACGCGCGATGCGCTGAAAGAGCTGATTCTGGAGAAAGGCTGTGAAAGCAACCCTGAAATGCAGGCCCTGAAAAAGAGCGACAAGGACAAATTCGCGCAGGTCTGCACCGAAGTACGCAGCGACGGCGCTTACGTCGATTCCGGTGAGCAGGATAACCTCATCGTTCAGAAGATCGAAAATAACCGCAAGGCGATCGGCGTGTTCGGCTATTCGTATCTGGAGGAGAATCTGAGCAAGCTGCAGGATCTGCCGATGAATGGCGTCGACGCCACTTACGACAATATCTCCAGCTTCAAATATCCCGGCGCACGCCCGCTCTACGTTTACTACAAGAAGCAGCACGTTGGTGTCATTCCCGGCCTGAAGGAATTCATCGACCAGTGGACCAAGAGCTGGACCAAAGGTGGACAGCTGGCGAAAGTTGGCTTTATTGCATCGCCTGACGATGTGCAGGCGGCCAACCTCAAAAAGGTTCAGGATGGCACGATCATGACAGGCGAAGGGCTGGAATAAGCCCCGCTCCTTATCAGCCCCCCCATCGGCCCCACGCCGGTGGGAGGCCTTTTTGAAACCGTTCGCGATACCTGAAACGAAAAACCGCCCGCATCCATCATGGATGCGGGCGGTTCAGTATTACAAGCAAGCATCACATCACGAATTGTGATGGAAGCTCAACGGATCGGTATTTTACGCCGAGGCGGACGTACCACATGCCTCCGTTGATACCGAATGGGCCGCCCGAACGCGGATAGACCGAACCATTCGCAAGACTGCCGGTTGCCGTGTAAACCGGATTGTTCACAGTCGCCATGATCTTGTCAGGGTATGTGTTAAACACATTGTTTGCGCCGACTGTCAGTGTGTAACGATCCATGAAGCGATAGCTGACATCGATATCGGTCAGGAACTTCTCACCAAAATGCTGGCCATCGATAATCGCACCATTTGCAAGATTGCCTTCGCGGATCGGATAATCATTCGAATTTCGCCATTCGCCGTAGTACGATTCGCGTACATTGAACGTGAAGTCGCCCAGTTGCCAGTTGGCTGAAAGGTTCGCCCGATGATTGGGGGCGAGATACTGAATGTCGATCAACTGCGTCTTGCCAACTACGTTCGGATCATAATCGGTGACCCGGCTTTTGTTGTAGTTGTAGGCAAGCGTGAAGTTCAACGGCCCGCCTGCCAGATAGGTCTTATACGAAGCGACCACATCGACACCGACAGTTTTGGTATCGAAGCCGTTGGTGAAGTATTGAACTGCCCCACCTGCACCGACTGCGGCAAGTATCGGTTCCGCCGCGACATCATCTGCTGTCACGTCGAATGACTGCGACAGTCCGATGCGATTGTTGACCTTGATGCTGTAGGCATCGGCTGTGAGAGTGAAGCCGTTGCCCGGATCAATCACGAAACCGATGCCGAAATTGGTTGCCTTTTCAGGACTTAACGATTTTGCGCCGAAATATTGTGCCGCTGCGCTCGTCACCGGATAGGTTCCGGTCTGCACCTGATTCCCACCAATGAAGGCTGTGGTGAGAACCTGCACGTTGTTCTGTCCTGGCGATGGCGCGTGGAAGCCGGTGCCATAACTCGCGCGGATCGCGAATTCGGGCGAGAGGTGATAAATCGCGTTGACCTTGCCCACTGTCGCATCGCCGAAAGTATCGTAATGCTCGTAGCGGCCGGCAGCCCCAAAACTGAGATTTTCAGTCAGATCGCCTTCGATCCCAACATAACCACCATAGCTATTCTGCGAATACTTCCCTGCTGCCTGAGGGCTGGTGCCAGCGTAGCCACTGGCGCCGGAAAACATCGTAACTGAGCTGTCATACGCGAAACCGCCGGGAGAGGTTTCCACATAGAGTGACTGAGCCCCATATGGTCCAACCCCATAGGACTGCAGATCGCCTTCGGTCGCCTTGTATGTTTCATTCCGATATTCCGCGCCTGCCGACAGGGTCAGCGGGCTGGCAAGGCCAACTTCCAGCGGATAAGTCAGGTCCAGGTTCGCATTCGTTTCTGTCTGGCTCAACTGCCCGAATTCGAATTCTGTTTGGCTGGACGGACCATAAGACGGTGCCATCGAACTATACATCGACAGGTCCAGCTTATGACGCGCCCATGTGCCGGACAGATCCCACGTCAACTGATCGATTTCACCCTTCGCACCGACTGTGCCATATATTTCGGTCGTTTCGCCGACAAACCGGGGCGTGAACCCGGCAGGATACAAGGTCGAAAAGTTATAGACATTGCCATCTTTCACAAACCCGCCTTCCGGGCAGCTCGCATTTCCAGTAGGGCACGGGGTCAGATAGATCGGGTGGCGGAACACCGAATTTGCGCTGCCCCCGCCGAGCGCAATGTCTGTGCCATTGTCGCGTTCCATTTCCCAATCGGACACAGGCCGATACTGAAAGCTCTGGTCACCTTTGCTGTTGGCATAGTTGCCAAACACATAGAGCTGCGCCCAATCGGTCACGTCATACGCTGCGTTCAGCATCAGCTTGTAACCGTGGCTGGGGGACGATCCCCAGTTTTGAACCGGGTCCGGGTAATTCGGGAGGCGGTCGGTGAGCGTGGGGTTTTTGTCCGCAAAGTAAACCGCTGAGGGAACCTGCACTCCGCGGCTTGTCTGCTTGTTGTCGTTATATTCCCCGGTCAGATTGATGAACCCGCGAGAGCCGAAATCCACCCCGTAGTTTCCGGAAACCTGATAGCTCTGGCCATCGCCGCCATTATCGTAATACTGGCCATATCGCGCCTGCATTTCGAAGCCCGGCTTGCTGCGGAGCTGGAAATTCAGCACGCCCGCGATCGCATCCGAGCCATATTGCGCAGTCGCGCCTTCGCGCAAAACTTGCAAATTTGCGATGGCCAGCGACGGGATCGACGAAATATCAGGCCCTTGCGATCCAAATGAAAGCGCGGTGTCGCCACCGGCATAGACCTGTACCAGCGAAGAACGGTTGAACCGCTTGCCGTTGATCATCACCAGCACCTGATCCCCGGGAAGACCACGGAGCGAAGCCGAGCGAACGAACGTGGAAGCGTCGGAAATGGTATTTTGCCCGACGAAGAACGATGGAACCACGTTCTTTACTGCGTCGACCATATCGGCGCTTGGCTGACCAACCAGATCCTGCGCCCCGATCACATCCACCGGCGAGGCAGAATCGGTAACGGTGCGGTCTGCCCGCCGTGTGCCAAGAACCACAATCTGGCCTTCCCCGGCAAGCGCCGCAGAATTGGCGGCCGGACCCGCGCCATCCTGAGCCAATACGGTGTGCGGTACAGTTATCGAAGCAACAACGGAGATGGCAGCGCCAAGCAGATAATTAGAGCGTCGTGACATATATATTATATTCCCAGTTCCCATAAAGAGAACAGAGGAATTAAATGCCAGTCCATCGCTTAATGAAATTAATTGAGATATTAACTTAAAGAATCGCCGATAGTGTTGCAGAGACGTTACGCAATAAGTATCAATGAAGTATCTATTTTAATAATTTATATTGTCTACAATGGGTTTCCATCTTTGTCGCGATAGATATCGCGACGCCCAACATGGTTTGCGGGACCGACAAGCCCGTCCTCCTCCATCCGCTCAATCCATTTTGCGGCAGTATTGTAACCAACACCCATCTGCCGTTGCAGCCACGAACCCGAGGCCTTCTGATTCTCGATCACGATCTGACAGGCCTGGCGATACTTGCGCTCGTCGGGATTGTCTGATGCGGTAAGCTCGTCGTCAAAGCCGAACCCGCCGCCATCCTCCGGCTCTTCGGTTACGGCATCGACATAGTCGGGCTGCCCCTGACCACGCCAGTGGTCGGCAACCGCCTCTACCTCCTCGTCGGACACGAACGGGCCGTGTACACGCAGCAGCGCCCCCGTACTCGGCTTATAGAGCATGTCACCCTTGCCCAGCAGTTGCTCCGCCCCCTGCTCTCCCAGGATCGTACGGCTGTCGATCCGACTGGTAACATTGAACGCGATACGTGTCGGCAAGTTGGCTTTGATAACGCCGGTGATCACATCAACGCTGGGCCGTTGCGTCGCCATAATAAGGTGGATGCCCGCAGCACGGCTTTTCTGTGCCAGACGCTGAATCAGCACTTCGATTTCCTTGCCCACCGTCACCATCAGATCGGCCAGTTCATCGACGATCAGCACGATCTGCGGCAGCACTTCGTAGTCGAGCTGTTCTTCCTCGAACAGTTCCTCGCCTGTCTCGGGATCGAACCCGGTCTGTACCCGACGTCCCAAAGGCTTGCCCTTCGCGCGCGCATTGCGAACACGTTCGTTAAAGCCACCCAGATTACGCGCGCCGATGCTGCTCATCATGCGATAGCGGCGCTCCATTTCCTCGACCGCCCACTTCAGCGCGCGAACCGATTTATGCGGCTCGGTCACCACCTGACTCAGCAAGTGTGGGATATCGTCGTAGCTCTTGAGTTCGAGCACCTTGGGATCGATCAGGATCAGGCGGCATTCTTCCGGCGTGAAACGGTAGAGCAAGCTGAGCAGAATACAGTTCAGCCCGACCGACTTGCCCGATCCCGTCGTCCCCGCGACCAGCAAGTGCGGCATCGCGGCAAGATCGGCCACGATCGGTTCACCTGCGATATCCTTGCCCAGAATGATCGGCAGAGTCCCCTTGGCATTTACGAAGGCATCGCACGCGGCAAGCTCCTTGAACGCCACCATCTGCCGGTCGGCATTAGGCAGTTCAATGCCCATCACCGTCTTGCCGGGAATCGACGAAACGCGCGCGCTGATCGCGCTCATATTGCGGGCGATGTCTTCGGCCAGGCCGATCACGCGACTGGCCTTGATGCCCGGCGCCGGTTCGAGTTCGTACATCGTCACCACCGGGCCGGTACGCACGGCTGTGATTTCGCCCTTCACATTGAAATCGTCGAGCACGGTTTCAAGCAGGCGGGCGTTGCGTTCCAGCGCCAGCTTGTCGAGCTTGGGTGCATTGTTGGCGGGCGGTTCGGCCAACAGTTCCAGACTAGGCAGTTCGTAATTCGCGAACAGGTCTTTCTGCGCCTTTTTCCCGGCGGGCTTGGCCCGTTCGGGCGGCGACGATGGATCGACGATTTGCGGCGCGCGACGTTCGGCGATCTGCGGCACTTCGTCGACATCCCCACGCGGCTTCTTTGTCTTGGCCGGGCGTTCTGCGGGGGCAAATGCCAACGCGCTTTCAGCGATCTCACCTCCGCGCGGCAAACGCGGCAGTCGAGTCAGGAAGCGCGGCAGCGTGAGCAACCTGGCCCAATCGAGCGCGAAGACCCGTGCGATCAGCGCCACCCCGGCGATCAGCCCGATCAGCGCCGCAGCGAAAATGATCCAGCCTTGTGCTCCACCGGGAAATCGTCCGGCAATGCCGTGAATTGCGCCCGCGCCGAGCAAGCCGGTAATTCCCCCCATCGATGCCGGCAGTGTGCCGCGTGGGCCATCGAACGTCAGCGCCAGCACCGTGCCGAGCAGCGCCATCGCCAGCAGCAACAGACCCAGCGGCCGCCACCAGCGGGTTTCGTTATCGACGCTATCCTCTTCCACATCGCGCCACAGGGCACGTGCCCCGACATAAAGCAGCGGCAGGATCAGGATGCCCGACACGCCAAACAGGAAAAAGATGCGTTCCGATGCCCAGGCACCCCATGCGCCCATCCAGTTGGCGATGTCCGTTCCCGCCGCGGCGGTCGATGGACTTGGGTCTGTCTGAGTGTAGCTCGCCATCGCAAGGGCGAGGAATACCATTGTCCCGAACAACAGACCCGCACCGATCATCTCGCTCGCACGGCGCAAGCTGCGGCGGAACGCCGCGCGCCAGTCTGTCTGGCCAGTCTTGCCGATTGCACGTGAAGCCATTTGCGAGATCCCGTTTACGTCTGCCGCCATCATCGCCTGCCGGGGACTCGCCGTCAAGAATCGACGCGATGCCGTTCGTCGAGCGAGGACCGCTATCCGCGCTGCATCAGGCCCAGGCCATCGATTGCAGCCCAGCGGTTCCAGCCGATTTCTTCCGCCCGCTGAAAGTCCATGCCGCCCAGCGCAATCACAGGCATTTCCGCCAGCGCGGCAAGTGCATGAAATTTCTCCGCACCCAGAGCAGCACGGTCTGGATGGGTGCGCGTGGAAAATACCGGACTGAGCATAACGGCATCCGCTCCGGCGGCATTGGCATGGGCGATTTCCAGCGCATCGTGCACCGCCGCGATCCGCAACAACTTTGGCGGCTCTCCGAGCCCTTCGGGCGGGCCATAGGAACCGTCGGCGCCCCACGCCTGCGCTTCGTCATCGCTGCCCGACAGGATCGCCAGATGATCGCCGGCGCGCAACAGAGGCAACAACGTGTCCCAGCGCGCGCGCCGCGAACGCGGATCGAGGTGATAGTGGCGGTACACGAATGCAGAACGCGTCGGCAGCGCCGCAATCGCACGTTCGAGCGAATCCTCGTTTCGCGCATCGGACAAGAGCCACAAGTCGGGCAACTGGGTCTGGCGTGTCTGCACCAGACCGCTATAGCGCACCACGATGGAAAACCCAGCCTCTGCCTTGCAATTCGTCCACGACCGCATCGCCCATGCATGCAAGATCGCTCGCCGTCCGGTCGACGATGTCACTCTCGTCGCTGTCAGCAAGACGCATCCGGCAGAGGCAATTGTGCCGCTGCTCGACGCGGGTCAGCGCGTTTTTGGCGAGAACCGGGTGCAGGAAGCGCACGCCAAATGGCCTGCCTTAAGGGAGCAATATCCTGACGTGTCGCTGCACCTCGTCGGTCAGTTGCAATCGAACAAGGCAGACGATGCCGTGGCGCTGTTCGATTGTATCCATTCGCTCGACCGGCCCAGTCTGGTGAAAGCGCTGGCCAAGGCATTCGACAAGGCGGGTAAACAGGTGCCCTGCTTCGTGCAGGTCGATGTCGGGGAGGAGCCACAAAAAGGCGGCTGCCCGGTCGCAGAACTGCCTGCCTTGCTATCGCAGGCAAGCGCCGCTGGCATCCCGGTGATTGGCCTGATGTGCGTGCCACCGCACGACATCGAACCGGCACCGTTCTTTGCCTTTCTCGACAAGCTGGCCGCCGACAACGGACTGGACGGGCGCAGCATGGGGATGAGCGGCGATTACGAAACCGCCATCATGCTCGGCGCAACGCATGTGCGGGTAGGCACGGCATTGTTCGGAGATCGAGGCTGATCGACGCCCGTGTGCGGCGATCTCATATAAAGGCGCACCGCCAAGCCGGCGGGCGATGCCTTTATGCCCCTTCGAGTTCCGCCTGACGTTCATCGCTGGCAGCTTCCAACAGCGCCTCTTCGATGGCTTTGAGCTTGCCCGGCGCGATCACTTTTCCGCCTGTGAGGTCAGTCACGTAAAACGTATCCGCCGCACGTTCACCATAATGCGTGATGTGGGCCGACTGCACCACCAGACTGCATTCGAACAGCGTACGCGCTAGGCGGTTGAGCAGAGCGGCACGGTCGCGCGCGTTGACTTCGATCACCGTAAAACGGCCAGAGGCCTGATTATCGAACGTGACAATCGGGCGCACGTCGAATGCTTTGGCCCGGCTGTGCGGCAGCGGACGCTTCGCAAGTTGGGGGACCAGTTCGATCCGGTTGGCCAGCGCATCGCCGATACTGCTTTTGATCCTTTGCAATTGATCGGGTTCGAAAAACGGACGGCCGTGAATGTCCTGAACGATAAAATTATCGACGGCCCAGCCGGTGCGCGTCGTGTGAATGCGCGCATCGATGATATTGGCGCCCGCCAGATGGATACCGCCGGCGATGCGGTAGAACAGGCCGGGATGGTCGGCAGCGATCACCGTCACCAATGTCGCCCCGCGTGCCTTATCGACCTCGCAATGGATCGACAGGTTATCCTTTACTTCGTGCGCGGCGGTATAGTGGACGATGTTAATCGCGATGATGTCTTCCGGCTCCGCGATCCAGTAGGCATCGTCGAAGCGATCGCCATAAAGGCGCAGGAAGCCCTTCTTATCGGCCAACAGTTCGGCAACAGCAGCCTTCTTGGCGGCGACCCGTTGTTCGCGCCCATGCTTCATATGGCCGAGCCGCAAGCGTTCTTCCGCTGCATCGTATAGCTCACCCAAGAGCTGGCCTTTCCACGAATTCCACGTCCCCGGCCCGACCGCGCGGATATCGATTGCTGTCAGGATTGCGAGATGGCGCAATCGTTCCAGACTTTGCACTTCCTTCACGAAATCTTCGATTGTCTTCGGATCGGTCAGGTCGCGCTTGAAGGCAATCCGGCTCATCAGCAGATGTTGCCGCACCAGCCACGCCACCAGCGCAGTCTCGCTATCGTCAAGGCCGAAGCGCGGGCACAGTTCCTCGGCCACCTCTGCACCCAGTATCGAGTGATCGCCTCCCCGCCCCTTGGCAATATCGTGCAACAGCGCCGCGACATAGGCGCAACGGCGGCTGGCGACCTCGTGGATCAGATGCGTGGCACGGGGGTGGTCGGCTTCCAGCAGCCCTTTCTCGATCCGGCTAAGCAGCCCGATGGCGCGGATCGTGTGCTCGTCCACCGTATAGTGGTGGTACATATCGAACTGCATCTGCGCGTTGACCCGCCCGAAATCGGGCACGAACCGGCCGAACACTTCTGCTTCGTTCATCCAGCGCAAAACGGTTTCGGGATCGTTGCGCCCCGCCAACAGCTCCAGAAACAGGGCATTGGCACGTGGATCGTCGCGCACTTCGTGCTTGATATACCCGGCGTCGCGCGCCGCCTGACGCATCGTTTCGGGGTGGACTTCCAACCCGTTGGCCTCTGCCAGTTGGAATATTTCGATCAGTCTTACAGGATCCTGGCGGAACCAGTCATCGCCCGGTGCGGCGATACTGCCACCGAACACGCGATACCCTTTCAACATCCGCGGCTTGGGCCGGAAACTGGCAAGCAGCCCCTTGCGTGCACGGCTTTTGGCGAACTGCTCGTCGATATGGGCAAGGAATACGCCGGTCAGGCTCCCCACGCGCTTCGCTTGCAGGAAATAGAATTGCATGAAGCGTTCGACGGCGCTTTTGCCGGGGCGGTCGGCGAAGTTCATCCGCGAGGCGACTTGCCGTTGCAGATCGAAGGTCAGACGGTCTTCCGCTCGCCCGGTGATCGTGTGCAGGTGACACCGCACCGCCAGCATGAAGCCCTCGGCCCGGCGAAAGCTGCGATATTCGTTGGTAGTGAACAGGCCGACATCGACCAGTTCCGCCGCCGTGCGGACTTTATGAATATACTTGCCGATCCAGTACAATGTCTGAAGGTCGCGCAAGCCCCCTTTGCCATCTTTCACATTGGGTTCAACGACATAGCGGCTATCCCCCATCCGCTTGTGCCGTGCGTTGCGCTCCTCCAGCTTTTCCGCGACGAACTGGCGCTCTGTCCCTTTGACGACATCGTCTGCGAAGCGCTGCGAAGCCTCGTCATACAGGGCCTCGTCGCCCCAGACATAGCGGCCTTCGAGCAAGGCCGTGCGAATCGACAGATCCCCGCGGGCCATGCGGACCATATCGTCTATCGAACGGCTCGAATGGCCAACCTTCAGCGCCAGATCCCACAAGTAATAGAGCATCGCTTCAATCACTTGCTCACACCAAGGCGTGTTACGGGTCGGGGTGAGAAACGCGATGTCCACATCCGAGTGCGGCGCCATTTCCGCCCGACCATATCCGCCGACCGCAACAATCGTCAGCCGCTCGCCCGAAGATCGGTTCGCAGCTGGATAGACATCGGCCACCACGTGATCGTGAATAGTGCGGATGATCTGATCGACTAAAAAGGCATATCCTGCAGTGATTTCGTGCCCGGCGGATGGCTTCTCCTCCAGCCGCCGGGTCAGTTCTTCGCGCCCCTTTTCCAGTGCATCGCGCAAGGCCGCGACGATCGCGGGGCGGGCCTTGGCGGCACCGTCCGCTTCGACATGCTCGGCAATCGTTCCGGCAAGTGCGCGACGGTCGATGATCGCCCGCTGTCCGGGGATGCGCTGTGCAATCAAGCGGCGACTGCTTTTTCAGTATATTGGGCGCGCAAAGTGCGCTTGTCGATTTTCTGCGTACCCAGCCGAGGTAGCGGCTTATCGACCTGCCACATACGTTCGGGGATCTTGAACTTCGCCAGACGTTCCGTAAGAAATTCAGTCAGATCGTCGGGCGAAACGTCGCGCCCTTCCTTGGGCAGATAGACGACCGCCGGGATTTCGCCAAAGCGTTCGTCCGGCAAGCCGAAGACCGAACATTCCGCGATATCGGGATGCGCGTAAATCTCCTGCTCTACCTCGATGCAGGTGATGTTTTCACCACCGCGAATGATGATGTCTTTCTTCCTATCGACGATGAAAAGGTACTGATCTTCATCGAGATATCCGAGATCGCCTGTGCGAAACCAGCCATCTTTACTGATAGCCTGCGCTGTAGCCTTGTCATTTTCCCAATAACCACGGAAATTGGCCACAGAGCGGAAACACACTTCACCCACTTTGCCCTGATCGAGTTGATTGCCGTCGTCATCCAGAATGGCGATCTGCACGATGGGTCGGCTGGCGCGGCCGGTGCTGCCGGGCTTGGCCATGTAGTTCTCGTTGAAGTTGCCGCAGCCGACGCCGTTGGTTTCCGTCAGACCATAACCGAGCAGCGGGAAGCCGCCGGGGAAGGCTTCCTTGATCTTGTTGACGTGTTCGACCGGACGCGGGGCACCGCCGGCGGCAAAGCTCTTGCAAGCGGAGAGGTCGTATTTCTCGCGGTCGGGATGGGTTGCGATCTCGTAACTCATCAGCGGAACGCCAACGAAGTAGCTGACGCTTTCCGCTTCCATCAGCCGCATCGCTTCTTCGGCGCTCCACTTGGGCATCAGCACCAGCTTGCGGTTGATGGCGAACGACTGAAGGAACAGCGGCACTTCGCCGGTAACATGGAACAGCGGCACCGCGACCAGCGCGCTCGGCTGAGAGTCGGAGGCTTCGCCCCGTTGTTGCAGCAGCAGAGCCGCCATCGCAGACTGCGCGACATAGCTCATCGTACCGTGAACAACGCCGCGATGATCGGACCATGCCCCTTTCGAACTGCCGGTAGAGCCGGAAGTGTAGAGGATCGTCGCCAGATCGTCCGGCCCCAGTTCGGGCAGAGTGGTCCCTGCCGGATCGGCCCACACGCGGGCCAGCCCGTCCGCCGGTTCGCCGCCGTGGCCGAACACCACGATCTTCGCTTTGTGATCTGTTCCCTCAAGCCGCTCGGCCCGCTGGGCATCGGCCAGCACCATCTTGCAGCCCGCCAGATCGATGCCATAGGCCAGCTCGTCCCCGGTCCAGAAACCGTTGAGCAAAGTGGCACAGCCACCTGCCATCACGATGCCCATATAGGCGATGATCCAGTTGGCCGAATTACGCGCGGCAAGACCCACGCGGTCGCCCCGCTCGATCGAATGTTGGGAGATCAGCCCCGCCGCCACTGCCTGCGCCGCGGCATAGGTCTGCGCGAAAGTCAGCCGGGTCTTGCCATCGACGAGGAACGTGTTGTCGGCGTGTTGTGTGCAATAGGCCGCGAAATAATGCGCCAGACTGGGCGGTGCGTTCTTGAAGGCCGGAATCGCCATACCATACCGCTCGAACGGGACCGTTTCGAACGGACCGCCGGGCCCGCTGATCATGTCCATGATTTTTTCCAGTGCGTTATCGAGCTCTGTGGCCATCGACGATTTTCCCTCTCTCCAGCGGTTTTGCCCGATCCGGCACCTGTCCGGGGTTTCGCCTGAACGCGGGCTATGCCAAAAGCGCGGCGGAATCCGGCGCGCTGTGCTTGCGCCCATAATTAAGGACCAATCGTGCTGCTGTCACTACTGGCCGATGCATCTCAGGCAATCCGTTTCGAAGACCTAGGACTCCGTAGGGGAATCGATCTCGGATTTTTCGAACTACGGTTCTATTCGCTGGCCTATCTGGCCGGAATCGTGCTGGGTTACTGGCATCTTTCGAAGATGATCAAGGCTCCCGGCAGCCCGCTGGCACAGCGCCATGTCGACGATCTGTTCTTCTATTGCACGCTGGGCATCATCCTGGGCGGTCGGATCGGCTATGCCGCATTCTATACCGGTGGATCGAGCACAGAGCCGAGCATGTTCACGCACTTCACCCCCGGCGCATTTCCCAGTTGGGATCTGCTGCGCCTGTGGGACGGGGGGATGAGCTTCCACGGCGGCGCCATCGGGGTGCTGCTGGCGATTGCATGGGTATGCCGCAGCAACAAACTGCGCTTCATCCGGGTGGCCGATTATATCGCCGTCAACGTCGGTTTCGGAATGCTGTTCGGACGGCTGGCGAACTTCGTCAACGGCGAGCTGTGGGGCCGCCCCACCGATGTGCCATGGGCGATGATTTTCCCTTCCGACCCGCTGCAACTGCCGCGCCACCCCAGCCAGCTTTACGAAGCGGCGCTGGAAGGCCTGCTGATCATCATCATCATGCTGCCATTGTTCTGGAAGACGCGCGCGCGCTGGCGACCCGGCCTGCTGGTGGGCGTGTTCACCGCCTGTATCGCCGCGGCGCGTTTCACTGTCGAATTCTTCCGTGAGCCAGACGCACAGCTCAGCGAATTTGCACGCCAGACGGGGCTGAGCATGGGGCAATGGCTCACGCTGCCGCTGATCCTGATCGGCATCGCGCTGGTCATCCGGGCGCTGGTCCGTCCGCCGCTCGGCACGACCCCGGCGGCAAAGGGCGAAGGGGCCACCAGCACAGAGGCGGCATGACCGGGCAGGTTCCGACCAGTCAGGCCGAAATATTTCGACGTCTGATCCGCACGACCGGCCCGATCAGCCTCGCGCACTATATGGCGGAAAGCAACGCGCGCTATTACGCGGGGCGCGATCCGTTCGGCAGCGGCGGCGATTTCATCACCGCCCCGGAAATCAGCCAGATGTTCGGCGAACTGATCGGGCTGTGGCTGGCCGACATATGGCTGCGCGCCGGTCGGCCTGCCCCGGTACACTATGTCGAACTCGGTCCCGGCCGCGGGACACTGGCCGGCGACGCGCTGCGTTCGATGAAGCAATACGGGCTGATGCCCACTGTCCACTTTGTCGAAACCTCGCCCCTTCTCAGGGACGTTCAGCTGCATTCCGTGCCCAATGCGCGGTTTCACGATGATCTGAGCACATTGCCCGACGATGGGCCGCTGCTGATCGTCGGCAACGAATTCCTCGATGCCCTGCCGGTGCGGCAACTGGTGCGAACGGCGGACGGCTGGCGCGAACGGATGATCGGGCTGGACGGAGACGATTTCGTTTTCGTCGCCGGGGATCGACCGATGGACGCCGCCCTGCCCCCCGACCGGCAGGATGCAGGCGAAGGGACTATCGTCGAAACGTGCCCTGCCGCCGCATCGGTGGTTTACGAAATCGCCGGACGGCTGGCGAAGCAGAAAGGCACCGCTTTGCTGATCGACTACGGCCATTCCGACGAGCGTGACGGCAGCACTTTGCAGGCCGTCCACGCGCACACGAAGGTCAATCCTTTCGCTGCACCGGGCGAAGCCGATCTGACGGCTCTGGTCGATTTCGCTACTTTGGCGCGGGTGGCGCAATCGCGCGACATCGCTTGGCTCGGCACAGCCACGCAGGGCGACTGGCTACGCACATTAGGGATCGAAGCGCGCACGCAGGCCCTGTCCGAACGCGCGCCGCAATATCGCGAAGAGCTGTGCGCCGCGCGCGACCGGCTGATCGCGGAAGATCAGATGGGCAATCTGTTCAAGGTGATGGGCCTTGCCGCATCGGGCTGGCCAGAGGGCGCCGGGTTCGAGGGATAACAGGGTGGCGCATCGGGCTCCGGTTCCGCCCTTCGTCATTGCGAGGAGCATCGCGACGTGGCAATCCATGCACCGCCCTCTCCCCCACCACAACCGGCGCGATGGGCGGAACCGTCAGTTCATGGATTGCTTCACTGCGTTCGCAATGACGAGTGGAGGGGCGTGAGTGACGGGCATATCGCAGATCGCCACAGACCGCCGCACCGCTCTCAACCAGCGCCCGCACCCCTCGGCGCTACCAACGTCACCCAAGCGGCACCAACGCCAGCTCCACGCACCAACGTCGCCCCGGACCCGATCCGGGGCCCCGCTTTTCTTCGGGCGCGGCGCTGCAGGAAGCCGGACCCCGACTCAGTGGCCGGGGTGACGATGATGATGGAATGCCGCTCATCATTTCGGCCCCCGCGACAGGCAGAACCCTCACACCACGGATGCTTCCCGTCGTTCGCATGACGAGCGAGGAGGTAAGTAGCCAGCGCTCAGGCGTGGATGGAGGCAGTGGGGATCGTCAGATCGACTTCCAGCCCCGCCGGTTCGAAGCGCCGTTCCATCGAACCGTTCAGTTGCCCTTCGATAGCCATTTGCACCAGCCGCGAACCGAAACCTTCGCTGCCCGCCTGAGTTGCCGGGCCACCGGATTCGCGCCAGGCAATCTGCGTCGTTTCGCTGCCTTCGCTGCAATCGACGTGAATCGAGATGCGACCTTCTGGCGCCGATAACGATCCGTATTTCGCTGAATTGGTCGCCAGTTCGTGAAACACCAGCGCCAGCGGAGTGGCTGCCCGGTGCCCAATCGCGCAGTCGTCGCCCGCAATCGCCACCCGGACACCTTCGTCGGCATACGGTGCCATCAATTCATTCAGCAGCCCGGTCAGACTATCGCCTTTTACCCCCTCTATCGGGCGCACGAAATCGTGGGCACGCCCAAGAGTACGAATTGCTGCGATCAAATCTTCCGAAAATGCCGCCGCTTCCGGGTGCCGCCGCGCGCGAATCGACACCAGCCCTGCAACCACCGCAAAGATATTCTTGATCCGATGCGACAGTTCACGGGCCAGCAGATCGCGATTGTCCGACAGGCGGCGGTTGTCGTCGATATCGGTCATTGTGCCCGACCAGCGCACAATTTGCCCGCTTTCATCCTTCAACGGCAAGGCCCGTACCAGCATCCAGCGATATTTGCCGTCAGCCCGGCGCAGGCGATGTTCGTGTTGATACGGCTCACCGATTTCCCGCGCACGATTCCAATGTTCGATGGCGCTGTCATGATCGTCTTCATGAACCAGTGCGCTCGCCTCGCCGTCGTAGAATCCGGCCCCCTGCCCGGCATACTCGTAAAATCGCTGATTATAATAATCGAACGCCCCGTCGTCCGTGCAGGTGAAGGCGATGTCGGGCATCGAATCCGCCAGCAGGCGAAAACGCTCTTCGCTGATCTGTAACTGACGCAGCGACTCCAAATTGGAACGCCGCGCGCGCAGGCGGCGCATCACCGCCGCCGCCAGCACCTGCATCCCTTCGGCCTGCAGATCGGTCAGCCCATCGGGCCGCGCGACCCGATCGATCACACACAGCGCGCCCAGCGGTGCGCCTTCTTCCGATACCAGCGGCACCCCGGCATAGAACCGCAGATGCATCGGTCCGGTGACCAGCGCATTGTCGGCAAAGCGCGGGTCGGTTGTCGCATCGGTGACAACCATCTGTTCGGCCTGAAGCATGGTATGCGCGCAGAAGCTGACATCGCGCGGAGTCTCGGTTTCTTCCAGCCCTTCGCGCGCGACGAAGCGCTGCCGTTCCTGTTCGACCAGACTGACCAGAGCAATCGGCGCGTCGCACAATCTGGCCGCGAACCGGACAATTTCCGTCAGTTCGCTATCGCCGGTCAGTACGTCGATGCCATACGATGCCATAACGGCTGCGCGTTGCCCCTCGCCACACATCGTCGCGTCGGGGGCCAAGCCGGTTGGCCATGCGTTTTTTGCTAATTTGTCCATGTATCGATCCGGTGGTCGTTTTAGACTAAATCCGTGTACCTTCAATACAATTTCACTCGCCTGCACACTGCCCCCACCGCACTGATTGCCATTGTAACCATCCCTCGGCTATGCGGGTCGGCCAGAGGAGAGAGACATTGCGCGCGACCCCGGAGTTTGATTTTCAGCTTGGCGAGAATGCGGAAATGATTCGCGAAACCACGGCTCGTTTCGCGGACGAGCAGATCGCGCCGCTGGCGGAACGGGCGGATCGGGAAGACTGGTTTCCGCGCGACCTGTGGCCTGCGATGGGTGAACTGGGCCTGCACGGCATGACGGTGGAGCCGGAATGGGGCGGGCTTGGCCTGGGCTATCTCGAACATGTGATCGCGGTGGAGGAAGTCAGCCGCGCATCGGCCAGCGTCGGGCTCAGCTATGGCGCGCATTCGAACCTGTGCGTCAACCAGATCCGCCGCTGGGGTAACGAGGAACAGAAGGCGAAATATCTGCCCAAACTGATCAGCGGCGAGCACGTCGGCTCGCTGGCGATGAGCGAAGCGAGCGCCGGGTCCGATGTCGTATCGATGAAGCTGCGCGCCGATACGGTCGATGGCGGATATGTGCTCAACGGCACCAAGTTCTGGATCACCAACGCAACATATGCCGATACGCTGGTGGTCTATGCCAAGACCGCGCCCGAAGGCGGCAGCCGGGGCATCACCGCGTTCCTGATCGAGAAGGACATGCCCGGCTTTTCCATCGGGCAAAAGATCGACAAGATGGGGATGCGCGGCAGCCCGACCGCCGAACTGGTGTTCGACGATTGCTTCGTTCCCGAAGAGAACGTGATGGGCCCGCTCCACGGCGGGGTCGGCGTTCTGATGAGCGGGCTGGACTATGAACGCGTGGTACTGGCCGGATTGCAGCTCGGCATCATGCAGGCCTGCCTCGACACGGTGATCCCCTATATCCGCGAGCGCAAACAATTCGGCAAGCCGATCGGAGCGTTCCAGCTGATGCAGGCCAAAGTGGCGGATATGTACGTCGCCCTGCAATCGGCGCGCGCTTATACATATGCGGTGGCCAAGGCGTGCGACGCGGGGCAGACCACCCGCTTCGACGCAGCGGGCGCGATCCTGCTGGCCAGCGAAAATGCCTTCAAGGTCGCGGCAGAGGCGGTGCAGGCGCTGGGCGGTGCCGGTTATACCAAAGACTGGCCGGTCGAACGCTATCTGCGCGATGCCAAGCTGCTCGATATCGGCGCGGGGACGAACGAAATCCGGCGGATGCTGATCGGCCGCGAACTGATCGGGGCAGCGGGGTGACCGCCCCCATCCTCCCCACTAAGCTCGACCGCGAAAGCCCCGAAGCCAAAGCGCGGTTTGCGCATAACCGGGCGCTGGCCGAAGACCTGCGCGCCAGAGTGGCGGAGGCGGCGCTGGGTGGCAGCGAGAAGCACCGCGAGCGCCATGTCGCGCGGGGCAAGCTGTTGCCGCGCGAACGGGTGGAGCGGTTGCTCGATCCCGGTTCGCCCTTCCTTGAGATCGGCCAGCTTGCCGCCAACGGGATGTACGAAGGCGATGTCAGCGGCGCATCGATGATCTGCGGCATCGGGCGGGTATCGGGCCGTCAGGTGATGATCGTGTGCAACGATCCCACGGTAAAGGGCGGCAGCTATTACCCGATGACGGTGAAGAAGCATCTGCGCGCGCAAGAAATCGCGCAGGAAAACCGGCTGCCGTGCGTGTATCTGGTCGATAGCGGCGGGGCCAACCTGCCCTATCAGGCAGAGGTGTTCCCCGACCGCGATCACTTCGGGCGCATCTTCTTCAATCAGGCGAATATGTCCGCGCTGGGCATTCCGCAGATCGCCTGCGTGATGGGCTCTTGCACAGCCGGGGGCGCCTATGTCCCGGCGATGAGCGACGAGACAGTGATCGTCCGCAATCAGGGCACCATCTTCCTCGCCGGGCCGCCTTTGGTAAAGGCCGCGACAGGCGAGGAAATCAGTGCCGAGGATCTGGGCGGCGGCGATCTGCACGCGAAGAAGAGCGGCGTGGTTGATCATCTGGCGGAGAATGACGAGCACGCGCTGACTATCGTGCGCGATATCGTGTCGCATCTGGGCGACAATCCGCAGGCCGCCGCTGCCGTGCGGATCGAAGAACCGCGCCCGCCGCGATACGATACCGACGATCTCTATGCGTTGATCCCCGAAGACGTGCGCGCGCCATACGATGTCCACGAAGTGATCGCCCGGCTTGTCGACGGCAGCGAGTTCCACGAGTTCAAGGCGCAATACGGCAGCACGCTGGTGTGCGGCTTCGCGCATATCTGGGGAATGCCGGTGGCGATCCTGGCGAACAATGGCGTACTGTTCAGCGAAAGCGCACAGAAAGGCGCGCATTTCATCGAACTGACCTGCCAGCGGCGCATCCCTTTACTGTTCCTGCAGAATATCTCCGGCTTCATGGTTGGCGGGAAATACGAAGCGGAAGGGATCGCTAAGCACGGTGCCAAGCTGGTGACAGCCGTGGCCACTGCCACCGTGCCCAAGATCACCGTGGTGATCGGCGGCAGCTTCGGCGCGGGCAATTACGGGATGTGCGGGCGCGCCTATGCCCCGCGCTTCCTGTTCACATGGCCCAATGCCCGAATCAGCGTGATGGGCGGCGAACAGGCCGCCAGCGTGCTGGCCACTGTCCACCGCGATGCCGACAAATGGTCGACGGAAGAGGCAGAGGCGTTCAAAGCCCCGATCCGCCAGAAATACGAAGACGAAGGCAACCCCTACTACGCCACCGCCCGCCTGTGGGACGATGGCGTGATCGACCCGGTGCAGACACGGGATGTCCTCGCCCTCAGCCTCGCCGCAGCTCTCGAAGCACCGATCCCCGAACGCCCCGCGTTTGGGGTGTTCCGGATGTAGGCCGCCATTCGTTTGCCCACCGCTACACAATGCAAGCCGCACTGGCTGTCACGCATCGCGTGGCGGACGCTACTGACGCTCTACCGCTGGAAAGGCTGGAAAGTCGAAGGGCACCATCCGGATGTTGGCAAATGCGTCATCACCGGCGCGCCGCATACGTCGAACTGGGATTTCGTGTTCTTCCTCGGCGGGGTGCACCATTTCGGGATGCAGCCCAGTTTCATGGGCAAACACACACTGTTCAAATGGCCGATGACCCGGTTCATGCGCGATATGGGCGGCATTTCGGTCGATCGGTCGCGGCAGTCGAACTATGTCGGGCAGGTGGCGCAGGCCTTTGCCGAGGCGGACGAACTGGCACTGGTCGTAGCACCGGAAGGATCGCGCAATTCGAACGGGCGCTGGCGCAGCGGGTTCTACCATATCGCCCATGCCGCCGGGGTGCCGATCGTGCCCGGCTGGGTCGATCATGCAACGAAGCGCGGCGGGCTGGGTCCGCCGATCATGCCGACCGGCGATTTCGCCGCCGATCTGGCCAAAATCGCCGCATTCTATCGCTCGGTCCGCCCCGATTGCCCGCGGTTTGAAGAACTTGCCCGTCAGGCTATCGAACAATCGGGGCTTCACGCGGGGCCGGACGCACTCTAGATTGCGCCAGAACCATTTGAGCGGAGCCGAATCCTTGCCCTCCCCCGATGCGAGCCACAGCACCGAACGCGCGCGCTTTGTGGAAGTTGCGCGCAAGCTGGTCGAGCAGAACGGCGACGGCATCACGCTGGGCATGGTCGCCAGCGCTGCCGGTGTCCCCCGTGCACGGGTAGAGGCGCATTTCGCTGACGATAACGAAATGATCGATGCGATCGTCGAGACATGGTTCGTCGATCATATCGCCGCGATGGAAGAAGTGCTGGCCGCCGATCTGCCACCCAATCGCAAGATGTATGAATTCTTCGTCCGCCGGTTTCGTATCCATCGCGGCCGCTACCGCGCCGATCCGGCGACGTTCGAAGTTTATTGCGAACTGGGCGCGGCGCATTTCGAGCGGGTCGAAAGCTACGTTGATCTGGCCGATCATTACCTGTGCGAACTGATCGCGCAGGCACAGGCCGATGGGGCATTTCCGGGGCTGGAGATCGATCAGGCGCTGTCGCTGATCAACCAGATGGTGTTTCCTTACACTATGGCGGAAGTGCTGACTTATATGGACGACCGGCTGAGCGAGGAAAAGCTCGCCGCTATCGTCGATACGATGTTCGTTGGCCTGTCGGCGGCAAACCGCGGCGCCAGCGGGATCGCCCGGATCGCCGCTGTGCAGGGGCGAAGCGGGTAGCTTAGGGCGCAGGGCGCGTTGAGAACGCACGCCTGACAATCGCACTTAACAAGAATAGCTGGGCCCCGGATCAAATCCGGGGCGACGTTGTGCGATGCTATAGGTAGGTGCGGAGATGCGATATGCACGTACCGAACCGGTGCACTTCATTCGCCTCTCCAGTGAGCCACCTCCGTTGCCGTCACCCCAGCCCCCGAGCCGGGGTCCAGCTTCCGCTGTGGCACGGCCGAAAATTAACGGGGCCCCGGATCAGGTGCGGGACGGCTGACGGCGATGAACTCTGTCCCTAAGCCAAAGTCATCCCCTAGCTGCCGATGACTGTCACTCGCCCGCCTTTGGGCAAGGACCGCACATCGCCGCCGGGCAGTTGCAGCCATGCCTCCATCGCATCGACATCGAGCGGGCCGACAGTCGGTTCGGTTCCCTGTTTGAACAGCGTGAAGCCATCGCCGCCGGTCGAAAGAAACGAATTCATCGTCACCCGATAATGCGCGGCCGGATCGATCGGTTTGCCATCGAGGGTGGCGCGCACCACCCGTTGCCCCACAGGCTTTGCCGGGTCGAGCGTCATCGCAAACCCGTGCGAGACGGAGAACACCTTGTTTTCGCTGCTGTCGCCATACTGCTGTTCGAGCAGGTCGAGCAATTGCTGCCCGGTATATGTCATCGTCACCAGCGTATTGCCGAACGGCTGGACCGCGTAGATATCGCCAAAGGTCACTGTGCCATCGGGCGCCGGGCGCAGGTCTGCGCGGATGCCGCCGGGGTTCATCAACGCGATCTGCCCCCCTGCTTCGCGCGTGGCCGCCAGTTGTGCGTCAGCAATCAGATCGCCCAGCGTATTTTCCACGCCCTGCTTGAGCGCGGCACCGGACAATTTGCCCACCGGGCGATTGGTCGCGGCGCTCGCAGCCGCGGCATATTTGGCCACATAAGCGGCAATAGCAGGGTCCGGCGTATAAGTGGTGAAGGCCGGGTCCGCCGGGCGTCCATCGCCCGCTGCCGGGCTGATGCTCTGCACCGGAATGTTCTTCGCCTTCACGCTCACGACCGTATCGGTCGCCGGGTCGATATTCAGCGCGATATCGGTGATTTCGGTCCCGCCATAGCCGGCCTGCGTCACCAGAAAGCGGCGCGAGGGATCGACCGTAGCGAAATCGCAGACGTAACTGCGGTGCGTATGCCCCGACAGCACGATGCTGACCC
The DNA here is from genome assembly GCF_002870965.1 of Tsuneonella flava. Classification (GTDB taxonomy): domain Bacteria; phylum Pseudomonadota; class Alphaproteobacteria; order Sphingomonadales; family Sphingomonadaceae; genus Tsuneonella; species Tsuneonella flava. The sequence continues at coordinate 280,834 of NZ_PHSO01000006.1, forward strand.
GCGGGTCCAGCCGCTCGAGGATCGGCTTGAGATCGCCCGAGATAGCACCGCAGCCTGTGAAATTCGCACCCGGTTCGGGCACCAGTCCCTGATGGATTGCCACGACGATGGCATCGACGCCCTGCCCCGTCAGCGCACCGACCGCCTTGTTGATCGCATCGGCTTCATCACCGAAAGTCAGGCCCTTCACGCCCGAAGGATCGACAATCGATGGCGTACCTTTCAGCGTCAGGCCGATAACCCCCACTGCCACTGCGCGCGCGCCGGAACCAAACCGCTTGATCCCGTAAGCCGGGAATAGCGTATCGCCATCGGGCATCGTCACATTCGCTGCCAGAAACGGGAAGTTCGCGCCTCTGTATGGGTTTTCGACCGCGCATGGCTGGCGCAGCGTATATTTCTCGCACCCGCCCGCCTGCAAGCGTTTCAGCTCTCGCCAGCCCCGGTCGAATTCGTGATTGCCGACGGCGTTGAAATCGATGCCGATACGATTCATCACGCCAATGGTCGGCTCGTCGAGAAACAGCGAGCTGACCAGCGGGCTGGCGCTGATCATATCGCCTGCCGAAACCGCCATGCTGTATTCGTTCTGCGCGCGGGTTTTCGCCACGGCATCGGCAAACCATGCTGCACCCCCGGCATAGACGGTCTGCTTGCCACCGTGCCCGTCTTCCAGTTCGAGCGGCCGCTTGATCGGTTCGAGGTTGCCGTGAAAATCGTTGATCCCCACCAGCCGCACAGTCACAGGCGCATCAGGCGTCGGCGCAGTCGCCGTATGGGTGGGAACGGTGGCGCAGGCGGCGAGGCCAAGCGCGAGCGGAATCGCAAGGAAATGACGCAGCATTTCCTGCACCTGCACCGCTACGATTGCGGCTTCAAGACAAAATCCTGCTGCTTCCGTCCCTTGGCCGCTGACCTCTCAGGGAACCAGCACCCGCTGACTTGGTTGATTTCAATATGCATGGGCGGGGCATTCAAAGGAATTGCCTCATGGAACCAACACAAGGCACTGTTATTTCTTTATTATTGTTACTTTCTGTCGCTGCACTAATTTTGTTTGCTGTATATCGGTCCCGCCGAACTACCGGGCTACGCGAGCGGTTTGGAGATGCCGAATACGACCGCATACTCGAACACCGCGGCTCCCGAGCTAGTGCAGAGGCCGATCTGGTCGCACGTAAAAGGAGCGTAGCAAAGCTGGTGCTGCGCCCGCTCGACGCAGGCGAACGCAGACACTTTACGAATCGATGGATCGCCGCGAAAAGTCGCTTCGTCGACAATCCGAGACTCGCGGTTGGCGATGCCGACGCAGCGATCGGCGCGGCAATGGCTGCGTGCGGTTATCCGATCGGCGATTTCAACTCCCGTTACGAAGCACTGACTGTCAGACACAGAGAGGTTGCCCGCCATTATCGGGCCGGTCACGATATCGTACTCAAACACGCAAGCGGGGAAGCCTCGACCGGAGATCTGCGTCAGGCGATGATCCATTTCGAGGTGCTGTTCGAAGAACTGCTCGCCTATGGATACATGATCGACAGCAATCTGCGGCACAGAAATGCAAATGTCGCGTTCAATGCTGAGGCTGCCGCCAATGCGCCCGTTTCCCGAAAGAAAATAGCGGCGTTGGCGGACTGATCGATTCCGCGATCAGGAGCGATCCGAGCCATCGCGCACCCATCTTACCAGTTCTCGCGACGGTAATTTTTACCACAGGACTGTCCCCAAACCGGACAGCGACAATCTTGGCCGCGCATGACGGGGGCAAAAGTGTAATAATGGGATGTGACGACACCTTCATCCCAGCCCGCAGCAAGCCTGCCGACGCAAGCGATGCGCTTCCATTTCATGGATGCGGCACGCGCTATGTTCATGATGTTCGGAATACCGTTCCACGCGGCCCTGGCATTCACGGCGCTGCCGTGGGTAATCCATGCAGATCGCCACAGCGATGCGCTGAAGGTAGTGCCGCTGACTCTCAGTGAATTCCGCTTGCCGGGCTTCTTTTTGATCGCGGGCTTCTTCGCTGCCCTCCTGCTGGAGCGGCGCGCACCGCGCGAATGGATGGCAAACCGGGTGCAGCGTCTCGGTCTGCCGCTAATCGCCGGAATGGTGACGATCGTTCCACTGCAAAACATGGTGCTGAACCATGCGACAGGCAGCAATCCGCTCGATCATGGCGATTGGTCGCAGGGGCTGCTGTCGCACCTGTGGTTCCTGCCGGTGCTGCTCTATATGTGTGCGCTGCTGGCGGTCTGCTGGCCGATTGTCCGCCGGGCAAAGGTGCCTGATGTGGCTGTCGGGTGGCTGATCCTTGGTTATACCGCGTGGACGCTGGGGATCATTTACGCAGTCAATCACGATCACGGCGTTTTGCGCCCATTCGGTGGTCTGATCGATTTGGCAGCCGTGCTGATGTATGGCCCATTCTTCGCGTGGGGCGTCGCCGTGCGGCGCAACCCCCAGGCGTTTGCCCGGTTGCTGCGGCCCAGCCTTGCAATGGCAATTATTGGCCTGTTGGCTCTATCTTTGAACCTCGGGCTGCCGAACGACGGATCGCACTTCGATGTCGCGCGTGGATATGCACTCGATGCAATATCTTCGGTCGCCCTGGTGCAAGTCGCGATGGCCGCCGCTGCCCGGTTTCTCGATCGCGAATCGGCCACGGTGAGGAAGCTGGTCGATGCCTCGCTGACGATTTACCTCGTCCACCACCCGATCATTATCGCGCTGGTCGCACTTACCGCGGGAATGGCTCTGCCGCCAATTCCCGCATGGGCCGCGATCTGCATGATTACACTCGTGCTGTCCTACGGCATTCACGCCTTGCTGCGGCACAGCCCGCTGTTGCTCTATCTGTTCAACGGCGTGAAACCGAAGGATCGCCGGGCGCGGGCAGAGGGCGTTGTTGCCCCAGCTCAAAGCTGACCCGGTAAATTCGCCGCGCGATCAGATATCGAGATTGGCGACGTTCAGCGCGTTGTCCTGAATGAATTCGCGGCGCGGTTCGACTACGTCGCCCATCAGGCGGGTGAAGATTTCGTCCGTCACATCGGCATCTTCGACCTTCACCTGCAACAGCGCCCGATTTTCCGGGTCGAGCGTGGTTTCCCACAGCTGTTCCGCGTTCATTTCGCCCAGCCCTTTGTACCGGCTGATCGACAGGCCTTTGCGACCTGCGGCCAGCACCGCATCGAGCAGTTCGGACGGACGCGTGACCGCACCTTCGCGCGCGACGACGATTTCTTCCTCGCCATCTTCAGTCGCTGCTGCGTCGACATCCGCTTCCTGCTCCGCATCGGCAGCGGTGCGGACCAGTTGCGCCGGATCGGCGAAGGCATCGACCTGCTCGCCCGCCAGCTTGTGCAGCTTGCGCGCTTCGGCACTGTCGAGGAACTTCGCATCGACTTCATGCACATCGGTGACACCGCGCCACAGCCGGTCGATATGAACCGATCCATCATCCAGCATGGCGGCCGACCATTTGCCTTCCGGGTCGCCCATGCCGAGCCGATGAGCGGCCTGTGCCAGCGCGGCTTCGCGCCCGGCCCGATCAAGATCGGGGGCGAGTGCCCCGGCCAGTGCCATCTGTTCGATCACACCAGTATCGTACTTGCGCGGGATGAAGGCGAGCAGATTGCGGAGGCGCAATGCGTGATCGACCAGTTCGCGCAAGTCCGCACCCGAACGCGCGCCACCGCGCGTTTCCAGCATGCGACCGGCCAGCCCGGCATCGACCAGATAGCGATCGAGCGCGCCCTGATCCTTCAGATAGACTTCGCTGCGCCCCTTGCTCACCTTGAACAGCGGCGGCTGTGCGATGAACAGGTGCCCGGCCTTGACGATTTCGGGCATCTGCCGGTGGAAGAAGGTGAGCAACAGAGTGCGAATATGCGCCCCGTCCACGTCAGCGTCGGTCATGATGACGATCTTGTGGTAGCGCAGCTTTTCCAGATTGAATTCGTCGCGCAGGCCGGTGCCCATCGCCTGAATCAGTGTGCCGACTTCCTTCGAACTGATGATCCGGTCGAACCGCGCGCGTTCCACGTTCAGAATCTTGCCGCGCAAGGGCAGGATCGCCTGATACTTGCTGTCGCGCCCGGACTTGGCCGAACCGCCTGCCGAGTCACCTTCGACCAGGAACAGTTCGCACTTCGATGGATCGCGTTCGCGGCAATCGCTCAGCTTGCCCGGCAGGCTGGCGACGCTCATCGCGCCCTTGCGGCTCATTTCGCGGGCACGGCGGGCGGCCTCGCGCGCGGCAGCGGCATCGATGACTTTTTGAATGATCGCCTTGGCATCGGCCGGGTTTTCTTCCAGCCATTCGGTCATCTTTTCGCCCATCAGACTTTCGAGCGGCTGACGCACTTCGGAACTGACCAGTTTATCCTTGGTCTGCGAAGAGAACTTAGGATCGGGCAGTTTGACCGAAACGATCGCGGTCAGCCCTTCGCGCATATCTTCGCCCGAAAGAGACACCTTCTCTTTCTTCATCATGCCCGAAGCGGTGGCGTAGTTGTTGAGCGTGCGAGTCAGCGCAGCGCGGAATGCCGCCAGATGGGTGCCGCCGTCGCGCTGCGGGATGTTGTTGGTGAAGCAGAGGACGTTTTCATAGTACGAATCGTTCCATTCCAATGCGACATCGATGCCGATCCCGTCTTTTTCCGCGCTGACCGAAATCGGTTCCGAAATAAGAGCATCCTTGTTGCGGTCGAGGTACTTAACAAATGCCGCGATGCCGCCTTCGTAAAACAGATCGTGCTCAACCGCCTCTTCCCCGCGACGGTCACGCAGCAGGATGCGAACACCCGAATTGAGGAACGCCAGTTCGCGGTAACGGTGTTCGAGCTTGTCGAAATCGAATTCGGTCACGTTCTTGAACGTGTCGTGGCTAGCCTGGAAAGTAACGCGCGTGCCTTTCTTCAGGCCATCCTCGTCGCCGTTGGAAGCCACCGGAGGCGCATCGCCGCGCACTTCGAGCGATTTGACGGCGTCGCCATGCTCGAACCGCATCCAGTGTTCCTTGCCATCGCGCCAGACCACCAGTTCCAGCCATTCGGACAAGGCGTTCACGACCGACACACCCACACCGTGCAGGCCGCCCGATACCTTGTAGGCGTTGTCGTCGCTGGTGTTTTCGAACTTACCGCCAGCGTGGAGCTGAGTCATGATGACTTCCGCCGCCGACACGCCTTCTCCCTTGTGCATGTCGACCGGGATACCGCGCCCGTTATCCTCTACCGACACCGAACCATCGGGGTTGAGTTCGATCAGCACCAGATCGCAATGACCCGCCAACGCCTCATCGATGGCGTTGTCGCTCACTTCGAACACCATATGGTGCAGGCCCGAACCATCGTCGGTATCACCGATATACATACCGGGCCGCTTGCGGACGGCATCGAGCCCTTTCAGCACCTTGATGCTGTCTGCGCCATAGCCGTTCTTCTTCGGGGTGCTTTCGGGGGATTCTGCGGGGTTCTCGTTCATGGCCATCATATAGGCTGGCGGCGGGGAAAATCCAAAGTTTCCCGCCGCCATTTCCCACAGGTCTCCGCACATACAGTTTTGCCTGCACCCACTTGACCGCTTTCCTGCGCGCGGCCATCTGCCAGCCATGCTCTCCGTACTCGATGTCTTCCGTATCGGGATTGGCCCGTCTTCCTCGCATACGGTCGGCCCGATGCGGATTGCCGGGATGTTTATTCGCGCTCTGGGCAGAACGAGCAAGCTGGAGCAAGTCGCTAGAATCGCAGTCGAATTGCAGGGATCCCTGGCACTGACAGGGGTGGGCCACGGCACTGTCGACGCCACGATTCTGGGCCTCGCCGGATTTCGCCCCGACAAAACCTGCCCTGACGAAGCGGCGGCGACACTGGCGCGCATTGCCGACGAAGGCCGGATCGCGCTTGGTGACAAACATACCATCGCTTTCGATACGACGCGCGATATCGATCTGGCGGGGCATATAATTCCCAGCCTGCACCCCAACAGGATGAAACTCGCTGCGTTCGATGCGGCAGGCGAGCCCCTGCTCGAACGCACGTATTATTCGACCGGCGGCGGATTCGTCGCATCCGAAGCGCAATTGAAGCGCCCGCCCAAGGCAGACCGCGTCACCACCGGCACTGCCGTGCCGCACGATTTCGGATCGGCTGCCGAATTGCTGAACCAATGTGCCGGCAGCGGTCTGGCGATTGCCGATATCGTTCTGACCAATGAAGATGCCTATCGGCCGCGCGACAAGACACTGGCCGGGTTGGATCGGATCGCGCAGGCGATGGACCAATGCATCGAACGCGGCCTGCACCAGCGCGGCATTCTGCCCGGCGGCCTGAAAGTATCGCGCCGCGCACCGGACATGTGGGACAAGCTGAGCGCCAGCCCCCAATCGAACGAGCGCGAACAATTATTCGACTGGCTCAACTGCTATGCAATGGCCGTGAACGAAGAGAACGCCGCCGGGGGCCGGGTCGTAACTGCCCCCACCAATGGCGCCGCGGGCATCATCCCTGCTGTGATGCGGTTTTACTGCAAGACAGCGGACGAGAGTGCTTGCCGCGAAAGCCGCCGTACATTCCTGCTCACCGCCGGGGCAATTGGCCTGCTGTATAAACAGCGCGCCAGCATTTCCGGGGCTGAGATGGGGTGTCAGGGCGAAGTGGGCGTAGCCTGCTCGATGGCAGCGGGCGGGCTGGCGGCGTTGTGGGGCGCCACCCCGGCGCAAGTCGCCTGCGCGGCGGAAATCGGCATGGAACACAATCTCGGCCTCACCTGCGATCCTGTCGGCGGGCTGGTGCAGGTACCGTGTATCGAACGCAATGCCATCGGCGCGGTCAAAGCGGTCAACGCCGCGCGTCTGGCGCTCCACCGCACCGAAGCGGAAACGCGGGTCAGTCTCGATCAGGTAATCGAGACCATGCGCCAGACGGGACTCGACATGTCGACCAAATACAAAGAAACAAGTCAGGGCGGGCTTGCAGTCAATGTGATCGAGTGCTGAAACCCGTTCAGACAACGGGAGAAAGCAGACATGATCGCACGTTTCCTGGCCGGTGTGGCCGCACTCAGCCTCGCCATTCCTGCCGCTGCACAAGTTCCGACCGGCCAGATGGGCAAGCTGCGCCCCGATCAAAGCCAGTTCTTCGATCTCTACAAGGAACTGGTCGAAACCGACACCTCTCCCGATAACGGCAACTGCACCGTCGCCTCTGCTCAGCTTGCCACGCGACTGGAAGCTGCAGGCATTCCGAAAGACTGGATCACGCAGTTTTCCGTGCCCGAACACCCGAAGGACGGCGGGATCGTGGTCGTCTATCCCGGCACTTCCAAAACGCTGAAGCCGATGCTGCTGCTCGGCCATATCGATGTCGTGAATGCAAAGCGTTCCGACTGGGTGCGCGATCCGTTCAAGGTGGTCGAAGAAAACGGCTATTACTATGCCCGCGGCATTGTGGACGACAAGTTCATGTCGTCCGTGTGGGCAGACACCCTCATCCGTTTTGCCAAGGACAAGTACAAGCCTGCTCGCACCGTGAAGATGGCGCTGACCTGCGGCGAAGAAACCGATACGGCGTTTAACGGCGCACAGTATCTGGCCTCTAACAAGCTGCCGCTGATCGATGCGGAATTCGCACTGAACGAAGGCGGCGGCGGGCGCACCGATGGCAAGGGTCATCTGGTGGTCCAGACCATTCAGGTAGGTGAGAAAGTCTATCAGGATTACACTCTGACTACGACCAATCCCGGTGGGCACAGCTCTCAGCCCGTGCCGCAAAACGCGATCTATGAAATGGCGGACGCCATCGAGAAAGTACGCGCACACGAATTCCCTGCCGAATTGAACGACACCACCCGCGCTTTCTTCGCCAAGGCGGGCGCAATGCGTTCGGACGAACTGGGCAAGGCAATGGTCGCGATCTCCAAAAACGTGAACGACAAGGCCGCGCTGTCTATCGTCGATCAGGACAAGGCGATGCATTCGATGCTGCGCACCACCTGCGTGGCGACGACGATCGATGGCGGCCATGCCGTGAATGCCCTGCCGCAACATGTCGACGCGAACATCAACTGCCGGATTTTCCCCGGCCACACCCCGGCGGAAATCAAGGATACGCTGGCCAAAGTGATCGGCAATCCCGCTGTAGAGATTGCTTATCGCCGCGATGACAAACCGCTGGCCAAGGCACCGCCGCTCGATCCCAAGCTGATCGGCCCGATGGAGAAGCTGGCCGCGAAATATTATCCCGGCGTTCCAGTCGTGCCCAGCATGTCCACCGGCGCGACCGACGGGGTTTACACCAGTGGCGCCGGCATTCCGACATATGGTGTGCCCAGCCTGTGGGTCGATCCCGATGGCAATGGCACCCACGGCCTGAACGAACGCGTCGAAGTGAAGGCGGTCTACACCGCCCGCGATTACCTGTTCGATCTGGTCAAAGAGCTGGCGAACAAGTGACCGCTACCCTTTCGGCGGACACTATCGCCGCCCGGCTGAGCGAACCATTTGGCTCGTTCCCGCAAGTGCTGTCCGAGTGGGCGAGAGTCCACCCGGATAAGCCCGCACTGCGCGATGAACAGGGAGAGCTGAGCTGGGCCGAAATGGTCGAGCGGATAGAGCGGATCGCCGCCCGGTTGCAGGAAACCGGACTCGAACGCGGGCAATCGGTGGCGATCCTGGGGTATTCCAGTATCGCCTATGCTCTGGTGTTTCTGGCCGCTGTCCGGGCCGGGGGCGTGGCCGCCCCGCTCACCACCAGCGCCAGTGCCGAACAGCTTGCCGGGATGGCCGCCGACAGCGGCGCGCGACATCTGTTTATCGATCGTAGCAGGTTGAATGAACTGGGGCCGGATTTCCTCTCCCAACTCGATCGTATCGTGCTGGATGAAGAGCTGGATACGTGGATGGCACCGGTCGGGACCATTGCCACGCCGTTCGACCCGTTGGAAGGCGAGCCATTCAACATCATCTATTCGAGCGGCACGACCGGCATTCCCAAGGGTATCGTCCATTCGCACCAGATGCGCTGGCGACAATTTGCCGGCACCGGGAAGAGCGTGCTTTCACAGGGATTTGGCCCGGTGTCGCTGGCATCGACGCCGCTTTATTCCAACACTACGATGGTCGCATTCCTGCCACCGCTGTTCGCAGGTGGCACTGTGCGGGTAATGGGTAAGTTCAACACCATCCGCTGGCTGGAAGGGGCGCAGGCAGATCGCGCCGACATGACTATGCTGGTCCCGGTGCAGTACCAGCGATTGATGGACGAACCGCGCTTCGACGAATTCGACCTGTCGGCGATGAAGCTGAAATACTGCACCTCGGCACCGTTTTCTGCGGAGCTGAAGCGCGAAGTTCTGGCGCGAATGCCCGGTGCGCTAATCGAAATCTATTCGATGACCGAAGGCGGGGTCGTGTGCCTGCTCCCATGCCACGAATTTCTCGATAAGCTGCATACCGTGGGCCGCCCCGCCCCCGGCAGCGAACTGCTCGTGCTTGACGATAGCGACCAGCCGGTGCCCGCAGGCATCGCAGGCAATCTGGTGGGGCGCAGCGGCACCATGATGATGGGATACAGGAACCAGCCCGGCAAGACGCAGGAAGGGTACTGGACTCACCCTGAAACGGGCGAAACATGGCAGCGGATGGGCGATATCGGGCGGATCGACAGCGATGGATTCGTCGAACTGGTCGGCCGCGCAAAGGACATGATCATCTCCGGCGGGTTCAATATCTACCCCAGCGATCTGGAAGCCGCACTGGAGGCCGACCCCCGCGTGGCCGAAGCGGCAGTGGTGGGCGTGCCCAGCCGGGCATGGGGCGAAACGCCGGTCGGTTTCGTGCGGCTGGCATCGGGTGTCATGCAAAGCGATGTCGATGCGATCATGGCAGACGTGAACGCCGCGCTGGGCAAGACACAGCGCCTGTCGCGCCTGCTGCCAATCGACGAAATGCCGCGCAGCCATATTGGCAAATTACTCAAGACCGAACTGCGCGAACGCGCCGAAAAGCTTGAGGTAGCCTGACCACTCAATCCAGACTGTTCCGTTTTGTTGAAGAGTGAAAGCGGAGCGGCGGCATTTTAAGGGGGGAGGGGCGCCACCGCTCCGCTTCGTTTCGCTCGCTTCCAATCGGAGGCGAGGCGATGCAGGATTCGGTAACCGCAGGGGGGGAGGGGCGTGGTTACCGACCATCTGCAACCGGGCCAGGGGCCACAATGGGGGGAGAGGCCATTCCCAACCCGGTTCAATGGCGGAGATAGGGGTCAGCCCACCAAGAGACAAATGCGAAAAAGGCGCTTTGAGTTGCACTGAACGCAACAAAAAACACCTCCCCCTTCCGATAGAAGGAAAGGGTTTCTTTAAATTATGTAATTAATTTAGTGCATTATATGATATCAGGCCGATCCGCGATTGCGTGAAACTGCACGTCTCGTTCGAAGCGCAATCGCAGCGATGGCAAAAATGCTATGGCATTGTCACACGTCATTGCCGCGCTTATCGCGCCGGTCCCTGCCCTCGCCCCATCTGCATGGCAGCCTGGCGAACTGACAGGAACCGGTGCGTGCAGTTTACCTGGCGATGGCTACCTGAGTGGAGGTGGCAGCTTCACGCGCTTCGGCAATCTTGACCAGCGCGCTTTCCATCGCTTGCGATACACATTCCGATTTCGCAGTGGATCGGCGATATTGCCAGCCACGCGACGGCGCACAGACATCGCGAATGCGACTGGCCAGACGCCCTTCGAGAGTGGTCACATCGCTGGGCTTGGTGAGATCGAGATCGGCATAGGAAACGCTGACAGTGACTTCTTCCGCACTGGCGGATGTCGCGGCCAGCTCGATGGCAGTAGCAAATGCAAGAATGGCGATACGCATAGGTCTGATTCCCTTTGATATGGTTCAAACCTGCCAGGCGCGGTCTCCCCCTGAGACAGCATCATTGTGCAGTGCATCATAAACTTCGCAACCGCAAAAAACGAAACTGCCGTTGCCAGCGACGAACCAAAAGCGAAATTGGATCACCTGATCGCCACCGCCATACAAGCATCTGATATATAATGTTTTTTATAACACCACATCCACCATCACGACATAATTGACGCATCGATGTTGTGTGCGGCGCAACATTCCTCCATTTCCCGACGCACGACACGCAACAGCCCGGATCGCGCGACAGTGCATTATCTGCGTCACGCCGCTGGACAGTTTGCCTGCGCCCGGCCTAACGCTCCCCGCCATGGACCAGGCCCTTCTCCCCGATTCCATCCTTATCGTCGATTTCGGCAGCCAGGTGACCCAGCTGATCGCACGCCGCGTGCGCGAAGCGGGCGTCTATTCCGAAATCGCGCCCTTCACTCAGGCGGAAGAGGCATTCCACCGGATGAAGCCTAAGGGCATCATTCTGTCCGGTTCGCCCGCCGGTGTGCCGGACGAAGGCAGTCCGCGCGCACCGCAGATGCTGTTCGAAGCGGGGTTGCCGATCCTCGGCATCTGTTACGGCCAACAGGTAATGACCCATCAGCTCGGTGGCGAAGTCCGCCCCGGCCATGAAACCGGCGATGGCGGCGAATTCGGACGTGCCTATCTGACAGTGACCAAATCGTGCGCCTTGTTCGACGGACTGTGGCAGGAAGGCGAACGCCATCAGGTGTGGATGAGCCACGGGGACAAAGTCACCCGCTTTGCCGACGGGTTCGAAATCGTCGCGATCAGCGATGGCGCTCCGTTCGCTGTGATCGCCGACGAGAGCCGCAAGTTTTACGGCACACAGTTCCACCCCGAAGTGGTCCACACGCCCGATGGGGCAAAGCTGATCGCCAATTTCGTCCACCGCGTATGCGGCATTCCCGGCGACTGGACGATGGCGCATTACCGCGAAACCAAGGTGGCCGAAATCCGCCAGCAGGTCGGCGATGGACGGGTGATCTGCGGCCTTTCCGGCGGGGTCGACAGCTCGGTCGCTGCAATCCTGATTCACGAAGCGATCGGCGATCAGCTCACCTGCGTATTCGTCGATCACGGGCTGTTGCGTTTGAACGAACGCGAACAGGTCGAAACGCTGTTCCGCGATCATTACAATATTCCCCTCGTCGTGGTCGATGCGGAAGAACGCTTCATGCGCGGCCTTGCCGGAGTGACCGACCCGGAAAAGAAGCGCAAATTCATCGGCGCCGAATTCATCGCCGTGTTCGAGGAAGAGGCGAAGAAACTGGGCGGCGCGGACTTTCTTGCCCAAGGCACGCTCTATCCCGATGTGATCGAAAGCGTCAGCTTCACTGGCGGCCCGTCGGTCACGATCAAGAGCCACCACAATGTCGGCGGTCTTCCCGAACGCATGAATATGAAGCTGGTCGAGCCACTGCGCGAACTGTTCAAGGACGAAGTCCGCGAACTGGGTCGCGAGCTGGGGTTGAACGATCTGTTCGTCGGCCGCCACCCCTTCCCCGGCCCCGGCCTCGCTATCCGCATCCCCGGCGAAGTGAGCAAGGAACGTTGCGATATTCTGCGTAAGGCCGACGCGATCTACCTCGAAGAAATCCGTAACGCCGGGCTTTACGATGCCATCTGGCAGGCGTTCGCTGTGTTGCTACCGGTCAAAACCGTGGGCGTCATGGGTGACGGGCGCACTTATGACAGTGTCTGCGCCTTGCGCGCAGTCACCAGCACCGACGGGATGACCGCCGATGTCTATCCTTTCGATGCCAGCTTCCTGACGCAATGCGCCACCCGCATCGTCAACGAAGTGCAGGGCATCAATCGCGTGGTCTATGATTACACCAGCAAGCCGCCTGGCACGATCGAGTGGGAATGACCGGCACATTGGAACAACTCGCCCCCGATCTATGGGTCGTCGAAGGGCCGATAGTCGATTTCTATACCTGCGCTTACCCCACTCGCATGGTGATCGTGCGGCTGGCGAATGGCGATCTGTGGGTGTGGTCCCCGATTGCGGTAGACGACGATCTGGCGGCGCAAGTGAATTCACTTGGCCCGGTGCGCCACCTTGTCGCACCGAACAAAATCCACCACCTGTTCCTGCCGCAATGGATCGCCCGCTGGCCCGACGCCAGATTGTGGGGACCGCAAACGCTGATCGACAAGCGCAGCGACCTGTCTTTCGATGGTGTACTGAGCGATGGCGCGCCAGCGGACTGGGCCGGGCAGATCGATCAGTATCACCTCACCAATTCATCGTTTCTGGACGAAGTCGAATTCGTTCACTTACCATCGCGCACAGTCATTCTGACTGACATGAGCGAGAATTTCAGCGAAGCATTCCTCCGCCAGCACTGGAAATGGTGGCAGCGCCCGATCGCGCGTCTGTGGAAGATCGTGGAAGGTTGGGGCTATGCCCCGCTGGAGGTGCGGCTGACATTTCGCGACCGCGCCAGCGCACGGGCCAAAATCGAACGGATGCTGGCCAGCCAGCCCGAACGGGTCATCATGGCGCATGGCGAGATCGCGCGCAGCAATGGTGCGGCCTATCTGCATCAGGCGTTTGGCTGGCTCCTCACCTAGAGGAATATTTATTTTTATATCAGACACTTGCCGGAACACCCCCTCTCTCTCCGCGTTGGCAAACAGGGACTTTGCACACAACGGACGCGGAGCGAAGGAGAGAGAGATGACCAGGCTACCCCTGATTGCAACCGCCGCTGTCGGCGCTTTGGCGCTGGCCGGATGCGCCACTGTGGAAGAAGCCGTCGCGTCCGCCACCAACATGACATACCACGCCAACCTGACCGGCGCGCAGGAAGTGGGCGGCGGCGATGCGGATGGAACCGGCAAGGCATCCATCACCATTTCCGACAACTTCGATCAGGTGTGCTGGGACTTGCACGACATCCATAATATCGACACCGTCACCGCGGCCCACATTCATTATGGTGTGGCAGGCACTAACGGGCCGCCGGTGTTCACCCTGACCAAATCGAACGAAGGCACATGGAAAGGGGCTGTTCGGAAGGCGCCGAATGGACGCAGAACCGCATTCAGGGCAATCCGCAGCAGTTCTATGTCAATATCCACACCACGGCATATCCCAACGGGGCGATCCGCGGTCAGTTGATGCCTTGATTGCCCGCAGGCGTTACCACGCATTCCCTGCCGCAACGGCCCGCTTTTCCGCTGCGCTGCTCTTGCGACCGAGGATCGGGTTGCGGTGGGGATAGCGACCGAAGCGGGCGATCATGCGATAATGCGCGCGGGCAAAGGCGAAGTTACCCGGAATATCGCGAAACCACACAAGACTGTGCAATTGATCGGCAATCGCTTCGCTGTGCATCAGCGGCATACCGAGGAAAGCGCGTTCATTGCGCGAAAGCCCCCTGCCCCAGCCACGCGCAATCGCCGCCTTTGCGATCCGACGGGCCAGAGGATCGCTCGCAAATGCCAGAGGAGTGCCGCGATGAATATTACGCGGCACCTGATCGAACAGCAGCACCGCTGCCCGCGCGATCAGCGGATCGGACAGGAATTCACGCGCCGGGCGCGTCCGTAACATCGCGAGAATATGCCCGAAACGACGCTCTATCCGGGCATCGAGTGCGGGCGAGCCACCCCACCAGTCGGCAGGACCGAGCTCGTGGAACCAGAAATGGAGCAGGTCGGCGGCCCAGCGCCGCGTGGGGGCCGCCATCCTGCGCTCAGTTCGTGCGGGTGTAAGGGACGAATTCGCTGAGGAATACGTTGCCGGTGTAAAACCCGTTCATCCGGTCGACGGTGTGGACCATATCCATCCGGCACAGCTGACTGCCGAACTGGCGCGTGACCAGAATATCGCTGTCGTCCAGACTATCGGGATTGGTCGGGACATTGACCCAGATCGTTTTGCCCCGGCCATATACCAGCGCGGTGCCATCGATCATTTTCATATTATCCTGCTGAAACCGGCTGATGCAGGCCTGCGGTTTTCCGGCAACACGTCCTTCCAGCATCTTTTCAAGCTGCTGTTCGCCAGTCAAACGTTCCTTGGCGACCGCCGGGCCGGTCACTGTCGCGATACCGGCAAGGGCGGCAATGGTCAGTACGATTCTGTTCATTGCAATACTCCTCGGTTTAAGCCCCTTCTTGGGTGCTCTATAACATACTTTATATGAACCCGCCGTGACCCTATGCGGTTCCGCCCACGGTCAGCCCTTCGACCAGTAAAGTCGGCTGACCGACCCCGGCGGGCACCGACTGCCCGCCCTTGCCGCAAGTGCCCACTCCTTCGTCGAGCGCGAGATCGTTGCCGATCCCGCTCACACGGGTCAGCACGCTGGGGCCATCGCCGATCAGGGTCGCGCCCTTGATCGGAGCGCCGAGCTTGCCGTCTTCCACCAGATAGGCCTCGGTACAGGTGAAGGTGAACTTGCCGCTGACGATATCGACCTGCCCGCCTCCGAACGCCTTAGCGAAAATGCCTTTCTTCATGCGGCCCAGCAGCTCCGCCGGATCGTCGTTGCCTGCGCGCATAAAGGTGTTGGTCATCCGCGGCATCGGGGCATGCTGGTAACTTTCACGTCGGCCATTGCCGGTCGGTTCGACACCCATCAGGCGGGCGTTGAGCCGATCCTGCATATACCCTTTCAGGATACCGTCTTCGATCAGCACGGTTTCCTGCGTCGGCGTGCCTTCGTCATCGATGCTGAGCGATCCGCGCCGGTCGGCAATCGCGCCATCGTCCACCACTGTCACCCCCGGTGCGGCAACCCGTTCGCCAATGCGACCGGAAAACGCACTGGTTCCCTTGCGGTTGAAATCGCCTTCCAGCCCGTGCCCGACTGCCTCGTGCAGCAACACGCCAGGCCAGCCGGGGCCGAGCAGCACCGTCATTTCCCCCGCCGGGGCGGCGACCGCTTCGAGATTGATCAGTGCCTGCGACACCGCTTCGTCAATCGCGCGGGTCCACTGCGATTCTTCGAACAAGGGGCCGTAGAGATAGCGTCCGCCCAGCCCGAAGCTGCCGCTTTCACGCCGCCCGTTGTGTTCTGCCACGACGCTGACGTTCAGCCGCACCAGCGGGCGCAGATCGCGCGCGACGAAACCGTCGGGGCGGACGATTTCCACTGCGCTCCAGCTACCGACAAGGCTGGCGGTGACTTGCCGGATACGCGGATCTTTCGCGCGGGCAGCGGCATCGATCGATTCCAGCAAGCGGACCTTTTCCGCGAACGGAATCATGTCCAGCGGGCTGGCATCGGTATAGAGGTGGCGATTGCTGCGTACCGGCGGTGCCGGGCGCGATCCGGTGGCGGGATCGAGCAGGCGTAGCGTTTCGCCCGCCCGCCGGATCGCCGCCGCGCTGATTTCGCTGGCATGGGCGAACCCGGTCATTTCCCCGGACACCCCGCGCAGGCCGAAGCCCGAATCGCGCGAATAGTCGGCGGTTTTCAACCGCCCATCGTCGAACACGAAAGATTCGGCGGCAGTGAACTGGAGATACAGCTCCCCATCGTCGCACCGGGCGAGCGTTTCAGCGGCGAGCGCCTGCGCCTCCTGCGGGGAGAGCTTGTCGCCATAAAGCAGTGCGTGGGGATCGAGCGTTTCAGTCATCCCTCGATAGATAGGGAGTGCTGGCGGCTCCGTCACGTGGCAAGTTGCGGCTGGAGGGCGTGGAGCAGACTTATGGGGCGACGCACTGCCTCGCACCGATACCGTAATTGTGATTGGAGCGGGCTATGGATTGTCGCGCCCTGCAGGCTCGCAATGACGAATGGAGAAGAGAGGACAGGTGTACGGGCGCTGACATTGAAAGCCTCCCCTCGTCATTGCGAGCGAAGCGAAGCAATCCATTACCCGCCGCCACCTCTCGCGAAGCGGCAGCAAGACCATTCACACCATCTCCACCCTCAACCGGGCAGCGACAAGCGCGCTGTCACCGATGGCCGGGATCGGCGCCTTCGGAAATGTCGGGCAATGTCGCCTGATCGACACCATCGGCGGGGCCGCCGCGCAGCACGAAACGGCGGTCGCAATATCCGCAATCGACATAGCCATGCTCGTCGATTTCCAGCCACACGCGCGGATGGCCCAGCGCGGCAGGCGTATAACCGGGGCCGGGCCGGATCGCTCCAGCGCCATCGCAGGCAACGCGGTGTTCATCGGTCAGGGTGACTTCTGGCGGCGGAATGCTCATGGGTCGAATCCGATAATCCACCCCGCCCCGCCATGCAATCTTCGATGTCATGCATATCCCCTTTACGCGAGGGGCCATTGCGCCTTAGGGCAAGCGGCATGACCACACCGCCCGCCATCCGCATCGATAACGTCGTCAAACGCTATGCGGGTACACGGGGGGAAGAGGGTAAGCTGGCGCTGAAAGGCGTCAGCTTCGATGTGCCGCAAGGGCAGATTTTCGGCCTGCTCGGCCCCAATGGCGCGGGCAAATCGACGCTTATCAATATCCTTGCCGGGCTGGTAATGAAGACCAGTGGCAGCGCGGAAATCTGGGGCTTCGACATCGACGCCAATCCGCGCAATGCCAAACGCTCGATTGGCATCGTGCCGCAGGAAATCGTGTTCGATCCGTTTTTCACGCCTTACGAAGTGCTGGAAAATCAGGCCGGATTTTATGGCATCGCCAAGGCTTTGCGGCGGAGCGAG
Source organism: Tsuneonella flava (assembly GCF_002870965.1). Taxonomy (GTDB): domain Bacteria; phylum Pseudomonadota; class Alphaproteobacteria; order Sphingomonadales; family Sphingomonadaceae; genus Tsuneonella; species Tsuneonella flava. The sequence continues at coordinate 298,422 of NZ_PHSO01000006.1, forward strand.
GAATTGCTCGCCGCGGTCCATCTGGCGGATAAGCGCAATGCCTATGCCCGCGCGTTGTCGGGCGGGATGAAGCGGCGCCTGCTGGTAGCCAAGGCGATGGTCCATTCACCGCCCGTTCTGGTGCTGGACGAACCGACCGCCGGGGTCGATGTCGAACTGCGCCGCCAGTTGTGGGAACTGGTGACCGGGCTGAACAAGGAAGGGGTAACCGTGGTGCTAACCACGCATTACCTCGAAGAGGCGGAACAGCTCTGCGACCGGATCGCGATCATCAATCACGGCGAACTGATCGCCAACAAGCCGACTCGCGAATTGGTGGGCATGGCGCGGGAGAAGATCGTTTCGGTCACAGTGGACAAGGATCTGGCGGGGCCGGTGGAAGAACCGGCGTTCCTCAAATCGGAAGTGATCGAGCCGCGCCGCCTCGATATCACCTATAACCGCGATGTTACCACTGCCGGGCACGTGCTCGCGCTGATCCAGCAGCATGGTTATGCCATAGAGGATGTGACCACGCGCGAAGCCGATCTGGAAGACGTGTTCGTTCAACTGACCGGTGCGGGTTAATCCGTCCGCGACAGGCGGATGACACCTTGCCGCAGCGCTGGCCATCAGCCATGACCGCGCGATGACTACTTCACCTTACGATGTGATCGTGATCGGTTCGGGTGCCGCCGGACTGACAGCGGCTCTTGCGCTGGCGGAAAAAAAGCGCGTGCTGGTACTGGCAAAAGGCTCGCTGACCGGCGGCAGCACAGCATGGGCACAGGGCGGCATCGCCGCCGTGCTCGACGCTGGCGATACCTTCGAAAACCATATCCGCGATACGATGGTCGCAGGCGCGGGACTGAATGATCGCGACACCGTGGAATTCGTCATCGAACGCGCACCGGCAGCCATCGACCGGCTGATCGAACTGGGCGTACCGTTCAATACCGAGGGCAGCGATCTGCACCTGACACGCGAAGGCGGGCACAGCCACCGCCGCATCGTCCATGTCGACGACGCGACCGGGTGGGCCGTGCAGGAAGCATTGCTGAAAGCGGCCAACGCCAATCCCAATATCACTATGCTGCCGGGCCGGGCGTGCGTCGATCTGATTACCGGGCGCAATGCGGAAAAGTATTCGGGATCGGGCCGGGTTTGGGGGGTCTATGCGCTGAATCAGGAAACCGGCCAGGTGGAAGCGCATGTGGCGCGCGCCACTGTGATGGCCAGCGGCGGCGCCGGTCGCTGCTACTTGTTCTCGACTGCCCCGCGCGGCGCGACAGGGGATGGAATCGCAATGGCCTGGCGCGCAGGCGCGCGGGTTTCCAATATGGAAATGATGCAGTTCCACCCGACCTGCCTCTATAATCTCGAGGTCAAGAATTTCCTGATTACAGAGGCGGTTCGCGGCGAAGGTGGGCACTTGCTGAACCCCGTGACCGGCGAACGGTACATGAGCAAGTACGATCCCGAACGCATGGAACTGGCCCCGCGCGATATCGTCGCCCGCGCGAATGACGATCAGATAAAGCGGTACGGCCTCGACTACGTCCATCTCGACATCAGCCACCAGCCGCCCGAATTCGTGAAGCACCATTTCCCGACTATCTACGAGAAGCTGATCGGTCTGGGCATCGACATGACGAAGGAGCCGATCCCCGTGGTCCCGGCGCAGCATTATACGTGCGGCGGGGTGCTGATCGGGCTGGATGCGCGTACTGACCTGCCCGGCCTGTGGGCCGCTGGCGAGGTAACCGAAAGCGGCCTGCACGGTGCAAACCGCCTCGCCTCCAACAGCCTGCTCGAATGTTTCGTATTCGGTGAAGCAGCGGCGAAGGATATCCTCTCTGTATGGCACGAGATGGACGATCCCCCCGCCATCCGCGCATGGGATGCCAGCCGGGTGACCGATTCCGACGAAGAAGTGGTCATCAAACAGAACTGGACCGAAATCCGCCGGTTCATGTGGAACTATGTCGGCATCGTCCGCACGACCAAGCGTCTCGAACGTGCCGCGCACCGCATCGCTACGCTGGCGCAGGAGATTGAGGATTATTACGGCAGCTTCCGCGTCACGACCGACCTGATCGAGCTACGCAATCTGCACCAGTGCGCCGACCTGATCGTGAAAAGCGCGCTGAAACGGCACGAAAGCCGCGGGCTGCACTATACGCTCGATTACCCCGATACGCTGGAGCAGCCGGTCGATACGGTGCTGGTGCCCTGAGTGGGTGCGCTCTGGCGGGCGAAAGGCTTATCCTGGTGAGACTGGCGAACGGGTATCGGCCTTCGCAGTTGCCACGGCGATGAATTTGCCGATTCTGTCGACCAAAGCCACTGCCTCTTCATCGCGGAAGAAAGCGCCGATCCTGACCTTGGTGCCATCGGGCATCTTTAATGTGACAATTGCCGCGTCATAAACCGGATGGTCGGCTTCCAGTTCAACTTTGTATATCTGAAGACCGGCGAGAGAGTACCGTGTCGACCTGTTTCGAAACAGAGATCGCCGCTGCAAAGTGACCTTGCCGGATTTGGCATCCAACGTCAGATCGACGGCATCGCCGAACAGCGCGAACCACAAAATCATTCCTGAAAAGCCAAGCGGCAGGATCAAGAACCCGAAAGTCGCCACGATCCCGCCAAATATCGGGGGGTCTGCCCAATCGACCAGACGCGCGTTGCCCACATAAAAGTGGATGAACGGGATACAAAACAGGGACCACGGCAGAAGAAACAGGCGAATCCAGAGGGGAAATTTCCGCTCGTATCGCAATCCATGGTCATCCGACGCGATGGATTCTTCCGATTTCTGCCAAAATCCGATGTCACCGCTCAATTCAATAATACCTGTACTTTATGCCATGCATTGTTGAAGCATCGACAAGAGCGGTAGGGGTGAACATCCTAACAAACAGGTAAACCGGGGTGGGGTAATCGATGGCGCTCCATCGGAACTCGTGCGAGGCGGCGCACCACCCGCAAACCCCGTCAGGCGTTGTGCCGCCACGTCATGCCCCAGAAGTGCGGGCCGCCGCCGGGCACATCGTATTCGCACACCACATCGAACCCCAGCCGGCGGTAAATCGTGACATTATCGGTCGTTGCGGTTTCGAGGTAGATATCCAGCCCGCGCTCGCGCGCGGCATCCTGCCCGGCGCGAATGGCGGCTCCGCCCAGCCCCCTGCCCTGCTGCGCCGGATCGACCCCGGCGATATGCAGGTACAGGTAACGCTTGCCCGCCGGAAAATGGGCAGAGATCGCATTACCCACGCGCATCGCGCGCGGCAGGCATGCACCGAAGGCGCGCAGATAGGCCGGTGCGAACACAATGGTGTGCAGCAGGCTTTCCCCCGCCCGCCCCGGCTCGCGCCACATGGTTGCCGCGCCGTTATCCGGCGATGCCAGCGCGAACCCGTTGGAAAAATCGTCTGCCACGGCAATTGCGAAAAACCGCTGCAATGCGCGGAGACGCTGTGCCCGGTCGGGAACGATCCATGAAAACGCCGGATCGTCGATAAATGCCCGCGCCAGCGTTTGGGTGATTGCAGGGGCAGAACTGCGGTGTGCACGCAGGATCGGCGGCCTCTCTCTTCGCTCTGTCATTGCAGCATCCTCGTTTTGCTGACAATATTGTAAATAAACCGCAATATCGTCAAGCGAATGACGGAGGGTTCATGGCCAGAGTACATCGCGAAGAGCACAATATTTCTCGCATTGGCTGGCTGCGCGCCGCCGTGCTGGGGGCAAATGACGGGATCGTTTCCACTGCCAGCCTGATCGTTGGCGTCGCCGCAGCGGCAGGTGGCAAGCAGGAAGTGTTGCTGGCCGGGTTTGCCGGGCTGACCGCCGGCGCGCTGTCGATGGCGGCGGGCGAATACGTGTCCGTCAGCTCGCAATCGGATACCGAGAACGCCGATCTCGCGCGCGAGCGCACCGAACTGGAAACCATGCCTGCTGCCGAACTGGACGAACTGACCGGCATCTATACCGAACGCGGGCTGGACCCGGAACTGGCGCGGACAGTGGCCGAACAGCTCACAGCACACGATGCGCTGGCCACCCATGCCCGCGAAGAACTGGCGATTACCGAACTGACCAACGCGCGCCCCTTGCAGGCAGCGTTCGCGTCCGCCCTCACCTTCTCCTCCGGGGCGGCTCTGCCGCTGCTGGTGGTACTGTCGGTGCCGATGGGATCGGTGGTGTGGGGCGTAGTGATCGCATCGCTGCTGGCGCTGGGCGTGCTCGGCTGGCTGGGTGCGAATGCAGGCGGCGCACCGGCCGGGCGCGCGATTGCCCGCGTGGTTTTCTGGGGTGCACTGGCAATGGCCGTCACCGCCGGGGTCGGCAAACTTTTCGGAACAACGGTGGGATAACAAAGAATGGCTCAGATCACTGCCAATGACATCACGATCGAATACGAAGACTACGGCGATCCCGGCGATCCCGCGATCCTGCTGGTGATGGGCCTCGGCGCGCAGTTGACGTTGTGGCCGATCGAACTGGTCGATGCATTGGTGGAACGCGGGTTTCGCGTGATCCGTTACGATAACCGCGATATCGGGTTGAGCCAGAAGATGGACGGAGAGGAAGCGCCGGGCATCTTCAAGCTGGTGCTGATGAACCGGCTGGGCCTGAAACCGCGGGTGCCCTACACGCTGTCGGACATGGCGGCGGATGGCGTCGGGTTGCTCGAAGCGCTGAATATCGACAACGCACATATCGTGGGCGCGAGCATGGGCGGCATGATCGCGCAGCTGATCGCGGCCGAACACCCCAAACGCACTGCCAGCCTGACATCGATCATGTCGACCACGGGCAATCGCAAACTGCCTGCCGCGCAGAAAGAGGCGATCAAAGTGCTGACCACTCGCCCTCCGTCTGCGGACGAGGAAGTGCTGGTGGCCCACGGCATTCGCGTGGCGCGCACAATCGGCAGCCCCGCCTACCCACCCAGCGAAGACCGCCTGTTGTCGCGTGTGCGCGAAGGGGTCCGCCGCAGCTATTATCCCGATGGCCTGGCGCGCCAGCTCGCTGCGATTCTGGCTGACGGCGACCGACGTAAACGGCTGGCCGCCATTTCCGCCCCGACTCTGGTGATTCACGGCGAAGCGGACCCGCTGGTCCCGCTGGCCGGAGGGTTGGACACCGCAGAGAGTATTCCCGGCGCGCGGATTTCCACTTTCCCCGGCATGGGCCACGATCTGCCTCTGGCGCTGGTCGAACCGATCGCCGATCTGATCGCGGAACACGCCGGCAAGACCTGATCCGACCCGGTTTCGATTGCATTCCTTTATAAGCTCAGGGCCTATTATTGACGGCTGGTGCGATCGGGAGTCGCGCCAGCCGCTGTTACGATTCGATCCGGGAAGCGGTGCGCGCGCCGGGTTTACCGTTGCCCGAAATGGCCTGCGAACGAAGCATTATTTCCGGTCGCGATTCGATTGATTCAAAGGCTCCACAGAAACCTGTCCCCACCAAAATTTTTTCTCAATTTGATTTTGACTCTTGCATCCCGCGCGACCCTAGGAAATCCGCCGCGTCGCACTGTATTGCCTGCATAGACCACCCGGCATCTGACCGCGAATTTTCTGTAAATGGTATTTTCACCCTCTTGCACATGAATCCTGCCTGATTCACTATTGCCAGTAGTTCGGCGGTCGGGAGACCCACAATACCTAGTTGCCCTGTTTACGCACCGTAATCGGTACGATGGGCGATTCGGCGCTGTGATCCGGCCCCGCATGATGCCCGTGAGGGCGCATTGGCAGGCCAGTCTGGGGATAAGTTTTCACCCCGCTGCGAACCACTTGATGCTAGGCTGGGCGCTTGCCCGCCGATTCGAACGAATGCGGAACACCGGGCGGGGCGCCCGGTCTGTATGACAGGACGGGGGGACCGATGGAATTCAGAAGCGGAGATGAAGCGGCGATGGGCTTTCACGGAGCTGACGACACGACCGATAGTGGTGTCGCAATCGCCCGCGCACGCAAGGACAAGGCGGCAGTAAGCATGGAACAGGCAGATCAGGGCACCGACGAACTGGTGGCGGAAAAAACGGATGCAGCGATTGCCAGCGCGATGGCAGGTGCCGTTGCGGCGGCGGCCTCTGCCGCTGCTGCCCCCAAACACGACAGCAAGACGATTCACGATCGCCGCTTCACCATCGTAACCGATGCGTCGCGCGATGCACTGCTGACCGAATTCGGCAAGGAAACGCTGGAAGATCGCTATCTCCTGCCCGGTGAATCGTATCAGGATCTGTTCGCCCGCGTGGCCGATGCCTATGCCGACGATCAGGATCACGCACAGCGGCTGTACGATTATATCTCCCGCCTGTGGTTCATGCCCGCCACGCCGGTGCTGTCGAACGGCGGCACCAGCCGGGGCCTGCCGATTTCGTGCTATCTCAACTCGGTGGAAGACAGCCTCGAAGGGATCGTCAACACGTGGAATGAAAACGTGTGGCTTGCCAGCCGTGGTGGCGGCATCGGCACATACTGGGGCCAGGTGCGCGGAATTGGCGAGCCGGTCGGCCTGAATGGCAAGACCAGCGGGATCATCCCGTTCGTGCGCGTGATGGACAGCCTGACGCTGGCAATTTCGCAAGGGTCGCTGCGCCGCGGATCGGCCGCGTGTTACATCGACGTGTCGCACCCGGAAATCGAAGAGTTCCTCGAAATCCGCAAACCTTCGGGCGATTTCAACCGCAAGGCGCTGAACCTGCACCACGGTGTGCTGCTGTCCGATGCTTTCATGGAAGCAGTCCGCAATGGCGAGGAATGGAACCTCACCAGCCCCAAGACCGGCGAAGTGCGTAGCACGGTCGATGCGCGCAGCCTGTTCCAGAAACTGGTGGAAACCCGGCTGGCGACAGGCGAACCCTATATCGTGTTCTCCGACACGGTGAACCGGATGATGCCCAAGCATCACCGCGAACTGGGCCTCAAGGTGTCCACGTCCAACCTGTGCAGCGAAATCACCCTGCCGACAGGGCGCGACCATCTGGGCAACGACCGCACAGCGGTCTGCTGCCTCAGCTCGCTCAACCTCGAAAAGTGGGACGAGTGGAACGAAGACAAGCGTTTCGTGGAAGACGTGATGCGCTTCCTCGACAACGTGCTGCAGGATTATATCGACCGCGCGCCTGACGAAATGGCCCGTGCGAAGTATTCCGCCGCGCGCGAACGCAGCGTCGGCATGGGGGTGATGGGTTTCCACTCGTTCCTTCAGGCGAAGAACATCGGTTTCGAAAGCCCGATGGCGAAAGTGTGGAACCTGAAAATGTTCAAACACGTCTCCGCCAAGGCGGAGGAAGCGAGCATGGTTCTGGCCGAAGAACGCGGCGCCTGCCCCGATGCGGAAGACGCCGGCGCGATGGAGCGATTCAGCTGCAAGATGGCAATCGCGCCGACTGCGTCGATCTCGATCATCTGCGGCGGCACCAGCGCCTGCATCGAGCCGATTCCGGCCAATATCTACACCCACAAGACTCTGTCGGGCAGCTTCATCGTCAAGAACCCCTATCTTGAAAAACTGCTTGAAAAGAAGAGCAAGAATTCCACCAACGTGTGGAACTCGATCCTCGAAATGGGCGGATCGGTGCAGCACCTCGACTTCCTGACCCCGGAAGAAAAGGCGGTGTACAAGACCAGCTTCGAAATCGATCAGCGCTGGTTGCTCGAATTCGCGGCCGACCGCACCCCGTTCATCGATCAGGCGCAGAGCCTCAACCTGTTCATCCCCGCCGACGTGGACAAATGGGATCTGGCGATGCTCCACTTCCAGGCATGGGAGAAAGGCATCAAGTCGCTCTACTACCTCCGCAGCAAGAGCGTGCAGCGCGCCGGTTTCGCGGGCGGCGTGGAAGCCGACAACACCCCCGATGCGGCGAAGTACGAATTGCCGACCACCGATTACGACGAATGCCTCGCCTGCCAGTAAGGCGAGTCAATCAGCCCGAAGGCAGGCGTCGATCCGGCCCCACCCGCCGATCCGCCTGCCACCGAAGGCCCCGTTCACACCAGATGGACGGGGCCTTTTTCGTGCCTGCGATGCCCGGAAACCTGCTCGTCAGGGGGAACACAGTGGGGTAGCCCAAGGCGTGAGGGTGGGTAGCGCCCATCGCATCGGCCAACCATCGGCAGTACGGCCCCTCCCCCCGAACCAAACCCACTCCGTGTCTTCGTGTCTTCGTGCCTTCGTGTGACAAGCTTCCACCAGACGTCCCCCATCGCAGCGGTCGCGATAAAGGCAAACCCCGCCCCATGGATTGCCACGTCGCCTGCGGCTCCTCACAATGACGAGGTGCGATGGCCGGTGGGCGAGGCCATGCCCCAGCCCATCACACCCTTGCCTGAGTACCGCTTACCCCCCAACCGATACATTTCGATACCACCTGCGACTTGAAAACAGCGGGCCCCCGGCGCTGAGCGGTGCTCACAAACATTCCAACACAAGGAGTTCCCACATAATGCGTAAGTGGCATCGCTGGCTGTCCGTTTTCTTTGCCGTGTTCCTGCTGTGGATCGCGGCCACCGGTGTGTTGAGCCAGCTTGGCGCGTGGCAGGGCGAACTGGCCAGCCCATCCTCCGCCGCGGTTGCCGCCGCTACGCCGCCGCCGGGTTGGGAATGCCCCGAAGGCTGGCGCTGCCGCCCGCCACAGGGCGATCGGTCGGGGCTGGCGGGCATGGTCGGCCTGTTCCACCACCTGCATTCGGGCGAAAGCTTCGGCCCGGTTGGCGAAGTCATCAGCTTGCTTTCGGGATTTGCGCTGATGTTCTTCGCGTTCTCCGGCCTGTGGCTCTACATCCGCATGTGGCGCGAACGCGCCCGCCGCAAGGCGCGGGATCGCTGGTTCTGGAAGTGATCGTGTTTTCAATCGCCTGACCAGCACCGCTTGACCGGCCCATCGCGCGGGATAGGATCGTCCGCGCGATGGGCGATGTGATTGATCTGCTGGACAGCCTCTTCGGGGGAAACCTCTGGCCCGCCGCCATCGGTGCCGGAGCTGTCGTTGCCTATGCCATTGGCAAACGCGCGCGACAGATATTCCTTCGCTGGCGGCTCGACCGGCGACTGGCGCATTTCGACTATATCCTCGTCGATGAATTGCGTGAATACGAGCAACGAATCGGAGACGATCCCGAACCGATCGATGGCGGCAGCATCGTTCGTGGGATCGCCATCCACCTCAGCCAGATAGCTGCACCTGTGGCTATCGGTTACGCCATCAGCGACGGTCATTGGAAAACGACCCTTGCCGCCATTGGCATCATCGCGGCGTATTATGGATGGCGCTGGATCAACGATCCGCCCGAACACCGCCCGCAATTGCTCCGCACATCGCCGGATGCGACCATCCCGAAAGAGGCCATCCTGGGCGCGATAGGTGCGGTCGCCATGGTCGCCATTTTGCTGTCGCTTATGCTGGCGCTGTAGCCCCCAACGATTGGCGCCCCTCCGTTTGACGGGAGGGGCGCCGAGGGGTGCGGGGTAGTGCCCGCGAAAGGGGGGAAAACAGGCACTCCCGTATTTCCCTCATGCGCCCGGTGAGCCTTGCAAACCCCCGGGTCGTTATTCACCCAATTCCCCAACCGGCGGGCGGTTCCATGCCTTTGTTCAGCCACAATTTTATCGCGAATGCAGCGGCCGTATCCCGCCCGGATTCAGCGGTGAACCGAGCTGTGACGGGCGGTTGACAAATGGCATTCCGGGCGCCCCTGCATACCCCGCCGCCCGAACCGCCGAGTTATCCCCCGCAGCGTGCCCCGCGGCCCTTCGCCCCGGACCGCGCTGGCCATATCCTGCACCCCGCGCACGAGTCGCGCGCAGGCTATCGCGGGAAACTGTCGCCAGCCGGACTCGCCGCCGGGGAAAGGTGCAAAAAATGCGCCGATTAACGATTCACTTTCGCATCGCCTCACGCTAGATATGGGGCCTCGCAAATCACGGAGCCACCAGATGTCCCTTCTCGAAGCCCGCAAAACCTACAAACCCTTCGAATATCCGTGGGCTTACGATTACTGGAAGCGCCAGCAACAGGTGCACTGGCTGCCCGAAGAAGTGCCGCTGGGCGAAGATTGCCGCGACTGGGCGCAGAAGCTGTCCGGCCACGAACGCAACCTGCTCACCCAGATATTCCGTTTCTTCACACAGGCCGACGTGGAGGTGCAGGATTGCTACCACGAAAAATACGGCCGGGTGTTCAAACCCACCGAAGTGAAGATGATGCTCACCGCGTTTTCCAACATGGAAACGGTGCACATCGCCGCCTACAGCCACCTGCTCGACACGATCGGTATGCCCGAAAGCGAGTACGGCATGTTCCTCGAATACGAGGAGATGAAGGCCAAGCACGATTACCTTCAGGAATTCGGCGTCGATTCCGATGAAGATATCGCCCGCACGCTGGCGATGTTCGGCGGCTTTACCGAAGGGGTGCAGCTGTTCGCCAGCTTCGCCATGCTGATGAACTTCCCGCGCTTCAACAAGATGAAGGGCATGGGCCAGATCGTCAGCTGGTCGGTCCGCGATGAAAGCCTGCACTGCGAAGGCATCACCCGCCTGTTCCACGCTTTCACCAAGGAACGCGATTGCCTGACCAAGGCAGTGAAGGAAGACATCCTCGATTGCTGCATGAAAACCGTGCGGCTGGAAGACAACTTCATCGATCTGGCGTTCGAACAGGGCCCGGTCAGCGGGATGACCGCGAACGAAATCAAGAAATACATCCGCTACATCGCGGACTGGCGGCTGGAACAGCTCGGCCTGAAGCGGCAGTTCATGATCGAAGAACACCCGCTGCCCTGGCTGGCCCCGCTGCTGAACGGAGTGGAACACGCCAACTTCTTCGAAACCCGCGCCACCGAATATTCCAAGGCCGCAACCAAGGGCAACTGGAACGACGTGTGGTCCAGCTTCGACAAACGCCAGAAAGCGAAAAAGGGCGAAGAAGCCAACGACGCCGAGGATGACGGCCCCGGCCTGTTCGGCGAAGACGCCAGCAGCAGCAGCGACGGGAGCGTCGCGGCGGAGTGATTATTGGGGGCGTGGGCAGTTGCGAGAGCGACAGCTGCCCGCGCCGCCTGCCTGACGGGTGGACGCCAGACATTGCGCCTGCGATTCCATTGCGGAGGTGAGCATCTGACCTGTCACTGACGGGTTTGTGCCCTGATGTTCGGTCATTCCAACTTATAAATCGAGCGGTCAAAAACGGACATCAAAAGAGGCCGGGCGTCGTGGTCGAATTGTTGGACGAGCCAAAATATCGGCTTCGGGATTGAGAATTGTCTCAAACCGACATGAATTCATGAGATTCAGCGCGACAGTTGCTCGCCCTTTTGTGGCCGTTCCGCGTACCGAAACTTGATCCAGCGAACTGACGCCCGTCTACAGAGCATTAATGCCAAGTTCGTCTGAAATCTCAATTGCGGCTTCGTCCCATGGTTGAACTAATGACCAGACGGTGTCTCCGCCGTCACAAAATACGTTCAACCTCGGCGGCCACACGCTTGAGTTCAGGCAACTCGCCTTACTCCGTCTCGAATACTCAGTGCAACTATTTGAGTTGGCAATTTAACCTCTATTGCCCAGCCGCTCAGAAAATGGAATCATTTAAGCGCGTAGGGGGAGAAGCATTTAGATGGCCGGCAGGAATCGTGAGGGCGCGCTGACCGCGACTGAGAAGTCTATTGTGAAGGCGTTGCTCGCCAAGGGGTGGCGCAACCAAGATATCCAAGCACTCGTCAACATCGGCCGAAAGGCGACAATTAACAGCGCGCGCATTACTGAGACAAAGAATGACGCCGCGATCGTAGTAGCCTGCGACGAAGAGGTTGAGTTCTTTCAGATCAGGAAAAATTCCTACGATCACAAAACAGGCCTAAACCTGTTCGACGACGAGCGGCTCGTCCGGGCACGCGAGGCGATGGTCTTGGCGGTCCAAGTATTTAACAGCCCGTCAATGCGATTCAAGACTGAAGTCTTCACGATGCTCGCAAACGTCGCCTGGACCTATTTGATGCACGAGCATTACGAGCGGAAAGGAGTGAAGATCGTCAAGGATGGTCGCTCTCTCCTTCTGAGCCAAATCGTCGAGCGCCACGATTGCCCTCTGTCGAAAGGCATTAAGGATAATTTGCGTGCGGTAAAGGTGCTGCGCGACGACGTCGAGCATAAGTTATTAGGCCGCGCCGACTCGAAGTGGCTAGGCCTGTTTCAGGCGTGCTGCCTCAACTTCGACAAGTCTATGTGCGAGTTGTTCGGCGCGCAACTCACCTTGTCGAGCGAACTCGCCTTCGCTCTTCAGTTCACGAAGTTGAATTTCGACCAAGCGACCACCCTTAACAAATATGAGATTCCGGGCGATATAGATGCCATCGATGCCCGGCTGCGCGAGGGTATGTCCGAAACGGATATCGCCGATTTGGAATTTCAGTTCCGCGTTGTCTACACTCTAGATGCCGTGACGAAGTCACGCGCACATTTCCAGTTCGTCCAGCCGGACTCAGCCGAAGGCAAGGATATCCGCAATGTACTGGTCCAGCACAAGCTGGCTGACCACCTCTATCCACATAAGCCCGGCGACGTCGTGAAGAAAGTGGCCAAGGCAACGCAAGTAGCGTTCACGCAGCACAACCACACGCAAGCGTGGCGCATGTTCGAGGTGCGGCCACGCAAGGGTGCCGCACAACCGGAGAACACAAATCGCGATTATTGCATCTTCCATGCTGCCCACGGCGACTACACATTCTCTGACCAGTGGGTGCAGAAGCTGGTGAACGTTTGCGGCAACGCGCAGCAGTTCGAAAAACTAAAATCTTTCAAACTATAGGCTTTGTTCACAAAGAGTGCGCACACCAGCATAGTTCTTTCCGGTGGTGTTTGCGCACGAAGCGAAGGGAAGCAAAGAGATCATCGAACGCCTTGTGCTGCTTTAGGGGAATTCGCGACACCTCGGACACGGCCCCTTTCCAACCAAAAATGCGATCTGCAGTCTTTACTTCCGCCATACCGAAGGGTGCAGGCTTGCGGACCCGTCAATTGTTTTGCTCGAATGTCGGCTTTCTTACACCTAGTCTCCTGAACCTGACAGTCCGCCCCCGACCCAAACTCTGCCATGCAATCAAACCAAAGCGAAAGTTTGCCTACCACACCCTCAGAAACCAAACGGGAGCTACCCACCCACCTCAAACGCCCCCCTTGCCCCGCACGGCTGAACATGAAACACCGCGCACTCTTGCAAACCTCCAGGTGAAGGAGTCGCTTAATGATCCGTTTCAATTCCACCAAAGTTGCCGGTGCAATCGTTCTGGCTGGCGCGCTGGCGCTGGGGGCTTGTGGCAAGTCCGAAAAGCCGACTTACGAAGCCGACGCTGTCGATCAGAGCGGGGGCCAGTTGCAGGTCACTGACGAATCGAGCGATGCCGTGCCGGTTACCGTTCCCGAAACCGCGATGACCCCGGCCCCGGCAGACACCGCCAGCGCGGCACCGGCTGAGTAAGCCGCCGCACGGCGGGCCCGTGCCCGGCGGCGAATGCGCGCCTTTCTGAATTGGGTGCCATCGAATCGGCGCGCCATCGATATGCAAACGATGGCGCGCTAACATAGCGGATTTTCGTGGATCCGGCGCGCAGCGTACCGACGGTATGCGAGCCCGGAAGCGCGGAAATCCGCCATTTGCAAACCGGCGGCTGTTCCGGCTCAGCCACCATAACGCAGGCCCATAACAGGGCGCACACCGGGATGTGCGCGCCGGGCAGACCTCACCGGCCACCCCCTCACTCGCCAGCCTCACTCGCCAGCCTCACCGGACGCACGGCAAATGCACGCGGGGGAGCGAACGGCTCTGCCATCTTGCCCCGGCACCCTGCCTCCATTTTCCTACATTCGGGAAAACTGCTTCATCCTTTCGGATGAAACACTATCCCCACCCCTCGCCCTCTGCCTCCCGGCCGACCGGGCCGCGTCCGCCGCGCCGCATTCCGGCGTTTCACCCCGTCCCCGTCGGCAACCGCGCCGATGGGTGGACGCCTGCGCGGCAGGCCGCATTTATCGGTATGCTGGCGCAGACCCGATCGGTGCTGGCCGCGGCGCAATCGGTGCGGATGGGGCGAGAGAGTGCCTATCGCCTGCGGCGGCGCGGAGGGGCAGCGGGGTTTATCGCCGCATGGGACGCCGCGCTGGGAAAGTCACACGCGCCGGTGAATCTGGCCAGCGCAAAGTCCACAGGTCTGTCCGCTCGCTATCGGGCGGAGGCGGGGCTGGCGCAGGTAGTAATGAGCGCTGGCCGCTATATGGCAACCCGTTGGAAACCCGATCATAATGCGCTGCTCCAACTGCTGGCGCAGCTTGATCGGGCGGTGTTGGCGACAGAGCGCGAACGGTGAAAGTCACAGCTTTCAAAACTGCATTGAGCGTCACGCGCGAATGTGGCCTTTCCCCCGCGCACAGCAGCGGTTCGTTAACCCGACGCAGCTATACCGGTGGGCATGTTCAACCGTTATCAGAACGTGTTCCGCAGCCGCTGGCGCGCTCTGCTATGGGCGGGCGGAGTTCTGTTGACCGCCTATTGCTCGGTCCCCTCGCGCGACGATACCGCGCAACAGCACCCCGCGGTGCAGGCGGCGCACGAGCACTACAACCCCTGGGCAGTGGACAAACCGGCGCAGCACTAAGCTGCGCCGTCCGGGGCACCCGGCAAAACCCCTCAGATCGTCCAGCTATCCGGGTTGGGCATCGGCTCGTGCTTCTGAGCGGCCAGCATTGCCAGCACCGACCGCACGACCACCAGCACCGCCACTGCCAGCAGAACCACGAACCCGATCAGCACGAGCATCAGCACGCCGCCGATAATCGAACCGATAAAGCCGATCCAGAAGGTGCGAATCTGATAGGCATAATGCGATGCCTCCCACGGGGCGGCCGCATCCTTGCGCCAGACATAGGCCAGTACGACACCGACCAACCCGCTGATCCCGGTGACGAAAGAAGCGAGATAACACAGACTGATGATGGTCGAATGGTTGAGATCGAACCCGCCGCCCGCCGGTGCGGGGGTGCCGTTGGTACCTGTATCGTTCATGCAAATTCCCCTTGGTCGCGTTGCCGCCTGTCATGCGCCCTGCCCCCGATCATACGGCATCGCATACAAGGGGCAACGGGGTTTGCAGCTACAATCCGCCACCGGCCGCCACCGGATCGGATTACAGGCACCGATTAGCGGCAGCATGATGCAGCGGGTTCCCACGCGGCAGGGCAATCGTTAGGCTCAGGGCCCAATACTGGCATCGTCGAGGTTTGAAGCAAAATGGCCCAGCGCAAGGAGAAAGGACGCAGGAATATGTCAATATTTCAAGACCTTTCGACGCAGCGATGGGCCATTTTGGTCAAATCCCCCAACCTGACCTCATAGGGGGACGTCCAAATGGCTTCCATCTCAGGCCAGACTGCCCTTGGAAAGGCAGATAGCCTTCCCGGCAGGCAGTCTGGCCCGATATGTTCGCCATTTGGACGCCTCAACGTTGCCAG
This sequence comes from Tsuneonella flava, assembly GCF_002870965.1. Taxonomy (GTDB): domain Bacteria; phylum Pseudomonadota; class Alphaproteobacteria; order Sphingomonadales; family Sphingomonadaceae; genus Tsuneonella; species Tsuneonella flava. The sequence continues at coordinate 313,938 of NZ_PHSO01000006.1, forward strand.
TATTGGGTCCTGAGCCTAAGGGCGGGCAACCGATAAGGAGCAGACCAGCAAGATGAGCGCTTCCACCGACAAGACCATGCTCGCCAAGGCGGAAGTGCTGATCGAGGCACTGCCCTATCTCCAGCGCTATGCCGGGCGCACTTTCGTGGTGAAATACGGTGGCCACGCGATGGGCGATCCCGAAGCCGCGCGCGATTTCGCGGAAGACGTGGTGCTGCTGAAGGCAGTGGGCATCAACCCGGTGGTGGTCCACGGCGGCGGCCCGCAGATCGGTGCCATGCTCAAGAAGCTGGGTGTCGAAAGCACTTTCGTCGATGGCCTGCGGGTAACCGACAAGGCAACGGCGGAAGTGGCCGAGATGGTCCTGTCCGGCGCGATCAACAAGGAACTGGTCGGCTGGATCGCACAGGCCGGGGGCAAGGCGCTGGGCATTTCGGGCAAGGATGGCGGCATGGTCACCGCCACCAAAGTGAACCGCACTACGAAAGACCCGGAAAGCAATATCGAACAGGCGGTCGATCTGGGGTTCGTGGGCGAACCGTCCTGCGTCGACACGACATTGCTCGACACAGCGATTGGCGCAGGGATGATCCCGGTCGTCGCCCCCATCGGCGCGGGCGAAGATGGGCATACCTACAATATCAACGCCGATACGATGGCCGGGGCTATCGCCGCGGCACTGAGCGCGGCGCGGCTGTTCCTGCTGACCGATGTCGCGGGCGTGCTGGACAAAGGCGGCAACCTGCTGACCGATCTGACCCCGGCCGACATCGCCACGCTGAAAAGCGACGGCACGATCAGCGGCGGGATGATCCCCAAGCTGGAAACCTGCACCCATGCGGTGGAGGCAGGGTGCGAAGCCGCCGTCGTGCTCGACGGGCGCGTGCCCCACGCGATGCTGCTGGAGTTCTTCACTGCGCGCGGCGCAGGCACCTTGATCCGCGCGGGCGAGTGATTAGTTCGCGTATTACACAGTTGATACACCCTGCGGCGCTCCGCTACACCTGAGCGGACGGCATTTAAGAGGTAACGATGGACGCCCTTCTCCAGATCCTTTCCATGCTCATCTCCACGGTGAACATGCTGATCATCATCTGGTTCATTATCGGATTGCTGTTCGCATTCAACGTGATCGGCCGCGATAACCAGTTCTTCGTGCAAGTGTACGATGCCATTTCGCGCCTGTTCGAACCGGTACTGGCCCCGATTCGCCGCATCCTGCCCGATACCGGCTCGATCGATTTCTCGCCGATGGTGTTGCTGATGCTGCTCTATGCAGCGGACATCCTGATCCGCTCGGCAGCGGGGTACTGATCGTGAGCGCACAGATCATCGACGGCAAGGCATTCGCCGCAGGCTTGCGCGAACGCGTGGGCGCGCTGGCTGCCGAGTTCGCGGCAAAGGCCGGGCGCAAGGCGGGCCTCGCCGTGGTGCTGGTGGGCGAAGATCCGGCCAGCCAGGTCTATGTCCGTTCGAAGGGCAAGGCGACCGTGGCCGCCCATATGGAAAGCTTCGAACACCGCCTGCCCGCCGATGCCTCTCAGGAACAGTTGCTGGCTCTGGTGGCAAAACTGAATGCCGACCCGGCGGTCGATGGCATTCTGGTGCAGTTGCCCCTGCCCGCTCAGATGGACGAACAGGCAGTGATCGCCGCTATCGACCCGGACAAGGATGTCGATGGCTTCCACGTCATCAACGCCGGGCGGCTGGCGGTGGGCGACCGCGGCTTCGTGCCGTGCACGCCGCTGGGTTGCATGATGCTGCTGACCGATCGGCTGGGCGATCTGTCCGGGCTGGAAGCAGTGGTAATCGGCCGGTCGAACATCGTCGGCAAGCCAATGGCGCAACTGCTGCTCGATGCGAATGCCACAGTCACTATCGCGCACAGTCGCACCAAAGATCTGCCCGCTGTAGTCAGGCGCGCCGATATCGTAGTGGCGGCAGTGGGCCGGGCCGAAATGGTCAGGGCCGAATGGCTGAAAGACGGCGCGACGGTGATCGACGTGGGCATCAACCGCTTGCCGCCCGAACCGGGCAGCGACAAGGGCAAGCTGGTGGGCGATGTCGCCTTTGGCGAAGCGTCGGCGGTTGCCGGGGCCATCACGCCCGTGCCCGGCGGAGTCGGCCCGATGACGATTGCCGTGCTGCTCCGCAACGCGCTGGTCGCCGCTTACCGCCACGAAGGGCTGGACTTGCCCGAAGGCGCGATTTGATGCGCGCGCGGGTTGCCATCGCTGCTGCGCTGACGCTGGCGATTGCCGGATGCGCCGGTGGGCCGAACGGTCCGCGCAAGCTGAAACCGGTGGCGAACCCGAGTGCTGTCGTCGCGACCGAACTCGCCTTCGCACGCGCGGCGCGAGAAGATGGGCAGTGGAAGGCGTTCCGTAAATATGCGGACAAAAGCGCGATCCTGCTGCTCGAATCCGGGCCAGTGAACGCGCGCAGCTGGCTGGTCGGGAAAGCCGATCCGGCACAACCAGTGACATGGGAACCGCTGGCCGTGTGGTCCAGTTGCGACGGATCGCTCGCGGTCAGCAAATTCGCCTTCACCGACCCCGCTGACGGAACCAGCGGCGAAGGGTACACCGTCTGGAAACGCGACCGCCCCGACCGCTATCGCTATCTGTTCGATATGGGCTACGCCGCGCCCCGCGCCGAAGCGCCGGAAATGATCCGCGCCGATGTTGCCGAATGCAAGGCTGCACCCGCCGCCCCGGCAAGCGGCGCCGTGGGCCAGTCGGACGATGGCTCGCTTGCGTGGAGCTACAGCTTCGAAAACGGTATGCGAAGCCTGCGGGTGTGGACCTCTGGCAAGGCAGGCCCTAAGCTGGCGATCAATCAATCGGTCCCCGCCGGGGATCGTTCAAACAGAACGGGCAACTGACGCCGTAATGCTCGAACTCTTCCTCTCTGCTTTCGTCACGCTGTTCGTCGTGATCGACCCGCCGGGCTGCGCGCCGATCTATGCCGGGCTGACCAAAGGCGCCACCGCCGCGCAAACCCGCAACATGGCGATCCGTGCCTGCGTGATCGCCATGGCTATCCTGCTGGTCTTCGCGCTGTTCGGCAAGGCGTTGCTGGGCGCACTGCATATCGAACTCGATGCGTTCCGTATCGCGGGCGGGATCATGCTGTTCGTGATCGCGCTCGACATGGTGTTCGAAAAACGCACGCAGCGGCGCGAAGATCGGGTGGAAATGGTCAACGCCACGCCGGAGATAGAGGACGTGTCGGTGTTCCCGATGGCCATGCCGATGCTGGCGGGTCCGGGTGCCATTGCCAGCGTCATGCTGTTGACCAGCAAGGCACCGGGCCTGCAAGGTACGGCGGTTGTGCTGGCCGCACTGGCAGCGATCATGGCGATTACGCTTGTCGCGCTGCTCGCTGCGGGGCCGATGATGCGCGCATTCGGATCGAATGTGGAAGCGGTGATTACCCGCCTGCTCGGCGTATTGCTGGCGGCATTGGCGGCGCAATACGTGATCGACGGATTGCGCGCCGCCTTCGGCATCTGACGCGCGCTACTGCAACGTCACCCGCTCTTCGTCGGGGTCGCTCCGGGCAAAGAACTGCATGAGCTGAATCAGCAGTTCGCATCGCGCACCCAGCGTGGGCGATTCCAGCAGCGCCTGTTTCGCGGCGCTGTCGAACGGGGCGATTTGACTGACCCCGTCGATCAGCGAACGATCGTCGAGGCTTGAGACCGAATCCCAGTCCACCGAATACCCCTGCAGATCGGCGAAGCGACGCGCTTCCTGTTCGAACCCGGCGCGCTCGACACTGGAGAGCGCAGCAAATTCATCGTCCTCGATCAGTTCGGCCTCGACCTGGCGGAACGGCGTGTCGACATCCAGCTCGCGCATCACGCGGAACCGCGATTCGCCCTGAAGCACGATATTGAAGCGCCCGTCGTCCATCGCTTCGACTTCGTCGATCTTGCCGATACAGCCGACCGCATACAGCGGCGCATCGGGTTCGGCGGTATGCGGCTGGATCATCGCAATCCGCCGGTCGCGCGCCAGCGCATCGCTGACCATCGCGCGATAGCGCGGCTCGAACACGTGCAGCGGCAGATGCAGGCCGGGGAACAGAATCGCCCCCGGCAGCGGAAAGATCGACAGGCGGGTCGCCATCGTTACCCGAACAGTATCTTGGACAAGCGGCGGCGGGTCGAAACCACCCACGGGTCTTCCAGCCCGATCGCTTCGAATATCTGGAGCAGCTTGGCCTTCGCCGCACCTTCGTTCCATTCACGGTCGGTCGCGATCATCGCCAGCAGCGTATCGGCCGCGGCATCCCTGTCGCCCGCAGCATAGGCCGCCTCGGCATAGGCCAGCCCGGCATCCATGTCGGCGGGATTGGCCGATGCCGCATCGCGCAGCGCGGCCAGTTCGCTGTCATCCACTTGCGTCCCCGCCAGATCGAGCGCCGACATCGCTGTCTTCACCGCAGGATCGTCAGCTACCTCGCCGGGCAGCGAAGCGGCGAACTGGCGCGCCTCTTCCACTTTGCCCGCGGCCACCAGTGCGCGGATCAGCCCGCCGCTGGCAGCGGCATTGTCGGGCACCATCTCCACCACTTGCATGAAAATGCCCGCCGCACGCTCCGCATCGCCTTCGGCCAGCACCTGTTCCGCCATCGTCACGAACTGCGATACATCGGGCGCTTGCTGCCCATCGGCGGCACCATCCTGCCCTGCCCCGGCTTCCACCGGCAATTGCGACAGAAGCTGATCGAGCATTTGTTTGAGCTGCGATTCGCTGCGCGCATTGGTCAGATCGGCAACCGGCTGCCCCTGGAACATGGCATAGACCGTGGGGATCGAGCGGACCTGAAACTGCGCGGCAATGAACTGTTCCTCGTCCACATTGACTTTGGCCAGCAGCACGCCCTTGTCGGCATATTCGCCGCACACTTTTTCCAGAACCGGGGTCAGCGCCTTGCACGGGCCGCACCATTCGGCCCAGAAATCGAGCACCACCAGCTTGCTCATCGATGGTTCGACCACCTGAGTGCGGAAGCGATCGACTGCCTTCTGTTCGTCGAGGTTGAGCCCCATGCTGGCCACGTTCAGTCCCCTAATCCGTTTGTCACTTGAATATATACGAATACCCAATGTGGGCGTTTGCGCTGCAATGTGAAGGGGAATTCGGCGGGAAGACAGGGGGTATGCAAATTGGCGAAAATTTCCCCTTGCAGGCCCGCGAACCCGCTGCTAATCGCCCGCCTCCCCGATCGGAGACGTCAGTTTCCGATCACGCCAAGTGAGCGGGCGTAGCTCAGGGGTAGAGCACAACCTTGCCAAGGTTGGGGTCGGGCGTTCGAATCGCCTCGCCCGCTCCATTTTCTTACAGACATCGTCGGCATAATTGTCTCCCGTTATTCATCGGGGCGATTGGCCTATGCCGGAAGCGCTGCCCCTTTCGTCATTGCGAGGAGCGTTCAGGCGACGTGGCAATCCATCGACCGCATATCGCCCCCTCGCAACCGATGCGATGGGAGAAGCGTCGGGTGATAGTGTGTCACACGAAGGCACGAAGGCACGGAGGGGGTTTGGTGCGGGAGTAGAGGCGGCAGTGACGATGGTTGGCTAATATGATCGCGTGTATCCCCTCCCCTCGTCATTGCGAGGAACGGCAAGGGGAAAGCCCGGCGGCGCAATAGCTGGCAATTCTTCCACCCCCCATTCTCCCCATGACCTGCGGTGAAAACCCGCCTAAAGGCCCCGCTATGGACGCGATTGTCGAAGTGGAAGACTGGCCCGACGCCGATTGGGAGGCGCTGGTGGTGCGCGTGGCGCAGGCGGCTGCTCAGGTCGAACCGGCGCTGGCCAATCCGCGGCTGCAGGTCAGCGTGCTGTTCACCAGCGATGCCGAGGTCCACACGCTGAACCGCGAATGGCGTGAGCGGGACAGGCCGACCAACGTGCTCAGCTTCCCGATGCTGGAGCGCGAGGATCTTGTTCATCTCGACCCCGACGGGCCGCCTGAACTGCTGGGCGATATCGCGCTGGCGCACGAAACATGCGCGCGCGAAGCGGAGGAAAAGGGCGTGTCGCTGGCCGATCATGCCGCGCATCTGGTGGTGCACGGCCTGCTCCATCTGGCGGGCCACGACCATGTCGACAGCGATGCCCAGGCCGAAGCAATGGAGGCGCTGGAGACAAAGGCGCTTGCCTTTATCGGCCTTGGCAACCCATATGACGAAGCTGACCAGTAAGAGGGCCACGACGAAGGACCATGTCCGATACCGATTCCCAACCGGGAGACGCGGAAAGTAGCCGCGGGCTGTGGCCCGCGATCCGCAAACTATTCGATCACGACGAAGGCGAACGTTCGCTGCGCGAACAGCTCGAAGAAGCGATCGACGAACACGATGCCGCGCATGTCGGTGAAGCCGATGCGCCGTCGGCCACGGGCGACCTGTCGCTGGTGGAACGGCAGATGCTGCGTAACCTGCTGCATTTTTCGGAACACGATGCCGACGATGTGGCGGTGCCGCGCGGCGAAATCATCGCCATCGATGCCGCCAGTTCGTGGGACGAAGTGGTCGATGCGTTTTCCGAAAACGGCCATTCGCGCCTGCCGGTCTATCGCGATTCGCTCGATACCGTGATCGGCATGATCCATATCAAGGACGTGTTCCCCTATCTGGCGGAAAAGCGCACTCCCCCGGCGGACTGGACGGTGTTGCTGCGCCAGCCACTGTTCGTGCCGCAAACCCGCAACGCGCTGGATGTGCTGGCCGACATGCGCCAGCAACGCACCCATCTGGCGGTCGTGCTCGATGAATATTCGGGCACCGACGGGATTATCACGATCGAAGATCTGGTCGAAGAAATCGTCGGCGAAATCGAGGACGAGCACGACGACGAGCCCGAAGAGATGATGATCGCCCTGCCCGACGGGCAGTGGGATTGCGATGCCCGTGCCGAGCTGGAAGACATCGCAGAAACCATCGATCCGCGTCTGGCCGAAGTGGAAGAATCGGTCGACACTCTGGGCGGGCTGACATTCGTGCTGGCCGAACAGGTGCCGCCGGTGGGCACTGTCGTCGCCCATCCCAGCGGGTGGCAGATCGAAGTGACCGATGGCGATGAAACCCACGTCAAACGGCTGCGGCTGCATCCGCCCGCCGGTGGAGAAGACCCGGAAAGTTAACGGAAACCGGCGGTCCACAGGTTAACTTGTGCAACTGCGAACAAGCATCTCGACAACCGCCCGCTTTCGCATCATCATCCCGCTATGTCCCGCCGTCTTCCCCCTTTGCGCGCCCTGGAGGCTTTTCTGCGTGTCGTCCGCCTCGGATCGGCGCGCGCTGCGGCGGCGGAACTCAGCCTCAGCCCCTCGGCTCTGTCGCGCCGCATCGGCACGCTGGAAGAATTCGTCGGCAAGAAACTGTTCACCCGCGCGCATCAGGCGATGCAGCTGACCGACGATGGCCGTTCGTTCTTCGAAGCGGTCGCGCCGCATATCGAAGCGCTGGCGGCGGCGGTCGAAAATCAGTCGGATAATCTGGGCGTCATGCGGCTGAAGCTGGGCGTGCTGCCGCTGTTCGGCGGGCAGCGGCTGTTCCCGCGCCTGTCCGAACTGCGTAAACGCCATCCCCGGCTGCATATCGATATCGATACCGGCCCGCATTTGCTCGACCGCGTGGGCGATACGCTGGATGCCGCCATCGTTCTGCTGAGAGACCCGGACCCGGCGTTGCATGCGGTGCGGCTCGATCACAACCGCGTCTATGCCATCGCATCGGAAGAAATCGCCGCCGAAGTCGGCAATGTGCCCGACAAGGCGACACTGGCGCGGCAGACTTTCCTGATTCACAACGAACTGCCCGACAGTTTCACCGCATGGCGCGAAGCCATCGGGCTGAAAGATTTCGAACCGGCCGCCATCGATCATTACGATTCGGGCCAGTTGCTGCTGGAAGCGGCGGCGCAGGGGCTGGGCATCGCCATCATGCACGACGATCACTTCAAGCGATCGGGCGACCGGCGGCTGGCGCGGCTGTTCGATATCGATGTCGAAAGCCCCTATTCCTACTGGTTCGTATGCCGCCCGCGCGATCTGGAACAGCGGCAGGTGCGGCTGTTCCACGACTGGCTGGTGAAAGCCGGGCTGTAACGCGGCAGTTCGCCAACCGGCTTGCTGGCCAGTTGCGGAACAGGCGCCCTTTCCAACAGTTATCCCCTTGATGGATATCGCAAAAGAACAGCAGGCCTTTCGCAAGGCGCGCCCTTCCTTCCTCGGCCGCGGAATCGAGCGGCTGACCAACCCATTTGGCAAGGCGCTGTCGGCAATGGTGCCCGATGCACTGGTCGATGCCGTGATCAAGGGGATCGATGCGGCAACAACCGCCCCTGCCCTCACCCGCTTCCGCCACGATCCCGCCGATCTGGAGGCCAGCCGCGAAGCAGCCCGCCGGGTCGAGCGGCTGGCGAAGAACGTCAACGGCGCCACCGGCGCGGCGGCGGGGTTCGGCGGGGCGATTTTCGCCGGGGTCGATGTGCCCACCTCGATCGCCATCGCGCTCCGCAATATCCGCGATACCGGCCGCGCCTATGGCTACGATGGGAAGGGGCCGGAAGAAAAGCTGTTCCGCCTGAGAATTCTCGAACTCGCCGCTATCGACGATCCCAAACTGCGCGCCGAACGCATCGCTGCGCTGGAAGCGGCGATTGCACCCGACGGATCGCTGCTGCCGGTTTCCGCCGATGCCAGCAGCGCAATGGTCGATGCCACGGTCGAACGGCTTTCGCGCGCGATCGCCTTCGCTTCGTTCCGCAAGCGGATGGGGATGCTGGTGCCGGTGGCCGGATCGGCGGTTGGGCTGATGGTCAACCGGTCATTTCAGGCCGATGTGGCCAAAACCGCCCGCTTTGCCTTTCAGGAAAGGCGGCTGAGGGGCGCTGCCGTGTGATTGCGAGGCTGTGTCCGACGATATCTAGTGGTTATCTGTAAAAAAGGGCGACCTTGGCAGGCCGCCCTTTTCTTTTTCGTTACTTTTCTGCCTCTTACGAGACATATATAGTGGTGAATTACGAGACAACCGCTTTGACGATCTTGCCCGGTTCACGCGGCGGTTCGCCCTTGGGCAGCGCGTCGATGTGTTCCATCCCGCTTTCGACCTGGCCCCACACGGTGTACTGCCGGTCGAGGAAGCGGGCATCGTCGAAACATATGAAAAACTGGCTGTTTGCGCTGTTCGGATCTTGCGTGCGCGCCATCGAACACGTGCCGCGAACGTGCGGTTCGGCGTTGAATTCCTGCGCCAGATCGGGCTTGTCGCTGCCGCTCATCCCTGTGCCGGTCGGATCACCGCCCTGCGCCATGAATCCGGGGATCACGCGGTGGAAAACCACCCCGTCATAAAATCCTTCACCGGCAAGTTCTGCAATACGTTCAACGTGGTTAGGCGCCAGATCGGGGCGCAGCTTGATAACGACATCGCCGCTCTCTCCGTTTCCGGTATCGAGCGTGAAAGTCAGCTTTTCGGCGGCCATCGGGGTCTCCTGTTCAATGGTTCGCCGCCGATATAGGTTGCCAGACGACAATGTCACCCGCTGCTTGCGTTTCGCGAGCGCCCGCCTAGAGCAGTCGGGATGGCGAGCGACGATCTGATCGACGAAGAGCTGCGGCGGGATTCGCCGGAGGAAGGCGGCAAGCCGGACGACCGCGTCGACGACGAACGCCACGACGAAGAAAACCGGCTGAAGCCCGAATTCGTCCGCCGCGTCGTCGATGCACTGGAAGATGGCGACAAGTCAGAGGTTTACGACCTCGTCGAACCGCTCCACCCGGCCGACGTGGCCGACTTGTTCGAGCTGGTCGGGCGCGAAGATCGCTCGGCTCTGGCAGAGGCCGTGTCGGACCTGCTGTCGAGCGAAGTGATCTCCGAACTGAACGATTATGTCCGCGAGGATATGATCGACGCACTGCCCGCCTATGCAGTTGCGGAAATTGCCGAACAGCTCGAAACCGATGACGCGGTTCAGCTGATCGAAGATCTCGATCCGCGCGATCAGGCCGCCGTTCTGGCAGAGATGGAGCCGGAAGACCGCGCCGCTATCGAAAGCGCGCTGTCATACCCCGAAGAAACCGCCGGTCGTTTGATGCAGCGCGAATTTGTCGCGGTGCCAGAACACATTACCGTTGGCGACCTGATCGATTTCCTGCGCGACGAAGCCAGCGACCCCGATGCTTTGCCGACCGATTTCTTCGAAATATTCGTGGTCGATCCCGCGCACCGCCCGGTCGGCACCTGCCAGCTGAGCTGGATCCTGCGAACCCCGCGCCACATCGGGCTGACCGATGTAATGAAGCGCGACCAGACTCTGATCCCGGTGACTGCGGACCAGGAAGAAGTCGCGCTTATGTTCCAGAAATACGGGCTGATTTCCGCCGCCGTGGTGGACGAAGCCGGGCGACTGGTCGGACAGATGACAGTGGACGACGTGGTCCACATCATCTCCGAAGAAGCGGGCGAAGACGCGCTGCTGCTGTCCGGTGCAGGCGATGGCGACATTAACGAACCGATCCTGCTGACAGTCCGCGCACGGTTGAGCTGGCTGGTCATCAATCTCGGCACGGCGATGCTGGCGGCATCGGTTGTCAGTTATTTTCAAGACGCTATCGCGAAATTCGCATTGCTGGCGGTGCTGATGCCGATCGTATCGGGAATGGGCGGCAATGCCGGCACTCAAACATTGGCGGTGACAGTGCGCGCGCTTGCCACCAACCAGTTGACCAGTGCCAACACCTGGCGCGCCATTGGCCGCGAACTCACCATTGCCAGTGCCAATGGTGTGGCGCTGGCGATCCTGATCGGCGGAGGCACTGCGCTGGTATTCGATAATCCGCTGCTAGGTGCCGTGATTGGAACGGCCATGATTATCAACAACCTGACCGCCGGAATGGCCGGGATCGCGGTGCCCGTTACGCTCGAACGACTGCGGATCGATCCGGCTGTGTCGTCCGCTGTATTTGTGACCACGGCGACAGACGTGATGGGCTTCTTCTCGTTCCTTGGGCTGGCGGTGCTGACGGGACTGGCCTGACGTTGCAAGCGGGCGGGCAGGCACTATGTCAGGTGCCCATGCCGCTATCGATGACCAAGATCGCCTATCGCTCCAAGAGCCTCGATTCACTGCGGAATTGGGTGGAAGCGGGGCCAGAGGCACATATGCGAACCCGCTATCTGCCCAAGCGCCACGAAGAGATGATCGGCGGATCGCTCTATTGGATCATGGACCACACCATTGTCGCCCGCTGCGAAATTCTCGGTTTCGAACAACGGCCTGACAGCCATTGGACCATCCGCCTCGCCCCCAAGCTGATCCGGGTGGAGCCGCGCCCCAAACGCGCCCATCAGGGCTGGCGCTATCTGGCGGAGGAGGACGCCCCGCGCGACCTGGCGGATGGGGAGGAACCCGGCGATGTCATGCCCGGAAGGCTGGCGGGCAAGCTCAGTAAACTGGGACTGATCTAGAGGATTGATCTGGAGGGAATAATTCCCCTCCGCCACTCAGAAACCCCGCACAACCGCCCTTTCCATTGCCGTTTTGCGGACAATGGAGGTGCGAGGAAGTAGTTTTCATCGCTCATCCCAAAGCGAACGACAATTGCACCCGGCCGCAATCCGGCGCAGATATTCGAATGGCTCGCTCTCGCATTCGAAAGGCTACGCCCGATCACAGACCTGTTTGCCATGATCGATCTGCCATACGCGATGGCCGGGCTGCTCGTCGGTCTGCTGATCGGGATGACCGGGGTCGGCGGCGGATCGTTGATGACACCGCTGCTGGTGCTGATGTTTGGCGTGGCGCCGCAAACCGCCGTGGGCACCGATCTGCTGTTCGCGGCAGTGACCAAGACCGTGGGGGTTGGCGTCCACCACGGACGGCAAACGATCGACTGGAAGATCGTCCGCCGCCTCGCCATCGGCAGCATTCCGGCGGTACTCTTTACACTGATCGCGCTCAATGTGTTCGGGCAATTGGGCAAGAATACGAGCCATATGGTCCTGATCGCGCTCGGCGCATTGCTGCTGATCACATCGGTCGGGTTGCTGTTTCAGCGGCGCCTGATGACGTATGGCGCAACGCACCAGTTCGCGCACTCGGCCGACAGTTTCGCGCCCACGGTGATGCTCGGCGCGGTGCTCGGCTTGCTGGTGACGATTACTTCGGTCGGTGCAGGTGCGATCGGAGCGACGATCCTGCTGCTGCTGTACCGCCGCATTCCCGTGGCGCGGATCGTCGGCAGCGATATTGCCCATGCCGTGCCACTGGCGCTGATCGCCGGGGCCGGTCACTGGCTGCTGGGCAGCGTCGATTTCGCTTTGTTGCTGACTCTGCTGGTCGGATCGATCCCCGGCGTAATCGCAGGCAGCCTGCTATCCAGCCACGCGCCGGAACGGTTCCTGCAACTGATGCTGGCCGCAATTCTGGCGGTGTCCGGCGTGCGACTGCTTATGAGCTGACGCGCTTCGCGACGATCTTTCGCAAAACATTGGCATATGTTTCCGGTTCCTGCGCGCCGGGAACAAGGAACTGCCCATCGATCACCATTGCCGGAACACCGGTGACATTCATATCGAAAGCCCGCCGCTCTTCCGCGCGCACGGTTTGCGCCAGTGCCTCGTCGTCGAGCGCGGCAGCGGCTGAATCGCGATTGAAACCAGCCTCTTCCGCAATATCGAGCAAGACCGCTCGCTCCCCGATACGGCGACGCTGCTGGAAATGGGCAGTGAACAGCGCCAGCTTGAGCCGGGTCTGCGCCGCGGCCCCGTGCGACACCAATGCCCAGCGCAACAGCCGATGCGCGGCAAAGGTGTTCCACATCGTCGCCGGGGGCGCCTCGCCTTCGCCGGTGTAATCGAACGGGAAGCCAGCGGCGCGCGCCCGCTCCGCCATCATATCCGACGCTTGCGCCGCCTGTTCACCTGTGCGGCCATATTTGCGAGCAATATGCGCGCGGCTTTCTTCGCCGTCGGGCGGCATATCGGGATTGAGTTCGAACGGCAGCCAGCGGATTTCCGCCGCAACCTCTCCCTCCAGTTGAGCCAGCCCCGCTTGCAGATTGCGGTATCCGATCACGCACCACGGGCACATGACATCGGACCAGATATCGATAGTGACGGTTTCACTCATCTTGCGATCCACCAGTTAAGCAGAAAATGGGCAATTGCAGTCTGCGGCGGAGGCAGGAATGCAGGATCGGCGCCACCCGCCATCGCATGTTCGACCTCGGCACGGGTGAACCAGTGGGCATCGGCCAGTTCGGTCGTATCGATAGTCAGTTCCTCCCCGCTCGCCATCGCATGACATCCAAGCATCAACTGGCTGGGGAATGGCCACGGCTGGCTGGCGATATATTGCACAGAACCGGCCACCACCCCGGTTTCCTCCAGCACTTCGCGGGCAACCGCTTCCTCTATGCTTTCCCCCGGCTCGACGAATCCGGCCAGCGCGGAATAGCGACCTTCGGACCAACCCAGCCCACGGCCCAGCAACAGCTTGTCCGCATGTTCCACCAGCATGATCGTAACCGGATCGGTGCGCGGAAAGTGCTGCGCCCCGCAGGCGCCGCAATTGCGCTGCCACCCGCCTTTCGCCAGCGCGGTCGGCTGGCCGCATTTGGCGCAGAACCTGTGCCGCGCGTGCCAGTCCACCAGACTGCGCGCGCCGCCATATGTCGCCAGATCGCCGGGCGAGAGAGCGCCAAGCATATTCCAGACATCGCGAATGGCATAGGCCGGGGCATTGTCGCCTTCCGCCGGAACCGCAGCGAAGCAGCCTTTGCCGTCTTTGAGGCCGAGGAACACCAGTTCGGCATCGGGCGGGGCATCGGCCAGCGTGCCCCACACCAACCCGCCATCGTCGCCCAATAAAGGGGCCAGCCCTTCCATCCGCAGCAGTCGAGCACGCCAGTTCATCAGCCCGGCGAGCCGTTCGGGATCGGCCCGCACATGGTCGGCACGGTCGAGCGGCGATCCGGCGAAGGCGATAGGCGCGCCGCTCACTTAGCAGCCATCGCAGCGAGATCCTTGGCCACTGCTGCGGGGAATGCGCTGTGGATCGGATATACCTCCGACGGCATATACTGCGTCATCATTGTTGCGCGCAGATTGTGGGCGAAGTTGACGAACGCGATCGTTCCTGCCGCTCCGCCCCAGCCATAAGTGCCCGCTTGCGCGCCCAGCCCGACCCGGCCTGCCGCGCCAAAGCCCGACCCGTCGGCAAAAGTGCCCTTGGTAACCACCCCGGCGGGCAAGAGGTTCGATGTGCCGAGCCGGACTGCCGGTTCGCTCATCACCCGCTTTCCATCGATCAGGCCGTAACCGAGCAGCATACGCAGGAAACGGTCGTAATCGCGTGCCGAACTGATCAATCCCGATCCCCCCATCGGGAACGGCGGCGCCTCGGCAAAGATCGACTGGCGGCCCGGATCGGCAGGCAGCGGTGTGCCGTTGACCACGAAATAATTGGTAGTGAGCCGCGACACGTCCTTCGCCGGCACGCGGAAGAATGTGCTGGTCATCCCGCATGGATCGAAGATGTGCTGTTGCAAATACTGATCGAACGGCTGGCCGCTGGCGACTTCGATCACGCGCCCCAGCAGATCGATTGCGACCGAATAAGACCACTTGGTGCCCGGTTGCAAAACAAGCGGCAGCGCAGCCAGCCTGTCGGCAAAGGCCTTGAGACTCGGCGCCTGCGTCCCGCCATCGAGACCGGGGATAGGCAGTTTGGAAACCTGCCCCGCTGCCAACCCCGCATCGATATAAGCCTGCCGGATCGGCCCTTTCTGCATGATCGCGTAGCCAAAGCCCGCCGTATGAGTCAGCAAGTGGCGGATAGTGATCGGCTGTTTGGCAGGTTCTACATCGGTGACAGACCCGTCATAGGTCTTCTGAACCTTCATATCTTTGAATGCAGGCAGAATTTCATACAGCGGCTGATCGAGGCCGAGTTTGCCCGCTTCGATCAACTGCATCACCGCCATGCCGGTGATCGGCTTGGTCATCGAATATATGCGATAGAGGCTGTCCGGCCCGGCAGGTGCAGTCTGTCCGATGGCCAGTGTGCCTTGCGACAGGAATTCGGGTGCCTTTTGCCCCCACCCTAGCGCAGCGACCATGTTAGCGACCTTGCGCGGTACGACGTAGTCGCTTTCCAGCTTCGCGACATGGGTCCACACAGTATTCGCATCGGCTGCCAGAGCAATCCGGCCCAGCGGCAAGCTACCTATCGCCGCCCCCGCACCCAGCCATGCGCCTGCCCGCAAGATATTGCGGCGCGAAAGCTGCGCCGATTCGAATTCCCGGAATGCCATCGCGCCTACTCTCCAGATCAGGTTCGCTTACGAAACCCGGTTTGCGGCATAGGCTTGCATCGGTCAACGGGACTTGCGGCGAATGGCTGTTATACCCATATAACACACATGCTGAATGTACTTTCGATCCTGATCGGACTTGTCGCTCTTGTGCTGGCGATCCCGTCGGCGGTGCCATTGCTTGGTTGGGGCAACTGGCTGGTCCTGCCGTTCGCTGTGCTTGGCGCAGGGATCGGGGCGCTGTCGAGCAAGAACCACGGCCGCAATTTCTGCCTTGTGGTGCTGCTGATCGCCGCGATCCGCCTGTCGATCGGCGGCGGGATTATCTGATCTGCGTAAAGGGTGTGGGCGCACAGCCCCGCCCGTCGGGCAACTTATGCCAGCGCCCGTTGCGCCGCTTTGGCGAACAGCGTGGGCAGACCTGCCTGCTGCAGATCGGCAATCGGCCACCATTCGCCCCCGCCGGTGGGCATCGATGATCCCTCAGCGAGCACCATCACCGCCAGATCCAGATCGAAATGGGTGAACGAATGGCGCACCACGCCCGCCCTGCGCCATTCCCCTGCAACCGGCGGCATCCCGTCGCCATCGGCACGCGCGCTCCAGCCATCGGAGGGAAGCGCGCGCATCCCGCCCAGCATCCCCTTCTCCTCACGCCGCACCAGCCACACGGCCTCGTCGCGCACGATCCACCAAGCGGCGCCCTGGCGTTGCGGTTTAGCCTTCTTGGCAGGCTTAACCGGGTACTGCGCCGGATCGCCTTGCAATCGGGCGGCGCAATCGTCCGCAAGCGGGCACAACAGGCAACGCGGATCGCGCGGAGTGCAAATCGTCGCGCCCAGATCCATCATCGCCTGCGCGAAATCGCCTGAGCGGACATCGGGCGTAATCGCATCGGTGTGCACCCGGATCGCCTTGCGAACACCGGGGAGCGGATCGGACAGCGCGAACAGGCGGCTGACCACGCGTTCGACATTGGCATCGACCACCACCGCTCGCCGGTTAAAGGCAATCGCTGCCACGGCCGCCGCAATATAAGCGCCCACGCCCGGCAGCTCGCGCAAACCGGCCTCGCTGTCGGGAAAGGCACCGTGCGCGCTCACCGCACGGGCAGCGGCGATCAGATTGCGCGCACGGGAATAGTACCCCAGGCCCGCCCATGCCGCCATCACCTCTTCCTCCGGCGCCGCGGCCAATGCATCGACATCGGGCCAGCGCCGGGTGAACTCCGCGAAATAGGGAGCAACCGCTGCCGTGGTGGTCTGTTGCAGCATCACTTCGGACAGCCACACGCGATAGGGATCGGGCGCCGGTGCGCCGGGCGGGCTGCGCCAGGGCAATACGCGGGCGTGGCTGTCGTACCAGCTCAGCAAGTCGCTGGCGATGGATTGCGCGCTGGCAGTCATGGCCGCGCTATGGCATGAGCGGCGCACCGATGGAACGCGATACTCCCCCGAAATCCGCACCTAAGGGCGGCAAGTCCGCTGCGCGCCGGTATGAACGCCCGCGCGGCGGCCCGGCGAAGGCGATCTCCGACCTCACTCCGCAAGTGGGGCGGCAGGCATTCCGCCGTTTCGGCTTCGTACAATCGAGCGTTGTGACGCGATGGCCGGAAATCGTCGGGGAAACCCATGCGCGGGTCTGTGTGCCCGAAGCGATCCGATTTCCCCCCGGCGAGAAGACCGACGGCATTCTGCAACTGGCCGTCACTCCGGCCCACGCTCCGCTGATCCAGCATGTGATCCCGGAAATCATGGAACGGGTAAACCGGTTCTTCGGATACAAGGCAGTGGCCCGGATAAAGCTACGGCAAGGCACCGTTAATCCACCACGTGCTGAGGAACGTCCGAAGGCCCCGCCCTCGCTCAAACCGATCCCGATGGAACTGGGGGACAGCCTGCGCGATATCGGCGACCCGGAATTACGCACGGTACTCGAATCGCTTGCGCGGTCGATTGCCGCACAGGAGGATAAATGAGAATTTCCCATGCCGCCCGCCGCACGGCCATCGTGCTTGCAGCGTCTGTCGCGCTGTCCGCCGGGAGCACGGCATTCGCCAAAACAACATCGCAACCTGTCATACCCAAAACCTCAAACTGGGGAACGACGGTTAGCATCACCGACAATGGCGCCCACGCGATCGGCAACCCCAATGCCAAGATCAAGCTCGACGAGTTTGTCAGCTACACCTGTCCGCACTGCTCCCATTTCGCGAAGGACGGCGATGGAGCGTTGCAACTGGCATATGTCGGTTCAGGCAAAGTGCAGGTGACAGTGCACAATTTCATCCGTGACTCAGTGGACCTGACCGCTGCTCTGCTGGCCAATTGCGGACCAGCATCGAAATTCAAACAGAACCACATGATGTTCATGCTGCAACAGCCCAAATGGCTGGAGAAAGCCGAACGGGCGAGCGACGGCCAGAAGAAGCGTTGGAGCACCGGCGATTTGCCTGCCCGTATGCGCTCTATCGCAAGCGCGCTGGGCTTTTACGATATGATGGCTACGCGCGGATATTCGCGGGTCGAAGCGGATCGGTGCCTCGCCAACAAGGCAATGGCGGACAAGCTGGTCCAGGGGACCAAATCCGCCATCGAGCAATACAATATTCCCGGCACACCCAGCTTCGTGCTCGATGGGAACTTGCTCGCAGGCACTTTCACCTGGGAAATGCTGCAACCGCAACTCGACGCGCGGTTCTGATACCCCGCTTATGATCCGGCGTTTCCCTCGCTGATGGCCTGTGGAAACGCCGGGACTCCAATTTCGCTACGCAGGCTCTATCGTATAACCTGTTCTATCCTGCAGATTCGCTGAGGAATCACATGACGCCGAATTCACTTACCCGTTCGACCCTGATGATCGCCACTGCCGCCCTCGCGCTCGGTCTCGCTGCCTGCGGTAAGAAAGACGATGCCACCGCCAGTCCCAGCAGCGATCAGGCTATTGCCAATATCGCTCCCCCTGCAGGCAAATCATGGTCGGAAACCGTCGTGCAGACTGCAGACGGCGGCTACCTCGCCGGCAATCCCGATGCGCCGATCAAACTGCTGGAATACGGCTCGCTTTCATGCCCGCACTGCGCCCTCCTTGGCGCTGAAGCGGACGAGCCGCTGATGAACGATTACATTGCCAGTGGCCGGGTAAGCTGGGAATTCCGCAGCTTTGCGATCCACCCACAGGATGTCCCGCTGACTGTTCTGGCTGAGTGCGGCGGCAAGGAAACATTCTTCCCGCTGGTCGCACAGGTTTACAAGAACTTTGATTCGATGAACGAAGTGCTCAACGACAAGGCCGCGCTCGAACGCGCACAGGCCAGTGGCAACCTGCCGCCGAACAAGCGCTTCGTCGCACTTGCCAATGCGCTCGGATATGTCGATTTCTTCGCTAAGCGCGGCTTGCCGGTGGATCAGGCCAACGCCTGCCTCGCCGATGCGAACAAGGCACAGAAGGTAGCCGATCTCGCGACGAAATACGGCAACGAAGGCATCGATTCGACTCCGACGCTGTTCATCAACGGCGGCAAAGTGGAATTGAGTGGCGGTGAAGAACCCTGGCCCCAGCTTGAGGCGGCGCTGCAACGCGCCGGTGCGCGCTAAGCAGCGCGCGGGGGCCAAGGGGGGAACGGCCAGACAATGCACTTCAGGCGGCTCAAGCTCAGTGGTTTCAAGAGCTTTGTAGAGCCGTCTGAACTGCGTATCGAACCGGGGTTAACCGGGGTTGTCGGCCCTAACGGTTGCGGTAAATCCAACCTGCTGGAAGCGATCCGCTGGGTCATGGGCGAGAATTCGCCCAAGTCGCTGCGATCGGGCGGGATGGAAGATGTCATCTTCGCCGGAACCGCGCAGCGCCCGCAGCGCGACTTTGCCGAAGTCGTGCTCGACGCCACAACCGATAGCGGCGATGAACTGGAAGTCGTCCGCCGGATCGAACGTGGCGCAGGCAGCGCCTATCGGATCAACGGGCGCGATGTGCGCGCCAAGGATGTTTCGCTCACATTTGCCGATGCGGCCACCGGCGCACACAGCCCGGCATTGGTGAGTCAGGGCAAGATCGCACAGGTTATCGCGGCCAAGCCGACAGAACGGCGGATGATGCTGGAAGAAGCTGCCGGGATCGCCGGGCTTCACGTTCGGCGCCGCGATGCCGAAAGCAAGCTGCGCCAGACCGAAGCCAATCTGGCCCGACTGGAAGACCTGATGGCCGGGCTCGACAGTCAGATCGCCTCACTGCGACGACAGGCCAAGCAGGCCGAACGATACAAAGTGCTGTCGGATCAGATCCGCGTGGCAGAAGCGCGGGTGCTGTTCGCCCGGTGGCGAGATGCCGCCGCCGCCGCAGAGGCCGCTCGCAAGGAAGCGCGGGGTGCGGATGAGCGGGTGAGTATCGCGCAAGTGGCTGTGACCGAAGCGCAAAAGGCGCAAGCGGATGCAGCGCAAGTTCTCGCCAAAGCACGCGATGAACTGGCCGACCGCCGTGACGATGCCAGCGCCCACGGCCACCGGATGGCAGCTCTGACGAACCAGCTCGAAGCGGCGGAGCAGCGGCTGGCCGATCTGGACCGGCAGAAAACGCGGCTGGAAGAGGATCGAGGCGATGCCGATCGGCTGACCAAGGATGCCGCAGAGGCGCTCGCCCGGCTGGAGAAAGAGCTGGCAGCCAGCGAAGCCAGCCTTGCCGCCGATGAGGAGAAGCGCCCCGCCCTTGCCGCGCGCCTGGAAAACACCGACCGCGCCGCGCGCGCTGCCGAACTCGCGCTGGCCAAGGCGACCGCCGATCACGCCGGTGTCGAGGCAGAATGGCGTGTGGCCGAAGCCGAAGTGGCACAGGCGCAGAACCGTCTCGACCGGATTGCCGCCGAGGTGCAACGGCAGGAAGCGGCCCGCGCCGCGCTGAGCGAAGCAGGCGATCCGGTGCAGGCTGTCGAAGAGGCTCGCCGTGCCGCAACCGATGCCGGTGCCGCACTGGCTCAATTGCAGCAATCGCTGGAAGAAAAGCGAGCCAGCAAAGAGGCTCTGCAAACCACCCGCGACGAAGCTGCCAGCGCGCTATCCGCTGCAAAGGCCGAACTCGCCGGGCTGGAACGCGAGCACACCGCGCTGGAACGCGACCGTCAGGCCCGTGCGAAACAGGCTGCCAACCGTCAGGGATTGCCCGCCGCGCTCGATAAAGTGCGCGCCGCCCCCGGATATGAACGCGCGCTCGCGGCGGCACTTGGCCGTGATGCCAAGGCACCGCTCGGCGCACCGGCTGGCGATGCGGAGGGGCGTTACTGGACCGGAGCGGATGTGCCGACACCCGTGGCAGACAGTCTCACGGCCCATGTCACCGATTGCCCGCCGCAACTCGCCGCGCGGCTGGCGCTGGTCCACGTCGTCGACAGCGACGATGGACGCGCGCTGAAACCGGGCGAGTGGCTCGTCACCCGCAACGGGGCATTGCGCCGGTGGGACGGGTTCGTCGCTCGCGGCGAAGGGGCAGCGGAAGCAGCCCGGCTGGAGGCGGAAAACAGACTGGCCGAACTCGAACAGCAATTGCCCCCACGGCAAGCTGCCGTCTCCGAAGCGGAAGCTGCTCAGGCCGCCGCGCAGGATGAACTGGCGACACTTCAGCGTGAACTGGTGGCCGAAGAACGCGCCATGCAGCAGGCCGCCGATGCCGAGCGGCAGGCCCTGCGCGCACTCGATCAGGCCGAAGCCGCGCGCGATCGTCACGCAGCGCGGATCGAGGAACTGGATGCCGCCGCCGAAGAACTGGCCGAACAACGCCAGGCAGCGCAAGCCGATCTGACAGCGGCACAGCAACGCCACGCCGCACTGCCTTCGCCAGAGGCGGGCCGCGCTGCGCGCGATGCCGCTCAGGCCAAAAACGAAGCGGCGCGCGATACGATGCAGGCGGCAAGTGCCGAACTGGCCGCGCACGATCAATCGTTGGCTGTTGCGCGGGAACGCACCGCCGCTCAGCGCAAGGATATCGCCAGCTGGCAGGCACGTTCGGGCGAAGCGGCACGTCGGCTCAGTGAAATGGCCCACCGGTTCGAAGAGATCGAACAGGAACGCGCAGTCATTGCCGCCAAGCCCGAAGGGCTGATGCGCGAGATCGAACAAGGCGATGCCGTGCGTACCCGTCTGACCGAAGCGCTGCATGAAGCGGAAGCCGCCGTCGCGACAGCACATGAAACCGCGCAAGCTGCCGACCGCGCTCTGGCCGATAGCACCGAAGCGCTCGCGTCCGCCCGCGAAGGGCGCGCTGGCCTTGCCGCCCGTGCGGAAAGCGAAGAGCAGCGGCGGGAAGAAATGACGCGCATGTCAGGCGAGCGCTTCCAGTGTCCGCCACCGTTGCTGGGCGATCGCTTCGGATTTGACGACAGCGAGGTGAAGAACGCCGGGCTCGAATCCGAGGAACTGGACCGGCTGACCAGCAGTCGCGAGCGCATTGGTCCGGTCAATCTCGTCGCTGCAGACGAACTGGAACGGATCGAGGCCGAACACGGTAACAGCGCAGAAGAGCAGGCCGAACTGACCGAAGCCGTTGCCCGACTGCGCGGATCGATTGGCAGCCTCAATCGCGAAGGGCGCGAACGACTGCGGGTGGCCTTCAACGAAGTAAACGAACACTTCAAGCGGCTGTTCACGCGCCTGTTCGAAGGGGGCGAAGCGCATCTGGCACTGATCGACAGCGACGATCCGCTGGAGGCTGGGCTGGAAATCTTCGCCCAGCCTCCCGGCAAACGCCTGCAATCGCTGACGCTGCTGTCGGGCGGAGAACAGGCGCTGACTGCCACCGCGCTGATATTCGCACTGTTTCTGACCAACCCCGCACCGATCTGCGTGCTGGACGAAGTCGATGCACCGCTGGACGATGCCAATATCGACCGGTTCTGCGATCTGCTCGATTCAATGGTGACGGAAACACAGACTCGCTACCTGATCGTAACCCACAATGCCGTGACGATGAGCCGGATGCACCGTCTGTTCGGGGTGACTATGGTCGAGAAAGGCGTCAGCCGCCTCGTCAGCGTCGATCTTGGCGAAGCGGAGCAAATGGCGGCGGAATAATGCCCTGCCGCCTACCATCCTGACTCACGCCACGCTCGCTTAAAGTTTGCTCACCGCAGCACTCAACCCAATGATCAGTATAAGCGAAACGAAGGTCGCCCATGCAGTGTATGCTAGGGCGCGTGTATAAGACATTGGCCCGTGCCGTTGAAACCACACGATTTCCAGCGCTATGTACCACAAACCGCCGATGAGCACGATAGCGATTCCAAAGAGATTGCCGAGATAGCTACGCTCGACAAACCGGGGAAGTATTGCTGTGGCAATGCCTACTGCCATCGCAATCGGCGCAGAGATATATATTTGTCCGTAGAACAACGGCCTAAGCACTTTGCGATCGAACCTCAGATTTTGGAACTGCATGAAGCGCACTGCAATGCCGAGGGGCAGGACGCTCAGCACAAACATCCGAAACGCCATCAGATTGGTGTTGTCGGCAAGAAATCCATGCATTTCCACACCTTCAGTTTGCACTTCGATCAGGTGTAGAAGCCCTAACGTAATCGCCAGAAAGATCGGCGGACTAAGGCGACTGGTGAATCGATCGTCTGCCGGCTTGACCAGTTCCCCATCCGCATACTCCATCATCGCAAACGGATGGCGAATAGCCTGCCACAACGTGATGGGATAAAAAACCAGCCAGGAAATGACTTCGAACAGCGCTTGTTCAAGCGACTGCAGCAGCTTCATGAAATCCATTGCGCCCTCCTCAGGCGACAAATATCGATCCCAATTTGCTGAAATTACATTGACTTAAACTCAGATCAGGCAGTCAGGAACGCGACCAGAGCCCTGACCTTTTTCTGCCGCCACTGGGGCGTAGGCGCCACCAGCCAATATGCCCGGCGTCCTTCGTCCGGCCCTTCGAGCACTTCGAGCCGGTTCGCTTCGATCGCCTCTTCCACCAGCAGGTATGGCAGCATCGCCTTACCAAGACCGGCAACTGCGCTCGACAGCGCCTGCCCGGCATTGCCCGCCACGACTTTGGCATCGGCCCCTTCGGGCAATGGCGCGCCCGGCCAGTCGATCCATTCGTCGGGGGCGCCGGGCGCAGCCACGATCACGCGGCGGGCAGGAGCAAGCTCCACCCCTTCCAGATCGCCCGGTCCGTCGACCAGACGAATCGCAAAATCGAGATTGGTTTCCGTGAAGTCCGCGCTTTCATCCGCGATCAACTGAAACCGCACACCTTCGCTGTGCTCCCGATATGCGGCTAGCCTTGGGGCAAGCCACTGAGCATAGAATTCGCGCGGAGCGGCGATCGTGAAGCGGTCGCTGGCCTGTCCGGCCTGCATCGACTGGACCGATTCCTCGAACTTGAGGAAGCCTTCGCGCAGGGCATCCAGGCCCGCACCGCCTTCGTCGGTCAGTTCCAGCCCTTTGCTGGTGCGGCGAAACAGCACAGTGCCAAGGTGTTCCTCCAGCGCGCGAATCTGCTGTCCGACAGCAGCCGGAGTAACCGCAAGTTCATCCGCCGCACGGGTGAATGAAAGGTGGCGCGCAGCCGCGTCAAACACGCGCAGGGCGTTCAGGGGCAGGTGTGTTCGCTTCATCGTGACACAAGCCGATAGCCAATCGCGCGGCATCGGGCAATTATCTGGCTGTTCTCAGTTGTGTTACGAGTCACTTGATTGCAACATAAGCCAGACAAGGCACGGATACTTCCCAATTTCCGGATTCAAGATGGACGTTCCGACAGACAGCTCTCTCACCCCCGCCCTTACTGGCGAGGCAGTGGAAACATCCGCAGATAGCGGCGATCCAGCTATGCGCTATTTCAACCGCGAGCTAAGCTGGCTGGCCTTCAACCGCCGTGTGTTGGCGGAAGCGCGCAATTCCAGTTATCCGTTGCTCGAACGGCTGCGGTTCCTGTCGATTTCGGGGTCCAACCTCGACGAATTCATGATGATCCGCGTCGCCGGGCTGGAAGCGCAAGTGCGCCGCGGGATCGGCAAAACCTCGATCGATGGAAAGACCCCCTCGCAGCAACTTACTGCGATTCGTCGCGAATATATCGAAATCGAGAAAGGCCAGCAGGCTGCGCTGGCCGATCTGCGCGGGCGACTGGCGCATCAGGGTGTCCATATCGCCGACGAAACCCATCTGGCGCCGGGTCATATCAAATGGTTGCGCGAATGGTTCGAGGATCAGGTACTACCGGTACTGACCCCGCAAGCGATCGACCCGGCGCACCCATTCCCGTTCGTGGCCAATCTCGGCATGGGAGTGATCTTCAACCTCGTCCGCAAATCGGATGGCGAGGGGCTGGTCGAAATGGTGCTGATCCCCGCAGGCATTCCGCGCTTTGTGCGCCTGCCGGGAGAGGACCGTGCGACATGGGTGCCGGTCGAAAGCCTTGTCACCCGTTTCGCTCCGGCATTGTTCCCCGGCTTCGAGATCGTCGGCGACGGCGTGTTCCGCGTGATCCGTGACAGCGACATCGAAGTGGAGGAAGAGGCGGAGGATCTCGTCCGATACTTCCGCACGGCGATTCAGCGTCGGCGGCGCGGGCGCGTTGTGCTGCTCGAACTCGATCAACAATGCGATCCCGAAGCGGAAAAGCTGCTGCGCGAACAGCTTGGCGTGGAAGGGGCGATGGTCATCAAAACCGATGGCATGCTCGGTCTGCGCGGACTCAGTCAGGTGGTGGACGAAGATCGTCCCGATCTGAAATTCGCCGCATTCAGCCCCCGCTATCCCGAACGGGTAATGGAACACGACGGCGACTGCTTCGCTGCGATCCGCGAAAAAGACATGATTATTCATCACCCCTACGAAAGTTTCGAAGTGGTGGTCGATTTTCTGCGGCAGGCAGCGAGCGATCCGGCCGTGCTCTCGATCAAGCAGACGCTCTATCGCGCAGGCAATCAAAGCCCGGTAATACAGGCGCTGACGCAAGCGGCAGAGAACGGCAAATCGGTGACCGCCGTTGTCGAACTGAAAGCCCGCTTCGACGAAGAGCAAAACCTCAAATGGGCAGGAGAGCTCGAACGCGCCGGGGTGCAGGTGATCTACGGATTCACCGAGTGGAAAACCCACGCGAAAGTGTCGATGGTGATGCGCCGCGAAGAGGATGGCATCCGCACCTATTGCCACTTCGGCACCGGCAATTATCATCCGGTGACAGCCAATATCTATACCGATCTGTCTTACTTCACCGCCGACCCGAAGCTGGCGCGCGATGCGGGCAAGCTGTTCAATTTCGTGACCGGCTATGTCGAACCGCGCAAGACAGAGGCGCTGGCGATTTCCCCCATCGACTTGCGCGAAACGCTCTACGAAGCGATCGACCGCGAAATCGAGAACGCCCGTGCCGGACGCCCGGCGGGCATCTGGGCCAAGCTCAATTCGATTACCGAAAAGGGCATGATCGACCGGCTGTACGAAGCGAGCCAGGCCGGGGTGGAGATCGAGCTGGTCATCCGCGGCATCTGCTGTCTGCGGCCCGGTGTGCCCGGCCTGTCGGAGAATATCCATGTCAAATCGATCATCGGCCGGTTTCTCGAACACAGCCGCATCTGGGCCTTCGCCAATGGTTATGCCCTGCCCAGCGCACGGGCGAACGTGTGGATATCGTCCGCCGATGCGATGAGCCGCAATCTGACCCGCCGGGTCGAAGCGCTGGTTCCGCTCCGCAACCGCACCGTGCATAATCAGGTGCTCGATCAGGTGCTGGTGGCCAACCTGCTCGATAACGAACGAAGCTGGACGCTCGATGCCTCGGGCGACTACACGCGGGTCGAACGTGGCGATGCGGAAGGTTTCAACGTGCACGATTATTTCATGCGTAATCCCTCGCTCTCCGGGCGTGGCGGTGCCGGGATCGGCGCAGTGCCCAAACTGAGCCTGCGCCGGGGCCGCGCGTGAGCCGGAAGAGCGAAGCGCGGGAGCGTGCCAGCCAGCGGGCGGTGATCGATATCGGTTCCAACACCGTGCGATTGGTGATTTACGGCGGGCCGCCACGCGCTCCCACGGTTCTGCACAACGAGAAGGTCAGCGCACGGCTGGGCCGCGAAATGGACGAGACGGGCAAGATGCCTGCCCCTGCCATCGAGCAGGCAATGGGCGCACTCAGGCGGTTCCGCATCCTGATAGAAGACCACGGCATCACCGATCTTCAGACAGTCGCCACTGCCGCCGTGCGCGATGCCAGCAATGGCAAAGCGTTTCTGAAAGATGTCGCCGCTCTCGGCCTCAACCCGCGCCTGCTGTCGGGTGAAGAGGAAGCGCGCACATCGGCCAGTGGCGTGATCGGCGCATTTCCCGGTGCCTATGGCGTCGTGGCCGATCTGGGCGGGGGCAGCCTGGAACTGGTGTCGATCGAAGGCGGCAAGAGCCATCACGGCGTAAGCTTGCCGTTCGGCACTCTGCGACTGCCCGATCTGCGCGCAAAAGGTTCTGCCAAATTCAAACGCACGATCCATTCCGCGCTGGCCAAGGTCGGCTGGGCATCCGCGCACGAAGGGCCGCTCTATTGCGTGGGCGGCACATGGCGGGCATTTGCCGCCTATGCCATGCGCGAGGCACAGATACCGCTGACCGATCCGCACGGCTTCGTCCTGTCGAGCGAAAACGCCATGCGGTTGGCGAAAAAGGTGGCCCGCACGGAACCTGCCACACTGTCTGCGATCAACGGCATTTCCAGTATGCGCGCTGCGGCATTGCCCGATGCCGCCGCTATGTTGAAAGTGATGCTGGGCGAACTCGCCCCCGATGGACTGGTGTTTTCCGGCTGGGGCCTGCGCGAAGGGCTGCTCTACAATACGCTGTCCGAAATCGAGCAAGCGAAAGACCCGCTGATCGACAGCGTTATCGCGTTTGCCGGTCCGCGCAACGGTGCCGTGACAGAGGCGACGCGCGTCGCCGCGTGGACCGCGCCGCTGGCCCACGGCAGCGGGCATGGCAGCGAACGCCTGCGGGTCGCAGCGGCGATGCTGTCCCTCTCGCTGGCGCGAATCGAGCCGAACCGGCGGGTCAATCAGGCACGCGAATGGGCGCTGGACAAGCGCTGGGTCGGGATCGACCCCGCCGGGCGCGCGATACTGACTGCGGCATTGCTGGGCAGTTGCGGGCAGAAAGAAATCCCCGCCGATCTGGCCACGCTGGCAGACGAGGCCCAATTGCACGAAGCGATGGGATGGGGCCTCGCCATCCGGCTCGCCCGGCGGATGGACGCAGGCAGCGGCACCGCTGCGCTGACCAGTTCGCTGGAACAGAGCGACAGCGGTATCGTGCTAACCGTAACCCCTGATCGCGCCGATATTGTTGGGGAATCGGTACGCAAAGATATCGCCGCACTCGGCAACTGGTTCGGGTGCGACGCAAAGGTCGCTATCGGTGAAAACCTCTCCCGCTAAACCAATCGCTTGATTGCGGTTGCCGAACGGCCATCGATCTCTACATACTTTTCCCGTGGCGGGACGCTGGAAAGTGGCCTGCCCGTATCGGCAAAGCAGCAGTCAGCGTGGACTACTGGCGCACAGCAAGCCGACAGGTCTAATTTCGGGATCGGAGAACGTTGTGCGTTCAATAGTTTACGCGTGTTCAGTAGTCACATGCATTATCGGGTTGCAGGGATGTGCATCGACGCCCCTGCCCTCATCCAGCACCACACCGCCGATTGCTCTGGCGCTGGACATCGCCTCTGATGAAACCGTCGAAGCGACATATTCTCTCACCAAGCCGGTTCGGGCCCTGCATTTCGCACAGAATCTGGGCGGATACCGCGAAGATTTGTGGCGCCCCGAAGGGAGCGAATTTCGGTGGATCAGGGAGGGCGACGGCGAGCGGATCGAACGGACCGATGGACAATCGTTCGACCGCCTGACGTTCGATATCCCCATCGATTACCGCGCTTTGCCGAAGAATTACGCCCCGTTCTCTCCATTCAGCGACCGCAGTACGCTGATCTATTCCGGCCATTTTCAGGCCTGCACCGCTGTTCCGTGCGATGGGGAAGAGGCGCTGCCCATTACCATTTCAGCCACAGGCAAGACCATCGGTGTCAGTGGCCACCGCACACGGGACAGGGCACAGTTTGTCAGCGAAGGGGCCGGGACTAATATCTTCGTCGGCAATCTGAAACCGGTCGCCGCCGATGGGTTTGTGGCGATTATCGATCCGGGCCTGCCGACAGCTCTGCGCCAGCATCTGGACCGTTCGCTGCCCCAGTCGATCCGATATTTCAGCGCGATTTATGGGCCACTGTCTTTCGTCCCCGAACTCTACGTATCGATGGACGATCGCCCGGAGCCAAACGGTGGCGAATCGACTCAGGGGGGCACTCTGCCCAACCAGATATTCATGCATTTCGACGGGGCCCATGCCCGCCAGCGCGCGACCGAGGGATCGCCACTGGAGCTCGACTGGTTCTTCGCCCACGAAGCCGCGCACCTGTTCCAGCAGAACGGGATCGGCAAAAGCCCCGGAGACGATGCCGTGGCGTGGATTCACGAAGGCGGGGCTGAGGCGATGGCCGCTCTGGCATTGGCAAGTCGCGGCGCGGCAGAGCGCGAATATGTGCCGCAGCGCGTCGATCATGCAGCCACGAATTGCGCCACAGGTCTGGCCCACATGCCGCTGGATCGGGCGACGACCGAAGGAAAATTCGATCTGCATTACCAATGCGGGTTGGTGTTCTGGCTCGCGCTCGATCAATCGCTGCGCGAACACGGTCACGATGGACTGGCCGATCTCAACCGCGCGTTCTTTGCGAAAGTGCGCGCCGGTGAGCCGTGGAGCCAGCCCGTGTTTATGACCACAGCGAAAGAACTCGGCGTTCCCGACGCTGTCCTGTCACGGATCGAAACGCTCACCGATGGCGGATACGATGATGCAGCAATCGAAATAGCTCCGCTCGAAATACTGGCCCGGCGGTCGCTCAAACTAGCCGAAGAGCAGTAACGCGCGCTCGCACCCGGCACAGGGCACCCCCGCATATTCGCACTGTCCTACATGGCCCGGTTTGGACAACCTGTCGGCCATGCGCTGCCAGACAACCCTCTCCCTCAATCATGCTTTTCGGGCACGTTTGGGGGAAGAGGATTTTTTCTCTTCAGGACTGTGTAACATCCGGTCCATGTGTTCTCTGGCAGCGACGAACCGTTGCCATTCGCAGCCCGGAGAAAACAGGGGTGGATCAGCCCGCTGTGGCGGGCGCGGCGAGCGGGAAAAAGGGGATACGGACCTCCAGCAAATCCCCGCCGCTGCGACGAAAAGTGTAAAACCCTTCCATCGAACCATGCGGTGTCGCCAGTGGGCAACCCGATACATAATCGTGGCTCTGCCCCGGTGCGAGCGTCGGCTGTTCGCCCACAACCCCCTCCCCATCCACGATATTCACTATCCCGTTGCCATCGGTGATGCGCCAGTGCCGCGTAATCAGCTGCACCCGTTCATCGCGGTGGTTCTCGATGCGGATATGATACACCCAGAACCACTTGCCATCTTGCGGGCGGGACTGCTCAGGCAGGAAATTCACCGCCACGCGCACGGTAATGCCATCGGTATTGGCAGCGTGTTGAAACAACTCTTTCATCGCAAATCAGAACGTAGCGTCCCGCCGCCCACTGTGCAATCGCGCCGCACTATTCGTCCTCATCCGGCTGAGGCAGCATTGGATGCCAGCACCCGCACGTCGCTGGCAAAGCGCCAGCAAAGGCCATCCACCGGGTATTCGAGCGAGACTTCGGCTGCAAAAGACCGCCTGGGAATCTCGCGGATCAACTGCGTGCCAAATCCATTGTGCAACGGCGGTTCCACCGGCGGCCCGCCGGATTCGGTCCATTCGATCGCAAATGCATCATCGCCCGCTTGCCATGTGATGGAAACCACACCGCCTTCTACCGACAATGCGCCGTATTTGATGGAATTGGTTGCCAGTTCATGCAGAGCCATTCCGATCACTTCCGCCGCGCGCGGGTTCAGCGCACAGTCCGGCCCATCCAGCACGATTACATCTTCACGCGCGCTGACAAATGCCAGTTGCAGCTCCGCCAGTTCGCGCACCGGCACTTCGCGCCAGTCGCGCCTGACAAGAATATCCTGGTTGACTGCCAGACTGCCGACCCGTTCCTCGAACCGACGCACGAGCGCGGGATCGGCACGGATCGAACTGCGCGCCAATGCCTGCACTTTGGCCAGCATGTTCTTCGAACGATGGTTCACTTCCTGCAACAGCAACTGGATCTGTTCGGCCTGTTCGCGCTGTTCGGTAATATCGGTATTCGTGCCGAACCAGTTGGTGACTTTGCCCGCGTCATCCCGAATTGGCTTCGCGCGCCCAAGGAACCAGCGCCATTCGCCATCGGCCCGCCGCAATGGAAAAATGTCCTCCCACTCGACCCCGCGCGCTACGCAACTGAAGAAACGAGAATATACCCGGTCCTGATGGTCTGGACGGTGGAAGTGCAGCCAGCCAAGCTCGCGCATCTCGTCAGGCGTTGTGCCGGTATATTCGTACCATCGCTGGTTGTACCATCCGATCGCGCCATCGGATTCCGCAATCCACGCCAGCTGCGACATGTTTTCGCCGAGCATACGGAACCGCGCCTCACTCTGGCGCAGCCGCCGTTCTGCCAATACCCGTTCGGTGGCATCACGCATGATCGTGCTCGCCCCAACGATCAGCCCGGCGGGATCGCGCACTGGCGAGACGGAGACTTCCACATCCAGCTCATGGCCATCCCGGTGCAGTCGTCGGGTCAGAAAAGCAGGCACACGCTCCCCCGCCCCGATACGGACGAGTATCGCATCCTCCTCGTCGCGCCGATCTGCGGGCAGCAGGCGTCGGATCGAACGCCCCACCATTTCGCTTTCGGTCCATCCAAACAAGTGGGCGGCGGCCGGATTCCAGCTGATGACAATCCCGCTCAAATCCTTCGCGACTATCCCATCATCCGAAGACGCGATGAGCGCAGCATAGTGATCGCGTGGATCCATCGACCGTCGCATGCCTTTTTGTGAAAGCCCCGTATCGAACAAAGTCTAGCACATTTTTCAGAATACAGAACAGGTTACGAGCCACCTTCCACTCACAACCCGCATTATATGGCTGCTACTAATACGGAGACAGGAAGAGATAGTCGGCTCGCGAAACCGCTCGCTCTTGTGCCCAGGAACTCAGCTCGATCGCGGTTACGGGACGGACGCAGTGCGCTGAACAACGTGGAGGATGATAGCGAGGGCGCGCGGGTCGATGCGACTACCGCTCGATCCGGCTTACAACCCTGCGGCAGCCAGCGCCCTATCGAGATCCTCTTTCAGATCTTCGATATCTTCCAGCCCTACGTTGAAACGCAGCAACCCTTCGGTCACCCCCATTTCCGCCCGCGCTTCTTCGCCCATACTGGCGTGCGTGGTACTGGCTGGATGGCACATCAGGCTGCGGGCATCGCCAATGTTGTTCGAAATATCGATCAGTTCGAGCGCGTCAAGCAGAGCAAATGCCTGCTGGCGGCCGCCGGGCACTTCGAAAGCGAAAATTGGCCCGGTTGCACGCATCTGGCGCAAGGCAAGTTCGTGGCGCGGGTGGCTCGGCAAGCCGGGGTGCAACATTCGTGCGACACGCGGTTCGAGGAACCGCCCCAGTTCCAGCGCATTCCCGCTCTGCCGCATGGCGCGCAATTCGAGTGTTTCGAGCCCCTTCAACACTACCCATGCATTGAACGGAGACAAATTGGGGCCGGTATTCCGCTGAAACGGCAGCAGGACTTCGTCGATCCATTCACGGCTGCCGCATACTGCCCCGGCAAGGACACGCCCCTGCCCATCCATCAGCTTGGTCGCGCTGTATGCAACCACATCCGCCCCGAAATCCATCGGGCGTTGCAAAACGCTTGTCGCAAATGCGTTATCCACCACTGTAGTGATTTCGTGCGATTTGGCGAGGTCGCAGATATACTGCAAATCGACCACGTCGAGCGTTGGGTTAGCCGGAGTTTCGAAGAAGAAGACCTTGGTGTTCGGCCGGATCGCCTTGTCCCACTCTCCATCGATAGCGGAATCGATGACAGTCGTTTCAATGCCAAAACGAGGCAGCAAGCTGTCGACAAGCCAGCGACACGATCCGAACGCCGCACGGGCCGCAACGATATGGTCACCGGCAGACAACTGGCACAACAACGCGGCGGTCATCGCCGCCATGCCACTGGCCTGAGTACGACAGGCCTCGGCGCCTTCCATCAGGGCTATACGTTCTTCCAACATTGCCACAGTGGGATTTTGCAGGCGCGAATAGGTCATCCCTTCCGCTTCACCGGCAAAGCGTGCAGCTACCGTCTCCGCATCATCGTAGGAGTACCCCGAAGTGAGGAACAATGCCTCACTCGTTTCCCCATTTTCCGAACGCCAAGTGCCACCGCGTATTGCACGTGTAGCGGGGCGCCAGTTGGAAGTGATCGAGCGATTGAGGCCGGTGGTCTTTTTCATAACGGCTGCGCGCATCGCGCAGACACGATCACGGTGCAACGAAAAACACGCGGGTACGATGCCCGATCTCTTATTGTAGCGACTGAAGCGCCACTTGCTCGCAACCGCAGCGAATATGATTCGCCATATGCCAAAAAAGGC
The DNA here is from genome assembly GCF_002870965.1 of Tsuneonella flava. Lineage (GTDB taxonomy): Bacteria > Pseudomonadota > Alphaproteobacteria > Sphingomonadales > Sphingomonadaceae > Tsuneonella > Tsuneonella flava. The sequence continues at coordinate 346,903 of NZ_PHSO01000006.1, forward strand.
GGAACCCCGTGAAGGGCCCCGCCTCTTAATCTCTACCGAGTAAAGCCGACAAAGTCGGCAGATTACTACGGGCTGGTCGGCTCGTCGTCGCCAGTGGTGGCGATGACCACAACACCGATCACAACGGCCAGAGCAGCGATGATTGCACCGATCGGCGCGCCCATCTTGCTCGACTTGGTTGCCGGTGCCGAAGCACGGTCAGCATTAGCAGCCTGAGCTGCTGCAGGTGCAACAGCGAGTGCTGCCGCTGCAGTTGCAAGAGCGATCTTGCTGATCTTCATTAAACTTCCCCTTACTAATTCCATTCATCGCAAACAATGTCCGCGACAAACGACCGAATCGCAAAAACAATTCGATTCTTTCAGTAGTTACGCCCAGTAGAGGGCGCAACCTTCTACAATCGACCGGTCGTACATTTCATACAACCTGTCGCATCAATCCAACACTATCCCCCTACGGACTCGCAGGTTCGTCGTCGTTCGTGGCAAGCACAATAGCCCCAGCCACGATCGCGATAGTAGCAATAACCAGCAATAATGACCGATCCTTGAACAAACTGTTCGATTTCTCGGCAGGTTTGCTTGCCCGTTCGATTTGGGCAGCCTGTGCCACGACAGGTGTTGCGACCAGCACAAGCGACCCGGCAGCCAAAACCAATTTGCGGAAATTCATATCCATCATCCTTGCACACGGTACGGCTATACTTGCCGATCGTTCCCGGCAGACCGCGCATATTTTCGGATCTGGCTTTATGGCAATTCCTGCATCTTCGCAACCGCACAACAGATCAGCGGCAACAAACCACAGGTTCAGCGACGCCAACATGTGCAATTGCTTGCACTCTTTTCTGTGCACTCGTAATGGCCCGCGCCATGCAACAGCCGACGCAATCCCGCGATCCGTTCGTCTGGTGCATTGCGCTGACTGCGGTGTTTTTCGCCTTCACCATGCACCGCCTGGCAATCCCCACTGCACCCTACTTCGACGAAATCCATTATCTGCCTGCCGCGCGCGAGATGCTGGCAATGCATAAGTGGGTCAATCGTGAACACCCGATGTTCGGCAAAGAGATGATCGCGTTGGGGATGTGGGCGCTGGGCGACAATCCCTGGGGATGGCGGATCGGGTCGGCGCTGGCGGGAACATTAACATTCTGGGCAAGCATTCGCGCCCTGTGGTTTGCGTCGCAGCGCCGCTTCGCCACATTGGCCTATGGCATATTGCTGGCGAGCGGTTTCATGCTGCTGATTCAGTCGCAAATCGCCATGCTCGATGCATATATGCTCGCTGCGCTAGCAGTGTCGTTCTGGATGCTGGCCAAAGCTGTCCGGCAGCCTGAACATGGCCGCCGTTATCTGGCAGCCAGCGGAATCGCCATGGGCGTGGCGATGGGAACCAAATGGAATGCCGTGCCACTGGCCATCGTACCCGGCCTCGCATTCCTGATTGTTCGGGCGCGTGCAGCAGGATGGCGTTTCGTGTGGAGCAAACGCGGCGCGCCCGTCCCCGGCGTCACATTGCTGGAAGCGGCCCTCTGGCTCGGCGTCGTACCTCTTCTGGCATATTGGGCGACATTCTTTCCCGCCTATTTCTTCAGCGTCAATCCGCTCCAACTAGGCGGGTTTCTGGATTATCAGAGCAAGATGCTGGCCTTGCAGGAAAGCGTCATCAAACCGCATCAATATTCCACCCGCTGGTGGCAATGGGTACTCGATCAACGCGGGCTATGGTATCTCTACCGCGATATCGACGGAGCACAGCGCGGGGTCGTTATGATCGGCAATCCGCTGACAATGATTGCCGGGATAGTGGCGTGGACGTGGTGTTTATGGGCCGGAATTCGCGGGCAAAAAGATGCGCTCGCCGTGGCGGTGCTGTATATTTTCGCGATCGGATTCTGGATCATCGCTCCTAAGCCGATCCAGTTCTTCTACCACTACCTCGCCCCGTCGCTGATCCTGTTTGCAGCGCTGGCACTGGCACTCGACGCGCTATGGCGCAGGGGGCCACGCTGGTTACCGCTGGCATTCCTGACCGCAGCGTGTGGAATATTCGCGTGGTTTTATCCCATTATCAGCGCAGCGCCCCTCGAAGGTGGCCGTCCGGCGTTCCTTCACTGGATGTGGCTCGATAGCTGGAAATAACGCCCGGCAATCGCCGTCAGAAACGACCCCACACAAACCGGCTCGACAAGGCGTAGTTCCAAACCGATCCGATCAGGATGCCTGCCAGCGCAGCCAGAACCCAATGGAACCCGCGCGCCTGCAGCAATGTCGCCACTGCGACATTGGCAAGCGCCCCGATGGCACAGGTGGCACAGAAACCGGCCCATCCGCGCACTATTGCGGAAAGCCCGGTAAGCCGCTGATCGCGATAGGTCAGCCAGTTATTGACCCAGAAATTGAACGTCATCGCCGCAAAGGTCGCGAAAACGGTCGCCAGAGCGAACCCTTCCCCGGCAAACCGATAGAGCAGCGTCAGCACCGCAAGGTGCACGACGATCCCCGCAGCTCCAACCGTTCCGAACAAGGCGAAGCGTGACGGAACGAAGCGCCCGAAACTGCGATCGTAAAGGCCGACGAGAAATTCGAACGCCACCGCAGAATCGAGCTTGCTTTCGCCACTCAACCGCTCCGCGAACTGGAGCGGGAATTCTTTCACACGCAAGCTGGGATTGGCAGTAGCCAACAGGTCGAGCAGGATTTTGAAGCCAATACCCGAAAGTCGCGGTGCCGCCGCCCGCAGGTGTTCGCTGCGCGTCAGGAAAAAACCGCTCATCGGATCGGTCATTTCCACACCTGTCACTCTGCGAGCGAGCCGATTGGCCAATCGCGAACCCTTTTCCCGCGTCTGGCTGGACAGCCCCGCCGCGCTGCCCCCTTCGACAAAGCGGGAGCCGACGGCAATATCGCAATCGCCCGCCTTCACAGCCGCCAGCATCTGTACCAGCAGCGCAGGATCGTGCTGATGATCCGCGTCCATCAGGGCAACGAATGGCGCCGCTGTCGCACACATCCCCTCTATCGCAGCAGAGGCCAGCCCGCGCCGTTTGAAACGCTGGATTACACGCACACGGTTATCTGCCAGCGCCAGAGCGCGCGCGACATCGGCCGTGCCATCGGTGCTGTCGTCGTCGACAACGATTACTTCCCACGAGACATCGCGCAGTGCCGCGTCGATGCGCTCGATCAGCGGAGCCAGATTGCTACGCTCGTTGAGCGTCGGGAGAACGATAGCCAGTTCAAGCATTCACGGGCCTTTATAGCCGCGAAATCACCGCGTCACCAATTTCTCGCGTTCCCGCTTCGCCACCAAGGTCAAGCCCAAGCACTCCGTCTGCCAGCGCACCGCTCACCGCTGCTTCGATACGGTCTGCCTGTTCGGCCAGTCCAAGCGAATGGCGCAGCAGCATGGCAGCCGACAGAATCGTTGCCATCGGGTTGGCCTTGTCCTGTCCGGCAATATCCGGCGCGCTGCCGTGGATCGGTTCGTACAGGCCAAACGTGCCATACTTAGTCTGTCGCTCGCCCAGCGCCGCGCTGGCCAGCAGACCGATCGACCCGACACACATGCTCGCCTGATCCGACAAGATATCGCCAAACAGATTGCCAGTCACGACCACATCGAACTGGCCAGGATTCTTCACCAACTGCATCGCTGCGTTATCGACGTACATGTGATCGAGAGTGACATCGGGATATTCCTTAGCCACTTCGATCACCACATCGCGCCACAACTGGCTGGTTTCCAGCACATTGGCCTTGTCGACCGAACATAACCGCCCTTTGCGCCCCTGCGCCGCACGGAATGCTACGTGCGCGATGCGACGCACTTCGCTTTCGGTATAGCTCATCATGTCCCACCCACGGCGCTCGCCATCGGGCAAGGTTTCGATGGCTTTGTCACCGAAATAGACATCGCCGTTCAGTTCGCGCACGATTACAAGATCGATCTGGCGGGCAATCTCCGGCCGCAACGCGCTCATCCCTTCGAGCCCGTCGAACAGAGTGGCCGGACGAAGATTGGCGAACAAGGTAAGCTCGGAACGCAACCCCAGGATCGCTTGTTCCGGTCGCAAATGGCGCTCCAGATGATCGCAATCGAAATCACCGACCGCACCGAACAGGATCGCGTCCGCTCCACGTGCCAGTTCCAGCGTAGCGGGTGGTAACGGGTGACCATGGGCGCGATAGGCTGTCGCGCCGACATCGGCCCATTCCAGCGAAAATCCAGGCAAATCGAGCGCTTCCAGCACCCGCACTGCTTCCTGCGTGACTTCCTGTCCAATCCCGTCACCGGGAAGCACTGCAATTTTCATAACCTGATCCGTTCCAGCCGTTCGCCAAGCATGGCGCGGGCGGCCATAACATCGCCTCGACGGTCGGCAAGGAGGTAGCGCTCCAAAGGGGCGGCATGACGGGCAAAGATTTCCAGCAGCGCCTCAAGCTCGGCTTCCCCGCCCGGCTGATTGCCGCCATATCCCAGTTCCCGCAGAACCAGCGCCTCATAGGCCACAAGCGCCCGCAACCAGCCACGCGCCGAAGGGGCATGGCAAATCGCATCGAGCGTGGCGGACAGGGCGCTGAACAACGATGGATAGGGGTTACGCTCAGGAACTACCGTTGCTGTCAGCGCACAAACCCAGCCGATCGCAGCCGCCGCCAGCGGCTCACCGATCCATGGGCCACGGCTCTCTTTCAGTTCGAGTCTGGCGAAAGGTAACTGGCTATCGCCTCTGCCGCGAAGCTCCACGTCCACAATATTGCCGGGGATCAGCACTGGCCGCAATTGCCGCCCTCGACCACCAGCCACGTAGCCTGCGACAAGGCCGAAATCCTCAGTCAGCAAGCGAACAATAACCGCCGTTTCCCCGTGCGACCGGGCCGATACAAGAATGGCAGGCGCGCGAAGGTGCACAGGCGCCGGTCTATTCGCTGTTCGCAGGCATTGGCAACGCCGCCGCCACGTCCACTTTCGTTGCAGCGACCATCGCCGCCACACCATCTTTCGTCGGATGAACGTGATCGGACTGGATCAATTCCGGTTTATCGTAAACACTTTCCATGAAAAACGGCACCAGCTTCGCACCATACTCTTTCGCTAATGCCGGATAGATCGCGTCGAACTGACGCTGGAATTCCGGCCCGCCGTTCGGTGGCGCGCGCATTCCCATCAGCAGCACGGGAATTCCGCGCGCCTTCAATTTTTCAAGCATCGCGGCAAGGTTGGCCTTGGTCTGTTCGGGCGGCAAACCACGCAGCAGATCGTTGCCGCCCAGCTCAAGGATCACCAGATCGGGCGTCTGCGACTGACTGTCGAGCGTGAAGTCGAGGCGTTGCAAACCGGCAGCCGTCGTATCGCCCGACACACCCGCATTGGCGATCCGCGCATCGACCCCCTCTGATCGCAGAGCGGCCTGCAGCTGGCCGGGATAGCTTTGATCGGGACTGTCGAGCCCATACCCCGCAAACAGTGAATCCCCGAATGCAAGAATATGGCGTGCCGGGCCAGAGACCTCCGCAGCAGGAGCGGACGAGGTCGTTTCTCGCGACCCCGCCTCCGGCGCGGAAGCTTCCTGCCCACACCCGGACAATGCCAGCGCCACCGCCGCCCATATCGACCACTTACCAGTAACCATCGACCAGCCTCCTTGCTGCTGCCCCCGACCTATGCCATCGCAGCGATGTGACAAGCCCTGCCCCTGCAATTCATGCGCGAAACCTCACCCTCACACTCGGTAGCGGTTCCGCAGCGGTCGATATCCTGAAAGGGATCGACTTCGATGTCGCCGTTGGCGAAATCGTCGCGCTGCTTGGCCCATCGGGATCGGGTAAGTCGAGCCTGATGGCCGTGCTCACCGGTCTGGAACGCGCCAGCGGTGGTACGTTGGAAGTGGCTGGTGCGAATTTCGCGGCGATGGGCGAAGACGCTCTTGCCCGCGCCCGCCGGGGCCGCATCGGTATCGTTTTACAGGCATTTCATCTACTGCCGACAATGACTGCGCTGGAAAATGTCGCCACCCCGATGGAACTGGCAGGCATTCCGGATGCGCGCGACCGGGCAGAGGCGGAGTTGCAGGCGGTCGGCCTTGGCCATCGGATTTCGCATTACCCCACGCAATTGTCCGGCGGGGAACAGCAGCGTGTCGCCATTGCTCGCGCAATTGCCCCGCGCCCCGCGTTGATTTTCGCGGACGAACCGACAGGCAATCTCGATGCCGCAACCGGGGAAGCCATAACCGAGCTGCTTTTTGCGCGCCGTGCGGAAACCGGCGCTACGCTGCTGATTATCACCCACGATGTCGATCTGGCCGAACGGTGCCAACGCGTTGTCACTCTCGCCGATGGGCGGATCGCGAGCGATACCGGTGAGCGATAATCGTTGGGCAGCGGCATGGCGTATCGCAAGGCGCGATCTTTCAGGCCGGTTTCGCGGGCTGCGCCTGCTGCTGGTGTGCCTGTTCCTCGGCACAGGCGCATTGGCGGCAATCGGTACGCTTACGCATACGATTGAAAGCCAACTGGCCGAGCGTGGGCGTGAATTTCTGGGCGGCGATATACAGATCGCGCTGTGGCAACGCGCTCCTTCATCTACTGAGATGGCAACACTGGAACGCCTTGGCACAGTCTCCACCGGAATTCGGATGCAGGCGATGGCGAGAACCGACAGTTCAGCCGCGCCGATCGAGCTGAAGGCGGTCGATGTTCACTGGCCGCTCTATGGTACGGCAACACTGGCGAACGGGCGCGCAATTGGCGCACCTTCTGCTGGAAAGGCATGGGTCGCCCAGGGCGCTGCCGATCGGCTGAGCCTGAAGCCAGGCGACCGTTTCTCCGTCGGCACGCAAACACTGACAGTCGGCGGCATTCTGGGAGAAGAGCCTGACAAATTGGGCGAAGGATTCCAGCTTGGCCCGACAGTGATCGTGAATGCCGATCTGCCCGCACGCGCAGGCCTGACTGCGCCCGGTGCCATGTATCGCACCAAAACCAACATCGCGTTGCCTGCCGCCAGTTCGCCGCAACAGACCAGCGATGCGTTGAAAACACAATTCCCCGACGCCGGATTTGACATCAAGACCCGCGATAACGGAGCACCCGGCACCGATAGGTTTGTCGGACGGATGGGTGAATTTCTCACTCTGGTGGGGCTGGCTGCACTGGTAATTGCCGGGATCGGCATTGGCGGCGGGGTATCGAGCTACCTCGACGCACGCCGCCAATCGATTGCCACGCTGAAGATTTTGGGCGCGACCAGCGGGGATATCGCCCGTGTCTACGCACTGGAGATCGGGATCGCTGCACTTGTCGGCAGCGCAGCTGGGATCATTGCGGGAGTGGCGGTCACCCCTTTGCTGGCACACGCCTTGCAGGGTTTGCTGCCGGTCGGCACCGGTATCGCATTTGCCCCCGCCCCCTTGCTACTGGCGCTCGCCTATGGGCTACTGGTCGCGCTGGTCTTCGCCGCTCCACCTCTGATGCGGGCACGACATTTCCCAGCGATGGCGCTGATGCGCGCGCGAGTAGCCCCTCTGACGCGTGACAAGGCAATCTGGTTGCCAGTGAGCGGCGGATTGCTGGCGATTGCAGCTCTTGCAATGCTGACCGCTCGACAACCGTGGCTGACCGCTGGTTTCATCGGTGGTGCGGCGGCGGCACTGGCACTGCTCGCGATGTTGGGGTGGGCTATCCGCAAGGCAGCAACTCGCGTTCCCCGGCCGCGTAGCCCGATTGGTCGGGCTGCACTGGCCAACCTTCATCGCCCTGGTGCAGCGACCGGTACGTTGGTCACCGCACTTGGCTTCGGTCTCGCAGCATTTGTGCTACTCGCTTCTGTTCAAACAAGCATCGATGGGACAATCGCCAGCCGAGTACCCACGCAGGCCCCCGACTATTTCGTGCTCGACCTGCCACAAGCCAAAGCCGAGGCGTTTACGAAACTGGTGAAACGGGTCGCTCCGAACAGCGAAATCCGCACCGTTCCCGCGATGCGTGGAGCGATCCTCGCCTATGGTCCAAAAGACGCGCAAACCCGCGTGGCCAGTCTCGGTGACAATCTGCCGGAAGGGGCATGGGCCCTGAGGGGCGAACGCGGTCTGACATATGCCGACGAAGTGCCGCCTGGCAATACCGTCACCGACGGGACGTGGTGGGGCCGAATGTATCAGGGCCCGCCCGAGGTTTCAGTGGACGAAGATCTTGCGAAGGCCATCGGCCTGAAAGTTGGCGACTATCTCACGATCGGTGTGCTGGGTGTGGAGCGACAGGCGCGGGTTGCATCTCTCCGGCGGATCGACTGGCAATCGATGGGCTTCAACTATGTCCTCGTATTCAGCCCGAACACTTTGCGGGACGTGCCCCATAATCTGGCCGCGACAATTCGCTTGCCGGGCGAAGCAGACAAGCGCGCTCTGCTGGCGGAACTCGTACGCACATTCCCTTCCAGCAGCGTGATCGAAACAGGGCCCGTGCTGGCACAGGCCCGCACCTTACTCAGTCAAGTCGGCGTAGCCACGCTTGCGGCCGCGTCGGTTGCGGTGCTGGCAGGGCTGGCCGTATTGCTGGGCGCAATCGCGGCTGCTCGCGCGCAACGTACATACGACACAGTTATCATGCGCGTTTTGGGGGCCAGCAGACTGCAAGTTCTGGCGATGATTCTGGCCGAATATGCTGTACTTGCTGCGATCCTTGCGTTCGTCGCGCTTGGCTTGGGGCTGATTGTCGGCTGGCTGGTCGTGACCAAACTCTTCGAATTCGAATGGGTGCCAGATTGGACAGCGGTTTTCGGTGTCCTCGGTGCAGGATTGGCCCTTGTGGTCGCATTCGCCCTTGCCAGCGCACTCCCGCTTCTGAGAGCGAAACCAGCAAGGGCATTGCGAACTCTTTAAAGCGCCTCCGCCGTTGTTTCGGCTGCGCCTACAAGGCCAGCATGTATGACAGACAGGAAGACCGCGTATGCAAATGAAATCACGATAGACACGAGTACGGCAGCAAGAAAGCTGACTATCATCGCACCCCCTCCAGGAACCGTGGAAAGCCCGCCATATATAATTGCAGCATAAGACCCAATTATTGGCAGGACGGCCAAGCCATAAAGGACGACGACCAGTACCGCGAATGCGAGCGTTGCAAGAAAGATCGTCACCACATGATGCCGGGTCAGTTCCCAAGACCGTTTAAGAACCACCAGCGGATTGCGTACACGTTCGACAGCGACAATCGGAAACACCAGAGCCAGTCGACAAGCCAAATAGGTGCCAAGGATAAGCAAGGCAGCGCAACCGATAAGTATGGCGTGGATCTGTTTATCGGCTGGGAGCCATAACACCCCCTCTCCCGCGACTATCGCACCTATTATCAGCACAACGCCGATCATTATCGCGATCGCCAGCAATGCTGGCGCACCCCGAAGGCCGGCGCCGAAGGCCTCTCCAAAGCTATAATGGCGCACAGGCGACGCTACCCCTGACAGCCCCGCCATCCCGGCAAGTACAACAAGTAGATAGGCAATATACGTCAGGAGGATGGCCAGCCCCGCCCCTCCTCCCAGAATCGACGAAGGGGTTAAATAGGTGCTGGCGACACCCAAACCTCCTGTTATCGCTCCACCAATGGCGATAACTGCAATCCTCAACGCCATAAAAGCGGCCCATACACCGAAGAGCAGAAAAAACTTCCGACCAATGATTCGGACAGTTTCCATCAATATAGCTGATATATCTAATTTCATTAAACCAAACCCCATATCTAAAATTAATTAAATAATTTACATTACATTAATGATGGGGTATTTTACATATATTTAACTATATGATCGAATTACCTTTTTGAAACAAATTAATATTTATCTTCATGGATTTGCGTATCCTGTAGCATCGAAAATATCCGGCTTTTCGTGATATAGGTCTGACAGGATTGCCAAGAGGATCGCAGCCGCAACTCGGCTCTCTCAGCCCGCTCGCTAATTGCGAATGGCGAGAACCAGCCGCCTTCCCAATGCACGACTCAACTCTTGAAAGGGAACGTTTCACCTCAACCACTGTGCCTCGTCAACGAGATCGGGGCAAATGCGACACCATCATCTGGATCCAGGACGACGCAAAGCACTTAAGCAGCGCCTCCAAATGGGCGGATCAACGACCCACACCTTTCATTCAGTTTCCACGCAGGAGCGTCAGATAACGAAGAGCCTACTATCGCCAAACGAGAAGGGGCCCCGCAAGCGAGGCCCCTTCCAATTGCGAATTTACAGTAAGATCAGAATTTAAACCGGGCCGAAACACCATAAGTGCGCGGCTGATCGGTATAGCCTGAAATCGAACCTGCCTGAGCCACCGAGTCAAACACGCCGGTGATGTTGCGGTCATTGAGCAAATTACGCCCCCACACCGACAGTTCGAAACCATTGGCCATTGCATATGTGATCGATGCGTTAAGATTATTTGTCTCGTTGCGATATGGGCGCGCCGCTGCACGTGCGGGCTCATAATCCAACGTTCCATCGGGATTGCGGACTGCGAACGCCAGCAGACCCGGCTCAATCTGATACGGTGCCGAATAGGCGAAATCGGCATGCAGGATCAGATGATCGTCACCCACCGGCTGATCCCACGTCGCACCCCAGACAGCCGAGAGCTTTGGAATACCGGTAACCGTCTCGCCGGAAAGATCGCCGAAGGGCGAGTTCGTGAAATCGTCGTATTTCGGATCGAGATAAGTCATCGCCAGCGTCAGTGTGAGCTGATCGGTCGGACGGACATACCCATCGAATTCGACACCCCAGGTCGACTGTTTGCCTGCATTGGCAAAGACATAGCCGGTGCCGGTGAAGGTGTTGGTCTGGAAGTTGCTGATCGACTGTTTGAAGACAGTCAGGTTGGCCGCGGCCAGCCCCCAGTTACCCTTCAGCCCAACTTCATAGACTTCCGAATCTTCCGGCTGAGCGTAGCGCGAACCAGCACGCAAATTGGTGACCGCCAACCCTTGCTGAACCAGCGCGGCATACGCGGACGGTGACGGGCGACTATCGCGCGACAGGTTATAGCTGGCTGCCTTGTAGCCAGTCGACCACGATGCATAGGCATTCAGTGTCGGACTGAATTCATACGCCAGACGCGCAGTCCAGCTCCAGTCGCCATCGCTGAACCGGCCGTCTTCCACTGCATTGGGAAAGTTCTGGAATGGCGGCAGGAACTGCAGTGAGGTAAGGCTGAGCAGCGGATTGACCGCGGGATTGCTGGCATTAGCAGCCGCGTAAGCCTGAACCCCGGCCTGAACCTGCTGGTATCCGGCAGGATTGCCCCCTGCAAACGCCGCAATCTGCGTAGCATTTGCCGGCTGACCCAGCCCCAACAGAGTACCGATCTGCGTCGCCAGAGCCTGCTGATAGATCGCCGTCTGGCCGATGCTGGTCAGGTCGAGGCCAGAGAAAACGTCGGTGCTGGTTGTGTTCGAAGTCACTTTCTTGCTGTCACGGGTATAGTTCGCACCCAGCGTCAGCGTGAGGCCATCGGTCATTTCGAAGTCGACGTTGCCGAAGACCGACCACGCTTCATCCTTCTGCCGCATATTGTTGAACAGACCTTGCCCGGAAGCAAAGAACTGGCCGGTATAATCATTGCCAGTCAGCGCACTGAAGGTCGCTTCAAGCGTCGGAATCGAATAAGCTCCGCCGCTGGATGACTGGATCAGCAGGTTGGCATAGTCACGGAACGCATCGCCATACACGATCTGGTCGTGTGTCTCAGCCACTTCATTGAAGTAGTAGCCGCCAAGAAGGAAGTTGAGCGGACCGTCAAAGTCGCTCGCGATACGCAATTCCTGCGTGAACGTGTTGAGGTTTGCCTGACCGACATTGGCGCCAGACGCCAGCGGAGCGCTCGTGAAATCGACATCCTGATCGGCTTCGAGTTTAGTCTCACGATAAGCGGTAATGCTGGTCAGCGTCAGAGCGCCCATCGTGTAATCGGCTTGGCCTGAAATGCCCCAGTTGCGTACTTTGTTGCTGGGCACGACATCGGTGTACACTTCATCTGCACCGGGCACGCCGCGATAATCGTTGACCTGCCCGCCCACTGCATTGACTGCTGCAGTCGCTGCCGAAGGGCGCAAATTAAACACCGCGCAACATTTTTCGTCGATTTCGTCGTAGTCGCCAATTACCCGGAATTTGAAATCGCTGGACGGTTCGAACAGCACCTGACCACGTGCGAACCAACGGTTGCGATTGCCGATATCGTCGCCGTTATAAAGGTTAGTCACATACCCATCGCGACTGTGATAACCGCCGGAAATCGACGCAGCTATCGTGTCGCTTATCGGCCCGGTCAGGTAACCCTTTGCAACGATGTCGTTGAAATTGCCGTAGCTTGCTTCGACGCTGCCGTGCGGTGTGAAGGACGGGCTCTTGGTAATGATCGAGATCACACCTGCGCTGGCGTTCTTGCCGAACAGTGTGGACTGCGGGCCGCGTAGCACTTCGACGCGTTCGATATCGGGCAGGTCACTGATCTGCGACATCGAACGACTGCGATAAACGCCGTCGACAAACACCGCCACCGACGGCTCCAGGCCGATATTATTGCCACTGGTGCCGAAACCACGCACCGAATAGGTCGTGGCAAAGGCATTTTGGCTCTGCGTCACTTTTAGCGAAGGAACCACGCTGGAGAGATCCGAAACATCGCGGATCTGCGCGCGCTCAATCGTTTCGGCGGTTGTTACCGACACGGCCACCGGCACATCCTGCAGAGTCTGCGCGCGCTTGGTCGCGGTTACGATAATGGTATTACCCATCGCAGCGTTCGAACTGTCCGCCTGCTCCCTTTCCTGTGTGGGGGCATCGACGTCTTCAGCAGCATCTTGCGCGACAGCAACAGTCGGGAAAGCCGCAACGGCAACGCCGGCGAGCAGAGCAAAACGGGTACGATCCGAAAGGCGCAAACGGAAACTGTTCATGAAATGCAGGTATCCTCTGTTCCAGTTTTGGCAGGGATACATGCGCGCCAATCAGCGACACAGGTTCCCACACTTGTTTAACCACTCAAATTTATCATTTGCCTTCAGTTACACAAGAGGTGGTTTCAACCGTTATCGAATTCGAATAGCTATGTTGCCGGTGCGACACAGCCAAGCAACAATGTTGCAACGCAGCAATCACTTGCCGCTGGCTCCATCGTCCGCTAGGGGGCGCGGCACAAACGTGCCGCAAGCCTTGCCGCGTTATCTGACAATTCGGAATTCACTCATGACCTCGCTCCGCAACGTGGCCATTATTGCTCACGTCGATCACGGCAAGACCACGCTTGTCGACCAGCTATTCCGCCAATCCGGCACCTTCCGCGACAATCAGCGCGTCGACGAACGCGCGATGGACTCGGGCGATCTGGAAAAAGAACGTGGGATTACCATCCTTGCCAAGCCGACCTCCATCGAATGGAACGGCACACGCATCAACATTATCGACACCCCGGGACACGCCGATTTCGGCGCCGAAGTCGAACGCATCCTCAGCATGGTCGATGGCGTTATCCTGCTGGTGGACAGTGCCGAAGGTGCAATGCCGCAAACCAAGTTTGTGACCGGCAAGGCACTGGGCCTGGGCTTGCGCCCTATCGTGGTGGTCAACAAGATCGACCGCCCCGATGGCCGCCCGCAGGAAGTGCTGGACGAAGTATTCGACCTGTTCGTCAATCTCGATGCCAACGATGAACAGCTCGACTTCCCCGTGCTCTACGCATCGGGCCGTGAAGGCTATGCCAGCGAAGATCAGGAAGCGCGCAGCGGCGATCTGACGCCGCTGTTCCAGCGGATCGTCGATCATGTCCCGTCACCCAATCTGGACGAAGACGCGCCTTTCAGCTTCCTTGCCACTCTGCTCGACCGCGACAGCTTCATGGGGCGTGTGCTGACCGGGCGGGTTCAGTCGGGCAAACTGAAGATCAACGATCCGATCCGTGCACTCGACGCCGATGGCAATGTGATCGAAGTCGGGCGTGCTACCAAGCTGATGAGCTTCCGCGGGCTGGAACGCGTGCCAGTGGAAGATGCCAAGGCAGGCGACATTATCGCACTGGCCGGCCTGGAAAAGGCCACCGTTTCCAATACCATCGCCGATCCGGAAGTGAGCGATCCGATTGCCGCACAGCCGATCGATCCGCCGACACTGTCGATGCGTTTTGCCGTCAACGACAGCCCGCTGGCCGGGCGCGAAGGCGACAAGGTGACGAGCCGTATGATCCGCGACCGCCTGATGCGCGAAGCGGAAACCAACGTCGCGATTCGTGTGACGGAAAGCCACGACAAGGATAGTTACGAAGTGGCCGGGCGCGGCGAACTTCAGCTCGGCGTGCTGATCGAAACGATGCGCCGCGAAGGCTTTGAGCTGGGCATCAGCCGTCCGCGTGTGCTGTTTCGGGAAGAAAACGGCCAGCGTATGGAGCCATACGAGCAAGTCGTGATCGACGTGGACGACGAACACTCCGGCACCGTTGTCGAGAAGATGCAGCGTCGTAAGGCTGAGCTGACCGAAATGCGCCCTAGCGGCGGTGGCAAGACCCGCATCACGTTCTCGGCCCCCAGCCGCGGCCTGATCGGCTATCATGGCGAATTCCTGTCCGACACGCGCGGCACCGGAATCATGAACCGCCTGTTCGAGAAGTACGGCCCGCATAAAGGCCCGATCGAAGGAAGGCCCAACGGCGTACTCATCTCCAACGCCACCGGCGATGCAGTGGGCTACGCACTCAATGCACTGGAAGAACGCGGCATCCTGTTCCTCGGCCCGCAGGCCAAGGTTTATGAAGGGATGATTATCGGGGAAAACGCCAAGCCCGAAGATCTGGAAGTCAATCCGCTGAAATCAAAGCAGCTGACCAACTTCCGTTCGACTGGTAAGGACGATGCGATCCGCCTTACTCCGCCGACTGTGATGACTCTCGAACAGTCGATCGCCTACATCGATGACGACGAAATGGTTGAAGTGACGCCCAAGTCGATCCGGCTGCGTAAGGCCATTCTCGATCCGCACGAGCGCAAAAAGGCCAAGCGCAAGGGCGACTGATTTGTCCTGAGCCTAACCTTTAAAGGGTGTGAAGGCGTAGAGCGCCACGCCCTGAGAACAGACACAAAAACGGGGAGGGGCATAACGTCCCTCCCCGTTTCTGCTTCAACTGCCACTTCATCGAAAAACCGACGAAGTAGTTTAAATATTACCGCCCCAAAGCCTCCAGAATATCGGCCCACGATACCAGCTTGAAATTCTGTGCAGCAGGCGCGTTCTGGCCATCCTGCGCCACGAACAGACCCTGCGGATAACCCGGCCCGAAGCTGCCGCTGACCAGATCGATGCCATCGGTTTCCTCGACCGCGCCAAACTTGCCTGCAGCGATGCGGAACCGCCCAACGGGCTTACCATCGTCCAACTGGTACACAGCATAGGCGCTGTCCCCCTGGCTCGATGCAACAAGATAACCGCCGCTTTCGCCTTCGGGCATGATCGCGAGGCCTTCAACATCGGCCACCAGCATCTTGTTATCGACCGGCGCGAACATCGTGCCTTCGGTCGATCCGGCTGCAAAGCGCCAGATGCCGACGTCCTCTTCCCCGACATAGAGCGTGCCATCGCGCGGATCGACCACGCACCCTTCGATCTGTGTCGCCAGCTTCATCGTCCGCAAGGGAATGCTCACGGCTGTCCCTTGCGACACATCCAGCCGAAATTCGCGAACGGTCCCGTCCTTCAAAGCCGAATAGGCAAGAATATCATCGCCGCGCATGGCCATGCAGAAGCCATAGGCTTCTCCCTTCCCTGCATCGGCTTCGCCCAGCAACTCCAGCTTACGCGCAGCGGTGTTGAGCCGATAGACCCGCATCCGCGCATTGAGCGGATCGTTGCGATCGCTGGCGGCAACGATCACACCATGAAGATCGGACGAAACGAGATCGACGTTGTTGAGCTTGCCGCCCGGATCGAAATCGACGCCCTTCCCGTTCATGTCGTAAAGGTGCAAACCGGCTTTCTTGTCAGTGCCGACAATCAGGCTATCAGCCGGATTTTCCGGATTGCGCCAGATCGCGGGATCATCCGCAGCATCGGTTCCGGCTGCTGTTTCAACAGGGGCGGTTTCACCTGCAGCGACAACCGTCACCGCCGGATCGCCAGTGACTGGCACTGTGGCGCAAGCGGCGGCCATAGCGACCGACGCAAGCGCTGTGTAACGAAACAGTGAGTGCATCAGAACGTCACCCGTGCACCGAACTTCACTGTCGGGCCATATTCCTCGTACTGCAGCAGGCGCTGACGACTTTCGAGGTTCTGGTAAGCGAAGTACTTGGCGTTGTTCACGTTCACCCAATCAGCAAACAGGCGGATATTGTCGGTCACCTTGTACTTCAGTGAAATATCGACCTGGAAATGGTTGTCCACCCAGCGATCTTTCGATGCCTCGCTTCCCACTTCGTCGAGATACTTGCTGCGATAGGTGCCGGCAACGCGCAGATCGATCGGCCCCTTGTCGAACCCAAGCACCGCGTTGAACGTATGGCGCGAGTTGGACGGCAACTGAATCGCCCGCCCATCGTCGAGTTTCCCGCGCGAATAAGTGTAAGTGTAGTTGAGCTGAGTCAGCAGCCCATCCAGCGGCGCGGGCAGCATGGTGTAGGCTTGGCTGTAGCTGGCTTCAAATCCGGCCACTTCAGCATTGCCGCCGTTACGGTAGGTGGAAACCTCTTTGTAGGTCACACCATTGACCGCGTAATCGTCGTACCGCGTCTCAACGATATAATTGCTGATCGATTTGTAGAATGCGGAGAACGACAGCCCTGCATTCTCCCCGAAATAATAGTCGAGGCCGAAATCGCCGTTCCATGCGCGATATGGCAGGAGATCGGGATTACCGACTTCGGCTTCGTTGTCTTCGTTGACATTGAAGCGGGGGGCGAGCGCCGACAGCTTGGGCCGCACCAGGCTCTTGTACACCGCCGCGCGGGCGATCAGGTTGGGGTCGGTGTTGAAGCGCATCGTCAGGCTCGGCAGCCAGTCGGTATAGCTGCGCTTGAACGTCACAGGCGTTACCGGTGGCAGATCGTAGTTATCTTCATCGTCGATTACGGTCTGCCCGTTCAACGTATTCTTGGTGTGCTCCATACGGACACCACCGATCAGTCGCAGCGTATCGCTATCCCACCGGCCCAAGGCGTATCCGGCATAGATGTCTTCTTTGACACTGTAATCGTCCACCGCCGAATCCAGCGCCGATTTGTAAGCGTCGATCTTCAGATCGCCTTCGTTAGCGCGAAACCAGTCTGCGGTGCCTTCTTTCGATGCAACCGGCCCCATATCGATCAGGCGATAGGTCTGGTCGCCCAATGCATCGGCCAGCGTGTAGTCCTTCGACTTTTTGTAGCGCAGCATTTCAAAGTTGTAGCTCTTGTCGCGCAGGCGCGCCTTACCACCGGCCTGCACGGTGAAGTCACCGGCAGCTCCGGCAAAGGTGCGCGCCACATCGCCCTTGAATGCCCATTCTTCGTCCACGCTGTCCGACAAGGTGGTCAGTTCCACCCGGTTGAGCGTGTATCTGGTGGGATCGTTGACGTCTTCCGCGCCGCTGGTGACCGAGTAAATCGGATAGTAACGCCCGGAATTATCGACAGCAATCGCCACGCCATCGTCGAAGTCAGCAGCGAAGCGCACTGGATCGAGCGACCAGTCTTCACGTTCGGTCGAACGGGCATAGCTGGCCGACCAATTGAGCTTCCATTCGCCGGTGTCGGTATCGCTACCAACCACAACCGACTGGATACGCTGGCGCTCGAAGCGATCTTTCATGTCGCGTTCGACGGTAATGTCGTTGTCTGCACCATCGAAGGTGACGGTATCGCCACTGACCGCGGACGGGCCATCGTCTTCGAATTCGCCAAAATCGAAGGTCGTGCGGCGGCGGTATTCGTGATCGTCGAACTGCGACCAGCTACCGCGCACATAAGCGGTGGTGGTGTCCGAAGCGCGCCAGTCGAACGACAGGCTGCCGCTAATGCGGGTGCGCTCCACATCGTAATCGCGCAGTTCAAGCACCGGCGAATAAGCAGTGCCATCGGGCGCGGTTTCCCACGGATCGGATTCGACATTATCGGTTTCGAATTCGCGCTTGTAATAGCTGATACCGCCCGCAACACCGAAATTGTCGCCCAGACGGGTCGAGAAATCGACGCTGCCTTTAGGCGTCAGTTCGCCCGAATAATCGTTGTAGCTGCCTTCGGCCCGAACGGCGTAGTAGTTCTTCTTGCGGTCGAAAGCGCTGGTGGTGTTGATTTCGATCGATGCGCCGATGGTATCGGCATCCATATCCGGAGTCAGCGATTTCTTGACCGTGATCGATTCGATAATGTCGCTTGAAATTACATCGAGCGCGACCTGCCGCACATCGCTTTCCGGCGAAGGCAGACGCACCCCGTTGAGCGAGGTTGCGTTGAGATTGGGATCAAGCCCACGCACCGAAACAAAGCGCCCTTCGCCCTGATCGTCGAGGATGTTGATCCCCGGCAGACGGCGCAGCGATTCTGCAGCGTTCTGATCAGGGAATTGGCCAATGGCGTCACGGGTCAAAACACTGACAACACCGTCAGCGGCACGCTGGCGCGACAGGGCGCTGGCCTGATTGGCATATTGGCCAATCACAATGATCTTGTCGCTTTCCCCGCCAATCGTGAAATTGGCTTCCACGCGACCTTCAGCGGGAACAGTCACGGTTTGCGAAACCGGCGCAGCGCCAACATAGCTGGCGGTAACGGTATAAGTGCCGGCAGGCACATCGCCGAAGATATAGCTGCCGTCGGATTGCGCCGTAGTGGTGCGGTTCAGTTCGACGATGCTGACCTGCGCCGCTTGCAGTGCAACGGTTTCGCTCGAGTCGACAACAAACCCTTGCAGCTCACCAGCGAGCGCAGGAGTGGCAACACACAGCGCAAGCGCGCTGACGCTCAGCCCCAAGGGCTGACGAAATTTCACGAACATACAAGAACCTCCCTGTTCGGGGGAGGCCCCTATGGATGACCGATTACCGGTTCACGACAGTTTGAGGACGGAAAAATGACAATATGAAACGTCTGTGAAAACGAAACTGCAGACAACTGAAATGGCGATGAAATCCCTGAAACCCAAATTTGCTCGCTTGACCGTACCCAAGCGAAGGATCACTGCACTTCGCATGACCGATGTCGCAGACCAGAGAACCACCAACATAGCAAACCGCGCGTGGACCAACGAAGCGATCCGCATTATCGAAGCGGACTATAATCGCTCTGCCGACACGCATCTGGTTCCGGTGTCGTTGCCCGCTCTGCCCGGTATCCATCTCTATCTGAAAGATGAAGCAAGCCACCCGACAGGCAGCCTCAAACACCGGCTTGCCAGATCGCTGTTCTTATATGCCTTGTGCGACGGGCGGATCGGGCCAGCCACACCTATCGTCGAAGCATCGAGTGGTTCGACAGCAGTGTCGGAAGCGTATTTTGCGCGCATGCTGGGCCTGCCGTTTATTGCGGTGGTCCCGCGCAGCACCGCCCATGCCAAAATCGCCGCCATCGAATTTTACGGAGGGAAAGCGCACTTCGTGGACGATCCCGGTACTGTTTATGCTGTGGCACAACAGCTCGCCGATGAAAGCGACGGGGTCTATCTCGATCAGTTCACATATGCCGAACGGGCCACCGACTGGCGCGGCAACAATAATATCGGCGAAACGATCTTCGAACAAATGGCCCTCGAACCCCATCCGATCCCGTCGTGGATCGTATGCGGCGCCGGGACTGGCGGCACGTCTGCTACGATAGGGCGCTTTATCCGTTATCGCCGCCATGCGACCCGGCTGATGGTGGCAGACCCTGCCGGTTCGGTGTTCCATCGGCATTGGGCAGACCGGTCGGTGACTACGCTCGATTCGTGCTGTTCCTGCATAGAGGGAATCGGTCGTCCGCGGGTGGAGCCAAGCTTCCTGCCAGCAGTGGTCGATGCCATGATGCCGGTTGAAGATGCACAAAGTGTGGCTGCCGCACGATTGCTGTCAGCACAATTGGGCCGCAAGGTCGGTGGATCGACCGGCACCAATCTGTGGGCAGTCGCAACCCTTGCAAGCCAGATGGTACAGGCAGGTGAAACCGGTAGTATTGTCACAATCTTATGCGACGACGGCGAACGCTATGCCGATACTTATTTCGACGACAATTGGGTGCGAGATCGAAAGCTGGATTTGAACGGTCCGACGCAGGAATTAACCGCCACGTTAGGCTGGTAAGGCTTTATTCATTTCGGCCCTGGGTGGCCAGCGGCGGTTTCGTTTGTTACCTGCCTGCGCCATGCAGACAGGAATAATCATCTCGCTCACCCTTTATTTCCTTCTGATGCTGGGCATCGGATTGTATGCTTGGCGCAAGTCGACCGACAGTTCGGAAGGATATCTGCTCGCCGGGCGCAACCTTCACCCTGCGGTCGCAGCACTCTCTGCCGGGGCCAGCGATATGTCGGGCTGGCTTCTGCTCGGCCTGCCAGGTGCGCTGTATGCATCGGGCCTTGTTTCGGCGTGGATCGGTATCGGGCTGTTCGTCGGCGCGTTCATTAACTGGATTGTTGTCGCCCCCCGCCTCAGACAACAGACGGAGGAACTGGGCAACGCGCTGACTATTCCCGAATTCCTCGCCAATCGGTTTCCCGACAAAGCGATTGCGCTGCGCGTAACGAGCGCGATCATCGTTGTATTGTTCTTCACCGTATATACCGCCGCCGGGCTGGTGGGCGGTGGCAAACTGTTCGAAACCGCATTCGGCGGCGCGATCCATATTGGCGGAGTCAGCGACTACACCGCAGGCCTGTGGATCACTGCCGGTGTCGTGCTGGTCTATACCATGATCGGTGGTTTCCTCGCTGTCAGCCTGACAGACTTCGTTCAGGGGATCATCATGCTGCTGGCGCTGGTCGTTATGCCGCTGGTCGTCATATTCGGGCCGGGAGGTGCCAATGGCGCGAGTATTGCCGCCATCCCGCAGGAAGGGTTCCTCAGCCTGACGCACGGCTTGACGATGATTGGCTGGCTTTCCGCGGTAACGTGGGGGCTGGGTTACTTCGGCCAGCCCCATATCATCGTGCGGTTCATGGCGGTGCGTTCGGTTCGCGAGGTTGCCACAGCGCGCACGTATGGCATGAGCTGGATGTTCGTCTGCCTGATCGGTGCTCTGGGCGTCGGCATCGCAGGGCGCGCCTATATTGCGCGCAACGGATTGGTTCTGGACGACCCCGAAACGATTTTCGTGGTTCTGGCCAACCTGCTGTTCCATCCGCTGGTAACAGGGTTCCTCTACGCTGCACTGCTTGCTGCGATCATGAGCACGATCAGTTCGCAGTTGCTGGTATCGTCCAGCTCGCTGGTAGAGGATTTTTATCGCCTGTTCCTGCGAAAGAACGCCAGCGAGCATGAATCGGTCAATGTCGGCCGAGTGTGCGTGGCGCTGGTCGCAGTTGCAGCGATCATGATAGCCGGCAATCCCGACAGCGAAGTTCTGGGGCTCGTCGCCCACGCCTGGGCAGGATTCGGTGCAGCCTTTGGCCCCCTTATCATCCTGTCACTCACCTGGAAGGGCATGACGGGGAAAGGGGCGGTCGCGGGACTGACAACCGGTGCCCTGGTGGTGGTTCTCTGGATTGCTCTGGGTTGGGACGCGCAGTTTATGGGCGGCGACGGCGTCTATGAAATCATTCCGGGCTTTGTGTTGTCGTGGCTGGCTATCTGGCTGGTGAGTAACGCGACCCGCAAGCCCGCAAATGAAAGTCCGCACACGAATGCAGCCATACAGTAACCGCTTCAGTCCCGGTTCAAGATGAACCTGCCAGCGATCATACCATGCGCTTGCCGGCTCTCGTTGCAGTCATTGTAATCGGCCTTACCGGCTGCGGCCGGTTGGTGCCCGACGGGCGCAGTCAGAGCCAGAAGCCGCCGCCGGTTCGTTCCGGCACTGTGGTGTCTCCAAACGCAGACACCCGCCAGTGCCTTGCTCGGCTTGGCGCACAAGGGTCGCAATTCGATCCAGTGCCTGACGCATATTATGGCGGCGGGTGCTCGACGCTCGGAACGATCAATCTCACCTCGCTGCAGGGTGACGAATCGCGCTTCAGCGTGTCCAATCTTCGCAAAGTATCCTGCCCGCTCGCGGAAGCGTTCGCCCGCTGGGCCCGTTACGGCGTGGATCGTGCCGCGCGGCAGGAATTCGGCAGCCCGCTGGCCCGGATCGAAACGTATGGCAGCTATTCCTGCCGCAACATCGCCGGGAGCAGGAAACGATCCGCGCACGCTCAGGCACAGGCCATCGACATCGCGGCATTCGTTTTGGCCGATGGACAGCGGATCACATTGCTCGATGGATGGAACGGCACCCCCCGCGAGCGGGCATTTCTGCGAGTGGCCTTCAAAAGTGCTTGCAAGCGTTTCGGCACAGTCCTTGGCCCGGATTATAACGCCGCCCACGCCAACCATTTCCATGTGGAGCTGGGCGGCGGCGGGTTTTGCCGCTGAAATCACATCAATGGCATCAGGCTAGTTCGGGCGGGCGATCATCCAACTGTGCCTCTACCCGCATTCGCACCGCCTCGGCACTGTGGGCTGCATGCAGTTTGGCCATCATGTTTGCGCGATAGATTTCTACCGTTCGCGGGCTGATGTTCAAATCACGCGCGATCACCTTGTTACTGCCGCCACAAGCCAGCCGGTCGAGCACCTGCCTTTCGCGTAGCGACAGTTTCCCGATGCGGGACCGCGCCTCGATCATTCGTCGCAACGAGCGGACATGCGCCTCTGCCTCGGTTCGAATGCGGCGAATGGCACCACGCAGCCATTCTTCCTGTAATGGCAGCTTTAAATAATCAAAAACCCCGGCCTTGATCGCGCTGACCACACGGGCAGGAATCGGCTTTTCACTGACAGCAATCAGTGGCAACCATATCCGGGCCGCCGTCATCATTTCGAACACATGAATCACCCCACATCGCGGCGGGTCATCCGATGCAATGACTATTCCATCAGACGGGCGGGCAGAGCACAATTCTTCGACAGAACGGTATACCAGCGGCCAGCAACCCGCTGCCACAGCCACCCGAACCAGCTGACTATCGCGATTGCCTGCCCGGTCGATAAAATGGATCAGATGTCGTTCATTCATATTTGCGGTATGCCGCCGAAAATGGTTAGTCAGTAACGAAAGTACCTCCAAAATGGAGGTTAATAGAGAGAACCAATGCGCGTATTAGCGCAAGACATCATCCAAGGTGGATATGAAACCCCTTGGTTATTAATTCAGAAACCGACACGTTTATCCCGAACGGTTCCTTATCTAATCGTCTTCGGGAAAGCGGTACTTTGGCAAAGCATCGAACGCATTACGTAAGGCATCGCCCCATCCGGCGGAGATTGTCTGGAAATACTCATCTTCATGAGTGATGCGGCGCGATTGCGAAGGTTCGAACTGATCGCGTTCGATCACCATCATGTCGAGTGGCAGGCCGACCGAGAGATTGGCTTTCAGAGTCGAATCGAAACTAACCATCAGCAGCTTCACAGCGTCTTCGAAACTCATCGTGCGATCGTAGGCTCGGATCAGGATCGGACGCCCGTATTTGGTTTCACCGATCTGGAAAAACGGAGTGTCCCAGCTCGCTTCGATGAAGTTGCCTTCGGGGTAGATCAGGAACAGGCGCGGCTCCATCCCCTTGATCTGGCCCGCGACGATCATCGTCGCGGTAAAGCGCCCCTGCCCCTGCTGGCCGTTGACATCCTGCCGCTCCTGAATCGTTTCGCGTAACAGTTGCCCGACTTCGGTAGCGACCTGAAACATCGTCGGCGCATCGTACACCGAATTGCGCCGTTCGTTCGGCGCCTTGGTCCGTTCCTCCAGTTGACTGATAACCGATTGCGTGGTGGCCAGATTTCCGGCGGTCATCACAGCGATTATGCGTTCGCCCGGCACTTGCCAGTGCGCCATTTTGCGGAACACCGAGATATTGTCGACACCCGAATTGGTGCGGGTGTCACTCATCAACACCAGACCTTTATCGAGCACCATTCCCACGCAATACGTCATTCACATCTCCAGCGGAGCGGGCGATCCCTTACTGCTCCACCTGCTGCTGTTCCACGGCAACGTCAACGTGCAAATACTCAGCCGTGGAGCCGAAACTGATCCCGGTGATCGGCGCGGCATCGATATAATCGCACCCGGTCGCGACCCGGACATAACGCGGATCGGGGCTGATACCGTTGGATATATCGAACCCGACCCAGCCCAGCCCTTCGATGTGCGCTTCCGCCCAGGCGTGGGTCGCTTCCTGATCGATCCGATCATTCATCATCAGGTATCCGCTGACATATCGCGCGGGAATACCCGCCGCACGTGCCGCGCTGATGAAAATATGGGCGTGATCCTGACACACACCATGCCCCGCCTCGACCGCCTCTTCGGCGGTTGTCTGCACACCCGTTTTGCCCGTCTCGTACCTGACGAGATCGTGTATCGCCCTCGACAAAGCATGTAGGTAGGTCAGCCGGTCGTTCGGATCTTCCTCGACACCACGAAACAGTGCCCGCAGCCGGGGGCCGGGGCGAGTCAGTCTGGTTTGCGTCAGGAAACTCCACAGCGGCAAATGCCCCGCATGGCGCCCGATTACGCCAGCATTATCATGCGTATCGACAGTGCCCCGGCAGGTAATCGTGACTTCGGTGGTGCCCGGCTCAACCGATACCAGCGTCACATGATTGTGGTGCTGATCTTCGTATTCCAGTTCGAGCGCGGCGTGATCGTATTCCATCTGCCAGTCGAGTATTTCCTGCCCCTGCGTCTCCTTCGGGGTCAGCCGCAACCGCTGGAGCGCATGCACCACCGGTTCATCGAAATGATAGGTTGTCGAATGGCGGATCGCGAGGCGCATGGCGAATTCGTCCTAAGCGAGAAAGCGATAGTCTTCCGCAATCGCATTGCCGATTTCGGCATTGCGGCGCTGGAAGCCGGTGAGAAACTGGTGCAGCCCTTCATCGAACACCGCATCGATCGTCAGATCCGCCAGCGCGGTCGCTGAATCGCGGATCAACTCGCTCGCCCGTCCTTCGGTGCCGTGCAGGCGCGAGAGGGTCGTGAGATTCTGCCGCAGCAGAGAATAACTGTACGCAAGACTGCGGGGAAAGCGTTCGTCGAGGATGAGGAACTCCACGATCCCGCGCGCATCCGCCTTGCCCGCATTGAGCCAGCGGAATGCCCGGTCGCCCGACACCGAGCGCAGCAACTGATCCCACTGCCCTGCATCGAGGCTCGATCCGACGTAGCTGACCGATGGCAGCAGCAGATAGTATTTCATATCCAGCACACGGGCGGTAGAATCGGCACGTTCCACGAATGTGCCCGCACGGGCGAAGTTGAACCCGGCGTCGCGCAACATCGAATTGGCGACGGCACCGTGCGCCAGTGTTCCGGCACGCTTTATCAGCTTGATAACATCGCCCAGATTGCTCTGCGCTATAGGGCGGGACAGCGCATCGTCGATTTCCATCCAGCTTTCATTGATGGCAGTCCACAGCTCGCTGCTGATCGCCGTCCGCACTGCACGCGCATTGGTTCGCACCGACCGCATCAGTGCATGAAGGTTGGCCGGATTATCCCTGTCCCGCAGCAGAAAATTCCAGGCCTGCACCCCGGTATAAGTGCCGTGTTTGCTTTCGTAAGCGACACGCTGCCCCAGCGTTTCGATGACCGAGCGCCATTCCTCCGCCGCCGATACGATATCGCGGGTCAGCGCCATGCGCTGCGCCGCATCGATCAGGCGCGCGGTATTTTCGACCCGTTCGAGGTAGCGAAACATCCAGAACAGCCCGTTGGCCGTGCGCCCAAGCATATGCCGGTCCATCACGATCAGTCCTTCAGCACCCAGGTATCCTTGGTGCCTCCGCCTTGCGACGAATTGACCACCAGCGATCCCTTCTTGAGCGCCACCCGGGTCAGCCCGCCAGGCACGATTTCCACATTGTCGGGCGAAACCAGCACGAATGGGCGCAAGTCCAGATGGCGCGGAGACAGCCCTTTGTTGGTGAAAATCGGGCAAGTCGAAAGCGCCAGCGTGGGCTGCGCGATGTAGTTTTCCGGCTTCGCCTCCAGCTTGTGGCGAAAGTGGCGGATTTCCTTCTTGCTGGCAGTCGGCCCGATCAGCATTCCATAGCCGCCCGAACCGTGGACTTCCTTCACCACCAGCTCTTCCAGATTATCGAGCACGTATTTCAGGCTTTCCGGGTCGGCGCAGCGATGGGTTTCGACATTGG
Source organism: Tsuneonella flava (assembly GCF_002870965.1). Lineage (GTDB taxonomy): Bacteria > Pseudomonadota > Alphaproteobacteria > Sphingomonadales > Sphingomonadaceae > Tsuneonella > Tsuneonella flava. Next base: position 373,244 of record NZ_PHSO01000006.1, read on the forward strand.
GCAGCAAAGGCTTTTCGCCGGTATAGAATTCGACGATTTCCGGCATGAAGGAATAGATCGCCTTGTCGTCGGCAATCCCTGTCCCTGGCGCGTTGGCGATAGTGATCCCGCCCGAACGATAGACGTCCATAATCCCCGGCACACCGAGCACACTATCGGGATTGAAAGTCAACGGATCGAGGAATTCGTCGTCCACCCGGCGATAGAGAACGTCGATCGGTTCGTAACCCATCGTCGTCCGCATTGCGACACGGCCATTCACGACCCGCAGGTCGCAGCCCTCGACCAGCTCTGCCCCCATCTGATCTGCCAGAAAGGCGTGTTCGTAATAGGCGCTATTATAAATGCCGGGGGTAAGCACAGCGAGTGTCGGCTTGCCCGTGGTCATCTTCGGCGCGCAGGCCGCCAGACTACGGGCCAGACGACGGGGATAGTCAGAAACCGTGGCCACCGGAACGCGGGTGAACAGTTCCGGGAACATCGCCATCATCGTTTCGCGATTTTCGAGCATGTATGACACACCGCTGGGCGTGCGCGCGTTATCTTCCAGAACGAAGAAATCGTCAGGCCCGGTACGCACCAGGTCGATCCCAACGATATGTGTGTAAACCCCACCCGGCGGCGTAAAACCGACCATATTGGCCAGCCACGCTTCATTGCCCGCGAACAGCCGCTGCGGCACCCGGCCAGACCGGATGATTTCCTGCCTGTGATAGAGGTCGTGGATGAAGGCGTTAAGAGCGCTCACCCGTTGCTCGATCCCGCGCGTCAGCCGCCGCCATTCTCTGGCCGTGATAATCCGCGGCACCATATCGAACGGGATCAACCGCTCTTCGGCATCGTGTTCGCCATAAACGTTGAAAGTAATACCGGTGCGCCGGAACGAAGCCTCTGCCTCTTTATGCTTGCGACGGAGCAGGTCGACTTCCTGCTCGTCATACCAGACGCAGTAATCGGCGTAGCCCGACCGCACTTCTCCGGTCGGATCGAACATCTCATCGAAAGTCTCGGCAGTGCCGGTCATTCATCTCCTTTCGGGAGAATCGGGGTTAATTTACACTGACGATAACCATTTTGTGCATTTGCACAATAAACAACCCACTCAACCCGCGTCGAGTTCCCGCAAGATCGCGCTAACTACTTCTGGGGCATAGGCAAAACCCAGATGGGTGCATCGCAGCGCGACCGCCCTGTCGCGTTCGCCCGGCAATCCGCGTGCCGCGCGGGGGTGCACGATGCCATCGCGCGGGCTCCACAAAGCCACGGTTTCGACCGGCGGTTTCGCCGCCAGATCGGCTTCGATCGGCGGTTCTTCCACCCGATGTCCGGTGACGAGATGATAGGCTCGCCAGGCATTATTAGCCCGCGGATTGTAGGAAAATGGCGACCCCATCGTCACCACTTTCGCCACTTCATGCGGGCGTCGCTTGGCCAGTTCGCGCGCGAACAGACCGCCCAGACTCCACCCGACGAGATAGACCGGCCCGCCACTGCGCGCCGCCAGATCCTCTAGCCGACCTTCAAGCTGTTGCAGATTTTCCTCGCTCGGGCCGAGGTTGTATCCCAGCCCCCACCGCTTGACCGTGTGCCCCGCCCGCTCGATCTGCTGCGCGAGATAGCGCATACGAAACGGATGGGTCGCGAATCCGGGCAACAGCATGACCGTGCGCGGCGTTGTTGCAGGCGCGATATCGGTTGTGCGAAAGCGGCGCCGTACCGGCTCTGCCAGCACATCGAGCTCGCCCAGCATCCGCCTCAGAGACGGGGCTGCGACATCCTCTGGCCGCGGTTCAGCGGCGATGCCGATACGGCGCACGATTTCCTGCCGCCTGTCGGCGAACCGTACGTTTCCAAACCGGGCTGCGAGCTGAACCATGCGCCATTCCTAAATTGCGTTGCCACAATAACGCAACAAATGGCGCTTCGTTTCATGAAACTGTCATGAACAATCGCCGGTTCGGGTCGACGTCATTTCCATTTCCATATGCATCGATCCGCCGGGAATTGCCGCCGCTTCCTGCGTCATGTCCATATGCATGGTATTGCTGGTGGGCGTGACGGTGCCCTTCATTTTCATCGTGCCTTTCGCGCCGCCCTTTCCGGTGCACGACAGCACAGCGTCCAGCTTACCGCCGTCCGCTTCGAATTTGTCGAAAGTACACTTCTGCCCGCCTTCGCCTTCGCCCAGCTTGCGGACCGATTCCTCGAACCCTTTTTCGGCTTCTTCTTTCGTCAGACAATAACTGCTGTTCTTGCCAGCAACATCGCCCATCATCGCCTTCATCCGATCAGCCTGCTCCTTGGGCAAGCCGGGGACGGAAAAGTCGATCATTTTCGCCTGCGTGGTGTATTTACCGGGCTGCGGCTTCACCAGTTTGCCCGCCTCGGCGATCACTTCGTCGGTGGTTTTGGGCGCGGACGACTCATCGGAATTTCCGCCGCATGCCGCAAGGGCAAAAGCGGCGGACAGCGGAATGGCAAGATAGATTGCACGCATCGAACGATTCTCCTGCGAGGGAATGCCCCGCAGGCTAGCGATACGTTCGTCGGGTGCAACCCAATCCTGCCGAGTTTATCCTCCGCCCTTCAGCGCCTTGGGCGATCAATCCTTATTCGGCTCGCGCCGAGGACGAGCATTGCGGCGATGGGATGGTCGGTTATCGCTACGGTCGATCCGCTGGCGTTGCGGGCGACTGGCCTCGCTACGCTGGCGCGGCGGACCGCGCCTTGCATCGTCACGCCGAGAAGCGCCTCGCCGTGCATCATTGGTTTGCCGGGGCGGGCCACGCCGCGCTTCGTCACCGCGCCGATGTCTTCCACGGTTGGCGTCGCCATCGCGGCGATGCGATCCACGGTTATAGTCGCCCTGATTGCGCGGCCGGTGCGTGGGATCGAAACGCGGGCTTGGCCGACGATAATGACTCTTGCCATCGGTGCTCCGATGCGGGCGGGCGTAATTCGGCATCCGGTATCCATCGCGCGCGCGCAACTGGCCGCGCCATTCGCGCCATTTGTGCCCATTGCGACGGTGGCGACTGAAATGTGTGCGGTCGGCGCGGCGGTAATGCGAATGGCGCGCATGAGACCGGAAATAGAAATATCCGTCAGTGCCCCAGTACCCATCGTAAATCGGGCCATAGTACCCGTCGTAATATCCGCTGTAATACCGCGATGGGTAGCTATAGCCATAGTCGGAACCATAGCCGCTCCCATACCCATAACCGATGCCGCCACCATATCCCGTGGCGCAGCCGGACAGCGCAAATGCCGCCAGCCCGGCGAAGGCGATCAGGATGGGTCGTTTCATGGTTCGGTCTCCCCGTTGTGCCCTCCGCTCCAATGTGAAAAATGCTGCGGACTGTCGATCCACCGATCGGCACGCCGGGAGGGCCGCACGCCATCGAACCGCAACGAATAAGCCTCTACTAAACACACCCTGCCTGAACCGGACCTTGCCCTGCGATAGTCCGGCAGATCGGCTGTACCCGCGCTTGCCCCCTGCGACCATAGCGCCCATATCCGGCACCATGGCCGAACTCGTGATCCGCAGGGGACTGGAAGAGCCCGACACTTCCGAAAGCTTCAAACCGCATAAGCCCGCGCGGCCCGAAAAATCGATGCCGGGCAAGCCTTTCGAACTGGTCAGCGATTATGAACCGGCAGGCGATCAGCCGACTGCGATTGCCGAACTGGTCGGCTCCGCCAAAGATGGGGAGCAGACACAGGTTCTGCTTGGCGTGACCGGGTCGGGCAAGACCTTCACGATGGCCAAAGTAATCGAGGAATTGCAGCGCCCCGCGCTGATCCTTGCGCCGAACAAAATCCTCGCCGCGCAGCTTTATGGCGAATTCAAGAGCTTCTTCCCCAACAACGCGGTCGAATATTTCGTATCCTACTACGACTATTATCAGCCGGAGGCCTATGTCCCCCGGTCGGATACCTATATCGAGAAAGAAAGCAGCGTAAACGAAGCCATCGACCGGATGCGCCACAGCGCCACCCGCGCACTGCTGGAACGCGACGACGTGGTGATCGTGGCATCGGTTTCGTGCCTCTATGGCATCGGTTCGGTCGAAACCTATTCGGCAATGATCTTCGATATCAAGCAGGGCGAAACCGTCGATCAGCGCGAATTGATCCGCAAGCTGGTGGCGCTGCAATACAAGCGGAACGATGCGGCGTTTCAGCGCGGCACGTTTCGTGTGCGGGGCGATAATCTGGAGATTTTCCCCAGCCACTATGAAGACATGGCCTGGCGCGTCAGCTTCTTCGGGGACGAGATCGAGGATATCGCTGAATTCGATCCGCTGACCGGCACCAAAGGCGCCAGCCTGCCCAGTGTGCGGGTCTATGCCAACAGCCACTATGTCACGCCCGGCCCGACTATGAAGCAGGCCAGCGAAGCGATCAAATTCGAATTACAGGAACGGCTGAAAGAACTGACTGCCGAAGGCCGACTGCTGGAAGCCCAACGGCTGGAACAGCGGACCAATTTCGACCTCGAAATGATCGCCGCCACCGGCTCTTGCGCCGGAATCGAGAACTACAGCCGGTTCCTCACTGGCCGCCTGCCGGGCGAACCGCCCCCCACGTTGTTCGAATATCTGCCGGACAATGCTCTGCTGTTCGTGGATGAGAGTCACCAGACCGTGCCGCAGATCGGCGCGATGGCCCGCGGGGACCACCGGCGCAAACTGACGCTGGCCGAATACGGTTTCCGCTTGCCAAGCTGCATCGACAACCGCCCGCTGCGGTTCAATGAATGGGACGCGATGCGTCCGCAGACGGTCGCGGTTTCTGCTACGCCCGGCGGGTGGGAGATGGAGCAGACCGGCGGGGTGTTCGCGGAACAGGTGATCCGCCCTACCGGCCTGATCGATCCACCGGTCGATATCCGCCCGGTGGAAGATCAGGTGCAGGATTGCATAGAGGAATGCCGCAAAACGGCGGAGGCAGGCTACCGCACACTGGTAACCACGCTGACCAAGCGGATGGCCGAAGACCTGACCGAATTCATGCACGAGGCCGGTCTGAGAGTCCGCTACATGCACAGCGATGTCGAAACGCTGGAACGTATCGAACTGATCCGCGACTTGCGTCTGGGGGTCTACGATGTGCTGGTCGGCATTAACCTGCTGCGCGAAGGGCTGGATATCCCTGAGTGCGGGCTGGTTTGCATTCTAGATGCCGACAAGGAAGGGTTCCTGCGGAGCGAAACCAGCCTGATTCAGACCATTGGCCGTGCTGCGCGCAATGTCGATGGACGCGTGATCCTATACGCCGACCGGATTACCGGAAGCATGGAACGCGCGATGGCCGAGACCGATCGGCGGCGGGAGAAACAGCGCGAATACAATACAGAGCACGGCATTACGCCGCAAACGATCAAGCGCCAGATCGCTGATATCGTAGCACATACAGCCAGCAAGGATGGCGTCACCGTCGACACTGGCGACGATGAGCGCAACAATCTCGTCGGCCACAACCTGCGCGCCTATATCGAAGATCTGGAAAAACGTATGCGGGCCGCCGCCGCCGACCTCGAATTCGAGGAGGCCGGCCGTCTGCGCGACGAAATCCGGCGGCTGGAGAACGACGAGCTCGGCCTGTCGGACAACGAGCGCAAAGCGCCCGTTGTCGGCCGTTCGAGCGAAGGCAAACCGGGCACCCGCAAGATGCGTTACGGCAAGACCCAGCGGAAATGGGGGAAGTGATGTTCGGGCGGGCAGAGGGGTAGTTACCTAAACACAGGGCAGCACCCCGCCCGCACCCGATCGCCCCCGTTCCCGCATCCAACACCCTTGCCCTGCTCTGACATTCCGGTAGTTTCCGCCGCAACCGGCTCGTTCGGACAGGGAAAACAGGGATCATCGCCATGAAACGCTTCGTCGCCGCCTGCTTTGCAGCGCCTATCGCTCTTGTCTTCGCTGCACCTCTCGCAACGGCCAGGGATGGCGACGAGGCCAAGCCCGCAGCCTCCGCGGCGAATGAGTACACCGCCAACAGCGTCAGCAAGCAGATGCGCGGCACGTTTGGCGGTAAATCGGTCAGCTACACCGCGACGGTGAAAGAAGAAGTGCTGAAAGACGACAAGGGCACGCCCAAGGCGACAATCGTCACCACATCCTATGTTGCCGAGCCGCGCGACCCCAATCGGCCTGTCACTTTCCTTTGGAACGGCGGACCGGGTTCAGGCTCGGTATGGCTGCAGATGGGCGCCTTCGGGCCGAAGCGGGTCGCGATCCCCTCCGATGCGAAGGACGATGGCGGGCCGCCTTACCCCATTCTCGACAACCCGGATTCGCTGCTCGATGTCACCGATCTCGTATTCATCGATCCGGTCGGCACGGGATTCAGCCATGTAATCGGCGATGCCGATACCAAGGATTACTGGGGCATCACGCAGGACGCCAGATCGGTCGCCAAAACGATCCGCCAGTGGCTGTCGGAAAACGGCCGCTGGAACAGCCCCAAGTTCATTGGCGGCGAAAGCTACGGCACCACCCGGTCGGCCACTGTCATCAACGAGCTGGAGGGCGGATACAACGATGTCGCGGTGGACGGCATTATCCTGATTTCGACGATCCTCGATTTCGCGGCGGGCGATACCGACGATGGTAACGAACTGGGTTACATCACCAATCTGCCGACGATGGCGACAACTGCGCTGTTTCATGGAAAAGCCACCGCCGCATCGCCCGCGCAATTCGCGGAGGAAGCGCGCCAGTTCGCCATCGGCCCATACGCCGCGTTTCTGCTGAAAGGGCAGAATGCCAGCACACAGGAACGCGCCGCCGTGCGCGCGCAACTGGCGCGGTTCACTGGCCTGAGCGAGACATATCTCGATCAGGCCGACCTTCGCGTCAGCCCGGGACGGTTCTACAAAGAACTGCTGCGCGACCGGGGGCTGACAGTGGGGCGACTGGATAGCCGCTATACCGGCAAGGATCTGGATAACGCGGGCGAATACCCGGACAACGACCCCAGCTTTTACGGGATCGATGGCGGATATACCGCAGCCGTGAACCACTTCATGCGCGACACGCTCGGCTACAAGACAGATCGCCAATATGTGACGATCGGCAGTGTCCAGCCGTGGGATTTCCAGAAGGAAGGGCGCACGAGCACCTATTTCAATGTCGCGCCCTATATCGGCAAGGCATTGCGCGAAAATTCGGATCTGCGCGTGTTCGTGGGGCAAGGGTGGTATGATTTCGCCACCCCGTTCTTCGGCGCGGAATATTCGCTCACCCGCCCCGGATTCCCGCAGGACCGCATCCAATTCCATTACTACGACGCGGGGCACATGATGTATGTGCGCGATGAAGACCGGGCGAAACTGTCCGCCGACATCCGCCAATTCATCCGCGCACGGTAGTCAAAGACGCTGGGGACGTGCGCGTCCCCGCAATTTACCAGCTTACAATACAGTGCCATAGCGCGCGGCAATGGATCGCAGACTTATCGCCCTCTTCGCCATTATCGCTCTGCCTGCTGTGCTGGGCGGTTGCCGCCCGCCTGCCACGGATCGTTATGTCGAACGGCTCGATCTGGATTCAGGGCAAGGGCCCACACATGTGCTGACTTCGTCGCCCGATGTCGCCGGGGCGATCTGGGCCGTGAGCCGCACCCCCAACCGCATTGTTTACGGGATTCCGGGCAATGCCCCTCTGCTCGCGCTGGCCTGCACGGGAGAAGACAGCGCACGGACGCTGGAAATCACCCGCTTTGCAGCGGCGGACCGCAATGCGAAAGCGATCATGGCGCTGATCGGCAATGGCCATGTCGAGCGCCTGCCGATCGACGCGAAAGACAACGGGCGTGGCTGGCTGTGGCAAGGAAGCTATCCCGCGGACCTGCCCGCGCTGGATGCGTTCACAGGAGCGCGCAAGCTCGAACTGACGATCCCCGGCGCGGGTACGCTGGCGATCAACCCCAGCCCGCAGCCCGCCGAACTGATCGAGACGTGCCGCCGTCTGGCCCAGCCGGACCCGGCGGTTATTCCTGTGCTGGAGCTGGAGCTGGAGACGGAGAAGCCGACGCAGACAATTGTGCCGAAGGCTGAGCCGACTCCGCCAACGTAGCCAGCATATCGGGTGTCAGCACTTGCGGCAGCACTTCGGCATCCTTGCCCGGTGCATACCACAGATAGAGCGGCACCCCGGCAGCACCGTGCGCTGTCAGGAACTGCGTGATTGCCGGATCGCGGCGGGTCCAGTCGCCCACCAACGGCACGACACCCGCTTTCACAAAAGCGTCGCGGGTGCTTTCCCGCTCTATCGCCACGCGTTCGTTGACTTTGCAGGTCAGGCACCAGTCGGCGGTGAACCACACGAACACCGGCTTGCCTTGTGCACGGGCGGTTTGCAGCGCCGCCTGTGTGAACGGTTGCGCCGGGATAATGCCTTGCTCGCTATGAGCCGGTGCGTCGTCATACAAGCGAGGCAACAACTGCGCGCCCGCCGTTACCGGCACGATCACAGCCAGCAGCAGCAAATATGCATACCGCTGCCCTGATTGCCGCTGGCGCAGCGCGGCGATCAGCAGCGCGATAACCACCACAGCCAGCGCTATTGACCCAACAGCGAACCATGCGCCACCCAGCCGCCAGCACAGCCATGCCAGCGCCAGCGCAGTCAGGCCCATCGGCACCGCCATCACGCGGCGGAAAGTCTCCATCCATTTGCCCGGCCTCGGCAACAGGCGGCGCAGCGGCGGGATAAAGCCGAGCAACAGGAACGGCAGCGCCAGCCCCAACCCCAGCGCGGCAAACAGCAGCATAGCCTCTGCCGCTGGCAGCAGCAGCGCCGCCCCCATCGCCGCCGCCATAAATGGTCCGGTGCACGGTGTCGCCACGAAGGCAGCGAGCAACCCGGTGGCGAAGGCCCCCGCCTGCTCTCCCCCGCGCGAGAAAGAGAGCGAAGGCAATTCGAAAAACCCTGCGAAATTGGCTGTGATCGCACAGGCCAGCACCAACAACGCGACGACGACGCCCGGTTCCTGCAACTGGAATGCCCAGCCCACACTCTCGCCCGCGGCTCGCAAGGCCAGCAGCAGCGCGCCCAGCGCCAGCGTCGCCAGCAGCACACCTGCGGTATAGGCCAGGCCATCGGCGCGCGCCTGCGCGTCGCTTTCCCCGGCACGGACAAGACTCAGCGCCTTCAGGCTGAGAATCGGGAATACGCACGGCATGACATTGAGGATCAATCCCCCCGCCAGCGCCGCCAGCAGCAGCAGCCACAGCGGCCCGGTGTCCGCCGCCCCACCGCCTTTGCCCACCAGCTCGCCACCAGTAGGCACCGCGCCTTTGGCGGTAGTGAAACGCACACCGTTGCCATCGCCCAGCGACAGAATCCCGCTGACCGTATCGGGTGCGACCACCGTGTCCGCCAGCGGGATTTCGGCCACCAACATATCGCCCTGTCGGCGGAACGTCTGAGGGCCGGCGTAGGCGACCAGATCGCGTTGATCGATGAACACATGCGGATCGGGCAGATCGAGCGCCGCAGGCAATGGCAGCGCCACACGCAGTGTCTTACCCGCAACGGCAAACGTACCCGCCCGGTCGAGCGGCGCGGGAATTGCCGCCCGCCATTTGGCATAGTCGCGCGATGCCGCGCTCTGTTCCGGCACAGTGAGGGTGAAAGACTGCTGCTCCGGCACACAGATCGTGTCGGTACAGGCGAGCCATTGCGCCTCCAGCTTCACCGGGGCACTCACCGCTGGCGCGCCGGGCGGTGGGATCAGATCGACGAGGACCGCATAAGGCCCTTCGTACACATGGTTCATCAGCCCGCCGATAACCAGTTGCTGCGGTACGGGGTATTCCGCCTGCCCCGCTGTCCATCCGGGGGGCAGCGTCCATTTCAGCTGCATCCCGTACCCGGCATCGCCCGGATTGCTCCAGTATCCGTGCCACCCGGCATCGGGCACGAAATGGAGCACCATACGCACCGGCTGCCCCGCTGATATCGGGGCTGCACCCAGATCGGCGGAGATATGATTCACGCGATCTGCGCCCTGCGCCCGCGCAGTTATCGGCTGCAGCGCCAGCAAACCGGCGCAAACCACCGCGAAAAACGCCATCAGGCGAGGCAATATCCTTGCGTGCATCGTGCCGCTGGCTCTAGGGCTGTAGGCGATGAACGACAAGCGCGACCTGCTGATCCTGGGCGGCGGCCTGGTGGGAATGACTCTGGCGCTGGCTGCCGCGCGCAAGGGATTGAGCAGCCATGTGATCGACCGCGCCGATCCCGCTTCGCTGACTGCGGATAATTTCGACGGTCGCGCCAGCGCAATCTCCACCGCCAGCTGGAACCTGTTCACCAATATCGGTCTGGCCGACCGGCTGGAGCCGTTCGGTTGCCCGATCGAATCGATCATGGTCAGCGATCAGATGAAACCGGGCCTGCTCGATTTCACGCCTGAGCCGCACGAAGGATCGCTTGGCCGGATGTTCGCCAATCGTGACTTGCGGCTCGCTCTGTTCGAAGCGGCGCGGGAAACCGATCTGATCGCGTGGCATGCCCCGGTCGAGGTAGTGGAGCGGCACCGCGACGAATTTGGCGTTTCCGCGACGCTGGCCGATGGCCGCACGCTCCATGCCGCGCTGATGATCGGTGCCGAAGGCCGCCGCTCACCCACGCGCGACGAGGAAGGGCTGGCGATGGCGCAGTGGAACTACAGCCACCGCGCGCTGATTGTCGGGCTGGATCACAGCAAGCCGCACGGCAATGTCGCGTGGGAGATCTTTTACCCCGCGGGGCCTTTCGCCCTGCTCCCCATGCTCGACGGGCCGCAAGGGCAACACCGCAGCGCACTGGTCTGGACGGTGGACGAGAAAGATGCCGCTGGCATCCTCAAGCTATCCGACCGCGCCTTCGTAACCGAAATATACAAGCGGATGGGCGATCTGCTGGGCGAAGTAACGCTCAATTCGGGGCGCTCGTCCTATCCGCTCAGTTTCCAGCACACTGTCAGGATGGTGGGGCAACGGCTGGCGCTGGTGGGCGATTCGGCGCACGGGATGCACCCGATTGCCGGACAAGGGCTCAATCTGGGTCTGCGCGATGTTGGCGCACTGATTCAGGTGCTGACCGACGGACAGCGGCTTGGCCTCGATCTGGGCGACGCGCAAATTCTCGCCCGCTATGAAAAATGGCGCGCGCTCGATTCGGTGATGGTTATGTCCGCTACCGATGGGCTGACGCATTTGTTCGGCTTTGGCGGCAAGACGGCATCGGCCATCCGCCGCCTGGGGATGAGCGGAGTTCAGCGCACACCGCTGCTCAAAAAATGGTTCATGGACGAAGCGCGCGGCATGTCGGGCGCATTGCCGGAACTGTTGCAAGTCTGACCACTTGCCGACCCGAGCGGTTCGGCAGATGGCTTACCGGGCATGTTCCCAAGGCCGCCTAGCCACCCACTTCACCTTATTTGACCGCAGGCGTTTTCTCATCCGCCGGGCCGAGCTGCTGCACCGGCTTGCCATCGCCATCCCGCAACAGACGCCGCTCGCGCACCGCTGATGTTTCGATCAGGTCGAGTGCCTGCTGCGCGCGTTCATACCGCTTCGCCAGCGCGATCCAGTCCTTTGCCGCGGCGGCACCCGGCAGCTGTTCCACCTCGCGGATCGCCTTGTCCACGCGGCCGCTTTCGAGGAAGAAGCGCGCGCGCTCCAGCCGCTTCTGCGGTTGCGGAGAGGGCGTCGTTTCGCGGCGGATGACCACCAGGTTCGACAGTTCCCGCTGCATCCGGGTAAGAAACGGTTGGCTGCTGTCGTCTTTCAACTGGGGCGCCAATCCTTGCAACTGCGCGATCAGCACGTCCAGCGTAACGGGGTTTTTCGAAAACTCGATGATCGTGTGCACCGAATTCGGTTTCGCATCGCCAAACCGCAGGCGAAGCTGTTCGTCGAGATAGCCGAGCGGCGCGCCCCGTTCGAGCGCACGCCGGGTGGCAAATGCAATCAGCAATCCTTCCGCCCGCGCAGCATTACCGGCAGCGGCCTGCGCCTGAAGATCGAGCTTGGCGATGCGCTGTTCAGCGGCGGCGATGCGTTGATCCAGCCCGCCTTGCTGCTCCGCGACTTTCTCAACCGCCTTAGCAGCAGCGGTGTTGTCTTCCGTTGTTGCAGTGGGCGCATCGGATGCTTTGTCACCCACAGAAATACCCGCCAGCTTTTGCGGGGAAGCCGTGGCGGTTGGTTTTGCCGTGGAAACAGCCTCGGCCTGAGGCGCGGTAGTCATCCCACGCGGCCCGATATATCCCTTCCACGCCAGATATCCGACAATTGCGGCACCCAGCAAAAAAGAGGCAAGCACAGCGATCAGCACCGGCTTTAACGAACCGCCTGCGCGGTTACCGTCAGAAAAGGTGTTCATCATTATCCGTTCTGCGACCTGTGCCGTCTTTGCGGCAGGTCTTTGTTGGCGATCATTGGCACATTTGGACGGCCAAGGCCAAAAGCGCAAGTTCGGCAGGCTTCATCGCCCATGCGACGGACTGCCAGCCTTCGCCCGCTGCCGAGGCGATACGCGGCGCCAGCGCAGCCAGCGACACTTCGCTGCGGTCAACCCCAAACCGTTCGCACTCCTCCGCAAAATAGCGCGCCGCTTCTCCCGAATGCAGCAACACAACCGCGCCGCCCGCCATCTGAGCGGCAACATCTTCGGCAAGGGGCAACGGCGCGGCGCGATAAACGATGCGTTCGACCACCTGCACACCTGCGGGTGAAGACAGCGCCACATGCTTTTCCCCCGCGAGCCATAGGAAGCGGACCGGCGCCCTTGCGCGGTCGAGCAATGCCTGCAAGCCGCCCGCCCCGGTTTCGGCCACTGCAAAGCCCGCATCGCGCGCCGCCTGCGCGGTCCGGGCACCAACCGCGTGAACCGGCAACCCCGCAATTTGGTTCAACGCACGCCCACCGTGGCGAAATACATTGGCGCTGCCGACCAGAATAGCATCGAAGTCCGCCGGATCGGGCGCATCCCATGACACCGGCTCAATCGCGAACAGTGGCGCGGCCACGCCTTCGATCCCGCGATCGCGCAATCCCTTCAACGTTTCGGAAAGACCCGGTTCGGGGCGCAGGACAATGGCCGGGCGCGGCATCAACCGATCCCGAACAACGCCTTTACCGCCGGTCCGGCGCGCAACAGCAAATCGGCGGCAAGCCCTTGCGGGCCATAGACATCGCCGCGAGCGAAGCGCGCTTCGCCTGCGACCCGCTCTGCCCCGTCGGCACTGAAGATCGCCGCCTGCATCGCCAGTTGGCCATCTTCCAAGCGGGTCAGCACGGCAATCGGGCTATGGCAATTGCCGCCCAGTGCCTCCAGCAAGGCACGTTCGGCCATCACGGCATCGTGGCTGGGCGCATGATCGATGGCAGCGAGCCATTCGCGGGTCTGCGTATCGTCTGCCCGGCATTCGATGCCGATGGCCCCCTGCGCCGGGGCGGGTAGCCATTGATCGAGCGGTATCGGAGCGCCCGCGCTGCTCTGCCCCAGCCGTTCGAGCCCGGCAGCGGCAAGCAGCATCACATCGGCTTCGCCCGCTTCCAGCCGCGCCATGCGGGTTGCAACGTTGCCGCGAAACGACACGATGGAACAGTCGGGCCGGTTGTGAAGCATTTGCGCTGCCCGGCGCGGAGCGCTGGTGCCGATCCGCGCCCCATGCGGGATCGCCGCAATGCTGTCTGCCCCCAACAGCACATCGCGCACATCGGCTCGCGGCAGGATCGCAGCGATAGCGAGAAAGTCGGGCCGGATCGTTTCGACATCTTTCATCGAATGAACCGACGCATCGATCCGGCCTTCCGCCAGCCAGCCGTCGAGTTCCTTGGTCCACAGCGCCTTGCCGCCGATTTCGGCCAGTGGGCGATCCTGCACTTTGTCTCCGCTGGCGACAACAGGGACCAGTTCGATGGACGATTCGTCCCACCCGTGGGCCTTGCACAGACGGGCGCGCGCTTCGTGGGCCTGCGCCATTGCGAGCGGGGATTTACGGGTGCCGAGGCGGAGTTTCAAAATATTTGCCTTCATGTCATTCGACTGACTGCGCTTGCCCTACCCAAGCAAAGCGGTAAGGGAAAGCGGCATGGGATTGGTTCTCGGCATAGAATCGAGTTGCGACGAAACCGCAGCGGCGCTGGTCACCACCGAACGGCAGGTGCTGGCCCAGCGGATCGCCAGCCAGGACGAGGCACACGCGCCCTATGGCGGGGTCGTGCCCGAAATCGCCGCCCGCGCTCATGCCGAACGGCTGGCCCCGATGATCGACGTCGTTTTGAAAGAGGCTGGCGTTGCCCTGCACGAACTCGACGCGATTGCTGCGACTGCCGGTCCGGGGCTGATCGGCGGAGTGATGGTCGGGCTGGTCAGTGCCAAAGCGCTGGCGATGGCAACCGATGTGCCACTGATGGCGATCAACCATCTGGAAGGGCACGCACTCAGCCCCCGACTGGCCGATCCGGCGCTGACATTCCCGTATGCCCTGCTGCTGGTATCGGGCGGACATTGCCAGATCCTGCGAGTGGATGGCGTTGGCGAATATCGCCGCTTCGCCACCACAATCGACGATGCCCTGGGCGAAGCATTCGACAAGACGGCCAAGATCCTTGCCCTCGGATACCCCGGTGGCCCGGCGGTGGAGCGGCTGGCGTTGCAGGGCGATCCCGATGCCGTGCGCCTGCCCCGTCCGCTGGTCGGCAGCGGGGAACCGCATTTCTCTTTCGCCGGACTGAAGAGCGCAGTGCTGCGTGCCTATGAAACACAGCTACACGGCGATGCCGATCTGGCGGCCAGTTTCCAGCAGGCAGCCATCGATTGCGTGACCGACCGGCTGACAATCGCGCTCGATGCGATGGGGCCGGTCAGCGCGCTGGTGGTGGCAGGCGGGGTTGCTGCAAACAAAGCAGTGCGCGGCGCGCTGGAAACACTGGCACACGCGCGAGATCTGCGCTTTTCCGCGCCGCCCCCGGCACTGTGCACCGATAACGCGGCGATGATCGCCTGGGCCGGGTGCGAACGCCTGCCCACCGGCCAGAACGATCCGCTCGACATCGCCGCTCGGCCGCGCTGGCCGCTCGACCCGACAGCGGAGCCGGTACGCGGCGCAGGGGTAAAAGGATGACCGGCAAAGCGGCCGCAATCGGTGTGCTCGGCGCGGGCGCATGGGGCACAGCGCTGGCCCAAATGCTGGCGAGCGACGGGCGCACTGTCCTGCTATGGGCGCGGGAAGAAGAGCTGGTCGCGGAAATCAACCGGCAACACCGCAACAGCGTGTATCTGCCATCCGCGCAACTGTCGGAAACGATCCGCGCGACCGGCGATCTGGCGCAGTTCGCCACGCTCGATACGGTTCTGGCGGTTACCCCGGCGCAACATCTGGGCACAGTGCTGGCGGCCCTGCCCGCATCGCCGCGCGATCTGGTACTGTGCAGCAAGGGGATCGAAGCGGGCAGCGGGCGGCTGATGAACGATGTGGCCCGCGATGCCAAACCGGGCAGCGAGATCGCTATCCTGTCCGGCCCCACTTTCGCCCACGAAGTCGCTGCCGGGCTGCCGACAGCCGTCACGCTGGCCTGTGCCGGGGGCGAGGAACAGTGGGATCGGCTATCCCCGCAAATCGCCCGTCCTGCGTTCCGCCCGTATTATTCCGACGATGTAACAGGGGCCGAAATCGGCGGCGCGGTGAAAAACGTGCTCGCTATCGCATGCGGCGTAGTCGACGGGCTGGAGCTGGGCGAGAACGCCCGCGCCGCACTGATCGCCCGCGGATATGCCGAAATGATGCGCTTTGGCGAAGCATTGGGGGCTGAGCGCGATACGCTGGCGGGCCTGTGCGGGCTGGGCGATCTGGTGCTGACCTGTTCCTCCACCTCCAGCCGCAATTTCAGTCTGGGCAAGGCATTGGGCGAAGGGCAGCCCCCCGCATCGCTGATGGCTGACCGGCGCACTGTGGCCGAAGGCGCGCATACCGCGCCTGTGCTGGCCGAACTGGCCATGCGCCACGGCATCGCCATGCCGATCGTTGCGGCGGTCTATCGCCTGTTGCAAGGCGCCCCTGCGCGCGAAATCGTATCCGAACTGCTCGCTCGCCCGCTCACCACCGAAGCGCCTGTATGACCGAGGCCAAATCGCAAGCGGATATGGCCGCGCTGGCCCGGGGGGGGCGAACCAATTTCTTCGGCTTCCTGCTGCGCCTCGCTGCGCGCCTGCCATTCCTGTTTATCGCCGGGCGACTCTATGGTGCGGAAGAGCTGGGCGTGTTCGCCTCTGCGCTGGTTGTCGCTGAACTGTGCGCGATGCTGTGTTCGCTGGGGGAAAAGCGGGGGCTGGCACAACGCCTGTCGGAACGCGAAGACGCCAACCGGTGCCATCTCGTGTTCGACGGGATGCTGGCGGCGCTGGTCCTGTCGCTGATTGCCGCTGTGTTCCTGTGGTTCGTCCCGCAGCCATTGTTCCCCAGCGGGGATTACACATGGGTCGACCGGCTGATCGTGCTGTCGATCCCGGCCTATGCGCTGACCGAAATCATCCTTGCCGCACAGGCTTATCGGTTCGATATCGCCACCACTGTACGTGCGCGGGCGGTGGTCGAACCGTGGACCATTTCGATTCTCGCCGGGGTGCTGTGGTTTCCGCTGCCCGATTCCGGGCTGTCGGTCGCCTATCTCGTGTCGATCTACGCCGGATTGCTGACGGCGGTGATCCCGTTCCTCAGATCCTATGGCCTGCCGAAAGGCTGGCGGCCCGATCTGCGCGGCACAGTGCAATTGACGACGCGGGCGCTGCCACTGGCATCGGCGGACGCTATCGAATGGGGCACCCGGCGACTGGATCTGTTTATTCTGGGCCTGTTCGCAGCACCGCAAGCGGTGGGAATTTACTACGTCGCGCAACAGGTCGCGTCGCTGCCTCAGAAACTCAAGACCAGTTTCGAGCCGATCCTCGGCCCGGTCATCACCCGCAACCTGAAAGAACGCAACTATGCCGCGATTGCCCGGCAGGTATGTCAGGTTGGCTTCTGGATCACAGCGGCGCAAGCAGGCATCGCGCTCGCACTGGGCATTCCGGGCGAAGGCGTGATGGGGCTGGTCGGCCCGACTTTTGTGGGCGGCACCGCTGCACTTGCTTTCCTGCTAAGCGCGGAAGTGGTCGCGGCGACCGCTGTCGTTTCGGAAGCGGCGCTGATCTACATCGCACGGGTCCGCAATCTGACGATTTCCGTCGCCACTATCGTGCTGCAGGGTCTGCTGACAGTAGGCGCCATGATGCTGGTTCAGCGACTGGGGCTGAGCGATAATTACAAGGCGGCCGCCGCTGCCGCATCGCTGATGGTGGCACTGGGGATCGCATCGATTGTCAAAAGCCAGGTGCTGGCGGGCATTTTGCAGGAACCGATCAACAACTGGCGCTGGGCGTTGATCTATGCTGCGATACCGGCAACATTCGTTGGCTATGGCTTTACTCAGATGCCGGAATGGGCCGAACTGACATTCGGCGTTCCGGCGATCCTGTTCGTGTATGGCTGGGTCATCTGGCGCTTCGGGTTCGGACCGGAAGATCGGGTGCTGTTCCGCCGCAACCTCGATACCACGCCCCCGGCATAAGTTTTCGCCAGAACCCGCTGCCCCCTTGCGAGCCGGGGCCGGAATTGCCATTCGGGCGGCGATGACATTTGTCCGCCCTGCTATCGCTGTGCTCGCTGGCCTGATCGCCGTGATCGCGCTGGTCTTCGTGCAATACGATCGCACTGGCGCAGAAATGGCCAACCGGCTGGAAAACAGTGCAAAGGCAGCCATTGCCGCAGCCGGTGGCAAAGGGGTGACAGCCAATTTCCACACCGCCAGCGGTTCACCCACCCGCCATCCGGTGCTGTCCGGCGGCAAAGGCATGAACGAAAAAGTCCGCGCCCGCGTGGCCCGCGCCGTAGCGGCGATCCCCGGCGTGGGCGGTGTGCGGTGGATCGACGGGACGATCATGGCGCAACGCGGCACCGATACCCCCCGCCAGCCAATGCACTGTCAGGACGATGTCGATGCCCTGTTGCGTTCGCGCACGATCCGGTTCGAGGAATCGAGCGCCAATCTCGATCCTGCCAGCAGGCAGCTTATCGGCGAAGTCGCCCGTGCATTGCGCCCGTGTCTGGGCGCGATCATCGCGATCACAGGTCATACCGACAGTTCCGGGCCAGAACCGGGCAATATCGAACTGTCGCAGGCACGCGCTCAGGCGGTGGAGGCCGCACTGGTCGCCCGCGGCATCCCGGCAGACGGGCTGCGATCCAGCGGTATGGGATCGGCTCAGCCGGTGAATGGACTGGACCCGCGCGACCCGGCCAACCGCCGGATCGAATTTTCGGTTATCGCCACGCAACCCATCGTGCCGACCCCGGTCGATACGCCCGGACCACGATAGAAAGGGACGCACTATGCCGCTATGGAGTGAGCTTCTGGTGCTGGGTCTGACAGCCTATACCGCCGGACTAGCCCTTGGCTGGGCAATCTGGGGGCGCACCGTGCACGAGAGGAGTGACGACGAATGAGCGAACTGCTGGCTGAAAACTGGCTGTTGGTAGCGATCGCCCTTGTAATCGGGCTGCTGGTGGCATGGTGGCTATTTGCCGCGACCCGCCGCACGCGAGTGGAAACCGACCGTCGCGATACGCTGGACGAAGGTGCCGCGCCCGCCGCGCGCAATCAGGCCTTGATCGACGCCCCCCCTGTGGCCACCCGCGATCCCGCGCCGATGCCACCGCCCGCCCCGGTCGGGCTGGCAGGGGCCGGAACCGCAGTCGCCGCCGCCGTGGAAGAAGCGCAGATCGAAGCAGCCGAAGCCACCGCTCGCGCCGCCGACGCGGAAACGGCCGCTGTCGAGCCAGAGCCGGAGCCCGCTCCTTCCCCTGCTCCGGCACCGAAGGCTGCGTCGACCACGGCAAGCGCTGACGACCTCACACAGATCAAGGGGCTTGGTCCCAAGCTGGCGGCCTTGCTGACGGAGATGGGCGTGACTCGCTTCGAACAGATCGCCGCCTGGGACGATGCCGAAATCGACCGGGTGGATGCACAGCTTGGCCGGTTTCAGGGCCGCATCCGCCGCGATGGCTGGGTCGAACAGGCCGGATACCTTGCCAAAGGCGATCTGGAGGGGTTCCGCAGCCGCTTCGGCGCGACCTGACGGGAACCCCATCCCCAAAATCCCGTTGAATGGTCGTTATCCGCAACCGATCCGAAGGGAACGACCATGAACCAGCCGTGCGTACTCGTCGCCGAAGATGAATTCATCATCGGTATGGACTTGTGCAACACGGTGGCGGAAGCCGGGTTCATGGTGGAAGGACCATTCGATACTGCGCGATCGGCGCGCGAGGCGATTGCCGAGCATCGGCCTGACATCGCCATTCTCGACGTGCGACTGGAAGATGGCGAATCCTATACTCTGGCGGAGACGCTGATTGCGGAAGACATCCCGGTGATCTTCCATTCAGGGCAGGTATCGCCGGAAGAGGTCGCCGCCCGGTTTCCCGAAGTGAAGGCCTGTAGCAAGCCCTGCCCGCCCGATCAGATCATTTCGATCATGCGTGAGGTGCTGGAACCGTCGCACGCCTGATACCGGCCGGGCGCGCCTTCCCTCGCTGTCCTACAACGCATTACAGCCGTAATATAGGCGACATGGACCGCCTGTTTTCTCCTGTTCGGTGGGTATCGCGACTATGTCACGTATCTGTGACTTTCCCGGCGCGTCCGGCATTTTGCGAAGTCCACACCGGCCAGCGAAAAGCCACAGACAAGCCGCTGTTCCGCGCGGGTAATCCAGCAAAAGTCACATCTTTCAAAAGTCGATTTAGCGGTCCACGCTTGCGCCACATTCATCTCCCGTGCCAATGACTGCGCCATGACCGCTTTCAACTGGGAAGACCCGTTCGCAATCGACGGGCAGCTAACCGAAGACGAACGCATGATCCGCGACGCGGCGCATGCCTTCGCTCAATCCGAACTCCAGCCGCGCGTGATCGAAGCGTTCGAGGAAGAACGCGACGCGCCGGAGCTGTTCCCGCTGATGGGGCAAGCCGGCCTGCTGGGCGCAACAGTGCCCGAAGAATACGGCGGCGCCGGTGCCAGCTATGTGGCCTATGGCCTGATTGCCCGCGAAATCGAGCGAGTCGATTCGGGATACCGTTCGATGGCCAGCGTGCAATCGTCGCTGGTGATATATCCGATCCACGCATACGGATCGGAAGAACAGAAACGCAAGTATCTCCCCGGCCTCGCCAGCGGCCAGTTGATCGGCTGTTTCGGCCTGACCGAACCCGATGCCGGATCGGACCCCGGCTCTATGAAGACAGTCGCGAAGAAGGATGGCGACGGCTACATCCTCAACGGATCGAAGACCTGGATTTCGAACGCCCCCTTCGCAGACGTGTTCGTCGTCTGGGCCAAGAGCGAAGCGCATGGTGGCAAAATCCGCGGCTTCGTTCTGGAAAAGGGGATGGCAGGCCTGTCCGCCCCCAAGATCGGCCACAAACTCAGCTTGCGTGCCAGCACCACCGGGATGGTAGTGATGGAAGACGTGAAAGTGGGCGCCGATGCTCTGCTGCCCGATGTCGAAGGGCTGAAGGGGCCATTCGGTTGCCTCAACCGCGCGCGTTACGGCATCAGCTGGGGCGCGATGGGCGCAGCGGAGTTCTGCTTCCACGCGGCGCGGCAATATGGCCTCGATCGCAAGCAATTCGGCGTGCCGCTCGCTTCCAAGCAGATCTACCAACTCAAGCTGGCGAACATGATGACCGAGATTTCGCTCGGCCTGCAAGCGAGCCTACGCGTGGGCCGCCTGATGGACGAACACGCCTTCGCGCCGGAGATGATCTCCATCGTGAAGCGCAACAATGTCGGCAAGGCGCTCGATATCGCACGGATGGCGCGCGATATGCACGGCGGCAACGGCATTTCCGGCGAATATCAGGTGATCCGCCACATGGTGAACCTCGAAACGGTCAACACCTACGAAGGGACGCACGATGTGCACGCGCTGATCCTGGGCCGGGCGATCACGGGGATTGCCGCCTTCTGAGGGAACAAGCGCGCAATCATCGGGTTGGTTTCAGGTGAAACGATGGCTAGGGAGAGGGATATGAAGCTTCACGCCTACTTCCGCAGCTCGACCAGCTATCGCCTGCGTATCGCGCTCAACCTCAAGGGCCTCGATTACGAGATCGTGCCCGTCAACTTGCTGAAGGCAGAGCAGAAAGGCGATGCCTATCGCGCACGCAACCCATTTGGCGGCGTGCCAATGCTGGAAGCGGACGGGCGCGACCGCGCGCAATCGATGGCAGTGATCGAATGGCTCGACGAAGCCTATCCCGATCGCGCCTTGCTGCCTGCGGACGTAGAAGACCGCTTCACTGTGCGCGAACTGGCCTATGCCATCGCCACAGAGCTTCATGCCCCGCTGAATTCGCCGGTTCTCCAGTACCTGAAGGACGAATACGGTCAGGATCAGCACGGGATCGAAACCTGGTATCGTCACTGGCTAGCCAAGACGCTGATCCCGGTGGAAACGCGGTTGCAACAGCTGGGAGCGGGCGATTTCCTGCTCGATGCGCCGGGCATGTTCGAAGTCGTCCTGCTGCCGCAAGTCTATAACGCGCGCCGGTTCGGCTTCGATCTCAACACTATGCCGCGCATCGAGCAGATCGAAGCGGCGTGCCTTGCCCTGCCCGCCTTCGCTCGCGCGCATCCCGACAACCAACCCGATACACCCAGCCAATAAAGAAACGGAGACCCCCATATGAAACTCGCATCGCTGAAATCTGGCCGCGACGGGAAGCTGGTCGTCGTTTCGAAAGACGTGACCCGTTACAGCCCTGCCGATCATATCGCACCGACGATGCAATATGCGCTCGACAACTGGGCGCAGATCGCCCCCCAGCTGGAGGCGCTCTATCGCGATGTCGAACATCAGACGGTGCCATGCGAACGGTTCCACGAACACGATGCCGCCAGCCCGCTGCCGCGCGCCTATCAATGGGCCGATGGCAGCGCTTACATCAACCATGTCGAACTGGTGCGGCAGGCGCGCAATGCCACCGTGCCGGATAGCTTCTATCACGATCCGCTGATGTATCAGGGCGGCAGCGACGGCTTTCTCGCCCCGCGCGACCCCATTCCGCTGAAAGACACCGCCTGGGGATGCGACATGGAAGGCGAAATCGCGGTAGTAGTCGATGACGTGCCGATGGGGGTGTCCGTCGAAGAGGCCGCCGATCACATCAAGCTCATCATGCTGGTCAACGATGTCTCCCTGCGTGGCCTGATTCCGGGCGAGCTGGCCAAGGGATTCGGCTTCTTCCAGTCGAAACCCGCCAGCGCGTTCAGCCCGGTGGCGGTTACGCCCGATGAGCTGGGCGATGCGTGGAAAGACAGCGTGATCGATATGCCGCTGCTGGTCGATTACAATGGCGCGCCGTTCGGCCGCGCCAACGCGGCGCAGGAAGCGACCTTCAACCTCGCGCAGCTCGTCGCCCACGCCGCTAAGACGCGCAGCCTCTGCGCCGGGTCGATCATTGGATCGGGCACAGTCAGCAACAAGGGCGCAGACGGCGGCCCCGGCACGCCGGTCAGCGAAGGGGGTGCGGGCTATTCGTGCATTGCGGAAATCCGCATGATCGAAACGATCCGTGATGGCGAGGCGAGCACCCGCTTCATGGCACCGGGCGATACCGTTTCAATCGAAATGCGCGATGCCGATGGTCATTCGATTTTCGGCAAGATCGAACAAGAGGTTATCTCCGCCTGATCCGATCGCCTCCTTGCCGCTTGCCCCGCGCAGAAGATGCGGTATGGTTGCGGCATGCAACCCAGTTGCCCCGGCGGGATACCAACGATTCCGCCGGGTTGGAGGAGAGAGATCATGGCAACCCTTGCCGATGCCCCTGCCGCGGGCACCGATGATGCATTTCGCGAAGAAGTCCGCGCTTTTCTGGCCGAAAACTTCGCCCCTGAGCTGAAGGGCAACAACAACGCCCTGTCCGCTGTCGAAGGCCCGAGCACCGAAACCCCCGCGCAGAAGAAATGGCGCGAAGCGATGGGCGAGCGTGGCTGGGGCACACCCACCTGGCCGAAGGAATACGGCGGCGGCGGGCTAAGCCGCGCGCAGGCCAAAATCCTCAATGAAGAGATGATGAAAGCCGGGGCATGGAACCCTATCGGCGGAATGGGCGTGATGATGTTCGGCCCCACTCTGCTGGAATACGGCAGCGAAGCGCAGAAGCACGAGCATATCCCCCCTATCTGCCGCGGCGAAGTGCGCTGGTGTCAGGGATATTCGGAACCCAATGCCGGATCGGACCTGGCCAACCTGCAGGCCTTTGCTGAGGACAAGGGCGATCATTACCTCGTCAATGGCCAGAAGACATGGACCAGCGGCGGCCAGTGGGCCGACAAATGCTTCTGCCTTGTCCGCACCGATCGCAGCGACAAGCATAAAGGCATCAGCTTCCTGCTGATCGACATGGACGCACCCGGCGTCGAAGTCCGCCCAATCCAGATGATCAGCGGCGTCAGCCCGTTCTGCGAAACGTTCTTCACCGATGTGAAGGTGCCCAAGGAAAACCTGGTGGGCGAAGAAGGTCAGGGCTGGACCATTGGCAAGCGTCTGCTGCAGCACGAACGGACCAATATCTCGGGCGGCGGCAGCATGGCCCGGATGATGGGGCCCAGCGTAAGCGACATCGCCCGCGCCTATGGCGAAACCGACGCCGATGGCCGCATCGCGGACCCTGTCCTGCGCGACAAGATCGCCGATTACGAAATCCGCTGGAACACTTTCCTGCTCACGGCACGCCGTGCAGCGGAAGAAAGCAAGGCATCGGGCGGTGTTTCCGAAATCAGCTCTGTGCTCAAGAAACTCGGCACTAAGCTGGGTCAGGAACGCGCTGAGCTGACTATCGAGATCATGGGTCTGCAAGGGCTGGGCTGGGAAGGCGAAGGTTTTACGGAGAAAGAGCTGGAGGGCGTGCGCGGATGGCTCTTCGGCAAAGCCTTCACCATCTATGGCGGTTCGACCGAGATCCAGAACAACATCATCGCCAAGCGTGTGCTTGGTATGCTCGATCACCAGTAAGGGGGAGGACGATATTATGGCCGTTCTCAACGAAGAACAGGAAATGCTGCGCGACATGGCGCGCGACTGGGCAACCAACGAAAGTCCCGTATCGGCTTTCCGCAAGATGCGCGATAGCAAGCCCGATGAACGCTACCTCGCGGACACATGGTCTGCGATGGCAGCGATGGGCTGGGCCGGGATTGTCATCCCGGAAACCTATGGCGGCAGCGATTTCGGGTGGATGTCCGCCGGTCTCGTAGTCGAAGAGCTGGGCAAGACGCTGGCCGCCAGCCCGCTGACGATGACCACGCTGGCTGCAAGCGCCATCGTGCTGGGTGGCAGCGATGAGCAGAAAGCCAAATGGCTGCCCGCACTCGCAGCGGGCGAAAAGGTCGCCACGCTGGCCATCGACGAAGGCCCGCACCACGCGCCTGACAAGATCGCAGCGAGCGTATCGGGCGGAAAGCTGACCGGGACCAAGGCGTTCGTCCACGAAGCGCATGGGACCGACCTGTTCGTGGTCGCTGCGACCGACGGACTGTACCTCGTCGAAAAAGGCGACGGCGTCTCGCTATCCGGGCGCGCACTGACCGATCAGCGCAGCCACGCCAATGTCACGTTCGACGGTGCAGCGGCGGACAAACTGGCCAGCGGAGGAGACGACCTGCTCGATCAGATACTCGATCGGGCGCGTATCCTGACCGCCTGCGAAATGCTCGGCATGGCGCAACAGGTGTTCGACGTGACGCTCGACTATCTGAAGCAGCGTGTGCAGTTCAATCAGGTGCTGGCCACGTTCCAGGCGTTGCAGCATCGCATGGCCGACCTGTTTGCCGATCTCGCTCAGATGCGCTCTGCGGTAGAGGCCGGGCTGGAAGCGCTCGACAGCGGCCACGGTATTGGCCGGGCAGCGGCAATCGCCAAGGCGACGGCCAACGATGTACTGCACACAGTCAGCCGCGAAGGCATCCAGTTGCACGGCGGTATCGGAATGACCGACGAATACGACATCGGCTTCTATCTCAAACGCGCTCGTGTGCTCGAGGCGAGCTGGGGATCGAGCAGCCAGATGCGCGATCGCTTCGCCACTCTCAGCGGGTTCTGATTATCCGAAGGGTGGAGCGGCACCTGTTGCCGGAAAGCCCGTCAGGAATTCCCCGGCACTTCGGTGCCACAGCGAAGGGCCCGGCGAACAACGACGCCGGGCCCTTTCACGTTGTTGCTGATCAGATAAGGCTAACCGACCTCAGGCGGATCGCAGCTAAAGCCGGCACATAACACCCAGGCATACAGCTTGACTGCGACGGCAGGGTCGGTCTGGCGGCCCGCCCATTTGCGCGCTTCATAGGCAGCGTTCAGCGCTGGCATCAGCACATGACTGGCCAGAATCTGATCGACCGGGCGCACCGATCCATCGGCAATCCCGTCGGCCAGCATTCCGGCGAACCGCATCGCCAGACGGTTCGCCCGCAGGACCACGTCATCGCGCGCATCCTTCGGCAACGCCTGCAGCGCCGCTGTCCGCAGCAGTGGCATGGGATCGCGAAACTGCAGATCGATCGCTTCGGCCAATGCACTGGCTATCCGGCCCCAGCCATTGGCAGGCGCCCTTGCCGCAGCGAGTTGTATAGCCGACAGCCGGTCGTAACTGCGCGTGAAGCAATCGGCGACAAGATCGTCTTTCGCTTCGTGGTGGTGATAGAAACTGCCCTTGGTCACATTCAGTTCGGCTGCAATCCGATTGACCGATGCCCCGCGATAACCGCGCTGGTTGATCATCTCCGTCGCTGCGCGCATAAATGCGTCCAGCGTATCGCTATCGGCATTGTCACCGGTTCGCCAACCGCGATTATCGAGCGGAACAGGGTGCCAGTCGCCGGGCCGCACCGACAGACCGTGAGCGAATATATCGGACAGGCGCGCTTCGACCCGGTCGAAATCGCGGGTCGAATACTGTTCCGACCACACAGGCAACCAGAACATCGCTTCCATCAGCACGTGCGCCCGCGCTGTATCGAGCGAACGACGCATACCGGTGCGATCCTTGCCAAAGAACCCGCGCACGATCTCGATTATCCGGGCGTAGTGGGCCAGCAATGGCGCCTGCGCCTCTTCTTCCAGAGTGCGGATTTCCGAGAGGGCAGTGACCAGCCCCTTCTCCCCTTCGCGGACCCGCTGGCGCAGAGCGAAATGCGCGTGGATGAATGATCGCACCCGCGCTGCCGGGTTCGGTTCGGCAGCGGCAGTGCTGGCCGCCTGTTCGAGCCAGTCCAGCGTTTCCTCATACACCGCGCAGACCAGCTTGTCCTTGCGGTCGAAGTAGTAAGTGATGCTGGTGGCATTCAGCCCGACCGCCTGCGCCAGTTCGGCAAAGGTCATCCCCTTTACCCCTACTGCGTTAATCAGTGTGGAGGCCGCATGGATTACTTCATCGCGCCGCTTCCCGAAGCGGGCCGTCTCGCCGGAAACCCTTTCCGCACTATTGCCATCAGCGGCACTCATATATTTCTCCTACCGCCCGATCAGGCGGCAAACATCTTCTTCAATTCACTCTTGAGTATCTTGCCATTCGCATTGCGCGGCAAGATCGCCTCGCTGAAAATGATCCGAACCGGCACTTTAAAGCGCGCGAGCCGGTCAGCTACCCATTGCTGCAACTCGCTTTCGCTCGCCTGCTCGCCCGGCGCAAGATGGACCACAGCCGCCGGCTCCTCGCCCAGAGTGCGATGCGGGATACCGACCAGCGCCGCATCGGTAACAGCAGGATGATCGTAAAGCACGTTTTCCACTTCGGAAGAGTAGATATTCTCTCCCCCGCGCAGGATCATGTCTTTCGCTCTGTCAACGATATAGCAGAACCCCTCCTCATCGAGACGGGCCAGATCGCCGGTGCGAACCCACCCTTCCACGAACGTTTCTGCCGTGGCAGCGGGCCTGTTCCAGTACCCTTTCACCACCATAGGCCCCTTGGCCCACAGCTCTCCCACTTCCCCGCATGGCAATTCGCGCTTGCCTTCCGGGTCCATGATCCTGAGTTCGGCCACGGCGACTGGCGGGCCGCAACTGCTCGGCCGATTGAGATAATCTTCCCCTCCGTGGCTGGTGACAGTGGCCATCGTCTCGGTCATGCCCCAGCCATTGCCGGGCAGCGCCCCAAATTCAGTGTAGATGCGCCGCACCAGTTCCGGGGCGGAAGGAGCGCCGCCATAGGCGACCGCTTCGATGCTCGATAAATCGTAGTTCACGCGTTCGGGATGTTCGATCAATTGCCATGCAATCGTCGGCACACCGCCAGTGACGTTGACCCGCTCGCGTTCGATGATCGCGAACGCTTCCACCGGCTCCCACTTGTGCATGAACACCAGAGTATTACCAGCAGCAAGATTGCCCATCAGGCTGGCCGAACACGCCGTCACATGGAACAGGGGGATGACCAGCAGCCCGACCTTATGCGTCGGCTCCGGCGGCACTTCCCCGCGCCGCAGCGCGGCACAGGCCGCCGAATAGGCGCTGGAGAATATGTTGGTCAGCAAATTGCGATGCGTACCCAGTGCCCCCTTCGGCTTGCCTGTGGTCCCGCTGGTATAGAAGATAGTGGCTTCATCGTCGGGGGCGATATCGGCATCCGGCAGATCCGCGTCAGGCAGCGATGCCCACTCATCCGACGTACCAATAACCGCCTCCAGCGGCTCCGCCGGGCGATCCAGCATCGTTTCGGCCGATGAACGCGATACCAGCACATGTTCGAGGGCTGGCATTTCATCCCGATGCGGCAAGACTCTCTGCCACCGCTCTTCATCGCATATCAGCAGGCGCGCCCCTGAATCCGCAAGACCAAACGCCAATTCCGCGCCGGTCCACCATGCATTGAGCGGAACGCAAATCGCGCCCAAAGCCTCCGCAGCAAAGAATGCCACAGGCCATTCGGGCAGATTTCGCATGGCGAGCCCGACACGGTCGCCCTTCCCCACTTCACGATCGCGCATTTCCTGCGCCAGCCGCACGACCGCCCGATGAAAGGCATCATATGTGACACGCTCATTCTCATAGATCACGAATTCGCGCGCGCCATACGTGCGGGCAAGGGCCAGCAATGCGCGCAAATTATCCGGTGCGTTCTTCCACACACGGGTCGGCACCCCGCGGATCGCGATTGTTTCGGTTTCAAGTCGCTGGCCCGGCGCAGTCAAAATATCGCAGCACTGATCGTAAGAGCATGCAGGCCATCCGGCAGGCGGTGACCAGTCAACCGCCGACGCGAGACCGGTTGCAGGCGCCGTTTCCAGGCCCGATACAGGCATTGTCATTCTGGCATCCTCATGCTCTTGTTTGCCAGACACTACATCGCGCTGCATAATCCGTGCAAGCGATGAATCGCGCATTCGGAAAGAGTGGTATGCCTAAACTATGCTTCAGGCTTGTAAGCATTTCAGAATAGACGGTATGCATACCTAAAACCCCGTTCAAGCGTCGCCAACACGACTTTCGGAGAGAGGAAAACCCCATTGTTCGACCTGACCGACCCAGCCAGCCTTGGCTTTGCCCCCGATCGCCTTGCACGGATCGAACCGTTCCTGCGCGAAGCCTATATCGACAGCGGGAGGCTGCCGATGACGCAGTTGCTCGTCGCGCGCGATGGGCAGCCGGTGTATTACGGCAAGCTCGGCACGATGGGCGAAGGGCGCGGCGATTTGCGGGACGACGCGCTGTTTCGCATCGCATCGATGACCAAGCCGATCACTTCGATTGCGTTCATGCAACTGGTCGAACAATGCAAGGTTGCGCTGGAAGACCCGATTACCAAAGTATTTCCTGAATTTGCCAACCTTCAGGTCTATGCCGGCGGTGGTGGATCGATCCCCTTCATGCCGGGCCGCAATGCACCGCCGATCCGGTTCGTCGATCTGCTGACCCATATGTCCGGCTTCACATACGGACTGCAGAACCGCACCAACATCGATGCCGTTTATCGCGAGCACAATTTCGATTTCGCGCGCCGCCATCTCGATAGTGATGAATTCGTCGCGCGCCTGGCCAAACTGCCGCTGGAATTCGCACCGGGCGAGCGGTGGAACTATTCGGTTTCGACAGATGTGCTGGGCATCGCGGTGGAGCGTATTTCTGGCCAGCGACTGGGCGATTACTTCGCTGAACACATCTTCAAACCGCTGGGAATGGTGGACAGCGCATTCGGCGTTGCCGATGGCCAGAGCGAACGGCTTGTCGATGCATTTCAATATGTTCCGAATGCTGCGCCGCAGTTGTTCGACGCTGGTATCGGCAGCAGCCTTGCCAAGCCGGGCCGGTTCGACAGCGGAGGCGGCGGGCTGGTCAGCACGATCGCCGATTATCACCGGTTCTGCGCGATGCTGGTCAACGGCGGAGAACTCGACGGAGCGCGCATCGTCAGCCCCAAGACGCTGGCATTGATGACGGCCAATCACTTGCCCGGCGGGGCGGACCTGACACAACTGTCGCAGAGCATGTTTTCGGAAAGCCAGAACGCAGGCGTCGGCTTCGGCCTCGGTTTCGCGTGCGTGATCGACGCTGCCAAGACATTGATGCCAACCAGTAAAGGCGAATATTACTGGGGTGGCGCCTATTCGACTGCGTTCTTCATCGATCCGGTGGAAGCGATCACTATGGTGTTCATGACGCAGGTTTATCCATCCAGCGTCTATCCCATTCGCCGCCAGCTCAAGACCCTGATTTATTCCGCACTGGCCGACGGCCGCGCCTGAGGAGAGAACAATGACCAATCCGATTTCCACTGTGCACGATGGCGATGTCCTCGTCGTCGTTTCGAACAATCCTCCGGTCAACGCACTGGGTCAGGCGGTGCGCGCCGGGTTGCAGGACGCCATTGCTCAGGGGCTGGCCGACGACAGCGTGAAAGCCATCGTAATTCGTTGTGATGGCCGCACTTTCTTTGCCGGAGCCGATATCACGGAGTTCGGCAAGCCACCCGTCGGGCCGAACCTTCCCGAAGTGCTGGACGCCATTGAAGCGAGCGACAAGCCGGTCGTCGCGGCGATCCAGGGCACGGCGCTGGGCGGCGGCTGCGAAGTCGCGCTCGCGTGCCATTATCGCGTTGCTGTGCCGAGTGCGAAAGTCGGCCTGCCCGAAGTGAAGCTGGGCCTGATCCCCGGTGCAGCGGGCACACAGCGCCTGCCGCGTCTGGTCGGGGCAGAGGCAGCGCTGCCGATGGTCGCGATTGGCAATCCGATTTCCGCCAGCAAGGCGAAGTCTATCGGCTTAGTCGATGAAATCGTTGGCGAAGATAGTCTTGCCGCCGATGCCATCGCGTTCGCTCGGGGCAAAGTCGGGCAACCGATCCCGCGCACATCGGAGGGCACCGCCAATCAGGACGGCGTGAAAAACCCGGCGATCTTCGACGAATTCCGCGCCAAAAACGGGCGCAAGATGCGCGGCTTCGACGCGCCGAATGCAGCCATCGAAGCCGTCAGACTGGCGGGAGAACTGCCCTATTCCGAAGGGGTTAAGAAGGAGCGGGAGCTATTCACCAAGCTGATGACCGGCACCCAGTCGGCAGCGATGCGTCACTATTTCTTTGCTGAGCGTGCTGCGAACAAGATCGACGATGTGCCCGGCGATACCCCGCTGATACCCATCGCCAAAGTGGGCGTGATCGGTGCCGGGACGATGGGCGGCGGGATCGCGATGAACTTCCTATCCGCCGGAATTCCTGTGACAATTCTGGAAATGCAGCAGGAGGCGCTGGACCGTGGCGTGGGCGTCATCCGCAAGAATTACGAAAACACCGCAAAACGCGGGCGGATGAGCGCGGAGCAGGTCGAGGCGGCGATGGGTAACCTGTCGACCACCTTGGAATACAATGACCTGGCCGATTGCGATCTGGTGATCGAGGCCGTCTATGAAAACATGGATGTGAAGAAGGAGGTGTTCGGCAAGCTCGATACCGTTGTAAAACAAGGCGCAATTCTTGCGTCCAACACCAGCTACCTGAACGTGAACGAGATTGCCGCGGCGACCAGTCGGCCCGGTTATGTGCTGGGCCTGCACTTTTTCTCGCCCGCCAATGTCATGAAATTGCTGGAAATTGTCCGTGGAGCGGAGACCCGGCACGATGTCCTGGCCACTGCGATGAAGCTGTCGAAGAAGATCGGCAAGGTCGCTGTGGTCGCTGGCGTATGCCACGGTTTCATCGGCAATCGTATGCTCAGCCCGCGTCAGGAACAGGCCAATGCGCTGATTATGGAAGGCGCAAACTATTGGGAAGTCGACGAAGTTCTGCTCGACTTCGGGTTCCCGATGGGGCCGTTTCAGATGGCCGATCTGGCCGGGATCGACATCGGCTGGCACCGCGATCCGAGCAAGGTGACGACTTTGCGCGAGGCGTTGTGCGCGGCGGGCCGGTTCGGGCAGAAGAACGGTAAGGGCTTCTATGATTACGATGAATCCCGCAATCGCACCCCTTCGGACGAAGTCAGGGCACTGATCGCGGAATTCGCGGCGAAGTCGGGCACCCCACAGCGCGAGATTTCGAAGGACGAGATCAAAGAACGCCTGCTTTATCCGATGGTTAACGAAGGCGCGATGATCCTCGACGAAGGCATGGCCCAGCGCGCAAGCGACATCGATGTGGTGTGGATCAACGGCTATGGCTGGCCGCTCTATACCGGTGGACCGATGTTCTGGGCCGACACCGTAGGTCTGGCTAACATCGTGTCAGGATTGGAAAAATATGGCCTGCCAGTGTGCGATTACCTGCGCGGCAAGGCCGAGCGGGGCGAGAGGTTCAACGGCTGATCGCTGAACCGCGCCGCTGAGGCATAGAGATGAGGCCGGGCTCCGGGTATGGGGCCCGGCCTTGCAGTTGCCGAGCGGCGCGCCGATCACCTGTATTATACACCCCCTTCACCTCCTTATATGCGCCGTAAGTGAATCGCGGCGTCCACGCCGTACCGGCCTATCCAGCGCAATCGGCACCATTGCCGCGGTGCAATTTTTCATCTTTAAATCATGATATTACGGGCACACCAGCGGCACCCCGCAACGCCCGTTCCGGCGCCGCGCGCGGGTGATCGCACGCACAGAATTTTCGATTCACCTGCCACAATGGCGCAATTTCACCACATAGCGTGCCGCCCCACCCTGAAAGCCCCACGCTTTTGACAAGTAAGCCGCCAAAACCGGAAATCGGCAGGCAAACGGTCGAAAACTCACCTCCGAAAAGGCCCGAAATCACCGCAGCACCAAAACAGGCAGTCCGCCGGATTTCGAAGCGCCATTCGCCGTGCATGGGCGCGGCGCTCTATGCCGGGCATCTGGCCAGTCACGCGGCCTTGCCACAGGGCGCATAGTGTCAGGCCTTTCACGCGCGCCGCCCGCATGGCGGCGCACCAACCGCGCGTAAACCGCGTTGAAACCCCGCCGCCATGCTGCCATAGCGCGCGCCCCTCCCCCTTCACCGCGTTGCAGGAAAGCTCCCTTATGGCCGCGCCATCGCCATCCGCCCGATCGCTGGGCATCGATTTCGGGACCAGCAATTCGGTCGTCGCACAGGCCACTGGCGAAGGCGTGCAACTGCACGATTTCGCTGCGCCGGGCGGCGAAGCGATCAACGTGTTCCGTTCCGCGCTGTGTTTCTGGGAAGAACCGCAGGCGCGCAGCGGTCTGGGGCACGAAGCGGGTCCGTGGGCGATTGCCGAATTCCTCGACTTTCCAGCGGGATCGCGATTTCTGCAATCGTTCAAATCGGTCGCCGCCAGTGCCTCTTTCGACAGCGCCAGCCTGTTTGCCCGCCGGATGAAGTTCGAAGAACTGGGCCAGACATTCCTCTCGCACCTGTTGCAGCATGGCCAGTTGAAGACCGCCGATCTGCCCGAACGGATCGTCGTCGGCCGCCCGGTGCACTATGCCGGGTCAAACCCCGATGCGGCACTGGCACGGGCGCGATACGATGCGATGTTCGCCATGCTGGGGCGGCCAGTGCAATACGTGTACGAACCGCTGGGGGCAGCTTATGGCTTTGCCATGCGGCAGACGCAGGCCGCCACGCTGCTGGTGGCCGATTTCGGCGGGGGCACCAGCGACTTTTCCATCGTGCGGATCGAACCGCCCGGTGCGGAGACCCGCTGCACCCCACTTGGCTCTGCCGGGATCGGCATCGCAGGCGACCGGTTCGATTACCGCATCCTCGACCATCTGGTGCTGCCGATGCTGGGTAAAGGCGGGACGTATGCGAATTTCGGCAAAGTGCTGGAGATTCCGCCCAGTTATTACGACGGTTTCCGCGACTGGTCGAAACTGGCGCTGATGCACAACCGCAAGACGCTGGACGAACTGGCGCGGCTGCATCGCGCCGCCACCGATCCCGCCGCGATTGCCCGGATGATCGCTGTGGTCGAACACGAACTCGGCCACGGCCTGTATGAAGCGGTCGGCGATCTGAAACGCAGCCTGTCTGGTGCGGACGAAGGGCAGTTCCGCTTCGAAAGCGAAGACCTGTCGATCGAACAGACCGTCAGCCGCGCCGATTTCGAACACTGGATCGCCCCCGACCTCGCCCGGATCAGCGAAACGCTCGACCGCGCGCTGGTCAACGCGCGGATGGAGGCGGACGACATCGATCTGGTGTTCCTGACCGGCGGTTCCTCGCTGATCCCCGCAGTGCGCGCTCTGTTCGCCCGGCGTTTCGGCAACGACAGACTGGCCAGCGGCGAAGAACTGACCTCGATCGCCTACGGCCTCGCGCAGATCGGACTGGATGCAGACATGGACCAGTGGATCGCGCCGGAACCGGCGACGGTATGAGGAGTATTGCCGCGGTTGCGGTGACGGAGGGGGTGAGCCGGGGTCCAGCTTCTGCTGACGCCGCGCCCGAAGAAAAGCGGGGCCCCGGATCGGGTCCGGGGCGACGGTACGCTATATTGCGGGTGGGAGAGAGTATGGCGATTGCTCGCCAAATCGCTGCGCTGCATCTTGTCCGCACATCAGGCTCAGGACCTACTCCGCACCCAGTCCGCCATCGTGCAACGTAAGCCGCGCGCGCAGGCCGCCCAGCGGGCTGTCCTCCAGCGTCATGCAGTCGGCTGAGCCAGAGAGAGCGCGCTGGATGAAGGCGAGGCCCAGTCCCGCGCCTTGAGCCAGCGCTCCATCGTCCCCAGGCCCTTCCCCACCGGCAAGCGCCAGTTTGCGAAACGGCTGCAGAGCATCGGCGCGTTGTTCGGCGGGGATGCCGGGGCCATCGTCGTCCACGCATATCTCCGCGTATCGATTGGCTTCTCCACTCAGGCGGAGTTCGATCCGGGAGGCATAGCGGCGGGCATTGTCGATCAGGTTTTGCAGCATCCGGGCCAGCAATATCGGGCGGGTATGCAGGATCAGGCTGGGCGGCCCGCGAAAGCGGATGTCTGCCCCCTGATCCGCGGTGTCGTCTGCGATTGCGGCGAGCATGGCGGCGACATCGATCAGGCGCGGTTCCTCGTCCGCGCCACTGCGGACATAGGCCAGCGCGCCATCGATGAAGCGGTCCATAGCGGCCAGTTCCTGTTCGATCGCGGCCCCGGCTGCGGCATCGTCCAGCATAGCGGCGCGCAGCTTCGCGCGCTGGATAGGGGTCCGCAAGTCGTGCGATACCGCGATCAGCGCTTGCGTATTATCGTCCATCGCCGCGATCAGCCGCGCCTGCATCGCACTGAACGCATGGGCCAGTTGCCGCACTTCGCGGGGGCCATCGGGAACGATGGCGTGGGTGTGATCGCGCCCCGTCTCATCCGCCGCCATCGCCAGATCGCGCAACGGGCGGAGCAGCGCCCGCACCAGCACCATCGCCAACCCGAACACAGCCACCAGCAGCAATATGTGCAACAAGGACACCAGCCACAGCGGAGGCGGGCCACGGAGGTAGCGGTTGACCCGGAACGACAGGAAACTGCCGTCGTCCAAAGCGATCAGCCCGACCAGATCGTGCTGTCGGCCATCGCGCCCCGGCATCAGGCTCAGCCGCATTTCCCGGTCGCGCAGCCGGTCGTCCGCCTGCATCAGACGCGCACGCATCGCCGCCAGCCGCGCATTTGCCGCGCTGTGATCGGTGATGATGGTGTTGGGCACCCAGTTCAGAGCCAGCGCCTGTCCGGCCGGTCCCTTTGCAGCCAGATCGTCTATCGCCGCGGATCTGCGCGGGAGCGGTGCTGTCTCTGCGATCTGCACCGCATCGGCAATCTCGCGGGCGATCGACTGCGTGCGGGCAGCATCCACCAGTTCGCGATCCTGCCACTGATGGAGCGCCACGATGCCCAACAGTTCCAGCAGGATCGCCGCCGTCAGGACGAGAGCGATGCGTCCCATCATTCCGGCCATCATTCCGGCCATCATTCCGCTCCGCGGGCGGAGAGTGGAGGAGCCGCGCTCAGTCAGGATGCATCCAGTTCCGCGCAAAACACGTATCCCACGCCGCGCACCGTGCGGATCAATGGCTGGGAGCGACGATCCCCGCCAAGCTTGCCGCGCAAACGGCTGACCAGCACATCGATGCTGCGATCCCCGGAATGCGATAGCCGGTTGTGGACCAGCTCCATCAACCGTTCGCGGCTGATCGCCCGCTGGGCATGGCGCAACAACGCCAGCAGCAATTCGTGTTCCGCCGCGGTCAGGCTCACCTGTGCGCCGCTGGGTGCGATCAGTTCGCGCCGCCGCGGGAAGAACTGCCACCCTTCGAAGCGGTAACACTCGGGCGTAGCGATTTCGGCAGGGATGCGGTTTTCCCGGCCACGGCGCAGCGCGGCGCGAATGCGCGCCAGCAATTCCAGCCGGCTGAACGGCTTGGGCACATAGTCGTCCGCCCCGCAATCCAGCCCCGTCACACGATCGGATTCCTGCCCGCGCGCGCTGACCATGATGATTGGCACCTGACTGGTTTCGCGGATGCGCTGGCACAAAGTCAGCCCGTCTTCCCCCGGCAACATGATGTCCAGCAGGATCAGATCGACAGGCCGGTCATCCGGGTGCATGATTATCTGCGACAGCGCAGCGCCATCGCACACCCCTGTCGCGTCATAACCGTGTTCGCCCAGCAAGCGGGTCAGCAACGCGCGCAGCGGCGCATCGTCTTCCACCACCACGATATGCGCGGGCCGCGTCATGCCTGCGCCCCCGCGTGGCCAGGCCGCGAAGAGATGCCGTTCTGCCCGTTCGGCATGCCGATCCCCTGCGCCAACTGTAACAAAATGTTTCTCGCACCTCCGAATCGATTGACCGCGCATCGTGCAATCGCCAACGCCTTCTCGTAAATGCAAGCCATTCGCAATAGCAAGAGGGGCAAATGAAGAATTTTCTGTCAACTTTCCACGGCACTCTGTCATCGGGCGCAGGCGCTCTCGCGCTTGGCTTCGCGCTTTCTGCCGCGCCTGCCGCCGCCGAAGACGCTGACGACGCCGGACCTTATAGCGATAGCAACACTATCGTGGTGACTGCATCGAGCTTCGAACAGAAAATCACCGACGCCCCGGCCAGCATCAGCGTGGTCACCGCCGAAGAGATCAAGCGCCGCCCCTACATCACTCTGATCGACGCGGTGCGCGATCTGGAAGGGGTCGATGTTGGCGAAACCTCCGACAAGACCGGCCAGCGCACGATCAGTATTCGCGGCATGGGTTCGGATTACACCCTCGTGCTGATCGACGGGAAACGCCAGAACAACCACGGCGATATCTATCCGAACAATTTCGGGGGCAACCAGTTCAATCACGTCCCGCCGCTCGACATGATCGAACGGATCGAAGTGATCCGCGGCCCGGCATCCACTCTGTATGGCGCCGATGCGCTGGGCGGAGTCATCAACATCATCACCAAGAAGGTGATGGACCGCTGGACAGGTTCCGCGACGTTCGGCCGTTCGTTGCAGGAAGACGAAAACTTCGGCGACGATATGACATTCGACATCGCCGCCAGCGGGCCGATCATTCCGGGCACACTGGGGCTCAGCGTGCGCGCGTCGATTTACGAACGTATCGCGTCCAACCCGGAATATGACACCGCAATCGATCCCGACGGCGGTGTGCATGTTCGCAGCCTGGGCTTTGGCGCCGGGGGCAAGACGGTCGACAATACCAACAAAAGCGTAGGCGCCACGCTGAAATGGACGCCGAGCGATACGCAAACCGTGACGCTCGACTACGATATCTCCAAACAGAAATACGACAACACCCCCACCACCGATCCCGTCACCGGCGCGACCAGCTACCCGCTGGGCACAGTGGATAGCATCGAACGGATCTGGCTGGCACGCGGCGGCGTGGTCGCCCCGCGCACCGGCTATGCCGAAGAACAGAAGTTCGATCGCGTGAACTGGGCGCTGACCCATCAGGGCGAATGGGGCAAGGTCAACAGCTTCGTCTCGCTCGCCTATGTGAAGACCAGCAACGAAGGGCGCACGCTGCCCTTCTCGGTTGCCGAACGCGTTGTCTTGCAGGGGTTGTGGGATGCCGCCTGTGTTGCCGGCGGCGCCTCTGCCGGATGCAACGGCGCATCGCTGTCCAATCTCACCGACGCGCAACACGCCCAGTTGGAAGCGTTCCTTCCCCGCCCCCACCGGGCGCTGGAAAGCAGCCAGTACACACTGGATGCACGGCTCGACATCCCGGTCGATGGTTTCGCGGGCAATCACCGCTTCGTGGTCGGCGGCCAGTATATCGATGGCGAACTGGAAGACGGGGTGTTCGGCCTCGAAAGCAGCGCCGAAGGTCTGCGGGCCTACCAGAAGCAAAAGATGTGGTCGCTGTTCGCAGAGGACAACTGGTCGCCGGTCGAAAGCCTGACGATCACCGGCGGTATCCGCTACGACAATCACGACACGTTCGGCGCCCATGTCAGCCCGCGGCTCTATGCCGTCTATGCGATTTCGCCGAGCTGGACAGTGAAAGGCGGGGTCAGCACCGGATACAAAACACCCAAGACCACCGACCTCTACGACGGTATCACCGGCTTTGGCGGACAGGGCACCAGCCCCTGGACCGGCAACCCCGATCTGGAACCGGAAACCAGCACCAATCTGGAAGCGGCGGTGTACTGGACCGCACCGTCCAATCGCCACAATTTCAACGTCACGGTGTTCCAGAACGAATTCAATGACAAGATCGTAAAGACACCGGTTACGCAAACCTGCGCCGAAACCGGCGGGGTGCGCCCGTGTGCCAACCTTGGCGCCTATTGGGAAATTCTGGGGATCGGTAGCCTCAATCAGCCGATCAATATCGACAAGGCTCGGCTGCGGGGCGTCGAAGTTGCCGGGCAGTACGAAATGTTCGACGGCCTGCTGCTGCGCGCCAACTATACCCTGACCGACAGCGAACAACTGAGCGGAGCGAACGAAGGCCTGCCGCTCACCAATTCGGCCAGGCACATGGCGAACGCCACGCTGGCTTGGGAGATCAGCGACAGCCTGTCCGCGCAGCTGATGGGTGAACTGCGGTCGCGGCGGTATCGCGGAGTGGATACGCTCACCGGCAAACAGCTTTATTATAAAAGCTACAAAGTCCTGCATCTGGGCGCGCAGTATCGGGTTAACGAGTATGTCACGCTCAGCGGCCGTGTGAACAACCTGCTCGATCAGGATTTCACCAGTTACCAGACCGATTTCGTCAGCGACGGCAATGGCGGGTGGGAACCCAGCTATCAGGACGATTACAATAACAAGGACAAAGCCCGCAGTTACTGGATCAGCGTGAACGCACGTTTCTAAGGCGAACAGGCCGATGCGCCCCGATGCGAGCGGGATTTCGCGAGCACAGGCGCATCGGTCAGTTGACGCTATTGATTATCAATCTCTATCCAGTCATCTATTCAGGATTGAATGGCACCTCGCGACACACCGAAAATGAACCAGCAAACGATCAGACAGAGCCATAAGGCCGCGCCGCCAGCGAAAGGCAAACGCAAGAAGGGCGGATTTTCCGCTTTCTGGGTGCGGCAGTTCCATACCTGGCACTGGATGAGCAGCGCGATCTGTCTGGTGGGTATGATCCTGTTCGCGGTCACCGGCATCACCCTCAATCACGCCGCTTCCATCGAAAGCGAGCCTGCGGTTGTCAGTCAGGAGAGCGCGCTGCCGGACGATGTGCGCGCAACACTGGCCGCTGTGCCCGATGGCGCCGGGCGCGAAACCCCGGTGCCGCAGGCGGTGTCGCGCTGGATCGACAAGGAATACGGGATCGACGCGGCCGGGCGGGCGCACGAATGGAGCGCGGACGAACTCTACATCCCTCTGCCCCGCGCCGGCGGCGATGGCTGGGTGGCGATCGACCGCAGTTCCGGCGCTGTGCTGTTCGAAGATACCGACCGGGGCTGGATCGCCTATTTCAACGATCTGCATAAAGGGCGCGACACCGGCACCGCATGGTCGTGGTTCATCGATATCTTCGCCGTCGCATGCGTCATTTTCAGCCTGACCGGCCTGTTGCTGTTGCAGCTTCACGCAAAAAAGCGCCGCGCGACCTGGCCGATCGTAGGGGCGGGAGTCGTCATCCCGCTCTTCCTCATGATTTTTCTGATGCACTGAACGTCTGGAGCCGAACTATGCGTAAACCTTTCTCCATTCTCGGCACCGGTATCGTCACCGGCCTGGCCACTGGCGCGATTGCCACCCCGGCAAGCGCACAGACCATGAGTGTCAGCGTCGAAATTCCGCGCTTGCGTGTCGCTGAATACCACAATCCCTATGTGGCGATCTGGATCGAAGACGCGGCGGGCAAAGCCGTTACCAATCTCGATATCTGGTATGACATGGACCTGCGCGGCGACGATCCGACCAAGTGGCTGCCCGATCTGCGGACCTGGTGGCGCCGCACGGGCCGGACGCTGAAAATGCCGGTCAACGGCGTCAGCGGCCCGACCCAGCCGCCGGGTCGTCACACTGTGAATTTCAAGCAAGGCTCCCGCCCGCTCGGCAACTTGCGCCCCGGTTCTTACAAACTGCGAGTGGAAGCCGCACGCGAAGTCGGCGGCCGCGAAGTTCTGAGCGTCCCTTTCCAGTGGCCACCCAAGGGCAGCCAAACCGCGTCCGCCAAGGGCACGAAAGAACTGGGCACAGTCCGGCTGACCATCAAACCCTGACCCCATTTCGACCCGACCCCATTTCGAGAGGTATCATCATGTTCCATCGATCCAGCCTGATCGTCGCCAGCGTGGCACTTGGCCTTGGCGCGCTTGTCGCCACCCCGGCGGAAGCGCATCGCCGCTGGTTGTTGCCGTCCGCCACTGTCCTGTCGGGCGAAACCGAAACCGTCAGCGTCGATGCCGCTGCGTCCAACGAACTGTTCGCATTCGACCATCGCGCCATGCCGCTCGACAGCTTGCAGATCACCGGGCCCGATGGCGCGGCAGTCCAGCCCGAGATCGTCGGCTCGGCCCGCTATCGCAGTGTGTTCGACGTGCCGTTGAAAGCGCAGGGCACATATCGCATCGCGCTCGCCAGCGATGGCGCGATGGGCTTCTACCAGCTTGGCGGAGAGCGGCATCGCCTGCGCGCCGCGACTGTCAGCGAAGCGCGCGCCTCTGTGCCCGCAGGGGCGACCGATGTGCGGATCAGCGCAGCCAGTTCGCGCACCGAAACATTCGTAACGCTGGGCGCCCCCAGCGATACCGCGCTGGCCCCGACCGGTCGCGGGCTGGAGATGGTTCCGGTGACCCATCCCAACGATCTCGTCGCGACCGAACCCGCGACAGTGCGTTTCCTGCTCGACGGCGCGCCCGCAGCCGGGCTGGAAGTCGAATTCGTCAAAGGCGGCACACGTTACCGCGATGACGCAGGCATTCAGACGCTGACGACCGACGCCGATGGCAAAGTCGAACTGACCGCTGCGACACCGGGCATGTACTATATCGAAACCGGCTCCACCAAAGAAAGCGGCGCGGACGGCATCCCGCACCGCGCCTCCTACACAGGGGTGCTGGAGTTCCTGCCGCTCTGATGCACCTGCCTGCGGATACCGATGGAGGGGAAGTGGAGGAATTGCTGCTTCCCCCCAACCTTGACCCGGATCGTGTGCGTCCTCTGCAAAACGGGCGCACGCTGACGCTTTCCGGTGAAACGATGGGTACAGGCTGGAACTTGTCCGCCGTGGTCCCGCCCGAAATCGACGATACGCAGATCGTGCAGGCGCTGGAGCAGCGGTTCGCTATGGTCATCGCGCAGATGAGCCAGTGGGAACCGGAATCCGAAATCAGCCGGTTCAACCGGGCTGCCCCCGGCACAACGCTCCCTCTCTCGCGCCCCTTCGCACATGTGCTCGATTGCGCGCTGGTTCTGGCGCAAGTCAGCGATGGGGCGTTCGACCCGACACTGGGCGCAGCAAGCGATCTGTGGGGTTTCGGTGCTGCACCCGCCCCGGCGGCGATGCCCGGTCGCGAAACGGCGAAGGCCACCCGCAAGCTGAACTGGCGCGATGTCGCGCTGTCGCACAACGATTGCACACTGGTTCAGCCCGGCGGCCTGCAACTCGACCTGTCCGCCATCGCCAAGGGGTTCGCGGTCGATTTCGGGATAGACGCGCTGGAACAGATCGGTGTGCGCCATGCCCTGCTGGAAATCGGCGGAGAGCTTCGCGGGATCGGGGTGCAAGCCGATGGGCAGCCCTGGTGGGTCGATCTCGACATCCCGCCAGACAGCGACGCCCCGACAGCGCGGATCGGGCTGTGTGGCTGGGCCATCGCCACATCGGGCAATTATCGCCGCAGGCGAGAGGCCAATGCGCGATCGTGGTCGCACTCGCTCGACCCGCAAACCGGACTTCCTGTTGCAGACGATGTACTGGCGGTGTCGGTGCTCCACACCGGCTGTATGCAGGCCGATGGGCTTGCCACGCTCCTGCTGATACTGGGCCCGGAGCGGGCCATGCACTTTGCAGACACCCACGGCATCCCGGCGCGGATGGTGACGGACAAGGCCACCATAGCCAGTCGGGCATGGAAGGCGTGGCTGCACTGATATCTGCCTGACAGCTCGACTCCGCACGCTGGCACCAGTGGGCAGCCCCCCCCATAAGCGAGCATCCCCATTGCCGGATCGGTTCGTTTTTGGCGTTTACTCTTGATATTTCGAAGGTTTATCTGCTTATCCGGTAACATCTTCCGCTCCCTTCCCACAATCAACAGGCGGAAATCCCGGCGGATTTACCAGTCGGAAGAGTGAGCGTATGAGGGTGGAATGAAGAAAAGCGACAGGATCGATAAGGCGGATAGCAGCGGGAGCGACAACGATACCGCCTCCCCCGTCGTAACCCGCGGCCGGTATGCCCGCTCAAGCGCAACGCCGAAGAAAACACGCCGGAGAAAGCGCAGCGCCGAA
This sequence comes from Tsuneonella flava, assembly GCF_002870965.1. GTDB lineage: Bacteria > Pseudomonadota > Alphaproteobacteria > Sphingomonadales > Sphingomonadaceae > Tsuneonella > Tsuneonella flava. The sequence goes on from NZ_PHSO01000006.1 coordinate 415,679, forward strand.
GAAGCCCGCGAAGAAAGCATTGCCGCCGCGCGCTCTCTCTTGCTGGAAGGTGGGCCCGGTGCCGTTACCGTCTCGAATGTCGGCAAACGGGTCGGCATGTCGCACGGCAATGTGCTCCACCATTTCGGCTCGGCAGCAGGCCTGCAGGCCTCGCTAATGGGGGCTATGGTCGACGATCTGGCCGATGCGCTCGAAAGCGCCGTGGTTCAGATCAGGGACGATCCCAATGCCCAGCGCAGCGTTATCGAGCAGGTGTTCGAAGCGTTTGACACCGGCGGTGCGGGACAGCTTGCTGCGTGGATCGTGCTGGCGCGGGATTTCGAACATCTGGAACCGATCCGCAACGCCGTGCAATCACTGGTCAAGGCATTTGCCGAAAAGATCCCCGAGCCGGAAGCGGAAGAACGCGTGAAGGGCGTAGTGCTCACCATCGCAATTGCCGCTTTCGGCGATGCCGTGATCGGGCCGCACCTGCGCGAAATGCTGGATCTGCAAGACGATGAGATGCGGAAGCTCACCACCCACATGCTGCCGTTCCTGATTGCGATGCCCCGCTGAACGGCCTGCTGTGCCGTGTGGCACGCAAATCGCGCCGGTTCAGAAGCTTGTATTGATCGTAAACCGAATTGTTCGCCCCAACGGATCGAGTTCGTCCCGCGAAAATCCGTCAGGTCTGCCCGGCGATTCAATAACCTTCCGACTGTCGAACAGGTTCTGGATGTCGACCGCCAGTTTGAGCGCGTCGATCCATTTCTTCTGCCCGTCTGTGCCGAAAATCGATCCCGGCTCGATGAAGCCACCGAGATTGAACATTGTCGACGGCCAGAAGCGATAGATCGCCCCCCCTGCCCCACGCACATAGGCCGGGCCGTTCCAGCTTGCGCTCACGCTGGCGCCGAGCCCCTTGCGGCCCACGTCCAGCTGGAAGTCGGCGCGATGGCGCGCCTGCCCTCCTCCGTCCAGCCGGTCGATTATCGCCAGTTCCGGGCGAATCTGCGTTTGGCTCTGGAGGCTCCATTGATGGGTGAGCGACGCGGTGACTGTCCAGGGCGCGAAGGCAGGGGATACCTCCTCCGCTTCGGTGGGAAGCGCGGGGGGCTTCTCGGTCCACCGGAATGACAGCCCCGACGTCAGCCGCTGGCTCCGCTCCGATGCGATACGGATCGCCCTTGCATCGACCAACACCAGCTTTCCCGAAGGATCGCGAATGATCCTGTCCGGGAAAGCCGCCTCGACCACAGGCGTCAGATCGGGCAGCGATGCAATCCCGCCATTGGTGATAGAGCGGCGATAGCCGACGTTGAACGTAACCGATCCCGGCCCGAACGGCATCAGCGACAGATCGGCCGACAGGTTCTGCGCGGTCCCCCCGGCCAGATCGGGATTGCCGCCAAAACGGTACAGCACCTGAACATATTCATCGCGGCGGAAATCGAACACGCGGTTCACGATTTCCATCCGCGGCCCGAATAACTGATCGTACCCCGGTTCTACGTTTTCCCGCGAATAGCTGGTTCTCAGGCTCACAAAGCTGGCCGGTGACCAGTCCAGCGCGCCGCTCAGCCGGTAATTCGTTTTCGCCCCCGTCACTTTGCGGAACGCGCCCGACATCGTTGCCGTCAGATCGCCGATCTCGTCCAGCACGCCTGCACCTCTACTGGAAACCGGCAGAGAGAGCGATATCAAGCCATCGAACTGATACCGGGACGAACGCGCCCCCGACCATCGGTTCGCATCCGCGTCGAAGTACGACGAGCTCGTCCGAAACCTGTTCGCATTCAGCGAAACGCTCGTCCGCATTGGGCCTGCGGGCAGTTCGGCCACCGGGCGGCTCGCGGTCAGCGACAGATTATAGACCTCGCTTGTCGACGCCAAGCGATCGGTCAACAAAGGCAGATTGCCCCACTGGTCTGCGCCGAGCGGCCATTCCGCCCCATCGTCGATGCGTTGCTGCACCGAACGCGCGTCGTAGCCGACATCTCGCGCAGACTTCGCCCAATTCACACTGTAGCGAAAGCCGAGACTGGTTTGCCAGCCTTCGACCGGGCCCGACAGCGAGAGCCCGGTGCTGATACTTTCGGATCGCTGCCAGTTACGGAGGGCTTTGTCGGCAGCGAGAACGCCATAATCCCCCCCGGCCAAATCCTGCACGACAGCCACCGGCATCCCGGTCTTCTGGGCACTCTCTTTGCGTCCGGCAGAGAAATTGACCGAGCCCGAAAACGCGCCGACCGGATGCGTGACGCTGGCGTTGAACCCTTGAGCATTGCTGTCTGGGAACAGCGATTCATATCGGTTGGGATCGATCCCGGCACCTGCCACCCCAAGCGCATCGAGAAGCGTCTGCGCGGCGGGCTGAACCGGCATCTGCCTTTCGCTGCGAAGCAATTCGGTTTCGTCCGCGATATTCGCTCCGATGTTCCAGCGGGTGTCGCCATCGATGATGAAGCGCCCCATCCTCAGTGTCGCGTTACGCCGACCGCCTGCTGTCGGCATTTCGGCGCCGGCCTGTAACTGCCAGCTGGCGAACTTGCGCTTCAGTTCGAGATTGACGACCCGTTTTTCCGGCTCGAACCCATACACCGCCGCCGCTGTTTTGGGCAGGATGGCAATGCGAGCCAGCGCCTCTTTGGGATAGTCCTTAAGTTCCGCGGGATTGGTGATGCGCTTGCCGTTGACCAGCAATTCGGGCGATTGCCCCCTGCTGTCGATCAGCGCAGCCATCCTATCGAGCAATTCGCCAATCGTAGTGGCGGAAAATGAATCGATGGCGTTTTCGTCTATCACCGATTCCGCGGCGATTTCAGCTTGCCCCCAGCGCCTGCCTTTCACCACGATTTGCTCTGCCGGGTCGCTGGTATGGGGATCGGAATTTTCGCGCGCTCCGGAGGTGGAGGCGGGTGCAGGCTCTTTCGCCAGAACGGAGCCATTCGGCCAGACGGCCACGACACAGGCAAACACCAGCGAAGCGGCGTGCAGCGGGCGAGTGCCTGCCATCGGCAAACGGCTCCGCATCGCTTGCCGCAGCGTGATGAACTCCGATCGGCTGTGGTCCGTTATCGCTCGACCTCAATAATCACGGCGTGCCCGCTCGCACTATATGCACCGCGCCGCCAACAAGCCAAAAAAGGCGCGCGGCAAGCGCGCGCCTTTAAGGCTGAGCAAGCGGGATTGCTCAGGAGAGTTCACATCACGGGTTGGTGACGCTAAGCGGCGCGCCGCCAGTCTGCGTCAGCGTGCCCGCCATCTTGCAGGCTGCCCCGGCAGTGGCCGATGAGTTCGAAAGCGGGATGCTGAGAGTGATCGTGCGCGGCGATGCCGAGTTACCGCCCCAAACGGCTTTGATGGGCCCGGTGCATTCACCAATACTGATCACAGGCTTAATGTTCAGCCCTGAAATCGTCAGATATGTGCCATCGTAAACTACGGAACCCGTTCCATTGATTGCAATCAATGGGCAGACCCAATCAGAAGGAGTGCTCAAGGAGGCGGTAGCCGTAGCGCTGGAACCGGCCGTTGCATCGACGTTGACAGTCAAAGTGCAATTATAAAGTGCCCCATCCTTCTGGACAGATACCGGGCCAGAGAAAGTCGAAGTGCTGGCAGGCGTGTAAGTGTCCGCCATCGCCGGCTGCGCGCCACAAAGGGCAACAGCGCCGATAAGATATCCAAACTTTTTCATCATTCATCCTCTCCATCGTTGTGGATGCATCGATTCGTATCGATGCGGTTTCAGAGTACCAAAATGAACAATGATGTCAATATGTATTTATAGTAAAAATCGCTTAACCCACATTTATTCATGTTACAAATATATTGGCTAATTCAGCGAAGTAAAATAACAACATACGATCACTCAATATCGATCATTGCGTGATCACAGTCATGCTCAATCTCAATACTGTACCGCACGAACTGCGCGGCTGCCGCCCCCATGCAGCAACCGCGCGGCCCGGCGTCCTGTCAGAACCGTTTCGTTACATTGAACCCATAGATACGTGGGTCGAGGGTAAAGACATTGGTGCTGAGACCGGAATCGTCACTATTGGTGAAGAAATCGGTGATCGGCGCATCGTTGAACACGTTCTTGACGTAGAACTGGAAGGCCAGATCGGATGCGGGCCTTGTCAGTGTGATCGCAAGGTTGGCATTGCCCCACCCCTTCAGCCGATCGTATTCGGTATTGTACACGCGGGCAAAGCTTTCCGACTGGCGATAGTAATCGCCCCGGAAAGTCAGCTCCCAATCCCCGCCATTGATGAATGCGGTGTACTGTGCACCGATATTGAAGGTCAGGCGTGGCGCATTGGGCAGTTCGTTGCCTTCCAGATCGGCATAGAACCCCCGCCCGCCATTGGGAGCATCGGTCAGCGGATTATATTCGAAGCCATAGAACTGATAGAGAGGAATACCCGCAGTCCCCGGCGTGAAGGTGCCCAATTCCTGTGATCCGCCACAGAGAGCACCAAGTGCCGGGAAACCAATACCCGCCATTGTCGTAAACGGGTGGGACAGAACACGTTCGACCAGTTCGCGCGGCGCGACACAGTTCGATGGCACCTGCAGCCAGGGCCGGATCAGAACCCAGTCCTCGTTCCCCTGCGTACGGTTCATCACGTCGATCGATTGCGCGCCTTCTTTCAGGCGGGTTTTCAGATAGCCGAGATTGGCATCGACCCGGAATGCACGCGAAGGACGCCAGGCCGCTTCGAATTCGAGGCCCCAGCTTGTCGCATTGAAATTCTCGTTCAGCGAGATGCGATCGACAATCTGCGAAACCTGATAATCCTGATAATCGTAGTAGAAAGCCGTCGCATTCAGCGTGAAGCGCCCACCGTCGAAGCTGTTTTTGGTGCCGATTTCGAACGCCGTGATATATTCCGGCTTAAACGTTCCGGGCAGCGGTTGATATTGAACGATCCGTGGATCGATATCTGGACGCGGCGGATTGGTCCCCCCACCCTTGTAACCCCGTGAAACCGATCCATAAATCAGCGTATCGTCGGTAAAGCCAAGGTCTGGCTGCCAGTCGATCACAAGGCGTCCTGTCGGCTCCGACCATTTCTGTACAACCGGGGTGCCTTCGGGATAACCGCCCGCGATCGAACCACCGCTGGTGCCGTTGGTTCCGGCGCCGAGCAGCAACTGGCTGGGCACAGGGGTCGATGTTTTCGTGTCTTTGGTGAAACGAAGGCCTGCGGTGATTTTCACATTGCTGGCAACGTTCCAATACGCCTCCCCGAAAATCGCCCAGGATTCCGTTTCGATCAGATTGCGGCTGAGGAAGTAGTTGTGACCAAGTTCGTTCAGGCTATCGATCGGATTGGGGTCGACATAGACGCAATCGACGTCGGTAGTTGTCGGCAAACAATTGTCGTATTCAAGTTCAGCCCCCCGCCGACCATACAGATTATATGCCAAAAAAGAAAAGGCATTATTAAATACAAAATACTCATCTGTAGATTTAAAGTTGAGATAATTTGCACCAATACTAAAGTTAAATGGACCTGAAAAATCAGACTGAATCCTGAATTCCTGAGACCACTGCCGATTACGTGACCTGCTCAGATCGACAGATAGCAAGCGATCCGATGGGCCCAGTTGCGGATCGACAAAAACGCCCCCCGGTGAGGCGAATTCCTGACTTATCGGATTGCCAGTTGCTCCGACAAGCCCATTGCTGTCCTGAAAGATCGGCGCGGATACAAAACGGTTGTAGTCCTGCGATGAATAATAGCGATCTTTCGCGTAGGCCGTTTGCGAAACAAATCGAAGACCATCATCGATATCGAAATTCATGTTGAACTGGAAAATATCGTTCTTCGCCCGGAATACCGGATCATAGCTCGTCGCTATTTCACGGAGATCCTTCGACTGAACGACATCTCCGAATGGATCGCCCGGCAGAAACGCTTTCTGACCCGTAAACGAATTGGGTAGATTACCCATGTTTAATGCAATGCGGCCAGCTGCGATAAAGCCCAGCGCCTCTGCGTTAGGTGCACCGTATGCCGCGTCGTCGTACAGCGAGCCGGGCAGACAGCCCTGACTGAATTTCGCTGACAGCGGAATATTATCGCTTGGCGCATCCACCACTGGCGTATCGCCGATCATCGTCTTGCCCGGATCGCGGGTGCACAGGCTCTTGCCCGTGCGCGAACGGTTGTCGTCTTCTTCGAAGTGCTGCCAGATGAAGTTGGCGTTGAACCGGTCGCTGGGGGTCCATTCGGCAATCGCTCTGGTCGACCACAGATCGCGGCCGTTGACATGCTTTTGCGTGTAGGTGTTGTAATCGAAGCCGGTGCGCTTGGTCCATGCGCCCGACGCGCGCACCGCCAGCGTATCGCCCAGCGGCACGTTGACCATTCCGCTCATGCGGCGCGTGTCATAGCTGCCGACTTCGCCCTTGATCTCCCCTTCGAATTGCGATGTCGGCATCGCCGGGATCAGGTTCACCACCCCGCCGGTGGCGTTGCGACCATACAGCGTGCCTTGCGGCCCACGCAGCACCTCGACCCGCGCCATGTCGAAGAATTCGGATTCGAACAGCCGGTTGCGGATCAGCGGTGTGTTGTTGAAACTGACCGCGACCGCCGGATCGGAGGATGCGGAAATCGCCTTGGTCCCGATCCCGCGGATCGAGAAGTTGTACATGCTGAAGTTCGATTTGGAGAAGTTGACGTTAGGCACCGCGCGGAGCAGTTCCGATCCGCCCTCGATCTTCTGACTATCGAGCGCGTCCGCCGAAATCGCGGTGATGGCAATCGGCACGTCGAGGATCGATTCCTCACGCTTCTGCGCGGTCACGATGATCGTGTTGCCATCCTGCGCGGGCTTTGCTGCCTCAACGCCCGCCGCGGGGGCAGCCAATTCCTCACCTTCCTGTGCGTAACCCGGCGCAGCCCCCAGCACAGCAATTGCAGCGATACTCGTCGTGCAAGCTGCACGAGCAAGAAAACTTCCCTTCATATCCTCTCCCCGTATTGCCGCCGCTGACGTGCCGCTCAGCTCTTTATGAGCCGAATTCTAGCCAGCAGCGAACCTCCTCAAACTGGATCGCGAGAGCCCCTTTGCGGGAACGAATCGCCCTTCCCAAGTTCAGGAAGGGCTTTCTGTTACTGAGCCCTCCCGATCCAGCGAGTCGAAAGTTATCATTACTAACAACTATGTCAATCAGTTAGTTATCATATTGTTTTTTATATATATTTATTCGTACGCTACGCGATATCAGGATAATTCCCTCCGCTGAGGCGCCGCAGCAGGTCCAGCTGAAACTATTCACTTGCCATACATTTCAACTTTGATATCTACATTGATGTCAATTTGATTCGAAGAGGAGTTTTATGATGGCGAGCAGCATAAGCAGCCCGGCCGACCTCGTGATCGAAAAGCGCGATGTGCGGTTTGGTAGAAACAGAAGTCTCGAACGCTGGTGGCACGGGGGCGACGCGGGCCGGACGGCTTTCTTCAACGCGCTTTCATCCACTTTCCCGGTGGGAGAAAAGTTCTTCATGACCGCGGTGCGGCATTACCGCGATGAAGCACCGGAAGAACTGCGGGAACAGATTCAGGATTTCATCTATCAGGAATCGATGCACACCCGCGAACATGTCGTGTTCAACCGGCAGGCCAGCGATGCAGGGTTCGATATCGCCCCGCTGGAAGAACGTGCCGCCCGCACCATCAACTGGGCCAAGCGTCGTTCACCGCTGCAGCAACTGGCCGCGACCTGTGCGCTGGAACACTTCACCGCTACACTGGCGCATGATTTGCTGTCCGACCCGGCGCATCTGGAAGGTGCAAGCGAAGAACCCGCGCGCCTGTGGAAATGGCATGCGATCGAGGAAGTCGAACATAAGGCCGTCGCCTTCGACACCTATCTCGTCGCGACCCGGAAAATGACTCGTTTCCGGCGGTGGCTGAAGCGTAGCTCCGTTATGGCGGTCACCAGCATGCGGTTCCATTATGTGATTTATCGCAATACCGCCGATCTGCTGCGGCAGGATGGCAAAAACGATCTGAAGACCTGGCTCAAGCTGCTTTCCTACCTGTATGGCCGCCCCGGCCCCATGCGGAAGCTGCTGGGCGAAGTATTCGCCTATATGCGCCCCGGCTTTCACCCCTGGCAGGTCGACGATCGCCACTTACTGGAAGCCGCGCTGAAGGATCTCGCGCTCAGCGATGCCAAAGGAGCAGTCGCAGCATGAAGGGCATAAAAACGATAACGCTGGCGTGCACGCTGGGGCTGCTACCGCTTGCCCCGGCGGCGGCCCAGAGCGGAGATATCACCGGGCTGTGGAACACTGGCAGCGAAGGCGGCAAAGTCGAGATATATCGCTGTGGTAAGGCGTATTGCGGGAAAGTCGTCGATGCCGCACGGCTCCGCACCAATCCCGATCTGCGCGATGTACGCAATTCGGACCCCAATCTCCGCACCCGGCGGCTGAAAGGGCTGGTTGTCCTGCGCGATTTCACCGGAGGGCCGACCAACTGGACCGGCGGGCCGGTGTACGACCCCGAAACCGGTGACGGTGCCAGTTCTGGCAAACTGAAGCTCCAGTCCGACGGGAAGCTGCAGGTGAAGGGGTGCGTGGCGATCTTCTGCCGCACCAAAGTGTGGACCCGCGCACGGTAAGTGCACACATCGGCGGGCAGTTTGGCCCGATATGTTCGCTATTTGGACGCCTCAACGGTGCCAGTAATGGGTCCTGAGCCTAGGCAGGATTGCGCCATCGCGTTGAGCGCAGAACAGCGCCTGGATCGATGGCCGACCCCGCCGGTGTCAGCAATTCTCCGCCAGATTATCGACCAGAAAATCGATCAGCACTCTGACCCGCGCCGGGCGTAGTGTGGTCGGTGGTGTCACAACATAGAGACTGATCGGTTCAAGGCTCCATCCCGGCAGAATTTCGACGAGCGAGCCTTCATAGAGTTCTTGCTGCACCACGAATTCGGGCTGCACCGCCACCCCTTGCCCGGAAACAAGCCAGGGGACCGCGATATCCGCATTGTTGGAACGAAACCGCCCGGCCATACGGATATTGTACTCGCCGTCGGTCGGGTGCTTCAGATGCCAGATATCCGGGCTGGACAGATTGGAATAGCAAACGGCATCCATCTTTTCGAGCTGGCGCGGGTGAGACGGCCAACCGACCCGCCCCATATACTCGGGCGCGCTTACGATGGGACGGCGCACGGTGCACAGGCGCCGTGCCCTCAGAGACGAATCTTCCAGCGTGCCGATGCGAAGCGCCAGATCGAAACCGCCCGCGATGACATCCACTCGCGCATCGCTCAGTTCGAGATCGAGGGCCACGTCTGGATAGATTTCCAGAAACCGCGACAGGATCGGGCCGAGACGCTTGATACCGAACGACATCGGCGCTGTCATCCGCACTGTCCCGCTCGGCATATCGGCCTGTGCCGACAGTTCCTCCTCTGCCGCTTCGCCCTCCGCGAGAATGCGACGCGCGCGGTCCAGCACCGCTTCGCCGCTTTCGGTCAGCGTGATCTGTCGCGATGTGCGATGGAACAGTGCCACCCCCAGCCGCTGCTCGAGCCGCGTAACGGCCTTCGATACAGTCGGCTTGGACAATCCCAGATCGTCTGCCGCGCGCGCGAACGAACCAAGGTCGGCGGCTCGGGCGAATATCGCCCAGGCATCGAGATCGGGCAGTTTCGACATGCAAAAATCTTCACCAATATGTTTCCAAGGGTGCTGTTTATTTACATCATAACGCCTCCTAGATTGGCAACAACAAAGACGCACCAGTCATGGGAGCAAGCCAATGATCGAACTACGCCCTTTCGATAGCCTGGGTGGTGCCAACCACGGTTGGCTCAACGCCAGGCATCACTTCTCCTTCGCGAATTATTACGACCCGTCACGCGTCCACTGGGGCGACCTGCGCGTGTGGAACGACGACATCATCCAGCCGGGAACGGGTTTTCCCACCCACCCCCATTCGGACATGGAAATCATCACATATGTCCGCAAAGGGGCAATCTCGCACAAGGACAGCCAGGGCAACGCCGGCCGCACAGGCGCCGGAGACGTTCAGGTGATGTCCGCCGGCACCGGGATCATGCATTCGGAGTACAATCTTGAAGACGAACCGACCGAACTGTTCCAGATCTGGATCATCCCGAAAGAGCGCGGCGGCCAGCCGTCGTGGGGGATGCGTCCGTTTCCCAAAGCGGATCGGGCCGGTCGTTTCGTGACGCTGGCTTCGGGCTTCGCAGAAGATGCCGATGCCCTGAAGATCAGGACCGATGCCCGCGTGGTTGCCGCCACGCTGAAAGCCGGTGAAACGGTCGAATATCGCCTTGGCAAGGATCGCAAGGGCTATCTGGTCCCGGCGACCGGCACGATCGAAATCGACGGAGTACGGATCAATGCCCGCGATGGCGCTGCGATCAGCGATCTGGATACCATCATGGTGACAGCCATCGAAGACAGTGAAATCGTCCTCGTCGACGCGAGCTGAATAACAATCCCCTCTGGGTGACGGCGCAGATCATGTTGCGCCGTCACCCAAACAATGGAGCATTCAATGAAAAAGAAATTTGTGTTTATGGCCGCTCTGGCGCTCACCGGGGTTTCAGTTGGCGCAATCGGCCAGACTGCAGATACGATCGTTCACGAGCCCGCTGCCGTGCGCGCGGGGACGTATGTACTCGACCCTTCGCATGGCAAAATCACATGGTCGGTCAGCCACATGGGATTTTCCACTTATGTCGGCCAGTTCACCGATGTTTCCGCGACCCTGAAGCTCGATCCGAAAACACCATCGGCCAGCACTCTCAAGGCTGCTGTCGAAACCGACAGCGTCGGAACCTTCAATGAAGCGCTCGACCATCATCTGAAGACAGCCGACTTCCTCGACACCGCCGAATTTCCCACTGCCAGCTTCGCCGCGAATCGCATTCGCATGGTGGATGCCGATTCAGCTGAGATCGACGGCAATCTCACGCTGCGCGGCGTGACGAAGCCGATCACCATTCTGGCCGATTTCAATCAGGCCGGTATCAACCCGGTCGATGGCCAGTACTCGGTTGGTTTCGACGGACACGCCCGCATCAAGCGCTCGGAGTTTGGCGTGTCGTATGGCCTGCCGATGCTGGGTGACGATGTCACGCTGCATTTCGAGGCGGAATTTAAACTTCAGCCGCAGAATACTACCCAAAAGTGAGCAACGCTGATTGCTAGTCAGACCGCACTGATCCCACAGCCAAAGGTCGTCAAAGCAATCGCAGCTCAATAGCACCGGGCAGTACAACAGCGGGTTTCGGGGTCGTGAATATCCCGAAACCTGCCGGACAAGGGAGATCGATCATGATCGAACGTATTATCGACAAGCGGAAGCACGATCTGGGTGGCGGATTCGAAGTGGGGCGGGTGTTGCCGTTCCATGCCCGGCGGACCGTGGGCCCGTACATCTTCTTCGATCATATGGGCCCGGTCGATCTCGCCCCCGGTATCCCGCGTGAACTCGACGTGCGGCCGCATCCGCATATCGGCCTCTCCACCGTCACCTATCTCTACGATGGAGCGATGACCCATCGCGACAGCCTTGGCTTCCATCAGGAAATCCGTCCCGGCGAAGTCAACTGGATGATCGCGGGCAAAGGGATCACCCATTCCGAACGCTTCGAATATGCCCGCGCAAACGGCGCGCATATGCATGGCATTCAAGCGTGGGTCGCGTTGCCCGAAGCGGCCGAGGAAACCGATCCCGCATTCTTTCACCACGAAGGCGGCGATCTGCCGACGTGGGAAGAAAACGGCATTCGCGGACGTCTGATCGCCGGCGCCGCCGAAGGGATGAAGTCTGCGGTCAAAACTCACTCACCGCAATTTTACATGCATTGGGATATGGCCGCCGGATCGCAGCGCATCCTTCCTGCCGAATACACCGAGCGCGCGGTCTACATCGCCACCGGTTCTGCGGAGATCGGCGGGCAGAAGCTCCATGCCGGGCAAATGGCCGTGCTCCAGCCGGGCGGCGACGTGGCCATCCGGGCCGAGGAAGCGGCGACGGTAATGGTGCTGGGCGGCGAACCGATTGGCGAGCGGTTCCTGTTCTGGAACTTCGTTTCATCATCGCGCGACCGGATCGAACAGGCGAAAGAAGACTGGCGCCAGCAACGCATGAAGCTGCCCGACGGAGACGATCTCGAATTCACGCCTCTGCCGGAACCGAAGCGATAAGGACATGCCCGATATCCGCATCGCGACAGAGGACGACGGGCGGCATGGCCGCTATATCGCGCACGTTGACAATATCCCCGACGAAGCGGAACTGATCTTCACCCATCGCGGGCCGGATCTGATCAGCGCCGATCACACCGGGGCGCCCGACGCGCTGCGGGGAACCGGCGCTGCACGGGCGCTGGTCGATTATCTGATTGCCGATGCGCGTGCACGTGGGTTCAGGATCATTCCGCTTTGCCCCTATGTCCGGGCACAATATGCAAAGCACCCCGACTGGCAGGATGTGATGACGGTCGCCCCCGGCGAAATGCCCCTCATTCGTGCAGCGCGCAGCGAGTAGCGCGCCAGATTTGCGCTTTTCATCGGCCCGGCGCCATGTTCGATAACTGGTTTCGATAGCCAATAGCGGTTCGTCGGGCACAATCGGCTGTTCGTCGTTCGCACCTGCAATAAATGCTTGCCTTCAGATTTCAGCGCGCTATTGGCGCGCATGTGACTATATATCATCCCGCGGCACGACCCGCTCTCGCCCTCCTGCTTGCTTCCAGCGCCCTCGCATTGGCCACGCCTGCTTTTGCGGGCGAGGCCAATGCGCCTCCCAACAAAGGCCCCAGTGCAGCAAAAGCGAATGCTGCCCCTGACGACGATTATCACAATGATGAAATCGTTGTGACCGCCAGCGGCCTGTCGCAGCTCGATATGCTGGCAGGCACTTCGGTGTTGAGCGGTGTGGAGCTCCAGCGCAGCCTGTCGGGCCAGTTGGGCGACGTGCTGGTCAATCAGCCCGGCGTTTCGATGAGCGGGTTTGCCCCCGGCGCATCTCGCCCGGTATTACGCGGCTTTTCGGGCGAACGCGTGAAGCTGCTGATCGACGGGATCGGCTCTATCGATGCATCGAACGTGTCGAACGATCACGCAGTCGCCATCGATCCATTCAATGCCGAACGCATCGATATCCTGCGCGGTCCGGCCGTGCTGCTCTATGGCAGCCAGGCGATTGGCGGCGCGGTCAATGTGATCGACAAACGCATTCCCAACCGCCTGCCGGACGAACCGATCCATATCGACGCATTGCTAAGCGGCAACACCGTAGCGGATTCGCGGCAAGCGGCGGCGTCGATCGACGCTCCGCTCGGCGATGGCTTTGCTGTCCACGTCGATGGATCGTATCACAAGACCAGCGATGTCGAGATCCCCGGCTATGCAGTGGCCGCCCCCTGGCGTGCAGAACTGCTGACACAGGCGGACTCCGTCGAAGCGACTAACCCGGAATTCGCCAGCTCGTTGCGGTCGCAGGCCAATCAGTCCGGCGTGCTGCCTAACAGCGCCACGGAAACCTACAGCGTGACCGGTGGCGTTGCCTTCTTCCAGGGCGACAGCAACATCGGCGCGTCGGTCGGATATTACGACACGTATTATGGCGTACCGACACGGCCTGGCAGCGAAGACCCGGAAGCAGGCCATATCGGCCTGCGCCAATGGCGCGGCGATTTGCGTGCAGACGTCGCGCTGGGCGACGGACTGTTCAGCCACCTGAACAGCCGGGTCGGGTTCAGCCACTATACCCACACCGAATTCGAAGGCATCGATCCGGGCACGACCTTCAACGTCGAAGGGATCGAAGCCCGCACCGAACTGGTTCAGGCCGAACGCTCTGGCTGGTCGGGTTCGATCGGGATGCAATACACCACCCGCCACATGGACATCGAAGGTGACGAGCAACTGCTGCCGCGCAACATGCTCAACCAGTTCGCTGTGTTCGGGTTGCAGCAGATTCCGCTGGGCGATCTGCAATTGCAGCTTGCCGGGCGGTATGAGCATGCCGGGGTGTCCGCGCCCGATCTGGGTGCCCACAAGAGCTTCGACAATTTCTCCGGCGCACTTGGCCTCAGCTATATGGTGACCGAAGGTCTGGAACTGGGCGCGAACGCCAACCGCGTCGCCCGTGCCCCCAGCCCGGAAGAGCTGTTCATCGACGGCTATCACGAATCGAGCCAGACTTACGAGCGCGGCGACCCCAACCTCGTGTCCGAAACCGCAGTGGGCGGAGAACTGTTCGCCCGCGGGCGGATCGGTGCGGCCAAAGTCAGCCTGACCGGGTTCTACAACCGGTTCAGCGATTACATCTATCAGCAGAACACCGGCGAAGTGATCGACGATGGCCCGGTGTATGAATACCGTCAGGGCGATGCCGATTATTACGGTGCCGAGGGTGAACTGGACCTGCCGTTGTACGACAGCGAAACGTTCGGCCTGAAATCGGAACTGCGCGCATCGTATGTCCGCGCGAAGCTGGACGATGGCTCCAACGTGCCGATGATTCCGCCGCTGTCGCTGTTCGGTGCGCTTCAGGCCGATGTCGGGACAGTCAGCTTGCGCGGCGAAGTGGCCCATGCGTTCGAGCAGTCCAAAGTGGCGCTCAACGAAACGCCGACCGATGCCTACACGTTCGTCAACGCATCGGTGACCTGGCGCCCGATCAGTGGTAACAACAACGTTACCGTGCTGTTGAAGGCCGACAATATCTTCAACGAAACCGGCCGCCTCGCCACCAGCCTGACGCGGGATTACACCCCGCTGCCCGGCCGCAATATCGAAGCAAGCGTCCGCCTCAGTTTCTGAGGCGGCACGTCTGCCACTCGATTGGGGTTATGCCCTTATCCGGGGTGTCCGTCGCCATCGCGATCGGGCACCCCAACTGCTTCTGCGCGCCCTTCTGCACGCCCTTCCGCATGGGCCGCGCGCAATTCCGCCTCGTGCGCGCGGGCGTTGGCATCCGCCGCATCGCGCTCGCCACGGCGGCGAAGACGCATCCGGTCGTAGCTCCAGTGCATCTGCCCGTATGCGAACACCACCAGCAATCCACCTGCGATGGCAATGTTCTTCAATGCCATCGTCTGCTGCATCGGATCGACGAGGTTGCGATGGAAGAACAGGGTCGCCAGCAGCGTAAAGCCAAACAACAGGATCGCGCTGAGCCGGGTCATCGCTCCCAGTGCGAGGCACAGGCCGACAACCACTTCGAATATCCCCGTCGGCGTGGCCAGCCACGGTTGCAGGCCGACGTTCTGCAGCATCTGCTGCGCGCCGCTGGGATCGATAATCTTGCCCAGCCCGGCAAGAACGAACAACAAAGCGAGCATCAGGCGGCCCAGAAAAGACGCGATGGCAGACATGGATTTGGTTCCTTTCCCCGTTTCTCAATCCGATCAACGCATTGAAATGGCAAAAGGTGCCGGGCGGGTTGGCGGACACCCGATCGCATCGCGCCCCGCCCCCCGCCGTTTCCTCCGCCGTGCGCTATTCTCCCAGATCGAGCCGGCGGGTTACGGTGTAGTCCACTACAGAAACCACGAACCACGCGAACCACCAGCGTATCCGGGCAATCGGATTGGCCCGGCGTTTATGGATCGCCGGGGTAATCGCCTGCGATCCCTGCAACTGATGGCCGATGTGTTCGCGCATCCGCGTGGCCAGCTCGGCATCCTCGATCCGCAGCATCAGTTCCAGATTGAGATAGAGGCTTCGCATATCGCAATTGGCACTGCCGATGTACGTCACATCGTCGATGACGATCAGCTTTTCATGCAGCTTACAGGCGGTAAATTCCCAGATTTCCGTGTCGCGCTTCAGCAGATATTTATACAGCGCCCGGCTCGCACGGATAGTCGCGCCATTGTCGCTTTTGCCCGCCATCACCAGCCGCGCGCCACGCAAGCGGGCAAGCTTCCCAATGCGCCGCATCATCCAGAACGGCGGAGAGAAATACGCCATAATCAGATCAAGGCGTTCACCTGCAATCAGATCGCGCGCCAGACATCGGGCCCAGCTCGACAATACCCGCGTAGGCCCGCCGATCAGCAGGCGCACCGGGCCGGTGCCGGGCTGCCATTCACGCACCATCCGGCGGATCGTCAGCCAGTTGGCCTTGGGATTGGATACCCACCGTTCCAGCTCATCGTACCACAGGGCGAGCTGTTCGACCGCCGAACCTGACAGCACGACCCCCAGATCGCTCCACCCGGTGCCATCGGAGGGGGCAAAATAATCGTCCTCGATGTTAAACCCGCCAATCATCGCCCGCGCGCCATCCGCGAGCACAATTTTCTGATGATTGCGGATCAGATAGCGCTGGCCCCAGCGGGGAGAAAATTCGAAGAACTGCCCCCCTGCCTCCACCAGTTGAGCGAAGAAATCGTGGCTCGCCCGTGCGCCGAATCCATCGACGATCACCTGCACGTCGACCTTGCGCCGGGCCGCAGCGACCAGCGCATCGCGCACCGTCCGGCCCGCCGTGTCGGTGGCAAAGATGTAAAAGCACAGGCGCAGGCTCTCCTGCGCGCCATCGATCAGCGCCAGCAAGGCAGCCAGACGCTCCGGCCCGCCGGGATGGAACTCCAGATTCTGACCCTGCGCCGTGACGGCAAACGATTCGTCTGCGCGATATGGCGCGCGCGGTGCGGCGAATGCGGCAGGTGTGTCGGCCCCCTCCATCGAGGGGCAGTGTAGACGCCCTTGCTGGCGGCGCAATTCCTTGACTTTCGCCGGGGCTGTATCTAAGTGCCGCCTTCCTTCCGTTAAACCCGTTTGACCCGGAGTGCCCCTATGGCGCGCGTTACCGTCGAAGATTGCGTCGACAAAGTTCCCAACCGTTTCGATCTCGTCCTGCTTGCCGCCCAGCGCGCACGCGAGATTTCCGGTGGTGCCGAACTGACTCTCGACCGCGACCGTGACAAGAACCCGGTCGTCGCTCTGCGTGAAATTGCAGAAGAAAACATCAAGCCGAAGGAACTGCACGAATCGGTCGTGCTCAGCCTGCAGAAAATTCTGCCGGACGATGAAGACGAAGCGGATGAAGTCGGCTCGCTCAGCCAGTCGGCGGAAGCGCTGCGGATCACCGCTGCCGCTCCCACCCGCACAACGTCGGTCGCCTCCGATTACGACGGCTGATCGCAAAGCCCGTTTTCCGGCAATGCTTTCGAGCTACAAAGGGCCGCTCCGCAAGGGGCGGCCCTTTTGCTATGGTTCGCCCTTTGTCGAAACACATGTCCTGTACGCATATCCCATGACACGAACTTGACCTGTTGCGGGACAGGCTTGGCTGCGTAATCGAATTGTCACATCGGCTGCGGCAGAACTGGAGGGATCATGGCAGTTATCGCAGTGTACAGCGTCAAAGGCGGTGTCGGGAAGACCACCCTGGCCACAAACCTCGCGTGGTGCTCCGCCGCGATTTCGTGCCGCAAGACACTGCTGTGGGATCTCGATGCCGCCAGCGGCGCGGGATATCTGCTAGGCATCGACCCTAAGGCAAAAAGGCGCGCCGACACCGTGATCGCCGCCGACAAAGACCCGGCCAAGCTGATCCGCCACACCGATATCGCCAACCTCGATCTGTTGCCGGCAGACGAATCGATCCGTGCGCTGGAAGTCCAGCTGCTGTCTATCGGCAAGCGCAAGCGGATTGCTAAGCTCGCCGCGCAACTCAGCAAACGCTACGACCGCATTGTGATCGATTGCCCGCCGATTCTGGGCGAAACCAGCGCACAGGTGATGCGCGCAGCGGATCTGGTGATAGTACCGTTGCCGCCATCGCCGCTATCATCTCGCGCGTTCGAGCTGGTGGCGAAAGAGGTGGCCGCCCATGCCCGGCCTCACCCTCCTATATTGCCGGTCCTATCGATGCTCGACCTGCGCCGGACGCTGCACAAAGATGTTCGTGCCACACATCCGGGCTGGCCAGCGATCCCCTATGCCAGCGCAGCAGAACAATGCGCCGTCCGTCGCCAGCCTGTGGGCGCCTTTGCCCCCACTGCGCCGGTCACTCGGTCCTATGCCGCATTGTGGACCGCGATAGAGCGCAAGCTGGCGAGCAAGTAAGACCGCGGGCAAAAGCAAAGGGGCGCCGGATCGCTCCGACGCCCCTTTCCGATATGGGAGCGCTGGCTCAGGCCCCTTGCGGAGCCGCCCCGCCTTCACCACCAAAGCGCTTGCCTGCCTTCGGAATGGCGGAGCCATGGACCGGGCGAGGAGTAGGCGTCGCCGGGGCATCGGGCCGGTCGATCGAACCGCTATCGAGCAGTTCCTTGATCTCGTCACCCGTGAGCGTTTCGAATTCGAGCATCGCCTGCGCCAGCAGGTGCAGCTTGTCTTCCTGATCCTTCAGGATTTCGGTTGCCCGCTTGTGCGCGCCTTCCACCAGGCTCTTGATTTCGGCGTCGATCAGCTTGTTAGTTTCATCCGAACCCATCGTCCGCGCACTGCCCCCCATGCCGAGGTAGCCTTCCTGCTGTTCCTCGTACTGGAGCGGGCCGAGCTTGTCGCTCATGCCCCATTTGGTGACCATGTTGCGCGCCAGACTGGTAGCGTACTGAATGTCGGAAGACGCGCCGGACGATACCTTGTCGTGGCCGAAGATGATCTCTTCTGCCACGCGCCCACCCATGCTGACAGCAAGGTCGGCGTGCATCTTGTCGCGATGATACGAGTAGTTATCCCGTTCGGGCAGACGCATCACCATACCCAGCGCACGCCCGCGCGGGATGATCGTAGCCTTGTGAATCGGGTCGCTCGCCGGTTCATTGAGGCTGACGAGAGCATGACCGGCCTCGTGATAGGCGGTCATTTTCTTCTCGTCGTCAGTCATGACCATAGAGCGGCGTTCGCTGCCCATCATGACCTTGTCCTTGGCGTCTTCGAATTCCTGCATCGCCACCAGTCGCTTGTTACGGCGCGCAGCGAGCAGAGCCGCTTCGTTGACGAGGTTAGCAAGGTCCGCACCGGAAAAACCCGGCGTGCCGCGCGCGATCGTGCGGCTGTTGACGTCAGGCGCCAGCGGCACTTTCTTCATATGCACAGCGAGAATTTTCTCGCGCCCTTCGATATCGGGCACCGGCACCACGACCTGACGGTCGAAACGACCGGGGCGCAACAGTGCGGGGTCGAGCACATCGGGACGGTTGGTGGCCGCGATGATGATGATGCCTTCGTTCGCTTCGAACCCGTCCATCTCCACCAGCAACTGGTTGAGCGTCTGTTCGCGTTCGTCGTTCGAATTACCCAGGCCATGCCCACGATGGCGCCCGACCGCGTCGATTTCGTCGATAAAGACGATGCACGGCGCGTTCTTTTTCGCCTGTTCGAACATGTCGCGCACACGGCTCGCGCCGACGCCGACGAACATTTCGACGAAATCGGAGCCGGAGATGGTGAAGAACGGCACACCCGCTTCGCCTGCAATCGCGCGGGCCAGCAATGTTTTACCTGTACCCGGCGATCCGACCAGCAGCGCGCCTTTCGGGATCTGACCGCCCAGTTTGGAGAAGCGACTCGGGTCTTTCAGAAATTCAACAATTTCTTCCAGTTCCTCGCGCGCTTCGTCGATACCGGCGACGTCGTCAAACGTCACTTTGCCCTGCTTTTCCGTCAGCATTTTGGCCTTCGACTTGCCGAAGCCCATCGCGCCGCCGCCGCCGCCCTTCTGCACCTGCCGCAGCGCGAAAAACGCGATGCCCAGGATCAGGATGAACGGCAGAGACTGGATCAGCAGATAGAGCAGGACATTGGGTTGTTCCGGCTGCTTGCCTGAATATTCGACACCCGCGCTGTCGAGCAGCTTGGGCAGTTCGGTATCGTTGGCGATTGGCGTTGTGACAAACGATTCGCCATTTTTCAGTGTGCCGGTGATCTTGTCCGGCGACACAGCGACCTGCTTCACCGATCCTTCGGTAACGGCCTCTCGAAAATCGGAATAAAGCATCGCCTTGCCCGCAGGCTGGCCAGCCTGACCGAACAGCGACACCGCCAGCATCAGCGCCAGAAAAACTCCGCCCCAAACGAACAGGTTTTTCATCAGCGGATTGGGGCCGCCCGATTCGGGATCGCGGGGGTCCTTGTCGTCATTCATGGCAAAAGATGTCCTTTCGCTCCTGAATGTAGGCGCACACGAGTGAATGGCAAGATAACGGCGCTTATCCGCCGACCATTCAGTCTATCGGGCAATCCGATCGGTTAAGCTCAGGTCTCCATTACTGGCACCGTTGAGGCGTCCAAATGGCATCGGTAAGGGGCCTGAGCCTAAAGCGGTTGCGCGACCAGCGCCTTCCCTTCTGACGCGAAGCGAACTTTTGACAATCCGGCTGCCGATGCACAGGAACCGGGAGCGACCTGTTCTCCGTCAATCTCGATCATGCCGGTCAACGGGATGACGATAACCGGCGCATCGTTATAGCGTGCGGCAATATCGGCCTCAGGCTTGCCGACGATCCAGTCGAGGCGGAAGTGCGGACCATCGACCAGCGATGCCGATTGCGTCTGCGACACCCGCTGCCTGAGCGCGGGATCGTGCGGGTTGCCATTCGCGACGGCAATGGCCTGATCCAGATGCAGGTCGCGCGGACGGCCATAGTCGAACAAGCGATAAGTGATGTCTGCATTCTGCTGCACTTCGATCAGCGTCAGCCCCGCGCCAATCGCATGGACGGTTCCGGCGGGCAGATAGATGAAATCGCCAGCCGATACATCCTGCCAGTTCAGCAGTCCCTCAATCGACCCATCGAGAGCAGCCGCCCGCATTTCGTCCGGTGTGATGGGCTGCACAAAGCCGATGGCGAGTTGCGCCCCTGGCTCTGCCGAAAGGACCAGCCAGCATTCTTCCTTGCCTTGCGGCCCGTCGGCGGCCGACGGATGAACCTGAACCGACAGTTTTTCGCTGGTGAAGAGGTATTTGACCAGCAGTCTGGCCAGTTCCGGCGGCGGATCGAACCATATTTCGCCAATGCGCCGCCCATCGGGCGTTGCGAAGGGCGGAGGCAGTCGATCCACACCCCACACCTTGTCGATCATGCGAATAGGCAGGATACCGCTTGCCGTCACTGGTTCACGGCACCCTTCAAAGTGCCGACTTTCTGCGATCCGGCGGCAGTCGTCACCATAACTTCATCGCCATCGACGACGACGATCACGTCCTGCAAACCGATTACCGACACACGGGGGGCATCGGTTTCGACCATTACGTTGCAGCAATCGATCAGCTCGCCTGCCCCGATAACTGCGTTCCCATTGGCATCGTGAGGGCGCACATCGCGCAAGGCCTTCCAGCTTCCGATGTCGGACCAGCCCATATCGGCAGGCACCACAGCGGCATTTTCGGTGTTCTCCATCACCGCGTAATCGACCGATTCTGCGACAATGTCCGCAAAGGGGCTCGCAGCGGGTCGCAGAATCGGGCCTTCGCGCGATGCATCGACCACAGAACGCTGCACCGCCTCGGCCATTTCCGGGCGATAGGTCGCCAGTTCGGACAAGAAAGCGCCCGCACGAAATGCAAAAATCCCGCCGTTCCAGCTATATCCGCCGTCAGCAAGGAATTCCTCTGCCCGTGCCCGATCGGGCTTCTCAACAAACCGTGCGATACGGTGGCCGCCGTCTATCGCTTCGCCGCGCAGGATATAGCCATAGCCGGTTTCCGGTGAATCGGGTGTGATGCCGAATGCGACCATCCAGTCTTGTCGTGCCAGACGAACGGCAGACTGCGCCGCAGCAATGAAAGCGGCATCGTCGGCAATATGGTGGTCGCTGGGGCACACCAGCATCACCGTGTCGGGCGGCAAATGCGCCGCTGCCAGAGCGATGGCAGGAGCGGTATTCTTCGCTGCCGGTTCGACGATCAGTGTCGTATCGTCTCCCGATTGCGCCAGAATATGATGAACATGCGCCTCCCCCGCCACAACGATGGGCGAAGCGAAATGCTGCGGATCGGCGCAACGATCCAGCGTTGCCTCGAACAAAGTGCGCTCACCAACCAGCGGGAGAAATGGCTTGGGATGATCCTTGCGGCTACGCGGCCACAGGCGGGTGCCGCTGCCACCACACAGGATAACGGGTTGGATCAGGCCCTCGGCCACAAAGGTTACTCCAGACGATCAGTACGGTTCAGTCGCCTTGCATAGAACAACGATAGTTACCACTGCCTTGACTATGACAATATTGGCAACCAGTCAGAACCATCTTTGCCGCCAGTAATATGGCGCGGCCACGGGATTGCCTGCGCTGTCAGTCGCAGGCTTAAAGCGCAATCGATCCACGACCAGACGGCAGACGATTGCATCGGCTTCCGGGTCGGGACTGGGTTTATAGACCGAACAATTGCTCGCCCGACCGTCTGTGCCCACGACAACCCGCACGATCACCTCGGTGCCAAGGCGCGCCTGCCTGCCGCCGGGTGGGATAGGGAAATCGCGCGCGTTGTTGATGTCACCGGCGATCTTCACCGGCTTGGTCGCGATACCGCCGCCCTGGCCTGTTCCGCCATTGCCGCTGCCGGTCCCTTCCCCCTGTCCGCCAGCGCCCGTTCCGGTGCCGGAATTCTTCGCGCCGGAACTATCGGCCGATCCCGTCGAGGTGGCTTTGGGCACCGGGACCGTCGGACGGATCGCCACTTTCGGGGTTGGTGCCGTGGTCGGCTTGGGCACGGCCTGCTTGCCTTCCGCACCCTGTGCACCGGCATCGGGCTCCGGCGCGGCAGGGGGAGGCGTGTCCTTCGTTTCAACAATCACTGTGAAGGTCGTCAGCACACTGCGTTCGACCGAAGCGGTAAAGTCCGGTGCAAACGCGCGAGCCAGCAGATAAATCGCCAGCACATGTAACAGCACGATCGCCACCAGCATAGCGGGGCGCGGGCGGCGCGATACGCTGGAAAAGTTACCTTGCTGCTCCATAGTCCTCCCAGGTCCGAACGCCCGACAAAGCTAGCGCGTTCCTATGCCCCGCATAAACCAACGGCGGCGCCCCGTTTCCGGAGCGCCGCCGCGATGTTTGGTGCATCGAACCGAAAGGTTCGAAGCGATCAGCTTAGAAGCCGAACACCAGCGAAGCCGTGAACGCACGCGGTGCGCCGATGTTCACGTATTCGCCCGAAGTGATCAGACCAGTCGGAGCCGAGCCGATGTACACTTCGTCAAACAGGTTCATCACGTTGAACTGCAGATAAGCCTTGTCGAAGTCCGGGTTGAAGTGACCCAGCGAGAAGCGGATATCTGCATCGACGACGGTGTAACCCGGCAGCTCGATCGTGTTGATGTCGTTCAGGAAACGCGAACCGGTGCGCTTCACCTGCATGCCGAGCTTCAGCGGGCCGAATTCACCTTCTGCGCGGGCACCAAGCGTGAACTTCGGTGCACCGGCTTCACGCATACCTGCAGTAGGCGCAAATGCAGCCGGGCCAGTCTGAACGTCTTCCTTGATTTCCGACTTCAGATACGAACCGAAGACGTAGAGCAGGAACGGTTCGGAAGGCTTGTAGGCAACGCTGCCGTCAATGCCGTACTTCTCCACCTTGCCCAGGTTGCGGGTGATCGTGCAATCGCAATCCGGATTGTAAGCCGAAGCGAGACGGTTCTGGTAGCTGTTGTACCAACCGGCGATCTGAGCCTGGATCTTGCCCGACTGATAACGCAGACCGAGGTCGAACGAATCGGAGGTTTCCGGTTCCGGCGCTACACCTGCATAGAGCGAGCCATAGAGCGCGTCTGTGCCCGGAACCGAGAGGTTCTTGGCATAGCTGGCGAAAAGGCTTGCAGCAGGGCTGAAGTTGTAAGTCAGGCCTACGTTCGGCAGAATCTTATCGTATTTATAAGTATCCGACACCGGGCCAACGTAGTTCGGATTGGCCGCCAGATATGCTGCAATCTGTGCATCGCCGTTGACGCAATCCACGTTGCCGCCCGAGTTGGTGGTGACGCAGTACTGGTTCAGCTGACGTTCGAAGAACGGAGCGCGCACACCCAATTGTGCAACCAGCGGGCCGAACTCACCGCGGTATTCCGCGGAGATCTGGTTCAACGTCGCATACGACAGGCGATTACGCTTCTGCGGAGCAACACCCTGACCATCCAGAAGCGGTTCGTTGATCGGGAAAACATCGATCGGTTCACCGTTCGGCTTGAGCAGCCCGGCGTTGCCGGTCTGGCGGTGCTTCGCGCGATCATACGTGTAAGCGAGGCGTACGCGATGGCCCGGCATAATGTCGTAGATCAGGTTGGAAATCACCGCGAAGCGATGGGTCTGCGTCTGACTGGGTGAAAGGATGTTCACATAATCGAGCGTATCCCCGTCACCGTTCAGATCGGTCCCGCCGAAGTAATAATACGTCGTCGGGCGATCTTTACGCTTCGGATTGTTCGGATCGGTGACATACATCACACCGGTGTAACCGTCGGGGGAGAACCCTTCGAACCCGATCGAGGTGCCGCCGCCGTTCGCCTTAACATACTGATAGTTCGGGTCGATCGTCAGTGTCAGCTTGTCGGTCAGCGTGAAGCGCGAAGCAACGCGGATATTGCCAGTATTCGACGGGTTGTAACGACGTTCGAACGGAGTACCGCAACTGTTGTACGTATCCTTCACGTTATACGTACCAGCCACAACCGTACACGGCGTACCATCGCTCAGATCGTAAAAACGATCTTCCGGGTTCTGGATCGGGCCAGGCTCGCCGGTGTAACGGAAGGGCGAACCGTTGAAGTTGTTGCGGTTTTCGTTGTAGTGGCCAGCAACCGAGATGAAGTCGCCATTGCTGCCGATCGGCTGATAGATCTTGGCGTTGTACTGCTGCTTATCAACGCCGCCGTAGTTCGAGAACGCCGATGCGTTTTCCGTACGCGAGCCGCTGAAATAAGCCTTCAGGCCGCCGGATGTCAGTTCGCCGGTCTCAACCTTCGCGAAAAAGCGATACATCATGCGGTCGCGGGAATCGCCGCGCGCGATAATGTTGCCGTAAGTCGTGCTGGTCAGCACACCGAATTCATCATCCGGTACTTTCGACAGAATGTTGATCGTGCCGCCCGCTGCCGAAGCGGTCGGGCTGTCGACATCGGTCGAGCCAAGGCTGACGGTGACCGATCCGATGATTTCGGGGTCGACCATCTGATTGGTGTACAGTGCATAGTTACCGCTGTCGTTCAGCGGGATGCCGTCAAACGTCTGCGAGATGCGATCCGAAGAGAAGCCACGGATCGTGAAGCTGCCACCCAGCGAACCAAACGGATCATTGTTGGTGTAGCTGACGCCCGGAACGAGGTTCAGTGTCTGATTGATCGTCTGGCCGGCAGACTGCGTCAGGATCATCTCGGAATCGAGCTGCACCTTCGCTTTAGGCGAATCAGGGATATCGACACCGCCAACGCTGGTGGTGCGCGCGCCGGTCACAACAATAGCCGAATCGTCGAAGTCGACCGAGCCCGTCGACTGGGCATGAGCAACCGCAGGGATCGCGAGAGCGACCAGTGCGGTGCTGCGGAGAAGGAAGGTCTTCATGGAAAAGTTCCCCTGAACCAGATTGATTTGAGTAATCCCAAGACTTGGTATGCTTGTGTTCTTCTGGCCGTTTGGCGATTGAGTCGCCGTTGGTCGGGAACCCCTTAACGAGCTTTTTGTGACGGTCGAGTGACACAAAGACACACTGCGGCGGAAATTAACCGTCCACGCAATCATTCGCCGCATGCGGCGCCAGTACGGGAATATTATTCCACCCATATAGGGCGCAGGGAATTATAGTTGTCCCCGCCACTTGGCCGCCCGATAGGTTTACGACCTACTGCGGCATTTCTGCAACGGTCGGGGTTCAACGCGATAAAAAATATCGCGATATCGAGCGGTTCTGCCCACCATACTTCTCAGGCGAGATTAATTTCCCGCAGGCGCTGAAGCAGGAAGTCATGGCTCGAAATCGGGGCGGGATGATCTTCCGGCGCAGTGGGATCGATGCAGCTTTCCAGCGTCTCGATTGTGAAATCGGGGCGAAAATGGAGGAAGAACGGCATCGAGAACCGGCTGCGATAGGCCGCTTCGCCGTGCGGATTGACGACGCGGTGGGTGGTCGAACGCAATTTGCCATTGGTCAGACGGTCGAGCATGTCGCCGATATTGATGACCAGCGCCCCTTCGGGAACGGCAACGGCCTTCCATTCCCCTTCCTTGGTCAGCAGCTCCAGACCGGCCTCTTCGGCGCCGAGCAACAGCGTGATCGTGTTGATATCGCCATGCGCCGCGGCACGAATGGCACCCTCCGCATCAGCGCCGGTCAGCGGCGGATAGTGGAGCAGGCGCATCACCGAATTGCCATCTTCCACAGTGGCGGCGAACCATTCGCGCGGCAGACCGAGGTGAAGCGCAATCGCCTCCAGCACCCGCGCGCCCGCCTTTTCGAACGCGGCATACAGCGCTTCGAACGTTTCGCGGAAATGGGCAATTTCGGTCGGCCAGATATTGGGCGGCATATATTCGGCCAGCGGATGCCCTTCGGGCAAGCTGCGGCCGATATGCCAGAACTCTTTCAGATCATGGACTTCGGCATCCTTGGCCCGCTCGGTGCCGAACGGAGTATAGCCCCGCGCGCCGCCGCCGCCCGCGATGAAATAGGCGCGCTTCACATCGTCGGGCAAAGCAAAGAACGCCTTCGACAGCTCTTCCGCCCTCGCGATCAGGTCCGCCGGGATGCCGTGGTCGCGAATGACCGCAAAACCATATTCCTCGAAGCTCCTGCCGATTTCTTCGGACACTTCGTTCAGCGGGCGGGCAATCGAAACTGTGGCGATATCAGGCATTGTCTTGGTTCTCAGTAAGGAAGGAACAGCCCGGCCAGCGCCGCGCTCATCAGGTTGGCGAGCGAACCTGCGGCAAGCGCACGCAGGCCCAGCTTCGCGATCACCGGGCGTTGATCGGGGGCCAGCCCGCCAGTCACCGCCATCTGGATCGCAATCGAAGAGAAGTTGGCGAAACCGCACAGCGCAAACGTGATGATCGCACGGCTGCGTTCGTTCAGCACGTCCGCCCCCATCTGGCCGAGGTCGATAAAGGCAACGAATTCATTGAGCACGACTTTCGTGCCGAATAATCCACCTGCCGCCGGCGCCTGATCCCAGGGAATGCCGATCAGGAACATGACCGGCGCGAAGATCGTTCCAATAGCGGCCTGGAAGCTCCAGCCTTCCTGTCCGAACAGATGGCCGACCCAGCCCAGGAAGCCGTTGGCCAGCGCGACCAGAGCGACGAAGGCGAGCAACATCGCGCCGACTGCCACGGCCAGCTTCACGCCCGTCTGCGCGCCTTGTGCGGCGGCTTCGATCAGGTTGGCCGGACGCTGTCCTTCCTCGAAGGTCTCCGCCACCCTCACTTCGTCGGGCTTGCCGCCTTCCACCAATGCCGCAGGGCCTTCGGCGCTAATGCGCGAACGGGGAAGATCGATTTCCCCTTCTGCCGCGGCAGACGGTTCGCGTTCGTCGGGCATGATGATCTTGGCCATCAGGATCCCGCCCGGTGCTGACATGAACGCGGCGGCCAGCAGAAAAGGCAGGTATTTTTCGCCGAGCAGCCCGGCATACGCCGCCAGAATCGTGCCCGCGACACCAGCCATGCCAACAGTCATCAGCGTGAACAGTCGGCTTGGCGCGAGCCCGGCGAGATAGGGGCGTACCACCAGCGGGCTTTCCGACTGACCGACGAAGATATTGGCCGCTGCGCCCAGCGCCTCGACCCGGCTGACCCCGGTCACCCAACCGATCGCCCCGCCGACCCAGCGCACCACACGCTGCATGATGCCGAGGTGGTAGAGAATCGATACCAGCGACGCGAAGAAGATGATCACCGGCAATGCGCCCAGCGCAAATGTGTTTTTCAGCGGATTGTCCGCTCCGAAAAGAAACGCAGTGCCTTCATTGGCATAGCTGAGCAGCGCGGCCACCCCGCCGGCCATTGCCTTGATCCCCGCTACGCCCCACGGCGTTCTCAGCACCAGGAATGCGAGAAAGGCCTGGAGCGCAAATGCAGCCCCGACAATACGGAGTTGGATGCGGCGTTTGCCGTTGGAAAGAAGGAAGGCGATTGCCAGGATCGCAACGATCCCGAGCAGACTGGCAAGGACTGGCGGCATGAGCCTCCCATGCGGTTGCGGTTGTAACCGGAATATTACACTTAGCGCTCTGGCCTTTTCGGTCTCCACAGTCAAACGCGCAAGGGGACATCTGCACGGCTTCCCTTTTGGGACGCACAGTGCCAAATCCTGCCGCCATGACAGAGACTTCCCACGCCGAGCCGCAAAGTCCGCCGATTCCCCGCGCGCTATTCGTCTATCTTCTGCTTTATGGTGGGATGACTGTGCTGGCGGGGATGCTGGCGTTCAAGCAGGTGCAGTTGTGGCCCACCAATCTGGCGGTGGAAGCAGGGATTTTCTCGTTCCTGATTCTGGTCGTGATATCGAGCACGGTGGCCCAGCTCTATGGCCGGTCGCTGGCTAACAAGCTGGTTTGGTGGGGTTTTATTCCACTGCTGATTGCATCGATGCTGATGCAGCTGGTGCTCAAATTGCCCCCTTCGGTGGAGATGCTGCAATTCCGGGCCGACGATCTGGCGGCGTTCGAGCGGGTCAATTCTCAGCTCTGGCGCGTGTGGATGGCGGGGCCGGCGGCGTACATCGTTTCTTTGCTGTTGAATGTATGGATTTTTTCGCGCCTGCGTGGTGACGGCAGCGGGGGCACTTTGTCGCTGATGGTGCGCGGCGCGGTGGCGAGTGCGCTGAGTCAGGCGCTCGATTCGGTGATTTTCATCACGCTGGCGTTTTATGGCGAGTTCGCGATTCGCGACCTGCTTATCGGCCAGGTCCTTGCGAAAGTGACGCTTTCTTTCGTCCTGGTGCCGTTCCTTATCACCGGCGGAGTCGCGCTGGCCCGCTGGCTCGATGCCAAAGATGCGACCGCCGCCCGCTGACGGCGGATCGAAACGACACCCGTTTCGCTTGCCTCTTCACCACCCCCTTCACCTCGATATGAGGCGAACAAGGTGTTGTTAAAACAGCAATAATCCTCCAATCCGGTGACTATTCCCCGGATTGAGGGGAAAACCCGCCATATAACACGCCGATCTTGTGTCACAGCACAGTCATACCCCGCGCTTACCGGCTCGACAGAGCATTAACAGGGTAAATGGGGCAATTAATTTATGCAGGCTTCGACAACCGCGACCGGCCTGGCATCGTCTGGCGATGGTTTGGGACTGTCGCGCACAGGCATGGCCTTTGCCGTTTTGCTGGCCGGGGTATCGGCGTGGTTTCTGGTGTGGGGCCTCGGCTACACCAATCACAGCCATGTGACGATTTTCGTGCTGGCGTCGCTGTTCGGCATTTTCATGGCCTTCAACATCGGCGGCAACGATGTCGCCAATTCGTTCGGCACCAGCGTTGGCGCGGGGACGCTGACGATCAGGCAGGCGCTGCTGGTCGCGGCGGTGTTCGAAGTGAGCGGCGCAGTGATCGCCGGCGGCGAAGTGACCGACACGATTCGCAGCGGCATCGTCGATCTGTCGGCGGTGCAGTTCGAACCGATGCAGTTCGTCTATATCATGATGTCGGCTCTGCTGGCGGCGGCATTATGGCTGATGTTCGCCAGCAAGCGCGGCTGGCCGGTATCGACCACCCATTCGATCATCGGCGGGATCGTCGGCAGCTCGATCACGCTGGGCTATGTTGCCACCGGCGGCAGCGGAGCATTCGGACTGGTGCACTGGGACCAGATCGGGACCATCGCGATATCGTGGGTGCTGTCGCCGGTGCTGGGCGGGCTGGTGTCGTATGCCCTGTTCTTCCAGATCAAGAAGCACATCCTGCAATACAACGACAAGATGAAGGAGCAGCTCGTCGGCTTCAAACAGGAACGCCGCAAGCTGAACGAAGAGCACAAGACCGCCTTCGAACGGCTGAGCGAACTGCAGAAAATCTCCTACACCAACACGATGGTCCGCGACGCGCAGATCATGCTGGGCGAAGAGGAATTTTCGAAAGAAGAGCTGGAATCGGATTACTATCGCAAGCTGCACGATATCCGCAGCCAGCGGAATTCGCTGGCCGCCTATCGCGCGTTGCAGAACTGGGTGCCGGTCATCGCGGCAGTCGGAGCAGCGATCATAACAGCGATGCTGCTGTTCAAGGGGCTGAAACATATGCACCTTGGGCTGACCACGCTGAACAATTACCTGATCATCGGCATGGTCGCGGCGGCGGTATGGATGGCGACATTCATTTTCGCCAAGACACTGAAGGGCAATTCGCTCGACCGGTCGACTTTCCTGATGTTCAGCTGGATGCAGGTGTTCACTGCATCGGGCTTCGCCTTCAGCCACGGTGCGAACGATATCGCCAACGCCATCGGCCCGTTCGCTGCGATTATCGACGTGTTGCGGACCGGCGACGTCGGCTCGCAGGCCGCGGTCCCGGCGGCAGCGATGATCACATTCGGCGTCGCGCTGATCGCCGGGCTATGGTTCATCGGCAAGGAAGTGATCCGCACCGTTGGGCACAACCTCACCACGATGCACCCCGCCTCGGGCTTTTCCGCCGAACTGTCGGCAGCGGCAGTGGTGATGATGGCATCGGCATTCGGCCTGCCGGTATCGAGCACGCATATCCTGATCGGATCGGTGCTGGGCATCGGGCTGGTCAACAAACAGGCCAACTGGGGCCTGATGAAGCCGATCGCGATGGCATGGATCATCACTCTGCCCGCAGCGGCGCTGCTGTCCTCCGCTGCGTTTCTGGTGCTGTCGAACGTGTTTTGAGGTTAGCCGGTAGCGGCGTTGGCGCAGCGCCCCCCCGCCGCGCAGGGAGGGGGTGTTGGGCGGAAGCTTGTCACACGAAGGCACGAAGGCACGGAGTGGGTTTGGTTCGGGGGTAGTCTCGCACTGCCGATGGTTGGTCCATACTATCGCGCGTGTCTCCACCCTCGTCATTGCTAGGAGCCGCAGGCGACGTGGCAATCCAGGGATCGCCCTTTGCCCCGGCCACAGCCATTGCGATGGGAGGGGCGTTCCTACGGGACTGCACCCTGAGGGAAACACGCAACTACCCATCCCGTCGCCCCGGCCCCCGAGCCGGGGCCCCGCTTTTCTTCCTACGCAACGCCGCAAAGCGAAGCTGGACCCCGGATCGGGTCCGGGGCGACGTTGTGGCTTTAGCTAGGTGGGTTCAGCCCCGGCGGGATCGCGCCCGGAGCTACCCGGAATGTCAGGCCTGTGCCACCTTGCGGCGGCGCCAGAACACCAGCGACAGCACCGCCAGCCCGAACAGCCCCATCATGCCCGGTTCGGGAACGGCGGTTCCGCCAGAGGAGCTGCTGCTCGATCCGGTCGGCGGGTTCGGGTTGGACGGCGGGTTGTAGCCACCGTTGTACGTGCCCACATGCATTTCGCCGTCTTGCTTCAGATTGCCGAAAACCGCCGAACCCTGAATATAGTTGTAGGTCTGAGCATCGGCCTTCGGTGCCAGCACCGAACCGCCCCATGCCGTGGTCAGCGACAGATTTTCCGCATCGGGGAAGTTCCAGATAACGTTTTCGCCCAGATTGTTGGTGCCGCCCAGGAAATTATCGTCGAGCCTGATCGACGGGCCTGAGACGTTGACGATCGCGGTGTCTGCGCCATTCAGATTGAACTGAATTTCGCCAATCTTGTCGAGATCGGCGGAGGTGATGTTGAACACCGCCACGCCATCGGCACCCGGCTGAGCGTTGAATGTGCCGCGATTGCCATTGATGCTCAGCGTGCTGTTGCTGTCCATCGTGCTCAGCGAATAGCTGAGGTTGCCCATCGAGGTTTCGATCAGGCTCTTCTGCTGAGTGAGGTTCTGCACGAAGCCGGGGTCCGACGCAGCAAGGCCCGAAGTGACGGTGTTGTTGTTGACGTTGGTGTTGCTGATCGAACCACCGACGAGAACCGTCTGCGGATTGCCGTTGAGGTTCAGCCCGCTGTTCACATTGCCGCCAACGACCGCACCCGAACCGTTGTTGAGGTTCTTATACCCGCCGTTGACATCGCCCACCACTGTCAGGCCCGGCGTACCGGTGCCGGAATCGACCGTAGGGCTGATCTGGTAATTCGAGGCATTGCCATCGAGATTGCCGCCAACGAACGTGCGCCCTTCCACTTCCGACGAAGAGGTCAGATCGCCCAGCACCACAAGGTTCCACGTCCGCAGCACATCGGTGCCCGCCACCATGTCCGAAGATGCCAGAATCGGGCTGGCAGAAAGCGCCAGACCCAGCGCGGCAAGGCAGGAAACGGAAGAACGGAGAGATATCACGGGGCCAAAACCTTCGAAGGGGAAACGTTGTCGGGCGCGCAGGTAGGCACGAATAAAGAAATCAAAATGCCAATTTAGCCGCCGTGCCATATCGGAACATCATTGCGGCGAACCGGGAGCGACACCGGGTCGCCCTCGCCCCGGCCACGACCGCTGCGATGGACGGAGGCATCGGGTGGAAGCTTGTCACACGAAGGCACGAAGGCACGGAGTGGGCTGGGTTCAGGGGTAGAGGACGCGCTGCCGATGGTTGGTCCATACTATTGCGCGTATCCCCACCCTCGTCATCGCGAGGAACCGCAGGCGACGTGGCAATCCAAGGACCGCCCTCGTCACAGCCACAACCGCCGCGATAGACTGCGCCCTCACGCCATGGATTGCTTCGCTACGCTCGCAATGACGAAAGGAGGAGGAACGTGGTGACCTGAAGGAAAGGAAAGGAAAGGAAAGGAAAGGAACAGCCTGCCCACCCCGTCGCCCCGGCCTCCGAGCCGGGGCCCCGCTTGTCTCCGCCCCCAACCTCGCAAAGCTAAGCTGGCACCCGGATCAGGTCCGGGGTGGCGTTGCAGCTTCGGGTGGGCGCACACTGCGGCGCTCGACCAGGCGCACGGGTACGCGGCGGGCGGCTTCGCGGGCTTCGTCGTCGGTTTCGGCGCAGACATGGGCGACCAGTACCCGGCCCGCTTCGGCAAAATCCGGCTCTATCGTGGTCAGCGGGGGATGCGCGTGTTCGCCGGCCGCCAGCCCGTCGAACCCGACCACGCCGATATCGTCGGGCACGGCAAAGCCCATGCGCGAAATCTGTTCCAGCACACCCAGCGCGATGGCGTCGTTCGCGGCGAAGATCGCGTCGGGCCGGTCGGTCTGCGCCATTACCGTTGCCGCTGCGGCGCGACCGGCGGCCACTCTGTCATCGCCCTCTGCGGGGACTGGTTTGCCCGGCTCCAGCCCGGCATTTTCCAGCGCGATGCGATACCCTTCGTACCGTTCCGCGAATTGCGGGTGGATCGCATCGACCGTGCCGACAAAAGCGATGCGTTTGTGCCCCGCCGCGATCAGGCGGTTCACCGCCAGTTGCGCCCCGCCCCGGTTGTCGGCGCGGACCCAGCGCCCGTCGTCGAACGGATCGCCCCAGAACACGCTCGGCCCCTGCAGCTCGGTCTGGCGCAGATCGGCCCATGCGGCGCGGTTGACGCTGGTGCCCATCACCACCAGCCCGTCTGCCTGACCGCTGGCGACGAAGTTCCACGAATAATGCTCCGCCTCCGACTGGAACGAGACGAGCGACTGATAGCCGCGCTCCGCCGCTGCGGCGCAGGTGCTGCCCAGCAGGGCATAGTGAAATGCGCTGACCCGCGTGGGATCGTATCCGCTGCGCCCGACCACTACGATCGCCAGCGTGCCGGTGCGCCCGCTGCGAAGCCGCGCGGCGCGAGCATCGACGTGATAGCCCAGATCGCGCGCGGCCTGTTCCACCCGCATCCGCGTTTCCGGCGTGATCGCGGGCGATCCGGCCAGCGCGCGGCTGACGGTCGACTGGCTGACGCCCGCCGCCTCCGCAACATCGATCGAAGTGACCCGGCCCCGGCCCATATACCCTCTCAGTTGTAATCCACGCCCGGCAGACCCTGTCCGCCGTCAGCGATGAAATCGTCGATCCGCCGTTCCAGTGTCGGCAACGGCACCGAGCCAAGAGATAGGACGACATCGTGGAATTTGCGAATATCGAACCGGTCGCCCAGCGCATCTTCCGCTTTGGCGCGCAGGCGCAGGATCGTCATCTCGCCCAGCTTATACGCCAGCGCCTGACCGGGCCATGAGATATAGCGGTCGACTTCGGTTTCGACTTCGTGGCGCGACAGCGCGGTGCGATCCGCCAGATAGGCAATCGCCTTGTCCCTGCTCCACCCATAGTGATGGATGCCGGTATCGATCACCAGCCGCGCCGCCCGCCACATCGAATAACTCAGCTGACCGAAGCGTTCTTCGGGGGTGCGATAGATGCCCATCTCGTTGCCGAGATACTCGGTATAAAGCCCCCACCCTTCGCCCATGCCGGAAAAATAGACGTTGCGGCGAAACTGCGGGATATCGCCGCCCACTTCGGTCTGGAACGCCGCCTGAAAGCTATGCCCCGGCTCGCATTCGTGCAGCGTCAGCACCGGGATATTGTACAGCGGGCGCGACGGCAGATCATATGTGTTCATCAGACACGCGTCGAGCCCGCCACGCCCTGCGGTGTAGAACGGCGCGATGGCATCGGGCACCGGGCGGATAGTGAACCGGCGGCGCGGCAGAAAACCGAAGTAATCCGCGATCTTCCCATCCACCCGCTTCACCGCATAGGCCGATACGCCCATCAGTTCGTCTGGCGTTTTGGCAATATATTTCGGATCGGTCCGCAGATGTTCGGTGAACTGGGCAATCGTGCCCTTGAAGTCCATCTCGTCCATCACAGCCTGCATCTGCCGTTCGATGCGCGCGACTTCGATCAGGCCGATCCGGTGGATGTGCTCGGCTGTCAGGTCGAGCGTGGTGTATTGCCGTATCTGCTGCTGGTAGTAGGCCTTGCCATCGGGCATCGTCTCCGCCTCCAGCGTAGTGCGGGTGCGGGGCACATATTCGTTGCGGATAAAGTCCAGCAAACCGGCATAGGCAGGCGTCACCTGCTGCGCGATGGCGGCGCGGCCCGCATCCATCAGCCGCTTGCGGTCGGCATCGGAAAACCGCGATGGCATCTGCCGGAACGCATTCCAGAACGGGCTCTTCTCCGGGTCGTCCACCACATAGGCCGCCAGGCTGGCATCGCGCCCCGTCAGCGTGACTTTGGGGACAGAGAACCCGCGCTTCAATCCGGCGCGGGCATTCGCCTCCTGCTCCGCGAAATAGCGCGGCAGTTGTTTGATCCGCGCGATATAGTTTTCGTATTCGGCCACCGTCTGAAACCCGCTGCGCGCATCCCAGTACGACCAGAAATTGCTGTCCGAATCGAACGGCATTTCCCATTCGGAAAAGCGCGCATCGCCAATCGCTTCTTGCAGGACAGCGCGCAGGACATCGGCATTGTCGCGCTCTGTCGGGGATAGCGATGCGGCATCGATCTCTTCCAGTCGGCGCAGGAACTCCGCCGCCTTCGCCGCACGGGCGCGGTGGGCCTTTGGAGTGACGGAGGGGATAGTCGGGCCGGGTTCGACCGATCCATCGGCATGTTCGATCCAGCCGCCATCGGCCACCTGCCAGTTCCAGTACTCGGTATAGAGCGCGCGCAAGGCCCGGTCCGCCGCACTCGCCATCGGCGCGGCCTGCGCGACAGAATCCGGTTCGGCGGCAGGGCGGTCGGCGGCATGGAGCGGCACGGTCGCCAGCAAAGCGATGGCGGCAACGGAACTGGCAAATTTCATGGCTGCTGAACGTCTCCCCTATCCGTCCGGTATCTGCGCCGGGGTCGCTCCCGTGTCAAACCTCTATTCCGGTTCGCAGTATTTCCTACACGAACCTATTTGGATAATAACCATCTCTCAACCGAACCGGAGAATGCGTCATGTCCATCCTCGAAGCGCTCGTCGGCCCCATCGCGGGGATCATCGACAAGGTCATCCCCGACAAGGAAGCGCGGGCGAAAGCGAAACTGGCCCTGCTCGAACTCGAAGGCACGCAGGAATTCAAAGCGATCGAAGCGCGCCTGTCGGCCATCGTGGCAGAGGCGAATTCCACCGACCCGTGGACCAGCCGCGCGCGGCCCAGTTTCCTCTATGTGATGTATGCCATGATCCTGTTCGCCCTGCCGGTCAGCGTCCTGTCGCTGTTCGCCCCCGGCGCGGCGAGCGGCATATCCACCGCCATGTCTGCATACCTGCGCGGCCTGCCGGGCGAGCTCTACACCCTCTTCGGCACCGGCTACCTCGGCTACACTGCCGCCCGCCAATGGGGGAAAGCGAAGGGGGTGGAGCGGTAGAATGGAGTGTTGCATCCCATCGGCGGCGAGACTAGCTTGCAGCCATGACCACCGCCGAACGCAACCGGAAGATTGCCGCGCAAATCAGCGCGACGACCAGCAAGGGATTGAAATCCCGCAAGGCTGCGCGCGACATCCTGATTGCAGAAGGCATCTACACCAGGGGCGGCAACCTGAAGGCCGAATTCGGCGGCAAAGGATGGCGCTCCAAAGCGACGGCAGCACCAGGCGACGTGAAGCATCCCGCCTGACCGCAATTCGCCATGGGGCGTCTCACCACTTCATTCGTGCTGGGCTATCATGGCTGTGATGCGGAGGTTGCGCGCGAAGCGGTCAATCGCGGCACCCCTATCCTGCAAAGCGATCGGGCATACGACTGGCTGGGGCCGGGTGCGTATTTCTGGGAATCCGATCCGACCCGCGCAATGGAATGGGCGCGCTGGAAGGTGGAACGTGGGGAATACAGCCAACCTGCCGTGGTGGGCGCGATCATCGATCTGCGGAATTGTCTCGATCTGACAAATCGCGAAGACGTGGACCTTGTGTCCCACGCCTATGATTCCTTCGCGCAGTTGCAGGATCGCGCCGGATTGCCGCTGCCCACGAACAAGTCCGTCAATGGCGACCCCAATGCCGACTTGTTGCTGCATTTTCTGGATTGCGCGGCCTTCCGCCACCTCCACCAACTCGTCGCAAAAGCCGGGATGGAGCCGTTCGATACAATCCGTGGCGTATTCACCGAAGGTGACCGGGCTTTCCCCGGTTCCGAAATTCGCCAGAAAACGCATACGCAGATTGCAGTACGCTCCAACGATTGCATCAAGGGGCTTTTCTATCCACTGGAAGACGGCGTAATCCAGTTCGCCGCGGAAACATGAACGGCACAGCCATGACCGATACGATCTATGTCCTCAACGGGCCCAATCTCAACCTGCTCGGCCTGCGGGAGCCGGAGATATACGGTTCCGACACGCTCGACGATATTGCCGGGATGCTCGAAGACCGCGCGCACGATCTGGGGCTGGAGGTCGATGTGCGCCAGTCGAACCACGAAGGGCATCTGGTCGACTGGCTACACGAAGCGCAGGCGGAAGGGGCGAAGGCGGTGCTGCTCAACGCCGGTGCCTACACCCACACCTCTATCGCGCTGCTCGATGCCATCCGCTCGATCCGCACCCCGGTGATCGAAGTGCATCTGTCCGATCCGATGACGCGCGAGGAATTCCGCCATGTCTCCTATGTCGGCATGGCCGCAGTCGACGAAGTGAAGGGGCTTGGCGCGCAAAGCTATGTCGTCGCACTGGAAAAGGCCGCCAAACTCTAGCCGCAATCGCCCTCCACCCCCTTGCCAGCCTGCTCATGGATGCCCATAGGCGGGCGCTGGACAAATCAAGAGGCACACAATGGCCGAAACCAAAGGCTCCCCTGCACGCAAGGCGGGCATGAATGTCGATACCACGCTGGTCCGCGAGCTGGCCGAACTGCTCGCCGAAACCGGGCTGACTGAAATCGAAGTGGAAGATGGCGACCGCAAGGTGCGCGTGGCGCGCGGCGGTGTGGCGGCGATGGCCGCACCTGTCGCCGCCCCGGTGGCGGCACCTGCTGCGGCGCCCGCCGCACCGGCAGCCGCCCCTGCGGAAGAAGCAGCGGCGGAAATCGCGGGCGCGCTGAAATCCCCGATGGTGGGCACAGTCTATCTTTCATCCGAACCGGGCGCTGCGCCGTTCGTGAAAGTGGGCGACAGTGTGAAGCAGGGCGATACCCTGCTGATCGTGGAAGCAATGAAAGTGATGAACCCGATCACTGCCGACAAGGCGGGCACGATCAAGGCCATCCTCGTCGACAATGCCCAGCCGGTCGAATTCGACCAGCCGCTGGTCGTGATCGGCTGAGGCGTCGGGCGAACATGGCTATTTCCCGTATCCTGATCGCCAACCGCGGTGAAATCGCGCTCCGTATCCATCGCGCGGCGAAAGAAATGGGGATCGAAACGGTCGCCGTGCATTCGACCGCCGATGCCGATGCGATGCATGTGCGGCTGGCCGATCACGCGGTCTGCATCGGTCCGCCCTCTGCGACCGACAGCTACCTCAACGTTGCCGCGATCATCTCCGCAGCCGAAATCGCGCAGGCCGATGCGATCCATCCCGGCTATGGCTTCCTGTCGGAAAACGCCAAGTTCGCGGAAATCGTCGAAGCGCACGATATCAAGTGGATCGGGCCGAAGCCCGAACATATCCGTACGATGGGCGACAAGGTGGAGGCGAAGCGCACCGCCGGGGCACTGGGCCTGCCGCTGGTGCCGGGCAGCGATGGCGCTGTCTCCGATGTCGCGGAAGCGAAGAAGATCGCCGACGAAATCGGCTATCCCGTAATCATCAAGGCCGCCAGCGGCGGCGGTGGCCGCGGGATGAAGGTGTGCGAAAGCCCCGACACGCTAGAAACCCTGATGAAACAGGCAGGTAGCGAGGCGAAGGCCGCGTTCGGGGATGCCACAGTCTATATCGAGAAGTATCTCGGCAATCCGCGCCACATCGAATTCCAGGTGTTCGGCGATGGCAACGGCAACGCGATCCATCTGGGCGAACGCGACTGTTCGTTGCAACGCCGCCACCAGAAAGTACTGGAAGAGGCGCCCTCCCCCGTCATCACCTCCGAAGAACGCGACCGGATGGGCACGATCTGCGCGAAGGCGATGGCCGATATGGGCTATCGCGGGGCAGGCACCATCGAATTCCTGTGGGAAAACGGGGAGTTCTATTTCATCGAAATGAACACCCGCCTGCAAGTCGAACACCCGGTGACCGAAGCGATCACCGGCGTCGATCTGGTGCGCGAACAGATCCGCATTGCCGATGGCAAGCCGCTGTCGGTGACGCAGGACGAATTGCACTTCACCGGCCACGCCATCGAATGCCGCATCAACGCGGAAGACCCGTTCACTTTCGCGCCCAGCCCTGGCCTGGTGCACACCTATCACGCGGCGGGCGGTATGCATGTGCGGGTCGATTCCGGGCTCTATGCCGGATATCGCATTCCGCCGTACTACGATTCGATGATCGCCAAGCTGATCGTCTATGGCCGCACCCGCGAAGGGTGCATCATGCGGCTGAAACGCGCGCTGGATGAAATGGTGGTCGAAGGAGTGAAAACTTCGATCCCGCTGCATCGCGAACTGCTCGAACAGCCCGACGTGCTGAGCGGCGATTACTCGATCAAATGGCTCGAAGAATGGCTGAAAGAGCGGGAGGACTGACTTAGTCTTTCCGCCCGCCCGCAGCTGGTCTGGCACCCCGGACTTGATCGGGGGTCCGGTTTCCCCTTGCGGCGGGGCATAGGAAGAAAAGCGAGACCCCGGCGCGCGGGCCGGGGAGACGGGTGAGTGGGTTGTGCGTTTCCCTCAAAAGCCGCCCCCACAGAAAGTCGTCCGCGACAGAGAGCCGCCCCCCCAACAGAGGGCATACCCGACCATTCGTCATTGCGAGCGTAGCGAAGCAATCCATGATGCGAGGGCGCAGCGCCCATCGCGGCGGTGGTGCCCTGGGGCGACGAGCCGGCCATGGACTGCCACCTCGCCTTCGGCTGCTCGCAATGACGAGGGGTGGCTGAGAGTGTGGGTCGGCTGGCCCGCCAAAATAGCTGACACCTGCACCTTGCCTGCTTGCACACCCGCCACCCTCTGTCCGTACCTGCACCTAAACCAGACGCCCGCTACTCGCTGCCACGCAGCAATGCCCCCAACCAACCACCACCGAGCACACACCGGCCCACCGCAGCCACGTCACCCCCGGACTTGATCCGGGGTCCAGCTTCGCTTTGCGAGGTTGCGTATGAAGAAAAGCGAGACCCGGCTCGCGGACCAGGGCGACGAACATATGGGTTGTGCGTTTCCCTCAAAAGCCGCCACTTCAGAGAACCCCGCGACAGAGAGCCGCGCCCGCCCCGCAAGGAGCCACCCTCCCCCCTCGTCATTGCGAGCGTAGCGAAGCAGTCCATGACCTGGCGGCCCCGGCCATCTCAATGGTTGTGGCCGGTCGGGGCGATGACGGGTCAATGATCGCCACGTCGCCTGCCCCCCCCTCGCAATGGCGAGTGATGAGAGATCACGCAGGCACTCGGCAATCACTCCGAGGCAGAGTCTTCCACCTGCTTTTCAGCATGATAGACCTTCACCGGTCTACTCTCGCGCGCCGCAGCGACCGATCCGGTGGCCAGCACATCGAGCGCGCGCCTGATCTGGAAGTCGGCCGTAATCGCCGCGTCATCGGGCACTGGCTCCGCGAACAGTGGCGGTGTCGGTGGATCGCCCTCGGCGGGTGGCTCGGGCCCTTCCACTTCGGTCGGCACTTCGCGCACGAGGCCCTGATCGTTATCCATCGCATTGGCCAGCGACGCCTCCGACAAAGTGCGATTGGGAGTCAGCGCCGCGCGCGCCTCTGCCGAAGTGCGCGCCACGGCAAGATCGGGCGCGATGCCGATTTTCTGGATCGATTGCCCGTCCGGCGTGAAATAGCGCACTGTAGTAACGGTGACCGCGCCCTGCGCCCCATCGGCAAGCGGGAACACACCCTGCACGATCCCTTTGCCGAAACTGGTCAGGCCGAGGATCGAGGCGCGGCGATTGTCGCGCAGTGCCCCGGTCAGAATCTCCGCCGAGCTGGCACTGCCGCCATTGATCAGCACCACCACAGGCACCCCGGTGAGCAGCGAATTGGCCTGAACCACTTTGGTCTCGGCCGCATCCTGCAACGACCGCCCCTGACGCACGATGACTGTGCCCGGTTCGAGGAAATATCCCGCCAAGGCGATGGCCGCTCTGACAAATCCGCCAGAATTGTTGCGTAAATCGAGGATCGCGCCCGTCAGCGGCCCTTCTTGATACAGTTCCGCCAGCGCATTTCCGAATTCATCCGCGGTACGTGCGCCGAAATTTGTGATCCGCAGATAGCCGACATCGCCCAATCGCCGCGAATACACGCTTTTCAGGCGGATCGTATCGCGGACGAGGGTGAGTTCGTGCGACTTCCCCTGATCGTCCCTGAACCCTACGGCAACTTCCGTTCCGATCTGTCCGCGCAACAGGCGAACGGTGCCCTGCAGCGTTTTGCCTTTGGCGGATTTGCCGTCGATCGTGTCGATCTTCCAGCCGGAAGCCACCCCGGCGCGGGCCGAAGGGCCGCCGTCGGTGGGCGATATCACGCGCGGCCAGCCGTCGGCGATTTCCAGCACGACACCGATACCGGCGAATTCGCCCGCCAGATTCTCGTCGAATTCGCGATATTCCTCCGCATTCATATAGGCGGAATGGCCATCGAGCGAATTCAGCATCGCTTTCAGCGCGGCATCGGTCAGCTTTCCCGCATCGACCGCTTCAACGTAATTGTCGGCCACGGTCTGCAATGCCTTCGCAAACAAGGCGACTTCCTGCGCCTTGTCCGGCGCGGCCCGCTGAGGGGCGGCCGTTTGCGACAGAGCCGGGTGCGCCCACACGGCACACATGCACAGCACACAAGCCAGTATATTCCGCACCAGCGAGATCATTGCCCGGCCCCGGATCAGGCTTCGTTGAGCAGCGTCAGCATCGGGGCGAGGTAACGCTTGCGGAACATGTAAGACTTGCGCCCGGTCACAATCGCATCGCGAATACCCACCAGCCGCAGTTCCGACCGCAAGCGGCAGATATAGACCTTTATCACACGATCATCGTGCGAATTGGTCCGCAAATGCGCGCGCACCACCGAACTGGCGACATAGGAATCCGCTTCCGACATCAGCAGAACCAGCAGTTTGGCACAGGCCGGCCCGGCTGTTCGCAATTTCCGCTGAATCGATGCGACCAGATATGTCCGCACGACGGCATCCATATTGTCGCCAACGACCATTTGCGGCGTGATGTTTACAGTCTGCTGCCCCGGATCCTGCGAGGGAATTGCGAGTGTGCCACTTGCAGGCAGCGTGTCGATTACTTCGCTTTCCCGCGCGATCGAGCGCGAGAACATGAATTGCGTGTCTTCGATCTGTTCTGCCAGCCAGCTTTTGCCTGAAGCGGTCGCCATTTCGCTGGCGACGCCCAGCATCTCGTCGATGCCGGACAGCAAACGCTGCAGCGCGGCGGTCGACTGGGTTTCGGTCTGGACGGTTTTGCTTTGCATCTACGCACTCCCTTGCTGCACGGAATGGGCTGATCGACCGTCGGTCGATGTCCGTTCCGCATTGTGATTGGCCGTGGCTGCCGGATCGGCGGCGTAAGGCTGGACGAATGGCCACAGGGCGAGCGCCAGAATGGCCAGTTGAAGCGCGATCGAGAG
Source organism: Tsuneonella flava (assembly GCF_002870965.1). Taxonomy (GTDB): domain Bacteria; phylum Pseudomonadota; class Alphaproteobacteria; order Sphingomonadales; family Sphingomonadaceae; genus Tsuneonella; species Tsuneonella flava. The sequence goes on from NZ_PHSO01000006.1 coordinate 458,278, forward strand.
GGCAAGTAACCACGGGACCGCGGAGTTGCCCTCTCCTCCGCGATTGAGAACTGCACGCATGTTTTCCGGCTGAAGGCGGTGCGCTATCGCGCTGGCTTCCTGTGCGACAAGCGCATCTTCGTGCACTCTCGCCATGCGCTTCAGAAACACTTCGCATTGCAGCGCCAGATCTTCGCGAAAGCGGCGATCCCCGCACGCGTTGCCTGCCTCGACGCCAAGACGACCGGACACGATCGCTTCCGCGCGCGACGGCTGAACGCCAGCGGCCCGCAGCAACGTGCCCAGGCCTTCGTAATCCAGATCGTCCTCAACAGGATCGACGCCGCCTGCGCCGGGTGGCCGCTCGGCACCGCCCGTCATGGTGCCGCTCTGGGTGCGTTCAGGCCGGCCGATATGCCGACCATCTTCCAGCGCCCTTCTTCGAGGATGAAAGCGAGGTCGAAAGTCACCTGCTGCGGGTTGGTATCGAACACCCCGACCATCCGCAGGACGCCGTTTTCGATCCACGGTTCCTGCGTCCAGCGCGGGGCGTAAAGCAGGATCGGTGACAGATCGATGCCGCTTTGGCGGAATCCACTGAAGCCGCCAGCCAGTTCTTCGGGCGTGTTGGTGAGCTGGAACTGCCGCGCGGACAGCTTCACCAATACGCCGTAATCGCCCGTCCGGTTGGCCTGATCGAGCGCCGCGAGCGTCGATTGCAGCAGGATCAACTGCTGCGCTCTGCTCGGCATCGGGATCGCGGCGGGCTGCGTATTGCTGGCTTGCGCGGATGGCGCGGCCTGCTGCGCCTGCGCGCCCACCGGCGAAACAGCAACCGATGCGATGAGAGCCGCCAGCGCGCCCCCCCGACGAAGGCGTGCGTAAAGAGTATTGGTCATGCAGCTTTTCCTGTCTGAAATGTGGAGGGGCATGCTTGCCTGGTTCGTAGGGACGATATCGCGCGGGCGACTGGCCCGGCGCGAAACCTTCCCGCCCGAAGCACTTGCAAAATCGGCGCGTGAGCGAATGGACCAGTTGAAGCAGCGAAACCGGTTTGTCGGCAGAGCCAGGCCCGTGCGTCGGCCTGTCGATCTGTGTCGGCCTGTTGCGATGAAAGCGTTCGTCATCGCGCCGCCTGCGGGAATGTGGCCCAGCCGCAGCCGACAAGCGCCAGTGCTGCTTCGAACAAATGGTAGAGCGACGACGCAGGCACTGTATCGACCATCGGAACGCCGTTCTCGTCCAGATCGCTGACCCACCCTTCCGCGAAAGGGCGTCCGGCGAAACTGCTCATGATGTGTGCGGCAATCCGTTCGGCGCGCTCTGCACCTGCCTTTGAATCGTCGAGAACGGTCGCCGCGCGCAACGCTTCACAATGCGGCCAAAGGCGGTGATGGGGGCTCAAAACGGTTCCGTCGGTCCGACAGGAGTTGTAAATCAGGCCGTTTTTCGAGGACCAGCCATGTTTATCGGCAAATGCCAGCATCGAACGGGCCGGTGCATCGCAGGCAAACCCCGCCCTTGCTGCCTGCGCGAGCAACCATGCCCATTCGTACTGATGCCCCGGCTCCACTACTCCGCCATCGTGTGGCGAACGCCAGCGCATGCCGAACCATTCGAGCACCGCCCCACTGTTCGGATCGACCATGCGTGTCGCAAGTAGGTCGAGGATTTCCTCTATCCGGCCCCTGATCCGCCATTCCGGCGCCACTTCAAGAAGCGCGAGCAGCGCTTCCAGAAAATGCATGTGCGAATTCTGATCGTGTTCATGATTGTCCGACGCGGTGCGCCAGCCAGGCTGTTCGTTCAGGCGCAGGCGGCGATCGATCAGGTCGAGCGTGCGGCACGCCATATCGACCGGCATTTGCGCCCCCGACACCCGCGCCCAATGGGCACAGGCATAGAGCGCAAACGCCTGATCGTAGAGCGCGAATTCGGTATCGACCGCCTGCCCGTTACTGCCCACGCGCGCATGCCAGCCCGAAACCGTCGACCAGAAATAACGCTTCATCGCCTGCCAGCCATTTTCGGCCACGGGCAATGCCCACGTCAGCCCCGCTTCGGCAACCTGTGCGTAAACCGAAACCTGCCGCGCCACGACGCGCAGGCGCAAATATCCCGGCCATGCGGAATGACCGGCCCGATCGAGCTGCTCTGCAAAGGGCAGAATCAGATTGGGTCGCCTTTGCGCCCAATACGGAAGCGCGCTATCCGCGACCCACGCGACATAGCGTTCCACCGCGCTGGCATTCGCGAGTTCCATCGGTTCCAGCCGGGCAGACGCGGTTTGCATCCCTCTCACCGCCGCCGCCCTTTGCCGGATGCCGGATTACGGGCTGGCTTGCCGCTCGCGCGGTCGCGCAACAGCGCCAGCCGTTCCGCCACCGCTTCGATCACCGGTGCCCAATCGCCTTCATGCGTCTGGCGGAACACCCGGACATCGGGATACCAGTAACTGTCGCGCCGTTTGCGGCCCCAGCGCCAGTCGGCGCTCCGGCGCAGCATCAGCAACACCGGCTTGCCCATCGCCGCCGCGAGATGCGCGACAGCAGTATCGACCGCGACCACCACATCGAGGCAGGCAATCAGCGCCGCGGTATCGGCCAGATCGAACAGCCAGTCGCTGGTGTCGACAATATTCGGGATCGGCATCGCGCTCAGTTCCGCCACGCCGGACTTGTCGTGCAGCCCAAACCACGCGATGCCGGGCAGATCGAAGCGATGCACCAGCGCGGACGGCACCGTTTTGGAATTTCCGTCCGCCTCTCCCGGCAATACCACGCCATCCCGCCGCGCCACGGTGACCAGCCCACAGCGGAACTGCGCGGCGCTTTCGGGCGCAAGTTGCAGAAGGCGGTTGCGCCAGATTGCGATATCCGCCTCGGGCGCGGAGAGATATGGTTGCGGCCGGGCAAATCCCTCCCGCCGCAAATGGCGGGGAAGGCTGCCGATCGGTATCTGGCAATCGATTGGCCGCGCCAGTTCGAGCCAGGGCTGAAACTCTTCCCCCTCTCGCCCGGTTGTCGACACGCTCGACCACACGTGCGCTTCGGGGAAACTCGCCGCGAACAGGCGCGCCAGCGGCGGCGATACCGCAAGGTGGAGATTGGCCGGATCGCAGGGAAGATCGCCAAGACACGAAGCGAACATGATCTGATCGCCCAGCCCCTGCTCCTTATGCACCAGCAGCGAGCGCCCGTTCAACGGATCGCCGCTCCACTCGGGCATGGAATAGGAAACGATCGCCATCGCATCGTGCGGGAATATTGTGCGGCGATGCTCGAAATTATCCCAGCCCGCCGGGAATTCCTCATCGCGCAATTGCTGCATCGCGTGTTCCCACACGATAGCCGGGGCATGACCGGATCGCTCCTCCGCAGCGGCGAACCAGTGCCGCGCCTCGGCCAGCTTCCCGCAATCGTCGGCAATCTTGGCAATACGTAGTTCGAGCCCGGCCGGATTGCCGCCCGCATCCAACAACTGACTGATGCGCTGCCACGCCTCGTCATACCGCCTTTGCCGGCGCAGCAGATCGGACAGATTGTTGAGCGAGCCATGATGACGCGGATCGATCCGCAAGGCTTGCGCGTAATGCAGGGATGCCCGATCGATCCGCCCTGCCGCATCTTCGACTACGCCGCGATTGAACCATGCATCCGCGTCGGGAATCTCGGTATCGGTCGCCGCGAATTCATATAGCACACGCTCGTCTGGTGGCGATCCCAGCCCGATCGCCAGCAGTTGCAGCATAAGCGGATCCGACATCGCCTGCGGCCCTGCCGACAGGACAAGTTCGCGCGATTTCGCAGTATCGCCGCGCAAATGCGCGTCGAGCGCCTGCTGGCGGAGTGGGAGCAGGTTCACGCGCATTCTCCCACGCGTTGATCTTCTACCTTGCGGACAAGATCCTGACGAACCCGATCGATCAGGCCAGTCCAGTCACCCAGCGTATCCTGCCAGTAGAGGCGCGCGCTATCGTACCAGTAACTCGACTGCGCGCCCCATTCGCCCCAGCGGTAGTCTCCCCTGCGGTTGAGCAGTATCCAGACCGGCACACCCATCGCGCCCGCCAGATGGGCCACACCCGTGTCAACCGTAACCAGCAAGTCGAGTTGTTCGAGCACCGCCGCAGTGCGATCGAGACTGAGCAGGTCGGCGGAAATATCGATTACCCGACCCGCGACAGCATCGCCGCCTTCGAATGCTGTCAGCGGCACATTCGTGATCGCAACCGGCACGACACCATCAATGTCTACAAGACGCAGCATTTCTGCCAGCGCCATCGTTTTGTGGCGCGCCCGCATGGAGCCAGCAAATCGACCCATTGATGGGTTGGAGGCCCAACAAATCCCCACACGCAATGCGCGCTGTCCCCGCACCTGCTTATTACCTTCCGCCCAGTCAGGCCGCCGCCTCCAGAAATCGCGCGCAGCTTCCGACGGACGAAGATAGGGGGTTCCCGGAAACGCATCGCGACGGTTGCGAAACCGGCTCATCAGCGAACCGATTGCAAGCACCGAATCCACCTTCCGAACCGCACCGGCGCGGGCGAGCACATCGGCGCATTCTCTGACCCCGCTATCAGCAGGCATGGTCACGACCGACACACCGGGAAAACTGGCGCGAAACAAGCCAGCCAATATTTCATGGACCGCCAGAGTTACCTGGGCACAATTCGCCTGCAGATCAGCAATGGCAGAAGCGAACATAATCTGGTCGCCCAGCCCTTGCTCCCCATAAACAAGGACATGGTCCGAACCTGCGCCTGACCAGCGCGGACAGTCGAACGGGAAGTCGGTTACACCGCTATTGACCGATGGTTTGAACCGGGTTTCGTATTTCGGCCAAGCTTCGGCAAAATGCTGCCGGGCGAGCAGCGAGTGGAAGTGCTCCCAGTCGAGGTGCCCCCGATCTTCCACCATTTCAGTCGCGAGGGCAAACATAGCGTCGGCCTCCTCGTATCGCTCCAGATATTGCAGCGCGATCGCCGCGTTGATGTAACCGGATGGATGATCGGGCGCGATCTGTCGCAACCGTTCAGCAAGAGCGATGGCTTCATCGAAAAGTTCGTTGACCCGGAAGTTCTGCGTACCGACCGCCAGAGCATCGATATGCAAAGGATCAAGCGCCAGTGCTCGACGAGAACAGTCCAGTGCCTTATCATGCCTATCAACCCGCTCGTAGAACATGGCGCGGTGTACCCATGCCTGCGGGTTGAGCGGGGAGTTGCGACATGCTGCCGCACAATGCGCCGCTGCCAGCGCCACCCACTCATCAGTGAGCGATGCGTCCCGCAGCGTGTGCGCCAGGCCATTATCGAGATCGTGCGCGAGTATCGCTACCGCCAGTTCGCCACATCGGGCGCGGTCGCCATTATTCAACGCAGCGAGCGCGTCTTCACAGGTCGGCATTTGGTGGATGCCCGGCTCAGCCATGTTGCCCCCCTTGCGTCTTGCTGTTGGCATTGTGACAATCGTGGCGCTGAACAGACGCACCCAAAAACGGGTGGGCGCCGATCGCCGCACAGCGGAAATTCGGCACCCCTTCCCCGGGGACAATCCGAACGGGAGGGAGAGAGCCGCCTCGCCATACGGATCGGGGAAGATTTCGATGTTTTGTTCGGCGTATCGCCGGATTGCGGCGACAGTCCTTACCGCTCGCCCGACAGAGCGCTGTGGTCGGTAAAGTGGAGCTGGAATGACAGGTGGTCATGCCGCAGTCTCCTGCGGGGTTCGCGCCGCCGTGCGCTCCATCAGATCGAACAGAAGATCGTCATAACTGGCGGCCAGATCGGGGTCGGTCGCCAGAAACCGCTGAATACGCTGACGCTGACGCGCGGTGTAACTCTGCCAGTCGCGATCATGTTCTGCCATCGCACGCCGGAGCAGGGCAGCGCCCAGTTCAAGATCGTGTCCCGGATAGTAGTAACCGAGATCGGCAACGATTTCGGCATTGTGAACCAGCGGATATCCCTGCCAGCACACCTCAAGGTAAAAGTAATTGAGCGCCAAACCCCACTGGTGGGAAATCACGATGTCGGTCGCCTCTGCCAGAAAGGCAGGGGTCTGGACGCGACCAATAAAGCTGGCCTTCTGCGCCCGGACGATATCCAGCTGCAGCATCAGACGAGTGAATTCGCGCCCTTCGCGGGCCAGCGTATCGGCGTTGGCAACATGAAGGTAGCCGACATCATCCGGGACCGCGCGATAGGCCTGTTCGGCAATCAGCACCGGATAAAGGCAGAATTTCAGTACATCGATATTCGGTTCGATCACCGACAGACGTCGCGGCCCGTCATGCGGACGATAAGTTCCCGCGTCAGGATAATCGCCCACTACCGATTCAAGCGCCATCGGATCCCACACGAACGGCACGCGCCGCGCAGGGCAGCGACGCAATGTCTGCAGAAAACCCCGGTTGAGATCGAAAATCTGCGGGATGATCCACAATTCGTCATAGTGCGGATTGACGTAGAGATCGCTCCATAGCGGCCGCCGGAAGATCATCGCTTCGATGTTCTGGACATATTCGGGACCGCAGCAATAGCTGACCAGACGGGTGCCCTGTTTGCGAAGGCGATCGGTCTGCGCCGGGCTGACCTGCCCGCCCAGTTCGATCACAACGTCGAGCCCCGCACTTCCCCGGTCGAACGGCATCGTCGGGAAGTCGGACAGCGACCAGGGCAGCGCATCGGTGATCGCGACATCGGTCGTATTGAGCAACACGACACGGTGTCCAAGCGGCGACGCACTGAGCAACTTGGCCAGGAACAAAGCGTTCTGCTTGATCCCGTTGGTCCACAGGCTCTCGTCAGGCTGACGCAGCCCGATCGTAATGCCGATCTCCAAGGCGTGCCGCCGCGTCATTTTCGCGGGGGCCATTCGAATGCCGCCTGACGGCGGATGATCGTGCAGTTTTCGGTATTCTGCACCAGCGTGAAGGTTTCCTCAGGCCGCTCCTTGCTCCGATAGACCAGAATCCCATCAAGCAGCGGCGCACCGACAGCATTGCCCAGCTGCCTCTCTGCCACAGTCTTGCAAGTGGCCGCAGAGGACGACACCCGCTCAACGAGAACGGAACAACCACCCTTGGCTGTCGGGATTGTGGTGATCGACAGCGCCGCGCGCCGCTCTCCCGCGCCCAGCCCGGTGAGCGAGAAGAATGGCGATCCGTCGGGTGAATCGTGATCCCAGTTGATGACGATGTCCTGCATCGTCGCCCCGGCCACGCCACGCTGCGCCACCGCGTTGATCGCAGGCAAACACCGACGCACACCAACCTGTTGCGCCGCCAGGGCGACCAGCGGCGGCGAACCGGCCGCAGCATTGGCGGGCGCCGCCGCCAGCACGGGACGCGCCAGATAGCCAGCCAGAACTCCACCAGCGACCAGCGACAGAACACCTGCCGCACGAAGGATGCGCGCGCCGCTCATGCCGACACCTCCATCCCGCAGGCTTCGGCCATTGCGCGGGTGTAGGACGCCACGTTAGCGTCGCTGCACGGATCGAGCCGCGCCAGCAATCGCCGCGCATCGGCGCGGTAACCTTCGAGATTGCGATCATGCGATGCCAGCGCCTGCAACAAGGCAAGCGCGCCATCTTCGGGATCGAATGTGCGATAGGCATATCCGCATCCATCCAGCAGATGCGAATTGTGGATCAGCGGGAAACCGCCATACAGCGCTTCGTAATACAGATAGTTCTGCGCGTTATGCCAGTGGTGGGACACCAGCGCGTCAGCTTGCCGCCCCAGCACGTCGAACACCGGGATGCGCGGTTCGAAACTGGCAATGCCGTGCTGCACCACATCCATCGACCGGGCATAGGCGGTGAACGCGCTGTGCTCCCGCAGCTCCATTGCATTATAGACCCACAGCGCCTCGACCGCGTTCGGATCGCGCCGATACGCCAGATCGCTGAGCAGGATCGGCAGGTGGCAGGTTTTGACCATACAGATGTTCGGCTCCATCACTGCGAGGCGCCAGCTGCTGCGACCTGGAACGTAAGCGAACGACCGCTCTGCCCCCGCGCCGGCGAGCGTGCGTTCGAGCAGCAGCGGGCTCCACAAATGCTGCATTGCCCGCACCGGCGCATGAAAACCGGCGCGGTAGTATGGCGCGCACGTTTCCTCGAAAGCTGGCAACGTCCAGATGCGGTCGTATGGCGCACGCGACATCAGCATCGCAGGCGGGCGATCGAACGCCATCCGTTCCATATCGAGCACGAAATCGTTGGCGACGTGCATCGTAATCGTGTGCCCACCCCGCTCGCCAAACTGACGCACCCATTCGATATCGAATTGCGCGCTCAGCTCGATTGCGAGATCGAGCGTATCCATCGCTTCGTCGAACGAGATGACTGGCGCAGGAGAGAGCGAGAGGAAATCACCCGCCGCCTTCGGATCCCCCGGACCACCGTTGATAATGAAGCACTTCTCGACCAGCGGCGAGCGCTCAAGCAGCATCAGAAGGAAATAGCAGTTCTGGAAAATGCCATTTTCCCACAGGCTCTGCTGCCCCTCCCGGAGGAAAAGGGTAACTCCCACTTTGAGCCGCCGGGGTCTGCCCGAACCACCGCCACCTTTCTTTGTCCCCTTTCCCGCCGGGGATGAGGAAGCACTCAACTTGGATTTTGAGGGCGCGTTTCGCTTCGGACGTGTGGCAACCTTGCTCATGCCGCACACCTCCGCGCGGGGCGACTGGCGACCTCCAGCAATCGGCGTGCGTAGACATCGCGGTTGGCGGAATTTGTCGGGCTCAACGAGGCAATTTTCTCATTTGCCCGCGCGCGATAGCTTGTGAGATTACGGTCATGCTCGCGACAGGCCAGTTCGAACTGAGCGCGCCCGGCATCGATATCCGACGCCGGGTAATAATATCCCACGTCGGCAAACAGCGGCGAGTTATGAATTAGCGGATATCCGCCCGCCAGTACATCGAGGTAGAGATAGTTTTGCGGACAATCGATCTGGTGGCTGACGACGATATCGATCCCGTCCCCCATGACCCGCGCAAAATAGTCGCGCCCCTCCAGCGTGACCTTCTCCGCCTTGTAGAGCGACGATCCGCCGACCATCATCACGAATGTGTGGTGTTCCGCGAATTGCGCCGTGTTCATGAAGCGCAGGCGGGCAAGCGCCGAGGGATCGGCCAGCTGCACCTCCTCACAGATCAGAAAGGGAACAATCCCCATTTTGATGGTTGAAATATTGGGCTCGAAAATAGCAGCCGACACCGAGCCTTTGGCCAGAGCCCCGGCCCGATACCCAAAGCTGAGCCCTTCCCGCTCAATCATTTCAACTGTCTGATCGAGGAAAACAGGCGACCAGAGGTACGGCACCTCTTCCACCGGGCAGCGATGCAGGCCGCGCATCATTGCAGAAAACGGCCGGTCCTTGGGCAAGAGCCAGACTTCGTCGCAGCGTTCAGCAAGGCCAAAATAGGTCGGGCGATTGAAAATGGTCGGCTCGACCAGAATGGCATATGGCTGCCCACACATATGGGCCACGACTTTGCCGCCGCGCGCACGAAAACGCCGGGTCCATTCTGCATCGAGCCCGGCCGAGAGCTCAATCGCGACATCGATCGCGCCATCGGCTTCCTCAATCGGAATCAGGGGAAATTGCTGACCAACGGGGCCGGTATGCGCAGGCAGCTGCCCCTGCCCGCCGCAATCGAGCAGCACCACCTGCTCCACAAAAGGAATCGAACAAAGCAGGCTGGCAAGATGAAATGCATTCTGCCCGATGCCATTGCTCCAGATATCACTCCCCTCCGCGGTGAGGACCGAGATCCCTACCCGCATCAGCCACCTCCGATTGCACCCGCAATCCGATGCCGCCCGCAAAGAGTTGGGAGGTCACACCCTAGCCAGTTTGGGATCGTTGACTGACCAGAACGCAACCCCCCCTTGCGACCAGCCGGGAGCGACTGGGCGCAAGAATTCGAAATATCACCGCCAACCAAACGCACGCTAACGCGTGAGACGGCGCGTGAGCGAACCATTGGGACAAGAGAGTGCGGAAAGAAGCCACCGCGCAGCAAAGCACCGCGCAATCGCGCCAGAGCCAAGCCAGACGCGCGTTTACCATTTCCAGCCACCCACACATGTAAGGCGCTGAAATTCAATACAGATTTGTCTGCATCAGATTTCTGGAGGCAAACAATTGCAGCCAAAATGGTTTTTCCCTGCACACTCTTGCTGATTTGAGCTGTTGTGACGGAATAACCAATTGTGTAACTTTTAGAGATATTTTAGCGAAATATAACCATAACTTATTCGATAATGAGGGGATTATTAATCTCATGAATGATATGCATTATGATTTCGGAATGTTTTCCGATGGAGGTCAGAGAAAGTATCTGACATCATCCGAATTGGACGCATTTCTTGGGGCGGCAGAGAAGCGACCCCTTCAGATCCAGGCCTTTTGCCTGATGCTGTATCATTCAGGGTGTCGCATATCCGAAGCGCTCGCCCTTACCGCCGAACAGATCGACTTCGATCAGAAAGTGGTTGTCGTTCAAAGTTTGAAGAAGCGGAAGAAGACGCATTTCAGGTCCATTCCCCTTCCGGATAACTATCTCGAAATATTAAAAATATTAGTTTCAGATGCTCGCGCACCTAACGAAAGGTTGTGGCCGTGGGCGCGTATGACGGCTTATCGTTACGTTCGCAGCGCAATGCTTGCCGCTGGAGTAGTCGGAGAGCAGGCATCCCCCAAAGGTCTGCGGCATGGGTTCGCAATTCGTGCCATACAGCAGAAGGTGCCGCTGCCTCTCGTCCAGCGCTGGCTCGGCCATGCGGATCTCAAAACCACCGCGATATATACTCATGCCGTAGGCCCGGAGGAGCGGGAGATCGCCGCCCGCATGTGGCCAGGCTCGCAAACCACCATTCAGCCAAGTGAGACGATGCGCCCAGATACCGACATTAGGCCATTGATTTCAAATGAAAATAGATACCCGAAAGGCACAGAATGGGTCGGTTGCAGTTGCCCTACGGGTGTTTTGCAACCTGTACCCCCGTGTCCGGTGATGCAGGAACGCACGTGTCGCGAACTACGCAAAGACCTTCAGCAAACATCTGAAAACAATAAGGAAGAAATTCGCCAGCTGGCGAAAGAGGTGAGTGCAGCAACTCAGGGCACATCGACCGTGTCAAAGATTTTCAATTGCCAAAGGTTACACAATTGGTTAAAGTGTATCGCCATTATATCGTTGAAATCATTGATTTTTAGCACTCAATACGCATAGTAAGTTTTTTGTAACAACCTGTGTAGCCTGAATCAGTCAAAGCGCGGGTAGCGTCGCCGTGGATCGGGCGGGGCTGATCATCGACTGCCTGCAGTTGAGCGCGCAGGCGCAGGCGCCTCAATGGTAACAACGTCCATTTACAGGATTTAAGGCCGCTCAGGCCGCATGCCTGCCGCGGCACAACTGTCCTACAGCGGATATTCACCCTATCCGATCGCGATGCGCCGCGATCTCGCCTCTCCCTTCTGCACGCAAACAAGCGAGCCCGGATCGGCATGCGAGCCGACGGGAAAAGAGCTTCAGGACTGTGTAACAAGCGGCCCACCGTTCAGCCTCGAACACGCGAGACTGAACGGATTGCCGAATGCGTCAGGCGTCGGACCGAACCTTGGCGGCAAAGCTCTTACGCAGCTTCATCAGTTTGGGCGGAATGACAGCCAGGCAATAGGGGTTGCGCTGTCCTTCACCATCCCAATACTCCTGATGGTAATCCTCCGCCGGATACCATGTCGTGGCTTCTTCGATTGTCGTCACGGCCTGCCGATCCGCATGATCGCTGTTCCAGCGCGATATTGCCGCCACAGCTTCCTCGCGCTGGGTGTCGTCGACCACGAAGATCGCACTGCGATACTGCGTACCCACATCGTTGCCCTGACGGTTGAGCTGGGTCGGATCGTGAGTGCCGAGGAATACGTCGTAGATTTCCGGCAAAGTGATAACCGCCGGATCGTATGTCACCCGGATCGCTTCGGCATGGCCGGTATCACCGCCGCAGACCTGCTTGTAAGTCGGATCGGCCACTGTACCGCCGATATAGCCGCTTTCGACCGCGCTCACCCCGATCACGTCGCGAAACACCGCTTCGGTACACCAGAAGCATCCACCGGCGACGATTGCCTGCTCGCTCATTCCAAATCTCCTTCGTTCAAGGAGATAGGGTGCACCTGTCCGCTTGTCATCGCCACACCATCGCGTAGGTTCGCCGTTCCAACGAAGGGGAGAACATCATGCGCCGCATATTAGCCGCCGCACTCGCCGCGACTGTCCTTGCCGCTATGCCTGCGCCCGCTATGGCCGATCCACGGATATCACCGGCGATGGAAGCTGCACTGTCACAGGCCAATCGCGCCGACGATCATGCCCGCGACGCCTTTCGCCACCCGGCGCAGACGCTGGCGTTCTTCGGCGTCGAACCGGGAATGACCGTGGTCGATTATATGCCCGCCGGTGGCTGGTACACCCGCGTGCTTGTCCCGTATCTCGGCAAAAACGGCCGGTATATCGGCCTGATGCCCGATCCGTCTGCGGCACAAGTGGAAGGGAACGCCCGCTATTTCGCGGCACTGCCCGCGAAGTTTGCCGAAGCCAGCCCGAAGTGGAACCTCTCCGGCGCACCAGTCTCGACTTATGTCTCTAGCGAACTGCCCGACACTCTGCAGGGTACAGTCGATCGAGTGCTGATCTTCCGCGAGATGCATAACCTGCTCCGTTCGGGCGCATTGCGAATAGAACTCGGCCGCATCCGCGATCTGCTGGCCGACAACGGGATGCTCGGCATTGTCCAGCACCGCGCCAAACCGTGGGCCAGTGGCGATTATACCAACGGCGGCAAAGGCTACTTGCGGCAAAACGATGTCATCGGCCTGGTCGAAGCGCACGGGTTTACCCTTGTCGGTACAAGCGAGATCAACGCCAACCCGAAAGACACGGCAGACTGGCCCGGCGGGGTATGGGAACTGCCGCCGGGGCTTTCGTCCAAAAACGAAGCGCGCAAGGCCGTGGGCGAGAGCGACCGTATGACTCTGTTGTTCCGCAAGCGGTAATCGCCGTGGACTTCGCCCGGCCGCCCCAGTAATCCGCGCGCATGAGCCAGATAACCGTCGCCGCCCTGCAACTCGACCTGTCGTCGCACGACGAGCAGGCCAATATCGCTGCCGTGTCCGCTTTGGTGGAACAGGCCGCGGCACAAGGCGCGCAGATCGTACTGCCGCCGGAACTGTTTTCGGGCCCCTATTTCTGCAAAGTGGAAGAAGAGGAACTGTTCGCTCTCGCCCGACCGACCCGCGAACACCCATCGGTGATCGCGATGCAGGCGCTGGCGCAAAAGCTGGGCGTAGCGATCCCCACCAGTTTCTTCGAACGCGACGGGCACCATTACTACAACACGCTGGCGATGATCGGCACCGATGGCGAGATACTCGGCACTTATCGCAAGAGCCACATCCCCGACGGGCCGGGATACGAGGAAAAGTACTATTTCCGCCCCGGCAACGACGGATTCAAAGTGTGGGACGTGTGCGGCACCCGTATCGGCGTGGGCATCTGTTGGGACCAGTGGTATCCCGAATCTGCCCGCGTGATGGCATTGATGGGGGCCGAACTGCTGTTTTATCCGACGGCCATCGGTTCCGAACCCTACGATGCAGACCTCGACACCAGCCGGATGTGGCGGCGGGCCATGCTCGGCCATGCGGTCAGCAATTGCATGCCGGTGATCGCGGCCAACCGGATCGGCAGCGAAGACGGGCAGGCATTTTACGGCCACAGCTTCATCACAGACGAATGGGGCGACTATCTGGCCGAATTCGGCGCGCAGGACAGCGGCGTGATCGTTGCCCGGATCGATCTGGCGCAAGCGGCGAAGCATCGCGCAGGTATGGGATTCTTCCGCGACCGGCGGCCGCAGCTTTATGGCCGAATCGCACAAGACATCTGATTCGCGATGAGCCAGATCGGGCACCGCTATATCGTCGCACTCGGTTCCAACGTGCGGCACATCAGGCATGGCCCTCCGCGTAAAGTTCTCTCCGCAGCGATCGCAGCGATGCAGGACAATGGGCTGAAACTACAGGCCATTGCCCCGACAATCGAAAGCGCCCCGCTCGGCCCTTCGCGGAGGCGGTACGCCAACACCGCCGCACTGATTGCGACCGATCTGGGGCCAGAGGCGCTCCTCGCCGTACTTCAGGCGATAGAGACGGCCTTCGGGCGCAAGCGCACCGGCCAGCCATGGTCCGCCCGCGTGCTGGATCTGGATATCCTGTTATGGAGTGGCGGAATCTGGTTCGGCCCGCACCTGACTATCCCGCATCCGCTGTTCCGCCAGCGCACCTTCGCCCTCGCCCCGGCTGCCGCGATTGCCCCCGCCTGGCGCGACCCAATATCAGGCTTTACACTGCGCCAGTTACTTCACCGCTTGACCCATCCGGTGACGCTGCTAGTGCCCCCCGCGTGGTCGGGCCCTTAGCTCAGTCGGTAGAGCAACTGACTTTTAATCAGTAGGTCGCTGGTTCGAACCCAGCAGGGCTCACCACCTTTGCAGCTGTACTTTAGCGCCACTTAGGGGCGGTGGTGAGCGTCAGTGACAGGATTGCTTATGCTGCCCTTGTCGCTTTGATCCCAAAATTGTGAGGCCTCGCCAGCATTTGCTGAAATACATGGGCGCTCACGGGCTTGCTGAGCAAGTAGCCCTGCAGATGTGTACAGCCGCCTTCGATCAAAAGGCGCATTTGTTCCTCTGTCTCGATGCCTTCGGCCACCACACCCATTCCAAGCGCGCTGCCGAGCCCGACCACGGCCTGAACAATTGCCTTTGCCGTGCGTGACGTCGCGATCTCGTCGACGAATGATTTGTCGATCTTGACCTTGTCGAATGGGAAACGCTGAAAATAGCTAAGCGAGGAGTATCCCACACCGAAGTCATCGATCAGCACCTGAATACCGAGCGCGCGGAGCTCTTCCAGTTGCTGGAAAGTTCGGTCAACGTCCTGAATGACGAGGCCTTCGGTTACTTCGAGCTGCAGACGGTTGGCGCGAATACCCGAAGAGTCTATCGCGCGCCGGACCGTTTCGATAAGTCTGCCCGAATGAAATTGAAGCGGGGAAAGGTTGACTGCAACCCGCACGTGGTCTGGCCAGCTTTGCGCGGCGCAGCACGCGCGGCGCAACAGCTGTTCCCCCAAACGATCAATCAGACCGCATTCTTCCGCAACGGAAATAAAGATATCCGGGCGGATCGGTCCACGATCGGGATGGGTCCAGCGCGCCAGCGCCTCGGCGCTGGTGATCTGTCCGGTTCTAGCGGAAAATATCGGCTGATAGGCCAGATCGAGTTCGTCCCGCTCAACAGCTTCGCGCAGTTCGGTTTCGAGTTTGCGGCGATCTTGCGCGTCAGCGTCCATCTCCGGGTTGAAAAAACAAGCCTTGCCTTTGCCCATTCGCTTTGCGCGATAAAGCGCAAGATCCACGTTTTCGCGCAGCTGCTCGGTCGTAGAACCATCCTGAGGCATCAGGACAATACCAATAGAAGCGCCAACATGCGCCACTACACGGTCTGTCGGAAATGGATCGGCAAGGCTGTTTAGGATTGAAGACGCAAGTTCATCTGCACGCTCGCGCAATTGCGCGCCCGTAAGGAATACAATGAACTCATCTCCGCCAATGCGCGCCACCCACCCTTCCTGAGGAACTGCCTCGCTGAGCCGGTCGGCCACCTGAGACAGAACTACGTCGCCAACAGGATGACCAAACTGGTCATTGATCGCCTTGAACCGATCGAGATCGATGCTGAGCATCGCAAAGGGTTCGCCTTTTCGGACAAGCCCATATAACCCATCGGTAAAGCTTGTGCGGTTGAGCAATCCGGTCAGGGAATCGTAGTGAGCCAGACGCAGCACCTCAGCCTCTGCAAGCCGGGTGGCGGTCACATCTTCTGAAATGCCAAGCAGGTATTGGCCCGGCCGATCGGGGCCATCAATCACTTTGCGTATAGTGCGAAAATGGACTGACTGACCATCATCACGAATGAATTCGCTTTCGAAAACCTTTGCAGAACCCGATGCGATCGTCTCACTGTCGCGACGCTCGTAATCCGCACCATTTCGAGGGAAAAGCTCTCGGTCCGTATGACCGATGATTTCGCTCGCAGGTCGACCTATTGCATCCTCGCCAGCCTGGTTCACCATCAGATACTGGCGAGTCTGTGTATCCTTAACGAACAGCATAGCGGGCAGGTTAGTAACCACCGTATCCAGAAAGGACTGAGTGTGTTCGCGCTCCCGCTCGACTGCCTTGCGCGCGGTGATGTCGCGAATGATCGCTGCAAAGCCGCCAACGGGTGACCCCGAGCCCCATCTGGCAAGCGATATCTCGATGGGGAACTCGCTACTGTCCGCCCGCAGGCCAGCCATCTCGACAAAGCCACCCAAATCTCCGCGGCCGCCACCCGCGGTCGCCCTCTCAAACATCTCGCGATAATCTTTCGCCAGTCGGGCGGGGATGATCATATCGACATGACGACCAAGGGCCTCTTCGCGAGAACGGCCAAAAATCCGTTCGGCAGCAGGATTCCAATAAACAACTGTTCCCTTGCGATCGGCCGCGACCACCGCATCGGAAGTGGCGTCAACCACACGGGCCGCTATTTCGCCCATGTTACGCAAGCGCCTGCACTCGATCAGGTCGGTGGCAAGTCTGGCCAGGTCCATAAGCATTGCTCGCTGTGCTTCAGTGAGGCCTTCGCGGGCGACCGGGTCGAACACACACAGCGCGCCAAGGCAGTGGCCTGAGGTGGCGATAAGCGGTGCCCCGGCATAAAATCGTATCCCTCCCTCTTGCGATACGAGGGGATTCGAACTGAAACGTTCGTCCAGCGTGGCGTCGGGCACAACGAGTAGATCTCGCGAAGCAACTGCGGAATTACAAAAAGCGACATCACGGGGAGTTTCCGTGAATGGAATTCCATGCCGTGCCTTGAACCACTGCCTATCCTTGTCGATCAGGCTGATCGCGGAGCTGGCAACACCGAGCGCTGTTGCGGCAAGGCGGGTAAGCTCATCAAAATCGCGTTCGGCTGGAGTGTCCAGAATTTCCAGATCGAGAAGTGCCGAAAGCCTGCCAGCTTCGCTGAATGGGATAGATGGGGCGTTCGAAAGGTCCATCGATATTACATAGCAAAATTGGCTTACAAAGTCGTAAACCGCCACCTTCCAACAACCGCTAGAGAGGCGTTATATTCCCAGCAATATCATTGGGATGCTGCCGGCCGGCACTGCGAGCAGGCGCTGCATCGCGCCCAAACCCCAGTGACGAGTGAGGGCATCTTCGTTTCGTTCGATGTCCTGATTGGCGCGCGATCGGGCAGTTGATTTGCGACCTCAGGCCGATTTCTGACCAAGTCGTATTGGCCTTACTATGTCGATGGTCGTCAGCCCGATCGAAATAGGCTAAAAGGAGAATCATGAAAGGCCAGCACGAACACTCTGTAGCAGAGGTGTTGCATTCAACCACGAGTGCCGGGCAGTCGTTTGTCGCGGCCAGTTGGTGTCGGTCCGGCTTGAAACATGGCCTTGATGTTAGCGCAGACCGAACGCCTGAACTCGTATCGGGCTGCGACCTTACTCAGCGGCGGCAGCGGCATGAACTGATGCTGGAGGTTGCCCGTCCGCTGCTCGACCAGTTGTTCCAGACCGTGGCGGCCACCGGTTGTGCAGTGATGCTTTCAGACAATGACGGCGTCATTCTCGAAGCACGCAGCAGAGCCGGCGATCGCGAGATGTTCGACAAGATCGGGCTGACCGCGGGCGGCGTCTGGAGCGAAAGCCGCGAAGGCACCAATGGGATCGGAACCTGCCTCGTAGAAGGACGCCCGGTTACGATTCACCGCGACGAGCACTTCGCCAGTCGCAACATCGGCATCAGTTGCATGGATGCTCCCGTCAGAGACGCGGCGGGTCGGCTGATTGGAGCGCTCGACATCTCCAATTGCCGCGACGATCACACTGCAGCGATGGGCGCGCTGGTACAGAAAATCGTTCAGGATGCTGCGCGCAGGATCGAAAGCGGCATCTTTCGGGAGCATTTCAAGGGGCACCGCATCATCGACGCGAACCTCCCCGGCGGCGACGCGGCTTTGCTCGCTGTCGATAGGGATGATCTGGTCATCGGTGCCACTCATGCCGCGCGCTATCGCTTCAAACTCACCGATGCCTGCCTGGCCGGGTGCCGCAGCGCTGCTGAAATCCTCGGCAACGAAAGTGAAGGCACACCATCGTTTCACGATTCCGAGCGAGCTGTATTGCGACGCGCTCTGGCTCAGGCCGATGGCAATGCAACGCAAGCGGCCAAAGCGCTCGGTATCGGTCGGGCCACGCTCTACCGCCGGATGGAGAAGGTTGGCCTGAAGCGAGCGTGACACCACCCTCGACCTGTCTCGATATCGAGACAGTGTAGCCCATCTTATTGCCCCAGCCTCTTTTCAGCGACCCGTTTTCGCGAGACCATCGTGCTCGCGACCGGGAGCGTCCGGCGATCGTGAGAGGATGAACTGATGGATATGCAAACCAACCCGGCGGCTGCCATGACCGCGCCCTTTGCAGAGAAGTATGACAACTTCATCGGCGGCAAATGGGTCGCGCCCAAGGACGGGCGCTATTTCGACAATATCTCGTCGATCACCGGCAAGTCGGTCGGCAAGATTGCGCGCAGTCAGGCGGCGGATATCGAAGCCGCGCTCGACGCAGCGCATGCGGCAAAGGACGCATGGGGCCGCACCAGCGCAGCCGAGCGCGCACTGATCCTCAACCGGATTGCGGACCGGATGGAGGAGAGCCTCGAAAAGATCGCCATTGCCGAGACATGGGACAACGGCAAACCGCTGCGCGAGACGATGGCTGCCGACATTCCGCTGGCGATCGACCACTTCCGCTATTTCGCGGGCTGTATTCGCGCGCAGGAAGGCGGCATTTCGGAGATCGACCACGATACGGTCGCCTACCATTTCCACGAACCGCTGGGCGTGGTCGGCCAGATCATCCCGTGGAACTTCCCGATCCTGATGGCGGTGTGGAAACTTGCACCGGCGCTGGCGGCGGGCAATTGTGTGGTGCTGAAGCCTGCCGAACAGACCCCGGCCTCGATTATGGTGCTGATGGAGCTGATCGGCGATCTGTTGCCCGCTGGCGTCGTCAACGTGGTCAATGGCTTTGGTGTGGAAGCGGGCAAGCCGCTCGCCAGTAGCAGCCGGATCGCCAAGATCGCCTTCACCGGTGAGACGAGCACTGGCCGCCTCATCATGCAATATGCCACCGAAAACCTGATCCCGGTCACGCTGGAGCTGGGCGGCAAAAGTCCGAACATCTTCTTCGAAGACGTGTGCCGCGAGGATGACGACTATCTCGATAAGGCGATCGAGGGCTTCGTGATGTTCGCCCTCAATCAGGGCGAGGTTTGCACCTGCCCCAGCCGCGCGCTGGTGCACGAGAGCATCTACGACCGCTTCATGGAGCGCGCGATCAAGCGCGTCGAGGCGATCAAGGCTGGCAATCCGCTCGACCTCGAAACCATGATCGGCGCGCAGGCCTCCTCCGAACAGCAGCAAAAGATCCTCTCCTATATCGACATCGGCAAGCAGGAAGGCGCCGAACTGCTGACCGGCGGCGAGGCCGCGCGGTTCGAAGGCGAGATTGCCGGAGGCTATTACGTCAAGCCGACCGTATTCCGGGGCAACAACCGGATGCGTATCTTTCAGGAGGAGATTTTCGGCCCCGTCCTCTCGGTGACTACTTTCAGGGATCAGGACGAAGCGCTGCAGATCGCCAACGACACGCTTTATGGCCTGGGCGCGGGCGTGTGGAGCCGCGATGCCAACACCTGCTATCGCTTTGGCCGTGCCATCAA
The DNA here is from genome assembly GCF_002870965.1 of Tsuneonella flava. GTDB lineage: Bacteria > Pseudomonadota > Alphaproteobacteria > Sphingomonadales > Sphingomonadaceae > Tsuneonella > Tsuneonella flava. The sequence continues at coordinate 478,187 of NZ_PHSO01000006.1, forward strand.
GGCCGGGCGTGTGTGGACCAATTGCTACCATGCCTATCCCGCCCATGCGGCGTTCGGCGGTTACAAGCAGTCGGGCATCGGGCGTGAAAACCACCGCATGATGCTCGATCACTATCAGCAGACCAAGAACATGCTGGTCAGCTACAGCCCCAAGAAGCTCGGCTTTTTCTGAGGCGACGGACTGGTGCGGCGCATTTCCGCCGCACCGCCTCTCCCAACCCCATTCAGGAGACATTCCATGAGCAAGACCATGAAAGCCGCGGTCGTCCGCGCATTTGGCGAGCCGCTGCGGATCGAGGTAGTGCCGGTGCCCGAAGTGCAGCCGGGCATGATCCAGGTGGCGATTCAGGCGTCGGGCGTATGCCATACCGATCTGCATGCCGCCGAAGGCGACTGGCCGGTCAAGCCGGAGCCGCCGTTCATTCCGGGTCATGAAGGCGTGGGCTTCGTCTCCGCCGTCGGCAAGGGCGTCACCCATGTGAAGGAAGGCGACCGGGTTGGCGTGCCGTGGCTCTACACCGCTTGCGGCCACTGCACCCACTGCCTCGGCGGATGGGAGACATTGTGCGAAAGCCAGCTCAACACCGGCTATTCGGTCAATGGCGGGTTTGCCGATTATGTATTGGCCGACCCCAACTATGTCGGCCACCTGCCCGACAATATCGGCTTCAACGAAATCGCACCGGTGCTATGCGCGGGCGTCACGGTCTACAAGGGCCTGAAGATGACCGATACCAAGCCGGGCGATGCAGTGGTTATCTCCGGTATTGGCGGTCTGGGGCACATGGCGGTGCAATATGCAGTTGCCATGGGGATGAACGTGGTCGCGGTGGACGTGGACGACGCCAAGCTTGAACTCGCGCGCAAGCTCGGCGCGGTGGAGACGGTCAACGCCCGCACCGAAGCTGACCCCGCAGCCGCGGTGAAGCGGCTGACTGGCGGCGGCGCACGCGGCGCACTGGTGACGGCGGTGAGCGAGAAAGCATTCGAACAGGCAGTCGGCATGATCGCGCGCGGCGGCACCGTGGCACTCAATGGCCTGCCGCCGGGCGATTTCCCGCTCAACATCTTCGGCATGGTGCTGAACGGCATCACCGTGCGCGGCTCCATTGTCGGTACGCGCCTCGACCTTCAGGAGTCGCTCGATTTCGCTGCTGACGGCAAGGTCAAGGCGACGATTTCCACCGCTAAGCTGGACGATATCAATTCGGTGTTCGACAAAATGCGTAAGGGACAGATCGAAGGACGCATCGTGCTCGACATGGCGCAATAGCAACAACCCCGTGCGGAGATGGTGGCAGTCTTGCCGGTAGCCCTGCCGGTATAACTGCCGCCTGCACGGAAGATGCCAGGCAACCTTCTAGGTCAGAGCAAGGGCAGTCCCTGACGGCAATTTACCACTCATTTACCATATCGGCATAGGAATATGTCCGCCATTCAAGGGGGATATTTCATGTCGGCCACTCAGCAGGCGATCAGAGCTTCCACGTTATCTGTTGTCGTTCCGATATATAACGAAGAAACCGGCATTGACGCCCTGATCGAGCGACTGGTTCCCGCCTGTGAAGAGCAGTTCGACAGCCGGTTCGAAATCCTGCTGATAAATGACGGGTCAACCGACAGTAGCTGGCAGAAAATATGCGATCACGCCGATCGGGATTCGCGGATTGCCGGCATCGACCTTTCGCGAAATCATGGCCAGCAACTTGCGCTGTCTGCCGGGCTGTCGCACGCGCAGGGCGATTATGTTTTCATTCTTGATGCCGATTTGCAGGATCCGCCCGAATTACTCGGCCCGATGCTGGAAAAGCTGAGAGCCGGAAACGATGTGGTATATGGCCAACGCAAATCGCGTAACGGCGAAACCGCGATCAAGCTGTTTACGTCAGCGATGTTCTATCGTTTGCTGGACAAACTGATCGATACCGATATTCCCCGTGACACGGGCGATTTTCGCCTGATGACAAGGCGTGTTGCCGATCACCTGCAGGCGATGCCGGAACGCTTCCGCTTTGTCCGCGGGATGATTAGCTGGGTTGGCTTCAGCCAGGTTCCACTTCACTACGAACGCGACGCGCGATTTGCAGGTGACACTCATTATTCGATGAGACGACTGCTGGCTCTGGCAATCGATGCGGTTACCAGCTTCTCCATCGTCCCTCTCCGCTTCGCCTCCCATCTCGGAATGCTTTTCGGTATTGCCGGACTGCTGTCCCTTTCCTGGGTCGGATGGGGCTGGTTCACGGGTGGCGCAGTCAGGGGTTGGGCAAGCCTTGCGGGACTGATCCTGATAATGGGCAGTGTGCAGCTGCTCGTGCTCGGCGTATTCGGGGAATACCTTGGACGTATGTATATGGAAACCAAGCGCCGTCCACTGTTTATGATTGCGGAGGTCCATCGCCAGCCCGCTGTGACGGCTCTCTCTGCAAACCCCGTCCATCGCATGAATCAGGAAATCACGGAAAGTCTGCGAGCTGCCGGATAAAGCAAGCAGACGGGTGACCGGCCCTTCCCGCCTCGACGTGAACCGACATATGGCCATCCATCAATTGCCCAACTGGTGACACGAGCAATGGCAGCGCTTTTTACACGATATAGTCTGGTGGGTATTATCAATACCCTCGTCGGATACTCGGTGATTCTCGCCTGCCTGTATCTCGGAGCGGGGGATGTGAGCGCCAATGCAGCGGGCTTCGCCTTTGGCCTGATGGTCAGCTTCACGCTGAACCGCCGCTATGTGTTCGGCACCCAGGGGCGACTGGCAGGCGGAGAAGTCATCCGCTTTCTGGTAGCCTTTGCCATTTCCTATACCGTGAATCTGGCCGTACTATGGGCAGCGCGATCCGCATTGGGGGCAGGCAATCCGCTGGCGCAGATACCGGCCACCGTCAGCTATTCGCTGATGATGTTCGTCCTGTCCCATCGTTTCGTGTTTGCCGGTCGGTCATGATTTTCTCTGCGTCCGAATTATTGACCGCGAAACGCGGTCGGTGGAGCTACATCGCATTTGCCGTGCTGGTGGCCATTTCGCTTGTGCCATTGTTGGCTGTCGGGCTGCCGCCGCTCAGCGATCTGTACGGCCATCTGGGCCGCTATGTGATTCAGACGGACCTTGCCAATCGCCCGGAACTCGCCCGCTATTACGCATTTGAGTGGAAGGTCATCGGCAACCTTGGCGTCGATCTGCTGGTGGAGGTATTGCACTCCCGCCTCGGTCTCGAAGGGGCGGTAAAGGCGAGTGTGATCGCCACACAGCTACTGGCCGCGACGGGAATCCTCGCCATTTCGCGACAGGTGCATGGCCGCATTACCCCTTTCGCGATTCTCGCGCTGCCGCTGATCTATGGGTTTCCGTTCAATTTCGGTTTCCTCAACTTCTCACTGGCGATGGCGCTGGCACTGGTGACGTTCGCGGCCTGGCTTCGTTTGCGTCAGAGTGCGGGCCGATGGTGGCCGCATCTGTTGCTTGCTGTTGCGGGCCCGGCCATCTGGCTGTGCCATACATATGGCTGGGCTTTCCTCGGTCTGATGTGCGGTTCTGCCGCATTGGCCGATGCGATAGAGCGCAAGGATCGTCTGCCAACGCTCGTCCTGCGTGTTCTGGGCGAATGCTGGCCTCTCCTATTCCCGCTTATCCCTATGCTGGCATGGCGGGCTGACACTGTCGGGAGCAAGACTGGCGAATGGTCCCTTTTGCTCAAAGCATTCTGGCTCGCTTCACCGCTTCGCACAGGATCGATCATTCTCGATGGCCTGTCACTCCAGATTATGTTCATTTTCGGTTATTGGGCGTTGCGAAGCAAATGGGCGCGGTTTGATCGACGCATGGCGTTTGCGGCTATCTTCTGTGCTTTGGCATTCCTCATTCTCCCGTCCCGCGTGTTCGGCTCCTATTTCGCCGATATGCGGCTGGTGCCATATATGTACGCGCTGGTACTGCTATCGATTTCAACCGAGCGTTTTCCAGTAGCTACAACACGTTGGATGACCGTAATTACGCTGGCCTTTTTTGTAGCGCGCAGCGCCATCACCACGGTCACCTATGTCGAGCGCGAAAAGGAAATGGAACAAACGCTGGCTACGCTCAATTCGATACCGGTCGGAGCACGCCTGGCTACATTTGCAGTCCAGTCATGCGATGGCGGTTGGGCTCCACCTTTGCTCTGGCATGTCGGCAGTATGGCATTGGTGCGTCGCAATGCGATCGTGAACGATCAGTGGGAGTTTTCCGGGATGAATCCGCTGAAGATCAACAATCCCGCTGCTGGCTATTTTGCGCGCGATCCTTCGCAGATGGCGCAGCCCGACCATTGCAGGAAACCATATTACCCTCAACTGACAGAGGTCTTGCGCCATGTTCCGCGTGATGCTTTCTCTTATGTGTGGGTCGTAGGTGAACTGCCTGTACAGATGCCTGAATTCGCGGACCTGCGCCGGGTGCCGCATCGGGGCGCCGGCATGCTTTACAAGGTTACGCCGCCCTCTCTGTCCAATTCGACGACGGCCGCGCGATAAGCACAGCCGCCCACCTCAGCCCGGAATGTCAGGGAACGATCGTCGTAAACAGATAGACCCCGAAGATCACCAGATGCACCACCCCCTGCAACACAGTTGTCCGCCCATTGCCGAGTGACAGTGTCGTCACCAGCAAAGTGAGCCCCAGCAGCACAATACCTTTGCTACCCAGGCCGAGTGCAATCGGCAGGCCTGCGAACAGCGACAAGGCTGCCACTGCGGGAATGGAAAGGCCGATGGTCGCCAACGCTGAGCCGAGCGCGAGATTGAGGCTGGTCTGTATCCGGTCACGCAGCGCAGCCCGAACCGCAGCGACGCTTTCGGGTAACAGCACCAGGACGGCAATCATCACACCGACCACCGCTTGTGGAGCGCCCATGGACAGCACCATATCGTCAAGCGGCTTCGACAGCTCCTTCGCCAGAAGGACCACCGCGCCCAGAGCTGCAAGCAACAGCACAGCCGATATGGCAGTCGTCCGATTGCTGGGCGGGTCGAGCGTGTCTTCGCAATCCTGCGTTTCGCTTGCGGGAGGCAGAAAATACTCCCGGTGACGAACGGTCTGGACCATCACAAAGGTCAGATAGAGAACCAGCGATACTATCGCGACGAAGGCCAGTTGCCCATTGGAATAGACAGGCCCTGGTTCGCTGACAGTGAAGTTGGGCAGCACGAGGCTGAGTACGGTGAGCGCGCAAATCGTCGCCAAAGCAGCGCTGACGCCCGATTGCTGGAACGACTGCTCACGGTGAAACAGGCCGCCAATCAGCAAACACACACCGATAATTCCATTGAGAATTATCATCACCGCTGCGAAAACGGTATCTCTCGCCAGCGAAGCGGCACCGTCTGCGGCTGCCGTCATCAGAGCGAGTATCAAGCCCACTTCAATCATCGTCACGGCCAGCGCGAGCACGAGAGTTCCAAACGGTTCGCCCAGCTTGTGAGCGATAATTTCCGCATGGTGGACAGCACAGATAACCGCCAATGCCACGCCGAACGATACAACTGCAATTGGTGCAGCGCCGACAGCTGCCATCGCAAAAACCAGCCAGGCGACAAGCGGCCCCCACGAGGCCCAGGAACTAAGGTGCTTTCGCATCGGACCTCCTTCTAAGGTGGAACAATCAGAGTTTCGATCTTCTCCCTCTATTTCACAATATGGCTGTGCGGTGAAGACGTGCGAGGGCACAAAGCCGCCCTGATGGAGTGTTGAGCAGGAGTTTTCAGTGGGCTTCGGCCAGCTTCTGAGCGAGTTGCTGCGATGTGATGACTTGGCGGTTATTGCCAGTTTCGCAGTCGTCATTTGCCGCGTTGCCATCGTTGCGGATATCCGGGTCATAGACGATGGTGGCAGCTAAGCGCCCCAAATTCCGACATTCGGCGGCACCTCCCATCAACTTAGAAGAGGGCGTTCCGGGAGTCAGCAGGAAGAATTCTGCCAGGCCACACCGCTCTGGCGTAGGCCCCTTTGTTCGGAGGACCTGAAACCCTGCTTGAACGGGTGGGAGTGTTCGTCGCTCATGGCGTGTCACCGCCGCAAGACTGGCCGATCACCTCAGAGCGTCGGCGAGCGAGGCTTACCTGCTAATCCTTGACACTCATCGGCACCAGCAAGTGCGAAAAATCGCCCTTGCGCGCCAGCACATCGGCCAGCGAATAGCCATCAAGGACTTTGAGAAACGCTAGGAGCCCCTCTTCGAGGACACTGGTAAGGCCACACGCCGGAGCAATCACACAGGCACCGCAGCCAACCAAATCGAAATCGTCCTCGGTGTGGCGAACCAGTGCGCCGACGTTGATTTCCTCCGGCGGGCGGGCGAGGCGGATACCACCATTGCGGCCGCGGACGCTTTCCAGATAGCCCGCGTTCACCAGATCGTTGACCACCTTCATCAGGTGGTTCTGCGAAATGGCATAGGCGCGCGCGATCGCGGAAATCGAGGCCAGCTCGCCCGGCTGCCGCCCGAGGTATAGCAGCACCCGCATGGCATAGTCGGTGTAGCGCGTCAGACGCATCGCAGCTCCGCAAGAATAATCATGTATTCTTATTGCATGTTTTGGCGAGCACGTATAGATGCATCCAAGATACATGATTTGGAGTCGCAGCCATGCCAGCTCTCAGCATCGACGATCCCGGCCTCGCCCGTCTGATCGACGCGTTCTACGCCCGCGTCCGTGCCGACGAGGAGCTCGGCCCGATCTTCAACGACGCCATCCACGACTGGCCCGAGCACCTAGAGAAGCTGGCCGCCTTTTGGTCTTCGGTCATGCTCGCCAGCGGACGTTACAAGGGCCACCCGGTGCCTGCGCATATCAAGCATCGCGATCGCATTACCCCTGCCCTGTTCGAGCGCTGGCTTGCCCTGTGGGCAGAGACCACTGACGAACTGATGGCTCCTGACGCTGCCGCTGCCTTGCAAGCCAAGGCCGCGCGTATCGCCGAGAGCCTCAAGCTCGCCATGTTCTTCCGGCTGGATGGCCAGCCAGCACCGAAACCTTCCCCCCGGCCCGCCTGCCTCGCAGCTGCCGCGACGGACCATGCCTGAAAAGGAGTATGCTGCCATGACCGACATTCCTATGGTCGATCTCACCGTTCACCACGCCCCGCGCGATCTGCGTGATCGGATCGCGTTCGGCTTTACCAAGGTCTTGCGCTTCTGTGCCGATACCTTCTTCGCAAAGCGCTACGGCCATCGCGCCATCGTGCTCGAAACAGTCGCCGCCGTGCCGGGCATGGTTGGGGCCACGCTCACCCACCTCAGGTGCCTGCGCCGGATGCAGGGTGACAACGGCTGGATCCGCACCCTGATGGAAGAAGCCGAGAACGAGCGGATGCACCTGATGACCTTCATCGAGATCGCGCAGCCATCGCTATTCGAGCGGCTGGTGATCCTGCTGGTGCAGTGGGCGTTCTATCTCGCCTTCTTCGGCCTCTATCTGGTGAGCGCACGCACCGCGCACCGCGTAGTTGGCTATTTCGAGGAGGAGGCGGTGATCAGCTACACTCTCTACCTCAAGGAGATCGATGAGGGTCGCAGCCCCAATGTTGCCGCCCCCTTGATAGCCCGCCATTACTGGAAGTTGCCCGATTCAGCCACCTTGCGCGACGTGGTGCTGGTGGTCCGCGCCGACGAAGCGCATCACCGCGACGTCAACCATGGCTTTGCCGATGAACTGGCAGGCGAGGCTGCCCCTTTGAATATCGCTCCGTATCCCGAACACGCCGACGATATCAAGCTGGCAGCCTGACCATGTCAGAACCGGGCCCCTATCGCTCCACCCCTGTGTTCGATCAGGATAGCCTGCCCGCTGCCCTGCGCGCCCGCCACGATACGAAGGCGGGCGTGTGGGGAGTGATCCGGGTGATCGAGGGAGAGCTCCGGCTCACCTATCTCGATCCGACCAGCGAGGTAATCCTCGCCCCTGCTCGGCCGGGGTTGATAGAGCCGGGGCAGCCGCATTTCGTCACGCCAGTGGGGCCGATGAAAATGCAGGTAGATTTCTGGGACCAGCCTCCGCCGGGTTTCTGATCGGCGCCGATCCCGTCCCGAACCACGATTTCATCTCAGGAGAACTGTATGTCGCAGCCGCTCAGCGAGCAGACCATCGCGCTCGTCAAGGCCACAGTGCCCGCACTCGAAGCCCATGGCCTTGCCATTGTGCGTGAAATGTATGACCGCCTGTTCCAGAACCCCGATATCGCGGCCCTGTTCAACCAGTCCCACCACGGTGGTTCAGGATCGCAGTCGCGCGCGTTGACCGGCGCCATCCTGAGCTATGCCAGCAATGTCGAGAATCTCGCGGCGCTTGCCCCTGCGGTGGAGCGGATCGCGCAAAAGCATGTCGGTTTGCAGATCGTGCCCGAGCATTACCCTTTTGTTGCCGACGCGCTGCTCGGTGCGATCAAGGCGGTGCTGGGCGACGCGGCGACCGATGACATCCTCGCTGCCTGGGGCGAAGCCTACTGGTTCCTCGCCAATATTCTGATCGCGCGTGAAGAGCGGCTTTATACCGACCAACGCACCGCCGAAGGTGGCTGGAACGGATGGCGCGAGTTCGAAGTGGCCGAGGTTGCGCCGGAAAGCGCCGTCATCACCTCGTTTACGCTGCGCCCCGCCGACGGTGAGCCAGTGATGGCACACAGGCCCGGCCAGTATCTGACCTTCTCGTTCGATATTCCCGGCCATGCGCCAGTGAAGCGCAACTATTCTATTTCGGCCGCGCCCAATGGAGAGAGCTATCGCATCTCGGTGAAACGCGAACCGCAGGGCCTGGCCTCGGGCTGGCTGCACGATAATGCGGGCGTTGGCACCAGGTTCAAAGTCGCGGCACCTTCAGGCGAGTTTTTCCTTGATGCGGTGACTGAGCGGCCGGTGGTGCTGCTGTCGGGCGGGGTTGGCCTGACTCCGCTGGTGGCGATGCTCGAAGCGCTCGTGGCGAAGGGAGGCGCCGTGCCGATCCACTATGTCCACGGTACGCACGATCGCACCACCCACGCGATGCGCGATCATGTCCGGGCTCTGGCCGCTAAGGCTAGTTCTGTCAGCATCACCGACTTTCATCAGCAGCCACTGCCCGACGAAGTTCCGGGCCGAGACTACGATATCGCCGGAATTATCACCGACGAATGGCTGCTCGCCCACACCCCCGTTGCCGAAGCGGACTACTACATCTGCGGACCCCGCGCCTTTCTGCGTCATGCGGTTGCAACGCTCTCGCAGGCTGGAGTAGCGGCCAGTCGCATCCACTATGAATTCTTCGGACCAGCAGACGAATTGCTGGCCGCCTGAGAGGCCCCTATCCCTTGCAGCGATTGAAAAGGCCCGCCTTCTGGCGTCAGCTCGGGATGCATCCGGCCCGATCGGCCATCGGCGCTGGAAATTGCACTGGCGCTAACGGGCCCGATCAGGGCCAGGCTGCTCCCCGACACCTCGGCGCTGCCATTTCTGGTGGCGCCGTGGGGCCTTGGCGGTGCTGGTATCGGAGTCAGCCCTGATCAGCCAGGGATCAGAGCAACCAGACTTAATGACCGGCCCTAACCGCTTGGCGGCTATCGCGCCTGTTCATCAACGAACCTTGCGACCGCTTGCTTGTTATGATCGTCGATGAACTTCTCACTATCTGAAACGAGATCAGCCACCGTCTGATGAGATAGTGCATTCCGCCAAGCCTGATCAGCAGCGAGCATGCGGGTCTTGATGAAACAATCCGTAGAATAAACACACGGGTCGGAGGCCTTTCCCGGACCGCGTCTTCGAATTTCCCGGCACACAAAGAACGGTCTCGCCCCATCTATTGCTTCAACGATATCGAGCAGCGTGATACTTGCAGCAGGTCGGCCTAGACGAAATCCGCCTCGCGGACCGGGCAACGCCTCCAGAAGTTCTGAAGCAGTCAGGGCGCGAAGATGCTTGAGCAGGTAGCTTTCCGACACCCCGTGCAACTCCGCGAGGCTTTTGCCAGAGAGCACTTTTCCGTCGCGGAGGCCGGCCAGGACCAGCATGCAGTGGAGACCCGCTTCGACACCATCGCTCATTCTTCTCATTGCCGGAATTTAGCCTTGTCTTTCGGGCTGACAAGTGAGGTGACCTGGCGGCTATCGATGAAGGCATAGAGAAGGAATGCGCAGGCACTGGCAGTAAAGACACTGTAGTTCAGCGGTTCCTTTGGATGCAGAAACACCGCCATCGCCACGCCAAAACAAAGCAGCAGCAAGGCGCTCGCGGCAGCAGGCCACCTATGGTTAGGCAACAAGAGCAGCACTGCTGCGAGGACGATCTCCAGGAGGGTAACGCCCCATGCAAATGCGGGCACAAGCCAGCTTGGCATCCATGGATTGAGCGCAGCCGTCGCTTGAGTGAAGACAGTCATGTCGCCCCAGTCTACCCATGGAAGTTTCACAGAACCCCATGCGCCAAACCGATCGGCGACTGCCGACAGGAAGGTGATGGCCAAGGCGGCTCTTGCGGCCCAGAGCGCCACATCTCTTGGAAACATATCGGAAGCCCTCATCGCGGATCGAAACGTTTTCATGGCCTGAGCGGCAGCATGATTGCTTTGCCTCTCCCGGAACGGAAATCGGAGCCCTCGAAGAAGCTGAGCACCTCATCGAAAGCATATAGACGATCAACAACCGGATGCAGGTGGCCGTCAGCTTGAAGCGCGATCAGCTTCTGCAGTTGATTGCGGTCCATCGTCACGATAAAAAACAGGGCCCTGATGCCTTGGCGCTCGGCTCGTTCTTGGGATGGGGCATCCTCTTTTTCGCCCGCTATGGTGACTAGCGTCCCGCCGCGCCGAATCACTTTCCAGCTGCGCTCCTGGGTATCTCCGCCAATGGTGTCGAGAACCAGATCCACTTCGTTGGCGAGGTCTTCGAACCGATCCTGCGTGTAGTCGATCACCAAATCCGCACCGATCGCACGACAAAATTCGAGATCGTTCGGCCCGCAGGTCGTGATGACTTCAGCGCCATGCCACTTTGCGAGTTGGACAGCGAGATGACCGACTCCTCCCGCGCCGCCGTGGATCAAGACTTTCTGCCCTTTCTCAAGTCTTCCATGATCGAAAAGCGCTTGCCAAGCGGTCAGGCCGGCAAGGGGCAGAACCGATGCCAACCGCGGATCCAGCGGCGCTGGTAGCGAGACCACATCCTGCGGGTGAACGCTTACGAGCGCTGCACAAGCGCCATCGTCGTATGGGCGAATATGGCCGATGACCCGATCACCCGGTTTGTAATCCGCCACGTTTTCTCCAGCGCGGAGGACTTCGCCGGCGAACTCGTGCCCCAATATCACCGGCGCGCTCCTCGCCGATCCATCCGCCTTTTTCCAAGTAGGAAGCCAGTGAGTTTCCATAGCGGTAATACCTACAGCCAGAGGACGCACCAGCAACCTATCTGGACAAGGATTTGGGTTATCGACCTCTCCTGTCGTCGCGGTCGGCGATGTCATGACCCCGTCTCGGATTATGGCTCTCATTTTAGCCTCCATCTTGCAATTCGCTATCGTCTACATATTATATCCATGATTAGACGCAAGGCCGTCAGGCATGTGCAACCATTGTGTTGACGAGAGAGCCTCAACTCCGGGTGTGGCCCTGTCAGAGCAAATGCCCTTGCGGGTTAGGACTGAGCGGGCAGGGCGGCGCGATGCCCAGACCGCGCAAGCCCGCCAGCCCATTCCGCTATTCCAACTTCCTCGCCCGAGGTGATCCGGCTCGTGGTGATGATCTATGTCCGGTTTCCTCTGTCTCTGCGAAACGTCGAGGACCTGCTTTCTGAGCGCGGCATCGACATCTGCCACGAGACTGTGTGGCACTTGAGGAACAGGTTCAGCTCGCTGTTTGCAGCCGGCGTTAGGCGCCAGTGGGTCAGCCGGATGCGGGAGGTCGGCAGTGAAAGTGGCACCTGGACGAGGTCTACGTGAAGATTAACAGCGACATACACTCCCTCTGGCGTGCAACCCTGTCCTGAGCTTGCCGATGGTGCACTTGCCGAGAGCTTCTTCTCCTCGCTCAAGCGCGAACGCATCCGGCGCCGGACCTACAAAACCCGCGAGGAAGCCCGGCAGGACGTGTCCGATTACGTCGAAATGTTCTACAACCCGGTGCGTAAGTAGGTCAGGAACGGGATACTGTCGCCCGCCCAGTTCGAATGACAGCAGATTTTGAAAGCGGAAGGCGTCTTGAAAACTAGGGCTACTCACAGCCTTTTTAGAATGTCTCTCTCTCCTCGTTGAGGGCACGGCTCTCCCGGCGAAGCTGCTCGTTCTAGAATGCCAGATCGGTATCGGGGCTGGTCGGTAAATCCTCCCTCCGATGCAAGCTCACCCCGCGGGTCAACGTCGACAGACCAATGCCCAAATCGGCCGCAACGCGCCTGCTCGGCAAACCGCTGGTCAGTGCAATGCGCACCGGTTCACGCTGAAACTCTGCTCCGTGTTTGATCATATCTTCGATCTCCTCGAATGAGCAATGTGCTCTCAGATGACGGACACAAAACCGTTACAAGTCCACACTGACCTTCAAAGAGATTGAGGCTGCGCTGCCGCGATGGAAACCATGGAAGCTACCAGATGAGAGGGGGCTCTATCCTCAAATCTCGCCGAACGGATCGAAGCGCTGGCACCTTCGATACTCTTTCCAAGGAGAGAAGAAGAAGATCAGCTTCGGCCCATTCCCCGATGTAAGTCTCAAGTCAGCTCGCGCAAAACGAGATGAAGCGCGCGCATTGGTTGCTGATGGCGTTGACCCGCTTCAGAAGCGCCGCGATCAAAAACTCGAAGCGCAGTTCGCAGCCGAACATACGTTCGCTTCCGTCGCGCGCGAATTTAACGCAAAGCGAGCGAATGACGGCGACAAGACGATCAGTGATGCTACCCGCAAAAAGAACGAGTGGCTGCTGTCGTTGGTCGAACCAAAAATCGGCCGCCTGCCGGTCAGGGAGATCACAGCACCGATGCTCCTTGCGGCATTGAACGACATTCAGGACTCTGGTCGGCGCGAGACTGCTCGAAGGCTCCGGTCGCTTGTTGGGCGCGTGCTCAATTATGCTATCGCGACTGGCCGTGCAGGCAACAATCCTGCTCCGGCGCTGCGCGGCGCGCTGACGACACCGTCTGTTCGCCATCACCCCGCAGTGATCGAGCCAAAGGCGCTAGGAGAGCTGCTGCGAGCAATTGATGGGCATAGCGGCTTCCCGTCCACCAATGCCGCGATGAAGCTCTCGGCGCACCTCTTCCAGCGCCCTGGTGAGATCCGCACGATGAAGTGGGCTGATGTCGATTTCGACGCAGCTATCTGGACGATCCCGGCGGGTAAAACCAAGATGCGTCGTGAGCACCGAGTGCCTCTTTCTCGGCAGGCAATCAGCATCATTCGTTCCATGAAGGACGTCGCCGCCTACAGCGAATATGTATTTCCGAGCTTCAACCCCAAGAAGCCGCTCTCCGAGAACGCCGTCACCGGCGCGCTCAAGCGGATGGGATATGGGGGAATCATGACTGCCCATGGTTTCCGCACGACCGCCTCCTCGCTGCTGAACGAGAGTAACGAGTTTCATCCTGATGCCATCGAACGCGCTTTGGCGCACCAGGACAGCAATGCCGTCCGTGCAGTCTACAACCGCACGCAATATTGGGACGAGCGCGTTAGGATGATGCAGTGGTGGTCGGACAAGATCGATTCTCTGAAGCAGATGAATGCGGTCTAGAGGTTTGGCGGCCGAATGGAAAAAGACCCCCAAACTGAACCCCCGCAACATGCGAATTCACGCAATCCCCGGCGACCAAGCGCGAAGTTCGAACCAAATTTTCTAAATGATTTTCAATTATTTTTGCTTAATCGCGATGCTACACGAAGAAGCTACTGGTGCCCAGAAGAGGCATCACATTCGGACTACTTTTCTACGTCTTATCAGATAGTTAGGAATTCGGGCGTCTGCGAAAAGCCCTCAAAAGGCCCTCAAAAGTCGCCTAATGCATTGGTTCGGTGCCTTTTTCAGGACTCAAAATTGACTCTACGTTTTCGAAAGACAAGCTCAATCGACGTACGCTTTGCGCCTTAATATCGGCCATCGAGGTCAGAGCGCTGATTGCCCGAGAGCGGTCATGGTCGATGCCCTCCTAACTTTCGCTTTGGGGTTTTGCTAGATTGAGCTGCGACCACTGTTCATTTGCGCATCGGACACGGAAATTTGGTGTGGGTCGTAGCATTCGCCCCCTGGACTTTGGCTGTGTGAAGTCAATCCTCGCCGAATGCCGCCTTCTCGATAAGCCACGCAGCGTCCATCATCGTGATTTGACGGTGCAATTCAAAGTCGAGGTTGCTCGATATGTCGCGGGCCGTGTGCTCGTGTGGGTAGGCGCCGTCGGCGCCCTCGATCGTCAGTACTGCAGGAATTCCTTTGTCGATGAACGGCACATGGTCGCTGGCATACGGGCTAAGCGAGACCTGCGTTTCAAGTTCTGTGTAGGTCTTTGCCATATCGGCCAGATCGTCGATGACTGTCTGGGAGAGCGGCGCGCCTTCAAGCAAAACTGTGAGTTCCTGCATGTTGCGGCTGCCCGCCATATCGATATTGACGACGCCGCTCAAACGATCCCGGTCGGCGCCGTCGAGCAACTCTACGAAGTGCCTGCTGCCATGCAAGCCCTGTTCTTCACCTCCGAACAGTACAAGGCAAACGTCATGCTTGAGCTCGGCAAAGCTGCTAAGTGCAACTGCAGCCTGCATCACCGTTACCGATCCCGTAGCATTATCATCCGCGCCCGGAGCTCGCGCACCGTCGCCGCCTTCGTGATTCACCGAATCTAGGTGAGCACCGATCACATACAATTTGGGGTTCGCTGCTGCCCCGCGGCGTCTGGCCACCAAGTTCCAGGACCTAGTGTCGCCAAGCGGAAATTCCTGACGCTCAAGTTCACAACCGGCGCCCTCGAGAATGGTCTCACAGATATCGAGAGCCTCGAGATAACCCGCTTCCGCAGAATGACGCGAATGGATCGCCGCCAGTCGCTCAACTTGAAGGCGCAATTCATCAGCCGAAATCGCTCCAACGGCATCGGCAATTTCAGATCGTCTCGGCCGCGCGGTTCCTTTCCGCAGTCCCATGTCGAGAGCACCGTCCTCGTAGGGGACCACAGCGAAACATCCCGGCTCCTCGACCCATTCTTTGTTTTCCGGCCAATCGATCAGGAGATACCGGCCGTGGTCGACAATGACTCTGGCATCTGGGTTCGCGCGCTGAAAACTTCTGCCTTTCTGAGCGACAATCATGAAATCGCCTTGCGCAGTCACCTTCGTGCCCCGCATGCTCATATCGCGAGGCGGTGGGTTACGGGTGATCGTTAGACTGCCGAGGCGGCTTACAGCTTCGCCCCGAGAAGCCGCAGTCGTTCGTCCGGCCTTTGCAGCCCTTTCATCCATCCAGGACAGATACAAATCCATTTCAGCTGTTCTCCGGGGGCAGGTCGCGCGCTGAAACGCGAGCGGATATAAGGCCGACGCCCTTCCAATCTTCGGCGGCAGTAAGCGCCGCCGCCAGCTCCTCGGGAGTAGAAACCGTTTCCGTGTGCGACACACCCATCGATTTGGCGAAACCCGTGTAATCCCACCGGTTCAAGCCGACATACGGAAGAGGATCGCGATCAGGATCCCGATACCAGCTTGCGTCGATGAGATACTGCTCGATGGCATACATTCCGTTGTCGATAACGATGACCACTGCCTCGATCCCGGCCCTGACCATTGCGGACAGCCCTTGCCCCGTTATCTGGAAGCCGCCGTCGCCGCAGATTACGAGCGGCCGGCGTGCATCAGCCAGACCCGCGCCGACAGCAGCGCCGATCGAATGCCCGATCGACAGCCAAACGGGACAGCACATGAAGGCATTACGTCCAGGCATTTTGAGATCGGCAGACGGATAACTGCCGAGGCAGGTATCATGCACAATCTGCCAGTCTTCCGATAAATGGGAATCTATCGTGCTGTATAACTGCTCGTGGGTCAGTTCGGTCGGCGACTCCTGCTCAACCCAGCTGCGTCGCTCGGCGTAGTCTCCCACGGGATCGATATCAGCCGGTC
Source organism: Tsuneonella flava (assembly GCF_002870965.1). Classification (GTDB taxonomy): domain Bacteria; phylum Pseudomonadota; class Alphaproteobacteria; order Sphingomonadales; family Sphingomonadaceae; genus Tsuneonella; species Tsuneonella flava. The sequence goes on from NZ_PHSO01000006.1 coordinate 494,288, forward strand.
GCGGCGCGCTGGAGTAGTTGCCCTTTGCCAGGTTTTCCAACACCGGGCCAAGCTCGGCACGGCGCGGTACCTCGGCGCCGAAACGCGCCAGACCGTCGCCGACTGCAATCATTTTATCGAAGGAATCGCGAACCAGGAGCGTATGATCAATTCCGAAAACGCACCCCAATGTGATGAGGCAGTCGGAACTCTCGATTACTTCCCTAACGGGCTTGGGCGCGAGATCGCTGTCGTAAACTCCGACAAAACCTGCCGTATCTTCCGGAATTACGGTCTTAGCGAGCAAGGTTGAAGCCCATGGCAGTCCCGAATGCGCGAGAAATTGCTCTGCGCTTTTGTAGAGACCATATCTTGCGACTTCGGCCCCAACCAAAACGGCGGGCTTTTGCGCAGCCGAAAGGCGATCCTGGACGGCGGCAGCAATTTCTTCCTCCAGTCCGGTCGGATTGCGCGACGGATCGAGCGCGTTGTTCCGCACCGAGCATTCAGCAGTCCATAGGTCTTGAGGAATTTCAATGTAAACCGGCCGTTTCTCACGCATCGCCACTGTCACGGCGTGGTCAATCGCGGAGGCCGCCTCGCCGGCATGCTCGATTCTCACTGCAAAGGCCGTAACGTCCCGAAAAGCTGCCAAATCCGTTAAGTGTCGGCCCGTAGAATGAGAAAACAGAATTCCGTATTGCCGCTCGTAGGCGATATCCTTCGCTCCGGGGCCGCCGTTAATGACAACCACCGGGCTTCGCTCAACGAATGCCCCGGCTACGGCATTGATAAGGCTTAGAGTGCCGACGCCGTAGGACACCGAGACGGCGCCCAATCCCCGCAAGCGCGCATAGCCGTCCGCAGCATATCCGGCGTCTAGCTCGCTGCTGTTGACGATAGTCCGCAGTCCCGCAGAGATGGCACTCTCAAACACTTTGGCGCATGATGTTCCGGGTATTCCGAAAAGGACCTTGACGCCGTTCTCTTGAAGGCGCCGGACGAGATAATCGGCAATGTTCGCCATCAGTTAGCCGCCTCGATCGATGCGATTTGTTCGACGGCCCGCAGGCCGGAAGAAATCGCGCCTTGTATCCATGAATGGTGTAGCGAAGCGTGTTCACCGGCCAAAACGATCCGCCCCTCCCTTTCCATCAAAGGCCCATGAAGTTCGGTCTGGTCGCCGGGATGGTAAAACGCATATGCGCCGGCGCTCCATGGATGGTCTTTCCACGACCAAGTAACGAGGTCTTCAATCTGATCGGGATCGCTCCTCAAACATTCATGGAGGATCGCAAGGTCATCTACGACAGTCTCGCGATCCATGCCCACCATTCGCCTGGCGGTCTGGCCCCAGCTGTAGGAGGCCAAGAGGACCGAGGGTTCACGCGATTTCTCTTCGGACATTTCGACGGCATTGTCCGAAGGGTACCAAGTCGACCCCAGAACTCCGTCGCTTACCGAGCCCCCGCCGAAAATTCCGTCTTCAACTTCCCAAAAGCGCGATTTGGTCAGCGCTAGAACCTTGGTGGAGTCGTCGTAATTGACGCGACGTATCGCATCTGCCTTTCGCGGTGACCATCCTTGAGCGTAATCGATCCGCGGCAAGACGCCGAGCGGCACTGTGCAGATCAGCCAGTCTGCTTGATAGGTTTTGCGCTGTCCGTTCTGTTGGGCGTATACCGTCACCCCGCCATCGGACTGCTCCATCGCGACCACAGGAGCGCCGAACACGACCGGATTCCCCAATTTGGCAGCAATACCGTGAGGCAACTGATCAAGTCCGCCGGCAACTTCGTCAAACGGTTCGGCCCAAACACCTTCCAGTTCTTCACGCAGATGTTCAGCCAAACCGAATTGCAGTGTCGTTTCAAGATTCCAGCTGCTTGCTAGCAACTGTATCGCCTCGCTGCTGAGCCCCGATTGCAGGAACTGTCCATGAAGGGAAAGCTCATCAAGGCGCATCGAACCGAGAAATTCGGGTGAATGACGATAAAGATCTTCCTGTTCGGCATCGCTTAAAGCCGCTGCAAGTGTGCCGACCGCGCGCTGCCACAGCTGTAGATCGGTAAGAAGTTTCTCATCCTCCAACAGATCGAACAACTGACGAGCTTTCTCGGCTTCGCCCATCCGATATTTACCGCCCCTGATCGATAGCCAGGCCTTCTCGTTTGCAAAAACAAAGGGACGCATCGTCAGCCCGAGCTGGTCGATATAGAAACGGGTAAGTTCGTGATCTTGCGGAATGCGCATTGCCCCTGCTTCACCGTAACGGCCGCCGTCAAAACGAAGCGTGCGAACGCGGCCGCCCGCGTGAAATTCGTCGGCCTCCAAGACCGTCACCTCGTAACCCAGCGACTCCAATTCGAGCGCTGCGCACAGTCCCGCCATCCCAGCACCGACGACAAGGACTTTGCGTCCCGGCGGTGCCTTTCCCAGCGAGCGGACAGTCTCGACCTCTTCCGGGATTTCTCTTGCGGCTTTCCGAACCCGCAGCGTCGCTTCCCGTTCTACGCTTCTTGAGCCGAAACCGCGCCGGATCATTCGCTTTCTCCGTCGCCGACCGAAACCCAATCAACGCCGTCGAAAACCTCTTCCGCAGCCTGACCCTCCCTTCCGAAAGCGTTCGCCGCAAGGATTTTCGCGGTTGCGCGCTGCGCGGGCTCTTCCGGTTCAGCAAGACCTTTTGAGCGCAGCAAGCCGGACCGATTCCCCTGAAGGGTGGCTCGCATTCGTTCCACTTGTCCGCGCGAAAACATGATCATCGCGGAATCGTTCACGTAATCCATGAAGTTCATGAAGAGGTCGCCGTGTGGCGCATTGTTGCAGCTAATCGACGGATAGGTCGGCGTCCCGTAATTGGCTCCGGCTTGGTTAGGGGTATCGTCGACATTGTCGGATCGCGTACACATGTTGCCGTCGTCGCCCCAGATATGCAAAAGATTGAGCCAATGGCCGACTTCGTGTGTTGCGGTTCTTCCCAGATCGAAGTCAGGGCGGGCCGTGCCGCCAACGCCGAAACAAGTGTAGTCAATGACCACGCCGTCGCGCCAAGGGGCCGAGCCGGGGAAAGCAGCAAATCCGAGCGGGTTACGGCTCATATTGCATACCCAGATGTTGAGATAGCTCTCGGTCGGCCAAGCCACCGACCCTGTGCCGGCCAGCATCAATTCGCGAGCGATCTGTAACGTAAGGCTCTCATTTGGATTGAAATGAGCTGGGAAGCGTTCGATCGTGGTCTGCTTGCGGATAATGCCGTCGGTAGGCCGGCCCGCAGGATCGCGTGTGGCCAGGGCGAACTCGATTTGAGCATCTTCCGCCAAGTGAGCGAAAGCTTGCGGGATCTGCGAGCGATCTTGATTTAACGCACGAAAATCTTGGTTCAGAACCTCGATCTGGCGATTAATTTGCTCATCGGAGACCTGGAATTCTTCACGCGCAGCCACCACATGCACCGCGACCGGGATGCGTACTATTCCCTCAAGCGGTGCACGTCTCAGCGAAGCGGTAAGAGCTTCCTCCATACGACGTGTCTGAGCGTATCCGGTTTCCGCCTCGACCGCTTCGAAATGAAGCGGCATTGTTCCGCACATTCTTTCTGTCGCCATCTTATCTCCCCCTGTATTGCGCCTGTTTGCCTAACTCCTGATTGCAGCGACTACCGATACCTCGACAAGAAAATCAGGCGCGAGAAGCTCGCAGACAATTGTCGTGCGTGCCGGAGCCGCATTACTCGGCAGCCATTCCGCCCAGACCGTGTTGAACCCTTCAATCAATTCGCGCGATGTTAGAAACACGCTTGCGCTGAGGAGCAGGTCTCGGGCCGAGTTGCCTTCCTCAAGCAATCGTTCGATGCGTTCGAGGACTTCCTTTGTTTGCCGCTCAATCTGCTCACTGCGATGATCAATGGCGACTTGGCCGGAAACTGAAAGAACGCTGTTGAAGAAGGTCGCTTCGCTAAACAGCGAACCTGGCTGTAATCGACCAATCATGTCAGCCTCCCTCTGAAACGCCCATTGTTCGACCGTAACTATCGGTCTCTAGGGAGTCAAAGGCAAGACACACCCAAAGCCAGACCGTTGTTTTTATTCTTCATTGCATTGTGAGATGCAGTCCAGATGAAACTTCGGCGTCGAAATTTGAGAATTAATGAGGAGAATGTTATGACTTCTCCAGAAAACTTTTGAGAGAACCCTTTCGTCCGCTATGATTGAAATGGCTGCTAGTATTGGACAGTGTGGAACCGGCCCAGTTCCAGACCTCGAGAAAGGTACATTGGGAGGCAATGCGGGCCGGGATGCGAGTCTCGATATCAAGCGCTTCAGAATTTTTATTACACGCCAATTGGTTAGGCGAACATCACGATAGGTTTTTTGGGACTCGAAGTTGATGAGAGGTTCGAAAGACAAGAAAGTCACTGCCCGTTCGGGCTCCAGACTCCCCGCCGCTGCTCTCCCTCCTCCATCCTATTCCCGGCTCTCGCTACCGGTTTCGATCAGCAGGACCGACATACCCCCGTCATCGTCGTCCTCGATCGTCTCGGGTGGTCGCTCGCGGTCTTCGCCGTCGCCGCTCGGAATAAAGGCCTCGCCGGTCGCCGGCAGCGGAGGCCCACCGCTGGGCTTATCCTGAAAGCAAAGGATGGATCGTCCGCGTGTCCCGCCAATATGAGGGTAGCGTTTGAAAGACGTGGTTCGCGCGGCGGCGAGGCGCAACAGCTCCTCGACAGTCACGTCAAAATGGTTGTTATGAGCTCCGACTGTGCTGAGCGCGAGGTGGCCGGTGATCTGCTGAGCCGCGCGTCCGCGCGGATAAGCGGTCGAATAGAGCATGTTGGTCAGCAGGCTGCCTAGATCTTCTGCGCCAGCGGCAAGCGCCGGACCGGCCGGGTCAGCAGCCATCCACGGGAACAGATAAAGATGCTGGGGATGACAGATTGCGCAGCGCCCGTGCGGCTGGGCGTAGTCGTCGACCAAGCCGTATACGCTTCCGCCAGAATTGGGGCTGATCGTGCGATGGCCTGGCAGATAGGGTGCTGCGGGCCGACCAGCGCCACGGCCGTGCAACGTAAAATCGGGCCAATGGCGATAGAGATATTCCTGATGGACATCCGGGGCGCTGGTCGGGACGCCGTTGACCATGCGCTTAGCTTGAAGCAGCAGCGCGCGACGTGAGGGAGCAACGCCGATGTGATCATGGACAACCAGCAGGTCGCCAAGTTCGGGCTTCACCGGTCCGTCTTTCGGGTGATCGTAGTGCGCTTTCGGCGTCTGGTGTATGAGAACGCCGGTAACACGCAGCGAGATGCCACGCCGGGCAAGGACGGGCCGCCATTCGGCGGCGAGCCGCACCGTCCCGGTCTCGACCAGCGCCCAGACATGTTCGACTTCCTCGGGAACACGGTGCTTGGTCACGCGATGAGCGTAAACGAACGAATCCCATACGGCCTCGCGCGCGCCTTCAACCAGCGCGGGAAAAAGATCGTCCGAAATCATCGTCGCATCGCTGCCGATTTCGTCATGGCAGGTATCGTAGCGCCGGGTCGGCGTCGCTCAATCAGATTTCGCCGAAAATTCGATTTGACCGTGTTGGTTCCGCGCGGTATTCTCGGAGCGTAATTGTTCATTAAGCGAATGCTATGAGCAAGCGCCCGACAATTCCCCGAAGCGAAAGCGCCTGAGCAATTGCGATAAAACAGTCACGCGTACGCCAGAGATAAGCATTGAAGTCCGAACATCAGGCGCAGCATTAACTGCTCCTACGGTATAGTAAGCGGTTGGACCTTAATCTTCGCCCTCTTCATACGCAGCCTTTATTTCATCAAATCCAACATAATTGGATAATGACCAGCGCCGAGCGGCAAAATCGATGTAGCGAGCTTCATTGCGATCGTTGATCTCGCGGTAGAGCTCGAGATAATAGTTTTTTAGACGCTTTTTGTTCTTGCGAAGTTTGATCGACTTCTTGGCTGTGCTCACGGCTTCTTTCACATGCTGAAGATCCGTCCCAGCCTCTCCGTTTAGGCCCTCGAGATAGCGGAGGCTTTTATCTTCGAGATCGTCACAGTCGCCTTGGATGTTGAGCCTGAGCTCCAACAAAACGAAATTTCCTAGGCGCCTGCGCTCATGTCGATCGATCGGGCGGATATTCTGTCCCTCATCCGCGCGGTTTCGAGTAGCCCAAAGATGCTCAACAGAAAGATAGTCATTGGACTTTCCATCCTTCCGAGCTTTCAAAATTCGGTCAATCTTAATGGTCTTGTTCGGCTGCAGATGTTGCTCATAGTTCATCAAAAAATACCGCAAACCATTCCAGTGGTAGAAGTCGTCCATTTCGCCTTCGCGAAGCATGAACGAGCTTATAAATTCGCTCTCAGGGGCATTCCAGAAAATGAACTCGAGTAATTGGACTTCGAGTGCTTTATCCTCTGAATCGAGACCTCCGATTTCTGCCGATACGTCCAAATTTTCGAGAAGCCGATTGTGATAATATGATGAAGCGTACCGAAACAATTCAGCCTGGCCGCTATCGTTTCGGCTGGTCATATTTCTAGCGATATAGACCCTAAAATTCAGGATTTCGAGAAGCCCCAACAAGCGCACAAGGCTCTCGCCTAACGAATGATTTTTCACCACTAGGGCGAGGAAAAGTGGCATTATCGAAGCCTGCCGATCCTGGCCTCGTATTTGATCAAGGACCTGGACGAGGTCGGCACTCAAGCCCTCATGCATCTGCCCATACAATCGGGCGTACCAGTGCGAAGCGTTTTTCAAAAATGTCACGAAGCTTATGATCTTTTGAACGGCAACGTCTCTTGATTCTTCGGTTGCGATCGCTTGATCCAGAGCCAGTAACTTTTTAAGCTCGACGTAGCCGTTCTGACTATCGGATTTGTTCAAGCTAAAATGGACAGCCATGCAATAGCGCAAAAAAGAGTTTTCATCCGAGTCTGCTGTCTTTTTGGCTGTGTGTAGGTATTTCAGTATTTCAGACCATTCTGAATCGATGCTCTCCCGCAGCTTCGCCGCATTCAATTTCACGCTGCAATAGATGAGATAGTTCTTAATCTTCTCAAGTTCACTCAGATCCTTGCCCCGGTTGTTTATTACCTCAAACATGACGCCCGTCTCGGCGTCTTCCGTGGGCGCAAAAACAATGAACCCCATGTCGCTCTCTAAGGTACGCATGACATCTTTAATCTGAGTACCGCTCTTAAGGCGCTTTTGAATCCATTTTCTGATGACCTTTCGAGCTTCGACAAGCCTATCATGTGACTCAAGGCGGCTCGGTTCGCTGCTCTTCGGCCGATCATCTAGGATGACATTTTCGAAGAAACGACGTGTATCGGAATTGAGGGTAAGGACTTGCTCAGCGGAACCAAGCTTTCCCCTTTTGAGATATAAACGTTCTATCCTCGGCCGTTCGTTTTCTGGAAGGTGATCAAAAAGCACCTTGGCCAATATCACCAATGTCGTAAGCCGCTGCTGTCCGTCTACCACGTTGAACCGATCGGGTCGGCCTTCATGGCTCAAAACCAGCGTTCCAGTGTAGTGCTTCTGGGATATCCCATCGTCGATCAGATGGTCCAGATCCTGCAACAAATCCTGAACCTGCTTTTCATCCCAAGCGTAACCTCGTTGGTAATCTGGGACGACGAAAATATTATCCGCAAAGATTTCTGGCATTGTCAAAAGCCGAGCGCCAAGATCTTGGATACCCATTGCTATACCTTTTCAAATCGACTTGGGTTCGCTTCGCTTAGGCGCCTCTACGGCCACCTAAGCAAGCTTGTCGTTATCTTAATTCCACCGGGATTTGGTTTGTCCTGTCTGATGTAAGGATTGGATACCGAACTCGGAGCCACTGCGCCCACTCTACGTCGGACCAACGTTCAAGACAGGCGAATGCCGTGCTGGTGTCTAGTGAGATGAACCGATCACGGAATGCTGGGTCGATCATGCTGCCAAAAGCTTCGAATACTTCGTCCCCAAACCGCGAAAGCTCGCCTCTTGCGCGCTTCAGCGCCGAATTCTCTTTCGGCGAAATATGCAGCAGGGCGACCCGGTCATACTCGCTCAGCGGGTCGGTCTCTGCGTGGTAGGCCGTCATCTGTTGACGAAGTAGCTGATACCATGGCTCGAGGAAGAAATCTTCGAGCCGCACATCCACATCGGCCCGGATCGGTCCATGTGGGCGCTGCCAGATATTGTGGTATCGCGATTTCCTCGTGGCATCTCCCGACATGGACCTGGGATCGCGCTTGGAGGGATAACTCTCGGTGTATTTCCACTCGATGAGAAGCAGATGAAGCTCCCCGCCAATGCGATAGCGCACGGCCGCGTCAACCGAGGTCGAATTGCTTCCGCGATTTCGCTTCCCGTCCTTCCCGGCCTCGTTGAGGTAATCGGTTTCGGGGAACCACTCGAAAGCAACGTAGTGATCCTCGCCATTGCGCCGCTCGATGACTTCGGGCTGGGCGCCATCGATGCCGAGCACGTGATCTATCCACCGGCCGAGAACATCGGGACGGTCGACGAAAGGAAAGAGAAAATTCACGCAGCAAACCTGCGATGATGCCCCATGATTGACGTGGGTATGCCATCCGATGGACTGCGTATGCTCATCCGAATAGGAGAAGCTATCGACAATCCGTTGTCGGTAATCCGGGTGCAGATTCGCTGCCCAGTTTTCAGGCATCAATCGAACTGCCTGACCGCGATAACCAGTGACGGCGTCGTCGCAGCTTGCAAAAAACTGCTCCTGTTGTCGGTATTGCTGCTTGGCAAAATGGGCCGAGGGCTTGTCGGGAATCATGTCTTCTTTGTTCATAAGAATAGTCTAACCACCTGCCACGTCATTTTCGGACATATCTGGATGCGATCCGGAGATTGCCGTTCGTGCCGCGTCGAGCTGCTCGGCCATCACAGCCTTCAGCTCGTCAGGGCTTTCGATGACCAGGTCCCCGGCCCAGGCAAAGAGATGGTTCGCGAGTTCGAGCAGACCGCCCGAGGTAAATGTTACCCGCACGGATCCGTCGGGTAGCTCCTTCAATTCCTGCTTCGGATGGAACCGCCACTCACGTGCCCGCTGCGCGGCCTCTGCCAGGATGCGTAGGCGCACCTGATACGGTTGCTCGCGAAACATGCCGAAACTGCCGGCCAGCCATTCATCGAGATCGAAATCTTCCGGTGCCGCGCCCGCAATGTCCGAAACCACAGCGTTCTGAACCCGATCGAGTCGATAGGTCACCAGGCCGTATCCGCCCTTCGGAAAAGCCGCGACGAGATAGCTGACGGTGCCGTGTAAAATGCCGTACGGGATGACCCTGCGCCAGACCGTCTCATCCTCACCCTCCCGCCGGTAATCGAACTCCAGGCACTGACCGGCAAAGATCGCCTGAGACGCTGCCGCCAGTGTTTCGGATGACACCGCCGCGACGGCGCCCGGCCCTACCAGGGTCCTCTGCAATCGGGCGAGTTCGGCAAAGTCACGATCGACGCGACGCTTTTCCATCCCGTCGAAGCTGGCGCGGAGCTTTACCAGCAACGCGTCGAGCAGTTCTGCTCGAGGGGATTTCGCCTTCGATGCGGCCAGCACTTCTGCCTGTAGTGCTGCCAGCTCAGCAGCATTCGGGCGGACGTAGTGGCGACGGAGCGAGTCTCGGATCAGAAAGCGCTTACGCCTGCCATCTTCAATCTCGTCCAGGTCGAAATGGAGCGCGATCGTGTCGCGGGCCCGCTCGGCAGAACGGCGCTTCTGCCCAAGGACTTCCGCCATTTCGTCCAATGTTAGTCCCTCGACGCTATCTGCAAGCGCCCGCACGAGAGTGAGGACCCGGTCGAGCGGTGCCTTTCGGTGCTCTGCCACGCTCCTACCTCCCCGAGAGCTCGCGATAGATTTCGACCATGGCGAGGGTATCGCGCTCGCAGTAGGCGACCAGGCCTGCCGCCAGTTCGGCACGCCGCTCTCCTGAACACCCAGGATCGGTCGCCTCGACATAGGCGAGTTGAGCATCCCCACCGTCAGCGATCGCGAGATCGCCATATGCCAGGTCAGGCAATAGCGTCGGAAGTACCGCCTTGATCGAGAAGCTGCCCCGTTGGTCACGGTGGTAATAATGGGCCTTAGCGACAGGGAGCAGATCGACCGTCCTCTCTGCGAGCGAGAAGAGTGCCTCGCGATGGCAAGGCACGGCCTCGGCCAGCATGCGCAAGCAGCGCCGCTCAAATCCCGCGTTCCACGCGATAACGGCCCCTTCGCGAGGAAGTTTTGCCAGCGCACTGGCTATGGGCTCGCGGGGGTCCCGCCCCGAGAGGTCGAGAGCCTCGACATGGATCAGTTCGCCGTCTGCCTGCTCGACATGCGCAGAGAATTGAAAGGGGACCTGACCATAGGGGCTGGTTCCGACCCAACGCGGGATCGCGAAGCCGATGGTCTCAAAGTCAAGCCAGATACGGGGGAAGGCCCAGCCGGCCGTGGCCTGTCTGACACCGTCAGAATCGAGATAGACTTCTCCCGTGCGGACCGCGTGTTTGATTCTCGTGTGGAGAGGATTCAGCCCCGCATCTTCGGGGAGATCCGCAATTTCGAAAACGCTCTCGGCGGACCATTTCTCGGCAAGGCGCGCTCCGGTATTGGGCAGCTCGCCAATGGGCCATTCTGGTCCTGCAGGCTCGAGACTTGAACAGTGCGATGAAAATTCACAGGCGAACGGCGAACTGCAATGCGTGCCGGTCGTGCAGACAGGTTCTTCGCCCGCGAGCATCTCCTGGATATCTTCGATCATGGCGTCCCGCGTCGCCGCGATCCCGGAGATTTGATCCATTAGCGGGGCATCGCTGAAGATGCCGTTATAGTCGTCCGGCGTCGCGAGTACGAAACTCGTATCGATGTGGCGAATGGATGCGCTCGCTATGGTTACGCCGCAGTTTGCGATCACCCAGTACTGGGTCGCAAGATCGCCGATGTGATACGACTTGGCACTGCCCGAACTCTTCACTTCATAAATGTGCCAGGCAACCCCGGCGGCGGAGCGCTCCGGGACGAGAATATCGACCCTAACGAGCACGCCTTCATGCTCGAAGGTTGCTTCGAAAATTGGTCGATCTGCGATTGCCACGAGTTCGGCTGTTCGAGTCAAGGCAGCCTGCAGATCGGGTTCCGCCTCGACCATGATGCCATCTGCAATCTGGGAACAGGCCAAATCACCCACAGCATGCCCGGCAGCAAAACTCATCTGCGTTGACGCGTCGACATCAGAACGCTCGCGCGCATGGACCTGTTGCCACAAGCGGCGTGGGCATTGCTCGAAAGCGCTTATGCGGGACTTCGAAAGTCCGGGCCGACGAAGATGGGACAAGGCCTGTGCCATCAAGCGCGAGAGATCAGTATGCTGCGCGGCAGGTCGCCCAATGCCTTGGCAATATCGTCGAAAGCGTCACCGCTGTTCTCGATAACGATGTCGATAGCCGTCAGGGGCGGCTCTGAGATCGCGCCATAGGTCATGGCAGCAAATCTGTCCGCTTCCTGTCTGCCCCTGGCAGGGAGGCGCCTGCTTCGGTTCATTCCGCCGAGGCGGTTCAGGAGCTCCTTGAAGTACCAGAGACCAGACGTAACGGCGTCGGTGCTACGCTGCGGATCCTCGCAAATCCCGATCCAGAACTCGCGATCGAGATCACTTGCGTGCTCGACCAGGTGAGCAATGAGCCAGAGGGGGTTCTCGAAAAGCTGCGCGGGATAGCGGCCGCTGGCCTTGCTCACACCCCTGCCATGCTGGCCAACCGGCAACAGGATAATCGGACCTTCATCGTCACCGATTTCCATGGCGTACTTGATCTGATCGAAGTCATCGCCCGTGTGTTGCGGTTCGATCCAGCGAATTCGTGCTCTTTCCATCTACCCCACCTCTCTATCGATCTCGAAACACCCTCTAAGATCGACCCCCGACAAAAACGGACATAGTAAGCTCTGACAGCGATAAGCAATTGAAAAATTGCCGTTAGGACGGAAGCGATCGGCGTCGCTGCCTATTGGTCCGAGACCAAATAGGATCAGAAGCCGATCGGTCGGATCACCGCGCCACGCGCTTCCGCCTCTTGACGCAGCCACTGTGCCAAGACGTTCGGGTCGCTGATGCCGAGCAGATCGGCCCGCGCGGCAACGACGGCGAAGTCGCCCGGAGTCTGATCGACGGGAGGGGCCAGGCTCGCAGGATACTTAGTGGAAAAATAGCGCTCAAAGAGCGTAAGTGTCCGCCGCGCATCGAGCGTTTGAAAAGCCACGCGCATGGTAAACCTCCGCTGCGATGCGGGATCGAGCGTCGCCGCATGATTGGTCGTCGCCACGAAAGGGTGCCGTAGGCCTTCCATCTGTCGCAGCATCTCGTTGACCATGCTGCGCTCCCAACTTCTGTTGGCGCCTTCACGGTTGCTGAGAAAGTCATCGGCCTCATCGATTAAGAGCAAGGCTCCAGCTCGCTCCGCTTCATGAAATGCCTGGGCCATCAGTTGCTCGGTGCCGCCGACGAAGGGGCTGAGGAGATCGGAGCCGCGCTTCTCGATAACCTCGATACCCAGCGCTTCAGCCAGGTGCCGCGCATAGGCGCTTTTTCCCGTGCCGGACGGCCCGGAAAGCAAAATACTCCAGCCCGAGGCTCGCGCCTGTTTCATCCGCGAGCAAAGCTCTGCGAGATCGAAATCGGCAACCGAAAGGGAGGGATCATAAGCGGTCTGGGGTCGGAATGGACGCGGTCGTCGCCCCGACACCGCTGAGACGAGCTCATTTCCTATTGTCAGCACGTCGTCATCCGAGCCGGCGGCCCGCTTTGCGCCCCTCACAGCAGACGCGAGGATCGCTGGTGCCGCCGGCAGACCCGCAAGCTGCATCACTGTGGCGTCAGAAACCCTGAGCTTCTCTTTGCGAATGTGCCGCCGGATTATCTTCTCGCGAACCGCTCGGGTGGGCTTCGGGAATTCAACAGCGAGATCCATCCGCCGAACGATCGATTCCTCAAGTCGGCGCGGTTCGTTGATGATCCAGATTGTCGGCCGTTCGCCGCATTCGACGAGGTTATTGAGCCACAGCTTGGAACGATGCCCGCGCTCTTCGGGATCGAGAAGAAGAACGTCGTCAGCCTCGTCCATGACGATAAGATGCGTCTGGTCACCGCGCGTAAGTGCCCGCAGCGTCATGAGGTGAGCAAGACGCTCTCGTCGGTGAGGCTCTCGGCCGCTGTCATCGCTTTCACCGGCAAAGAGGGCCTTCGCGCCCACTCGCGAAGCCAGGAGGCGCGCGAATTCCGACTTGCCGGTGCCGGGTGGACCATAGAGAAGAATTGAGATGCCTTCGCCACTGGCGACAAGCTTTTCGGCGATCTCTCGGGGAAACCCAAGGTGCTCGAAATCTTCCCAACGAAGGGAAGATCGCGAGGAGCGGGGCATCAGGGTTCGAACAAGCTGCGCCTTGCTTCGTGCCCCGGAGCGGGCAATGCGAAGCAGGTAATTGGCCGCCGAGAATTCGCCGTCAGGATCCCGGTCGATTAGTCCACCGTGACAAATTGGCGCCGAGACCATCAGACGGCTTTCGACAGCGCTAGCGGTAGCACCCACGATAGGCGCTATCGCGCCCGGTGTGAGGTGAGAACCGCGGTTCCCCGGCAGCACATCCAGCAGTTCCTGCCATTCCTCGAACAGGTTGACGCGGGCGAAAAGCGACACGATCGCTTGATCGAGACTGTCGAGTCCCAAGAGCTCACCGAGCCAGCCGACGATCTTGTCGAGCTCCGATTTTGGAAGGCGTCGCGAAGTATTACGGCATGCGCCGGCAAGCTCTTTGATCAGCTGCGGCCGGTCGGCTGGCTTGATCTCTGCTGCATCGACATCGGGCAGTTCGGCATCATCGATTTTCACGCGCGAGAAAACACTAAGGAGGCCCTCGCCGTGACGGCTGAGCATGAGCGGGGACATGCGGCTAACCGCATCCGCCCAAGCCAGCCGAAAGCGTATCGCTTCGCCATCGCTTGCTGCTGCGGGCTGATGCAGTCCGTAGGAGTAATTGTTCTTGCTGCGGAGTGCTTTTCGATTCCTCATAAAGAGCCGATAAAACTTGCATGCGACAAAAACGGACACGTTGCGCGCTTAGTTATCTGAGCGCCATTGCTGCGCGGCCGGGGGCACATCGAGAAACTCATGATCGAGATTTGACACGATCTGGCCGGTTTTATCCCGCAAATCCTGAAAATCGGAAAATGCGGGATAAAACGTTGCATCTCAGAACATTGGCAAGCGCCAACGAGTGAACAAGAGCGAACTCCCCGAAGGACCTAAATGAGCCTAAGCTTCACACGCCGCGAGTTCTACGATCTCGTCTGGTCGAAACCCATGATCCACCTTGCCAGTGAGCTTGGAGTCTCCGACGTCGCGCTCCACAAAGTCTGCCGTAAGCACCACATCCCCAATCCTCCGTTGGGCTGGTGGGCGAAGAAGGCAGCGGGCAAAGACGTCAAACAAATCCCCTTACCCGAATTTGAACATGATAGGCCCGACACCATCACCATCCGGTCGGCGCCTGCGGCGGAGTGGAAAACGAAAGCGGCTGAGGTTGCCGAGAAGAAGTTTCGCTCTGCGCCTCAATCGCTTGACGGTCGACCGAAGCGCGGCGGGCTCATCGTTCGAAACACGATGGCCGCCTTGCGGCGCGGCAAAGCAAACGACCAGGGACTGATCTGTGTTCACGAAGCCGGCCTGATCTCGTGCAGCATTGCCAAGCGATCGGTTGGCCGCGTCGCTGATTTCCTGCCCAAGCTGGAAGCCGCAGCCGAGGTACTGGGCTTCAAGCTCACACGCGATGATGAGCCCAGTCGCTTTTCAGACGGGGTTCAAACGGTCAAATTCGAAATCTCGGAAGGCTACACACGGGCAAAGCATGAGCTAACCCGAAGTGAGAAGGCCGAGCGGGCCGCCTGGGAAAAGCGCCACGAAAGGCGCGGTTGGCGTTACGAATTTGGCGATCCCCATCCGACGTTTGCTGATTGGGACTACACCACGACAGGTCGGCTCTCGATCTCGTTTGAGCCCGTTTGGTATTATCGCCACGCTTCGCCACGTCGCTCGTTCAATGACGGTAAGCGCCAACGTCTCGAAGACCTGGTGGACAAGATTGCGGTTGGGATCGCAGTCGTTGCCGCAGCGAAAGCAGAACGGAAGCGCGAAGATGAGGCGCAAGCAAGGAGACGCGAAGAGCAACGGCAGCGCCAAGAGCAAGAAGCAAGGTTCAAGTATATCGAAGAGCGCAGGGACGGTGAATTATCTAAACTCCTGGATGCCTGCCTGCGCCTCGATAGGCTGGAGTCGTTGCTCGCACGCGCTTGCTGCGGGCCTGAGGGCAATGAAGAAAGCCGTGTGCAGGAGTTCAGACATTGGCTGAATGGCCAGATCAGTGAAATCCAAGCACTGCTGACGCCGAGCGGCCTTGAGCAGCGCTTTTCAGATCTTAATTTGTTCGGAGTGGAAGATGATCGGGATTTCAAACCCGCGAGATGGTGATCGCGACCACTCATTGGGGACTGATCAGCACACGTGCCTGTAGCCAAAGGGCCTCCCGAATTTACATCAAGACCCTATATTGGCGGGATGTCAGCCTGCAACATCATCGTCGATGCGAACATAGTCCTTCACTATCGTCGAATTGACGAAATTGATTGGCCGGCCATCGCCGGATCGTCGGCTTGTAATTTGGTGGTCGTTCCTGCCTTGATGACAGAACTCGAACGGAAGAAGGCTACGGGCGCATCGCCTGTCATCAAAAAGCGAGCAAGCAAGGGAATAGAGTTTTTTGTGCAGATGATGGACAAAGCCGATCCCATCACGCTCCGATCAAATTGCACGCTAATATTTCATGACAAGGAGCCGACCCTAGACTTCTCGGCAAATCGCCTTTCCCCAGATGTTGATGATGACCGATATATTGCGAGTGCGTTGGAGATCGCGGGTGAAACAAATTTTCCGACATACATCGCGTCAGGCGATGGCGGACTAAAGCTCAAACTCAGATCGCGTCCCGTGAACATCCTGACACTCTCGGACGAGCTAAGGCTTCCAGACGAGACCGACCCTGAAACACGGGAACTACGACAAGCGAAACAGGAGCTTGAAAAGCTTAAGACTGCGCGCCCCAAACCGCTGATTGGGTTTGCTGGCGATGTAGAGAAGCTAAAGATCGAGATTCCTGACCGGATCGTGCCAAACCTTCCAACGGTCGGGCAGATCATGGCGAAGTACCCGATCGAGGAACCGCCCAAACCTAAGCCGCATGTGGTGGACGCGTTTGCAAAGTCCACTGGTCGGATCGACCTTTCGCATCTGAGCGGTTTGTCGGGAAACTTCGTCGATCGCAGGAACGAGGATCGTCGACGTTACTACGCGGAGTACGAACAATGTCCGTCGTCAGAACATTTGGC
>NZ_PHSO01000007.1 GCF_002870965.1 Tsuneonella flava
CAATGCGAAAAGCGCGAGCGCCATCCGGCGGTTAGCTGCCAGTTCTCGCCCTTGATGTCGTGAACTACGGTGCTGCCGGTCCATGACAGCAGCGATGGCACCACCAGTCCGACGCCCTTGCCCGACCGGGTCGGCGCGAAGGCCATGACATGTTCCGGACCATCATGGCGCAGATAATCGCCTCGATAGCGGCCAAGAAACACACCCGCATCACGGAAGAGCCCGGCCTTGCCGATCTCGCTGCGCGACGCCCAGCGTGAAGAACCATAGGTGGTGACATGCCGGTTCTGCCGGGCCCGCCAGAGCGAACCGGCAATCGCCGAAGCGCAACCAAGGAAGCCGCTGGCTCCGGCCAGCATGCCTGCTTTGTCGAAAACCTCCGGCGCATAGGCCTCATAGTGATACCACCATGCAAAGAGCTGCCACGGCCGATAGACCGGATACCCGAATGCCATCACCCACGGCTGACCAAGCTGGGCCTGATAGCCAAGCATGGCAGCCGCCCATTGGGTTGCAGCCCACACGCCCAGAATGACGATAGCAAAAACGGCGAAAATCTGGCCGACAAGCAGCTTGGTGGGGGTCATGAACGAGGCTCCGACTCACGGACCGCAACAGGCGGCGCGAACGAAGCCGAAGCTGGATCAGGTCAAGGGATCAGCGTGATGCCCGCAACCATCCTTGATGGTCCCTTCCCTTCCCGGTCTTCGCCACGAAGGGGATATTGTGAAATGCGCCAGGCGAATGGTTCGTGAGGGGACCTTGAGCTATAAGGTTCTGCTTTCAATGCCTATGACCGCCGACCTGGCCGCTATTCATGATGAAGAATCTGACCGTCGGAACCAATCGTTGGTCACTATCGTCAGGGTGAACCGGAGTGACGTGGTCGTTGGACGATCTGGAAAGGCCGGTTTCTTTGTCTATCTGGCCGGACTTGCCGTTCGTTCATTCGGTGATTGGCGCCGTTGAAGGGAATGTAGTGACGGTCCGGACACTCGACCGACCGTGACAGCCAAGGGTTGGCGCGGTTCACGAGAGCCCGGCCCACAAGGGCGTGGCAATAAGTCATCGGCAGGTATTGAGAGTTAAACGGGGAATTCGCAACGCAGGAAAAGTCCGGCAGCCACGGACATCAAGGCTTTCTGATCACCTTGGTTTTGTAGACAGTTTCTTTAACGTCGCCGACTGTGCGTTCGACACCGACCCACATATCTTTGCCGTCGCCATCGTATTTGGCGCTATCCGAGAGTTTCTTATAGGAACGCGAAGAAATATAGACGCACCAGGGATAGTTTCGCACATCGGAAAGCTTGGCCGAGAATGCCGGTGCCTTTCCTATCCAAATGAGATCGTTATTATTTCTGATGCCAGCGCGAACGGCGCGGGCCACACCCACGTCGATCCCTACGCAGTGGGTGATTTGCAAGTCGTTGTCGCGCACAGATTTAAATTTTTCCCGTGCTTTCGGCGCGATGATCTTTTCAACGACGTAGTCTATCTCTCTTGCGCAGTTCGCAGCGTTGCTGTTTGGCGTGTCTCCAATAAAGACCCCCATCACGCGATCACCGTCGAAGCTGCGAATTTCTCCGCCCCAGGCCCTGATGAGGCGGGTGGCAACGTCAAGATAGGCCCGGATAATCTTCGCCGTCGTTTGCCATTGGCAAACGCGGGCAAGGCGAGACGATCCAGCCAAATCCGCGTAGAGGAACACAGCATCGAGCTTCACGGCACCGTTGCGGAGCGTCACGCTGTCGGAATCCGGCACGGTCCGACCCTCGCGCTCATCCCAGGCGACGGAAAAAATGTCATCGACGGAATCGCTCAACGTATCGACGAAAGAAGACATTCGGACCTCATATCAAGCAATCAGCGGGCGCGCCTGTCGGTGAACACGCCTTCCTTTTCAATATGCTCCTTCGCTTCGATGCAGGCGTTGCGCACCGTGCGCTTCATTTCATCGTCGGAACCGGTCCGATATCGCAACGTGGTCAAACCTGCTGCATCGCTCGGCAAACGAACGCCGTCATCTGCGCAAACCAGAAGCATTGATCGCCGACGCCCCAGCACGCCGAGAGAAATCCCAAATTCAAGATGGACATTGTCGCGAGCAACTTGATGGGTTTCGCCTCGCATGGTGAGGGTGTCATCCGCCCCGACAACGGCAATCGTGAAGTCGGACGATTCAATCGCGTCCATCAGCGAGCTTATGGGATAATCGGAAATGCCGAATGTCCCTTTATCCCACAGTTGAACTGCAATTTCCTTGGAATCGAGATTCCGCACGATTTCATTCGCGACACCGATCTTCTCAGATGACGAAATCACGAAAATTCTGGGATTGTCATTTGTTTGCCCAATGCCCTTGTTTCGCTCGTCAAGCCGTCCTGCGACCACATCAAGCATCCGCTTCAAATAGGCAGGGCTATCGCGCGTAATCTCATCCAGCGCAGTGTGCTTGAGGCGAAGTACTAGCGCCTCGCCGATCGCCGAAACGGTAGCCGTGCGAGGCCGCGCCGGGGATGTACCGGTAAGCTCCCCTACATGCGTGCCAGCCTCGCGTACCGCCTGCGGACGTCCGTTAATGGTGATCTGCATCTTTCCGGCAAGAATGAGAAACAGGTCGTCGTCCCAGTCGCCTTGCTTGATGATGACATCGCCATCGGCAATTTCCTGCAACACCCCAGCGGCAACGATCTGTTCGGCAAGGTCCTTGTCATTCGCGACCAAATCCTGGCTGCAAACCGCTTCTATGAGCCTGCCTTTGTTTTCGTCTCCACTAAATCTATCCAGCAATGCGCCCATAGTATCCTCCAATACTTTCAGCGTAATCCGCACGACTTCATTTTACCGCAACAAGTTTCGCCCAAAGCGCGGGCATCCTGCCAGTATTTTTCAAGATGAAACTTCCTCTTCTGCTCACAAGAGACAAGTTCCAGCATTAGCGTCCGCTTCTTGCAGTCCTTGCGCACAATTGGCCACTTGCGACGACTTTTGTGCTTGCACCCTCTTGGGCATGGTGCCCGACCGTTGATCGGGTTGCCCTTCTTGTCGAAAAAACGAAGATTGGGATCGGTGATCCATGAGGGCTCGCCCAGATAGGCGGCGGCGTATTCCTCTTCAAAGCCAAGCTCGCGTGCCGCAATGAGCGCCTTTTCGTGCCATTCGCCTGCACCGCCATGGTCGAGCGCGTGCGCTGGCGGCCAGATACCTGTCTTTTCGGCAATCGACTGGCAGCAAAGGTACTGTCTTAGTTGCTCCCACCATTGAATGGCCGTCTCGTCCGATACCACTTCGAGAATATGCAGGCCCAGACAAAAGGTCTGATCGCGTTGTATGTGGCGTTCGGGACAACGGGCCGGGAATTTTGTGCCGGGAGATTCTTCCCTAACGCTGAGCGTCGAATATCCCTGTATGTGCAATTTGATGCCGGAGCCCGACCAGAGAGTGCCGGGCACATACGCTGTGCCTACAAGAATCAGCGACGACGATGTTTCTATCGAAAACCAGGCGGGGCGTTTGCCTTCTAAATGACGGGATGGCATGGCCGCTCACAGCTTCGCATGTGCCCTCATTGGCTCGGGTGCGTGCGCGCGCATCGGCTCCGCCTGCACAGACGAAACGTAAGGCGATGCCATTGTTCCCAGAAGCATTGCCGACGCATCATAATCCATGTTGGAAATGACGCGCTCACTCCCAAAGATTTGCCGAACGACGGCAGGCGCAACCGCATAGGCTTTCTCGCCTATCGCGGTTTCCGTTCCTGTGCACCGGCGCTGTTCATTCTCCGAAACGCAGGTGGCGCGGCTTGTCGCAGTCCTGACGCTGGCCGCACCGCGAAGCCCGATGCGGCAGATTGGTGTCGGGCCGAAGTCGATGCCAATGGCAAGGCCGAGGCCCGCGATACCCGGCAAGGCCATCTTGCAAAGATCGAAGGAGGAACGAATACCACCTGCCGCGTTCACTGAGGCACGGATGGAATCCATCTCGTTGGTCTCGCGAGAATTTCCCTCTGCGAGAAGTCCGTGCACACAATCGCCAACGAAGCGTACTTTGCGCCCCCCAAAATCTTCCCGCAGCACAGCAGCCATCTCGGCGCGGAGCACATGCAGATTGGCAACGGCTTCAGCTACATTTCCGGTCTGGATGGCGTGATCCACATAGGCAGTGAAACCGTCGATGTCTGCGAATATCGAAGCCAGTGGCATGCGTATCGCGTTGCTGGGGGGATGCTCGGCAAACACGATGTCCTTGAGCGGCGGTTCCTTATGGTGAAAGCGGAAGGCTGCATCTGAAGCCTGCTCGGGATATTCGCGGCGCTTCATCTGAGCTTCAAAATCAATATAGGCTTTCGCCAGACGCGTGTCGGCATCGAATGTCTGACCTCGGGCACTGACGCCCTCTTGCAGAAACCCTGTTTCCACGGCCTTAGCCAGAGCGGTGAAGGAAGTTGGCGCGTTCTGGTCTCTCGCGTGCTGCACACGATTGCTGAGAAAGATGCCTTCTTTGTCTCCGTCAGCGAGCTTGGCCGCATGGTTTGCAGGGCTACCGATGAAAAGGGGGTCGGGCTCGTCACGCTTGCCGCTATCGATTGCCACTGCCGGACCGCTGTCTATACCGACCCGCATCGCCGTATGAAAATCGGGGAAATCGTTGCCGAGGCGCTCGACCATCTGGCGAAATGCCGCTGCAAACGAGATTGCCTTGCGAATGCGCTCCGGTTCGTTCTCTCGCCCTTCGGGGGTTAGCACGACAGCATGGAGACGTGAGCCGTGGAAATCGACGCGCTGGATTTCAAACTCGTCGATAAGGCTGTCGCAGGCACTGTAGTGTGTATGCAGGAATTCTAAAGCGCGCCGATGGCTCGCTTCGGTCTCAACGCCAGCGTCTTCAAGGACACCGTTGAAATCGATGAGGTTCGCATAGATATGCGCACCGTGCGTTGTGATGGCGCGGTTGCGGGGTACACGAAGAATTGCGAGCTTATCGTCAGTGAGTCCGCCGCTCGCCTTAAGAACTCGCCTTTCACGCAGATACCGGGCAAAATCCTCGACGACAATTTCACCTTGCGGAACGGTCTCTTTGAACCGCTGGATGCGTAGTGCTGCACGTTCCTGATTCCAGGCCATTCTACCTCACTCTCCGCAGCATCACAGGCTGCGCTTTCATTGTTGACCGCAATCAGCCCTTTGGCGGATTGGGATCGTTGCCATGGCTGTCGCTGCTGGCGATGCGGCCATCCTTATTGTGGATGCGGAATTCGGTGCCCTGATTGCGGCTGATCTCGCGACCCCGATCAATAGCTTCCCGCTTGGTGTCCGCATGTACGCTCGCGCGTCCTGCTCCACCCCGTTTCACGTCCCATCCGCCGTTTGGATTCGGTACGACGTGGTGGGACTTCGGCCCTGTGCCCATGAGTTGTGCTCCGTAAAGCTCGCGAGGCACACTTTATACCTCTACTCCGAACATGCTTGCACAGTTGCTATTCGGCAGTCAAGCCTATAAAATACCTCTACACCGAACACGGCAAGGCGGGAGAAGCGGTTTTGGCAAATACCCTTGGGGAAAAGATTCGTAAGTTGCGCAAAGAGAAGGGATTGACGCTGGACAAGCTCGCCGATTTAACGGGGTCGAGCAAAAGCTATATATGGGAGCTGGAAAACAAGAACCCTCCAAGGCCGTCTGCGGAAAAACTCGCAAAAATTGCCGAACAACTTGAAACGACAATCGAGTTTTTACTCGACGAAGGTGATGAACTCTCGCAGGAAGATGCGGCCGATGCGCGTTTTTATCGCCAATATCGAAAGATGGATTCCGCGACGAAGGCAAAAGTGCGTCAGATCATAAAGCTTTGGGATGAGGATACATGACCAAGAGCTGGTCGCCGCAACGCTGGGCAAACTCCATCACGACAATGCTCAATGCAGTGTACGGCGATGCACCGGAGCGTTTTCCGGTCAATATTCCACAGCTCGCCAAGGAATATTCAAAGCAGCGTTTCCCTGACGACCCGATCACGCTGGTGAAGGGTGCGTCCTTGCCGGGGTTCGATGGCGCGCTCTACCGCGCCCCATCGGCGAAGAAAGGTTGGGGGATCGTTTACAACGATGCGATCAGGTCGCCAGGCCGGATCAATTTCACGCTGGGACATGAGTTCGGTCACTACCTGCTTCACCGCCTTGCATATCCCGATGGGATGGAATGCGGCGACCAGGACATGGTGCGCTGGGACAGCGAATACGCACAGATCGAGCAACAGGCTAACGCATTTGCCGTCGGCGTGCTTATGCCTCTCGATGATTTCCGCAGACAAATCGACCCAAAAGCGAAACCCACCCTTGATGAGATCGGCGCTTGCGCTGCGAGATACGACGTTTCGCTGATAGCGGCGACGTTATGTTGGCTTCAATTCACCGAGCGCCGGTCCGTGCTCGTCGTTTCGCGAGACGGCTATATTCTTTGGGCAAGATCGAGTGATCGCGCGCTCAAGACCGGTGCATATTTCAAGACGGTTGGCCGCCCACCGATTGCGGTGCCCGCTCTGTCCCTCGCCGCGCGCTCCGATCCTCTGAATAGCAAGGGCGCAATCGAGCATGGCGCAGACGTATGGTTTGCCGAGCCATGCGGGGAAATCGCCCTCGTCTCCGACCACTACGATTTCACGATCTCGCTGCTGCATCTTGGTCGAGCCGAAAAGCGGACGTGGATGGACGAAGACGAGATTGAAGATTCCTTCGGCCTGATGCAGCGCAAGTTGCGCATTGAATAGGGGCGTGGGCAACGATGGCTTTGTCCCCAGATCTGGTCAGTCGGTCCACCATGAGAGCTTGATGAACAAACGGAAGCTTTCGAGAAGCCAATTTGAACGGCTGAACGACGGCTATGTTGGCGAGTGCGGCGGCGTGCAGCGTCTGCGTCCGGCAAACTCGGATCGGCCTATTCCGGCCATCGGAGAACTATCATGGGACATTCAGACCTAGACCCCGCCGTCCACGAGCGGCACCCTTGGAATGCCGGACAGAACGTGGGGCAGAAGCGCCCGCTGAAACTGCGCGATATCTGGGCAATCCGCTTTTATCTCGACGAAAACAAGCGTCTGCGCGACCGAGCGCTATTCGACCTGGCGATAGACAGCAAGTTGCGTGGCTGCGATCTGGTCAAGATCAGGATAGGCGACCTGATGAGCGCAGGTTCATTTCGTGACCGCGCGACGATCATCCAGCAGAAGACCGGCCGGCCTGTGCAATTCGAGATCATGCCAGAAGCGCGCAAGAGCCTGACAGCATGGCTTGACCGGCGCGGCGGAACCATCCGCGACTTCGTATTTCCAAGCAGGATCGATTATCTCGGTCACTTGAGTACCCGGCAATATGCCCGCCTCGTCGACGAATGGGTGGCGACGGTCGGCCTCGACAAGCGGGAGTATGGTACGCACTCCATGCGACGGACGAAGGCTTCGCTGATCTACAAGGCCACCGGGAACCTGCGAGCCGTCCAGATCCTACTCGGCCATACCAACATCGAAAATACCGTCAGATATTTGGGAGTCGATGTCGATGACGCTCTGACTTTGTCAGAGCGAACTGAGATCTGACCCCTTGCCGGTCTTTGGCGCCGTCAAGGGCCGGCCACGCCGGCTACATCAGATGATTTTCACGCAAGTTTAACGCGCGATCGCCCCAGCGCCCGGCGAAATTTCACGCGGCCTGCGGGCATGAGGGGCTCCGACTGAAAGGAGCCTTTCCATGACTTTCGACCTCGTCCTTGCCGGCCTCGTCGCGCTCGGCCTGCTGGGCTATCTCACGGCGGTGCTGATCAAGCCGGAGCGCTTCTGATGCAGAGCGCTTCGCTGTTCGAGCGCGCGCTCGTCGTTCCGGCGATGCGCGATGCCGTGTTCAAGCTCGATCCGCGCACGATGGTGCGCAACCCGGTGATGTTCACCACGGCCGTGGTCGCCACAGTCGCGACGGTCATTCTCGTGCGCAACCTCTCCGCCGGCACCGGCGACCCGCTGTTCGAGGGGCAGCTGGTGTTCTGGCTCTGGCTTACCGTCCTGTTCGGCAACTTCGCCGAGGCGCTGGCCGAAGGCCGCGGCAAGGCCCAGGCGCAGTCGCTCCGCCAGACCAAGGACCAGCTCGTCGCGCTGCGCATCGGCAGGAACGGCGCGACCGAGCAGATCCCCGCGACGCAGCTACGCTTCGGCGATCTGGTGCTTGTCTGCGAGGGCCAGCAGATCCCGGCCGACGGCGAGGTCGTTGCCGGCGTCGCCTCGGTCAACGAGGCGGCGATCACCGGCGAGAGCGCGCCGGTCATTCGCGAGGCCGGCGGCGATCGCTCGGCGGTGACGGCGGGCACCACCGTCATCTCCGACGAGATCCGGGTGAAAGTCACGGCCGAGCCCGGCAGCGGCTTCCTCGACCGGATGATCGCGCTCGTCGAAGGCGCCAGCCGGCAGAAGACGCCCAACGAGATCGCGCTGACGATCCTGCTCACCGGGCTCACCCTGATCTTCCTCGTCGCCGTCGGCACCCTCCCCGCTTTCGCCGCCTATGCTGGCGGTTCGATCGCGGTGCCGGTGCTGATCGCGCTGTTCGTGGCACTGATCCCCACCACCATTTCCGGCCTGCTCTCGGCCATCGGCATCGCCGGGATGGACCGCCTGATCCGCTTCAACGTGCTCGCCAAGTCGGGCCGCGCGGTCGAGGCGGCGGGCGATATCGGCACGCTGCTGCTCGACAAGACCGGGACCATCACCATTGGCGACCGGCAGGCGAGCGAGTTCGTCCCGCTGCCCGGCGTGGCCGAAGCTGACCTGGTCGCGGCGGCACGCCTTTCCAGCCTCGCCGATACCACCCCCGAGGGACGCTCCATCGTCGCGCTGGCTGGCGGCGGCGAGGACCTGCCGGCCAATGCAGAACCCGTGCCGTTCTCGGCACAGACGAGAGTCAGCGGGATCGACCTTCCGGAGAGGATCATCCGCAAGGGTGCGGTCGATGCGGTACTCAAACTCGGCGCCCACCCCGAGGCCGCGGTCGCCGACCTGCGCAGGATCACAGACAGGATCGCGCAGGCCGGCGGCACCCCGCTGGCAGTGGTCGAGAACGACCGGCTGCTCGGCGCGATCCACCTCAAGGACGTGATCAAGGCCGGCATCCGCGAGCGCTTCGTGGAACTGCGGCGCATGGGCATCCGCACGGTGATGATCACCGGTGACAACCCCCTGACGGCCGCCGCCATCGCCGCCGAGGCGGGGGTCGACGACTTCCTCGCCGAGGCGACTCCCGAGGACAAGCTCGCCTACATCCGCAAGGAACAGGCCGAGGGCAAGCTCGTCGCCATGTGCGGCGACGGCACCAACGATGCCCCCGCTCTCGCCCAGTCCGACGTCGGCGTGGCGATGAACACCGGCACGCAGGCCGCGCGCGAGGCTGGCAACATGGTCGATCTCGACAGCGATCCGACCAAGCTGATCGAGGTCGTGGGCATCGGCAAGCAGCTGCTGATGACGCGCGGCAGCCTCACCACCTTCTCCATCGCCAACGACGTAGCGAAGTATTTCGCCATCCTGCCGGCGATCCTGGTGGTGCTCTATCCGGCGCTGGGTGCGCTCAACGTTATGGGGCTGTCGAGCCCGTCGAGCGCGATCCTCTCGGCGATCATCTTCAATGCGATCATCATCCCGCTGCTGGTGCCGCTGGCGCTCCAGGGTGTGCGATACCGCCCGATGCCGGCCGCGAGCCAGCTGCTGCGCAACCTCGCCATTTACGGCGCCGGCGGCGTGATCGCCCCCTTCATCGGCATCAAGCTCATCGACATCGCCGTGGCCGCCCTCGGCCTCGCTTAAGCGGCGAAAGGATCCATCATGTTCACAGCCATCCTGACAGTCATCCTCATCGTCGGCGGCACCGCGTTGCTGGCCTGGCCGCTCGGCAAGTACATGGCCGCCCTGTTTTCCGGTCGCTTCGCCGCCGCGGACGGCATCTTCACCCGCGCGGTCGGCGGCGCTCCGGCGCAGGACTGGAAGCAGTACTCGCTCGCGCTGATCGCCTTCAACGCGCTGATGTTCGTGTTCGTCTTCGCGATGCTGGCGCTCCAGCACGCGCTGCCGCTCAATCCCGACGGGCAGGGTCCGGCGAGCCTGGACCTGGTGTTCAACACCGCCTCCAGCTTCACGACCAACACCAACCTACAGCACTATTCCGGCGAAAGCACCTGGAGCTATCTCGCCCAGCTCGGCGGGCTGATGTGGCTGCAATTCGTCTCCGCCGCCACCGGGATCGCGGCGCTAGCGGCCTTGGCGCGCGGCATCGGCGAGCAGGCCAGCATGGGCAACTTCTTCCTCGACCTCCAGCGGGCGTCGTTCTGCGTCCTGCTCCCCCTGGCGATAATCGTCGCCTGCTTCATCGCCCTGCGCGGCGTTCCGATGACCTTCGACGGGGCGGCCACGGTCACCACGCTCGAAGGCGCGGTGCAGACCATCGCGCGCGGGCCGGCCGCGGCCTTCGTCGCGATCAAGCAGCTCGGCACCAACGGCGGCGGTTTCTTCGGCCCGAACTCGACCCATCCGCTGGAGAACGCGGATTTCTGGACCAATTGCTTCCAGATGGTCTCGCTGATCATCATCCCGATGGCCTGCGTGTGGATGTTCGGGCGGATGATCGGCCGCATCAAACACGCTGGTGTCGTGTTCGGCGTCATGGCGGTGCTGCTGCTGGTCAAGATGACCGCGGCGATCGGCTTCGAGACGGCGCCTACCCAGGCCTTCGCCGACCTGCCGGTGGCGCAGGATGTCGGCAATCTGGAGGGGAAGGAACTGCGCCTCGGCGCCACGACCGGCCCGCTGTGGGCGGTGCTGACCACCTCGACCAGCAACGGCTCGGTCGGCGCGATGCACGACAGCCTCAACCCGCTCACCGGTCTGGTGCCGATGGCGGGCATGTGGCTCAACGAGACGTTCGGCGGCGTGGGCGTGGGCATGATCAACATGTTCCTCTACATCATGGTCGCCGTGTTCGTGGCCGGCATGATGGTGGGCCGCACGCCGGAATACCTCGGCCATAGGGTGGAGGGGCGCGAGATGCGCCTCGCGGTGCTGGCGCTGATCAGCCATCCGGTGCTGATCCTCGGCGGCACGGCGCTGTTTGCGGCGACCGCCTGGGGCGCAGGCACGCTCAACAATGCCGGGGCCCACGGATTTTCGGAGATCCTCTACGAGTTCAGCTCGGCCGCCGCCAACAACGGCTCCGGTTTCGAAGGATTGGGCGACAACACCGTGCCGTGGAACATCGCCACCGGCCTGGTCATGCTGATCGGCCGCTACCTGCCGATCATCGTCCCGCTCGCCATCGTCGGCTCGCTGATGGCCAAGCGCCGCAGTGCCGAAAGCGCGGGCACGCTGAGCGTGGAAGGCGGCACCTTCGGCGTCATGCTCTTCATCACCATCCTCATCTTCGGCGCGCTGACTTTCTTCCCCGCCGCCGCGCTCGGACCCGTAGCCGAACACCTGACGCTGATGCGCTGACATGGCCACGAGACAAGGAACCGACACGATGACCTACCTTCTCCCTTCGCTCCGCCTCTGGCTCGTGACCATGCTGGTCTGCGTGGTCGGCTACGCGGCGCTCGTCTACGGCCTGGCGCAGACGTTCGCCCCATACCGGGCCAACGCCTCGATCATCGAGGTGGACGGCCGGGCCGTGGGCAGCGAACTCGTGGCGCAGGACTTCACCTCGGCCGGCTACTTCTGGCCGCGGCCCTCGGCGGCGGATTACGACGGAATGGGCGCGGCGGGGAGCAACCTGTCCCCCACCAGCCAGGACCTTGCCGCGCGCGCCGCTGAAACCGTCGCCCGCTACGGCGCGACGCCCGACAATCCGATCCCGGCCGATCTGGTGGCCGCGTCGGGCGGCGGCCTCGATCCGCACATCTCGCTCGCCGGTGCGCTCTACCAGGCCGAACGCGTTGCCGAAGCGCGAGGGCTGCCAGTCGGGCGGGTTCGGGATCTGGTGCAGGATGCGGCTTTCGCGCCAGGATCGATCTTCGCGCCGGAGCCGATCGTCAACGTGCTGCAGCTCAATCTGGCGCTCGACCGCCTCGCCCAGTAGGAACGGGTGCAATGAACCATGGTCAGCCCGATCGCGATGCGGAGCGCTTCCTCAAGCTGGCGCAAAGCGAGGAGCGCGGTCGGCTGACTGTCTATCTCGGCGCTGCGCCCGGAGTCGGCAAGACCTATCGCATGCTGCAGGACGCGGCGCGGCGGCTGGCGGACGGTCTGGACGTCGTGGTCGGCGTTGCGGAGACGCACGGACGCAGCGAAACCGCCGCGCTGCTGGAGCCGCTCGAAGTCCTGCCGCGCCATGCAGTCGAATACGAGGGGCA
Source organism: Tsuneonella flava (assembly GCF_002870965.1). Classification (GTDB taxonomy): domain Bacteria; phylum Pseudomonadota; class Alphaproteobacteria; order Sphingomonadales; family Sphingomonadaceae; genus Tsuneonella; species Tsuneonella flava. The sequence goes on from NZ_PHSO01000007.1 coordinate 12,376, forward strand.
TCGTCTCGAGGAGTTCGACATCGATGCGGCGCTGGAGCGGCGCCCCCAACTGATCCTGGTCGACGAACTGGCGCATACCAACGTCCCCGGCAGCCGCCATCCCAAGCGCTGGCAAGACGTCGCCGAATTGCTCGTCGCCGGCATAGATGTTGCCACCACGATCAACATCCAGCACATCGAGAGCCTCAACGACGTCGTTGCGGGGTTCACGCACATACGCGTGCGCGAAACGGTGCCCGACAGCATCCTCGACAAGGCCGAGCTGATCGTCGTCGACCTGCCGCCCGAAGCGCTGATCGAGCGGCTGGAGGCGGGGAAGGTCTACCTGCCCGACACGGCGGGCCGCGCGCTGGCGAACTTCTTCACCCCCACCAAGCTCGCGGCCCTACGCGAAATGGCATTGCGCTTTGCGGCGCGCAGCGTTGACCGCCGCCTCGCCGACCGGCTCGAAATCGGCGGCGAGAAGACCTCGCTCGCGGCCGGAGACCGGCTCATGGTTGCCGTCAGCCCCGGCAAAGGCGGGGCGCGCGTGGTGCGCCAGGCCAAGCGCATCGCCGATATGGTCCATGCCCCATGGACGGCGGTCGTGGTTGAGAGCGGCAGCGCGCGCGGAATACGGGGCGGCCAGCGAGAACAGCTCGCGGACAATCTCGCGCTCGCGTCCTCGCTCGGCGCATCGCTGATGACCGTCGCGGCGACCGACGTGGGACAGGCGCTGGTGGACCAGGCCGAGGAGCTCGGCGCGAGCCAGATCGTGATCGGCAAGAGCCGTCGCAGCCGGTGGTTCGAGTGGCGCCACGGCTCGATCGCGCAGGACGTGATCCGCAAGGCGCGCGGCGTGGCGGTTCACGTGGTGCCGCTGGACGAAGCCGACGAAAAGCCGGAACGGGTGCTGGATCCGCATCCCTACCGCGACCCCGGGCTGGCGCTGATCCTCGTCGGCGCCACCGTCGCGCTGATCCAGGCGCTTGGCGGGTGGATATCGCCCAGCGCCGTCGACTTGCTGCTGCTGTTGCCGGTGATCGCCTCGGCCACGCTGCTGCGCATGAGCGGGGCGATCTGGTCGGCCATCTGGGCTGCGCTGGCCTACAACTTCTTCTTCACCGAGCCGTACCACACGCTCGACATCTACAGCACCGCGGACGTGGTCACCTTCATGGTCCTGGCAGTCGTGGCGAGTGTGATCGGCGCCTTGGCCGGGCGCGTGCGCCGCCAGGCACAAACGAGTGCAGGCGTCGCCCGGCTCAACGCGGCCCTGGCCCGTTTTGCGGGGCTTATGGGGGGACTGTCGGACCACGAGGAGACGGCGCGAGTGGCGTGCCGCGAGATCGGCAGTCTGCTCGACGTGGAGGCGATCATCGTCGCACTCGAGGGTGATTGCGTGAACGTGCGCGGCAATCCGAACCATACCCGGCTCGACATGGTGGACGAGGCGGCCGCGCGCTGGGCGCTCGAGAAGGGAGAGTCGACCGGTCGCGACACCGGCACGCTCAACGCCTCGGACTGGCAGTTTCATCCGCTCAAGACCGCGCTCGGCACGATGGGCGCGCTGGGCATCGCCCGTGCCTCGCAGCAGCGCGTGATCCGGCCCGACGATGCCACCCTTCTCGCCTCGCTCGTCGACCAGACCGCGCTGGCACATGAGCGGCTGGTGCTCGAGGCCGAGGCGCGCCAGGTCGATACCTTGCGCGAGCGCGACCGACTGAGAGGGGCGCTGCTCGGCAGCATCGCGCACGATCTTCGGACGCCGCTCACGGCGATCATCGCGGCGGCCGAGGCCGTTCCGGCAGAAGGTGCCTTCGCGGAGGAAGTCCGGATCGCCCGCAGCGAGTCCCGCCGCCTCCAGCGCTTCCTCAACGACCTGCTGGAAGCCTCGCGGATCGAACACGGCACGATCGAGCCCCGGTGGGAGAGCGTCGATCTGACCGATGTGATCAACGCGGTGCTTCGCGATCTGCGGCAGGATTGCCCGGGCGCGCGGGTGAAGACAGCCATCGATGCCGATTGCCAGCTGGTCAGGACCGACCCGGTGCTGCTGCGGCACGTCCTGATCAACCTGATCGACAACGCGCTCAAGTTCTCGCCGCCGGACAGCAAGGTGACCGTCGAACTCGAATGCAACGAAGCCACCGCGACATGCCGGGTGCTCGACCGCGGCCCCGGTCTTCCGGCAGAGCGGGAAGCGCTGTTCGACCGGTTCCACCGGCTCGAGGGCGGCGACCGGGTGGGCGGCTCCGGTCTGGGCCTGTGGATCGCCAAGAACTTCACCGAGGCGATTGGCGGCGCTATCTCCGCCGCCAACCGGGAAGGCGGCGGGGCCACCTTTGCCGTCGCGCTGCCGGCGGGCGGCACCGCACCGGGGAAAGGTCGAAGCGAGAATGCGTAAGGAGGTCCTGATCGTCGACGACGAGCCGGCCATTCGCCGGCTTCTCGTCAGCGCGCTCGATCGTAGCGGGATCACCCATGCAGAAGCGGCAAACGCGGGGGAGGGACTGCGTCTCGCAGCCGTCGAGCCGCCCCCTCTGGTAGCGTTGCTCGATCTCGGATTGCCCGATCGCGACGGCCTCGAAATCGTCCCCCAACTGGCCGGGTTAGGGCTTTCGGTGATCGTGCTGACCGCGCGCGATGCGACCGATGAGAAGGTCGCCGCTCTCGATCTGGGAGCGGACGACTTCGTGACGAAACCTTTCGACAGCGAGGAACTCCTCGCCCGCGTCCGCTCGGCGCTGCGGCGCAAGGCCGGCCCACTCGCCACTGCTCACACGCGCGAATTTGATGAAGGCATGATCGACCGGGAATCACACCGGGTTGTGCTGCGCGGCGAGCACATCGAGCTTACCCCGCGCGAGTTCAACCTTCTCTGGGCACTCGCCGATCGACCCGGGCGCGTCGTCACGCATGAATCCTTGCTCGAGACTGTCTGGGGCCCCGCCCATCGGCGGGACCTCGACTATCTGCGCGTCGCGGTTCGTTCTCTGCGCCGCAAGATGGAGCTCGATCCAAGCAGCCCTCGGCTCCTGATCAACGAACCTGGAGTGGGTTACCGTCTAGCAGCACCCGAGGCCGAGGGTCTGAAGGGCTCTCGCTGAAGAAAGGGTTGAGCCCGCGCTATTGGCCTCGTTCGGGCCATTTCCCGGCCATGAATGTACGGCAGGAATCAGGTGTGCCGTTGCCCCCCTGTGAACGACCGCTATGTCGGCGTTAGGTGCAGCAATTAGGGAAGAAATTTGGGCAAGTGCAAACTCACTGGCGATGAAGGGCCGTTTGTAAAAGCCCACATTATCCCCAAGGCTTTGACCTATCCGGCGACCAAGGGCCTGCCGTTTGCGCAGTCTGGGCGCGACTATGCCCCCAAAAAGCGCTGGGATAGCTGGTACGACCCGGAACTCGTTACCGCCAAGGGCGAGAAGATCCTAACCGACCTCGACACATGGGCGATCGAGGAGCTCCGCAAGCACAAGCTTATCTGGAAATCATGGGGTGGAGGCGCCTCTCTTGATAGTGCTGACCATCATCCGCTGCCCGACTCTTCTCACGGCGTGCGCATAATCGAAGGGTTAGACACCGGACGCCTGAGGCTCTTTCTTCTCAGCGTTCTTTGGCGTGCAGCCGCCAGCACCATGCACGAGTTCGCGGAAGTCCGGATCAGCGCGTCGAACATGCGGCGGCTCCGGCGCATGATCCTAGAGGGAAATTCTGAGCCAGCGCATTTCTTCCCGGCAAGTTTGACACAACTTTCCACGATCGGCGCGATCCATAACATGGCTCCCATCGCACAACGCAAGATCGCCGATGTGCGACAGCCTCACGGGAAAACCATTCCCATTTTTCGTTTCTACCTAGACGGACTGATCGCGCATTTTCACCAGGAGTCATCTCCCACGGAAGTTGCTTCGCTCGGCCCCATGTTGCTGGGCACAGAGCCGAGAGTAGCAGTCACAACAGTGACATTTGAGGCGTCATGGGAACGATTGAATCTCAGCGAGCTGATGCGTGAGGCGTTTGAGCGCTGGCCGGAACGCATGCGGAGGATTCCTGGGTTTCGGGACGTCTGGCAGGAATAGGGGCCGTCGCCGACATTAACCCCGAGGTTTACCCGATCGCCTATAGGCGGCTGGCTGGGAAACTGAGGTGTCTGCGGCGCGGCCTATACTGCAACAGCGCCGACACGCGCACGGACGAAGAAATCCATTTCAACTGGAAAGGACAAAACTATGGGCGCCCCATTCGTTCGCGACATGGACCTCATCCGCAGCCTGCTGCTGGAGATCGAAGATGGAAAGCGCGTGTTCGAGACAATCAGCGACGTCGATGTCGAAGCCCTCGGTCTCGATCCGGGCGAAGGGATACCTGCCGCCGAGTCTGCTCGCCTAGAATATCATCTAGAGCTGCTGGCAGATGCCGGTTTCATTGAGGTCAATCGCTTGAATGGCGGTGTCTGGCGCATCAAAACCCTCACTTGGGCCGGTCAGGAGTTTCTCGGCTCGATACGGGACGGAAAAGTTTGGAAACAAGCCAAGGCGGGCGCGGCGAAAGTCGGAAATAATAGCATCACGTTTGTCTGGGAGCTCGCCAAAGCCTACGGAAAGCAGCTTGCGGTCGAGAAATTAGGAATAACTCTCGGGTAAATTGGCGGCCTAGTCGGGCAATCCGCTCTATCTGTCCGCCCCGGTTACTTTATGAATGACAGGAAGGTTTAGAGGAACCGTTTCAAGCCGCCGAATGCCGCCATTGTCGGCGGCTGCCGACCAGATATTGCCGTTCACGGCAGCGCCATGACCGTCCGCTTCAGACATAAGCTGCCGATAGGCGACGCATGTCGAACGCTATGGCCGCTCGTAGTCCAATCCATTATCGTGGGAAGCATCAGGGCAGGACGTCCAAGTAGTTCAGGAAGTTCGGTATGACGGATGCGCAAGATATCGTCAGTGAATATGAAGCAGCCGCACTCGTCGCCATGTCTCCTGACCTGCAGCGGCATGTCGATCAGATTGATCCGAGGGACTATCGGTGAGCGCTGCAGGACGAGGCTCGGGAGGCAAGCAGCGGAATTTTGAGATACCTGAGGACTTCTTCGACTTTGAAGGTGAGCGGCCTGAGTATTGGCAGGACAATCCCGATGTCCGTCGCGCGGTGGAGTGGCTGCGTAGCTTCATCGAACCGGCCGAATGGCGTCGCAGGCGTCTCGCGGCCGCCCAGCGAGTCTATCAACTCATCATCAACGGAGCCGAAACAGGGACCGCTGGCCGCTTTTTCGATGAGAAGGACAGCTTCGCCTATCACCTATTCCTCGCTGAGGCTTCGATCGATCATGTCTGGAACTATGATCCCGTTTTCGGCTCTCGTGTGGTGCCGGTGTTCGCATCCATCGGACGCAACGTCGACCTGTTAAAGGAAGTCGGCGGGATCGCCGATCGGATTGAAAGGATGGTTGGTGCCGAAAGGGCGCAGCCGAACGGACCATTCTTTGAACTGCTCGTGGCTGCCGCCTATGGGCGTGCTGGCGGGACGGTCGAGTTTGTCCCAGAGCAGCGAGGAGGTCCGCGCACTCACGACATGGACGTGAAGCTGCATGGCCGCGACTACGCAGTCGAATGCAAGCGCATGGAGGTGAGTGAATTTGGCGAGCGTGAGCGCGCGCGCGTCCGCGCGCTCTGGGGGCCGTCGGCTGCCCACCTAGCCAGCATCATGTGCAGCACCTTTGCTCAGGTCGAATTCCGGGTTGCGGTCGCGAATTTGCCGGACAACTATCTGACCCAAAGGACTAAGGCCTGGCAGCTGTCTTCCTGCGAGGACTTCGAATGGGAGGACGAACACGGTCGAGGCAGGATTGAGCGTCTGGATCTCGGCTCGCTCCAGAAGGAGCTCGAGAACAGCATGATACTCAATGGCAGTACACGGCTCGCCGAGCTTCTTACCGGTCGCTACAAGCGTCACCAAAGCATGATCAGCTCCCTCCGGATCCAGTTCGCGGACAATCCGCGCTACATTGCAGAATGCGACTACGCGACGATACTGGAGTGGACGCCGCTCGCGCCCGCCTCGATCTCGGGGCGGGCACGCGACGTTCTGCGCAAGGTCGCGGATGGCCTCGGTCAGCTTCCTCTGGACCGTCCCGGTGTGATCCATGTGGGGTTCGAAGCGGTCGAGGGGGACAGCGTCGAGGCGTTGCGATACGATCGCATCGGCGCCTCCATGGCCGATTTTGACCCTGGAGAGCGACCGCTAGAATACGTCTACACTCACTTCCTCGCGCCCGAGAGCCCGCCGGATCAAGGATGGGCCTTCGATGAGACCACGGACTGGCGCGCCATCCGCCCCACGGCACCGCCGCCGCTCTTTCAGTCCTTCCTAGTGTTGGATGCCGAGGCGGAGCAGCGCCTGGGCGGACACTGGAAGCCGTAGCCGGAGATGAGCCGGTTCAGTTGGTCTCGTCCGGCTTTGACATCTGGAGATGGTCGTGCAGGAACTCGCCGTCGGCGTCGAACAGAAAGCTGATCTCGCCCGCCGCCAGTCCCGCCATCACCTCCTCGGTCGTCTTGCCCAGGATCGGCGGGGGCGTTCGGAACGCGCCCTCCATGAGATGGCCGAACAGCCCGCGATCATATCTCCGGAAGATGGCTGCGGCATCCGTCGTTCCGCCGATCGTCACGTGATTTCGGTCGGCCGACACATGCGTCCAGAAGCGAGGACGATTCTCGAGGTCGAGATTCGCCATAGCGAAGTGGACGGCGAGTTCGCGCGCCTGCACGGGGCTCACAGCGCCCATAATTCGTTCGATCACCCATCGCACGCGATTGGTCGCTGCGTGTGAATCGTCGAACACCGCGATCATTCCGGTTTGGCCTAGCTGGAGATAGAGAGTCTGCGCCTCGGTGAAGGTGTGAAGATCAAAGTCGCAGTCGCCGCCATCGACGGGGAACACGAACATGGATCCCATTGCATTGAGCTCGACATCGGCATCGATGTGAAAGGCCCGCGCCACCGCATGGACGTGGTGCATGTGCTCCCAGACGTAGTCTGCCGAGATCGTGGCGTCTCCCTTGCGGCGGTCGAGATGCATCCTCATCCGCCGATCGTTCAAGTGGAGCTTGAGGAAAATGAGCGCCATCCACGTGTACGGCAGGAGGCCCCCGTGCGCGGCCACGTGATCCTGTATCGCCCCTGGACCGGCCTTCACCAGAGCAGACATGTCACTTTCGAGGGCGCGCGACATCTCCGAATTGCATCGCTCGCAACACGGGATGGTGTAGTTTCCATAAAGCGTTGGCGTGCCGTTGGGCAGCGTGATCTTCAGCTTGTGCAGGTCGAAGGCGTGCAGCACCCAGTTCGGGACGATATGCTCGTCGTTGAACGCCGCTTCCGCGCGCGTTCGTCCGCAGATGAAGCAAGCCCGCCCTTCGCAGATCGTCTCGACGAAGTCCGACCAAGAGAAGAGTACGACCTCGCCAGTTTGATTGCGGATCGAGACATCCGTGGTTGCGGGATAGGAAGAAGTAGGACTCATTTCAGGTTCCGATCGCAAGTCCAATGGTCGAGAGGGGGCCTCTAAAGACTGGTCGGGCAAACGCTAAATGTCGGCTCCTGACAAGATCCCTCGTTCGACATGTTGCTAGGAAGGCAGGAAAGTCCCAATGTCTTCCATTCCCTTCACTAAATCGACGGCCCTCCCCGCTGACGTCCAATCGTCCAATTGATGCCGTCCCCTCGCATGATCCCGGTGACCTGTTTGCCGACATGGCGATTGAGGACGGGACGCCAGGGCACGAGCGTAAACTCGCGCGACTTTTCAATCAGCGCGAAGCGCCCCGATGCAAGCTCGATGGGCCGCTGATAGACGCCCTCGATCCGCTCTCCCGATCTGGTCTCCGTATAACGCAATCCGAGCTCATCGGAGAGTTGGCCTGCCACACGGTTCAATTCCCGCCGGCGAAGCGTCTCCAACAGACTCGCCCGGAACAGGATGCGCCCCTGCTCTTCCTGCGCCAGGCCTTCCGCAATCAGCCATTGCCGCCGGCGATCCAGCGCCTCGCGCACATCTCGCCCAAAGCCGGCATCGCGCAATGGATAGGTTTCGCCGCCGACCAGTTGCCGGTCGAGCCAGGTCGCACCGTCGCTGCCTATCTGTTGGTAGAGCGGCAATGATGAAAGGGTGTTGACGATGACGGGTGCTGCCTTCGCCCGCTGCGCCTCGAAGGCCGCTGCCCGTTCGAGATGATCGGCAGCGATGATCCATGTACCATCGGCCTCACGCTCCAGATCCCCCATTGCCTTGCGCATGGCTTCCAGACGCCGAACATGGGTTTCGGCGAAGCTCTGCGAGGCATGGGGATCATGCCGTAAATGGATGTCGACCGAGTAGCGCCCGCCATGGGCCGCAGCGATTTCGGCGACAGTGCGATCCACCATGCGGGCGGCTGTCGATCTGGCCTCAATCCTCACCACCGCACCAGCAGGGATTGCCTCTGTGGCTTCTCCCTTCCCGATATCGACATAACGGCTGCGTCCATCGCTCGCATCGACGATCAGATAGTGACGGTCGTTCATCTCGTCGGACAGACCGCGTTCGACCACCCGTCCGACAATCGGCGTCATGGAAACCGGATCAGCAATGGCATAGTCGGCCGCCGCGCGTTCCAGTCCATGCTCGGTAAAAGCGCGCTGCATCGTGCGGATAATGTCACCGCGCTCGCCCATGCGTCGCAATGTCTCATCCATCCCGTCGGCGAGCCGCCAGCTGCCCGGTGCGATTTCCTCGGCCAGCCCAAGCCGGCCAAGCGTCTGCAGCCTTCCCGCCCGCAAGCCCTGCTGGAAAGGATCGCGGTCGTTTGCCTCCACTACGCGGTCCGGGTCCATGCCGCTCAGCAAACGGCGATCGATGCCTGTCAGCCGTTCCTGTCCGACTTCTTTCTGCAGCCGGTCGGCGATTTCGCGATCGCTTCGCGGGCCGAGATCGAGCGAGACAAGTTCCGCGGCGCGCTCACGCATACCGACCGTCAGATATTCGCGGGCGATGACCAGATCACGGCCACGCTCGTCCTTGCCGCGCACGATGACATGGGTGTGGGGATGACCGGTGTTGAAATGATCGACCGCGACCCAATCGAGGCTGGTGCCGAGGTCCTGTTCCATCTGCGCCATCAGGCGGCGCGTAAGGGCACGCAGATCGTCATAATTCTGACCGTCCTCAGGAGACACGATGAAGCGGAACTGATGGCGGTCACCGGTCTGCCGGTCGAGGAAGTTCCTGCCGTCGGCCTTGTCCTGCTCGGCGGAATAGAGCTGCCCGGGCGCGCCCTCGCGGGTAACCCCGTCGCGCTGGATATAGCGCAGATGCGCACGGGCAGCGTCCATCCCCCTCGCCCGGTCGAGCCGGACGATGCGCGATTTGACCATCACGCGGCGCTGACGGAAGGCCGCGAACCGATCGCGCGAGGCGAGCACCCGGCCCACGCCGACACCGACCCCGGAGCGATTGCCGTGGAAGGCCCCTCGCGGTCCACCGGCAACCTTGATTCCGCCTGCCAGATTGGCGGCCTTGAGCACCTGACTCATATAGCTGCGGCCGCGCCGGATCGGCGTGCTGCGCGGCTTGCCAAGACGCGGTTCGATCTCGTCGTCATGCGACATGGCAGCAATCCGCGATCAGCCCGGATGGCGCCATATAAAAGCGCAGTAATCCAAAGGTTTTAGCGACACATGGCGCTATGGCTTGCCGGATAGCGCCATCGCCGAGCACCGCAAAAAGGATGTGCAGACAAGGAGTTATGGCGAGAAGGCCGCAGGGCATGGCGCCATTTCTTTCATCTTGCCTTACGCCCCCTCCCCCTGACCTCGCGCTCCTCCACCCTTCCCCGTCACCACAGCCAACCATCGACCGAGACGGGAACGACGCCGAACCGGGCCGTTCCCCGGCCCCGATCAGAGGCCTTTCAGATGCTGCTCCAGCTCCCTCAGGGCGGCCTCCTGCTCGGCCTCGATCTGCGCGATCTCCGCGGGATCGTCGTTCCACGCAAGTTCGGCCCGAAGCTCTTCGATATGCTGCTGAAGTTCCATGATCGCCTCCTGATCTCGTAAAGACAGGGGCGGATTCCGGCAGGGAGCAGACCGGGTCAGGGACCGCGAAGCGGCCGCGCGAGCGGCGATGGGGGAGCCGATTTTGCATCAGCAAAATTGGGGGAACCGTCGTCCTTGAGGCGGTCTGCTCCCTGCCGGATACTGGGCAGGCTCGAGCGGATATCACTCCCTCTCCGCATGGCCACACGCTCATTTCCGGTGCTCCGAAGACATGTTCAGAGGCACGAAAATCAGGTTGGCCGGTTCCGAACCGGGCGGCTCTGGCGAAGATTCAATCGTCTTTTCCGCTCCTTCCAGAGCGAAAAACAGCCGCGTTCCCGACAGCATGGCAGGCGGCATTTCCGGCGTTGCGGGTGTCCTTGCAAGCTGCGCAATATAGGCCCGCGTTTCGCCCGGAAGCGGCGTTCGCGAGCGCAAATACTCTGCATAACGGCCGGGGCCTGCATTATAGGCCGCGAACAGGCCGGGATAGCCGAAGCGGTCATACATCGCGCGAAGATAGGCGGTTCCAGCCATGATATTGTCGCGTGTATCGTAAGGGTCGGTGCCAAGACCATGGCGGCGGCGCATCGCGTCCCAGGTGCCGGGCATAAGCTGCATCAGCCCCATCGCGCCTGCAGGACTGGTGATCAGGCGGCCCTTCCAATGCGTCAGTCCGGCACTTTCCGCCTGCATGACGGCGGCAATCCAGGCTTGCGGTATGGCAAAACGCTGCGAGGCTTCGGCAATGATCGGCCGCCAGCGCTCCACTGCCGGAGTGATTTCCAGAACCGGCTCAGGCGTTTGCGCCAGGCTGCCGCACGGCATGACGAGGACCGCCATAAGCGGCGCGGCGAGGCGGATCATCGCAGCCATAGCGGCGTCGCCTTTCCGATCAGCGCATCCTCTTCGACCGGCCCGAAATAGCGCCCGTCGAAGGAATCCGGCGCATCCATGAGCAGCAGAACCCGGCCACCATGGAGCCGCTCGCAACCATTCCACCATGGGAGCGGACGGCCCCGTGTGTCTGCGCTGCGGCGAGCGGCGACCCATAAGCCGTTGATGAAAATATTGCGCCCCAACGCACAGACGTCATCGCCGCTTTCGGCCGCGATGCGCTTGAGCAGGGGCACGTTGGCAGGCAGGTAGCGACGCTTCGCGGCCAGTGCCCGGACGTTGCGCGGTGTCCTTGCCAGCACCATGTCGCCGGTGTGAAGCCGCGCATGGGGATCGATGCGCCAGAGCCCGACCGGAGCGCTCGCCGAAGCGTTCCAGACCAGACGCGGCGCGGGGCGGACGGCAAAATCGAGCACGGCCGCAAGCCCCAGAAGGGCAAGGCCGACCATGCTCGCTGCCAGCGCCGGACGGCGCCGGGCGCGCAGTTGGCGCGCGAGCGGCGGGTCCCATTCGAGCAAGGGCGCAGGCGCGGGGCGCGGCAGGCGAGATGCACGCGGCTTACGCATCGCCCGCCTCCTTTCCGGAGTTCGCGGAATGCAGACCAGCGAGGGTGCGGCGCGACCAGTCGTCGAGGTCGTCGATATGATAATTGACGCGCCCGCCATGCCGCCGGTAGCGCGGCCCCTCGCCCCGCCAGCGCATATTGGCCAGCGTCTTGGCCTGCATGCCGAGATAATGCGCGGCCTGCTTGGCGTTCAGAAACGGGCTGCCCTTGCGGGCCTTTCTGGCCCGGTCGAAAACGTCGTCATCCATATAAGCGATCCTTTCCTGACCCAGGCGGACGGATCGGGACCGCCCACGATGAGGCAGGAAAATGCGGGCGCGTCGCAGCGCCCGGCAGGGTCGATTCCGCGTGCATCGCTTTTCGACCCCCTCGCCGGACAGCGAAGGCCCCGCGCCGATGGGGACGCGGAGCCTCGCGAGGCGATCAGGCGGCTTCGTTGACGATCACCGCCAGCACGTCGTCATCGTCCTGACCGGCAGCGCGGCCGAGATTGGCGTAGATCGGCCATTGTGCGATCTGCGGATGGAAGATGCGCAGCGAGATATAGGGCTTGCCGGTCTCGCGCGAGGTCTTGACCCAGCCCGCGCCCAGCTCGTTCGCGCCGCTGAAGATGCGGAAGTCGGGCTGGCGTTCATGCGCCTTGGCGGGGTTGGGGACGATCTCGATGCCGACCGGATTGCGGCGTCCGAGCAGCGCGATTGACCCACGCATTTCGTTGGTTTCGGGGTTGCGGGAAACGATACCGAGAGTGGACATGGAATGCTCCTTCATCTGTTCGCCGGAGCCGATCCCCGGCGATACCGGGACCGTGATGGGCGCGGGAGAAGGGCCGCACCCAAAGGGCCGCAGCGCAGCGAAGGACCGGGCTGGCCGGGCTATTTTGGAGCGAAGCGGGCGCGAGGAGCCGCGTTTACGCGGCGGGGAAAATAGGCCGGCCAGGCTGGTTGCGCGGCCTTGGCCCACGCCCATAGGTCGACGAGGCAGCCGGGGCCGCTTCCGGCCCTATCAGGATGCGGGGCAGTGCCTGAATCGCGCCGGTTGTTCCCGAACATGAGCCTGAAACCTGTGCGTATGGATCGCGAATACTCGGTTTCCACCCCATCCGGCACCCAGACAATGCCACGCCGGGAAGCACCTGCAGCGCCGGGATGGTCGTCAAGTGGCAGCGGCGAACAGGGCCGTGCGGGCTAACCGCCTAGCGCGGAAGCTGGTAGCGAATTCGCAGGGTCGCGCCCTGCCCCGATGGCGGCGTATGGACGATCTGATCGCCGCCGCGCGTCGCTGCGCGCATAACCGAACAGTAAGCCGGCATGCGGTGATCGGGGCCGGGATAGCCACCGACATTGCGATGCAGTTCGCCGGAAATCACTTCGAGAAAAGCAAGGCCGCGCGCTTCTGCCCTCGCAATCTGACGCTCCAGTTCGATGCGGAATTCTTCACTTTTCGGCATAGGCTCTCCCCGTGCCCTGGCGATAGGGCAAAGCCCTGCCGGACAAAACACATGCCGCCCGCGCGAAATCCGAAGGATGCGCGGGCGGCAATTTTTCTAGCGGTCGCAGCAACGAAGCCGGGGGCAGCGATGCGCTGCCCCCTTGCCAGGTTATTCCGCTGCAATGGCGTAAGGATCGATCTGCGGCATCGGCACTGGCAGGCCTTTGATGAGCGGCTCGACCTGCTTCCATTTCGCCAGTGTCGCAAATGGCCTGACCGTATAGCTGCTGGCCGGGAAACGCAGCCATTTGGGCACCCAGCCCTCAACCGGTTGACGGCCATTGGCACCGTGCAGGCAATCACGGATGATCGCCTTTTGCGTCTTCACCTTTTCCGCGACATTGCCGTCCGCGATTCCCTTGCCCGCCACTTCGCGCAGCAGCGCGTTGGCCACCTGCCGGTCGCGGATGAGATCGAACAGTGCGTCGTCCGGCGTCCAGAAGCGCGCCATATCCACCTTCAGATAGCTGCCGACCGCTTCGACGATGGCGCTGCCCGCCTGCATCGTCTCGCCCATAACCACGGCGAGGATCGCCATCACGTCATGATCGCCAAGGCTGATGAGCCGCGAGAAGATTGCTGCGAGATCGTCGCCGCTTCCGGTTACATTGGGCGCGTCGGGCGGTAAATCCAGCAGAGCCAGAACCATGCGGCGTTTCTCGTCGAACAGCGTTTCCGCAGCGCTGGTTTCGACGCTTGTCGCAATGGCTTCATTGCGGACATGCTGATCCTCCACCCGCACATTCCAGAGCGGCGAACCGGCAATGACATGGGCGACCATCAGCCGAAGCGCGATGGCGGGGTGATCGGTCAGCATGGCCCGCGCGGCGGCGTGGCGGTGCAGATCGATATAGGTCTGCAAGGGACCGGTCGTCTCGCTGCGCTGGTCGCGCGCCGCCTGCCGGTCGGCTTCGGTCGCTCCGCAACGCGCTTCGAGCGCGCGGGCTTTCTTCGCGTCCCGGCCCGACAGCCAGCCTTCATGGCATTCGACTTCGCCCTGATGGCTAATGCTGATGAAGACCTTGCCGCCCTTGTCTCTGGGCGTGCGCTCATATTCCCATGAATGGAAATATTGCCCCGGCTCCATCACCTCAACCTCGCCCCAGCCCTCGGCCAGAAAGGCGCCGCGCTTCGCTGCGATGGCGGCATTCTGCGCGCGCCAGAACTGGTCGCTGTCGGCGAATATACCATCCTCCCCGAAGAGGTCGGCAATGATCCGCCCCTTGTAGGTTTCGAGCGGAAACAGGGCGTGTTTCGTGGGAATCGACACGCCGCCAAACAGCCATGACTTGAGCTGGTGCCCGGTCGGGCAATAATCGTCCTCACTGTCGAACAGCGCCAGCCATGCCTTCTGCTGCGCCTTGGTGGCGAGCGTCAGATGGCGAATGCTGGCGGCGTTGATCTCGCCTTCGCGATAGAGAGTGCGGATGCGGGGCAGCAGATTGCCGAGCGCCAGAACGCGGCGGACATGAAGATCGGTCAGCCCGAAGGTCTGGGCGATCTGTTCGACGCTGCGCTCTTCTTTCTGGATCAACCAGGTAAAGCTTTCCCATTGCGCCACCTCGTCGGGATCAAGACGGGCAATATTCTCGATCAGCGAGGCTTCGAGCGCGGCGGCATCGTCGCCTGCTTCCATGATCGCGCATGGGAGCGCGTCGGCCTCCCCGCTTTCCTTGGCTGCAAGTGTCGCGGCATGGAAGCGCCGCGCTCCGGCGATAATGGCGAACATGCCGGGCCTGCCCTCGTCTTCGCCCGCGCGCACGATCAGGGGCACGATAACGCCGCGCGCCTTCACCGTGGCGAGAATGTCGGACACGTCGGGCGGCTTTGTCCCGTGCCGCATATTGGTCTTGCTGACGAACAGCTTGCCAAGATCGATATTTGCCAGTTGCATGAGAATTCACTCCTTTTATTGGGGGTGGACCGGCTGCATCCGCTGCGTCTTGCAAGGGCTCGCGGGGGCAGCCGGGATAAGCGCCTTCAAGAGCGGCGCGACTCATCCGTGCGGGTTTGCCCGGAATTGCGTGGGGTCGAGGCCAAGCGAAATGGCGGCCTCGGACAGCCAGCGTTCGCGCTCGACGATGCGGCCTTTCAGCCTTGCGGCTTCGGCATAGACAACGAGCGGGAAGCGGGTGGAAAAGGTGAGGTCACGCTCGATCTGGCACCCATAGGGAAGCCGCAAGGCTTCGATCTCGGCGAGACTGAACGAACCGAGTTCCGGGCATCCGAAACCGAGGTCGGCAAGCCCGAACAGCGTGTCGCCATCGGCATCGAGTTCCGAGGCCAGCCACCTGGCCGCGCCCACTGGATTGAAGAGTTTGAGCAGCGGCACCTGTTGCGCACCGCGCGCCTCGCCCTGTGCCAGCAAGCGGCGGCGAAGATCGTCGGAAGCCAAGATCATGCCGCCTGCCTCCCCAGCTCATCGCCAGTCATCGCCTCGCCGTGGCCAAGGATATAGTCTGCCGCCTTGCTCGCCTGCCCCGCCGCGCGGAAGATCGCGCGATTGTCTTCGCGCAGCACTTCGAGCCACGATCCGACATAATCGGCGTGTCGCACGGTCGGCGCGATCCCCAAGGCAGCGCAGATGAACGCAGCGGAAATCTCGGCGCACAATTCCTCGCGCGCATAGGCTTTGGAGCCGAACCGGCCGGACAGGTCGCGACCGAGCCGGTGCCCTGCCCCGCTCCAGTGCGAGAGTTCATGAAAGGCGGTGCGGTAGAAATTCACCCGATCGCGAAAGGCGGGTTGCGGCGGCACCGCGACATAATCGCCGCTGGGCGAATAATAGGCCTGCGCGCCGCCGATGCGGAAATCCGCACCCGTTGCCGCGATCAGGGCCTCGGCATGGGGGATGATTTCACGTTCGGGCAAAGGTGCGTTCTGCGTGACCAGCCCCTCGCGCAAGCCTTCGCACTGCGCGACATTGAAGACGGTAAAGCGTTTCAGGAACGGCACCGCGCGGGCGTCGTCTCCGCTCTCATGGGCGCGCACTTTCTCCGCTTCGGGAATGAAGCGGTCGGCATAGACTACGGTCACGCCCCTCTCGCCCTTGCGCACCGCCCCGCCTGCCTGCAGCGCCTGCCGAAAGGTAAGCCAGTTTTGTGAGGGATAGCCCATACTGATCGCAGCGCCCCAGAGCAGCAGCACATTGATGCCCGAATAGGCCCTTGCGGTGAGCGCATTAACGGGAAGGCCCGGTCCGCCGCACCGGCTGGAATCCCAAGGTTGAACCCATGGGAAGCGACCGGCTTCCAGCTGTGCGATGATCTTCGCGGTCACCTCGTCGTAAAGGTTGACGCGCGTCTGCGCTGCTTCCTGACGATCCTTGTTGCCGACCTCGCCGCCTGCACGGCGCTTGCGGGAAACTCCCATGATCTGCCTCCTTCACTGGCCAAAACCCGCCGCAGTTCCCGCCGGGCGTGGCGGGTGGGCGGCAGAAGCGACCGGAAAGGCCCGCGCGAAGCGGCGGGCGGCACCCAAGCCCAGGCCCCCGGCGCGGGCACGCGACGGGGCGGGCACAGGGGCGAAACGAAGTGGAGCAGCCCAGCGCAAGCGCCAGGCTTGCCGCCGGCCGCGGCGGGCCTAGGAGGAAGCGCCGACCACCCGGCACGCCCAGAGGGACTGCCCAAAAGTGGCGCCGGCGCGCAGCCTGCGCGCGCCGCCTACAGACCGGGTCCGCATGCGGACCCGGCACGCGTCAGCGATCGTCACCTCTGGCCGTGACGGCATCGCCGGCCCGGTGGCGCCGCAGCGTCAGCAAGGCGGCATAGAGCGCGGTCGCCCGCCCGGCGGGCGAGACGCCATGACCTGTTCAGTCCAGGCTTTTCTTCTCATAGATGGTGGAAATGACGCGACCATCCCAGACATAGCAGAGATGACGTTCCTGCCGACAATTCGACAGGAGCCGAGGCCGGAAGACGGCTGCGCACTCCCCGCTTTCATCCCGTACGCTCCTATAAACGACGCCATCTGATCCGGCGTCACGCAAGGCTCGCCCCAGTTCCTGGGAGACAGCATAGCTTGTAGGGTGATAATAGGCGGGATAGCTGTCGCGCATCGCGCGGATATCGTGAAGATCGGCGTCAAGGTCGACGGCATAGACCCGCATGTCGATCTCCTGTGCCGGCTCTTGGGTCGCTTCCAAAAAGCGCGTGCGATGATGCCTGGTTTCCGCGATCGCGGTCTCGATGGTCAAACTGGCATAGAATACGCCGTAGCTGCCGTCAGTGAAACGATCGCCTGCCGGATTGAGGTGGGTGAAGGCAGCCATGATCGGCGAGGTGCCCGGCCCCGCCACACGGTCCTCGACCGGCACCAAAGTCAGTTCTCCCACCTCCTCGCGCAGACGATCATTGGTCATCGCCTCGATCCGGAACACCGCCTCAAGGTCGGCCGGATCAGCGACGGCCTCGAATAATCCGATCGGCGGAAAACGGCTCGGGATGATCCGGTAGCAGGGTTGCCAACGGACGGCGGAGACAGGAATGTTCACGATCAGCCGCGCTGCGCGTCGATATACTGGCGTACCACATAGAGGTCTGCGACATTGCCCGAGGACATCCGGTCGAGCGCTGAACGCCCAGCGAAGATCGGGGCCGTGTTGGGCTTTCGCACCCACTCGTCCGCCGTTTTGGGCAAGAGAATATGGAGCCCCTTGTAGATGCCCATGACGTAGGAAATGCGCTCAAGCGCATCCTTTGAAAGGGCAGCAATAGCGCCACGTTTCCAGGCCTGCAGCGTAGACCGGCTGTCGAGACCAAGCAGTCGCATCTGCTCCTGCTCCTTCAGCCCCCAGGCATCGGCGATGCGGAAGAAGGTCCGCAGCGCAGGACCGGTAAGGTCCTTACGATCCTTTGCTTTGACGACAGACGCGACAGCCATGATGCCTTGTCTCCTTACATGGCGAATATGTGTATATTGTGAACATATGTCAATGTCAGGCGTGTAATGTAATCAATAGCTCGTGGCTAACCCATCATATGCCGGGACTGAACAACCAAGAAGGAATGCCGCCCACAGACTGGGGCGGCCTCGCACACGACAGCGATCGTCACCTGCGGCCGGGACGGCGTGGCCGGCCCGGTGGCGCCGCCGCGTCAGCAAGGTGGCATAGAGCGCGGTGCCCGCCCGGGCGGGCGAGACGCCATGACCATGGAACAGGTCGCCGCCATCTCAAAACAAGTGTTCTGCAACAGTGGCAACCATGACGCCTGCACAACTGATCTGCAGCTCGCTCTCACTGGAATCGCTGGCGCTTCCCTTCTACGAAACAAACCGCCACACTGGCCCTGGCTCTGCCCGGGTGGCCGACGCTGTGTCCAGGCGGCTTCCGCTAAGGGCGTCGGCGGTTGTTTCCAAGCGACTTCTCAACGCCCGGGCGGAGCTATCCATTGAGCCGCGAAGTCTTAAGCTATATGCTTGGAGTATTCGCCGATAGGACAAGTATGCGCGTCGATCTCGATCACCTTCCCGAAGTACAGCAAGCCGAGCTCGCACGCGTCCGCGAGACGTTGATGGCTGAATTCTCACAGGCGATTTCGGGGGCGACGCAGCCGTGGAAGCGCAACGGGCGCATTCTCAAGATCATTCTGTTCGGCAGCTATGCGCGCGACGATTGGGTCGATGAGCCGGAGAACGGGTATCAGTCGGATTTCGATCTGCTGATCATCGTCAATCACGACAGCCTGACCGACATTGCCGACTATTGGTACATCGCCGAGGACAAAATCCTGCATGACCCGGCGATCGGCCGCCCGGTCAACATCATCGTCCACACGCTGCAGGAGGTGAACCAGGCGCTCGAACGCGGCGAGTATTTCTGGGTCGATATCGTCCGCGACGGCATAGTGGTCTATGAACTGCCGAACCACGCTCTGGCAGCGCCGAAGCCGCTGGCGCCGATGGACGCCTATCAAATGGCTTTTGGGTATTTTGAGGATTGGATCGCGAAGATAGATAGCGCGATAAAGGGTGCGGAATTCTATCGACGCGAAGGAGAGATAAAGGATTGCGCGTTCACCCTTCACCAAGCAACGGAACGCGCTTATATTTGCTTCCTTCTCGCGCAAACGCTCTACTTCCCGCGCTCGCACAACATCAAATTCCTGCGCTCACTCGCGGAGGACAAAGAGCCCCGCCTGATTGACGCATGGCCACGCGAGACGCGATTGGACAGGCGGCGCTTCGAATTGCTTAAGCGCGCCTATGTCGAAGCGCGGTATTCAGCGAGCTATGTGATTGACGCCGAGGACTTGGATGCGGTGGCTTCATCGGTGAAGCAGCTTCGCGATATCGTTGAAACGCTATGCCACGAGCGTTTGGCGCTGCTTCGCGCCGATGCAGGTATCCCTGATGGCGGCCCCTAGGATATATCCGCGCTTGCGGGCCGAATTGAAGGAAAAGGCGCGCACGATTATCTCGCGTGACCGTGCGGCGCGCAAACATGGCTGGTCACAGAATACGATCGGCGAGATCGAGCGAGCGCTGGTCGATGCCTTTATTCTTGGACGCGACGGCGGCGAACCGGTCTTCGCGGCCCAGCCGAAAGACCGTCTCGATTGGGAAGAGATACCACCGCGCGGTCGGAGCTTGCTTACCAGCCTCAGCTTCCGGCCGGGGCCCGAAGGCCCGCATACGCCGATCGGTGTGCGTCGACTGATCGTGGACGGACGCGAGCGATGGGCAATTGTCAGGGCGAATGGTGATCTGGAAGATCGAACCGTCGCGTCGGGCAGCGTCAATCCTCTGCTCCGGTTGAAGCTCCTCATTGTGAGCGAGGATGATCCCGACTTCGCATCGATGACCGAGTTGGGAAGTCGCAGCTGCGCGCAATATTGGCGGAGGCGAGAGGAGAACGACCCCTGCCTTCCCAAGGAGAGCCTGCGCTACTGAGATTTACCGAACGGCGGGATCAGCGGAATACGCGCAAGCGAGATCATGAACCCATCGCCCCGCCGATGGCCTCCCGCGAGGGTGCTTTCATGTGGACGCTGCTTGCGGGTTTGTGACTGCCATGCCGCATTTTCCCCGACATTATGGTTGGTTGATCAGCCACGGCTTGCAGTCTGGCAAAGGCGGTATAGTCTTATAGCGCGCCG
Source organism: Tsuneonella flava (assembly GCF_002870965.1). GTDB lineage: Bacteria > Pseudomonadota > Alphaproteobacteria > Sphingomonadales > Sphingomonadaceae > Tsuneonella > Tsuneonella flava. Next base: position 32,482 of record NZ_PHSO01000007.1, read on the forward strand.
CGATGAAGGCGGCGCCGAGGCGTGAGAACCTCGCTTGGGACAAGTCATCGGTTGCTTGCTGCGGCCGGGTGGTCGGCGTGCATGTCCAGGCCGTGCACGGCTAAAGGCGTCGGCGCGTGTTTTCCCAAGCACGTTCTCATCACCCGGCTTTATAAAGGCCGAGCCTCGCAAGTGGAGGCCGGTCGATGGAGAAAACTGCAGGTTTCGATTGTCTGGTGGGGCGGCGTTGCCGCCCGGGCCTGACATGCGGGTGAACCCGACCGAGACCGAGCGCCTTGACGCGGCGGCAGCGGATGCCGCTGACGAGGAGGCTCGGCAGGCGGCGGATGTGGCGGCGCTCTATGAGGCCGAGGCGCCGCGCTTGTGGCGGTTCTTTCGGCGGCGCGCGACCAGTCCCGATGAAGCCCAGGACCTCGTCCACGAGACTTTCACCCGAGCACTTGGGCAAGGTCGGCAAACGAAGGTCCGCAATCCCGGCGGCTATCTGACGCGCATTGCCCAGAACCTTCTGCGCGACCAGGCGAAGATCGCGCGGCGGCGTTCGGCAAATCTGCACGTTTCCGCCGACGACGATCTTCCCGCTGCAACCGACCCGATTCATTTGCTCGAGGTGCGCGACATGCTTGACCGGCTGGACCTTGCCATGCTGGAGCTTCCCGACACCACACGGGAGGTTTTCATGGCCCACCGCCTCGAAGGGCTCACTTACGCCGAGATCGCCGGACGCACCGGCCTCACAATCAAACAAGTCGAAAAGGCCATCGCTCGCGCCATGGTCGCACTCGACCGCACGCTCGGTCCGCGCTGATGGCTCCGCCCCCGCCGGGAGCTTCGCCGGACGACGACGCACGCCTTGCTGCCGCCGAATGGTTCGCACGGATGCGCGGGCCCGATGCCGAGCGCCATCGCGCCGAATTCAAGGCCTGGTATCACGTCGATCCCGCCCATGCCGCCGCCTATGACCGGATGGGGCTGCGCTGGGATCAGGGCGGGCTCGTCGGACACACGCCCACCGGACAGGCGCGGCAGGGATTGCCCAAGGCGCCGGGACGGCGCGTTCCGCTCCGCGCGCTGGCCCTCGCCGCATCGGTCGCCGCGATCCTGATACTCGGCGCGGTGCTGCTTTCTGCGCGGGACACGCTGCCGAGTGGGGATCCAGGCACGCAAATCGTCGCCAGCGACACCCTCGAAACCCCGCGCGGCGATATCCGCCGTGTGGCGCTCGCCGACGGCTCGGTGGTCACGCTCGACAGCGATAGCCGCATCGCTATCGCCTTCACCCCCGGCGAGCGGCGATTGCGCCTGATTGCCGGCCGCGCGCGCTTCGAAGTCGCGCATGATGCCGACCGTCCCTTCATCGTCGCGGCAGGTGGCGGCGAAGTCGTCGCCACCGGGACGCAGTTCGACGTCTCGCTGATTGGCGGTCGGCCGCACGTGCGGCTGTTTGAAGGTTCGGTCGAAGTGCGCCGACCGGAGTCCGGAGCAACAAGTGATGCCGCTACCCCTGCTGTCCGATTGAAACCGGGGCAGATGGCTTTGGTAGATAGACCCGTGCCGCCCGAAACCGCACCAGTGGCGGGCGAGCGCTGGGTTTCCGGGACGCTCAGCTTCGAAAACGCGTCGCTTGAGAGCGTGCTCGCCGAAGCTAATCGCTACACCGTCCACCAGGTCCGGCTCGGCGATCCCTCTCTCGGCAGGTTGCGCTTCACCGGGGGCTTTCGCGCGGGCGATCCCGACCAGCTGGCCCAGGCGCTGGCCTCTGGCTTCGGGCTGCGCGTGCAGCCCGATTCTGAGGGTGATCCGGTGCTGGTCCGCCCCTAGCCGGGGAGGCATCTCAAAAAAATTTCGCGTGACCCGGGGGAAACCCCCGCCGCTGTCGTCAGGCACCCCAAGCGATCCGCATGGTGCGGGCGCGGAGGAGACAGCGGCATGGGGCATGGCGGATATCATTTGGCTCAGATGGGAATTTCAGCGGTCGCGCTGTGCATGGCGATGCCCGCCTGCGCACAAAGCGCCGAGCGGCAGCATTACGACTTGCCTGCACAGGACCTCGCGCGCTCGGTCCGTGCCGTGGCCGATCAATCGAGCGCGACGATCGTGGCATCTGCCGACCTTCTTGCGGGTCTACGCGCGCCCGCGCTGCGCGGTGAATTCACCCCCGAGCAGGCGCTGGCCCGGCTGATCGCCGGCACGCCCCTGCGGGTCACGGGCGTTGGGGACGCCCTCGTCCTCCAGCGTGTCCCTACCGATCGCACCCAGGACGCGGCGGCACCGGGTGCCGGTGACAGCGAAATCGTCGTCACCGGCACCCGCATTCGCGGGCGCGCACCCGCTGGCGCCGCGGTCACCACGATCGATCGCAACGATATCGAGCAGAGCGGATATGCAACCACGCAGCAAATTCTCCAGGCGCTGCCGCAGAATTTCGGCGGCGGCCCGAACGAGACCACAGCCGCGACGGCGCGCAACGGAGCCGATGCCAATACAAGCTATGGTTCGGGCATCAATCTTCGCGGGCTCGGCCCGTCCTCGACGCTCGTCCTGCTCGACGGCGAGCGTCCTCCCATGGCAGGGATCGCGGGCATCTTCACCGATCTCTCGATGATCCCTGTGAGCGCGATCAAGCGGATCGAGGTCCTACCCGACGGCGCTTCGGCACTTTATGGCTCCGACGCGGTCGCAGGCATGGTTAATATCATCCCGCGCACCGGCTTTCGGGGCCTTGCAGCAAATGTTCGCTACGGTCTTGGCGACGGCGTGGATGAATGGCAGGCGAGCGCGCTTGCCGGCACGCGCTGGGCGACTGGCCATGCAATGATCGCCTATGAATATTACCACCGCAGCCGCCTTGCCGCCACCGATCGCGCTTATGTCAGCGAGGATCTGCGTCACTATGGTTTGGGCGACTATCGCACAGCCGCGGGTGTTCCCGGAACCATCACTGCCGGCGGGCAGCACTTCGGCATCCCCGCCGGGCAGGACGGGACGGCACTTGAGCCTAGCGCCCTGATCGCAGGCCAGGTCAATGTTTCCGATCGCTATGCCGGTGCGGACATCCTGCCAAGCCAGGCCCGCCATGCAGTCTTTGCGAACTTCGTGCAGGAAATCGGCGCGAATGTCGAACTGCACGGTCAGGCGCTGTTCGGCGATCGGCGCTACGACGTGCGTCGTCCGACGTCGCGCAATGCGCTGACCCTCACCGTTCCGGTCACCAACCCCTTCTATGTCGACCCGCTGGGCACCAACGGGCCGGTGCAGGTCGCCTATAATTTTCTGAACGATATTGGTCCGGAGAGCGGGCGAGGATACAGCCAGGCCGTCGGCGCTTCGCTCGGCGCCGATGTGCAGCTCCGCTCGTGGACAGTCACTCTCGGCGCCACCTACGGTCAGCAACGGAACGGTCTCACCGTCTACAACCTCGTCAACACCGCACGCGCGGCAGTTGCGCTCACCGACACCGATCCCACGAGCGCGCTCAATCTCTTTGGAGATGGCAGCTCCAACAACCCGGCTACGATCGATTTCATCCGAGGTACGCTAACCAGCGGCGGACGCTATCACGTTTGGTCGTTCCAGCTGCGCGGCGAAGGGCCGCTGCTTGCCTTGCCGGCGGGCGATGTCCGGCTGGCGCTCGGCGCGGAGCATAGACGTGAGCGCTACACCAGCGATCCGGCCGGGCTCGATATCACCAGCCTCACGCCGAGCGTGTCGACGAGTTCGGCTTTTAGCGGATCGCGCGAGGTAACCGCAGCCTATGCCGAACTCGCAGTGCCGCTGTCGGACTTTGACGGCGGCGGGCTCGCGATCGGGCGTCTCGATGCCTCCGCCGCGCTGCGCGGCGAACGCTACGCGGGGATCGGCGACACCTTCAACCCCAAATTCGGTCTGTCCTGGCAGCCGGTGGACGCACTGAGACTGCGGGGGACCTGGGGCACCTCGTTCCGCGCGCCGAGCTTCCTCGACTTGCGTCAGGATTCGGGGTCCACTAGCTATTTTGCCTATCCGCTGCCCGACCCGGCCGCAGTGGGCGGGGTGACCAACGCGCTGATCCTGCGCGGTAACGACCCCGATCTCGGCCCCGAACGCGCGACGAGCTGGACTGCGGGGCTCGACGTCTGCCCCGATACCAGCCGAGGCTTTTCCGCAGCGCTGACCTATTTCAACATCTCCTATCGCGACCGGATCGTGAATCCCTCTTCGGCGCTGTTCAGCTTCTTCACCAACCGCGATGTCTACGCGCCGATCATCGACGACAGTCCCGACCCGGCGGCGGTCGCCGATTATTATGCCAGCCCCTATTTCCTGCCGCTGACGCCGATACCGGCAAGTGCCGTTACTGCGGTGGTCGATGCGCGAACCCAAAATCTCGCGTCGCAACGTCTGTCCGGTCTCGATTTTGATGTTGCGTACCGGCTCCCCTTTTCCGAAGGCGCAGCGGAATTGGGCATCAGCGGAAGCTATCTGATCGATTTCCGGCAGAAGCTGACGGTCGACGCACCGTCGATCGCGCTCGTCGATACGATCGGCAATCCGCCCGATCTTCGCCTGCGCGGGCGCGCGACGGTATCGAGTGGCGGCATCGGCGCCGCGGTCTTCGCCAATTATGTTGACGGCTACGCCAACAATGCGAGTGCGACCGCGACGCCGGTCGACAGCTGGCTGACCATCGACCTGCAAATGGAGTATGAGACCGAAAGCGATTTTGTTGTCCCAGGCGTCTCGCTCGCACTGAGCGTCACCAATTTGTTCGACCGCGCCCCCCCGCGCACCGCCTATCTGCTCGGCACGACCACGGTCGGCTATGATGTCGAGAATGCCAGTCCGCTCGGACGGATCGTTACGCTGCAGCTGAGCAAGCAATGGTGAGGCATTGCAGGAAGTTGCTGCCCGCGGGACTGCTGCTCCTGATCGCATCGCCGGCTGCTGCGCAGGATTGCCGCGTGCGGCTGCTTCCGCCCCAGGGCGTGGCGGACACACCGAAACGTCAAGTGACCGCAACTGATCTCATCGAATTGCGCGACTTCGGTATCGCGATCGATATTCCGGGAGGCGAGCCACCCTTTTCGCTTTCGCCCGACGGCAACCGCCTCGCGATGCTGCTGCGGCGCGCCGATATCGAGCACAACAGCTATTGCATCGGATTGCTCGTGATTGATCTCGCGACAGGCGACCGGCAGCTACTCGATGTCGGTGGCGAGCCCACGCTCATCGTTGCCGACATGCACGGGCTGGCTGACCAGGGCACCGGTGCCTTCGATGCGCTGCGGACGCAGTGGTCGCCCGACGGGCAGTGGATCGCCTATCAGCGCCGAATTGCGGGCGTCACGCAACTCTGGCGCGTGCGCAGCGATGGCGGCGCGACAGAGCAAGTCACGCATGGCGCACGCGATGTCCGTCGCTTCGACTGGGCACCCGACAGCCGGCATCTGGTGTACGTCGTTCGCGAAACGCCCGTAACCGATTTCGACAGCGGCGGCGGCTATCTTTATGACGAAAGCTTCTGGCCCCTGTCCGCAAGCGTGCCGCAGCCTCCGGCAACACTGGGGTTCGAGTTCCGCACGGTCGAAGCCGATGGCGGGGCCGATCGCGCTGCCTCCGGCGAGGAGCAGCGGTCACTCTTGCCGTCCGGCGATTCCCGCCTGCCTCCTGGCGCGATGCTCCACGCAGAAAGCGAAACCGGTGCGCTTGCCTGGACCGAACGGCCGCAGGGCCAGTATCTCGGTCCGAAACCGCTGCATGCGCGTATCGGCCCGGCGCAGTTCGATTGCAGCGATGCAGCGTGCAGCGACCGGATCATCGGGCTTTGGGCCTGGAATGACGGTGACTTTTTGTTCCTGCGCGACTGGGGAACGCAGCGTCGCGGCGAAGTCGAGTTTTTCCGTTGGCACCCTGGCGAAGCGCCGGTCTCGCTGTACCGGACGACCGACCCGCTCAATGGCTGCCTGCGGCAAGGTTCGAGCTTTCTATGCGGTCGCGAATCCGCCACCCAGCCGCGCCGCCTCGTCCAGATCACGCCGGCGACAGGTCAGTCGCATGTGATCTTCGATCCCAATCCCGAGTTCGGAGCGCTGCAGTTCGGCGCGGTCACGCGGCTTTCTGCCCGAGCGGCGGATGGCGCACCCGCCTTCGCCGATCTGGTGCTGCCGCCGGAGCACGAGACCAGCGAGCGCCACCCGCTGGTGATCGTCCAATATAACACGCGCGGCTTTCTGCGTGGGGGAACCGGCGACGAATATCCTGTGCATCTGCTGGCGGCACGCGGCTACGCCGTCCTGAGTTTCCAGCGTCCAACCCCACCTGCCTATGGCAGCGCGGCAGCCAGCCATAATGACTATCAGCGGACCAATGTTCGCGTTTGGGCCGATCGGCGCCGGGCATTTTCAGCGCTCGAAGCGCTGGTCGATGAAGCTATCGCAACAAGCGCGGTCGACCAGAGCCGTATCGCCATAACCGGGTTGAGCGACGGTATCGCCACCATCCAATGGACCTTGCTGCACAGCGACCGCTACCGGACCGCAATCCTCAGCACCTGCTGCGAGGATCCCTCGACCGTTGCCTTCGCGACCGGTCCGGCCTTTGCCGAGGAAACGCGCGCCTGGGGCTATCCGCCCCCGGGGACAGACGATGTGTCTTTCTGGAAGGAATATTCGCTCGCGCGAAACGCCGGTCGCGTCGCCGCGCCGATCCTCATCCAGGCGGCCGACCGCGAATATCGTCTGGCGCTCGAGACGGTGACTATGCTGCGCCACGCCGACAAGCCCGTCGAACTCTATGTGTTTCCGGACGAGTACCACATCAAATGGCAGCCGCGTCACCGCTACGCAATCTACCAGCGGGTGCTCGACTGGCTCGACTTCTGGCTGCGCAACCGCGAAGATCCCGATCCGGCGAAGGAAGCGCAATATGCACGGTGGCGTGCGATGCGCGCCGGCCACGCATCAGCCGAGGCGCCCACTCCATGAGGCGAGCCAGGCCTCGATCGACACGAGCCGCAGCAGCCGATTGGCGAGCAGATTGGACTCCTCTGCCGAACCGCTGAGCAGGCGCTCGACTTCGGGTCGATCGAGCAGGCCTTGCTGCGCGAGCGCGCCGTCGAGCAGCATTTCGCGAACGAGCACGCGGTTGCGCAGGAACACCGCATAGGCGAATCCGTCAAAGCCACCTTTGGAGCGACGCGCGAGGATTTCCGAGGGCAGCAGATCGGCGAAGGCAGCTCGCGCCACGGCGCGGTTGCGGCCCTCGCGGCACCAGAACCAGCTCGGGATGGCGAGGCAAGTTTCGATGACGGGCTGCGCGAGCAGCGGGGCAAGGATGGTGCCCGCTTCGGCGCGGCGTGCCGCCTCATATTGTCCCTGCATGAGAACCAGCAGCCTGGCATAGGCCTGTACGCCCGGCACCGTTCCAGATGGTGCCGGCAGCCAAGGATGTAAGGACATCGGTTCGATCGAGCATGCTTCGGGCGCAAGCAGCGAAATGTCGTGCGGCCAGGGACGCGGCACCCGTCGGAACAGGCGGCGGATCGACAATCGCAGCGCTTCGGCGCGCGATACCCCGCTCATCCAGGCGAGGTCGTGTACCGTCGCGAGAAAACCGCCTACGCCTTGGCAACGAAGGCGATCGAGCGCCGGAAGAACATTCTGGAAGTACCAGAACACATTGTCGCCACCACCACCCGACACGAAGGCGTCGCACCCCATCTCGCGGGCGGCAAGCAGGCTTGCTTCGTCGACGGCCTGCGAAAAGGCTCGGGCGCTGGGGCGTGGCAGCGCGAACGCGTCGCTTCGCCGGATGTCGACGTCATCGACATCGAGCACGACCTGTTTCCAAGCGAAGCCGCATCGAACTGCCACGGCCTTCGCATAGGGGCGTTCGTCGAGATCGCTGTCTCCGCCCCGCACGGTAACGCAGCGCGCGTTGCGCCCGGCAAGGCTGAGTGCTGCCGTAACGATCGAGGAATCTACTCCGCCCGAGACTTCACTGAGCGGCCGGACGCAATCGCTGGTAAGCGCCCGGACCGTTTGTGCCACGACTTCGCGAACCTTGTGCGCGGCGTCGCCAAAGTCCGACGGCGCGCGCCAGCCTCCGACGAATTGATAGGGCGACCAGAGCGTGGCGACACGCGCTTCGCGTTCCGAGATCCGCAATGCCGTACCGGGCAGCAGTTCGGAGAAGCCTGCAAGCGCCGTCCGCGCCGTGCGCCGGCCGATATGTTGAAGTTCGGAGCGTATCTCGGTCCAATCGATTGCAACCGGAAGTGCCGCAGCCGATCGCGCGCGCTCCGCATCCGAGGCAAGGACCACGCCTCCAGCAGTCGAGGCATAGTAGCAGGGAGTCGCCCCCGATGGGTCGCGAATCGCGAGCAGATGATCTTCGCCGACGAGCAATGCGATATAGCTGCCCCAGAAGGTCGCGACGAGATCGCGACCGCCCGACGAAATCCAGTCCCGTGCCGTGTCCGGGCTGACCGTGCGCACCGGGTTGCCGCTTCGATCAAACAGTCGACCCCAGACGATACCTAGTCCATCCGGCAGAAGCAGCGCGTCGCCGATCCGAGCGCCGTCGAAGTGTAAGTCTGGAAATTGTTGAGTGTGCGAAAGGCGCAGTCTCTGCTCGAGGTCCGAAGTTGGGGCTCGTTCCGCAAGCGCGTTCGGCCCGACGAGCGCCACAAAGCCGTCGCGTCTCATATGACGAGGATCGGGGTGAAGATGCGCACATGATCGACATCGTCGTTCAGGATCTCTGTTTCCGATTGAACCCAGCAATGCGCGCGAAACGGCTTTGCCATCACGCCGAACACCGCGCGCGCGTCGGATCCCTGACGGTGGAGAAAGTCCAGCATCGCAAAGGATGAGACGAGGCAATCTCCTTCGAGCGCTCTTGGTCCCCGTACGCGTTGAAATTCTCTCGCGGCAACAGCGGGGTGCGGGACGATATTACCTACGGGCCTGGATGCTCGCGCGGTCGCGATCAATCCGCTCAGCCCCGATCGGCGCAGGTTCCTACGGGTTCGGCAGTAGCTTGCCCGTGCCCTGCTCCAGACAGCGAGTGAGGGTGCCCGTAAGGATGCGCGCGTAGCCTCGTCGAGCGTTCTGCCCGGCACCGCAATACGGGCCGGGCCCAGGTTGGCCGCCTGAGCTACGGTCCGAACGATGTCAGCGTCGCGCAACAACGCCATCGCTTTCTCACTGGCGTCGGACACTTCAGCCGTTTCGAGCCAGGTCAGAAACGCCGGAGACAATGCGTCGGGTAAGGCAAAATATCGATCGCGGCCGACATCGAGAAACAGCACCGTTCCCGAGGTGATACAGAAGGTTACATTCGGGGCCAATTGCCACGCCATGATGAGACACCGCGACGCCGACGACCGAAATGATCGCCGGCGCCTGGTTCGTCAGTCCTCGTCGGAAAGACCGGCGGCCAGAAGCCCGACGCCGACGATGTCGTTTTCGGGAATCGGGAAGCCCTGCGTTTCAGCCGTGGCCGCACCGAGGTCGACGAGTTCGCGAAGGTCTTGCGTGTCCATGATCATCTCCTTGGTTCCGCCGCGATGAGTCGCGGCAGCCCAAGAGTCCGGACCGCGTCCACAAATCCCAAGTTTATATGGAGCATATTTGCAGGAAGTTCGGCGGCAATATCTCAGCCATGCGCACGGTAACGCAGGCGTAGAAGTTCGGGCACCGCAGCAATCCGCCGCCGATGATAGCGCCCGAGCAGGACGCGGATCTCGCGGCTTTCGGCCTGCGCCAAGCTCGCGAGTTCTTCGTCGCAATCGCCGAACCAGCTTTGCTCGCCGATCCGCACCGCATGCAGCCGGTCGTTGAGCGCGGTGACCGCAGCGAGCTGCTCGCAATTGCCCGACAGCCGCGCAATCCCTGCAAAGAGCGCTTCGGCGCGCTCGGCGATGGACATGGGCGGGTCTGCGTCGATTTGCGCCCTCGGCAGTTCGACAGGGCGTGGCGCGGCGAGAAGCAGTTGCAGGTTCCAGGCATAAAGGTCGCGCAGGTCGGGTTCGGTGAGTAAGGGCACTTGGAAGCCCTCGCCCGCCGCATCGACCATGCGCTCACCGGTCAGCCGATAGAGCGCATCGCGCACCGGGGTGATGCTCGCGGCGAGCTCGTCGGCAAGCGCCGCCGGATCGAGCCGCGCGCCGGGCGAACTGCGCCCCTCGCGCAGCATCCGCTTGAGGCCGCCATAGACACGATCGAAAACCGGTGCCGCATTCATCGCGAAACGCTCAGCAACTACCATCGGCATCGTCGAGGCTTCGGCGGAACGCGCCGACCATCTCCGTCTGGTCGGGGCGCAACGCATCGACCGCGCCAATCCGCTCGGGAAGGCGCTCGCCGAGCAGCACCGAGGGACACAGCCCTTCCCAATTGCCGAGATTGGGGCGGTGCTGGCGATAGCCGACCAATGCGGCGAGGTCCCGCGGGAAGCGCCTTGCGACCTCGGGCGGATAGGCGAGCCACTGATTCTCATAGGGCTTCAGCCAGCCGAGCGAATAGGAGACGATCATTCCGCGCCGGATTGTGTCGGTTCGATTATTGCCCGCACCATGCAGCGTCGATCCGAGAAAGATCAACGCCGATCCGGGCGTCATCTCGACAGCGACGCTCAGTTCCGGCTCGTCGGGATCGAGTGCGCGCACGCCATGGCTGCCCGGATAGACAAGCGTCGCGCCGTTCGCCTGAGTATAGGGCGTAAATGGCCACATCACATTGACCAGATATTCGACCTCGCCCTTCACCCCTTCCCACATATCCTGGTCGCGGTGCGGCACTTGCCGCGGGGCGCCCGGGTGAATTTCGATTGCCTGGGTGAGGTTGAGCTGGATCGTATCGCACCACGCCCCCAGCGCACGCTCGACGAGATCGAGGACTAGCGGATGCTGAATGAATGCGGAGGCATGTTCCGAGCGCGTCAGCAGCCGACCGAAGCGCTTGGTTTGCTCGCCGTAGAAATCGCCACGACAGAAATCGATCGCCGCGAATTGCGGGGCGAGATCGGCGGCGAGCGCCGCCACCTGCGCAGATGAAACCAGATCAGGCACGACGCAGTAGCCGTGCATCTGAAGCTCGGCCTGCCAATATTCGGCGGCAGAGAACGGGCGTTGTATTTGCGTTGCCATGATCCTTCTCCTCAGGCCGCGTCGCGGACGGGGCGCGGCGTGACGACCGGCTCGGGAACGAGTTCGGCGCGCACGAGCAGTGTCGGCGTCTCGGAGGTGATCGCGATCCGGAGCGCGCCGAGCAATGTCGCCCCATTCTCGCGGGGCAGTCCCAACGGCTCGCAGTGCCAGCCGAAAGCAAGTATCTGCTGCAGCCAGGCAATCTCGGCGACGCCGGTATAGGCCTCGATACCGTTTGCCAGCGCATGGTTGGCAAGAGCACAGACCAGGGTGTCGCGCACCCGGCGACGCTGGCGAGCATTCTGGCGTGGGTCCAGAGCGAACCGCGTAATCTCCCGTGTCGTCGGCCCTTTCGGCACCGCACCTTCACAAAGCTCGGGAAACAGTGTGTCGAGGATATGCGGGCGCTCGGTTTCGAGCAGCCGCGCCGAGCCGAGATGTTTGCCAGCCTCGTCGGAGATGATGAGATAGACAGCGTGAGGATCATCGAACTGATCCACCTCAAAGCGCCCGGCTACCACGGGGACATCCCAGCCGAGCAAGTCGACGAAGATCCGCTTGCGCGCTTCGAACATTGCGGCAAGGAGGCCGTTGGGCACGCCCTGCGTGCCGCTAAGGGTCGTCAAATACATGATTTTCGCTCCCGTCTGATGGACGGATGATCCTCTCTCCAGATGCCCTTGCGCCCTATCCCCATTTCTGGGGATAGGGCGCACTAGCGTCGGAAAATATCGCTGAAAGAGATCAGTCCGTCGAACAGGGCACGCACCGCGAGCACTGAGCGCTTGGGCACATCGTAGCGCTCTCTGGCCTGTTTGAGATGCTGGGTGACCGTTTCTTGGCTCAATCCCAGAATCCGCGCGATCTCCCAATCGGTCTTGCCGCGCGCCATCCATAACACGCAGTCGCGCTGGCGTTCGGTGAGCGTTGGCGCCTGCGCGTCCAAGCTCCGCGTACCGTTGATCCGGCGCGCTGCCTCGAAGGCGAAGGCGCCCGTCAATTGCGCAAGCGGCAGATTGTCGAACGGCACGCAGCGCCCCGTCGCCACCGCGAACGAACAGGAGCCGGTTGCTTCGCCCGGCACATGCGCCGGGACGGTGAAGCCATCACCAATCCCGCGTTCGCGCGCGCAATCGAGCACATGCCGGTCGACCGGGGTAAGCCGGATCAGTTCGGGCACGCGCTGCCAGGTAAAGCCGATGCTCGTCGCCTGACTGGCCCGGTGGACCGGATCGCTCACCCCGAGGCGGCGCGCATCAAACCAGGCGACCCAGTCATCGGGGTAGTTGTGCAGACGCACCGCCGCATGGCCCGCCGCCGCGAAGTCTACATGATGCGTCAGCGCAAAATAGTCGAAACCCATGCTGATAGAGACACAAGCCAGCGCCTGCATCAGATCGGCGTTCGTCGACGCCTGTCGCGCCAGGCCGAAAAACTCCCTGGCTATGAATAGTCCACTCATCGTCCGCATCGACCAAGGGGGCGTTTCCCAACCCGCCGGATCCCGCAGATCGCCTTTTATGGGTCGGGCGGCATCGCTCTCATGGCGCGCGCCAGAACCCGCTACACCGCCGCCTTCCCGACATCCTGTTCACCTGTTCCCCATTTCAGGGGAAAGCGCGGCGCTCCATATCATGTTGTGCTTGCGGTATCTTTATGGAGATGCCGATCATGCGCCATCTGACCACAGCCGCTTCCAAAATGCAAATATTTGCGAATTATTCGCAGTTTATTTACAGCAGTTTCCCCGGGAAACCGAGAATTGGCTGATCGGGCCGAACTGCGCGCGCCCGACGGCAGCGATCCACAAGCTTATCGCTGGCTTGCATCGCTCGACCGCGAAGGCTGGGCCTGGGAATGGTTGCGCCGGGATCCCGACTATCGCGGCGCCCGGCGAACCGAGTCACAAGCCTGTGCGGCACCGCTCTTCCTTCCGGCGGACAGTCCCGATCCGCATCGGGGGTTGCTCTTTCGCCGAGGACCCCACCCACTCGGCCCAGGACGCCGCAATCCTCTTCGATGCCGCGACCGATGCATGGGTGCTGCCCTGCGAAATCGTCGATGGCAACGCGGATCGCGTCGATCTGCTGCACACGGGGTGCTTTTCAGCACTGCTGCACGGCGAAGACCCTTGCGAGCATGTGCTGCTCTCCGACGGCATTCGCCGTGTGCGCCTCGATGTGCATGGCGGCAGTCTGCGCGAGGGCCCCGTAGCGCTGCGGTTTTGCTTTACCGGATTGGCAAGGATCGGCGCGCCGCTAACGACGCTCCGCCGGCTTGCCGCCTTCGAGCGATTAGGGCGTATGCCCCGCTACTTGTTCCCCGCCGAACGGCGCGCGGACCGCTGGACGCTCGCCTTGCGTGCGCACGATGCGAGGGCGCACGGCGCGAGCCAACGTGAAGTGGCCGAAGCGTTGTTCGGAGTTGCACCCGTCCGACGCGATTGGGACGCAGCATCAGATCATCTGCGCTCCAGGATCCGGAGGCTTCTGCGCTTGGGTGCTGGCATGACTGCAGGCGGGTGGCGGACCTTGCTCGCTCCTGCTTCGACCGGAGCCGCAGCAGCAAAAGATGGAGAGGAGAAGACAGGCGCGCCTCGCGAGGGGTAAGCGGTTGGGAGCAAGGCTACCGGCGGCCCACTGCGGAAACCCGCACGTTTATGCTGCCTTCTATCCGACAGCCCATGCCGAGATCGCTGTAATTCGGAGCGCCTGCAAGACGCTCGAAGCGCCATTCCTCAATGGCTGCATTCTGTACTTAAGCTCCGAACCTTGCCCCATGTGCATGTCAGCCATTTACTGGTCGTGCATCTCGACTGTCCGGTTCGCAACGGACCGACACGCTGCGGCGCGCGCCAGGCAGCCTGCCGGCCATCATTTGCACGTCGCCTTATCTCTCTAAGTCGGTTTCATAAACCGTTCTGATCCAGTTGGGCAGGCGAGGCAATGCGAAGACCAGTCGCCCGTTCGCAAATGTCAGGCAATGGCTCGGCGGTTCATTGAGGCGCGAATTGTCGAAGACCATGCCCCGATCTGCTTTAAGGACCGCGGCGCGAATGAATGGCGCGCCACGCGCATAACGGGCGCGGATCTTGTCCTCGGGTACGATGTGTCCGCCTTCCTCGACGCGCGTACCGACACGCGCGACGGAGAGGTCTGGCGTATCGACGCCGACATGCATCACGATGACGGTGAAACCTTTGGTCCGTGCTTCGTCGATCAGCTCAAGTTTGGAGGGATGCGAGAAGACAGTTTCGGTCACGAAATCGCGACCTCGAGAAAGATACTCATCCCGGCGCGAAGACGCGATCCTGGCTGCTTCGTAAGACGCGGCTGGAGAGGGATCGCGCAGTTCGTCGCGCTGGATGATGTCGGCGTTGATGAATGGTCCTGCGAAGCTTGGTGCTACGCGGGTCTGGTAGAGGGTCGACTTACCTGCGCCGTTGGGTCCGGCAAGCACGATCATCGTCGGCGTCATGCCTTATGCGCGGCCTTCTCACGCACGAGATTGCCGGCTGCATCGAGGCCAACACCTAGTCCAAGCTGCCGCCGCCGGGCAAAGAAAGCGTCTTCGTCTGATCCCGGCTGCGCCAGCTTCTCGACAAAGCTGTCGAGCCAGACATCCTTCTCCTCATCAGTGAGGTCGGTTGTCTCGATGTCGCCCGCAAGTGCGGCGGTGATGCGGGCATGATCGAAATTGCCCGATTTTTCGATGGCGCGGCCTATGCGCACCCAATGCGCGATCTGACTAGCAATCGAGCGGCTCTGTAACTCGGACTCGCGGCGGACGATCTTCATGATGTCGTCAGCAAGTTTGATGGACTGGGCCATAGGTCACCTCCAGCCCATGAGGTAGCATTTTGCCACCCCTTTTTCAAGCACGTCGTGCAAAGTTGTATCAAAGCGCGGCACGGCGACTTCGAGATGGCGCCGGGCAATGGCGCAGAAGTCGACGCGAGATTTTCGGAAATATTGACGTTGCTCTGCCACCTGAAAACTGGACCATTCGCAGCTAGAGTTTTCCGCCGTAAACATCCTTGGCTGGGCGAGGAGTTACGGCATGAGCCGAAGGCAGGCGAAGCCAAAGCATCGAAGTTCACGGACGCGCAGAAAGCGTTCGTCGTCAAGCAGGGTGAGGAAGGAACGCCGGTGGCGGAGATCTGCCGCAAGGCAGGGATCAGCCAGGCGACTCACTTCAACTGGAAGAAGAAATACGCAGGGCTGATGCCGTCTGAGATGCGGCGGCTGCGTGAACTGGAAGACGAGAACGGCCGACTGAAGAAGATCGTCGCCGATCTGACACTGGATCACGAGATGTTGCAGGACGTCATCCGCCGAAAGCTCTGAGGCCGGATCGGAAGCGCGAGCTGGTCGACGGGATGCTGGCGGACTGGGGCGTGTCGATCCGGAGGGCCTGCCGGGCTTTGCCGTTCGACACTTCCAGTTATCACTACCAGTCCCGTCGCACCGATCCGGCCTTTCTGAAGAAGCGTATCAAGGAGATATGCGAGACGCATGTGCGCTACGGCTACCGGCGGGTGTATTACATCCTTCGCCGTGATGGTTGGCATGTGAACATGAAGAAGGTTTACAGACTTTACAGGGAGTTGGGCCTGCCGTTGCGGAACAAGACGCCGAAGCGGCAGGTCAAGGCGAAGCTCCGCGAAGACCGTGCTCCTGCGATCAGGTCGAACGATGTCTGGGCGATGGACTTTGTGCACGACCAGCTGGCGACAGGTCGAAAGCTGCGCATTCTGACGGTGGTCGACACGTTCTCACGGCTATTGCCGGTGATTGATCCCCGGTTCAGCTATCGGGGTGAGGACGTGGTTGCCACACTGGATCAGGCATGCAGAAGGATCGGCTATCCCAAGCCGATCAGGGTAGACAATGGCAGCGAGTTCATCTCGCGGGACATGGATCTGTGGGCTTACCAGCGCGGTGTGATCCTGGAGTTGGCTTCGCCGCCCTTCGGGTCTCCCGCCCTGCCAAGCCCACAGACAACGCCTTTATCGAAGCGTTCAACAGCAAGCTGCGCAGCGAATGCCTGAACGCCCACTGGTTCCTGTCGCTGCAAGATGCTTGCGAAAAGCTGGAGGCCTGGCGTAGACACTACAACGAAGAACGACCGCACAGTGCGATCGGGAATATCCCCCCGATCATGCTGGTAAACTCAGCCGGTGTGACCAGCCCACCGGACTCGAGTAAGGCGGAAAACTCTAGACCTGAGCGGTCCAAGGTTGGGTAGCAGTGCAACAACCGCACGGCTCTAATCCCAGCTGAGGGAAAGCTGGGGGTCACGTCAAAGGCAAAGGGCGCCACACTGCGAGCGGACCTCGCCAGCAGCCGGAAGGCACTCTCCCGCTCGATGGCGACGCGGTATCGGCTTGAGGCAGCAAAGACACGAACCGACATGCGCGAATGGCAGGTCAAACGACGCGAACGAACCCGGCAACTGATTGAGCTGGGCGGCCTGCTCGCCAAGGCCGATCTGGTAGAACTGCCCGACGATGATCGCGCGGCGCTCTACAGTGCATTTCTCACCGTTGCTGCCAAGCTGCGCGGGCCGGATAGCGCGCAGGCGCTGGTGCTGTTTCGACGCAAGGGAGGGCGGGCGTTTGAGGCTGAACAGGGCAAAGAAACAGGACTTTGACCTGTTCCTTTGCGAAGCCTCCCCAATATCATTGCACTGGACGTTGGGAATGACGTCGACTTTGGAGCACACCAATTCCCCATTGCCTTCAAGCGAACCAGTCCACAACTTCGCCACTACGACGGTTGATGCCATGCATATCCTCGGCACCTGTGACTCCAAATGATGCGAGGTGTTGGCGGATCAATGCAAGGCGCCCACCAACGTCGATTGCCAACTGATCAGACAACAACGAGGCATCCTCATCGATCAGTGCCGACAGAACGGCTCCCGTTGGGTTTGCGCTCCCATTGCCGACTGTAGGTGCGCCCCGCGATGGCAAGATGCCAGCGGAGTTGAAGCGTGTAAACTCCGGATCATACCTGTCGAACACATCGCGCAGATCATCATTGCGCCGTAAGCGTTCGAACAAGTGCTCCAGCCCTGGCTGTTCCCGGCCCGTGCCTGAACTGACATCGTCGGCATTGGGGCCCGACCAGAACACCTCTGGTTCAGGCTGACTGTCCTCTGCCGAGAAGTAGGTCAGTGCCGCATCGGCAAAATCTCGCCTTTCGCCATTTGAGAGCGTGTAGCTACCGATGTTGATGATTGTGGCTTCACCCAGTTTGCTGATGCCATCGATCGCCGTTCCGTGAAGATCAATCGAAGCAATCCCTGCTGCTGTCAGGCTGAAGGTCTCGCCAGCATCGACCGAACCATCGGCGTTCGCATCGCGCCAGACACCGAAATTTGCAAACCGCTCGTCATCTGCATCAAGCACCCCGTCGCCATTGTGGTCGAATGCGGCCAGACCATCAAGATCCGAAGCAGCCCCTTCGACATCATTAACGAAGCTGATTTCTCCTACACCGGACACGGTCCCGTTGCCGTCACGGTCCATGAACAGGAAGGCTTCGTTTGCGCCGATCCAACTAGTGTTGTCAGCCAGCCCATCGCCGTCAAGATCGAACCTCGCGTCGCTGCTCACAGCACTAACGGTTTCAATACCGTCACCAACCAGATCCAGGATGATGGGGGATGCAACCGAGACAGTCTCCCCATTTTCGAATTCGAGCTGCTCGATGCCGATGATTGTGTCGGTTCCATCGTCGCCATCAACGGTCGGCGCGTTATCCGTCACCCTGAGCGAACCGCCCAAGGTAGTGATAGAATAGCTGCTCATGGCACCAGAGAAGCGAGCAATGTCTGTTCCTGCTCCGCCGATCAGCGTGTCATTGCCATCACCGTCATCGAGCACATCGTCGCCGTCGCCGTCGCCGTCGCCGTCGCCGTCGCCAGCGAAGATGTAGTCGTCGTCCGCAAGCCCTAAAATGGCGTCGCTTTGCGCAGTGCCATAAAGCGTGTCGTTAACTTCGGTCCTTTCAATCGGATTGTACGATTGAGCGAAGCTGAGCATGAAACCGCTGGTTGCTTCCAGAGTGCCGTCAGAAGCATGAACAAGGATTGCGAGACCTCCTGGATCGGAATCCGGAGACGTACCTGAGAAAACCATCCCGTCGAAGGAAAGCCATTCGGGCAGGGGGCTGCCATCAGCAAGCGTGGCTGTGACAGACAAATCGTCGCCATCGACATCGCTGAACGAGACGGTCGAAATATCAAATGCGAATGTTTGCGACAAATCGAGTTCAACATCGGCAAGCGAACCCTGCGCAGTTGGCGCGTCATTCACCGGGAAGAAGTCAAGGGTCATGATATCCTGGTCAGACCAAGTTGCAGAAGAACCAGATACGAGCAGTGACACCTGGCCAAAGAAGTTCTCCGGCGGAGTGCCAGTGATGTGGCCGTCAACAACCGTGATCCAGTCAGGGGTAGGATCGCCATTTTCGAGAGTGATCAGATACTCGGCCACCTCACCTTCTGGCAGGTCAAGTGGCGGAACGAGCGAGAAAGCAGTGTCTTCGCTTAGCAGCGAGATATAGTCGGTATCGAGATAATCGCCTGTAACAGGGTCATATTGGTTGAACGCAATTGCTTCCGCATTGACGACATAGTCGACGTCGGTCGTAGTACCCGTTGCGTCCTCGATCCTGAACCAGTTGTTGCCCAGTGCCGTGATCGTGAAGTCTTGCCGGTTTCTATCATAAAAAACGATGTCTACGTCGTCGACATTGTAGCCGGAGTCCTGACTCGAAACATAGCTGCCGATATCAGCGAGCGTTGCGATCCCATCTCCGATGAGCAGGTCGTCTCCGGCACCCCCGTAGAACCAGTCCGAACCGCCCCCACCGAGGAGAATGTCGTCACCATCGTCACCGACAAGTCTATCGTCACCAGCATAGCCGTAGATGGTATCGTTACCAACGTCGCCATAAAGAACATCATAGTGCGCGGCACCCTGATCTGGTGAACTCCAGTCGGTTACTTCGTCACCACCATGAATGACATCATCACCGTTGCCGCCTTCGACATAGTTGGAACCGGTCCCGGCATAGATAGTGTCGTTGCCTTCATCGCCGAAGAGCACATCATCTCCGCCTCCCGCTCTGATAACATCATCACCGTCGCCGCCTTCGACGTAGTTCGATCCATCGCCAGCATCGAGGTGGTCGCTTCCCTCGTTACCATAGAGCTCGTCATCGCCGTCCGACCCGTAAAGGCGGTCATTGCCAATGCTGCCGAGGAGGAGATTGTCGAGCTCATTGCCCTGAATTTCCGTTCCGGTATCATTGGCGTAGGCATCGACTGCCCCATCGCGCAGCACGACCCTCTCGATATTGTCCGGCGCCTGATAGTCCTCAAGTGACGTGAAAACCGTATCATTGCCTTCATCGACTGCCTCAACGACACTATCTCCGGCATCATCGACAAAGTAGCTGTCATCGCCCAAACCACCCGACATCGTATCAGCGCCCGCGCCGCCTAGCAGGGTGTCATTGCCGTCCCCACCGTCAAGCGTATCATCGCCGTCACCTCCAATGAGTTGATCGCTTCCGCTCCCGCCCAGGAGCGTATCATCGCCCGCCAGGCCAATCAGATTGTCATCGCCATCAAGGCCGGACAGGACATTGGAAGCGCTATTGCCCGTAATGCGATTGTCGAGCTCGTTGCCGGTACCGTTAGCTGCACCATCAAGCAGTTCGAGGCGTTCAACGTTGGCCGCAAGTGTGAGGTCGATGCTGCTGCGGACCAAGTCCGTTCCTTCGTTGGCATTTTCGGTAACTATGTCTTCCGCATCATCGACGATGTAGGTGTCGTTGCCCGTGCCGCCCGCCATTTCGTCAGCGCCGACCCCGCCATCAAGCAAGTCGTTGCCTGCAAGGCCTGTGAGGGCATCGTCGCCTTCATATCCATAGATGCGGTCACGCGCGTCCGTACCCTCAAGGACATCATCGTTTTCAGTGCCTTCCGTATCATCATTATTGGCACCGCTAAGAAGGAGTTGGTGGAATTCTTCGATGGTGTAGGTCTTGTCCTCAGCTGCGTCGTAAATCTCTTCGAAATCAGTCAAGGTAGTTGAACCAATCAGGCCCCACCGGTCTGAAATTGTGATTGAATTGCCGTCGAGTGTGGAAGTAAGCGTGTCAAGCGCCCAGGTCACAATGAGCCGATCAGTCCCTTCGCCGCCTATCAGCGATTGATCGCCGACAACCATGAAGTTGTCGCCCTGAGACGCCGTGGCACCCTGGCTCACCGCGGCAAAGCTGGCCGCAGCGGCTAGCGGAGGGGAAGAGGATGGGGATGGGGATGGGCTACCAAATGTGAAATTGATTTCGCCGAAGTCCGCGGCCTCGATACGCCAGGGAAGGTCGACGGAAAACACATCGGTTTGAAACAGGTCGTCAAGGTTTCCGAGATAGTTGATTATATAGCCGGACAGGACAATTGCCCCCCCATCGGCAAGGGAGATGGTCAGGCTGCCAGAAATTTCGTGAAGTTGGGGGGGCATACCTTCGGGGGTCAATATTTCCTCGACGCCCGGTTCAAGCGTGTAGATGCTGGAAATCTGGAATGAGCCGGAGATTTCAGACGAAGCATAGTCTGAAAGGTCGAATGCAAAAACCCGTTGATTAACAAGGCGTGTAGCGATATAATATGAGCCGTCCCGTCGCGGTCCAATAGGAACAATAGAAACCTTGCTGTTGGCAAATATATGGTCGTTTCCATCTCCGGCACTGTAGCGATAGTAATACACACTGTCGCCACCAACTAGGTGGACCGTATCGTCCCCCGCACCGGGGTCAAGATGGAAGCCGGCCCCGATCGGACCGTACGGGATTAGTCCGAGTTCATCCACTTCTGGTAGATCGCGACCGACGACAATCGTATCATTCCCGGCCCCTGCCGTGATAGCGCCATACCCAAGCCGCTCGGTCGTTGCCCCTGCGCCAACGGAAACCAAAATGCTGCGCAGGTCATCCTGCTGATAAGCGTAGTCGATCAATACATCATTGCCGTCGCCACCGATGATCGCGTCGGCGCCCTCGCCGCCAAAAATGATCGCTTGGGAAGATGTTCCCTCAACCGAGATAAAGTCGTTGCCGCCGCCGGCTGCTATCACCTTCTCTGCGTCGCTGCCATCAGCTATTTCATCGTCAAATTCAGTGGCGACAATCTGTGTATGAAAATTGACGAGAGAAATTACGCCGCCTGTTTCGGTGTTGTAGATTTGGCCTTGACCAGACACTCGATTCAGATCAATCCCGATGCCATGCGAGAGACCGCCAGCGGCAATTATCTGCCGAACGTTTGAACCGGCAACACCGTTACCAATTGCCTCGACTGTCAGGCTGACATCCGGCCCGATCGCCCCCTTTAGGTCAAAGATCGTGGTGCTTGCCTGACTTCTTACAAGTTCGACAGAACTCAAAGTATCGTTGGGTCCGTTGCCATGAATTTGTAGTTCGCCTCCAGGGCTCGAACTGTCCAAGCTGATGACTACCGTTCCCGCATCGCTATAGATTGCTGTGTCATATCCCTCACCGCCATCGATAATGTTATTGCCGCTGCCTGCAAAGAACCAGTCCTTGCCGTCACCGCCAGAAAACGTGTCATCGCCTGCTCCACCAATGAAGGCATCATCTTGAGACGTACCGGTGATGTTGTCTGCACCTCCTCCGCCCAGAACAATGGCCGGACCATTCGACTCGCGGAGCGCAACATTTTCCGCACCGTCCGTTCCGACGATCAGGCTTCGACCGCCCGTTTCCCCGGTCTCGAACAGAGAGCCCTGAGTCAGGCTAATGGAAATTCCGGTCACGTCCCTGAAAGCAGCAGCATCGGTATTCTGCCCGCCGAGCGACAGCCAACTCGTCAACTGCCCAAGGATAAAGTCCCGACCAGAGGTGCTGTAGGCTGGTCCGAGCGAGGCGCGAACCAGATTTTCGGCCAAGCCCGTAGCCGATTCCGGTTTGTATGAAGAGCCCAAGACCTGGTTGAGCGACCAGGTCTTGTCGCTCAGGTCAATCCAAAAGCCTGTTCCGCCCGTCTCGCCTGGGCCGTAGCTCAGCACGCCTCGCACTGCGGTAGGCCAATCGGCTTGCAAAACCTTATTTAGAGCCAGAAGCCCTGCAAATTCGACAACGAGCGAACCAATGCTCGATTTTACATCATCCGACACAAAACTTGGCAGCTTGCTAATTGCGTTTCCGAAATCATCGGCATCGCTGAAAAGAGCCCGAATGCCGGTATCGCCAAAGACACGCTCGCCTTCATTGATCGCTGAGTATGCGATCATGGTGCTCATCTTCGCACCCGCACTCGCCACGCCCGGATAGCTGTCAAGGTCGAGCGCGCCGCCGATGTCGTCACTGCTCAGGGAAGGGAAAATGTGCTGAGCTGCGGTTTCCCAGCCGGTTCCGCCGCCTTCTGTTGACCACTGTTTCTCACCAAATAAATTTATCGTGAGGAGCGACATGGAGTGGAGCGAAACAGGGGACAGCTCCTGATCAGCATCGCGATTGGAAATCTCTGTCTTTTGGACGACATCTTCGGAATATGAACCCGCAACACCAATAATGTTGAGCAGGCTACCCAACAAAATTTCCGACAAATTGGTAAGGTCGACTCCGTTGACCAGCTCATCAAGGTTCCGGACATCCTCAAGTACCTCTCCTTCGAGATAGTACCCCGTCATCGTGTCGGTATCTGGCTTGATCCTGTTCCATTCGTCGGTGAATGTATCGGTGAACGCAACGACGGCGTCATACAAATCACTGCTGGCACCAAGAGGGGCTGCAAGTGCCAGTTCGGGAATGGTAACTGACGAGCCAAACTCCTGAGCTGCTGCTGCCAGCGCACGCGAAACCGCCACCGCAATCGCTTGCGCTTGCGCCGCCTGCAGGAAGGGCATGTGGTCGAAACCGACAGAATCGACTCGACCAAGAGCTCCGACATAGCCCGCCAGTCCACCGCCGAGCGAGTGGCCGGTCAGGATTGTCGTGCCTCCGTTGGTATCGTAGATCGAATCCACCCCGGCCACGGCTTCGTAAAAATCGATTGCCAGCTGGCCTTGGCCTGCGGAGGAAAAGCCTGCCCCCAGCGACCAGCCATTCCAGGCGTCCTGCACCGCAGGACTGTTCAGGAAATCGCTGATACTCCAGTTGATCTCGAAATTGGTGCCGCGATAGGAAATGACTGTCTGGCCATCCCAGTTATAGGCAATGGCGTAGAAACCGGCGGCTACTTCGTCCGAAGCCTCGTCTGTGTTCGATTGCCGCACAATCGTTGCATTACCGATCATCCCGGAATTGCTCAGGTCACCAACATTTTGGCCATACCCTCGATTGTAGGAATCGAGAGCAAGTAGGGATAAGAATACCTCGCGATTCATCGAGCAAGCTCCGTTGAAAAACTTCCGCTAGTCAAGTGTGCAGTCAGGCGATCTGTCGTCATATCTTCGGACACGGTTGATGATCCATCGAAGTACGACTTACGAAATCTATTCAACCAACCCAGCCGCTTCTCAATCCCGGTGGTCACCGGATCATTGGTCATCTGCACGGTAATGCGCTTGAGCGCGTAGCCGTCGCCAAAGCTCGCGGCCAAGTCGTCTGGATCTACCAGCGCCACGCTGGTCGGATCGGCGAGGTCACCGAAAGTCACCAGCATCGGGTAGCCGGACAGGACCAGTCCGCCTGCAAAGGGCGGCCAGTAGCGCGGCAGTTCATGCTCTCCCTTTATCAGCAGCACATTGTCGAATTGCTCGCTGAATTTCTCGCCTGCTATTTTGGGCGCGAGATATTGCATGACATTCCCGGCCCAGTCGGTCTCGTCCTCGGAACGCCGCAGCGCGAACAGCGTGCGCCCACCGGGCAGATCAACCGCCACCGCCTCCCCATGCACCCGGCGCATTATGATCTCGCCAAAGCCGGTCCCCGCCGAACGACCCATGCTCTGCTCAACCTCGATCACGCTGGAACCGGTCTTGAGACCTTCAGGCGTCTCCACCTCCACCTTCAGGCGATAGCGATAGGTGGGGGTGTCGTCCGTCAAACTGCAAGCAGGCAGAGACAACGCCAAGCCGCTCGCGGCAACGCCCGACAGGAAACGCCGACGCTTCATCCTGCGATTTTCCTATACAATCTGCGAATCTTCATCAGTGATCTTGCCTCCGAGAACTGGAAGCTATCGCAAGCCGATTTTTGGTCAAGTCGCGGGTGTTTATAAATATCGAATTTTACAGAAAATCCGATGATCAGTTTGCGGCACTTCTGAATTTTGGAAGTCGTTGTCGAAATATCGAGGCCACTTGCCCATTAACTTGTCATTAGCATTGCACAAGCCAACCTCGGGACAGTTCACAGGAGCATGGCCGAATGCCTCGAAGGCCACGGTTGCAAATCGCAACAGTAGCGGCAATCAGCTTTGCTGCAGATCGTTCTGGACAAGAGTGCCCCCAGTTTTCAGCTGAAGACCATCGGCGCATCAACAATATCCGCCGTTCGATCCCCGACTATCATCTCAAAGCTGGTTGTATCGAAGCAGGTCCCGGCTCCAGAATGGAGGGGCAATCGCGTAGAGGTGTTCTTGATCCGAGCGAAGCCTTGGTGGTACCGCCCTTCATCATCTCCACTCATGCTGGCAAGGATTGTAGCAATTTTCGGGAATATGAAGTTGGCCGGGTGCAGATTTTCCGCGAGACCCGGATTGCATTTCGAGGCCACATTGCGGGCGATCCGACTACCCAGCGCAAAGCACAGGAAGCCCCACGGATGTTCGAGCGGTTTCTATTCGGCTTTGATAAGGCAGCGGCCGAACTGGGCAGCGGGACTCCGTCAGTCAGCACAGGCGACTTTCTCGTAAAGTCTGCGAACATTGTCCGTCTTGACTTGTTCGCGGCAGAGGATGCCGGGAATGATAAGTTATGCCTGATGGTACGTCTCACCCAAGGCAAAAATGTGAAACAGGTCGTCAGATCGTGGACGCGCGCAGGAAAATCGTTCGATTGGTCGCCTCAAACCTCAGGCCGTGATCGGGCGAATGGATGGGACGAGGCCACTGATTTGGGACGAACATTGGCGACGGCGATCCTGGTCGAATAGGCAGTTGACCTACCTTTCGCGCCCTGCTTCATCGACGATCTGTCTTATAGGTGAGAGCAGATACTGGATGATCCGCCGCCGCCCGGTCTTGATCTCCGCCTGCACTGCCATGCCGGGCAGCACCCGGTTGCAGAGCGGATGACGATTGGGCTCGTCTGGTCCGCAGGCAAGGCGAATACGTGCCGCATAGACCAGGCCGGGCTGGATCGGGCGGCCATTCTCGTCGCGTACGCTGCCTGCAGACTGTTGCGACTGATCGATCGCATCGCGGCTGATGTTCTCGACTGTGCCCTCGATCAGCCCGTAATCGGTGAAGTTGAATGCCTCCAGCTTGACCGCCACGCGCTGGCCAACTTTCACGAAGCCGATATCCTTGTTCTGGACAAAAGCTTCCACTTCGATGCTGCCATTGCAGCTGGTAAGGTCCTTGGCGTTTCCGGATGAGCAAGGCACGATTACCATCAAGGGTTGCGCGGCTTGCACGACACCGCCCACCGTCGTGATTGCAAGCTGCTGCACCACGCCATCGACCGGCGCGCGCAGTTCCATGAGCTCGCGCCTGCGCGCTGCCTTACGCAGTTCCTCGCCTGCAAGTCCTGCCTTGTCATTGGCTTCGGCGAGGTCAGTCACTGCAAGCTTGCCAAAGTTCTGACGCAGCGTGGCCATTTCTGCATCGAGCGTGCCGATAGCGGCCCGGGCCTTGTCCGCTTTGGCGCGCTGGATATCGATATTGCGCAGGTGCTCGGCCCTTGCCTGTTCATATTCGAGCAGTTTGAGCTTCGAGTAATAGCCCTTCTCGGCGAGTTCCGCGCGCGCAGTCATCTGCTTGTCGAGATAGGGAAGCGCTTCTCTGAGCTTGGCGATCTCGGCCTCGGCCCCTACCAGCTCGGCACGGCGTTCAGCGCGCTGCTGCATGAGCGAGGCGCGGCGCGCTTCATATTCGCCGATGGCGCTGCGGATATAGGCCTGCTCGGTGCGCACGATTTCAGGGGTCGTTCCGGGAGGAGGCACAAAGCGCGCCGGGCGCCGTTCCTGATAGGCGAGCAGCGCATTATTGCGCGCCTGCATGATCCGGGCAGAGAGCAGCGTCTGTTCGCTCTGCGCTTCATCGGCAATAGCCAGCGTCGGGTCGAGCTCAACCAGCAAATCGCCCTTCTTGACGAACTGCCCGTTGCGCACATGGATCACCCGGACCGAGCCGATCTCAAGCGGTTGGACGATTTTGACGTTGCCCGTCGGCACCGTCTTGCCCGATGCTACGGCGACCACGTCAATCTTTCCGATTACCGCCCAGATGATCGCCAGCACAAACAGGCCGCATGTAAGCCACAACAGGCGGCGCAGGCCAGGGCTCGGCGGTTTCTCCATGATCTCCAGCGCAGCAGGCAGGAACTCATGCGCTTCGCGCGGCTTGAACGCCTTGTCAGCGAGGTTCTGCGTGCGCCAGCTTTCGCGCAGCACCGAGATGTGCCGCGCGATGGTGGGGAAGCGGTCAGCGAGGAAGCTCATGCACTCGCTCCGCCAGCTGCCATGCCGGTCTGCTTGGCATAGAGCTGCGCGTAGCGGCCCCCTGCGTGCAGCAGCTCGTCATGGCTGCCCATCTCGGTCACTTCGCCCGCTTCCACCGTGATGATCCGGTGGCAAGGGCGCACGGCGGACAGGCGATGCGCGATGATCATCACTGTGCGCCCCTGAGCGATCCGGCCGAGATTGGTCTGGATGATCTCTTCGCTTTCAGCATCCAATGCGCTGGTTGCCTCGTCGAGGATCAGGATGCGCGGATCGGTGATCAGCGCGCGGGCAATCGCAAGCCGCTGCCGCTGGCCGCCCGAAAGGTTGCTGCCACGCTCTTCGATAATCGTGTCATAGCCATGGGGGAGCGTGAGGATAAATTCATGCGCCCCGGCGAGCTCTGCTGCAGCAATCACCCGCTCCATCGCGATCGTGGGGTTGGTGAGCGCGATATTCTCGCGCACGGTGCGGTTGAACAGGATATTCTCCTGCAGCACGACCCCCACCTGTCGCCGCAACCAGGCCGGATCGACCAGCGCGAGGTCAGTGCCATCAACCAGAACGCGGCCTTGCTCTGGCACATAGAGCCGCTGGACGAGCTTGGTCAGCGTGCTCTTGCCGCTGCCCGAGGGACCGACAATGCCAAGCATCTCGCCCGGCGCTATATCGAGGCTGACCCCGCGCAACGCCTCCGGCGCATCGGGCCGATAGCGGAAGCGAACCTTGTCAAACTCCACCCGCCCCTTGATGGGCGGGAGGCTGGCGCGGTTGGGATTGTACTCCGGCTCTGCGGGCGCGTTGAGGATATCACCCAGGCGGTCAACCGAAATCCGCACCTGCTGGAAATCCTGCCACAATTGCGAAAGCCTCAGGATCGGCTGCGCCACGCGGCCTGCGAGCATATTGAACGCCACCAGCGCGCCGACCGAGAGTTCGCCAGCAATGACTGCTTTTGCCCCGAAGAACAGGATCGCCACCGTCGTCAGCTTGGAGACCAGCTGAATTGCATGGCTGCCCCAATTGGCGAGCACCGCCACGTCGAAGCCAGTGGCGGTATAACCGGCAAACTGCTTCTCCCACCGGTCGCGCATGCGCGGTTCCGCTGCCATGGCTTTAAGCGTGCCAATGCCGGTGACCGTCTCGACCAAGAAGGCCTGGTTCTCCGCCCCGCGCTTGAACTTCTCGTCGAGCCGGGCCCTGAGTGGAGGCGTGACGACGATCGAGATCGCCGCATAGATCAGCACAGTCAGCGCCACGATCAGCGTCAGCATGGGCGAGTAGAGATACATCACCGCAAAGAAGACGATGGTGAAGAACAGATCGATCACCACGGTCACGGCATTGCTGGTGAGGAAGTTGCGGATATTCTCCAGCTCGCGCACGCGCGCTACGCTGTCACCCACGCGCCGGGCCTCGAAATAGCTCAGCGGCAGCGCCACCAGATGGCGGAACAGTGCCGCCGACAGCTCAGCATCCACCCTGTTTGTTGTATGCGCGAACAACCAATTCCTGAGCGCAGACAGCAGCGTCTCGAACACCAGCACGGTTGCAAGGCCAATCGCCAGCACTTCCAGCGTGGTCATCGACTGGTGGACCAGCACCTTGTCGATCACCAGCTGGAAGAAGATCGGCGAGGCCAGCCCGACCAGCTGCAGGAAGAAGCTCCCCAGCAGCACGTCGCGTAAGGGTCCGCGATATTTGACCAGCGCGGGGATGAACCAGCTGATATCAAAGGCTCGCTTCTGTCCCGCAATATGTTCGCGGCTTGTCATGAGCAGCAGGTCCACCTCACCACCTGCCAGGGCAAAGCGCTCTTCGATTTTCTCCTGCGACCAGACTTCGGGCGCCTGCTGCCCGGCTGCAAGCACCAGGTGGCGCGTGCCGGTCTCGCCGGTGTCATCAACCTTAAGCAGGATAGCCGTGCCGCCCTCGCGCAGACTGAGCAAGGCAGGTAGCGGCTGCTTGACGAGCTCCGCCACCGCCGAGCGCTTGCGTTTCGCGATTAGCCCCAGCTTCTTGGCAATGCGGATCAGATCATCGAAATCATAGGGCTTGTCACCCTGCCCGCGATCGTGATGGATTTGCGCAGGCTCCGCCGCTACCCCCAAAAACTGGGCCAGCAGGATAAAACAGCCAAGCGCTTCATCGGCGGGCAGCGCCGGATTGTTATTCTGTTCTTCCTGCATGAACGCCCGACTGCTCCAATTGCAGCTTACCTATTAGCAATCACGAGAATTGAAAGAAAAAACAATCTATGTCGACAGCGCCAGGGCGTGCGAGAAACTGGACTTGTAATGGATTTGCGCCGGTCACCTGAGCGATTAGAGCTCGCAACAGGAGACCGACGAGATGACTAAGCATTCGGACGAGTTCAAGCGGGAGGCGGTGCGTATCGCGCTGACCAGCGGGTTACCGCGTGAGCGGGTTACCGCGTGAGCGGGTTACCGCGTGAGCGGGTCGCCGCCGATTTGGGGATCGGCAAGTCGACGCTGGGCAAGTGGCTGGCCCAGTACCGGCCGACGGATTTGACCTCGGCGCCGCAGGCGGATTTGGCCCGCGAGAACGAACGCCTTCGCCTTGAGAACCGCGTGCTCAAGGAGGAGAGGAACATCCTAAAAAAGGCCACGCAGTTTTTCGCGAGCCAACGGCCGTGAGGTTCGCGTTCGTGGAGAGTTGGCGTCATGTCTGGCCGGTGGAGACGATCTGCCGGGTAATGCGCGTCAGTCCACGCGGCTATCGCTCCTGGCGTTCACGCCCGATCAGCCAGCGGGAGCGGACAGACATGAAGGTGCTGGCCCATATCCGGGAGCAGTATAGCTTGAGCCTCGGCAGCTATGGTCGTCCTCGCATGACGATGGAGCTGAAGGAGGCAGGCCTCAATGTCGGCGAGCGTCGTGTCGGACGGCTGATGCGGATCAACCGGATCAAGCCGATCCGCACGCGCAAGCACAAGGTTACGACCGACAGCCATCATCGCCTGAGTGTCGCGGCGAACTGGCTGGAGGGCGATTTTGTTGCCGCGGCGCCCAACCAGAAGTGGGCGGGCGACATCACCTATGTCTGGACGTCCGAAGGCTGGCTATACCTCGCCGTCATCCTCGACCTGCACAGCCGCCGTGTCGTCGGTTGGGCCGTGAGCGACCGGATGAAGAATCTGGCGATCAGGGCGCTGGACATGGCGGTGCGTCTCCGCAATCCGCCAACAGGCTGCATTTTTCATTCCGATCGCGGCAGCCAATATTGCTCCTATGCCTATCAAAAGAAGCTGCAGGCCTACGGCCTGCGTCCATCAATGAGCGGCAAAGGAAATTGTTACGACAATGCCTCCGTCGAGACGTTCTTCAAATCGCTGAAGGCAGAACTGATCTGGAGGCGGAAATGGACATCACGGCGACAAGCTGAAGCTTCCATTTTCCAGTACATCAACGGGTTCTACAACACCCGCAGACGCCATTCATATCTGGGCGGGATCAGCCCGCTCGCCTTCGAAGCCAAGGTGGCATAATGAGATAGGTGACCGGCGCAAATCCGCTACAAGTCCAGTCGCGAATCGTGCCGCCGCGCCGATCGAGCCATGTCTTCAGGCTTTTGCGTGCTTCCGTCATGATCTCGAACTGCACGGGTCGATCGGTCTTCTGCTGGATGACGGTCGCGCGATCCCGAAATGACCCCGCGCTCATCAGGTCGCCGATCCTGATTTTAACCAGATCGCAGCCTCGCAATTTGCTGTCGATGGCGAGATCGAACAGGGCCCGGTCACGCAGACGTTTGTGTTCGTCGAGATAGAAACGGATCGCCCAGATATCGCGAGGCTTCAGCGGGCGTTTCGGTCCAACATTTTTCCCTGCGTTCCAAGGCCGCCGATCATGTATGGCGGGGTCGAGGTCTGAATGTCCCATGATAGTTCTCCGATGGCCGGAATGGCCAGAGCGAGTGTAGCCCCATGTCGAACCACCATCAGACAAGTGTCGCGCGACACTTGACAATCTTGCGGCGCTGTGCTACATCCGAACGGTGGAAATCGAGAGCATCAGGCACAAAGACCTGCGCCGCTTCTTTGAGACGGGCAACGCTAAAGGCTTGGTTGGAGACGCGGGACGGCTGCGCAAGATGCTCGCCTTCATCGACGCTGCGGAAAGCTTCGAAGAACTGTCAGTGCCTCCGAACTTCGGACTGCATGAGCTGACAGGCGATCGGAAGGGGAGCTGGTCGATGACGGTTACGAGAAACTGGCGGATGACCTTCGGTTTGAATGATGAAGGCGCGCTAATCGATATGGATCTGGAGGATTATCATGGCGCTTAAGATGCACCCTTCGCTCGCGGTCCACGTGGGAGACTGGTTGAAGACAGAAATCGTGGAGCCTGCACAGGTCAGCGTGACAGCTTTGGCTGAGCATTTTGGCGTATCAAGGCAGGCGTTGAGCACCTTGCTGAATGGCAATGCGAACCTGTCTGCTGATATGGCTATTCGGTTTGAGAAGGCTTTCGGCATCAAGGCCGACACTCTGTTGCGGATGCAGACAACCTATGAGCTGGCCCAGGCCCGCGAGCACGAGCAGGACATAAGGGTCGAGAAGCTCGCAAAAGCTGCCTGACATCGCCAACATAGCGGTCATCCTGGCTCGAAGTTGCTATCGTTGAAACCGGCCATTCGTTCATTAAGCCCGAAGGGAACGCACCTCAAACAAAGCATGCCCATTCTTGTGTTGCATTGGCTCCTTGTTACATAATGTCCCATGCCAGACGCGCCCGAAATTCCACTCGATATCCGCATTGCAATGCGAGACTGTATTATGGCGATCTTCTGGCCGCGGAAGGACATCATCAGATTTCTGGCCGATCTGGGGTGTGATGCTGATCTCCTTCCTCCTCCAGACACAGACCTTCCGCGCCATGCGATTATCGATGACGTTTTTTCAGCTTTGGCCTCGCGTCCCGATAGAGGCCACGCCGTTTTCCAGCCCATGATCGACGCTCTGGCCCATTGGACCCACTTCGATCCCTATTACTTCGACAAACTCGCGAAGCTGGACCGAGCGGAAGCGCGAAAGAAGATCGCCCACCTGAAGAGCGCTGTTGAACAGCGTAACTCTTCAACGACAAATCGTAGGGCCG
This sequence comes from Tsuneonella flava, assembly GCF_002870965.1. Taxonomy (GTDB): domain Bacteria; phylum Pseudomonadota; class Alphaproteobacteria; order Sphingomonadales; family Sphingomonadaceae; genus Tsuneonella; species Tsuneonella flava. The sequence continues at coordinate 64,371 of NZ_PHSO01000007.1, forward strand.
CAGCGTCGAGGGCGAAGCAAACTCAGTCCCAGGCAAATGATCTGGCCGCTCTAAATAAGGCCTTCACTCAGATTTACGGAAAGGGTCTGACGCCGCAGGCAAGGGGGAAGCTGTTCGAAAAATTCCTCCAAGAACTTTTCAACCGTCAGTCTGTGAAGATGCGAGACCCTTTTCGCATCGTTGGTGAAGAAATCGACGGCACCTTCAAGTTTGAGGGTGAAAACTACATCGTAGAAGCCAAATGGCAGGATTCGGGAGCCAGCACGGAGCAACTCTACAAATTTGCGTATAAAGTGGACGGCAAAATGCAGGGTCGTGGTCTGTTCATCTCGGTCAATGGCTTCTCGAACGAAGCGCTGCGGGCGGTGGTCCACGGCAAGATGATCAAGACAATCCTGATGGACGGCGGCGACCTTGCCGCAGTGCTCGAGCAGCGGATCAGCTTGGAGGCGATGCTCGATTACAAAATTCGCGCTGCTCAGACCCGAGGTGAAGTGTACGTATGCGCGCTCCGCGAGGTGAGCAAGGTCTGAGGCACTGAGCCTAGTTCGCCTGAATAGCCGACATTCACCGCTTCAAACGTCTCCCATAAACTTGCCCTTCGTTCAGTATGCCGTCGGCCTAGCGATCGACCTTGGGATAATGCCGTCGTTCGCCGGCCGATTTCGAAAGGGCGGCTTTTAACCGGACACCGGACGTTCTAAAAGACAGTGAGCATAGGCAGGGGACGGGCAAGACTGGCCGTTGGATGAATGTCGGTTTCGGGCAGTCGGATGCGGACAGCAACCTTGGCAGATCCGCGTTCGCGGCACCGACCGGCCTGCCTTCAGAAACATTCGACAGCCCCTCCTCCGATCGATAGATCGTTAGCAGGGAGAGCACACCGCAAATGGATGGATTTGATTGGGAATGGCAACGTCTTCGCGCCGAATCGGAACTTAAGGATCTTGAGGGTGACGCGTTCGAGACACGGTTTCAGTCAGTTGCGAAGTCGCTCTGGCAAGAAGACTTCACGCCCACCATTCCTATGGGTCGGCGCGGCGACTTGAAATGCGATGGCTTTCGAAGCTCAACGGGCACGGTCTACCAATGCTACGGTCCTCGCTACGGGCAAGCGAACGTCGACGACGCTCTAGAGAAGATCGACGAGGATTTCCGCGGGGCGAAAGCACACTGGGGCACTCGGTTTCGCGAGTGGAAGTTCGTCGTCAATCTGTATCGCGACAAACTGCCCTCGGAGCTAGTACGCAAGATCGAGCAGCTCGCTGAAGAACTCGACGTTCCGGCAGGACCGCTCACGCGATCCGACATTCTGGACTTAATTCAGGGCCTGCCGGCCGAGGAACGTGTGCGGCTATATGGCCGCGCGCCCCGAGCAACGGACATGGCGCGGATCACCTATGCGAACCTCGGGCGCGCGCTCACCCTGATCCGGCGCGCCATCGCCACCGATCCCAATGAGCCAGTGCCGCTTTCCGCTGATCTCGCGACCAAGGTGGCTTTCAACGCGCTGTCCGACGCTACGCGCCATTTCCTCTCGATCGGGCAGACAGGTGTCGCGAAAGTCGAAGAGTACCTTCGCAACCAGCCCGATCCTGAGGAGCCGGAACGCATGGCTCAGGGGTTCAAGGCGAGATACGCAGAATGCGTCGCGTTCGGGCTTGAACCCGATCACACATTCAGGGAAATGGTAATCTTCGCAGGCGGTGGTACGGGTGAAGCGGAACGAGACACAGCAGCTCTGGCGATCGTGACCCGCTTTTTCGTGACGTGTCAGATATTTGAGATTCCAGTTGTGGGTTTAGTGTCGTGATTCTTCCAACGAAGAATATCAGTCCCGATCGGGCCCTGCTAACGCTGGCGGGCAAGGTATTCGACGGCCTCAGCTCACCGCGCACGGTCTCCGGCGTCTGGGACGAGTTCCGCACCCAGCAGGAGGCGCGCCCGGTCTCCTACGCCTTCTTCATCCTCGCGATCGATCTGCTCTTCCTGATGAAGTTGGTATCGCTCGGCGACGACGGATTGATTCGTCGCCGCGTTGGAGGGCAGTGATGCTACATCGCCTCACAGCGGATCGAGATGGCTTCAAGACGTTGAACTTCCGGCCTGGCCTTAACATCATTCTCGCGACGCGAGCCGACGGCGGAGATGCAGACAGCGGCACCGCCAACGAGAGGCGCAGCCGCAACGGCGCCGGCAAATCCAGCACCATCGATCTGGTTCACTTTCTCCTTGGCGGCAGGGCCGAGGGTGCCCTAACGGCAGCGGCCGTCGCCGAATGGAATTTTTCGCTCGACGTCGATGTGGGGCCCGAGCAAATTGAGGTCACGCGTAGCGTCGCGAACGCCAAGCAGGTCTTCATCCGCTCCGCTCAGAACGGCGTAGATCGCCTCCAGAACGCCCAGTGGTGCAAACGCCTTGGTGAGGAGTGGTTCGGGCTCCGAGAGAAGCGCGGCAATGGCGACGTGTCGTACCGGCAACTCATCAGCTATTTCGCGCGCCGCAAGCGTGACGGCGGGCTCGACAGTCCAATCCGGACCTTTCGCAACCAGTCCACCGCTTCGGCTGAAACTTCGCTCGCACACTTGTTCGGCCTGGACGCCGAATTAGTGCGCCGCCTTCACCAATCAAAGGCAGCGCTCAAACAGACGAAGGACGCACAGACCGCTCTGGCTGCGCTCGACAAAGCGGCAGCCGATGGGGCCAAGCGCGCTGACCTGGAAGCGCAGCTCGAAGCTGAGATCGCCTCGGTGAAGCTCGGCCGCGATCGACTGGCCGATCGCATCGAAGCCTTTAATGTCCTTCCGGCCTTTCGCGAGCTGGAGCGCGAACTCGCAATCCTGAATCAGGATTTCCGCAATCTTTCCGATGGCGACGTGATCGATCAAGAAGCGATCGACGTGAACACACGGGCCCTGGAGGCCGAGGCGTTCACCGAAGCGCCAGACATCGCCCGCCTGTTCGAAGAGGCGAGGATCGTCTTTCCCGACCTCGTGACCGATCGATACGATGAGGTTCACCGTTTCCATGAAAAGCTGCTTGAGAATCGGCAATCCCATCTGCTGAATGAAATCGCAGCGGCGCAGCAGCGGATCGACAACCGTCAGCCGCGTCGCGAGATGATAGAAGCGCGCCGCCGCGATATCACGCGATCCCTGCGCGCCAGCGGCCCAGCCGACGAACTTCTGCGGTTGCGCGATGAACTCTCCGGACGCGAATCCGAGCTCAAGCAGCTTGAGGGGCGTCTGCAGGAAGCCCGAAAGCTCGAGGAGCGTGCCGAGGCGCTTGAGCGTGAGGTGGAGGACGCTGTTCGCGCACTACGGCAGGACCGCCGCGAGCGGTCAACAATTGTCGATACGGCAAGCCGCACCTTCTCGGAAATCTCAGAACGCCTCTACGAGAAGGCTGGCCAGTTAGCCATTTCAGCGACCGACACGGGCCTGCGGTTTCTCCCGCAGACACCCGCCGATGGCAGCGCCGGCGTCATGAGCATGGAGGTCTTCTGCTTCGACCTCACCCTCGCCGCATTGGCTAAAGGGCGCAGCGAAGGCCCAGGCTTCATCATCCATGACAGCCACCTGTTCGAACCCGTCGATGGCCGCCAGTTCGCTCGCGCCCTGCAAATCGCCGCCGACTTCTCGGAGAGCACAGGCATCCAATATGTGGCACTCATCAACTCGGACGAACTTGTCCGAGCCGAGCGTGAGAGCGGCGCCAGCTTCGCTAAATATGTTCTCGAAACGGAGCTGTCGGACACGCCCGATGGCGGCCTCTTCGGGATTCGCTTCGACTAGGGCGCCACGCCGGTCCATCTCATCGAAGACCGGTCAGGCGTCCTCATCATAGTAGAGGGTGTCGAGCATGGCGACGCGATAGTCCCACAGCTCGCCGTCACCCCCGCTGGGATGGGGTGCGTTATACCAGGGCGACGACTGGATCGGCAGGATGATCCGATCCCAATAATTCGCCAGCGAAAGCGTCGATGGGGCAAAGTTCAGTGCCTCGGCCAAATTGTCCTTATTCTTCCCGTTCGCGCAAACAAACATGTCGGGGCGCTTCATGGCAAGCAGCCGCGTCGCCGTTGGAAACTCTCCGACATGATGGGCGCCGGCGTCCGTGAATGCTTTCCGGAAGCGGCGACAATATTCCTCGAAATCCTCGCGAGTGACCGGGTCCTTGCGAGGAATGCAGTCTACCGCGTCGCTGAGCTGGCGATCTCGCCGTGAGATCAGGCCTGCAAAATCGCCATTGCCACCCATCGAGCCGAACCATCCCCAATCATGGATGTCGAGACCCACAGCGATCCTCTCGGATTTTCCGAGGGTGCCGGCGATGCCCTTCCATTCTGGCGCCGTGAGGTCGGAGAATCGCTCCACGCTCGCAAAGAGGCGCTGAATTTCCCGAAGCAGCGTCATCCGGCGTTTAAAGTTATGATGCGGATCGAGTTTCACCGTTGCCGCGAATTCCTCCCAGCTCATAATCGCCAGCGGCGAGGTCAGGCCCCTCCCGCCATTTTTGTCGTCAGGAAGGATCGGGTCACGCTGGCCACGCTGCTTTCGTGCCGCGTCGTATTGCCGCCGGTAACTGTCCGCCAGCGTCTGAGTCACTCGCTGCTTAAGCACGTCATAGCCGGACAGATCGCGTTGAATCTGCTTGAAAATGTCAGCGTCGGCCGGTCCCTCGATGCTTACGCACGCCTCATAGTTTTTATCGAGCCCGCCCTTCGTGAAATTGGCGCTTCCAACAATCGCCTGCGCGATGCCGCCGGCCCGAAACAGATAGAGCTTGAGGTGAAAGATGCCGGTGTCCGCCTTTGCGATGAAGGCATTCTTGGTGCCGATTAAGCGTGCCACCAGATCGGGCGACGTCGCAAAGCCGTTGAGGCCAAATGTGACCGAACGGAATTTTCCGCTGTTCTCCATCAGGAGATCGGCGAGCTTCCCATTGTAGCCCCAAGCCACCGCGATCTGAATATCGTCATAGTCTTTGATCAGGCGCTTCAGCACAGATCGCGTTTTGCCCGCATCGAGCAGCCCTATCTTCATCGTTTCCCTCAGCTCTATACAGCTTCCTGATTCGACGACTGTCCATCCAACCGTCTGCCAGTGCAAGTTGAGAGAGCGGCACGCACTTTTCCCTCGCTACAAACTGCGTGTGGAGCGCTTCAGACGGCAACATACACAGGACGTGTAATGGCAACGCTTCCCCAGCTGAACGGAGCTCACTTTTGACTGCAGACAAAAGCGAGCCGCCAGGGCCGACAATCAGAAGGTCGATATCCACCCCGACCCCCGCCACGGATGAACCGAACATATAGGCCTCGAAATGCTCCAACGAGGGGCAGGACCCCAGGAGGTGAATCGCAACCTCGTTAGCCGACATCATTACCGCGCCAGACGCTCTCTCAATGCGTTCCATAGCATTACCTCGCACCCCAACTCTCTTCCGGCTTCGTTGGCTTCGGACTGCGGCGTGCCATTCGGGTTGGTGTTCCAAATGATATCGACCGGACCAAAACGATCCCACAACGTCCGAACCTCATCAGCTGTCGGCTCGTAAGCGGCTATCATCCCAATACGCAGCACCTCTCCGTTCCGGAGCGTAACCCGGTGAACTCGGTCGAACTCCCGATCGACGGTTAAGACAGGGCCATATTGCCGAAGAAGCCGATCCGAGAATTTGTAGACCTTGTGTTGTGCGGTGTTGGCGTTGCCGTCAAGCACCGCCGAACCCAATGTGCCGAAACTGCCCCAGCCCACCCGGTTCTGTTCGAGATACCGTATCGCCTCGCCCTCCCACACACACTCCGCGCGGTAACCGCACAAGAAATCGAGTCCCTCGACACTGTCCCGGTAGCCGACAGCCGTTGCCTGATCGACCGTTGCGGTGGCCGTAATGGCCGCGACGACGTCGGGTCGATCCTCGGTTACGATCCGGATGACGTCACCGCCAAGATGCTCCGCTCTCGACCGACCTTCTTTCGCAAAATTGGCGAGCGCATATGTGACCTGCCAGTTCACGCGAACATCCTTTCCATCGCTCCCGGAAAACGGATGACGCGACCCGAGACGCCACATATATGCCGCTCAGACAAGCCGCGAACATGCTCCTGATACTCAGCGAACGTGCGGAGCTCTTCCTCCGTGGCTAGGCCGAGATTGGCCTCAATTATCGCCAAGGTGCGATAGTGGTTAGGCAGGATCACGCTTCTCATCCGCTCGTCCCAAGCCACAGCGGTGGTCGATTCCGGGTCATACTCAAAGTCCGAACCTTCCTCCGGCGCAAACTTCTCCCAGATGGCCCGGTTCTCGGCCATAATGCCGGCAACCGCAGCTCGCGCCTGCTCGCGATCGTCATAAGCCCGAATGCCTTGTTTGCGCGCCAGCCGCCCGAGATGATTGGCCTTCCAATCCAGCAGGATATTGCGCGGATAAGCCTCGGGGTCCTTGTCGATCTTTGTATGGCAAGTTGGACACAACAGAATCAGGTTCTCGGAGGCGTCGGGATCGAAATCGTCGGTCGGCCGGTCTTCATGGCGTGGGCCTGCTTCACCATGCGGGATGACATGCGCCATTTCGGCGATGTGCTTGTCGCCACCCATCTCCGCTGGGAACAGGGCTTCCAGGCAGTCGGGCTTCTGGCAGAAGCCCGCCGCGTCCGAGAACAGGCGCAGTCGCGTTGCCACCGGTATCGCCTTTCTTTCCGCCATTCAAAACCCCGCTCTTGTGCCCGACACGCATATAAGAATGTCTTCTTCCAGCGTCAGCATACGAAACTATTTTCGCGGCCAACAGCCGGCATCAGCTTTTCCGGCTTTAACCGACCCGTAGCTGTAAGATAGACTACGTCTGCTTTGCTCTATCAGCGCCCCAATAGCTGCCTTTCCGGACTGTCCGCAGTTCCGGACATTGAACAGCGGCAGGCTCATCGAATATTGTCAAAAACATGTGACCACTTTTGTGTTGTGGCCCATTGTGCAAACATAGAATTTGCTGGGAATTCTTGTTAAGAATTGATGCGAACGAATGCAGTCAAGCGATTGATTTATAATATTTTCTTTGGACTCTTAATCAGCGGGTCCTAGGTTCGAGCCCTAGTGCGTCCACCATTTTTCTTCCTTTATAATCAAGAGTTTACGTCGAGGCCGGCGACAAGCTTGAGCCGCGGACGGCTCTCACTGTGACCATTTTGTGACCTGAGCTTTTCAGCTTTTCCGGGCAGTTAGACTTTTTCGGGTCTGTGCCCGGTAAAATCAGCTGGACGGCCTAGGGCTGGAGATGCTTCACCGACATGTGCGCATAACGCCGCACCATCGACTCCGATTTCCATCCCCCCAGCTCCTGAAGCACCTAGGTGGGCACGTCATTCTGCCGGAGCCAGGTCGCCCAGGTGTGCCGCAGATCGTGCCAGCGAAAATCCTCGATCCCACAGGTCTTCAAGAACAGGATCACGATGCGGAGCGTGGCGTAAGACCAGATATCCGTACGACTCGCGGGGGATCGCTTCATGTGCATGGCTGGTCCCGCATATCAGACCAGGCCGCGTGCGGCGCTGCCCCCGGCAGTCATCAGCATGGCAGCGATATCGCGAAGCGCCTGTTCAAGAGCATCGCGCGAGCGCAGGCCGCCAAGGCACAGGCGAACCCCAGAGGGTGCCACGGCATCGACAATCGGCCCGTCGGGCGGCGTCAGCGCGATGGAGGCACGCAAGGCTCGGGCACTCAGCCGTTCGGCGTCGAGCATGGGCATTGGCATCCAGACGTGGAGACTGCGCCCTGCCCCCGGTACTGCCATCGCCTTGTCGAGAATCGATGCGGCCAGCTGCGTCTTCGCCTCAGTTTCAGCGATCACATCGTCGGCGATCCTGTCGGCCGTTCCGTCCTGTTCCCACTGGCTGAAGACCAGACCACCCAGCGATGGCGGGCTGTAGCCAAAGGCACGGATGCCCAACAGCAGTCGATCGCGGATAGCTTCATTATCAGGCGGCAAAAGGAAACCGAGCCGCAAGCCGGGCGCGACTGCCTTGGAAATGCCAGCGACCATCAGCGTTCTTTCCGGCGCGAGATCGGCAAAGCAGTCCGGCGCGCCGACATCGGCGAACACGCGATAGGCATCGTCTTCGACGATCATCAGATCATGGGCACGGGCGACCTCGATAATGTCAGCGCGGCGCGCGGCATCGAGCGTTATCGTCGTCGGGTTCTGCAGGGTCGGGATTACAACCAGGACCTTGGCGCCAGTCTCGCGGGCACAGCGGGCGAGCGCTTCGGGATCGATGCCGCGCTCATCCATGGCAACGCCTTGCAGGTGGTAGCCAGCATGATCGGCCAACGTACGGATGCCGGGATAGGTCGCGGCTTCGCACAGAATGGTATCACCCGGCCGCGCCAGCGCCGCGAAAGCGAGTGCAAGGCCATGCTGCCCGCCGTTGCACTGGATGACCCGATCCGCCGTCGCGCGCATCACGCCATGACGGCGCTTCAGCCACGATGCCCCGGCCTCGCGGATCGTGGGCATACCCTCAGGCGGTCCGTAGTTCACCGCCGTAGCGATATCGGCACGCTGGCGCACGCGCGACAACCCCTCCCCGATCCAGCGTTCGGAAGGATCGAGCGGCGGCACATTATTCGCCATGTCGAGTGGGCCGGTGTCATCGGCTGAGGAATGCGGCCTTGCGCGATCAGCGATGAACGAACCACGGCCCACGTGGCTGGAAAGGAAGCCCCGCCGCTCCGCCTCCACATAGGCGCGGCTGACCGTACCCACACTCAAGGATAGGCGGTGCGCCAGATCGCGCTGCGGGGGCAAGCGATCACCGGGCGCAAGGCGGCCACCGCGCACATCGCTCTCCAGCGCGGTCACGAGACGCTCGTACACCGGGGCATTGCCCTTCGAGATATCCGGCTGCCAGTCCTTCATCACTTTCCTTGCATTATATTGAACCGGTTCAATATCACATTTGACTCATAGTTCAATGATGATCATCCAGCGGAGCAGGAGAACATCATGGACATCAGTCTGCTTGCCCCGCTCGCGCTGTACAGCTTCGTCTGCACGGCGACGCCCGGCCCCAACAACATCATGCTTGCCTCTTCCGGGCTGGTTTTCGGATTCCGGCGGACGATCCCGCACATCTTCGGGATCAGTTTCGGTTGTGCATTGATGCTCGTGCTTAGCGGGTTGGGACTGGGTGCGCTGTTCGAGGCATGGCCGGCGCTGCGCTGGGCCGTGCGGATCTTCGGTGCCGTCTATCTTGCTTGGCTCGCGGTAAAACTGTGGCAATCGGAAGGCGTTGAACGCCGCAAAGGCGCCCATCCGCTGACCTTCTTTCAGGCCGCCGCCTTCCAGTTCGTCAATCCGAAGGCCTGGGCGATCACAATGCCTGCTATCGCCAGCTTTACCGTGGCTGGCAGGCCGCTCGCCCTGCAGCTTGGCGTGATCGTCGCAGCCTTTGTCCTGATTGGCCTGCCTTCTATCGCAACCTGGGCGGCAATGGGTGCAGGGGCGCGCGAATTGCTGGAAAGCCGCAAGGCCATGATAATCTTCGTGCGCGTGATGGCGGTTCTGACCGCACTCACCGCCCTGCTGTTTCTGATCTGAAGGAGGGTGCAATGAACCGGGAAGGCATGGAGAGATTTGCAGCGAACTGGATCGCGAACTGGAACGCGCGCGATCTCGACGCCATTCTGGCGCATTTTGCCGAGGACGCGCGCTTCATCAGCCCCCTTGCCGCCGAGGTGACGGGTTCGCCGGTTATCGAGGGCAAGGCGGCCCTGCGCGCCTATTGGTCGAAGGCGCTGGAGGCCTCGTCCGATCTGCATTTCACCCTGATTGCAGCCATCTGCGATATCGAGCGCCAGATACTGGGCGTCCATTATGTCGCCCGGCGCAACGGCAAGGCGCGTCGGGCGCTGGAAACGATGCGCTTCGTGGACGACCGTCAGGTCGAAGGCGAGAGCTTCTACAGCGCGCAGGATATAGCAGTTCGCAGATGACGGTATACGCCATTGGCCAGATTTCGATCCACGACCGGGCGCGTTACGACCGGTATGCTGCCGCTTTCTCGACGACGCTGACGCCTTATGGCGGATCGCTGCTCGCCGCAGACGAAGCGCCCGTGGCGATTGAAGGCGCTTTGAACTGCGAGAAGGTGATCCTGCTCCGGTTTCCCGACGAAGCGGCCTTCCGAGCGTGGGAAAGATCCCCTGCATATTGCGAAATTGCGGTCGATCGGCACGCAGCGACCTCCGGCAGCGTGATGCTGGTACGGGGCGTCGGCTCTGCGTCGGCATGAGGGCAAGGCATGCAGGTTATCCGCGCCCGCGACTTCACCGGCAGATCAGCATGGGACGCGCTGTCGGTCGAACGGATCGACGACGCGACGGTGCGGCTGCACTGGACCGACCAGCCCTACCGCTGGCACATCAACGATGGCCCGGAAGTCTTCGCTGTCCTCGACGGGCGTGTCGACATGCATGTCCGGACCGCTGGCGGCGAACAGGTTCTGCATCTTGAAACAGGGGACATCTTTCACGCCGAGTCGGGCGATGAGCATGTCGCCAACCCCCTTGGCGAAGCGCGCATCCTGGTGGTCGAGCGAGCCAGAAGCGAGTGATCCGGGCCAACGCACATTTCCCGATCGGCATACCGCTACACACATGGAACGCGGACTTGCCTTTTCAGCACGGGTCAACGCATAATGGCAGCATGAAGTCCGCAGACTGTACCATCTGAATCCTCTCCCGCGCGATTTGCGCGAGGAGTCTACGCAGCGGGCAGGTCATCGGCCTGGCGCTATCTGTTTCGTGCGCCAGCGTGCATGCGAAACGCAATCGCCGGAATGGCGGAAATTCAGTGGTACTTTCTCATGAGCAATTTCTTCGATAACCCGTTCAAGGGTATTACCCTCGATCGTCAGGTCACCAATCCTAACATCGTCGTCGGGCGATACAGCTACTACTCGGGCTATTATCACGGTCACAGCTTCGACGATTGTGCCCGCTTTCTAGTGACTGATGAGGGAGCGGACAGGCTTGTCATCGGCAGCTTCTGCTCGATCGGATCGGGTGCCGCCTTTATCATGGCAGGCAATCAGGGGCATCGGAACGACTGGATCAGCACCTTCCCGTTCTACTGGATGCCCGAGGTTCCGGCCTTCGCAGAAGCGGCGAACGGTTATCTGCCCGCAGGCGACACCGTGATTGGCAACGACGTGTGGATCGGATCGGAAGCCATCATCATGCCCGGCGTGACGATCGGCGACGGCGCGGTGATCGGCACCCGTGCGCTGGTGACTAAGGACGTTGCCCCCTACACCATCGTCGGCGGCAATCCGGCGACGGTGATCCGAACACGGTTCGACGAAGCCGATATTGCCCGGCTGCTGGAGCTGCAATGGTGGCGCTGGAGCGACCAACAACTCCGCGAGGCAATGCCGCTGCTCACAAACTCTTCGGTCAGCGAGCTGCACAATCATTGGATCAACGTCGTTCAAGCCAAGTGACAACTGGAGAGCTGCCCGTCCACACACGCACCGTGGGACGGGCAGCCACTGTGCTTGCACAGCTATCGCTGCGCCGGATGGAAGGCGATGCGCAGGCCCAGCGCGATGAGCACACCGCCGGTCAGGCCATCGAGCCAGCGCGCTACGGCCCCTTGCGCGAACCAGTGACGCAGCGGACGGCTGCCAAGGATCAGGAGCGCAAACCAGGTCATGCCGAGCGTGGCATGAAGCGCCGCCAGCAAAAGGCTGAGGCCCATTACCGACGCTCCCGCCGGGATGAACTGCGGCAGGAAGCTCATATAGAAGACACCCATCTTGGGATTGAGCAGATTGGTGAGCAGGCCCTTCATGAACCAGTTGCCCGAGCGCGATGGAGCGGGTGGCAATACCGGACTTGCTGCATCGGAGGGAGCACCCGATTTGAGTGCCGCACGAACCATGCCCAGCCCCAGCCATAGCAAATAGGCGGCGCCTGCATATTGCAGGATCGTGTAGAGCGTGCCTGACAGCGCGAGCAGCGCGCCAAGCCCCAGCGCCACAATCAGCCCCCAGGCAAGAACGCCCGCAACCACGCCTGCCGCCGCCGCGAGAGCCTGACGCGGTCCCTCGACGGCGAGTGTGCGCAGGACCAGTGCCATGTCGAGGCCGGGCGTGACGACAAGAAGCCCGGCAGCCAGCGTGAACCCGGCAAGCGCAGTCCAGATGGTCATGCTCCATTCCCTTCGATTTCAGCGAGAAATGAAGTGAGGATATCCCGGCCCTCCGGCCAATCGCCCAGATTGCTGCCCGCGTTGATATGGCCGAGCGGAGCCAGCGCGATCAGCCGCGACCCCCATTGCCGGGCGCGTCGTTTGCTGTAATCGACCGTCCCATAAGGATCGTCCGCGCTGGCGACGATCAGGCTGGGAAACCGCAGCGGCTGCTCCGGCACTTGCGCGAAAGACCGCGCTTCATCCGGAAACACCTGTCCAGCGGGGTCGGGCACGGCGACCAGCACCGCGCCGGCTACCGGAGTTCCGCGCGCGGCCGCCCAATGCGCCACCAGCAGGCAGGCCAAGCTATGCGCGACCAGAATGGGCGGGCGGTCCAGGGCCTCCACCGCCCGATCCAGCGCCTCGCACCAGTCGGCAAGTTCCGGCCGGTCCCAATCGGACGGTGCGAAGCGGGTCATGTCGGGATCGGTCCGCTCCCAATGGCTTTGCCAATGGTCCGGTCCCGAACCGCCTATGCCGGGAAGCAACAGGACCGGGAGTGTCATGCGCTGCCCACTTCCATGCGCATGAGTGTCTGCTGGCCGGAAGCACATAGCACCTCCTCTCCCTCGCGTATCGCATGGACCTTGAGATCGCAGACCGTCAGCGCGCGGCCGGCGCGCAGCACTTCACCCGTGGCGCGCAGGCGTTCTCCGGCCGCCGGGCGGATCAGGTTGAGCTTGTATTCGACCGTCAGGACATCGTCGCCATCCCCGAAGACCGAATAGGCCGCATAACCGCCCGCGACATCGGCAATCGCACCAACCACGCCGCCGTGAAGGAAGCCGTTCTGCTGGCAAAGATCAGCCCGGAACGGCAGATCGAGAACCACCTTGCCATGGCTGGCGTGGATCACCTCGGCCCCGATCAGCCCCATGAAGCTCTGACGCGAGAAGCTCTCGCGAACGCGTTCGAACAGAAGCGGGTCATTGGCCCCGCTCATGATTCTGTCCTCCGGGGCACGCCATATTCGAGAGTGCCGAGGCGTTGCATCTCAGCCGTCTGGAACAATTTGGGATCGGCCAGATAATCGCGCACCATCTCCAGCGTATCGAAGCCCCAGAATAGTTCCTCCCCGATCGCGAGCGTGGGCACGCCAAACACGCCGCGCGCGATCGCCGCCTCGGTGTTGGCGCGGAGTCCGTCCTTTACATCCGCGCTTGCGATCCTGTCCTGCACATCGGAAAGACCAAGTTCGCCGCCAAGCCTCTCCAGTTCGGCGCCATCGGTCAAATCCCGGCCTTTCCCAAAAACCGCCTCGAATAGGGCATCGACAGCATCCGCGCGGGCATCGAGCGCAATCAGCAGCCGCAGGGCCTCGACCGAACGAAACGGATGCGTATCGGGAAAGCGCAGCGCAATGCCGTTCCTGTCAGCCAGCCATTGGCACATGCGATAAGTCTGCGCCCGCTTCGGCGGCACTTCCGCCGGGCCGATCAGACCCCAATGATTGAGCAGCGCGCCCAGAAGCACCGGGAGCGGACGTATTTCCAGCCCGAAATCGTCTTCACGCAGGCGCTTCCACATCAGGAAGGCGAAGGGCGAGACGGGATCGAAATAGAAATCGGCCGGGGTCTTCGTGCTCATCTGGTTGCTCCTTGGGCCTCATCATTGTATCAAATCATGAGTCGATCAAATCAAACATTGTATTGGTTCAATCATGGCCGTTACCACACCCCCCGTTCTTCATCTCAATGCCCTGAAGCTGCAGGCACAGGCGCACGGCGATATCTATCAAGCGCGTACGGCTTCCTTCGCGTCGTCGCTGGGTGCGCGCATGCTGGGCGGGAAGCTGGTCGTGTTGCCGCCGGGCAAGCGGGCGTGGCCCTTCCACGGCCATCACGCAAATGAGGAACTGTTCGTGATCCTCTCCGGCAGTGGCCGCCTACGCTATGCCGATGGCGACCATGCGTTGCGGGCGGGCGATGTCGCACTGTGCCCGGCCATTGGGGCGGCAAGTGCGCACCAGATCATCAACACCGGCGATACGGACCTGCGCTATCTCGCCATCAGCACGATGAACGAGCCCGACGTGATCGACTATCCCGATAGCGGCAAGTTCGCGGTCATGGCAGGCGCCGCGCCCGGCGGCGACAAGGCGAGCCGGTCGGTGGACCATGTCGGGCGCTATGCCGATGCGGTCGGCTACTGGGACGGCGAGACATGACCGGGCAGCTTGCCACCACCTCCGGCGAGTGCATCGCCACGCCACCCGCCCTGCTCCTGCCGCCGGGCAAGCTGGTTGATCCCGGCAACCCCGAATGGGGAGCATTTGCACGGAGTTGGGATGATCTGCCGCGCGACACATGGATGGCCGACAGTGGCACCTATCGCCGCAGACGCTATGCCGCCTTTGAGGTGGCAGGCGGGAAATGCACACGCCTGCCGCATCGCGCGCATTACCAAGAGCGCGATCACAATCCATTGAATGGCGGCATCGAACGCTGGTTCGCGCCGATGTGCGAAGCTCAAACCAGAACGCTGCTGTTTCAGGCGCTAGTAATGGGTACTGCCTCCCTTATCGCGGATGCCAGCGCGGTGAGTTCCGAATCGTGGATGGTGGAAGCACATCAGTTTCGCATCGAAGCGCTGCCGGGACAGCCCGGCCTCCCCACGCCGGAGGGAATGCATCATGACGGGCGCGACTGGGTGCTGATCCTGCTTGTCGGCGGCAGCGAATACGCGGGAGGTGAAAGCCGCGTCGAAGAGGATTCCGGCGCGTGTATCCTCGAACATCGGCTAACCCGTCCCGGCGAAGCCTTGCTCCTGAATGACCGGGATGTCCGTCACGGTACGACACCCATCGAGTCCGCGAAGCTGGGCGCCCCGGCATGGCGGGACACGCTGGTCCTCACCTTCGCGCAAGCGCGGGAAAGTTGAGGGACGGGATGGATCGCTTCTTCGTAGTAACTGGCGGACCGGGATCAGGCAAAAGCACGCTCCTCGCGGCTTTGGCCGAACAAGGCTTGCCCCACATGCCGGAAGCAGGACGAGCGGTGATCCGCGACGAGGTGGCCGCAGGCGGAACCGCTCTACCATGGAGTGATCGGGACGCCTTTGCCGCACGCATGCTGGCGCATGACCTGCGCTCCTATGAGGACGCACAGACGAAAGACGGCGTCCTGTTCTTCGACCGAGGCATTCCCGACATCATCGGCTACCGCACATTATGCGGGCTTGGCATTCCCAGCAACCTCTCACGCGCGGCAGAAAGCAACCGGTACAACCACCATGTGTTCATCGCGCCGCCCTGGGCAGAGATTTACGCCCAGGATACCGAGCGCAAGCAGGACTGGGACGAGGCGGTGGCAACCCATGACGTGATGGCGCGTGTCTATCAGGACCTGGGCTACCATCTCGTACCGCTCCCACTAGACACGCCGGAAAGGCGGTCGGCGTTCGTACGCAGATGGATCGCCGAGCACTGATCTCATGGGGCACGGCCTCCCGCGATCAACCGCCGCAGCGGCGATTTCCGATGCAGTACCAGTCAATACCCTTGTCCGGAGAATCTGATGCCTTCCAGAATGAATATCGCTACCCTTGTCCCCGAGTTGTATCATGCCGTTCGTGCGCTGGATTCGGCGGTCTCGCAATCCGGTCTGGACGCTCGCCTCTTGCATCTAGTCAGGTTGCGAGCGTCACAGATCAACGGATGTGCCTTTTGTGTCGATCTCCACGTCAAGGAGGCGCTGGCCGATGGGGTCGACCCCCAGACGCTGCATCTGGTGGCTGTGTGGCGCGAATCACCGTTTTTCGACGCGCGCGACAGGGCAGTGCTCGCATGGACCGAAAGCGTTACGCTTGTCGCTGAAACGGGCATTCCCGATGCTACCTATGAGCAGGTGCGGTCCGAATTCACCGAGAGCGAGATCGCGAAGCTGACGATCGCCATTGGAACAATCAATTTCTTCAATCGCATCGCAGTCAGCTCGCGAATTGTTCATCCGACCTAGCTGCGGCGTGGGCGCGCTCCAGAAGCTCGACCGCGCGGTCGATCTCCAACTCGCCCAGTCCGGCATAACCGAGGCGGAAGGCCGCAGGTCCAAGTCCATCGATGCTATGCTGTGCTGCAGGCGTCAGAAATAACCCCAGTTCGCTTGCCGCTTTGCTCCAGCGCTCGGGGTCGGTGCCGTCGACGATCCGCGCCCATAACGCCAGCGCGGAATGTCGAAGGCCAGTGCGTGTGGCAGAGCACTGCGCAGCCTGGCGGCCAGATAATCCCTGCGTGCATGATAGATGCGCCGCGCCTTGCGAGCATGACGCGCGAGTTCGCCATCTTCGATCATCAACGCCACGGCTTCCTCCAGCGGACCGTCACCCTGCCGGTCGATTCCCTCACGCACCGTCGCCATGCGCGCCACCAGATCCGGCGGAGCGACGACATAGTCCAGCCAAATTCCCGGAGCGAGCAGCTTGGACACCGATCCCATGTAGACAGTTCGCCTGCGGCCCGCGCCGCGATCGGTAGGACGGGCGCTCCTTCAAACCGGTAGTCATGGTCATAATCGTCTTCGAGGATCGTCAACCATGCGGTGCGAGCGAGGCCTATCAGGCGGAGGGGCCGTGAGGCGCCCATGGTGACGGTGGTGGGATACTGATGATGCGGCGTAACATAGACGACCCGTATCGACGGATCATGCGCCAGTGCCCCTTCGAGGCCGTCGATGGACATGCCACCCTCATCCACCTCGATCGGAACGACCTGTACGCCGGCAGCCCTGAACGCGGTGATAGCGAGCGAGTAGCCAGGATTTTCAACGGCAATCGCCATGTCAGGAACGGCAATGGCTTGTGCGGCAAGAAACAGCGCCATCTGGCTGCCCAGCGTCACCTCAGGTCGTGCGACGCGAAAGACAGGCCACGCTCGGCGGCGAGATGAGTCCTCAAGGCTTTGCGAAGCGCAGTGGTCCCGCGCGAATCATCATAGCCGAGCGAGGACAATGCCTTCTTACGGATCAGCCCGCGCCGGATCGACTTTGGCGCGATCCGCGCCATTGCCGATGACGTGGGGGTCTGGCTGATGGCCGATGTCGCCCATTATGCCGACCCCATCGTTGCCGGGCTCTATCCCAACCCGGTGCCGCACGCCCATGTCGTCACCTCGACCATGCACAAGATCCTGCGCGGCCCGCGCGGCGGCGTGATCCTCAACAACGATCCGGAACTGGGCAGGAAGATCGACAAGGCGGTGTTTCCCGGCACGCAGGGTGGCCCGCTGATGCAGGTCATCGCCGCCAAGGCGGTCGCCTTCGGCGAAGCCGGAAATGCTGCGTTCGAAGACTATGCGCGGAGGGTCCGCGACAACGCCCGCGCATTGGGCGATATGCTAGTCGATGGCGGGCTGCGCCTCGTCACCGGCGGCACGGACTGCCATTTGCAACTCGTCAACCTGCGCCCGTTTGGCATCGGCGGGCAGAGCGCCGCCGACCTGCTCGAAAGCGCTGGGCTGACCAGCAACAAGAACACGATCCCGTTCGACCCGCAGCCCCCGTCAGCCCCGTCTGGCATCCGGCTGGGCTCGCCAACAGGCACCACGCGCGGGTTCGGGGAGGCGGAATATAAGCTGATCGGGCAGACGATCCTCACCCTGCTCGATGCCGCCCGGAAGAGGTGATCGCCTTTGCAAAAGCACTGCCTGTCTTCACCAGCATCGCCCATGCCCGCAAGGAACTGGAAGCCTGGCGACACGGCTACAACCACTCCCGGCCCAACTCGAGCCTCAGGAACAGAACACCGGCCGAGATCGGGACAGGATCAATCGGCAAACCGTATTGGGGGCATGTCCCCAATACGGTTGTTGCCATCACGCCCAACGATGGGCATCAAAACGACCCAAGGCTCTACTCGTAACTGGTAGAAACTTCGGGCCAGACCAGAGCCCTAGTGCGTCCACCGTTTTTCCTTTACAATAAAGATCTTACGTCGATTCCGCCGACTAACTTGAGCCGCGGGAGTCTCTCACTGTGACCATTTTTGTGACCTGGCCGCTGCGCACATAAGTTATGAACATCGGCACATGCGCGATCCGTTCCCATTCCCACATCACCGCCCGAAGCCTCCGCCCAGCGCCTGATACAGCGTCACCTGGTTCTGCAATTGCGCGAGCTGGTTGGCTGACAAAGCGAGATCGGCGCCGCGGCGGCGCTCCTGCGCGTCGAGCCAGGCTCGCAGGGCCACGGCCCCGCTGCGGTAGCGGACTTCGTAGAGGTGTTCGGCATTGACGGCTGCATCTCTGGCGCGGCCTAGCGCTACGCCTTGCACCGCCAATTCGGCTCGGGCGGAGAGCGCGGTTTCAACCTCGGCCAGCGCTCCATAGAGCGACTTGCGGAACAGGATTACCGCCTCCTCATAGCGCGTGCGGGCGATCTGCGTCTCGAAGCGCATGGCATTGACGTTGAGGAAGGGCAGCGTCAGCCCCGCCCCGAGCGTGGCCACGGGATTGGTCAGCAGATCGAGAAGGCCGCTGCTCGATGTGCCCAGCGCCCCGGTCAGCGTAAGCGCCGGGTAGAAACTGGCCCTTGTCGCGTCGGCGCTCGCAAGCGTGCTCCGCAGCCGCAATTCGGCGGCGCGCAGGTCCGGGCGGCGGCCGAGCAGGTCGGCAGGCAGTCCGGCGGCAACCTCCGGCAGCGGCGCGGACCTCAGCGCCTGCGGTTCGTCCGGCGGGACCGGGCCGCCATCGAGCAGCACCATCAGCGCTTCGCGCATCTGCACGCGTGCCTGCCGTAACTCGGCCAGAGCGGCCTCCTGCGCGGTTACGGTCTGCTCGACCTCATGCAATTCAAGCGCCGAAAGCGCGCCCGCCTCGTACTGCGCTTCGACCAGTGACTGCGTCCGGCGCGCATAGGCCAGGCTTTGCTCGCCCAGAGCGATGCGCTCGTTCGCCAGCGCGATTTGCCAGTAAAGCGAGGCCGTGGTGCCGACCAGCGTGAGGAAAACGCCGTCGCGATCCTCGGCGGTGGCCTCAGCCTCGAAGCGGGCCGCATCCCGGCGCGCATCGAGGCGACCGAACAGGTCCACCTCCCACCCAAGGCCAACCGATGCGGAGGCGCTCTCCGCAGACTTGCGAGCGGAGCCAGACAAGGGTTGCGACAATCCGGTGCTGAGCGAGCCGTTCGGGATCGGCATCAGCGCGTTGCCGGCGAGCCTTGCCTCCAGCCGGGCGCGGCGCACGCGGATCGCTGCGGCGGCGAGGTCCGGATTGCAGGCGATGGCGCGATCGACCAGCGCATCGAGCGCCGGATCGCCAAACTCATGCCACCATTCGTCCCGGCGCACCGCCGTCTGCCTTGCGGGCGTCTGATAGGCGAAGGTCGCGGGAAGCGGTACTTCGGGCTGCACATAGGGCGTTGCCGTGGCGCAGCCAGCGAGAAGCGCGCTGGCGATCATCAGGGACAGGGCTGGTTTCATCATCAGTCTCTTGCCAGCGCCTCGACCGGATCGAGCCGGGCGGCGTTGCGAGCGGGGAGGAAGCCGAACAGGACGCCGATGCCGGTCGAACATGCAAAGGCGAGCAGGATCGGCGGCAAGGTAAACTCCATCGCAAACCCGCTCCCGGTCAGGCGCACAACCAGTCCGATCAGCAAGGCCAGCAGCACGCCGACCGCGCCGCCTATCAGGCAGACCAGCACGGCTTCGATCAGGAACTGCTGCAGGATGTCGCCCTGCCGTGCGCCGACCGCCATCCTCACGCCGATTTCACGGGTTCGTTCGGTGACCGAGACGAGCATGATGTTCATCACCCCGATCCCGCCGACCACCAGCGCAATCACCGCGATGGAGGAGATCAGCAGGGTCAGCGTCTGGCTGGTCTGCGTGATCGCCTTGCGGATCTGGTCGGAGTTGAAGATGAAGAAGTCCTGCGAACCATGGCGGCGCGTCAGCAGCGTGGTTACGGCCTTTTGCGCGGCGTTGCTGGTCACATTGTCGGCGACGCGCACCGTGATGCTTTCCAGATTTGTGCGCCCGGTCATCCGCGTCGCGGCGGTGCTGTAGGGAATGTAGACATTGGCGCTGGAACTTCCTCCGCCGCTTTGCGAGGGGCGCAGCACGCCGATCACGCGCACAGGCACTTTGCCGAGCAGGATGGTGGCACCAACAGGAGCTGCGCCGTGCGGAAAGAGCGTGGAGCGGGCCTTGCTTTCGATCACCGCCACTTGCGCGGTGCGCGCCACCTCGTCCTCCTTGAACAGCGTGCCCTGCGCGACCTTGAAGCCACGCACGCGGAAGAAGCCTGCCCCGACCCCGTTGACCTGAGCGGTCGCGGCGATGTTGTCGCGCCGGGCGGTCACGCTGGCCGAAACATTGGGCGATACGCTGTCGATATAGGTCTGCCGGGCCAGCACGCGTGCATCGCCCTCGCTCAGGGTCTGGATCGAGGCGGCGCGCAGATCGCCAAAATCGCGCCCCGGAAAGATGTCGATGGTGTTGGTGCCAAGGTCGCTGATCTGCGCCATCACCTTCGCTTGCGCACCATTGCCGAGCGCCACCACCGAGACGACCGAAGCGATGCCGATGATGATGCCGAGCATCGTCAGAAACGTGCGCATCGGGTGCGCCGTCATGGCCAGCAGCGCCATGCGGAAGGCCTCGCGGAACCGGTCCACCATGGCCCGCCACGGCACTGCCGAGGGCTGCGCGGCCTGCGCCAGCTCCTGCCGCCGGGGTGGCTCGCGCGTGGCGCGGTCGGCGACGATCACACCGTCGCTGATCTCGATGATCCGGTCCGCATGTGCGGCAACGGCCATGTCGTGGGTCACGAGAATGATCGTATGCCCTTCGGCATTCAGCTCCTGGAGGATCTGCATAACCTCCTCGCCGCTCGCGGTGTCGAGCGCGCCGGTGGGCTCGTCGGCGAGAATGATCGCGCCGCCGTTCATCAAGGCCCGCGCGATCGAAACGCGCTGTTGCTGACCGCCCGATAGCTGGCCCGGCAGATGGTGTGTGCGCTCGCCCAGACCGAGACGCGCGAGCAAGGCCAGCGCCCGCTCGCGCCGTGCGGCAGGATCGCGCCCGGCATAGATCGAGGGCACCTCGACATTGCCCACGGCGGAAAGGTCGGACAGCAGATGGTAGCGCTGGAAGATGAAGCCGAAATGCTCGCGCCGCAGCGCCGCCAGCTCATCGGGTGCTAATGCGCCGGTGTCTCGCCCCTGCACGCGATAGGACCCCGAAGTCGGGCGGTCGAGGCAGCCGAGAATGTTCATCAGCGTCGACTTGCCCGAGCCCGACGCGCCGACGATGGCCACCAGTTCGCCCGCGCGGATCGTCAGGTCGATATCCCTGAGCACGGCAATGGTGCCCTCACCCGCCGGGAATTCACGGCGCAGCGCTGTGGTCTCGATGATCGGAGCACTGGTCATCAGAAGCCCATCTCCATACCCGCATCGGTTGCAGGTTCGTCGACCGCTTCGGCGATGACGACCTTCTCGCCCGGTTTGACGCCTGAGAGCGCGACCGCATTGGTATCGTCAGCGATGCCCTTGCGGACCTGCCGCGTTTCGATCTGGCCGCTCTGGTCGACCACGCGCACCTGATAGCGGCCATCAGCCCCACGTTCTCCGAGCGCCGCAAGCGGAATCATTACCGCCTTGTGTGCCCGCGCGAGCAGCACCGAGACCTGCGCGGTCATTGACGGGCGTAGACGTCCTTCGGGGTTGAGCACATCGAACAGGGCGTTGTAGTAAATCGCAGCGGTTCCTGCCGCAGCGCCGCCCGTTGTGCTGGCAGTGCTCTCCGTGGCAATCGACTCCGGCGCAGGCTCGATCTGGTCGATCCGCGCGTGATAGCGATGGTCGGGGACGCCCAGGGTAGTGAAGCTCACCGGCTGACCGACCCGCACTTTCTCCACGTCGGCTTCCGATATCTCGGTCCGCACGGTCATCACGTCGAGGCGCGCGAGCATGACGATCGTCGGTGCTGACTGGAACGAGTTGACCGTCTGCCCCTGCTTCGTGACAACCGCGACGATGGTCCCGTCCATCGGCGCCACGATGCGGGTGAAGCCGAGGTTCAGGCGCGCTGTCTCCACCTGGGTGCGGGCCTGGACGATCTGCGCGTCCAGCGCGCGCAGCTCTCCGCGAACGGCGGTCAGCGCAGCCTCGGCAGCCTCGTGATCGGCACGCGAAGTGGCGTCGGCGGCAAGCATTTCTTGCTGACGGCGATAGGCCAGCTCGGCCTGCACCAGCGCGCCTTGCCGCGAGGCTTTCTGCGCGACCAGCGATTGGACTGCGGCCTCGGCGTTGCGCAGCGCCAGCCGTTGCGGTGCGGGATCGATCTCGGCAATCGGGTCGCCCGCCTTCACCCGCTGGCCGAGCTCGACGTAGAGCTTCGTAACCTGACCGGAGACCTGCGCGCCCACGCTCACCAAATCCTTGGGGCGGAGCTTGCCGGTCGCGAGCACGGTCTGCTCGATATCGCCCACCGTCACCTCGGCTGTGGTAAGACCTTCGGTGGCGGATGGGCGCGCGGCGAGCCACCAGCCAAGCACCGCAAGGACGACAATAGCGGGAAGACCAACGAAGAGAAAAAGGCGGCGTGATGTCATACGCTGTCTTATGGCAAGCGGCTCGGCTCCCGTGGGTAAGATGATCGTAAGCGAAGCGAAAAGATTGCGTAAAGATAGCTGACATCGCGCGCGCGACCTTCCAGCGTCGTTTGCAACCAGAGGATGAGATGTGACCAACCTGCTGCTGATCGACGACGACGCAGACCTGAGCGCGATGCTATGCGAGTATCTCGCCGCTGAGGGCTTTACGCTCACCGTTGCCGGCAATGGCGAGGACGGCGTTGAGCAGGCGCTGACCGGGCGCTTTGAGGCGGTGATCCTCGACATCATGCTGCCGCGCATGAACGGCATCGAGGTTCTGGGCCGCATCCGCCAGACCAGCCAGGTTCCCGTCCTGATGCTCACCGCGCGGGGTGACGATATTGACCGCGTGATCGGGCTCGAGCTTGGCGCGGACGACTATATCGCCAAGCCCTATTATCCGCGGGAGTTGCTTGCCCGGCTGCGCGCGGTGCTCCGGCGAACGGGCGGGCCGGGCGCCATCGGACCTTTGGCATTCGGCCAACTCATGCTCGATCCCGCCCGGCGCGATGCGCGGTGGGATGGACGCTCGATCGAGCTGACCGTCACCGAGTTTGCCCTGCTGGAGGCCCTGATGCGTGCGGACGACATCGTTTCGACCAAGGACGAGTTGTCGCTGGCCGCGCTCGGTCGGCAACGACAGCGCTACGACCGTAGCATCGACGTCCATGTCAGCAATCTGCGTCAGAAGCTCGCTCATGCCAGCGATGGCGCGGTCGAGATCGAGACCATTCGCGGCGTCGGCTATCGTCTGGCGGTGGCGCCGTGAAGCGCCGGTTGTTCTGGAAGATCTGGCTGGGGTTCTGGGCGGCTTACCTGCTGCTGACAACCGGCCTGTGGTCCTACTGGTCGCTGCAGCCATTCCCCTATCAACCTGACTGGGATCCCCCTCACGCGGCAGGCACTGCACTCGTGGAGGCAGCGGCGAATGCGCTGGAGCGGGGCGGCCCGCCCGGCTTGGAACAGCAGATCGCAAACTGGCCCGCCGCCTATCGCGAGCGCCTGACAACTGACCCCCTCGCTAGCGATTCCTGCGCCCCCACGGTAGACCCACGCGCCATCGCGCGAGCGGCGAACGACTATTGCCTGCGCTATGCACTGCCGCCGTTGACCGATGGCGATGAGGACTGGGTGTCCACCGTCGCACCGCCCGATTACCTGATCGCCATCGCTCTGGCGGGCCTGGCCTTCAGTGCTGTGCTGGCGGCCTATCTGACCTCCCCTATCCATCGCCTGCAGGCGGGCTTCGGCAGGCTCGCGCAGGGGGATTTGTCTGTCCGGCTCGGGCCGACGATGGGCCGCCGCAAGGACGAAGTGGCGGATCTGGCCCGCGATTTCGATGCCATGGCCGAGCGGCTTCAGGAACTCGTCGACGCACGCGACCGCCTGCTCCATGATGTCTCGCACGAGCTTCGTTCGCCGCTGGCACGGATGCGGCTGGCCGCTGACCTGCTACGCCGCGATCCCGCCCGTCTCGAAACCTCGCTCGATCGCATCGACCACGAGGCCGATCATCTCGACGCGCTGGTGGGAGAGCTGCTTACCCTCGCCCGGCTGGAAAGCGATGCGGGCCCGAGCGAGGACTATTTCGATCTGCTTGAGGTCTTGCGGCTGGTAGTGAATGACGCTCAGTTCGAAGCCGAGGCTCAGGGCGTGACCCTGAATGTCGAGCTACCTGCGGATAGCAGCGATGATGAGTGGCTGATCCTCGGAAGCGGCCAGCTCGTTCATCGTGCCTTCGAGAACATCCTGCGCAATGCCTTGCGGTTCTCGCCTCAGGGCCTCGCCGTCCACCTCACACTTGCGCGCACTGGCACAGGCTGCTGCACCGTCACGGTGGATGACGAGGGACCGGGCATCGCCGAGGGCGAGGCAGCGCGGCTGCTGCAGCCGTTCGTGCAGGGGGCGAACCAGAGCGGCGCGGGCTTCGGTCTCGGGCTAGGCATTGCCCGCCGCGCCATCGCGGCCAGTGGCGGATCGGTGACGCTGGCGAACCGTGCCAGCGGCGGCTTGCGCGTCACGATCACTCTGCCTCTGGTGCAGAGCCGATGGCTCAGCGCGTGATCGGTGAGCTTGGCGGCCATTCCTTGCGCAGAATGGCATATTGCATCGTGTTCTCGTAGATCGGCTCTCCGCTGGCGTCGGATGTGAACGACACGAACTCCACGAATAGCCCTTCCTGACGCATCCCCAGCCGTTCGCACAGACGCCGCGATGAGGCATTGTGGTCCTCGACATAGGCATAGAGCCGCCGCGCGTTTCTCGCCATGAACAGATCGGCAAACAGGGCTTTAGCCGCCTCGTAAGCATAGCCCTGCCCGGCGAAATCAGGGTTGAAATTCCACCCGACCGAAACCGTATCCTCCTCTGGCATGGCAAACAGGTCGCCAATCATCTGGCCTGCCTCTTTCAGACAGACGGCAATGTGCTCGTCGCTCTGGCTTCGCTTTTCCGCTTCGGCTTGCGCCGCTTCGAGGCTGTCCAGCTTCAGCGACAGGAAACAGCTCGCCACAGGCTCCTTCAGGTAAGCGAAGAGATCGGCGGCATCTGCCTTGCGAAACCCTCGCAGGACAAGCCGTTCCGTTTCGATAGTTTTGCTCATGGCGTTTCCTCCTGCGCCCCATATTCCAGCAAGCCGCCACCAAGAGCGCGGTAGAAGCCGATGGCGTTCGACAGGTTCTCGCGTTCGAGTTCAAGCAATGCGCTGCGTACCGCATAGTCGTCCCGCTGAGCATCGAGCAATTCGATCCGTCCGTAAACGCCCGCACGGTAACGCAGGTCGGAAAGATCGACGCGCCTTGCTGCGCTGTCGACCGCCTGCCGCTGGGCGTTTAGCTGCCGCTCGAAGGTCGCGCGCCCGGCAAGGCCATCAGCGACCTCTCGGAAGACCGACTGGATCGCGCGTTCGTAGCTCGCGATTGCCACCGACTTGCGGACCTCGGCCAGATCGAGATTTCCGCGCAGCTGCCCGCCCTGAAAGATCGGTGCGGCGAGCTGCGGTGTGAACGACCATGCGCGGCTGCTCCCATTGAACAGGCTGTCGAGCGCGAGGCCCGAAAACCCGAATGCCGCTGTCAGCGACAGGCGCGGGAAGAAGGCCGCGCGGGCGGCGCCGACGTCGGCATTCGCGGCCACCAGCGCGTGCTCGGCCTCACGGATATCGGGGCGGCGGCGGAATTGCGCTGCCTGCTATAACTTCCCATCGCCTCGGCGGCAGGGAGCATGGCCCCACGCTGTATCCGGTATTGCGCGCGCGCCGCCTCGACATTCAGCACCGCGATCCGCAGATCCCCACTGTCGTTCAGCGCCAGCGCGATCAGGCAAAGCAACGGTTTGCCTTCTCAGGCTGGCTCTACCGGCAGCGCAATCTCGTCGAGCGCTTCTTCAACCGCATCAAGCACTTCCGAGGCATCGTCACTCGCTACGATAAGTGCCCTGAAAACTACCTCGCCGCCGTCAAACTCGTATGCACCCGCATCTGGTGCGCCGCGTTATGAGGCTACGGCCTAGTATCTGGTGTTAGCGTCGCTTAGCCCCCATGCGGCTGTCGAAGTGACCAGGCGGTAAAGCTCAGAAAGAAAGCCATCCGCCTTGTACGGCGTGTAGAACAGGTAGCCCCCGGCGTTGAGGGCAGCATAGTGCAATCTGTTCAATTCGTCGCGGTTGTAGTTGACGAGGTTGCCGTCTGGGAACTGCAAGCTTGTACGCGCCCCGGCAGTGTTGAATGCAGAAGCAATCGCCCTGCTCACTCCATCCATCGCCTGCGTGGTCGAGGTCATCCGGCCGAGCACATCGTAGGCAAAGCTGATGCCATCGCCGCTGGCGCTGTCGAACCGGGCATAGAGCGGGCGGCCCATCAGATCGTAGCCGTAATAGACATCGCGCGTATGGGTGGAAGACAACCCGCTGCGTTCCGGCACCACTTTGCGGGTGAGGCGGTCCAGTGCATCGAGCGCGCGCGGGTGGAGAACTCGGCGGCGGGTCCGCACCGCCACCACTCCCCCGCCGCTGCGCAGCCGATCAGATGTGCAGCGCACGCCCATATGCGGCCAGCACGCTTTCGTGCATCGATTCGCTGATCGTCGGGTGCGGGAACACCGTTTGCATCAGTTCCGCCTCGGTCGTTTCCAGCGTCTTGCCAACGACGAAACCCTGAATCATCTCAGTCACTTCCGCGCCGACCATATGCGCGCCGAGCAGTTCGCCGGTCTTCGCATCGAACACCGTCTTGGTGAAGCCCTCGGCTTCGCCCAGCGCGATGGCCTTGCCGTTGCCGATGAACGGGAACATGCCGACCTTCACCTCATGCCCCGCCTCTTTCGCTTTCGCTTCGGTCATGCCGACGCTGGCGATCTGCGGGTGGCAATAGGTGCAGCCAGGGATGTTGTTGCGGTCGAGCGGGTGGGGATGGACATCCTTGTTGCCCAGTTCCTTCGCAATCGCTTCGGCGGTGGTCACCCCTTCGTGGCTGGCCTTGTGCGCCAGCCAGGGGCCGGGCGTGCAATCGCCAATAGCCCACAGACCCTTTGACTTCGTGCGACCATAGGGGTCGATCTGGATGAACCCGCGGTCAAGCTCGACCAGCTTCTCCAGCCCGACATTCTCGGTATTGGGCACGATGCCGATGGCAACGATCACATGGCTGAATTCGCCATCGACGATCTTGCCATCCTTGCCCTTGATCTTCGCTTTCACGCACGACTTGCTGACGTCGATCGCTTCGACACCGGCTCCGGTCATCACTTTGATGCCCTGTTTGGTCAGGCTCTTCTCAAGGAAGGCGGAGACATCGGCATCTTCCACCGGCACGATCCGGTCGAGCATTTCGACGACGGTCACGTCAGCGCCCATATCGTTGTAGAAGCTGGCGAATTCGATGCCGATTGCGCCGCTGCCGATTACCAGCAGCTTGCCCGGCATTTCCTTCGGCGTCATCGCATGGCGATAGGTCCACACCCGCTCGCCATCGGCCTTGGCAAACGGCAGGTCACGCGCACGGGCGCCGGTGGCGACGATCACGTGTTTGGCGGTGAGCTTCTCTTCGCCCTTGTCGCTCTTCACGGTCAGGCTGGTGGGGCCGGTCAGAGTGCCTTCGCCCATGTGGACGGTAATCTTGTTCTTCTTCATCAGGTGGGTCACGCCCTGATTGAGCTGTTTGGCGACACCGCGCGAACGCTTCACCACCGCTTCCAGATCGGCCTCGATCGCACCGGCGATTTTCAGGCCATAATCCTTCGCATGTTGGGCATAGTGGAGGATCTCCGCCGAACGCAGCAGCGCCTTGGTCGGAATGCAGCCCCAATTGAGGCAGATACCGCCGAGGTTTTCCCGCTCCACAATCGCCGTTTTCAGCCCCAGTTGCGCGCAGCGGATCGCCGCGACATAGCCGCCGGGGCCGGAGCCGAGCACGATCACGTCATATTGGTCAGCCATTCAATTCCTGCCTGTTTCCTGATTTCGCCGCATCGAAAGCAACACATCCGGGTGACGCTCGATGCATTTTTGAAAAGTGTGACTTTCGCCCGCCCGCATCCGTAAATCGCCCGTTTTGGAGCGCGCGAGTGTGGACTTTGCCGGGCCGCGATCCGCCGCCAGGTGTGACTTTCGCCGCGTCGCCCTGCCCGCACTGCTGAAAGCCGCCGAAAGAAGTGCCGTTGTACGCATCGCGGGCAGAATGCCATCGCCAGCGGGCTGTAGGAAAGCGATCGATGCGTTTGCCGCGCAGCATCGACCATAGCCGCCGCTCTGCATCGGTCGGCTTTCGCCGCATACGTTTCGCCAGAGGGAGAAGGTCGCGCCTGCCCCCTCTCCTTCCCACACGCTGTCGCGTGCGGGCCCCTTCCTCTCCCGCGAGGGGAGAGGAGGTTGGTCCATCTTTAAGCCCCTCTCCCCTTGCGGGAGAGGGGTTGGGGAGAGGGGGAACGCTGTCGTCAAAGCGCCGCTTCGCCCACCGCCCGGGGGCGGTTGTTGTCATCGAGCAGCACGAATTTGAATGTCCCGCTGCACACTCTGGTGGTCGCTTCGCCATTGCGTTCGCGGGCGATACCTTCGGCATCGATCGTCAGCGAAGTATTCCCGGTGGCGCGGATATCGCAATATATGCTCAGTTCGTCGCCCACTGCCATCGCGCCGGGAAATGCGAAATCGGTGGCCGAGACGACCACGGCCTTGCCCTGCCCCACCCGGCTCGCCAGCGCGCCTGCGCCGAGCGCCATCTGGCTCATCAGCCAGCCGCCGAACACCCCGTCATACGGGTTGGTATCGGTCGGCATCGCCGTGACGCGGATGAGGGGATCGCGTATCTCGCTCATGATGCGCGCCGCAGTTCCAGCGTGACACCGTCGAACCAGCGAACGATCAAGGTATTGTCACCTTTGAGTTGCAAGGTCGGCTCTCCATTCATACCGGGCGGGCCGAATGGTTCTCCATCCGCGCAGGTCAGCACGACCCCGCCAGAGTTTCCATTCTCGCTCGGGGCCGGATTGGCACATACCAATTGAAAGGACGAATAGGAGGCGGGATCGCTGGCAAGCAAGGGACCGCTCCAACCGGCAGAGTCACGGTCGATGCTGAGGCGCAGCCCCTTCATCGCCGCAAGTTGTGCATCGCCAAACGCCTGCACTCTGCCTGCGGGATAGGTCAGATGTGCCGCGACGACTTCCCATTCCCCGTAAATCGCCGCCTGAACCGGCTCGCCTGTTGCAAGGGCAGCAGCATCGCGCCGGTCTTGCGCGATCTGGCTGGGCGCATCGGATGCGCTGCCGCCCGGCGTGGCGTTATCGGCACAGGCGGCAATCAGCAGCGCACCCGCCACCACTGCCGCTGTCCGATAGATCATGCCACCAGCCCCAGCGGCGCCTCGCACAGTTCCTTAAACACCTTCATCAGTTCGGCCCCGTCGGCACCGTCGATGGCGCGATGGTCGAAACTGCCCGTGGCGCTCATCACAGTGGCGACACCCAGCGCATCGTCGATCACCCACGGGCGCTTTTCCCCTGCGCCAACAGCCAGGATCATGCCCTGCGGCGGGTTGATGACGGCATCGAATTGCTTGATGCCGAACATCCCGAGGTTCGAAAGGCTGGCGGTGCCCCCCTGATATTCGTGCGGCTGCAGCTTCCCGTCGCGCGCCTTGCCCGCCAGTTCCTTCATCTCCGTGCTGATCGCACTGATCGATTTGGCACCGGCATCGGTAACGATGGGCGTAATCAGCCCGCTGGGCGCAGCGACTGCGACAGAGATATCGGCCCGGCTGAATTTCCGCAGTTCGTCGCCCGCGAAGCTGACATTGCACTTGGGCACCTGCACCAGCGCCCTGGCCAGCGCCTTGATCAGCAGATCGTTGACCGACAGCTTCACCCCTTGCGGTTCGAGCGCGGCGTTGAGTTCCCCGCGCAGCTTGAGCAGAGCATCGAGCCGGACATCGACCGTGAGGTAGATATGCGGGATCGTCTGCTTCGCTTCGGTCAGGCGGCGCGCGATAACCTTGCGGACATTGTTGAGCTTTTCCGCTTCGTAAGGAATGCCGAAATCGGGCACCGATGCGGCGGTCGCGGTCGGCGCGGGGGCCGATGCGGTGGCTTGCGAGGGCGCGCTGGCGCTGTCCGCCTTTGTCGAAGTGCCCGGAGTGGCCCCTTCGACATCCGCTTTCACAATACGGCCATTGGGGCCGGAGCCAGTGACGGCGGACAGGTCGATTCCCTTCTGTTCCGCGATACGTTTGGCGAGCGGCGAGGCGATAACGCGGTCGCCATCGGCCTTAGGCGCAGTGCGCGCGGCGGGAGCCACCGCTTCGCTCTGTTTCGCGGGGGCCGACTCGGTTTTCTTTGGATCGGTTTTCTTCGGCTCGGCTTTCTTCGGCGCTTCTTTCTGCACCGGGGCTGCTGCTGCTTCCTCCGGTTCGGCAGAGGCAGCCACTTCGCCTGCATCCTCGCCATCGCCTGCCAGCAGGGCGATCACTGTGCCGACCTTGACGCCTTCACTGCCTTCGGGAATTTCGATCTTTGCAATCGTACCTTCGTCAACCGCTTCGAATTCCATCGTCGCCTTGTCGGTTTCGATTTCGGCCATGATATCGCCAGCGGAAACGGTGTCCCCTTCTTTCACCAGCCATTTGGCGAGAGTGCCTTCCTCCATCGTGGGGGAAAGTGCGGGCATCTTGATCGGCGTCGGCATAGGGATTGGCAGTCCTTCGCTTTGGTATGCGGTTTACGTTACGTCGCTTTGGCCCAACGCGCCGTTTGGGGCAAGGTTCTTGCCCTGAATACGATTTCGGCAGATACCTGCACGCCAGAGAAGGAGCATCGATGCGCGTATATCTCGTTATCATGGACGAAACGCCCGAAGCGGAAAAGGCGCTGCGTTTTGCATCGCGCCGGGCGATGAAGACGGGCGGCAGTGTCCACATTCTGGCAATCGTACCGCGGGAAAACTTCAATGCCTTCGGCGGCGTTCAGGCCACTATCGAGCAAGAGGCGATCGACCGCGCCGAAGTGATCGCCAACAGCGCGGCAGGCAGTATCTTTGCCGAGAGCGGCAAGATGCCCACGATCCTTGTCCGCAGCGGAGATGCCCAGAAAGTTATCCGTCAATATCTGGACGAACACCCGGAGGTGGCTGCGCTGGTGCTGGGCACCGCGGCAGAGGGCGGGCCGGGCCCACTGGTCAGCTACTTCAGCGGCCATGCGGGCGCCCTGCCCTGCCCGGTCTATCTGGTGCCCGGCATCTTCACGGAAGAGGATATCGACCGCCTGGCGTAGCGGGATCGGGCGAATGGGCGGCGGCGGGAGATCGATGGATTGCCGCGCCACTCCGCTCGCTCCTCGCAATGCCGAATGTTAGAGAGCGCGTCCGTTACCGTTTGCGCCCCTGATGGCGGATATTCTTCGGCCGCCCGCGCTGGCCCTGCATATGTTTGCCCCTTGGTTTGCCCGACCGTTTCGGATCGGGCCGTCCGCCACGCGGTTCGATAGTACCTTCGCTGTCGGGCAGTTCGAACTTGAGCGCCCCGGTCAGCGCATTCGCCTCCGCAAGACGCAGCTTCAGCTTATCCCCCGGCGCATATTTCGTGCCGCTGTCGCCGCCGATCAGCGTCTGCGACGCCTCGTCATACGCGAAGTATTCGCCGCCGAGCGTGGATACAGGCACCAGCCCATCGCCCCCCAGCCCCAGGATCGTGGCGAAGAAGCCGAAGCCCTGCACCCCGGTTATGCGCGTGTCGAACACTTCACCGACCCGGCCCGAAAGCCACGCGGCGACATAGCGGTCGATCGTCTCCCGCTCCGCCTCCATCGCGCGCCGCTCTGCCTGACTGATGGCATCGGACACTTTCGACAGATCTTCCCGGTCGCGGTCCGACAAGCCAGAGACTGGTGGCAGCGCCCCCTTCGGCGCAGGCTGTTCCAGATGAAACGCATCGACCAGCGCGCGGTGCACCAGCAGATCGGCATAACGGCGGATCGGTGAGGTGAAATGCGCGTAAGAGCCAAGCGCCAGCCCGAAATGCCCGGCATTGGCAGGACCGTAATACGCCTGCGTCTGGCTGCGGAGCACCGCCTCCATCACTTGCGCCTTCTCGTTGTCGTCGCCCACATCTTTCAACATGCGGTTGAACAGGCTGGGCGTAATCACCTGACCCAGCGCGAGGTTATGGCCGAAAGTCTTCATATAATCGCGCAGAGCGATCAGCTTTTCCCGGCTGGGCGGTTCGTGAATGCGATAGACCACGGGCGCAGTCTTGCTTTCCAGCGCCTTGGCCGCCGCGACATTGGCCGCGATCATGAAATCTTCCACCACCCGATGCGCGTCGAGCCGTTCGCGGACAGCGATTTCCGCGATCTTGCCCGCTTCATCGAGCACCACGCGCCGTTCGGGCAGGTCGAGATCGAGCGGATCGCGCGCCGCCCGCGCATCGGCCAGCAGTTTCCACGCACCCCACAGGTTTACCAGCCATTCGGGGGCTTCGCCGGCATCGATCTTCGCCTGAGCATCCTCGTAAGCGATATTGTGCGCGATGCGGACCACAGCGCGGGTGAAGCGCCACTTGGTCACTTTGCCTTGCGGAGAGATACGGATGTGGCATGCCATCGCCGCGCGATCCTCGCCTTCCTTCAGCGAGCAGACATCGGCGCTGAGCACTTCGGGCAGCATCGGCACCACCCGGTCAGGGAAATAGACCGAATTGCCCCGCTTGCGCGCTTCGCGGTCCAGCTTGCTGCCGGGGCGGACATAGAAGCTGACATCGGCAATCGCGATCACTGCGCGATAGCCGCCCTCCCCATCGGGTTCGGCCCAGATCGCATCGTCGTGGTCGCGCGCGTCAGCGGGATCGATGGCGACAATCGGCAGATCGCGCAGATCCTCGCGATTGTCGTGCGACAGCGGCAGCTTCGCCGCCAGTTCGCCTTCGGCCAGCACATCATCGGGGAAGATATGCGGGATACCGTGCTTGGCGATGGCGATCAGGCTGAACGCTTTGGGCGCCAGCGGATCGCCCAGCACCTCCACCACTTTCACCCCGGCACGCGGCGAACGGCCCGCCGGTTCCGCGATCACCAGTTGCCCGGCCTCCGCTCCGCCCAGATCGGCAATCGGAGACGAAGTGCGGACCCGCTTGTCCACTGGGGCCAGCCAGCCTTTGCCGCTCTTGTCGATTTCCACTACGCCCATCAGCCCATCGGTGCGGGCGGCCAATTTCTTCATCGGATGGGCCGTCCACCCGCGCCCGGTTTCCTCGGTGCGAGCAAGGATGCGGTCGCCCACTTTCAACGCGGCCTGCCGCGCTTTCTTGCCCCTGGCCTCTACCACACGCAGGCGCGGCGGCGGGCTGGCATCGTCGGGGCTCCACGCATCGGGGATCGCGAAAGCTTCGCCATCTTCGATTTCCAGCACCCGCAACACAGTCACTTTGGGCACTCCGCCCATCCGGTGATAGGCGGTCTTCTTGCCGTCGATCAGCCCTTCTTCGGCCATATCTTTCAGCAGTTTCTTGAGTGCGATTTTCTCCTGCCCCTTCAGCCCGAACGCCTTGGCGATTTCACGCTTGCCCGCCGGGGTGGGCGAGGTCTGGATGAATTCGATCACTTGTTCGCGCGTGGGCATTCCCGGCTGAGGGCGGGAAGACGGG
Source organism: Tsuneonella flava (assembly GCF_002870965.1). GTDB lineage: Bacteria > Pseudomonadota > Alphaproteobacteria > Sphingomonadales > Sphingomonadaceae > Tsuneonella > Tsuneonella flava. Next base: position 98,338 of record NZ_PHSO01000007.1, read on the forward strand.
CGCGATTTGGGAGAGCTGGATTTCGGAGTGCTGGGTCTGGGAGTGCGGGCCATTTCAGCCGCCTACGCCATTCGTTACTCCGCGTCATCCCCTGCCAGCGGGTGATACCCACCGCCGGGCACAGCGCTGGCGACCGGACTTTCGCTACCATCGGCCGCAACCGAGCTGACACCGAAAATCCAGTCGTCGCCACGCACACCTTCCAGTTTCGCACTGGTGGCCACGACATTGGCGATGACCGGCTTCGCTTCCCACGCGGGCTGATCGGACCGGCGGCGCCATATCGAATAGGTTGCCGCACCCGGCACAGCATCCCATTTTATTGTAGTGAAAGTCTGCACAGCGGCCTTCGCCACCGGGCTGGGCGGCATCGGAGCGCGGGCAAGCCGGTCGAGCGCGCGCACGTTCAGCCGGGTCACATTGGCGAGATAGGGAAAATCCATCGCATCGATGGTGTCGCCATAGACAGTGCCATTTTCCGTCCGCAGATCCTGATGCTGCCTGTCGTAATTCTCCACCGAGACGGAGAAGCGCACTGCGGGAAAGCCGTGTTCGAGAAACGGAATCTGGTCCCCGCCCCGCCCCATCCGGTCTGTGCGCCATACCTGCCGCACTGCAAAACCATCGCCATCGCTCGCGGCCAGTCCGGCCAGCCAGCGCGAGATATTGCGGCCGGGGCTGTCGTTCTCGCCTCCGTCGCGCCGCTGAGCGGCCCGTGTCTTGTCGTCCAGATCGGCGCGCGGCCCTTCGGAGAATACCCGTACATGCGCCGGATCGCAGAACCCGTCTGACCCGCACGAATTGCCAACGATGTCATTGTTGAGCACGGCCTTGACCGTCCAGCCCTGTTTGGCGGCATAATCGGCCAGTAGCTTGCCGCCCAGCAGCCCCTGTTCCTCCCCGGACAACAGGGCATAGACGATAGTGGTCGGATATCTGTGCCGCGACAGCACCCGTGCCGCTTCCAGCGCCAGCGCGGTGCCGCTGCCATCGTCGTTTGCGCCGGGGGCATCGCTGGTGAAGTCCATCACGTCGGACACCCGGCTATCGATATGCCCTTGAACGATTACCACTTCGTTGGGCCGTTCGCTGCCGCGCTGGATAGCAATCACATCACGCAGCCGGGTCGGTTCGGGCACGCGCGGTCCCTGCACAGTGGTTTCAGGCATCACCACAGTCAGGCAGCCCCCGCAGGCTTTCGCATAGCGTTCGAACTCAGCCGCGCCCCAGTTGAGCGCCGCACCGATCCCGCGCCGGGGATCGGTTTGCGACGACAGAGTATGCCGCGTGCCGAACCCGACCAACGTTTCGACGCTGGCGCGCAACTGTTGCTCGGAAACCTGCCCCTCTGGCCCCGCCGATGCGCCATCCTGCGCGGCCAGCGGCCCGGCGGTGAAACAGGCAACGATCAGCGCGGCAGACGCGGTCCAGCGAGTTGTTTTCATAGAGGACTTGTCGCGCAAGACCCCGACGCTGGCAAGGGTCAGGCTGCCGGCGGTTCGCCCCAGCGGTTGGTTTCGGGCTGCGACTTACGCACCCCGAAGCCGATCAGCAGAACCAACGGCATCCAGCCCAGCAGGCTTTGCAAAGCGCCCGACTGTGGTGACTGTTCCAGTGCATCTGCCGATGACGCAGTCACCGCCTGCGTCATTGCGGCGACGGTTTCGGGAATACTGGTCACTGCAATCACGGCACTCGCCAGCAGGCAGCCCAGCGGCAACAATACAAACCAGCCCGACAGACCGGTATCGTGCAAACGACGGACAAATGCCGCGCCGAGCAGGATTGCGTTCAGCGCGCTGATTGCGACCGAACTCCACACCAACATGCCCACTTGCCCCGACATGCCTTGCGCGACCGCCGCTTCTATTGCGGCCTGATCGCCCCCCGGCCCGGTCTGAATCGCCGCATCGACAGCAGTCATCGCCATTGGGATGCTGATCACGATCGTCGCAACGATATTCAGTACGGCCACCGCCAGTACCCAATACCAGAACGGCGGCCGCGCCTGTCGCCCCCCGAAATCGCTCAGATGCGACAGGTTATACTTGATCGCTTCCAACATCGTTTATTCCCCCTCAAACGACCTGATTATAGTTCTTTATAATTCACTATAGCGAACTACAATTCAATACGCGCGCGCCACCAGCACCCGTTCCGTCGCCGGCTCGCCTGTAAAGATGCAGGTGCCGTCTGCGGGCGGCGCATCGATCGGCACATTGCGGAATGTCAGCTTAAGCGCCTTGAGCCGTTCAACCACGGCATCCAGCGCAGCCCCGGTCGGTTTCGACCATTGCACTTCGACCCAGCCGGGGTTCTTCTGACCCTCGGCAAAGTGCGCGGCGACTTCGTCCATCGTGGTCACGCCGCGGGTGATGTTCGCATCGCGCCGCGTGGCGGCTTCGGAATAGAGCGCCTGCTGAATTTCTGCCAGCAGGTCTGCCGCCCCGGCGATGAAGTCTTCCCGCTGCGGGTAAGTGAAGGCGCTCTTGCCGGTTTCCATGTTCCAGATCGCATCGCGACGCAGCACGGCGAGCTTGCCGCCTTCCATGTCGCGCGAACCGACCTCGATAATCACCGGAGCACCCTTGCGGACCCAGTCCCAGCGCTTGGCCGCAGCCTTGCCCGGACGCTTGTCGAGCAGCACGCGGACAGGCTCGCCCAATGCCGACAGCCCGGCCAGCGCGGCGCGCACTTCCTCGCAATAGGCCAGCAACGGCTCGTCCTCAGGCTTGTCGCGCAGCATCGGCAGGATCACGATCTGGTGCGGCGCGATCTTCGGCGGCACGCGCAGGCCATCGTCGTCGCCGTGGGTCATGATGACACCGCCGACGAGCCGCGTGGAAACACCCCAGCTGGTGGTGTGGCACAACGCCTCTTTGCCTTCGCGGTCCTGATATTTGATACCCGCGGCATCGGCAAAATTGGTGCCGAGATAATGGCTGGTGCCCGCCTGCAGCGCCTTGCCATCCTGCATCATCGCCTCGATCGACCAGGTTTCGACCGCACCGGGGAACCGCTCGTTCTCGGGCTTCTCACCAGCAACCACCGGCATGGCGAGATCATCCTCGACACAGGCGCGATACATCTCCAGCGCGCGGAGCGTTTCGGCCCGCGCATCCTCGCGGTTCTCGTGCGCGGTATGACCCTCCTGCCACAGGAACTCGCTGGTACGCAGGAACATGCGGGTACGCATTTCCCAGCGCACGACATTGGCCCACTGGTTGGTGAGCAAAGGCAGATCGCGCCAGCTCTGGATCCAGCGCGCCATCGCATCCCCGATGATCGTTTCGGATGTAGGGCGCACCACCAGCGGCTCTTCAAGCTTGGCAGCGGGATCGGGAATCAGCCCGCCCTTGCCATCGGCAATCAGGCGATGGTGCGTGACCACCGCCATTTCCTTGGCAAAACCCTCGACATGCTCGGCCTCGCGGGTAAAGTTCGCCAGCGGGATGAAGATCGGGAAGTAGCAGTTCTGCACCCCGGCGGCCTTGATCCGGTCGTCCATCAGGCGCTGGATCCGTTCCCAGATGCCGAAGCCCCACGGCTTGATAACCATGCAGCCGCGCACGCCGGATTCTTCCGCAAGGTCGGCAGCGGAGATAACCTCCTGATACCACTGAGCAAAATCGTCGGAACGTTTGACCGACAGGGCATGGCGAATCTGGGACAATTGGCTGGTCTTTTCGTCTGTTTTCAGGAGGCGCCGCCCTAGCCGGGCGAAGGGGCATGGGTCCAGAGGCGAGTTGCGCGAACGCCCCGCCGCTGTCGATCAGTTGCCCAGCTGATCGAGCTTCTTTTGCATGGCCGCCATTTGCGCGCGCAGTTCGGACAGTTCGTCGCCCGTCTTGGCTTCGCCCTCTTCGGCGGAGGGTTTGGCGGGCGCAGGCTTGGGAATGAACGCCTCGGTCGCGGCGCGCATCATCGCCATGTTGGTTTCGGCCAGTTTGGCGAGTGGGTTTTCGCCCGTCTTCTGCGCGAACGCCTCCTGAAGCTTGGCCTGATTTTCACTGAAATTGGCCATCATCGCTTCGAGATAGCTCGGCATCATCGTCTGCATCGAATTGCCATACATCGCGATCAGCTGGCGCAGGAAGCTGACCGGCAGCAACTGTTCGTTGCGGTTCGATTCTTCTTCCATGATAATCTGAGTCAGGATCGAATGGGTGATGTCTTCGCCCGACTTGGCATCGAGCACTTTGAAATCGATCCCTTCGCGCGTCATCTGCGACAAATCGTCGAGCGTGATATAGCTGGAAGACGCCGTGTTATAGAGCCGCCGGTTGGCGTATTTCTTGATGACGACCATTCCATCGTCGCTGCTGTTTTTGGTCATGCGCGACTCGCTCTCCTGCTCTCGTGCAAAAGACTTATTAGCATTTGCAGCATGTGCAGCGCAACAAATGCTGCACGCGATTGTGCGCGGCAAAGTATTGGAAACATTCAGCGCTGGAAACGACGGCCGAGAGTGGTGAGCAGTTCGTATTGCGTCAGGCCGGTCGCCTGCGATGCATGTGGCAAGTCATACGGCACAGCAACCCAGTCCCCCGCGCGGACATCGGGCGCGGCGGTCAGATCGACGACGATCATGTCCATCGAGACTTTGCCCAGCATCGGCAGTTCGGCATCGCCATGCCGCAACACGGCGTGCCCGCCCCAGCACCGCAGAAACCCGTCAGCATAGCCGAGCGAGACGACACCGACCCGCATCGCTCTGTCAGAAACGAACGCGTGGTTGTACCCCACCCCTTCGCCTGCGGCGATCTCGCGGGTCTGCAACACTTCCGCTTCGGGATAGGCAACGGTGCGGATCGCATCGGTCAGCGCCGGATGCGGCACCCCGCCATAGAGCGCCAGACCGGGCCGCGTGACATCGAACGCATAATCGTTACCGAGCGCGATACCTGCACTGGCCGCAAGGCTCCGCCGTCTGGCCGGAAGCCGGTCACACGCAGCCCTGAACCGGGTGAGCTGCACTTCGTTAAACGCGCTGTCCTCGTCCGCTTTGGCCAGGTGCGAGAGCAAAGTCTCGATTTCCAGACCCGCCAGCGCCGGATCGCCCAGCGATGCCATAGACAGGCCGAGCCGGTTGATCCCGGTATCGACCATCACATCGCACAGGCCTCCCCCGCTTTCGCGCCAGCGCACGACCTGATCGATGCTGTTGAGCACCGGCCGGACCCCCGTGGCGCGGGCAAAGGCGCAGTCGGCATCGGTCATAGGCCCGTGCAGCACCGCGACCTGAGCGGGCGGGACATGCGCGATCAGGTCGGGCACTTCGCTCCAGTGCGCGACGAAAAAGTCGCGCGCACCCGCCGCCGCCAGCACCGGCGCGACATGCGCGATGCCCAGACCATAGGCATCGGCCTTCACCGCCGCCCCCGCCTGCGCCGCGCCCGACAGCCGGTCGAGCGCGCTCCAGTTGGCGGCAAGAGCTTCTTTATCGAGACGCAGCCGCAAGGCAGGCGGCGGAAGTGGTATCACGGATTACTCGCAGAAACGGGCAGATCATGGTCCGACGACTCAAAGTCCGCCGGTGGCCCACCCCTGAGCCCCCACCACGCCACGATCAAGCCGAATGCGACGACGGCCCAGGTGTACCACAATCCGGCATAAGCATTGCCGGTGGTGGCCACGATGTAACTGGCGATCAGCGGCAGGAACCCGCCGAGATAGCCCGCCCCGATATGATAGGGGATCGACATCGAGCTGTAGCGGATCTGTGGAGGGAACATTTCCGCCAGCAGAGCGGCCACCGAACCGTATGTCAGCGCAGACAGCATCCCCAGCCCGCAGATCAGCGCCACGATCCCGGCAAGCCGCGCGAATGGCGGAAACTGCGTCGAAAAATCGTAGCCGTTTTCTTCCAGCGCTTGCCAGACTGCTGCCTTGTGCGCAGCGGGATCGTTCCAGTCGATCTGCTTCGTCCCGTCGCCCAGAGGATAGAGCGTGAAACCGACCTGCATCGTCAGGTCGAGACGGCCTTGCGCCTGAGACGGATCGAACCCGGTCGGCGTGTCCACAATATCGTAGGGTACGCCAAGCGATGTGAGATCCTGCAACAATCGCCCACATCGCGTCACCTGCACATCAGCGAACGGATCGTAGCTGCAATCGGCACCCGACACGAGCACCGGCGCATCTTCCGCTGCCTTGTTCAACCCCGGATTGGCGAGCGCGCCGATCCCCCAGAATATCGGGAACAGCAATAACAGCGACAGCGCGGCGCCGATCACAATCGGTTTCTTCCGCCCCACCCGGTCGGACCATTTGCCCACCAGCAGATAGAACCCCATCGAAATCGCCCCGGCGATCAGCATCACCAGTTCCACGACCTGTTCATCCACCCGCATCGGCCCGCGCAGGAACGACAGGCCGGAAAAGAACGCGGTGTACCAGATCGTCGTCAGCACCCCGGTAATGCCGAACAGCGCAACGAAAATCCGTTTCTTGTTACCGGGATAGGTGAAGCTTTCGACAAAGGGATTGCCTGCGGTTTCGCCTGCTTCCTTCATCGCGCGAAACACCGGGCTTTCGCTCAGTTTCAGGCGCATCCACAGCGATATGGCCAGCAGGATCAGCGACAGCAGGAAGGGCACACGCCAGCCCCACGCTTCGAATTCTTCGGGTGGAATCGCCCAGCGGCACACGATCACAACAATGATCGACAACACGAACCCGCCAACTACGCTCGATTGAATAAAGCTGGTGTAATACCCGCGCTTTTCCGGCGGGGCGTGCTCGGCCACATAGATAGCCGCACCGCCATATTCGCCGCCCAGCGCCAGCCCTTGCAGGATACGGAACAGGATTACGATTGCCGGAGCGACCAGCCCGATCGTTTCCGCATTGGGCACCAGCCCGACCCCTGCCGTGGCGATCCCCATCAGAGTAACAGTCACCAGAAAGGTATATTTGCGCCCCAGCCTGTCACCCAGAAAACCGAACAGGATCGCCCCCAACGGGCGAAAGCCGAAGCCGACTGCGAACCCGGCCCACACCAGCAACAATTGCAGCGTTTCGTTCCCCGCAGGGAAAAACGCCTTGCCGATCAGTGCGGCCAGTGTTCCGTAGATGAAGAAATCATACCATTCGAACACTGTACCGGCCGACGATGCGGCGATGACCAGCCGGATTTCTTTGGCGCTCGGTTCGTGATCGTGAACGGTCGCTGTTGCGCTGTCGCTCATTTCCGTTGTGGCTCCCCCTTTGAAGCAGAGGGGCGGTTTAGCTGCGCGCTGGAAGCTTGGAAAGCGCGTCCTGCGCGGCGATCCACGGTAACAGCATCGCGCCATGCCGCCCCGGATAGGCACGGGCCGGTTCCAGAATGGCCAGATCGGGCCAGTCGGGCAGTGGCCCTTCGCCCGAAAGCCAGCGTTCGAACTCGCTCAGTGTCGCGGCGATATGCGACGCATCGCTGCCAACTGCCGACTGCGCGAACAGCGCCGCCGCTGCCTGCCCCACCGCACACGCGGCCACACGCAGGCCCAGCCGCTCGATCCGCCCCACCGGATCGCAAGCCAGCCCAACGGCCAGCGTGCTGCCGCAAGTGCGTGAACGCGCCTCGCCGGTCAGCGGCAAATCGTCGCACAGCGGATATTCCGCCAGCGACACCGCCAACGCCAGCAGATCAGGGGTATAGAGCGCCCCACCGCCGCGCGCGGTCACTGCTCGCCAGCATCGGTTTGCAGATCGCCATCGGCGGTGGCGAGCGCTTCGCGCCGTTCCGAAATCAGTTTCACCAGCGCATCTGCACTGGAATTCACCAGTGGATATGTGCGCGCCTGCGTAATCCAGTCGGGCCTGCCCGCGACACCCCACACGGTATCATAACCCAGCACCAGCAAGGCAAAGGCGCATGTCACTACGATCCCGCCCTTGATCGCGCCGAAACCAAATCCGAGTACGCGGTCGATCGGGCCGAGGAACGACGAACGGCTCGATTCACCGATCCGGCCGGCGATCAGCTTCATTGCAGCATAGGGGATCAGCAGGAGCAGCGCGAAAGCGAGCGTGGCCGCGCCAGTCGTTGTTTTCACATAAGGGAGGAGGAATTCGTACACCGGGGTGTGCAGCGTGTTAATCGCCACAATCGCCAGCCCCCACGATGCCAGCGATAGCACTTCCTGCACGAAACCGCGCAGGAAACCTCCGACAGCCGCCACGCCGACGACGATGAGGACAATGATATCAAAACCGGTCATGCGATCGAAATGCTGGTAATGCTTATTCCATAACCCGGTCAACGAGGTTTGATAACTGCTTTATCCCCCGATACTTAAGCGCGGCTGAATCGGGTTCCACTTCACCCGGCCCACAGCCCAGCGAAAATCCCAGCTTGGCAGATTCGCGCAGTCGCAGCCCGGCATGGGCCACCGGGCGCACTTCGCCCGCCAGCGACACTTCGCCAAACCATACTGCCTGCCGTGCCAATGGCTTATCGGCCAGCGCCGATACCAGCGCGGCGGCAACCGCGAGATCTGCCGCCGGGTCGGAAAGGCGATAGCCGCCCGCTACGTTCAGATAGACTTCCGCCGAGCTGAAGTTCAGCCCGCAGCGCGATTCGAGCACAGCCAACAACATCGCCAGCCTGCCGTTATCCCATCCCACCACCGCACGGCGCGGAGTCGCCCCCGATTGCAATCGCACGATCAGCGCCTGAATTTCCACCAGCACGGGCCGCGTCCCTTCCAGCGCGGGGAACACCGCGCTGCCAGCCAGCGGCTCTTCCCGCCCAGACAGGAACAGCATCGACGGGTTGGCGACTTCTTCCAGCCCGTCGCCCGCCATTGCGAACACGCCGATTTCGTCCACCGCGCCAAAGCGGTTTTTGAGCGCGCGCAGGATACGATACTGATGGCTGCGCTCGCCTTCGAAACTCATCACGACATCGACCATGTGTTCCAGCACGCGCGGCCCGGCAATCGTGCCATCCTTGGTCACATGGCCGACCAGCACCAGCGCGACGCCGTTTTCCTTGGCATAACGGATCAGTTCGAACGCACAGCCGCGCACCTGGCTGACTGTGCCCGGCGCGCCTTCGATCGTGTCGGAATGCATGGTCTGGATCGAATCGATCACCAGCAGCGCCGGCGGTTCACCCTGCCCCAGCGTTGTGAGGATATCGCGCACCGAAGTCGCCGCCGCCAGCCGGATCGGCGTATCCGAGAGGCCGAGCCGCGCGGCGCGCATTCGCACTTGCCCTGCCGCCTCTTCCCCGCTGACATAGACCGCCTGTGCCCCACTGCGCGCGACAGTGGCGGCGGACTGCAGCAGCAGCGTGGACTTGCCGATCCCCGGATCGCCGCCCATCAGCACCGCCGATCCCGGCACCAGCCCGCCGCCCAGCGCGCGGTCGAATTCGGCCAGCCCGGTCGGGCGGCGCACCAGCGGCTTCGACGGCGCATCGAGCGATTCGAACATCACGGCCCGACCGCCGCTCGACAAATCGTGCTTCTGCGAAAACACGGTGGCGGGGGCATCTTCCACCAAGGTGTTCCATTCGGCGCAATCGGGGCACTGCCCCTGCCAGCGATGACTGACAGAGCCGCAGGCCTGACACACGTAGCGCTTTTTCACTTTCGCCATATCGCGCGCATAAACAGAACATTTGTGGAACGCAATTGCCTTGGTCGCATTTGCCCGCCACAGTCGCCAACCATGTACCAGAAGGAACTCAGGATCGCATTGGTCTGTTATGGCGGGGTGAGCCTGGCAGTCTATATGCACGGTGTCACAAAAGAGATCTGGCATCTTGCCCGCGCAAGCCGCGCCTTCCTTGGGCGCAAGGATACCGACGGGGTTCAGGCGGTCTATCGCGATCTTCTATCCGCTATCGAGCAACAGCACGGCCAGCGCCTGCGGGTGCTGCCCGATATTCTTACGGGCGCAAGCGCCGGTGGGATCAACGCGATTTTTCTGGCGCAGGCAATCCATTCGGGGCAAAGCCTCGAACCGCTGACAGAGCTGTGGCTGGAGACGGCGGACGTCGATAAACTCGTCGCGCCAGAGGCGCTGCCGGGCTGGCGGTTCGCCAAATTCTGGGCGCAACCGTTCGTTCGCTGGGTGCTCAGCCGTCCCGGCAATGCCGTTTCGGAAAGCGTCGCGCCCGAGACCCGCACCGAAGTGCGTCGCAAAGTCTCGCGCCTGATCCGCGGGCGCTGGTTCGAACCGCCGTTTTCCGGCATCGGTTTTTCTCAACTGCTGCGCGATGCGCTCTCCGCAATGGAGTCTGCCCCGGCGGAAGAACCTCTGTTGCCTCAGGGACATCCTATCGATCTGATGGTGACGGCGACCGATTTTCGCGGCTACCTCTCGCTGCTGCGCCTGCACAGCCCGCCGGTGGCGGAAGAGAGCGAGCACCGTATGCCGATCACCTTTCGCGCCAAGACACCGGGCAATGCCGGACATTCGCTGGCCGATCCGCTCGAACTGACGCTGGCCGCACGGGCGACCGCGAGTTTTCCCGGCGCGTTCCCTCCACTGCGGATCGAGGAGATCGACGAACTGGCCCAGCGTACAGAGCAGATCTGGCACGGGCGCGATGCGTTTCTGGAGCGGATCATGCCGATCCACGTGCGGCAGGGGAATAGCGAGCATGTCTCGCTGATCGATGGATCGGTGCTGGTCAACGCACCGTTCAAGGGGGCAATAGACGCGCTGCCCGCTCGCCCGGCGCAGCGCGAAGTGGACCGCCGCTTCGTCTATGTCGATCCCCGGCCCGACCGATTTGGATCGCTGGAAGAGCGGATCGACCGCCCGGTGGGGTTCTTCGGAGCGATTTTCGGTTCGCTGTCCACTATCCCGCGCGAACAGCCGATCCGCGACAATCTGGAAGCCATCGAAGAACAATCGCGCGAAGCGTTGCGTATCCGTCGGATCATCACCGGCCTGCGCCCTGAGGTAGAGGCCGCCGTCGAAAAACTGTTCGGCAAAACTCTGTTCTTCAGCCGCCCGACCCCCAAACGCCTCGCCGCATGGCGGGCCAAGGCGCAGCAGGCCGCTGCCGAACAGGCGGGTTATGCCTTCAGTTCGTATGCTCAGGCGAAGCGGGCCGGGATTATCGAGACGCTGGGGCACTTGGTGTACGATGCCGCTCCATCGCTGAAGCTGCCGGGGCCGGAACCGGTGATTGCCCGGCTGCGCGATGAATTCGTTGCCCGTGGTCTGGATACGCTGTCGTATCCCGCCGGAGGGGCCACGCCCGAAGCAATCGCGTTCTTCCGCGCGCACGATCTCGCCTTTCGCGTTCGCCGCCTGCGCCTGCTCGCGCGGCGGCTATCGCGTGAGTGGGAGGCCGACCCCGACATGCCGGACGATGCGCTCGAAACTGCGCGGGAAGCGATCTACGAAATCCTTTCGCTCTATTTCGAACGTGAAGACATGGCCCCGCTGGGCGGCAATTTCCGGGCGCTCGCTGCCAATGTGATGCAGGAACCGGGTGCCGTGATCGATGCCCTGGAAACGCGGCGCCTGCTACCGGATACAGACGTGAAGGCGGAGGAAATGCTCTGTGCAGCGCTCAACGCAATGCCCAAGGAATTGCGGCGGCGCATCCTGCTCACGTATCTTGGCTTCCCGTTTTACGACGTGGCCACGCTGCAACTGCTCCGCAACGAAGGGCTGACAGAATTCGACGCGGTAAAGGTAGATCGGATCAGCCCTGACGATGCCCGCTCGATCCGCACGGGCGGCACCCGCGCGACATTGCGAGGGACCGAGTTCTATAACTTCGGCGCGTTTTTCTCCCGCGCCTATCGCGAAAACGATTACCTGTGGGGGCGACTGCATGGGGCCGAACGGATGATCGATCTGGTCTGTTCGACAGTGGACGGGTTTGCCGATGGCGACTGCGCCACATTCAAAACCCGCGCCTTTCTCGCCATTCTCGACGAGGAAGAAGGTCGCCTGAAAGCCAATCGCGGATTGGTGCAGCGGATCAGAGAAGAAGTACTGGAACGCGCCGCGAAATAGCGGTTCGACAAGCCGACACACACACACACACCACATTTCCCCCCAACGTCGCCCCGGACCTGATCCGGGGCCCCGCTGTTCTGCCAGCGCAGTGCCCGAACAAGCTGGCCCCCGGCTCGAAGGCCGGGGTGACGGTGGGGCAAGGGAGCGCCTGTGCGGCATTGGCAGGAGCACGCTTCTGCCACCCGATCATCGCCCCTCGTCATTGCGAGGAGCCGAAGGCGACGCGGCAATTCATGGACCGCACCTCGCCACCATCGCAAACGGCACACGGAGCAACGCCCTCTCGCAGTGGATTGCTTCACTGCGTTCGCAATGACGAGGGGTGAGCGAAGCAAGCGGCGACTTCGAAGGACTTGCACACACAAGAGCAGATCAGATGCAGCGGTTCGACAAGCCGACACACACACACACCACATTCCCCCCCAACGTCGCCCCGGACATGATCCGGGGCCCCCGCTGTTCTGCCAGCGCAGTGCCCGAAGAAGCTGGACCCCGGCTCGAAGGCCGGGGTGACGGTGGGGCAAGGGAGCGCCTGTGCGGCATTGGCAGGAGCACGCTTCTGCCACCCGATCATCGCCCCTCGTCATTGCGAGGAGCCGAAGGCGACGCGGCAATTCATGGACCGCACCTCGCCACCATCGCAAACGGCACACGGAGCAACGCCCTCTCGCAGTGGATTGCTTCACTGCGTTCGCAATGACGAGGGGTGAGCGAAGCAAGCGGCGACTTCGAAGGACTTGCACACACAAGAGCAGATCAGATGCAGCGGTTCGACAAGCCGACACACACACACACCACATTCCCCCCCAACGTCGCCCCGGACATGATCCGGGGCCCCCGCTGTTCTGCCAGCGCAGTGCCCGAAGAAGCTGGACCCCGGCTCGAAGGCCGGGGTGACGGTGGGGCAAGGGAGCGCCTGTGCGGCATGGGCAAGCATATGTTTTTGCCACCCGATCCTCGCCCCTCGTCATTGCGAGGAGCCGAAGGCGACGCGGCAATTCATGGACCGCACCTCGCCACCATTCCAAACGGCACAAGGAGCATCGCCCTCCCGCCGTGGATTGCTTCACTGCGTCCTTAATGACGGGTGGATAGATAGGCCAGAAAGGCAGACCACCGGTTCAGCCACCCAACTGGAGAAGACCGACGATAAAACAGCCATCCGGCACAAACCGCCGCAATCTGCGCCGCCGTCCGCGATCTATCCGCCGAACGCTTCTTTCAATCGGTCGAAGAAACCACGGCTTTCGGGGCATTCGTCCCCGGTTTCAGTCGCGCGGAATTGTTCGAGCAGCTCTTTCTGCTCCTTGCTCAATCTGGTCGGAGTCTCGACCGCGATTTCGACCACCAGATCGCCGCGACCGCGCCCTTGCAGCACAGGCATACCGCCTCCGCGCACGCGCAACTGCTTGCCCGACTGGATGCCCGCCGGAATCTTGACCGAATGGCTTTCCCCGCCAAGGTCGGGAATTTCAAGCGTATCGCCCAATGCCGCAGTCGTGAAGCTGATCGGAATGCGCGTTAGCAATGTCGTGCCATCGCGGCTGTACACCGAATGCTGACGCACATGGACGAAGATATACAGGTCGCCGGGAGGTGCCCCGCGCGGCCCCGCCTCACCCTTGCCAGACAGGCGGATGCGGGTGCCGGTATCGACACCCGGCGGAATTTCCACATCGATGGTCTGCGGCATATCGACCCGGCCTTCGCCGCGACAGGCCTTGCATGGGTCTTCGATCACTTCGCCGCGCCCGTGACAATTGGGGCATGGACGTTCGACTACGAAGAAGCCCTGCTTTGCCCGGACTTTGCCGATCCCGCCGCACAAATTGCAGCCGCGTGTGCCGGTGCCGGGGGTTGCCCCCGACCCGTTGCAGGTATCGCAAGTCTGGCTGACTTCGATCTCTATCTGGCTGGTCTTGCCATGAAACGCCTCTTCCAGCGTGATTTCCATGTCATAGCGCAGATCGGCCCCACGGCGCGGTTGCTGTCGTGCAGCACCACCACCGAAAGCCGAACCGAAGATCGTTTCGAAAATATCCCCGATGTCGCCAAAATCGCCCTGACCGAAACCGCCAGGCCCGCCGCCCATGCCGCCCTGCTGGAACGCAGCGTGGCCATAACGATCGTAGGCGGCACGTTTCTGCGGGTCTTTCAGCACTTCGTAGGCAGCCGAACACGCCTTGAACTGCGCCTCTGCCTCAGCATCGCCCGGATTACGATCGGGGTGATACTTCATCGCCATCTTGCGATAGGCGGATTTGATCGTCCGATCATCCGCATCGCGGCTGACTTCGAGCAGTTCGTAAAAATCGATTTCAGTTGCTGACATGAGGCAAATCCCTAGCCGCCACCGATGCGGAGTGCACCGGCGGCGGCGAGGTTATCCATTATAGCGATCAGTTCTTGCCGTCTTCGTCGACTTCGGAGAACTCGGCATCGACGACATCGTCATCCTTGTTCTCGTCAGTCTTGGCGTCCGCAGCAGAGGCATCGGCACCGGCGGCCTGTTCCTTGCTGTAGATTTCCTGACCCATCTTCATCGCAACTTCGGTCAGCGCCTGCGCCTTTGCATTGATCGCATCGGCATCGTCGCCTTCCAGAGCGGTCTTCACTTCGGCAATCGCCGCTTCGACCTGACCCTTCAGATCGGCGTCGATCTTGTCGCCGTGTTCTTCGATCTGCTTTTCAGTTGCATGGACAAGGCTGTCGGCCTGATTGCGCGCTTCGGCGCTGGCACGACGCTTCTTGTCTTCTTCCGCGAACTTTTCCGCGTCCTGCACCATCTGGTCGATGTCGGAATCGCTGAGACCGCCAGAGGCCTGAATACGGATCTGCTGTTCCTTGCCAGTGCCCTTGTCCTTGGCGCTGACGTTGACGATGCCGTTGGCGTCGATGTCGAACACGACTTCGATCTGCGGCACGCCGCGCGGCGCCGGAGGGATGCCGACGAGGTCGAACTGACCCAGCAGCTTGTTATCCGCCGCCATTTCACGCTCGCCCTGGAAGACGCGGATCGTAACCGCCTGCTGATTGTCTTCAGCGGTCGAGTACGTCTGGCTCTTCTTGGTCGGGATCGTGGTGTTACGGTCGATCATGCGGGTGAACACACCGCCCAGCGTTTCGATACCGAGCGACAGCGGCGTCACATCGAGCAGCAGCACGTCTTTCACGTCGCCCTGCAACACGCCCGCCTGAATGGCCGCGCCCATGGCGACGACTTCATCGGGGTTCACACCGGTGTGCGGTTTCTTGCCGAAGAACTCTTCGACCACTTCGCGCACCTTGGGCATGCGGGTCATACCGCCAACGAGGACCACTTCGTCCACACCGCCCTTGTCGATACCGGCATCGGCCAGCGCTTTCTTACACGGTTCCAGCGTGCGCTTGACCAGATTGCCGACGAGCTGTTCGAGCTTCGAACGGGTCAGCGTTTCGACCAGGTGCAGCGGAGTGGTGCTGCCACCTTCCATGCGCGCGGTGATGAACGGCAGGTTGATTTCGGTCTGCTGGCTGCTCGACAGTTCGATCTTCGCCTTTTCGGCAGCTTCCTTCAGGCGCTGCAAAGCGAGCTTGTCGGTGCGGAGATCCATGTTCTCCTTCTTCTTGAACTCGTCTGCCAGATATTCGACGATCACGGTGTCGAAATCTTCGCCGCCCAGGAAAGTGTCGCCGTTGGTCGACTTCACTTCGAACACGCCATCACCAATTTCGAGGATCGAGACGTCGAACGTACCGCCGCCAAGGTCATACACGGCAATGGTCTTGCCGTCGTCCTTGTCGAGCCCGTAAGCGAGCGCGGCCGCGGTCGGTTCGTTGATGATACGCAGCACTTCCAGACCGGCGATCTGGCCGGCATCTTTGGTGGCCTGACGCTGGGCATCGTTGAAGTATGCGGGAACGGTAATAACCGCCTGCGTAACCGTTTCACCGAGGTAGCTTTCAGCGGTTTCCTTCATCTTCTGAAGGATGAAAGCGGAAATCTGGCTGGGCGAGTAATCTTCCGATCCGGCCTTCACCCATGCGTCGCCGTTCTTGCCCTTCACGATAGTGTAAGGAACCAGCTCGGTATCCTTCTTCGTCACCGGATCGTCGAACCGGCGGCCGATAAGGCGCTTCACCGCGAACACGGTGTTGTCGGGGTTGGTAACCGCCTGCCGCTTCGCAGGCTGACCGATAAGGCGTTCACCGTCCTTCGTGAAAGCGACGATCGAAGGCGTGGTACGCGCGCCTTCCGAATTTTCGATAACCTTCGGTTTGCCGCCATCCATGACAGCAACGCACGAGTTGGTGGTGCCGAGGTCGATACCGATAACTTTGGCCATGATTTCCCTATTCGTTTCCTAGTGTTGGACACCGCCATCTGGCCCCCTTGCTATCAAGCAGGGCCGGTCGGCAGCTCAGTGGATGCGGGCGATATAGGGTTGCTTTTCCTTGGCACAAGGGAGTGCGAGCGTTACGGAACGAGGAATCTCGGACTGGAGGGAAATGGTCATGAACAAGTCGCTTTTCGCTGCCGCATTGCTGGCAGGCACATTGGGTCTCACCGCTTGCGGAAACGACACGCAAACCGCTGAAAAAACAACTGAAACGCCCCAATCGGGCATTCCGGGGCTGACTATCAGCAACGCGCGCATGGTGCTCAACGCGGTACCCGGCAACCCGGCGGCGGTCTATTTCGATCTGGCTTACGATGGCGACGACTCGTTCGCGCTTGATCGCGGCGCGGTCGAAGGCGCCAAGAAAGCCATGTTCCACGACTATGGCGAATATGACTTCAAGGTGCAGATGATGGACATGCTGCCGGTGCCCATCAAGAAAGGCGACAAGATCGAATTCAAGCCCGGCGGCAAGCATCTGATGGTGATGGACCCGCCGAAGGATCTCAAGCCGGGGGACAAGGTCAACGTCACGATCACCGTGTCTGGCGGCGCCAGCCAGACCTTCCCTGCCGAAGTGAAGGCCGCCGGTTCGGAAAGCTGATATGAGCGAGGCGCTCGCATGCCCCGCAGGCGGCGAGCGCCGTTTGACCGCCGGAGAAGTCGCGCTGGCGCGCACGATTTTCGGCCATGCCATCGATTATGCCCCGGTCACCATCCGGCGGCGCAAGTTCTTTCCGTTTCAGCCGCGCGGGGTCACGATGGCACCGCGCGGCCACTTGCACTTTCACCCACTCGGCAATGCCTATTGCGACGATTTCGCCACTGCGCCGCTGCACCTGCAGGCGCACTTCATCCATGAGATGACCCATGTGTGGCAGACCCAGACGCACGGCGAATGGTATCTGATGCTCCACCGGATGCCGTGGGCGCGATACGATTATGCGCTCAAGCCGGGATGGCGGCTGGAGAAATACGGTATCGAGCAACAGGCGCGAATTGTCGAACACGCCTTCCTGCTACGCAATGGCGCGAAACTGGCGGGCGTGGCCGACAAGGCGGCTTACGATGTGCTTGTGAACTTCACAGGCGCTGTGCGCTGACCCCTAAACGATTCGCGTCTGCGCTTCGCGGCCATATGCGCCGTATTTGAACGGTTTGACCAGGTTCCTTGCTCAACCCGGTTTCAGTTGATACGATCCGGTTGTCC
This sequence comes from Tsuneonella flava, assembly GCF_002870965.1. Lineage (GTDB taxonomy): Bacteria > Pseudomonadota > Alphaproteobacteria > Sphingomonadales > Sphingomonadaceae > Tsuneonella > Tsuneonella flava. The sequence goes on from NZ_PHSO01000007.1 coordinate 115,903, forward strand.
GGGCGGCCCAACCCGCGCCCGGCCAATGGTTCTCAACATGGAGCTTAAAGACTACGGAATGTCGCGGGAACGCGGCTACCTTTCGCATTACGAAATCGACACGATCACCCTCCCCGGCCAGTTCGCCCCTGTGGTCGAAGCCGCCGGAAACCTCTCCGGCCTGCTGTCGTCGGGCCGGGTCCGCCACTGGCTGGACCAGTTGCCCGATCCCGACATTGCCGACTGGGCGCGCGAAGCGGCGGAGGAAGAAGTCCGCACCGCGATGGTGCATTACAGCTTTCTGGTTCAGTCCTATGTCTGGGGAGAGGCGCAGGCCCCCGCTCACCTGCCCGCCAATCTCGCCCGTCCGATGGTCGCTATCTCCGACCGGCTGGGTCAGGCGCCGCTGCTGCCCTATTCGGGCTATGTGCTCGACAACTGGGCACGGCTGGACAAGTCCGGGCCGATCACGCTCGATAATATCTACATGTACCAGAACTTCGTCGGCGGGGACGACGAGAACTGGTTCGTGATGATCCACGTCGCGATCGAGGCCGAGGCGGGCGTCCTGCTCGACAACGCCGCGAAGCTGGTCACTGTCGCGAAACAAGGCGACGCGGCCGAGGCGGAGCGGCTGCTGATCGAAATGGATCAGGCGTGGGAACGGATTTACGGCCACTTTGCCCGCATGGGCGAACGCTGCGACCCGTATATCTATTTCCACCGGGTGCGCCCCTATATCCACGGCTGGGCCAACAACCCCGCGCTGGATGGCGGGCTGATCTACGACGGGATCGAGAAGTTCGGCGGCAAGCCACAGGCCCTGCGCGGGCAGACCGGCAGCCAGTCGAGCATCGTCCCGGCAATGGATGCGCTGTTTCAGGTGCGCCATAGCGCAGACCCGCTGAAATCGTTCCTCGACGAACTGCACCACTATCGCCCGGTGCAGCACCGCCGCTTTATCGAAGACCTCGCCGCGCAATCGACGCTGCGGACTTTCGTGGAAGCGAGCGGCAAGCAATCGCTGAAAGACGCATTCAATGCCTGCGTCCAGCAGGCCGCGCGGTTCCGCACCCGGCATCTGGAATATGCCGCCAGCTACATCAACAAACAGATGAGCAGCGAAGCGGGCAACGATCCCGATGTCGGCACCGGTGGCACGCCGTTCATGAAATACCTGAAGAAACACCGCGACGAAAATCGCGAACAGGTCGTCGGCTGACCATCAGGTCAGCATAAATAGGTCTCTCGATCTATCTGCGGGCATTCGGCAATGTCCAGAGTGTCGAGGTAATAGCGCTGGGGCTCGATCGAGCTCCAGCGCGCCTTGCCCGGCGCATCGCTCTCAATGGAATAGGGGGAAGTCTTCTTGCGAAGCGTCAGGAAATTGACGCTGACCTGTTGCCCACGCCCTGTGTTCCGCATGAATTCGGTCCTGTCGAAGCCGATCAGACGGAACCGATTGCCTTCAAGCCGGAACTTGTAGGTATTGCCCGATGTCCCCCAGCTTCCGCACGAAGTCCAGAACCGCAGATTGAGCGACAGAACACGGCGCGAGACGGACAGCCCGCCATCCTCCAGCGGATCGACCAGACACGGCGTGTCTTCGCTGCCGGACGGCGGCACCACATGGTCGCCCGCGGCGATCTGGCGAAAACCGCCAGCGGCCTTTTCAAACACCAGCAACCGGCGCGGATTGGTGTCGAGGCTATTCGCCCCCAAACCATCGTTGGCAATCACCCGCGCAGGATCGATGGCGCGGATAATCAGCACCGTTTCCGGCTGACCGTCGCCCGTCAGATCGCCACTGGCGCGCATATCTTCGACCCATCCCGCTGGGATAGCCGGACCATCTGCAGATTGCGCCGCCACCGGCGCCGAAGTGGCGGCAACGGCAGCGGCGGCTGTCAGCAAACAGAGAGCGAGGCGCACCACCGGGCGAGCGCTTAGTCGGGCTTTTTCGCCACCCCGACCATTGCCGGGCGCAGCAGGCGGTCGCGGATCATCCACCCGCTCTGCATTTCCTGCACCACGGTGCCCGGCTCGGCATCGTCCGTCGGAATTTCCATCATCGCCTGATGCTGGTTGGGGTCGAGCGGCAGACCCTTGGATGCGATGCGGCTGATCCCGTGCTGGGCAAACACCTTTTCCACTTCGCGCTGAGTGGCTTCGATCCCGGCGACGAGACCCTTCAACCGCTCTTCCTCGCGCAGTTCAGCGGGAATTGCTTCGATTGCGCGGGTCAGATTGTCCGCCACGCTGAGGATGTCGCGGGCGAAGCCGGTCGCGGCATAGGCGCGCGCGTCGGCCACATCCTTCTCCATCCGGCGGCGGACGTTCTGGGTTTCCGCCTTGGCATAGAGCACTTCCTGCTTGGCGGCCTCCAGATCGTCTTTCAAACGGCCCAGCGCTTCTTCCAGCGGCGAAGTGCTGTCGTCGTCCGCGCCATCGGCGTCACCTTTATCGAGGAATTCTTCCGGCACGCCATCCAGTTCCTTTTCCATCGCCGCATCCTGCGGGTTGGTTTTATCGTTTTCCATGTCGTTCAAAATCGTCCAGCTAACCGATAAGTTTGCCCAGAGACTGGGCGGTGAAATCCACGATGGGGACGACGCGCGCGTAATTCAACCGCGTCGGGCCGATCACCCCCAATACACCAACTACCTTTCCATCGCGATCGCGATAAGGAGAGGCAATGATCGACGATCCGCTGAGCGCGAACAGCCGGTTCTCGCTGCCGATGAAAATCCGCGTCGAATCCGCATCGCGCGCCGAATCGAGCAGTTCGGCCACCGATTGCTTGCTCTCCAGATCGTCGAGCAACGAACGCACCCGGTCGATATCGCTCAGCGCGGTCTCATCCAGCAAATTGGCCTGCCCGCGCACGATCAGCACGGGACGGCGCGCGGCGTCTTCGCTCCACACCGCCAGCCCGCGTTCGACCAGATCGCGGCTTGCCTCGTCCAGCTGGCTACGACCATCGGCCAGTTCGGCGCGCATCGCCGCCGCCGCCTGCGCCAGAGTGCGCCCGCTCAGGCGCGAGGTGATATAGTTGCTCGCCTGTTCGAGCGCGCTGGCCGCCACGGGTGAAGAAAGCGCAACAATCCGGTTTTCGATCCCGCCATCTTCGCCCACCAGCACCGCCAGCGCCCGATCGGGAGAAAGCGGAACAAGACTCAATTGCGCCAGCCGGGGTTCGCGGCGCGGCACCATCACCATGCCCGCTGCGCCCGAAATATCCGACAGGATCGCGCTGGTCGCTTCCAGTGCCGCCTCTATCGGGCCGGGCGCGGACAGGCGGCGTTCAATCGCCTGCCGTTCGGCATCGCTCGGCTCGGCCACCTGCATCATCCCGTCGACGAACAGGCGCAGCCCGCCTTCGGTCGGCATCCGCCCCGCGCTGGTATGTGGTGCAGCCAGCAGGCCCAGCCCCTCCAGCTCGGCCAGTACCGAACGGATCGACGCGGGCGACAGGTTCAGCGCGCCGTCGCTGGCCAGCGTTTTGGAGCCAACGGGCTGGCCGCTGGTGAGATACCCTTCGACCACGAGACGGAAAATCTCGCGGGCACGGGTGGATAGTTCGGTGACAGGCGGTGTCTGCATGATGTCTTATCTATACGCTACCCTTGCAGCCTCAAGGGGCAAGCGCCTAACGCGATGCCACGACTCAACAAAAGGATATTTCATGCGACCTTCCGGCCGTGCGCCCGACGAAATGCGCGCCATTACCATCGAAACCGGCTTCACCAAACACGCGGAAGGGTCCGTGCTCGTATCGTTCGGCGATACGCGGGTGCTCTGCACCGCCAGTGTGGAAGATCGCCTTCCCCCCTGGCTGCGCGGCAAAGGCGAAGGCTGGGTCACCGGCGAATATTCGATGCTGCCCCGCGCCACCCACACCCGCGGCCAGCGCGAAGCGGCCAAGGGCAAGCAGAGCGGACGGACGCAGGAAATTCAGCGCCTGATCGGCCGCTCGCTGCGCGCAGTGGTCGATCTGAAGAAACTGGGCGAACACCAGATCACGCTCGATTGCGATGTGTTGCAGGCCGATGGCGGCACCCGCACCGCATCGATCAGCGGCGCGTGGGTCGCGCTGCGTCTGGCGGTCAACGGCCTGCTGGCCAGCGGCGCGCTGAAAGAAGACCCGATCACCGGCAAGATCGCTGCGATCAGTTGCGGCATCTGCGATGGCACTCCGGTGCTCGACCTCGACTATGCCGAGGATTCGAGCGCCGATGCCGATGCCAATTTCGTGCTGATCGAAGGCGGCCAGATTGCCGAAGTGCAGGCCACCGCAGAAGGCGCGACTTATGACGAGGAAGGGCTGCTGCGCCTGCTGCGCCTCGCTCAGATCGGCTGCGCGCAAATCTTCAAGGCACAGGATGCCGCGGTAAAATGACCCGCCGTATCGGTTCCGGCAAGCTGGTGATCGCCACGCATAACGCAGGCAAGCTGAAAGAGATTTCTGCGCTGCTCGATCCCTATGGGGTCGAATGCGTCAGCGCGGGATCGCTCGGCCTGCCGGAACCGGCGGAAACCGGCACGACTTTCGTCGAAAACGCGCTGATAAAGGCGCGCGCCGCGGCGGAGGCATCGGGGCTGGTGGCGCTGGCGGACGACAGCGGACTGTCGGTCGCGGCGCTGGGCGGGCGCCCCGGTGTCTATACCGCCGACTGGGCGGAGCGGCAGTGGTTCGAAGGCGAGCCGGGCCGCGACTGGTACATGGCCATGGGCAAAGTCGAAGGGCTGCTGCAGGCCAACGGGCCGGATACCCCGCGCGACGCATGGTTTTCCTGCACCCTCGCCCTCGCCTGGCCCGATGGCGAATATGCAGTGTACGAAGGGCGGATCGACGGTTCGCTAACATGGCCACCGCGCGGCACCCTCGGCTTCGGATATGATCCGGTGTTCGTGCCCAATGGCCGCGAGCAGACTTTTGCCGAGATCGATCCGGCGGAAAAACACCGCATCAGCCACCGCGCCGATGCTTTCGCCAAACTGGTGGCCGATCAGTTCGGCGGTTGATGGGAGGGTTGGGGAGCGGAGAGGCCATATCTCTCTCCCCCGTCGCCCCGGCCCCTGATCCGCGGCCCCGCCTTACCTTCGCGCGCAGCGCCAGAAGAAGCTGGACCCCGGCTCGTTGGCCGGGGTGACGTCAGAGATGGTGGATAAAGAAAGTGCGGGCTCCGGTTTCACGCCCCCCGCCCACTCACTCATCACAACCGTTCTATTGAGCGCAAAGGGCGGCCCATGGATTGCCGCGTCGCTGCGCTCCTCGCAATGACGAGGCCGGGGAGTACGTTCGATTGTATCGACCAACCATCGACAGCACCCCCAAAATCAAACCCACTTTGTGCCTTCGCGCCTTCGTGTGAATCAAGCTGCCACCCGCCCCCGCACATTGCAACAGCTGCAATCGAGGCAAGCTTTGCTCCATGGATTGCCACGTCGCCTAACGGTTCCTCGCAACGAAGAGCGGCGCGGAAGCGCGAGAGTTACTCCACCTGTGCGCCCCAGATATTTCCCGCAGGCCAGTATCGGCACACCAGAAAGTCGTTTTGCCCTCCCCGCGCGACCGCGCAGCCGACCTCTTGCGTGCCGGGCCACACGACTTGCGTGTAATGCGCCACATCGGCCCAGTTGCCGGTGCGCGATACATCGGGGAATTTGCCGGGCCGGAACTGAGCGCGCTCGGCATTAAAGGCGCCGATCATCGTTTCGGGGGTATAGTATCCGGCATAGCCCATCCACAGGTTCTCGCCCGCACCGCCGCGCTGCTGCGCCGATGCGTGATACATCCGACCATCGCGTGCCAGTCGCTGCGCCCACACCTGCGCCTCGCCGGCCAGCTTCTGCGACCAGTTGAGCGGTGCGCGCCCGATCCGTTCGCGTTCCGCATTGTGCGATGCCAGCAGGCGCGCGGCAAAGGCGTTGACCGCACCTTGCGAATGCGCGACCTGCGGCAACACCGCGATTGCAGCAGTGGCGGCAATCGCCGCTGTGCCCGCTATGACTGTGGCGACCCGTCTCGTCCTCATAGTATGGTATAATGCATTCAATCGTTTAACCGATTCTGAAGGGTGACTGCGAAAGCTCACATGGCCCAAGCGCTCTATATCCACTGGCCATTTTGCCTGAAGAAATGCCCGTATTGCGACTTCAACAGCCATGTGCGCGAAGGAGTCGACATTGCCCTGTGGCAAGATGCCCTGCTGGCCGACATGCGGCACGAGGCATCGCTGGCCGGGGGCGAACCGCTGGCGTCGATCTTCTTCGGCGGTGGCACGCCCAGCCTGATGCCGCCTGCGCTCGTTGCCACTTTGCTGGCCGAAGCGGAGCGATTGTGGGGTTTTGCCGAGGGGATCGAAATCACGCTGGAGGCCAACCCCTCTTCGGTGGAGGCGGATCGGTTCGCCGGGCTGGCCGCTGCCGGGGTCAACCGCGTCTCGCTCGGCCTGCAATCGCTCGACGATGCGGCGCTGCGCTTTCTCGGACGGCTGCACAATGCCGCCGAAGGGCTGACCGCGCTGACCACCGCGCAAGCCTGCTTCTCACGGGTCAACGCCGATTTCATCTATGCCCGCCCCGGCCAGACCGCCGATGGCTGGCGGCACGAACTGGAGGCCGCGCTGGCGCTGGGCACCGATCACCTCTCGCTCTACCAGCTCACCATCGAACCCGGCACCCGTTTCGCCACCGATGTGCGGCGCGGCGAATTCGTGCCGCTGGATGACGATCCAGCCGCCGATTTGTTCGCTTTGACACGTGAACTGACAAAACAGGCAGGCTTACCGGCATACGAGGTGTCCAATCACGCGCGCTGCGGGTCGGAAAGTCGGCATAACCTGACGTATTGGCGCTATCACGACTACTCAGGCATCGGCCCCGGCGCACATGGCAGGCGCAATGGCGTGGCCACGGTGCGCCATAAGAAGCCGGAAAACTGGCTGACGGAGATCGCCAGATCGGGCCACGGCATTGGCGAACAGCGCATTCTGGGCCAGCGCGAACAGGCCAGTGAAGCGTTGCTGATGGGCCTGCGCCTGACAGAAGGCATTGATCTGGCGGATATCTCTGCGCGCTTTGCCCTGCCGCCCACCGACCTGATCGATCATGATCGGGTGGACTTTTATCGTGGGCTCGATCTCGTGTGGCAGCAGGATAGCCGGATCGGCGTGACCGAAGCAGGGATGCCGCTGCTCGATGCCTTGCTGGGCGAACTGGTGCGCGAAGAACTGGTTACGACGTGAGCAAGGCCGACCTTCTCGAAGCGTGGCAAAACCATCTGGCGGACGGGCGGCGGCGCTCTCCGCATACCGTGCGGGCCTATCTGGCGGCGGCCAATCGCCTGCTAGAAGCGACTGGAATCGTTGACTTCGATGCCCTCGCCGCGCTGGAAGGGCCGGACTTGCGCCGCCAGCTCGCCGCGCGGCGAGCGGACGGATTGTCCAACGCCTCCACCGCGCGTGAACTGTCGGCGCTGAAAGGATTTGTCGCCTTCGCCCGCAGCCAGACCGGGCGCGACGGCACTCCGCCCCGATTGCGCGGCCCGCGCCTCAAAAAAGGTCTGCCGCGCCCGATAACCCCCGACGATATAAGCAATATTGCCGACCTGATCGCGGGCGATGCCAGTGAAGCGTGGATCGGATCGCGCGACCGTGCCGTGCTCTACCTGATGTATGGCGCGGGCCTGCGTATTGCCGAGGCGCTGTCGCTGAAAGGCAGCGACCTGCCACCCGGCGAAACGCTGCAAGTCACTGGCAAAGGGGGGAAACAGCGGATCGTCCCGCTGCTGCCCATCGTGCGCGCAGCGATCGCCGACTATGCCGCAAAATGCCCCTATCCCATTGATAACGATGGGCCATTGTTTCGCGGGGCCAAGGGCGGCGCCCTTTCGCAAGGCATGGTGCAAAAGGCGATGGCGCGCGCGCGTGTTGTGCTCGGCCTGCCGTCAACCGCCACCCCGCACGCGCTAAGGCACAGTTTCGCAACACATTTACTGGGTGCCGGTGCCGATCTCAGAAGCTTGCAGGAACTGCTCGGCCACGCCAGTCTGGGTTCGACGCAGATTTACACCAAAGTCGATGCAGCCACTCTGCTCGACACCTACCGCAACGCCCACCCGCGCGAAAAGGATTAGGCTCAGGCCTCACCGACACGTTCGTCATGGCGAACGCAGTGAAGCAATCCAGCACCCCACGCTTCCGCCCATCGCAACGGTTGTGGCAGAGGCAGGCCTCGGTCGATGGATCGCCACGTCGCCTGCGGCTCCTCGCAATGACGAATTACGAGGGATACGCACAGTGGCGGCGAACACCGCCCCGCAAATCAAACCCACTTCGTGCCTTCGCGCCTTCGTGTGAACCAGGCTGCCACCCACTACCGCAAATGGCGCGGTTTCCATGTGACAACGCGATATCCATACCAGATCAGCGACAACACGACCAAACCGGCGATCACCCATTGCGCCGCGTTTTCATACTGCCCGATTACGCCGGCCAGCCATGTCCCGCCCCAGATCAGCAGCGTGTTCCAGATCGCCGCGCCGACAAAGGTGAAGATCAGGAACCGCCACACATTCATCCGCGCCAGCCCGGCAGGGAGCGAAATCATCGTGCGCAGGAAAGGACTGAACCGACAGGCGAACACCACCCATTGCCCATGCTTGCGAAAGAACGCGATGGCCCGCTCGATATCCTCCCACTCGACCGTCAGCCAGCGACCCCAGCGGGCGATGAAGGGTTCGAGCCGGTGCCTGCCCCACTTCTCCCCCACCCAGAACCACGCATAGTTGCCCAGTGTCGAACCAACAGTGCCCCAGAACAGCAGCGGCCAGAAATCCATCTGACCGCGCGCCACCAGCACGCCGCCAATGCCCATGATGACTTCGGAGGGAACCGGCGGAATGACGTTTTCGAGCACCATCAGGAAGAAGATGCCCCAGTATCCGCCCAACCGGATCGCTTCGATGATCAGATCATGCATGCTCGGGCAACGCGCGGTTCACCGTGAAGTTCTCCGAAAATCTTCCGGCGGCGCTCTGTCCGCCGTTTGAAAGCGATCAGGCCAGTCGCGCTTCGATCGCATCCCAGATCATGCCGGGGGTGTCCGTGCCGTTATAACGGTCGATAGCGACGATCCCGGTCGGGCTGGTCACGTTGATTTCGGTCAGCCACTGTCCGCCAATCACATCGATGCCCACGAAGATTAGGCCCAGCTCTTTCAGGCGCGGCCCCATCTCGGCGCAGATTTCTTCCTCGCGCGGCGTCAGCGTGGTCGCTTCCGCACTGCCGCCGACCGCCAGATTGGAACGGAATTCCCCCTCGCCCGGTTTGCGATTGATCGCTCCGGCCACTTCGCCATCGACCAGCACGATGCGCTTATCGCCCTGCGCGACTTCGGGCAGGAACGGCTGCACCATGTGCGGTTCGGGCCAGGTCTGGTTGAACACCTCGAACAGCGCCGACAGATTATCGCCGTCGGCCGGAACGCGGAAGATCGCCTTGCCGCCATTGCCGTGGATCGGCTTGACCACCACAGCACCATGTTCGCGCTGGAACCGGCGCACTTCGTCCACCGAGCGGGTGACCAGCGTTGGCGGCATAAAGTGCCGGTAATCGAGCACCATCACCTTTTCCGGCGCATTGCGGACGGAGACGGGGTTGTTCACCACCAGCGTTTCCCCCTCGATCCGTTCGAGCAGGTGCGTGGCGGTGATATAGCCCATGTGGAACGGCGGATCCTGCCGCATCAGCACGACATCGATATCGCGGCCCAGGTCGATCCGCTGGGTTTCGCCCATCGTGAAATGGTCGCCCTCCACCCGCTGCACCGTCACCGGGTTGGCGTGGGCAATCAGGCGGTCGTCGGCATCGAGCGTCAGCGATCCGACATCGTAGTGATACAGGCTCGCCCCGCGCTGCTGGGCGCTGAGCATCAGGGCGAAGCTTGAATCGCCGGCGATGTTGAGTGTGTCGAGCGGGTCCATCTGAACCGCAACGCGCAAGGGCATGGTATTTCCTTCGTTTCGGGCCTTTACGGCATCCAGGCATTGACGATGTGGTCCGGCAAGCGGCCCGGCGCAAGGAGGATCACGTCGATCCGCATATCTTCCCCTTCGCGAACATACTCGTGCGCGACGGCTTCAGTCGCCGCCGCTACCCGGCGCAGGCGGTGGGCATCGACGGCATAGGCCAGCTCTTCCGCGCGGTTGCGCCACTTCACCTCTATAAACGCGACAGTGCCGAAACGGCGCGCGATCAGGTCGATTTCGCCCACCGGGGTCTTGCGGCGGCGGTCGAGGATCGTCCACCCTTTGGCCATCAGGTACAGTTCGGCGCGGCGTTCGCCCCGCCTGCCGTCGCGTTCCGCTCGCTGGCGTTTCACTGGCGCTTCAGCTCCATCGCCCGCGCATAGAGCACTTTGCGGTCGATCCCCGTTTCCTTCGCGACGAAGGCGGCGGCCTGCGATGTTTTCATCGTTTCGAGCGCTTCGCGCAGCATGCTCTCGGCATCGTCCTCGCTGACAGCGACCTCTTCCGGCGGAGCGATCATCAGGACGATTTCCCCTTTGGGCGGATGCGCCTCGTAATGCGCCAGCAGTTCGGCAGCGGCGCCGGTGCGGCATTCTTCGTGCAGCTTGGTCAGCTCTCGCGCCACAGATACGTTGCGGCCCGGCAGCACATCGGCAATCGCCGCCAGCGATTTGGTCAGGCGCGGCCCGGTTTCGTAAAACAGCAGCGTGGCATCGACTTGCGCCAAAGATGCCAGCGTATCGCCGCGCGCCTTGTCCTTCGATGGCAGGAAACCGGCAAACAGAAAGCGGTCGTTCGGCAAGCCCGACAGCGTCAGCCCGACCACCGCCGCACACGGACCGGGCAGCGACGTGACCGCCACCCCCGACTCGCGCGCATCGCGCACCAGCCGGTATCCCGGATCGGAAATCAGCGGCGTGCCCGCATCGCTGACCAGAGCAATCGCCTGCGTCCGCGCCGCCTCCACAATCCGCGCGCGATCCCGCTCGCTGGCATGATCGTCATAGCGCCACAGCGGCTTAGCCGATCCGATATGTTTCATCAGCTTGCCGGTGACGCGCGTATCCTCGCACGCTATGGCATCGCAGCCTTTCAACACCTCCGCTGCGCGCAAAGTCACGTCACCGAGATTGCCAATCGGGGTCGCGACTATATAGAGGCCGGGAGAGAGAGGTTTGGTGGAGTGGTGGGACACAACTCGGCCTCATGGACCAGATACGCGGGGAGCGGCAAGCATGAACGGATGGAAAATGAATCGGCGCAAGCTGATGGTGGCAGGCTCTGCCCTGCTGCTGGCGGGCTGTAAGGTCATTCCCGGCGGTGGACCGAACACCACCGGCCCTACCCCGACTCCGACCCCCGAACCCAGCGCAACCACGTTGCCCACCGACGATGCCCGCCACCGTGTCGCCTTGCTGGTGCCCACCACCGGGACCAACGGCGATGTCGGCCTGTCCATCGCCAATGCCACCACGATGGCGCTGCTCGATACCAATGCATCGAACCTGCGAATCACCACATACGACACCGGGACCGATGCGCGCAGTGCGGCGGCGAAGGCGATTGCCGATGGCAACAGCGTGATCCTCGGCCCGCTGATGGCCGACAACGTGCCGCAGGTTCTGGTCGAGGCGCGGCGCGCCAATGTGCCGCTCATCAGCTTCTCCAACGACAGCGCCGTTGCCGGGCCGGATGTGTTCGTGATGGGCATCGCGCCGGGCCAGTCAATCGAACGTTCGGTAAAATACGCCCGCAGCCGTGGGGCCACCCGCTTCGCCGCGATCATCCCCGATGGCGATTACGGGCAAAGGGCCGCTGCCGCGCTGTCCAGCGCAGTGGCGGGCAGTGGCGGCACGATGGTCGCTTCCGAAACATATGCGCGCGGCAATACCTCCATCGTCAGTGCAGCGACCCGTCTGCAATCACGCGGCGGGTTCGATACCGTTCTGATCGCGGACGGCCCACGCCTCGCGGCACAGGCTGCGGGCGTTCTGCGCCCGCGCGGCACCGGGACCACGCAATTGCTGGGCACCGAATTGTGGAGCGGCGATTCCAGCGTAACACGGGCAGTGGCGCTGCGCGGGGCGATGTTCTCCGCCGTATCGGACAGCCGGTTCAAACGTTTTTCGGATAGCTACAACACCCGCTTCGGCAAGCAGCCTTATCGTATCTCCACCCTCGGTTACGATGCCGTGCTGCTGACGCTGCGGGTCGCGCGCGATTGGAAACCGGGCAGGAAATTCCCGATTTCGACCCTTCGCAGCCCCGACGGTTTCCTCGGTCTGGACGGGGTATTCCGGTTCAATCGCAACAACGTGGCGGAACGCGCGATGGAAGTGCGGCAGGTGCAGGATGGCAAAGTGGTGATCATTTCCCCGGCACCCGGCAAGTTCGGCGGCTGACGATAACTCCCCCCGAACGCCACGTGCCGCTTGAAGCGGCGCGAAACCGCAGCCTATAGCTGGCGGTATGTCAGACGACCTGTTCGATAACACACCGGCCTCCAGCGGTGACTACGACGCTTCCTCTATCGAAGTGCTCGAAGGGCTGGAGCCTGTCCGCCGCCGCCCCGGTATGTATATCGGGGGGACGGACGACCGCGCGCTGCACCACCTCGCCGCCGAAGTGCTCGATAACTCGATGGACGAAGCGGTGGCAGGCCATGCCACGCGGATCGAAGTCAGTCTGGAACCGGGCAACCGGCTGACCATCACCGACAACGGGCGCGGGATGCCGGTGGGCGAACATCCCAAGTTCCCCGGCAAATCGACGCTGGAGGTGATCCTTGGCACGCTCCATTCGGGCGGCAAGTTTTCGGGCAAGGCCTATGCCACCAGCGGCGGGCTGCACGGCGTCGGCGTGTCGGTGGTCAACGCGCTCAGTTCATATACCCGCGTCGAAGTCGCACGCGACCGCCAGCTTTACGCGCAGGAGTTTTCGCGCGGTGTCACGCAAGGGCCGTTGCAGGAGCTTGGCCCCACCCCCAACCGCCGCGGCACGACCGTGACATTCGTGCCCGATACCGAGATTTTCGGGGATCGGCAGTTCAGCGCCAAACGCCTGTTCAAGCTCGCGCGCTCGAAAGCATACTTGTTCGCAGGTGTCGAAATCCGCTGGAAATGCGCGGCCAGTCTGGCCAGCGACGATGTTCCGGCGGAGGCGGTGTTCAAATTTCCCGGCGGTCTGGCCGATCATCTGGCCGAACAGATCGGCGCGCGCGAATGTGTCACCAGCCAGCCGTTCGCCGGATCGCAGGATTTCCCCGACGAACAGGGCCGCGTTGAATGGGCCATCGCATGGCCGCTATGGTCCGATGGCGCGACGAGCTGGTATTGCAACACCGTGCCCACCCCCGATGGCGGCACCCACGAACAAGGCCTGCGCGCCGCGCTGACCAAAGGGCTGCGCGCCTTCGGTGAACTGACCGGCGCGAAGAAGGCCAAGGAAATCACTGCCGACGATGTGATGACCGGCGGCGAAATCATGTTGAGCGTGTTCATTCGCGACCCGCAGTTTCAAAGCCAGACGAAAGATCGCCTGACCTCGCCCGAAGCCGCCCGTCTGGTCGAAAACGCGGTGCGCGATCACTTCGACCATTTCCTCACCGACAATATGGATCGCGGCAAGGCGCTGCTCGGCAGTGTCATGGAGCGGATGGACGAACGCCTGCGCCGCAAGCAGGAACGCGAAGTCAAACGCAAGACCGCCACCAATGCCAAGAAGCTGCGCCTGCCCGGCAAGCTGACCGATTGTTCGGGCGAAGGCGACGGCGAAACCGAACTGTTCATCGTCGAAGGCGATTCGGCAGGCGGCAGCGCCAAACAGGCGCGCAACCGCAAGACGCAGGCCATTCTGCCGATCCGTGGCAAGATCCTCAACGTCGCCAGCGCCAGCGCCGACAAGATCCGCGCCAACAGCGAAATCGCGGATCTCGCGCTGGCAATGGGTTGCGGCACCCGCAAGGATTGCGACCCGGAAAACATGCGGTATGACCGGATCATCATCATGACCGACGCCGATGTCGACGGCGCGCATATCGCTACGCTGTTGATGACATTCTTCTTTCAGGAAATGGCCGAAGTCGTGCGCGGCGGTTATCTCTATCTCGCGCAGCCGCCGCTCTATAAGCTCACCGCCGGGAAAGAGAGCGTCTATGCCCGCGACGATGCCCACCGGGCGGAACTGGAAGCTTCGGTGTTCAAAGGCAAGAAAGTCGAAGTGAGCCGGTTCAAGGGTTTGGGTGAAATGAACCCCCAGCAATTGCGCGAAACCACGATGAACCCAGAAAGCCGCAGCCTGATCCGCATTACGCTGCCCGCCGAACACGAACAACGGCATGCGGTGAAGGAACTGGTCGATCAGTTGATGGGGCGGAACCCGGAACACCGGTTCAACTTCATCCAGAACAACGCTGGCGAATTCGACCGCGAAATGATCGACGCCTGAGGCGGCTCAGGTCGGCGCTGCGTCAGCGCTTCCCCGCTCTGCCAGAATCGCGCGGGCGATAACCGCGAACAGCACGGCCATCGCGATTGGCATGATCGGTACGCTTGTCGCCAATGCCAGCGGGCGGGCAAAAATCGGCGCGGCAAAGGCGAACAGGATCGCGATCCGCTGCCAGTCGCGGTCGGGCTGCGCCGCCAGCCACAGCAGTGGAAACGCCAGTATCACCATATCGTAATCGAGCACGAACGGGGTCGCCAGCTGTGCGCCTGCCAGCATCAGCGCGCCGATACCAGGATCGTATTTCCTGCGGAATGCGACCGCGATCAGCGTGGCGACTACCGCAAGGCTGACTGCCGCCTGCACGGCATAGGCCGCTGCGGTGTTGCCTCCCAACAGCTTCACACCGGCAAAGGCGCTCATCATCTTGCCATAGCCGACCGCACCTGTCGCCATCGCTGTGCTGGCCCGATCGCTAATCGCAAACCAGTCTGCCCAGATATCGGCTCCGAAAGCCAGTGTGGAAACCGCCGCCAGCGCCAGCGCCGTTGCCCCCGCCGACACGATCGCCCGCCATTGCCCCGTCAGCAACAAAACGATGGGGATCAGCAAACCGAACTGCGGCTTGATCGTCGCCAGCCCGAAACATATCCCCGCCGCGACCGGCCGGTCCCTCACCAGCAAAGCACCCCCACCCAGCAAGGCCGCGAGCAGGAACGAAGTCTGCCCATGCGTGATCGTGATCGCGACCGGCGGAAATGCCAGCGCCAGCAACCACAGCGGCGCCCCCGCCCCCACTTGCCCGATCCACCCGCGCACCGCCGCCAGATACAGTCCGCCGGTCAACGCGATCCACACCGCCAGCGCCGGGAAATACCCCAGCGCCCCCAGTGGCGCCACGAACGGCAGAAACGTTGGGGGGTAGAAAAATGCCGTGAAGCCATCGGCAGCTTTGAAATACTGCTGCTGCGCCGCGATGTGCGCCGCCATGTCATAGACATTCTGGCCAGCCAGCAGCATCCGCCCCGATGTCCAGAAGCTGATGAAATCAGTTCCGATCAGAAACCCGTTGCGATCCACCCCGGCTCGCGCCGTGGCCAGCAACCAGACAATCAGCGCGATATTTGCCGCGGCTGCGATGAACAGGTAGCCACGCACGCGCTGTGAGTTCAACCAGGGGGCTGTACGGATGAAGTTCCCGCTCATGTCCGTATACCCGCCGCCTGAAGTGGAAAACTGCCCTGTAAAAACAATGATATACCCCCCGCATATCGTGGTGAACATCCTGTCATCTTCGTAAGACAAAACAGGTCGGTCATCCACGTTGCATCCATCTGTCAGTACGTTATCCTCTTGGGTATGTTCAGAACATCTCTATTCGCTTCCGCCGCCCTTGCATTTCTGGCTGCCACCCCGGCAATGGCGCAGACAGCGCCTTCGCCAGCGGATCAGAAATCCGATAGCCTTACGCAGCAAGGGGCGCAGGCCGTCGCGGAATTTCTCCACGGGAAACGCACCGCGGAGGAGGTATTTTCTCCGGGTTTTCTTGCAGCTGTGCCAAAGGCGCAGATTCAGGCTCTGGCAGCGAAACTGGTGGAGCAGTTCGGGCCGTTCGATGCGGTAGCGTCGGTTGAGGAGAAAAATCCCAATCAGGGAATCGTCACTCTACGCTACGCCAAGGCGACGATTGCCGGCCCGATAACCATTGATAACGGTGGCAAAGTAACGGGCCTGTTGCTCAACGATGTGAAGCCGCTGGGCGACAGCGTGGCCAAAGTTCAGGCCGACCTGGAGGCGCTTCCGGGAGAAGTGAGCGCGCTGTCCACATCGCTCGACGGCAAAGCCTCCCCGCTACTGAAAATTGCAGCAAATCAGCCGCTTGCCATCGGTTCTACATTTAAACTCTATGTGCTTTCCGCCCTCGCCCATTCCATCGAACGCGGAGAACATCGCTGGGACGAAGTCATCAATCTGAGCGAGAAATCTCTGCCCAGCGGACAGATGCAGGAATGGCCTGTCGGCGCACCGGTGACGCTCCACACACTGGCCAGCATGATGATTTCGATCAGCGACAATACCGCGACAGATCAGTTAATTAGAGTGCTGGGGCGCAACGCAATCGGCGATGAATTGCGTAAGAGCGGACACTCCACGCCGGACAAGACTCTGCCGTTTTTGACCACGCACGAACTGTTCGCCTTGAAAGGCAACCCGGAGCTGGGGGCGCAATACGCCGCCGCTGACGAAGCAGAACAGGAAGCCATTCTGAAAAAGCTGGATATGCAAATCAAAACTGATCCGGCATCGATACCGCTACCCCAATATACAGAACCGCACGCTATCGACACACTCGAATGGTTCGCCAGCGCGAATGATATTGCGGGCATTATGCGTCGGATCGCTGCGCTGAAAGACCCCACGGCGCGCCAGATTTTGGCAATCTCCCCCTCGATGTCAGCCTCCGACCGCGCGCGATTTGCATATGTCGGATACAAAGGTGGGTCAGAACCGGGCGTACTCAACCTGAGCTGGCTCATGCAGACCAAGAGCGGCGAATGGCGCGTACTGACAATAAGTTGGAACGATCAATCCAGCCCTGTGGACCAAGGCAAGCTGGAAATGCTGGCTGTCCGCCTCCTCAAACTGAGCGAATAAGCAAAGCCCCCCTTGCCCTACGAATGCTGGCCGCTTAACGTATACGTAAAGTTGCGAAGGGAGACCCAATGGTCCAGCGTTTTGAAGGCACCAACGATTATATCGCCACCGACGATCTGAAAGTGGCGGTCAATGCCGCTGTCACGCTCCGTCGCCCATTGCTGGTGAAGGGGGAACCGGGCACCGGCAAGACCGTGCTGGCGCAGGAAATCGCCAAGGCAATCAATGCCCCTCTGATCGAATGGAACGTCAAATCGACCACCAAGGCGCATCAGGGGCTATACGAATACGATGCCGTCGCCCGGTTGCGCGATGGCCAGTTGGGCGAAGAGCGCGTCCACGATATCCGCAACTACATCAAGCGCGGCAAATTGTGGGAAGCTTTCACCAGCGAAAAGCTGCCTGTCCTTCTGATCGACGAAATCGATAAAGCCGATATCGAATTTCCCAACGATCTGCTGCACGAACTCGACCGGATGAAGTTCGACGTGTACGAAACGCAGGAGACAATCGAAGCGAAAGAGCGCCCGATTGTCGTGATCACTTCGAACAACGAGAAGGAATTGCCCGACGCATTCCTGCGCCGCTGTTTCTTCCATTATATCAAGTTCCCCGATCACGATACGATGCGGGAAATCATCGAAGTGCACTTCCCGGGCATCCAGAAAGCTCTGGTCACCAAAGCGATGGAAGTGTTCTATGAACTGCGCGAAGTGCCAGGCCTGAAGAAGAAGCCGAGCACCAGCGAATTGCTCGACTGGCTCAAGCTGTTGCTCAATGAAGATATGCCGCTGGAAGTCTTGCAGAATCAGGATCCGACCAAGGCTATCCCACCGATGCACGGTGCGCTGCTGAAAAACGAACAGGACGTTATGCTGTTCGAACGTCTGGCCTTTATGGCCCGGCGCAATCCGGGCGGCCGCTAGGCTGAAACCGCGCGAAACAACCCGCTTTGCCGCCATCCGTGCGCGGCTCGAAACGTTCGAGCCGCGCGCTGGCATCTATGCGTGGTTATACGAATTCGCACTGTTCGGCTTCAAGCAAGGCTGGGCATGTCTGTTCGGCGGACTGATGCTGGCACTGCTGGTCGGAACCCATCTGTTTTATCCCGCCGATGCTGCGCTGGCGCGATACGATTTTCTGACGCTCGCCGCGTTGGGAATACAGATCGCCATGCTGGCTCTGCGTCTGGAAACATGGGGCGAGGCCAAAGTGATCCTCGCCTTCCACGTCGTAGGCACTGTGATGGAACTGTTCAAAACGGCCTATGGATCATGGATATATCCCGAACCCAGCATTCTGCGGATCGGCGCGGTGCCGCTATTTTCGGGCTTCATGTATGCCGCCGTCGGCAGCTACATCGCGCGGGTATGGCGGATTTTCGACTTCCGCTTCACCGCCTACCCGCAGCGGTGGGCGACATGGGTTTTGGCGGTGGCGATCTACGTCAATTTCTTCGCCCATCACTGGCTGCCCGATATTCGCATGGCCCTTTTCGTAGCGATGATCGTGCTGTTCGCCCGCACCCGGATTTACTTCACCGTGTGGCGCGAACCGCGCTGGATGCCGTTGCTGATCGGATGGCTGCTGGTGGCCCTGTTTATCTGGTTTGCGGAAAACCTCGGCACGTTTGCACGGGCATGGACTTATCCCGATCAGGAGCACGGCTGGGCGATGGTGTCTCCGGCCAAGCTCGGCGCATGGTATCTGCTGATGTATATCAGCTTCGTTCTCGTCAGTTGGGTCGCGACGATACGCGCGCCCTTTGTCAGCGCTGGCTCACCGAAACAACAAACGGTATGAAATCCCCATGTTCCTGAACTTTATCGACGAACTGCGTGCTGCCGGGATCAAGGCCAGCTTCAAAGAGCATCTCACTCTGCTCGAAGCACTGGACAAAGACGTGATCGAGCAGACGCCAGAGGCATTCTATTATCTTGCCCGCGCCACCTTCGTGAAAGACGAAGGGCTGATCGATCGCTTCGATCAGGTGTTCCAGAAGGTCTTCAAAGGGATCATGACCGATTATGGCCAGAACCCGGTGGATGTGCCCGAAGACTGGCTGAAAGCAGTTGCCGAAAAATTCCTTACGCCAGAGGAAATGGCCGAGATCGAAAAAATGGGTTCGTGGGACGAACTCATGGACACACTCAAGAAGCGTCTGGAAGAACAGGAAAAACGCCATCAGGGCGGCAACAAGTGGATCGGCACTGGGGGCACCTCGCCCTACGGCAATTCAGGCTACAACCCCGAAGGGGTGCGGATCGGCGGCGAGAGCAAGCATAAGCGGGCGGTGAAAGTGTGGGAGAAGCGGGAATTCCGCAATCTCGACAACACCCGCGAACTGGGCACGCGCAATATCAAGGTCGCGCTTCGTCGCTTGCGCCGTTTCGCCCGGGAAGGTGCGGCCGACGAACTCGATCTGGATGCCACCATCGAAGGCACCGCCAAGCAAGGCTGGCTCGACATCCATATGCGGCCAGAGCGGCACAATGCCGTCAAGCTGTTGCTGTTCCTCGACGTTGGCGGTTCGATGGACCCGTTCATCAAAGTGACCGAAGAGCTGTTCAGCGCCGCGACCAGCGAATTCAAAAATCTCGAATTCTTCTACTTCCACAACTGCCTTTACGAAGGGGTATGGAAGGACAACCGCCGCCGTTGGGCCGAACGAACGAAGACGTGGGATATCCTCCACAAATATGGACACGATTACAAAGTCGTGTTCGTAGGGGACGCGGCGATGAGTCCATATGAAATCACCCACCCCGGCGGCAGCGTCGAGCACATGAACGAGGAAGCCGGCGCTGTTTGGATGCAGCGGGTGACCAATACCTATCCGGCGACCGTCTGGCTCAACCCGGTGCCTGAAAACCAGTGGGGATACTCACAATCGACCAAAGTCATGCGGCAACTGATCGATGATCGGATGTACCCGCTCACGCTCGGTGGGCTGGATGATGCGATGCGGGAATTGAGCCGCAAACACGGCTGATAACTCCGCAAATCGCTCAATACAGCAATAGCGGCGCAACGCTTTCACGCCACCCGGCTTCATCAGCGGCGGCGTGAGCATCAAGGTCGAACGGTTCGGCGCTGGCATCGTCGACCCATTCGCGCAAAGCCGGGCCACCGTTGATCACATCGATCGCCAGACGATCGAACTCGTACTCATAGGGGAAATCGCGCCACAGCGCATATTCGGGGTAAAGCCGCCGGATCGCCTTGAACGCCAGCGCCTGCAGTCGCCAGGGGCGGAATGTGCCGTGATTGTAAAACCCATGTTCGGCATGGATCATCAGCGCGCCGCACAATTCGTGCGCGTGCTTGTGGAATGTAGGCTCGAAGTAACAAGGACGGATCGCGCAGCCTGCCAGCCATTCCGGTGCCAGACGGCGCATTTCGGCCAGCACCGCAATCGCATCGATATCGGGCGCGCCGAACAACACCTCCAGCGGTCTGGTCGTGCCCCTTCCCTCGCTCAGATTGGTCCCTTCGAGCATGACTGTGCCGGCATAAGCTCTTGCCATATTGATATTGGCGGCATTCGGGCTGGGGTTGATCCATACCCGTTCGGCAGGCCAGCCATATCCCGGCCCCGCTTCGGGCAGCCAGTGGTGCATCTCGATCACCCGATAGGCCACGTCGAGGTTGAATTCGCGAATGAACCATTCGCCCATTTCACCCATCGTCAGGCCGTGGCGCATCGGCATCGGCGCTGCACCGACAAAACTCTCCTGACCGTGAACGAGCAAAGTCCCCTCCACCGGGCGGCCCGCAGGATTGGGGCGATCCAGCACCCACACTTCCTTGCCATGCTCTGCCGCAGCCTGAAGCAGATAGAGCAACGTAGTGACAAAGGTGTAGATGCGGCAGCCCAGATCCTGCAGATCGAACAGGAAGACATCGGCCGTGCTCATCATCTGCCCGGTGGGGCGGCGCACTTCGCCATAAAGGCTGAACACCGGAATCCCCAGAATGGGGTCGGTTTCGTCAGCCGTCTCGACCATATTATCCTGCTTGTCGCCTTTCAGACCATGCTGCGGGCCAAACGCACTGGTAATATTGACCCCGGCGCTGATCAGGGCATCGAGGCTGTGCGTCAGGTCCGCTGTAACCGAGGCGGGATGCGCCACGAGCGACACGCGCCTGCCTTCAAGCGGTTTCCTAAGGTCGGGGTCGGCCAGCAGCCGGTCAATGCCGAATTTCATGAACCTTGCGGTGCCGCAAGCGTCGCCGCGAAGCAAGCCGGATCGTGAAAGTCCGGCTTCGCTTCGGGGTGAGCCATCGCCCAATAGGATTTTACACCGCCATCTTCTTCGAGAATGGCAGTGATCGCCATCGCGGCGGGCAATTGCGGCAGAACATCGCGGGGGATCGCAGCGTCGAAAATGGCAAAAGTCGATCCTTGCCGCAGCCCAACCTCAGGCTCCTGAGAGGCTGGCTGATTGCTCATCCCATCACGATAATCGGTGAATTGATATGCTGCCCAGCGGCCCGAAGGCGAGAGGTTGATCTCGACATATTCCGGCCCCCCTTCGGGTCTTACAAACAGCTCGAAACAGGTCGTCCGCCACAGCTCATCCTGTCGTCCACGCCCAGAATAAGAGGGGACGACCAGACTGCCCGATCCATCGACACGCCACCGGATGCGAATCAGACGATCGTCGAAACCGATTATCTTCGCTTCGACCCGCGTAATCGCATGGGGTGAAAAATCGGGATGAGAGTGAAGTTGATACGTTTGCATGTCCGCGCCCCCGTGCTAACCGCCCGCCCATCATGAGCGAGTACACATCAGACCTTCTCCGCCTGCTCGACGAGCGCGGCTATGTCCACCAGATGACCGACGCGACGGGGCTGGATGCCCTTGCCGCGCGCCAGATCGTGCCCGGATATATCGGTTTCGATGCGACCGCCCCTTCACTGCACATCGGATCGTTGGTGCAGATCATGATGCTCCGCCGCCTGCAACAGACGGGGCACAAGCCTATCGTCCTGATGGGCGGTGGCACCACCCGGATTGGCGATCCCAGCGGCCGGGATGAAAGCCGCAAGGTGCTGGACGATGCGACAATTGCGGACAACATCGCCGGAATACGTACTGTCTTCGAACGTTTGCTGACGTTCGGTGATGGCCCGACCGACGCCATCATGGTGAACAACGACGACTGGCTCTCCCAGCTCGGCTATATCGATCTGCTCCGCGACGTTGGCCCTCACTTTACCGTCAATCGGATGCTGTCGTTCGATTCCGTCAAGCTGCGGCTTGAGCGCGAACAATCGCTGACTTTCCTCGAATTCAACTACATGATCCTGCAGGCCTATGACTTTGTGGAGCTTGGGCGTCGCCACGGCTGCCGGTTGCAAATGGGCGGCAGCGATCAGTGGGGCAATATCGTCAACGGCATCGAACTGTCCCGCCGCATGGAAAGCCGGGAAGTGTACGGCCTCACTACACCGCTTCTGACCACTGCCGATGGCGCCAAGATGGGCAAGACCGCAGCAGGTGCCGTGTGGCTAAACGAACCGCAACTGCCTGCCTACGACTTCTGGCAATACTGGCGCAACGTGGACGATCGCGATGTCGCGCGTTTCCTGCGCCTGTTCACCGACCTGCCGCTCAGCGAAATTGCGCGACTGGAATCGCTCGAAGGGGCAGAGATCAACGCGGCGAAAATCGTACTGGCGAACGAAGTCACCAAACTGGTTCGCGGCGAGGAAGCTTCGGCATCGGCAGAAGCTACCGCTTCGCAAACATTTGCCGCGGGCGGCGCGGGAGACGACCTCCCTCGCCTGACAATCACGGCAGAAATGACTGTCGCCAACGCCTTGAAAGAGCTGGGATTCGTCGCTTCTGGTGGCGAATCCAAGCGCAAGGTGGCAGAAGGGGCAGTGAAAATCGACGGTGAGACAATCACCGATCCCACCGCACCGGCACGACCGGGCAAGATCAGCCTCGGCAAGAAGCGTCACGCCATACTGATCTGATTTTACTTATATTACAATTACTTGTCCCAAAATGGGACAAGCGTTCTTAACTCTAAATCAGCATTTGGCGGTCATATTTCCCCCTCCACGCCACAGGGAGGATTTGGCACGTGTCCGCAGGAGCTCAGCTTTCCGTCACCGATATGCGGCGCGCAGCGCGGCATCCGGTCGATTACACCGTGATCGCTGAGCATTTCGATCATGGCGACATGAGCGTGCACATTGCCAATATTTCGGCTCACGGTTTCATGATTGACGACGGGCAAAGGCTGGCACGCGGCGATCGCCTGATAGTGCGACTTCCCGTAATTGGTCGGATCGAAGCCTATTGCATCTGGGTTCGCGATGAACGTGCCGGATTTCAGTTCGAACGAATCATCCGCATCGACGACTTCATAGGCATGATCGACGAACTTCAACCCAATCCACGCTTGCGCCGTCGCCGTTAGAGCTGCTGCAAGGCCGCCGTTTCCGCGCCCGCTCTCGCGTTCCAGAACTATAAAAGCAGAATAATTGCATAGGGTGAAAGCGGCTCTCGCTTCCCATCGATCATATGCACTGCCATTGCAGTGAATGTGAAAGACATCCCCCATCCCCTGACTATCGCCAATTTTCGCGCATACTTCGCCGCCCGACTTGTCAGCACCGTAGCGGTCAGCGCTCAGGCAATTATCATTGGATGGCAGGTCTATGCCATCGCGCGGCAAACGATGGAGATTAAGCAGGCGGCCTTTTTGTTGGGCATGATCGGTCTGCTCCAGTTTGTGCCGCTGTTCCTGCTTACACCAATCGTGGGCCTGGTTGCCGATACATATGACCGGCGATGGATCGCGCGCGGAACCACGGCATTGCTCACAATCAACGCCGCAGCTCTGGGTCTGCTGACTTGGGCGGGCCTGTTGACGCTGCCCTATCTGTTCGTTGCGGCCGTTCTGATCGGGATTGCTCGCGCGTTTTCAGGACCGGCGTATTCCGCTCTCGCTCCCAACCTTGTCCCTCGCGAAAGCCTGCCGACAGCTATCGCGGTCAGTTCGATTGCCTGGCAGGCCGGCATGATTACAGGGCCGAGCGTGGGCGGCGTACTCTATGCCATCCATCCAGACATCGCTTATGGGTCGATTTCGGTAATGCTCGCGTTCTCTCTGGCGATGGCTTTCCTGATTGGGAAAGTGCCACAGCCTGCCGTGCAGAAGGATCGCCGCCCGCTCCACCGCGTGATCGATGGGTTTGCCTATGTTCGCAACAACCGACTGGTACTTGCGGCAATTACCCTCGACCTCTTTGTGGTCCTGCTGGCTGGGACGACTGCATTGCTGCCCGTATTCGCTCGGGATATCCTCCATGTCGACGCGGCCGGGTTCGGTATATTAGCGGCGGGCATGGGGATCGGTGCTGCAATCGCATCGATCTGGTTTTCGGTCCGCCCGATGAAGACCGAAGTCGGGATCAAGATGCTGGGTGCGGTCGTCCTGTTTGCTCTTGCGATCCTCACATTCGGGATATCGCGCTGGTTCTGGCTGAGCTTCGGCGCGCTTGTCGTAGCAGGCGCGGCCGACATGGTTTCGGTTTACGTTCGCCAGTCGCTAATCCAATTGCATACCCCCGACGAAATGCGTGGTCGTGTTGGTGCCGTTTCTGCACTGACCATTTCCGCCTCCAACGAATTGGGCGAAGCGGAATCGGGTTTTATGGCATCGATCCTCGGTCCGGTGGGCGCAGTAATCTTCGGCGGGGTCGCGGCAATCGGTATTACGCTTGCGTGGGCCTGGCTTTTTCCGGAACTCAGACACGCGCGAACCTTTGATCCAAAGGATCATTCTTCACCCGAGAAAAACAAGGAGGCAGTTTCATGAAAGCCGACAGCGTTCTCGCCACTATCGGAAACACCCCGCATATCCGCCTGTCGCGGCTATTCCCCGACCACGAAGTATGGGTAAAGTCAGAGCGTACCAATCCCGGTGGATCGATCAAAGATCGCATCGCACTGGCCATGGTCGAAGATGCAGAGCGATCAGGGGCGCTTAAACCCGGCGGCACCATTATCGAACCAACCAGTGGCAACACCGGGATCGGCCTGGCGATGGTCGCCGCGGTCAAAGGTTACAAGCTGATCCTCGTCATGCCGGAAAGCATGAGTATCGAACGCCGCCGCCTGATGCTGGCCTATGGTGCCAGCTTCGACCTGACGCCCAAGGAAAAGGGTATGAAGGGTGCACTCGAACGCGCAAGCGAACTGGTCGCGCAAACCGATAATGCATGGATGCCTCAGCAATTCGATAATGCTTCCAACCCAACAATCCATGCACGCACCACAGCACAGGAAATCCTCGCTGATTTCGCAGATACTCCAATTGATGCCTTGATTACGGGAGTGGGCACCGGTGGCCACCTGACCGGCTGTGCTGAAACGCTCAAGAAGACCTGGCCCGAAATGAAGGCTTTCGCAGTGGAGCCTGCTCTATCGCCCGTCATCAGCGGGGGGCAGCCGGGGCCCCACCCAATTCAAGGTATCGGTGCCGGTTTCATCCCGGAGAACCTGCACACACAGGCTATCGACGGAGCGATCAAGGTCGATGCCGAACAGGCCAAGGAAATGGCCCGCCAATGCGCCGCGAAAGAAGGCCTGCTGGTCGGTATTTCGAGCGGTGCGACATTGGCCGCGATTGCCAGCAAACTGCCCGATCTTGGCAAAGGCAGCCGCGTGTTGGGCTTTAACTATGACACCGGCGAACGCTATCTGTCGGTGCCGGACTTCCTGCCCGAAGCGTAATGGCGGAAGTCGTCATCTACCGCGATGACAAAACAGAGCTGACCGGGCATGTCTATCGCCCGGTCGGCACAGCACGCGCGGCGGTGGCGATATTCCCAACCATCATGAATCCGACGCCTGCCGTCGTCACCAAGGCAGAAGCTTTGGCCAAGGCCGGGTATCTCGCATTTATTTGCGATTTCTATGGCCGGAATCCGCACGATTTTGCCGAAGCGCAAACACTGGCCAGCGATTTGCGACAATATGCCCCCGCCTATCGCCAGCGATTGGCCGCAGGTCTGGCTACTGTGCGAAAGCTGGCACCCGACCTGCCTCAGGCGGCAATCGGGTTTTGCATGGGTGGTCAGGCCGTGCTTGAACTGGCACGCAACAGCGCGGATCTTGTGCTTGCGGCGAGCTTCCACGGCTTGCTCAACACCGATCTTCCTGCCGAACCGGGCGCAGTGAAGACCCGTATTCTGGTGTGTCATGGCGATGCCGACGAACTGGTGCCACGGGAACAGGTGATCCAATTCTGGGAAGAAATGGATCACAGCGGCGCCAACTGGCACTTCCACTCGTACAGCGGAGTCAAACACGGGTTCACCAACCCAAATGCCCCGCCCAATGGCGATATGGTGGCATACGATCCCAGCGCAGACCGGCAGAGCTGGTCGGCCCTGCTCAGT
Organism: Tsuneonella flava; assembly: GCF_002870965.1. Classification (GTDB taxonomy): domain Bacteria; phylum Pseudomonadota; class Alphaproteobacteria; order Sphingomonadales; family Sphingomonadaceae; genus Tsuneonella; species Tsuneonella flava. The sequence continues at coordinate 142,439 of NZ_PHSO01000007.1, forward strand.
CTGCTCGATGAGGTGCTCGGTTAAAACCCGTTGCCGCTGCCTTTGCCGGGATTGAAACGGATCAGGCGGCTGTCGATCACGGCGGCGGTGCGATTGACCACTGCCTTGCGATATTCGGCATCGGTAATCATCTCCAGAAACGCTGCGCTGGTGGGATATTCGGCTACAAACCCATCATCCCACTGGCGATCTTCGGGCCCGATCACCATGACCTGAAATGCGCCGCGCCAAACGATGCGGCCACCGACACGCTGAAAAATCGGTCCACTGGTACGCCCATATTCGGCGTAAGCTTGGCGACCTGTCCACCCTTTTTCCGCATTGGGATGGTCAGCGGGGTATTCCGCCCTATCGCGAAAACGCAGAAGATTCAGCATGTGGATCGGCTGATCTCGCGGCAGCGCCTTGAACGCAGCGAAGCCCGCTTCACCCGGATCGAGATAGCAATCCATTATGCCACCTCTTCCAGAGTATAATCCTTGAACCGTTCGCGCAGATCCTTCTTGCTGATCTTGCCAGTCGCCGTGTGTGGAATATCCTCCACGAACTCGATCGCATCCGGCAGCCACCATTTCGCGACTTTATCCGCCAGAAATTCCCGCAACTCTTCGGCACTGACAGAGAGGCCTTCTTTCGCCACCACGAACAGCACCGGGCGCTCATCCCATTTGGGATGCGGCATCCCCACTGCCGCCGCTTCCGCAACTGCCGGGTGACCGACCGCGGCATTTTCCAGCTCGACCGAACTGATCCATTCACCGCCCGATTTGATAACATCCTTTGTCCGGTCAGTCAGTTGAAGTGAGCCATCGGGGTGGAGAATTCCAACGTCCCCGGTGTCGAACCAGCCATCGGCATTGATCGCATCGCGATCCGCCTTGAAGTACCGCTTGATAATCCAAGGCCCGCGAATTTGCAGGGCACCGCTGGTTTTGCCATCGCGGGGAAGCTCGGTTTCCATGTCGTCGAGATTGACGGTGCGAAGCTGAATACCAAAGATTGGGCGGCCCTGCCGTGCTGTGCGATCAACCTTCTCTTCGAAGGTAAGCTGATCCCAGTCTGCGCTCGGTCCCCCGACAGTGCCGATAGGGCTGGTTTCAGTCATGCCCCACGCGTGTTGCACACGCGTCCCATTCTTCATCAGGCGCTCGATCATGAAACGGGGCGCGGCCGAACCGCCGATAGTGGCTGCTTTGAGCTTGGGCAGCTCCAGTCCATTCGCATCGCAATACTGGAAATGTGCCAGCCACACTGTCGGCACACCGGCGCTGTCGGTCACACCTTCGCGCTTCATCAGATCGTCCAGCACAGCAGGATCGTTGACCGCAGAAAACACGAACTTGATGCCTGCCATCCCGCCTGCATAAGGAAGCCCCCAACTGGCAGCATGGAACATCGGCACCACTGGCAACATCACGCTGGCTGCGCTGAAGTTAAACGCGGCAGTCTGAAGACCGGCCATTGCGTGCATGACCGTAGAACGGTGTTCGTATTGCACCCCCTTGGGATTGCCGGTCGTTCCGCTGGTATAACAGAGCATACAGGGATCGCGTTCGCTGCCCTGCACCCATTCGTAATCCCCGTCGTGTTGCCCTATCCAGTCTTCGAACGCCACCACATCCGATCCGGCAGGCGGATCGTAGCAGATGTAGTGCTCGACTGTTGGCCACCGGTCGCGCATTCTGTCGACGATCGGCTGGAAAGCAGCATCGTACATCAACACCCGATCTTCGGCATGATTGACGATATAATCCAGCTGGTCGTCGAACAGGCGCGGGTTCACAGTGTGGAGAACCCCACCCATGCCCGCGACCCCATACCAGCTCACCAGGTGCCGCGCATGGTTCATGGCGAGGCTGGCCACACGTTCGCCTGGCTTTATTCCAACGGCTTCCAGCGCCTGAGCGAGTTTGAGAGCATCGCGGCGGACGTTCTGCCAGTTGGTGCGCGTTTCGCTACCATCGGCCCAATGCGTTACGATTTCACGATCCCCGGCCTCACGCGCAGCGTGATCGATCACGTGCGTGACCCGCATGGTCCAGTCCTGCATTGCTCCCAGCATATGCCTCTCCTGCAAAAAATGACCCATTCGAATGGGCGGTATGGCTTGCAGTCAGATTGCTTCGCTTGGTTCGTCGGCGCAAGGAAAACCCGACACAAAGCTTGCTCAAGCAACCAAGCGCAAGCGAGCAGGCCCTCTCTGCGTGGTCAGCGATACGTTGCTGAGCCCATCGATCGCGGCAAGGCGCTCAGCCAGTTCGCCATCGAGCTGATAGCTCCAGCCAAGCCGCACGACAGGTTCACGCCCTTCGCCCGTTTTCAGGCGAACACAGATCTCGCCGCTCCCTTCGGGGCCGGGTGCAAGTTCCATCTTCAACGCATCAATCGCACTCATGTCGGACAGATCGAGCGTCAGCCGCATACGTGCCGCTGCCTTCACGTCTTTCAGCGGACGTCCGCCGCGCACAGTGATCCGCGGCGGTTCGTCCGGACTGGGGGAATCGAGTTCGACATTGAGGAGCACGCAAGTTCCATCCTCCGCCCATTTCTGGAAGCTGGCCACCAGCCCTTCCTCGAAACAGGCAGCGGAAAATTGCCCGGTCGCGTCGGAGAAATCCGCCCGCACGAAATCCTTGCCTTTCCGTGTCCGCCCCTTGTTCACCTTCTCGACCATGACCGCCATGACAGCCTGCGCCCGACCGCCCGCAGGCGCACCGCCTTCCATCAACGAGGCATAACTGCGCGCGCCGTTGGCAGATGCGATTTCGCGGAACTGTTGCACCGGATGCGCTGAGAAGAAGAAGCCGAATACCTCTCGTTCTTTCGCCATCCTGTCGGCACGCGGCCATTCTTCGACTTCGGCAAGCCGCAAGCTGTCGGTATTGTGATCGTCACCACCAAACAGTCCTTGCTGGCCGCTCTTACGCTCCCGCGCAGCAGCATCGGCCACCGCCATCAGCATTTCGGCATTATCATGTACTTTGGCGCGGTTCGGTTCGAGGTGGTCCAATGCCCCGGCGCTGGCGAGCGCTTCCAGCTGGCGGCGGTTCATCGATCCGGGCGGGATGCGTTCGAACAGTTGCTGGAGGTTTTCGTACCAACCATGCGCTTCGCGTTCTGCGACGATGGTTTCCATCGCTTTCTCACCGACGTTGCGAATACCGGCAAGCGCATAGCGCACGGCATAGCCATCGTCCGTCCGTTCGACCGTGAATTCCGCTTCGGAACGATTGATATCCGGCGCCTCTACTGCGATTCCCTGCCGCCGGGCATCGTCCACGAAAATCGCCAGCTTTTCCGACTGGTGCATATCGAAGCACATCGATGCCGCGAAGAATTCTTCCGGGTAATGCGCTTTCAGCCAGGCAGTCTGATACGCCAGCAAAGCATAGGCGGCAGCGTGCGATTTATTGAAGCCATAGCCGGCGAACTTGTCGATCAAATCAAATAGTTCGTTCGCCTTTTTCGCATCGATATTCGACACTTCGGCGCAACCTTTGATGAAACGCTCCCGCTGGGCGTCCATCTCTTCCTGCTTCTTCTTGCCCATCGCACGGCGCAGCAAGTCTGCATCGCCCAGCGAGTATCCGGCCAAGATCTGCGCGGCCTGCATCACCTGCTCCTGATACACGAAAATCCCATAGGTTTCCGCCAGGATGCTTTCGAGTTTCGGGTGCGGATATTCGATGGGCACTTCGCCCGCCTTACGTTTCCCGAACAGGGGAATGTTGTCCATCGGCCCCGGCCGATAGAGCGACACGAGCGCGATGATGTCTTCGAACTTGGTCGGTTTGACCGCAGTCAGCGTCCGCCGCATCCCTTCGGATTCCAACTGGAACACGCCAACGGTGTTACCGACCTTGAGCAATTCGAATACACCGGGATCGTCGATCGGCAGCATCGACAGATCGATCTGTATCTTCCGCTTCTCCAGCAGTTGCACTGCTTTCTTGAGAACCGAGAGTGTTTTCAGGCCAAGAAAATCGAATTTCACCAGCCCTGACCCTTCGACATATTTCATGTCGAATTGAGTCACCGGCATATCCGAGCGCGGATCGCGATAGAGCGGCACGAGCTGATTCAGCGGACGATCGCCAATCACCACCCCCGCCGCGTGGGTGGAGCTGTTACGCGGCAGACCTTCCATCTGCATGGCAAGGTCGATCAGGCGCTTGACCTCTTCCTCGCTGTCGTATTCGCGCTTGAACTCGCTCACACCGTTCAGCGCGCGCGGCAGGGTCCACGGTTCCGACGGGTGGTTGGGCACCATCTTGCACAACCGGTCGACATGGCCGTAGCTCATCTGCAGGATGCGGCCCGTATCGCGCAGCACGGCGCGTGCCTTCATCTTACCGAAGGTGATGATCTGCGCGACGTGATCGTGGCCATATTTCTTCTGGACATAGCGGATCACTTCACCGCGCCGGGTTTCGCAGAAGTCGATATCGAAGTCGGGCATCGACACGCGTTCCGGGTTGAGGAAGCGTTCGAACAGCAGGCCCAGACGGATCGGATCGAGATCGGTAATCGTGAGCGCCCACGCGACGAGGCTGCCCGCACCCGAACCACGCCCCGGCCCCACCGGGATATCCTGTTCCTTCGCCCACTTGATAAAATCGGCAACGATCAGGAAGTAGCCGGGGAAGCCCATCCCGACGATGATGTCGATTTCGAATTCGAGGCGTCGCTTATATTCGCGAACCTCTTCCCACACGCCCGCATCGTGCAGCAGAGGGAACTCTGCTTCAACTGCTTCCAGATCGTTGCTCGGACGGCAGAGCGCATGAGCCAGTTCGTCGTGCAGCACGTCGGAGTAATAGGGCTTCAGCCGTTCGACCAGACCTTTGCGAGAATCCTCGCTCAACATCCGCGCCTCGCCTTCGAGGTCACCCGCAAGGCTTGGCAGGATCGGTGCGCGCTTGGGCGGGATCGCCGCGCAACGTTGCGCCACCACCAATGTGTTTGCCAGCGCCTCTGGAAGATCGGCGAACAGATCCTCCATCATCGTAGCCGACTTCACATAAGCTTCCGGGTTGGAGCGCGGCCGTTCGGATGCATCGATGTGGGTCGAATTGGCGATGCACAGCATCGCATCGTGCGCGGCATGGAAATGCGGGTCGGCGAAATTGGCCGGGTTGGTCGCTACCAGCGGTAGATCGCGCGCATATGCAAGCGCGACGAGAGCATCCTCCGCCTTATCGCAAATGCTGCTGCAATGCCGCGCCAGTTCAACATAGAGCCGCCCCGGAAATAGGCCCATAAGCCGTTCGGCCAATGCTTCGCCATCGTCGGTTCGACCATCCGCGAACAGCCGGGTCAGCCCGCCTTCTGCCGCTCCGGTCAGAGCGATCAGACCATCGGTACGCCCATCGAGATCGGATAGTTGTACATGCGCGGCCAGTTCCAGAGGACGTTCAAGGTGAGCCTTGCTGATCAGCGCACACAGATTGTCGTAACCGGCTTCGTCCTGAGCGTAGAGCGGCAGGTAATCTACTGTCTCGCTGCCATCGCCGCGAGCGACACCCAGCAGAGTACCGACCACCGGCTGAACGCCCATATCGATACAGGCATCGGCAAATGCCACCGATCCGTAGAGGCCGTTACGGTCGCAGATCGCGATGGCCGGGAACCCGCGGTCCTTCGCCAGACGGGCAATCGCCTTTGGATCGATGGCCCCTTCGAGCATCGAGTAACTGGAGAGGACACGCAGCGGGACAAAAGGGGCAAATGCCATATTCGCAGATTAGGAATTTCGGCCCGATTCGCTAGGGTTCTGCTGCGGAGAATTCTCCACAGGCTGTGCATTCACAGCAGCGCTTCGATATCCTGCTCGATACTTTCGGGTTTATCGTTCGGCGCATAGCGTCGCACGACCTTGCCGTCCCGACCTATCAGGAACTTGGTGAAGTTCCATTTCACTGCCTTGGTCCCCAACACGCCGGGCGCCTCTGCTTTGAGCCAGTCGTAAAGCGGGATGGCATCGTCGCCGTTGACGTCCACCTTCTTCATCAAGGGGAAGCTGACATCATATGTCAGTTTGCAGAAACTGGCGATTTCTTCGGCATTGCCCGGTTCCTGATGCCCGAACTGGTTGCAGGGGAAGCCAAGGACTTCGAACCCACGATCCGCGAATTTGCGCTGCAATGCCTCCAGCCCTTCGTACTGAGGGGTAAAGCCGCACCTGCTGGCGACATTGACGACCAGCAGGACTTTGCCTGCCTTGGCCGACAGATCGAGCGGCGAACCATCGGGCAATTCGACAGTGAAATCGGCTATCGTGGTCATCGCTCGCTCTCCAGTCTTGTGAAGTATCGTGATCCGGCGCAGCGGATCACGCCTTCACGCCAGTATGCCATCCTTCAGGCGCACGACCCGGTCCATGCGCGCTGCAAGCCGTTCGTTATGCGTGGCGACCAGTGCAGAGCTGCCCTCCCCACGAACGAGGTCCAGAAACTCGGCCAGAACTTTGTCCGATGTCGCTTCGTCCAGATTGCCGGTCGGTTCGTCCGCCAGCACCAGATGGGGGCGATTGGCCAGTGCGCGACCCACGGCAACGCGCTGCTGCTCGCCGCCGGAGAGCTGGCTTGGCCGGTGCTCAAGCCGGTGCTCCAGACCCAACCCACCGAGGATTTCCGCCGCACGCTCTTCCGCTTCCACCCGACCTCGCCCTGCGACCAGTTGCGGGATCACGACATTTTCCAGCGCTGTGAAATCGGGCAGCAGGTGGTGGAACTGATACACGAAGCCAAGATGTTCGCGGCGCAGCCTGGTGCGCCCATCGGTCGGCAGCGTGCTGGCATCGACCCCGGCGATTTCGATCTTGCCGCCAAAGCCGCCTTCCAGCAGGCCAACCGCCTGCAACATAGTCGATTTGCCGGAGCCGGACGGGCCAAGCAACGCGACAATCTCACCCGGTGCGATTGTCAGGTTTACGCCGCGCAGAACGTCGATCTTCACCCCGCCCTGTTCGAAAGCGCGGGTGAGATCGGTAAGACGGACAACGGGTTGATCGTTATTCATAACGCAGCACCTGAACCGGATCGGTACTTGCAGCCTTGAAGGCCGGATAAAGTGTAGCAAGGAAACTGAGCGTCAGAGCCAGCAGGCAGATCGCCACGATTTCCACCGGATTGGGCCGTGAAGGAAGCGTCGACAGGAAGCGTACCGAGGGATCCCACAAGTTCTGCCCGGTGACATACTGGATCGCATCGACGATCCCCTGCCGGAAGAACAACACGATAAACCCGAGCGCCAGCCCTGCCCCGGTGCCAACCGCACCAACGGTAAAGCCCGTAGTGACGAAAATCTTGAGCAGGCTGCGCCGCGTCGCCCCCATCGTTCGCATGATCGCGATGTCGCGCGTCTTGGCGCGCACCAGCATCACCAGGCTCGACAGGATATTGAACGCAGCGACAACCACGATGATCGACAGAGCGAAGAACATCGCCACGCGTTCGACCTCCAGCGCCTGAAACAGCGATGCGTTGATCTGTTTCCAGGTCGACACCACTGCGCGCCCGGCCAGCGCCTGCTTCACCGGCGCGAGGATTTCACCGACTTTATCGGCATTGGTCGTCTTGACCTCGATCATACCGATGGTGTCGCCCATGAGCAGTAACGTCTGAGCATCTGCTATCGGCATCACGACAAACGAATTGTCGTAGTCGTACACGCCGACCTCAAAGATAGCTGAGACTGTATAGCCGATCTGGCGCGGCATCGTTCCGAACGGAGTCGAGCGGCCCGCCGGATTGATGATCGTGATCGTATCGCCAACCCGCACACCGAGGTTTTCAGCAAGCCGGGAACCGATCGCCACACTCGATGCATCCGGCTTCAGATCGGCGATATTGCCCGCCACGACATCCGGGCGCAGGCGATTGATATCGTCTTGAGTATTCCCGCGAACCTGCACGCCTTCCACCCGGCCGTTGAACGTCACCAGCAACGGCTGCTCGATCAGCGGGCTGGCGCGAACGACACCGGGCGTGGCGCGCACTTGCTTGAGCACACCCTGCCAGTCGTCGAGCCGCCCGCCATATGCCTGCACAATGGCGTGGCCATTCAGGCCAACGATCTTGTCGAGCAGTTCGGCGCGAAAGCCGTTCATCACGCTCATCACGATCACCAGCATGGCGACCGACAGCATCACCACGCCCACGCTGATCCCGGCGACGAGCGCGATGAAGCCCTCGCCCTTGCCCGGCATCATGTAACGTTTGGCGATGGTCCATTCGAAGGGAGAAAGCAGCAATGTCAGCTCATCTTTTCCGATAATTGGCTGGATCGCTGCGGCGTGTAGGGTGCCCGGCAAGGCGGCGCAATGCGAAAAGCATGTGAGGGAGCGCGCACTGCCCTTGTAATCGCCGCGTAACATCGCCATTGAGCCCCGCATACACGCCGCCCCGCCGAGGCTTGCCGGATATGATGCCCATACACCCCTTCGAAGATTCCAACGGGGACACACTGCATGAAGAATGCGGTGTGTTCGGTGCCATTGGCGCACCCGATGCCTCCACTGTCACCGCGCTGGGCCTCCATGCCCTGCAGCATCGCGGACAGGAGGCGGCAGGCATCTGTTCTTTCGATGGCGCCGAATTCTATTCGCGCCGCGGGTTGGGCCATGTGGCCGAAAATTTCTCCACGCAGGAGGCGCTGGCCGAACTTCCCGGCACGATGGCGGCGGGCCATGTCCGCTATTCCACCACCGGCGGATCGGGATTGCGGAACGTACAGCCGCTCTATGCCGAGCTGGCGGCAGGCGGCTTCGCCGTGGCGCACAACGGCAATTTCTCCAACGCGCAGACTTTGCGTGACGAATTGGTGTCGAAGGGGGCGATTTTCCACTCGACCTCCGACACCGAAGTCATCATCCACCTCGTCGCCACCAGTCGCTACCCAACAACGATCGACCGCCTGATCGATGCATTGCGTCTGGTCGAAGGGGCCTACGCTCTGATCGTTCTGACGCCCGAAGGGATGATCGCTTGCCGCGATCCGCTGGGCATTCGGCCGTTGCAGATGGGCAAACTGGGCGATTCAACAGTATTCGCTTCGGAAACTGTCGCTTTTGATGTGATCGGCGCGGAATTCGTGCGGCAGGTGCAGCCGGGCGAGATTGTGCGGGTCGATTTCGACGGCAACATCGATTCACTGCATCCGTTCGGCAATCGCAAGGCACGCCCCTGCATCTTCGAACATGTCTATTTCAGCCGCCCCGATTCGATATTCGACGGCCGCAGTGTCTATGCCGCGCGCAAGGCAATTGGCGAGCAACTGGCGATTGAAAGCCCCGTGGATGCCGATCTGGTCGTCCCTGTGCCCGACAGCGGCGTGCCCGCCGCCATCGGCTATGCCCAGCAATCGGGTGTGCCGTTCGAACTGGGCATTATCCGCAGCCACTATGTCGGCCGCACTTTCATCCAGCCCAGCGACAGCGCGCGCCATTCGGGCGTGAAGCGCAAGCACAATGCCAATCGCCATCTGGTCGAAGGCAAGCGCATCGTACTGATCGACGATTCGATCGTTCGCGGCACTACCAGTCTCAAGATTGTCGAAATGATGCGCGAAGCCGGGGCCAAGGAAGTGCACTTCCGCGTCGCCAGCCCGCCCACCGCGCACAGCTGTTTCTACGGCGTCGATACCCCCGAACGGTCCAAACTGCTGGCTGCGCGGATGGAAATCGAACCGATGCGCGAATTCATCAAGGCCGACAGTCTGGCGTTCGTATCGATCGATGGCCTCTATCGGGCTGTCGGTGGAGCGACGCGCGATGGCAAGTGTCCGCAATTCTGCGATGCCTGCTTCACCGGCGATTACCCCACTTCGCTGACCGATCTCGAAAAGCGCACGACGCAAGAGGCGCAGCTTTCTTTCCCCGTTCACAAGGTTGCCTGATGTCTGAAAACAAGCCGCTCGACGGGCGCATCGCGCTCGTAACCGGTGCGAGCAAGGGAATCGGTGCTGCAACCGCCGTTGCACTGGCCGATGCCGGGGCGCACGTGGTGCTCACTGCCCGCGATGTGAAGTCGCTCGAACAGGTCGAGGACACGATTCACGAACGTGGCGGATCGGCGACGATCGCTCCGATGGACCTCAGCGAATCCGACGGCATCCCGCGCCTCGCCGCGGCGCTGGCGCAGCGGTGGGACAAGCTCGACATCATGGTTATCAATGCAGCTTACCTGCCAGTGTTGACGCCCGTGACGCAGATCGACCCCAAGCAATTCAGTCAGGCACTCACAGTGAACGTGCTGGCGACACAGGCGCTGATCGCCGCCTTCGATCCTCTGCTGAAGCGCGCCGACCATGCACGGGTGATTGGTCTGACCAGTTCGGTCGGCGCCACGCCGCGCGCATATTGGTCAGCCTATGGCGCGACGAAGGCAGCGTTCGACAACTTGCTGGAAACTTACGCTTCGGAAGTCGAGAAACTGGGCGATATTCGCGTGGCGATCCTCGATCCGGGGGCGACCCGCACCCAGATGCGCGCCCGCGCATATCCGGGCGAAGATCCGGCGACGGTGAAACCGCCGGAAGATGTCGCCGCACGCATCGTCGCGCTGGTGCAGGAAGACTTTCCAACCGCACACCGCGAACGCGCTTAAGTTCCGGTAACTACGTCCGATAACCCGGCGTAAATCATAGGCTAGCACGATTGTTTCTCACGCGCTGTGAGGAGCGCTGAAGTGTGTGCCTCAGGATTCAACCCCGGGACAAAGCAACGATGGTTACCAACGAAGACCGTTATTCGTCCGCCGCGCAGGAAGATCGCTGCGCGCCGCGCACTCGGATCACCATTCCCGCGCAACTGCGGATCTCAGGCGGTCGACCGTTTCAGACCGTAGTCCACGATCTGTCGCTGGGCGGTTTTTCCGCCGCTGCGATCAACCGCCTGCATCCCGGCCAGCGCTGCTGGCTGACGCTGCCAGGCCTCGAAGCGCTCCAGTCACAAGTCGTCTGGTGGGACAACTCGATTGTCGGATGCGCGTTCGACGACCTGCTCAGCCCCATCGTCCACGATAACATCCTCGCCAGCCATTCGGGCGGAGGCGTGTTTCGTACGACCGCCTGACCGCTCTTACTGAGCGGCGGCTTTCCGCACAGCGTCGATCATTTTGAGGCGCGGTGTCCCGTATGTGTCGCTGCTGGCGACCGGCCAGTCAGACACGATTGCGACAACCAGATTCTGTTCCGGCACGATCGTAATCGACTGCCCGAAAATGCCCCGCGCGCCGAACACGTTATCGGGATAAGTCCACCACTGGTATCCGTAGCCGAAGCCCTTCCCCAGAGCGACTTGCGCGCTGCCCGCCTTGGCGAACCACCCCTCTGGCTCGCTTGGCTGGCCGCCTTCCATGACCCACTGCCCCATCCGCGCATAGTCCGACAGGTGCAAGGAAAGGCAGCACCCGCCGATATTGCTGCCGGTAAGGTCCGTCATCCAGAACAGACCGCCTGCGAAGCCCGCCGGATCGACGATCTTCTTCTTGGCATAGGCTGCCAGAGACTGCCCCGTGGCAGCGGTGACGATATCGCCCAGCAGGTTGGTTTCCAGTGTCTTGTACACCCACTTACTGCCTGCAGGTGCTTCGCGTGTCAGCTTGCGCGCATAGGTTACGGCCTGCGATTCGCCGTCCACCGGCGCCACAGTGAGCATTTGCGCCACGTCGCTTTTCGGATCGGCGTAGTCTTCGTTCCACTTTACGCCCGACGTCATCGTGGCAATCTGTTCCACCGTTACGCCATCGTAAGCCGTGCCTTTCAGCGCGGGGAGATACTTCGTCACCGGATCGGACAGGCTGCCGATAAAGCCATCCTTCAGCGCCGCGCCGAGCAGGCTGGAGGTGAAGCTCTTGGCGACGGAGAAGCTGGTCCATCGCCCATCCGGGCCGAAGCCAAGGCCGTATTTCTCATAGCGGACTTTGCCATCCTGCAGCACCATAATCCCGGCGGCATTCTGGCTGGCGAGATAGGCATCCAGCTTCGCCACCGTCGCCGCATCGAACGGCTTGCCCGCAGGCAATACGCGGACTTTTGGCGCAGGGGTGGTGTCGAACCCGGCGAAGTAATCTTCCATATGGGCGAAGCGATAGTCGCGCGTCGCCTGATCCCAGAACAGCACCTGTTGTTCGCGCACCGGGATCGCCTGAGTAGGTGTTGTCGCGAAGACATCGGGTTTCGCCGCGTCAGTCGTCGTTTCCGTTGTCGCACATGCCGCCAGCGACAACGCCGCCAGCGAAACCATTATCTTACGCATCACCTCTCCTTCACCAATGTGACCTGATGTACATCGATTCCGCCCCCGCGGAACCCGCCTTCGCAATATTGCAGGTAATACCGCCACAGGCGGACGAACCGGTCGTCGAACCCGGCGGGCAGTTTGCCTGCCTCTGCGACCCGGTCGAACCGTTCGCGCCACAGGCGCAGCGTTGCGGCATAGTCTTGTCCGAAGTCGGTCTGATCGACCCAGCGCAGCCCACGCTCCGCCGCCAGCGCGCGGAAATCGCTGGTGCGGATCAGCAAGCCGCCGGGGAAGATGTAGGCCTGAATGAAGTCGGCGCTGCGAGCATAGGCATCGAACAGGCTGTCTTTCATCGAGATATACTGGATCGCCGCACGTCCGCCGGGTTTCAGGTTGCTGGCGATGCAATCCATGAACGTGGGCCAGTATTCGCGGCCCAGTGCCTCGACCATTTCGACGCTGGCGATGGCGTCGTATTGCCCGCGCGCATCGCGATAGTCCTGCTTGCGGAATTCGACCGATCCCCGCGCTGGCGGCGGGGCGGTACGGCACCAGCCAAGCTGTTCGTCCGACAGGCTGATACCAGTGACGTTCGCGCCATATTCAGCCGCCATATACTGCGACAGCGATCCCCACCCGCACCCGACTTCGAGCACATCGGCCCCTGCCCGCAGGTCGAGCCGCTGCGCCACCGCGGCGATCTTGGCCCGCTGCGCCTGATCGAGCGTCATGCTCTCGTTCGCAAACAAGGCACTGGAATAGCTCATCGTTTCGCCCAGCCACTGGGCATAGAAGTCGTTACCCAGATCGTAGTGCGCGTGGATATTGCGCGCCGATCCGGCGGGGGTGTTGCGGTTCAGCCAGTGCGCGAAGCGGGCGGCGAGCCGGAACGGGCCGCGCGACCGGCCCGTGTCCCCCAGCGAATCGCCATTGGCCATGAACAGCGCGAACAGCGGCACAGGATCGGGGCTGTCCCATTCGCCCGCTTCCCACGCCTGAAACAAGCCGATCGACCCGTTGGTCGCCAGGCGCAGCAGAGCGCGCCAGTCTTTCAGGTGGACTTCGGCGGTAAAACCCGGTGCCCGTCCGCCCAGCGTGCGCCGGGTGCCATCGGGCAAAGTCCCGTGGATTGCACCGCGTTCCAGCCCCGCATCGATCCGGTCGAGCACTTTGTTGAATCCCGGCGCCAGCATGCGCGCAAACAAGCCGGGGCTCCGTTCGAACCGCGCGCCTGCATCCAGCAGGTCTTTTCCTCTCAGCCCCTCTGCCCTCATGCCCCTGCTATGGACCCGGCACGGGTGGCAATTCAACCCTCCTCCTTCGCCGCGCGCCAGGCGGAGAGCGCGCGTTCCCGCGCTTCCCTGTGGTCAATGATCTTCACCGGATAATCGCCCCGGCAATCGTCTGGCGGGTCGTGGATCTGGTCGTCAGGCAGGTCGGCCAGTTCGGGCACGTATTCACGGATATATCCGGCCGCATCGAACTTCTCGCTCTGGCTCAGCGGCGCCATGATCCGCACGAACATGTTGGAATCGACGCCTGTTCCGGCCACCCATTGCCAGTTCACCGGGTTGTTGGCGAAGTCGGCATCGACCAGGCAATCCCAGAACCAGCGTTCGCCGTGCCGCCAGTCGATCAGCAGGTGTTTCGTCAGAAAGCTGGCCGCGATCATCCGTACCCGGTTGTGCATCCATCCTGTCTGCCACAACTGGCGCATTCCCGCATCGACGATGGGGTAGCCGGTCCTCCCCCGCTGCCAGGCCTGCAACTCCTCCGCGATCAGGTGGCCACGATGGGGGTTGCGCCACAGACCGGCATAGCCATCGCGATAGCTTTCGCTGGCATAGCCGGGGAACTGGCAGATCACGTTCTGAGCATAATCGCGCCAGATCAGCTCTCTGGCATACGTCGCCCACCCTTCCCCACGCCGCCCGTCGAGCCGGTGCCAGACCCGTGCAGGCGATATCTCGCCCCAGTGGAGATGCGGCGACAGGCGGCTCGATCCGTCCTGCGATGGCAGGTTGCGTGCTTCGGCATAGCGGGCAACATCGCCAGACCATTCTTCCAGCCGCTCGTGCGCCGCTGCTTCACCCACTTGCCAGAAAGCCGCGATCTCACCCGCCCAGTCGGGACGGGTCGGCAACAGCTCCCACTCGCCCAGATCGTCGCTGTCGGGCCAGCGATCGGGCGAATGGAGCACGCCGGGTTCAGGCAGGCATTCACGCGGCGGCATCTGGTCGAGCACCGCCTTCGCAAACGGAGTGTAGATCTTGTACGGATCGCCGCCATTGGTGGTCACTGCGCCGGGCGGCATCAGGTAATTGCCATCGTACAGCCGCAAGTCGATCCGTTGCGCCAGCTTGCCTTGCGCCTTGCGCCACCAGGGTTCGTAATGGCGCAGGGCGTGGACCGCCTCTGCCCCGGTTTCCTCCACCAGTTTCGCCAGTTCGCGGACAGCATCCCCGCGCCGCAGAACGATGCGCGAATGGCGCCGCGCCAGCGAGCGACTGAGGCTTTCCAGGCTGTGATGCAGCCACCACCGCGACGCCCCGCCGATGGCATGATCGCCCGCTGCATCGTCGTCCAGCACATAGACCGGGATGACCGGCCCGGCTTGCGCGGCAGTATGAAATGCAGGATGATCGGCAAGGCGCAAATCCCTGCGTAGCCATACTATCTGCGGAGCGGTCATGTGTTTCGGAACGAGGGGCAACACCGGCGGTTCCTGTCTTCATGAACCCAACAGACAAGACCGGCGCACACTTGCCGACCGACACCATTGTTTTGCCCGAACGGGGCTGGCGGATCGATCGGACCAAAGCGTTGATTGTCGCAGCATTGTGCTGGATCGGATTTGCGCTGATGGTCTGGCTGGTGACGACCGACCGCACCGGCACACTGGACCGGATGGGCCTGTTGTTCTGGCGCGAAGGCGACAAGCTGGGGCCGCGCGGCCCTGCGGTCCTGCTCGAAATGGTGCGCGATCTGACGGCGCTGGGCGGCGTATTGCTCCGCAACCTGTTCGCCATCGGCGCAATCGTCGCGCTGTTGTTCATCAAGCTGCGGCGTGAAGCAGTATTGCTTGGCCTGACGGTTATGAGTGGCTGGATCGTCAGTTTCGGGATCAAGCTGCTGGTCGGCCGCCCGCGCCCCGAAATCGTGCCGCACCTGATGGAAGCAGGCGGCGCCAGTTTCCCCAGCGGGCATAGCTTCAATGCCGCGGTGGTGTTCATCGCCACGGCGCTTGCCTTCGCCAGCCTGAGCGCACGGCATTCGGTGCGCTACACGCTGATCGGCGCGGCGATGGCGGCAAGCCTGCTGGTCGCGTGGAGCCGGGTATGGCTGGGGGTGCATTTCCCCAGCGATGTGATCGCCGGCTGGCTGGGCGGCGCAGGCTGGGCATTTCTGGCCGCAGCCGCGCTGCGCCCGACAGCCGACAGAGCCGCTGACAGCCACATGGCGGAGCGATTCGACCCCGGCGACTGAGCAGGAGACATGGACCACATGTTACACTGTCCAGAGAGCAAAAACGCCCACTGGATTTCAATGACTTACGCAGAATGCCGAAATCGCCAGAGCCATAGGTCATGGCACCCGTGATGCCATGACCTGCCGGCTGTAGGACAGCCCCGCGAGGAAACCCCGCGATGCCCCGTCAGATCGGGTCTTGCGCGGTTCCGCTAACGGTCCAGGTCTGCCCCTTGGCGAGCAGTTTGGCGAGGTTGTTTTCCTTGCCTTCCACGGCCCGGTCGTGTTCCGCCGCGACCCCCGCTTCAAACGTCGGTGCGGGATCGTCGTACAGAACGCCCAGTGCCATCGGGAACGGACCGAACGGCAATTCCACCAGCATATGCGCGACCGAACGATTGGTGACATCGTGGACCAGAACGCCCGCGCTCTGCCAGTCGTCGCCTTCGACATCGACCACTTTCAGCGCCAGCGCATCGCGGTCGAGCGCGATACCCTTGGTGCCCTTGGCGAACAGCATCGGTTCGCCATCGGCCAGCCACAGCTGGCGATCTTCGGCCCCCTTGGGCGCGGCGAAGTCGTTGAACACGTCCTTGTTATAGACGATGCAGTTCTGGAAGATTTCGACGAAGGCTGCGCCCTGATGGGCATGGGCTGCCTTCAGCACATCGGGCAGGTTCTTCGACACGTCGAACCCACGTCCCACGAAGCGCGCCCCGGCACCCAGCGCGAACGCCGCAGGCTTGGCCGGGTGATCGAAGCTGCCGTACGGGGTCGACGGGCTGCGCGTGCCTTCGCGGCTGGTGGGGCTGAACTGCCCCTTGGTCAGACCGTAAATCTCGTTGTTGAACAGCATGATCTGCATGTTCACGTTACGGCGCAGCACGTGCATCAGATGATTGCCGCCGATGGAAAGGCCATCGCCGTCACCGGTGACGAGCCACACGTCGAGTTCGGGATTGGCCAGCTTGGCCCCGGTCGCGAACGCAGGTGCGCGGCCGTGGATCGTGTGGAACCCGTATGTTTCCATGTAATAGGGGAAGCGGCTGGAACAGCCGATGCCCGATATGAACACGGTTTTCGACGGGTCCGCACCGATCTGGGGCAGAGTGCGCTGCACCGCTTTCAGGATCGCATAGTCACCGCAACCGGGGCACCAGCGTACCTCCTGATCGGTTTCCCAGTCTTTCAGCGTGGTCTGCACAGGAGTCATGTCGTTCATGCCAGCGCCTCCTCGATCGCGGCTTCCAGTTCGGCAATCTTGAACGGTTGCCCGCTGGTCTTGGTAAGCGGCTGTGCATCCACAAGGAACTGATCGCGCAGCACAGTCTTGAACTGGCCGGTGTTCATTTCCGGCACCAGCACTTTATCGAAACCTTTCAGCAATTCGCCAAGGTTGGCGGGCATCGGCCAGATGTGGCGCACATGGATGTGGCTGACTTCCAGCCCCTTGCGCCGCGCACGGCGAACCGCCTGATGGATCGGGCCGAACGTGCTGCCCCAGCCGACGACAGCCAGCTTGCCCGCCCCTTCGCCCAGCGCGATATCCTGCGGCGGCACAGCGATACCTTCGATTTTCTGCTTGCGAAGATCGGTCATCAACTGGTGGTTCGCCGGATCGTAACTGATGTTGCCGGTCTGCGAATCCTTCTCGATCCCGCCGATACGGTGCATCAGATCCGGCGTGCCCGGCTTGATCCACGGGCGCGCGCCCTTCTCGTCACGCTTGTAAGGCAGCAACTGCGCGTTGCCTTCCACGTCGGTGGCGTTCTTCTCTGTCAGGAAGCGTGCCGGGAATGCCGCGAACGATGCCGGATCGGGCACCTTCCACGGTTCCGCGGCATTGGCGATATAGCCATCGGTCAGCAGCATTACCGGGGTCATGTATTCCACAGCGATACGGCAAGCCTCGATGGCACATTCGAACGCATCGGCGGGGCTGCGCGCAGCGATCACCGGCATCGGCGCATCGCCGTTGCGGCCATAGACCGCCTGATAGAGATCGCTCTGCTCGGTCTTAGTCGGCAGGCCGGTGGAGGGGCCGCCGCGCTGGCTGTTGACGATCACCAGCGGCAGCTCGGTCATAATGCCCAGCCCGATGGCCTCTGTCTTCAAAGCGATGCCGGGGCCGGATGAACTGGTGACACCCAGTTGCCCCGCCCAGCTTGCGCCGATGGCGGAACAGATCGCGGCGATTTCGTCTTCCGCCTGAAACGTCGTGACGCCGAATTCCTTCAGCCGCGCCAGATGGTGCAGGATCGCAGAGGCAGGCGTAATCGGATAGCCGCCGAAGAACATAGGCAATTCCGCAAGCTGCGCCCCGGCGACGAGGCCGAGGCTGACCGCTTCCGCACCGGTGATCGTGCGGTACAGGCCCGGTTCGGTCGCAACGGGATCGACATGCACCTGCTTCAGCGGGCCGGACAGTTCCGCCGTTTCGCCATAGGCATGGCCGGCATCGAGCGCGGCGATATTGGCGTCGGCAATGTCAGGCGCCTTAGCGAATTTCTGCTTCAGCCATTCCTGCAACGGCTTGCGATCGCGGTCGAACATCCACAGCGCAAGGCCCAGCGTCCACATATTCTTGCAGCGCAGGGCATCTTTGTTGCCCAGCCCGAACGGCTTGACCGCTTCGACCGTGTGCGCGCTGATGTCGAACGCCAGCAACTGGTATTGCGCCAGGCTGCCATCTTCCAGCGGGTTGGCGGTGTAATGCGCCTTGTCCAGATTGCGCTTCGTAAACTCACCGGTGTCCGCAATAATCAGCCCGCCGGGTTTCAGCGCCGCCAGGTTCACTTTCAGCGCCGCCGGGTTCATCGCCACCAGTACATCGGGTGCATCGCCCGCAGTTTCGATAGCGGTCGAACCGAAGTTGATCTGGAACGCCGATACACCGAACAGCGTACCTTGCGGGGCGCGGATTTCAGCGGGAAAATCGGGGAACGTCGCCAGATCGTTGCCCGCCAGCGCGGTGGACAGAGTGAACTGGCCGCCGGTCAATTGCATTCCGTCACCGGAATCGCCGGCGAACCGGACGACGACTGCTTCGGGGTTTTCGGATTTGACCGCAGCTTCGCGTTGGTCGGCGGCTTGGGTAGCCATATGCATTCCTTACTCGCGCGCCATAGGGGCGCCCTGTCCTGAGCGGGGCACTAGGCCCCACCCCTCTCTGCCTCAACCAAGTTTTTCTCCTCGCGAAACAAAAAGTCGAGTGGAAAAGCTACACAGCCGTGCATAATCATCCCGAATCGAAACTGATAATGACGGAGAGAGCGATGGCGGACCTGTATGTGAAAGACGATGTGCGTGCCCTGCTGGCGATGCTCGAACAGATCGGCGGCCCTGAAATCGACGAGGTTCCCGTTGCCGATGCCCGCGCGCAATATGCGGCGATGGGGGCACTGGCAGAGGCAGATCCGCGCCCGCTGGCAGTGAAGCGCGACCTCACCTGCCCCGGCCCGGCAAGCGACATCCCGCTGCGCCTTTACGACCCGCGCGACAGCCGCGAGGCGGGGCCGATTGTAATGTTCTTCCACGGCGGCGGATTCGTGATCGGCGATCTCGACACGCACGATGCGTTCTGCACCGAAATCGCCCACCAGCTCGATCTGCCGGTTGTGGCCGTCCACTATCGCCTCGCCCCCGAAGCGACCTTCCCGGCGGCAGCGGACGATTGCGAAGCGGCAACGCGGTGGGTCGCGGGCAATCCCGCCGAACTGGGCCGCAAAGCGACCGGCCTCGTCACCACCGGCGATAGCGCAGGCGGCAATCTCACTATCGTCGTGACGCAGGCACTGGCCGCAAAGGCCGCGGCGGTGCCGGTGATCGTGCAGGCGCCGATCTATCCCGTCGCCAGCGCGATCGAGGAAACCGACAGCTATCGCGATTTCGGTGAAGGCTTCCTGCTGACTGCGCGCGCGATGAACTACTTCACCAGCAGCTATGCCCCCGATGAAAGCAGTACGCGGATGTATCCCGCTCTCAGCGATCAACTGAGCAAGAGCCCGCCGACCGTAATCATGACCGCCGGGCTGGACCCTTTGCGCGATTCGGGGCGCAACTACGCGAAAAAACTGATCTCGCACGGGATCGATGTGACCTATATGGAGATTCCCGGAATCGTTCACGGTTTCGTGAACCTGCGAAAGGCATTACCCAGCGCTCAGGCTGCATCCGAGGCATTCCTTGCCGAAGTAAAACAGATGCTTGCGCGCTATAGTTGAGGACTTACGAGTGACAGAACTCGGTTACCGCCCCTGCGTGGGCGTGATGCTGGTGAATGCCGACGGCAAAGTGTTCGTCGGCATGCGTATCGACAACAAGGATAGCGGGCATTGGCAAATGCCTCAGGGCGGAATCGACAAGGGCGAAGACGGCGAAACCGCCGCCCTGCGCGAACTGGCCGAGGAAACCGGCGTAACTGCCGATAATATCACGTTGCTTAAGGCGATCAGCGAGCCGGTGCGCTACGACTTGCCCGATGAACTGATCGGCAAGCTGTGGGGCGGCAAGTATCGCGGGCAGGAACAGATCTGGTATCTCGCCCGCTTCCACGGGGACGATGCCGCAATCGACCTCAACGCGCACGACCCGGCGGAATTCTGCGAATACCGCTGGATCGATCCCGACGAACTGCCCGATCTGATCGTTCCGTTTAAGAAGCGCGTCTATCGCACTGTTCTGGAAGAATTCCGTGAACTGATCTG
The DNA here is from genome assembly GCF_002870965.1 of Tsuneonella flava. Taxonomy (GTDB): domain Bacteria; phylum Pseudomonadota; class Alphaproteobacteria; order Sphingomonadales; family Sphingomonadaceae; genus Tsuneonella; species Tsuneonella flava. The sequence continues at coordinate 162,857 of NZ_PHSO01000007.1, forward strand.
AGCGATGGGCGGCGGTGGCATCGCCATTTCCCGCCCATGCCTGTCGTCACCCCGGATCAGGTCCGGGGCGACGATGTAAGGTGGGGCGAATGTATGCGGGGAATACCGAGCCTAACCGGGGAGTATGGCATGTACGCCCACCCGCCCTCGTCATTGCGAACGCAGAGAAGCAATCCACGGGCTGCCGTTTCCGCCCATCGCGCCCGATATAATTGAGTGGCAACACGCGGCCCACGGATTGCCACGTCGCCTGCGGCTCCTCGCAATGACGAGCGGAGGCGGTGGGGTTAAAGCTAACAGCTTGATTGCCTCCCACCCCCGTCACCCCGGCCCCCGAGCCGGGGTCCAGCTTCACCAGCCCCGTGCACGAAGAACAGGGTAGCCCCGGATCACGTCCGGGGCCACGAATGAAGGGAGAAGACGCATCCGCCTCCGCCAGTTCAGCGAAAATAGCGCGCGATATTACGCCCGGCTCAATTCTGCTGAGTCACGCTCGCATCGGGCATTACCGCTTCTGCGGTCAGCACGCGCGGCTGCGGCCCCTTAGCAATAGCCGCGGCCAGCAGCTTGGTTTCCGGGCAGTTATCGCCGCACATCGTTTGCAGCTTGGCGAGATTGCGGTTGGCCTTGTCGATCGCGCCCTTTTCCGCCAGCGCCGCGCCTTCACCCGAAATCGCATCGAGGTTGCGCGGGTCGAGCCGCATGGCATCGCGGTAATACCGGATCGCCTTGCCCTGCAAACCGTTGCGCCGGGCCGCATCGCCAAGGTCGATATACAGCTGCGGCGCACCGGGATCGATGGCCAGTGCCGCTTCGAATGCATCGACGGCCTGCTCGGTCTGCCCGGCGGCGAGTGCGGCGTTCCCTTCCTGTTGCAGCGTGGCAGCGCGCGGATCGAGTGTGCGGTCGGCCCCCTGCCCCATGCTCGCGCTGACAGCGAGCACCAGTGCAACTGCAACGGCAGGGGCAGCAAAACGCATTACTTTCTCCATCGGTTCGGACCTGAGCTGTTCGATTGCGTCGGTCATACTGCGTTACGTTAACACGCACGAGACAGGCTTGCGACGAAAAACCCGTCCGTGCCGTCGTGAAACGGCGAAAGCCGCCAGCCTTTCCCGTGTGTGTGCCCCAGCGGCAGAGCCAGCGCATCGGCCGACCATTCGGGATGCGCCGCCAGAAACGCATCGATCTGCCCCGCCCCTTCGCTATCGAGCAGAGAGCAAGTGACGAATACCAGTCGCCCGCCGGGCCGCACCAGTTCCGCCGCGATAGTCAGCAAGCGCCCCTGCACCGCTGCGAACCGGTTAAGCCGTTCGGGCGTCAGCCGCCACTTCGCTTCCGGCTTGCGGCGCCAGGTGCCAGTGCCCGAACACGGGGCATCGACCAGCACCGCGTCCGCCTTGCCCGCATAATCTGCCAGCGCAGCCAGTTCCTTGCCCGGATCGAGCAAGCGGGTTTCGATCATTCCGGCCCCGGCGCGTTCGGCGCGTGGCGCCAGCTTCGACAGCCGCGCACGGTCGGTATCGCACGCCAGCAGCGTGCGGCGATTGTCCATCGCCGCTGCCAACGACAGCGTCTTGCCCCCGGCCCCGGCGCACAGATCGATCACCGTTTCACCCGGCTGCGCGGCCACTGCCATGCAAGCGATCTGGCTGCCGTGATCCTGCACCTCGATCTGCCCGGCGGCATAGGCATCCCACCGTTCGACCGGCGTGCCCGCCGCGAACCGCAGCGCGTTGGGCGCGGCCAGCGGTTCACCCGCTTCGGGCAATTCGACGATATCGCGCGCCGCCTTCAGCGTGTTGACCCGCACATCGAGCGGCGCCCGGTCGAGCAAAGCACGCGCATCGCCGCCCGCGACACCCGATGCAGCCAGCGCGCTTTCCACCCAATCGGGCGCGACACCGCCAGCGGCCGCCGGCTCGCCCTCGCCAACAGGCTGCGGCCCGTGGGTGGAGCCATCGAACAGCGGAGCAATCGCCGGATCGACTTGCGCCAGACGCAGCATCGCCGCTCGCCCACTGGACGGAATCGGCCCGCACGCCCGGATTGCCGCATAAACCAGTTCGCGCACCGCGCGCCGGTCCTTCGATCCGGCATAGCGGCGCTGGCGGAAATAGTCGGAAACCAGCCGATCCGCCGGCGCCCCATCCGCCTGCGCCGCGGCGATCACTGCGTCGAGCAGCTCTATCGCTGCCTGAACCCGTGCTGCCGGGGTCATCGCCGCGCTGCCTTAGGCTCAGGACCCATTACTGGCACCGTTGAGGCGCCCAAATGGCGAACATATCGGGCCAAACTGCCCGCCGGGAAGGCTATATGCCTTTCCAAGGGCAGTTTGGCCTGAGATGGAAGCCATTTGGACGTCCTGCAGGGATTTGATCAAAATGGCCCATCGCGGCGTCAAAAGGTCTTGAAATATTAGCATATTACTGCGCCCTTTCTCCTTGCGCTGAGCCATTTTGCTTCAAACCTCAATGGTGCCAGCAATGGGCCCTGAGCCTAGCGTGTCGGATAGTTCGGTGCCTCTCGCGTGATCGCGACATCGTGGACATGGCTTTCCGCCAGCCCGGCGTTGGTGATCCGCACGAATTTGCCGCGCTGCTTCAGTTCGGCAATCGTCGCGCTGCCGGTATAGCCCATCGCCGCCTTGATCCCGCCGACGAGTTGGTGAACCACATCCTTCGCAGGGCCTTTGTACGGCACCTGTCCCTCGATCCCTTCGGGTACGAGTTTGAGCGTGGACACGTCCTGCTGGAAATAACGGTCGGCGCTGCCGCGCGCCATCGCGCCGACACTGCCCATACCGCGATACGATTTATAGCTACGGCCCTGATAGAGGAAGGTTTCGCCCGGCGATTCTTCCGTCCCCGCCAGCATCGAACCGATCATCACGGCGGAGGCACCGGCGGCCAGCGCCTTGGCCGCATCGCCCGACGTTCGCAGACCGCCATCGGCGATCACCGGCACGCCCGATTTGGCGGCTTCCGCCGCGCATTCCATCACCGCTGTCAACTGCGGCACACCGACACCGGCGACGACACGCGTGGTACAGATCGATCCCGGCCCGATACCGACCTTGATACCATCGGCACCGGCATCGATCAGCGCACGGGTCGCTTCTGCGGTGGCAACGTTGCCAGCGATGATCTGCACCGAGTTCGAGAGCGCCTTGGCCCGTTCGACCGCACGGGCGACATCCTTGTTATGCCCGTGCGCGGTGTCGATAATGACCACATCGACTTCGGCATCGATCAGCGCCGCTGTCCGTTCAAAGCCCTTGTCGCCTACTGTGGTCGCCGCAGCCACCCGCAGGCGGCCGGTCGAATCCTTGGTGGCGTTGGGATAGGTTACCGCCTTCTCGATATCCTTGACGGTGATGAGGCCGACGCATTTGAATGCATCGTCCACCACCAGCAGCTTCTCAATCCGCCGCTGATGCAGCATCCGCCGGGCATCGTCCTGACTGGTGCCCAGCGGCACAGTCGCGAGATTTTCGGCCGTCATCAGTTCGCGCACCGGCTGACCGGCGTTTTCCGCGAACCGCACATCGCGGTTGGTGAGGATGCCCACCAGTTTGCCATCGCGGTCTGTCACCGGGATGCCGCTGATGCGGTGCTGCATCATCAATGCCTGTGCATCGCCCAGCGTTGCATCGGGCGAAATCGTGATCGGATTGACCACCATCCCGCTTTCAAACCGCTTGACCGCGCGCACGGCGGCGCACTGTTCGTCCACCTCCAGATTGCGGTGCAGCACACCGATCCCGCCCATCTGCGCCATGACAATCGCCATATCGGCCTCTGTCACAGTGTCCATTGCAGCAGAAAGGATGGGGATATTCAGCCCGATATCGCGCGTAAGCTGCGTGCGGGTATCGGCCATGCTGGGGAGAATGTCGCTTTCGGCCGGACGCAGAAGAACGTCATCGAAAGTTAGACCGAGGGGGATATCGTCGTGTGCCACTGGATTGCTTTCACCGGGAGAGTCGTGGCGGCCCATCTAACGAGACTGTGTGACAACCGCTAGGGCCAATCGCAATTTTGCTCTGGCACGGTGGATATGTGATGCGCCGCCTGCCGTCGCTCCTCCCCTCGTCATTGCGGGGAGCCACAGGCGACGTGGCAACCCATGACCCGAACCTCGCCGCCCATCGCATCGGTTGCGAGAGGCGGCACCGTCATCCCATGGATTGCTTCGCCAAGCTCGCAATGACGAGTGGGAGACGTTTGACCACCCCACCCCGTCGCCCCGGACCTGATCCGGGGCCCCGCTTTTCTTCCAGCGCGGGGCGAGTGGAAGCTGGACCCCGGCTCGGGGGCCGGGGTGACGGGGTAAAGATGGAGAAGCCAACGGGCGGGCAACCAATATCTCACCCCCTCCCCTCGTCATTGCGAGGAGCCGCAAGGCGACGTGGCAATCCATGGCCCGAACCTCGCCTCCATCACAGCCGCTGCGATGGACGGCACCCTCACTCCATGGATTGCTTCGCTACGCTCGCAATGACGAACGGGGAGAGGCCCAACCATCCCCACACCCCCTACGGCCCCGCGCGCTTACTCCCTGTCTCCGTCGGCCATTGCAGCGGATCGGCGAAGAAGCGCACCAGTTTCAGGTGCAGCCGCAAGTCGTCGATCGCTCCGCCCAGTTCGATCCCGTCAATCTCGTCGGACGGCTTGTGATAGCGTTCGTCCATGAACCGCTGCAGCGCCTTTTCCGCACCGTAGGCTGTGGTAACCGCCACTGTCGGCACGTCGCGCTGCAACAGCGCCCAGCCGTCCTGCCGCCGCACGAATTGCGCGGCCAGCGCAGGGTCGCCCATCTCGCCACCGCTTTCACGGATGATCCGCTCTATCGGAGCATCGAGATCGGTCATCCCCAGCCCGACGATCCCGAATGCGGAGCCCGCCGGGGCAATCGCCACGCTGTCGAGGTTGAACGCCGCAACGATCGAATCGAGTGGCACCGGCGGATTTTCGGTAAATGCCTGTGCCCCCAGCAACCCCCGCTCTTCCGCGGTAGTGGCAAGGAAATAGACATCGCGGTCCAGCTTCGGCCCTGCCCCAAGCTGACGTGCCAGTTCGTTGAGAACGGCCACGCCGCTGGCGTTGTCCACTGCGCCGTTGCAGATCCGATCTGCTGCATCGGCGGGGGCACAGGCGCTGCCGAAATGGTCCCAGTGCGCCATCAGCAACACCGCGCCATCTTGCGGACGCTTGCCCGGCAGGTGGCCGATCAGGTTGAATGTCTTCGCTGTGCCGACCGACGATGTCGCTTCGACAGACACGCTTATGCCCAGCGGGATCGGGCGGAAATCGTCCTGCGCGGCGGCGGATTCCAGTTCCTCGATCCGCCCGGCGCCCAGCAATTTATCTGCCGCTTCGCGGGTGATATACCCGTCGAGCGTCGTCACCGCCTCGGTCGCTTTCAGGCGATAGTGGCCGCGCCGCCGATCATTGGCGAGATGAGCCAGCTCCGCATCGTCTTTCACGACTGCGATCACAGCGGCGGCATCCTGCCGCAGCAAAGCCTCCCGCTGATCGGCATCGCCGGGATGATCCCACAGCATCAGCGCGACCCGCCCCGCCAGTTCGGACCGCTCCAGATCGACGCCCGCGTTGCCGACGAACACCACCGGTGCCAGTTCGACCAGCCCGCGCGCACCGGAGGCGAACATCGCCACTCCGCTGTCAGGCAGAGGCACAGTCCGGCCCTTGCGAACGAAACGCACTGTGCTGGTCGCAGGGCTGCTATAGGCCAGCTCTACCGGGGCGAACCACGGGTGCGCCGGATCGTTGGTGCCCGACGTCAGCCCCGCCGCCTGCCATTCGCGCGAGAGGAACCGCAGAGTCTTCGCTTCGCCATCGGTGCCCGGCTGACGCCCGCCGAAATCGTCGCTGCTGAGCGTAGCGATATCGCGCATCAGGCGGGTTTCGATTGCAGCATTGTCGGCGGGGCGCGGCGCAGCGGGCACTCCGCCATGAGTGCACGCGGGGACGAGAATGAGCAGGGCAAGCACCAGCAGGGCGCGAAAACCTGACCCCAACCGCTCAACCACTTCGTTAAATCCCTTCGCCTGTGCCATCCGAATGCCGCAGGATATCGATTAGGCGACATCTTTCTGTTGTAAAAGAGAGATTATCGACATAACGAATCATCTAGGTAATTTACCTTAATTGCATTGCCATTTTGGCGACCAAAGGCGATAATATATGGTTAAAATTAACCAAGATGGCTATAATGAATTAACGCAGACCGAATTTGGATTAATTCTTTACAATAAAAATGATATATATATTGGTAAATCATTGAAAATATATGGAGAATACTCATTCAGAGAACATGAATTATTTTCACAAATGGTCACGCCAAACATGGTGGTGGTGGAGATCGGCGCCAATATAGGGTCACTGACTGTCGGCCTGGCACAACTGGCGAATCAGGGGTTAGTCTATGCGTTCGAACCCCAGCGCCTCGTATTTCAGACGCTCTGCGCCAACATTGCCCTGAACAATCTGACCAATGTTTTCGCCTATCAATATGCCATCGGGGCGGAAAGCGGCGTGATCGAAGTGCCAGAGTCAGACCCGCGAGTGCCGCACAATTTTGGCGGATTGGAACTGGGGCAGCACCGTCACGGGGACATCGTATCGCTGGCAACCATCGACCAGATGGGATTCCAGCAACTCGATTTCATGAAAATCGATATCGAAGGGATGGAATGCGAGGCCTTGAGAGGCGCCGCCGACGCGATCCGGCGCCATCGGCCGATCATCTATCTGGAGGCGGACCGGGAAGAGCGATTTGCTGAGCTTCATGCGATCCTCTCCGAATACCGATACACCATGTACTGGAGCCTGGTGGACCTCTACCGGCCCGACAACTTCCGTGGAGTGAAGGGAGACATTTTCGGCATCTCTTCCAAAAACCTGCTCTGCATACCCGAAGAACGCGATTTCCCGGTATCGGGTATGACAACTGTGACCGGCCCGGAGGATTCCTGGCGAGCGGCACACACGCGACTTGGTCACTGCGCGGTCCAGCCGCCATCCATCGTATAATTGCCGCCGGTCATGTTCGCCGCTTCTTCCCGGCAGAGAAATACCGCGAACGCGCCGATTTCTTCGACCTGGGTGAATTTCTTGGTCGGCTCGCCCGCCAGCAGCACATCGTTGATGACCTGTTCGCGGGTCATTCCACGCGCCTTCATCGTATCGGGGATCTGGTTTTCAACCAGCGGCGTCCAGACATAGCCGGGGCTGATGCAGTTCACTGTCACCCCGGTCTGCGCCAGTTCCAGCGCGGCGGTCTTGGTCAGCCCGGCGATGCCGTGTTTGGCCGCGACATAAGCGCTCTTGAACGGCGAAGCGACGAGCGAGTGCGCGCTGGCGGTGTTGATGATCCGCCCCCACCCCTGCTGCTTCATATGCGGCACGGCCAGCCGGGTGGTATGGAATGCCGCCGTCAGGTTGAGCGCGATGATCGCGTTCCACTTCGCCACCGGGAATTCATCGATCGGGGCGACGTGCTGCATCCCGGCGTTATTGACCAGAATGTCGAGCGGGCCCGCCCCGGCCATCAATTCCTCGCACCCTTCCTCGGTGGTCAGATCGGCGTTGATGTGGCTCGCGCCCAGCTCTTCCACCAGTTTCGCGATTTCGGCTTCGTCGCCAAAGCCGTTGAGCACGACCTGCGCCCCTTCCGCATGAAGCGCGCGGGCGACCCCCAGCCCGATGCCCGAAGTGGAACCTGTGACGAGAGCGCGCTTGCCGGATAGGAACATTTTTACCTCCTGATGGGTTTTTCGCGGGGTTCTTAACAATCACGCTCTTGCGCTGCGCGCCGTGCCTGTCCAGACCAAACACGTGAAAAGCGGCGTCAGGCCGCCTGTTCGATGCGATTCAAGGGGGCAGACCGATGCGGCTCGACAGATTTAACCCGGCCAACATCCGCGTGCGCGGCGGTGGCAGCGGCGGCGGCGGCGGATTTCCCGGCGGCGGCGCGGGCGGAGTCGGGTGCGGCACATTAGTGCTGGTGCTGATCGGCGCGCTGGTGTTCGGGGTCGATCCGGGCCAGATGCTCAGCGGACTGGACCAGAACGGCGCATCGACCGCCCCTGCCACGCAGCAGCGCACCTCTCCGCAATCGGCCGAAGAACTGTGTACGCAGAACCAGTATGCCACCGAAGCATGCAACGCGCTGCAATCGCTCAACCAGACATGGCAGCCCGAATTCCAGCGCGCAGGCGTCCGCTTCGAACAGCCTGAACTGGTGTTCTATAGCGGTGGAACCGATTCCGGCTGCGGTGCGGCGCAATCGGCGATGGGGCCGTTCTATTGCCCTGCCGATCACGGGATCTACATCGACACCAGCTTTTACGACCAGATGGCGCAACAGCTTGGCGCGAAGGGCGATTTCGCCCGCTATTACGTGATCGCCCACGAATACGGTCACCATATTCAGAAACTGACCGGCGTGGCCGACGCGATCCGCAGCGCGCAACAACAGAACCCGCGCGCCAGCAACCAGTTGCAGGTCCGCATGGAATTGCAGGCCGATTGCTATGCCGGGGTGTGGGCGGGCAAGAACCGCAACCTGATCGATCCCGGCGATTTCGAGGAAGGAATGACCGCCGCCAGCGCGATTGGCGACGATACGCTGATGCGGAACGCCGGTCGCCAGGTCGATGCCGAAAGCTTCACCCACGGCTCCAGCGCGCAACGCATGGAAGCCCTGCGCGCGGGGATGGAAAGCGGCAACGACAGCGTATGCGATCGATATGTCCGGCTAAGCTGAAGTCGGGGCGCGGTGCTGACAGAAGCTGGACCCCGGCTCGGGGGCCGGGGTGACGGTTATGGCGGGGAAACCCCCGGCAGCGACCGACCTCGGCATCGGGCCTAACCATTCCCCGACCCACCGCCGCCCCCCTTCGTCATTGCGAGGAGCGTAGAGACGCGGCAATCCATGGCCCGAACCTCGCCTCCATCGCAACCGATGCGATGGGCGGCACCCTCTCCCCATGGATTGCTTCACTGCGTTCGCAATGACGAGCGCGGAGGCATAATCACACCAAACCGTCGCCCCGGACTTGATCCGGGGCCCCGCTGTTCTTCCAATGCGTGCTGACAGAAGCTGGACCCCGGCTCGGAGGCCGGGGTGACGGTGCGGGAAAGGTCGGTGTGACAAGCCGTTGATCGCAGCCTCGCCTCCATCGCAACTCTTGCACTGGGAGGGGGTGTCAGGTGACAGTGTGTCACACGAAGGCACGAAGGCACGGAGTGGGTTTGGTTCGGGGGTAGGAGGCCGCACTGCCGATGCTCGGCCAATACTATCGCGGGTATCCCCCCTCGTCATTGCGAGGAGCCGCAGGCGACGTGGCAATCCATGGACCATTCTTCGCCTCCATCACAACCAGTGCGATGGGTGGCACCCTCTCCCCATAGATTGCTTCACTGCGTTCGCAATGACGAGTGCGGAGAGACAGGAACAACCCCCACCGTCGCCCCGGACCTGATCCGGGGCCCCGCTATTCTTCGGGCGCGGTGCCAGTTAAAAGCTGGACCCCGGCTCGTGGGCCGGGGTGACGGTGTTCGCTAACAAGGGCTCTCGCCGGAACACCCCCCCGCTGCCGAACTTCGTCCCCGGATCAGCTCCGGCTCGACTTGCGGCTCAGCCGCTCGATTTCCCGATCCAGCGAACGCAGCACTTCTTTGCGGACGCTATCGGACATCGAGGAATCGCGAGCGATTTCCTCGCGCGCAGAGCGAATGCCGTCCACTGCCGAGGCCATGATCTGGTTCGTGCAGACTTGCACCACACGGCGGCCATTCTTGCTGGTTGCAGTCTGCCCGCTGGTTACGCAGTTGGTGTCGATCTCCGGCATACGATCGATTTCGGCCATCGCTTCGGCGTGTGCCCTCGCCGCTTCACTGCGCGCCTTCGCCGCATCGGCCTGGGCGGCGCGGACTTCGCGTTCGATCTGTTTGCGAAGCGCCTTTTCATCGATGGCGGAGCTGCTTGTCGTCCACGCCCATTCGCGCGCTTCGTGGCGCGTTGTGCCTCCCGTTCTGTCGCTCGCGGTGTCGTGAACCCGCACGGTATAGCCTGTGCGCGGCGCAGCGGGCACTGCCGGGGGGGCGGGCACCGCAGGTGTAACCGCGACAGCGGGCGTAGCTGGGGTAGGCGGCGTTGGCGGTACATCGCCAACTTCCGATACAGCAGATACACCGGGCGCGGAGAATGCATCATCCACGGTATAGGTCGCGGGCGCATTCGGGGCCAGCGGCGCAGGCGGCACAGCGGAAACGTCCGAAACGTCGGAAACATGGGGCACCGCGGGTACTTCGGGTACATCAGGCAATTCGGCCTGCGCGTAAGATATCGATGCCGTAAGCGGCAGAGCCAGTGCGGCGGCGCCGATCAGGGCACGGCCAGCAATGCGCTGGCGACGCGAAATCTCTGTCATGGTCAGGTTCCTCAGCCGATGGACAATAGAGGCGTCCCCCAACACCGGGCAGGCCATCGGAGCTGCCAGTGCGATTCTCGGTCCCGCTGCCTGTGCAGCGATCAATCGGGCATATACCGCCCGCTCTGCCCGGCCCCGCGCCGCCATCACGCGGGCATCGCAGGCGGCCTCCTGATCGCGCCGCATGGCGCGCCAGCCGTAATAGCCGAGCGGATTGAACCAGTGCAGCGCGAACAGCGGCTGCACCAGCATATTGGCCAGCAGATCGTTGGCCCGGTGGTGTGCGAATTCATGCTCCAGCGCGAGATCGCGCGAGCGGCGATCGTGCATCGCCATGAAATGCGGCGGCAGCACGATCAGTTTATCGATCACGCCCAGCGCCAGCGGGGAATCGACCTGCGGGCTTTCCAGCAGGCGGATACGCCCCGCTTCGCCCACTGGCCGCGCATTGTGCAACAGTTCGCCCCGCATCCGGAAATAAGCGGAAAAGCGCCATGCCAGCAGCACTGCGGCACCCGTGAGCCACAGCCCGGCGATCAGCGGCAACCAGTCGGCATAAGTAACAGCCATCGCGCCAGCCGAGGCAGAAGCGGGGGCCGAAACGGAAACGGCACTGGCATCCAGGGGGACTCTGGTCGTTGTCAGCACCGTTTCCGTAGTCGTAATCGTATGCTGCATCGTCTGCTGAGCCGGGGCCAGCCATGCGGGCAGGACAATCGGCGGCAGCAACAGGCGCAGAAACGGCAGCAGCCACAGCGTATAGGCGGCGTGCGGCCCGAAATGGCGCGCCACGGGGCGGCGCAGCAGCAGAACGGCGGCCAGCAGCACACCGGTCCATACCAGCGTCGATGCAAGCCAGCTCATTGCCGCAACTCCTTCAGCAATGCTTCGATTTCAGTCAGATCGTCGTCGGTCAGCGCTTCGGCTTCGGCAAGCTGCGCCAGCAACGGCGCAGCGCGACCGCCGAACAGCCGCTCGACCAGACGTTTCGATTCGGTGCCGGCATAATCGGCCCGTTCCAGCAGCGGGGTGTAAAGGAAGCGGCGCCCGTCGGGCTGTGTCGCCACGGCTTTCTTCGTTACCAGGCGGCTGAGCAAAGTCTTGACCGTCGGCATCGACCAGTCACGTTCTGCACACACGGCATCGCATACGTCGGATGCACTCGCCGGGCTGTTGGCCCACAATGCCTCCATCACGGCAAGCTCGGCCTCGCTGATCCTGTCGGATTTTGTGTCGTCGCTCTTGCTCATGCGCCGTGACCTCCCCGGTTTTGCGCTGTCGAACTCTCTATGCGCCCATCGATTACGAATGTAAACATTGCCCGACGATGAACCGCTATTCAGGATCGACCAACGGCGATAAAGAGGGAGAATGGCTCGCACATTTCCCGTTCCGCATTCGATCCGCCGGGTCGACGACTGCCACAATATCGAAGATTTCCGCACGCTGGCCCATCGCAAGCTGCCCTTCCCCGTGTTCCATTATATCGACGGCGCGGGGGATGACGAGCTGACCAAAGCGCGCAATACCGCCGCCTATAACGATGTCGATCTGGTGCCCAATGTGCTGGCCGGGGTGGAAACGATCGACACAAGCACCACGATCATGGGCCGCAAGACCGCTCTGCCGCTGGTGCTCAGCCCCACGGCGCTGCAGCGGCTGTTCCACTGGCAGGGCGAACGCGCGGTGGCGCGGGTGGCCGAACGGCACAACCTGTGGTTCGGCATCTCCAGCCTGTCGAGCGTCAGCATAGAAGAGGTCGGCGCGAATTACTCCGGGCCGAAGATGCTGCAATATTACTATCACCGCGATCGCGGGCTGAACGCCGCACTGGTCGAACGCGCGCGGGCAGCGAAGTTCGATGCCATCGCGCTGACGGTGGACACCATCGTTTCCGGCAATCGCGAACGCTGCAAACGCACGAAGTTCAAAACGCCGCCCGAATTCACTCCCGCCAGTTTTCTGTCCTACGCCATGAAACCCGCGTGGGGCCTGAATTTCCTGCTTCGCGAAAAGTTCTCGCTCCCCAACCTCGAAACCCATGTAGCTGAAGGCAGCAGCGATGCGATTTCGATTCAGGACTATTTCGACAAAATGCTCGATCCCAACATGGACTGGGCAGCGGTGGAGCAATTGCGGAACGACTGGGGCGGCAAGTTCTGCCTCAAAGGGATCATGTCGGTTGGCGATGCCCGCCGCGCGGCCGACATCGGCTGCGATGCGATCATGGTATCGAACCACGGCGGTCGCCAGCTCGACGGCAGCCGCGCCCCGTTCGACCAGCTGGAAGAAATCGTCGATGCCGTGGGCGACCGGATCGAAGTGATCTGCGATGGCGGCGTGCGGCGCGGCACGCATGTGCTGAAAGCGCTGGCCACCGGCGCCACCGCCGCATCGGGCGGCCGCCTCTATCTCTACGCATTGGCGGCGGCGGGCGAAGCCGGGGTCGAACGCGCGGTTTGCATCTTGCGGGACGAGGTCGCACGCGGAATGCGTTTGATGGGCGTGAAATCGGTCGCTGAGCTGAATCGCGCGATGTTGCGGCGGCGTTGAGCGGTTTTTGCGGATTTTTGGGGTGTTTCGCGGGTTTGGGCCTGTCTGTCGATACAATGGGCGGGTGTTTGCGGTGAGTTGACGCACCTGTTCGTCACTCTTGCGGGATTTTTGAAAAAAGGTGAGCGATTATGGTTGGTTACGGCGTCTATAAGCAGGTGATAATGGTGTTATCCCTGCTGGCTGCATCTGCCCTCGCCCCTGTGCTCACCCACGCTCAAGAGGTTGATACAGAACCGAAAACCCAGCTTGTCGCGATTGAGACGACGATGGGCACGATCACCGCCGCGATAGAGACAGAGCGCGCGCCGATCACCGCCAAAAACTTCCTCCGCTATGTGGACGAGCGCCGTTTCGACAGCACGGTTTTCTATCGCGCGATGCGCCTCGATTGGGGCGATCAGCCCAACGGACTGGTGCAGGCGGGCACGCAATACGACCCCAAACGGGTGCTAAAGCCGATCGCGCATGAGCCGACAAATGTTACAGGCGTCAAACACTTACGCGGCACTCTTTCGATGGCCCGCTTCGCACCGGGCAGCGCCACCGGCGATTTTTCGATCCTGCTGCAGGATCAGCCGAGCATGGACGCCGACCCAAATTCGGACGATCCCGAAACCCGCGCCGGCTTCGCTGCCTTCGGTCACGTGGTCGCCGGGATGGATGTCGTCGAATCCATCCACGCCGCCCCCACCGACCCGAACAAAGGCGAAGGCTGGATGAAAGGGCAAATGCTTGCAAAACCAGTGAAAATTATCCGCATGAAGCGAGTGGCGGCAGTGCCGGAGGCCGGGGAATAGCGGGCCTCACCGCACAATTCCCCACCCCCGAATTTCGCGGTATGCGGCCAAAAACCCGCCTCTATCCGCCCCCGCCCCTCGTCGTTGCGAGGAGCGCCAGCAACGCGGCAATCCAGGGACCAAACATCGCCCCCATCACAAGCGAAGCGAGAGCCAGCAACCTCTGGCCATGGATCGCTTCACGCCGTTCGCAATGACGAAGGACTAAACAATAGACTGAATAATATAAGAAAAAGCGCTCCGCTACCTCTCACAGGGCCGCTAACACACCTCCGCGGTATTATCAGGAATAGGCCCCGGCGGCACCCGCGCCGCGCTCATCCAGAACGGATCGCCGCGCAATTGGTGATTGTTTCCATAGGCTTGACCCAAAACCGCATAGAGTTGCGGGTCATAAGCCGCCAGATCGGCGTGATTGAGTATTCGGCGCCCATCGAACACGGCCAGGCGGTTGGAATCAAACCAGAACTGGCTCCCTTCCGCCCAATATTCATCAACCGTGGTGGAGGCGTATTCGTCTTTCCACAGACCCGCGGCGAGCGCATGAGCGTAAGCCGCATCGACCTGACGGGCCAGTTTCGGATCGACTGCACGGATCGCAGAGAGAACGTTGTGACTGAATTCATGAACGAAAATCGTCTCACCCCAGTATCGGCTGTTGCGTTTTCCCAGCAGATCCTCCTGCGCACCGCTGGTCAGCACCCCCGCCATCCCACGCGCGCGCTGATCCCAGTACTGGCGGTCGGTCAGCGCCCCGATCCGTTCGTCATAAAGCTTGCGTTCGCAACGGGTTAGGCGCGGATCATCACGCGATGGCTTCTTCCAGTGCGCCTGTTCGGGCAGATCGGTCGTCGTCTCGCTTTCCGCCATGATTGCAACACGATAGCGGTTAGCAACTAGCCACCGAGCCAGATCCGGTCGGTGCGAGAGCATCTGGTCGACGATCCGTTGCGCCACCGCCAGCGCCTCGTCCGAAACGCGTTCGCTACCGACAATCGGTATGCCATCTGCCTCTATCTGCTTGGAATAAAACGGATCGAGCGTTTCTACGGTTGCAGACGCGGCGGGAGCGCCAGGTACGGCAGGCGCGACACTCTCACACCCCGCCAGCGCCAGCAGGCAAGCACTCCCGGCGAATGCGGCAATCCGCACTCGCCGGGTAAAGCCCTTAATATACGCGCTTTTTCGGTTTGATGTACTCGGCATCATCGGTCAGTGTGAAGTCGTGGACCGGGCGATAATCGATCTTGATATCGCCGCCGTTGCCGCCCCAGCCTTCGAACCACACGGCGGTGTGCTTCATCCAGTTGGCATCGTCACGATCGGGATAATCCTCGTGCGCGTGAGCGCCGCGGCTTTCCTTGCGGTTATGCGCCGAAGTCATGGTGACACTGGCCTGCGCGATCAGGTTGTCCAGTTCCATCGTTTCGATCAGATCGCTGTTCCAGATCAGCGAGCGATCCGACACACCGATGTCTTCCATCTGTTTGTACGTATCGGCAAGCACTTGCACGCCTTCCGCCATCATTTCATCGGTACGGAAAACCGCAGCGTGCTTGCTCATCGCGCGCTGCATCCGGTCGCGGATCGCAGCGGTCGGGCTGCCGCCCTTGGCATTGCGGAAGTGATCGAGGCGACCGAGCGCGAAGTCGGCACTGTCCTTAGGCAGTTCTTCATGCGCCGTGCCGGGCTTGATCAGTTCTTTCAGGCGGTGGCCTGTCGCACGACCGAACACCACAAGGTCGGTCAGCGAGTTCGAACCGAGACGGTTGGCCCCGTGAACCGATACGCAGGCCGCTTCACCCACGGCAAACAGGCCAGGCACCACGGTTTCCGGGTTTCCGTCAGCGCCAATGGTCACGACTTCACCGTGGAAATTCGTGGGGATACCGCCCATGTTGTAGTGCACAGTCGGCACCACCGGCAGCGGCTGCCGCGTCAGATCGACACCGGCAAAAATCTTCCCGCTTTCGGTAATCCCAGGCAGGCGTTCGGCCAGAATCGCCGGATCGATGTGATCGAGGTGGAGGAAGATATGATCCTTCTCCGGCCCCACGCCGCGCCCTTCGCGGATTTCCAGCGCCATAGAGCGCGAAACCACGTCGCGGCTGGCCAGATCCTTCGCGCTGGGGGCATAGCGTTCCATGAACCGCTCACCCTCGGAATTGGTGAGGTATCCGCCCTCTCCGCGCGCACCTTCGGTAATCAGCACGCCCGCGCCGTAGATGCCGGTCGGGTGGAACTGCACGAATTCCATGTCCTGCAATGGCAATCCGGCGCGCAGCACCATCCCGCCGCCGTCGCCGGTGCAGGTATGTGCGCTGGTGCAGGTGAAGTAAGTGCGGCCATAGCCACCCGTCGCCAGAACGACCGATTTCGAACGGAACCGATGGATCGAACCATCGTCGAGGCAAATCGCGATCACGCCGCGACACTCGCCGTTCACCATGATCAGATCGATGGCGAAATATTCGATAAAGAAATCAGCGTCGTACTTCAGGCTCTGCTGATACAGCGTGTGGAGCAACGCGTGGCCGGTGCGGTCGGCCGCAGCACAGGTGCGCTGCACCGGCGGACCATCGCCCATGTTCTGCATGTGCCCACCGAACGGGCGCTGATAGATCGTGCCGTTATCGTTACGGCTGAACGGCATACCGGCATGTTCCAGCTCCAGAATGGCATCCGGCGCTTCGCGGACGAGATACTCGATCGCGTCCTGATCGCCGAGCCAGTCCGAACCCTTCACGGTATCGTACATGTGCCACTGCCAGTGATCGGGCGTATTGTTACCCAGG
The DNA here is from genome assembly GCF_002870965.1 of Tsuneonella flava. Classification (GTDB taxonomy): domain Bacteria; phylum Pseudomonadota; class Alphaproteobacteria; order Sphingomonadales; family Sphingomonadaceae; genus Tsuneonella; species Tsuneonella flava. Next base: position 179,467 of record NZ_PHSO01000007.1, read on the forward strand.
CTGGCGGCAATCCCGCCCTGCGCGGCCACCGTGTGGCTACGGGTCGGGAAAACTTTGGAAATATTGGCAGTTCGCAGGCCAGCTTCCGCGGCCCCCATCGTTGCGCGCAGGCCGGAACCACCGGCACCCACAACCACCACGTCATAAGTGTGGTCGACGATTTTGTAGGCCGGCTGGGTCGATTCGGTAGCCATCAGGCGGCTCCTCCAAGAGCAAGGCGAATAATGCTAAACAGGGCGAACGCCGCACCGCCGAAGGCCGCAAGATTGAGCGCAGCGATAGTGGCGAATTTGTTGCCCGGCGTGTGCACGTAATCTTCGATCAGCACCTGCAGGCCGAGGCGCGCGTGCCAGAACGAACTGATCACGAACAGTGCGGTTGCAGTGGCCGGAACGGGGCGTGCAATCCACTCTTTCATCGCGCCGTAATCGTGGCTGCTCATCAGCGCGAAGCTGACTGCCAGAAACAGTCCGAGCGCCAGATTACCAATCGCAGTAAAGCGTTGCAGCAGCCAGTGGTGTGTCCCGGCATGTGCCGAGCCGAGTCCGCGCACCCGGCCGAGTTCGGTTCCATTACCCATCTTCAATCCCTCAGCGAAGCAGCACGATGGCCCAGAACCCCACTGTCAGCGCAATGCCGACAAGCGGGCTCACAATAGACCACGCATTATTGGTTTTGAGTTCGTAACCCGCCCCGATGTCGAGCACGAAGTGGCGCAGCCCCGAACACAAGTGCGAAAAAAACGCCCACGACAAGCCGACCATAAAGACCCATCCGACAGGCGAAGTCGCGATGGCGAGGAAAGTGGCGTAAGCTTCCGGCCCGCTGGCCAGTGCGCCCAGCCACCAGACCATCACGGCCAGACCGACCAGCGCCAGCCCATCGCCAGTGGCACGGTGCAGAATGGAAACCGCCATATTCGGCCCCCATTTCCAGATTTGCAGATGCGGTGATAGCGGACGGTTTGCCATGTGCGGTCTTCCGATTGCGCGAGTGAATTCGGCCCTCCCCTTAGCGCAATGATCCGCCGAGGCAAGCGCAGCGGCTCGACAGCGCACCACCAATGCCCGATAGTTAGTGGATGACAACGATACTTCTGACCGGTGCCAGTCGTGGAATCGGTGCTGCTGCACGCTCTGCACTGCACGCCCGCGGCGCATCGGTGATCGCGCAGGCCTCCCGCCCTGCCGCAGACGGCACGATAGGCGCCGATTTCACGGATCCGCTCGCCCCGGCAATGCTTTGGGAAGCGGCGCTGGATGCGGCCGGAGGCCAGATTGACGTTCTGATCAACAATGCCGGGCTGTTCGCCTCTAACCCGGTCGAGAGTTCTGATATCGAATGGCTCGACAGATGGGAGGCGACCCTCCGCATAAACCTCACCGCTGCGGCACAACTTTCCCGCTTTGCAGTGCGGCATTGGCAGGAACGCGGCATCCCCGGACGAATAGTGCACGTTGCGAGTCGCGCAGGGCATCGCGGCGACTCGCCCGCGCACTGGCATTATGCGGCAGCGAAAGGCGGCATGCTGGCGATGCACAAGACCATCGCCCGCCAATATGCCGCTGACAGCATTCTCTCTTTTGCCGTTGCACCGGGCTTTACCGACACTTCGATGGCAGACGACTACCTTGCCAGTCGCGGAGGGCCGGCATTGTTGGCGGACATACCTTTAGGCCGGGTCGCCACGCCCGGTGAAATCGCCGCCATCATTACTTTCTGCGCGCTTGATGCTCCGCCCAGCATGACCGGAGCGACTATCGATGCCAATGGAGCGAGCTATGTTCGCTAGATTCGCATCTCTTGCCCTTGCATCCCTTACTCTGGCTTCGGCAGTTTCCGTTGCACCGATCGCTGCCCGTGCAGAACCGTCGGGTAAAGGGACGCAAGCAGAAACGCTATGGGACGCAACCGGGCAGCGCGATTGGGCAGCAACCTGCAAGGATTGGGATGATTGGGACAAACCCGGCCCGCCATTCCGAATCTACGGCAACACCTACTACGTCGGCACATGCGGAATCGCCGCGATCCTGATCGCAGGCGACAAAGGCAATATTCTGATCGATAGTGGAACGCGTCCCGGCGCGGATGTTGTCGCGGCAAACATCGTAAAGCTCGGTTTTCGGCTGGAAGATGTGAAATTGCTTCTGACCAGTCATGAACACTTCGATCATGTCGGTGGAATGGCCGAATTGCAGCGCCGCACCGGTGCGCGGCTGCTCACGTCGGTCGCAGCAAAGCCAGTGATGGAGAGCGGCGAAGCATCCCCCGACGATCCGCAAACCGGGATGCATGAACCATTCGAAGCGGCCAAAGTCGATGGCATTGTCGAAGACGGCAAAGCGGTGCGACTCGGATCGCTCACGATCACTCCTCTTGCCACACCGGGCCACACGCCCGGCGCGCTGAGCTGGCAATGGCAATCGTGCGTTGGCGGAAAATGCACTACGCTCGTTTTTGCGGATAGTCTTTCGGCCATCAGCAGCGACGATTATCGCTTCAGCGACCATCCTGAGTATGTTCGGGCATTCCGTGATGGCCTGTCTCGCGTGGCCAGCATCGATTGCGGGATATTGCTTACCCCTCATCCATCCGCCAGCAAGATGCGTGAACGCTTTGCCAAAGGCACCCCGTTTGGGGCACCCTCTTGCGAAGCCTATGCAAAGAGCGCAGCCGAGCGACTGGATAAACGGCTGGCAAAGGAAGCGGCAAAATGAGCTGGAAACTGATTGCCTTCGCGCCGAAGCCGATCGTGCAATCCGCGCTGGCCGCTCACGAGGCGCGGTGGGACTGGGATGCCGATATCGTGCTGACCGGCTCCGAAATTGCCGAGGACCGGCCCGACGACTGGCAACTGGAGGCCTATTTCTCGCGCCGTCCGACCAAACAGGATCGCGAGTCTGTCGAATCGTTGTTCGCCAATGGCGCGCCAACCATTTCCGCGGAAAAGCTGCCCGATACCGATTGGGTCACGGAAACGCAGAAACAGGTCGCACCGATCCGTGCTGGCCGGTTCTATGTCCATACCCCGGATTATCCGGCAGACGAGTCACCCGGCGTGACGGACTTTACGATCCCCGCCAGTCAGGCATTCGGCACGGGACAACATGCGACCACGGCGGGCTGCCTTGCCATGCTCGATACGATGAAGCGGCGCGGAACGGTGGTTCGCAATATGGCCGACATTGGCACGGGAACGGGCCTGCTGGCCTTCGCCGCGCTATCCCTCTGGCCCCACGCCCATGCAACCGCGAGCGACATCGATACCGTTTGCATGCCGGTCGTCGAAGGCAACTGCGCGCTCAATAGAGTGGCGATGGGGAGTGGCATCGGCAAGCTAACGATGCTGGTGGCAGAGGGGATGGATCATCCCCGATTGCAGGCACGTGGGCCATATGACCTGCTGATTGCCAACATTCTCGCCGGGCCGCTTGTTTCGCTGGCCGGTGACTTTGCCGAGGCAGTCTCTCCCGGCGGATCGCTTCTGCTGGCCGGGCTGCTGGAAACGCAAGAGCCCGCCGTTCGTGCCGCTTACCGGGCTGCCGGGTTCCGCCTCGCTGCGCGACTGGTGAACGGCGATTGGTCGATACTGTGGCTGCGCCGACGCGCCATCGGTTGATCCGCGCAGCTCTCACAGGCCTCATCGGCCTGATCGCAGCAGTGTTCTGTTTTGCGGTGGTCGGTTGGGTGGGCAGTTCTATTCCGCGCAATGCGGAGTGGCAGGAAACCGGGCACGATGTTGAAATCATGGTCGAAACGAATGGCGTGCACACCGCACTGGTTTTGCCACTGATCGCGCCGGAGAAAGACTGGCGTACCGACTTCCCTGCAGGTGATCTGCGCGCGCCCTTGAGGCCATACACGCATATTTCCATCAGCTGGGGCGAGCGCGCTGTGTTTCTCGACACACCTCGCTGGCGGGATATTTCTCCGGTGACGATCCTGCGAGCGACTACAGGCAGCAGCTCTCTCCTGCATGTCGCGCATTATGTGCGCCCTGCTCCGGGAAACGATATACGCCCGTTGCGACTGACTTCGACTGAATATCGACGTCTGGTTACTGCTATCGAGCAATCGATTGCGCCCACTTCGCCTCACGGCCACTATCCCGGCTACGACAGCTACGATGTATTTTATGACGCTGTTGGCACCTACTGGATCGGGCGCACCTGCAATCAGTGGACGAGCGACATGCTGGCGGCAGCAGGGGTCAAAGTCGGACGATGGACGCCGTTTTCAGGGGGTGTGATGAAATGGATCGCACCTGCGCCGGCCGGTATCAGTTCAACGCTGATTCAAAATGCGCGCGAGCGCGCTTCGCCAGAACGATTGGGACAATAACCGACAGCAATATTCCCATCAGCATCGCAATCGCGGCGACGGTGTCTACCTCGGAATTGCCTGTCTGGAATAAAGTCCAGAATACCGGCGCAGCCATCACGATCCCGCGAATTTCATTGAGAACCAGCAACAGTCCGCCAACAGCAACCAGCTTTTTGAGCTTACTGGCGGTTGCGACGTTCATGATCGGTGCCTTATCTCCATGGATGCCATTGGATTAAAGAGCAGCGACCGATCGGGTTCCCACAATTGCGTTAGCTTCCCTTATCAGACGATCACCCTGCCGCCGCCACGATCTGCGCCCATTCCGCTTCGTCGATAACGGGGATGCCCAGCTCCGCCGCTTTCTTCAGCTTCGAACCAGCACCGGGGCCAGCCACGACCAGATCGGTCTTCGCACTCACCGATCCGGCAGCTTTGGCGCCAAGGCGTTCGGCCTGCGCCTTCGCTTCATCCCGGCTCATCGTTTCAAGCTTGCCGGTGAAGACCACCGTCTTGCCCGCGACTTCGCTGTCGCGGGTTTCGACTTCGTAACGCGGCGGATCGACCTGAGCGAACAGATCATTCCACACCTGCCGATTGTGCTCCTCGTGGAAGAAATCTGCCAGCGCATGACCGACTGCGATACCGATCCCGTCGGTCCGCACTTCGAAAATTCGTTTTACCGCATCGACCATTCGGGAATTGAACGGGCTTTCCTTCTCATCTTCTCCGCGCGGGTTCTCTTTTCGATAAGCAGCAAATTCAGCGGCCTTTTCAGGCAATACGCGGATATCGCGCAGACCTTTCATTAAATCGCGCGCCGTTACCGCGCCGACATGGCGAATGCCCAGACCGAACAGCAGCCGGGCGGCATCAGGGCGGCGCTTGCTTTCCACAGCAGCCAACAGGTTGTCCACAGACTTGTCCTGCCACCCTTCGAGCGACAGGATTTCGTCGCGCCTCTCGTGCAGGCGGAAAACATCCGCCGGGCTTTCCAGCCAACCCAGCGCGAAGAACTGGTCGATCGTCTTTTCGCCCAAGCCTTCGATATCGAGCGCACCGCGGCTGACGAAATGCTTCAGCCGTTCGGTACGTTGCGCCGGGCAAATCAGCCCCCCAGTGCAGCGCACATCGACTTCACCATCTTCGGCAACCGCCTCACTGCCACACTCCGGGCAATGATCGGGGAAAGTATAAGCAGGCCGATCCGCATCTCGCGTCAAATTTTCAACAACTTGCGGAATCACGTCTCCGGCACGCTGCACTTTGACCCGGTCACCCGGCCGCACGCCAAGTCGAGCGATCTCGTCGCGATTATGGAGGGTGACATTCGTCACAGTCACACCGCCGACAAGCACCGGCGCCAGACGCCCGACCGGAGTAAGCTTGCCCGTGCGGCCAACCTGGATATCAATCGCCTCCAGCGTTGTTTCGGCCTGTTCCGCCGGAAACTTGCGCGCGATAGCCCATCGCGGAGCTTTCGCCACGAACCCAAGACGACCCTGCCAATCGAGTCGATCGACCTTGTAAACCACACCGTCGATTTCATAGGGCAGCGCGCCCCTGCCCTCCGCAATTCGGCTATAGGCAGAAAGCATCGCGTCGAGATTTTCGCAGCGCACCATCTCTGGCGAAATGGGCAGCCCCCATTCGGCAATCTGTTGCATCACGGCATGCTGCGTTTCGCCCGGAACTGCGCTCGCCGCCCCCCAGCCATGCGCCCAAAATCGCAGCGGGCGTTCGGCGGTAACTCTCGGGTCTTTCTGGCGTAGCGAACCGGCAGCTGCGTTGCGCGGATTGGCGAACTGACGAACTTTGGCGGGATCGAATTCCTCGCCAGCGGCCTCTCCCTTCGTCCGCGCTTCTTCCATCAGTCGCGCGTTCAGAGCATGGAAGTCTGCTGTCGCCATATAGACTTCGCCCCGCACCTCGAAAACATCGGGTACATCACCGCGCAGTTTCTGCGGGATATCGGCAATGTGGGCGACATTGGGCGTGACATCCTCACCCACCTGCCCATCTCCGCGTGTAGCCGCGCGGACGAGCTCCCCTCGCTCGTAACGAAGGGAACACGACAGTCCATCGATCTTGTCTTCAGCCGTAAAGGCCAGCGGGACAGCCTCGTCGAGCGAGAGAAAGCGTCGCACCCGCGCAACGAATTCAGCCACTTCCTCGTCAGAAAACGCATTGTCGAGGCTCATCATTCGCACTTCGTGCGTGACCTTGCCCAGCGGAGACGAAACAATCTCGTGGCCCACCGCTTGCGATGGGCTGTCAACGCGAACGAGATGGGGAAATGCGCTTTCCAGCGCGGCATTGCGCCGCACCAGCGCATCATATTCCTGATCGGTGATCTCTGGCGCGTCTTCTGCGTGATAAAGGCGGTTATGGTGCGCGATGGCCTTAGCGAGCCTCATGAGCTCATTGGCAGCATCGGCTTCGGACATCTGAGTGGGGTCGATGCTCATAGTATCAGTCTGTCATTCGGTTCCGCGCAGAACCGCCAGCATGGCCGGTTCGTGTTGTTCGTAAACGGAGTCGCCGGGCGTGGCGATAGCGAAGTGGCTCGCGCCGGGATTGCTCAGCACACCGACTTGTGCGCCACCGGCGCCGATGGCCGCGATGGCATCCGCAGGTGGAGAAGGGAGCTTGGCCTGCACAAACAGTACCTGTTTCAGTTGCGGCGCCTTACGGAGCGGTGAAATCGCTGCGAGACGATTATCGGCCTTTTGTCCAGACATGCCCAAAAACGGACCGACAGACGAAAATTCGCACAGCGCATCGAAATCGCGCGCCTCCCTGCCAATATCGCCGGGGCCATCCAGCACGATGGCTGCGCGCGCGCTTGTCGCTGCACGTACCCCCACCGGCCCGCCCGCCCCCTGCGATGTCGCCAGCCACAGCGCTGGCAAAGCGCCTGCCGAATGGCCAACCAGTGTCACGCGCCCCCGATCGATAGCGTATTCGCTGGCGACCCGGTCGATCATGTGGGCCGCGCTGTCCCAATCCTCAAAGCTGCCTGGCCAGCCCCCGCCGTCACCGACTTCGCGATAATCGACGTTCAGCGTGGCAATTCCCTTCGCCTGCCACTGCGTTGCAAGCGGTGACATATAGGCTGTGTCGGCAATGCCAGCTTTCCAGCATCCGCCGTGGAAAATTATCGCGAGAGGAAAAACGCCCTGCCCTTCCGGCAAGCGCAACTCGGCAAAACCACGCGCGTGGGGGCTATACCGCAGGATCGCATCGGGCACGCTGGCACTGATGTGTGCGTCAGTGCCATAAGTCGAAAGACTACCCACTAAGCCTGCACCATCCGCTTCTGTCATCGCACAGCCTGCAAGCAGGAGAAACACCACCCCTGCCGCACCCCCTCGCCGGACATTGCTCACATCCCTTCCAGCAAGCGATCCGCCTGTGCACGCGCTTCGACCGTAATTTCCGCGCCGGATAGCATACGCGCAATTTCTTCCTGACGCTGATCGGCATCCAGCAGCGTAACCGAGGTACGGGTAACAGTGCCCTCGCTCGATTTGTGGATTGCGTAGTGGGTTTGCCCACGCGCCGCGACTTGCGGGCTGTGTGTAACAACCAGCACCTGTCCACCTTCCGCCAAACGCGCCAGACGATCGCCTATGGCGCTGGCGACCGCCCCGCCCACTCCGCGATCGATCTCGTCGAAAATCATCGTTGCCGCGCCGCCCTTTTCCGCCAGCGCAACCTTCAACGCGAGGATAAACCGTGACAGTTCCCCGCCACTGGCAATCTTGTTGAGCGGCGCAAAGTCCGCGCCGGGATTAGTGGCGATAAGGAATTCAACTGAATCGATGCCGGATGCGCTCCAGCGTTCTTCGGGCAATTCGACAACCGCTGTGCGAAACCGTGCCGCATCGAGTTTTAGCGGGGGAAGCTCGCTGGCAACCGCAGCATCCAGGCGTCCGGCTGCCTCCGCCCGCAAACGGTGCAGCGCAATCGTTCGTTCGCGATAGACTTCACCTGCCTGTTTCGCTGCCACGATCAGCGCGTCCAGTTCCGCTTCGCCTCCTTCGATCGAATCGAGCGCCGCACGAAGCTCACGCATTTTACCGGGCAGTTCATCGACCTCGCAGCGATGCTTGCGGGCGATGGCGCGCAGTTCGAAGAGTCGCGTTTCCGCCCGTTCCAGCTCCGCAGGATCGTGAACCAGCGCTTCCGCAGCAGCAGCGAGCCTTTCCTCGGCTTCTCCCGCTTCGATTACCGCCCGGTCAAGCGCTGCCAGTGCATCTGCCAGCAATGGATGTTCGGGCGCGATCCGATCAAGCCGCCGGGCCGCCACCCGCAACGACGCCAGCGGAGAGTCCGATCCTTCCCACAGGTGCCGTAATTCTTCCAGATCGCCGGATAGCCGCTCTCCCTTCTGCATCGCAGCGCGCGCTTCGGCCAAACGCGCCTCTTCCCCCGCCTGAGGAGCAATCTCGGTCAGTTCCGCAAGATGCGCGAGAAGGAGATCCTGATCCGCTCTGGCATTCTCCACGCTTTCACGTGCATCTGCCAGTTGATCTTCCGCGGCGCGCCATGCGGCCCATGCTTTGGCCAGCCCCACAGCATCTGCTCCGGCAAACCGGTCGAGCAAAATACGGTGCCCTTTCGGATTGACCAGTCCGCGGTCGTCATGTTGCCCATGAAGCTCGACCAGCGAAGAGGACAGTTCACGCAACAGCGCCACGCTGACAGGTTGGTCGTTGACGAATGCCTTGCTGCCCCCATCGGCCCGCACAGTGCGCCTGATAATAAGCGGCTCGCCGGCCTCGCGCTCGATCTCCGCATCCTGCAGGATCGTCGCCACCGGTGCAGGAAGCTGCGAAAACTCGAATGTGGCCGTTACGCTTGCGCGCTCTTCCCCTGCGCGCACGAGCGCCGTTTCCGCCCGATTGCCCAGCACCAGCCCCAGTGCGTCGAGCAAGATCGACTTACCAGCCCCCGTCTCGCCAGTCAGCACACCCAGACCGCCCCGAAAATCGAGGTCGAGCGCATCGATCAGCACGACATTGCGAATAGATAGCCGGGTCAGCATAGCTGGGCGATTCCCTAGCCCAACCAATGGCTCGCGTCACCGGTTTGCAGCGTGCTTGCCAACAAGCCTGAGAAATTCCGTGGCACTGAGCGCAGGCGAACAGAGGAAGCCCTGGAACAGCAGGCACCCTTCGGCCAATGCCAGCGCACGCTGTTCCTCGGTTTCAACCCCTTCAACGACTACTTTCAGGCCGAGTGCATCAGCCAGAGCGACGATAGCACGCAATACTGCCAGATCGCGGGGATCGTCTGTCACGCCTTCGATCATCGACTTGTCGAGCTTCAGGTAATCGAGCGGCAACAGCTTGAGATAACCAAAGTTGCAGAATCCGCTGCCGAAATCGTCCAGCGCGATTCGCATCCCTGTATCTCTCAACTGGCTGAGTTTTTGAGCTGCTTCCTCGAGATTATTCAGCAGAACGTGTTCAGTGATCTCCAGCGTAAGACGTTCCGCCGGAAACCCGCTATCCGCCACCATCGCCAAAAATTCACGAACGAAACCGCTGTTGGAAAGGTCATCGGGCGTAACGTTCAGCGAGAGGCGAAGGTCGCTTCCCCACCGAGCTGCCAATGCAAGGGCACGTTGCGCGATATGGCGGGACAGATGCGCCACGTGTTCTGCCCGCTCGGCAATAGCAAACATCGCCGACGCGCCGATCAACCCAAGCGTTGGATGTTGCCACCGCGCCAGCGCTTCGCCGCCAACGAGCAAACAACCGGCAAGGTCGTACTGCGGCTGAATCACGACCTCGATTTCGTCTCGGTCAAGGGCGGCAATCAAATCCGCTTCCAGCTGAGCACTGCGATATCCGGGCGGCGCGTACACTTCGCTCGCCCATAAGACCCGCGCCCCTGTTTTGTCGTTAGCTTTGCCCAGAGTAGCTGCAAGACGATCAAGCACGTGTTCTGTTCGTTCGCCCGAAAGCATACGAATCATCGCCGCGCGCGGCCACAGCCGCACCGCGCCTACTCCGCCGATGAGGGCAATCGGGGCCGACAGCGCATCGGTCAGCGCTTCGGACAACCATTGCCAGCGTTCCCGACTGCACGCCTCTCTTGCTGCAAGCAGGAATTGACCACCACCAATACGCGCTGCGATCCAGTCTCCGTGCGCCAGCTCATCTTCGGCCAGCAGACGAATGCGTCGTGCAACCTCAGCGAGGGCCCCGTCGCCAGCCGCTTCACCATACGCAAGGTTGACCGTATCGAAACGGCCCAGACCAATCAGGGTTGCATGAATCGGAGCCGCACGGTCGTTTTGGGCACCTTCATCGCGCCACCGCTCCAGAACATCGATGGCAAATGCTGCATTACCCAGGCCGGTGAGCCGGTCGAACGAATAACTGGCAGTTGTTGTGGAGCTTGCGACCATGGCGCGACAATAACGTGATTTGTCGGGCCTGGCGCGTGCGCTTTCGCTGTGCGTTGCCAAATGGGACAACGCACCCTAATTTTCAGATTGTAGCGCGTGCTTTCTATTGGGACGCACGAAAGCGAGAGGGGCAAGAGTGGCCAGCCAGCAAGAATTTTCACGTCTGGCGTTGCTTGCGTCTGACACACCGCGCGCGCAAGAGGCTGCAGTCGTTCTGCGCGATGCATACGATTGGGTACCCCTTCACCGCGCCGATGCGGTCGTGGTTCTCGGCGGCGATGGGTTCATGCTGCAAATTCTGCATCGGATGCTCGACAGCGGACGGATCGTCCCGGCTTACGGAATGAACTGTGGCACAGTCGGCTTTTTGATGAATCGCTATCGCAGCCCGGCAAAGCTGCTCGACCGTATCGCCAAGGCCAGAGCGTTCGGTATCGCGCCTTTGAAAATGGAAGCGGTCTTGCAGGACGGTTCGACTGTTCAGGCGCGTGCAATCAACGAAGTGTCTCTGCTGCGCGAAACGCGACAGACGGCAAAGATCGAAATTTCGGTCGATGGCAAAGTGCGCCTGTCCGAAGTCGTCTGCGATGGAGTTCTGCTGGCCACCCCTGCCGGCTCGACGGCCTACAACCTTTCCGCGAACGGACCGATTCTCCCACTCGATTCGCAATTGTTGGCGCTGACTCCGATCAGCGCGTTCCGCCCGCGCCGCTGGAGCGGAGCCATTCTGCCAGAACGCAGCACCGTTACGTTTCGTATCAAAGAACCGGATAAGCGGCCCGTGTCCGCAGTGGCAGACCAGCATGAATTCCGGGACATAGCCGAGGTTAGGCTGGAGATTGACCGCGAACACCAGCTCTCTTTGCTGTTCGATCCGGGGCACGCTCTGGACGAACGGATCGTGGCCGAACAGTTCGTCGTTTAAAATTACCCCAAAACACGGGTTGCCAAAGCCGAACAGCACCCATATAGGCTCGCCCCTGCCCACGCGGCTGCTCCCCGATAGCTCAGCGGTAGAGTAGGTGACTGTTAATCACTTGGTCGTTGGTTCGAATCCAACTCGGGGAGCCACTTTCTAACATCGCAGCCGCTGCATCGCCTCCCGTCCTCGCGACAGGGAGGCTTTATTTTTCAGTCAATTACGAACCAAATCTTGATTGTCGCATTGTGTAACGATCTGTCGCGTTTGGTTATCGTCGCGCAATTCGTGCATTGTAGCGCAAGCTGAAAATTCGTTCATATTTCAGCGATGCAAGAGGGAGCAGATGCTGGCGTGCACGGCGATTATGCCATGCATCTCAGGAGCACAAACGATGCGTCCCATTCATTCGATGATTTTCGGTTCGCTTGCCTCTCTCGCCCTCGTCATCGGCGCGCCCGCTTTCGCCAGTACTACCGGTATAGCCAAGCCTGTGGCGGTTGCTCTGACAGCCAAGGAAAAGGGCAGGACCGTTGCCAAGCTCACCAAAGCGTCAGCAAGTGCAGCCAAACCATCCTTCGAATCATCCGGCCAGACCAAAGCAAAGCTCGCCACCAAGGTGGTGACGAAGAAGGGCAAAGCTGCCAAGCCCACTACTAAGAAGGCAACCAAAACGGCCAGCACGCATTGCCGCGATGCGAAAGGGCACTTCGCTTCGTGCAGCACCTCAGGTGCGCATAAGTCGTAATCAAAAGGCAGCCGCTCGATAATACAGCATCGGGCGGCTGCCTGCCTGCTACCATCCGGTCAACAGGCGCCCACCTACCCAAATGGTCAACGCTGCCGTCATCCAGCGAATCGCCGTTTGCGGCAGAAACCGGACAGCGAGAAAACTCCCTATCTGCCCCCCGAGCACAACGGCAATCAGCAGTGGCAGGCCGACCGTTGTCGCTTCTCCAATACTGTCCAGACCATTCTTTGCCAGTTGCCCGACAAGCCCAAACAGCGAATTGACGAGGATAAAGAAAGCTGCAGTAGCAGCCACTTCCCGTGCGCCGTTCCAGCGCACCAGATGCAACAAAGGCGCCAGGAATATCCCGCCACCGATACCGACCAGTCCCGCCAGATAACCGATCGGAGCCGCTACTAACGGCATATAGCGGGCGCCACGCATTGGAACGCCCTCTGCCGTCGCAGGCCGAGGGAGCAGGAGAGTCAATCCGGTGAGCACCAGACTGCCCCCCAAAATCGCCAAAAATGCCCCTTTACCAATCGGAGTCATCCCACCGAGCAGAGCCGCCGGGGCCGCCATCGCGGTTATGGCAATCGCGCCGCGCCACGGCGTCAAACCAGCACGGGCGAAGCGGATCGAACTGCCGGTTACCACCACTATATTGCATGCAAGCGATAGCACCGGCAGCAATCGATAGTCGAATCCGGCAATCGCCAGCAGAGCGCTGTAGGTCGATCCGCCACCAAACCCGACCGCCGCGTAGAGCAGCGCGGTGACAAAAAAAGCGATGGCGAGGCCAGTCATGGCCCCGCCCTATCGTTCACTTACATCCGATGCCAGCCACAACCAGCAGTTGCGACGCTATCTTATGCGTCGGCAGTCGGACGCCCGCCCACTGCTCCATGGCAGTGCTTGTATTTGTTGCCTGAACCACAGGGGCATGGCGCATTACGGCTGATGTCCTGCCCGGCCCAGGGGTTTTCACCCGGTGCGCCGGGGCTGACCTCTGCCATTGGCGACCCGGCGAGCGAGCCGAACAATGCCGCGCGCGACGCGGAACCGTCACCATCGTTCGAATTGTCCGTTCCCAGCAGCGGCTCGATATGGCCGGTCAGGAAATCGGGAAGATCGGGCAGTGTATCCATCGGCGGCGGAGTGAAGCGGAATTCGCTCCGCATCAGGATCGAAGTAATATCTTCGCGCAAGGTATCCAGCAGGCGTTCGAACAGCGCGAATGCCTCTTGCTTGTACTCGTTGATCGGCTGCTTCTGAGCATAGGCGCGAAGGAAGATCACCTGGCGCAATGCGTCGAGTGTCGCGAGGTGTTCTTTCCAGTGGTGGTCGAGCCGTTCGAGCAGGATTTGTTTTTCCAGTCGCTGCCAGGCATCCGGTTCGATTTCGGCAATCTTGCCGTCCATCACTTCATCGGACATCTGCACGAGACGCTCTTCGAGCATTTCGGGCTCGACATGGTCTTCCTGCAACCAATCGTCGATCGGCGGGGTCAGGCCGAGCACTTCTTCGACCCGTTCCTTCAAACCGGTAACATTCCATTGTTCGGGATAAGATCCGGGAGGGCAAGCTTCTCCGACAATCGTGTTCACGGTGTCGTGCCGCATGTCGACGACTACATCGCTCACCGTCTCGCTATCCATGATTTCAGCGCGCTGTTCGTAGATCACTTTGCGCTGATCGTTCATCACGTCATCGTATTCGACGACCTGCTTGCGAATGTCGTAGTTACGCGCCTCAACCTTCTTCTGCGCGGTCTCGATTGCCTTGGAGAGCCACTTGGAGCCGATAGCTTCACCATCTTCGAGGTTCGAATTCATCATCCGGGCAAACAGGGTATCAGGCCCGAAGATACGAAGAAGGTCGTCTTCCAGACAGAGGTAGAACCGTGACAGGCCCGGGTCGCCCTGACGGCCGGAACGACCGCGCAACTGGTTATCGATGCGGCGGCTTTCATGACGTTCGGTAGCGAGCACGAACAGGCCGCCCGCTTCCTTCACTTTGGCCTTTTCCGCCGCGACTTCTTCTTCGATCCGCTTGATCGCTGCATCGCGTTCGGGCCCCTCGGGCATGTCGGACAGTTCGTCTTCAATACGGAAATCGACGTTACCGCCCAGCTGAATATCAGTGCCACGCCCTGCCATGTTGGTGGCGATGGTTACTGCGCCCAATCGACCGGCCTGCGCCACGATATGCGCTTCCCGTTCGTGGAAACGCGCATTGAGGATCGAGTGCTTCACGCCTTCCTTATCGAGGAAGTCGCTGAGCAGTTCGCTCTTTTCGATGGAGACTGTGCCGACCAGAACCGGCTGGCCAATCTCGTGCTTTTCACGGATCGCCTTGGCGATGGCTTTGAACTTGTCTTGCGTGTTCTTGTAGAACTCGTCCTCCTCGTCGATCCTCTGGACCGGCAGGTTGGTCGGGATCTCGACCACGTTCATCTTGTAGATGTCCCAGAATTCCGCCGCTTCGGTTGCAGCAGTCCCGGTCATGCCGGAAAGCTTGGGATACATACGGAAATAGTTCTGGAACGTGATCGAGGCCATTGTCTGGTTTTCCGGCTCGATCTTGACGCCTTCCTTGGCTTCGACGGCCTGATGCAGCCCGTTCGACCAGCGGCGGCCATCCATCATACGCCCGGTGAATTCGTCGATGATAACGACCTTGTCGTCCTTCACGATGTAATCGATATCGCGCTTGTACATAATGTTAGCACGCAGCGCCTGATCGAGATGATGGACTACCTGCGTATTTTCGACGTCATAGAGGTTGGGCGTTTCCAGCAGCTCTGCATCGGAGAGCAGTTGCTCAATTTTATCGATGCCCTCTTCAGTCCAGGTGATACCCTTCGTTTTCTCGTCCGCTTCATAGAAGCTTTCATCGATCTGCTTCACGATTCCGTCGATCGTGATGTACAGATCGGTCTTATCCTCGGTCGGGCCGGAGATAATCAGCGGGGTCCGCGCCTCGTCGATCAGGATCGAGTCCACTTCGTCGACAATTGCAAAGTTGAACGGGCGCTGCACCATCTGGCCGCGCTCGTGCTTCATATTGTCACGCAGGTAATCGAAGCCGAATTCGTTGTTCGTACCGTACGTGATATCTGCCGCATAGGCATCGCGCCGTTCATGCTCGCTAAGGTTCGGAACGATCACGCCGATAGTCAGGCCCAGCCACTGATGCAGCCGCCCCATCCATTCCGCGTCACGTGCAGCGAGGTAGTCGTTGACGGTGACGACATGGACACCCTTGCCCTCAATCGCATTGAGGTAGGTGGCCAGCGTCGCGACCAGCGTCTTACCTTCGCCGGTACGCATTTCCGCGATTTCACCGCGATGCAGCACGATACCGCCGATCATCTGCACATCGAAGTGGCGCATTCCCAGAACGCGCACCGATGCCTCTCGCACCGTGGCAAATGCTTCGGGTAGAATATCGTCGAGTGTCGATCCCGCTGCCAACTGATCGCGAAACTTCTGCGTTTGCGCTTTCAGCTCATCATCGGATAGCGCTTTGATCTGCTCTTCAAGAGCGTTGATCTTGGCGACAATTTTATCGAGCGATTTAACGTAACGATCGTTGGCAGAGCCAAACACGGCCTTGGCAATTGACTGGAACATGGGCGTTGCATCCTGGAATCTGGTTGGCCCACACACGGACCTGTAACGGGAAATTCCGCCCAGTTCATAGCTGGCGGAAGAAAATGAGAAATTGACTGAAAGCCGGGTGCTATTCGTGCGCGCGGTCGATGCGGATCCGCACGGTCGGCGCCATCGGACGCAGAGCCGCGTCAGCAATCGGTGTTGGCGCGCTCGCTGCACAATCGGCGCTGACGCTGCGCGGCGCATAGTCGGCACAAACGGCCGCTTGCGCCACTTGCGCCTCGCTGGCGCTCGCTTCGATCTGTTGGCTCGCAGCGGCCAGAGCGCGCGCTTCCACAGGCGCGCCAAAAGCGGCGAGCCCGGTAACCAGCGCGAGGGCAGCAAGAAGGCGGCTCAACATTGCGACGCGCTAGATAGGGCTATGGAGTTAATTAGTCCACCTCGCGCAGACGGCATCTAGTCTGAAAAGCGGATTTACCAACGCACTATCGCAGCCTAAGCGCCCACGCATGGACATCGAACGCTCCCCTCTCGCCCGGCCCTTTCCCGATGCACCGCAAATCGCAGGCGTGACACCACGGGTGACCCGTGCCGGGTACAAGGACTGGGGCCGCTGCGACCTGACTTACATCGAACTGAGCGAAGGCACATCGGTGGCAGGCGTGTTTACCCGCAATGTCTGCTGTTCAAGCGAAGTCGAGCTCGGACGGCAGAATGTAAAAACGGGGAACGCGCGCGCACTGGTAGTAAACGCAGGCAATTCCAATGCCTTCACCGGATACCGTGGGCGCGAAGCGGTGGAGCAGATTATGACGCAAGTTGCCGAACACCTCGGCTGTGCGCCGGAAGACGTGTTTGTCTCCTCCACCGGAGTCATCGGTGTGCCATTGCCGAAAGACAAGGCCCGCGAAGGAGTGGCCAACGCCTTCACCGCTCCCGAATGTTCATGGGAAGATGCGGCAAACGCGATCGGCACGACCGACACTTTCACCAAAGGTGCAGTCGCCAGTGCGATGATCGGTGATACGAAGGTCAATCTCGTCGGAATTATCAAAGGCAGCGGGATGATCGCACCCGATATGGCGACGATGCTCGGCTATATTTTCACCGATGCTGCTGTCGATTCCATTTTCCTGCAGGACTTGCTAAGCGCTTCTAGCGATACGAGCTTTAATTGCATCACCGTCGATTCCGATACGTCGACCAGCGACACCGTGCTTGCCTTCGCCACCGGCAAGGCAGGCAATGCGCCGTTACGTTCGTTCGACGATGCAGGCGCGGATGCGTTCGCTGCCGCGCTGAACGATGTCTGCCGCAAGCTATCGCATCTGGTTGTGCGCGATGGGGAAGGCGCGCAGAAATTCATCGCTGTATCGGTAAGCGGCGCCGTCTCGGACGAGAGCGCGCGCCGGGTGGGTCTCGCCATCGCTAACTCGCCCTTGGTCAAGACAGCGATTGCCGGAGAAGATGCCAACTGGGGCCGCGTTGTTATGGCCGTCGGCAAAGCCGGCGAGCCGGCCGATCGGGACAAGCTCTCCATTGGTTTTGGTGGAGTGTGGGCCGCCAGAGAAGGGCTGCCACTGGCGAATTACGACGAAACGCCTGTCGCCGAACATCTGAGAGGAAAGGATATTTCCATCGAGGTCGACCTGGGACTTGGCGATGGACAGGCAACTGTCTGGACCTGCGACCTCACCCACGGGTACATCTCAATCAACGCCGACTATCGGTCGTAAGGTTCGTTTCCAATGAGCGCCCTCGACGACGAAATCCTATCGCTCCTGCGCTTTGCCGCAGAAAACGCAATCATGCCACGCTGGCGCAATCTCGCTGAAGGCGAAATTGAGGAGAAGGCGAAAGGAGATTTCGTCACCGTCGTCGACAAGGAGGTGGAGCAATTTCTGGCCGAGGCGCTCACGCGCCTTGCTCCGGGCGTCGAGGTCGTCGGGGAAGAAGCAGTGCACGCAGACCCGACCATTGCTGACCACCTCTCCAGCGCGTGCTGGATTATCGACCCGATCGACGGCACAGGCAATTTCGCACGCGGAGACGGCCATTTCGGCATTATGATCGCACTGGCCGATGGCGGTGAAGCCATCGCCGGATGGATCTACGACCCGCAGCGCGACCGGCTTTGCCGCGCACGCAGGGGAGATGGGGCCTACATAAATGCCGAGCGAATTACCGCACGTGCTAGCAACCAGACCCCGCCGACACTTGCGGCGATGACCGGATTTATGACCGCAGAACAACGTGCTTTGTTCGAACGCGAGATCGCACCGCATTATACGCTGGTTGCCGCTCTAGGCTGCGCGGCGGAGCAGTACCCCCTCACCACCCTCGGCGCACACGATATCGCAATCTACGAACGCACCCTTCCCTGGGATCACGCAGCAGGTTGCCTGTTTCTCAACGAAGCGGGCGGTCGCTGCGCCCGGCAGGACGGTTCGCCCTATCGCGTTGATACTCAGCGCAAGGGAATGATCGCAGCCGCCACGCCCGCATTATGGGATGCGTTCGTAGAGCGGCTCGACCAATCGGGCTATGTGCCCGGCAGCAGCAGTTAGAGTTCGCCTTCCAGCCAGCCCTTGAGCTGCCCCTTGGGAGCCGCGCCAAGCTTCTGAGCCACTGGCTTGCCGTTCTTGAAAAGCACCATCAGAGGAATCGACTGAACGCCAATCTGGCCGGGAATGCCGGTGTTTTCCATGATGTCCATCTTGGCGATGGTCACTTTGTCAGCCAGTTCTTCGGAAATTTCTTCCAGCGCCGGGGCGATCATCTTGCACGGGCCGCACCAGTCAGCCCAGAAATCGACCAGTACGGGCTTGTCGGATTCGAGCACGTCGGACTGGAAGCTGGCGTCGGTAACGGCGATGGTGGCCATGAGAAGTCTCCTGAAATGATCGGTTGCTGCCAATTTAGGCGCGATGTCGGTTTACTCAATGCCCGTTGGGGCAAAGCTTTCCGACTTGATCGACAAGGCACTCTTGCGGGAAGCAAGCATTTCAACGGGAATGGCGATCAGTTGCGGGGTCTGCGTATAAAGGACCGCGCATACAATCTCCCGGCCGGGATATATTGTCTCCAGCGCGGCGGCATAGGCAGCCATCTGGCGCAGGGTTGCTTCCGGCACACCGTCCAGTGACGCAGGCGGACGGCGGGCGGTTTTGAAATCGACGACGGTGATCCTGCCTGGCTCCACCAACAACCTGTCGGCCGTGCCTGCGATCACTTGCCCATCGACCGCTGCTGCCAAAGGAACTTCAGCCAGCGCATCCGGACCAAAAATCTCTGCGAATTCAGGTGTTCGGAGCACCGCCAGAGCGGCATCGACGATTTCGGCCCGCTCGACATCGGTCAAGTCGCGCGCCTGTCTCTCAAGCCAGCTATGTGCCGCCGTACTGCGATCATCGATCGCAATATCGGGCAGCCTTTCCAGCAAGCGGTGGATCAGCACCCCGCGCCGCGCAGCCACTTGGGCCACTTCGGCGGGCAGCGGCGGATCGGCCCCCAGCTCTCCACCCGCAGAGGAGGGTGCCAACGGGCGCGGCGGGCGTGGTTCGGGGCCAATCGGTGCGGTCGCCCAGTCTGGCAAAGCAACCGGCGCGGCCCGATCCGGTTTCGCCACTTCGGCAATCGGTTCCGCCCGGTGCCCAAGCTCTCTGCGCGCCCCCCAGATCGGATCGGTGAGATCGTCTCCATCGAACAACGGCGCAAGTCGGGCGTACCACGAATCCGCCGCCGGTTCGCGTTCCCGCTTGCCTAGCGCCCCACCGATAAACAGCGCCTCTTCGGCACGGGTCATCGCGACATAGAGCAATCGCCAGTGCTCCTCGCGCTCCGCATCGGCAACTTCGGCCTCGGCCGCAGCGATGCGGCCCGCCTTCTCTTCCTTCCGCAAATTTGGCAAAGGGATGCTAGGCCCATCATCGCCAGACAGCTCCTCTGCCAGTTCCAGCCCCCGCACGCGCGAACTGTCGGGATTGCCGGTCGCATCAGCCAGGATGACGATGGGTGCCTGCAAGCCCTTGCTGCCATGCACGGTCATCACCCGCACCAGCCCGCCGCCACCATCGGCCTCTCGCTTCAGCTCGCCCTCGCCTGCATCGAACCAGTCGATGAACCCGGTTATACTTGGGGTGTGAGCGGAGGCGTAGGCATTCGCCGCATTGAGCAATTCGTCGATCGGATCGTTCGCCTCGCGCCCCAGCCGCGCAACCAGCGCCCGCCGCCCCTGCCACGGACCCACCAGCATCCAGTGCAACAGAGCCTGCGGCGGTTCGAAATCCGCCCTTCTCAACAAATCGCGCAGGCGTTCGGCCGTTTCCTGCTGACGGGGATCGTCACCCTTGCGGATATGATCCCACAGCCGCACGTCTTTTTCGCGCCACCCATAATCGAGCAAGTCCTGCTGGCTCCACCCGATCAGCGGAGAAACCAGCAAGTTCGCAAGGCTCAAATCGTCGCGCGGCTGCGCGGCGAAGCGCAATGCGGCGAGCAAGTCCTTCACCGCCAGCGGCGCGCCCAGACGCAACCGATCCACCCCGGCGACCGGAACCCCCGCAGCATGAAGGCGAGCGACAATCAAACCGGCCAGTTCCCGCCGCCGTCGCACCAATATCATGATGTCGCCCGGCTCGGCATTGCGGCTGTGCTTGGCCAAAGGATAACCGGTGTCGAGCCATTGTCTGACCTGATCGGCAATGCGATTGGCCATCGCCCGCTCGGGTTCGGACAGCCATTCTTCCGGCCCGTCCTCTTCCTCATCATCTGACTCATGAGCGCTGATCGGGTGCCATAAAGTGGCCTGCCCCGGCAGATCGTCTCCCTTATGCGGCGCTGGCGGAGATTTGAGGCCAAATTTATCCGCGCCGATGGCTGCAATCGCTGCGTCGACCACGTCCAGCACAGGCTGCGCCGTGCGATAGCTGCGCCCGAGATCGAGATCGCGCAGTCTTCGGGCAGAGGGGGATACCCCCGCCAGATCGTCCATCAATTGTGCGTAATGATCGCGGGCGATGGCAAAATTTTCCGGGCTCGTGCCCTGAAAGCGGAAAATGGCCTGCTTGTAATCACCGACAACGAATATCGTTCGCAGCTCTCCGTCGTGTTGCCCTTCGCCAGCGAAAAAGTCGCCGGTCAGTGCGCGGATGATCGACCATTGCGCTTCGTTGGTATCCTGCGCTTCATCGACGAGGATGTGATCGAAACGGCGGTCGAGTTTATAGCGAATCCAGTCCGCCATTTCCGCGTCGCGCAACAGCGCAGCGGCACGACGGATCTGATCGTCGAAATCGATCAGCCCTTCCCGCGACTTGGCATCTTCCCATGCCAGCGCGAACCGACGGCCGATTTCCAGCGCCGGGGTCAACCACTCTGCCAGAGCAAGCAATATCCGCAGGTCCACCACCCGCTGAATCGATGCGGCAACCGCGCTGGCCGCATCGGCATAGCCGGCATCCTGCTTCTCCAGACTTTTGAGCGAGCGCGGATCGCCTTTCTGCGTGAACAGCGCGGCCTGCATCGCCTCCAGCGCGGCAAGCCGCTCCATCCCATGCGAACCGAGAAAATCGGCAATCGCCGCAATCGATTTTTCCGCAGTCGCGGTGCCCCAAGCCTGATTGGCGGACAGCATCTGGCGAAGCGCTGCCACATCGAACGCATCGTCGGCGCACAGTTCCGCAGCACTGCTTTCATCCGCATCGCTATCAAGGCCAAGCAAACGAGCCACGCGCCCGCGCATCGGCGGTTGCCAGCCACCTGGCCCGAACCACACCTCGCGCGATTCGGCGCACCGCATCAGCCATTCCCGTACACCATCCGCCCCCATCCGCAGCGAAAGCATCGCGAGCGGCGCGATGACGGCATCATCCCCGCTCGTTTCGGCATCCGCGACCATTTCAGCCAGCACTTCGTGCGCCAGAACATCGCGGTCGCGATCTTCCATCGGTCGGGTGCCGGGGACCAGCCCGGCCTCTTCGGGAAAGGCCGCCAGCAACCATTGCGAAAACGCATGGATCGTATCGATCCGCAAGCCACCGCCCGGACAATCGAGCACACTGGCAAACAGCGTACGCGCCCGTGCCTGCGTATCGGGATCGAACGGTGCTCCGATTGCCCGCAGGTCTTTCGCCAGCGCTTCGGACCTCATCCGCACCCATTGCGCCAGCACGGCGTTGACCCGCTCTGCCATTTCCGCGGCACCTGCCTTGGTGAAAGTAAGGCAAAGAATTTCCGAAGGCTTCACCCCTTCGCGCAGCAACAGCCGCAGCACACGGGCAGAGAGAACCTGTGTCTTGCCAGTACCTGCCGATGCAGACAGCCAAACGCTGTCCTCCGGCTCCACCGCCAGCGCCTGATTGTCTTGTAACGGAAAAACTCTCCCGCTCATTGTTCGCGCCCCATCCATTCATCGAGCCGCATGAGCTGGTCATATGTCGCATAGCCGGGGGCATCGGGATTCAGCCGCGCGGTGAATGGCTCGTCCCCCAATATCCAGCGGTTCAGGGCATCGTCGAGATATTCGCGCGCCTTCGGCAGAAACGCGTCGGCGGCGATCCCGCTGCGCTTGGCCCCTTCTCTGATCGGCGTGGTCACATATCCGAACCCGGTTTCGCTCTTGTCACTGCGCCCCAGCGACCAGTATTCAAACCGAGTGGCCTTGCCGATGGCCTTCGCGAAACCGCCATTTTCCACCATCAGCCCCAGTGTGCCAAGCTGAAGAGCATAACCTGCCTCCACCTGTGCGCCGCTGGGCGGGCGACCGGTCTTGTAATCGACGACTGCGTAGCTGCCGTCTTCCAGACGATCGAGCCGGTCGATCCGGCCCCGAATGGTCACTCCGTTCCATTCCATGCTGCCCCACTCTTCGAACAGAGTGGGTATCCGGACCGGATCGGCGGCGATTTGCCCTTCGACCCATTCCAGAGCCTTCAGCAAACGCGGCCGCCACAGCGCACGGGTCAACGGGTGAGCATGCATTTGCGCCAGTTGCTCTTCTGCGATGTCAGCAATCGGGCGACCGGTCTTGTGCCACACTTCCAATATCTTGTGCGCGAGTTCCCCCTGCCACGCCGGACCGGGATCGGCATCGAGCGCGTCCATCTCGTCCAGCCGGAGGATCGAACCGGCATAGAATTGATAGGGGTCGGCGCGCAGCCGATCGAGCCCGGTG
Organism: Tsuneonella flava; assembly: GCF_002870965.1. Taxonomy (GTDB): domain Bacteria; phylum Pseudomonadota; class Alphaproteobacteria; order Sphingomonadales; family Sphingomonadaceae; genus Tsuneonella; species Tsuneonella flava. The sequence goes on from NZ_PHSO01000007.1 coordinate 202,651, forward strand.
ACACTGAGCGCCACTTTGCGCTGCTGTGCATCGGGCCTTGGCTCCGGCTGCGGATATGGCAGCGCGGAGGGCGCATCGTCCAGAGCGCGCGCGAGCTGAACCGCCTCCGTTTCTACATGGCGATCAAGCAAATCGCCCAGCAGCGCCTGCACCCGCAGAAGGAAGCGTGAGGCAATCGCCGGGCCGCCTTCATCGCGCCGCGCGCGGCTGAGCACGACATCGGGCGCACCCAGTGCCGCAGCCAGATCGTGCGCCGCCAGCCCAATGCGGAAATCCGCCCCCGGCACGCCAAGCGCCCGCAACACCGCCGGGGCCAGCAAAGGATCGGTTGCGGGCCGTGCGGGCCAGGTGCCTTCGTTCAACCCGGCACAGATAACCAGATCGGCGCGCGCCATGCGGGATTCGATCAGACCGTAAATCGCCACGCGCGGATGCCCGCCATAAGGAGGACGGACCGAGTTGCCTTCCATCGCATCGCTGAGCGCGGCATGAAGCTCGTCCGCCTCCAGCACAGTGCCGACATCGCGCGCATGGAGCCGCAGATCTTCCACGAACTGCGCCAGCGCGCGCCCATCCTCGCGGCTCCACAATGCATCGCCGCACAGCGCTTCCCCTGCAGCGGCCAGACGGTTCAGCCATTCGGCAAGCGGCAAGCTGCCATCCTGGCATAGCGGCGCGAGGATCGGGGAGACTTCTGCCCACCAATCGGCAACCTTCGCTTCATCGGCAATATCAGCAACGGGTGTCAGACCAGGTGTCGGGCGCGGGCCCCGCAACTGCTCATCCAGAGCACGCAGATGGCGAAGCCATTCGCCACGCCCTTCGCCATATCGAACCAGAGGGTTGGCCAGAGCCGCAATCAGCGAAACCGGAGCGGCCCGCTGAGCTGCGATATCGGCCAGTTGAAGGAGCACTCTGCCTGCGGCGGTCAGCGTCAGCGGCCGTCCCGCGGTGTCGTCCGCTTCGAGGTTCCAGCGCCTGAGATGCTGGACAACGCGCCGTGCCAGCGGCCTGTCCGGTGTGACCAGCGCCACTCGACGTTCGGGCACCGAAACCGCTTCGCGGATCAGCAAGGCGATGGCCTGCGCCTCTTCCTCAGGGTTGGCCGTTTCCATTACCCGCACACCCGAGAGGCGGCGTTTCTCCGCTGACAGGTCAACCCAGATCTTACTCGCCTGTGGCGGCAGGAACAGGCTGGATATCGCATGGGTGCGCTCTGGCGGAGCTGCGGCGACGCCCTTGCGATGCCACTGCTGGACCTCCGCCCGGTTTATGCCCATCCGGTTAAGCAACAGCTTGAGATGGTATTGCGGATGGGTCACCGCGTCGCCTTCGCTGAACGGCGGATCGCCGGGATTGACGCAGGCACCCGCCGCGCCCAGTTCGCCCCACACATCTTGCGGCATCGACAAGTCGAGGTCCGGCAGGATCACCGCCCCCAGCGGCAATTCGGATACCACCCGCAGCAATCGCGCCAGCGCAGGCGCCGCGCTGGTCACGCCAGCGGCGACAATCGGTGTAGCGGGCGGGTTGTTCCGCCATTGGGTCGCTGCGTGATCGAACAGACGGTTGCGCCGCGCAGCAGCGTCGATCGTGCCTGTGGCGGCCAGTTCCGCCAGCCAGATCGCCTGTACCCGCGCAAAGCGATGAACCGCCCGCTGCCAATGCTCTGCCAGATCGCCCACCACGCCCATCACCCGCTCTTCCAGCAGTTCCTGCGGGCCGATGTCCTCCACCAGCAAACGGTCCATCGTCGCGGCGAATTCGCTGGCCAGTCGCAACAGCGCCGAACCGCGCGGGGCATCGTCGCCCATTTCGGCGCGGAGTATTTCCGCAAGTCGCAACCATCGCCGCGTGGGGTCCACCGCTGGCGGAATATCGGCAGCGCCCAGCGGATCGAGCAAAACGCCCAGCGTCTCGTCCAGATCGAGATCGCCCACCACCGCCATGCGCGGCATCAGCATCCCGCCACCCGACGCCCGCACGAATGCCTCCTGCACAGTGCGGATCGCGCGAGTGGACGGGAGCAGCAACGTCAGCCGGGCAAGGCCCAGCTCCGAATCGCTGTATCGCGGGATCAGTCCGGCAACGAGAGCATCGGCAAAACCGCGGTGTGCGGCAATCGAATAAACCTGCGGATGGATGCGCTCAGGCACCCGTCAGCACCGCCTCTGTCGGCCGGATGGCCTGCGGCGTTCCCACCTCAAACCATTGTCCCGTAAATGTCGCACCGAACAGGCGGCCTTCCGCGATTGCGCGTTCCCACAGAACCATTGTGCCGAACCGCCCTTCCGGCGCGTCACGCAGCAGGCGGTGGCTCACGATCTGGATGCCCGTGTAGATAAACGGAGCAATCCGTCCTGCCCGCCTGCGGCTGAGCCGACCGCACGGATCCATGTGAAAATCGCCAAGCCCGGTGAAATTGGCAGCCCGCGCATGCGGCACCACCAGCAACAGGGCATCCATTTCGTCCGGCTTCCACAGCTCGGTCATTTCGACAAACGCGTTGCGCGGTCCGTCGAGCCAGATGTTATCCGCGTTGAGACAGAAAAACGGATCGGGCAGCAGCCCGGCCCTGTATGCCTTCAGCATTCCCCCGCCGGTTTCCAGCAACAGATCGCGTTCGTCCGATATCGTCACCTTGGGCGCAGCGCGTTCCTTGATATGCGCTTCCAGCGGATCGGCAAGATAGTGGACGTTGACAACAGCCTTGGCCACACCCGCCTCCGCCAGTCGATCCAGCGTGTGATCGATCAGCGCCTTACCCGCGACGCGCACCATCGGCTTGGGTTGTGTAGCAGTGAGGGGGCGCATCCGTTTACCGAGGCCCGCCGCCATGACCATCGCTGTGTCGGAGGCAAGCGCGCTCACATCAGTTCCCCACCGAAATCATCGCGGATATTGCGCGGAATATTGCTGTCGAACCATGCGGCAACCGGGGCGAGCGCGGGATGTTCGAGATCACGCTCCATCGCTTCCCATACACGCGGGACATAGGCGAGATAGCGCGGCTTGCCGTCGCGTTTCCACAGGCGGGCGAAAATGCCCACGATCTTGGCATTCCGCTGTGCGCCGAGCCGCGCATAATCGGCATCGAAATGCGCGCCCGCCGACACCGTCTGGCGATAATGATCGAGCATCGCCGCCTCAAGCTCACGACTGACATCGCGGCGTGCATCCTGCAGTAACGAAACAAGATCGTATGCCGGGTGCCCGACAAGAGCATCCTGAAAATCGATCAGGCCCTGTTCCCCCGATCCTTCCGGATCGAGTAACATGATGTTTTCTGCGTGATAGTCCCGCAGAACGGTCACGCCCGGCGTCTGACGCTCCAGCATCGGGGTCAACACTTCGCGCCAGGCAGCGAGGTAGCCATCCTGATCGACATCAAGCCCCATAGCCGGACAATACCACTCGGTGAAAAGCGCCGTTTCCGTCAGATATGCATCCATATCGTATGGAGAGAACGGTCCCGGCGGGAGAGCGTGGAGCTGTGTGAGCGTGTCGACCGCTATCGCATAGGCGCGCTGTTCGCCATCGGGATGAACATCGAGCCAGTCCCGCATCCGGTCGTCCCCGAAATCTTCGAGCAAGACCCAACCCGCGGGCGCATCGGATGCGATGATCCCCGGCGCCCGCATCGAATTGGCAGTAAGCCATTCGGCCACGTCCAGAAACGGTTGCGGATCTTCGTGCGGGGGCGGTGCGTGCATCAGCATCGCGTGCCGCGCGCCATCGCAAATGCGAAAGTATCGCCGGAACGACGCATCGCCAGGAATTGGTGCGATAGTGGCATCGCCCCATCCCGCCTGTTTCAGAAAGGTGTGAATCCCATCGGGCAGTCCGCTCATGGTTCTCGCCCTAGCCAAGAGTCGCCGGGCAAGACAATCGCCCTTCGCCCTCCGCCCGCAATTTCGAGGGTTATCGACAGGCAAGCGGCCTCATGAGCAAATCCGCCAGCGTTTTCGGGCCATTCGGCCAGCAGTGCCGCCCCTTCGCGATAGTCGTCCAGCCCGATCTCATCGATTTCCGAAGGATGTTCGAGGCGGTAGAAATCGGCATGTATCAGCGGAGGCGAAAGCGAATCGTAGGTTTCGATTATCGTGAAGGTCGGCGACGGCACCTCGCCCGGATGACCCAGCGCCGCGATCACACTACGCGACAAAGTGGTTTTCCCCGCACCCAGCCCGCCTGACAGTGCCACAACATCGCCGGGACGAAGCGCAGCAGCGATCCGCGCCCCGAATGCATCCATTGCCGCAAGGTCAGGCAGATCGACGATCACGGAATGAAGATCGAGGCGGTTGTCCCCTCGCCTCTACGCGACACGATATCCAATGTGCCGCCATGCGCCTCCACCAGCTGACGAGTCAGCGGAATGCCGAGGCCCTGGCGCCGCTCAAGATTGCCATCGGCATCCGATTGCAGCCCGTCCAGCGCTCGTGAAAGCTCTGCACGAGTCATCCCGCGGCCGTTGTCCGACACCACGATCCGCACACCATCCTTGCGGCGCGACAGATCCACCAGAATCTTCCCGCCCTTCGGCGTCGCGGAAATGGCATTATCGAGCAACTGGCCAATGGCACGACCAAGCTGCCTTTCGTCCGCTGAAATCTTCGCGCTGGCACCGCCGCGCAAATCGAGGCTCAATCCGCCATCGACAATCGCCGCTTCCCGATCGCGCACCACTTTGGTGACGAACGGCAGCAGGTCGATGCGCTGCTTGCTGATCGGCAGCAGACCCGCCTCGCTCTGCGACAGGTCGAGCACGTTTTCGACTTGTACGGTCAGACGCTGGACGGATTCGATAATCGCCGCGACATATTCGCGCCCTTGATCGGTCAGTTCGCCCGCCGCCCCGGATTCGAGCAGTTCGGCAAACCCGCCGATAGAAGTCAACGGCGTGCGGAATTCGTAGCTCATATTAGCGAGGAAGCGGGTTTTCACTTCGTCCGCCGCCTCCAGTGCCTTGTTGCGCTGACGCAAGGCATCTTCGGCCATCTGCGAATCCGTAATGTCGAGCACTGTCAGCAAGCCATTGCCATCGGGCAGCGGCACACCGGCCACTTCCAGAGTGCGCCCGTCGGCCAGTGCGACACGGCCGCCGGTCTGCTTGCGATCGAGCGTCGCCCCCCGCACGACTTCGCCAATGCCCTGTGCCTGCTTCGGATTGTCGAGATTGGGCGCAATCAGCGCGACAAGCTGTTCGGCGGTGGGATGTCCATCCAGTTCGTCAGGGTCGATGCCCCAAACGGATGGGAACCGGCGGTTCCACAACTGCATGTGCCCATCGGGCGCGAACACGGCAAGCGCTTCGAACAGACTGTCGAATGTCGCCGTCCGCGTCCGCAACAAGGTATCGCGCGTCGCCGCCAGAGCGAGTTGCTCGGTGCGGTCTTCCGCGATCAGCACCAGCGATCCGTCGGGCATTGGCTGCGCGACAATCCGCAAATGCGTGCCATCGCCCAGCGGCCAGTTTTCCTCGATCGCCTCGTCGGCAGCGAACCATTCGATGCGTTCTTTCCGCCACGCCGGGAAATCGCGCACTTCGGGGGTACGCCCCGCCTCGCGCGATTCGCGCATGAAACGTTCGAATTCAAGCCCCTCGCCCGCGCCCGGTCGCATCGCAAATGTGCGGCGGAACGGCTGATTGGCGAATCCCAGGCGATGATCCGCGTCGAACTGCGCCACCCCGACACCGAGTTGATCGAGCATCTGGCGCTGTGCATCGCGGAACGCCCGCAAAGCACGCGCCTGCTCTTCGGTTTCTTCGATATCCACTGCGTATCCGGCGACACCTTCTTCGCCCAGCGGGAGATCGCTGACCCGCATCGACCGACGTTGCCCGTCGATCGTAGTCGCCACCACGCGCTCGACCGGCAGGTGTTGCTCCGCCGCCTCTGCCGCCACTTCCGCAGCAGTCAGGCCCTCGACCGGTTCGATCAGCTCCACCTGCCCTGCCACAACCGCCTCCGCGCTTTCGCCGCCAACCGCGCGCACATAGGCGCCATTGACCAGCTTGAGCCGGGTATCCGGTCCACGGAACCACATCGGCAGCGGCGCCGCTTCGATCAGGCCGACCAGTGCAGCAAAGTCCCCCCGCGCGCGGGCCGCATCGGCGCGCAACCGGGCCAGTTCGTTTTCGCTTTCGGAAAAGTCGAAGATCCACAGCAGCGCGGCGCCTCCGGGAAACACTTGCGGGTCAGCAAGCGCCCCGCGAACCGCCAGGCTGCGCTGCGATCCTGGCACGGTCAACGCCATACGGAACGGCGCAGCGGTTTTCTGCGCGCGGCGGACATGCTCGGTCAGCGCGATAACCTGATCCTGCGACAGGCCCTTGCCCTGCCCGCCCACCAGTTCGCTGAGGAACCGGGGCAATTTATCCAGTCCGAACCAGCCCGCGAGCCTTTCGCTGCCCTCGATCCGGCCATCGGTGCGAACCACCAGCGGGATCGCCGGTGCTTCGTCGATCATGCGGGCCATGCGACGCGACGCCTTGCGCGCCGTTTCCGCCCCGCGGGCGCGCGCGCTGGCAGCCAGCATCATCCACGCCGCAGCAGCCGTCCAAGTGGCCAGCAACAGACCGATCAGCACCAGTACGATAGGCGAGAGTTCCATAACAGCCAGCTATGCGCGACGCGGGCGCGATGCAACTCGTTGATGATACGACCCCGACAGTCCGAAGACTGCCGGGGGCAAAGTGCAATCAGTAACGATAGTGTTCCGGCTTGAACGGACCTTCCACCGGCACACCGATATAATCGGCCTGCTGCTTGCTCAGCTTCGTCAGCTTAACACCCAGTTTGTCGAGGTGCAGCGCCGCAACCTTCTCGTCCAGATGCTTGGGCAGAACATAGACATCGTTGTTGTAGCCATTGGCGTTCGACCACAGCTCCATCTGCGCCAACACCTGATTGGTGAACGAGCAGCTCATGACAAAACTGGGGTGACCGGTGGCACAGGAGAGGTTCACCAGACGGCCCTTCGCCAGAACGATGATTTCCTTGCCATCGGGGAACTTCACCAGATCGGTGCCGGGCTTCAGTTCGGACCATTCGTAGTTGTCGAGTGCGCTGATCTGAATTTCGCTGTCGAAGTGGCCGATGTTGGCGACAATGCTCATCGGCTTCATCGCTTTCATGTGTTCGGCGGTGATCACATCTTCGTTGCCAGTGGTCGTGACGAAGATATCGGCGCGGGTCACGGCATCTTCCATCGTGACGACTTCATACCCTTCCATCGCCGCCTGCAGCGCACAAATCGGATCGATCTCCGTCACCAGCACGCGCGCACCACCGTTGCGGAGCGACTGAGCGCTGCCCTTGCCGACATCGCCATAACCCGCGACGCAGGCGACCTTGCCGCTCAGCATCACGTCGGTCGCACGGCGGATAGCATCGACCAGCGATTCACGGCAGCCATAGAGGTTGTCGAACTTCGACTTGGTCACACTGTCGTTCACATTGATCGCCGGGAACGGCAGCTTGCCCTGCTTGGCAAGGTGGTAGAGGCGGTGAACACCGGTAGTGGTTTCTTCCGATACGCCCTTGATCGCCTTCACGCTTTCAGTGAGGTAGCCCGGCTTTGCCGCAACAAATGCCTTCAGCGCGCGCTGGAATTCGATTTCTTCGGCATTGGCCGGTTCGGGCAGTTCCTCGCCCGCTTCGATCCGCGCGCCCCACAGCGCAAACATGGTCGCATCGCCACCATCGTCGAGGATCAGGTTGGCCGTGGTATCGCCCCAGTCGAAAATCTTGCCGACATAGTCCCAGTATTCGGCCAGGCTTTCGCCCTTGATCGCAAACACGGGGATATCCTGCGCGGCAATAGCGGCTGCGGCATGATCCTGAGTCGAGAAGATGTTGCAAGTGGCCCAGCGGACCTCTGCCCCCAACGCCACCAGAGTCTCGATCAGCACGGCAGTCTGGATCGTCATATGCAGCGAACCGGTGATCCGCGCCCCTTTCAGCGGCTGCTGACTGCCATATTCCGCGCGAAGCGCCATCAGGCCCGGCATTTCGGTTTCGGCAATCGCGATCTCTGCGCGGCCGTAATCGGCAAGGCCAATGTCTTTGATGACGTAATCGTTGAAGTTGCTCACAAAAGATTCCTTCGGGAGTGATCGTTAGATTTCGGGCGGCAGGCGCAGCGATCGCCACAGGCCGCAATGCAGCGCGCCTTAGACGCTCACCACCGCAGAGGCAAATATAAAGATAGCTTTATATCGTCGACACGACACGCCAGAGCGAACTAGTCGTTGTCCCTCCATTTACGCCTCCTATATCGGGCATTCGATTACCCACAGATGGTTCGAAAGGATTCGGAATATGACGATTGCAAAAGGTGACAAGCTGCCCGACGTGAAACTGGTCAAGGCGACTGAAAACGGCCCCGAAGCCGTGCAGAGCAGCGACTATTTCGCCGGCAAGAAAGTAGCCCTGTTCTCCGTACCGGGCGCGTTCACTCCGACCTGTTCGGCCAAACACTTGCCGGGCTTCGTCGAAAAGGCGGAAGAGCTGAAGGCCAAGGGCGTGGACGAAATCGTCGGCACCGCTGTCAACGATGCGTTCGTTATGGGCGCATGGAACAAGGCCACCGGTTCGGACGACATCACCATGCTGGCAGACGGCAATGCTGAATTCGTCGATGCGCTGGGCCTGACGATGGATGGTTCGGGCTTCGGCCTCGGCAAGCGCGGCCAGCGTTTCTCGATGATCGTGGAAGACGGTGTCGTGACCGAACTGAATGTGGAAGAGCCGGGCGATTTCTCGGTTTCCAGCGCGGAACACATGCTCGGCCAGCTCTAAAAGGCCTGACCGGCCTTCACGGCCGGAACCGTCGATCCGGGGCCGGATACTGTCATGGTATCCGGCCTCTTTTTGTTTTGGAGTTACTGGTAACCGGGCCGATAGCGTCGCATCGTGTGCGCTTGCTATCAATTCCCCATCAGTTTCAGCACTTCCTCGCGACTGCGATGATCGTCGCGGAAAATCCCGCGCATTTCCGATGTCACCATCGTCACGCCGGGGGTCCGCACACCGCGCGCTGTCATACAGGCATGGGTTGCCTCGATCACCACGGCAACGCCCTGTGGCTTGAGGTTGTCCCAGATACATTGCGCCACTTCCGCTGTGAGACGTTCCTGCACCTGCAGGCGCCGGGCAAAGCCATGAAGTACGCGGGCCAGTTTCGAAATGCCGACAACATGATCGGTCGGCAGATAGGCGATATGCGCCTTGCCGATGATCGGTGCCATGTGATGTTCGCAATGGCTTTGGAACGGGATGTCTTTGAGCAGAACGATTTCATCGTAACCGCCGACTTCTTCGAAAATCCGCGACAGGTGAACCGCCGGATTTTCTTCATATCCCTGACAGTATTCCTTCCACGCGCGCGCCACGCGTTTAGGGGTGTCGACCAGTCCTTCGCGCGATGGATCGTCGCCTGCCCAGCGGATCAATGTGCGGATCGCCTCCTGCACATCGGCCGGAACGGGCGGCTTGCCCCGTGGATCGTCTTCGTCGGGGCCGACAATGCTACTCATCCCTATTACTTCCTCTTGTTTTCCACCCGCGCCAGTGCGCGTTCGACCAGACTTCCCTTGCGGAAAAGGCCACCTTTGGCAAACGGCTCGAACATTTCCTCCGGCCTTTCGGGGTCGAGAAGTTCGGAATCAGCCAGGGTTTTCGCTACAATATCGCCTTCGGGCGGAACAAAACGCCGCAGCTGGCGCACATTGCGTTTTCCGTGAGAGCCAATCAGTCTCAGCATCGAAGGGTCTTCGTCGAGCACCCGCCGCACATCACCTTCTTCCATCCCGCAGTGTTCGGCCAACAGCGAATATCGCAAAGCGGCAATGCCATCGCACGCATGAGCATTGCCGGGCCGGGCACAGTCGATGAATACATCGCATTCCGAATCCAGACCCATCGAGCGGTTATTGAGGTTAGCTGAGCCGACCCGCAGGATCGTATCGTCGAATATCGCCAGCTTGGCGTGGATATAGATCGGCGTCTCGCCAGAATAAGCAACGAACAGGCCGAACCTGCTGGCATGATCCACCTCGGCCAATGCTCTGGCAATCGTGTTGCGTGCGTGATCCATCGCTTGCTGTTCCAGCCATCCTTCGGCTGTTTCAGGGTGAACGATCACAATTTCGGGTGGGTCATCCTCTTTCAGACGCGCGGCCAGTGCATCGGCAATCTTGCGCGATGTCAGATACTGGTTCTCCATGTAAATAAATCGCTCGGCGCGCGCGATCTGAGACAACATCAGCGCTTCGATCTCGGTTACCTCAGGTAAGCCATCGTACTCCGCGCGAGTTCTGGCGATGCCTATTTCGACATTCTCGAATTGCACCGGTAAACCTTTGGGCCACAAGCTTTCTTTCGGGATCTCGACAGGAGAAAAGGACTCGCCACCCGCCCGCACCCATCGCGCACGCGCCAGAGCGGCCAATGCCGCGGCCGCTTCCCCTTCGAACATCATCGTGACATCGTGCCACGGGTCGTAGCGGCGCCATCCGGGCTTCATTCGCCGCCGGTCGTGTTCGCGATGTTCGCGGGTGTCCCAGCGTTCCTGCGTCATGTCGATCCCGCCACACACCGCCAGCTTGTCATCAAGCACGGCGATCTTTTGGTGATGCGAGCAGGCCACCGGGTGATGCGTGTCGAATTTGAACGTGATCGCACGATAACTGGCCATCCGCAGAATATCGACCAGCATGTATCCCCGGGTGAGGAAGCGGAATATACCGAGGCTCCATTTGAGCACCCGGATCTCCAGCCCCTCCCGATGGCGCGCCAGCCACATCAGGAAACTGCCCAGTCGACGCGGATACTGACGACGAAACGGCCTTTGAAACCAGCGGCGGCCCAGTGTGAGATGGATGCGAGTGTCGAAATCCCATCCGACCAGAAAGATGCGATGCTTCGCATTCAGCATCGCCCGTTGCATCAATGCAAAATAATCTTCCGCATCGATAATCAGACTGGCCCGCTCGACCTGGGCATAGCGCCAGACGCCCGGCTCGACCGAATCGTCGTTGAACTCGATCGTGTCCGGATGAGTCGCTGCCTCGCCCATATCTGACATTTATCCGATAGCTGCCCCGGCGACCCGTCGTCGCCTGCAATCAACCGACAAATTCAGACAGGGTTCCTGCGCTAAGCCTTGTTGAAGATTAGCTCCAGGCTGATGGATCCCGTCAGAAAAGCAAACTGCCAAAAAAACAAAACCCCGTCCCTCTGATGAGGGAGCGGGGTTTAGTTGGCGCGCCAGGAAGGATTCGAACCTCCGGCCGCCTGATTCGTAGTCAGGTACTCTATCCAGCTGAGCTACTGGCGCGCTTTGGAGGGCGCCACATACGGGGGCTATCCGAGCTTGGCAAGCCCTTAACCGGCCAAAAATTGCAGAAGCGCGTCATCCAGTGGTGGTTTGGGCAACTCTGCCATCTCACTTCGGTCGAACCAGCCAAGCTCCGCAGCTTCCTGTGCGATAGCTTCCCCTTGCCAACGGGTGGCACTGTAAAGCAGGATGACAATCCCCGGATGGTTATCGCTTCCCCCGCTTTCAGCAAATCCCACGGGCTTCAGATCGCCCGGGTGCAGAACCAGCGCGATCTCTTCGTGCAGCTCGCGGACAAGCGCATCGCGCGGATTTTCGCCGTGCTCCACCTTACCGCCGGGAAACTCCCACAGTCCCCCGTGCTGCTTTACAAGAGGACGCTGCTGCATCAGCCAGCGCCCGTCGTTTGCCTGCAAGGCCGCAGCCACGACCGTGATCCATGTCGGATTTTTTTCCAGTCTCGCCTCCTCCGGAAACTCTTTTTTAACGCCCTATGGTCCACAAGGCCAATCGTATCGGGGCAATTTGATCAAGGAGGCCACGCGATGAGCACATTCCTTCGTTGGATTGCCCAGGATGAAGCGGGAGCAACCGCTGTCGAATATGGATTGATTTTATCGCTAATGTTTCTTGCCATTGTCGGAACACTTAGTTCCACTGGAAGTAACACGACATCGATGTGGAATGACGTCGGCAACAAGATGGCTGAATCAAATGCCGATTAAATATCTAGCTAAGATTAGAGAATTATAAACACTCTGATCGTAGCCAGAAAATATCCCGCCTCATTTGGGTATTTGGCGGGTTTGGGTAACGAAGACTAAATCAGGAGACAACACATGCAGTTCATCAAGAACATCGTTCGCAACGAAGAAGGCGCCACCGCAATCGAATACGGCCTGATCGCCGCTCTGATCGCTGTTGCCGCTATGGCTGCCATGGGCAGCATCGGTTCGAACCTGAACACGACCTTCGGCAAGGTGAACACCAAGCTGACCGAAGCAAACAAGTAAGCTAGCTTTTCCGGCTAAAGAGAAGGGGCGGCGGGAGAAATCCCGCCGCCCTTTTCGCATTCAAAACCATCGAAAAAACGATCAACTGCCGCGAACGACGATTTTCACTTTCTGCCCCGGCGTGATCCGGTCAGATGACGAAAGGCCGTTCAGCACCCGAAACCGCTGTTCCTGAGCATTGGTGTAGGCCATGCGCGCAGCCAAAGACTGTACCGTATCGCGCGATCCGGCTGTAACCACGTCGATCCGACGCGGGATCACGCTGCCCGCTTCGCTGGCGCTGAGACGGCGGACCGATTGGTACATCGAGTTGAACACGCCCGCACCACCCGCTTTTGTTATCGCCACGAAGTGATAGGCGCGGTTGTTGGCGAATTGATAAGCGAACACCGTCACATCGACTGCGCCGCTGCTCGATTGCACCCGCGCGGTGCCATAGGCCGCCGGGATGCCATTTACTGTCGTGCGCTGGATCTGCGGCGGAGCGATTTGCTGTTGCTTGCTCAGACCCGCAAAGGCCTGACGCACATAGGTATCGAGATTGCCGCTATACGGCGCCAGCGTAAACTGCGCCTGCCCGCTCTGCCCGTTGATGGAAACGGCCTGCGTGCCATTCACCATATAGAAGCCGCTTGGGGCAGTGAATTTGAGGCGCATCGTCGGCTGGATGAAGCTACTGCCTTCGATCACGCCTTGCTGCGGATCGTCGCCATACATCAGCCCGTCGACTCGCGTCAGAAACAGGTCGCGTTCGGTACGGCCGGTTGCCGTGCCGGCACGCTGCATCGCCGCCGAAACGCGACTGGCCGGATCGGGGTGAGTCGATGCCCATTCGGGAACCGTTGCGTTACCGCGACCCTGAAGCTGCGAATCCAGCGCATTCTGCGCCGCGAGAGAAGTCAGCAAGGTCGCCATCGCGTGCGGATCGTAACCCGCGCTCACCAGATATTTCTGACCCAGCGAATCGGCCTCCAGCTCTTGCGAACGCGAGAACTTGAGCGTGAGCAACTGAGTATATTGCGAACCTTCCGAAATCAGGTTGCCGAAGCTGCCGCCAACGACCGAGCCGACAACCTGCCCCAACAGGCCTAGCAACGCGTTCTGCTGCGCCGCCTGTTGCCGTCGCTGCGAATGGCGCGCCGCGACATGGCCGACTTCGTGCCCCAGAACGGCCGCCAGTTCGGCTTCGTTGTTCATCAGGGTCACGAGTTGGCGGGTGGTATAAACATAGCCACCGGGGATCGCGAAAGCGTTGTTGACCGAACTGTTCAGCATCGCAACTTTGAACGCACTGGGCGAGGTGGCCAGCCCGGATTGCACCGCGATCCGCTGCCCTACGCCCTCGACATATTGCGCCTGCGGCCCGCTCATCGCCGCGCCAAACTGCTGAATGATTTCCTTGTTGGCTTCAGCCCCCTGCTGCGCTTCCGTTTGGGTGATCGGAGTGGAAGCGCTGGGAATCGGGCCGCCCATCGTGGCGCACCCCGACAGAGCCAATGCGGAAAGCGACGCAGCCGCAACTGCGGTCCGCGAGCGGATAGAACGAAATGACATAGAGCTCCCCTTCATGTGCACAGGCCCCACCACCGGCGTGAAATTGTCTATGAGCGACTTAACCACTCATACCGCGGTAATGTTCCCCGCGCCGACAAAACCGAAGGAGCCTAGTTAGCGCCGATGGCGAGAAACCGCTCTTCCCGCTGGCGACGAAGTACGTCGGTCGGAATAGCGGACAGCGCATCGATCTCTTCCCCGATCGCCTTGCCCAGTGCTTTGGCCATTTCTTCCGGGGCGCGGTGTGCACCGCCAATCGGTTCGTTGATAATACGATCGATCACACCCAACTTTTGCAGGTTCTGGGCGGTCACTTTCATTGCCTCGGCAGCGTCGGGCGCCTTTTCAGCTGTGCGCCACAGGATCGAAGCACACCCTTCGGGCGAAATCACCGAATAAACCGCGTGTTCCAGCATCAGCACACGTTCCGCACTGGCCAGCGCGACTGCGCCGCCAGAACCGCCTTCGCCCACGATTGTCGCTACCATCGGCACTGGCAGCGTCAGGCACGCTTCGGTCGAACGGGCGATGGCTTCGGCCTGCCCACGCTCTTCCGCTTCGATCCCCGGAAAGGCGCCGGACGTATCGACCAGTGTGACCACCGGCAGCCCGAACCGCCCCGCCAGTTCCATCAGGCGAATCGCCTTGCGATACCCCTCCGGCTTACCCATCCCGAAATTATGGCGGATGCGACTTTCGGTATCGTGCCCCTTTTCATGACCGATCAGGACCACGCGCCGACCGTCCAGCCTGGCCAGTCCGCCCATGATCGCCTGATCGTCACCATAAAGACGATCGCCACCCAAAGGCACGAATTCGTCGAATGCATATTCGACATAATCGCGAAAATGCGGGCGTTTGGGATGGCGGGCGACCTGCGTTTTCTGCCACGGCGTGAGTGCGGCATACGTGCTGGCGAGCAATTCCTCGCTCTTGCGCTGCAATCGGGCGAGTTCGCCGGAAATATCGACATCGTCGCTACCGGCAGCGTCGCGCAATTCGGCGATCCGCGCATCGAGTTGAGCGACAGGCTTTTCGAAATCGAGATAAGCGTTCATCGCCAGCGCGCTAACCGGCTTCGCCCGCGCGCGCAAGCGGGTGCCGCTGGTTGACCAGCGCAACCAGCCGTGCTGCATCGACGTGGGTGTATATCTGCGTGGTCGCAATATCGGCATGACCGAGCAAGGTTTGCAGCACCCGCAAGTCCGCCCCGCCTTCCAGCAGATGCGTCGCAAATGCATGGCGCAACACGTGCGGACTGACTTTCTCCGGCGGCACCCCTGCCCGGATGGCCAGTTCTTTCAGCAACTGGAACAGCCGCACACGCGTGAGATGTTTGCCGCCCCGCGACGCAAACAGATAACGCCCCTCCGGCCGCATCGCCAACCAGCGCGATAGCGCCGCTTGCGCCCGGCGACTGACCGGCACCATCCGCGCCTGCCCGCCCTTCCCCGTCACCGTCAGGAACGGCGCATCGCGCGGCACAGCAGATAGCGGCAGCGACACCAGTTCGGTCGCGCGGAGGCCGGAACCGTATAGCAACTCCAGCAAAGCAAGCATCCTCACGCCTGCCGGGCTATCGCCCTCAGCTTCGATCTCCGCTCGCGAAAGCAGGGCTTCCACCTGATCGTGGCTGAGGATTTTGGGCAATGGACGGCGGGTTGCCGGGCGCGGCAAAGCGTTGCTCGGATCGTCCGCCCGCAGCCCTTCGTCCACCAGAAAGCCATAGAACTGGCGCAATGCCGACGCCTTGCGCGCCACCGTTGCCGGGGCCAGCCCGCTCCATACTGTCGCCAGCGTTGCCAGTTGTTCCCCGGACGCAGTGGCAAGATCGCCCACCGATTCCGCCGCCTGATCCAGATCGCGACGATACGCAGCAATGGTATTGGCCGCTGCCCCCCGCTCTGCAGCGAGCATCGCGAGGAAGGCGTCTATCTCCGGCTGCATCAGGCCCGCGCGACAGCCTCCGCCGCGATCATACGTGCTTCTGCCGACAGCCCAACGCGGTTCAATGCGGAAACGATGTGGTAGAGATGGCGCGGCGTCATCCGTTCCCACCCCGTACCCTGCATCCCGACCCCGGCAAGCAGCGCGACCAGCGCTTTGTTATCGACTTGCGCGGCGCGATCTATCAGCGTGGTCCATTTGGTCGAAGCGGTGAGGCTCACTCCCAGATCGCTGGCTGCCGAACCGATATCGCCCTGATCCATCCGACCAAGCCCCGCTAGCCCGGCCAGCAGGAATTTGGCGCGGCGCTGGCCGCTGCTGCCGTCATCACTGGCGAAAGATCCGATAGCACCGGCCCCGACTTTGGCGCGATACTCCGGCGCGGCAAGGGCCAGCAATGCCCAGCCCTCGCTCCCTTCTTCCACAACATTGGCCCAGCGCAGCGCATTGCGGTCCAGCCCGGCGGACAGCATCGATGCGATCAGTTCTCCGGCATCGCCCGTATGATCGGTGCTGGGCTCTATACGTGCTGCTGCATAAGCAGTGAGCACGAGGCGCGAATAATCTTTCGCTGTTTTGCCACCCCACAATGTACGGATGGCGTTCATCCGGGCGGCATCGTCGATCCCGACATAGGCCTGGCGTAAAGTGCCTGCATCCTCAGCGACCTGACCATCGTCGGTGTTCCCGCTTTCTGCATGAAGCTGCGAATAGAGATCGATCATCGCCCGCGACGACAAAATGCCTTCGCGCCCCGCCAGATCAGCCGCAGCGATCCGTTGCGACAGGCCTAGCATCGGTGCCGTCGCCGTGGCCCGCAAGTAATAGGGTGCAGGGTTCCGCATCAGCTTTTCAGGGATCGCTTCGCCCACAGCATTTGCCAGCGCGAAACGCCACGGGGTCAGTTCATTCACCCCGTCCCATTCGATAGTCACAGCGGCGCGTTGCTGTCCCGCGGCGCCAGCAAACCGCTGCGCCAGCAGAACATCGATTCGATCCGCCTTCCCGCGGGAACGCAGACGATTGAGATCGGTACGCGCCCGTGCCGCTTCACCGGCATAGGAATTGCAGATCGCCTGCAACATATGCCAGGTCGGATCTTCGCGCAGGCCGCTTTTCAGGCGCACGACAGGGCATGTGCCAACAAGATCCGCCGTGCCGATATAGGCATCGACTGCGGCATTCGTGAGGTCGAGGTTCCAGTTTGCAGTATCTACATCCTGAACCACTGCTCGTGCGGCACCGAATTCGCCAATCCGGTTGAGCAGCGCCGCCCGCTGCGCCGCGAATTCTGCCGGGTCCATCCCTTGCGGCGCTGCCAGTCGGCTGGCCAATGCACGCCGCAGCAGGATATGACCCCACCGCGAAACGAGCGGCCCCTTTGTACCTGCCAATGCCGCGCGAACGAGTTGCACCGGTTGCCTGGCCAGCGAATATGTCGGCAGTCCTCCTTCAGCGGGCGCAAGAACGCCCACTTCTGCCATAGAACGACGGGCAGCGGCCGGAATATCGACCTTGGGCTTCAGACCCAGCGCTTCATCGAGATCGTCGGTCGACATCGCTTCGAGTTGTTCGAGCGACGGTAGCTTGCCGTCGAATGTCGGCAATGCCCCGGCCACCTCCCCGGCTGTTGTCGAACCTTGCGTCAGGGGTTGCACGATCGGCGTGGATGTTGCCGACGGGGTGCTGCCACCATTGGCCGGGCGCGACGGTGGTTGCGGCGTAGCGGTGGGACGCGAAGCCGGGCGAGCACTGGGCGCAGGCGTTGGTGCAGGCCTGGGATCTTCGAAACCGGGCGGCAGCAGCGACTCGGGCGCATCCTGCGCCATAGCCAGCGCCGAAATCAGCGCCAGAGCGGTGGCACCGCCTGCAAGCAACAGCGAACGTTTCACGATGCGGCCCCCGGCACAGCGACAGATTGCACAATCGGGCGCAACGGTTCTTCACCGCCATCGACCCACGCATAAATCACGACAATCCCGGCCAGAGCGCCAGCGATCAGTGCCATTCGTTTTCCGCCAGTTCCCACGCGCGACTTACCTGTTCCCATTTGCTGATGGTTGCACCGGCCCTAGCCCATCTATAGGCGAGGCGGCAATGGACACCGAACCCCTTAGCCTGAGCAAGTCCGAAATCGAAGCGATCGCTCGTCGGATAATGCGCCCGATCGTGCTGGTCGGACTGATGGGCGTGGGCAAATCGACTGTCGGGCGCAAACTGGCAACTATACTGTCGCTCGATTTCGTGGATACCGATCACGAAATAGAACAGGCCGCCGCGATGACCATCCCCGAAATGTTCGAACAGTTCGGCGAAGCATACTTTCGCGATGGCGAGCGCAGAGTGCTGGCGCGACTGATGGACGAGCATCACGGTGTCATCGCCACCGGCGGCGGCGCGTTCGTCAACGACGAAACGCGTGAACAGATTCTCGCCAATGGCATCGCGGTGTGGATCGATTGCGATATCGACACGCTGGTGCAACGGACTGCGCGCAAGGACAATCGACCGCTGCTGAAAGATGGCGACCCGAAAGAAATCCTCTCTCGGCTGCACGACGAACGCGCTCCATTCTATAGTCAGGCCCCGATCCGCGTCGCCAGCGCCGACGGGCCGCACCATGACACTGCGCTGGCAATTATCGAGGCAATCGACCGATGGCTGTGATCCCTGTCGATCTTTCCGGGCGCGAATACGACGTCCATGTCGGGCGCGACCTGTTGGAAGGCGCAGGTCGGCTGGCACGCAATTTCATCCGCAAACAGATGGTTTGCGTGGTGGCCGACGAACGCGCGCACGAACTGCACGGCCGCCGTCTGGAAACCGCGCTGATGGAACAGGGGCACGATGTCGCCTGGTATCTCGTCCCCTCTGGCGAAGGATCCAAAAGCTGGAACGGGCTGGCTCAGCTCTGTGAGTGGCTGCTCGATAAAGAGGTGGAGCGCGGCGACCATGTCTTCGCGCTTGGCGGCGGGGTCGTGGGCGACCTGACCGGCTTTGCCTGCGCGATACTCAAACGCGGCTGCGGCTTCGTGCAATTGCCCACCACTCTGCTGGCGCAAGTCGACAGCTCTGTCGGCGGCAAGACGGCGATCAACACCCGTGCAGGCAAGAATCTGGTAGGAGCGTTTCATCAGCCTTCGCTGGTGCTGGCCGATCTCGGCACACTCACCACCCTGCCGCTGCGCGAATTGCGCGCGGGCTATGCCGAAGTGCTGAAATACGGCGTGCTGGGCGACCGCGCATTTTTCGACTGGCTCTCCGCCAACGGGCCTGCCGTGCTTTCGCTGGAAGATCAGGCGCTCGAATACGCCGTGTCGATGAGTGTCGCGGCCAAGGCGCGCATTGTCGCGGAGGACGAGCGCGAAACCAGTGGCCGCCGCGCGCTGCTCAATCTCGGCCATACCTTCGGCCATGCGCTGGAGGCGGAGACCGGCTTTTCCGATCGCCTGCTGCATGGCGAAGGCGTGGCATTGGGCATGGTTCTGGCCGCGCGATATTCTGCGCGACAGGGGATGATCGCGGATGCCGATGCCGCTCTGGTGGCACAGGCGGTGAAAACTGCTGGCCTGCCGCATTCGTTGTCCACGCTCGGCCTCGATTGCGACGGGCAGAAGCTGGCCGCGCATATGCGGCATGACAAGAAGATGGACGCTGGCACCCTGCCCTTCGTCTTGCTGGAAGCGGTGGGCAAGGCCGTGCTCAAACGCGATGTCTCGCTCGACGATGTAGCTGCATTTCTGGATGAACAACTGCGCGTCGCATAGTTTGGCACATAGCATGGCGTAGCGATATTTCGCCTGACAGACCGATCATTGCCCGCTAACTCGATACGATTGAAACCAATCGTAATGCCGGGGATGCCATGACCGCAGCCGAAGCCACACCCGAAGTCGATCCCGAAACGGTGGAGGCAGTCGTCCGCGACGACCGCGCTTTCATCGGCCACCCCAAGGGGCTGGGATATCTCGGCTTCGTCGAGGCGTGCGAACGTTTTTCGTATTATTCGATGCAGACGCTGCTGGTCCTGTACATGACCAAGTATCTGCTGTTGCCGCAAAATGCCGTGAACGTGATCGGCCTGGGCGCAGTGGAGAATTTCTACAGCCTCAACGGTCAGCCACTCGCATCGCGCATTTTCGGTGACTATACTTCGCTGGTCTATCTCACCCCCATCGTCGGCGGGATCATTGCTGACCGCTGGCTGGGTCGCCGCGCCGCGCTGATCGCGGGGGCGGCGATCATGTCACTCGGCCATTTCCTGATGGCGTTCGAAGGGGCGTTCCTGTTCGCTCTGCTGGCGCTGATCGTCGGGGTCGGGCTGTTCAAGGGCAATATCGCCAGCCAGGTGGGCGAATTGTACAGCGAGAACGACAATCGCCGGGCGATGGCGTTCCAGATATTCTATATCTTCATCAACGTAAGCGTGATTGCCGCACCGCTGATTTCGGGCACTCTGGGGCAGGATGTGGGCTGGCACTACGGTTTCGGCACCGCAGGCATCGTGATGGTACTGGGCCTGCTGCTCTATCTGAAGGCGCGCCCCTGGCTTCCCGCCGATAACAAGCCGCAGCGGCAGGAAAAAACCCAGCGCGAGAAAATCCAGCCGCACGAATGGCCGCGCCTGATCGCATTGCTGATTCTGGTGCCGGTGCTGGCCGTTTCGCTGCTGACCAATCAGGAAATCTTCAACGCCTATCTGGTGTGGGCCGATACCAAGTTCACGCTGAACCTGCTGGGCATCCAGATGTACAGCAGCTGGATGATTACCATCGATGCCGCGGTATCGTTCTCGATGCTGGTCGTGGTTGCCTGGTTCTGGAACTACGTCGGGAAGAAAACCGGTCGCGAACCAGACGAACTGGGCAAGATGATTATCGGCAGCGTCTTCACCATTTCCGGCGGCCTTTGCCTCTATATGGGCGCAGTCACCGCAGGCGATGGCAAAGTGGCGATGTTCTGGCCGCTGATGTTCCACTTGCTGAACTCGATCGGCTTCGCGCACATCCTGCCGGTCAGTCTGGCGCTGTTCACCAAGCTGGCGCCGCGCGCGCTGAATGCGACGGTGATCGGGATCTATTACCTCGCCTTCTTCGCCTCGAACTATGTCGTCGGCACAATCGGCGGGTGGTATTCGACGATGCCGACACCGCAATTCTGGCTGGTCCATGTCGCCAGCGCTGCGGTTGGGCTGGTGGCCTTCGTGCTGTTCAAGCTGTTCCTCGGCAAACAGATGCAGGATATTCCGGCGGGCGCGGAAAGCGGGCGATGACCCGCTTTATCGACCTGTCGATCCCGATCACCAACGATGTCGTGTCCGACCCGGAGGTGATGCGCCCGCAGGTCACGTACATGACGCACGAAGATACCTGGCAACAGATCGCCATGTTCTTCCCCGGTCTGGAGAAAGACGACCTGCCCGATGGCGAAGGCTGGGCGGTGGAACAGCTGACACTGTCCACCCACAACGGCACCCATATGGACGCGCCGTGGCATTTCCATTCGACCACCGACAGCGGCGCCCGCCCCGCGCCGAGCATCGACGAGGCCCCGCTCGACCGGTTCTTCCGCCCCGGTGTGAAGCTGGATTTCAGCGCCCTGCCCCACGGCCATGTCATCTCGGCGGCAGAGGTGGAGGCAGAGCTGGCGCGGATCGGCCACACCCTGCAACCGCTCGATATCGTACTAGTCCAATCGGGCGCGGTGTACGGCACGGACAATTTCATCGATCAGGGCGTTGGCCTGGGTGCTGAAGCGACCCTGTGGCTGACCGAACGCGGCGTGGAAGTGGTTGGCACCGATGCGTGGAGCTGGGACGCACCGTTCAGCCACACCGCCAAGCGCTGGGCCGAAAGCCACGATCCGTCGATCATCTGGGAAGGCCACAAGGCGGGCCGCATCCGTCCCTATTACCAGATCGAAAAGCTGACCAACCTCGCCGCCCTGCCCGCGACCGGATTTACGCTAAGCTGCTTCCCGGTGAAAATCGAACGCGCCAGCGCCGGCTGGATCCGCGCCGTGGCGCTGGTGGAGGATTAGGCTAGCCGGATTTCGCTTCGGATTATGTCCTAGCGCGGAGACTGCGTCTTACCGTCAGCGCAGCCGTCGTTATCGGCAAACTGTCCGCTCAGCACTACATTCTGGTACGCATAGGGTATCTCGATCCCGGCCTGATCGAAGCGATTTTTGATCTGTTCGAGCAGATCGTATTCGACCGATTTGGAAGTGGCCGCATCCGGGCACCAGGCGCGAAGCGAGAGATCCACGCTCGATGCACCCAGATTGATCACCGGGCATCCAACGATTTCCTGCACATCGCCGTGCGCCTGCGCCAGTTCGAGGATAATAGCGCGGGCCTTGTCGATGTCCGACGTATAACCGATCGAGATTGTCATCGACAGCATGACTCTGAGATCGACCGACGACAGGTTGATCATAACCTGGTTTGCAATCGTACCATTGGAAAGGACGATGCGCCGGTTATCGAACGTCCGCAGCACGGTGTAGCCGAGTGACAGATCCTCCACGATTCCTGTCTCGACCCCGGTCGGAGTTGTCAGTTGCAGCC
This sequence comes from Tsuneonella flava, assembly GCF_002870965.1. Classification (GTDB taxonomy): domain Bacteria; phylum Pseudomonadota; class Alphaproteobacteria; order Sphingomonadales; family Sphingomonadaceae; genus Tsuneonella; species Tsuneonella flava. The sequence continues at coordinate 225,079 of NZ_PHSO01000007.1, forward strand.
GGTCGCCGCGACGAAAGGGCTTGTAGATCACAAGGCTGATACCGGAAACCAGATTGCCGAGCGTCGACTGCGCGGCAAAACCGATCACGACCGACACGATACTGACCCCGGCAAGGAGTGACGTGGTCAGCTTGTTTAAGGAAGGTACGGCATGGCAGAATAACAGCGCGAGAATGACCCACATGATGAAGGTCGTCAGATGCTGGATGAAGCCGACTGTCATGCGATCGATCCGTTCTTTCGGATCGTGATCGATCAATGTTACCAGCGCCCGGCGGAGCGACCAGCTCAGCGCCAAGCCGAAGAGCAGGAAAATCATCCCGAGCGCAAACGCGCCCCAAAAATGGCTCGGATTGAAATAATCGGTCAGATCGGTCAGCACCCAGCCCGCCGGTTCCGAAGCCACCTTCGCTGTCGGGATCTTTTGCGCCGCTATCGATAGAGAAGTCATGTTACAAATCGATATGCCGGCAGTGGGGGCAGCAACAAGGGTCATTTCCTTTCAATCTTAAAGTTGTCGACTGTTATCGGTAACTGGAGCAAGCACGCGAGGATCGCCTGCATTACGGACGAAACCAGGCATCTGGCCGGTTGCGGATCAGAATAGCGGAGCGATCATCGTCAGCAGATTGTCGACAAAGCGACGGGCTATCGGCCGGCTGGTGGCATCGTCCCGGTCGATCTCTATGGCGTTCCCCAGCCAGCGATTCTGACGATCGCGCACCTGACCGGCAAGCTCGGCCGACTCGAACAATATGTTGTTCTCGAAATTCAGATCCAGACTGCGGCGATCCATATTCGAAGATCCGATCAAGGCCAGCGCATCGTCTACCAGGATCGTCTTTGCATGAAGCAGTCCGTCGCAATACTCGAAGATACGAACCCCTGCTTTCGCCAGGACCGGATAATAGGCTCGGCTGATCGCGCCGACGATCCGGTTATCGTTCCGACGTGGAAAGACGATGCGAACCGCGACGCCACGTCGCGCTGTTGCAATGATCGCGCTGATCAGCGGCGGATCGGGCGCGAAATATGGCGTCGTGATCGTCGCACTGACTCGCGCTGCCGCGAGTACGGCAACGAACATGTCGGTCATCGTTCCGCCGGGGGAGAGCGGCCCGGTTCCGGTGGCGATTGCCGGGAAGCCATCGGCTGAGGGTTGAGGGGGATCCGCAGCCATGACTGGCCGCAGATCTTCGCCTGTTTCCGCCGCCCATGCCGAGGCGAAGATGATGTCCGCCTGACGTGCCACCGGGCCTTCGTAACGGACGAGAATGTCGACCCAGGGCGCGAAGTGTCGCTTGACGAGAAACGCCGGATCGGCGCAATTCTGGCTACCGCAATAAGTGACGCGCCCGTCAATGACAGCGATCTTGCGGTGGTTACGCAGATCGGTGCGATGCCCCACGAGAAAGCCCAGCCCCAACGGCGCCTGAAGCGAACTGCAAAGTTGCGCGTCGGCATCGCGCATAGCTGCCCACCGCTCGGAATGGATCAAGGCACGTGATCCGATTGCGTCGGCGGCAATACGGCAAGTCACCCCTCGGCGGGCGGCGCGACACACGGCCTCCGCGACCTTCGTGCCATTATTGTCGCCAAGCCAGATGTAGAAAGACAGGTGAACCGACTGCCTCGCGGCATCGATATCCTCTACCAGCATGGCGATCGCAGTATCGGAGTCGCGCGGAAGACGCGCCGTATTACCGAACGAAATCGGCCAGCAGGATGCCGCCTCGAACGTGCGGAACGGATTAGCGCTAAAGCCGGTCGTGTCGGCACCCTGTGGCGAGCGAGGAGCGAATGGCAGCAGCTCTTCATAGGCGCGGCGCCAACGCTCCCGAAAGCCTTTCGAAATCCACGGTTCACCGAACAGAAGATACAAGATCACGCCGACGACCGGCACGGCAATCAGCAGCAACAACCACGCCGCTCGCGCATAGGATTCGCGCCCTTCGCGCAAAATGGCACGGACAATCACAGCGAGGTGGAGCGCCGCCACGATCAACCACATCGCTGTCCTAAACTCTATCAATTGCGTGCCACCCTGCCCGATTCACTCTCTTGCTATCTAGCGCACCTGGCGTGGATCATGGTCCGACATTTGTCGCCTGCCGACAAGAAAGGATCATCTCCCCAGGCTCAGGACTCATTACTGGCACCGTTGAGGTTTGAAGCAAAATGGCTCAGCGCAAGGAGAAAGGGCGCAGGAATATGTCAATATTTCAAGACTTTTTGACGCAGCAATGGGCCATTTTGGTCAAATCCCTGCAGGACGTCCAGTAATGAGTCCTGAGCCTATATCACGGGCGGCCGAAATCGCACCTCGCCATTGCGACAGATGAAGCCTGGAACTCTGCTGGCACTGGTAGCGCAATAGAGAGAGCCGTGGCCTTCGAGATTTGGGGGCGATTGGCTCAACGACCGGAACCATGACGCAAAGCAGCCAGTGTCATGGCCGGTGTTGCACCGCTGAAGCGACGCATCCTCCCTGACTACCCCGAAGCCAACGAAGCGCTCCCCCTCCTCCCAATCAGAACAACCGCGATCCGTTCGGCACTGTCACATCGGGCGCGAACAGAACGACTTCGCCTGCTTCGTCGGCAAAGCCCAGTGTCAGCACTTCGGACATGAATTTGCCGATCTGGCGCGGCGGGAAATTGACCACGGCGGCCACCTGGCGGCCGGGCAATTCGTCCAATGTATAGTTCGCAGTGATCTGCGCGCTGGTTTTCTTCACCCCGATGGCCGGCCCGAAATCGATCCGCAGCTTGTAGGCAGGCTTGCGCGCTTCGGGATATTCCTCCGCTTAGATAATCGTGCCGATACGGATATCGGTTTTAAGGAAATCGTCGAACGCGATTTCCTCGCACCGGGGAGCATCGGAGGCGTGGTTCAGGTGCATTATTCGAGTTCCAGAATTACCTCATCGACAGCCAGACTATCGCCCTGCGCGGCGTTGATTTTGGCTACCTTTGCAGTCTTTTCCGCGCGGAGGATATTTTCCATCTTCATCGCTTCCACTGTGGCGAGCGGCTGGCCCGGCTGAACCTCGTCCCCTTCGGCCACGTGCAGCGCGACCAGCAGGCCCGGCATCGGGCAGATCAGCAGCTTCGACAGATCGGGCGGCACCTTTTCGATCATATGCGATGCCAGCGGCGCGACATGCGCGGGCAGGATACGCAGCACGTGCTTTGCCCCGTGGGTGGTGACGGCATAGCCGGTGCGAGTCGGTTCGAGCTGCAGCCCATATTGCCCGATCAGCGCGGCATCCTCGTCGTCCGCATCGGCATAGAGCTTCACTTCCACGAACCGTTCGCCGGGGGTATACGCCATTTCGAGCACGACCGGATCTCCGTCCACCGTGATCGCGTCTTCTTCCAGGCTGACCTGATGATCGGTGCCACCGACAGTGACCACCCAGTCACCGGGAGGCGGCATCGATCCGTCGAGCTGGCCATCGATCCGCCGCGCCCGGTCGGCATCGAGCGTCGCGATTACGCCGCCCACAGCCGCCAGCACCCGGCGGCGCTGATCGGTCAGCGGCGCACCTTCGAAGCCATCGGGATATTCCTCTGCAATGAAGCCGGTCGTCAGCGCCCCTTCGCGAAAGCGCGGGTGCTGCATGATCGCGGACAGGAAATCGACGTTATGACCCGGCCCCTGAAGGCGGAACGCATCCAGTGCATCGATCTGCTTGTCCGCTGCCTCGTCGCGCGTTTTGCCCCATGTAATGAGCTTGGCGATCATCGGGTCGTAGAACATCGACACCTCGCCACCTTCGAACACGCCATCGTCCACTCGCACGCCATCGATACCGCGGCGGCCATTGGCGCTGCCATCGTCGGTCCACCCTTCGACCGGCGGCTGATATTTCACCAGACGGCCAATGCTCGGCAGGAACCCGCGATAGGGATCTTCGGCATAGACGCGGTTTTCGATCGCCCAGCCATCGATCCCGATATCATCCTGCCTGAACGGCAGGGCCTCACCCGCAGCGACACGGATCATCTGTTCGACCAGATCGATTCCGGTGATCGCTTCGGTCACCGGATGTTCCACCTGGAGCCGGGTGTTCATTTCGAGGAAGTAGAAACTCTCACCTGTCGAATCCGCGCCCGAAACGATCAATTCGACGGTGCCAGCACTAAAATAGCCGACCTTGTGTGACAAATTGACGCACTGTTCCCCCATTGCCCGACGCATTTTGTCGGTAACAAAAGGACTTGGCGCTTCCTCAACAACTTTCTGATGACGTCGTTGAATGGAGCATTCGCGTTCGTTGAGGTAGACGATATTGCCGTGCTTATCGCCCAGAATCTGGATTTCGATATGGCGCGGGTCTTCGATGAATTTCTCAATAAAAACACGGTCATCGCCGAAGGAGTTGAGCCCTTCGCGCTTTACGCTTTCGAACCCTTCGCGCACGTCCTTTTCGCTGTAGGCAAGGCGCATCCCTTTGCCCCCGCCGCCCGCGCTGGCCTTCATCATCACCGGATAGCCAATTTCGTCGCTGATCTCGACCGCATGATCGGTGTCGCGGATCTCTCCGACAAAGCCGGGAACGACGTTAACACCCGCTTCTTTCGCGAGTTTTTTGGATTCGATCTTGTCGCCCATCGCCGCGATGGCACTGGCCGGAGGGCCGATGAAGGCGATGCCGGCAGCATCCAGTGCCTCTACGAAGCTCGCCCGTTCGGACAGGAAACCGTAGCCAGGATGAACCGCCTCTGCGCCCGTATCCTTGCACGCCTGAATGATTTTTTCCGCCAGCAGATAGCTTTCCGCAGCGGGCGGCGGGCCAAGATGCACCGCCTCGTCCGCCATTTGCACAAATGGCGCGCGCGCATCGGCATCGGAATAGACTGCAACAGTCTGGATGCCCATCCGGCGCGCGGTCTTGATGACCCGGCAAGCGATTTCGCCGCGGTTGGCGATGAGAATTTTCTTGAACATCAGTGTTCTATCTCCACGTGATCACGCAATTGCTTCGTGCGCGCTTCGGTCAGACTTGTAAGGCAGGTGTTCTGCAATAGCGGCCAGATCGTACCGCTTTCACTGCGCGGTCCATTTTCCGCCAGACATTGTGCATCGCGGAAAGCCAGCCATTTGCGTTGGGCATCGAGATGGCGTTTCCTCTGGTCCCCGGCCGTACTGCGCGTAAGTTCCTGCCATGCCTCATTCAGAGCAATATCGGCCCGCAAATAGTCGCGGTAGGAACAGATATTCATATCTGACTGCGTGATAGGGTCTTTGCATTCGGGCGGCGGCGATATTCTCATAGACTGGGCCAGCTCGCACTTGTCCTGCTCCGAAGCGCCGCGCAGAGTTTCACAGTTTTGCACCGCCGCAGCGGCGAAAATAACAATGGTGCCAATCACTCAGCCGCCTCCAGTGCACCGCATGGCCGGGCTTGTGCGGCACGCATCGGTTCTTCGCCTTCCAGCGCAGTCATGCCAAGACGTGCGAACAACGCCGCGTCGCTATCGTCGCCTGCATTGGGCGCGGTCAGCAGCTTGTCGCCAGTGAAGATCGAGTTAGCCCCGGCGAGAAAGCATAGCGCCTGTGTCGCATCGCTCATGCTCTCGCGACCGGCGGAGAGGCGCACCATGCTGAGAGGCATCGTGATCCGCGCCACCGCCACTGTACGAACGAATTCGATATCGTCGATCTTCGCCAGCGGGGTATCGGCCAGCATATCGCCCAGCACCGTGCCCTTCACCGGCACCAGTGCGTTGACCGGCACGCTTTCGGGATGCTGAGGCAGCGTCGCCAGTGTATGGACGAAGCCCACGCGATCATCGCGTGTTTCGCCCATGCCCACGATCCCGCCACTGCAGACATTGATCCCCGCCTCACGCACGTTGCCGAGGGTGTCGAGCCGGTCCTCCATCGTTCGGGTGGTAATCACGCGCTCGTAATATTCGGGGCTGCTGTCGATATTGTGGTTGTAGTAATCGAGGCCCGCTTCTTTCAGCTGAGCGGCCTGATCCGCGGTCAGCATCCCCAGCGTCATGCAGGTTTCCAGCCCCATCGCCCGCACACCTTTCACGATCTCGATAATCGCGGGCATGTCGCGGTCTTTCGGGTTGCGCCAGGCGGCACCCATGCAGAACCGCTGGCTGCCGTGATCCTTCGCCTGCGCCGCCGACTGCAGCACGGCCTGCACATCCATCAGCTTGCTCGCCGCAACCCCGCTGTCCGCCTTGACCGACTGCGAGCAATAGCCGCAATCTTCCGGGCAACCGCCGGTCTTGATCGACAACAGCGTGCATAACTGCACCTGATCGGGCGGATGGTTTTCCCGATGAACGCTGGCTGCCCGAAACAGAAGCTCGGTAAACGGAAGTTCGAACAGGTCCGCAATTTCCTCGCGAGTCCAGTCGGTGCGGACGGAAGTACTAGATTGGGTCAAGCGATCGCCCTTTGATAATTAGCCAGATTTCCCCGCTGACCGAGGCTGGCATCAGATAACTATTCCTAATATTCCGGATCACTCCGCCGCCTCGTCCAGCTCATCACCGGCGGGCGGCATATTATGACCCAGCAGGCGCAGCATGTCGGCGGCGCATTCGACGACATTGCTGCCCGGTCCATAGATGCCCTGCACCCCGGCTTCACGCAGAAATTCATAATCCTGCGCCGGTATCACTCCACCGGCCACCACCTTGATATCGCTACGCCCCGCCTCTTTCAGCAGGCCGATCAGTTCGGGGATCAGCGTCTTGTGCCCAGCCGCCAGACTGCTGGCGCCGATAGCGTCGACATCGTTTTCCAGCGCCATATCGCGCGTTTCCGCCGGGGTCTGGAACAGCGGGCCGGACACTACATCGAAGCCCATATCGGTGAACGCACTGGCGATGACATTCGCGCCGCGATCGTGCCCGTCCTGCCCCATCTTGGCGACCATCACTCTGGGCTTGCGACCAAGGCGACGCTCCACTGCCTTCACACCATCGACCACCTGGCCATAGCGCGTATCGCCTTCATAGGCGGCGGCATAGACCCCACGCACCGGCTTTGGCACTGTATCGTAGCGGCCGAACACCGCCTCCATCGCGGACGAGATTTCGCCCAGCGTGGCATCGTGGCGCGCCGCCTCGACCGCCAGCGCCAACACATTCCCACCGCCCTTGGCACCGGCCGTCAGCGCCTGCAGAGCCGCCTGACATGCCTTCTCGTCCCGCTTGGCGCGGACCTGTTCGAGACGCGCGATCTGGCTGGCGCGGACTTTGTGGTTATCGATATCGAGCGTCTCGATCGGGTCTTCTTCTGCCTTGCGGTATTTGTTGACCCCGACGATCACCGTTTCACCGCGATCGATATGCGCCTGCTTCGCCGCAGCCGCTTCTTCGATCTGCGCCTTGGGTTTTCCGGTGGCGACGTAAGCGGTCATCCCGCCTTCCGCATCGACATCGACCAGCAGCTTGCGCGCTTCCTCGACCAGCGCGGCCGTCAGGCTTTCGACGTAATAACTACCGCCCAGCGGATCGGCCACGTTGCAGATGCCGCTTTCTTCCTGAATCACCAACTGCGTATTGCGCGCGATCCGAGCCGAGAAATCAGTCGGCAAAGCAATCGCTTCGTCGAGAGCATTGGTATGGAGCGATTGCGTTCCGCCCAGCACCGCGGCCATCGCCTCTATCGTCGTGCGGATGACGTTGTTGTACGGATCCTGCTCCTGCAAACTCACACCGCTGGTCTGGCAGTGGGTGCGGAGCATCTTGGACTTTTCGTTCCGGGCGCCCAGCCCTTCCATCACTTCGTGCCACAGAGCGCGGGCGGCGCGCATCTTGGCCACTTCCATGAAGAAGTTCATGCCGATGCCCCAGAAGAAGCTGAGGCGCGGTGCAAAGGCATCGATATCCAGACCTGCGGCCATCGCGCGTTTGGCGTATTCCTTGCCATCGGCAATGGTGAAGGCCAGTTCCTGCACCGCCGTCGCACCAGCTTCGTGCATGTGATAGCCGGAAATCGAAATGCTGTTGAATTTCGGCATGTTGGCCGAAGTATATCCGATAATGTCGGAGATAATCCGCATCGATGGTTCGGGCGGGTAGATATAAGTGTTGCGAACCATGAACTCTTTGAGAATGTCGTTCTGGATCGTGCCCGATAGCTTGTCCTGCGACACGCCCTGCCGCTCCGCCGCGACGATGTAGAACGCCATCACCGGGATCACTGCACCGTTCATCGTCATGGAAACGCTCATCTGGTCGAGCGGAATCTGATCGAACAGAATTTCCATGTCGCGCACGGTGTCGATCGCGACGCCTGCCTTACCGACATCGCCCACTACGCGCGGATGATCGCTGTCGTACCCGCGGTGCGTCGCGAGATCGAACGCGACAGACAGCCCCTTCTGCCCCATCGCCAGATTGCGGCGATAGAACGCGTTGGATTCCTCAGCCGTCGAGAACCCGGCATATTGGCGAATGGTCCACGGGCGACCGGTATACATGCTGGCATACGGCCCGCGCGTGAACGGCGCGATGCCCGGAACGCCGGGGTCGATCCCTTGCGTATCTTCGCTGGTATAGAGCGGCTTGACGTCAACCCCTTCGGGAGTGTGCCAGATGAGATCCCGGCCCTTCACCTCCTTGTCCGCCAGCGTTTTCCAGTCGGCGTAGGTGGGGCCAGAGCTTTGCTTGTCGGTCATTGTGTCCTCTATCCCTCTCCGTGAACAGGAGAGGCTGTATCTTTACAGAGCAGCGATGCGCCGCCTCGGCTCCCTCCCATGTGAAGGAAGGAGCATTTCATCAGTTCGACCAGTGCGCGCCCTCTTTCGGGGTTTCCATGATCTCAGTCAGCATTCCCAGCATATCCTTGGGATGGACGAAAAAGATCGGGGTGCCATGCGCGCCGATCCGCGTAGGACCGAGAATACGCTTACCCATTCCCTCGAACTCAGCGCGAGCGGCTTCGATATCGGGCACTTCGAAACAAACGTGGTGCTGGCCGCCAAGCGGGTTCTTGGCGATGAAATTTGCCACCGGGCTGGCATCGCTGAGCGGAGCCAACAGTTCGACCTGCGTCCCCTCGGTCCCGTCATGGCCAGGGGTATTGACGAAGCAAACCTTCACCCCCTGCTCCTCCATATCGAAGGGCTCGGTAACGACTTCCGCGCCCATAACATCGCGATAATGCACGATAGCAGCGGAGAGATCGGGCACCGCGTAGCCGAGGTGGTTCATACGTCCGAGTTTCATTTCATCACCTCACAACGGAATATTGTCATGCTTCTTCCACGGGTTCTCCAACTGCTTCCCGCGTAGCTTCCTCAATCCGAGGGCGACACGACGGCGGGTGGAGTGCGGGTGGATGACTTCGTCGATATAGCCGCGCTGGGCCGCGATGAAGGGATTGGCGAAGCGGTCTTCATATTCTTTGGTCCGCTCAGCAATCTTGTCGGGATCGCCCATGTCTTGCCGGAAGATAATCTCCACCGCGCCTTTCGCGCCCATCACTGCGATTTCAGCGGTCGGCCATGCGTAGTTGAGATCGCCGCGCAAATGCTTGGAGGCCATCACGTCGTATGCGCCGCCATAGGCCTTGCGGGTAATGATGGTGATCTTGGGCACGGTCGCTTCGGCATAGGCGAACAGCAGCTTGGCACCGTGTTTGATGATCCCGTTATGCTCCTGCGCGGTGCCGGGCAGGAAGCCGGGCACGTCGACAAATGTCAGGATCGGAATATCGAACGCATCGCAGAACCGCACGAACCGCGCCGCCTTCTTCGATGAATTGATATCGAGCACCCCGGCCAGCACCATCGGCTGATTGGCGACGACCCCCACTGTGCGCCCCTCTATCCGCCCGAAACCGCACAGGATATTACCCGCATGGCCCGGCTGAATTTCGAAGAAGTCGCCTTCATCCAGCGTCTTACGGATCACTTCGTGCATATCGTAAGGCTGGTTGGCATTGGCCGGAACCACCGTATCGAGGCTATCTTCCTGCCGGTCCCACGGATCGTTGGTCGGCCGTTCAGGCACTGCCTCACGGTTGGAAAGCGGCAGGTAATCGAAGAAGTTGCGCGTAGCCAGCAGGGTTTCGATATCGTTTTCGAAGCTGTTGTCTGCCACGCTGGTCTTGGTGGTGTGGGTTTTCGCCCCACCCAGTTCTTCCTGCGTCACGACTTCATTGGTCACCGTTTTGACCACGTCCGGCCCGGTGACGAACATATAACTGCTGTCTTCCACCATGAAGATGAAGTCGGTCATCGCCGGCGAGTAGACCGCCCCGCCGGCACACGGCCCCATGATAAGGCTGATCTGCGGGACAACGCCGCTCGCCAGCACGTTGCGTTGAAACACTTCGGCATAGCCGCCCAGACTGGCGACGCCTTCCTGAATACGCGCACCGCCGCTGTCGTTCAGGCCGATGACGGGGGCGCCGACCTTCATCGCGGTATCCATCACCTTGCAGATTTTCTCCGCATGGCGCTTCGACAGCGATCCACCGAAGACAGTGAAATCCTGACTGAATACATACACAAGGCGACCGTTGATCGTGCCGCTGCCGGTGACGACACCGTCGCCCTGAATCTGCTTTTCCGCCATCCCGAAATCGATGCAGTCGTGGACAACGTAAGTATCGAGTTCCTCGAAGCTACCTTCGTCAAGCAGGATATCGAGCCTCTCACGCGCGGTCAGCTTACCCCTGGCATGTTGCGCGTCGATCCGCTTCTGCCCACCGCCAAGGTGAGCGGCTTCGCGGCGACGTTCCATTTCGGCGATATTGGCGGACATGGTCTCTCCAGAAAATGACGAGCATTCGCCATGCCGACCGGACGAGCATGAGTCCAATGTGAAGTTGCAAAGTTGCAAAGTCTGACTTTGCAAACTATCCGGCCCGTCTCCTGGAGGGACTATGTCTGCACGTCGTATCTTCGCCGGACCTGCATTGCGTGATTTGCGGCGCACCTCGCATTTGCGGCAAGGCGAAATGGCGACACGGCTGGGGATCAGCGCCAGCTATCTCTCGCAACTCGAAAACGACGACCGCCCGCTCACGCCGCGCCTGCTGGCACGGCTGGCGAGCGAATTTCCGCTCGACTGGAGCGAACCGGCCAGCGACGCGCGCGGCACTTTGGCGGCAGCCCTCGGCGAAGCGACTGCCGATCCGTTGTTCGACGAACCGCTGCCCGCCGAAACACTAACCCGCATTGCCGAGCAACAGCCCGCCCTCGCCCAGCGATTTATCGCCTTGCACGAGGCATATCGGCGCACCGGGCAAAGGCTTGAGATGATCGACGAAGCACTGACCAACGATCAGAGCGCCACCCGCCTGCCGTGGGAAGAAGTGCGCGACTGGTTTCACTTCGCCAATAACTATATCGATCCGGTGGACCGGGCGGCAGAGGCGCTGGCACGGAAACTGGCGCGCGACGCACCTTCGCCGGGTATCGACGCGATTGAAGATCACTTGCGTGGTGCTCTGTCGGTATCGCTGCTCTATGCCCACAACCGGGGATTGCGCGAATTCGACGATTCGATGCGCCATCTGGTGATCGACCCCGGCCTGCCCGTTGAAAGCCGCCGGTTTCAGCTCGCCCACCAGCTCGTTTCGCTCGCCCTGAGAGACGAAATCGCAGCAGTGGTGGAAACCGCTCATCTCCGCACTGCCGCTGCACGGCAATTGCTGTTCGTGGGGCTGAGCAATTATGCGGCGGGTGCTTTGTTGATGCCTTACGAGAGGTTTCGCCACGATGCCCGTGCTTTGCGCCACGATATCGACCGCCTGGCGCAACAGTTCGGAACCAGCTTCGAACAGACCTGCCACCGGCTGTCGACATTGCAGCGTGACGGAGCGCGCGGCGTGCCATTCTTCTTCTGCCGCGTCGATATGGCGGGCAACATTACCAAGCGGCACAGCGCCACCCGGTTGCAATTCGCCCGCTTCGGCGGTGCCTGCCCGCTGTGGATCGTCCACGAAGCGGTAGCGATCCCCGACCGGATACTGGTGCAGCTTACCGAAACGCCCGATGGCCTGCGCTATGTCTCAATGGCGAAGGGGCTGGTGAAGCCTTCCGGCCGGTTCGACCGTATCCCGCGCCGTTATGCCGTGGCACTTGGCTGCGAGACCGAACATGCGCGCGAATTCATCTATGCCGATGGGCTCGATCTGACATCCGATCAGGCAGCGACCCGTATCGGCGCATCGTGTCGCATCTGCCCACGCGACGATTGCGATCAGCGCGCCTTCCCCCCCAGCGACCGCCCCATAGCAGTCGATCCCGACCGGCGCGGAGTGGTGCCTTACCGGATTGGCTAGCCGGGGATCGCGCCTGCCATGCCGAAATCGCGCTGCTGCGAATGCGGGTGATCGATAACGGCCACAACGCTCACCGCCAGCAACAGCATCAGCAAAGAAAACAACGCCAACCCCAGAGCCAGTGCGCCGTTGCTCGTTTTCGCCACGGCTCCGCCCCGCCCGGTGCGCTCGCGCCGATCGGCAATGCGAGTTTCCTCGCTTGCCCAGCGATGGATCACGATCAATGCGGACACCGCAAACATCATCGTGCCGGGAATCCACATGATAAGCCCGCCGGTCTGTTCGTCACTGAGCATCGAGACGTGCCACATATGGCCGAGTTCGAGATAGGCGGAGTAGAGCGGCATCCCTTTGAACGTCAGGATCGAACCAAGGATAATGTTCCCCAGCGCCGCGACCACGACCATCGAAATCCGCATTCCCAGCCCCGCCCCGTGCGGTGCGGGACGACGGTCGAACACGACCGAGAAAAACAGCAAGCCAGTGACCAGCAGGCTGACATGCCACAGATAATGGATAGGCTTGTCGAGGATCGCCATGTCGTGGAATGCCGGGTACATCCAGAAATAGCTGGCCGCGAGAAACAGCGTGGTGGCAACCGGCGGAAAACGCAGCGCATCGATGATCCCACGCAGCCAGCCCCGCCCGGCAAAGAACCGGGAAACACCCGGCGGCAGTCCGCGCACGAACGCTGCCTGCGGACGCGAGAGGAACAGCAGCATCGGCGCAATGGTCCGCAGCAGCATATGCTCGACCTGATGCACCGCGAAGATGTGGTCCGCCAGTTCTTCTACGGGCGAAACGAGCGCAACGAACAATGCCAGCAATCCGCCGAAAAAGGCTGCGATTCGCCATTTCTCGTGCACTAGCCCGTGGCGGCTACCGCGCCAATAAACCAATCCGGCCAGCAGCAGCGCGATGATGATCTCCGGCGAAATCTGCCACATTGCCCATGGCGAAGTATTTTCGGATACGACGTCGCCATGGGCAAAGGCAGGGGCCGGCCAGGCGGCAAGCAGAGCGAGCGGAAATACGTGGCGAATTTTCACACCGCCTTGCTGCGCCTGTGCCGGATGCAACACAACCGGCAAACCAAACGGCTCGTCGCCTACAGAAAACGTCCCGCCGAGCGGTCAGCTTTTCACGATACCCTGTGCCGCCAAACTGCGTACGGTATCGGCAATCGATTGCCTTGCGGGAATATATTGCATCCCCAACAGGTCCACCGCATGTTGCCCCGAAACATCGCGCCTGGCCCCCAGCTCGCTCGCCAATTGTTTGAAATCGGCACTGAACGGGCGGAGCAGCTTCACTAGCCAATCGGGCATCCGCCGGGTGGGCAACTTATCTGCAAATTCGGGGGTTTCCTGACGGACGATTGCGACCATATCGGCAAACCAGAGGAAACTTTCCGCCGCAGGAAAGCGCTCCCCCCGCACCGTTTCGGCGGGTGCTTGCATCGCCAGCACGTGCATCTTCGCGACATCGCGCACATCGACCACGCTCAGGCCAATATTGGGTATCAGCGGCACCGCCCCATCGACAAGCCGCTTGAGCATTTCGACAGAGGTGGACAGATCGCCGCTCGCCACAGGCCCCAATACAGGAACCGGGTTGATCGAACAAAACGTGAGATCCGGCTTGTGCACCGCCACCCAATCGCGCGCAGCCCGTTCGGCCACGGTCTTGGATTCGATATATGGTGGAACCCCGGCAGTCAGGTCGGTCCAGTCGGTATGGTCGAAGCGATCTTTGCCCGGTTGACCATAGGCGATAGCTGCCGCAGAGCTGGTCTGCACAAACCGGTCGATCCCCGCATCCACCGCAAACCGCAGCGCCCGTAAAGTGCCTTCACGCGCAGGTATCACCAGTTCGTCGGCATGTTTGGGCACACTCAGCGGAAACGGAGATGCCACGTGTGCAACCGCGTCGCATCCGGCATTGGCTTCCGCCCAGCCGTCGTCCGACAGCAGATCGGCCTGAAACACTGCCAGTCGATCGCCTGCGTCCGGCCAGCGGGCGCGCAGGCGCGGTTCGCTCTTGGCTACGTTGCGAACTGTGGTGTGCACGCGCCAGCCTGCATCCAGCAACTGAGCGATCACCTCACCGCCGATATAGCCGGTTCCTCCGGTCACTAGTGCGGTTCGAGTCATTTCGGTATTTCCTTTACTTCGTATCGATCCCAATTTTGTTCGACCGAAGCGGTCATGCTATTTCAGTAGCACAAGCTCCTCCGCCATCGTCGGATGGATGGCCACTGTTGCATCGAAATCGGCTTTCGTCAGTCCGGCTTTCACTGCGACAGCAGCCGCCTGCATGATCTCTGCTGCGTCGGGCCCGATCATGTGAATCCCCAAAATTTTGCCCGAGTTTTCTTCGCACACCATCTTGTAAAGCGAGCGTTCGTCGCGCCCGGCAAGCACGTTTTTCATCGCGCGAAAATCGCTTTCGTACACTTTCACCGAACCGTATTGGGTGCGCGCTTCTTTCTCCGTCAGCCCCACACCGGCCAGCGGCGGATGACTGAATACGGCACTGGGCACGCAGTTATGATCGACCGCCGTTGGCGTGCCGCCAAACACGGTATCGGCAAATGCCTGCCCTTCGCGGATCGCCACCGGGGTAAGCTGCACCCGGTTGGTGACATCGCCCACGGCATAAATATGATCGACGTTGGTTTTGCTAAAGCGATCGACGACGATTTCGCCCGCGTCCCCCAATTCGACACCGGCAACGTCCAGCCCCAACCCCTCTGTATTGGGGACGCGGCCAGTGGCATACATCACGCAATCGGTTTCGATATCCTCATGATTTGTCATCGAAACGACCAGACAGTCGCCTTTCTTCTCAATGCCTCTGAATTCGGCATTGAAACGGAAATCGATCCCTTTGAGCATTGAAATATGCAACAGCCGTTCGCGCAGACTTTCATCGTACTGACGCAGCATCTGATCGGAACGGGTCATGATCGTGACCTTCACCCCGAATTCGTTGAAAATGCCTGCGAATTCGTTGGCGATATAACCGCCGCCAGCGATCAGAATACGCTTGGGCAGTTTATCGAGGTGGAACGCTTCGTTACTGGTGATGCCCAGTTCGTTGCCTGCACAATCGGGCAGATGGGGCCGTGCACCGGTGGCAATCAGGATATATTTCGCAGTTACGGTCCGGCCACCCGACAGCGTGATTTCATGCGGCCCGGTCAGCTCCGCCCGTTCAAGGATGACTTCGACCCCGTGATTATCGAGCGTGTTGGTATATAACCCGTTGAGCCGGTCGACATCGTTCAGCACATTGTCGCGCAAGGTCGGCCAGTCGAACTTCGGGTTCTCAATGGTCCACCCAAAGTTCTTCGCATCTTCCAGATCTTCGGCAAAATGCGCGCCGTAGATAAGCATTTTCTTAGGGACACAGCCACGGATCACGCAAGTGCCGCCGACCCGGTGCTCCTCCGCCACTGCGACTTTCGCACCATGACTTGCCGCCACCCGGCTCGCCCGGACACCCCCCGACCCCGCGCCAATAACAAACAGGTCGTAATCGTAGATGTCGGGCATGTGCGTCTCCTTTGATAAGGGGGCGCATATGGTGGGGCCGGTCGGCTAACTCAATGGCCGACCGGCATGAAAGACTCTATCAGCCGTGAGACTGGCCACTGCTCGAACGACGCGAGCCGCCCTGACCACCGCCGCCATTGCGATTGCGCCGCCGCCGGTTGCCACCGCCGGGCTTACCCTGACGGGGTGCACCCTCGGCACGACCGGCGTCGCCACGGCCGGCATCGCCACGATTGCCGTCTTTACGGCCACCGCCCTGCCGCTGCCCCGGCTTGCCGCCCAGCGGGCGCGGTTGAACTTTCTTCGAACGGCCCTGCTGCGCCTGACCGGGATTACCTTTCGGCTTCACGATAGGGGCATTTTCTATCACGGCACGGAAATCATCGGGCAACGGCAGACGCTCGAGCGTCACACCGGTCAGCTTCTGAATGTCGCGCAGGTATGCCCGCTCGTCATCGCTGCACAGTGTCAGCGCAATGCCGTCGGCCCCGGCACGCGCGGTGCGGCCGATGCGGTGGACATATTGCTCCGACACGTTGGGCAGTTCGTAGTTGATGACATGGCTCACGCCCGGAATATCGATCCCGCGTGCAGCAATGTCGGTCGCGACCAGAACCGGCACTTTGCCCGAACGGAACAGCGACAGTGCACGCTCACGCTGCGGCTGGCTCTTGTTGCCGTGGATCGCGTTGGCTTCGACGCCTTCCTGCGCCAGCTTCTTCACGACACGGTCGGCGCCGTGTTTGGTGCGGGTGAATACCAGCACCCGGTCCATATTCTCGCACTGGTGATAGCGCCCTTGCAACATCAGGTTGAGCAGCGCCTGCTTCTCATCCTGATTGATACGGGTCACAAACTGTTCGACCCGTTCGGCGGTGGAGGACTGCGGCGCGACTGAAACGTGTTCCGGTTCATGCAGATAGCGGCCCGCCAGATCGCGAATCGATTGCGGCATCGTAGCTGAGAACAGCAGGGTTTGCCGTTTGGCCGGCAGCAACGCGACGATCTTCTTCAGCGCATGGATGAAGCCCAGATCAAGCATCTGGTCCGCTTCGTCGAGCACGAGGATTTCCACTCCGTCGAGACGGAATGCCTTCTGGTCGATCAGATCGAGCAGACGGCCCGGCGTCGCCACCAGAATATCGGTGCCGCGATGCAGCTTGTTACGGTCCTTGCCGACCGAGGTGCCGCCGACGACGCACTGCACACGCAGGCCGGTAAAGCCGCCGTAATCGAGTGCGGATTTGGCAATCTGCCCGGCCAGTTCGCGGGTCGGGGCCAGTACCAGCATACGGCAGGATTTGAACGGCGTTTGCTTGTCAGCGTCGCGCAGGTTGTCGATACTGGGCAGCATGAAAGCGGCAGTCTTGCCGGTGCCGGTCTGCGCGATACCAAACAGGTCGCGCCCTTCCCGCACCAGCGGAATGGCCTGCGCCTGAATCGGAGTCGGCGTGGTATAATTCTGTTCGTCCAGCGCCTGAAGGACGGGCTGCGACAGCCCGAGTTCTTCGAATGTCATTGTGTGTTTACTCGCACATATATGCGGCGACGCGCCGACCCATTGCGGGTGCGCGGAGCAGCGGGTGGTGGAACCGGGAAGGTTCCGTCAACGACCCGCGTGAAAAGGGTAGTCAGTCAATTGGAACCGAAGCACTGCCGGGGCGGAAACCGCCTGTTCACGCTGCAAGGCGCTTCGATGAAACGCCATGTGGTGCAGTGCAGCACAAAAGTCAATCAAATTGCCAAACTGGATGAAAGGTGCCGAGATAGGTAGTTATAGATCTTGCCATCAATCAGGTCGGTGGCTGTAGTTCGCGAACGCGATCCATTCACCGCTTGTAGGCTTCCCTGCACTATCAAGAGAAGGCCTGAAACGGACATTCCTGAACGCAGTACACGCAGCCTCGAGTTCTTGGCTCTCAGACAAATCAGGAATCGCTCGGCACCCCACGACCTTTCCTGCCTCATTCACGTTGATGACAAGCTCTTTATTGCGCGGCTTACTCATAGCGATCACTGTCGCATCCAGTGCCTTTTGAGCGTACTCACTACTGTGATCGAAACCCGGTAGCGTCGGCATTTTTGTTAATTCCACGAGACATTTCGCAAAATCAGTGCGAATATCATTCACGCCTACAGTCGATATCGTCATGCGATAACGCCCATCTTTTATTTCTATTGCATCATAGTCCTGAAAGATGGCAAAATCGCTCGGCTCCAGCTTTTCATGCCAGCCGATCTTTCTACCAACTAACGAATCAATTTCATCACCCACGACAAACGACTTTGCGCCATAGCTTATGATCATTGGCGCTAGTTCTTCGCTCTCCGTATAGGCATCGGGATCCCATTCAGGAAAAAGTACGCCGACGAGCACTTCTCCGTCAGGGTAAACCTCATAAGAAAAGCGAGCACCTCTTGCTGATTCATTGTATTCAATCAAACACGATCTATCGGATGGGATTAGCGACCACTGATGTTCGGACCGGCGATTTTCCGCATGGACAGGAACAGAAACAATGCATGTTATAACTGTAAAAATAAATAGGTTATATATGCGCTGCATCACTTAACAGGCCCATCCTGAATACTGTCGTTCGACCTACTACTACCCCAATCCCGCCGCATCCAGCAATGCCTTTGTACTGGCGTCGAAATCGCCGCCGCCCGCTTCGATATCCCTGGCCATTTTCTTGCCCAGTTCGACCCCGAACTGATCGAACGGGTTGATCCCCATCAGCACGGCGTTGGCGAAGGTGCGGTGTTCGTGGAATGCGATCAGCGCGCCGAGCGTGACTGCATCCAGATCGTCGCACAGGATCGTCGCGCTGGGGCGGTTGCCGGGGAAGGCGCGCGCCGGGTCTTTGCCATCCGCCGCCATGTTGCCACCCGCCATCAGCGCCGCCCCTTGTGCGAAGCAGTTGGTCAGCAGAATGGAATGATGCGCGGGATCGAGTTGGTCGCCGGGCGCGATGCTGGCGATAAAGTCGATCGGCACAGTCACGGTGCCCTGATGCAGCAACTGGAACACCGCATGCTGGGCATCGGTGCCCACCCCGCCCCACGTGATCGGGGCGGTCGGGCCGGACACCGGCTTGCCTTCCGCAGTCACCCGCTTGCCATTCGATTCCATTTCGAGCTGCTGGAGATAGTCGGGGAACAGCGCCAGCCGCTCGTCATAGGCAAACACAGCGCGCGTCTGGCAGCCAAGCACGCGGGTGTAGAACTGATCGGCAAAGGCCGCGCGCAGGCACAGGTTGGCGCGCCCGTCGGTATCGCGGAAATGTTCGTCCACCGCCTGTGCACCGGCCAACATCGCTTCGAAATCGTCCCAACCCACGCCAAGCGCGACCGGGAAGCCGATGCTGGACCACAGCGAGTACCGCCCGCCCACGCTTTCCGGGAACGGCAACACGCGCGTTTCATCCACGCCCCATTCCACCGCCTTCTCCGGCGATGCGGTCAGCGCGATAACCCGGCCAGAGGGATCGTCCACGCCATTGTCGCGCAGCCATTTCAGCGCGCTTTCGGCGTTGGTCATCGTTTCGATAGTCGTGAAAGTCTTGCTGGCGACAGCGATCAGCGTGGTCGCCGGGTCGCATGCGGCAAAGGCATCTTCCAGCGCAACGCCATCGATATTCGACACCACATGGACATCGACCAGCGACAGATCGCGTGACAGCGCCGAAATCGCCAGCTTCGGCCCCAGCGCCGAGCCGCCGATGCCGATATGGATCAGGTGGCTGATTTCACCCAGCGCGCCGCCGTGGATCGCCTCCACCAGCATTTGCATCCGCGCATGGAGCGCCGCCGCCTCTTCCACCGAGGCATCCGAACCGACGCCTCGCTGCGCGGTGTGTTCGGCGGCCCGCCCTTCGGTCACATTCACCCGTTCCCCGTCGAGCAGCGCAGCGCGCTTGCTCGCAAAACCGCAGGTATCGGCCAGTTCTTCGAACGCGGACAGAAGCGTGTCATTCAGATGGGTTTTCGACCAGTCGAGCAGCATTCCGCCCGCGAATTCATCTTCGCCCCACTCGATCCGGGCCGAAAGGCACGCAACCCGATCCGCATCGGCGGCGAACAAATCCTCCAGCGTGGGGCGCGGAGCGTTTTCGATCGCAGTCCAGATGGCGGCGGAGTCGGTCACGTGAAAATTCCTTTCCTGTTTCGCATGGTCACGACTAGGGACTGCAGCGATGTTTGCAAGCGCGTGCGCCCTCGACTACCTCGGCAATACGAATGCAACGGTAGTAACCTGCACTGCAGGGGCAATCGTTAGCACAGATTTTCAGGACGATAATTCATGAACTGCATCGCGGCCGCCGCATGACCGACCAGACCGCCACTTCGCCCGGCAGCGAAACTGCCGCCCAGGTTGCTCAAAACCAGCCCGGCAAAAAGCAGGAACCGGAGAAGGAAACGATCGGTTCGTTCCTGTGGTTCGTCTTCAAACTGGCGATAATCGTTCTGGCGTTTCGTAGTTTCGTGTTTTCGCCGTTCTCGATTCCCAGTGAATCGATGCTACCGGGCCTTTGGAAAGGCGATTATCTGATCGCTGCCAAGTGGCCTTATGGCTATTCGCGCTATTCGCTCCCGCTCGATGCCCCGCTGATTCCGGGCCGGATTTTGGCCGGTCAGCCGGAACGGGGCGACGTGGTGATCTTCAAGCACCCGATCGACAAGGTCGATTATATCAAGCGCGTGATCGGCCTGCCGGGCGACACTGTGGCAATGCGGAACGGTCAGGTGATCCTCAACGGCAAGCCGGTGCAGCGGGTGCGGGAAAACGATTTCGCCATTCCGCTGTCGGATAATACAAGCTGCGCGTGGGGCGGGCAGACCGTCCCTGCCGGCGAAGGCGCGGCCTGCGTCTATACGCAATACCGCGAAACCCTGCCCGGCGGGCGCAGCTACGATACGCTCGATTTCGGGCCAACCCCGCAAGACAATTTCGGACCGGTCACTGTCCCCGCCGGGCACATATTCGTGATGGGCGATAACCGCGACAACTCGGAAGACAGCCGGTTCGCGGCGCGCTCTGGCGGCGGGGTCGGCATGGTGCCGCAGGAAATGCTGGTCGGCCGGGCCACGGTGATGATGTGGTCCACCGACGGTTCGGCGCGCTGGCTGAAGCCGTGGACATGGTTCACCGCCGCCCGCTGGAACCGTATCGGAGACACGATGTGAGCGATCTCTGGCCGCAAACCCGCGTCTGGCTCGAACAGATCGGCTTTTCCGTGCAAAGCGAAGACATATGGCTGGAGGCGCTGACTCACGGCAGCCTCAATGTGCGCCCCAATTACGAACGGCTCGAATTCCTTGGCGATCGCGTACTGGGCCTCTCGATGGCCGAATGGCTGTTTGAAAACAGCAACGGCAACGAAGGGCAACTGGCGCAGCGGTTCAATGCTCTGGTCAGCCGCGACACCTGCGCCCGCATAGCCCGCGAAATCGGCGTGCCCAAACATGTGCGATTGGGCAAACAAGCGCGCGACGATGGCGCACACGAAAGCGATAACGTGCTGTGCGATGTGATGGAATCGCTGCTGGGCGCCAATCATCGCGAGGCCGGATTCGAAGCATCGCGCCAGCTTGTTCGCAAATTGTGGAAGAAGTCGGTCGATGGTGCCAGCGGGCGTTCCAAACATCCCAAGTCGGCCTTGCAGGAATGGGCCGCGGGCAACCGGCGCAAACCGCCGACTTACGAACTGGTCGACCGGTCGGGCCCCGACCATCGGGCAAAATTCACCGTTCGCGTGACCGTAGGCGGCGTTGGCAGCGCGGAAGGCACCGCCACTAGCAAGCAGGATGCGGAAACATCCGCCGCACAAGCCTTTATGGAGCAATTCGGATGAGCGACACCGCCCTTTCCCCCACCCCATCCGGCAGCGACACCCGTTGCGGCCTTGTGGCCGTGATCGGCGCGCCCAACGCGGGCAAGTCCACGCTGGTCAACGCGCTGGTGGGGCAGAAAGTCGCCATCGTTTCGGCCAAAGCGCAGACTACCCGCGCGCGAATGCTGGGCATCGCACTGGCCGATGCCCCCGATGGCGCGCCCACGCAGATGATTCTGGTCGACACCCCCGGCATCTTCGCACCCAAGCGGCGGCTCGATCGGGCAATGGTCAGCGCGGCATGGGAAGGTGCGGAGGCCGCCGATGCCGTGTTGCTGGTGGTCGATCCGATCAAGCAGCGTCGGCATGAACTCGAACCGCTGCTGGAGGCGCTCGCCAACCGGCCCGAACGTAAAATCCTCGTGCTCAACAAAGTCGATGCGGCCAAGAAGGAACCGCTGCTGGCTCTGGCGCAGGAGCTGACCGCGAAGGCGGATTTTGCCGAAGTGTTCTTCGTCTCCGCGCTTACCGGAGATGGCGTGACGGAGATGAAAGCCGCGCTTGCCGCTGCGATGCCCGTAGGCCCGTGGCACTATCCCGAAGATCAGGTGTCCGACGCCAGCGAACGACTGCTCGCCACCGAAATCACCCGCGAGCAACTCTACCGCCAATTGCACGAAGAACTGCCCTACGACAGCGCCGTTCGTCCCGAAAGCTATGCTCACCGCAAAGATGGCAGCGTGGAAATCCATCAGCAGATCGTCGTCACCCGCGACAATCAGCGGGCTATCGTGCTGGGTAAAGGTGGATCGAAGATCAAGGCCATTGGCGAAGCGGCGCGCAAGGAACTGAGCGAAGTGCTGGGGCAGAAGGTGCACCTGTTCCTCCACGTGAAAGTGGAAGAAAACTGGGCTGAAAGCCGCGAGATTTACGAAGAGATCGGGCTGGATTGGGTGAAGTAGATCACTGTGCGATAGCGGCAATGCCGCAGGTAATCGCTTGCTTGCAGGCTAAAACCGAATTCCGAATCTGACATGAACTTCGATCAGCAAATCCTGAATGTCGGTGCAGCCTTCGCAGCGGGCCTGCTGATCGGAATAGAGCGCGGGTGGAAACTGCGCGACGAGCCCGATGGGATGCGCGTTGCGGGAATACGCACATTCACGCTGCTCGGCCTTCTCACCGGCATCGCGGGCCTGATGACGCAAGGCAGCCTTGCCCTTGCCGGGGGCGCTCTGCTCATCGGGGCCATCGGCATCGTGCTGATCGGATATGCCCGTGCTGTGGACCGCGACGGCAAACCCGATGCCACCACGTCGGTCGCGGCGCTGGTCACTATCGCTCTCGGCTTTGCGGCCGGGGCGGGATATCCGGCGCTGGCCATCGCCGGGTCCACAATCATGACGCTTACGCTGGCCCTGCGCGCGGAATTGCACGGCTTCCTCCAGCGACTGGACGAAGCGGATATCAAGGCTCTGGCCCGCTACGCCGTCATTGCCGGTGCAGTTTATCCGTTTTTGCCGGAGGGGCATTATGGACCTTACGATGCGTGGGATCCGCATACGTTGTGGCTGGTCGTCATTGCCGTCACCGGATTTTCTTTCGTCGGCTATGTCGCCAACCGCATGTTCGGCGCCAGACGCGGGACCATCGCGACGGCGATTATCGGGGGCGCTTACAGTTCGACAGCGGTCACTTACTCATTCGCTCAGAGGCTTGGCGCGGGCAATGGCGGCGGGGCCGAGAATGCCGGGATCGTGCTTGCCAGCACAGTGATGTATCTGCGCGTTCTGATCCTGGTCGGTGTAATCGCAACGCCGCTGTTGGTGCCCTTCACAATGCTCGTCATTCCGCCAATGCTGGCAACGCTGGCGATCAGCCTGCTGCTCTATCGCCGGGCGCAGCCGGACAGCCAACCGGTTATGCCTGGCAATCCGATTGCGATGCTGCCTGCATTTACGTTTGTGGCATTCGTAGCGATTGCCGCTGTCGTCGCCCGGTGGGGAGAAAGCCAGTTCGGGGAACAGGGAATTGCCGTTCTGCTGCTGCTGATGGGCGCAATGGATGTCGACGCGGCTATCGTCACCGCTGGCGGGCTGGAACCGGGTGCGATTACCCCAGCCCTCGCCGCGCTGGCGCTGGCCGGGACGATCCTTGCCAATATGGCGGTGAAGCTGGGTGCGACCGTCGCCTACGGCGGGCGTCAGGCAAAGCCCGCCGTGCTGGCACTGTCAGCCAGCATGGCGGTGCTTGCGGGCAGCCTTGTAGTGGGTTGGTTCCGGCTATAACGGCCGGGCGCGCCATTCACGCGTCGACTACTCTTCCGCTTTCGCTTTCTTAGCAGGTGCCTTCTTCTTGGCCGGTGCCTTCTTTTTCGCAGGCGCTTTCTTCTTCGCGGCCTTCTTCTTGGTAGTCCCCTTTGCCGCGCGGGCATCGATCAGTTCGATGGCCTGCGCTTCGGTGACGTCCTCCGGCTTCACATCTTTGGGGATGGTCGCGTTGGTCGTGCCATCGGTGACATAGGGGCCATAGCGTCCCGGCATCACCTTGATTTCCCCGCCGCTGGTGGGGTGGGTGCCGAGCGTCTTGATCGGCTCCGCCTTGGCGCGCGTGCCGCCCTTGCGGTTGGCTGCTTCGGCCAGCAGCGTCACCGCCGCATTCATGCCCGTATCGAACACGTCGCGCGTGCCCGACAGCTTGGCATATTTGCCATCGTGGCGCAGGTATGGCCCGTAACGCCCGATATTCGCTTCGATATCCTTGCCCGTTTCGGGATGCTGCCCGACGATGCGCGGCAATTCCAGCAGCTTGATCGCCCATTCCAGATCGAAATCGGGCAAGTCCTTGGGGATGGAAGAGCGCTTGGCCTCCTTGCCCTCGCCCATCTGGATATAGGGGCCGAACCGACCGGTCTTGCGGTGGATTTCCTCGCCCGTTTCAGGGTGCTTGCCGAGGATACCGTCTTCCTCGCCACTGTCGCCATCGCCGCCCGGCTGCGCGAAGCGGCGAGTGAACTTGCATTCGGGATAGTTGGCGCAGGCGACGAACGCGCCATAGCGCCCGCCACGCAGAGCCAGCCGCCCCCCATCGCGCCCTTCCTGTTCGCATAGCGGGCAGGTGCGCGGGTCTTTCCCGTCGCCGCGGGGGGGAAACAGATAGTCGGAGAGATATTCGTCGAGCACTTCGGTCACTTCCGAAGGCTTACGCTCCATCACTTCATCGGTTTTCGGTTTGAAATCGCGCCAGAACCCCTCCAGCAGCGTCTTCCATTCCTCACGTCCGCCGGACACCTCATCCAGCTCGTCTTCCATCCCGGCGGTAAAGTCGTAGGCGACGTAGCGTTCGAAGAATCGCTCGAGGAATGCCGTCAACAACCGGCCCGATTCCTCTGCAAAGAAACGGTTTTTCTCCATCCGAACGTAATCGCGATCACGCAGCGTCTGAATGGTGGAGGCATATGTCGAAGGGCGCCCGATGCCCAGTTCTTCAAGGCGCTTGACCAGACTCGCTTCGGAAAAGCGCGGCGGTGGTTGCGTGAAGTGCTGCGTGGCATCGACGCCGTTCTTGTGCGGCACATCGCCCTGCCGCATCATCGGCAGCAGGCCATCGTCGTCATCTTCGGACTTCTGATCGCGCCCTTCCTCGTAAACCGCCAAAAAGCCGGGGAATTTCACCACCTGCCCGGTCGCGCGCAGTTCGTGACGCCCGGTGCCGTCACGCATCGTCACGGTCGTGCGTTCGAGATTGGCCGCCGCCATCTGGCTGGCCATCGCGCGTTTGAAGATCAGATCGTACAGCTTGCCTTCGTCCCCCGAACCAGCGCGGTCGCGGCTGAAATCGGTGGGACGAATTGCCTCGTGCGCTTCCTGCGCGTTCTTGGCCTTGGTCTGATAGATACGCGGTTTTTCAGGCAGATAGTGCCCGGAATAACGATCGCTTATCGCTTTGCGTGCGGCAGAAATGGCGCTGCCATCCATCTGCACACCATCGGTACGCATATAAGTGATCGCACCCGCTTCGTAGAGCGACTGGGCGCAGCGCATCGTGTGGCTGGCGGAAAAGCCCAGCTTGCGGGCAGCTTCCTGCTGAAGCGTCGAGGTGGTGAACGGCGGTGCCGGATTGCGCTTGAGCGGCTTCGTCTCGACATCCTCAACCGTGAAACGGCCTTCTTCGACCGCTTTCTGCGCGGCTCTGGCAGTACCTTCCTCACCAATGCTCAGGCGGTCGAGCTTCTTGCCGTCGAACGCCACCAACCGCGCATCGAACGCAGTTCCATCGTGCTGCATATGCGCGACGACCGACCAGTACTCCTGCGGCACGAACGCTTCGATTTCGCGCTCGCGCTCTACGATCAGGCGCAGCGCCACCGATTGCACACGCCCCGCGCTCTTGGCACCGGGCAGCTTGCGCCACAGCACCGGGCTGAGCGTGAAGCCGAACAGGTAATCGAGCGCGCGACGGGCGAGATAGGCGTCGATCAGATCCTGATCGAGCGCGCGCGGTTTCTCCATCGCCCCGGTCACTGCCGCCTTGGTAATCGCGTTGAACGTGACCCGTTCGACATCGGCGGGCAATGCCTTGCGCTTCTTCAGCAGGTCCATCACGTGCCAGCTGATCGCCTCCCCCTCGCGATCGGGGTCGGTCGCGAGGATCAGGCGGTCGGCCTGCTTTGCCGCATCGGCAATGGCCTTCACCTGATCGCGGTTGCGCTTGTCGGCATAGACTTCCCAGTCCATCGCGAACTCTTCATCCGGCCGCACGCTGCCATCTTTGGGCGGCAGATCGCGGACGTGGCCGTATGAGGCGAGAACCTTGTAGTCCTTGCCGAGGTATTTCTCGATGGTTTTCGCCTTGGCCGGCGATTCGACGATAACGAGTTGCATAGGGAAAGCAGTCGGTCCTTACGTGTGTACGTGTATGTACGCGCGAGGGTGGCGGCAGTTTTCGCTGTTCGTCAAGCGGGTTGCATCAGGTAAAGACATCGCTGACTTCCTTGCTGCGGTCGCTGACCAGCAGATACACCGAAACGCCCAGTGCAGTCGTTAGCACCGAGGCAAGTGGTTCGACGAACTTCGTAATCATCTCGACACCTCGATCCATACCGGTCTGACCGAAGATGCCAGCAAAGAAAGCTATCACGACGGCATAGCCAATCATCAACAAGACTCCGGCAAAAAAGATCGGCCAACTGTGCCCTCGTGTAGCTTCCCAGCTTGCGCGCAGGCTATCGATCGGGCCTTCGTTCGAACCCACCAAGAAACCGCTGGATGCGATCCAGCGTACTGCGATGATAATGCCAGGCACGATGAAAAGAAGAAATCCCAGCACCGTTCCGATCGTCGAAACAATGCTCATCCCGATATAGGCCCAGAAACGGTTGCGAGAATCGACGGCAGCACCTCGCTCCAGCAGGAACGTCTTTACAAGCAGATATCCGCCGATGACCGATGCAATCCAGGCGGCAAACTGCAACAGAGCAGACACAATCCCATCATCGGCGGAATAGATGAAACCACTTCGGAAACCGAAGAACACATCCGTTTCCGCCCCATTCAAATCAGTGAGCACCCCCGCGGCCCCCAGCGCCCCGACGACCACGACATATATCGCAGCCGCCCTGACGCCTGCCGACAGTGTTTCCATCGTTTGGCTGAGAATATCGGCAAAACCGATTTGTCTATCTACGCTCATCAATACCCCCGTTTCCATTCAGTCACTAATCGATACCCGCCCGCCTGCATGTCGCTCCAGCCGACCGGCGATTTCCAGTTCCAGCAATGCAAGCTGCACCGCCGCGCCGCTTTCCCCTGTTTGGCGGATCAATTCGTCCACCGCTACCGGTGCGCTGGTGAGCAGCGTGACAATATCCGCCGGTTCTGCGACCGCCAAATCGTCGCTATCGTCGAAGCGAAACACAGTAGCGGTATCGCGGAAAGAGGAATGCGGCAGACCATCGAATCCGCTCAACAGCTCGATCACATCGTCCGGCGATTGCACCAGCACCGCACCGTCGCGGATCAGCCGATTGCACCCCTGACTGCGCGCATCGAGCGGGCTGCCGGGGATCGCCATCACTTCGCGCCCGGCCTCGCCCGCCAGACGCGCCGTGATGAGACTGCCCGACTTGGGCGCCGCCTCCACCACCAGCGTACCGGCGGCGAGCCCGGCGATGATGCGATTGCGGCTGGGAAAATGGCTGCCGCGCGGCTCTGTCCCCGGCGGCTGTTCGGCCAGCAGCAGGCCATCGCTGGCGATCCGTTCCTGCAAGTCGCTATGCTGTGGCGGGTAAGCGATATCGATCCCACTGGCGATCACACCAATGGTCGCGGGGAAAGCCCCTTCATGTGCAGCCCCGTCGATCCCCCGCGCCAGACCCGATACGATCACAAACCCGCTTTCGGCCAGCGCAGCGGCGAACTCGCGCGCCAGTTTGACCGCAGCGGCAGAGGCGTTGCGCGCACCGACCATCGCAACGCACGGGCGCGACGCTAGCGACACATCGCCCCGACAGGTCAGGATTGGTGGCGCACCCGGCGTTTCGGCCAGCAGTGCGGGATACCCCGACTGATCGTGAAACAGATACCGCGCCCCTGCCTTGCGGACAGCGGCGACTTCATCCGCGATCCGTTCGGCCGATACCGCCTGATAAGCACGCCCGCCGCGCGTACCCAGTTCGGGCAAAGCCGCCACCGCCGCTTCGCCAGAGCCATAGCGGCGCAGCAACTGTGCGTAACTGACCGGGCCGATATTGGGGGATCGCAGCAGGCGGATACGGGCAAATGCCTCCGCCTGCGACAGCGCGCTGTCGCTCACTTTTTGCTGCCGACTTTCGGTTCTTCGCCGCGCATCAGGCGGGCGATATTGGCGCGGTGCAGCCACAGGACAACCACAGCGATCAGCGCCAGCGGCACCACGTATTGCGGATATCCGAGCAACGCCGCGGCAATCACAGCGGCGACCACCGCGCTCATCCCGGCGACAGAGCTGATCCGTAGCACACCGAGCATGCCCAGCCAGACCAGCGCATAGGCCAGCCCGATGGGCCAGCCCAGCCCGAAGCTGACACCCGCATTGGTGGCCACGCCCTTGCCGCCCCTGAAGCCCAGCCAGACGGGAAAACAGTGCCCCAGCACCGCCGCCACCGCCGCAACGCCTTCGCTGCCGGGCCATATCGCCTTGGCGATCAAAACAGGCGCCAGCCCCTTGGCCAGATCCATCAATAGTGTCGCAGCGGCCACGCCTTTATTGCCGGTCCGCAGGACATTGGTTGCGCCGATATTGCCGCTGCCGATATTCCGCACATCGCCCAGCCCGGCCATCCGCGCCAGCAACAGGCCGAACGGGATCGAACCCAGCACATAGCCCAGCACCGCCGCGTAGATCGTTTCGATAGTCATATCTGCCCCCTGGCCGTGCCCCTTATGTGTCGCCCCGCGCTTGTGGTCGACGCACAGTGTACTTAAACGCTCAATCGCTCGCCACAACAGGGATTGTCGCTTCGCACAGGTTCGCAAGCAGCAAGTCTCGCTGATACGGAGTTTCTTTTCTTGATCGTCGATCCCGCCGCCCCGATCCTGCTGTTCGATTCCGGTGTCGGCGGGCTGACTGTGCTGGCTGAACTGCGGAAGGTTCTGCCGCAGGCCCCGGTGATCTATGCCGCCGATACGGCTGGCCTGCCCTATGGCGAGAAGACAGAAGCGCAGATTGCCGCGCGGGTGGCGGGTCTGCTTGGGCGGATGAGCGAGCGGTATCGCCCACGCCTTGCTACTATCGCCTGCAACACCGCCAGCACGATTGCGCTGGGTATGGTGCGCGAAGTGCTCAACATTCCCATCGTCGGCACGGTCCCAGCGATCAAGCCCGCCGCCGCGATGACGCGCAGCGGAACGATCGGCCTGCTCGGCACGCATGCCACCATCCGACAAGGGTACGTCGACCGACTCGAAGCGGAATTTGCCGCCGACAAGCGGCTGCTGCGCTTCGGCGCGCCGGGGCTGGTGGCCGCAGCGGAGGCAAAATTGCGCGGTCAGGCGGTCGATCCGGGTGCCATTTCCGAGGCAGTCAGCGGCCTTCGCAGCCAACCCGGCGGGGCAGAGATCGACACCGTGGTGCTCGCCTGCACCCATTTCCCGCTGCTGACGGAAGAACTGGCGGCAGCATTCGGGCCGCAGGTGCGCTTTATCGACGGGGCTGCCGGAATTGCCCGCCGCATCGCCAGCCTCACGCAAGGGCAGGATTTTAGCCGCGACACCGCCGATCACGCGGTATTCACTGCCGCGCCCGACCCTGCACTGGCCCCTGCTCTGTCCCGTTACGGAATAGAAAACGCCGCCCTGTTCTAATCGCGAACGGTTCGCAAAGATCGCTGTGGCATAATCGCGCCAAGAAGCGTAACCGGCTGATCGCATTCGGCCGGTGACGGGACCGGCGCAGGCTTGGACAGTGTCAGTGACTATCGGGCAAGTGAATTACAATCAGATCTTCGATCAGGCGATCGACCGCCTCCATTCCGAAGGTCGTTACCGCGTTTTCATCGACATCCTGCGAAACAAGGGTGCATTTCCCAATGCGCGCTGTTTCCAC
The DNA here is from genome assembly GCF_002870965.1 of Tsuneonella flava. Classification (GTDB taxonomy): domain Bacteria; phylum Pseudomonadota; class Alphaproteobacteria; order Sphingomonadales; family Sphingomonadaceae; genus Tsuneonella; species Tsuneonella flava. The sequence continues at coordinate 255,326 of NZ_PHSO01000007.1, forward strand.
GGACATAACGGGCCGAAACCGGTAACCGTCTGGTGTTCCAACGACTATCTCGCGATGGGTCAGCATCCCAAAGTGATCGCCGCGATGGAAGAGGCACTGCACGACGTCGGCGCCGGATCGGGCGGCACCCGCAATATCGGCGGCAACACCCATTACCACGTCGATCTGGAAAACGAGCTGGCCGACCTGCACGGCAAGGAAGCCGCCCTGCTCTTCACCAGCGGCTATGTCTCCAACGATGCAACGCTGTCCACGCTGGCCAAGCTGTTGCCGGGCTGCGTAATTTTTTCCGACGAACTCAATCACGCCAGCATGATCGCGGGCATTCGCAATTCGGGCTGTGAAAAGCGCGTGTGGCGGCACAACGATGTCGCCCATCTGGAAGAATTGCTGGCCGCGGAAGATCCCGAAACGCCCAAGCTGATCGCGTTCGAAAGCGTCTATTCGATGGATGCCGATATCGCGCCAGTTCACGCGATCTGCGATCTGGCGGACAAGTACAACGCGCTGACCTATATCGACGAAGTGCACGCCGTGGGCATGTATGGCGAACGTGGCGGCGGGATCACCGAACGTGACGAAGCCGCTCACCGGATCGATATTATCGAAGGCACGCTGGGCAAGGCGTTCGGCGTTATGGGCGGCTATATCGCGGCGGATCGCAAGATCATCGACGTGATCCGTTCCTATGCGCCGGGCTTTATCTTCACCACTTCGCTCAGCCCTGTGCTGGTGGCCGGGGTGCTGGCATCGGTGCGCCACCTCAAATCGTCGAGCGCGGAGCGTGACGGGCAGCAGGCAGCGGCGCAGCGGCTGAAAGACCTGATGCGCGAATCCGGGCTGCCTGTGATGGACAGCACCACGCATATCGTGCCGCTGATGGTAGGCGATCCGGTGAAGGCCAAACGGATCAGCGACATCCTGCTGGCGGAATATGGCGTCTATGTTCAGCCGATCAATTTCCCTACCGTACCGCGCGGGACAGAGCGTTTGCGCTTCACCCCCGGCCCGGCTCACTCGGAAGAGATGATGCGCGAACTGGTGTCTGCGCTGGTGGAAATCTGGGATCGGCTCGACATGGAACTGCGCGAAGCTGCCTGAAATGGCAGCCTATAAATCGACAGCTATCGACGACGATTTAGGCAGATATAAACCATTATAATGCACTGAATTCCAGGCGTTTCCGGAATGTCCCGGAACGACAGGCTGGATATTCGGAAACCGTGCGAAAGCTGCTGAAGGGATTTTCCGGGGCGCAACCCCTTGTCGATGACCGTCCGGTTACCGCCGATGGCCTGCGCCTCGCTGTGCTCGACGATTTTGAACAGACCGACATCGCGTGGATCTGGTCTTCGGATAGCGATAACGCCCTCAGCTATCTCTCGCCCGGCGCAGCGGACAAGCTGGGCATCCCGTTGCCCTCGCTGCTGGGTCAGCCGCTGACGGCGTTATTCGAAACCGACCCGCAAGACCCGGACGACCGTGCGGGCCGTCCGCTCGGCTTCCAGCTCAATGCCCGCAACAAGCTGTCAGCCTTCGTCGTGCGCTGCGCTCTGCCTCAGGCGAAAGAAACATCCCGCACCGTATGGCTCTCGCTTTCGGCCCAGCCCAGGATCGACGCAGAGGGCAATTTCCACGGCTATCGCGGGATGGCGACCGACGTGTCGGTGGAATACCAGCGCAAGATAGAAGACACGCGTCTGGCGGAATTCGATTCCCTGACCGGCCTGTACAATCGCCACCGGATGACACGGCGGCTCGACAGCGTTCTGGCAGCATACAAAGCAGCAAAGCGCAGTTGTGCGCTGATAATGCTCGATCTCGACCGGTTCAAACAGGTCAACGACACAATGGGCCACCCTGCGGGCGACGCTTTGTTGCAGGAAGTCGCGGCACGGCTGCACAGTGCGATCGGAAATCGGGGCGAGATCGGTCGACTGGGTGGCGATGAGTTCCAGATTATCCTGCCCGATCTGGACGATCGGGGTAAGCTGGGCGAGCTGGCGGACAAGATCATCCAGATCGTTTCGCAGCCTTATACCATCGACGACAAGCGCGCGATCATTGGAACATCGGTCGGCATCGCCATCGCCCCTTATGACGGGCTTGAAACCGAAGAGCTGGTTCGTGCATCGGATCTGGCGCTCTATGCTGCCAAGAATGGCGGACGCGGGCAGTTCCGGTTCTACTCCGCCGATTTGCACGACGAGGAACAGGAACGACAGCTCTTGCTCGACGATCTGCGCGAGGCGCTCGACGCGGACGAATTGCAACTGCACTATCAGCCTGTCGTACGGATCGCAGACAGCCATGTAGTCGGCATGGAAGCGCTGATGCGCTGGGAACACGAGGAACGCGGCTGGGTCAGCCCGGCAACGTTCATTCCCGTGGCAGAGGAGACAAGCCTGATTTCATCGTTGGGCGAATGGGCGCTGCATCAGGCCTGCCGCGACGCGATGGAGTGGCCCGAGACGGTGCGCGTCGCAGTAAACGTCTCGCCCCGCCAGTTCGTCGCCAACGGCTTCGTTGAGCAGGTTGCCGGTGCCATCGCCGCCAGCGGGATCGCACCGGATCGGCTGGAGCTGGAACTGACCGAAAGCGTTTTCATGGGCGACAACGACGCAACCGAAGCCACTTTCAACCAGTTGAAAGAAATCGGAGTGCGTCTGGCGCTCGACGATTTCGGAACCGGCTATTCCTCGCTCAGCTACCTGCGCTCTGCCCCGTTCGACAAGCTCAAGGTCGATAAGAGCTTCGTCGATTCGTGCACGATGAACGATCAGAACAGCGCCAAGATCATCACGGCGATCATCGGCCTGTCGAAAGCGCTGGGTATGGAAACCACTGTCGAAGGGGTAGAGGCGTTCGATCAGCTCAATGTGGTGAAACAGAAAGGCGCCACGCTGGTTCAGGGCTGGCTCTATGCCAGGGCGATGCCGCAGGCGGTTGTGCTGGATCATATCAATTCGGGCGAATTCAGGATCGAACCGAGCGGGCCGGACAAGCACCGCCCGGATCGGCGCGCAATGTTCCGCCGGATCGGTCTGATCCATGAAGACTATCGCTACGAAGCGGTCATCCGCGACTTGTCCGCGACGGGTGCCTTCATCGAAGGACTGGTCGGTGTGCCCGTCGGCACCCCTCTGGTGCTCGATCTCGGTGCCGGGCAACTGGTGGTTTGCGAAGTAGCGCGGTCCGAAGGGGCGCAGATCGGGGTGGAATTCGAAACCCCGCTGGTCAACGATGGTGCCGGTGGCTTGTGTACTCGGCACCGCGCCAGCCCCTACGCACTTGCCGCCGCCGGGATGCCGCTGGGTGCGTTGCCGCAAGGCAGCTATCCATTGGAACAGTTGCATGGGGCACCCAAAGGGCAACCGCAGTTCATGCAGGTCCAGGTCGGCAAGACAATCTTCTGACCGATCGGCGCGGTCGAATGCTAATGGCGCGCGTTCGCCGCAATTCGGAGAGTGCCGGCAACCACCTGTCTTACCTGCACACTTTACTTGCACGTAAAGCGCGCTAACTGTGCGCCCCATGCCAGAAATACCCCAGTCTCCGCCCTACGACGATGTCGTACTCGGCCGTCGCTCTATCCGTGGATACCTCGATAAACCCGTTCCCCGCGAACTGATCGCGGAGATATTGGCGCTGGCGATGCGTTCGCCATCGTCGATGAATTCGCAACCCTGGCACTTCCATGTCATCACCGGCGAACCGCTCGATCGCATTCGCAAGGGCAATACCGACAACATTCTTGCCGGGGTGCCCGACAGCCGCGAATTCCGCCGTGGCCAGCCTTTCACCGGAGTTCACCGTGAGCGACAGGTGGGCGTTGCCAAACAGTTATTCAGCGCAATGGGGATCGAACGCGACAACAAGGAACAACGGCAGGACTGGGTTCTGCGCGGTTTCCGCCAGTTCGACGCGCCGGTGTGCATAATCGTCGCTTATGATCGCGAACTGGCTGACAGCGACGACAGTGCCTTCGATTGCGGTGCCGTCACCACAGCGCTGGTCAACGCAGCGTGGAGCCGCGGGCTCGGCTGCGTCATCAACAGTCAGGGTATCATGCAAAGCCCGGTGGTGCGCGAACACGCCGCCATCCCCGACGATCAGGTCATTATGAAAGCGGTCGCGCTTGGCTGGCCCGACGAAAGCTTCCCCGCCAACGCGGTGGTCAGCGAACGCAAGAGCGTGGAGGAAGCCGCGCGGTTCATCGGTTTCTGACCAACTCGCGATGCAGGAAGAGAGCCCCGGCAGTTAGCCGGGGCGCTTTCCCTTATCGCAAGCTCACAACGTTGTCGCTCGCGCGCGGGTCGACGCGGTCGCCGCGATAGAGGCTGCTCATCGGCTCGTCTTCGACAACATATTGCTCGGCATTGCCGAAACCGTTGAACCCGGTCTTCATCGCAGCGCCATAGGCACCGAGCATACCGATTTCGATATAGTCGCCCGCCTGAATATCTTCCGGCAACATGAAGGGGCCCTTCATGAAATCGGCATCGTCGCAGGTCGGGCCATAGAACGAGAATTCGGAGACCGGCTGAGTCAGGTCGTCTTCCAGCGCATTGACCGGGAAACGCCACTCGATATGCGCGGCATCGAACAACGCGCCATAGGCACCGTCGTTGATGAACAGCTCTTCGCCCCGGCGTTTTTCCACGCGGACGACCAGCGATGAATATTCGGCGCACAGCGCGCGGCCGGGTTCGCACCACAGCTCTGCGTTATAAGCAATCGGCAACGCTTCGAAGTGGCGGAAAATCACCGAGAAGAAATCTTCCAGCGGAGGCGGTTCCATGCCCGGATATTCGCTGGGAAAACCGCCGCCGACATCGACCACGTCGATTACCACCGATGCTTCGGCCACTGCAGCACGCACACGTTCCAGCGCCTGCACATAGGCGAACGGGGTCATCGCCTGACTGCCGACATGGAAACACACGCCCAGCCAGTCGCAGTGCTGGCGGGTCTGCTGCAACAGCGCCGCGGCATCGGCCAGATCCACTCCGAATTTCGAAGCCAGGCTCAGTTCCGAATATTCGCTCGACACACGCAAACGGACCAGCAGACGCAGGTCGCTTGGCGGAATGCCATCGGCATCGGAACAGGCCGAAACGATCTTCTCCAGTTCCTCGACCGTATCGAGGCTGAAAGTGCGAACACCGTGCACATTGTATGCTTCGGCAATCGCCTTCGCCGTTTTGACCGGGTGCATGAAGCACAGAGTCGCATCGGGCAGAGTCTGCCGCACCAACCGCACTTCAGCGATAGAAGCGACGTCGAAATGGCTGATACCGTTGGCCCACAGCACGCGCAGCAGATCGGGCGAAGGATTCGCCTTCACCGCATAGAGCGACTTGCCCGGAAACTTCTCCGCAAAGAAGTGGGCAGCGCGCGCAGCAGCGTGCGGACGGTTAAGGATAACCGGCTCGTCCGGCGAGATGTCGCGAACTACAGACCGAGCGTCAGGATAGATGTGCAATTCAAGGGACCCCCAAACGGTAAGTTTGAACGAGGCTGCCTTGCGGTTAGGAAGTCCCCTTGGGGCAGCGGAGGGCGCATATAATCGGCCAGCGATGAATCGCAAGTGAAAATGGAGATTGAATTGCACAACCCGCGATGAGACGAAGCGTGCATCAGCCTGGGCGGTGTGGAGGCCACTGACATTAAAGACTATTCAATAGTTTGGGCGTATCAGGCCGCCATGGTGAGACGCATAGCAACCCTGACAGCAGTCATACTGGCGTTTCTCGCCACACTGGCTGTCGTCTCGCCAGCCAGCGCGCATTCGCTGTTCGATCAATCGTGCAGTCTGGCATCCGACACGCCCCTTACCCTCGCAGAAGCGCGTGCCAGCGGCGATTGGCATTGTCCGGCGCAGCGTAGCGACATGAAAACCCGGCATGCTTGGGTACGTATTCCACCAGCCGAAATGCCGCCTGGCACGGTCGATTTACAAAGCGATTCGATGGCGTCGGACGGGATGACCATCGCCACAATCGGGCGCGACGGCAAAGTTCACGCAACCCATTACACCCCCACTGCAATCGCTCACCACTGGACTGCGGGAACCCGGTTTTCGATCCCCCTGCCGCTGGAAACGAAAGATATCGATTCGATTTACATGCGAATCGACAATCCCATCGGTCCGCAAGTGGCCACCAGTATGTCCGTTGCCCCCCACGACAGTGTCGCACCGGAACGGCTTGTGCTGTCGGTCATGCTGGCTTTTCTGACTGGCATGCTAGCAATCGTCGCGATTCACAGCCTGGTGATGTCGATTGCCATGCAGAGCAGATTTGCATTCTACAACTTTACCGGACTGGGCATGCTGATGATCTACACGATCTCGTCCAGCTCATTGATATTTCTTATATTTCCCAATCTGGAATTATGGCCCCGCACGACAATTTCATACGCTGCGGTGGCCATTTCGATCAGTATGCTGGGACCGTTCCTGCTGAACTTTCTCGAACCGGGAATGATTACCCCCAGCATGCGGCGCCTGATCGTGTTGACGGCTTCTATCGCCTTTGCCGCCAGTCTGATCGCACCGCTTGCGTGGCTGACCGGCTGGTCGCTGCGCGGAATTTATCACCTGTTGTTCGTACCGGGCATAGTAATCGGCACTATCGCTATCCGCGAGGCGTGGCGCAAAGGCAGTGTGATGGCGCGGGCATTCACATATGCGTGGATCGTGCCGACCCTTGTCGCTGTCGAACGCATTGCCCGCGCCTTCAATCTCTCGCCGCTCGATTATACCGCCGATACCGCGTTCTATATCGCAATGGCCGGCGAAGGAATCGCCATGTCGATAGCGATTGCGTGGCGTTTCAACAGCGTGAAACACGAACGCGACGAGGCGTTGCGAAGGGGCTCCGAACTGGCCGAAGTCGCGTCAAGAGATTCGCTGACCGGCCTGTTCAACCGCCGCGATTTCGATTCGCGGCGCTGGCGCAAATCGGATGTGCTGGCCATCGTCGATCTGGATCGGTTCAAGACGATCAACGACCGCCACGGCCACCTGGTGGGTGACGAAGTATTGCGCGCAGTGGGCAAGGCACTGGCGGATTGCGTCTCAGCAGGTCAGATTCTGCGCGCCTGGCGTCTGGGAGGCGAAGAATTCGCTGTCGCGATCGATGCGGCATCCATCGATGCCGCTGCGATCGCGCTCAACGTTGTGCGCGAACGGATCGCTGCGGAGGCGCGATCCGCCGTTCCGCAAGTGCAGGAAACCATCACCGCCAGCGCAGGAATGGCCTCTATCGGCAAGGAAGGGATGCGGCAGGCCTATCGCACAGCCGATGCCGCATTGTACCACGCCAAGGCCAGCGGCCGCGACCGGCTATGTTACGATGTCGGCAGCCATACGATGGCGACGATCTTCCCCCGCCCCCGCGCCGCGGCCTGACGGCAATCAGCTCAGCCGGTTGCGGAAATCCTCGTAATCGAAGCTTTTCACCAGATCGAGCTGATCGCTCTCGCTGTCCCACAGCCATATCGACGGTAATTGCACACCATTGAAAGTGTTGGTCTTTACCATCGAATAATGCGCCTGATCGAGGAATGCGATCCTCTGCCCCGGCTCTGCCGGAACCGGCAGCGAATAATCGCCAATCACGTCCCCCGCCAGGCACGAGGGCCCGCCCAGCCGGATCGGTTCCCCTTCCCCGGCGCGTTCGTGCAGCATCGCCGGGCGATAGGGTGCTTCGATCACATCGGGCATGTGGCAGGTGGCGGATATGTCGGTGATCGCGAAGGGCACATCGTTCACCCCTGAATCGAGGATCGTCCCAACCAGTATCCCTGCGTCCAGCGCTACGGCTTCGCCCGGTTCGAGATAGATTTCCGCGCCGGTGTCTTCCTTCGCATCGCGCAGGAATTCGATCAGTTCTTCACGCTGATAATCGGCGCGGGTGATATGATGCCCGCCGCCCATGTTGATCCATTTGAGCTGCCCGAACCACGGCTCTATCGCGTCGAACACTTTGTCCCACGTGGCCTGCAACGGCTGCAAATCCTGTTCGCACAGATTGTGGAAATGGATGCCGTCAATCCCTTCCATCATCTCCGGCGTCAATTGATCGATAGGAAAGCCAAGCCGACTGCCGGGGCTGGAGGGATCGTAACGCGGCACTTCGCCGGTCGGCACCCTGGGATTGACCCGCAGACCGATTTCGAAATCCCCGGAAGTGAGCCGTGCCTGCTCCAGAATCAGCCGTGCCCGCTCTATCTGAGCCGGGTTGTTGAAGAGCACGTGGTCCGACAGGCGGCAGATTTCTTCCAGCTCATTGGGCTTATACGCAGGCGAATAAGTAGTGATTTCGCCATCGTAGAACTCGCTGGCGAGCCGCGCTTCCCACAGGCCGCTGGCGCACACCCCATCGAGATATTCCCCGATGATAGGCGCAACCGACCACATGCTGAATGCCTTGAGCGCAGACAACACCTTGATATCGGCGGCATCGCGAATATCGGCCAGTATTTGCAGATTGGCGCGCAGTTTTGCCGCATCGACCACAAACGCCGGGGTATCCACCCGATTGAGGTCAAACTGCGCGAATGCGCCGGGATCGCCTGCCCTGGTTTCCATTGTTGCCCTTTCCACGCACCAAAAGCAGAACCACCCTTAAAAGGAAACCGGCCCGTCCAGTTCCTCGACCGTCCAGGGCAGGCCCTGCGTGTTGAGCATATCCATGAAGGGATCGGGGTCCATCTGTTCCATGTTGAACACGCCCTGCCCGCTCCACTTGCCCTGCACCACCATTGCACTGCCGATCATCGCCGGCACGCCGGTGGTGTAGCTGACAGCCTGATTGCCGGTTTCCTCATAAGCGGCCTCGTGGCTGCAGATATTCTTGATGTAGAACGTCTTTTCACCCGATCCGTCAAGCGCCTCACCAGTGGCGATCACACCGATGTTGGTGTTGCCCTTGGTCGTCTCGCCCAGCGTTTCGGGTTTGGGCAGCACAGCAGCGAGGAATTGCAGCGGGATGATATCCTTGCCCTGATATTTCACCGGATCGATCCGGGTCATCCCGACATTCTGCAACACCGTGAGGTGTTTGATGTATTCGTCCCCGAAAGTCATCCAGAAGCGCGCACGCTCCAGCTCCGGGTTGAAGCGGGCGAGGCTCTCCAGTTCTTCATGGTACATCATGTACATGTTCTTGGGGCCGACGGCCTCAAAGTCGAATTCGACCTTCTTGCCCATCGCCGGAGTCTCGACGAATTCGCCGTTTTCCCAGTGGCGAGCAGGTGCGGTCACTTCGCGGATGTTGATTTCCGGGTTGAAGTTGGTGGCAAAGGCCTGACCATGATCGCCACCGTTGCAATCGAGAATGTCGAGCTGGCGTATGGTTTTCAGCTTATGCTTCTTCAGCCACATGGTGAACACGCTGGTCACGCCCGGATCGAACCCGCTACCCAGCAGCGCCATCAGCCCGGCATCCCTGAACCGGTCGTGGTAGGCCCACTGCCACTTGTATTCGAACTTCGCTTCGTCCTTCGGTTCGTAGTTCGCGGTGTCGAGATAGCTGACCCCGGCGGCGAGGCAGGCGTCCATGATCGGCAGATCCTGATACGGCAGCGCCAGATTGATCACCAGACTCGGTTCGATCTGGTGGATCAGGTTGGTCATCGCCGGGACTTCTTCGGCGTCGATTTCATAAGTCGCGATATCCTGCCCCGTGCGTTCCTTCACGCTGGCGGCGATGGCATCGCATTTCGCCTTTGTCCGGCTGGCCAGATGTATCTCAGTGAAAATACCGGCGTTCATCGCCATTTTGTGCACGCAGACCGAGCTGACCCCGCCCGCGCCGATTACCAGGACTTTCGACATGAATGCTCCAATCTCTTTACCGGTGTGGCGGTAGCATTTGCCCCGCTCTTTCGAATGATCCGCTCCATAGTGGAATGCAGGAGAGAGACAATATGATCCGAAAACGCTTTCCTACAGCGCCGCCATCGGTATCCATGCGGCAGATGAGCCGCCTGCCCTCCTCCACCGCCTCCTGCATACGCCCGATCGCACGGGCCTGTTTCGGCATTGGGAGAGGTGCGATTTTTTTGAGTCAGGACTGTGTAACATGTGGTCCATGTCTCACTCAGGAGCGATGAATTGACCGACCGGCCAGACCAGCAATCGACACTTGCCACCCCCGTGCCGAATCGCGATGCCGACCGTGCACCTAACCGTTCGGGTGTCCTGCGCGCCGCCGCGAAAATCGCGCAGATCCTGCCGGCCACTCCGTTGCTTCCGGTGGAAATCAACGGTGTCCGGCTGCACGTGAAGGCGGAAAGCCTGCAACCGGTGGGCGCGTTCAAGATTCGCGGTGCCTGGCACCGGCTCAGCGATCTGAGCGCGGAAGAACGGGCGCGTGGGGTTATCGCTCTGTCGAGCGGCAATCACGCGCAAGGCGTAGCATGGGCCGCGCGCGAGCTGGGCATGGCCGCAACTATCGTGATGCCGGTCGATGCCCCGCAAACCAAGCTGGACGCAACCCGCGCGCTGGGCGCCGAAGTGGTGCTTTACGACCGCCCCGGCGGGGAAGATCGCGATGCGATTGCCGGGGCACTGGCGGCAGAGCGTGGCTGTGTGCTGGTGCACGCCTATGCCGATCCGTGGGTGATCGAAGGGCAAGGCAGCGCCGGGATCGAAATCGCCGCCCAACTGGGCCGCGCGCCGTCGCGCCTCATTATGCCGTGCGGCGGTGGCGGGCTGACTGCCGGGCTGGCGCTGGCATGTCTCGATGCAGAAATCTACCCGGTGGAGCCGGAGGGGTGGGACGATGTCCGCCTCAGCCTTGCCGCGGGCGAGATCGTGCGGGTGCCTGCGGATGCCCCGCCGACTGCCTGCGACGCGCTGCAAACCCCGTGGACCGCCCCGATCAACTTCGCGATCCTGCAACAGCGCGCGCAACCCGGCTCTGTCGCCACCCCGGCGCAAGTGCGCGCGGCACAGCGTTTCGCTTTCGAACGGCTGCGGCTGGTGATCGAACCCGGCGGCGCGGTGGCGCTGGCGGCGGCGCTGGCGGGAACGGTGCCGGTCGATGAAGACACCGTGATCCTGCTGAGCGGCGGCAACACCGACCGCGCCGCCTTCGCCAGAGTGTTGCAGGAGGGCGAGAGCGACTGATCACGCGCGAACCGTCACACGCCAGTCACCTGAGCGCCGTATCGACGAGACCGTCAACCAACGGGAACACGATATGGCAAGCAAGCCGAAACGGGTCATCGACGAAGCCGTCGTCCGCCATGAAGCGGGCGCGAAGGACAAACTGCTCGACCGGGCATTTGCCTTCGCATTCAAAGGGTTGGTCTATGCCCAGATCTGGGAAGACCCGGTGGTCGATATGGAGGGGCTGGACATCCGGCCCGACAGCCGGGTGGTAACCATCGCCAGCGGCAGTTGCAATGTGCTGTCCTACCTCACGGCGAACCCGGCGCAGATCGTCGCGCTCGATCTCAACCGCGGGCATATCGCGCTGGGGCATCTGAAGCTGGCTGCGGCGAAGCATCTGCCCGGCTACGACCGGTTCCGCCGGTTCTGCGGCGATGCCGATCACAAGGAAAACGTCGCCCTCTATCACGCGCATATCGCGCCGCATCTCGATAGCGAGAGCCGCAAATACTGGGAACGGCGCGACATTTCGGGCCGCAAGCGGATCGCGCATTTCAGCCGGGGGATTTACCGGCAAGGTTTGCTGGGCCGGTTCATCGGCCTGTCGCACCTGATGGCGAAGCTCTATCGCATCGATCTGGAGGCGATCCTCGATGCGCCCACGCTGGAAGATCAGCGGTCCGCGTTCGAGGCCACACTGGCCCCGGTGTTCGACCGCAAGTTCATCCGCTGGCTGACCGATCAGCCCGCATCGCTGTTCGGCCTGGGCATTCCGCCCGCGCAGTTCACGCACCTGGCAGGCGACGAACGCATGGCCGAAGTGCTGCGGCGGCGGTTGGAAAAGCTGGCCTGCGACTTCGCGGTGTCGGACAACTACTTCGCATGGCAAGCGTTCGGGCGCGGATACGGCAAAGGCGAAGATGCGCCGGTGCCGCCCTATCTCGAACGGCGGAACTATGCCGCGGTGCGCGACCGGGCCGACCGGGTCAGCCTGCGCCGCACCAGTTACACCGATTTCCTGAAGGGGGAGCCGGACAGCAGCCTCGACCGTTATATCCTGCTCGACGCGCAGGACTGGATGAACCCGGCGCAACTGACCGAGCTGTGGCGCGAAATCACCCGGACAGCCCGCCCCGGCGCGCGGGTGCTGTTCCGCACCTCTGCCGAGCCGGACCTGCTGCCGGGTCGGGTGGATGAGGCGTTGCTGTCGCAGTGGGATTACCGCGCAGACCAGTCCGCCGACCTCACCCGCCGTGATCGCTCCTCCATCTATGGCGGGGTGCATCTCTACGTGTTGCGCGACTGATGGCATCGGCACAGCCACACGGGGGCGACCACGCGGCGCTGATGGACTCGGTCTATCGCGGGCAACGGCATATCTACGACCTCACCCGCAAGTACTACCTGTTCGGGCGCGACCGACTGATCGACGGGCTGGACTGCGCGCTGGGCGATCGTGTGCTGGAGGTGGCCTGCGGCACCGGACGCAATCTGGCGCTGATCCAGCGGCGATGGCCCGGTGTGCGGCTGCACGGGTTCGATATTTCTGGCGAAATGCTCAAGAACGCATCGGCCCGCCTGCCCCACCATGTGCAACTGGCGCAAGGCGACGCCTGCCACTTCACCCCGATGGCGCTGTTCGGGCAGGATGGGTTCGAGCGGGTGATCGTGTCTTACTCGTTATCGATGATCCCTGACTGGCAAGGCGCGCTGGCGCAGGCTGCGGCAGCGCTTTCCCCGACAGGATCGCTTCACATCGTCGATTTCGGCAGTCTGGAGCGGATGCCTGCGATTGCTGCGGCAGGCCTGCGCGGATGGCTGAAGCGGTTCCATGTCGCGCCGCGGGAAGAACTGCCCGAAGTCGCGCAAGCCATCGCGCAGCGCAACGGCCTCGAATGCACGATTGGCGACGGGCCGCTGGGCTATTACCGGACAGTGCGCCTCCAGCCGCGCTGATCGTCCCCTCGTCCTGCCCCCGGCCAGACGGTTCGGTTGCAATTGACAACGGCATTACCCTCGCGCAGTCTCCACTACGGGGATCGATAAAGGGGGGAGTGATATGCAGGCACAGATGCTCGCGCCCGCCGCCGTACTGGTGGTGTGGACGCTGATAATGCTCGGATGGGCCGCGATGTTGCGGATACCGGCGCTGAAGAAAATCGGCGGACTGGCCAAGGCGCCGCCCGGTGGCCGGGGCCAGGATCTGGAAGGGGTGCTCGACCCGAAGATCAACTGGAAATCGCATAACTACAGCCACCTCGTGGAACAGCCGACAGTGTTCTATCCCACGGTCGTGATCCTGGCGATGATGGGTGCCACCGGGCTGGATGTGACGCTGGCGTGGATCTACGTCGCACTGCGTATCGCACACTCGCTGTGGCAGGCGATGGTCAATGTCGTGGCGGTGCGGTTCGTGATCTTCTTCGCCTCTACCCTCGTTCTGCTCACTCTTGCGATCCGCGCGGTGATGCTGACTCTATTTGCTCAGTCGGGAGTTGCTGTATGATCGGAATGGATATTCTCAAGCCGATGGTCGCGCTGATGGCGTGGACGATGGTCATGTGGGTGTGGATGTATGTCACCCGCATCCCGGCCATCGGTAAGATGGAAGGGCAGAACGCCCCCGGTGCCGATGTGGGCTGGACCGGGGCGAAACTGGAAGGCGCGCTGCCGCCCTCTGTTCAATGGAAAGCGCACAACTACAACCATCTGCACGAAGCGCCGACGCTGTTTTACGCTGTCTGTCTGGTGCTGGCGGTGATCGGTCAGGGGTCGGGCGTGAACGCCACGATCGCTTGGACCTATGTCGGGCTGCGGGTGGCGCATTCGATCTGGCAGGCGACGGTCAATCGCGTGATGGTGCGCTTCGCTCTGTTCACGCTGTCGACGCTGGCGCTGATCGCGCTGATCCTGCACGCCGGGATAGCGGTGTTCGGCCTCGTCTGACGATGGCGGAACGCGCCCCGTAGGAAGAAACGGTTGAATTGTGTCTCTCAGCCGATAAGCTGAGCTAACCGACGTCAACCACGCCCAAACCCTGTCCGGGGTATCGGGCCAGACGAAACGGGGGGACTATGCGTAAACCGCTTCGCGCGAAGCTCGCGCCTGCTACGCTGATGCCTGCAAACAATGCGCTTGCAGGCATGACCGGCAATCCGACTGCCATACGGGCGATTGCAAAGACCCTGCGCGAATACCGCCGGACTGTTTCCGCTCTGGCCGCGTTTTCCCCCACCACCAGCCATTGTTTCCCGGCCACCGTGTGTGCCCGGCCCTGACGGTTTCAACACAGCATGGAGTAATCAATTGAAGAAACTCGCATTGATCGCAGCCGGTATCGTACCTTTCGCAATGCTGGCAGGATGTGGATCGTCCGGCGGATGTTCTGGAATAAGTGTAGAGCCGAAATACGGGCTGTTCTCCGGCGTGAAAGTCACCAACACCACCGACGAACAGAAGCTGGTGGAGCTTGTCATCCGGCGCGCAGACGGCAGTGAAGTGGCCACACAGACAATTCCCGTGCCCGCCAAGGACATTGTCGAACAGGGTATTTCCAACCTCTCGGAAGACGTCAAGGTAGAGGCGAAGTCCTGCACCTGACACCGACAAGCGAAAGGCGCGGCCCCGTGCGGACCGCGCCTTTCATTTGCCACAGAGCGACGTAGCGCAATCGCCTGACAAGCGGGCCTATTCCGCCGCTTGCGTTTCACCCTTGGCGAATTCCAGCGTGGCGAGGAACCGTTCCGCGTCGAGCGCAGCCATACAGCCTGTGCCCGCCGCCGTCACTGCCTGACGATACGTGTGGTCCATCACATCGCCGCACGCGAACACGCCGGGGATCGCGGTCTTGGGCGTTCCCGGTTCGACCACGATATAACCACCGGCATCGAGTTCCAGCTTGCCCTTGAACAGTTCGGTCGAAGGCGCATGGCCGATGGCGACAAACGCCCCGTCGGCCGCGAAGTCGCTGGTTTCGCCGGTGACGGTATCCTTCAGCGACAGATGCGTCAGCCCGCCTGCCAGCGGATCGCCTTCGAAGCTCTCGACAACCTTGTTCCACAGAACCTTGATCTTGGGATTCTTGAACAGGCGTTCCTGCAGGATGCGTTCCGAACGCAGTTCGTCGCGCCGATGGATCAGCGTGACATCGTCCGAATGATTGGTGAGGTACAGCGCCTCTTCCACAGCGGTATTGCCGCCGCCGATCACAGCGACTTTCTTGCCGCGATAGAAGAACCCGTCGCACGTGGCGCAGGCGCTCACGCCTTTGCCGCCCAGTTCCTGTTCGCCCGGAACACCCAGCCAGCGGGCCTGCGCGCCGGTCGCGATCACCAGCGTTTCGCCTTCGTAGATATCGCCGCTGTCGCCCGTTGCACGGAAAGGCGAACCGTTGGCGAGGTCGATATCGACGATGGTGTCCCACATCATCCGCGTGCCGACGTGTTCGGCCTGTGCCTGCATTTCCTGCATCAGCCACGGGCCCTGAATCACATCCTTGAATCCGGGATAGTTTTCGACATCGGTAGTGATGGTTAGCTGCCCGCCGGGTTGCAGCCCCTGCACCACGATCGGCTCCATCATCGCCCGCGCCCCGTATATCGCGGCAGACAGGCCCGCCGGGCCGGAACCGATAATCAGCATACGGGTTTTGTGAACGGTCATCGCAGGTCTTCTCTCAGCTATTGGGCCGGTGTCTGGCGCATATGGGGGGCGGAACGCCCGTTGTCACGCCACCAGCATGGCGCGCAAGCGTTCGACCTTGGCCTTGTCCACACCCAATTCCGCCTCGGCATAGGCTTCGACAGAGCCATAGCGTTCGATCAGGAGGCCTGTCGCCACGTCGAGGTATTCGGGCGCAACGCCCATCACCACGCGCATTCGTCTCTCGTCGACCTCCTGTCCGGTGGCCCGCATCGCGGCGATGGCGGCATTGATGCGCGCTTCGTTGTTTCCGGCGGTGTTAGTCAGCAGGTAATCTTCCATCGCATCGTCGGGGTGCACGCCCAGCAGGCGGTGGAGCACCCACACAGCGATCCCCGTGCGATCCTTCCCCGCGAAGCAGTGTACCAGACTGGGCGCATCGCGCGTGGCGAGGACATCGTAATACTGGCGCAGCACGGTGTTGAGCGTCGGGCGGAACGGGATCGAGCGATAGACCCAGCGCATCCGGCGGTGCGCGTTCTCCTCCGGCCCTTCCCCCTGGGCAGCCTCTTCATGCGGTGCGACACCCGATGCGGTTTCCCCGTCGAACAGGATCACTTCCGCATCGAAAGAAGGCGACCGGCGGCAAGGATGTTTCTCCCGCTCGGAATTGCCGCGCAGATCGAACACCGTCTTCAGGCCGATTTCGTCGAGCCGCGCCAGATCGCCTTCGGTCGCGTCGCGGTGGTGCCCTGAGCGCCACAACACGCCGCGCCGCAAACGCCCGCCATCGGCGGCATAGCCGCCATAATCGCGGAAATTGTGGATCCCATCGAAAATCATGACACGATCATCGGCAGAATTGCTCGCTTCGCCGGGCATTTCAGTGGTTTCGTCGCTCATGCCCCCTGCCCTGCCATCGGCAGGTGTCAGGGGCAAGGCACCCGTTCGAGATCGTGAGTGAAGCGTTCGGTCCATTGATGAACATTGTCGTCGCGCACAGTGCCGATCATGCTTTCCCACCGCGCCTTGCGTTCGGCCAGCGGCATGTCCAGCGCCGTCTCGATGGCATGGGCCAGGTCGTCCGGGCTGTGCGGGTTGACCATCACCGCCCCGTCGAGCTGCTGCGCCGCCCCGGCAAAGCGGGACAGCACCAGCACACCGGGATCGTCCGGATCCTGCACCGCGACGTATTCCTTGGCCACGAGGTTCATCCCGTCGCGC
The DNA here is from genome assembly GCF_002870965.1 of Tsuneonella flava. Taxonomy (GTDB): domain Bacteria; phylum Pseudomonadota; class Alphaproteobacteria; order Sphingomonadales; family Sphingomonadaceae; genus Tsuneonella; species Tsuneonella flava. The sequence goes on from NZ_PHSO01000007.1 coordinate 272,316, forward strand.
AAGGGAGTGACCAGCCCGATCTTCGACACGCGATAGAAACCGCACAGCTCGGCCAGAGAATGCCCCCGGTTTACATAACGGATTGGCACGATGTCCACTTCCGAACGCGCGCCGTTGATCTGCCCGGTCTTCTGTTCCAGCACTGTGCGAATCTGCTGATAGCTTTCCACATCTTCGCGGCTGGGCGGTGCGATCTGGATATAGACCAGTTGACGCACCGCATCGGGATTGCGGTCGAAGAAACGCCCGATGCCGTCGATCCTCTCGGGCAGACCTTTCGAATAATCGAGCCGGTCGACGCCAATCATCGCTGTACGGTGCCGGGTGCTCGATGACAGCCGCTGCGCCGCCTGACGCGCCTCGCCGGTATCGAGCTGATCCATCAGGTGATCGAAATCGACGCCGATGGGATAGGCCCGCGCGACAGTCTCGGTGCCGTCGTAGGCGATCCGGCCCGTCGCCTCGTCCACATCGGCGCCCAGTTCCTTGCGGCAGTAATGCATAAAGCTGTCGAGCCATTCTTCGGTCTGGAAACCGATCAGGTCATACGACAACAACGTTTTCACCAGCCGTTCGTGATAAGGCAGCGAAACGAACAGCCGCGTCGGTGGCCAAGGAATGTGCAGGAAAAAGCCGATCCGGTTTTTCAGCCCCCGCTGACGCAGCCGGTCGCCCAGTGGCATCAGGTGGTAATCGTGCACCCACACCAGATCGTCTTTCTCGATCAGCGGCGCGACACTTTCCGCGAACTGTTCGTTGACCCGTTCGTATCCCTTGGCCGTCGTCCGTTCGTATTCGGTCAGGTCGAGGCGATAGTGGAACAGCGGCCACAACGTCGCATTGGCATAACCGTTGTAATACTCTTCAACATCCTGATGCGGCAGGTCCACCGTGGCAGTGGTGACGCCGTCGCTGGTTTGCATCGAAATATCGCCGGTGAAGCTGGCGCATTCCTGCCCGGACCAGCCGAACCAGATACCGTTGTGTTTCTTGAGCGCGGCATTCAGCGCGCCTGCCAGTCCGCCTTGCGCCCCGGCAGCGCCGCGGGCCTTGGGCACTGCGACCCGGTTCGAGATTACGACCAGTCGCGCCATGATTCCCCTATCTTATGGTGTTCCAGTTTCTGGATAGCAGCCCCGCACAGTTGATTACTCCAACTAGCGAATATGTCTGAGGAAAGTTCCCCCACAGCTCACCGGATTCGAAGTCGAGATCTTCCGATAACAGGCCCGATGGAGTGGTATGGCCCAGCATCGCTTCGAACAGGTCACGCGCCTCTTCCTTGCGGCCCACCATCTGCAGGGCTTCAATCAGCCAGAATGTGCAGACGTTGAAGGCGGTTTCCGGGGTTCCAAAATCGTCCTCCGCGGCATAGCGCAGCATGTGTTCGCCGCGCCGCAGATCGCGCTCGATCTGTTCGAACGTCGCCACGAAGCGGGGATCGTCAGGCTGGATATAGCGCAGCTCGACCAGTTGCAGCAGGCTGGCGTCGAGATAATCGCTTTCGAAACTGGCCTTGTAATGCCCGCCATCGCCATTTTCGACCCATGCCTCGGCTTCGATCTTGTCGCGGATCGCGTCGGCCCGCTCGCGCCAGTACTGGTGGCGATCTTCCAGCCCCAGATGCGCGGCGACATTGGCCAGCCGGTCGCATGCGGCCCAGTTCATCACCACCGAATAAGTGTGCACTTCCTGTCGGGTGCGAAATTCCCACAACCCGGCATCGGGCTGATCGTGCATCCGCCACGCCATTTCGCCCACTTCTTCCAGATTTTCGAAATCGCGCACGTCCGCTTCGCGCAACATACGCCGGTCGAAAAAACCGTGGACCGTGGGCAGCACGATCTGGCCAAAGCAGTCGTATTGCACTTGCTTGTAGGCGGCATTGCCCACCCGCACCGGGCCCATCCCGCGATACCCGGCCAGCCAGCCGGCGGTGGTTTCGTCCAGCTCGCCCTCGCCCATCACCGAATAGAGCGGCTGTATCTGCCCGCCTTTCGCCTGATCGACGATATTGCGGAGGTATCCGAGATACTTCTCCAGCACATCGAGCGCGCCCAGCCGATTGAGCGCCTGCACTGTGTAATAGGAATCGCGCAGCCAGCAGTATCGATAATCCCAGTTGCGCTGGCTTCCCGGTGCTTCAGGTATCGAAGTGGTCAGCGCAGCAACGATCGCACCGGTTTCTTCATGCTGGCACAGCTTCAACGTGATCGCGCAGCGGATCACTTCGTCCTGCCATTCCAGCGGGGTGTGCAGCCCGCGTACCCACAGTTGCCAGTACTTGCGGGTCATCTGTTCCATGTGCCGCACTTCTTCGCGCAGATTGCCCGAAAACGGCTCGTCCGGGCCGAGGAAGAAATGGGTATCGTCCTCTATTCGGAACGTCCGCCCTTCAAGGATATATCCGACCGGCGCATCGGTGGAGAGGCGCAGCGCCTGTCGCCCGGTGAGATAGCGGATATGGTTGGTGCCATTGGTCGTTTCGACCGTGCTGGCACCATATCCGGTCATCGGTTTGAGCACGACCCTGATCCGGGGATTTCCGGCAATCGGGCGCACGATGCGGGTGAACGCGACCGGACGGTACATCCGCCCATCGCGTTCGAAGCGCGGGCAGAAGTCGAGCACTTCGACCACACTGCCATCTTCCGCCTCCAGCCGGGTGACAAGGTTGGGCGTGTTGCGGATATATTCCTGGCTGGAGCGGACCTGCCCCTCCAGCTCGAACCGCCACACGCCGACATCCTGGCTGTCGCCGTTGAGCAAGGCGCAGAACACCGGATCGCCATCGACTCGCGGCACGCAGCCCCAGACAAAGCTGCCCTGCTCGTCCACCAGCGCACTGACCTGACAATTGCCAATCGGCCAGAGATTGAGCGAAGGGGAAGACTTCACAGGTTCAGCCATTCATGGACCTCCTTGACACCGGGCAGGCGATATTCGGCAAGCGTATCGCTGCGAGTGCCGACAATGATTGCATGGCCGCCCAGTTCCTGCGCGGCGGCGAACCCGTCTTCGTCGGTCACGTCATCGCCGATGAAAACCGGGCAGGCCCCAGCGAATTCGGGCCGGGCCATAAATGTTCGCACAGCAGCGCCCTTGTCTGCGCCGGGTCGCACCACCTCCACTACTGCCTTGCCGGTCTTCACAGCCAGGCCATGTTCGGCCGCCAGCGTCTCGGCAAAGGCCAGCGCATCCGCGCCGGCATCGGGATGCGCGCGGAAATGCAGTGCGCCGCCATGTTGCTTGGGTTCGTAATCGATACCGGCCTGTTCGGCATAAGCGCCCAGTTCTGCAATCGCTGCTGGCGGCAACGCCTGTGCGGCGCTTCCCATCGCGGCCCCGGTGGGATCGCGGCAATCGCTGCCATGCGATCCGGCGCGCCAGATCGTCATCGGCCCGAGGTGCATTTCGAGGTTATCGAGCGCGCGACCGCTTATGAGCGCCAATTTGCCGTCCAACCTGTCAAATAATGCGTGCAGTCTGTCAAAAAGGCCGCTTTCGACCTCTATTCCATCGGGAGTCGCCGCCAGTTCGACCAGTGTTCCGTCAAAATCGAGAAACAATGCCAATGGCTTACCCCCGGCGATAGCGTCAATTGCGGGCGGAGATAAGGAGGTGAAAGGTGACGTCATTACCCCTTTCTTAGCAAGTGCAGCATAACGGTCAAACCCGCTGGTTCACTCTGCTATCGGGCGTGGGTTTTTCGGGACCATAATCAGCGTGTTCCCTTCCACCCGCCACGATGCGAGGCGCGAGAGAAGGTTCATCCCGATCACGTTGGTTTCGCCAAAATTGGGCGCAATTACAGCATCTAAGCCGCGAGCCTCGACATTGCCGAAGCCAATCGTGTCGACAGTGGCCAGTTGCGCGGTGACCGATCCGTTGGCGGTTTCGATCCGCACCGGCAAGCTACCCTTACGCGCTGAAATCCCCGCCTTTTCCGCCACCGTGTCCGACACCGCGGTCAGTGTCGCGCCGGTGTCCACGAGAAACGGAGCCGTCACCCCGTTCACCGTCGCCCGCACCCAGAAATGCCCGTCAGGCGCCATCGGAATGCGCGTCTCACCGCCTGCAACTGTCTGAGGGGGAAGGCCAAGTTCGGGCACCGCGATATCCAGCCGGGGATCGAACCGCGCCACTTGCAACACCACCACGACCAGCACCCCCGCCAGCGCGAACGAGCTGAGCGTGTTCACCAGCCTGCCGACCCCACTGCCCCGCCGCGCCAGCATCCCGCCCAGCACACTGCCGACAATCGCGCACAGCGTAAAAATAAGTAGCCCCGACCGTGGGATAGCGAGGATGATTTGCGAAAATGCAGTCCAGAGCGCGTGAAGGTCCATCGCAGTCAGCTTACACCGAACCAATACGCTGCGCTATGGTTTAGGCGTCGCTAGGGCGCGTTCCGTGGCACGCTGGCTTCCGCGAGGATGAGCGAGAACAGATCCTCGCTGTCAGTCCACCGTGCCACCGGCGTCCATCCCCCAGCCAGCAACAGCGCATTGGCGCTGCGGCGGGAGAATTTGTGGCTGTTTTCCGTGTGGATAGTCTCACCTCGCGCCATCGCGAACGGCTGATCGGCCACAATGAATTCCAGCGGTTCCTGCGCCACCAGATGCATTTCGATCCGCGCGAATTCATCGTTCCAGCGCGCTTCGTGCCGCAAGCGTTCGACTGGAATGGTCCCGCCAAGTTCGCTATTGATCCGGCGTGCCAGATTACGGTTGAATGCGGCAGTTACCCCTGCCGCATCGTCGTAAGCTGCTTCCAGCACACCAATATCTTTGATCAGGTCCATCCCGATCAACAGCAGGCTGTTGCTGCCCAGTGTCGCGCGCATGGCCCGCAACAGGTCGACTGCGGTGCGCGGCACCATATTACCGATTGTCGACCCAGGGAAAAATCCAAGTTTCGGCAATACGGATACTTCGGCGGGCAATTCGACCTGCCGCATGAAATCAGCCTCGACCGGATAAACCGGCAAGTCGGGGAATTGCGCCGAGAGCCGTTCGGCGGCAGCTCTCAGAAAGTCGCCGGATATGTCAAGCGGGACGTAAGCCGCCGGATCGACAGCAGAAAGTAGTAGCGGCGTTTTGACTGAGCTGCCCGAACCGAATTCGACCACGGCTCTGCCCTCCCCGATCAGCCGGGCAAATTCACCCGCCTCGGCAGACAGAATTTCCGTCTCAGCACGGGTGGGATAGTATTCGGGAACCTGCGTAATCTCTTCGAACAGGCGAGAGCCCGCATCGTCGTAGAGCCATCGCGCAGGGATCGCCTTTTGCGGCTGCGCCAGCCCGGCCAGCACATCCCCGCGGAAGGCGGTATCCACGCCGCTATCGTCTTTATCGACAAGGGTAAGTCCCTGTTGCGTCGGCATCAAATGTCCTTCGCTAGTCGCAGGCCAGTGAATTGCCAGCGTTGGTGCGGATAGAAGAAGTTGCGATAACTCGCCCGCGAATGGCCCCGCACGGTGGCGCAACTTGCGCCGCGGAGCACGACCTGCCCCGACATGAATTTGCCGTTGTATTCCCCCACCGCGCCCGTCACCGGCGCGAAACGGGGATAGGGGAGATAGCCCGAACGGGTGAATTGCCAGCAATCGCCAAACAGATCCGTTCCGCCACGCGGAAGCAGGGGGGCCGCGCGGTCGAGCTGGTTGCCTGCTGCCGGGTCATGTGCAAGCTCTGCGCCGGTATGCTGGCCACGCGCGATCGCCTCCCATTCGAATTCGGTGGGCAGACGCAGGCCAGCCCATGTCGCGTAAGCGTCTGCCTCGTAATAGGAAATATGCGTAACGGGTGCCGCCGGGTCGCGGTCCTGCCACCCGCAATGGGTGAAGTGCTGATCGCCCTGCCAATACAGCGGCGCGTCGATGCCCTCGGCGTTTACCCACGCCCAGCCATCGGACAGCCATAAAGCCGCGTTCCGATAGCCACCGTCGGCAATGAACGCCTGCCATTCGCCGTTCGTCACAAGCCTGTCCGCCAGCGCGAACGGTTCGATCAGTACCCGATGGCGCGGCCCTTCGTTATCGAACGCGAAGCCCCGTCCGTCATGCCCGATCATCGCGATGCCGCCGGGGAAGCTGTGCCAGCCAACGTCCCCCGCGGCGCTGGAAGTGGAAACAGCTGCACCTCTCTCCCACATCGGCGGGCCAAGCGGGTTCTGGAACAGGGCGTGTTTGACATCGGTCAGCAGAAGTTCCTGATGCTGCTGCTCATGCGCGACGCCCAGTTCGATCAACGGCGTCAGCGCAGGATCGTCTATCAGCTGCGCCATCGCATCGGTGACTGCGCGGCGCCATTCGACAATTTCAGAGACGGTCGGTCGCGAAAGCATACCTCGGCGCACGCGAGCAATCCGCGCCCCTTCCGCCTCGTAGTAAGAATTGAACAGGAACGGCCAGTCGTCGTTCCACAATCGATAGCCGGGCAAGTGGTCGCGCAGGAGGAACGTTTCCCAGAACCATGTGGTGTGCGCCAGATGCCATTTGGCAGGGGAGGCATCTTCCATCGACTGGATAGTTGCATCCGCCTCGCTCAACGGCGCAGCCAGCGCTTCGGTCAAAGCGCGCGTTGCAGCGAAGCGCTGCGTCAGCGTATTACCGGTCCCGGTGACAATGCGGGCAGGCTCTCCTCCCATGCCTCCCGAACGTAGAACGAAACCCCCGGTTCCGCAAATTCGCGCAAATTCCGAGGTTTACCTTCTCTATCGCCACTGAAGGGGGCAGAGTGACCGGAGAGACAGCTCGTCCCCGGTCACTCTCAGATCAGGCCGCGTCCGCCTGTCGCTCGCCCGCTTCCATGTTGAGCATTTCTGCCAGCAGGAAAGCCAGTTCGAGCGACTGCGCCGCATTCAGGCGCGGGTCGCAATGGGTGTGATACCGATCGCCCAAAGCAGCATCGGTAATCGCCACAGCACCGCCGACGCATTCGGTCACATCCTGCCCGGTCATTTCGATATGGATGCCGCCCGCATGTGTCCCCTCCGCCCGATGGACTGCGAAGAAGCCCTTCACTTCATTGAGGATACGGTCGAACGGGCGGGTCTTGTATCCGCTGTCGGACTTGATGACGTTGCCATGCATCGGATCGCAGCTCCAGACAACCGGATGCCCTTCCTGCTTCACGGCACGTACCAGACGCGGCAGACCGGCCTCGACCTTGTCATGGCCGAAACGGCTGATCAGCGTGATCCGCCCCGCTTCGCGCGCAGGGTTGAGCGTATCGAGCAGCCGCAGCAGATCGTCGGGCTCAAGGCTCGGGCCGCACTTCATGCCCAGCGGATTGCCGATACCGCGACAGAATTCGATGTGCGCGCTGCCGGGGAAGCGGGTGCGATCCCCGATCCACACCATGTGCGCCGAACAGTCATACCATTCACCCGTCAGCGAATCCCGCCGGGTCAGCGCCTGTTCGTAAGGCAGCAGCAAAGCTTCGTGGCTGGTGAAGAAGCTGGTGCCCTGCAACTGAGGCACCGTCTGCGGATCGATGCCGCACGCTTCCATGAAATCGAGCGCTTCACCGATCCGGTCCGCCGTTTGCGAGAACTTGTCGGCCCACGGGCTGCGGCCCATGAAATCGAGCGTCCACTGGTGAACCTGCCGCAGATTGGCGTAGCCACCGCCCGCGAATGCGCGCAGCAGGTTGAGCGTCGCCGCTGCCTGCGAATAAGCGCGAACCATCCGCTGCGGATCGTTGCGGCGGGTATCGCCATCGAATTCGATCCCGTTGACGATATCGCCGAAGTAGCTGGGCAGAGAGGTATCGCCCTGCGTTTCGATATCCGAACTGCGCGGTTTGGCAAACTGGCCGGCCATACGGCCGACCTTCACCACGGGGCGCTTGCTGGCGAATGTCAGCACGACCGCCATCTGCAACAGCACCCGGAACGTGTCGCGAATATTGTTGGGGTGGAATTCAGCGAAGCTTTCCGCGCAATCGCCGCCCTGCAACAGAAATGCACGGCCTTCCGCCACATCGGCAAGATCGGCCTTCAGCGCACGCGCTTCGCCGGCGAATACCAGCGGCGGATAACCGGCCAGCGTCGCCTCGGCATCGGCCAGTGCGGCCGCATCTTCGTAGGCGGGCAAGTGCCGCGCTTCGTGCGACTGCCAGCTATCGGGGGTCCATTCTTGTGCCACTGTATTTATATCCGTCGGTTTGTAGGGAAGCGCGCTTTACGCGCCCCGGTTCAAGAACGCAAAGTACGCTGCCCCGCAAGCAGGATAATCTTGAGGCAGCCCTAGTGTGGCTGCCCAAGGGTGGCTGCGACAAGCGATCGGGCTTACCGCGAAGCGACGTTCCCGTCGTCGTCCGCCCCGCCCTTACGCGTGGCCAGTTTCTGCCCTTCGGGGATCACTGCCAGTTTCCAGCCCGGCTCTGCGCCGAAGTACTTCCGTGCCAGCGCCTGCATCGCTTGCGGCGTGGTACGCGAATAATCGGTCAGCAGCGAACGAAGCATGGCGATCCGGCGCGGATCGGTCGTGGCCCCTTCGAGTTGCCACAGCCAGAACGTGTTTCCGGTCGATGCGCGGGTAATCATCTGCTTGAGCGGTTCGGTCACGCGCTCCAGCTCCTCCGCCGAAGCGGGCGTTGTTTGCAGATCGTGCACGATCTTGTCCGCAGCAGCGAAGAATGTGGGCACATCGCCCGGCTTCAACTGACCAAGTGCGGTGATCGTACCACCCTGTTTGAGATCTTCGGGCCAGTCGGACACGACTTGCGGGGAATAGCTCGCTCCGGTCCGTTCGCGCATTTCGTCCAGCAGACGGTTGTTGAACAGGTTCGCCAGAATCTGAAGCTGGCGCGATTCAGGCAAGTTGGCAACACCGCCGCCCGTCGACCATGAAATCACCGCCGCAGCCTGATCGGCATCGCCGCGATGATGCAGAACAGTGGTAGGCTGGCTGGATGGAGGGAATTCTTCCGTTCGGGCCAGCGCCGCAGCGGGGATCGCTTCGCGCGCAGGCAAGGCACCGAATGTTCTGGTGAGCGCTTCGATTGCCTTGGCTTTGTCGTAATCGCCGAAGATCAGGATTTCGACCGGCCCTTGTTTCAGCAGCGGTTCCCATGTCTTGCGGAACCCTTCGGGCGTCGCGACATCGAGCTGCGCCGGAGTGGGCGTAGCGAAGCGCGCGTCCTTGTTCCGCTGATAATACGCCAGATCGCGCTGAATCACTCCTTCCGGGCTGGTCGAATATGTTTCGTATGCCAGCTTGTCCGCTGCGATTGCGCGTTTGACCGGATTGGCATCCCAGCGCGGATTGGCCAGCTTCGCTGCAAACAGGTAAAGCTGATCGGCCAGATCGGCTTCACGGGTCTGCGCGGTGAAAGTGAATACCGCGTCGTCGATTTTGAAATCGAACCCCATCTTGCGGCCATTGCTGATCCGGTCGAGGTCTTCGATATCGAGCGGGCCTACGCCCGATGGCACCAGCGCCTTCTGCCCAAGCGAGGCATAGACAGCATCTTTCGCGTCGAACGCGCGATAGCCCGACCCGAAACGCACCTTCACGGTAACGCGGCCCGGTTCGGCATCGTTAGCCCACATCAAGGCATTCACGCCGTTGGCGAAACTGACCTTCTCGATATCCAGCACACCAATAGGGGCCTGCGCGGTGACAGTACCGGGCTTGCCCACGGGCGGTAGTTCGGAAAACGAAATCGTCTTGGCGGCCAGTCGCGAACTGCTGTCGGCCTGCACCGGCTTGAGCAAAGCGTCACGCAATACCTCCGCGGTGGCCTCTCCCTCTTTCGGAGTGAGGTAAATCCCCCGTTCCACACGGCCTTTGAACAGTTCGCGGGTGTGCTTCAGCACATTGGATGGCGTAAGCTGGTCCTTCATTCCGCGAAACACCTGCAACACTGTTTCCGGTGCAGCGACCGCTTCACGAATATCGACTGCGTTGACGACATCGTCCGCCAGCTTGGATCCTGCCAGCACGCTGCGCTGTTCGACCTGGCTCGAAAATGCAACGTCGAGTTCCGCTGCTTCGCGGTCGATCTCTTCCTGTGTCGGCGGCTCTGCCAGTGCATCGGCAATCACCGCGCGCACATCGGTCAGTGCGGTCTGCCAGTCTTCGGTCAGCGGAGCAAAGCTGACGAAAGTCGCATCGGCCGAACGACTGGGCTTGTCGTCCTGAACCTGCGCGTAAAGATACGATCCGCCGGCGCGCGCGCGCGCCTCCAACCGCCGATTGATGATTGCCTGAGCAACTGCATCCAGCAATATCCCCTGATTATAAACGATCGTATCGTTCACCTGATGCCAGGGGCGCAGCACAGCATAAGTCAGGGTACGCGGCAGATCGGGTTCCACCAGTACGCGGGTTTCACCCACCGGACGATCCGGGTTGGCGCCCGATGGAGCCACAGGCTCGCCAAAACTGGGGGCTGGAACTTTCGGCCCTTTACCCTTCCAGTTGCCGAACCACTTTTCCACCAGACCAGCCAGCATCTGCGGATCGGCATCGCCTGCGATCACCACCACTGTATTGTCCGGGCGATACCACCGGTCATGGAATGCGCGAATAGTTGCCGGCGTTGCGGCGTTGAGCGTCTTTTCCGTTCCAATCGGCAAGCGATTGGCAAGAGGTTGTCCATGAAACAGCGTTTCGCGGGTCGCCTGCGATACGCGTTCGGCTTGCGACCCACGCTCCCGCTTTTCCGCCAGCACGATCGGCAAGTCTTCGCTCAATCCTTTTGCGGAAAGTGTCGGTTCCTGAATCATGCCCGACAGCAGCTTCATCACTTCTGCGATTTTGGCGTTGTCGGCGTTGGGGACATCCAGCTCGTACACCGTTTGTGTCGGCGTGGTCTGTGCGTTGGTATCGCTGCCGAATGTCGCGCCGAGGCTCTGGAACTTGGGGATCGCCTCGCCATCGCCAAGATACTTCGACTGCCGGAACGTCATATGTTCCAGTAAGTGGGCGTAACCCTGCTCGGCATCCGTTTCGTAAAGCGAACCGGCATCGATCCGAACGCGAATCGAAATCTGATCGGGTGGCACCCCATTGTGGCGAACTGCATAGCGCACGCCATTCGGCAGCTCCCCGAACAGCCACTCCTTGTCTCGCGGGACATCGCTGCCCCGGTAAATCCACGGCGTTTGATCCCCGGTCTGGAGATACTTCGGCGCGGGCACCACCGGAACCGGTGCCTCCTGCGCCGGAAGCGGCGTGGCAACGAGAGCAAACGGGAGGAGAAGCGCGAGAGGCCGTGCGGCACGCGAAAGCAGATTCATGAATTTACCTATAATGAGGCCGCGCCTGAAGGGATAGTGAATAGGCACAAAGAATGTCTCGCCGCCCAATGCCCTTGCTGCCTTGCCATAGCGCTCCTACATCGCGGGCATGTTTATCGAGACTGAAACCACGCCCAACCCCGCTTCGCTCAAATTCCTTCCGGGCAAACCTGTCATGACAGCCGGAACCCGCGAATTTGCCAGCCCGGAAGCGGCCGAAGCCAGCCCGCTGGCACAGGCGCTGTTCGATACCGGCGAAGTGGTGAATGTCTTTTTCGGCGGCGATTTCATCGCTGTCACTGCCGCGCCGGGTGTGGACTGGTCGCAATTGAAACCGCAGGTCGTGGCGATCCTGCTCGACCATTTCGTGTCCAACGCCCCTCTGTTTACAGCGAACGGCGCAGCGGACTTTGCTGTTCCTGCCGAAAGCGACCTGATCGTCGAAGAAGACCCGGCTGATGTCGATATCGTCGCTCAGATAAACGAACTGCTCGAAACCCGCGTGCGCCCGGCTGTCGCCGGTGACGGCGGCGATATCGTTTACCGCGGGTATCGGGACGGTATCGTCCACCTGCAAATGCAAGGTGCCTGCTCAGGCTGTCCCAGCTCCACCGCAACGCTGAAACATGGCATCGAAGGGCTTCTCAAGCATTACGTGCCGGAAGTTCGTGAAGTTCGCGCCGCGTAAGGATCATTAAATGACCAAGCAATATCACGATAACGTCCTGTCTTCCGCTGTCCTCGACCAACTGTTTTTTGAAGGTCGAACCTATAATGGATGGCTGGATAAATCCGTCAGCGACGAGCAGATGCGCGCGATCTGGGATCTGGTGAAGATGGGGCCGACTTCGGCCAATATGCAGCCTAGCCGGATTGTCTGGTGCAAATCGGACGATGCGAAACGGCGCCTGGCCGACTTGTCTTCAGAGGGAAACCGCGAAAAAATTCTGACTGCTCCGGTCACCGCAATCATCGGTTACGACATCGATTTTCACGAAGAACTTCCCTGGCTCTTCCCCCATACCGACGCGAAAAGCTGGTTCGAGGGCGATGAAACGGGACGCAAAGTCGGTGCATTTCGCAACTCTTCGCTGCAAGGCGGCTACTTCATACTTGCTGCTCGCGCCCTTGGATTGGACACCGGCCCGATGTCAGGCTTCGACAATGCCGCAGTCGACAAGGAATTTTTTGCTGACGATCCCCGCGTAACGTCCAATTTCATCTGTTCGATCGGATATGGCGATCCGTCGTCGATCTTCGATCGCAGCCCCCGGCCCGACTTCGATCGGTTCAACGTCATCGTCTGACTTGAAGCGGCGCGTTCGAAAAGGCATCGCCCTCGCCAATGCGGATTCTGGCAATCGAAACGGCGACTGAAGCTTGCTCGGTGGCGCTCTTCGAAGATGGTGCTCTGTTGGCTGGAGAACACCGGATACTCGGGCGTGGCCATGCAGAGCAGCTGGTACCGATGATCGCTGCATTGCCCGATCGGGGCCACGCCGGACGTATTCTCGTATCCTTGGGGCCAGGTAGCTTCACAGGCGTACGGATTGGCATTGCCACCGCGCGCGCCCTTGCCATCGCGTGGAATGCGGAGGTTCTAGGTTACCCTACTCTGGCGCTTGTGGCAGCGATCGGCAGGCATGAACAACCCGTTCCGGTTACAGTATGTATGACTGGCGGGCACGGCGAATGGCTGATCCAGGATTTTTCAGCTGATGGACTACCACAAAGCAACTTTGCCTCGCTCCAGCCCGACGCGGCCAATTCACGCGGAGCGCACAAGGTTATCGTCGGCACTAAGGCCAGTGAATTGTCAACGTCCCTATCCACCGAGGCTGCCGGCTCGACCGTCATTCCGGATGCTCGCAACGTTCTGGCACTTCCAACAGAAGTCCTGACATCCGAGATTGCGCCGATTTACGGCCGCCCTCCTGATGCGCGCTTACCTTCATGATGGATGATGTCGATCGAATAATGGGCGTAATGGACTCTGCGTTCGATCCCCATTGGGGAGAAGCCTGGACCCGAACTCAAGTTGGGGATTCCCTCGTGTTCCCAACGACCCATTACAATCTGATCGCCAGCTCTGGCCTGACGCCCGCAGAAGGCGAATCCGCGGTCGGTTTTACGCTCGTTCGCGCAGCTCCTGGAGAAGATGAACTGCTGCTTATCGGCGTAATTCCTGAAATGCGCGGACACGGACTTGGCCGAAAATTACTCGATTCGGTCGCAGATCAGGCCCGTTTAAGGAAAGCGGAACAGCTTTTTCTCGAAATGAGAGAGAATAACCCGGCTATTGATCTTTACCGCTCATTCGGTTTTTCCCCCATCGGCCGCCGAAAAAACTATTACAGAATTTCAGATGGTTCGATGCTAGACGCGATCACTTTCGCTCTCCCTCTGCTCTGAAAGTCGCGTACATTCCTGTGACTTAGCCGGTTAAATCTTGGTTGAAAAACTTTACAATTAACCTTGTATTCCTCAGTAACTTATCTCACTGTTCACCTCGCGGTTGCAAAGTATAACCGGGCACCGCACTTAAATATCGATCGCAAAAAAGGGATTCCGATGGAAGATATCGAACCCGACATGACCGAGACGTTGATCACACTCACGTCCGACATTGTCGCCGCCCACGTCAGCAACAACAACGTCTCCGTAGACGAAGTTCCGACCCTGATTACCACAGTGTATCAGGCTCTCTCGGGACTCGGAGACAATGGCCCCGCTGAAGAGGAACGCCCAGAACCGGCCGTTTCTATTCGTTCTTCCGTCAAGAAGGATCATCTCGTTTGCCTCGAATGTGGCAAAAAAATGAAGATGTTGAAACGCCACCTGATGACCGAACACGGCTTGTCTATCGACGAATATCGGGCACGCTGGAACCTCGGTGGCGATTATCCGATGGTTGCTCCGGACTACGCGGAAACGCGCCGTGACCTCGCTAAAAAGATTGGTCTGGGCCGCAAACCCGGCCAGAAGCGTGGCCGCAAGAAAAAGGAAACGACCACCGCGTGATCGCGACTTGTTTCAGATGACTTGTGATAGACGCCCCGGCCCGATAAGGTCCGGGGCGTTCTATTTTTAACGGCGATACGATTTGCACCAGACGATTGACCTTGAAGCCCTGTGTTCCGAACGTGGTTTGAGAATCACCGATCAACGTCGCGTGATTGCCCGTGTGCTGTCGGAAAGCGACGATCATCCCGATGTCGAACTTCTCCATCAGCGGGCGTCGGCAATCGATCCGAAGATTTCGATCGCCACCGTCTATCGCACTGTGCGCCTGTTCGAAGAGGCAGGCATTCTCGACCGGCATGATTTCGGTGACGGCCGCGCACGTTACGAAGCCGCTCCTGAAGCACATCACGATCACCTGATCGATGTGGAAACAGGCAAAGTGGTCGAATTTGTCGACCCCGAATTGGAAGCGTTACAGAAGCAAATCGCTGAAAAACTCGGTTATCGCCTCGTCGATCATCGGATGGAGCTTTACGGTGTCCGGCTCGACCGAGACGATTGACGCCGATTCGTCGAGAGAAGCCGCAGCTCGCGGCGAAACGACTCCTATTTCCATCGTTGGCCGCTGTCGCTTTGCCGGGCGCATTGCCGCACTTCTGGCACTGCTGTCTGTTATGGTGCCGTTGCACTATGTCTGGCGTACATTTGCCTATGGCTCCCCTATCCCGATGCTGTTTTTGCGATGGGCCGCATGGATCATCGGCGCACGGGTGAGCACCATTGGCACACCACTACGGCGCGATGTGTTCTTCGTGTCCAATCATGTGTCGTGGGTCGATATTCTTGCGTTGGCAGGGGCAAGTGGAACCGCGTTCGTCGCGAAATACGAACTCAGCACAGTTCCAGTGATTGGCTGGCTTTGCCGACTAAACCGCACTGTTTTCGTTCAGCGCGAAAACAGAATGGGTGTGGCCGACCAAATCAACCAATTGCGCGAAGCGCTTGCGGACAACTGGTCCGTTACCGTCTTTCCAGAAGGAACGACAACCGACGGCCAGAGCCTGTTACCATTTAAAACCAGCATGATGAGCGTGCTCGAACCACCTCCGCCCGGCGTACTCGTGCAACCGGTAGTGATGGATTATGGCGCGTTTGGTGAATGGATCGGATGGATCGGAGACGAAAGCGGCGTGAACAATGCAAAGCGACTGTTGGCCCGCGCCGGAACGTTCGAGATTCGCATTCATTTCCTGGAACCGTTCAGCCCGGAGGAATTTCCCGG
This sequence comes from Tsuneonella flava, assembly GCF_002870965.1. GTDB lineage: Bacteria > Pseudomonadota > Alphaproteobacteria > Sphingomonadales > Sphingomonadaceae > Tsuneonella > Tsuneonella flava. Next base: position 287,815 of record NZ_PHSO01000007.1, read on the forward strand.
AAGAAAAGCGATTGGTGCCAGAGCACGCGCGGCAATTGAGGCGGCGTTGCTCACTACATTGGGCAAGCCTCTGCGCGAATTCAGACACGACGTATTGCCAGTTCGCTATCATTCGCCAAAGGAGAGTGACGTTCCGCCTTTGGAATAGTGGCACAATGCCGCTATAGGCGCGCGCCATGCGTGCAACTTCCCCCCCAAAAACCTATCGCGTCAAAAGCTTCGGATGCCAGATGAACGTCTATGATGGCGAACGGATGGCAGAACTGCTGGCGGACCGCGGCATTGTTCCCGCACCCGAAGGCGAAGACGCCGATCTCGTGGTGCTCAACACCTGTCACATCCGCGAAAAGGCTGCTGAGAAGGTCTATTCGGACATCGGCCGCTTGCGGAAGGCGGATGGATCGAAACCCCTGATTGCCGTCGCCGGCTGCGTGGCGCAGGCGGAAGGCGAAGAAATCATGGCCCGTGCCCCGTCGGTGAGCATGGTTGTTGGACCACAGGCCTATCACCGCCTGCCAGAAATGCTCGACAAAGCTGTGGCAGGCGAGCGAACAACCGATACCGACATGCCACCCATCGCAAAATTCGATGCCTTGCCCGCGCGCCGTCGCGCCGCCCCCAGTGCCTTCCTGACTGTTCAGGAAGGGTGCGATAAGTTCTGCACCTATTGCGTGGTGCCATATACACGTGGCGCGGAAATCTCTCGCCCATTTGCAGACCTGCTGGCCGAGGCCGAGCGATTGGTGGCCGGTGGCGCACGCGAAATCACTTTGCTGGGGCAGAACGTTAACGCGTGGACCGGCGAAGACCATAAAGGTCGAGCCATTGGACTGGATGGACTGATCCGAGAGCTGGCGACGCTGCCCGATCTCGCGCGCATTCGCTACACAACCAGCCACCCGATGGATGTAACCGACGGACTTATTGCAGCACATGGAGAGATCGACAAATTGATGCCGTTCCTTCACTTGCCGGTACAGAGCGGATCGGACCCGATTTTGAAGGCGATGAACCGCAGTCACGATGCAGATGGTTACTTGCGCCTGCTGGAACGGTTTCGCGCTGCGCGACCCGACATCGCGTTAAGCGGCGATTTCATCGTCGGATTTCCCGGCGAGAGCGAGGCCGACTTTGAGGCCACCATGCAACTCGTGGATGCCGTGGGCTATGCTCAGGCTTTCAGTTTCAAGTATTCGCCCCGCCCCGGCACCCCTGCTGCAACTATGGCCGATCAGGTCGCGCCGGAGGTAATGGACGAACGATTACAACGCCTGCAAGCTGCGCTCAATCGAGACCAGATGGCGTTCAACCAGGCAAGCGTAGGGAAAACATGCCCTGTTCTGGTAGAGCGGAAAGGCAAGAAACCCGGCCAGTTACTCGGCAAATCACCCTGGCTTCAGTCGGTGTGGTTCGACAGCGACGTATCGATCGGTGAAATCGTCGAGGTCGAACTTGCTGAAGCGGGGCCGAATTCGATGGCTGGTCGGGTTCGAGCGAGTGCGACGACTTAGCCGCCAAAAACGGTCGCCAGTTCTACGTGTGTAAGGGCATCGCGACCCTGTCCATCTCGCACACGAAGATCGAATGCGGCATTGCCGTTTCGTCCGGTCAAAACATCGGTGTTGTCAGTTGTATGGCGACGTTCGGGTTTGAAACGCGCCTGCGTGGCGCGGGTCCAGTAAAACGCGATGACTTCCGCAGGAGGGATAGGCGTTACGAAGCGCACGACACGTGCGTGACACGCACCAGAATCAACGCCAAACGCCGCCATTGTTGCGCCGCGGGGATAAACCGGCAGCTCTGGCGGCAAACGTGCGGCCCATATCGCGCCTGATGTAATCCTGCCCGCACACATGGCGCCACCGGGCACGATTGCCAGATGATCTTCAGCCGATGCACCGTCTGGCAGGCTTGCCGCATTATCATTCGCCTTGGGTACGGCCATCGATACTCCGCCCAGTATTTCGGCGGCATCCGCGCGCGCGGCTGCTATTGCTTCGGGTGTTGGGGGCAAAACAGGCAGCGCATTATTGCTGTCGATCGTGATTGCGGCCGCCCCCTCATTACGGCTGGAAAGATCGGGATCGACCATGATCGGATCGTTCAGGGCCTGCGCCACTGCCGGATCAGCCACCGGGCCATTGGCATCGGAGGAATCGCTCTGCCCACATGCGGTGAGCGTTCCCACTATCGCAATCGCAGCAAGGTATTTGAATGTCATTTCGAAGCCGACTTAGCGTAAGCTGTGTGCAGACGGAAGAAGGCGCCTCCTGCCACGTGGACAAGAGGCGCCTTCCGCGACCCTTAGATAGAGATCGCGCCCCAGCCGTGGGTGGGCACGGCCAAAGTCTGTTTCAATCGAGTGTTAGCGGCAACGGCTACTGCCCCGGTCGATTTCACGCCCCAGAATGGCACCGCCTGCGGCACCGAGGATCGCACCCAAAGTGCGATCGCCATATCGGCCCGCTACCTCACGCCCCAGCAGAGCCCCGCCTGCTGCGCCAATCAGCAAGCCTGTAGTGCCGTTGGAACGGCGACAGTAATATCGACCATCATTCCCACGCCAGATACGGGTGTTGTTATATACTGGCTCGCCATAATTTGCCCGCGAGGGGTATCTATCATAGCTGCGGTAGCGGTTGTCGTAATTGCGATAACGATCATGACCGCGCCCACGGTTCCAATGCCTGCTGCGTTTGTATTTTTTGCGGCTGTGTTCGTAGCTCATGTCGCCATAGATCGATGACGCTGCATAGGTTGCAGTTTCGAGGTGAGCGGCAGGTGCCGCCAGCACCGGAGACGCACATGCAAGACCTGAGACTGAGAGTGCCATAGCCACTGTCTTGAGTTTGGGTATCTGCATCGGGTGTCCCTTTCCGTTTCTCTGTGTCCGAATTGACCAAGAGGCCGAGTGGAGCCCATCCGTCGCATTCATACTTACACGCCCTTTTATGAACGGTCAGCAACTGCGTTGTAAGGTTGGTAGAAAAGCTGGGTCGGACCCAATCAACTGTCGCGAGCAAAGCACGACCGGTCGCTTGTCGGTGACACCACAGCGGAGTACGGCGGGGCTGCTATGACTTCCTCCACGCCATCCTCAGTGCAGTCAGGTTTGCCCGCAGCGTTGGGGGCGTACCTTATATGGGGATTTCTACCGCTCTACCTGATTCTCGTGCAAACCGTTCCGGCAGTGGAATTCGTTGCCTGGCGGATCGTGTGGACATTGCCGCTGTGCCTGTTGATCGTCACCGTTCGACGCCAGTGGCCCGAGATTTCGGCAGCATTGCGAAGCCCGCGGGTGCTTGCGATCCTTGCTGTAAGCGCCGTGCTGATCGCACTGAACTGGCTAACGTACGTATGGGCGATTCAACATGGACATGTCTTTGCCGCGAGCTTGGGATATTACATCAATCCGCTGGTCAATGTTCTGCTCGGCACTGCTCTTCTGGGTGAAAAGTTATCGCGCAGGCAGTGGGTTGCGGTTGCCCTCGCCGCTTGCGGGATTGCTTTGCTTGTGGCCGGGGCGCTCACGACACTCTGGATCAGCCTGACGCTGGCGTTGAGCTTCGGCATCTACGGCTTGCTACGCAAACAAGTGCAGATCGGGGCATTGCCCGGCCTGACGATTGAATCCGCCATCTTGCTGGTCCCGGCGCTGGCCACAACCGCATGGTTCGCGCAAACACCACAGGGATCATCGTTCGGAGGCGATTGGCGCTTAAGCCTGTTGATCGTACTGGGCGGAGTGGCGACCGCGCTGCCCCTATGGATGTTTGCCACGGCCGCCCGCCGGATGAGTTATTCGGCGCTGGGATTTGTTCAGTACCTCGCCCCTACGATCGTATTCGTACTAGGCCTGACCGTATTCCATAAACCGCTGGAACCGATTCAACTCGCCTGCTTCATCCTGATCTGGAGCGCGATTGCGATATTCGTGTGGGATTTATGGTCGCGCAGCCGAGCGGAAAAGCCCGCTGCGCTATAAGGTTGCCAACTTGAAAGCGGACACGTGCAAGTGCTCTGCCAATGAACGGCGCCCTATCGCGAAGGAAGGGGGCGCCGCCGTCAGATCAGCTTGCCGTCACCCCTCGCCCATAGTGCGGATAATGCCTGAAAAATCGACTGTGCTATTTCCGGCGGCATCGAACGCTTCGTACAGTTCCTTCGCCCGCGCACCCATCTTGGGATCTACGCCAGCGGTTGCAGCGGCATCCATTGCCAGCTTCAGGTCTTTCAGCATCAGTCCGGTCGCGAACCCACCCTGATAGCCATTGTCCGCCGGGCTTTGCGGACCGACACCCGGTAAGGGGCAATAGCTTGTCATCGACCAGCACTGCCCTGACGAAACACTGGAAATATCATAGAAAGTCTGCGGATCGAGGCCGAGTTTCTGCGCCATAGTGAAGGCTTCGCATGTGCCGATCATATGAATGCCCAACAGCATGTTGTTGCAGATCTTCGCAGCCTGTCCGTTTCCAGCCTGACCGGCGTGGATCACCGCCTTGCCCATCGCTTCGAGGATAGGTTTCGCACGTGTGAAGGCTTCGTCGGTGCCGCCAACCATAAAAGTCAGCGTTCCGCCGTTAGCCGCTGCGATTCCACCGGAAACGGGGGCATCGACCATCGCATAACCGCCTGCTTCGGCCTGAGCTATTACATCGCGCGCACTGGCGACATCGATGGTGGAGCAATCGAGAAACACTGCGCCCTGCGGCGCATGACCGATCACGTCATCGGCATACACCGCTTTCACGATGGCACCATTGGGCAGCATCGATACGACTGCGTCGACACCGACAACCGCCTCTTTCGCATCGGGAAAAGTGCTGCAGCCGCTTTCGCGCGCGGCAGTAAGGGCAGCATCTGCAAGGTCGAAGGCGCGGACTTCGTGCCCCGCTTTCACGAGGTTGGCGGCCATGCCGCCCCCCATATTGCCGAGGCCGATGAATGCGATTTTCATGTTGCTCTCCCAACCCAATCCTTTGGCAGAAAGGGATTTTTCACTGACATTTTGGTGGCGATCACCGCCCCTTCCACTGCCCTTCCCGCTTCTCGATGAACGCAGCCATGCCTTCGGCTTTGTCTTCGGTCGCGGTAAGTATCTGGAAAATACGGCGTTCCATCACCAGCCCCTGATCGAGCGTGGTTTCGAACGCCGCGTTCACCATTTCCTTGTTCGCGACAGTAGCCATCGGCGGCATCGCGGCGATGGCAGTGGCGGTTTTCAGCGTTTCATCCAGCAGCGTGTCATGCGGCACGACGCGAGCGACCAGCCCGCTGCGCTCTGCCTCTTCCGCGCCCATCATCCGGCCAGTCAGACACATTTCCATAGCCTTAGCCTTGCCGACCGCGCGGGTCAGACGTTGGCTGCCGCCCATGCCAGGGGCCACGCCGAGCTTCACTTCGGGCTGGCCGAATTTCGCGTTTTCGCTCGCGATGATAAAGTCCGCCATCATCGCCAGTTCGCATCCACCGCCGAGAGCGAATCCGTTGACCGCGGCGATCCATGGTTTGCGGGTCGTTTTGACCAAGTGACTGGTCCAGCGAGAGAAAAAGTCTTCGTTGTAGAAATCGGCGGCAGGCTTGTCCGCCATTTCCTTGATATCGGCCCCGGCAGCAAAGGCTTTGTCGCCCGATCCGGTAAGAACAGCGCAGCGCTGGCCAGCATCGGCCTCGTATGCAGCAAACGCCGAGATCAATTCTTCCAGCACCTCACTATTAAGCGCATTCAATGCCTTAGGGCGGTTGAGGGTGATGAGCGTAACCGCGTCACGGTGTTCGACGGTGATGGTTTCATAAGTCATAGGGGCTTCCATTCTTCATCGGTGGGCAAAGGGGCGAAAATGCTGTCGATCAACTCCTTCTTCACCTCCTTAACTGTCGCGGGATTCCATTTCGGATCGCCAGTTTTATCAACGATTACAGCACGAACGCCCTCAGCGAAGTCGGGGCGGAGGAGTACGCGACTGGCAATTCGGTACTCCATTGTCATATTGGCGGCGAAATCTGTCAGATAACTGCTCTCTTTCAACTGGCGCAGCGCCACTTTGCAGGTTTGCGGGCTTTTCGTGGCCAGCGTCTCGCGTTCTTTTGCCGCCCACTCGCTGTCATCGGCTTCGAGACTTGCGAGGATGTCTTCCAGACAATCCGATGCAAAGTGCTTTGCAATCCGATCCGCATTGCCAGCAATCCGCGCTTCTGACGGTGCAACGGAAAGCTCGGCCAGAATACCCTCGACCCGATCGGGATGTTCGACAATCCGCGCCTTGGCTTCGGCCAGCTTGTCGCTGGGCAGGTAATGCGTGGCCAGTCCTGCCCACAGGCATTCCGCCCCATCGAGCCGCGCACCGGTCAGCGCGAGGAATTGCCCCAGACGACCGCTGAGGCGGGAAAGATACCAGCCCCCGCCGACATCGGGGAACAGGCCGATGCCCGTTTCCGGCATAGCGAAGCGGGTATTTTCGGTCGCCACACGATATTTCGCAGGCTGGCTGATGCCGACCCCGCCGCCCATCGTGATGCCATCCATGAAGGCAACGATCGGCTTCGCGTACTCAAACATCTGGTGATTGAGCTGATATTCGTCGTGGAAGAACGCCCGGCCGCTGACACCGCCATCGTTCAGCGCCGAATTCCGCAGCACATTGATATCGCCGCCGGCACAAAACCCACGTCCCTCGGCATGGTCGAGCAACACGATCTCGACTGCGTCGTCACCCTCCCACTTAGACAGTGCCGCGCTCATAGCGTGGCACATCTCGAGCGTAAGAGCATGCAACGCCTTGGGCCGGTTGAGCGAAATGTGCCCCGCCTTCCCATGCGTATGAATATGTACTTCGTCAGTCATCGGATCACTCATTACCGCAACATGTCCCTTCCCACGATCATTCGCATGACCTGATTGGTCCCTTCGAGGATCGAATGGACCCGCAGATCGCGCCAGAACCGCTCGATCGGATAGTCTTTCAAATAACCATAGCCGCCGAACAGTTGCAGTGCGTCGTTGACCACTTTGCTGCCAGTGTCCGTCGCCAGTCGCTTGGCCATCGCGGAAAAGCGGGTCTTGTCCGGCGCACCGTCGGTGACTTTGGCCGCAGCGAGATAGAGCAGCGCCCGTGCCGCTTCCAGTTCGGTCGCCATATCGGCCAGCATGAACTGCGTATTCTGGAACTCGGAGATGGACTGGCCGAACTGCTGGCGATCTTTGGTGTAAGTCACCGCTTCATCGAGGCAGCGTTGCGCGCCGCCAAGGCTGCATGCGCCGATATTGAGGCGACCGCCGTCAAGCCCGGCCATAGCGAAACGGAACCCCTCCCCTTCGTCTCCGACCCGGTTTGCAACCGGAACCCGGCAGTCTTCAAAAATCAACTGAGCAGTAGGCGAAGCATTCCAGCCCAGCTTGTTTTCCGGTGCGCCAAAGCTGAGGCCCGGCGTGTCTTTCTCTATCACAAGACAGGTAATGCCCTTGGACTTGTGCTCCCCCGTGCGGACCATCACGACATAGATATCGTTGAAGCCGCCGCCGGAAATGAACTGTTTGGTGCCGTTGAGCACGTAATGGTCGCCATCGAGCCGCGCCGACGTCTTCAGCGCGGCCGCGTCCGATCCGCTGCCCGGTTCGGTAAGGGCATAGCTGGCGATATGTTCCATCGTCACCAGCTTGGGCAGATAGCGCGCCTTGAGCTCGTCCGCCCCGTAGGTGTCGATCATCCAGCTCGCCATATTGTGAATCGAGACATAGGCACTGGTCGCCGGGCAGCCGTAAGCCATCGCTTCCATAATCAGCGCTGCTTCCAACCGCCCCAGAGCAATGCCGCCGCTCGCTTCACTGACATAAATCGCACCGAAGCCGAGTTCGCCCGTCTTCTGGATGACATCGCGCGGGAAGTGGTGTTTCTCGTCCCACTCCGCCGCAAAGGGAGTAATATTATCGGCAGTGAACTTGCGCGCCATATCCTGAATGGCGAGCTGATCGTCCGTAAGGGCAAACTGTGCAGTCATGAATGGCTCCTGTGACAGCCGCGCCTTGGCACCCGATACGGCACCAAGGCAAGCAGACTGCCAATAGAAATTAACCCATCGTCGGGATGACGAACGCGTTGCTGCCGTCGCCGCCACCGTCGGGCCAGCGTTGGGTTACGGTTTTCACCTTGGTCCAGAACTTCATGCCTTCGGTGCCATATTGGTTGGTGTCGCCAAACGCGCTGCGCTTCCACCCGCCAAAGCTGTGATAGCTCACCGGAACGGGGATTGGCACATTGATACCGACCATCCCCACGTTGACCCGTGCAGCGAATTCACGCGCAGCATGGCCATTGCGGGTAAAGATCGCGACACCATTGCCGTACTGGTGTTTGCTCGGCAGGCTCAGAGCTTCCTCGAAATCCTTAGCGCGCACGATCTGAAGCACAGGGCCGAAGATCTCTTCCTTGTAGCTTTCCATATCGGTGGTGACCCTGTCGATCAGAGTCGGGCCGACAAAGAACCCCTTCTCATGCCCTTGCAAAGAGAAGCCGCGACCGTCGATCACGATGTCTCCGCCTTCCTTCTCCGCCGTATCGATCCACTGTTCGACTCGCGCCTTGTGTTCGGCTGTCACAACAGGGCCATAATGCGCCTCCGGATCGGTCGACACGCCTACGCGCAGCGCTTCAATCGCGGGAATCAGCTTGGCCTTCAGCCGTTCGGCGGTATCGTCACCCACGGGGACCACGACCGGCAAAGCCATGCATCGTTCGCCCGCCGAACCGAATGCGGCGCCGGTCAGATCGTTGACCACTTGATCCAGATCGGCATCGGGCATCACGATCCCGTGGTTCTTGGCCCCGCCCATCGCCTGCACCCGCTTGCCGTTATCGACACCGCGTTTGTACACATAGTGGGCAATGTCGCTTGATCCGACGAAGCTGACTGCCGCGATATCGGGATGGTCGAGGATCGCATCGACCATTTCCTTGTCGCCGTGAACACACTGTAGCAGTCCTTCGGGCGCTCCTGCCTCCAGAAACAGTTCGACTAGTCGAACTGGCACACTGGGGTCGCGCTCGCTCGGTTTCAGGATGAAAGCATTGCCGCAGGCAATGGCCATGCCGAACATCCACATCGGGATCATCGCCGGAAAATTGAACGGCGTGATGCCAGCCCCGATGCCGAGCGGCTGCCGCATCGAATACACATCGATGCCCGGCCCTGCGCCAATGGTATATTCGCCCTTCTGCACCTGAGGGATGCCGCAGGCGTATTCGATCACTTCCAGCCCGCGCTGCACATCGCCCTTCGCATCGTCGATCACTTTGCCGTGTTCGCTCGACAGCAGGCGGGCGAGATCGTCCATGTTGGCTTCGATCAGTTCCTTGTAACGGAACATCACCCGCGCGCGTTTCTGCGGGTTGGTCATCGCCCATTCGGGCTGAACTTTCTTCGCCGCTTCCACTGCGCGATCGAGCAGCGCGGTATCGCCCAGAGCCACTTTCGCCTGAACTTCGCCGGTCGACGGGTTGTACACCTCTTTAGTGCGGCCAGACGCATTGCCGGGGCCGCCGACAACCAGATGATCGATATTACGCATGAAACTCTCCTCACGTTGAACGGCGGAGTGGCACTTGGTAAAGTTGCAGACAACATCTAATCTTGCAGCTATCACCTGCATATATGCATGATCTCAACTGGCACGACGTGCGGGTATTCCTCGCCGTGGCCGAAGCGGGCCAGATCGGGCGGGCGGCGCAGGCATTGCGGGTCGATCCCACCACGCTTAGCCGCCGGTTGCGCCGTCTGGAACAGCATCTGGAAATATCACTGTTCGAACGCACGCGTGAGGGGCAGGTTCTGACCGAAGCAGGCGAAGTACTGTTGTCGAAGGCGGAAACGATGGCCCATGCGGCGGGTTCGATCGATGCCGTGCTGGGGCCGCATACCGGCCTCAGCGGCAGCTTGCGGCTCAGTGTGTCGGAAGGGTTCGGCAGCCAGTTCCTCACCCCCTATCTGGCGGATTTCGCACGCACCCATCCCAACCTGACGCTCGAACTGGTAGCTAACAGCGGTTTCCTCAGCCCCTCCCGGCGGGAAGCGGACATTGCCGTCATGCTATCACGCCCCAAGGCAGGACCGGTCCTATGCCGCAAACTCGCCGATTACGCGCTGATGCTATATGCCAGCACAGATTACCTGCGGGACAAGGGAACGCCGCGCGAAACCGCCGATCTTGCCGCCAATCATATGCTCATCAGCTATGTGCCCGACCTGCTTTACGCACCGGAACTGAACTATCTCGACGAATTTCACACCGGGCTGATCGCACGCTTGCGATCCTCCAGCATCAACGCTCAACATCGCCTGATCGCGGAAGGGGCCGGGATCGGCGTACTTCCCCGGTTTATCGGGGAAGCGAGCGGAGAACTGGTCCCGGTTTGCCCTGACCGGACTATCACGCGCAGTTTCTGGGTCGTCACCCACCGCGACACTCAGAACCTTGCCCGTGTGCGGGCGGGGAAAGAATGGCTGCTGGCATGTGTGGAGGCTGGACGGGACCGCCTGATGCCGTGCTAAAGGCGCATGGCAATCAAGGAGAGCAAAGCAATGGCAGGTTTGTGGTTCGAACAGTTTTCGGTCGGTCAGGTGTTCGATCACGAGATCCGACGTACGGTGCTGGAGGCGGACAACATGTGGTTTTCCGCGCTGACTTATAACCCGGCGCAGCTGCACATCGATCATGCCTATGCGGAACAGACCGAATTTGGCCGCCCGCTGGTCAATTCGCTCTTCACGCTAGGGCTGGTGATCGGCCTGACCGTGCAGGATACCACGCTGGGCACAACAGTCGCCAACCTTGGTATGAACGACACGACGTTCCCCAAGCCCGTATTCGCAGGCGACACGATCCGCGCCCGCACCACTGTGATGGAACTGCGCGAAAGCAAGAGCCGCCCACGTCAGGGCATCGTCACGTTCGAACATCTGGGCCTGAACCAGCATGACGATGTGGTGTGCCGCACTCTGCGCGGCGCGCTGATGCACAAATCGCCTCACTGATACCGTGTGTACTGAAAACGCCTCAATCGGGTCGCCGCTGGCGATCCGAGGCAAAGAACGAATCCTGCGTTCGGACCTATTGTGTTGAAAAACTCCGCAGCCGCTTTTCGTCGGCAACATTCGAACTCGCACAGACAGTTACGCGCACTAATGATTTGCACTATGGGGCGCTGCCGAATCATTGTTGCTGAAAATTAGAGCCTGCGCTGCCGCAACCGACTTTTTCAACACAATAGGACCAATAGCGGACATAAGCCCGCCCTCTCGCTGTTGTAAATTCCAAAAGACCCTGACTGGCTGATTAGACTTCACCCAATCAGGATCTCTTCAATACGATTACAATAAAAATAATAAATTGTCTGCAAATCAAATACCCGATCTCCGTACAGAACTCTTTTTACTTAAGTAATTATACCATAGTATTCGCGTCATCGCCCACATAGGCATCAACAATCAATTAATCACTTAAGCATATGATATGTATTGATTAATTTCCGAAGGTTTGGTCTGGATGTTACTCATGCAAGGTTACGGTTAACGATTGAATAAGAGTATTCTCCGAGGGCGCCGCTTAGATCGACGGCATGAAAAAGCCGTCGATTCGCCACCTGACCTCGTGCACCATCCTTGCCGGGAGTATTCTGCTAGCATCCACCCCTGCGACGGCCGCAGGCGTGATTGCCGGCACCCTGATCGAGAACACCGCTTCTGCCAGCTATACCACTGGCAACACGCCCAAAACGATCGAATCAAACAAAGTTACCATCAAGATAGGCGAGGTGCTGGATGTCGCGGTGGCGTCGCTCGACAGCGGTGCTGTAGCGATCAGCGATTCAAACGTTCTCGCATTCTCGGTAACCAATACCGGTAACGGGCCGGAGGCATTCACTCTCACCGCCGATCCCGCCATCGCGGGGAATGATTTCGATGCGGCAGTGACCAGCCTTGCCATCGATACAAATGACAACGGGATTTACGATGCAGGTGTCGATACGCTTGTGATCAATGGTGGTGCATCGGCATCGATCGATGCCGATGCAACGTTGAAGGTGTTTGTACTGGTCAGTTCGCCGTCAGGGACGGGCGATGGCCAGAGCAGTCAGGTCAAACTGATCGCCGCAGCCACAACCGGCACCGGCACTCCCGGCACGACATTCCCCGGCGCAGGCACCGATGGCAGCGATGCCGTAGTCGGCAGCTCGGGTGCGACAGATTTTGCTCAGGGAAAGCTCGTTGCCAGCGTGGCGACGGTTGCACTGGTCAAATCCGCAACCGTGGTCGATCCATTTGGCGGCAGTCAGGCCGTTCCGGGCGCGACAATCAGGTATGAAATCGTAGCCACCGTTTCCGGCAGCGGATCGATCGGTTCGCTGACAATCACCGATGCGATCCCCGCCTCCACAACATATCAGGCCGGAACGCTCAAACTCGGGAGCACCGCTTTGACGGACGCCGCGGACAGCGATGCCGGGAGCGCTTCCGAAAAAGGCATTTCGGTCGACACCGGCACGGTTGCCGCTGGCGAGAGCCGCACCGTCGAGTTCGCCGTTAAAGTCAATTAATCAAGGTATTTCACGATGGTAAAGCATCTTCTTCTGGCGCTTTCTTGCGCCATTGCGACACTATTCCAGCTCCATTCGGCACAGGCTGCCGGCAAGGTCGCGCTCACCGGCGATGTGAAAGTCGTTCGTATGGTCGAACAAGGTGGAGCGGAAAAGGAAACTCTCTCCGAACCGACAAAAGTCGTGCCTGGAGACAAGCTCGTTTTCACTACGCGTTACAGCAATGACACAGGCGAAGAAGTCGACGATTTTGTCATCACCAATCCGATCCCCGAACAAGTCACACTGACCGAGGAAGGTGATTTCACGGTCTCTGTCGATGGGGGCAAAAGCTTCGGCCAATTGGCTGCGTTAAGCACGAAAGCGAGCGACGGCACGGTCGGGGCAGCCACGCTGAACGATGTGACTCACATCCGGTGGGTGCTGCCCAAGCTGAAACCTGGCGCGACCGGGTCTGTCAGATTTTCCGCTGTCATTCGCTGACGGCTGAACCACACCCTCGGTTCGCGGGTGTTTCAAGCGAACTGTGATATAAGGAAAACTCAATGAAGCGCTCTCTGAAGGGCCTGGGTGCTGCGAGCATCCTGGCGTTGGTGGCTGTCGCCAGTCCTGCATTTGCCGCCGGTACCCAATCAGGCACGACAATCACCAACATTGTGACGGTGAACTACAAGGTCGGCGGCATTAACCAGACGGCCGAAGAAGCGTCCGACACATTGACTGTGGACCGCAAGGTGAACCTGACCGTTGCCGAAAACGGGAATACCACCACACAGGTTTCGCCTGGTCAGACCTCTGCTGTAACGGCTTTTACCGTCACCAACACGTCAAACGACACGCTCGACCTGGGTCTCGAAGTCTTACAACTTTCGGGGGGCTCAGCCGCGCATGGCGGAACGGACACTTTCGACGTCAGCAATATCAAAATGTATCTTGATGTTAACGGCGATGGCTTGCTGGACGATGGCGATACGCTGATCACCACCGGCTACCTCGATGAAGTCGCGCCCGATACCGGCGTCAAGGTTCTGGTCGTGGGGGATATTCCAGTGGCCCCCGAAACCGGCGATGTCGCCGGGGTACGGCTCACCGCCACCGCTCTGGCAGGCGGCAGTGCAGGATCGCAAGGTGCGGTTCTCACCGAAACGACCGGCGCCAACACCAGCGGTGTCGACACAGTCTTCGTCGACACCAACGCGAACGGCAATATTGCGCGCGATGGCAAAGATTTCGCGACAGACGATTACACTGTTCTGGCAGCCGCCCTTACCGCTGTGAAGTCGAGCAAGGTCATTTCAGATCCGCAAAATGGCACCAGCGATCCAAAGGCTATTCCCGGTGCAGTCATTCAGTATTGCATCGCCATCACCAATGCTGTCGGCAGCGCAACTGCAACAAATGTTGTGGTGAATGACCCTGTACCAACCGGGCTGACTTTCGTGCCGGGCTCAATCCACGTCAACGGGACAGTGAACAGCTCTGGCGTGTGTCAGGGCGATGGCGCTGCAGGTGGCAACTATACCGGCACCACGGTGACCGGCCCCCTCACCGACCTTGCGGCGGGTCAAACCCGCACCGTCGTGTTCCAGACAACTGTCGACTGAAAGTAACCGTGCCGGGGCTGAAATGCCCCGGCCGGACTGGCCAATGCATATTTCCCGAACCCTCTCCAAAGCAGCAGCAGCGCTGATCACAGCGGTGCTCCTATCTGTCTGCCTGTCCTCTGCGCTGGCGCAAACAGTTCACAACACGGCATATGCACACTGGCCGGAAGGCAAGGTCACGCGCACGACCACGTCGAATACCGTAACGACAGAGATTATTCCGTCGAAGCTAAAGCTTTCAACATATCGCCCGACAAAGACAGGCGGAGATCCGCTGGTAGTGCAACCGTCGCTCTGCAAGAGCGAGCCGCTGGTACTCTTCGAAAGCAACGGGCAAGGCGCAACCACGATCTCTGCACAGGTGACGTCCGAGCTCCGGATCGGTGAAGTCCTCGTTATCAACGTCAGCGCGCCTGCCGCCAACCTGAACCACAACACGGTGGATAGCCTGATCGCCACGCTCACGACACCTGGCGGCGACGAAGAAGTTTTGGAGATTTTTGAAACCGGAAACGATACCGGCACATTTACCGGTGCGATCCGCACGCGCAGCATTTCGTCTGCGCTGACCTCAGGCGACTGTAGATTAAGCGTTACTTCGGGCGAGAAGATCTCCGTCGCAATTGGGGCGAAGATCTCGAATGAGCCATTGGCAACTACGCTTGTTGGCGTCCTGTCCGACCCTTTCGGCTTCGTAGTGGATAGCGAAACGGGCAAGCCGGTGTCCGGCGCCCGTGTTACCCTGATCGACCAAACAACCGGACTTCCCGCAACAGTTCTGGCGGAAGATGGGCTAACGTCGTGGCCTTCTTCGGTCGTCTCCGGAAAGGCAATTACCGATGGTGCCGGAGATACATACCAAAGCGAGCCGGGCGAATACCGCTTCCCATTAGTTCCGGCTGGCACTTATCGTCTGAAGGTCGAGCCACCTGCGCCATATACCGCTCCGACAAAGGCGCGGCCCGAAGATCTTCAGCGCCTGAGCCGATCCACCGGCGCACCACTGGTCATCGTCGATGGATCGTTTGGCAAGCCGTTCCAGCTTGCATCCACAGCCCCCGTTCAAGTCGATATCCCGGTGGACTGGCCGAGCGTGGCCGCTGCGATCACCAAAACCGCATCGCGTAGCATCGCTCAGCCCGGCGACGCGCTGCTTTACACCGTCAATATCCGCAATAAGGATTCTTCGCGCGCTAAATCCGATGTCACACTGACAGATCGGCCGTCCGAATTTCTGCGCTTGCGACCGAATACAATCAGGATCGATGGCGAAACGCCCGATCCCGCCGCAGTAACCATCGCGCCAGATGGCAGCCAGCTCACAATCTCTATCCCTACGATGGGCCCCGGAGAGGTGGTGAAAGTTACATACGCGATGACTGTGCGAAACGATGCGCCGGCCGGACAAGTCGTCAACCGCGCGATTGCAACCGATAATCGCGGCGGTCGCGCAGAAACGGACACAGCGGTCAAGGTCGAACGCGACAACATCGCATCGCGTATGACGATCGTTGGCCGCATTACTGCAGGCGATTGTTCGGTCCTGCGCGATCGGCGCGGCATCCCCGGTGTGCGCGTAATGATGGAAGACGGCAGCTTCGCCATTACCGACCGCGACGGACGCTATCACTTTGAGGGCGTAGTGCCAGGCACCCATGTCGTTCAGGTGCAAGGCCAGACTTTGCCGAACAGCGGCCGTTTCGTCGATTGCGATCGCTCTACTCAGTCCGCCGGCAGCGCAACCTCGCGTTTCGTCACAGGTCAAGGCGGCAGTCTTGTCGTTGCCGATTTCACAGCAGATGTTTCGGGTTGGTTCCAGCCTGGCATAGAGTCTGAAGCGGAAGCGATAGCCCCCTCCTCGCCCAATTGTCCGTCGTCAGAACATTTGG
>NZ_PHSO01000008.1 GCF_002870965.1 Tsuneonella flava
ACCATTGGCAGCACCGGTGCTTATACCTTCACGCCCGATGCCAACTGGAACGGCACAGTTCCAACCATCACCTATACCGTCAGCGATGGCGAGGGCGGCAGCGATACCGCCAATCTCGACATCACCGTCAATCCGATCAACGATGCGCCGACCACAGTCGGCACGATTGGCGATCAGGCCGATGCGGATGCGGATACGATTACGTCAATCGATGTCACCTCTTTCTTCGATGACATCGACAGTCCGACGCTGACCTACAGCGCCAGCGGTCTGCCTGCCGGGCTGACGATCGATCCGGTCACCGGCGTGATCGGCGGAACGGTCGACAACTCGGCCAGCCAGGGTGGTTCGGGCGGCGTGTACAGCGTCACCGTGACTGCCACCGATGGCGACGGAGCCTCGGTCGATCAGACGTTCAACTGGACAGTCACCAACCCTGCACCGGTCGCGACGGACGACACCGACAGCACCAACGAGGACACCCCG
>NZ_PHSO01000009.1 GCF_002870965.1 Tsuneonella flava
GCCGGTCAGCGGCAATGTGCTGACCAACGACAGCGATCCCGATGGCGATACGCTGAGTGTGACGAGCTTTACGGTGGCTGGCGACTCCGCCACCCATGCCGCAGGCGATACCGTGACCATTGCCGGTGTCGGCACGATCACCATTGGCAGCACCGGTGCCTATACCTTCACGCCCGATGCCAACTGGAACGGCACGGTGCCGACGATCACCTATACCGTCAGCGATGGCGAGGGCGGCAGCGATACTGCCGATCTCGATATCGTGGTCGATCCGGTGACCGATCTCACCGCGGCTGACGACAGCGCGACGACCGACGAAGACACGCCGGTCAACGGCAGCGTCGCAGGCAACGACAGCACGACCAGCGGCGGCACACTGACGTTCGAGAAAGCCAGCGATCCGTCGCACGGCGCGGTCGTATTCAACCCGGACGGGACATATACCTATACCCCGAATCCCAACTACAATGGGCCGGACAGCTTCACCTATACCGTGACCGATCCGGCATCGGGCGAAACGCTGACCCGCACGGTCGATATCACGGTGAACCCGATCAACGATGCACCGACGATTACGGGTAGTGATCAGTCTGGAGCTGTGACCGAAGCGGGCAACCTCGACGATGGCACTCCGACGGCAGGCACGCCCGATGCAGAGGGGCAATTCCTCGCCAGCGATGTCGAAGCCGACACGTTGACATGGAGTGTCACCGGAACGCCCGATACGACTTATGGCCAGTTCAGCATCGATGCGTCGACTGGCGCGTGGACCTATGAACTGAACAACGCGCTGCCTGCAACGCAGGCGCTCAACGAAGGCGATAGCGTAGAACTGACCTATACGGTTCAGGTCAGTGATGGAAATGGCGGCACAACAACGCGCGATGTCGTCATCACTGTTACGGGCACGAATGACGTGCCCGTTGCCGCTGCCGATACCGATGCCGTGACGGAATCGGGTGTCCTCGACGGAGGCAACATCGCGACTGCCGGGGTCGATACCGCTAATGGCAATGTCCTGACCAACGACAGCGATGTCGACGCTGGTGAAACGGCGACTTTGACGGTCAGCGAAGTGGGCTTCGGCAGTACGCCTGGCACAGTCGGCTCAAGCCTGTCGGGCACTTACGGCACCCTGATGCTCTCCTCGAACGGCAATTATGTTTACTCGCTGGATAACATCAATTCTGACACGCAGGCTCTGAAGCAGGGGCAGTCGGTAACGGAAACATTCACTTACACCGTAGTGGATGCAAATGGCGCCTCAGACACCAGTACGCTGACGATAACTGTCACGGGCACGAACGATCGCCCGGTCATCACATCCGATGCTGCTGCCGCGACCGGTGCGGTTATTGAGGCGGGGACCGGCGTAGGCGGCGACGCCACCGCAACCGGAACTCTGATGGCATCCGATGTCGATACCGATGCGACGCAGACGTGGAGCATCGCGACCACCAACGGAACATACGGCACGATTTCAATCAATCCGTCCACCGGCGACTGGACCTATACCCTCGACGATACGCGTGCGGCGACGCAGGCGCTGAACAATAACGATATCGGAACCGACACCTTCACTGCCCGCGTCACCGATGAATTCGGCGCCTATCGCGAACAGGTTATTACTATCAAGGTCACCGGGTCCAACGACGACCTGGCGGGGACGGAAGAGAACGCTACCGTGCCGCTGAACGAAGACAGCACGGCCAGCGGATCCTTGCAAAGTTATGTCTCCGATGTGGACGACGTGATTAAACTCACTGGCTTCAGAGTCGATGCCAATGGCGATGATATAGCGGAAGACTATCTGCCGGGTGCGACGGTCTCGCTTACCGATGTGGACGGAAATCCGCGCGGTACGCTGACGATTGCCGAAAATGGCGACTACACGTTTACTCCGGCGACGAACTATTCCGGCACGGTTCCGACAGTGTCCTACACGATGGCGGAAACCACCGGTGGTTCGGGAACCGTGTCGCAAACCATCGAATTCGAGATCACGCCGGTTGCCGATGCACCGACGATGGAAGCGAACAAGACAGTCAATACGACTGAAGACACAGCGCAATCGCTGGGTCTGGTCGTGCCGGGGATTACCGACAGCGGCACCGGAACGGTCAATGGCGACAATCCGGAACGTTTGGGCGAAATCACGCTGACGATCGGCGGTCCGGGGGCCAGCGATGTCACCCTGTCCACCGGTGCGACTGTGCTGACGCCGGTGGGCGGTCAGATCACAATCGTTCTGACCGATGTGGACCATGTCTCCAGCGTGCCGGCAGAAAATAACGCGTCGGGTATTTATTACCTTACGTCCACCGAATATGCGGCGCTGGTCGCCAATCCGACACCGGAAAGCGGGCAGGATTTCACCGTTACGGTGAGCGCCACCAGCTACGAAGTCGATGGCAGCGGTGCGATTCTGACGGGCGTCGCCGGGGCCACCAGCACGCAGGTTATCGATGTCGATGTTCTGGCTGTAACCGATGGCGCGACACTGACGATTGACGGTGGCAACAGCGTCAACATCGACAGTTCAGAGGATACGGTGATCGATCTGTCCGGGCGGTTTGCGGTGGCGCGTATCGATAGCGATGGCGCATCCGGCACCGACAACGACGGAAGCGAGCAGCATTGGTACGAAGTGTCGGGACTGCCGAACGGAACAGTGGTGACCATCAATGGTGTGGCCACAACGATCAGTTCGGGAACCCCGGTTGCGATATCTGCGGCCTCCAATTCACTCTCCGCACCTACAATCACGATCAATCCGCCGCGCAATTTCAGCGGCAATCTGGAAGACGTGAGTATCACCCTCAAATCGCGTGATACGGACGGCGATTCTACCGGTACTATCGATACTGTTACCAGTTCGGTCGATCTCAACCTGTATATCGCACCGGTCGCGGGCGATGTGACGGCCAGCAATGTCACCACTGCGGAAGACACCGCTGTGGCGTTCCTTGCAGGGGTCCGCGTAACAGACACCGGATCGAGTGCGGGCAGTGAAGTGATCGATTCAGTCGCGTTCACTGTACCGACCGGCTGGGTAGTTACGCCGCCGACCAGTTCTGCCGGGTGGACATACGATCTCACCGGCAATGCAGCCACGATCACATTCGACAGCACACTAACCGAAGCGCAGCGCGAAGCTGTTCTGGATGCGTTTACGATCCAGCCGCCCGCAAACAGCAGTGCGGATACGACGATCGCGCTGTCGATTACCAGCACTGACAGCAACACGATCAACAGTGTGGATGTCAGCGATACCGAAACGGTTAGCCGCAATGTGAAGATTACAGTCACTCCGGTTGCGGAACGGACCGATACCGATAGCGACAATGTCGGCGGCAACGATGTGACGATGATCGACGATCACGCCTATTCGGTCGCCGGCGAGGAAGATGCCTGGTTCGCGCTCGGCACGAATTACACCGGCACGTCGAATACGAGCGGTGGCTACGATCTGGTCACAGGCTGGTCGAATGCCGATGGCGACGAATTTACTTATGCAGTTCTGACACCAACGCTGGCATCCGACACCCCGGCCGATAGTGTGATCGGAACCGAGTTCCGTTATTCTACCGATGGCGGATCGACCTGGATCACGCAGACATACGTGGGTGAACCGATATGGGTCGCTCAACAGTATCTCGATACCTTGCAGGTCAAACTGCCGGCCGATGTGGCAGGAACTCTGACTGTGGGCGTTCAGGCTGGCACTGTCGATTACGATGATGACGCGGATGTCGCCACGGCTCCGCTCAATCCACCGAAAGTCAGCGGTTCGGGTGTGAATGTCGCAGTTAGCGGATCGGCAACGCTCTCGCTTATCAAGTTCGACCCGGTTGCCGATGCGGTGACGATGGCGCTCAATGGCCGTGCTTCCGGTGTGGAAGACAGCACGATTCCGCTGGCCATCAAGACAACCAGTTCGGATGCGTCGGAAACCTTCAATCTGACCATTTCGGACATTCCTGTTGGCGCGACTGTCACTTACGGGACAGGGTCAGGGGCGATGACTTTCCTCTCCGAAACTGGAAAAACCAGTTTCGAAATTACGGATTTCAGCAACAGCACTCCGCTTTCGATTACACCGCCGCTCAACAGCAATGACGATTTTCAGCTCACAGTGAGCGCGGTGTCGGTCGATGGTCCTTCGACATCGGCACCTGTATCGCGGACTATCGATGTTTCGGTGACCGGCGTTGCCGATGTTGCAACGATTACGTTGCCAGTTGTTGAATACACGACGACCGAAGCCGCTCTGGATTCAGGGAATCACCGCACTGCGCTGAGCGATGTGATAACCGGAGTTGCATCGAACGATGGCGACGGTTCGGAAGCTACCACACTGCGGATCACAGGCCTTGCCGAAGACTTCAACGTAGTCGGCGCGACTATGGTGGTGTCGGGCACGGGCGCAGAACGTGTGTGGGTCGTATCGGCCAGCAATCTGGCGAACGTTTCGATTGAAACGCCGCCGAATTACAGCGGGACGGTCGGTTTCAAGGTGGCCGCGGTCACAACAGAAAACGACGGCGATTCCCGCACTGGCGACCTTGTCGATGTGAGCTTTACCGTCACACCTTCGCCCGAAGCAGTGATTACAGACAGTGCTACGCTGGTCGAAGATCAGGTGACCGCGCTTAATCTGGCGATTGTCCAGCAGGGCGGGGATGACAACGAAGCGCTGGGCCAGGTCTATATCGCGCAGAATTATGCCACCGGCGCTGACTACACCCTCTATCTGGGCGGCGTGCCGATCGAAAACGCAGGGTTGGCGACGACCAACATCTCCGGTGTCGAATACTACGTTGTACCGGCCGCGCAGGTGTCGGATCTGGGAGCCCTGGGCGCCGCAAACCTCGATGGAAGTCTCGGTACGCTCGACTTCCTTTACGAGGTTATCGATCCGTCGAACGACGGAACGCTTGCACCTGTGACCGAAACCAAGTCCGGTTCGCTTACATTGTCTGCCAGCCCGGTAACCGATCCAATCGATGCATCGATTACCGGTATCAATCTGACAACGGCGACAGGTTCGACAGCGGACAACGTTGCTGGCGACGATGCCTTGCCCGACACCGCTACAGTCACCGGCAGAGGCGCGGTGGTTGTGAACATGCATGTGGATTCCGCCGATATCGACGGAAGCGAGCATCTGGTGCGTATTCTGATCGATGGTGTTCCCGATGGCGTGACCGTGACCGGCGCGTCGCAAATCGGTGCTGGCAGTTGGTTGCTGGTTTACGAAGCGGGCGACTCAATCTCGATCGGTTCGGGCGGAATAGACGTGCCGGTCGAATTCGTCGTCGGGATCGGCGCGGGCGATGGCACTGCAAATATCTCGATGACTGCGCTGGCGCAGGATCAGGGGCAGTCGCCAAACACACCGGCAGGTATCGAAACCGATTCCGTGTCATGGACGTTGAATACCGATCTCGGCACCGGTGGCGAATTCGCGCCGCCAACTATCGATGATTGGAGTTACAACGGCACGCCCGGTACGGAAGATACCGTCTTTGCTCTGGGCGATGTGATCGATTCCGCTGTGTCCGTTGCGGATACCGGGCTCGATTACAGTTACACCGTCACACTGACCGATCTGCCACCGGGCAGCGTCGTTACCGGAATGACGCTGACAACAATCGGTGGTGTGCCGACATGGACTGCCACGACTACGGTTCCGGCCGGGAGCGACAGTCAGGTGGCGCTCGATGCTCTGTTGGATGGGATCACTGTCACACCTCCGGCAGACAGCAACGACAATAACGCCAGCTTCGCATTCGATGCCAAGCTGATGGCATCTGTCGTCGGCGGGCCGAGTGTTGAGGCTGACGAGCGTGCGGAAATGCCGGTTACTCCGGTGACGGACGAAGCCGCCATTTCCATCGCAGTTGCCGGTGTGGACGAAGGCACCGACAGCGTTGTTGCAACGATTGCAGTCAGCGATCCGGCAGATGGCGCGTTCGGCCAGATCGTGGACGGCAAAGTCTATGTTCAGGTCGCAACCACCAATAATGACGGTGGCACGGTAACCGATGCAGGCGGGCTGGAAGTTCCGCTGACCACTGTGACCGGCGTGGCCGGTGTGCCCGATGGCGATTACTATGTCCTCGATGTCGGCACCGACGGCGGAGCGGTAGAACTCACCTACACCGCCGCGACCGGAGACACGCTGGTTCCGGGCGATGTAACGTTCACGGCTATCGCGCAGACGCAGGAAGTCGGTGCCGCCAATATCGAAACGGCATCGAGTTCCGGCACAGCAGTGGTCGAAATCGCCAACAACGGCGTGACGGTTACCAGTCAGCCCGTCGTAGGTGACGAATCCGATGCCGCTGACAAGACCAATGCGATCGAGTTGAGCGGTCTGTCGGTTGCGCTGAATGACAACGATGGATCGGAAACGATTCAGTCGATCCTGCTGGCGGGCGTGCCGGTCGGGTTCCTGCTCTATGTCGGGAACAGCGCCGGGGACGCGACTCTGGCGGATCAGGCATCGAACGCCGGTGGCGATGGTGTCACCAACACCTGGGTGCTGTCTTCCGACGGGGAATTGCCTCCTTATGTGGCGATCCTGCCTGCGCCAAACTGGAGCGGGACACTATCCGATCTGGCATTGGTAGTGGAATCGGGTGAAACCACTCTGGATACTGTGCGTGTGGACACGGTCCCGCTGGACGTGTTCACTGTGAATGCCGTTGCCAACGGTCTGACCATCGATCCCACTCTGTCTTTCGGTAACGAAGGCAGCATTATCGATCTGAATCTCAACGCTGCGATGGCGGATGCTGTTGCCGCAAGCGCAGCTGTTGCAGATGAGAGCACGGAAACGACTACCCTGCAGCTCACCGGTCTGGGCGAATTCGCGGCGTTTTATATCGGTAGCGACCTGATTGCCGGTGTAACCTATGACTCAGCGACCGACACCTACACCATAACCGGTCTTTCGCAGGACGATCTGGACGATCTCGGCTTCGTTCAGGCTGAATCGGCGCTGGTCGATCAGGATAATACTACTGCGGGTACTCAGATTGAGGTGACGGCGTGGACGGTGGAAAGCGGCAACGGCGCAGAGTCTGCCCATGTCACCGATATGATGACGCTGGCAGTGACCCCCACTATGTCCACGACCGGAAATGACAATCTGATCTGGGATGGTGAGGCGATCAATGGGCGGGCCGGGATCGACACCGTTGCTCTGCGTTATGGCGAAAATCTGGACCATAGCGATCTCGCCAGTCTGTTGCAGAATGTCGAAGTGCTCGATCTGTCGGTTTCCGGCGGCAACAGCATAACCGGCGGCCTTTCGATCTCCGACGTGCTGTCGATCACCGGATCGAACACCGGCACACTGACTATCGAGGGAGATGCGGAAGATTCGGTCGAACTGTCCAGCGCAGACGATTGGACGACCAACGGTATCGTGAACAACGGTCACCTCATTTACACCAGCACATCTTCGGGTGTTTCGCTGTCGATCGACGAGGACATTCATGTGTCTTACGCAGCTTGACGGTGCCAGATACACAGCTCGCCTGCCGCATGTACGACAGGCGAGCTGGCTGAGCGGCGGACAGCCACTGTGATATTTGGTTTGCTTCATTCAGCGCCCGGTTATCGGGTGTTGGCGATGGTCGCGGCCGGGGGATTGCCTCTGGCCGCTACTGTGCCTGCCGACGCACAAATCGCGTCGCCTGCCGAACCGATGGATATGACTCAGGCCGTTCAGGCGGCGGTGCGCGTGCATCCGAGCATCCGCGGGGCACGTGCTCAGGAACGACAGGCAGCTGAAGGAGTGGAGGCGGCAAAGGCAGGATATCGCCCGCAAGTCACCGGGGGCGTTGAAAGCCAGATCAATACTTACCGCAACAGCAGCTACGATTCTCGCTACGTCTATACCGCCACGCTCAATGCATCGCAGATGCTGTACGATTTCGGTAAGGTCGCCGGGGCAAAGAGACAGGCGCAAGCGGGCGTTCGGGCAAGCGAAGCGCAAGTTCAGCTCGCGATGGACGAGATTATCGCCAGAACCGCGCAGGCGTGGGTCGATGCGCGCACGCAGCAAACGCTGGTGCAGATCGCCCGCGAGCAACTGGATGCTGTAACGTATATCAGGGGGCTGGTGCGGGAGCGGGTCGAGAAAGGTGCGACTTCGCGGTCCGATCTCGAACAGGCCAATTCTCGCCTCGATTCACTGCAATCGATGCTTCTTGCTGCGGAGGCGGACGCGCAGCGGGCCCGTCTCACACTGATGCATCTGACCGGGCAGATCGCGCCGGTGGCGATCAAAGGCGACATCCCTGCTTTCCTGCAAAACGAAGCGTGCGAGGTGACTGCCGATGCCGATACCCCCGCCGTGCGCGTAGCGGAGGCGCAGCTCGACGATGCTCAGGCGCAGCTCGATATCGCTAAGGCGGAACGCCTGCCGACTGTGTCGCTCGATGGCAGCGTGGGATACGCGCTGACTAACGGATCGCGCCTGTATGGCGAATACCGGACCACGGGCCAGTTCGGCGTGAACTTTTCGATGCCACTGTATCAGGGCGGCGCGGCCGGCGCACGGGAGCGCGGGGCGGAGTACCAGTTGCGCGCCTACGAAGACGCTGTTCGTCAGGCCCGGCTGGAAGAACGGCAAGGCCTGGCCGATGCACGGGCGCAGGCAGCGGGATGGGCATCGCGGGCACCTGTCATGGAAACCCGCGTGAACAGTATCGACGCCACCCGCGATCTCTATCGGCAGCAGTATCTGGAGCTGGGCACGCGATCGCTGCTCGATCTGCTGAACGCGGAACAGGAATATTACAGCGCCCGCGTCGATCAGGCACAGGGTCTGTATGCCCAATATCGGCTGGCGGTGCAGTGCCTCTATCACAGCGACAGGTTACGTAGCGCGTTTGGAGTGGATCAGGCATCCGTTGAACCGGCGCCCGATTTTGTGGGGCCAGTTCAATGACGGCAAACGATACTTCGGTGCAGCAACGGCTGCAGTCGGGATGGCGCGACGCGGTGCTGGTTTCTGCCGCGCACTTCCAGATCAACGCCTCTGCCGAACATATCCGGCTGGCCTCGCAGTGGAACGATGGTGCGTCGATCGAAGATCAGGCGCGTGAAATGGCGCGGCAAGCGGGGTTGTCGTTGCAGATGGTGCGCCCGCGGCTGGCGGACCTGACTTCATGGCGCCTGCCAGTGGTCCTTCAGCTCGATGGCGGTCAAGTCGCTGTCGTCACCGCTGTCAGGGATGGCGAACTGACTCTGGCGATGACCGGCGAAGATGGGGCAGGTGCCACACATAGTGTCGAGGACCTGCAACCGCATGTCGAAGCGATGGCACAGCTGCGCCCTTTGCGTTCTGCGCGCGATACCCGTGTGGACGAATATATCGCGCCGGTAGAGGACAACTGGCTCCGCAAGCTGGTGCTGGTCGACTGGCGGCCATACGCGCATATTCTGGTCGCTTCGCTGGTGGCCAATCTGATGGCGCTGGCGGGCGTTCTGTTTTCGATGCAGGTCTATGACCGTGTGGTTCCGGCGCAATCGATGCCGACGCTATATGTGCTGTCTGCCGGTGTGCTGCTGTCGCTGATTTTTGCATGGGTCATGCGCGATGCGCGGATGCGTATCACGGACCTGTTGGGCAAGCGCGCCGATCTGCGGATCTCGGACCGCGTATTCGGCCATGCTCTGCGGGTGAAGAACAGCGCGCGGCCACGTTCGACCGGTACGTTCATATCGCAGATTCGCGAACTGGAACCGGTGCGCGACATGCTGACATCCACCACGATTGCAGCGGCGGCGGACTTGCCATTCTTCCTGCTGTTTTGCGTGATTTTCTGGTTCATTGCCGGATGGCTGGTGGTGGTGCCGCTGGTTGCGTTTCTCCTGCTGATTATCCCCAGCCTGCTGGCGCAGAAGCGGCTGCGCGATCTGGCGCAGATGGGCATGCGCGAATCTTCGCTCCGTAATGCCATGCTGGTCGAAGCGGTTCAGGGCATCGAAGACATCAAAGTGCTGCAGGCTGAGCAGCGCTTCCAGAACCAGTGGAACCATTACAACGCGATCAACGCAGACTCCGGCCTGCAACTGCGCGACTTGCTCAATCGCCTGAACAACTGGATGCAGACAGTGCAGGGCGCTGCCTTTGCTGTCGTGATCTTCTGCGGCGTGCCATATGTAATGGCCGGGCAGATGAGCACCGGTGTGCTGGTGGCAGCGAGCATTCTGGTCAGCCGTATGCTGGCGCCGCTATCGTCGATCACCACTGTTCTGAACCGCTGGCAGCAAGCGAAGATCGCAGCGCAGTCGCTCGATCAGCTGATGAAACTGCCGGTGGATAATCCGCAGGAAGCGGCAACTGTTCAGCGCCCGGCGATCAAGGGGGATTATCGCCTTGAAGGCGCCGCGTTCAGTTATGACGGGGAAAGCGCGGCGCTGACTGTCGCATCGCTGGAAATCTCTGCGGGCGAACGGATCGCGGTGCTTGGGCGCAATGGTGCCGGCAAATCCACGCTGCTTCAGGCGCTGTCGGGTCTGATGCAACCGGCGGGCGGGTCGGTCCTGCTCGACGGTGTCGATATGGCGCATATCGATCCCGCGGACGTGCGGCGCGATGTTTCGTTGTTGAGCCAGAACGCGCGCCTGTTCCACGGCACATTGCGTGAAAACCTCAAACTTGGCGCACCGCTGGCGAGCGATGAGGATGTCATCGCGGTTCTGAAGGCTGCAGGGGCGTGGCCCTATGTTCAGCGTCTGCCACTGGGGCTGGATCATCCTTTGCAGGAAGGGGGGCTTGGGCTTTCCGGTGGTCAGCGGCAGGGCATTCTGCTGGCGCGGATGTTGTTGCGTAAGCCGCGCGTAATGCTGCTGGACGAGCCGACGGCTGCGATGGACGAAGCGACCGAGCGGGACGTTATTGCCAATTTGCGCCAGGTGTCGGTCGATTCCACGCTGATAATCGCCACACACCGGATGGCAGCGATCGATGCGGTGGACCGGATCATCGTCGTCGATGGCGGCGCTATCGCGATGGATGGCCCGAAGGATGCTGTGCTTAACCGGCTGCGCGCCAACGCTGCCCCATCGCCAGAAAAACAACCGGGCGACAAGCCTGTGCCGACACGATTGGTGGTGCGTCCGCGGGCGCGTTCCGATTCAGGAGAATCGGCATGACAACGGGCGCCGGGTTAAAAGCCATGATGGGTCTTGGGGGCGATGGCAGCAGCGATCGCCGGGGCGAAGCATTGCCCGATCTGGCCGATCTGGATGAAATGCGCGCCACCCGCTCCACGCAGGTCATCTGGCTGGTCGCGCTGTTCCTAGCGGCGTTCTTTGCGTGGGCGTGGTTTTTCGAAATCGATGAAGTTTCCAGCGGTTCGGGCAAAGTGATCCCCAGTTCGCGCGATCAGGTAATTCAATCGCTGGAAGGCGGCATTCTTTCGAAGCTGAACGTGCGGGAGGGCCAGATCGTTGAGAAGGGCACCGTGCTCGCTCAGCTCGATCCGACCCGTGGCGAATCGAGTGTCGAAGAAACAGCCGCTCGCTATCGCGCCGCGCTCGCTGCACGTGCCCGGCTTGAGGCCGAGGTAGCCGGACGTTCGCAGATTGCGTTCCCGGCGGAACTGAAGGACTGGCCCGAACTAAAGTCGGCTGAAACCGCGCTGTTTCAGTCGCGCCGTGCCAGCCTGAACGAAACAGTCAGCGGGCTGACGCAGGCGTTGACGCTGGCGCGGCGCGAACTGGGCATCAATCAGTCGCTGATCGCATCAGGCGCCGCGAGCAATATCGAAGTGATCCGCTTGCAACGACAGGTCGCCGATCTCGAACTGAAGCTATCGGAAGCGCGCGCGCAATACATGGTCAAAAGCCGCGAGGATTTTGCAAAGGCCGATGCCGATGTGAAATCGCTGCAGTCGGTGGTGCGCGGGCGCGAAGACATGCTGGATCGCACCACGCTGATCGCTCCGTTGCGGGCGATCGTGAAAAGCCTCGATGTCACCACCATTGGTGGCGTTGTCGCTCCTGGCGGCTCGATCATGACACTGGTGCCGGTAGGCGACCAATTGCTGGTGGAAACGCGGATTTCCCCGCGCGACATCGCCTTCATCCATCCCGGCCAGAGTGCTTTGGTGAAAGTGACGGCTTACGATTATTCGATCTACGGCGGGCTGGAAGGCAAAGTCGAAACGATTGCACCCGATACCCTGCGCGACGAAGTGAAGCCTGAGATCGTATATTACCGTGTGCTGGTTCGCACCAATTCCGATGCGCTGGTGACGCAGGCGGGCAAGCGTCTGCCGATTACGCCCGGCATGGTAACCACCACCGACATTCGCACCGGTCGCAAGACCGTGTGGGATTACCTCACCAAACCCCTGAACAAAACTCGCGAGGCGCTGCGTGAGCGCTGAGACAATCAGAAAGGACTCTGTCATGAACAAGGTCATCAGAACAGCGGCCTCCGCATCGCTGCTGGCATTCCTCTTCGCTGGCGCTGCGCCGGTGTTGGCGCAAAGCAACCCTGTCGATCCGGTGAGCAACCCCAAAGCGCTCAATTATGATGACGTGGGCGTGCTTCCCAAAGAAATGAACCCGCCGTTCGTGCGTCGCGGTCAGGTGATCGAACCGAGCCAGCTGGACGGGATCAAGCCCGGTGTGACGCGGGACGCGGTGCGCGCTGCTCTGGGCGATCCGGTGCGGACCAATGGCGCGGTATCATGGGATTATGACGTGCAGTTCAAGATGCCGGAATCGGAAAACTACCTTGTCTGCCAATACAAAATCGTATTCGGAGCGGACGAACTGGTGAGCGAAATGGTGTGGCGCCGTCGGCAGTGCATGGAGCTTGCTCAGCCGACAGCCGTAGGCTGATCGCGCCGGGCACCGGGTGCAAGCATACTTTTATGGGGGCGCTGCCTTTAAAGGCACGCCTCCAGATAAGCCTGATCGAAACCGAACTGGCGCGCTTTTTCCAGAGTATAGGGACGCAGACCGCTGGGGCGGAACTCGCCGAGGATCTTACCGTCCTCGCTTTCGTCCAGATATTCGAATTTGAACAGTTCCTGCGTCACGATCACATCGCCTTCCATCCCGATCACTTCGGTGATGTTGGTGGTGCGACGCGAACCGTCACGCAGGCGCTTTACCTGAACGATCAGATCGACCGATTCCGCGATCTGGCGACTGATGGCTTCCTTGGGAATCTTGATGTCGCCCATCAGGATCATGTTTTCCATACGGCCAAGACATTCGCGCGGGCTGTTGGCGTGAAGCGTACACATCGAACCATCGTGGCCGGTGTTCATCGCGGCCAGCAGATCGAAACATTCCGCACCACGAATTTCGCCCAGGATAATGCGGTCCGGGCGCATACGCAGAGCGTTCTTCACCAGATCGCCAATGGTAATCGCGCCTTGCCCTTCAAGGTTCGGCGGGCGGGTTTCCAGCGGCAACCAGTGCGGCTGTTGCAGGCGCAGTTCCGCCGCGTCTTCGATCGTCAGCACGCGCTCGCCTGGATCGATCATTTTCGACAGGGCGTTGAGCATGGTCGTCTTACCCGAACCCGTACCGCCCGAAATCACTATGTTCATGCGGCAGGCACCGGCGATTTTCAGCGCGGTGGCCATCTTGTCGCTCATCGAACCGAAGTCCCTGAGCATATCGATGGTGATCGGCTTTTCGGAGAACTTACGAATCGAGATCGCAGTTCCCCGCAAGCTGAGCGGCGGTACGATCACGTTCACACGGCTGCCGTCTTTCAAGCGGGCGTCTGCCAGCGGTGTGGTCTGGTCGACACGGCGACCGACCTGGTTCACGATACGCTGTGCGATCTGGAACAGGTGCTGTTCATCGCGGAACCGGATCGGCGCGATAACAAGCTTGCCCTTTTTTTCGATGTAGGTCTGATCGGGGCCGTTGACCATGATGTCCGAAACGTCAGGGTCGTTAAGCAGCTCTTCCAGCGGACCGAAGCCGAGCAGTTCGTCGATCAGCACTTTTTCCAGCGCGAACTGTTCGCGCCGGTTCAGCGTGACCTTCAGCTCGGCCAGCACTTCCATGATGATTGGGCGGAATTCTTCCGACAGCTCTTCCTTGCTGAGCGAAGCGGCCGCTTCGGGATCGACGCGTTCCAGCAGGCGCGGCAGCACCTGTTCCTTGATCTTGTGAACGCTCGCTTCGAAGCCCGTGGCGGTGTGGGTCGATTCGTGCACCGCATTGGCGCGATCGGCCAGCCGGGCCATCGCGTCGCCTTTGTTCGGGTGGTTGTCCAGCGCGTTGCCCGCGTCAGGGTTTTCGCCTGGCAATGGGGGAAATTGTTCGCCGCCGCGATCCTTCTGCGGGATTTCCGGCCCTCCACGCATGGGACGCGCAACGCCGAATGTCGGGCGGCCGCCCGATTGCAATCCGCCTGGACCATTTTTCCGTCCGAATGCGCTCATTCCATACCCCCTGGGCGATCCAATTCGTTGTGGCGATTGTCTGACGCCATCGTTACGCGTCATGGCAAAGCAGCCCTCTCGAAGTTTGGTGAATAAAAGGGAAACCTTGCCGTTTTCCTAAGATTGGAGCGAAATGGGCGGACAAATGCAGTAAGGGGTGCCGTCAGGTTCTTGCGACGCCCTTGCATCGTCGCATCGCAAGTACGAAGTTGGTGCACTTTGGTCGCCAGGCGGGCTTGCCCGACGCAACAAATCCAGCCAAATCGGCGCAGCAACCGAATAGAAGGAAATCTGCGACATCGCGTGTTTGCGGATGTTCCGATCACATTGAAGGGCGTTGAAATTTATGTGCGGCATTATCGGTATCGTCGGTAAGGAAGCAGTGGCTGATCGATTGGTCGATGGGCTGCGCCGAATGGAATACCGCGGGTATGATAGTGCCGGCGTCTGCACGATGGACGGTGGCCAGCTCATTCGCCGCCGGGCACAGGGCAAACTGGCCAATCTGGTTAAGGAACTGGCTGCCAACCCTGCACCCGGCACCATTGGCATCGCGCATACCCGTTGGGCGACCCACGGAGCACCGACTGAAAACAATGCACACCCCCATGCGACCGAGCAGGTTGCGCTGGTCCACAATGGTATCATCGAAAACTACAAGCAGTTGCGCGATGAACTGGTGGCTGCCGGGCGCATTCTGGAAAGCGAGACCGATAGCGAAGTGGTCGCGCATCTGGTCAGTCAGCAGGTCGAAAACGGCGCGTCTCCGCAAGATGCGGTGAAGGCGGTTCTGCCGCGCCTGCGCGGGGCATTCGCGCTGGCAATGGCGTTTCGCGACTACCCCGATATGCTGATCGGCGCACGCTTAGGGTCGCCGCTGGTGCTGGGGTATGGGGAAGGGGAAACCTACCTCGGTTCCGATGCGCTGGCGCTGGCCCCGTTGACGCAGAAGATCGCGTATCTCGAAGAAGGTGACTGGGCGGTGGTGACCCGCGATGGCGCGCAGGTGTACGATGCCGATAACAACCTCGTCGACCGGGAGATAACTACCTCGGGCGCGTCGGCAGCGGCTGTGGAGAAAGGCAATTATCGCCACTTCATGCAGAAGGAGATTTTCGAACAGCCTACTGTCGTGGCGCAAACGCTGGCCAGCTATATCCACCGCGCGGATAACACTGTGGCTCTGCCGCAAGTGGATTTCGATCTCTCGACGGTTAAGCGCATCACTATCGTGGCATGTGGTACGTCGTATTACGCTGGGATGGTTGCGAAATACTGGTTCGAAACATTCGCACGTGTGCCGGTGGATATCGATGTCGCCAGTGAGTTTCGTTATCGCGAACCCGTGCTGGAAGAGGGTGGTCTGGCACTGTTCATTTCGCAAAGCGGTGAAACAGCCGACACGCTCGCTGCATTGCGCCATTGTAAGGCGGAAGGGCAGACCATCGGTGTCGTAGTCAACGTGCCGACCAGTTCGATGGCGCGCGAAGCGGATCTGTTGCTGCCTACCCATGCCGGCCCGGAAATCGGAGTGGCGAGCACCAAGGCGTTCACCTGCCAGCTCGCTGTACTGGCCGCGCTGGCCGCGCACCTCGCGGTGAAGAAAGGGCGGATGGACCGGGCGGAAGAGCAAGAGGTGGTTCGTCACCTGCTCGAAGCGCCTGCCGCGCTCAACGCTGCGCTCGATTTTGACGACGATATCGCCAGCATGGCGCATCTGATCGCTCCTGCGCGTGACGTGCTCTATCTGGGCCGCGGTCCCGATTATCCGCTGGCGTTGGAGGGCGCGCTTAAGCTCAAGGAAATCAGCTATATCCACGCGGAAGGCTATGCGAGCGGGGAAATGAAGCACGGGCCGATCGCGTTGATCGACGAATCGGTGCCGGTAATTGTGCTCGCGCCTTCCGGTCCGCTGTTCGAAAAAACTGTGTCGAACATGCAGGAAGTGCGCGCACGGGGCGGTAAGATCGTGTTGATTTCGGATGAGGAAGGGCTGGCTGAGGCAGGCGACGGATGTCTGGCGACGATCGCTATGCCCAAAGTCCATCCGCTGATTGCGCCGCTGGTCTATGCCGTGCCGGTTCAGTTGCTTGCTTATCATGTCGCTTGTGCCAAAGGCACAGATGTCGATCAGCCGCGAAATCTGGCAAAATCCGTAACCGTGGAATAGCTTTGTTTATGAGGCAGTTGTATGGTTAACGAATGACCGGGGCGATATGATTTAGTCTTTCTTTTCGAAGGTTTACCACGCCCTAACTATTGCCCGCTTATCGCGGGTGCGTGAACAAAAACAGAGCCCCTTTCGCAGGCAATTCACCTCACTTGCCGTTCCTTGCCATTTTGGGTCTGCGTGATCCGGAGGAAGGTGACTGGTCGCGATTACGTGGGCTACAGTACTCGCAGTTCGGCAAGAGCATGTGGCTGCGGGCTCTGGTCCATTTTGTCAGCGCAACAATCGTCGTGTGGATGTATCACGATACCGCGCCGACGTGGGCTATAGCGCTATTTGTCGGTTCGCTGATGATTGCGACTGCCATTAACTTGCGGTCGGACTATCTGCTTTCCGATGGAGACCGCCGCACTGTCACACGCGGGGAAGTTCAACGGAAATCGCTGGGCGCGGTACTGGCTGGTTTGGCGTGGAGCGTTTCGCTGGTGGTTTTGTCGCCGTGGGGGACACAGGCCGATTACACCAGCGTGTTCCTGTTGATTTCGCTGCTGCTCACCGGATCGGCACTCGTGCTGGGGGCCGTGCCGCTTAACACGATCATATTCGGCGGCCTGACCGGTATCGCGGGTGTGTCTGTGTTTTTGTGGCATGGCAATTACGAACTTACTTCGATTGCACTGGCTTACCTTATGACGGTGGTGGTTGGGACGACGAGGGTGTCTCGCACATACCTGACTGCCTGTTTCGCTGAGGCCGGAATGGCTGAGAAGAGCGAGGTGGTTTCTCTCCTGCTGCGGGAATTCGAAGAGAATCAGGGTGATTGGCTGTGGCAGATCGATATCAATCGATTGGTCAGAAGCGCCAGCCCGCGTTTCGCATTCGCGCTTGGCCGATCAATCAGCGAAATCGAGGGCAAATCGTTTCTGGAACTGATTTCTGGCGACGCATGGGAAACCGGCGAATTTTCCAGCAGCCTGCACGAACTGGCAGATAAGCTGAAACGGCGGGAAAGCTTCTCCAACTTGCTGGTGCGGGTGAACATCGGGCGCGAACATCGCTGGTGGGAACTGTCAGGCACTCCCATGCTGGACGAAAACGGTGCCTATCTCGGGATTCGCGGTGTCGGCTCGGACGTGACGGAGCAGCGCGAATCCACCGAAAAGATTGCCTATCTGGCACGTTACGATACGCTGACAGGCCTCCCTAACCGCCTGATGCTGACAGAAGCGCTGGGCGACGCGTTGCGTTATTCCGAACAGTGGCGAACGCGTTGTGCGTTCATGATGATCGACCTCGATCGCTTCAAGGCGGTCAACGATTCGCTGGGCCATATGGTTGGTGACAAGCTGTTGGCGCAAGTGGCGGCCCGGCTTAGCGATCTTGTCGGTGAAACCGACCTTGTCGGGCGATTGGGCGGGGATGAATTTGCGGTCGTCATCCGCGATGCTTCGGACAAGAACGTGGTAGCGAAAGTGGCGCGCAAGGTGATCGCCCGCTTGTCGCAACCTTATCAGGTCGATCAGCACACGCTGTATGTGGGCGCCAGCGTGGGTTCCGCCATTGGCTTGCGCGATGGCAAGACCGTTGAGGAATTGATGCGTAATGCCGACCTCGCGCTTTACCGAGCGAAAGACGAGGGTGGCGGCGAGCATTGCACTTATGAGCCGTTGCTGCATGCCAATGCGGAAGAACGTCGCCAACTCGAATTCGCATTGCGGAGCGCGCTGGAGAAGCGCGAATTTGAACTGGTTTATCAGCCGGTTGTAGATGCCAATACTGAAGAGGTGGTCAACTTCGAAGCACTGGTGCGCTGGAACAGCAGCGATCACGGCAGCATCAGTCCGGGCAAATTCATCCCGCTGGCAGAAGACACGCGCCTGATCGTTCCCATTGGCGCATGGGTGTTGGAACAGGCGTGTCGGGAGGCCACCCGTTGGCCCGACCATGTCCGTGTGGCAGTGAACGTGTCGCCTGAGCAGTTGTTCGAACCGGACTTCCCGGCAACGGTGGTTCGCGCGCTGACAGCCAGCGGCCTGAAACCCCACCGCCTCGAACTCGAAGTGACGGAAAGCATTTTCATGCGCGATGCCAGTGTGGCGGGATCGGCGCTGGAGCAGGTGATGGCGCTCGGCTGTACGGTCGCGCTGGACGATTTCGGTACCGGTTATTCGTCGCTGGGGTACTTACGCAAACTCCGCTTTTCGACGATCAAGGTCGATCGCACATTCGTCCAAGGGGCGGCGCAGCAGGCAGCGGAAAGTCTCGCGATCGTGCGGGCAGTGGTGGCGATGGCCGATAGTCTGGGCATGACAACCACAGCGGAGGGCGTCGAAAGCGCTGAAGAGGCGGAACTGATCCGCCAGCTTGGCTGCACCAAGATTCAGGGATATTACTTCGGGCGACCGATGGAAGCCGATCAGGCAGTCGCACTGTTCCGGGGCAAGCGTGCGGTCGAGCGCCTGACTGCGTAATTACCCAAGGCGGTATAGGGTGCGGCCAACCGCACCCACGCGTCCGATCGCGTCAGGCAGTAACGAGACCGCGCACCGCGCTTTCAAACAAAGCCCGGCCATCGCTGCCGCCGAGTTCGGGTTCGATGGCGCGTTCCGGATGTGGCATCATGCCCAGCACGGTGCCTGTTTCATTGAGCACGCCTGCGACAGACCGCTGCGATCCGTTGACTTCATCGGCATAACGGAACGCCACCCGACCTTCGCCCTCGATCCGGTCAAGGGTTTCGTCGTCGGCAAAAAAGTTGCCATCGTGGTGAGCCACAGGAATGGCGATCGTCTGGCCCGCATCGTATCCGGCGGTGAACAGCGATTGGTTGTTCTCTACCGTCAGCGGCACGGTCCGGCAGGTAAAAGTGAGCTGGGCATTACGCATCAGCGCACCGGGCAACAGCCCGCTTTCGGTCAGTACCTGAAAGCCGTTGCACACGCCCAGTACGGGAACTCCTCTCCCCGCCGCTTCGATTACAGCACGCATCACCGGGCTGCGACTGGCAATGGCGCCGCACCGCAGATAGTCGCCATAGGAGAAGCCGCCGGGAATGGCGATAAAGTCCAGCCTGTCGGGCAAGTCGGCATCGCCGTGCCAGACACGCAGCGCCTTTTCACCGGACACTTTTTCCAATGCGACCGCCATATCGCGATCGCAGTTGGAGCCGGGGAAGGTTATCACTGCGCCGCGGAAAGCCATCACGCTGCCTCCAGCTTCTCGATCCGGTAGTTTTCGATCACCATATTGGCGAGCAGCTTGCGGCACATCTCATCGAGCGCGTCGTCGGTGGTGTCGTCTGCCACGTCCATTTCGATGAAGCGGCCCACGCGCACATCGGCAACCCCGGCAAAGCCGAGCCCTTCGAGCGCATGGTGGACGGCGCGACCCTGAGGATCGAGCACTCCGGGTTTGAGCGATACGTAAACGCGGACTTTCATCGGAGGGCCTTTCGCTGGCTTGCGTTCCGGTTGCCGCGCCTATGCCGCCACTCTGACGCAAGGGCAAGAGAGCGCGGCACATGATCGGTTGATGGATTTACAGAGGTGCATGCCAGCTTCGCGCAGCGAGCATAGCCTAATATTCCAGCTCCATTTACTCAGGCAGCCATCTCTCCAGGCCGAAACGGGGAGGCCTGGAGAGAGAGAGAGCGGCGATTATCGGCCGACCTTCGGTGCGACAGGCGCGCTGGAAGTGGCGGGTTCGGTCGGGGCGTCGGTTGTGCCCGAAGCGGCTGCCTCTGCCTTTGTCGCTGGCAGAACGAGTACCTCAACCGCCTTCGCAGGAGTGAGATACTCGCCAGCAATCTGCCGCAACTGGCGATGGGTGACCGCCTTCAGGCGCTTCGGCATTTCTTTGAAATGTTCGAGCATTTCAGGCTGAGTTTGCGCCCTGTCCGCAAGCCTCAGCCATCCGGCGTTCGATTTCAGCGCATTGGCATAGCTTTCCAGCAATGGCTGGCGTGCTCGCTTGAGCAAATCGCTCGAAATGGGTTTGCGAGCCAGGTCGCGCAGCACAGTTGCTATCGCAGTCTGAGTCGCTTCAATGTCCTTCACATCGACCGATGCGGCAAGGTTGAAGGTGCCATAATCTATCCACAGGTGCGAATTGCTGCTGCTGACGCTGGGGCTGTAGGTCTTGCCCAGTCGTTCGCGCAGTTCATCCTGCAATTCGATTTGCACGATCCGCTCAAGCAGGTCGAATTGCGCGACTTTGCTGAGATCGCTGTCCCCCACTGTGGGCCATGTGAAGCTGACGAGTGCCTGATCGCTTTCGCCGGTGTGGTAGATGATGTGGCGGGTACGCTTGTCGGTGAAGGGGCGTTCGCGCAACCACGGCGAATCGCGGAACTCGGTTTCACGCGTCGGCAGGGCGCCCAACGTGCGTGCGACCTCGGCGATGGCCACCTGCGGATCGAAATCTCCCACCAAAGCCAGCTCGATGGCACCGTGAGCCAGACGATCGCCGATACCATAGCGCAGTTTATGGAACGAGAGAGCTTCGTAAGCGCATTGCGGCTGCAAGCTGAAGCGTGGGTCGCCGTTCGACAGGATGCTCCCGATTGAATTGGCGAGTGCGCTGGCGGGTGTTGCATCCTTCTGTTCGAAGAAGTTGGCAATCGATTGCTGATAGCGAACCTCGCCTTCATTGCGGTAGCCCGGATCGGTGATTGTTGCCGTCAACAGTTCGAGTTGCTGCGACAGATCGGCGGGAATGGTGGTGCCTTCCATCACGAACGCGTCGCCGGAACTTTGCAGGTTAAAGCTGACCGTTTTGCCTGCGAGTATACTCTGAATTTCATCCAGCGAGTGCTTGCCCAGACCGCCGAGCGGCAGAGTGGACACCATTGCAGTCGCAAGCGGATCCTGGGCAGTGTCGAGTAATTCACCTCCATCCAGCGACAGGCGGAAGGCGATTCCGTCTTCCCGCAAATTGGTTGGCTTCAAATTCAGCCGCACCCCGTTTGCGAAGCGGATTTCGCGGATGCCCATGATGGGATCGACTGTATCGGACACAACGGTTCCCGGCTTGCCGAAATCGTCATAACCGAATGGGGGAAGCACCTTCTCCACCGGCCGGGCGATGGGCGCAGCCATCGCCGTATCCCACGTCCGGCGCAAGGCATCGACACCGCCGACAGGGGCGGTGCGCCCCTGGAGACGGATCAAAGGGGCGTCGAGCGGGGCGGCGTCCTCACGCAGCGCGGCCAGAACATTGTCTGGCGTGATAGAGGGGACGAATCTCTCGAACCGTTCGAGAGAGTCTTGCGGGGTAGATGGCACGAGGCCATCTTGCAGCAGGTTCTCCACCGCGTTGACGAGAGCTGCGTTGCTGCGGGTATCCTGCGATTTTGCCGCGTTGATCTGTGCTGCGCGAAGCTGGGAGATCTGTTCGGCCACTTCGGCATTGGTGAAGCCATAGGCCATAGACTGCCGCCAGACCTTCGCTGCGGCGTCCAGCCCGGTTTGCCACCCCCCGTCAACCGTATCGATGGTAAGACCGGTAGCGCTGGCCGACTGGAACAGATCGCCGGAGCCAAAGCTTGCCGCGCGGAATGGCGGATCTTCGCTCCGCACAAGCTGCGCCAGCCGCCGGTTTACGATGGCGTAGCCGATCTGCCGCAACAGATTGCGTTGCCGTTGGGCAATCGTATCGGGCTCATCTCTCCAGGGAGCCAACCGATTGACTGTCACTCGTTCCGACAGAGCAGGGTCGAGATAGATGTGAGCCTGCCCCTTGCGACTGGTGTCGATCGGGCTGGGGACTTTTGCAGACGGTGGGGCAGATGGTTGCCAGTCACCGAACATTGCGCGGATTTTCGCCTCGACTTTGGCCACGTTGATATCGCCGACCACGATCAGGACGGTATTGGCCGGGGCATAGGCGCGTTTGTAAAACCCACGCAGTCGCGCCGCGTCAGCCGCGCGAATTGTTTCGTCGATTCCGATCGGGAGGCGGTGGGTATAGCGCGCATCCGGGGTCAGAAATTGCCATGAATCTTCTGTCGCGCGCAGAGCGTATGTATTCCTGTCGCGCTTCTCGGCCAGAATAACGCCACGTTCCCGCTCCACAGCAGCAGGCGAGAGCGTCAGGTTGGATGCGGTTTCGCGCATCAGCATCAGCGCGGTATCGATCATATCGCCATCGGTGCGCGGCAGATCGAGTTTGTACGTCGTGGTTTCGAAACCGGTAGAGGCATTGGTGTCGGCGCCGAAGGCCAACCCCTTGCGTTCCAGCAGCTTGACCATTTCCCCTTCGGGAATTTTGGCCGAACCGTTGAACGCCATATGTTCGAGGTAGTGCGCCAGCCCGCGTTCATCGTCGTGTTCTTCCAGCGAACCGGAACCGATCCGCAGTCGCACCAGCGCGGTGCCAGCGGGCGTCTCATTATGCCGCAAGGCATAGCGCATACCATTCGGCAGAGTGCCGAACGTCCATGCAGGATCGACCGGAACGTCGCTACGCGAATAATTCCATTCGTAATCCGAAGCGGGGCCAAGCGGAGGCACGGCGACCGCCGTATATTGCCCCGTCGCCGGAGGCGCATCCGATTGTGCCGCAAGGGGAGCTGTCAGGGCGAGGGAGACGAGCGCAAGAGGCGCAATAACCGAATAGTACCGCATCGGCGCAGGTTTGCCCGATATAAGGGAGAAGAACAATAGTGTTCATCACGCGACAGATTATCTTATTTTGAAATAACGAAGTTTCAAATATAAGTTAATGGCGGATCGATGAATATACCATTTCTTACTGAAAGATCGCCCGATCATGCTGTGTGATTTGCGATTCGGTAATCGCCGCAACCCCTGCTGGATATTGCTGTGCAATGCGCAGCAGGGGTTGGCGATTTGGAACGATTCGACCGGCTATTTCTTCGGTTTCGTTTTGCTGCGCAGGCGACCGCGGTGGGCAGACAGGTCGAATACTTCGCCCGGTCCGCCATCGTCGTTTTGCAACAGACCGAGGCGGCGAGCGACTTCCTGATAAGCCTCTTCCTCGCCCCCCATGTCGCGGCGGAAACGATCCTTGTCCAGCTTCTCGCCCGTGGCGAGATCCCACAGGCGGCAACCGTCGGGGCTGATTTCGTCGGCCAGAATCACGCGCGCGTAATCGCCATCCCACAGGCGCCCGAATTCCAGCTTGAAATCGACCAGACGGATACCGATCGCGGCGAACATGCCGGACAGGAAATCGTTGATGCGGATTGCCATGCTCGACATATCCTGCATCTCTTCATGGCTGGCCCAGTTGAAGCAGGCGATTTCCTCTTCCGAGACGAAAGGATCGCCAAGGCCATCGTCTTTATAGCTGTATTCCAGCAGCGTGTGCGGCAGCGGTTCGCCTTCTTCGATGCCGAGCCGTTTGGACAGCGAGCCGGCAGCCACATTGCGGACGATCACTTCCAGAGGGATGATTTCGACCTGCCGCACAAGCTGTTCGCGCATGTTGAGGCGGCGGATGAAGTGGGTGGGGATACCAATGTGCGCCAGACGGGTGAAGACATATTCGCTGATGCGATTGTTGATCACGCCCTTGCCGTTGATCGTGCCCTTTTTCTGGGCATTGAAGGCAGTCGCGTCGTCCTTGAAATACTGGATCAGCGTGCCCGGTTCGGGCCCTTCGTAGAGGATCTTGGCCTTGCCTTCGTAGATCTGGCGGCGGCGGGTCGACATGGGCGGCACCTCTGGCGTTAAAATACATGGCCCCGGCGGGCGAGTCCCAAGGGGGCTCGCGCAGTGCCGGGGCATAGCGCCGCACATAGGCAAACGGCGGGGTAAAAGCAATTGGCGCGCGACCGGGTGCCTTGGGGCCGAACGGCATCAGGGCGATGGTGTGGCGGAAGCAAAGCTGGCGATAGGCCAAAGAGGTGGATTTTCGTGCTGTCGGTACTTTCCCATTCCTTCGTCACCTGCGGTTCCTCGCAATGACGAAGGAGTGGGTGAAGGTGCGTTTCAGCCGGGATCGCTTTACTATCCGTCACCCCGGCCTCCGAGCCGGGGTCCAGCTTCCTCCGCCAGTACGTGGGAAGACGAAACGACGACCTGCGCTTCTATACCACTAATAATCGCTGCCCATGCCGATCCGTTCGGGTTCCGGCTCGACCGACGGCATGTGCTGGCGTTGCAACCGCTCGATCATTTTGCCCAGCGTGGCGCGCTGGATCAGCACGGAAAATAGCACCGCGGCAAATGTCGCGGCCAGCAGCAGATGGCGCGTTTCGCCCGGCGGCAGGGACAGGACCAGCGCAATCGATATCCCTCCGCGCAGGCCACCCCACCACAACACTCGTACAGCGCCGGGTGCGTCGAGGCTGACACCCGGCACCGTCTTGACCATCGCCCCCACAGAAATGGCGCGCGCGATCAATGTCACGACGATAGCGGCCAGTCCGATCATGATATGCCCGTGGCCCGGCACAAGCGCGATCATTTCCAGCCCGATCAGCAGAAACAGAATCGAATTGAGCACTTCGTCCACCAGTTCCCAGAACTTGTGGACGTAATCGCGGGTCACGTCGCTCATCGCGCGTTCGAATCCGTAGTTACCGATCAGCAAACCAGCCACGGCCATCGCCAGCGGGCCTGACATGTGCAGCGAACTCGCCAGAGCATAGCCGCCCATCACGATTGCCAGAGTAATCAGCACCTCCAGCGTGTATTCGTCCATGCTCTTGAGCGCTTTGAACCCGACATAGCCGATCACGAAACCAATCGCGATGCCGCCGCCTGCCTCCAGCGCGAACAGGCGCATACCTTCGGACAAGCTGAAATCGGCCCCCGTCAATGCCGCGCCGAGCAGGATCGTGAACACCACGATGCCCACACCATCGTTGAACAGGCTTTCGCCCGCCACCGCCGCCTGCAACGATTGCGGCACGTTCTCTTCGCGCAGAACGCCAAGCACGGAAACCGGATCGGTGGGAGAAATCAGCGCCCCGAATACGAAATACCAGATCGGCGCAATTGGCAGAGCAAGCAGGATACCAACACCCCACATCAGCGCGCCGACGACGATAGTGGAGATAATCACCCCGAATGTGGACAGCAGCAGAACCGGCAGCCAGTCCTTACGCAATTGCTCCAGATTCACATGCAGCGCCCCCGCGAACAGGAGGAAGCTGAGCATTCCCTGCAACAGCGTTTCGGTGAAATCCATCCGCTGCAGCAATTGCGCCACCCAGTCGTCCAGCGTGATGCCGGGGATCAGCGCATCTACCACCATCGCGCCGATCGAGGTCAGCGCACCCATCACCGTTAGCCCGATGGTGTGCGGCAGGCGGAGGTAATGGTGGTTGATATACCCCAGAACGGCCGCTGCCACGACAAGGATGGCGGCGATATCGAACGCTTCGAGCGCAGGGGCTGTTTCGTGCATGGGCGCTGCAATAGCGCGGTGTCAGCTATACTGCCAGTCGGGCATACAGGCGAGCGGCCGGTGTCGAGCAATCAGCCAATTATCCGCGATGGGGAAAGGGAAGGGGTGGTGCCTAGGGACGGGATCGAACCGCCGACACTGCGATTTTCAGTCGCATGCTCTACCAACTGAGCTACCTAGGCAGGCCACCTTTGCGCCGGAGCCAGAATGCGCCGGGCGGTTGGAGTGCGGCCCTATGGCCAAGCGAGCGCCGCTTGGCAAGGGGGGAATCAGTCGTTTGTGCTATCCCGGTCAAAACTGCTTTCGCGTGCAAGCGTTTCCGGATCGGCGGGCGGGCCGGGCACGGCATAGCCATCGTTGAACCATTGCGCCAGGTCGCGGTCGCGGCAACGTTGGGAACAGAACGGCGCGAACTCCTCGGTTCGCGGTTTCTTGCAGATCGGGCAGGGGCGGGCGGTCTTCATCGGGAGACAAGCTGGGCATGGGCCGCTTCGATGGCAAGGGCCGGATCGGTTTGCACCTGCAATGGCCGCCCCGTGCGCCGTATCAGCTCTTCGCGCCATTCGGGGCGCAGCCTGACGGAAAGCGCCGGGTGTATGGTGAGCAGGGTTTCGCCCGCTCCATCGATTCGCTCTGCCCGGCGCAGTGCCATGCGGGCCGCAGCGCCCAGACGCGCGGTGGCCAAGCGGTGCAGCAGCGACGGCCCTTCCAGTCGGGCGACGATCTGAACGAAGCCGAACCCGTTTATCGCCGTGCGTTCGTGTGGCCAGTCGGTCAGCGTGGTGCCCAGCGATTCGTCCACCGCGCGGCGGCCCGGCTTGTCGGCAATCGTCGGGAAGTCGATTCCGATGGAACCGCCCAGATCGAACCAGCGCAGTGCGCGGGCCAGCGGCGCCACAGCCGCCAGCGCCAGTTCGCGCGGGGGCAGAGTGCCGTCGATATCGATCAGCGTCATCGCCGGGGTGGCGGAAAACAGCAGCGATCCGCCAGCGAAGGCGATTTCGCCGGACGATGCGGCATCCCACACGTTCTCCCATGCGCCCTGCGGCAAGCGGCGCACCGGGCGAGCACTGGCGAATATATCGCTGGCGGGGGTGGCCATATCCGCCGGGCGCGCGGCAGGCAGTTTGTAGCGTCCGCGTTCCGCAATCGCACCGCGCATAATGGTAAGGGGCAGCATTGTCCCCTCCTGCGCGTTGCGCGGCAGGCGGTCGATCAGGATCGTGCGCCCGTCGTCGGTTTCTCCCACGCCACGCACTGTACCCGATTCCTTGCGGACGAGCTTCGCATCTATCGATTGCCCGGCGTGGAGTTCGCCCGGCCAGCGGCACTTTGCCGCCAATACACTGTCGCCATCCATCAGCACCGCGCGGTCTTCACCGATGCCGTGTTCGACCAGCCATTCAGGCAATGGGGAACCCCGCCGCGCGTAGCAGAGCGCGGGTTTCGTATAGCGGCAGGCCGACGACGCCCGAATGGCTGCCTTGTATCCACGCGATCAGGCCTTCGGCCGCGCCCTGTATCGCGTATCCGCCTGCCTTCCCGTGCCATTCGCCGCTTGCAAGATAGGCGGACAGTTCATCTTCGGAGAGGCGTTTGAAGCGGACTACCGTTTCGCTCAACTTTTCGCGGATCGTGCCGTCGGGCGCCCGCAAGGCAATGGCCGACAGCACGCGGTGACGGCGGCCCGATAGCAGTTCGAGGCAATTCCGCGCGGTCGATTCGTCTTCCGCCTTGGGCAGTATCCGACGACCGGCGGCGACAACTGTGTCGCCCGCCAATACGAACGCGCCATCGCTGGCATCACCGATCATCGCGGCAGCGGCAATGGCTTTTTCCCGCGCCATCCGTCGCGCATAATCGCGAGGGATTTCCACCTTGTTTGGGGTTTCGTCGATATCGGCAGGGGCCACGCGATCGGGCACGATGCCAAGCCGCGCGATCAGCTCTCGCCGCCGTGGGCTGGCCGAAGCAAGCACGAGCTGGGGGGCAGGGGGCGTAGTCATTGGGCCTGTATCATCGGGCCTGCATTACCGGGCCGCCGGGGCCACGGTGCTTATTGCGGGCCGGGGCCACCGCGTCCCGGCAT
Organism: Tsuneonella flava; assembly: GCF_002870965.1. Taxonomy (GTDB): domain Bacteria; phylum Pseudomonadota; class Alphaproteobacteria; order Sphingomonadales; family Sphingomonadaceae; genus Tsuneonella; species Tsuneonella flava. The sequence continues at coordinate 28,079 of NZ_PHSO01000009.1, forward strand.
AAAGCGATACGTGATGCGCCCCTTGGTCAGATCGTAAGGCGTCAGTTCGACGAGCACTTCGTCACCCGTCAGCACGCGAATGCGGTTCTTACGCATCTTGCCAGCAGTATGGCCGAGAATTTCATGGCCGTTTTCAAGCTCTACCCGGAACATCGCGTTTGGCAGCAGTTCGACTACCTTGCCGCGCATTTCGAGGAGTTCTTCTTTTGCCATGTATCCAGTCGGTTCCTGTATTTGGGTCAGGTGCGCTACGCACCGGTCGCGCGCCCATAGACCGAAGATCGTGAAAAGGAAAGTGCCTGCCGCATCCGCCGGAATTATAGCGGTTCATTTGCGAGCAATGGCCCTGCGACAAAAAGTTACGCTTTGTGCTGTTGTTTTCGCAGTTGCGAATTTGCAGGAATCTGCGCTGGGACCGGGGGGAACCAGAAGCACCTGGAAAATGCCAAAAGCATTTGGAAATGAAAGTAACTGACTCTTGCGTATAACCTCGACCACAGTTTCGCTTATCGCTCTGGCCGTATGCGGCGCACCGACTATAGCCGCCGCCGCCGATGCCGCGCCTGTATCGCAGGGCACCCCGACGCCGACAACCGCGCCGACTGATGACGATGCAGATGATTTCGCCAACGAGATCATTGTCACCGCCACGCGTCTGCCCGGTCAGGTCGATACCGATGTGCCTCCGGTGCTCGAGCTCGATGAAGCTGACATTGCGGCTTATGGAGCCTCGTCGATCGACGATCTGATTTCGCAGCTTGCTCCGCAAACCGGATCGGGGCGCGGGCGTGGCGGCAGACCGGTGTTCCTCGTCAACGGACAGCGGATTGCCAATTTCCGCGAATTCCGTCGCTATCCGCCGGAAGCAATCCGTAAGATCGAAGTTCTGCCAGAAGAGGTGGCGCTGAAATTCGGCTATCCGGCCGATGCGCGCGTCGTGAATATCATCCTGAAAAGCGATTTTGCCAGTCGCGAGGTAGAGGCGGAATACGGAATGCCCACCCGTGGTGGCACCAGCACCGGGCAGGCCGAACTGTCCATGCTGCGGATCGCCGGACCGAACCGGTTCAATGCCAGCGCCGAATATACCACTACTACGCCGCTGACCGAAGGGGAGCGCGAGGTGGTACAGGCCGATGGCAGCGAACCCACGGTGGCCACCGATCCGAACCCGGCGGACTATCGCACTCTGGTGGCGAAGAATCAGGAACTCGAAGGCAATGTGACCTGGACACGCGGGCTGGGCAAAGATGGGCTGGGCGGCCAGTTCACCATCAACGGGCAGGTCACGCGTAATGTAAAACGCAGCCTTTCCGGGCTCGACACGGTTCTGCTGACAGACGGTGTCGGCAACACCGCCTTGCGGGCGCTCGATGCCGATCCGATTATGCGGCGAACAACCGCTGATACGTATTCGCTCGGCAGTTCGCTCGCTCTGCCCCTGGGCGCGTGGCAGTTCCAGACGACGGTGGACGCGACGCTTGGTAACACCGAAAGCCAGATTGATCGTCGTCGCGACACATCGGCGCTGGTTACAGCGGCCGCCGCAGGCACGCTGGCAATCGACGGCCAGTTGCCCACTGTGCCATCGGCAGGGATCGATACTTCGCGTTCGCAAACCTACACGATAGACACCAAAGCTACGTTGATGGGCAATCCGCTTCATCTGCCGGCGGGCGATGTCAGCGCGACATTCGCTGCCGGGTTCAAGGCCAACGGTATCGATAGCAGCGACAGCCGGATTGCCGGGCCCGATGTTTCGCTCGATCGCCAACGGGTAAATGGCAGTATTACGCTTGGCGTGCCGATTACCAGCAGGCGGGAAGGGTTCGGGGCAGCGATTGGCGATCTGTCGCTCAACCTCGCTGGGGGTGTCGATCACCTGTCGGATTTCGATACCTTGTGGAACTACACCGCGGGGATCACCTGGAGTCCGGTGGAACGGCTCAGCTTGCAGGCAACCCGCATCGTGACCGACGTGGCTCCGTCGCTGACGCAACTGGGCGCCGCGACTCTGATCGATTACAACGTGCCGGTGTACGATTTCACCAATGGGACCACTGTGCTCGCCACAGTAACCAGCGGCGGCAATCCCAACCTGACAGCGGAAACCCAGCGCGATTGGAAACTGTCGGCCAATTACGACATCGATCTGTTTGACCGTACAAGCTTCCGGGTCGAATATTTCAGCAATCATTCGACCAACACCACGAACAGTTTCCCGGTGCTGACTCCGGCGATCGAGGCGGCGTTCCCCGGCCGGGTGACACGCGCAGCCGACGGCACTTTGCTGGCGATCGATCAGCGGCCTGTTACCTTTGCTGAGGAGAATAGTTCGCGCATTCGCTACGGGATCAACCTGTTCGGGCGTTTCGGTAAAGCGAAAGAGGCAGTGGCGGGTGGTGCCAGTGGCGGCGGGCGTGGCGCGGCTGCTCCGGCTCCTGCTTCGCCACCGGCGGGCGAGGCCGGGCCTCCGCCGGGTGGGCCGCGCGCTGGCGGGCCGGGAAGTGTCGCTGCTTTCGATCCCGCGCGCTTCGCCGCGATGCGGGCGCAATTTTGCAACACGCCCGAAGGGCAAGTGCCCGATATCTCTCAGCTTCCCGAGCGGATGCAGGAACGGCTGAAAGGTGAGGACGGCACTGTCGATCCGGCCAAGGTGGCGCAGGCGCGCGAACGTATCTGTTCGGCGGATGGAGCCAAGCCACGCCCGCAGATGGATCCCGCCCGTTTCGAAAAGCTGCGGATCGCGCTCTGTCCAGAACCGGGGAAGGAGCCCGATCTGACGGTGCTGCCCGAAAGTGTGCGCGATCGGCTCAAGGGAGCTGACGGGCAAGTGGATCCTGCGCGGTTGAAAGCATTGCAGCAACGCCTGTGCTCGATGACTCCACCCGGCGGCGCACCTGCGGGCGACGCAGCGAAGCAAGGGGCATCGGGTGGCCAGTCGGGTAGAGCTCGGGGTGGTGGATCGCCTGGCTTTGGCCGGGGTGACGATGGACGCGGGCGGTGGAACCTCTCGTTCTATCATACCGTCGAACTGACCAACCGTGTGCTGATCGCACCCGGCGGGCCGGAGCTCGATATGCTCAACGGCGATGCCACCGGCAGCGGCGGCACACCGCGTCACAAGCTGGAGCTGGAGGGCGGATTATTCCGCGGCGGGATCGGCGGGCGCCTGTCCGCCAATTACCAGAGCGCAACAGACGTCAACGGCAGCGCGCTGCCGGGGTCGAGCGATCTGCGGTTCGGTTCGCTGACGACGTTCAATCTCCGCCTGTTCATGGACCTGTCTCAGCAAGACTGGCTGACCGGCGGTGGCGATCCGGGCTTCTGGAAGGGCTGGCGGATGTCGTTGCGGGCGGACAACCTGTTCGACACCCGCCAGAAAGTGACCGATTCCACCGGCACCGTACCGTTGCGCTATCAGCCCGCGCTGATCGACCCGGTCGGTCGGTTCGTGGAAATCGAGTTCCGCAAGGTGTTCTAAAAACGGGCCTCGTAATTGGGGGAGGCATGGCTGCCTGCTGGCGCGCAATGCACGGCGATGCAGCTATGCCTCTACCCGTGCCGGGCCTCGTGTCGGGCAAAGCGTTTCCAGAACCGCGCGCACATAATTGTCGCGGGTGCGGTTCAGCACAGGTGCGCGGCGTGCGGGGGCGGCTTCGGAGCGATGCAGTGTGGCGGTTTCCGGCGGTTCGGGCAGATCGAAAGTCGCCAGAACACGGTCGATTTCCTGCCTGCCCTTGCGCGCGTGTTTCCGCAGTTGCGGGATTAGCGGGATATCGGCCACAGTCAGCCCGAATTGCAGCAGGTCGCGATAGACCACCCGTTCGCTCAGCCCTTCTACGATCCGCAAGCTATAGCTTTCGGATAGCTGGAGCAGCCCTGCGCCGATCCGTTCCATCTGAGCGGAATCGACCGACCGCACACGATTGCGGGCCACCACCCAGTCCGCCGTGCTCAATCCGCGCGCAAGCTGTTCTGCGCGCAAGGCAAGGACTGTCCGTGCAAAGGCGCTCGGTTCGCGCAGTTCGTGCGTCACGGGATCGAAATGGCCCAGAGCATCGAGATCGTAGTGCGATGCGCTGATCGGAGTGACCAGTGTATCGGCCAGTGCGATCGCGCGTCGCGCCTGCGGACAGTCGCGCCCGGCCACATCGATAATCACGACATCGATTTCGCTGCCCAGCCGCGCGATTTCCTGCTGCAGCATGGCGGTGCTGTTATTATCGATGCGGATCGACTGAATCGCAGGCAGTTTTGCATTCAGGCAATGGGCGGTGGCGTGGCGCGCCTCCAGTGTGCGCGACAGGCTGCGTTGCCGTGCGTCGAGGTCCACCGCCAGTACCCGCAAACCACGCGATGCCAGCGCTACGCCCGCCTGAAAAGCCATCGTGGTTTTGCCCACGCCGCCCTTTTCATTGGCGAATGTAATCACATGGCCAGACGGTAAATGGTTACGAAAAATTTCGTCCAATACCCGTTCCGGGCATTCCCCACTTCCGTATATATCCGGAAATGCGCCGGTCCGATGCATCGTGTAATCGTACTTCATCGCGCCCCCACCCCTGGCTTGCCGAATCACTTCACGGTTGAGCCATTCTCCCGTAATCCAAAGTTATCCACAAGCTAGAGCCTCTGAAAAGCCGAGATAATTCGCTTTTATTGCGAACAGGCGGCTGAATTCATTGGCGAACAATTTTGCACTTGCGAACCAATCCCTTCCCAATTTCGCTGCGAAACCTATCTTGGCGCGCATATGAGCCGCACAGAAGCCGGATCTCCGCCAGACCCCAGAGGTGCCGAACGCTTCAATGAAGAGCGGGCGACTTTTGTTGTCAAAGGCTCCAGCCAGCCCGATCTCGCGGCAGGGGTCGCGGCGATCCGCGACACAGTTAAAACCTTAAAGCCGGTTCCGGGCGTCTATCGTATGCTCGATGCGCGTGGCGACGTGCTCTATGTCGGCAAGGCGCGGGCGCTGAAGAACCGGGTGACGAACTACACGCAAGTGCAGAATCTGACCAATCGGTTGCAACGGATGGTCAGCCAGACCCGCCGGATGGAAATCGTTACCACCAATTCGGAAGCCGAGGCGCTGCTGCTGGAAGCGCAACTGATCAAGCGATACCGCCCGGCCTATAACGTCTTGCTGCGCGACGATAAATCGTTCCCGTTCATTCTGCTGCGCGCCGATCACGATTTCCCACGGATCATGAAGCATCGCGGGGCACGGCGGGCGAAGGGGAATTACTACGGCCCCTTTGCCAGCGCGGGCAGCGTCAACACCACGATCAATGCGCTGCAAAAGCTGTTCCTGCTGCGGAGTTGCACCGACGGGTTCTTTTCCCGCCGCGACCGGCCTTGTCTGCTCTATCAGATCAAGCGGTGCAGCGCGCCCTGTGTCGGGCGGATCGACGAGGCGGGCTATGCCGAACTGGTGCAGCAGGCGAAGGATTTCCTCGGCGGCAAATCGGGCGCGGTGCAGGCGCAGATCGAAGCGCAGATGGAACAGGCGGCTGCGGCACTCGACTTCGAACGGGCGGCGATGCTGCGCGACCGGCTGCGGGCTGCCACTGCAATTCAGGGCAGCCAGGCGATCAATGCCGCCGGGGTGGGCGATGCCGATGTGTTCGCAATGGCGAGCAAGGGCGGCCATATCGGAGTGCAGGCGTTTTTCGTGCGCGGCGGGCAGAACTGGGGCCACCGTGCATTCTTCCCCAGCCACACCGACGGGTTGAGCGAGGAGGAAGTGATGTCGAGCTTCCTCGCACAGTTTTATGAAGAAGTGCCCCCGGCGAAACACATCCTCGTCGATCGCGATCTGCCCGATCGCGCTTTGTTGCAGGAGGCTTTTTGCGAAGCGGCGGGGCACCGGGTGGAAATATCCGTTCCTCAGCGAGGCGACCGGCGGCGGCTGATGGAACAGGCCAGCCGCAACGCGGTGGAGGCGCTCGACCGCAGACTGGCCGAAAGCGGCACCCGCGCGCAGATCGGGCGGCAACTGGCCGAATTTCTCGAACTGCCCGAACCGCCGCAGCGGATCGAGGTGTACGACAACAGCCACATTCAGGGGGCGAAGGCGGTGGGGGCGATGATCGTCGCCGGGCCGGAAGGATTTGTGAAAGGGCAGTATCGCAAATTCAACATCCGCAGCGCGCAGACGAACGACGATTTCGGCATGATGCGCGAAGTGATGCAGCGCCGCTTCGCCCGTGCGCTGGAGGACGATCCCGACCACACCACCAGCGGCGAAGACGGGACGTGGCCCGATCTCGTGCTGATCGATGGCGGCAAAGGGCAGATGAGCACTGTGCGCGACACGCTGGAGGAAATGGGAATCGAGGATGTGCCGCTGATCGCGATCGCCAAGGGGCCGCACCACGGCCGCGAAGGGCGCGAGGTGTTCCACTTCCCCGATGGGCGGGAGAAGACACTGCCGGTCAATTCGCCTCTGCTGTTCTATCTCCAGACCTTGCGCGACGAAGTGCACCGCTATGTAATCGGCGCCCACCGCGCCAAACGCAGCCGGGCCATCACGGCATCGCCGCTGGACGAGATTCCCGGCATCGGCCCGAATCGCAAACGTGCGCTGCTGCTACATTTCGGCACCGCCGGAAAAGTGCGCGCCGCCGCGCTGGAAGACCTGAAGCGAACACCGGGCATCAGCGCCGGTGTGGCGCAGAAGATATGGGATTTCTACCACCCCGGCGGGTGAGGGGTGTTGGTGGGGGAAGGTTGCGATCCTGCTCCGCCTCAGAGCTGGCTAACTTCAACCGTCGCCCCGGACTTGATCCGGGGTCCAGCTTTTTGGGCGCTGCGCTGGCAGAACAGCAGGGCCCCGGATCAGATTCGGGGCGATGTTGTGGGACGGCTTCACTCATCCTGCTAACACTCGTCATTGCGAGGAGCCGCAGGCGACGTGGCAATCCATGGACCGCCGCATGCGCCTATCGCAACCGGTACGATAGGCGCCGCCCTCACTCCATGGATTGCTTCACTGTGTTCGCAATGACGAGTGAGCAGGTGGGTGCCCGAAGCAGGGAACACTTCGGTCGGCAGTCGCCAGAGTTGGTTCATGGGGGCACTGGTAATTGCTTCCGCTGAGATGGAGGCGAAGACCGCCCCTGATGCTCCCCGCCATCCCACCGCCATCCCGGCCTTGAGCCGGGGCCCAGCTTCCTGGGCGCTGCGCTGGCAGGGCGCCGCCATTCCGGTGCGCGGCATGGGGGCGGAAGTCGCGCATCGCTTTCCTACATCGGGTCGACGGGCGTATTCACCGCCGGATGGCGCGCGCGACAATCAATTTTCGGCAGGTGGAAAAGTCACACATCCCGGCGATTTGGGCGATTTCGAAGTCCACACGCAAACGCGCTCTCACCGGAGGAAAGTCACACCTTTCAAAACTCCGATATGCGGTCCACCGCAGTGTGGCCTTACCAGCCAATTGCCATGCCCCATTGCCGGTGATGGGTTTCCGCCCGTTCGAGCCGATTGCGCCCCCGCGCCTTGGCATTCACCAGTGCCAGTTCGGCGGCGCGCAAGGTGGCATCGGGGGTGTTGCCGAACGGAGCGAGCCCGGCACTGGCGGTCAGGTGCAGGTGGCTGTGGCCAGTGGGCGACGCGGCGTCGAGCGCTTCCAGAATCCGGTAGCACGCGCTGGCCGCTTCGGTCTCGGCGGTTTCGGTCAGCAGCACACCGAACGTGCCACCTGCAATGCGGCTGAGAATGTCGTCAGGCCCCATCAGTTTCTGCATCAGGTGGGCGAATGCCACCAGTACACGATCACCGCCGCTGTGCCCGTGGCGCAAGTTGAGGGTCCGCAAGTGATCCAGATCGAACAGAGCAACATGGCCATGCGCCCCGGCGTCGATCAGGTGTTGCAGCATCCGCACGAACGCGTCACGATTGCTCAGCCGGGTCAGCGGGTCGGTCATCGCGGCAGTGAACAACTGGTCTTCCAGGGCACGTCGATCTTCGATCGAACGCAGCAGGCCGACTGTGCCGCCGTCGTACGGCAAAGGGCCGAGCTTGAGTTCGAACCATTGCTGATCGCCGTTCTGCACTTGCGCCAGCACTTCGATCCAGCCGCTGTCTTCGATTTCGCCTGCCTGCACGGCGCGGTGGGCTTCGATCACCGCATGGACGCAGGAAGGATGCAGCAGTTCGAGCAGATGCCGGCCGACAGGGTTGCCTGCGAATGCGAGGCCAAGTCGCGCGCTGGCAGGCGATGCATCGACCACTCGCCCGCGCCGGTCGAGTTTAAGCACGAGATCGCGCGCACTGCCTGCCACCAGTCGATAGAGTGCCGTGCATTCGCCCGGCGAAAGATTACCCCACATGCGAAACTGTGCCCCCGCTCGCATGGCCAGAGAGGGCGAATCGCCTGCCCCAATGGCCCGTTTAACCGATTCGCGCGCTGTGCAGCTAACGCGCCCGGCGATGTGGCGATGCCCATCGCCGGGATCAGCGAAAAGCGGGTTAGTGTGACGTTAGTCTGTGATTAACCTAATGAATATTCACACTAATTTGCTTTTCGTTAACTATCTCGGTCTTGTCCGAACAGGATGGGTAGAGGCAAGGGAAATTTGCGGTAGTGGGTCTGTTTGCGTGGGTTGGGGCGCGATGATCGCTGCTGACTGCTGCGCTTACAGGTCAATCATGATGCGGACCCGTTCCGGCTCCACGCCATACATTTCCGCGATGCGGCGGCGGTGGCGTGCCACGATCTCGTCCTGGCTGGGAGGGGCGGGTTGCAGGCCGGCGGGTGTGACACCAAGCACCTGGGCCAGACTGGCGAGGCGGCGTTCGATCGGGCGCGATTTGCCGTGTTCCCATGCCCAGACCGTTGGCTTGCTCACGCCCAGCCGGTCGGCCACATCGGACAGCGACAGGCCGCGTTCGCTCCGCAGACGGTGCAATCGCTCCCCGAAATCCTCCATATCGGCAGGGCTGCCGGGTGCCAGTTCGATAGTGCGGCTTTCTGCCTTTCCGGCCAGCCGGGCAGCAGCGAGCGCCCCATCGCTCAGTTCGGTACGGAAGCGGCAGCCGAACATCGGGGCATCGGCCCACACGACTTCGGCTTCGCATTCGCCGGATCGCGGCAAATCGACCGTGAAGACGTCACCCTGCGCCAGAGCGAGCGGGCATTCGACCAGCATTCCGGTGTTCGAAATGTTGAGCACTCGGGCCGCATGCGGGTCGCTGCCATCTGCGTGTCCGTTAACACCAAGCTGCAGCGTATGGCGTGCCGCCGTGCGACGGTCATCGTTGAGCGCGGGGGTGAAGCGGGCAGAAATGGGCAACGGGGGAAACTCCTCGATCATTGACGAGAGAATGGCGTTGCGGTGGTTAAGAAGGAGTTAGAAAGTTACCAGATATACCTGTGGATTACGTCGCTTTGGGATCTACCCGGCGGATCATCCCTTCCTGCGCGACGCTGGCGATCAGTCGGCCGTTCTGGAAGATCTGCCCGCGGTTGAAGCCGCGACTGCCACCCGACCACGGACTGTCGGTGACATAGAGCAGCCATTCGTCGGCACGAAAGGGCGCGTGAAACCACAGAGCATGGTCGAGGCTGGCGTTCTTCACTTCGCCGCGCAGCCATGAAATGCCGTGGGGCAGCAGCGATGTGCCCAGCAGTTGCATATCCGACAGGTAGGCCAGCACCGCCCGGTGCAGCCGGGGATCGTCGGGCAACGGAGTACGGGCGCGGAACCAGCTGGCCTGTGTGGGCTTCTGCGGTTCGCGACTGGTCCAGTGGGCCGGGGCGGTGGCGCGAATCTCGATCGGCCGAGGGCGGAGGAAGAATGCGCGGGCGGGGCCTTCCATCTTCTCGGCATAGCGGGCGCGAATGATATCGTCCGGCTCCAGATCATCCGGGCCGGGCACGTCGGGCGCAATAGCTTCCTGATGCTCCAGCCCCGGCTGCTCGCGCTGGAAACTGGCGGTCAGATTCAGGATCGGGCTGGGGCTCCCGTCTTTGCCCGGTTGCAGCGCCACGACCCGGCGGTTGGAGAAGCTGCCGCCATCGAAATCGCGCGCGATGTCGAGCGTGATCGGGTGGTCTTCGCTACCGCCGCGCAGGAAATAGGCGTGGAGCGAATGGGCAGCGCGATCCTCCCCCACAGTACGCTCGGCAGCGACCAGCGCCTGCGCGATCACTTGTCCGCCAAACACCCGGCCGACCCCGCCGGGATTGCGAGGCCCTTCGAAACGGTCCGGGCCTTGCGGAGTGGGATCGAGCAGGGCGATAAGCCCCGAAACAAGCTGTTCGTCGGTCGGTCGGTCAGTCATGCGTTCTGCCTTGCGACAGGCTTACGCATACGTCAACCAACCGCAGCGGAGCTAGCTGCCAAGGCCAAGCCGCCGCCAGATGCGAAAGGCTGTGGCCTTGGCTTTGTTCGAATGCGGCCAGCGGCCCGGTGCCCGCGGGTTGAGCCCAGCTTTACGAAGCACTCCGTTCCAGCAACGGGCGTCCGCTTCGGCGAAGCTCCAGTCGCTGCGCCAGGTGATCGACAGCGAGATGGAGCTATCCGGCCCGACCTTGACGTAGTGCGGTGCCATCACCGGCACCATCACCGCTTCGCCAGGGGCAAGGGGAAACTCCGTTGCCCCTGCTGCCAGTTCGTCGGCCCAGGTCAGTTCGCGCGGCCCACCGGAGTGGTAGGTTTCGTGAGTGGTATCGGGGGCGAACCGATTGTCGCCCGCCGGGAACTGCACCATCGTTTTGCTGCCGGTGAGTTGCAGCAGGATGTTGTGCTCGGGGTCAAAGTGATAGGGCGTCACAGCATTGGGGCTGGAAATGAAGATGAACCCTTGCGGGCGCAGCATCGCCCCGGTCTTCTCTTCGATCACAGGTTTCAGCTCACCGAGCAGCGAGAGCAGAAGCGTTTCGTATTCCGGCACTTGTTGAATGTTCTTGAGCACTGCCCAGCTGTTGCTGGTGGCAACGTGGAGGATGGTCTCTTCAATCGACAGGCCTGTGGGCGTGGGCTTGCCATCGAGGCCGATCGGCAGGTCGCCGCGATTATACTCGATCTGATCGTTGGGCAGTTTACCCGCCAGTCCGGCCAGTGCCTCCAGCGTCAGCAGCGGATGATGTTCGAGGTTGTGGTGCAGCTTTACCGGTGTTTCAGGATAGGCAACAGCGAATTGTGCGCGTGTATCCGCCCCGAACACAGCCCGGTCGCTATCGGTAATTCCAGTAACAGCATCCATCAGTTACAGTCCTTTGGGAAATGCGCCTGTCTCGGCGCGCAATATGGCTTTGCAAAGGGTACGGCGGGCTTGCCCGCCGATTGCTATCGATACCCGCACGACCAGGCGCTTCTCGCGCCAGATGCGCTCGATCATGGGATGATCCGCCGCCGCACAGCTATCGCACCACGCAACCGCGTCGTTTGCCAATATGTCGAGGTTTTCGCGCTGAAGCAGCACGCCGGGGGAATAGCGCGCGTAGTCCTCATCGAATGTTGTCTTGAAGCTGTATGCGCCGGGCGGAGTGATGAAATTGGCCAGCATCGCAATCGGTCGTTCGTCGAGATAGAGCGCCAGACGTTCCAGCCTGCCCGCAACAGCGGCGGCGCTCAGCGCGTCGCGAAAGAACTGCCGGGTGTCGTTCGTGCAGGCCAGCGCAGAGCCTTCCGCCCCTTTCCATCCGGCCTGTTCCAGAGCGAGGAACCGGGCAATCCAGTCAGAAAGCGCAGTGGCGTCGGTCAGTCGCTCGAAACGCAGCGCCCCTTCTTCGCTCAATCGCTTGGCCTGTCGGCGCAGTTCCTTGCGCTTCTTGCCGCTCATCGACGCTTCGAAATAGGCGTCCGGGGTCAGATCGGAAGCGAGCAGGGCGCGCTCTTCCCGATGGACGATAGCCGCAGGGCGGTGTTGCGAGGCGGTGACATCGCGCAAGGCAGCGAAGAGTGGCCCTTCTACGGGCAGGTGAGACAGGTGGAGAAACAGACGTGCGCCAGCATGTCTGTCGCACCATGCCAGCAGTTCGCGCCAGAATGCGCGTTCGTATCCGGCGGCGACCAGTGGTGCGCCGCAGAAGGCGTTGTAATGCACCCAGCCGGCAATGTGGGGGAAGGGGTATCCGGCATAGCGATTCAGCCGCGCCAGCGGGATGATCCCGACCAGCGTGCCATCATGTTCGAGCGTGGCGAGTTGCACCTCGTCGGCATGATCGAAGGCGTCGAGGCTGGCTTGCATGAACCAGCGTTCGATAAACGGATTGGGTTCGGCCGCACACTGTGCCAGCGCATCCCATGCCGCATCGATCCCACGCGTGCGCCACGGTTGCACGGTGAAGTGCAACTCAGCAGGGCAGGTGTCTGCCATGATTTTGAGCGGCTGCTCCACGTCGATACGTTAACCTTCATCCATCGCGCCTTCATGCGCTGTGTCTTGCCAATACCCGGAGAAGGCTGCGGAAAATTTAACGTACAACAAAAACCCCGCCCGAATTGCGCCGGGCGGGGTATGGTGTCCCGAAATGGGAAGGTTTTGTCAGCCTGCCATATGGCCGCCAGCCAGCGCCGCCAGCAGCAGCAACGCGACGATGTTGGTGATCTTGATCATCGGGTTCACCGCCGGGCCTGCTGTATCCTTGTAAGGATCGCCCACGGTGTCACCGGTCACCGCAGCGTGGTGCGCGTCGGACCCCTTGCCGCCGTGATGGCCGTCTTCGATGTACTTCTTCGCGTTGTCCCATGCACCGCCACCGGCGGTCATCGACAGGGCGACGAACAAGCCGCCGACGATCACGCCCAGCAGCAATGCGCCCAATGCCGCGAAGCCGTTGGCCTGCCCACCAATCGCAGCGATCACGAAATAAACCACGATCGGCGCCAGTACCGGCAACAGCGAAGGAACGATCATTTCCTTGATCGCGGCTTTGGTGACGAGGTCCACCGTGCGGGCATAATTGGGGCGGCTCGTGCCCGCCATAATACCCGGATCGGCGGCGAACTGTTCGCGCACGTCTTTCACCACGTCGCCCGCAGCGCGGCCCACAGCGGTCATACCCATCGAACCGAACAGGTAAGGCAGCAACGCGCCGAGCAGCAGGCCCACGATTACGTAAGGGTTCTCCAGGCTGAAATCGACATTTATGCCAGGGAAGAACTCCTTGAGATCGGTGGTATAGGCCGCGAACAGCACCAGCGCAGCAAGCCCGGCGGAACCGATGGCATAGCCTTTGGTCACCGCTTTGGTGGTGTTGCCCACTGCATCGAGCGCGTCGGTCTTCTCCCGCACGGAATCGTCGAGGCCCGCCATTTCAGCAATGCCGCCAGCATTGTCGGTGACAGGGCCATAGGCGTCGAGCGCCACGACCATGCCCGCCAGTGCCAGCATCGCAGTCGCACTGTAAGCGATCCCGATCAGACCAGCGAGCTGGTAGGCGATGATGATACCCGCCACGATCACCAGTGTCGGCAGCGCAGTGGCTTCCATGCTGATGGCGAGACCCTGGATCACATTGGTGCCGTGACCGGTCTCGCTCGATTTGGCGATAGACCGCACAGGGCGATAGTTGGTCCCGGTGTAGTATTCGGTGATCCAGATAATCAGCCCAGTGATGACGAGGCCGAGCATCGCGCACCAGAACAGATCCATTCCAGTGAATCCGCCAATACTGGCGGTTTCCTGCACTTCCGCGATTACGCCGTTCTGGATGGCATAGCCCGCTTCGGTGACAGCTTCGCCGCCGATCATCGCATTCATGTCGCCCAGCGCCATCGTCATCGCCAGATAGATCGCGGGGACAGAGAGCACTGCAGTCAGCAGGAAGCCCTTGTACATGGCGCCCATGATATTGGTGCCGCTACCAAGGCGAACGGCATAAGTGCCGATGATCGAAGTGACGATGCAGACCCCGCCGATCAGCAGAGGGAGCGACATCATCGGCAGCAACATTGTGCCAAGTCCGGTCAGCAACAGCGCAGTCAGCACCATCGTTGCCCCGACTGTGACGACATAGGTTTCGAACAGGTCGGCTGCCATACCGGCGCAGTCACCGACATTATCGCCCACGTTGTCGGCAATCACGGCCGGGTTGCGCGGATCGTCTTCTGGAATGCCTGCTTCCACTTTGCCGACGAGGTCGGCGCCGACATCGGCCGCCTTCGTGAAAATACCGCCGCCCAGACGTGCGAAGATCGAAATCAGCGACGCGCCGAATGCCAGCGCGGTCAGTGCTTCGATCACGGCCCGGTCGTTGGCTTGCATACCCATCGGGCCGACAAGCACATAGAAAAACCCTGCGATAGCCAGCAGCGCGAGGCCCGCCACCAGCATCCCGGTGATTGCCCCTGCGCGAAACGCCAGCGTCAGGCCCTGTTGCAGCCCGACCTGTGCGGCCGCCGCAGTGCGGACATTCGAACGGACGGAAATGTTCATGCCGATGAAACCGGCAACACCCGAAAGGATCGCACCCAGCACGAAACCCGTCGCGCTGATCGTTCCCAGAAATACTGCGACCACCACGGCCACGACCACACCGACGATGCCGATCGTGGTATATTGCCGTTTCAGGTAGGCTTGTGCGCCTTCCTGAATAGCCCCGGCGATTTCCTGCATTTTCTCATTGCCGGCGCTTTTGCTGAGTACCTGACGACTGGTCACGAAGCCGTATACAACGGCTAGCAACCCTAGGAATATTGAGATCAGAACTAAGTTCACGGACGTCCCCCTCCATAATGGATGTTGCCCGCCGCAGGTTTATTACCTTTACGGCAACACGAAGGTATAAGGCAGCACCAAAGGCGCGCAAGCCCTTAAACCCGAGATGCTTGTTGAGGGATAATCTCTAGTGCAGATAGCCTGACGGGCGATCCGCTGCGGGCACCCTGCCGTCTATCAAGAGCGGGCCGTCACCGTGGTCGCGCTCCACAGTGCCAATGCGAACAGCGGATAGAGGCGGTGTCAGCTCGGCAGGCATCGTGAACAGCAACTGGTAATCGTCGCCCCAGCGCAATGCGTCGGCACGGCGATCTTCCGGCGCGGCGATCGGCACGGCTTTGCTCTCGATTGCCATTGTCACTCCGCTGGCGGTGCCGATCCGACTGGCATCGAGCAGCAATCCGTCGGAGACATCCATCATCGCTGTTACCACAGGGGCCAGCGCCTGTCCTTCTGCCAGCAGCGGTATCGGGCGGCGATAGGCGGTACTGTCGATGCCAGCACCGTTGCCAGCGCCAGCACGCAATGCCTCCAGCCCCATCATCGCGCCGCCCACCGGCCCGGTGATCCAGATGGCATCGCCGGGCTGCGCCCCGCTACGCGACGGAGGCGGGCAGTGGGTTGCTGTGCCCAGTGCTGTCAGACCGAACACGCGGTGCGAACCCGGAGCCGAAATTGTATCTCCGCCGAGCAAAGGCACATCGTAAGCTGCCAGTATCTCAGTCAGCCCTTCGATGAAGCGAGTGTCATTGTCGCCCAGCATGAAACCGAGCAACACGCCAATCGGCTTTGCCCCTTTTGCAGCGAGGTCGGACAGGTTGCTCGCCACCAGCTTCCACGCAACGTCGGCCATATCGTGACCGAGAAGGTAGTGTACCCCTTCGGCGAGCGAATCGTGTGTCAGCACCAGCGTTTCGTTGCCGATATCCAGCACCGCGCAATCGTCCGCCAGCCCGCGCGCTGCCGGGGTATCGGCAATGTGGCGTAACGCTGCGATGAAATCGGCTTCAGTCATGGACGTGGGCGCCAGCTTTCCGCCAAGCGAGGCCGGGGATCAAGCCCCGGATGAGCAACCGCAGATCGGGTGACCCGTGACTGGCGATCAGCCGCGGGCCTCTTTCGCCACCGCGTCGAGCACACCGTTGACGAATTTCGCCTCCCGGTCGTCGAAGAACGCCTTGGCCACATCGACATATTCGCTGATCGCGCTGGCAACCGGGACATCGGCGCGGGCCAGCAATTCATATGTCCCGCAGCGCAGGATTTGCAGCATCGTCTTGTCGAGACGGGCAACTGTCCATCCGCTGGCCAGTTTCGAGGAAATCAGCTCGTCGATCTCGTCCCGCCGTGCAATCACACCGCGCACGACATCGTCAAAGAAAGCAGTTTCCGCTCCGGCATATGTGGCATCGTCGAATTCGTCATCGTCGATTGTTGCGCCAAGGCGGTGCTGATGGAATTCGTCGAGCAGGCGGATGGTTGCAGTGCCTTCCATCTGGTGCTGGTACAGCGCCTGCACCGCTGCAAGGCGGGCGGAAGAACGGGCCTGACTGCGCTTGGGAGTGTTCACTTCAGTCTCACTTCGATCGATTGTGCGTGGGCCGGAAGCCCCTCGGCATGGGCCAGTGCGGCGGCGGCAGGGCCGATCCGCTGAAACGATGCGATGTCGAGCTGGATAAAGCTCGTCCGTTTCATGAAATCGAGCACCGACAGCCCACTGGCAAATCGTGCGCGCCGACCGGTGGGCAATACGTGGTTCGGCCCGGCAACATAGTCGCCAATCGCCTCCGGCGCCATCCGCCCGATAAACACGCTGCCTGCGTGGCGGATCGCATCGAGGAACGGTTCGGGTTCCGCCATTGCCAGTTCGACATGTTCGGCGGCCAGCGCATTGGCGAGCGGGATCGCCTGATCGAGATGCCCGACCACGATCATCACTCCGTGATCGTCCCAGCTTTGCCGAGCGACTTTGCGGGTGGACAGCATCGCGCATTGCACGTCGATGCGGTCTTCCACCTGTTCCGCGAACAGGGGATCGTCGGTAATCAGGATCGATTGGGCATCGGGATCGTGCTCTGCCTGACTGAGCAGGTCGGCGGCGATCCAGTCGGGATCGTTCTGCCCATCGGCGATCACCAGAATTTCGCTTGGCCCGGCGACCATGTCGATCCCGACGACGCCGTAAAGCTGGCGCTTGGCCTCCGCGACCCAGGCATTGCCGGGGCCGGTCACGACATCGACACGGGCGATCCGATCGGTGCCATAGGCAAGCGCGGCCACGGCCTGTGCGCCGCCGACCCGCCAGATTTCGTCCACGCCAGCGATATGGGCTGCGGCCAGTACCAGCGGGTTGGTCTGTCCCTTGGGCGTGGGCGTCACGACAGCGAGCCGTTCTACCCCGGCCACTTTTGCCGGAATGGCGTTCATCAACAGCGATGAAGGGTAGGAGGCACGGCCTCCCGGCACATAGAGCCCGGCGGCATCGACAGGTCGCCAGCGCGCGCCGAGACGCACGCCTGCCGGATCGATGTCATCGCGGTTCGCGGGGATTTGCGCGACATGATAGGCGCGAATGCGTTCCGCCGCGAGATCGAGCGCGTCGCGCAGTTCCGGCTCCAGAGCATCGTAGGCTGCCTTGCACGCTTCCGGGGCGATCTGCCAGTCGCCATCCCCGGTCAACTGGTGATCGTCGAACCGCTGGGTGTATTCAGCCAGCGCGATGTCGCCCTTCGCCTTCACCCGCGCGAGAATGTCGGCCACGTCGCTGGCGACGCCACTGGCGCTTTCCCGGCGATCTTCGACGATACGGCGGAAAGCCTTGTCGAAATCGGGATCGGTGACCTTAAGGCGCTTCATCCGGCAATCTCGCGGAATTGTTCGACCAGTGCGGCAACACGCGGATCGGTTTTCAATGCCGCGCGATTGACGATCAGGCGGGCGGTGATTTCCATGATGGTCGATACTTCGACCAGCCCGTTGTCCTTCAGCGTCTGTCCGCTGGACACCAGATCGACAATTCGCCCCGCCAACCCCAGTTCGGGTGCGATTTCCATCGCTCCGTTCAATTTCACGCATTCGGCCTGCACACCGCGCGCCTCAAAATGACGGCGGGTGAGGTTGGGGTATTTCGTCGCGACGCGCACGTGTGTGGCGCCATCAATCGGATCGACCCCGGTGGCCGGTTCCGCAACCGACAGGCGGCAGTATCCGATATCGAGATCGACTGGCGCGTAGAGGTCCGAATAATCGAACTCTTCGATGACATCTGCGCCCACGATGCCTACTTGTGCGGCGCCATGCGCGACGAAGGTCGCCACGTCGAATGCGCGCACCCGGATCACGCGCAGGCCGGGATCTTCGCACGCAAACGAAAGCGAACGGTTGGCCTTGTCGTGAAAGCCCGCTTCGGGCACGACGCCCGCGCGCGCCATCAGCGGCAGTGCTTCGTCAAGGATGCGGCCCTTGGGTACGGCGAAGGTGAGCGGTTTGGTCATGGCGCGGCGCACTTAGGGCGCGGGCAGGAAAAGGGCAACTTCTATGGCCGATCAGGGTGGCAAGCCAAAGTATCAGTTCACCGACATCGATCAGGTCGGGCAGGGCGCGGTTGCCACGGCTTTTGCCAATCAGGTGGCCTATTGCGAACATGCTGGCGCGCCGATCACTGCCCGTGTGGTGGGTGCAGTGGCGACATTGCTGGAGAGCGATACGCCAGGTGCTCTGCTCGATCGTATTCGCAAATGGCAGGGGGCGCCGCTGGCCGATGCGCTGCCTTTGCGGATCGCGGGTGGCATCCACGCGCTCTATCTCTCTGGGCAGCAGCCGGAACTGCGCGCGATCTACCAGCGACCATCGGCAGACGACGTTGCACTGATTGCCGACGCGATCCGCGCGCACGAGGCGCCGCTGATGGCCTGGCTGGCTGGGCCACCACAGACCAACGAAGCCGGACGGTCGAGCAATTTTGCGGCTGCGATGTTGTGGCTGGCGGACAGGGGGTTGCCACCGCGTTTCGAGTGTCGCGAAATCGGGTCCAGCGCGGGGATCAACCTGATGATGGACCGGTATTCCTACGATCTGGGCGGAACACGTTTCGGCTCACGTCCGTCGGTGATGCACTTTGCACCCGAATGGCAAGGCAACGCCCCGCAGCAAACGGATGTCGAAATCCTCTCGCTGAAAGGGTGCGATGTCGCTCCGGTCGATCTGACAGACCCGCAGCAGGCTTTGCGGCTGAAGGCCTATATCTGGCCGGAACATACGATCCGGTTTGACCGGTTGGAGGCGGCGATTGCGGCGGCCAAAGATCGCGCGCCCGATATCGTGACGATGAACGCCGCCGATTTCGTGGAGGCGGAGCTTGCCAGGCCGCAGGATGCAGGGACCACGCGCGTTCTGATGCACTCGATTGTCTGGCAATATGTTCCCAAAGACGAACAGGCGCGGGTCACCGCCGCTATGGAAGCGGCAGGCGAGCGGACGAGCGCGGACAAGGCGCTGGCGTGGATCGCGGTCGAGGCTAACCGCGACACCCATCGCCACGAACTGCGGGTCCGCTATTGGCCGGGGGGAGCGGAGAGTGCCCTGCTGGCGGAGGCGCATCCGCACGGCGCGTGGATCAGGTGGGAAGGGTAAGTCCGCCGCATTGAGCCAAAGGGCTACGACAGCGCTCCGTCAGGCGGTTCGCGCCAGAAATGCATCCATCGCTGTGTTCACGGCCTCAGGCGCTTCCCACGGGACAAAGTGCCCGCAATCGCGCACTTCGACCACTGACATGTCGGTGACGATTTCGTCCAGCCCATCGAGATTTTCCGGCGGTAGAGCGAGGTCGTCCATCGCCCAGATAACCAGCGTGGGAATCGTCAGCGGGGGAAGGGGCGGCGGGCTCCACCCTTCGGGAATAGCGAATGGCGCGTCCATTGGCGGAACGTCGACCGGGCTGGCGCGATACCAGTTGAGCATCCCGAACGCCGCGTCACGATCCTGCCAGTCGGCAAACAGAGCCTCGCGCTCCTCCGGCTCCATCACGTCGGCGCGGTCCCATTTGATTTCCTGCAGCAGTAGTGCCGCCAGCCCATGTTCCCGCACCAGCGCATCGTTCGCAGTATCCTTGAAGCCGCGCATATACTGGCTCGCCTCACGCTGGACAGGGTTGGTATAAAGCAGCTTCTGGAAAGTCACCGGGTGGGGAGCGTTGGCAATTGCAGCGCGGGTGACCCGGCCACTGGCCTGCCCGGTCAGCGCGACACCCCAGGCAATCGCGCCGCCCCAGTCGTGGCCGACAATCGTGAACGTATCGACGCCCAGCGCATCGGCCAGCAGGAAGATGTCGCCGATCAGTTTGTCCGCGGTGTACGATGCGACATCCTGCGGCTTCGACGATCCGCGATAGCCGCGCTGATCGGGGGCGATGCAGCGGAAACGGTCGGAAAAGTGCGCGATCTGGTGGCGCCAGGTGCGGTGGCTTTCGGGAAAACCGTGCAGGAACAGCAGCACAGGTGCATCCCGCGGCCCGGTATCGACAACATCGAGCTCTATCCCGTTGGCAAGCGTAACCAGCTGCATTTCCATCAATCCTCTCCTTTAAGTCGCTCCATATATCCCTGTGCGACCATGTTTGCGACCTGATCCAGCAACTGGTCGGGCGTGCGGCGCAACTCGCCCATCGCCTCTTCCATGCCGCGCGCGACGATGATTTCGCGTTGGTTCAATGCGATAGCGTCGAGTATCGTGTTCGCGGCCTCCGCAGGAGGAATGCCTTCCTCGATGGCCTTGTCGCTCTTGCCGCGCGCCGAACCGTCGGCGGTCAGGGCGTTGCGGCTGACATCGGTGCGGATCGATCCGGGGTAGATCGTGTGCACCTCTACCCCGCTCTGCGACAGTTCGGCGCGCAAGGCGTCGGCATATCCGGCCAGCCCGAATTTGGCCGCGCAATAGGCGGTTCGCATCGGCACGCCGACTTTCCCTGCGATGGAGGATACGAAGGCGAGCCGCCCCGATCCGCGCGCACTCATCGGCCCGATCAGGCTCTGCGCGAAGGCGATCTGGGCGATCAGATCGACCTCGATAATCTCGCGGTACACCTTCATGTCGGTTTCGATAGCGGCGGAGCGTTGCGATATGCCCGCGTTGGCAACTGCGAAGTCGATTGCGCCCTTCCAGTTCAATGCTTTGGTCGCTGCTTCGGCCAGCGCGGCTTCGTCGCGCACATCGAATGGCAGGATCAGCGTGTCGGTGTCGATATCGGCCGCAACCACCTGCAATCGTGCCTCATCTCTTCCCGAAAGGACCACGTGGCCGCCCCTTGCGGCCCATTCGCGGGCGAGGGCGGCGCCGATCCCGCTCGATGCGCCGGTAATCCATGCGGTCTGTGCGGATGGGTTCATGGATATCTCGCTGTTCTGGAAGGGTTATTGGTAGAGGGTGACTAATCCACCTCGCCCGGCGCGAGCGCGCGAATCGCCAGAGCATGAACCCGCTGGCCGGGAATATCTCCCAGCGCGGCATTGATCATACGCTGCCGGTCGAGGCGGCCTTTGCCAGTGAACGCATCGCTTTCGATCACAATGGAGAAGTGGGATTCCCCGCTGCCATCGTCACCCGCATGGCCGTGATGCCGCGCACTGTCGTTCACGACTTCCAAGTGTTTGGGGGAAAAGGCTTTGGTGAGGAGATTTTCCATCTCGGTCTGAATCGATCCTGTCATGCAACCGGTTTGGGACTTCACAACCGGCTTGTCCATGCCCATCCTAAACCGAATGCGGCAAATGCGGTTTCACGGAAGACATACGGATACAGGGCGCACCTGCGACGCGCCGGATTGCAGCGAAGCGGGCGAATATCGCGCGCCCGGCCATAACCCGTCGGGCTTTGACGGGCCGGGGGACTGGCGCTGGTTCTGCCTGCAACACGTGCGCGAATTCAACGCCGGTTACGACTGGTTCGAAGGGATGAGCGCGGAGGAAATATGGGAGGCGCAGGCCCCCGGTGCCAACTGGTCTAACACCAGCGCAAAGCGGGCTTTTCGCGCCGATGGCGGCGCTGGCGGGGTGCCGCGCTGGGCCGATTTTGATGATCCGCTGGACGCTATCGGCGCGCGTGCCGCCGATATCCGCCGCCGGGCTGCGGCGGGTGCGGAATATGCCCGCTTCACTCAGCAGGAGCGTAACGCGCTGAACGCGATGGACCTGTCGCCCGATGTCGACCGGCAAGGATTGCGGCGGCGCTATTCCGAACTGGTCCGGCGGTATCACCCCGACCGAAACGGCGGCGATCGCAGTCACGAGGCATTGCTGGGCCGGGTTGTGGAAGCATATCAGTTGCTTAGAAAAAGCGAGGCATTCGCCTGACGCCTGCCCGCTATTGCGCTTTGGCCTGCATTTCCTCGCCCAGCGCATTGTCGATGGCTTTGCTCGCCTTGTAGGCATCGCGGGTACGCAGACGTTCGGCATATGCTTCGAACGCAGGGCGGCTCGGCATTGAACCGAAGGCCATGCCCCAATCGACATGCGATCCGACATAGACATCGGCCATCGTGAACCGATTTCCGCAAACATATTCGCGGTTTGCCAGCATACCTTCCAGCGTATTTATGGCCAGATCGAAGGTGCCGTATCCCAGCATGATCGAGCGGTCGGCTGCGGCCTCCAGACCGAAACTGCGGTTGGTAATCGCCTGTTCCAGCGGCCCCGCAGCGAAGAATAACCACCGGAAATAATCCGCTTTTTCTTCGACAGTGGGCAGTAGATCGGGCGCGGCGGTTTCCGCGAGGTAGTGGCAGATCGCCGCCGCTTCGGTGATGACGTGATCGTGCCCGCCATGATGATGCACGATAGTCGGCACTTTGCCCATCGGATTGATTTTGAGGAATTCTTCCGTCTTGTCCTGCCATTCGACGAACACGGTATCGTAATCCGCATTCGCCTCATGCAAGGCCCAGCGAGCGATTTGGCCACGGCTTAAGGGGTTGGTATAGAATGTAAATTCGGGCATCTGCACTCTCCGGGACAGTGTCGGCCGACCTGTAACGAGTGAGGCTGACATTTGTCGATGCCTTTGTCTGCGGTTTGGCAGCGGGCAGGCTTCTGCTTTTCCCTCGTAGTCCGCTCACTCCGCGATCTTGCGCGGGCCGACCAGCCCGACTGTGCCACCTTGGGGGTCGCGGATATCGACGGAGAATTCACCGCCGGGAATTTCCTGTGGTCCATCAATGATTTCGCCACCGCCGGCGACAACTGCGGCGATTGCCCGATCGATGTCGTCCACGCCGATATAGTGGGTCCAGCGGGGCCCGCCGGTGTCACCGGGCATCGTGTTGCAGATTGCGCCGATGCCGATGCCGTCGTTGGCGATGAAACGGTAGGTGCCCAGCGGCCCCATCTCCATCTCGCCTTCCTGAACCCACCCGAACAGATCGCCGTAAAGTGTTGCAGCAGCAACAGAATCTGCCGATTGCAATTCGTTCCAGCGGACGTGTTGCGGCAGATCGACGGAGAATGCATCGCTCTCCGCGTCGGGGTCGTCGGCAGGCGGGGCGGGGTCCATCAGATAGAACGTCGCACCCCACGGATCGGCGACCATTGCGAAGCGGCCGACACCCTCCACAGTTCGGGCAGAATCGCAGATTTTTCCGCCACTTGCGACCAGTGCGGCGGCGGTTGCATCGACATCGGGGGTGTGAATATAGCCGAACCAGCCGGGCTTCGCGCCGCAGTCCACCATCTCTGCCGACAGGGCGAGCATCCCGCCAGCGAACCCGCCGTCGCTGCGGCGGATCATGCGATAGTCCAGCCCGCCTTCAATTGCGGAGCTGCAGGGTTCGATATCCCAGCCTATCACACTGTCATAAAAGGATTTTGCTCCGTCTGGATTGGTTGTTGTCGTTTCGTACCAGATAAAGGCGCCGCGTTTGTCGGACATTGCAATTTCTCCCTTGGATAACCTGGCTGGTGGCTCAGGGTGTGTTGTTTAAATTATTGATATAAAATACAAAAAATATCTATTCGGGCGGAGCATTGCGGGTGAACGGGGCCAGTTGATCGGCCATCGCCTGCGCGAAAGCGGGGCGACCGGCACCGCGTTCGAGATAGGCCGACAGCGCGGGGTAGGGATCGAGCGGAATATTGCTGGCGAGGTCGCGCAGCACAGTCACCATCGCGATGTCGGCAATAGAAAAAACGCCTGCAATCCAATCATTTGCGGCCATATGCCGCTCCACCGGAGCGAGGCGTCCGGCGATCTGTTTTTCCAGCGAAGGGCGGCGCAGCGGAGCCCATTCCTCGTCCGCGGAGAAGAAAGCCACACGCGCCATCTCAAACGCCATTGGTTCCAGAGAGTTAAGCGCCGCGAACAGCCACGAAACAACCGGCGCCCGCACCGCCGGATCGCGCGGCAACAGCGTTTCACTCTTTTCGCCAAGGTGCATCAGGCAGGCACCGCTTTCGAATACCGTGATTTCGCCGTCGCGCAGCACCGGAACCTGCCCCCAGGGCTGTTCGGAAAAGTACCATTCGGGCCGCTTCACCGCGCTGATAAGTCGTTCGGAATACGGCAGTTTTGCCTCTTCACAGGCCCACCGCAGGCGCAAGTCGCGCACGTATCCCTGGGCGAATTTCGGCACCCATTCGAAAGCGGTGATCTCCAGTTCGGCGGCGGGGTCGATCATTGTCACTTTACACCTTCTTCACCACTATATGTGCCGCCTAAGTCATTGAATTCCTGTGGTCCCTTTTGGGCGGCAGCCGGGTCCATCCAGACCATTTCCCAGTCGTATCCCTCGGGGTCTTCGAAGCTACGACTGTACATGAATTCAAAGTCTTGCGGCGGATTACTGTCGGGCTTTCCACCTGCATCGGCGACCCGCGCCAGCATCTCGTCCACCGCATCGCGGCTGTCGCATGTCACCGCATAGATTGCCGAACTCTCCCGATACGGGTCGGTTTTTGCCTTATTGCTGAACTGTTCCCACTTACCGGGGGTCAACAGCATCACATGGGTCGTCTCGCTCAGCGTCATGGCTGCGGCGGTATCGTCCGTGAACCTGGGTTCGTTGGTGAACCCTATGGAAGAATAGAACTTTTTGGCGCGCTCCAGATCGGCAACCGGCAGGTTTATGAAAATCATCCGGCTCATGTCGCTCTCCTTCAGCGAATCGCTCCTTGCGATTGGTGCGCGAAGTAGTTACTTATTACAACCATGAAGTCACAAAAAGTAACTTCGAACGTGCCGGAACCGGAAACGGAACAGCAAGCCGCTTCGCAGCCGCGACCGGCCGAACATGGCCGCTGGTATGCCGATGGCTGCGGCGCGGCATTCGCGCTGGAAGTTCTGGGCGAACGATGGGCGATGCTGATCGTGCGCGAACTGTTGCTGGGGCCGCGCCGGTTTTCGCAATTGCGAACCGCCTTGCCGAAAATCAGCGCCCGTGTTCTGACCGAACGGCTGGAGGGGCTGGAGCGACACGGCGTGATCGAGCGGCAGGAGGTTACTGAGCCGGTGCCCGCCCGGTTCTATGCGTTAACCGAATGGGGCAGGGCCGCCGAACCGGCGATTCTGGCGCTGTGCCGCTGGGGCCTGTCCGCGCGGGCGCACGATCCCGGCATTGGCGTGTCGCCGGTGGCGGCGGTGTTGTCGCTCAAGGCGAACTATAAGGGTGCCGACGGAGGCGATCCGATTACCGTCGGGCTGAAGATCGGCGATGCCCGCTTCGTGGCCCGGCTGGGCGAGACGATGGAGGTGGAGCGGGGCGATCCGGCAGAGGCGCAGATCGTATTGTCCGCCGAACAGCCGATGCCGATTCTGGCGGCGTTTTACCGCCAGACCGGGCTGAGCAATCTGGCCGGATCGTTGAGCGCGCGGGGCGATATCGCTGCGGCACAGGCCGCCATTGCTCGCTTCGCGTTTCCCGACAGATTAACGCCCTGACCCCAAGGGTGCCGTAGCGGCCGCGAGCGGAGGGCAGCGCCGCGGCGGGGCGACATCGCCACATGCTTTAAACGCTGACAGGAAAATTGCCCGCGTATCCGGCTTGCGGCCCGCCGCGCCCGCCGCTAGTCACCCCGGCGATATGAGCGAAAACCTCGACACCAGCAACAAGACTGTCCTGCCCGCACCGGATATCGAAGTCAGCGTTCGCGAGACGTTCGGTATCGATGTCGACTGGACGGTTCCCGCCTTCAGCGAAGCCGATCCGCGCGTGCCCGATCTGGACGAAAGCTATGTGTTCGACCCGGATACCACGCTCGCCATTCTGGCCGGGTTCGCGCACGATCGCCGGGTGATGGTGCAGGGGTATCACGGCACCGGTAAATCGACCCATATCGAACAGGTTGCCGCCCGTCTGAAATGGCCGTGCGTCCGCATCAACCTCGACGCGCATATCAGCCGGATCGATCTGGTCGGGCGCGATGCCATCGTGCTGCGCGATGGATTGCAGGTCACCGAATTCCGCGAAGGTCTGCTGCCGTGGGCATTGCAGCACCCCGTCGCGCTGGTGTTCGACGAATACGATGCCGGCCGCCCCGATGTGATGTTCGTGATTCAGCGCGTGCTGGAACAGCAGGGCAAGCTGACTCTGCTCGATCAGAACCGCGTGATCCGCCCCGATCCCAATTTCCGCCTGTTCGCCACCGCCAACACCGTGGGCCTGGGCGATACCAGCGGGCTGTATCACGGGACGCAGGCGATCAACCAGGGCCAGATGGACCGCTGGAACATCGTGGTCGCGCTTAACTATCTGCCCGCCGAAACCGAACAGGGCATCGTGGGCGCGAAAAACCCCGACACCGATCCCAAGGTGATCGCGGACATGATCAAGGTGGCCGATCTGACGCGGCAGGGCTTCATCAACGGCGATATTTCCACGGTGATGAGCCCGCGTACCGTCATCACATGGGCGCAGAACGCAGCCATTTTCGGCGATGTCGGCTTCGCTTTCCGCCTGTCGTTCCTCAACAAATGCGACGAAGCCGAACGGGTGCTGGTGGCCGAATATTACCAGCGCGTGTTCGGGGTGGACTTGCCCGAAAGCGTGGTCGGCTCCAACCACGGGTGAGAGGCGGGGCGAGCGAGATGTCCCTGCCAACTGAATATATCGCTGCGTTAAGGCCACTGGCCGAGGCATTTTCGGCTTACGAGACAGAAACAGGGCATACGCCGGTTTTGGTGGGTGGAGCTGCGGCAGCGATCCATACCAATGGCAATTTCATGTCCGCAGATTTCGATATCGTGGCCGGCAATGACGATGCCTTTGCACGGGCAATGCGCGCTGCTGGATTTCTCGATGACGAGAAGGCCATTCACGGTAAAGGTGGATGGTATCACCCCGCTCACCCCCAATTCGGGGTGGAGCAGGTTTCCGGGCACTTTTTCGACGGGCGCGCGGCCCGGTCGCGGTGTCTGCGGCTAACGGTGAAGAGAAATGCCGCTGTGGTACTGCCGTCTGTCGAAGACATGATTGCAGATCGGTTGGGCCAGCATGAGATTGCCGCGGGCGATCCATCCATGCTTCAACAGGCGTTGGCGCTTTTCAGGCTGTCTGATGGTTTAGATCTTGATTACCTCCATCGGCGTATAACCGAAGAGGGTGGCAATCCGGCCCATCTGGGATTATCTTAAATGCTATGAAGACGCTCGATCTCAATTGCTATCTCGATAGCATTCAGGCGCGGAAGGCTGAGTTGGAGCGCGTGGGCGCGTTTCCTGACGCTGATGTGTGCCGGAATAGTGGTGCGCGTCGTAACGCTGGCAAGCGGGCGGCGTTGAAGCGGGCGGATACGCGGGCGATAGCTGCGGGTATTGCGCCGGTTTCTGCGAATTACTGACACGGCCTGCCCGGCTCTCCGGCCACCCCCATTCCCATCTAGGCGGCGCTGTGTTGTTCTGTTAACACAGTAGCCCATGTGGCCATTCGATTCATCGAAGAAACGCGATCGGGCCTCTGCGGAGGAGGCGGGGCATCGCGGGTATTTCGCGGTGCACGATGCCTATGGCGACGGCGGGTACGACGATGACGGGTATGACAACGCCCCCTATCGCAATGCCCGATCCCGCAACGACCGATCCCGCGATTCGTACATCGATGACGACCAGTTCGACGACTGGGACCGGCGGCTCGACCGGTCTGGCCCGTTGCCGCAGGAGCATGAGGCGCCTTCGCACCGCCGGGGCAAGCGGTGGTGGGCGGTGCGGATCGTGGCCGGGATGCTGGCGCTGTTCATGCTGCTGGTCGCATGGCTGGCGGTTACCGCGCCGTTGTCCAAATCGTTGCAGCCGATTGCTCCGCCGCAACTGACTCTGCTGGCGTCGGACGGAACGCCGATTGCTCGCAACGGGGCCAATATCGATAAGCCGGTGGAGATTGCGCGGCTGCCCGATTACGTGCCGCAATCATTCGTCGCTATCGAAGACCGGCGGTTTTACGATCACTGGGGCGTCGATCCGCGCGGGATCGCCCGTGCCGCATGGTCCAACCTGACCAGCGACCGCCGGCAGGGCGGCAGCACGATCACGCAGCAGCTCGCCAAATTCACTTTCCTGACTCCGAAACAGACGCTGACGCGCAAGGCGCGCGAAATGCTGATCGCGTTCTGGCTGGAGGCGTGGCTGACCAAGGATCAGATCCTCGAACGGTATCTCTCCAACGCCTATTTCGGGGACAATGCCTATGGCCTGCGCGCGGCGTCGATGCATTATTTCTCGCGCCAGCCGGAGGATCTGACGCGGGCGCAGGCGGCGATGCTGGCCGGGCTGGTGCAGGCGCCATCGGCCTATGCCCCGACAAAGCATTATGAGCGCGCGGCCAACCGGATGAAGATGGTCGTCGCGGCGCAAGTGGAGGCGGGATATATCACTCCGGCGCAGGCGGCGGATATGCGCCCGCCGCGGCTGAAGGTGCACAATGCTCCCGATCTGCCCACCGGCACTTATTTCGCGGACTGGGCGCTGCCGCAGGCCCGCGCGCTGACAGAGAACAGCTATGCCCGGCAAACGCTGACCACGACGCTCGATTCGCGGCTGCAGGCAATTGCCCGGCGGGTGGTGGCCCGCGCGCCGGTGGGCGGGGCGCAAGTGGCGCTGGTGGCGATGCGCCCCAATGGCGAAGTCGTGGCGATGATCGGCGGCAAGGATTACGCCAGCACGCCGTTCAACCGGGCGACACAGGCGAAACGGCAACCGGGATCGACGTTCAAACTGTTCGTCTATCTGGCGGCGTTGCGGAGTGGGATGTCGCCGGGTGACCGGATCGCCAACACTCCGATCACCGAAGGCAGCTATCGCCCGCAGAACGCCAGCGGGAAGTATTCGCCCACGATCACGCTGGAAGATGCCTTCGCCCATTCCAGCAATGTCGCGGCGGTGCGCCTGTTCAAGCTCGTCGGCAGCGACAAAGTGATCGAAACCGCGCGCGAACTGGGGATGACAGGCCCGATGCCCGAAGGCGATCCCAGTCTGGCGCTGGGCACGGCATCGACCAATCTGCTGCAACTCACCGCTGCCTATGCCGGGGTGGCGCAGAATGAATTTCCCGTGGTGCCCCATGCCTTTGCCACGCCCGACGAAGGGTGGCTGGCGCGGGCATGGCGGTGGAGCAAGAGCCACAGCCTCTCCGCATCGACGCACAAGCAAATGGAACAATTGCTGCGCGCGGCGATCAATCGCGGCACCGGGCGCGCGGCGACTCTGGCAATCCCCAATTACGGCAAGACCGGCACGACGCAGGATAACCGCGATGCGCTGTTCGTCGGCTATGCCGGGGATCTGGTGGTCGGCGTGTGGATCGGCAACGACGACAACAGCCCGCTGAAGGGGATTCACGGCGGCGGCATCCCGGCGCGCATCTGGCGCGATTTCATGGTGCAGGCGCTGCGCGGCGTCGCGCCGAAACCGGCCCCGCAACCGACCGCCAGCGCCGATCCGGGCGGGCCGGTGGAACCGATGGACATCCCCGACTTGCGCGACCTGCCGGTGGGCGATGGCAACACCCGGCTCAATGTGGAAGACGGCAGCGCGACTGTCTCTACGCAAGTGGGCGGAGTGCCGGTGGACGTGCGGCTCAACCGCGACGGGCTGCAAGTGACGCCGGGGCAGGGCACCGCAACGCCCTCTCCCGCGCCGCCTGCGCCTGCGGAGCCTGTCGGGAATCAGGCGGCGGCTGGCAGGTTCGGGGGCGTGGCGTTGTATCTGCCAATGTCGCCCACCGCGCTCCGCTGATACGCGCTGTTCTGGCCACTACCTGAACGTCACCCCGGCCCCCGAGCCGGGGTCCAGCTTCTTGAAGCACCGCGCCGGAAGAACAGCGGGGCCCCGGATCAGGTCCGGGGCGACGGAGAGAGGGGTGCGGGGGTATCCTTCTCCGCCACTCGTCATTGCG
Organism: Tsuneonella flava; assembly: GCF_002870965.1. GTDB lineage: Bacteria > Pseudomonadota > Alphaproteobacteria > Sphingomonadales > Sphingomonadaceae > Tsuneonella > Tsuneonella flava. Next base: position 58,119 of record NZ_PHSO01000009.1, read on the forward strand.
AGGAGCGCAGTGACGCGGCAATCGATGGCGTGCGCCACAACTCCCGCGATGGGCGGAGGGGCGGGTGACAGCTTGGTTCACACGAAGGCACGAAGACACGGAGAGGGTTTGGTTCGGGGGAAGGGCCCGCACTGCCGATGGCGGGCCAATACTATCGCGCGTATCCCCACCCCTCGCCATTGCGAGGAGCCGCAGGCGACGTGGCAATCCATCGACCACACCTCGCCCCCACCACGACCGCCGCGATGGGTGGGGCCGTCGCTTCATGGATTGCTTCGCTGCGTTCGCAATGACGAGCGGGTGGGGGTGTGCCGGGGTGACCTGGTGCGTTGAGGCGATGTCGGGCGCTGCAATGCTGCGTCGCGTCCAGCAAAAAGCCGTCCGCTATTCCTCGTCCACGATCAGCACGTTCATTGTCGCCATCGCGATCAGTTTGTCCGTATCGCTTTGCCAGGCTTCGACCACCAGATTGGCGTTGCGGCGGCCGAGGCGGACGATGCGGGCGCGGGCATTGCTGGTCTGCGGCAGACCGGCGGAGAGGTATTCGACGGTGATGTTGATAGGTTTCAGCGCGGCATCGCGGCCCAGTTCGCGCAGCCGACTATGCAGAGCGGCGTATCCGGCAGTTTCCAGCAGGCCCGCAGTGGCGCCCCCGTGATAGGCGCCGGGCCGCCCCTCTACGTCGGCGGAAAAATCGATCTGCAACAGTGGCGCGCCGTCACGTTCGCCCACCACGCGAATGCCCAGCGAGCGGGCATATGCCGTCAGGAGTTCTTCCATCGCACGTCCCCCTTCGTCGGTCGGATGACCATGAACACCCCGGCGACGTGTGCGATGGGATCGTCGATATCGCCATCGTGCGCGATGCCGTTCACGAACATGGCCGAGCGGGTGCGGCGGTAACAGCGCATGCGCCCGAAGACAGAGGCATGTTCGCGCGCGGGCCGGTTATAATCGACCCGCAGGTCGAGCGTGGCGATCTGCACGAATGTGCCCGCTGCGGTCCAGATGGCCATACCCGATGCCATGTCGACCAGGCTGATGATCGGGCCGGATGCGAGCACCGGGCGGCGTTCGTCACCCAGCAGATCGGCGCGCCAGGGCAGCTCCAGTTCCACCCAGTCTTCGCCGTGATCGCTGTATCGCAGGCCCAGCCATCCGGTGTGGCTGCGCTGAAAAGCCGCAGATGCCATGACCTGCGGATCGAATTTGTCGGGATATCGGTCCATTGCGAATCGGGGTGCCGCGATGGGGGAGGGATGACAAGGCCTTATTGCCGTGCGCGACCGGGTTCGCCGCTGTATCGGCGCACCGGGCGTATCGCTATGGCGCATCGCCCTGCGGCGAATTGCCCCGCAATGCATTTGCGGCGGACAATAAAAAACGGGGCCCGAAAGCCCCGTTTCTCGCTTCATAAGAGAAGTCAGCGACTACGGGCTGACCGGAGTGTCGTCACCACCGTCGACGGCGATAACGATGCCTGCGATGATCGCAGCAACAGCGAGAACTGCGAGAACGAGCGAGCCGCCCGACAGTTCGCTGGCATCCTTCGACGGGGCCGAAGTGCGATCGGCAGTAGCAGCCTGAGCGGCCACAGGTGCGGTAACGAGGGTCGCTGCTGCTGCTGCTGCGGCGAGGTTACGGAACTTCATTCTGCAATCTCCTTAGATGAAGCGATTCAAAATCTGGTCGGATGGTTCCCTATGCCAATCACTATACACAGGCAACCTTGAATTCCGGGCTATCAATTCATTTTAACGATAATTTACGCCTCGGAAAACCATAATAATTCAGCTCATTCCTCTCAGGCACTTCGGCATTTTGCTATGCTTTCCCGTAAGTGTGGCAGGAATGCCATAGCGCGCCAGAAATTCTTCGGAAGGCCCCATTTAACCGTTCAAACATCGATCGCACGGGTCGGTTCCCGATATCGGGCGCTTTCCCTTACAAAATCACCAACTGTGGCGATTATGACAGGTGAGTAACCCGCTATAGTTACATTTTGGTAAACGTCGCGTGACGTAAAGCCTCTATTTCGCGGAATAGACCCGTTCGCCGCCCACCCATGTTTCCTGCACTCTGGTCGCGCGGATATCGGCCGGGCTGGCCATCAGCGGATCGCGATCCACCATCACGAAATCGGCCCATTCGCCGGGCTTCAGTTCGCCAAAGCGCCCTTCGGCAAATCCCGCCCATGCGCCGCCCGATGTATAGGCCGCCAGCGCGGCCTCCCGCGTAATCGCCTCCTGCGGCATCCATCCGCCGAACGGCTGCCCGTCGGGGCCGGTGCGGCTGATCGCGGCGGCGATTCCGGCGAATGCGTCGGGCGCTTCCACCGGGGCATCCGAACCGAATGCCAGATGGCCCCCGGCCGCGGCGATCGAGCGCCAGGCATAGGCGCCCGCCAGCCGATCCGGCCCCAGCCGCGCCTCTGCCATGATCCGGTCCGATGTCTGATGGGTCGGCTGCATCGATGCGACGATGCCGTATTTGCCGAACCGCGCGATATCCGCCGGGCTTACGATCTGCGCGTGTTCGATCCGCCAGCGGCGGTCGCCCTTGTAGGTGTCCGACAGCTCGGCAATCGCGTCGAGGACTTCGGCATTGGCGGCATCCCCGATGGAATGGACCGCCACCTGAAATTTATCGAGCGCGGCGCGGCTCATCATATTGCGGAGCTGTGCCCCGGTCATCAGCGGCAGGCCGGTATTGCCCGCGTCGTCGGCATAAGGCTGCTTCAGCCATGCCCCGCGCGAACCCAGCGCCCCGTCGAGAAACAGCTTCACCCCGTTGAGGCGCAGTTTGTCCTTATACAGCCACGGGGTCGGGCCGGGGCCGCCGATCAGCGCCATCGCATCGATGCCAGAGGCATAGGACATGATCCGCATCCGCAGCCAGCCGAGGTCGCCCGCACGGCGAAAGCTCTGCCAGTCTTCGATTTTGGTGCCCATGTCGGCGGCAGCGGTCACCCCTTTCGACAGCAGCAGTTCCTGCGCCTTCGCCAATGCCAGATCGCGATCTTCCGGGCGGGGTGCGGGCACGGTTGTGTCGAACAGCGCAGTGGCCCGATCCACGAAAACCCCGGCGGGCGCCTTGCCACCGGCGATCCGTTCGATCCGCCCGCCAGCGGGGTTGGCGGTTTTGGCGGTGATCCCGGCGGCCGCCATCGCGGCGCTGTTGGCCCACACGGCATGGCCATCGACCCGTTCGAGCAGTACCGGCCGGTCGGGCACGGCAGCGTCGAGTTCGGCGGCGGTGGGGAACCGGCCAAGCCCCCAGCTCACCTGATTCCACCCGCCGCCGACGATCCAGCGCCGGTCAGGGTGTTTGGCGGCATAGGCGCGGATTTTCTCCTGCGCTTCGGCCAGCGACTGCGTATCGCTGAGGTCGAGCGTAAGCTGGGCAAAGCCGAGTCCCATCATGTGCAGATGCGAATCGATCAGGCCGGGTATGACGTAGGCCCCCTTGCCATCGACTGCGAAATCGGTCTGTTTGGGGCGCTTGTCTTTCCGATCGAGCAATTGCTTCACGCGCCCGTCATCGTCGATCCACATTGCCGTGAAACGGGTGACTTTCCCTTCGCGATCGACTGAAATTCCCTGAATATTGTCGATCAGCGTATCGGCCTGAGCGACCGGGGCGAGAGTGGCCGCAAGCGCGGCAACGGCAGTTGCAAAAGAACGAACGATAGTCATGGCCACTCCAATAGCGCGTTTTTCGCACATGCAAATGCAAACAAGCCGTGTTCCCCCCGCGCGCGTTATGCCCTAGGGCGCGCGCCATCATGAACGAAAGCAACACCGCAATCGCCCCGGCAGACGATCTGCCTCTGACCATCGACGATGTACGCGAAGCTGCGGAACGAATTAGCGGCGCTGTCGTGCGGACCCCGATGATGCATTCGATTACTCTGTCGGAAATTTGCGGCGCGGAAATCTGGCTCAAGTTCGAAAACCTGCAATTTACAGCCGCATATAAGGAACGCGGCGCACTCAACGCTTTGCTGCAACTGACCGATGAACAGCGCGCCAAGGGCGTGATCGCGGCATCGGCAGGCAACCATTCGCAAGGGCTCAGCTATCACGGGCGCCGACTGGGCGTGCCGGTGACGATCGTCATGCCGCGCACTACGCCCACGGTGAAAGTGATGCAGACCGAAAGCGTGGGCGGCAAAGTCGTGCAGGAAGGGGAAACCTTCGACGAAGCCTATGCCCATGCCCGCAAGCTGGAGCAGGAACTGGGCCTGACATTCGTGCACCCGTTCGACGATCCGAAAGTCGCTGCGGGGCAGGGCACTGTCGCGCTGGAAATGCTGGAGGATCGCCCCGATCTCGATTGTCTGGTGGTGCCCATCGGCGGCGGCGGGCTGATTTCGGGCATGTCCACAGTGGCCAAGGCGACCAATCCGAACATCGAAGTGGTCGGGGTGCAGGCCGCGCTGTTCCCGTCGATGTTTGCGAAGATCAACGGGCGCGAGATGGATTGCGGCGGCGATACGCTGGCCGAAGGGATCGCGGTGAAGGAGCCGGGCGAATTCACCTCGCAAGTGATCGCGAAGCGGGTGGACGAAATCCTGCTGGTGGAAGAAGGCACGCTCGAACGTGCGGTCAGTCTGCTGTTGCAGATCGAAAAGACCGTGGTGGAAGGGGCGGGCGCTGCCGGTCTGGCCGCGGTGCTGTCGCATCCTGAGCGCTTTGCCGGTCGCAAGATCGGGCTGGTGCTGTGTGGCGGCAATATCGACACCCGGCTGCTCGCCAATGTTCTGCTGCGCGATCTGGCGCGGTCGGGCCGTCTCGCGCGGTTGCGGATCACATTGCAGGATCGCCCCGGTGCGCTGTTCAAGGTGATGCGCGAATTCGATGCCCACAACGTGAATATCATCGAAATCTATCACCAGCGCATCTTCACCACGCTGCCTGCCAAGGGGCTGATTACCGACATCGAGTGCGAGGCGCGCGATGGCGAACAGATCAGCGAACTGATCGCTAATCTGCGGGCGAAGGGGTATTCGGTCAGCCCGGTGGAGCTGAACTGAACTGACCGGATTCGATCCGCCGAACGATCTGCAGAAACAGAGAATCGCCGGGCCCTCTCGCCCGGCGATTCCCGGCAGCGATTCGCTATTTTTCCCGAAATAAGTCTTTGTTAACCAAGATAGATGGTTAAGACTCTTTTACCGTGGCCATCGGCGGGGCATAACCCCCTTCGACATTTCATTCCAAAGAGGGCGCAGCACGCACCGTGACGGCACCGGTCAGATTTCCCCGCTTCTTCGTGACGAGCCCCGCTCCGTGCCCCTATCTGGAAGGGCGGAGCGAGCGCAAAGTTTTCACCGAACTCAAAGGGCCGCATGCCGACCAGTTGAACGAAGCGCTCGGCCGGATCGGTTTTCGCCGCAGCCAGACAGTGGCCTATCGCCCCAGCTGCACCGATTGTCAGGCGTGCATTTCGGTGCGGATTCCGGCCGCCGATTTCTGCCCGTCGAATGCACAGAAGCGGACCCTGAAGCGAAATTCCGACCTGATCGCAACCGAATGCCGCCCGTGGGCGACTTCGGAACAATTCGAACTGTTGCGAAAATACCTCGCTTCGCGCCATCCGGGCGGCGGCATGGCGGCGATGGATGATATTGATTATGCCGATATGGTAGAGCATACCCCGGTAACAAGTAGCGTTATAGAATACAGGGAGCCCGCGATTGGGTCGCAGGCGGGTCGCCTGGTAGGCGCCTGCCTGACGGATCGTCAGGGTGACGGGTTGTCGATGATTTATTCGTTCTACGACCCGGAATATAAGGTGCGATCCGGGCTTGGTAATTACATCATCCTCGAACACATCCAGCGGGTCGCGGCCGAACGGCTCGGGTTTGTGTACCTCGGCTATTGGGTCGAAGGATCGGACCGGATGCAATACAAGGTGCGTTATCGTCCACTCGAACTGCTTGAACGCGATGGCTGGCGGCGACTCGATCGGGCAGAGCAGGACGCGCTTATTGCCCGCGCCGTCGCCGCTCCCCCGCGTGACGATGCCCGTGCCAGCGCCGCGAAAGACGCCGCGCTCCCGCAAGTGGGCTTCGCACAGTAGCTTGCTGACGATAATCGCGGCGGCACTGGCTGCCGTGGCTGCGCCGCAGGGTGCTGTGGCGCAGGATGTCGCTGCAAACACGGCAGACCCGGCGACAGATCAGGATGCGGCTGCGACCGGGGCAGTAGAGCCGACGGTTCAACTGCCCGGCGATCCCGCCACCGATAACCCCGCCACCGACAATCCCGCCAGACCGCGCCGCACCCCGCGAACCCTGCAGGATCTGATCCCCGATTCCGCTGTCGACGACCCGGAGGCGTGGGCGCAGCAAGGCGCGCCGCAGGAAGCTCGTGCCGATGCCGATGCCATTGCGGGCGAAAGTCTTGCTGCGGACTCGCCGCTCGACGACGCGCCGCAGATCGCCATTCCCTGGCCCGACGAACTGGATCTGCCGCAACTGGCTCCGCTGGAACCGGACGATACGATCCAGTTTGCCGATCTCGATGAAGATATGCAGGCCCCGACACTGGAAAACGGCGATGTCCGTTCGGTGGCAGGCAATCTGAAGCTCGCTTTCCCCAAAGACGAAGCGGCGTTCCCCAAACGCGGCGAATTCACCGACCGGTTCCGTTCGCTGTCGACCATTGCCGAACTGAACAAGGATGGGGACAATCTGGCGCAGCTCGCCGCCCGTGCGAAGTCGGACGAAGAACTGCTGGCCACTTTGCTGCGGGTCTATGGCTATTACGACGCGCAGATTATCCGCACTGTCGAAGATAACAGCGGAGACAGCCCCGCCGCGGATGGCAAGGCGCAGGTCCGGTTCGACATCATTCCGGGGCAGCATTATCGGTTCGGCGCGATCAATATGGGCGATCTGGCGACCGCCCCCGATGCCGAAACGCTGCGTAAGGCGTTCGAAATTCAGACCGGCGATCCGATGTCGAGCGACAAGATCGTGGAAGAGCAGGCCGATCTCGACACCGCGCTGGGCGAAACCGGGTATCCGTTTGCTGCGATCAACGCGCCGTCGCTGCTGATCGATCACGACCGGGTGGAAGGCGATCTGACAATGCCGGTTCGCCCGAATGGCAAGTTCGTGTTCGGTGAAGTCGTGTCGAAAATGCCCGACTTCCTGTCGAGCCGCCATCTGGAAAAAATCGCCCGTTTCGACCGGGGCGACGTGTATCAGCGCAGCCTGTCGACCGATTTGCGCCGGGCCATTGTGGCCACCGGGCTGGTATCCACGGTCACGATCACTCCGCGCGCGGTGACTCAACCGGAAGGGGATGCGCCGGGCACTGTGGCGATGGATGTCGAGATGACACCGGCCAAGTTGCGGACGATTGCCGGCTCGATCGGCTATGGCACGGGCGAGGGCGTCCGTGTCGAGGCGAGCTGGGAACACCGCAACCTGTTCCCGCCCGAAGGGATGTTGCGGGTGCGCGGCATTGCCGGGACGCGTGAACAATTGCTGGGCGTGACGTTCCGCAAGAACAACTTCAACGGTCGCGATAAAGTCCTCACTGTCGATGCCTATGGATCGACAATCGATACCGATGCGTATGACGCGAACACCCTTTCGCTGATCGGTTCGCTGGAGAAGACATCGACTCTGCTGTTCCAGAAACCGTTTAGCTGGAGCATCGGGATGGCGCTTGTCGCGACGAAAGAACGACTGAAGATTCCCGAACTGGGCCTTGTCATCCCGCTGGATACTTATTTCATCGCGGCAATCCCCGGAATGGTTGAGTTCGACACTTCGGACGATCTGCTGAACCCGACCAAGGGGTTCCGCATCGCTGGCCAGCTCTCGCCCGAGGTGTCGAGCAGAAATGGGGTGCAGAGTTTCTATGTCCGCAGTCAGGTCGATGCGGCGATTTACAAATCGGTCGGCAGTCGGGTGATCCTGGCCGCGCGTGGCAGAGTCGGTTCGATCCCTGGTGCCCCGCTCGACGAAATCGCTCCGTCGCGGCGCTTTTACGCTGGCGGCGGCGGATCGGTGCGCGGATATGGTTACGACGCGATCGGTCCGCGTGACGAGTTCGGTGCGAACACTGGCGGACGATCGCTGGTCGAGGCTTCGTTCGAAGCGCGCATCAAGACCGGGTTCTTCGGCGGTGCGCTGCAAGTCGTGCCGTTCGTCGACGCCGGATCTGTCAGCCAGAGCGTGACGCCGACACTCGAAGATATTCGCGTCGGCGCCGGGATCGGGGTGCGCTATCTGACCGGGTTCGGCCCGCTGCGGTTCGATGTGGCCACGCCGCTCAATCCTGAGCCGGGCGATGGGCCGGTCGCGGTGTATGTATCGCTGGGGCAGGCATTCTGATGAGCGACAGCGAAACTCCACAGCCGGATACGGATTCGGTAGCGGACACTGCGCCCGAAACCGGGGCAGAGCAGGCTGCCGCGCCGCGCCGTTCGCTGGGCCGCAGGGTGGGCAAATGGGCCATCGGAATTGTGGTTGGCATCGCTCTGCTGATCGCCGCCGGTGTCGCAATCCTCAACAGTCCGATCGGGCACCGTTTCGTGGTCGATCAGATCGCCAAAGTGGCACCGGCATCGGGCCTGCGGGTCAAGATCGGGCGGATCGATGGCAATCTGTATGGCACCGCCACGCTGCACGATGTGACGCTGTCCGATCCGAAGGGGCCGTTCCTGCGGGTGCCGCGGGTCGATCTCGACTGGCGACCGCTCCACTGGCTTTCGAGTGGGCTCGACGTGCGCGAACTGGTGACGCATCGCGGCACTTTGCTGCGCCAGCCGCAGCTTCTGCCCGGCGATCCCGATGCACCGATCCTGCCCAATTTCGATATCCGCGTGGATCGCCTGCAAATCAGGGATCTGACGATTGCCAAGGGGATCGCGGGCGATAAATCGCACAAAGTGAACCTGCTGGCGCAGGCCAATATTCGCAGCGGCAAAGTCTATCTCAAGGCCGATGGCAAGCTGGGCGCGGAAGACCGGCTGCATGCGTTGATCGATGCCGAACCCGATGGGGACAAATTCGATATCGATGCCGATTATGTCGCCGCCAAAGATGGGGTGCTGGCCGGATTGATCGGTGCCGATGCCGGATATCGCGGCAAAGTGTTCGGCAATGGCACGTGGACCCAGTGGAAGGGCGGCGGGGTCGTCACCCGCGACGGTGCGCCGTTTGTCGCGTTCCAGCTCAGGAACTATGCCGGAACATATTCGATTGCCGGGCAGGCACAGCCTGCGCCGCTGCTCGATGGCATTCCCGCGCGGCTGGCGGGCAAGACAGTATCCTATCTTGGGCTTGGCAGGCTCGATAACAGTGTGCTCGATGGGAAGCTGCAACTGGTTGCCAGCGGGCTGCGCGGCACGGCCAACGGTACGCTCGATCTGGGCAACAATCTGGCGCGCAAGCTCGCGGTCGATGCACAGTTGACCGATCCGGGGCTGCTCGGCCCGGATTCGCGGATCGAAGGGCTGACGTTGAAGGCGGTGCTGGATGGCAAGTTCCGCGACCTGTCTATCGCGCACACGCTGTCGCTGGCGAAATTCGCATCCGGCACGACGCAGTTGAGCGACGTAGTGCAGAAAGGCACGGCGACATACGACGGTGCGCGCTGGGTCTTGCCGCTGAATGCGACTGTGGGCCGGGTGGCCACCGGATCGGCGCAAGTCGATCCGCGACTGATCGGCGGCACACTCAACGGCACAGTGACTTATGCTGGCAGCAAGCTGGCATCGGACCGGCTGGCTCTGAAATTCCCCGGTGCGGAGGCGCAGCTCGCGCTGGCGGGCGATACCGACAAGGGCACTTACCGGCTGACCGGCCCGGTGGTGGCCAACGGGCTGGCGCTGGATAATGTCGGTAAGCTCAATGCCGCTGCCGATATCGATTTCGCTTACGGGCAGGGACCGTGGACGCTTTCCGCCGATTTCCAGGGACGCATTCCGCGCGTGACCAATGGCACCATCGCCAACGTGGCCGGGCCGGATATCCGGTTGCGCGGCGGGGTGACGATGGCGGCCAACACCGCGATCACGCTTCGCAATCTGCGGCTCAATGCAGCTAAGCTGACACTTTCTGCCAATGGCACTGTTGCGCCAGACCGCAGCACGTTACGCGGCAGCGGGAAGAGCGCGGATTACGGCCCGTTCACGGTCGAGGGCGGATATACCAGCCGCGGGCCGGAAGCGGTGCTGGTATTTGCCGATCCGCTGCCTGCTGCCGGGCTGAAAGATGTGCGCGTCGCGCTCGCCCCGATAGAGGGCGGCTTCGGTATCGAGACGAAGGGTGAATCGATGCTCGGCCCGTTCGCGGGCACGCTGGGGCTTTATTCCCCCGCCAATGGCCCGACCCGGCTGGCGATCGAGAAGCTCGACGTGTGGAAGACTTCGGTCACCGGCGAAATCATGCTGGGCGAAGGCGGCGCCGATGGTACGCTGGCGCTGGCTGGCGGCGGGCTGGACGGGACAGTCGCGATTTCCCCGCGCGATGGCGGGCAGGCGTTCGCTGTCGATCTGAAAGCACGCAAGGCGGCCTTCGGTGGCGAGACACCGCTATCGATTTCCAGCGCCACGATCACAGGCAATGGCTTGCTGAAAGAAGGGTCGAGCACGATCAACGGCAATATCGTGGCGCAAGGCATCGGTTACGACGGGATGTATCTGTCGCGGATGTCGGCGCAGGCGAAGCTGGTGAACGGCAGCGGCACGGCCACAGCGGCGCTGGCAGGGCGACGCGGCAGCCCGTTCGTGTTGCAGCTCGATGCGAAGATTGCGCCCGAACGCTATGCCGTGGCCGCGCGCGGCAGCTATGCCGGCAAGCCGATTGCAATGCCGCGCCGCGCCGTTGTGGTGAAGCAGGAAGATGGCGGCTGGCAGTTGCAGCCGACACAGGTCAACTTTGCCGGCGGCGCGATGATCGCACAGGGCACTTTCGATAACGGGCAAGTGGCCGGTCGCCTGCAACTGGCGGATATGCCGCTGTCGCTGGCCGATATTGCCGGGGCCGATCTGGGGCTGGATGGCAAGATTTCAGGCGTAGTCGATATCGCGGGCGAACGGGGCGGTCTGCCCACCGGCGAAGCGCGGGTGAAGATCGACGGCCTATCGCGTTCGGGCCTTGTGCTCACCTCGCGGCCGGTCGATCTGGCGCTGGTGCTCAAGCTGACGCAGGATCAACTCGCCACCCGCGCGGTGATCGACGATGCCGATGGCAAGCGGCTGGGCCGGTTGCAGGGCCGCATATCGGGCTTGCCACAGGATGGCGGGCTGGCCGATCGGTTGCGGGCGGGTAGCCTGTTCGCACAACTGCGTTATTCCGGTCCGGCGGATGCACTGTGGCGGTTGGCGGCGATCAACACTTTCGACCTCACCGGGCCGCTATCGGTGGCGGCTGATGTGACGGGCACACTGTCCAGTCCGCAGGTTCGCGGATCGCTGGCGAGCGATAACATGCGTTTGCGGAGCGGGCTGTCCGGCACCGATATCAGCAAAGTGAAAGCGCGCGGTACGTTCTCCGGCTCGCGCCTGCGGCTCACTTCATTCTCTGGCACAGCGCCCAATGGCGGCACCGTTGTCGGCAGCGGCACGGTCGATCTCAGCGAAATGAGCGCGGATCGCGGGCCGCAGCTCGACTTGCGGCTGGCCGCGCGCAACGCGGCCTTGCTCGATGCCAACGGTCTGACCGCGACCGTCACCGGGCCGATGCGGATCGTATCGCGCGGCTTCGGCGGCACGATTGCCGGGCGGCTGCGGGTCAACGGGGCCAGCTGGCGCATGGGGATGGCCACGGCGGCATCGGAATTGCCGCAGATCCGCACCCGCGAAATCAACGTCCCGCCCGATCTGGCACCGCGTCAGGCGCGCACCGGTCCCTGGCGCTATATGATCGATGCCACCGCCGAAGGCGGGGTCGATGTGCGCGGCATGGGTCTGGACAGCGAATGGGATGCCGATATCCGCCTGCGCGGGACGACCGACGATCCGCGCATCGGCGGGCGGGCGCAAGTGGTGCGCGGCGACTATACCTTCGCCAGCACGCAGTTCGACCTGACTCGCGGGCGGATCACTTTTGACGAGAGCGTGCCGATCGATCCGCGCCTGGATATCGTGGCCGAAACGACCAAGAACGATCTGACGGTGACGGTGAAGGTGCAGGGCAATGCCATGCAGCCGGAAATCACCTTCTCCTCCAATCCGGCCTACCCGGAAGAGGAAATCCTGTCGCGCCTGCTGTTTGGCGGATCGATCACCAGCCTTTCGGCCACCGATGCCCTGCAACTGGGTGCAGCGGTCGCATCGCTGCAAGGTGGCGGCGGGCTGGACCCGATCAACCAGTTGCGGAGCGCTATCGGGCTGGACCGCCTGCGTATCGTGAGTGCGGACCCGGCGATCAACCGTGAAACCTCGGTCGCGCTGGGCAAGAACATCGGCCGCAAGTTCTATGTCGAAATCATCACCGACGGGCGCGGATACAGTGCCACGAATGTCGAATTCCGCATTACCTCGTGGCTGTCGCTGCTGGGGTCGATTTCGACGATCGGGCGCGATTCAATCGGGGCGAAGGCCAGCAAGGATTACTGATCTTCGCCCTGTGAATCACAGCGTGAACCGCCCGGTGAATCGTGCTGCGGAAAGCCGCTTTACTGCTGTGCTGTGGCGGGTGGAGCGGCTTTCTTCAGCAGCCCGCTGATCGGCATCGCCACACCGTTGCTGGCAGCGATGGCCTGCCCGTCGAGAGTCGCGCGCGATCCGTCCGCACCCGTGACGACGATCTTGCCGTCTTCCTGCGTGAAGGTGACAGTGTTGCCACCCATCGTCCGCATTTCGACGGAGCCGTTGTTTTCCGCGATGGCGGTTTCAATCGCCGCGGTCGTCAGTGCGCCGGGCAGGATATGATCGCGCAACACCGCGACCAGTTCGGGCCGATGGGCGGCATCGGTCAATGTTTTGCCCGTTTTGCCCAATGCCTCGAACGCGCTGTTTTCCGGCACCAGCACGGTATAACTGCCGGGGCCATCGAACACCCCGGCCAGCCCGGCTTCCGCCATCGCGTCGGACACTTGCGACAGTTCGCTCTGCCCCGCGATGACAGAGGCGAGGGTGCGAGTGGTCTTATCGGCCAGAGTGGGGCTGGCCTTGTCCGACGTTTCTTCGCCATTGCCCGAACAGGCGGCGAGCGGAACCATCAGGCCGACCAGCGTAGCGGCGGCGAGCATTTTTGTGGCTTTCATTGGACGGCTCCTCAACTCAACAGCTCGATTGCGGCTGTGATAAGCCGGGTCTTGGGATCGACCTGATACACATAGCCATCGGCATAGCGGTAATGGGCATCGGGGCTGTCGTAGTAGCGATCCTGATAGGCATAGGGCACGTTATACACGCCGTATCCGGCAGGCATCGGCTGACCCACATTGAACTCATCGCCGGTCAGCAATGCGGCGATGGAAGTGATCGCCTGCGTGCCGGGATCGACCCGGTACAGCACGTTATCGGCATAGCGATACGCATCGGGCTGCCCCAGATTGTAGTAATCGGCATAGTAGCCGGGCACTTCAGTCTGGCGGTAATAGCTCGGCCACTGGCTCCCGATCGACAGCGCACCGCCCAGCAAAGGGATATAGCCGAGGATCGAATCCCCGCTGATGCGATAAAGATACCCGTTGTCATACCGGTAATCGTTGCCCGACAGTCGGTCATATCCCCACCATGACGGGCGATTGTAAAACGCATGCCAGGTATCGGGGCGTTTGTTCAACTGGCCCGGAGGTGTGCAGCCAGTGCCTTTTTTAGCCAGGCCGGGCGGGCACCCGTCGATCAGGCCGTGGTTGATGGTCCGGTCGATATGCGCGATCCGCGTTACCCGGCGAACAGGGTGACTGGCATCGGCACCGCGCAGATCGTTGCGGTCGGCCAATCCCCTGGCACCGTTGTTCCCACCTGCTTTGTTCACCGGCATGGCTTTGCCCGAATTGCCGCGGTCAGGGCTATTGCCAGCCGCGTGTTGGGCCTTGTCCGGCTTGCCCGGTTTCATCGTGGCAGAGGGGGTATGGTTGTCGGGCGCGGATTTGGCATTGTTGCCGTTACCCCGCACGGCGGCGGCTTGTGCGGCCTTCATCGCAGGGCCGTTGGCGGTCTTGTCCTTTTGCGGGCCCTTTTGCGGGCCCTGATTGGATTTGTCGTTCTTTGCGGAATTGTCCTGCTTCATCGCGGGGCCATTGTCGGCGGATTTGCCGTTGCCGTTTTCGTGGCCGCCGCCGGGGGCAGCGAATGCAGTCGTCGGCAACACGCCGATGGTAGCGGCAAACGCCAGCCTCGCCGCACCCGCTAGTATGGTACGCATGATCGTCTCCTTTGGCCGATAGAACGGGTGATCCTGTCGGGTTGTTCCGACCTGAAGACTCAATGATTTGCGTGCTACTCGCTGCCGTAGAGTCTGGCCTCTGCCGCTCGCCGCGCAATCAGGCCGTTCAGCACGCGACCACCGGCCCGGTTCCAGCGGGCGAATTCCGCTTTGGCACCGGTATAGTCGCCGGCGTTATGGCGGGCGGTCAGAGTGGCGCGGGCGATGGCGCCGGTGTTGTAATGGAAACTGACCAGCGCATCGAACTGCGCCTGCGTAGTTGGGCTTTGTCCGATTGCAGCGGTCACTTCGGCTGAATAGCGGGCCAGATCGCTTTCCAGCCGGGCATCACATTGCGCCTGTGTCCAGACCGTATCCGGGCCGATCCCGCTGCCGGTTGCACCCCAGCCGATGGTCCACGGTGCGCCGCCGGTCCCCGGATCGGGGTAGGCGGCGACCATGCCATCGCCGCGCAAACGGGCGCAGCTTTCGAAACGTTTGATCAGCGCAATGCCATCGGCAGACACGCTGCGAACTGGCTTTTCAGCTAATGCGGCATCGATAGCTGTGTCGAGCGCGCTCACTTCGCTGCCGGTGAAACCCCGGCGGAGCATATGGCGGACAGTATCGAAAATGGTCTTGCGGTGCATGGCTGGCCCCTTCGCTGGTGAATGAGGCCGCACCATCTGGCAGCAGATCGGAGAGTAGGAAACCCGCCCGGTGTCGGCAGCGCAGACAAGGCGGCTGTCTCTGACTCCATCGCCCCCTCACTACGTCGCCCCGGACTTGATCCGGGGCCCAGCTTTTTGTCCTGTGGCGGGCCAGAGGAAGCTGGACCCCGGCTCGGTGGCCGGGGTGACGAGGAGGCGTGGGTGGGGCGAACGGGGCATCGTGTCGATCTTCGCAACCCGATCCATCGCGCCACGCCGATCCCGGCCAATCACCTGTTCCTGAGCGGAGACATGGACCGTTCTTTGAGTTTTGAAATCTGTGACTTTCGGAGGAAAGAACCAAATAAACAGGAGTTTATGGGAGTTTCGTCGGGCGGCACTGTGGACTTCGGTTTTGTCTCCTCAATCTGCGCCGGAGCATCGCGGAATGACCCAATCGGAGGGGGCACCCCGGCACGGCGTGGCGATCACGGCCTGTTTATGGGCGAGCGCACCGCCTGTAGGAAACCGTTACCGCCGGAGCGGGCACGCCGCCAGCCGCACGCCAATACCCGCACGAAGAAAGGCGCCCGGTTTCCCGAACGCCTTTCTTCTTCGGCAACGATTGAGCCGTTAGCTGGCTCAGGCGCTGTAATACATATCGTATTCGACCGGGCTGGGGGTGGTTTCCCAGCGGCTGACTTCGTCCCACTTCAGTTCGAGGTAGGCGTCGATCTGATCCTTCGAGAACACGTCGCCTTTCAGCAGGAACTCGTAATCGGCTTCCAGCGATTCGAGCGCTTCGCGCAGCGATCCGCACACGGTGGGAACTTCTGCCAGCTCTGCCGGGGGCAGATCGTAGAGGTTCTTGTCCATCGCTTCGCCCGGATGGATCTTGTTCTGGATCCCGTCGAGGCCCGCCATCAGCAGCGCGGCAAACGCGAGGTACGGGTTGGCCAGCGGATCGGGGAACCGGAATTCCACGCGCTTCGCCTTCTCGCCCGCACCGTAAGGGATGCGGCACGATGCCGAACGGTTGCGCGCCGAATAGGCCAGCAGAACCGGCGCTTCGAAGCCCGGAACCAACCGCTTGTAGCTGTTGGTGGTCGGGTTGGTGAACGCGTTCAGCGCCTTGGCATGTTTGATGACCCCACCGATGTAATAGAGGCAGGTGTCCGACAGCCCGGCATAGCCGTTACCGGCGAACAGCGGCTTCTTGCCGTCCCAGATCGACATGTGGGTGTGCATACCCGAACCGTTGTCGGCCTTGATCGGCTTGGGCATGAACGTGGCGGTCTTGCCGTATGCCTGCGCGACCATCTGCACCACGTACTTGTAAATCTGCACGCGGTCGGCGGTCTGAGTCAGCGTGCCGAAGGTGATGCCCAGCTCGTGCTGCGCGGCGGCCACTTCGTGGTGATGCTTGTCCATCGGCAGGCCCATTTCGACCATCGTCGAAACCATTTCGGCGCGGATATCCATGCAGCTATCGACCGGCGGCACGGGGAAATAACCGCCCTTGGCGCGCGGGCGGTGGCCCATGTTGCCGCCTTCGTAATCGCGGTTGGTGTTGCCGGGCAGTTCGATGTCGTCGATCTTGAAGCCGGAACCCTCGTAACCGTCATAAAACTTCACGTCGTCGAACATGAAGAATTCCGGTTCGGGGCCGACATAGACGGTGTCGCCCACACCGCTGGCCTTCACGTAGGCTTCGGCGCGCTTGGCGGTCGAACGCGGGTCACGCGCATAGAGATCGCCGGTGGACGGTTCCACGATATCGCAGAACAGGATCAACATCGGCGTGGCGGAGAACGGTTCGACATAACATGCGTCGAGGTCCGGCTTCAGGATCATGTCGGATTCGTTGATGACCTTCCAGCCTTCGATCGACGAACCGTCGAACATCAGGCCCTGCTCCAGCTCGTCTTCCCCAAGCGGGGCGGCGAGCATCTGGAGGTGCTGCCACTTGCCCTTGGGATCAGTGAAGCGAAGATCGACCCATTCGATCTCTTCATCCTTGATCTTCTTGAGGATGTCCTTTGCAGAGGCCATTTTTATCATCCCTTTCAGTATATCCCGGCAAGTCTGCCGGGGGATTTTCGAAATTCGGTTGCGATCCGCCGCAGGGCGGATGCGAGCGGCGCGTCAGATCGCGTCGTCGTCTTTCTCGCCGGTGCGAATGCGGAGTGCGCTGTCGATAGTGGACACGAAAATCTTGCCGTCGCCGATGCGCCCGGTCTGGGCCGCGCCCGCGATCGCCTCCACAGTCCGTTCGGCGATGGCGTCGGGCACGATCACTTCCAGTTTTACCTTAGGCAGGAAATCGACGACGTATTCGGCGCCGCGATACAGCTCGGTGTGGCCTTTCTGACGCCCAAAACCCTTGGCTTCGAGCACAGTGATGCCCGACACCCCGATTTCGTGAAGCGCTTCCTTCACTTCGTCGAGCTTGAACGGCTTGATGATCGCTTCGATCTTTTTCACGTGACCCCCGCAGAAAGGTCCGTCTGCCCGGAACGTTTCCGCCCCATGCAGCCGGGTGGCTGGATTTGCCTTGGAATTAATTCTTCAAGAATCGTGCCAAGGGACGATGCAGCGATCCTAGGGCAACGAAACGCGCGTTTAAAGGGCACTTTCGTATAGGTTCGGGCAAGCGAAAATTGTCTGCATACCGCAGTGTTGGCGATGTCTGCCACCGGAACGGGCAGGCAGTGCCTGTTTTTTGGGCAGCACCCTTAGTCGCTGAGCGAGAGTCCGGCGGTTTCGGGCAGGCCAGCCATCAGGTTGAGGCTCTGCACCGCAGCGCCGCTGGCCCCTTTGCCGAGATTGTCGAGAGTGGCGATCAGCCGCGCCTGCGAACCGTCTGCACGCGCGAACACGAACAGTTCCAGCCTGTCGCCCGGCGCGCGCGATCCGCGCAGCAGGATTTCGCCATCGTCGGGCGGGGTGCCCATCCGCACGATCGCGCTGTCGCCGCAGAATTTCGCCAGCGCATCGCGCATCGCATCGGGGCTTCCCGCGCCGGGAATGGCGGCCAGGGGCAGAGGCACTTCCACCACCATCCCGCGATGCGCGGGCACCACGGCAGGGGCGAACACCGGCAGGTGAGCCAGCCCCGCGTGACGCTGCATTTCGGGCAGATGCTTATGATCCAGCGTCAGGCCATAATCGCGGAACGCAATGTCCCGATCCGCTTCGAACCGGGCGATCAGCGCCTTGCCACCGCCCGAATATCCCGAGACGGCATTGACGGTGTAGGGCCAGTCGGCAGGCAGCAGCCCGGCCCGCACCAGCGGTGCGACCAGCGCGAGGAATCCGGTGGGATAACAGCCGGGGTTGGATACCCGCATGGCACCGGCGACAGTGTCGCGCCCGATCAGTTCGGGGAAGCCATACGTCCACCCGTCGGCCACGCGGTGCGCGCTCGATGCGTCGATCACCCGCACTTTGCTGGCCGGATCGATCAGCGCCACCGCTTCGCGGGCGGCCTCGTCGGGCAGGCAGAGGATCGCGAAATCGGCGTCGTTCAGCGCTTCGCGGCGGGCGGCGGTATCCTTGCGGCGTGCCTCGTCCAGCGTGACGAGCGCAAATTCGCTGCGCCCGGCGAGCCGTTCGGCGATTTCCAGTCCGGTGGTGCCCACGGCCCCGTCGATAAATACATTGGCGGTCATGGCAGATCAGGCAAGCTGCGCGATGGGGAGATAGCCGCTCGGCCCTTCCGGCCCGCAGCAGCCCCAGCACCAGTCCCCCGCATAGTCGAGCGCTTCGAACCGGGCGCCCGGTTCGAGCGTCGTGACCACTTCGGCGGTGTCCGACGGCGTGAGCAGCAGTTGCGCCCCCGCTGCCCCGATTTCACGAGGAATAGGAATGACATATGCCGCGACCAGATAGCGGTTGGCCAATGCGATATGGGCAATGTCGCCTCGCAGTGGCAGAGTGCCGGGTTCAGGGCGCGCGACAGGCCCGGACAGCGAAAGCTGGCCGACGGGCAGAGTATATTCGCCAGTATTCGTCACGAAACTTCTATTATTGCCCCCAAGGGTAAACGATCTGCGCGCTTATACTGTGGTGGCGGTGCGGGCAAGCGCACCGCGCGAGTTGCCCCCTATTGGCTCGAAAATGGATCTTTATCGGCACACCTGACAACGCTTGTATGTCCGCGATTTAGCCATACCGCTGGCACAGCATGTGCCATGCTGCACGCAGGCCCAGCGCCGCGCCGCCCTTGGACCGTCCCGGCTTTGCCGCCGGTCGCCAGGCGAATGTGTCGAAATGCGCCCAGTCGATATCGTCGCCTACGAACTTGTCGAGAAACAGCCCGGCTACGCTGGCGCCGGCAAAGCCGTTGCTGGCGGCGTTGCCGGTGTCGGCAATGTCGGATTTGAGATATTCGACATAGGCAGCCGGCAGCGGCAGGCGCCAGATTTCGTCGTTATGCGCCTTGCCCGCCGCGATCAGCGCCTCTGCCGTGGTATCGCGCCGTGTCATCAGCGCGGGCAGATCGGGGCCGAGCGCGACACGCGCGGCGCCTGTCAGAGTCGCGAAATCGATAATCAGGTCGGGCTTTTCCTCGCTCGCGCGGGTCAGCGCATCGCCCAGGACGAGGCGACCTTCGGCGTCGGTGTTGCCGATTTCCACTGTCAGCCCCTTGCGGCTGTGCAGGACATCGCCGGGGCGGAAGGCATTGCCTGCGATGGCGTTCTCCACTGCGGGAACGATCAGGTGCAGTCGCACTTTCAGCCCGGCGTTCATAACCAGCCCGGCCAGCGCGATGGCGTGGGCCGCGCCGCCCATGTCTTTCTTCATCAGAGCCATGCCATTGGCCCCCTTGATATCCAGCCCGCCGGAATCGAAGCACACCCCTTTGCCGACCAGCGCCAGTACGGGGTGCCTTTCATCCCCCCATGTCAGATGCAGCAGACGCGGCGCATGTTCGCGCGCGGCGGCTCGGCCGACGGCGTGCACCATCGGATATTCGCGTTCGAGCTGATCGCCCTTCACGACGGAGAGCTTGGCTTTGTGGGTTTTGACCAGCGCTTCGCATTCGGCCTCTATCGCTGCGGGCCCCATGTCTTCCGCCGGGGTATTGACCAGATCGGCGACTTTCATCGCGGCCTTTGCCTCTGCCACAGCCGCATCGATGGCTTTCGCGTCTTTGGTCAGCAAAATGCGCGGGCCGGTGGCGTCGGGCGAGTCGTAATACCGGGTGAAGCGATATTGTGCGGTCTGCCAGCCGAACAGCGCCGGTCCGGGGCTGCCGGTGGCGAGGCGATATGTCCCGGCAGGCAGTGTTTCGGCCAGCTTGGCCAGGCACCAGCTCGACAGATCAACCGGGTCGGCAACGCCGCCCACTGCGAACCATTTGTCGCCATCGGGAACGATAGCGGTCTGGTAACCATTTCCAGTGAAATTCTGTGCCGCGAGTGTGGCCTTCTGGCCAACGGTTAGCGATTTCATCCAGTTGCCGAAGCTGTTCTGGTTAACGAGATGGATTACTATCGCGTCTTGTCCGCGATCGGGCTGGACCAGTTGGTTTTTGCTGTTCATATGCGCTCTATATTGATGCTTTACCGGAGAATGCCAATGCCTGTTCGTTCATTATTGTCGCTTGCAATTGCGTTGGCCGTTGTAGGCTGTTCTGGCAAGGAACAGACTGCATCCGACGCTGCCAGTGCTGTGCCGAGCGACGCCCCGGCCTCCAGTGCCGCAACCGCTTCCGCCACTGCTATTGCAGACGATGCAAAGGGTGTTTCGATCCAGAAAACGGAAGAGAAAGACGGTGGCAAGTGGGAATTTGTCTATGCATGGCCGGCAGCGGTTTCTGCACACCCTGAACTGGCTGCTCTGCTGAAAAAGGATAGCGAGGCAGCCCTTAAGGAAGAGCGCGCCGGTTTCGCGGAAACACTGGCGGACTCTCCCCCCGATTGTGCCTCATGCAAGAGCCGTAGCTATGGCAAGGAATGGAAGGTCGTGGCCAGTGTGCCCGGTTATCTGAGTATTTCGGCGGACCTGTCCTCCTACACCGGTGGCGCACATGGGATGTACGGTCGCGAATCGAGCGTGTGGGTCGAAAGCTCCAAGAAGCTGGTGAAAGGTGTGGACATGTTCACGTCCGCCGCTGCGCTGGACAAGGCGCTGCAACCGGCACTGTGCAAGGCGCTCGATGCCGAACGTGCCAAGAAGCGCGGCCCCGACGCGCCCGGTTCGGATTACGGGTTCGACGATTGTCAGCACGTGAAAGATTCAACGGTTTTCGTCGGTTCCAGCAATGGCAAGGCGTTTGACCGGATCGGCATCTATTTCGGGCCGTATGTTGCCGGGCCTTACGCGGAAGGGGCTTACGAACTGACCCTGCCGGTGACCAAGGCTGTGCTTGCCACGGTGAAGCCCGAATACAAGGGCGCGTTCGCTGCGAAGTAGCAATTCGCGCGCACAATCGCTAAGTGGGCGGGTATGACCGAATACCAGACCATTACAGGCGACGAAACCGTCATCCGAGACGGCACCATCAAGATCCACGGCCCGGAGGCATTCGAAGGAATGCGCCGGGCCGGGCGGCTGGCTGCGGAAATCCTCGACGCACTTGCGCCGATGGTGCAGCCCGGCGTGACCACGGCAGAGCTGGACGATGTCGTGCGGCAGATGACGCTCGATGGCGGCGCGGTGCCCGCTACGCTTGGCTATCGCGGCTATACCCATTCGTGCTGCATTTCGATCAACCACGTGGTGTGTCACGGCATCCCCAGCGACAAGCAGTTGAAAGACGGCGATATCGTCAACATCGATGTGACTCCGTTGCTCGATGGATGGCACGGCGACACCAGCCGCATGTATCTGGTGGGCGATGTTTCGCTCAAGGCGCGGCGGCTGGTCGATGTGACCCATGAATGCCTGATGATCGGTATCGATCAGGTGAAGCCCGGTGCGCGGCTGGGCGATATCGGCGCGGCGATTCAGGCCCATGCCGAACAGTTCCGCTATGGCGTGGTCCGCGAATTCTGCGGTCACGGTCTGGGTCGTCTGTTCCACGATGCCCCCGAGGTGGTTCACGCCGCCAAGGCAGGCACCGGCCCCGAACTGCGGCCCGGTATGTTCATGACCATCGAACCGATGATCAACCTCGGCAAACCGTGGGTCAAACTGCTCAGCGACGGATGGACCGCGGTGACGCGCGACAAGAGCCTGTCCGCGCAGTTCGAGCATTCGATCGGTATCACCGAGGATGGCTGCGAGATCTTCACGCTGAGCCCGAAGGGGCTGGACAAGCCGCCTTACGCATAAATCGGGCGGTGCCCGCGTTTCAGGTCGCGATTGCGAGCGGTTGATGGAGAGAAGTGGGGCGAGTGCGCCTCCCTCCCATCTGTGCGTTATTGCGCGGAGTTGCAGGCGATGCGGCAATCCATCGCCCGCTCTTTGCCAAATGTGCGGTCAGGCAGAGATGCACCATTGGTGATGCTGAGCATCTTTGCCGTTGACGACCCGGCCCTATCCCTCACGTCCCGCCCGTATCGCCGCGCCCGCTGCGAACGGAGCCACCGCGCATAATGCCAGGCTGATCGCTGCACACAGCGCAATTCCCGTATCGTCGGGACGGGCGAGGGCGCCAGCACCGAAAATCAGGATCGGCACGCCCAGCGGCACCAGCAGCAATCCGCCCAATGCCGCTCCGCTCCGCAATGCAGTGGTAAGGGCGGCGATCACCAGCCCGATGGCCGCCAGCCCCGGTGTGCCGGCCAGCAGGCCCAGCAGCAGAGTCTGCAATGTTCGCCCGTCCAGTCCGAGCAAAGCAGCGGCAGGCAAAGTGGCCAGCAACAGCAGTGGGCCGAAGCTGAGCCAGTGGGCCAGCAATCGCGCGGCCATCGCCAGCTCTTCCGAAATGCCGCGCAGGGCGAGCTGATCGAATACCCCGGCTTCAACATCGGGGGTCACCAACCGGTCTATCGGCAGAATGCTGGCCAGCAGTGCGGCGATCCACAGCACGCCGCCGCCGGTGCGCGCCAGCAGTGGGGCGTCCGGCCCCACGGCAAACGGGAACAGCACCGCCACCGCCACAAAGAATAGCATCGGCAGCAAAGGCCCGCCGCGCCCGTTGCCGAGCAGTAGCGACAGATCGCGCCGCAGCAGACGTGCGAAACCGCTCATACCGCGAACTCAGTCAGATCGAGTGTCCGCAGATCGGGCACGGCGAACGGCTGGTGCGATGCGATCACTGCGATCCCGCCTTGCGCGCAATAATGGGCGACGGCGCCCTGCAGTCGCTCGCCCGCATGAATGTCCAGCCCGTTGAGCGGTTCGTCGAGCAGCCAGATCGGTGCCTGCCTTGCATTCGACTGAACAATTGCGGCGCGCTTACGCTGTCCGGTCGAAAGATATCGCACCGGCACATCGAGCAAGGTGTCGAGCCCGTGCATGGCCAGCACTTCCGGCGCAATCGCTCCGTCATCGATGCGGTTCCAGAATGCCAGCGCTTCGCCCAGCGGCAGATGTTCGTCCAGCGGCAGGCGACCGTCGAGCAGGGCAGGCAGTTCGCTGGCGCTGACCGATCCGGCATAAGGGGCAAGCAATCCGGCGAGAATTCGCAGCAGGCTGGTCTTGCCCGTGCCATTGGCACCCAGCACCTGCATCGCTTCCCCCGCGCCGAGCGCAAAGCTCAGGCCGCGAAACAACAATCGGTCGCCGCGTCGGCAGGCAATATCCGTGGCGGCGAGGCTGGCTTGCATGGGGCAGCGCGATAAGCGAAAGCCTGCCGGTGAACAAGGAGTCCCGTATGCCGATTGCCGAACTGACCGCCGCCGAACGCACCGCGATGATGGCGGGGTTGCCCGAATGGCAACTGGCGCGCGATGACAAGGCGATAGAACGGACGTTCGAATTTGCCGATTTCAGCGCGGCGTGGGGGTTTATGGCGCGAGTCGCGCTGCTGGCGGAAAGGGCCGACCACCATCCCGAATGGTTCAATGTTTACAACCGGGTGGAAATCACACTCACCACGCACGATGCAGGGGGGCTGAGCCAGCGCGATGCAGACATGGCCACCGCGATAGATCGTTTGCTGTAATCCTCCCCGTGCGGGGGAGGATGGAGGTGGATCAGTCCGCCTTACTGCCCCAACGGGCGCGCATTATCGCGGGCCATTTTGCGGACCCGGCCCGGCATCCAGCGCGCACCGAAGGCGACGCGGTGCGCGGTCTTTCCGACCAGCGTGTGCAGCTTATCCCCATGCACGGCATCCCATGCCGCCTGCGCCACTGCCAGCGGCGGGGTGATTTCCAGCCCTGCGGCCATCACCCGTTCGCGGATCGATTCGTTGCTAGACTGGTTGGGGGCCTTCTCGATCAGCGGGGTGTCGATGAAGCCGGGGCACAGGCTGCGTACATTGATGCCGAATTCGGCCCACTCCGCATCGAGCGCTTCGGTCACACCGCGCACCCCGAACTTGGTCGCGGAATAGACCGATGCGCCACCCGTGCCGTAGATCCCCGCCGCGCTGGCGGTGTTGAGCAGGCAGGAGCCGGGTGCGGCCTTCTTCAGGTGGGGCAGGGCAGCCTGAGCGCCGTAGAGCACACCTTTGAGATTGATATCGATGCAGCGGTCGATTTCATCGGTGGTATTGTCCGACAGCGAACCGCCGAGTGGGATGCCGGCATTGTTCGCCATCACGTCGATCCGCCCGCCGGCGGCTTCGGAAAAGGCATCGAGGGCGATGTCCCAGGCAGGCCGGTCGCGCACGTCGAATTTATGCGTGAAGCAGTTATCCGCGCCGATTCCGTTGCAGGTGGCGGCCATTGCATCTCCGTCGACGTCGCCCAGCCCAACGTACCAGCCGCGCCCGGCGAAGTATTCCGCGATGGCCCGCCCGATACCGGAACCGCCACCCGTGACGAAGATCGCCTTGCGTTCGCTCATCCTTGCACTCTCCCCGAAATATATAGCCGCGCGAAAGGGTGTACCCATCGCGCGGCTATAGTGTGTGCAGCGATCCGTTGCGTAATGCAACGGGGGTTGCGCGTTACTTCGCAGTTGCGCCGTCCAGCCCTTTCACGAACTGGCCGCCCTGGATGATTTCCGCAGTCGAATCCTTCACTGTCTCTCCGATCGGCTCCGACCGGCCTTTGAGGCAGGTGGCGAGGAAATTCTCGGTGATCGCGTTGAAAGCGATGTTGTTGGTCGGCTTGGCAAAACCGTGCCCTTCGTCGGGGAACAGCACATACGTGACCGGGATGCCCTTGGCCTTCATCGCGTCAGCGATCTGGTCGCTTTCCGCTTTGTTGACGCGCGGATCGTTGGCACCCTGACCGATCAGTAGCGGGCGGACGATATCGCCGGCTTTGTACAACGGGCTGCGTTCCTTGAGCATTGCGAGCCCTTCGGGGGTTTCGGGGTTACCCATCCGCTGATGGAACTGTGCGATCACTGGCACCCAGTATGGCGGGATGGTTTTCAGCAGCGTTTCGAGGTTCGAAGGGCCGACGATATCGACACCGCAGGCATATTCGGTGGGGGTAAAGGCCATGCCCGCCAGCGTGGCATATCCGCCATAACTACCGCCCATGATCGCCACTTTGTCCTTACTCGTGACGCCTTTGTCGACCGCCCATGCGACCGCATCGACCAGGTCGTCCTGCATCTTGCGGCCCCATTGCAGATTGCCCGCTTCGATGAACGATTTGCCGAACCCGGTCGAGCCGCGGAAATTGACGCTGAGCACCGCATAGCCGCGGTTGGCCAGCCACTGGTGGTAACTGTTGTAGCCATATCCGTCGCGCGCCCACGGGCCGCCGTGAACCAGCAGCACCATCGGCACCGGCGCATCGGGCACGCCATCGGCGTTGCTGTCGCTGCCCGGCGGCAAGGTCAGGTAACTGACCAGCGTCAGCCCGTCGCGCGATGTGATTTCCAGCGGCTGCATCGGTTGCAGCGGTGCGCCAGCCAGTTCGGGCCGGGTGGTATAAAAATCGGTGAGCGTCTTCGCCTTGCGGTCGTAGATATAGGTTTTGCTGGGGGCAGAGACGGGATCGTTCCACACGATCCACTTGGTATCGTCATCCGTCCGGCTCGATACACCGAATTCGCCATCGAACTTGCTGTCGAGCCAGTCGAGCGAAGCCTTGATATCGGGGTCGAGCGCGGTCCATTCGGTTTTCAGGTAATCGACCGAATAGGCTTCGACTTCGCCGGTGATCGGGTCGGTCATGACCCCGCCGATATCGGCCTTGTCATTTTCCGCGATAACCTTGCGTTCGCCGGTTGCCACGTCCTGCGCGTAGAGCGCGGCGGTATCGCGGCCCCGGCTGTCGAGCCAGTACAGCGTTTTGCCGTCGGTGGTGTATCCGGCTGGCGATGTCGTCAGCGAATCTTCCAGCCCGGTGCTGGTGAACGGCTTTTCAGCGATTTTGCCATCGTCGATTGCGAAATAGTCCATCCCGCCTTCTGCATTGGGGCGCAGCGCCATCCGCAGGTGCAGGTTGTTGTCAGCGAGGAATCCGGCATAGCCATCGTTCTGCAGCACTTCGGTCAGCTTGCCGCTGCCGAGATCGAGCAGATAGACATCGTGGAACCGCGCATCGCGATTGTTGAGGCCGACCAGCAGCTTATCCTTCTGAATGGTCGATGCGCCCACTAGCTGCACGCGCGTTTTCTCGAACGGAGTGAGGGTGGTTTCCTTGCCGCTGGCGACATCCACGCCATAGAGCAGGAAATTCTCGTCTCCGCCCTTGTCCTGAATATACAGGATGCTCTTGCTGTCGGGCGCCCAGAAGTACTGCCGGATCGGGCGGTCGGTCGAAGCGGTCATCGCCTTGGCGGCAGAGGGATCGGCGGCGGGGGCCATGAATACGTTGAGCACCCCGTCTTTCGGGGCCAGCCAGCTCAGCCACTTGCCATCGGGGCTTAGCTGGCCCCCGGCGCGGGTGGGGTTGCCGAACAGATCCTCGCGCGGGATCAGTTTGGCTTGATCGACCTTCGCTTCTACGGCGGCGGTCTTGCTGGCGGTCATCGATTTCTCCTGACTGGCATATGCGGCAGTGGCCGTGATGAGGCCTGCCGCTGTGGCGAGCAGAGCGGCTTTGCGAATAATGGACATGATGGAAATTCCTCCCCGGAAAATACTGTATTGTGGAAATAATACAGATCGGGGCGAGGTCAAGGGGAATGGAAGGCGCTATTTCCGCGCCTGATCCAGCTCGCTCCGCAGGGTTTGCACCAGTTGCGCGGCGGGCATGGCGCGGGCCAGCGGGGCACCTTGCCCCGCCCATTGCGCGCCGTAGCCGAACTCGCCCTGTGCCTTCGCGGCGGCGTGCAGCGCCTTCCCTGCGTCGTATGCTCTCGGATAATCGGGCGGAAGTCGATCACCCGCGCTGTCCGCCAGAGCAGTGAACCGATTGGCGAGGGCGCGCGCGGGCCTGCCGGAGATAAGCGAGGTGAGCGTGGTGTGATACGCGCCGGGGCCGCGGAGCGCCGCGCGATAGGCGTCGTCCGCTGCCGATTCCGGGCACGCGACGAATGCTGTGCCAAGCTGTGCCGCCACTGCACCGAGATCGAGCGCAGCCGCTATTCCCGCGCCATCCATAATCCCGCCCGCTGCGATCACCGGCAATCGCGCGTGCCGTACCAGCAGCCGGGTGAGCGCCATCGTACCCAGCGCATCGTCGGTCGCGGCGGGATCGAATATGCCGCGATGGCCGCCTGCCTCGATCCCTTGCGCGACGATAGCATCGATACCGGCGGCTTCGATGGCCTTGGCTTCGGCAAGGCTGGTCGCGGTCGCCATCAGATAGATGCCGCGTTCGCGCATTGCCGACACCGCATCGGGGCCGGGCAGGCCGAAGTGGAAGCTGACCACTGGCGGCGCCATTTCCAGCAGCATCGCCAGCATAGCGGGATCGTCTCCAAAGCCGGTGTAGATGGTGTTCAGCGACGCGGGCGGCTGCGCTCCGTATTGCCGAAATACCGGCTCAAGCCATGCGAGCCACTCCGCCTCCCGCTCCGCATCGGGTGTCGGGCTGTCATGCACGAACAGGTTGACGTTGAACGCTCTTGCGGTGCGGCCGCGCAATTCCCCGATCATCGCCCGCGCGCCGTCTGCATCGGTGGCACCGATCCCGATGGAGCCCATCGCCCCGGCCTCCGAAACCTCCGCCGCCATCAAGGGCGTCGAAACCCCCGCCATCGGTGCCTGTATCAATGGAGCGGTGAGCTGGAAGCGATCAATCAAAGACATAGCTCTCCCCTAACGCGCGGTTTGGGGAGAGCCAAATTTGGGGGGGGATGTCTGTTAATGGGGTGGTTAGGCTCAGGAGAGGGACCGACACTGGTCAGCACATATAGAG
Source organism: Tsuneonella flava (assembly GCF_002870965.1). Classification (GTDB taxonomy): domain Bacteria; phylum Pseudomonadota; class Alphaproteobacteria; order Sphingomonadales; family Sphingomonadaceae; genus Tsuneonella; species Tsuneonella flava. The sequence continues at coordinate 86,441 of NZ_PHSO01000009.1, forward strand.
ATGTGAAGCTCGCTTAATCATCGGCTTTGCGCGGCGCGGAGCGTTTACGGGTGAGTTTCAATCCGTCGCGCATGTTGAGGACGAGTAAGGTGATGTTCACCGCACCAGCAATCAATTCAATGGCCTGCACCATGTAAAACCCGGCATCGAAAGACCCTGCCTGAGCCTTGGAAGACAGATAGAGGGCTGATGGCATGAGGATCGCAATGCCATTGCCCGCGATGATCGGCATACGCTTGCGTTTCACAGTGACCACTGGATTGCGCCATGCCTTACCCAGTTGAAAACCAGAACCGCCTGCCGCCATCAGCGCAGGGATCAGAATCAGGAAGCCCCACGGGATCATTGTTTTAACGGTGACGACCAGCGCTTCACTGCCAAACAGTTCTGACATCGCAGTGGATAGCCAGAAGGAAATAATCGTCAGCAGGGCAAGCGCGCCTGCAATGGGGTGGATCACTTTGGTCATAGGAACCTTCTGCGCCAGTCAATTAACATAGCAGGCTATATATAGTTGTATAGCCTGCTATGCAAGTGCTAGCGGCGAGGTATGGAATTCTCCAAAGACCTGTCAGCCGGATACCTCGTCAATCATATGGCGCGGCTGTTCGAAAAAGGGCTGGCCGCACGTATCCGTCCGCTTGGCCTTACCCCCGGCACCTTTCCGGCGCTGCTGGAACTGTGGGAAGGTGACGGACTGACGCAGAAGGATCTGGTCGAGCGTCTGGATATTGAACAGGCCACCATGGCCAATACGCTGGCGCGGATGGAACGCGACGGGCTTGTCCGGCGTGAAAGGGACAATAACGATGGCCGGGTACAGCGGATTCGGCTGACCGATCGTGCAAAGGGGCTGCGCGATGCAGCGATTGAGGCAGCCATGTCCGTCAATAATGAAACAATGGCGGGCCTATCAATGGAGGAGCAGCATCAGCTTGTCGAACTGATGCAAAAGGTCATCTACCGGGATCAAACGTCTGCTACGCTAGCCTGATCTGAACGAACGACAGCTTCGTTGTCGATTTCCGACACTTCACGCTCCCTCCAAACCCGACCGCAGCCCTTTACACCGGATCGCTGCCCACTGCGTAGTAGTGTTAGGTAAAGATCGCCGTGGCGCCGCGGTGGGGGCGCCAGTTTTCGGCCAGTGTTCGGGTCAGCTTTTCGCCGGGGCGTTCGTCCAGTTCCATGATGCGGCCGACAGCGACCTGCACCGCCAGATCGCCGGCGGGCCAGATGTCGGCGCGCCCTTCTGCGAACAGCAGGTATATCTCGGCAGTCCAGCGCCCGATTCCCTTGACCCGGGTGAGTTCGGCAATCGCTTCCTCGTCATCGGCAGGCAGATTGTCGAAATCGATGGCCCCCGCGCTGACCAGTTCGCACAGCGAGCGGGCATAGCCCTGTTTCTGCCGCGACAGGCCGCAGGCGCGCAGAGTATCGAAATCGCGGGCCAGCAGTTCATCCGGCGCGATATCTTCGCCCAGTTCCGCCTCCAGCTTGCGCCACATGCTCGCCGCCGCCGCTACGGAAACCTGCTGCCCCACGATTGCGCGGAGCAATGTGCGGTGGCCGCGCTCGCGGATGCGCGGTTCGGGATAGCCTGCCAGTTCGAGCGCCTGCGCCATTGCCGGTTCGCGGTCTGCGACATGGTCCAGCCCGGCACGGATCGCCTCTGCACTCAAACCCATTGTCGCTCTCCTGAAATACTAACGCGATTAGGGCTGCTTGCCAAATCGCCGCACAGCCCTTAGCAGCCCCGCCAAAGGCCCGACAGGGGGCTCCTTGTAACGACGGGAAGGAAATCGATGCCGAAGCTGACAGTGGTCAACCGCGCGGGCGAAGAATCCACGATCGAGGTGGACGATGGCCTCACGGTGATGGAAGCGATCCGCGACAACGGGTTCGACGAGCTGCTGGCCCTTTGCGGCGGTTGCTGTTCATGCGCCACTTGCCATGTCCATGTCGATCCCGCGTTCAAGGACAAGCTGCCTGAAATGAGCGAAGACGAGGACGATCTGCTGGAAAGCAGCGATTACCGCGACGAAAATTCGCGTCTGAGCTGCCAGATCCCGTTCAACCCCGAGCTCGACGGGCTGAAGGTCACGATCGCTCAGGAAGACTGACCGCATTACCTTTTCCCGCTCCGCCCTCTGCCAAGTCACTGTGTCAGGGGGCGTAGTGGAACTGCGTTGCGCCGTGCGGGGTGGGGGCTTAACTCGCGCTGCATGATGACTTTGCCTGTGCGCGACAATACTCTCGATCTGATTGGTAACACCCCGCTGGTGCTCCTGAAGGGGCCAAGCGAAGCGGCCGGATGCGAAATCTGGGGCAAGTGCGAATTCGCCAACCCCGGCGGCAGCGTGAAGGATCGCGCCGCCCTGTGGATCGTGCGCGATGCGGAAGCGCGCGGCGAATTACAGCCCGGCGGCACCGTAGTGGAAGGCACTGCGGGCAACACCGGCATCGGGCTGGCGCTGGTCTGCAATGCACTGGGCTATCGCACGATCATCGTGATGCCCGACAATCAGTCGAAGGAAAAGATGGACACCCTGCGCGCGCTGGGCGCGGAGCTGGTGCTGGTTCCGCCAACCAAGTTCGCGGATTGCAACCATTTCGTCCACACCAGCCGCCGTCTTGCCGAAGAAACCGAAGGCGCAATCTGGGCCAACCAGTTCGACAATACCGCCAACCGCAAGGCCCATATCGAAGGGACGGCGGAAGAAATCTGGCAACAGATGGAAGGTCGGATCGACGGCTTCACCTGTGCCGTTGGCACTGGCGGAACCTTTGCCGGGATCGGGCTGGGCTTGAAAAGTCATAGCGAAGACACAACCATCGCGTTGACCGATCCGTTCGGTGCGGCGCTCTATAGCTACTATGCCGAAGGCGAATTGAAATCCGAAGGCAGTTCCGTCGCGGAAGGGATCGGGCAGGGGCGCATCACCGGCAATCTCGAAGGTGCGCCGGTCGATACCCAGTTCCGCGTTTCGGACAGCGAAGGGTTGGAATGGGTCGCCCGTCTGCTGCGCGAAGAGGGGCTGTGCCTTGGCCTGTCGTCTGGCATCAACGTTGCCGGGGCCGTGAAGCTGGGCAAGCAGCTTGGGCCGGATGCGCGGGTGGCGACGATCCTGTGCGACACGGGCTTCCGCTATCTCTCCACGCTTTATAATGCAGACTGGTTGCGGTCGAAAGATCTGCCGGTGTTCGACTGGCTGGATCGCGCCTGATCGCATCTGATCGCGCGTGTATGTGCGGCAGCGATTGACTGGCGCACAGCATAGACTACTTTCCCGGCTATGCCCGATAGCAAGACCGGACAACCCGAAACGGAAGAGGCTGAGGAAGCGGTGCCGCTGGGCGGCACGCGGGCCGAAGCGGTTCAGCGGTTGCAGGTCGGCGTGTCGCTGCTGGTCGGTGTGCTCCTGCTGGTCGGGATCGCCAACGTTATCGAAAATCGCGCGCAGGAAGTCGAAGCGACCACTGTGCCAGAGGCGGCGGCCACTGTGCCCGCTACCCCTTCGACCCCGCAAAACGATCCGCTGGCCGATGCGGGTGTCGTGCCCGATATTCCGGCCGATGATGGCACGACCGCCACACCTGCGCCTACTGCATCCCCCGCGATGGATGCGCCGGTTCCCGGCACCGGCAATTGAACCTCTTCGTTATCCGTAATCGGCGGCGGTTCTATATCGGGCTGGCTTTGCTTATCGCCGCGCTGGCCGGTTTTGCTGTCTTGGCATGGCCTGCGCGTGATCGACCGCCGGTCGCGCTCTATTCCTCGTTGCCTATCTATTGGAACGAAAGCGCGAGCGTAACGGACCTGCTGGATAGCAAGCAGCCACCACCCTGGCCACGCACCGCGCTGGAGAGGGACTGGAGGCTTGCCCCGCTCGATACACTCGCCGGGGCCGATAGCGGGGCTGCGGGAGAGAATGGCTCTCTGACGAGTTACAAGCGCCTGTTGCTGGCGCAGCCGCGTGCATTGGCACCGGCTGAGAATGTCGCGCTGGACGATTGGGTGCGACGCGGTGGGCACCTGTTGCTGTTCGCCGATCCATTTCTGACCGGCGACACGCACTTTGCCATCGGCGACAAGCGTCGCCCCCAGGATGTCGCCCTGCTGTCGCCAATTCTGTCGCGGTGGGGTCTGGAACTGCGCTACGACATGGATCAGCCGCAGGGCGAACGAAGGGTGGCAGTCGCAGGCAGTGAATTGCCGATCAATCAGGCAGGGCAATTCGTGCTTGCCCCGACCGATCGGAAAGCTCCGGCAACGTGCACTTTGTCTGCTCAGGGGATCGTGGCCGATTGTGCTATTGGGGAAGGGCGCGCGCTGATTGTGGCCGATGCGGCCCTGTTCGAACCGCAGCACGTGACCGACGGGGCGGAGCTACTGCGCGATCTGGCCAGGCGCGCATTCAACGACTGAGCGCACTGTATTTGCCGAACTCCTTGCTGCGACCGGGGAGAATCGGAGTCGCTTTTCAAATTAGGGAAATTACGGGAAATGGGCCGGGGATAGCGCGGGACATCGTGGATTCGCGTAGCTATCGCTTGTGGTGTTCGGCAATTTGTGCATGAGGCGCTGAGAGGGAAAGTGACATAAAATCAACATAATACCGTAATTTCCCCATTAATCCCCTAATTTTCCCTTCCATCCCTCAAGCAGGTTGGTTAAGACCATCTTCCATCGAAGATGCTGTTTCGTGTTGCGTGCTGCCGATGGGCGGCGCGACCCGGCCTCGCATGCGCGGCCGGTCACGGGGGAGGCATGTTCGCGGAGGTGGGTACCTCCTCAGAGGGGCAGGGGAACTTGGCGTCGAACGATTTCAACGGTTACAGCGGACAAGCCTTCTCGCCGATGGGCGAGAAGGATCGCTTTGTCCTGCCTCCGTTGTTTCGCAACGCAGTGAAGGCTTCCAGCGACGGGAAAGTCCTGTGCCTCGATAAACATGCCCGGTTCAACTGCCTGACCGGGTTCGGCCTGTCGCGCATGCCCGAGCTGGAAGCGCAGCTCGACCGCGAAGAGGACAAGTACGGCCTCGATTTCGACCGCGATACGCGTGCGGCGCAATTGTTCGGCTTCGCCCGCGTGCCGTTCGACGATTCAGGCCGCTTCGTGATGCCGGAACATCTGCGTACGCTTGGCAATGTCGGCGATGCGCTGTTCTTTCAGGGCGGTGGCCGTCAGTTCACCATCTGGAACCCCGAAGAACTGATGAAGATGGGTGACGAGTGGGCTGCCGCGAAGGCTGCCTGTGCCGACTTCATGGCCAAGGGGAAGGGCAAGTGAGCGTGTTCCCGTCCCCCGATGCCCCGCACATTCCCGTGCTGCTGGACGAAGTGATCGCCGCACTGGCGCCGCAGCCGGGCGACGTGATCGTCGATGCCACGTTCGGTGCGGGCGGTTATACCCGTGCCCTGCTCGATGCAGGCGCCATTGTTCATGCGTTTGACCGCGATCCCGATGCGATTGCAGCGGGTTGCAAGTGGCGCGAGACGGAGGAAAATCCACCGCGTCTCGTTCTCCACCCGCGCCGTTTTTCGGAAATGGTCGCGGCCATGCGCGAAGCGGGCATATCGCGCGTCGATGGCGTGGTGATGGATATTGGCGTTTCGTCGATGCAGCTCGATCAGGCGGATCGCGGCTTTGCTTTCTCGTCCGACGGCCCGCTCGACATGCGGATGGGGCAGGATGGCGAAAGCGCGGCCGATTTCCTGAATACTGCCGATGAAGCGCAGATTGCCGACGTGCTTTATCATTATGGCGAAGAACGCCAGAGCCGCCGCGTCGCCCGCGCGATTGTTGCTGCCCGTCCGCTGAAAACCACGGGCGATCTAGCGCGCGTGGTTCGCAAGGCGCTCGGCTATCGGCCCGGCGCGCCGAAAGACCCGGCCACACGCAGCTTTCAGGCGGTGCGTATCCATGTGAACGCCGAACTGGCGGAACTGGAGCAGGGGCTGAGCGGAGCGGAAGAGCTGCTGAGCGAAGGTGGGCGGCTGGCTGTGGTCAGCTTTCACAGTCTGGAAGATCGCATCGTCAAACGGTTCCTGCGCGATGCATCTGGCGCCAATGCCACCGGATCGCGCCACTTGCCGCAGGCCGAAACGGCCCCAGCCACATTTCGCAACGTGTCGAAGGCGATCCGCCCCGGCACCGCTGAACTCGACAGAAACCCCCGCGCGCGCTCGGCAACGCTGCGCCACGCGGTTCGCACTGCAACGTCAACCAGGGAGGCTGCATGATGGTAAACGGTAGTCGCTTGCGTCAGATTGGATGGGCTGTGACCCTTGCAATCTGTTTCTCTGCATTCATGGCTTTGACGTTCAAGGTGAATTCGGTGAAGAGCGAAGTGCGCCTCGCTGAACGCCGCATCGTGTCGTTGCAACAGGAAAAAACGATCCTCGAAACCGAATTCGAAACGCGGGCCAGCCAGCACCAGCTGGCGCAATGGAACGCGGTCGATTTCGGCTATGAACCGCCGCGCGCCGATCAGTATCTGGAAAGCGAGCGTCAGTTGGCGGCACTGGGTGAAGTTCCTTCGCGCGATGCGCCATCTCCGATCCGGGTGGCGCAGGCACCCGAAGCGGGGCGGGTGATGAAATACCCGGAAATGGTATCTCCGCTGACGGGCAAGCCGGTGCATAACAGAGTTGAGTCAGGGGCGCTGGCCGCAGCGCTCGCGCAAGGTGGCGAGCTATTGGCCGAGGGGGGGCGGTGAACGCACTCACGGTCAGCACGGCAATCTCGTCTGGCCGGGTCCGGCTGGTGACGATGCGGCGGCAGTCCCTGACTGTCGCCCGTATTCGTTTACTGGTCGTGGCAATGATGTTCGGCGCTGTAGCGCTGGCGGCGGTGATGCGGATCGGGTTTCTGGGGCTGGCCGACCGGTCGGTAGTAACCGAAACGCTCAGCGAAGCGTTGTTGCCGCCGCGAGGCGAGATCACCGACCGCAACGGACAGCCGCTGGCGCGCGCGTTTCCGGCATTTGCGCTGTGGTACAACCCGGCTGCGCTTAATGGCGGCAGCCCGCTCGTCAAAACGCCGCAGGAAGTGGCGCGGGAACTGGTGTCGATTTTCCCCGACATGGATGAAAGCGAAGTGGCTGCGAAGCTGACGTCGGGGCGTGCCGGATATTTGCGCCGCCGTGTCCTGCCGGAAGAAGCCAACAAAGTGCTCGCCATCGGTGAGCTCGCACTCGAAATGCCGAAAGAGAATTCACGCCATTATCCGCAAGGGTCGATGGGCGCACACGTTCTCGGCTATGTCGGGGCCAATGGCCACGGTCATGTCGGTATGGAAGAAGTGCTCGATAAGCGACTGCTCGATCCGGCACAGCGGGGCAAGCCTGTGGCGCTGTCGGTCGATGCACGGGTGCAGGGCGCGCTGGAAGATGAGCTGAATCGCGGTATGCGCGCGGTCGATGCGAAGGGCGCGGCCGGGATCGTCCTCGATGTCGATACCGGGGAAGTGCTCGCACTTGCCTCGTTGCCCGAATTCAACCCCAACAAGATCGATCAGGCGGGCGTGGACAACATGTTCAACCGCGTGACCAATCAGGTTTACGAACTGGGTTCGACATTCAAACCGATCACCGTGGCCAGTGCAATCGATGCGGGCGTAGTGCGCGATTTCGGTAAGCAATACGATGCCTCGCCAATCAAAGTCGGGCGTTTCACGATCAAAGACAGCCACGCGATGGGCGCAACGCTCAACGTGCCGGAAACGCTGATCCATTCGTCTAACACTGTGTCCGCCCGGATCGCCGATGAACTGGGGTCGGAACGTCTGCGCCAGACGATGATCGATCTGGGGATGAACGAACGCCCGTTTATTGAACTACCTGCGCGCGGTTTCCCGATCTGGCCGGGCAAGAAGTGGCCGCGTTTGCGGACGATGACGGTTGGTTTCGGACACGGCATCGCAGTAACGCCGCTGCACCTCGCCAGCGCCTATGCGGCGCTGGTCAACGGCGGGATCTGGCGCCCGGCAACTCTGTATAAGGTGGAGCCGGGCCATGCTGTGCGCGGTCGCCGCGTGTTCAAGGCCAGCACCAGCTCGCGGATGCGTCAACTGCTGCGGATGATTGCGGTCTATGGCACTGGTCGTAATGCTAACGCACCCGGCTTCCGAGTGGGCGGCAAGACAGGCTCGGCGGAAAAACCGGGTGCCCATGGCTATCGTAAAACCGCCGTGGTTTCGACCTTTGCATCGGCCTTCCCGATGGATCGTCCGCGCTATGTCGTGATCGCCATGCTCGACGAACCCAAGGGCACGACAGCCAGCAGTTTCCAGCGCACTGCCGCATGGAATGCTGCGCCGATTGTCGGGCGACTGGTCCCGCGTATCGGGCCTATGCTGGGCATCAACCCCGACAATACGCGCGATGTCGATCTGTCGGACCTCGCCCCGCTGGTGCCCAAAACCGGAGGAAGCGAATGAAGCTGGCGACTCTCCTTGCCGATACTGGCTTGAGTGCCAACGTCGATGCGACGGTTACGGGTTTCGCCATCGACAATCGCAAGGTTGCGCGCGGCACTGTGTTTGGCGCGTTTCAGGGTGCCAAAGTCAACGGGGAGGACTTCATCCCCGCGGCAATTGCTGCCGGTGCGGTTGCTGTGGTCGCCCGGCCTGAAGCGAAGGTGGAAGGAGCGCTGCATATTGCCAGCGACAACCCGCGCCGCGCATTTGCCTTGCTGGCTGCACGTTTCTTCCAGCCTGTGCCGCAGGCCATTGTCGCGGTGACGGGAACAAACGGCAAAACCTCCACCGTGGAAATGACCCGCCAGTTGTGGCGTATGGCTGGGTTCAGTGCGGCATCGATTGGCACTCTGGGGGTTACGACCCCTGATGGGAGCGTTTCCACCGGGCTGACTACGCCCGATATCGTCACGTTCCTGTCCAACATGACCGGGCTGGCGCGCGAGGGTGTTTCGCATGTCGCTTACGAAGCGTCGAGCCATGGTCTGTCGCAATATCGCAACGAAGGCCTGCGGGTCGCCGCCGGTGCCTTCACCAATTTCAGCCGCGATCACCTCGATTACCACGCGACGATGGACGAATATTTCGCTGCCAAGATGCGGCTGTTCGACGAAGTGGTGATGGATAGTGGCACGGCCGTTATCTGGCAGGGCGGGGATAGCTGGTCCGCCCGCGCCGGAGAGCACGCACGCGCACGGGGGTTGCGTGTGCTGGCAGTGGGCGAGCAGGCAGAGGGGATCCGCCTGCTCGCCCGCACTCCCACCGAACTGGGTCAGGAACTGCATCTCGAATTCGATGGAGCTGAGCGCAAAGTCGTGTTGCCATTGATCGGTGCCTATCAGGCGGCCAACGCGCTTGTGTCAGCTGGACTTGTGATCGCGACCGGCGGCGATCCGGCGGCGACCTTCGATGCTCTTTCGCGGTTGCAGCCGGTTCGCGGGCGTCTGGAGCGAGCCGCGATCAATCGCGCAGGCGCGCCGGTCTATGTCGATTATGCCCACACCCCCGATGCGCTGGATGCTGCGATCGACGCATTACGCCCACACGTGGAAAAACGCCTTCTGGTGGTGTTCGGAGCGGGTGGAGATCGCGATAAGGGCAAACGGGCCGAGATGGGCCGGGTCGCTAGCCAGAAAGCAGATGTTGTGATTGTTACCGATGATAACCCCCGCGGGGAAGATCCGGCGGACATCCGTCGCGCGGTGATGTCGGGCACCAGCGGGGCGCAGGATATTGGAGATCGCCGTGCGGCCATCGCCGCGGCCATCGACATGGCGGGCAGCGGGGACATTGTCCTCGTCGCAGGCAAAGGTCACGAACAGGGGCAAATCGTGGGAGCCGGGGAAGATATGCGCGTATTGCCGTTCGACGATGTAACTGTGGCGCGCGAATGCGCCGCTGGACAGGGATCCGGGGCATGAGCGTGAATCGCGCAATCCTGTCATGGCCGCGAGAGAAACGCGACCGTTTCGCGCTGGCGCTGTGGGATGCCGATGCGATTGCAGCGGCGACCGGCGGAAAGGCCAGCGGCGCGTTTCAGGTGTCCGGGGTAGAAATCGATTCCCGCGATGTGCGCTCTGGCGATCTGTTCGTTGCGCTGAAAGGTGAAACGACAGACGGGCATCGCTTTCTGGCCAAGGCATTTGCCAACGGTGCCGCTGCCGCACTGGTGAGTGAGCCGATCGACTGGCCGCATATTCTGGTGAAAGACACGACCGCTGCGCTGGAATCTCTCGCAGCCGCAGCACGCGACCGTGCGGATGCGTTGCGGATCGCGGTGACAGGCTCTGTCGGCAAGACCGGCGTGAAAGAAGCGATCTTCGCTGCGCTAGACCGCAGCAGCCGTGGGGCGGCGCACCGCTCTGTGCGGAGCTACAACAATCATGTTGGCGTCCCACTCAGTCTGGCGCGGATGCCGGGGCGCAGCCAGTTTGGCATCTTCGAAATGGGGATGAACCACGCAGGCGAAATTGCTGCGCTGACCGTGCAGGTGCGCCCGCATGTCGCGGTGGTTACGACAATTGCGCCAGCGCATATCGAAAACCTCGGCAGTGAAGAGGCGATTGCCGATGCCAAGGGCGAGGTATTTGGCGGTCTGATGCCAGGTGGCACGGCGGTCATTCCGGCTGACAGTCCGCATTTCGAGCGTTTGAAAGCGCATGCCGTGGCGGCAGGGGCGACGGTGATCGGCTTCGGCCGCAGCGCCAGTGCCGATGCCCGATTGCTTGACGCTATTCCCAGCGCCAATGGCGGCGCGCTGGTGACAGCGGATATTTGCGGTACGCGCCTGTGCTTTACCGTGGCAGAGCCGGGGGATCACTGGATTTCCAATGCGCTGGCGGTGATGGCGGCGGTTAAGGCGGCAGGCGGCGATCTGGGGTCGGCCGGCCTTGCGCTGGCCGAAATGGGTGGCCTGAAAGGGCGCGGTGCGCGCCACCGGATCGCTGCGCCGGGTGGCTACGCGTTGTTGATAGACGAAAGTTACAACGCGAACCCTGCATCGATGCGAGCGACTTTGCGCCAGTTGGGGCAAACACCCGCTACGCGCCGGATTGCCGTTCTTGGCAGCATGAAAGAACTGGGCGATTTCGGGCCCGGTTTCCATACGCAACTGGCTGAACCGCTGGTGGAGGCGCAGGTCGATTATGTTGTTCTGGTTGGTGAAGAGATGACGGCGCTGGCACGCGAACTGGGGAAACCGGGCGGCGCTCCGCTTGCCGCCGGACTCGGCTTCGCGCATTGCGATGGTCCAGGCGAAGCCATTGGCGCGCTCGAAGAATTCGGGCTTGCTGCTGGAGACGCGGTCCTCGTCAAAGGTTCGAATTCGGTCGGGCTTGGGCGGGTCGTCGCTCACTTCGTCGACCGTGGGACACTGGGCCGGGAAGGCTGATGCTCTATCTGATTGCCGAATGGTTGCATTTCGAGGGCGTACTTAACCTCATACGCTACCAGACATTTCGCTCGGGCGCCGTCCTGCTTACAGCTCTGATGATCGGCTTGCTGATCGGGCCGCGCTTCATCGATATGCTGCGGGTGCGGCAGGGTAAGGGGCAGCCGATCCGCGAAGACGGTCCGCAAACGCACCTTGCCAAGCGTGGTACGCCCACGATGGGCGGGCTGATGATCCTCATTTCGCTGACGATTTCACTGCTGCTTTGGATGGATCTGAGGAATCCGTTCGTATGGGCTTGTTTCGCAGTGACTATCGGTTTCGGCGTAATCGGTTTTATGGACGATTACGACAAAGTGTCGAAGGCCAGTCACAAGGGCGTATCGGGCAAGGTCCGCCTTCTGCTCGAATTCATCGTTGCAGGGATCGCGTCGTGGATCATCGTCGGGCAGATCAACACCGTGCTCTACGTGCCGTTCATGATGCAGGCGGGGATTCCGCTTGGCCCGGCGTATTATGTGTTTGCCGCTGTGGTGATTGTTGGCGCAGGCAACGCTGTGAACCTGACCGACGGGCTGGACGGGCTGGCGACAATGCCGGTGATTATCGCTTCCGGCACCTTCGCAATCATCGCTTATCTGGCAGGACGCGAAGACTTTTCCGCGTATCTCGGCATTCCGCATGTGCCCGGCGCGGGCGAACTGGCGATTTTCTGTGCGGCGATCATGGGCGCGGGGCTGGCGTTTTTGTGGTTCAATGCCCCACCGGCGGCGGTGTTCATGGGCGATACCGGCAGCCTTGCATTGGGCGGTGCGCTGGGCGCGATTGCTGTGGCGAGCCATCATGAAATCGTGCTGGCGATTGTCGGCGGGCTGTTCGTATTCGAAGCGCTGTCGGTCATCATTCAGGTGTTCTGGTTTAAGCGAACCGGGAAGCGGGTGTTCCGCATGGCTCCGATACACCATCATTTCGAGCAGTTGGGGTGGAAAGAATCCACTGTCGTGATCCGGTTCTGGATCATTTCCATCGTCCTTGCGCTGCTGGGTCTGGCGACACTGAAGCTGCGATGACACGGGCGGATCATATCCCTCCGTGCGCCCCGGCACAGACGGGGGGATGCGCGTGATAACGTCTTCCGCCTTCCGGGGTAAGCGTTACGCGGTGCTCGGCCTTGCGCGGTCGGGTCTGGCGACGGTCGATGCGCTGCTGGCCAGCGGAGCGCAGGTCGTCGCGTGGGACCGGCAGGAAAATGCGCGCGCGCTGGTGGAAGGGCGCGCCGAAATGGGCGATCCGCTGGAAATCGATCTTTCGGGCTTCGATGCTATCGTGGTGTCGCCCGGTGTGCCGCTCAACACGCACCCCATTGCTGGCCGGGCCGCTCAGTTCGGGGTGCCGCTTATCGGGGATATCGAACTGTTCGCGCAGGCGCGCGCCGATCTGCCGCCGCACAGCATTGTCGGCATCACCGGCACCAACGGCAAGAGCACGACCACCGCGCTGATCCACCACATCCTGCAAACCGCTGGTGTGCCGAGCGCTATGGGCGGCAATATCGGCCTGCCGATCATGGGGCAGGAGCCGTTGCCGGAAGGTGGCGTCTATGTGCTCGAACTGTCGAGTTACCAGATCGATCTGACGCAGAACCTCGATTGCGATGTAGCTGTGTTGTTGAACATTTCGCCCGATCACCTTGATCGGTACGAGAGTTTCGACGCCTATGCCGCCAGCAAGGCACGCCTGTTTGAAATGCAGTCGGCCGACAATTATGCCGTGGTCGAATCTGCCGCCGAGGATGAGCTCGATGTCCTCGGCAATGCAAAGACAGACGTCTTCATCCCGATCGACGATGTCGAACTGATCGGCGCACAGACCGACTGGCCATCGCTGCAAGGCCCGCACAATCTGCAAAACGCACAGGCGGCGATTGCTGTCGCGCGCTGTCTCGGTGTTGCCGATGTAAAAATCGGTGAAGCGCTCGGCAGCTTCAAAGGCCTGCCTCATCGCATGGAGCGGGCCGGCACGCATAACGGCGTGCTGTTCATCAACGACAGCAAAGCGACCAACACCGATTCCACCGCTCCCGCTCTGGCGGCCTACCCGCCAGAGGCAAACGGGCCGCGCATTCACTGGATCGTTGGCGGATTGCCCAAGGAAGATGGGCTGGGTGCGTGCGAGCCACATGTCGGCAATGTCGCCGTCGCGTACACGATTGGCGAGGCAGGGCCGCGCTTTGCCGAATTGCTCGACGGGCGGGTTCAGGTGGAACGGGCGGAGATGTTGTGCGAAGCGGTCAGCCGCGCCATCGCCAATGCGCGGCCGGGCGATGTGGTCCTGTTCAGCCCTGCCTGTGCCAGCTTCGACCAGTTCAAGGATTACGAGCAGCGCGGCGAACGCTTCCGCCAGTTCGTGGATGCTTTGACAAGCGATACGCAGGGCGATGATCCGTGTGGGCGGGGAGGTGCGGCATGAGCCAGTCCCAGCCATATATTCCGCGCGCGGGCAGAAGCCCCGCGAATGAGCCACGCTTTCGCACCACGCGCATCGGCGAACTCAAGATCTGGTGGCGCGAGATCGACCGGGTGCTGCTGTTTCTCATCCTTGCGATGATGGCGATCGGCACTGCCGCCGTTGCTGCGGCCAGCCCTGCCAGCGCGCATCGTCTGTCGACCTCCAAGATCACGTTGCCCGATCTCTATTTCTATTGGGCGCACGTGCGCTGGCAGGCGGTCGGGCTGATCGTCATGTTCGCCGCGTCCACCCTCAGCCGGAACAATGCCCGCCGCGTGGGTATCGTGCTGGCGGCTACGATGCTGTTTTTCCTGATGCTTGTCCCTGTGATCGGTAGCGAGGTGAACGGCGCAAAACGCTGGATCAACCTCGGCATCGGGTTTCAACCGTCGGAATTCCTCAAACCCGGTTTTGCGATACTACTGGCGTGGATCGTCAGTTGGCGGATGCGCGATCCCGACATGCCGGTGCTGGCGATCATAACCGGTATCATGGGGCTGGTCGCTGCGCTGATGATGATGCAGCCCGATCTGGGCGGCACGATTCTGTTTGGCGGCGTGTGGTTCGTTATCATCCTGCTCGCCGGCATCCAGTTGCAGAGGGTCGGTATGCTGGCCGGTGCGGGGCTGGTGCTGCTGACGGCGACGTATTTCCTGTACGATAATGCGCGCCATCGCATCGATTCCTTCTTCGGCGGCGGCACCGCTTTCGATCAGGTCGATCTGGCGCAGCGTACTCTGATGGCCGGGGGCTGGACCGGCAGCGGGTTGTGGCTGGGTGTCCGCAAGATGACGCTGCCGGAAGCGCATACCGACTATATCTTCTCGGTGATCGGGGAAGAATTCGGCCTGCTGGTCTGTGCGTTGATCGTTGTGCTCTATCTCGCCATCGTGATCCGCGTGCTGACCCGTCTGGTGGATGAAGACGATCTGTTTTCGATGCTGGCAGGGGCCGGGCTGGTGACGCAGATCGGCGGACAGGCGTTCATCAATATTCTGGTGAACCTGCAATTATTCCCGTCGAAAGGGATGACTTTGCCGTTGGTCAGCTATGGCGGGTCGTCGACCATTGCGGTATGTCTGGCGGTCGGGTTGCTGTTGGCGCTGACGCGGCGCAACCCCTATCTCGACCGGGGAACACCCGGACTGAAAGATCTGATTACACAGAATATGCAGGGTCAGAACGCAAAGGGAACCCGGCCATGACCGGCGCTTCACGCCATTTCGTACTCGCTGCCGGGGGCACCGGCGGGCATCTCATCCCCGCCTTCGCATTGGCGGCGGAGCTTGACCGGCGCGGCCACCACGTCGCGCTGGTGACCGACAAGCGCGGGGCGGAGCTGCCGGGTAAACCCGACTTCCTGCCAGCGCATGTTCTGCCTGCCGGTCGTTTCGGCAAGAACCCGCTGCATTGGCCCGGCGGTATCAAGGCGGTGCTAGACGGGCGGCGGATGGCGATGCAGCTGTTCGAAACCTTCGGGCCCTCGGCAGTGGTGGGTTTCGGCGGCTATCCTTCGCTGCCTGCACTGCTTGGCGCTGTGGCGGCGGATATTCCGGCGGTGATCCATGAACAGAACGCAGTGCTGGGGCGGGTCAATCGCCTGCTGGCCGGAAAAGTGCAGGCTATCGCAACCGCTTATCCCGATGTGCAGCGGCTGAAGCCTTCGCTGGCGGACAAAGTCCATCTGGTGGGCAATCCGGTGCGTGCCGAGGTGCTGGGCCTACGCGATCAGCCGTTCCCCGCCTTCACCGAAGACGGCATCCTGCGTGTGCTGGTGACCGGCGGCAGTCAGGGTGCGCGGGTGTTGAGCGAAGTCGTGCCCGATGGGCTGGCGATGCTGCAACCGGCCTTGCGGCAGCGTTTGCAGGTGACGCAGCAGTGCCGCCCGGAAGACATCGACGCGGTGCGGGCGCGCTATCGCGGGCACGATATCCCCGCGGAACTGGGCACTTACTTCGAAGATATGGCCACCCGACTGGCAGACGCGCATTTGTTTATCGGGCGCGCAGGCGCATCGACGATTGCCGAACTGACCGCGGTGGGTCGCCCGGCGATCCTCGTCCCGCTGCCGATTGCGACGGACGATCATCAGGCGGCGAATACGCAGGAACTGGTGAAGGCTGGCGGCGCGCGGATGATCCGGCAGGCGGGGTTCACGCCCAAGCAGCTCGCCAAGCAGATTCAGGTTATGGCTCAACATCCTGAGACGCTGGCCACCGCGGCCCATGCGGCATGGAATTGCGGGCGGCCCAAGGCGGTGCAGGATCTGGCCGATCTCGTCGAAAGCTTCGGCGGCGTTGATTTAATGGATGTAATTCGCGTTGGCGCAAACAATGCGCGCGGCGCTTCGCAAGGCGAAGCTGCCAGCCAGGGCGCGGCAAAGGACAGTGTAGTATGAAGGGCGTGGGTACGGACATCGGCACGATCCATTTCGTCGGCATCGGCGGGATCGGCATGTCGGGCATCGCCGAAGTGATGAAAAACCTTGGTTATTCAGTGCAAGGTTCCGACCTCGCCGAAGGGCCGAGTGTTGAGCGGTTGCGCGCGCGTGGGATCGAAGTGAAGATCGGGCAGGCCGCTGAAAACGTCGAAGGCGCAGCGGTTGTGGTCACCTCCACCGCCGTAAAAAGGACGAATCCCGAAGTAGTTGCGGCGCTGGAAAACCGCATCCCAGTGGTGCGGCGGGCGGAAATGCTGGCCGAATTGATGCGGTTGAAGAACACCGTCGCTGTGGCTGGCACCCATGGCAAGACGACCACGACCAGCATGGTTGCCGCGCTGTTGGATGCCGGGAACGTCGATCCCACTGTAATCAATGGCGGAATTATCGAGCAGTACGGTTCGAACGCGCGCCTGGGCGACAGCGACTGGATGGTCGTGGAGGCGGACGAGAGCGATGGCAGCTTTCTGAGGCTGGATGGCACCATCGCAGTTGTCACTAATATAGACCCGGAACACCTTGATCATTATGGAGATTTTGACGGAGTGCGCCGCGCTTTCGTCGAATTTATCCATAACGTACCCTTTTATGGAGCCGCAGTGCTCTGTATTGATCACACAGAAGTGCAGGCAGTGATCGGCAAAGTGCGTGACCGGCGTGTGGTGACCTATGGGTTCTCTCCGCAAGCCGATATTTGCGCCACCGATGTCCGGCCCGAAGCGGGCGGCAATGTCTTCAACGTCACAGTGCGGCAGCGCGGGGCGGAAGACCGTGTGATCGAAAATGTCCGGCTGCCGATGCCGGGCAGGCACAATGTGCAGAACGCGCTGGCGGCGATTGCGGTCGCGCTGGAGCTGAATTGCGATGACGATGTGATCCGCACCGGTTTCGCGCAGTTCGGCGGGGTGCGGCGGCGCTTCACGAAAGTGGGCACCGTCGATGGCGCGACAGTGATCGACGATTACGCGCACCATCCGGTGGAAATCCGCGCTGTGCTGGCCGCGGCGCGGGAAAGCGTGACCGGCGCAGGCGAAGGGCGGGTGATCGCTGTGGCGCAGCCCCACCGTTATACCCGGCTGCGCGATCTGATGGAGGAATTCCAGAACGCCTTCAACGAAGCCGATCTGGTCTATGCCACGCCGGTCTATGCAGCGGGCGAAGATCCGATCGAAGGGATCGATTCCGCCGCGCTGGTCGCGGGCCTTAAATCGCACGGCCACCGTTCGGCGGCGCAAGTCGCGGATCGGGACGAGCTGGCGAAAGTTCTGGCCGAAGAAGCGCAGGCGGGCGATCTGGTGGTCTGCCTCGGCGCGGGGGACATCACTCGCTGGGCAGCGGGCCTTGCCGATGCCATCGCGGCGGAGCGGGCGGCATGACGCGGCAGCCAGACGACTGGGCCATGCACGATGACGGCAGCGCACCTACCGCCGAAGTGGACGAAACCGTCACCACCCCGTTCGACGCGCAAGGGCTACGCGGGAAACTGACCGCCAACGCTCCGCTGGCACCGCTGGTGTGGTTCAAGACCGGCGGCAATGCCGACTGGCTGTATGAACCCGCCGATCTGGAAGACCTGCGCGAATTTCTCGCCCGGCTCGACGGCACGATGCCGGTGATGGCGCTGGGCCTCGGTTCCAACCTGATCGTGCGCGACGGCGGAGTGCCGGGGGTCGTGATCCGGCTGGGCAAGGCATTCTCGACGGTCGATGCGCGGCGCGACATGGTGCTGGAATGCGGCGGCGGGGCCAGCGGCATTCTCGTGTCGTCTCGTGCGCGCGATGCGGGCGTGGCGGGGGTGGAATTCCTGCGCGGCATCCCCGGCACGGTCGGCGGGTTCGTGCGGATGAACGGCGGCGCTTATGGCCGCGAAGTGGCAGACGTGCTGGTCGATTGCGATGTCGTTCTGCCCGAAGGGGAATTCGTCACGCTGCCCGCAGCGGACCTGCAATACACCTATCGCCACTCGGCTCTGCCCGATGGGGCAGTGGTGGTATCCGCCCGGTTTCAGGGGCGCGAGGGCATTCCTGAAGAAATCGGGGCGGAGATGGATCGTATCGCCAATGCCCGCGAACAATCGCAACCGCTGCGGACCAAGACCGGTGGATCGACATTCAAGAACCCGCCGGGCGAGAAAGCCTGGCAACTGGTCGATGCCGCGGGTTGTCGCGGGATGACGAAGGGCGGCGCGCAAGTGAGCGAGAAGCATACCAATTTCCTGATCAACACCGGCAACGCCACCAGCGCCGATATCGAAGGGCTGGGCGAAGACGTGCGGCGCAAAGTGTATGCGGAAACCGGCATTACGCTGGAATGGGAAATTCAGCGGGTGGGCCGGCCATGAACATGGAACGCAAATATCACGTCGCGGTGCTGATGGGCGGCTGGGCCAACGAACGCCCGGTATCGCTGATGAGCGGCGAAGGCGTGGCCGATGCGCTGGAATCGCGCGGCCATCGCGTGACGCGGATCGATATGGACCGGCAGGTCGCCGCGCGCATTGCCGAGGCAGCGCCCGATGTCGTGTTCAACGCGCTGCATGGCGTTCCGGGCGAAGACGGCACAGTGCAGGGTATGCTCGATCTGATGGGTATCCCCTATACCCATTCGGGGCTGGCAACTTCGGTGATCGCAATCGACAAGGAACTGACCAAACAGGCGCTGGTGCCGCACGGCATCCCGATGCCGGGCGGGCGGATCGTCGATTGCGAGGAACTGCACCGCGCCGATCCGCTGGCGCGGCCTTATGTGCTGAAACCGGTCAACGAAGGCAGCTCCGTCGGGGTGGCCATCGTCACCGACGCCAGCAATTATGGCAATCCCATCCGCCGCGATGTGGCGGGGCCGTGGCAGGAATTCGACCGGCTGCTGGCCGAACCCTATATTCGCGGGCGCGAACTGACCACTGCGGTGATCGACGGGCCGGATGGCCCGCGCGCGCTGACCGTGACCGAACTGGTGCCCAAATCGGGCTTCTACGACTTCGACGCGAAGTACACCGATGGCATGACAGAGCATGTCTGTCCCGCGCAGATTCCTGCCGAAATCGCGGATCTGTGCATGGCCTATGCGGTGAAGGCGCACGAAGTGCTGGGTTGCAAGGGATGCAGCCGCACCGATTTCCGCTGGGACGACGAACGCGGCGAAGCGGGCCTGTTCGTGCTGGAAACCAATACCCAGCCGGGGATGACTCCGCTCAGCCTCGTGCCCGAACAGGCGCGCTATTGCGGGATGAGCTACGAAGATCTGGTGGAAGCGATCGTAGCCGAAGCGATGCGGGGTGTGGATTCATCGGGCGAAGGGGGAACCGCCGATGGCTGAGAAAATCGCGCGCAAGGGGCAGGGGGTGCGCCGCGCCGCCGCTGCCCGCAGCCGCGCCAATACCGCGCGCAAAGCGAAGGCAAAGACAACCGGCTTCATGGATGCAGCAGTCGCTGTGCTGCCGTTTACGGAGGAACAGCTTCACCGCGTGTTCCTGGCGATCATTCTGGGCGCCGCAGTGGCTTTGGCATGGTTTGTTGCCAGCCTTGCCGGATTGCCCGCGCTGGCACAGGCGCAGATCGCGTCGGTCGCCTCCGACGCGGGGTTCGAAGTGCGCCGGGTGACTGTCACCGGCGTCAAACGGATGAACGAGCTGAAGGTGTACGAACGCGCGCTGGGCGAGCGCGACCGGCCGATGCCGCTGGTCGATCTGGCGTCGCTGCGTCAGGAAATGCTCGAACTGCCGTGGGTTGCCGATGCGCGGGTCAGCCGCCAGTTACCCGATACGCTGCGGATCGATGTTGTCGAACGGGTGCCGGTGGCGGTGCTCAGGAAACCCGGTCGGCTGGTGCTGATCGACAATACCGGGCACGAACTCGAACCGATCAAACCCGCCAATGCCAAGGGCATGTTGCAGGTATCCGGCCCCGGTGCCGCCAAACAGGTTGCTGCGCTAGGCAAGCTGCTCGACACCGCGCCTGCGATCAAGCCGCAGGTGGCAGCGGCGGAATGGATCGGCAATCGCCGGTGGAATCTGACGTTCAAAACCGATCAGGTGCTGGCTTTGCCGCATGGCGAAGATGAAAGCGCGGGCGCGCTGGTTTCGTTCGCCCGGCTCGATGGTGTGAACCGCCTGCTGGGCGGCAAAGTGGCGACGTTCGATATGCGCGTGCCCGAACGGATTTACATGCGGGTGCCGGGGCGCACCGGCGATGTTACGCTCGACACCAAGGGGGGCGAGTGATGGGCCTGCCGCGGATCAGCAAGCTGTTCGGTGCGGTCAATGTCGGATCGTTCCGCATTTCCGCGATGATCATGGGGCAGTCCGAAACCGGGGAGATGATCGTTCTCGGTTCGGGCAATCGCGCCAGTCAGGGGATCAAGCGCGGCTATGTCACGGACATGGCTGCCGCGACATATGCCATTCGCGACGCGGTTGAGCGGGCGGAGAAAAACGCCGGAACCAATATCGAAAGCGTGTGGGTCGGCTGTTCGGGTGCCGGGCTGGGCAGCCGGGTGGCGAAAGTGGAAATCGATATCGGCGGGCGCCGCGTCGAAGAAGACGATATCGAACACCTGCTGGTGGCCGCGCGGGATTCGATCCAGTTCGATGCGCGCCGTGTGCTGCACGCGCAGCCGGCGCATTATACGCTGGACGGGGTGCACGGTGTCGCCAATCCACGGGGGCTTCATGCAGAGCGGCTGGGCGTGGATATCCATGTCATGCTGGCCGATGGCGCGCCGATCCGCAATCTGATCGAAGCGGTCCAGAACGCGCATCTTGAAGTGCACAGCGTAGTGGCCGCCCCGGTTGCCGCAGGCTATGCATGTCTCAGCCCGGAAGAGCGGGAGCTGGGCACCGCGCTGATCGAAATCGGCGGCGATGTGACGAACGTAGCGCTCTATGCCGGTGGTATGCTGATCGGGCTGACGGCGATCCCCTTCGGATCGTGCGACATCACCGATACCATCGCCAGCGCATTCGGCATTCGCCGGTTTCAGGCGCAGCGGCTCAAGTGCCGCTATGGCTCTGCCATCGCTTCGCCTGCCGATTACAAGGATATGATCCCGGTCAATGGCCCCGGCGAAGATGATGGCACTGCACCGCCAGTGCCCGGCGCGGACGATCGCAACACGATCCCGCGGGCCGAACTGGTTTCGGTTATCACCGGGCAGCTCGGCCAGTTAACCGCTCAGATCAATCAGGCGCTGAAGGAAATGGGCTTTGCCGGTGCGAAAGGCGGCCAGGTCGTGGTGACCGGCGGCGGGGCCGAACTGGCCGGGATCGCGGAATATATGCAAAGCGCGCTGGGTCGCCCGGTGCGGGTGGGCAAGCCGCCTGCGTTGCGCGGGCTGGGCGAAGCGAACGCAACCCCCGGGTTTTCCACGCTTGCCGGGCTGTGCCTCTATGCTTCGGAAGACCCGATGGACATCCGTTCGGTGGGCTCTTCTTACCAGATCAGCAGCAATTATTCCGGGCTTGCTGTGGTGCAGCGTGTCATTCGCGCGGTGAAAGAGTACTTTTAAAGGAGCAACATGTGGTAAATGGTCAATTATCGCATGAATAATGGTCACTAAGCCGTTAAGCGCTGTGGATAAGGTGCCCTGCGGGATGCACGCCTGAATCGCTTTGTGCCAAATTCGAACCAATAACTGCAACGACTGCCCGCCCTCTGGAGGGAAATGAAATGAGCATCAATATCGGCCCCCCTGCAACCGACGATCTGCGTCCCAAAATCACTGTAATCGGTGTGGGCGGGGCAGGCGGCAACGCTATCGCCAACATGATCGCCGCTGAAATCGAAGGTGTCGATTTCATCGTCGCCAATACCGACGCACAGGTACTGGCATCTTCCGGCGCGCAGACGCGCATTCAGCTTGGGCCGGAAATCACCGGCGGGCTGGGCGCAGGCGCGCGGCCCGAAGTGGGCAAGGCGGCGGCGGAAGAAACCGTGGCCGAAATCGAGGACGCACTCGAAGGCGTGAACATGTGCTTCATCGCCGCGGGCATGGGCGGCGGCACCGGCACCGGCGCAGCGCCCGTGATCGCGGAAGCGGCGCGGCGCAAGGGTGTGCTGACCGTCGGCGTCGTGACCAAGCCGTTTCTGTTCGAAGGAACGCGCCGGATGCGCGCGGCCGATGCCGGGATCGAAGAACTGCAGAAGCATGTCGATACCCTGATCGTCATCCCCAACCAGAACCTGTTCCTGATCGCCAAGGCGGAAACCACCTTCAAGGAAGCGTTCCAGCTTGCGGACGAAGTGCTGCAGCAGGGTGTTCGCTCGATCACCGATCTGATGGTCATGCCGGGCCTCATCAACCTCGACTTTGCCGACGTGCGTTCGGTGATGGAGGAAATGGGCAAGGCGATGATGGGCACCGGCGAAGGCGAAGGCGAAAACCGCGCGCTGGAAGCGGCCGAACGCGCCATCGCCAACCCGCTGCTCGACGGTGTCAGCATGGCCGGGGCCAAGGGCGTGATTATCTCGATCATCGGCGGCGAAGATATGAAGCTGCTCGAAGTCGACGAAGCCGCGAACCATATCCGCGAACTGGTGGACGAAGACGCGAACATCATCTGGGGTTCGGCATTCAATCCCGATCTCGATGGCAAGATCCGCGTTTCGGTCGTCGCGACCGGGATCGAAGGCGGTCAGGTCAGCCGTGCGGACGAAAACCGTTCGTTCTCGCTCGGCGGCGCACGTCCGCCCAAGCGGCCCGTGCTCGATCTGCCGGAAGACAACGTCGCCCCGGCGCCAGAACCCGTTCCTGCATCGGCACCCGTTGCAGCCACTCCGCCGGCGCCTGAGCCGGAGGCAGAGCCGCTCGATCTGGGCGGAATGGCTCAGGAAGACGAAGAGTATCAGGACGATGTGGATGACATCGTCGATCCGCTCGCCGGTCTGCGGAATGCGATGGCGGAAGAACCGGGCCCGCCGCCCGCTGCCAGTGGCGATTCCCATGCTGCCCCCCCTCCTGCACAGGACGAACTGCTGCTCGATGCCGACCGACTGGTCGAGCGCGATGCCCCGGTCACTCCGCCCGAAGACAACCGCCGTCGCGGTCTGCTGTCCGGCGGTGCCGATGGTGGTGCCGACGGAACTGCGCCCGCCAGCCGTGGTGGCGCGGCTCCCGGCGGTGCTGGTGCTGGCACCGGAGGCGCAAAGACAGGTGGCAGCACTCTGTTCGAACGGATGGCCAACCTTTCGCGCGGTTCCGGCCCCGCGGCAGGATCGCGCGATACCGAGGACGATGACGACGATGCGGATTCGGGATCGCTCTCGATTCCCCGCTTCCTCGGTCGCCAGAACAACCAGTAAGGGAACGCAATGGCCCGTTACGCGGTGGTTAGGCTCAGGACCCATTACCGGCACCGTTGAGGCGTCCAAATGGCGAACATATCAAGTCAAACTGCCCGCCGGGAAGGCTATCCGCCTTTCCAAGGGTGGTTTGACTTGAGATGGAAGCCATTTGGACGTCCCGAAGGGATTTGACCAAAATGGCCCATCGCGGCGTCAAAAGGACTTGAAATATTGACATATTCCTGCGCCCTTTTTTCTTGCGCTGAGCCATTTTGCTTCAAACCTCAATGGTGCCGGTAATGGGTCCTGAGCCTA